>NZ_QXJI01000010.1 GCF_003586305.1 Cognatilysobacter tabacisoli | reverse complement strand
GACGTGCTGGCTTCGGTCGGCGTGATCATCCCGCTCGGCGCCCCGGCTGCTCCGCCGCCGCCGCCGGCCCCGGCCGCCCCGAACTGCGCCGATGGCGACGACGACGGCGACGGCGTGAACAACTGCGACGACAAGTGCCCGGGTTCGCAGGCTGGCCAGACGATCGGTCCGGACGGCTGCCCGGTGCCGGTGTCGCTCGACCTGAAGGGCGTGAACTTCGACTTCGACAAGTCGACGCTGCGTCCGGATGCGGTGGCGATCCTCAACGAGGCCGTGCAGATCTTCCAGCGTTACCCGGAGCTGCGTGCCGAAGTGGCCGGTCACACCGACCAGTGCGGTTCGGATGCCTACAACCAGTCGCTGTCGGAGCGTCGCTCGCGCGCCGTGTACGACTACCTGACGACGAACGGCATCGACGCCGCTCGCCTGTCGGGCCCGAACGGCTACGGCGAGAGCCGTCCGCTCGAGGACCTGGGCCAGACGCTGCCGGGCTGCAAGAGCGAGCGTAACCGCCGCACCGAGCTGAACGTGCAGAACTAAGCG
>NZ_QXJI01000009.1 GCF_003586305.1 Cognatilysobacter tabacisoli | reverse complement strand
GGAGCAGCCGGGGCGCCGAGCGGGATGATCACGCCGACCGAAGCCAGCACGTCGCCGAACCAGTCTTCGTCCGGAGCGGCCACGCTGGTGTCGTCGAAGTCGGCGCGGTAGGCCAGCTCGGCGCGGATCGCGGCGCGCTTGTCGGCGAACGAGCTCTGGATACCGGCACCGACCTTGGCGGCCAGGTTGCCGTCTTCACGCTGGCCCGGCGAGTTGACCGACGGGAACGCGTCGAACTCCTCTTCCGAGCGCTGGAAGCCCAGGCCCATCAGCAGGTACGGGTTCCAGCCGCGGCCATCAACCAGGAAATGGCGACGGGCGTCGAGCGACAGGCCGTACTGGCTCCAGTTGAGGTCCTGGTTCGAATCCAGCTTCGGGTTCTGGTAGTTCAGCTCGCCGTCGATCGACCAGTTCGGGCTGACGAACTTGCCCAGGCCCAGGCCCAGGAACGGCGCGTTGCGGGTGCCACGGTCGTTGTCCTGCAGATTGAAGCCGGCCGAGCCGGTCAGGTACCAACGGTCATCGAAATCCTGGGCGGCCGCAGCCTGCGAAAAGGCCAAGCCGGCCAGAAGGGCGGTGCTCAACACGCGGAAGTTCATACTCGTGCTCCTCGTTCAATACGGGCGGAACTGGCGGGAAAAATCGAATCAGATAAACGGCGCAAACGCAGACAGGGACTCGTGTGGCACTCGATGAGTCGCCGGCGCCGCGGGTCTCTGGCGGCCCGGATAATACACCGTCAAGGTCCTTGTTAATACAGCTTAACAGGCCTTGACCGTCCCGCGACGGGGCCCAAAAAGAAGCCCGGCACGAGGCCGGGCTTCGGGTACTGCAAGCGGACCGGAAGGCGTCCGCGATAACGCTTAGTTCTGCACGTTCAGCTCGGTGCGGCGGTTACGCTCGCTCTTGCAGC
>NZ_QXJI01000008.1 GCF_003586305.1 Cognatilysobacter tabacisoli | reverse complement strand
GCCACGACGCCGGCGCCGACGGTGCGGCCGCCTTCGCGGATCGCGAAGCGCAGGCCCTCGTCCATCGCCACCGGGTTGATCAGCGACACCACCATCTTCACGTTGTCGCCCGGCATCACCATCTCCACGCCTTCCGGCAGCTGGCAGGCGCCCGTGATGTCCGTCGTGCGGAAGTAGAACTGCGGGCGGTAGCCCTTGAAGAACGGCGTGTGGCGGCCGCCCTCGTCCTTCGACAGCACGTACACCTCGGCCTCGAAGTCCGTGTGCGGCTTGATCGAACCGGGCTTGCACAGCACCTGGCCGCGCTCGACGTCGTCACGCTTCGTGCCGCGCAGCAGCAGGCCCGCGTTGTCGCCCGCCTGGCCCTGGTCCAGCAGCTTGCGGAACATCTCCACGCCGGTGACCGTCGTCTTCTGCGTCGGACGGATGCCGACGATCTCGATTTCGTCGCCGACCTTGATGATGCCGCGCTCGATGCGGCCCGTGACCACCGTGCCGCGACCCGAGATCGAGAACACGTCCTCGACCGGCATCAGGAACGGCTTGTCGATGTCGCGCTCCGGCTCCGGAATGTACGTGTCCAGCGCCTCGACCAGCTTCAGGATCGCCGGCACGCCGATCTCGCTCTGGTCACCTTCCAGCGCCTTCAGCGCCGAACCGTGGATGATCGGCGTGTCGTCGCCCGGGAAATCGTACTTGCTCAGCAGCTCGCGGACTTCCATCTCCACCAGCTCCAGCAGCTCGGCGTCGTCCACCATGTCCGCCTTGTTCAGGAAGACCACGATGTACGGCACGCCCACCTGGCGGGCCAGCAGGATGTGCTCGCGCGTCTGCGGCATCGGGCCGTCCGCGGCCGAGCACACCAGGATCGCGCCGTCCATCTGCGCCGCACCCGTGATCATGTTCTTCACGTAGTCGGCGTGGCCCGGGCAGTCGACGTGCGCGTAGTGGCGCGTCGGGCTCTCGTACTCCACGTGCGCCGTCGAGATCGTGATGCCGCGCGCCTTCTCTTCCGGCGCCGCGTCGATCTGGTCGTACGCCTTGAACTCGCCACCGAATCGCTCGGCGCCAATCTTCGTCAGCGCCGCCGTCAGCGTCGTCTTGCCGTGGTCAACGTGACCGATCGTGCCCACGTTCACGTGCGGCTTGGTGCGCTCGAATTT
>NZ_QXJI01000007.1 GCF_003586305.1 Cognatilysobacter tabacisoli | reverse complement strand
AGCCGAAAAAAGCAGTTCACAAGGTGTTGACGACTGCGAAATTGGCTGTAAGATGTGCGGCTCCCTCGGGCACTTTGGTGCGGAGGGCGGGACGAGGCGCTGAGGCCGAAGTCCACGATCTTTGACAGTGTGCGCAGGTGACTTGTGCGGGCGTCTGGCCGGTGGCGTTGTCCATCCGCAGACGTTTGACACAAAGTCCAAATGAATCAAGAAAGCATGCAAATGCGAGTAACGAGTCAGTTTGGGCCTTGGAGAGAGCGACTGCACTCAAAGCATTGACGAGGACTTCGGTCCGAGTCGCAATACTTAAGTGAAGAGTTTGATCCTGGCTCAGAGTGAACGCTGGCGGCAGGCCTAACACATGCAAGTCGAACGGCAGCACAGGAGAGCTTGCTCTCTGGGTGGCGAGTGGCGGACGGGTGAGGAATGCGTCGGAATCTGCCTATTTGTGGGGGATAACGTAGGGAAACTTACGCTAATACCGCATACGACCTACGGGTGAAAGTGGGGGACCGCAAGGCCTCACGCAGATAGATGAGCCGACGCCGGATTAGCTAGTTGGCGGGGTAAAGGCCCACCAAGGCGACGATCCGTAGCTGGTCTGAGAGGATGATCAGCCACACTGGAACTGAGACACGGTCCAGACTCCTACGGGAGGCAGCAGTGGGGAATATTGGACAATGGGCGCAAGCCTGATCCAGCCATGCCGCGTGTGTGAAGAAGGCCTTCGGGTTGTAAAGCACTTTTGTCCGGAAAGAAAAGCATTCGGCTAATAACCGGGTGTTATGACGGTACCGGAAGAATAAGCACCGGCTAACTTCGTGCCAGCAGCCGCGGTAATACGAAGGGTGCAAGCGTTACTCGGAATTACTGGGCGTAAAGCGTGCGTAGGTGGTTTGTTAAGTCCGATGTGAAAGCCCTGGGCTCAACCTGGGAATGGCATTGGATACTGGCAGGCTAGAGTGCGGTAGAGGGGTGTGGAATTCCCGGTGTAGCAGTGAAATGCGTAGATATCGGGAGGAACATCTGTGGCGAAGGCGACACCCTGGACCAGCACTGACACTGAGGCACGAAAGCGTGGGGAGCAAACAGGATTAGATACCCTGGTAGTCCACGCCCTAAACGATGCGAACTGGATGTTGGGTGCAACTTGGCACTCAGTATCGAAGCTAACGCGTTAAGTTCGCCGCCTGGGAAGTACGGTCGCAAGACTGAAACTCAAAGGAATTGACGGGGGCCCGCACAAGCGGTGGAGTATGTGGTTTAATTCGATGCAACGCGAAGAACCTTACCTGGCCTTGACATGCACGGAACTTTCCAGAGATGGATTGGTGCCTTCGGGAACCGTGACACAGGTGCTGCATGGCTGTCGTCAGCTCGTGTCGTGAGATGTTGGGTTAAGTCCCGCAACGAGCGCAACCCTTGTCCTTAGTTGCCAGCACGTAATGGTGGGAACTCTAAGGAGACCGCCGGTGACAAACCGGAGGAAGGTGGGGATGACGTCAAGTCATCATGGCCCTTACGGCCAGGGCTACACACGTACTACAATGGTGGGGACAGAGGGCTGCGATGCCGCGAGGCGGAGCCAATCCCAGAAACCCCATCTCAGTCCGGATTGGAGTCTGCAACTCGACTCCATGAAGTCGGAATCGCTAGTAATCGCAGATCAGCATTGCTGCGGTGAATACGTTCCCGGGCCTTGTACACACCGCCCGTCACACCATGGGAGTTTGTTGCACCAGAAGCAGGTAGCTTAACCTTCGGGAGGGCGCTTGCCACGGTGTGGCCGATGACTGGGGTGAAGTCGTAACAAGGTAGCCGTATCGGAAGGTGCGGCTGGATCACCTCCTTTAGAGATGTAAACAAGGTGGCGGCATTGCCTGTCAGGCGTCCGCACAAGTGACCTGCATTCAGAGTACCGGGGCATCCCACAGGGGATCCCGCGGGGTCGTCCCGTTGGTCGTTTGGACATGGGGCTTTAGCTCAGCTGGGAGAGCACCTGCTTTGCAAGCAGGGGGTCGTCGGTTCGATCCCGACAAGCTCCACCAAACCAGCCAGGCAAGACTTTTGGGTCTGTAGCTCAGGTGGTTAGAGCGCACCCCTGATAAGGGTGAGGCCGGTGGTTCGAGTCCTCCCAGACCCACCATCTCCCGTCAGCATGGTCTCTGAATTGCGCACACATCAGATTTGAAGCGGTTCGGCGCTGAAGCCGGATTGGCGTTCTTTGAAAATTGGGAAGTAGCGAGCGTTTTGAGACGAATGTCCATGACGTGTCGTAGAGGCTAAGGCGGGTGCCGAGAGGCACCTTATTAATTGAGTCGTTATATTTCGCGTCCGGGATTTGTACCCCCGGGCACAGTGACTCCGAGGCGACTTGGGGTTATATGGTCAAGCGAATAAGCGCACACGGTGGATGCCTTGGCGGTCAGAGGCGATGAAGGACGTGACAGCCTGCGAAAAGCGCGGGGGAGCTGGCAATAAGCATTGATCCCGCGATGTCCGAATGGGGAAACCCACCTAGCAATAGGTATCCTGCAGTGAATACATAGCTGCTGGAAGCGAACCCGGAGAACTGAAATATCTAAGTACCCGGAGGAAAAGAAATCAACCGAGATTCCCTAAGTAGTGACGAGCGAACGGGGACTAGCCCTTAAGTCGGTTGGGTTTTAGCAAAACGAGTTGGAAAGCTCGGCCATAGACGGTGACAGCCCGGTATGCGAAAGGACCCATCCGATGAAATCGAGTAGGGCGGGGCACGAGAAACCCTGTCTGAATATGGGGGGACCATCCTCCAAGGCTAAATACTCCTGACCGACCGATAGTGAACCAGTACCGTGAGGGAAAGGCGAAAAGAACCCTGGTGAAGGGAGTGAAATAGACCCTGAAACCGTGTGCGTACAAGCAGTAGGAGCCCTGAAAGGGGTGACTGCGTACCTTTTGTATAATGGGTCAGCGACTTACTGTTCGTGGCAAGCTTAACCGTATAGGGGAGGCGAAGGGAAACCGAGTCTGATAAGGGCGCATAGTCGCGGGCAGTAGACCCGAAACCGGGTGATCTAGTCATGCCCAGGGTGAAGGTACCGTAACAGGTACTGGAGGCCCGAACCCACTCCCGTTGCAAAGGTAGGGGATGAGGTGTGATTAGGAGTGAAAAGCTAATCGAACCCGGAGATAGCTGGTTCTCCTCGAAAGCTATTTAGGTAGCGCCTCGTATGTATCCTCTCGGGGGTAGAGCACTGTTATGGCTAGGGGGTCATTGCGACTTACCAAACCATTGCAAACTCCGAATACCGAGACGGACTGTACGGGAGACACACGGCGGGTGCTAACGTCCGTCGTGAAAAGGGAAACAACCCAGACCCACAGCTAAGGTCCCAAATTCATCGCTAAGTGGAAAACGATGTGGAAAGGCACAGACAGCCAGGAGGTTGGCTTAGAAGCAGCCACCCTTTAAAGAAAGCGTAATAGCTCACTGGTCGAGTCGGTCTGCGCGGAAGATTTAACGGGGCTAAGCGATGAACCGAAGCTTGGGGTGCACACTTATGTGTGCGCGGTAGAGGAGCGTTCCGTAAGCCGTTGAAGGTGACTTGAGAAGGTTGCTGGAGGTATCGGAAGTGCGAATGCTGACATGAGTAACGATAATGCGGGTGAAAAGCCCGCACGCCGAAAGCCCAAGGTTTCCTTGCGCAACGTTAATCGACGCAGGGTGAGTCGGCCCCTAAGGCGAGGCAGAAATGCGTAGTCGATGGGAAGCTGGTTAATATTCCAGCACCTCGCGTAAGTGCGATGGAGGGACGGAGAAGGTTAGGTTGGCCGGGCGTTGGTTGTCCCGGTGAGAGAGTTGAGGCGGTGCCCTTAGGCAAATCCGGGGGCGCAACGTTGAGACTAAGGACCAGCCCATTAGGGCGAAGCAACCGATATCACGCTTCCAGGAAAAGCTCCTAAGCTTCAGCTTACGCAGACCGTACCGTAAACCGACACAGGTGGGCAGGATGAGAATTCTCAGGCGCTTGAGAGAACTCGGGTGAAGGAACTAGGCAAAATAGCACCGTAACTTCGGGAGAAGGTGCGCCCTCCATGGTTAATAGCTGAGGGGGGCCGCAGTGACCAGGCCGCTGCGACTGTTTATCAAAAACACAGCACTCTGCAAACACGAAAGTGGACGTATAGGGTGTGACGCCTGCCCGGTGCCGGAAGGTTAATTGATGGGGTCAGCCGCAAGGCGAAGCTCTTGATCGAAGCCCCGGTAAACGGCGGCCGTAACTATAACGGTCCTAAGGTAGCGAAATTCCTTGTCGGGTAAGTTCCGACCTGCACGAATGGCGTAACGACAGCGGCGCTGTCTCCACCCGAGACTCAGTGAAATTGAAATCGCTGTGAAGATGCAGCGTTCCCGCGGCAAGACGGAAAGACCCCGTGAACCTTTACTATAGCTTTACACTGAACGTTGAGTTCGTCTGTGTAGGATAGGTGGGAGGCTATGAAACCCTGGCGCTAGCTGGGGTGGAGCCAACCTTGAAATACCACCCTGTCGTGCTTGACGTTCTAACCTGGGTCCGTAATCCGGATCGGGGACCGTGTATGGTGGGTAGTTTGACTGGGGCGGTCTCCTCCCAAAGTGTAACGGAGGAGCACGAAGGTACGCTCAGCGCGGTCGGACATCGCGCACTGTGTGCAAAGGCATAAGCGTGCTTGACTGCAAGATCGACGGATCAAGCAGGTACGAAAGTAGGTCTTAGTGATCCGGTGGTTCTGTATGGAAGGGCCATCGCTCAACGGATAAAAGGTACTCCGGGGATAACAGGCTGATACCGCCCAAGAGTTCATATCGACGGCGGTGTTTGGCACCTCGATGTCGGCTCATCACATCCTGGGGCTGTAGTCGGTCCCAAGGGTATGGCTGTTCGCCATTTAAAGTGGTACGCGAGCTGGGTTCAGAACGTCGTGAGACAGTTCGGTCCCTATCTGTCGTGGGCGTTGGAGATTTGAGAGGGGCTGCTCCTAGTACGAGAGGACCGGAGTGGACGAACCTCTGGTGTTCCGGTTGTCACGCCAGTGGCACTGCCGGGTAGCTATGTTCGGAAGCGATAACCGCTGAAAGCATCTAAGCGGGAAGCGCGCCTCAAGATGAGATCTCCCGGGAGCTTGACTCCCCTAAAGGAACCATCAAGACCAGGTGGTTGATAGGCAGGGTGTGTAAGTGGAGCAATCCATTGAGCTAACCTGTACTAATGATCCGTGTGGCTTGACCATATAACCTCAAGTGGCCTTGGACTCGACGACGCGTCGACGACATTCGCCAACAAACTTCGCTACTTCCCAAACTTATTCGCCCAAAGACGGGATCCATCCGTCCGAAGCAACCCAACGAGAGCGTGTGCGCGATCGTGACTGCAACACCGTCACGACCCGCGACCCTCCACCCTCTCCCTGGTGACTATAGCTGTGTGGAACCACCCGATCCCATCCCGAACTCGGAAGTGAAACGCACATGCGCCGATGGTAGTGTGGCCTAAGCCATGCAAGAGTAGGTCATCGCCAGGGGCTTTACCCTAAAACCCCGCCTTCGAAAGAGGGCGGGGTTTTTCTTTG
>NZ_QXJI01000006.1 GCF_003586305.1 Cognatilysobacter tabacisoli | reverse complement strand
CTGCGCTTCGCGATCCGCGAAGGCGGCCGCACCGTCGGCGCCGGCGTCGTGGCGAAGATCATCAAGTAAGCGCGGTCGCCCCGGCCTGCCGGGGACGACCTCCAGCGCGGCCGGCCACGCGGTCGGCCGCACTGGGAAGCCGAAGAAACCAGGCAGGGCGGCGCGAGCCGCCGTTGCCTTTTTCGGAAGCGGCACACTGCAGTCGTGAACGATTTCTACGCCAGTAGCTCAATTGGCAGAGCAGCGGTCTCCAAAACCGCAGGTTGGGGGTTCGAGTCCCTCCTGGCGTGCCACACACCGCGCGGGTCCTTCCGCCGGGATCCGGCCTGACGGCCGGGTTTCCCCCTGACAGACGCGGCCGTTGGCCGTGCGATGGATCGGATGAACAGCAAGGTCGAGCAATCCAAGTCCGCCGCCGCGGGCGACATCGTGAAGTACGCGCTGGCGCTGCTGCTGGTGGTCGGCGGCCTGTTCGCCTACACCTGGTTCGACCAGTGGGCCGGCCCGCTGCGTGCCCTGGTCGTCGTGGCCGGCCTCGTCGCCGGCGCGGTGGTGTTCCTGGCTACGGCCAAGGGCCAGCAGACCCGCGAGTTCCTGTCCGAATCGCGCTTCGAGCTGCGCAAGGTGGTCTGGCCGACGCGCCAGGAGGCCATGCGCATGACCTGGGTGGTGATGGTGGCCGTCGTCGTGCTGAGCCTGATCCTCGCCGGCTTCGACGTGGTCATCCAGGCCGTCGTCAAGTTCATCCTGGGGCGCTAACGCAATGACTGAAGTCCACAAGCGCTGGTACGTCGTCCACGCCTACTCCGGCTTCGAGAAGTCGGTGGCGCAGGCGCTGCGCGACCGCATCGTCCGCGACGGCATGCAGGATCGCTTCGGCGAAGTCCTGGTCCCGACCGAAGAGGTCGTGGAAATGCGTGCCGGCCAGAAGCGCCGTTCCGAGCGCAAGTTCTTCCCCGGCTACGTGCTGGTCCAGATCGCGACCCATGACGAGGCGGGCATTCCGCGCATGGACAACGAGAGCTGGCACCTGGTCAAGGAGACCCCGAAGGTGATGGGCTTCATCGGCGGCACCGCCGATCGCCCGTTGCCGATCGCCGACCGCGAGGCCGACATGATCCTGCAGCGCGTGCAGGACGGCGTCGAGAAGCCGAAGCCGAAGGTCCTGTTCGAGCCGGGCGAGATGGTCCGCGTCGTCGACGGCCCGTTCAACGACTTCAACGGCGTGGTCGAGGAAATCAACTACGACAAGAGCCGCCTGCGGGTGGCGGTGCTGATCTTCGGCCGCTCGACCCCGGTCGAGCTCGAGTTCAGCCAGGTCGAAAAGGCCAAGTAACTCCGCTATACTTGCCGGCTCGCCGCCCTCGGGGGCGAGTCGCAAGCTGAACGGCCGCCGGGGGCGCAAGCCCCGTAGCGGCCGTTGCTGCGTCCAAAACGTGATGCCGGGACACGTGCGTTTCCCGGTCCGATGGGGAGCCTGTGGTCCAGGCGCTTGCACCCGGAGAGAGAGCAATGGCTAAGAAGGTAGTCGGTTACATCAAGTTGCAGGTCAAGGCCGGCCAGGCCAATCCGTCGCCGCCCGTCGGCCCGGCCCTCGGCCAGCGCGGCCTGAACATCATGGAGTTCTGCAAGGCGTTCAACGCAGCGACCTCCAAGCTCGAGCCGGGTCTGCCGACCCCGGTGATCATCACCGCGTACTCCGACCGTACGTTCACGTTCGTCACCAAGAGCACCCCGGCGTCGGTGCTGCTGAAGAAGGCCGCGGGCATCGCGTCCGGCTCCAAGCGCCCGAACACCGACAAGGTGGGCAAGGTCACCCGCGCCCAGCTCGAGGAGATCGCCAAGCAGAAGGAAGCCGACCTGACGGCGGCCGACCTCGACGCGGCGGTGAAGACGATTGCGGGTTCGGCCCGCAGCATGGGTCTGGTGGTGGAGGGCTAAGACATGGCAATGACCAAGCGTGAGAAGGCCATCAAGGCCGCGGTGGTGCCGGGCAAGGCCTACGCCATCGAAGAAGCGATCAAGATCGTCAAGACCGCCACCAAGGCCAAGTTCGTCGAGTCCGTCGACGTGGCCGTGCGCCTGGGCGTCGACGCCAAGAAGTCCGACCAGCAGGTGCGCGGTTCGACCGTGCTGCCGGCCGGCACCGGCAAGACCGTGCGCGTCGCCGTGTTCGCCCCGTCGGGCGCCAAGGCCGACGAGGCGCTGGCCGCCGGCGCCGACGCCGTGGGCATGGACGACCTGGCCGAGAAGATGCAGGGCGGCGACCTGAACTACGACGTCGTCATCGCGACGCCGGACGCCATGCGCGTGGTCGGCAAGCTCGGCACGCTGCTGGGCCCGCGCGGCCTGATGCCGAACCCGAAGGTCGGCACGGTCTCCCCGAACCCGGGCGAGGCGGTGAAGAACGCCAAGGGCGGCCAGGTCCGCTACCGCACCGACAAGGCCGGCATCATCCACTGCACCATCGGCAAGGCCGACTTCGAAGCCGGCTCGCTGAAGGACAACCTGCAGGCGCTGCTGCTGGACCTGATCAAGGCCAAGCCGGCGACCGCCAAGGGCCAGTACCTGCAGAAGGTTTCGATCAGCACGACGATGGGCCCGGGCGTCACCGTGGACCAGGCGTCGCTGAGCCTCAAGTAATCGCATTGCGCCGGCGGCCCCGCGCCGCCGGCGGCAACACCTTTTGAGGGCATCGCCAACGGCCACGGCCGGACGCGATAGCCGTCAAAGACCGCAGGTGCGGTCAGCGCCTACCGGCGACGGGCACGGATGCTCGACTTGGCATGGATTCGCCGTCGGTGGAAGCGGGGCTGCTTAATCCGGACTCGCGCGAGTCGGCCTGCGTAGATGGTCGCCCCTTCTGGAAATTCGTTTCTGGAGTGGCCACCACCCGGGACGCCGCAAGGCATCCCCGGCGCCAAGGACCGGTGCCGCCCAGGACCGCAAGCGGCAGGAGCCGTGAGCGGAGTTCAATTGGAGGAGTGCAATGGCTCTCAATCTGTCCCAGAAGCAGGAAGTAGTCGCCGAGCTGGCAGACGTCGCCGCCAAGGCCCACTCCTTGGTCGCCGCCGAGTACGCCGGCATCACGGTCAGCCAGATGACCGCGATGCGCAAGAAGGCCCGCGAGACGGGCGTGTTCCTGAAGGTTGTCAAGAACACGCTGGCGTCGCGCGCCGTTGCCGGTACCGAGTTCGAGGTTGTCCAGGACAAGCTCGTCGGTCCGCTGCTGTACGCGTTCTCGACCGAGGAACCCGGTGCCGCCGGTCGTCTGATCAAGGAGTTCGCCAAGGGCAACGACAAGCTGCAGGCCAAGGTCGTCGCCTTCGGCGGCGAGGTCTACCCGGCCAGCCACGTCGAAGTGCTGGCGTCGCTGCCGACCCGCGAACAGGCCCTGGCCATGCTGGCCCGCGTCCTGGCCGAGCCGGCCACCATGTTTGCCCGCGCGGTCAAGGCCGTCGCCGACAAGCAGGGTGGTGGCGACGTCGCCGCGACCGAAGAAGCCCCGGCCGAAACCGCCTGATCGTCGTTCGCACGCGCGAATACTTTCCTAACAACGTTAGATCCAATTTCCAGAGGTAATCAAAATGTCCCTGTCCAACGAGCAGATCGTCGACGCCATCGCGGAAAAGACCCTGATGGAAGTGATGGACCTGGTTAAGGCCATCGAAGAGAAGTTCGGCGTCACCGCCGCCGCCCCGGTCATGATGGCCGCCGGCCCGGCTGCCGCCGCCGCCCCGGTCGAAGAGCAGACCGAGTTCAACGTCATCCTGAAGTCGGCCGGCGAGAAGAAGGTTGAGGTCATCAAGGCCGTCCGCGCCATCACCGGCCTGGGCCTGAAGGAAGCCAAGGACCTCACCGAGGCCGGCGGCACCGTGAAGGAAGCCGTGTCGAAGGACGACGCCGCGAAGATGAAGAAGGACCTCGAGGCCGCCGGCGCGACCGTCGAAGTCAAGTAAGCCGTACTTGCGTCGCCGGGACCCATCTGGCGACCACCGAGGCTGGGGACGAAAGTCCCCGGCCTTTGGCCGTTGTTGAGGTAGCGACAAAAAGCTCCGAGTTGGCAGTTGGAAGTAGCGGGAGAAGGCGTGCTGGTGCCGGCAATACCAGCGACTTCCAACTGGCAGTTCTTCCCAATCTCCGGATTGACCCCGAGGGCCGCGGACGCGCGGTCCGTCCCGCGCGCCCCCCGGCGTCGACGGGAAAACAACACCGAGGCGGTAGCTCACCATGACGTACTCGTTCACCGAAAAGAAGCGCATCCGCAAGGACTTCGGCAAGCGCCGTTCGATCCTTGAAGTGCCGTTCCTGCTGGCGATCCAGGTCGATTCCTATCGCGAGTTCCTGCAGGAGCACACCGATCCCGCCAAGCGCGACGACAAGGGCCTGCACGCCGCCCTAAAGTCGGTGTTCCCGATCTCCAGCTACAGCGGCAACGCCGCCCTCGAGTACGTCGGCTACAAGCTCGGCGAGCCGGCCTTCGACGAGCGCGAGTGCCGTAACCGCGGTCTGTCGTACGGCGCGCCGCTGCGCGTGACCGTGCGCCTGGTGATCTACGACCGCGAGTCGTCGACCAAGGCGATCAAGTACGTGAAGGAGCAGGAGGTCTACATGGGCGAGATCCCGCTCATGACCGACAACGGCACCTTCATCGTCAACGGCACCGAGCGCGTCATCGTCTCGCAGCTGCACCGTTCGCCCGGCGTGTTCTTCGACCACGACCGCGGCAAGACCCACTCGTCGGGCAAGCTGCTGTACAGCGCCCGCATCATCCCGTACCGCGGCTCGTGGCTGGACTTCGAGTTCGACCCGAAGGACGCGCTGTTCACCCGCATCGACCGTCGCCGCAAGCTGCCGGTGACCGTGCTGCTGCGCGCGCTCGGCTACACCAACGAGGAAATGCTGCGCGAGTTCTTCGAGATCAACACCTTTCACATCATGCCCGAGGGCGTGCAGTGGGAGCTGGTCTCCGAGCGCCTGCGCGGTGAAACGCTGGACTTCGACCTGGCCGACGGCGACAAGGTCATCGTCGAGGCCGGGCGCCGCATCACCGCGCGCCACGTCAAGCAGTTGGAAGCGTCCGGCATCGCCGCGCTGGCCGTGCCGGACAGCTACCTGGTCGGCCGCATCCTGTCGCACGACGTCGTCGACGCGAAGACCGGCGAGCTGCTCGCCACCGCGAACGACGAGATCACCGACGACCAGCTGGCGAAGTTCCGCAAGGCCGGGATCGACGCGGTCGGCACCCTGTGGGTGAACGACCTCGACCGCGGCGCGTACGTGTCCAACACGCTGCGCATCGACGCCTCCAAGACCCAGCTCGAGGCGCTGGTCGAGATCTACCGGATGATGCGTCCGGGCGAGCCGCCGACCAAGGAAGCCGCGCAGAACCTGTTCCACAACCTGTTCTTCACCTTCGAGCGCTACGACCTGTCGGGCGTCGGCCGGATGAAGTTCAACCGCCGCATCGGCCGCAAGGAAACCACCGGCGCTTCGGTGCTGTACGACTCGCGCTACTTCGCCGAGCGCAAGGACGACGAGTCCGCGCGCCTGCGCAACCAGCTGGGCGAGACGTCCGACATCCTCGACGTGATCAAGGTCCTGACCGAGATCCGCAACGGCCGCGGCACGGTGGACGACATCGACCACCTCGGCAACCGCCGCGTGCGTTCGGTCGGCGAAATGGCGGAGAACGTGTTCCGCGTGGGCCTGGTCCGCGTCGAGCGCGCGGTCAAGGAGCGCCTGTCGATGGCCGAGTCCGAAGGCCTGACCCCGCAGGAGCTGATCAACGCCAAGCCGGTGGCCGCCGCGATCAAGGAGTTCTTCGGCTCCTCGCAGCTGTCGCAGTTCATGGACCAGAACAACCCGCTGTCGGAGGTCACGCACAAGCGTCGCGTGTCGGCCCTCGGCCCGGGCGGCCTGACCCGCGAGCGCGCCGGCTTCGAAGTGCGCGACGTGCACCCGACCCACTACGGCCGCGTCTGCACGATCGAGACGCCGGAAGGCCCGAACATCGGCCTGATCAACTCGCTGGCCGTGTTCGCCCGCACCAACCGCTACGGCTTCCTCGAGACGCCGTACCGCAAGGTCGTCAACGGCAAGGTCACCGACGACGTCGAGTTCCTGTCGGCGATCGAGGAGAACGAGTACGTCATCGCCCAGGCGAACGCGCCGACCGACGACAAGGGTGCGATCACCTCGCAGTTCGTCGCGTGCCGTTACCAGGGCGAGTCGCTGCTGAAGCCGCCGTCCGAGATCCACTTCATGGACGTCTCGCCGATGCAGACCGTGTCGGTCGCCGCGGCGCTGGTTCCGTTCCTGGAGCACGACGACGCCAACCGCGCGCTGATGGGCGCGAACATGCAGCGCCAGGCCGTGCCGACGCTGCGCGCGCAGAAGCCGCTGGTCGGTACCGGTATCGAGCGCGCCGTGGCGCGCGACTCGGGCGTGACCGTCAACGCGAAGCGCGGCGGCGTGATCGAGCAGATCGACGCCGGCCGCATCGTGGTCAAGGTCAACGAGAAGGAGATCGTGGGCGAGGCCGACGCCGGTGTCGACATCTACACGCTGATCAAGTACACGCGTTCGAACCAGAACACCTGCATCAACCAGCGTCCGCTGGTGAACGTCGGTGACGTGGTCGCCCGCGGCGACGTGCTGGCCGACGGTCCGTCGACCGACATCGGCGAGTTGGCCCTCGGCCAGAACATGCTGGTCGCGTTCATGCCGTGGAACGGCTACAACTTCGAGGACTCGATCCTGCTGTCCGAGCGGGTCGTGAAGGAGGATCGCTACACCACGATCCACATCGAAGAGCTGACCTGCGTCGCCCGCGACACCAAGCTCGGGCCGGAAGAGATCTCCGCCGACATCCCGAACGTCTCCGAGAGCGCGCTGAACCGCCTCGACGAGTCCGGCGTGGTGTACATCGGTGCGGAAGTCCGCGCCGGCGACATTCTGGTCGGCAAGGTCACGCCGAAGGGCGAAAGCCAGCTGACCCCGGAAGAGAAGCTGCTGCGCGCGATCTTCGGCGAGAAGGCATCGGACGTTAAGGACAGCTCGCTGCGCGTGCCGCCGGGCATGGACGGCACGGTCATCGACGTGCAGGTCTTCACCCGCGACGGCATCGAGAAGGACAAGCGTGCCCGCCAGATCGAGGAGTCCGAGATCCGCCGCGTCAAGAAGGACTTCGACGACCAGTTCCGCATCCTCGAGGCGGCGATCTACGACCGCCTGCGCACCCAGCTGATCGGCAAGACCGCCAACGGCGGCGCCGGACTGAAGAAGGGCGACACGGTCACCTCGCTGGTGCTCGACAGCCTGCCGAAGAAGGACTGGTTCACGCTGCGCATGAAGGACGACGACGCCGTCGAGGCGATCGAGCGCGCGCAGAAGCAGATCGACACGCACAAGGCGGAGTTCGAGAAGCGCTTCACCGACAAGCGCGGCAAGATCACCCAGGGCGACGACCTCGCCCCGGGCGTGCTGAAGATGGTCAAGGTGTTCCTGGCCGTGAAGCGCCGCATCCAGCCGGGCGACAAGATGGCCGGCCGCCACGGCAACAAGGGTGTGGTCTCGACGATCGTGCCGGTGCAGGACATGCCGTACATGGCCGACGGCCAGACGGTCGACATCGTGCTGAACCCGCTGGGCGTGCCGAGCCGAATGAACATCGGCCAGATCCTCGAAGTGCATCTGGGCTGGGCCGCCAAGGGCCTGGGCCACAAGATCCAGCGCATGCTGGACGCACAGCAGAAGGTCGCCGACCTGCGCAAGTTCCTCGACGACATCTACAACCATGACACCAAGGTGCATGGCCAGCGCGTGGACCTGAAGGAGTTCTCCGACGAGGAGCTGCTCCGCCTGGCCCGCAACCTGACCGATGGCGTGCCGATGGCGACGCCGGTGTTCGACGGCGCGACCGAGGCCGAGATCAAGCGCATGCTCGAGCTCGCCGAGCTGCCGAGCAGCGGCCAGACGACGCTGTTCGACGGCCGCACCGGCGAGGCGTTCGAGCGCTCGGTCACCGTCGGCTACATGCACATGCTGAAGCTGAACCACCTGGTCGACGACAAGATGCACGCCCGTTCGACCGGTCCGTACTCGCTCGTCACCCAGCAGCCGCTGGGCGGCAAGGCGCAGTTCGGCGGCCAGCGCTTCGGCGAAATGGAAGTCTGGGCGCTGGAAGCCTACGGCGCGGCCTACACCCTGCAGGAAATGCTGACGGTGAAGTCCGACGACGTGCAGGGCCGCAACCAGATGTACAAGAACATCGTCGACGGCGAGTACGAGATGGTCGCCGGCATGCCGGAGTCCTTCAACGTGCTGGTGAAGGAAATCCGCTCGCTCGCGATCAACATGGAGCTCGAAGAGAACTGATCCACGCGGCGGGGCGGCGCAGCGACACGCGCGCCGCTCCGTCCGCCGCTTCGGTGATCCACGGCCCTTCGACGAATTCCTCCGGACTGGAGAAAAGAAATGAAAGATTTGCTGAACCTGTTCAACCAGCAGCGACCGGCGCTCGACTTCGACGCCATCAAGATCGCGCTGGCTTCGCCGGACTTGATCCGCTCGTGGTCCTACGGCGAGGTCAAGAAGCCGGAAACCATCAACTACCGCACGTTCAAGCCCGAGCGTGACGGCCTGTTCTGCGCCGCGATCTTCGGTCCGATCAAGGACTACGAGTGCCTGTGCGGCAAGTACAAGCGCATGAAGCACCGCGGCGTGGTCTGCGAGAAGTGCGGCACGGAAGTGACGTTGGCCAAGGTGCGCCGCGAGCGCATGGGCCACATCGACCTGGCCTCGCCGGTCGCGCACATCTGGTTCCTGAAGTCGCTGCCGTCGCGCATCGGCCTGATGCTCGACATGACGCTGCGCGACATCGAGCGGATCCTGTACTTCGAAGCGTACGTGGTGACCGAGCCGGGCCTGACCCCGATGGAGCGCGGCTCGCTGCTGACCGAAGAGCAGTTCATGACCGCGCGCCAGGAGCACGGCGACGACTTCGACGCCGCGATGGGCGCCGAGGCCGTGTACGAGCTGCTGCGCACGATCGACCTGCAGTCGGAGATGGTCCGCCTGAAGGAAGAGATCGCCGCGACCGGTTCGGAGACCAAGCTCAAGCGCCTGACCAAGCGCATCAAGCTGGTCGAGGCCTTCCTCGAGTCGGGCAACCGCCCCGAGTGGATGGTCATGACCGTGCTGCCGGTGCTGCCGCCGGACCTGCGCCCGCTGGTGCCGCTGGACGGCGGTCGCTTTGCGACCTCCGACCTCAACGACCTGTACCGCCGCGTCATCAACCGCAACAACCGCCTGCGCCGCCTGCTCGAGCTCAATGCGCCGGACATCATCGTGCGCAACGAGAAGCGCATGCTGCAGGAGTCGGTTGACGCCCTGATGGACAACGGCCGCCGCGGCCGCGCCATCACCGGCACCAACAAGCGCCCGCTCAAGTCGCTGGCCGACATGATCAAGGGCAAGCAGGGCCGGTTCCGCCAGAACCTGCTTGGCAAGCGCGTCGACTACTCGGGCCGTTCGGTCATCGTGGTCGGCCCGACCCTGCGCCTGCACGAGTGCGGCCTGCCGAAGAAGATGGCGCTGGAGCTGTTCAAGCCCTTCATCTTCGCCAAGCTGCAGCGCCGTGGCCTCGCCACGACGATCAAGGCCGCCAAGAAGCTGGTCGAGCGCGAAGAGGCCGAGGTGTGGGACATCCTCGAAGAGGTGATCCGTGAGCACCCGGTGCTGCTGAACCGTGCCCCGACCCTGCACCGCCTCGGCATCCAGGCGTTCGAGCCGGTGCTGATCGAAGGCAAGGCGATCCAGCTGCATCCGCTGGTCTGCACCGCGTTCAACGCCGACTTCGACGGTGACCAGATGGCCGTCCACGTGCCGCTCTCGCTGGAAGCCCAGCTGGAAGCGCGCGCGCTGATGATGGCGTCGAACAACATTCTGTCGCCGGCCAACGGCGAGCCGATCATCGTGCCGTCGCAGGACGTCGTGCTCGGCCTGTACTACATGACCCGCGCGCTGGAGAACAAGGCGGGCGAGGGCATGGCGTTCGCCAACGTCGCCGAGGTCAAGCGCGCGTACGACAACCGTGCCGTGCAGCTGCACGCCAAGGTCAAGGTGCGCATCACCGAGACGGTCAAGAACGAGGACGGCTCCACCGAGCAGAAGACCTCGGTCGTCGACACGACGGTCGGCCGCGCGCTGCTGCGCGAGATCCTGCCGGAGGGCCTGCCGTTCGCGCTGGCCAACGTCGAGCTGACCAAGAAGAACATTAGCCGCCTGATCAACTCCTGCTACCGCATGCTCGGCCTGAAGGACACGGTCGTGTTCGCCGACCAGCTGATGTACACCGGCTTTGCGTACGCCACGCGCGCCGGCGTGTCGATCGGCATCGACGACATGATCATCCCGGACGAGAAGAAGGGCATCCTGGCCGAGGCGGAAGCCGAGGTCCTGGAGATCCAGGAGCAGTACCAGTCGGGCCTGGTCACCGCCGGCGAGCGCTACAACAAGGTCGTCGACATCTGGTCGCGCACGAACGAGCGCATCGCCAAGGCGATGATGGAAACCATCGGCACCGAGAAGGTCGTCAACGCCAAGGGCGAGACGATCGACCAGAAGTCGATGAACTCGATCTACATCATGGCCGACTCCGGCGCGCGTGGTTCGCAGGCGCAGATCCGCCAGCTGGCCGGCATGCGCGGCCTGATGGCCAAGCCGGACGGCTCGATCATCGAGACGCCGATCACCGCGAACTTCCGCGAAGGCCTGAACGTCCTCCAGTACTTCATCTCGACCCACGGTGCCCGTAAGGGCCTGGCGGACACCGCGCTGAAGACGGCGAACTCCGGTTACCTGACCCGTCGCCTCGTCGACGTCGCGCAGGACGTGGTGATCACCGAGACCGACTGCGGCACGCTCGAGGGTCTGACCATGACCCCGATCGTCGAAGGCGGCGACGTGGTCGAGCCGCTGCGCGACCGCGTGCTGGGTCGCGTCGTGGCCGAGGACGTGTTCCTGCCGGGCAACGACGAGGAGCCGATCGTCACCCGCAACACGCTGCTCGACGAGCAGTGGGTGCAGAAGCTCGAAGACGCCGGTGTCCAGTCGATCAAGGTTCGTTCGACCATCACCTGCCAGAGCGCCTTCGGCGTGTGCTCGCACTGCTACGGACGCGACCTCGGCCGCGGCCACCTGGTCAACCACGGCGAGGCGGTCGGCGTCGTCGCCGCGCAGTCGATCGGCGAGCCGGGCACGCAGCTGACGATGCGTACGTTCCACATCGGCGGCGCGGCCTCGCGTGCGGCGGCGATCGACAACGTCACCGTCAAGACCACCGGTACGATCAAGTTCAACAACCTCAAGCACGTCGACCACGCCGGCGGCCACCTGGTCGCGGTGTCGCGTTCGGGCGAGCTCTCGGTCCTCGACGGCCACGGCCGCGAGCGCGAGCGCTACAAGCTGCCGTACGGCGCCACGGTCAACGTCAAGGACGGCGCGGAGATCAAGGCCGGCCAGACGGTGGCCAGCTGGGATCCGCATAACCACCCGATCGTCTCGGAGGTCGCCGGCTTCATCCGCTTCGTCGACTTCATCGACGGCGTGACGGTGATCGAGAAGACCGACGAGCTGACCGGCCTGGCCTCGCGCGAGATCACCGATCCGAAGCGTCGCGGCACCCAGGGCAAGGACCTCCGCCCGGTCGTGCGCATCGTCGACAAGGCGGGCAAGGACCTCAACATCCCGGGCACCGACCTGCCGGCGCAGTACATGCTGCCGCCGCGCTCGATCGTCAACCTGCAGGACGGCGCGCCGGTCGGCGTGGGCGACGTGGTCGCCAAGATCCCGCAGGAAGCATCCAAGACCCGCGACATCACCGGCGGTCTGCCGCGCGTGGCCGACCTGTTCGAGGCGCGCAAGCCGAAGGACCCGGCCGTGCTGGCCGAGCGTTCGGGCATCGTCTCGTTCGGCAAGGACACCAAGGGCAAGCAGCGCCTGATCATCCGCGACACCGACGGCAACGAGCACGAGGAGCTGATCCCGAAGTACCGCCAGATCATCGTGTTCGAAGGCGAGCACGTGGAGAAGGGCGAGACCGTCGTGGACGGCGAGCCGAGCCCGCAGGACATCCTGCGCCTGCTCGGTGTCGAGCCGCTGGCCGTGTACCTGACCAAGGAAATCCAGGACGTCTACCGCCTGCAGGGCGTCAAGATCAACGACAAGCACATCGAGGTGATCGTTCGCCAGATGCTGCGCAAGGTCGAGATCACCGACCAGGGCGACAGCAAGTTCCTCAACGGCGAGCAGGTCGAGCGCCAGCGCCTGGTCGAAGAGAACGCGCGCCTGGCGGGCAAGAACGAGATCCTGGCCAAGTACGAGCCGGTGCTGCTCGGCATCACCAAGGCCTCGCTGGCGACCGAGTCGTTCATCTCGGCTGCCTCGTTCCAGGAGACCACCCGCGTGTTGACCGAGGCGGCCGTCCGCGGCACCCGCGACAGCCTGCGCGGCCTCAAGGAGAACGTGATCGTGGGCCGCCTGATCCCGGCCGGCACCGGTCTGGCGTACCACAGCCAGCGCCGCAAGAACGCCTCCGGCCTGACCGACTCGGAGCTCGAGACGCTGTCCGGCTCGCTGACCGCGGAGGCCGAAACGGCCGACGTGGGTGGCGATCAGGCCGAAGCCGAGTAAACTAGCGGCATATGTTTTGACCCGGCGGTCCCTCGGGACCGCCCAGATCACGAAATGAGGCGCACGGAGCGCCTCGTCTTCGGCCCAATGGATGGGCGGGATCGCAGCCAGTTCCGAAGGCGCCGCGCATGCGGCGTCCCGAGGGGCGCCCAGTCTGGTCCGCGTTGACGGTGACGTCCGACGCGGGCTATACTTTTTCGTCTCGGTAGGCGGGAACCCGTCTGCCGTTCGTTTTCCCTCAGGGCCGTCCGGCCCTAACCAAAGAGTTACCGATGGCGACGATCAATCAGCTGGTGCGCAAGCCGCGCAACCCTGAAACCTACAAGAGCGCCTCGCCGGCGCTGGCGAACTGCCCGCAGCGTCGTGGCGTTTGCACCCGCGTGTACACGACCACCCCGAAGAAGCCGAACTCGGCGCTTCGCAAGGTGGCCAAGGTGCGCCTGACCAACGGCTACGAGGTCATCTCGTACATCGGCGGCGAAGGCCACAACCTGCAGGAGCACTCGGTCGTGCTGATCCGCGGCGGTCGCGTCAAGGACCTGCCGGGCGTGCGCTACCACACCGTGCGCGGCTCGCTCGACGCCGCCGGCGTCGCCAAGCGTCGCCAGGGCCGTTCGAAGTACGGCGCCAAGCGTCCGAAGTCCTAAGCCGCGCGGCCGCCCCCGGCGGTCGTCGTACAAGAATCACGAGAATAGGTACGCCCCATGTCGCGTAAAGGCTCCACCCCGCAGCGTTCGGTCCTGCCCGATCCCAAGCACGGCAGCGAAACCATCGCGCGCTTCATCAACATGGTCATGCAGAGCGGCAAGAAGTCGATCGCGGAAAAGATCGTCTACGGCGCGATGGACGTGATCAGCGAGAAGAACCCCAACGCCCTCGAGCTGGTCGAGAAGGCGCTCGGCAACGTCGCTCCGGCCGTCGAGGTCAAGTCCCGCCGTGTCGGCGGCGCGACCTACCAGGTGCCGGTCGAAGTCCGCGCCTCGCGCCGCATGGCGCTGGCGATGCGCTGGCTGATCGACTCGGCGCGCAAGCGCGGCGAGAACTCGATGCCGCGCAAGCTCGCAGCCGAGCTGATCGACGCGTCCGAGAGCCGCGGCGGCGCCATCAAGAAGCGCGAAGAAACCCACCGCATGGCGGAAGCGAACAAGGCGTTCGCGCACTACCGCTGGTGAACCGAGTGCCCCGCGACGCCTGAATAGGCGCCCGGGGCCTCCGCAGCACGCACCGTGCTGTCGCGGCGGCAGTTTCGCCGCCACGCGAACCGGAGGCCGCCCACGAGGCGGCGTCCGGCCATCTGGAATTCGAAAACCATACGAGAGGGTCCCGTGGCTCGCACCACTCCCATCGAGCGTTACCGCAACTTCGGCATCATGGCCCACATCGACGCGGGCAAGACCACCACGTCGGAGCGCATCCTGTTCTACACCGGCGTCAGCCACAAGATCGGCGAAGTGCACGAAGGTGCCGCGACGATGGACTGGATGGAGCAGGAGCAGGAGCGCGGCATCACCATCACGTCGGCCGCGACGACCGCGTTCTGGAAGGGCATGGACAAGTCCCTGCCGGAGCACCGCTTCAACATCATCGACACCCCCGGGCACGTCGACTTCACAATCGAAGTCGAGCGCTCGCTGCGCGTGCTTGACGGCGCGGTGTTCGTGCTGTGCGCCGTCGGCGGCGTGCAGCCGCAGTCGGAGACGGTGTGGCGCCAGGCCAACAAGTACTCCGTGCCGCGCATGGCGTTCGTCAACAAGATGGACCGCACCGGCGCCAACTTCGACAAGGTGGTCGAGCAGCTCAAGTCGCGCCTTGGCGCGTACGCCGTGCCGATGCAGGTGCCGATCGGCGCCGAGGACGGCTTCGAGGGCGTGGTCGACCTGCTGAAGATGAAGGCGATCCATTGGGACGTCGCGTCGCAGGGCACCAAGTTCGAGTACCGCGAGATCCCGGCCGAGCTGCAGGCCAAGGCGGAGGCCGCGCGCAGCTTCATGATCGAAGCCGCTGCCGAAGCCTCCGAAGACCTGATGGACAAGTACCTCGGTGGCGAAGAGCTCAGCGAAGCCGAGATCGTCTCGGGCCTGCGCGAGCGCACCCTGCGCGTCGAGATCGTCCCGGTGTTCTGCGGTTCGGCGTTCAAGAACAAGGGCGTGCAGGCCATGCTCGACGGCGTGATCAACCTGCTGCCGTCGCCGGCCGATCGCCCGCCGGTCGCGGGCATCGACGAGGACGAGAAGGAGGACACCCGCAAGGCGTCCGACACCGAGCCGTTCTCGGCGCTGGCGTTCAAGATCATGACCGACCCGTTCGTCGGTTCGCTGACGTTCTTCCGCGTCTACTCGGGCGTGCTCAACTCCGGCGACCAGGTCTACAGCCCGGTGAAGTCGAAGAAGGAGCGCGTGGGCCGCATCCTGCAGATGCACGCCAACCAGCGCGAGGAGATCAAGGAAGTCCGCGCCGGCGACATCGCCGCGGCCGTGGGCCTGAAGGACGTGACCACCGGCGACACGCTGTGCGCCATGGACCACATCATCACCCTCGAGCGCATGGTGTTCCCGGAGCCCGTCATCTCGATGGCGGTCGAGCCGAAGACCAAGTCGGACCAGGAAAAGATGGGTATCGCCCTTGGCCGTCTGGCCCAGGAAGATCCCTCGTTCCGCGTGCGTACCGACGAAGAGTCCGGCCAGACGATCATCGCCGGCATGGGCGAGCTGCACCTGGACATCCTCGTTGACCGCATGAAGCGCGAGTTCAACGTCGAGGCGAACGTCGGCAAGCCGCAGGTCGCCTACCGCGAGACGATCCGCAAGGCCGTCAAGGCCGAAGGCAAGTTCGTGCGCCAGTCGGGCGGCAAGGGCCAGTTCGGTCACGTGTGGCTCGAGATCTCGCCGAACGAGCAGGGCAAGGGCTACCAGTTCGAGAACGCCATCGTCGGTGGCGTCGTGCCGAAGGAATACATCCCGGCGGTCGACAAGGGCATCCAGGAAGCGGTCGCCAACGGCATCATGGCCGGCTACCCCATCGTGGACGTCAAGGTCCGCCTGGTCGACGGCTCGTACCACGAGGTCGACTCGTCCGAAATGGCGTTCAAGATCGCCGGTTCGATGGGCTTCAAGGACGGCTTCATGAAGGCCTCGCCTGTCCTGCTCGAGCCGATGATGAAGGTCGAGATCGTCACCCCCGAGGATTACCTCGGCGACGTGATGGGCGACGTCAGCCGTCGCCGCGGCATCCTGCAGGGCCAGGACGACAGTCCGTCGGGCAAGATCATCAACGCGATGATCCCGCTGGGCGAGATGTTCGGCTACGCGACGACGCTGCGCTCCATGTCGCAGGGTCGCGCGACCTTCACGATGGAGTTCGACCACTACGCCGAGGCGCCGACCAACATCGCCGAGTCGGTGGTCAAGAAGAACTGATGCGAGGCCGGCTCCGGCCGGCCCGCACCATCCCCAGAACCAATCAACACGCTTTCCAGACAAGGTAGAACACCATGGCCAAGGGCAAATTCGAGCGCACCAAGCCGCACGTGAACGTGGGCACGATCGGTCACGTTGA
>NZ_QXJI01000005.1 GCF_003586305.1 Cognatilysobacter tabacisoli | reverse complement strand
GGAGCAGCCGGGGCGCCGAGCGGGATGATCACGCCGACCGAAGCCAGCACGTCACCGAAGTAGTCCTCGCCGTCGTCCTGCGGGACGTCGTCGTTCAGGAACGCGCCGATGCTGTCGTTGTCGGCATCGATGCGGTAGGCCAGTTCGGCGCGGATCGCGGCACGCTTGTTCGCGAACGAGCTCTGGATACCGGCACCGATCTTGCCGGCCAGGTGGCCGTCTTCACGCTGCGCCGGGGAGTTCGGGTTCGGGAAGTTGTCGTATTCCTCTTCCGCGCGCTGGTAGCCCAGGCCCATCACGATGTACGGATTCCAGCCGCGGCCGTCGACCAGGAAGTGGCGACGGGCGTCGATCGACAGGCCGTACTGGCTCCAGTTGAGGTCCTGGTTACGGTCGACCTTCGGGTTCTGGTAGTTCAGCTCGCCATCGATCGACCAGTTCGGCGTGATGAACTTGCCGAGGCCGATCGCACCGAACGGCGCGTTGCGCGTGCCGCGGTCGTTGTCCTGGATGTTGAAACCGGCGGAACCCGTCAGGTACCAGCGGTCGTCGAAGTCCTGCGCGTTCACCGCGCCGGCCACGCTCAGGCCACCCAGCAGAGCGGCGCAGAGGAGTTTCTTGTTCATTTATCTGTCTCCTTGATAGATCGAAGTGAAACCGCGGCTTCGTGGTGTTCACCGTGCAAGACGGCTACGGGGATTCAAGCCATCGGGGCGCAGCCTAGGTTCGGCGTTGTGAAAGCAGTGTTAACAGCGATCTAACTTCTGTCGAAGTTCCGTGAACCGTTCGACTCGCGTCATTTGGCATTAAGGGACGTCGCGCGGATGTGCACGCACAGCGCTTCTCCCGTATTGATGGGAACGCTCACCCGGCGGGTCACCCGCAGGCCTTGGTTGCGACGCCTGACAGGCGCACGCTGCCGGGATGGACGCCCCCACTCGTCTGCCTGCGCTGTTTGTGTCCCATGGCTCACCACTGCTCGCGGTGGAGGACTCGCCTGCCGGGCGCTTCCTCGATGGCCTTGGCGATGCGCTGCCTCGACCGCGTGCGATCGTCGTGGCCAGCGCGCACTACGCCAGCGCGCGCGCCGCGGTCGGCGCGCACCCGCGGCCAGCGACCGTGCACGACTTCAACGGTTTTCCCGCGCCGCTGTACGACATCGTCTATCCGGCGCCCGGCGATCCGGACCTGGCGGCGGACATCGCCGCGCGGCTCGAGGACGCCGGCCTGGGCGCATCGTTGCAGCCGGCGCGCGGACTGGACCACGGCGTGTGGGTGCCGCTGCGCCGCATGTATACCCAAGCGGACATTCCGGTGGTGCCGCTGTCGGTGCTGCCGGATGCCGACGCGGCCACCCACATCGCGATCGGCCGCGCGCTGACGCCGCTGCGCGATGAAGGCGTGCTCGTCGTCGGGTCCGGCGGCTTTGTGCACAACCTCGGCGACCTCGACTGGGCGCACCGCGACGCACCCTTGCCCGCGTGGGCCCTCGCCTTCAGCGACTGGATGCACGCCGCGATCGCTGCGCGCGACTGGGCAGCGCTCGTCGACTGGCAGCAACAGGCGCCCAATGCACGCCATTCGCACCCCACCGTCGAGCACCTGATGCCGCTGTTCGTCGCGCTTGGCGCGGCCGGCGAGGCACCGGAGCCGCGCGTCCTGCACCGATCGCACCAGCTCGGCTCGCTCGCGCTCGATGCGTTCGCCTTCGACTGATTCCCCTTCCCTTCCCTGCCCGGACCCGCCGCAATGAAAGCCGTTGCCCTGACCCGCTACCTGCCGATCGACGATCCGGACGCGCTCGTCGATGTCGAACTGCCCGACCCGCCCGCACCGTCCGGCCACGACGTGCTGGTGCGCGTCGACGCCATCTCGGTCAACCCGGTCGACGCCAAGCTGCGCGCGCCGAAGCCCGCCGTCGAGGCCAGCCCCCGCGTGCTCGGCTTCGATGCGGCCGGCGTGGTCGAGGCCGTCGGCGATGCGGTCACGTCGTTCGACGTCGGCGACCGCGTCTACTACGCCGGCGACGTGACCCGCCCGGGCAGCAACGCGCAGCGTCAGCTCGTCGATGCGCGGCTGATCGCACTGGCGCCGACGTCGCTGGACCCGGCGCAGGCCGCCGCGCTGCCGCTGACCGCGCTGACCGCGTGGGAGCTGCTGTTCGAACGGATGGGCTTCGATGCCGAACGCGGCGGCGTCGGCCATTCGCTGCTGGTCATCGGTGGCGCCGGCGGCGTCGGCTCGATCGCGATCCAGCTCGCGCGGCGCGCGGGCTTCACCGTCATCGCCACCGCTTCGCGCGATGCGACGGTCGCGTGGTGCCGGCGGATGGGCGCGCACCACGTGATCGACCACCGCCAGGCGCTGGGGCCTCAGCTGGAGGCGGTCGGCCATCGCCAGGTCGATGCGGTGCTGAACCTCGCCGACACGAACCGGTACTGGCAGGCCATAGGCGAGGTCGTCGCGCCGCTCGGCCGCATCGGTCTCGTCGTCGGTCCGAGCGCGTCGGTGGACATCGGCGACCCGTACAAGGACAAGGGCATCAGCCTGCACTGGGAGTTCATGTTCGCCCGCGCCAAGCACCGCACCGCGGACATGGCGCGGCAGGGCGAGATCCTCGCGCGCGTTGCGGCGCTGGTGGATGCCGGCGAGCTCGTCTGCACGTGGACCCAGACGCTCGGTCCGATCGACGCCGCCCACCTGCGCGAGGCGCACCGTCGCATGGATGCCGGCACCACGATCGGCAAGCTCGCCCTGGCCGGCTGGACCTGACGCAGCCGTCCGGGCCCGCTTGTAAGGCGGGGGCTTTCCCGGCATCGTGCCCGCTCCATACGCCCGCGTATCCCGAGCATGACGGCCGACGCCCCGAGTTCCGCTTCCCCGCACCGCGACCCGGTCGTCGATCCGGCGGAGCGTTCGCCGTACCCGCACCTGCTCTCACCGCTCGACCTGGGCTTCTGCACGCTGCCCAACCGGGTGCTGATGGGCTCGATGCACACCGGCCTCGAGGACCGCGCGGCCGACTTCCCGAAGCTGGCCGCGTACTTCGCCGAACGCGCCGAAGGCGGGGTGGGCCTGATGGTCACCGGTGGCTTTTCGCCAAACATGACCGGGTGGCTCAAGCCGTTCGGCGGCACGCTGCGCTGGCCGTGGCAGGCCGGCAAGCACCGCCAAGTCACGCGCGCCGTGCAGTCGCACGGCGGGCGCATCTGCCTGCAGATCCTGCATGCCGGCCGCTACGGCTACCACCCGCTGCAGGTCGCGCCGAGCCGGCTCAAGGCGCCGATCAATCCGTTCACCCCGCGGGCGATGTCGGGCTTCGACGTGCATCTGGCCATACGGGCCTTCGTCCGCACCGCGGTGCTGGCCCGCGAGGCCGGGTACGACGGCGTCGAGGTGATGGGCTCGGAGGGCTACCTGCTGAACCAGTTCACCGTGCCGCGCACCAACCACCGCACCGACGCGTGGGGCGGCGACGCGGCGCGACGCCTGAACTTCGTGGTGGAAATCGTCCGCCGCATCCGCGAGGCCTGCGGGCCGGACTTCATCCTGATCTATCGGCTGTCGATGCTGGACCTCGTGGCCGACGGCTCGCGCTGGGACGAAGTGGTCGCGCAGGCGCGCGCGGTCGAGGCCGCTGGCGCGACGATCATCAACACCGGCATCGGCTGGCACGAGGCGCGCATCCCCACGATCGCCACGTCGGTGCCGCGCGCCGCGTTCTCGGGCATCACGGCGCGGCTGCGGCCCGAGGTCCGCGTGCCGCTGGTCGCGACCAATCGCATCAACATGCCCGACGTGGCCGAGGGCATCCTGGCGCGCGGCGAAGCCGACATGGTCTCGATGGCGCGGCCGCTGCTCGCCGACCCGCAGTGGGTGGCCAAGGCGCGCGCCGGCCGCGCCGACCGCATCAACACCTGCATCGCCTGCAATCAGGCCTGCCTCGACCACGTGTTCGAGAACAAGACCGCCAGCTGCCTGGTCAACCCGCGCGCGTGCGCGGAGACCGAACTGAACTACCTGCCGACGCCCTCCCCCAAGCGCGTCGCGGTCGTCGGCGCCGGGCCCGCCGGCCTCGCCTGCGCCACGGTGGCGGCGGGCCGCGGCCACCGGGTGACGCTGTTCGATGCCGGCACGGAGATCGGCGGCCAGTTCAACCTGGCCAAGCGCATCCCCGGCAAGGAGGAGTTCCACGAGACCCTGCGCTACTTCCGCGCGCGGCTGGACGAGACGGGCGTCGACGTGCGGCTGCAGACCCGCGCCGACGCCGCCGCGCTCGCCGGCTACGACGAGGTCGTGCTCGCCACCGGCATCGCGCCGCGCGCGGTCGACTTTCCGGGGGCCGACCACCCGAAGGTCGTCAGCTACCTCGACGTGCTGACCGGGCGCGTGGTGCCGGGCCGCCGGGTCGCGATCATCGGCGCCGGCGGGATCGGCTTCGACGTGGCCGAGTTCCTGGTCCACGACGGCGCATCGACCACGCTCGCGCCTGACCGCTGGCGCGCCGAATGGGGCGTGGACCTGCGCTATGACGGCAACCGCGGCGGCCTCGCCGAGCCCGAGCCCGAGCCGCCCGCCCGCGAGGTCTGGCTGCTGCAGCGCAGCCCCGGCAAGCCGGGGGCGCGGCTCGGCAAGACCACCGGGTGGATACACCGGGCCACGCTGAAGGCGAAGGGCGTGCAGATGCTCGGCGGGGTGACCTATGAGCGGGTCGACGAGGCGGGCCTGCACGTGCGGGTCGGCGACCAGGCCTATGCGCTGCCGGTCGACCACGTGGTCGTCTGCGCCGGGCAGGAGCCGTTCAAGCCGCTCGCCGCGGAGCTGGCTGGCCGGGTAGCGGTGCACGTGATCGGCGGCGCCGACGTCGCGGCCGAGCTCGACGCGAAGCGGGCCATCGACCAGGGCAGCCGGCTCGCCGCGGCGCTCTGACGGCAGCGAAGCCGCCCTGGGCCGCCCGTCGCCAGACGCGACCCTCCCCCGATCGGGGGAGGATCCGGCGCATTTCGCCCCTCCCGGCCTGGCCGACCCCAAGCTCTGGGGGTATGCGTTCGTGACGGCCCGCACACTCCCTTGACACGCTGAAACGCTGGCGGGACGCGGCTTCCAGCGGCCTGTTCAGATCAAAAACCTCAATTCAATCCGTCACTTAGCGTTTCAGCGTTCAGGCGACGTTTAGGAATCCGCCGCTAGGGTGCGCCCACTTTCTCCGCCCCGGCCTGGGCGGAACCCTCCACCGGCTCGCCGCTGCTGCGGCCGGTGACCGGGGCCAAGCGCGCCGCAGAGCCGCCGCCCTCCCCAGTACGCCATGCCGGATCCGCCCGCGATTGCCGTCCTTTTCACCAGGCGGTCATCACAGTGCGGCCGGCGCAACGGAGCAAGGAGTCGTTCATGAAGTTGGCTTGGATCATGTGGCTGGCCTCCGTGCTGCCGCCGCAAACCGCCGATTCGCTGTGCCTGAGCACCACCGTGTACCTCGAGGCCCGCGACCAGTCCGTCCGTGGCCAGCAGGCCGTCGCCGAGGTCGCCCTGCGCCGCCGTGACAGCGGCCTCTGGGGCGACACCGTCTGCGACGTGGTGACCGCCCGCAAGCAGTTCGCCCCAACGATCGTGTCGCCGAACACCCGGCTGCGGAACACCGAGGCCTGGGCCGAGGCCGTGACGATCGCGCTCGACGCCGAGCGCAACTGGGCGCTGCCGGTCGGCGAGCGCAAGGAAATCGTCCCCGGCGCCAGCCACTTCGCCGCGCTCGCGATCGCCCAGCCGTCCTGGCGCACCGCATACCAGGTGGCGACGATCGACGGCCACACCTTCTTCAAGGTGCAGTCGCTGAAGCCGCGTCGCTCCTGATCGCCGCTCCTGATCGCCGCTCCTGATCGTCGATCCTGATCGCCGCTCTGATCCGATCGGATCGGACCCGACACGCCGCGCCCACGGCGCACGGTGATCGCCAGGACACCGCACGACCGTACCGATGCCCGACCGCAACTGGCGCCGGAACGTCCGGCGCCGATGCCGTGGCGAGCCGGGTGCGCATTCGCAGCCGATGCCCGGGCGGTTGACGGCCCCTCCCCGAAACGAAAACGCGCACCCCAGGCAGAGCCCGGGGCGCGCGTCGGGCCGGCACGATGAAGGTGCCGGCGATGCAGCGTCGAGTCAGCGCTTGTCGATCGGCACGTAGGCGCGGTCCTCGGGACCGGTGTAGTTCGCGCTCGGGCGGATGATCTTGCCGTCCTCGCGCTGCTCGATCACGTGTGCGCTCCAGCCGGTGGTCCGCGCGATCACGAACAGCGGCGTGAACATCGGCGTCGGGATGCCCATCATGTGGTACGCCGATGCACTGAACCAGTCGAGGTTCGGGAACATCTTCTTGGTGTCCATCATCAGCGTCTCGATCCGCTCGGACACGTCGAACAGCGTCCGGTTGCCGCCGCTCTCGCACAGTGTCTTCGAGATCGCCTTGATGATCGGGTTGCGCGGGTCGCCGATCGTGTAGACCGGGTGGCCGAAGCCGATGACGATTTCCTTGCGCTCCATGCGCGCGCGGATGTCGGCTTCCGCCTCGTCAGGCGTCGCATAGCGGCTGATGATGTCCATCGCCACTTCGTTCGCGCCGCCGTGCTTCGGGCCGCGCAGCGCGCCGATCGCGCCGGTGATGCACGAGTGCAGGTCCGAGCCGGTGCCGGCGATCACGCGCGCGGTGAAGGTCGACGCGTTGAACTCGTGCTCGGCGTACAGGATCAGCGACTTGTCCAGCGACTGCGCGTGCAGGTCGCTGGGCGGCTCGCCGTGCAGCAGGTGGAGGAAATGCCCCGCGACCGTGTCGTCGTCGGTCTCGACGTCGATTCGCCGGCCGTTGCGGGTGAAGTGCCACCAGTACAGCAGCATCGAGCCGAAGCTGGCGATCAGCTTGTCGGCGATGTCGCGCGCCTCCGACGCCGGATGGCCCTCGCGCTCGGGCAGCACGGTGCCGAGCACCGAGCAGCCGGTGCGCATCACGTCCATCGGATGCGCGTTGGCGGGCACCAGCTCGAGCGCCTCGGCGACGATCGCCGGCAGGCCGCGCAGGCGCTTGAGCTTGGTGCGGTAGGCCTTCAGCTGGGACGACGTCGGCAACGTGCCGTGCACGAGCAGGTGCGCGACTTCCTCGAACGTCGACTTCGTCGCCAGGTCGTGGATGTCGTAACCGCGGTAGTGCAGATCGTTGCCGCTGCGGCCGACGGTGCACAGCGCGGTGTTGCCGGCGGCGGTGCCGCTGAGGGCGACGGACTTCTTGGCCTTCGGCAGCACCTGGGCAGAGTCACTCATGAACGGTCTCCTGGAATGGATCCGGCGTCGCGGACCGGGGTGTCCGGTCGGGTCGTGCGCCGGCGTTATCGATGAAAGAAGGGATAGCAGCAACGCGGGCAATCAAGCCGGGCGACGACAGCGTCGCCATGACCGCGGCGGGCCGGATCGAGCCCGCCGCGGTCCGCGGGCGGACGGACGCGCCGGCGGAGAGGTGACAGGGGGACTCCGTATCGAGAGGACCTGTGCGCTCCGTCGGCCGACCATTCCGGATCACGAGCCCGCCGGCCATCCGCGTGACCTCACTTGTCCTGCGCGAACAGCGCGTCGAGCTTGTCTTCGTAGGCGTGGTAGCCGAGGAAGTCGTAGAGCTCGGCGCGCGTCTGCAGCGTGTCGATGATGTGCTTCTGCGTGCCGTCGCGCCGCACGGTCTCGTAGAAGTGCAGCGCGGCCTTGTTCATCGCCCGGTACGCACCGCAGCAGTACAGCGCGATGTCGACGCCTGCTTCGCGCAGTTCGTCGGTCGTGTAGAACGGCGTGCCGCCGAACTCGGTGAGGTTGGCCAGGATCGGCACCTTCACCGCCTGCTTAAAGCGGCGGTAGTCGTCGAGCGAACCCATCGCCTCGGGAAAGATCATGTCGGCGCCGGCCTCGACGTAGGCCACCGCGCGCTCGATCGCCGCGTCGACGCCCTCGACCGCGGCCGCGTCGGTGCGCGCCATGATCACAAACGACGCATCGGTGCGTGCATCGACCGCGGCCTTGACCCGATCGACCATCTCGCCCCGGCTGACGACTTCCTTGCCCGGACGGTGGCCACAGCGCTTCTGGCCGACCTGGTCCTCCATGTGCACGGCGGCGACGCCGACGCGCTCGAAAGAGCGGATCGTGCGGCCGATGTTGAACGCCCCGCCCCAGCCGGTGTCGATGTCGACCAGCAGCGGCATGCCGGTGGCGTCGACGATCCGGCGCGCGTCGGTCAGCACGTCTTCCATCGTGCTGATGCCCAGGTCCGGCATGCCGAGCGAGTTCGCGGCCACGCCGCCGCCGGACAGGTACAGCGCCTTGTAGCCGGTGCGCTTGGCCATCAGGCCGGCGTACGCGGTGATCGCGCCCATCACCTGCAGCGGAGTTTCGTCGGAGAGGGCGGCGCGAAAGCGCGCGCCGGCGGAAGTCGAAGTCATGGCGTCTCCTGGTGAAGCGGCCATTTTAGCCGACCGCGACGGCGCGGCCCGCGGCGCGGGCCTGGCGGGGCGGGGTCGCCGCCCTCACCCACCGGCGTCGGCGCCGCGGCCGAGCGCGCGCCGCACCTCGTCCAGCGCGCCCGGGTCGTCGAGCGTCGACAGGTCGCCCGGGTCGCGGTCCTCGGCCAGCGCCTGGATCGAGCGGCGCAGCAGCTTGCCCGAGCGGGTCTTCGGCAGCGCGTTGACGACGTACACGCGCGCCGGCCGCGCGACGGCGCCGAGCTGCTCGACCACGCGCTGCTGGATGCGCGCGGCCGCCTCGCCCGAGGTCTCGCCCGTCCCGCCCTGCTTCAGCGTCGCGAACACCACCGGCACCTGGCCCTTGAGTTCGTCGTGGACGCCGACCACGGCCGCCTCGGCGACGCTGGCGTAGGTCGAGCACGACTCCTCGATTTCGCGCGTGCCGAGCCGGTGCCCGGCGACGTTGATGACGTCGTCCGTGCGGCCGAGGATGTACGTGTAGCCGTCGGCGTCGCGGATCGCCCAGTCCAGCGAGCTGTACAGCAGCTCGTTGAAGTGGCTGAAGTAGCTGGCGACAAAGCGCGCGTCGTCGTTCCAGATCGTGGTCATGCAGCCCGGCGGCAGCGGCGGCTGGATCACCAGCACGCCCTTCTCGCCCGGCGCGACGTCGGCGCCGGTCTGGTCGTCGATCACGCGCAGGTTGTAGCCGGGCATCGGCAGGCCCGGCGAGCCGAACTTCACCGGCTGCAGGTCCAGGCCCGGCATCAGCGCGAGCACCGGCCAGCCGGTCTCGGTCTGCCAGTAGTTGTCGATGACGGTCTTGCCCAGGCCTTCAGTGACCCACTGCGCGGTCGGCTCGTCGAGCGGCTCGCCGGCGAGGAACAGCCACTTCAGCGCCGACAGGTCGTGCTTGCGCAGCCACGACGGGTCCTGCTTCTTCAGCACGCGGATGCCGGTCGGCGACGAGAACATCGTGCGCACGCCGTAGCGCTCGCAGATGCCCCACCACACCGCGGGGTCCGGGTTCGTCGGCAGGCCTTCGTAGAGGATCGACGTCGCGCCGGCGATCAGCGGGCCGTAGACGTTGTACGAATGGCCGACCGCCCAGCCGACGTCGGACGTCGAGAACATCACCTGCCCGGCGCGCACGTCGTAGATCGACCACATCGACAGCGCCATCGCCACCGCGTAGCCGCCGACGTCGCGCTGCACGCCCTTGGGCTTGCCGGTCGTGCCGGACGTGTACAGCAGGTAGCTCGGCTCGTTCGATTCGAGCCACTCCACGTCGACCTGCGCCCCGTCGAACCGCGCGCGCAGCGGCGCGTAGGCAACGTCGCGGCCGGGCGTCATCGCAGCATCCGGATCGAGGCCGCGGCTGACGACCAGCACCCGCGGCGGCGGCGACGCGGCCTCGGCACAGGCGGCGTCGACCAGCGGCTTGTACGCAATCACCTTGCCGCCACGCATGCCGGCGTCGGCGCAGACGAGCAGCTTCGGCGTCGCGTCGTCGATGCGCAGCGCAAGGTTGTGCGCGGCGAACCCGCCGAACACCACCGAATGCACCGCGCCGATCCGCGCGCAGGCCAGCATCGCGAACACCGCCTCGGCCATGTTCGGCATGTAGATCACCACGCGGTCGCCGCGGCCGACATCGAGCGAGCGCAGCACCGCGGCGAACGCATTCACCTCGGCGTGCAGCTCGCGGTAGCTGACCTCGCGGGTGACGCCGGTTTCGCTGGAGATCGCCACGAGCGCGAGCTGGTCGCCGCGCGCGGCCAGGTGCCGGTCGACGGCGTTGTAGCAGAGGTTGGTCTGGCCGCCGACGAACCAGCGCCGGAACGGCGGGTTCGCATAGTCGAGGATCTGCCGCGGAGCGACGTGCCAGTGGATCGCCTGCGCCTGCTCGGCCCAGAACGCCTCCGGTTCGTCGACGGAGCGTCGGTGGAATTCCTGGTGCGTCGTCATGCGGCCTCCGCAGCTGTCCGTGAAGGCTAGTCCGGCCGCGGTACGTGCGCGTTAGGACATTGGTCGAACCGCCGGCGTGCGGCGGGCGCACAAACGGACGGGGCGACCCGAAGGCCGCCCCGTCGCGATACAACCATCGGCCGTGCCCGGCTGCGCGGGCCGGCAGGCTTACGCCAGCAGGTGCGCGACGCCGGCGCGCTCTTCCTCGAGCTCGGCCAGGGTCTTGTCCATCGCCGCGCGGCTGAACTCGTCGACCGGCAGGCCCTCGACGCGGGTGTACTCGCCATTGGCGGTCGTCACCGGAACGCCGTACATCACGCCTTCCGGGATGCCATAGCTGCCGTCCGACGGCACGCCCATCGTCACCCACTTGCCGTTGCTGCCCAGCACCCAGTCGCGGATGTGGTCGATCGCGGCGTTGGCGGCCGACGCGGCCGACGACAGGCCGCGCGCCTCGATGATCGCCGCGCCGCGCTTGCCGACCTGCGGGATGAACGTGTTGGCGTTCCAGTCGGCGTCGTTGATATTGTCCTTCAGCGACTGGCCGTTGACCGTCGCGAAGCGGTAGTCCGGGTACATCGTCGGGCTGTGGTTGCCCCACACGACCAGCTTCTCGATGTCGGCCACCGCCACGCCGGCCTTGGCGGCCAGCTGCGACAGCGCGCGGTTGTGGTCCAGCCGCAGCATCGCGGTGAAGTTCTTGGCCGGCAGGTCCGGGGCGGACTTCATCGCGATGTAGGCGTTGGTGTTGGCCGGGTTGCCGACCACCAGCACCTTCACGTTGCGGCTGGCGACCTTGTTCAGCGCGGCGCCCTGGGCGGTGAAGATCTTGGCGTTCTCGAGCAGCAGGTCCTTGCGCTCCATGCCCGGGCCGCGCGGACGCGCGCCGACGAGCAGGGCGATGTCGGCATCCTTGAACGCCACTTCGGCGTCATCGGTGCCGACCATGCCGGCCAGCAGCGGGAACGCGCAGTCCTCCAGCTCCATCATCACGCCCTTGAGCGCGGCCTGCGCCTTCTCCATCGGCAGCTCCAGCATCTGCAGGATGACCGGCTGATCCTTGCCGAGCATCTCGCCCGAGGCGATGCGGAACAGCAGCGAGTAACCGATCTGGCCGGCAGCACCGGTGACGGCAACGCGGACGGGAGTCTTCATGGGTGGGTCCTTCGTGCAGAAAAATGGGAAAGGTTGGAAAGGGAATCGGGCGCGGCGCGTCAGAACACGCGATAGCCCAGCGGCGCCAGCCGGTCCTTCAGCTCGGCGGTGTTGTAGCCGTACACCACGTGCTGGCCGACGACCGTGGTCGGCACCCCGCGGGCGCCCAGCGCCTGCATGGCGCGGTCGCCCTCGGGCGTATCGACGTCGAGCACGCGGTAGCGCACGTTGGCCAGTTCGAAGGCCTTCTGCTGCTTGCGGCAGTAGCCGCACCAGTCGGCGGCCATCATCACGATGCGCGCATCGCCGGTGGCATGGCGCGGGTCGTCGGGGTGCAGCGCGGGTGCTTCATTGCCGCCGCGAACGTGCAGGTAGCCGCCAACGGCGGCCACCGCGATCAACACCCAGAGCATCCGCATCGGCGACTCCGCGTCGGGCCGGCAGGCCGTGTCAGGCCAGTTCGGCGAAGAATTCCTGGAACCGCTGCAGCCCCGGCGCCAGCTGCGGCGTCGGGCACGTGTAGCTGATCCGCAGCGCGCGCGGCTCGCCGAACGCCGAACCGGGCACGCAGGCCACGCCCTTGGCTTCGAGCAGGGCATCGCAGAAGTCGACGTCGCTGTCGATCTTCTTGCCGCTCGGGACGTGGGTCTTGCCGAACGCCACGCTGATGTCGGGGAACACGTAGAACGCCCCCTGCGGGCGCGGGCACACGACGCCGGGGATCGCATCCATCACCGCCATCACCTGGTCGCGCTTGGCCTGGAACTCGGCGCACTTGGCCGTCGGCACGTCCTGCGGCCCGGACAGCGCCGCCACCGCCGCGGCCGTGACGATCTCGGGGATGTTGGTGATGTGGTTCGAGTTCATCGTCGCGATCGCCTGGGCGACCGGCTCCGGCCCGGCCAGGAAGCCGACGCGCCAGCCCGGCATGCCGTAGGTCTTCGACAGCGAGTCGAGGAAGATCACGCGGTCGCGCAGCTCGGGGCGCGCGTGAACGAAGTTGTGGTAGCCCAGCCCGTCGAACACCATCCGGTTGTAGATGTCGTCGGTGATCACCCACGTGTCCGGGTGCTTGACCAGCACGTCGGCGAGCGCGTCGATCTCGGCCTTGGTGTAGACCATGCCGGTCGGGTTGGACGGGTTGTTGAACAGGAACACCTTGGGCTTCTTCGCCAGCGCCGCGTCGAGCTGGGCCGGAGTCAGCTTGTAGTCCTGCGCGGCCGGGCACGGCAGCAGCTCGATCGTGGCGTTGACGATCTCGGCGATATCGACGTAGCTGGTCCAGTACGGCGTCGGGAACACGATCGTGTCGCCCTCGTCCAGCAGCGCCTCGGCCAGGTTGTAGATCACGTGCTTGGCGCCGATGCCGGTGGCGACGTTGACCCGGCCGTAGCCGGTCAGGCCGATCTTGCCGATGTGCTCGAGGAACGCATCGAGCAGCGCGTCGGCGCCCCGGTTGCTGCCGTACTGGCCGCTGTCCTTAGCCAGCGCGTCGCGCGCGGCGGCGTACACGTGCTCGCCGGGCAGGAAGTTCGGGACACCGATCGAGAAGCTGATGATGTCGCGGCCTTCGGCCTTCAGGCGCTTGGCCTTGTCGGCAACCTGCATGATCGCGCTGGGCTTGGCGCGACCGATGCGCCGGGCGAGCTGGGGCATCGCGTGGACCTCGTGGGGAGTCGATGGGGAGGACCGCCCCGAACAGCGTCTCGGCGCGCCGCGAAGGCCGCGCCGAACATCCGCCGGACGACGGGAATCGAGCCCCGAAATGGTATCACGCGGCCGCCGCCGGGCCGGGCTGGTCCTTTCGTCGAACGCGTGGCCGCCACCCGGAAACGACGACGCCCGCCGCGAAGGTCGCGGCGGGCGTCGGGTCGGCGCGGGAAGCGCGCCGGCGCGGTCAGGCGCGGGCGTTGGCGTCGAGGGTCTTGTTCCACTCGGCGATGCGCTCGCCGTGCGCCGCCAGCACGCCGCTGGTGTCGCCCTCGATCTTGATCGAGTTGATCTTGTCGCCCTGCTTGACCCGGTCGACGGCCTCGAGGCCTTCGACGACCTTGCCGAACACGGTGTGCTTGCCGTCCAGCCACGGGGTCGACACGTGGGTGATGAAGAACTGGCTGCCGTTGGTGTTCGGACCGGCGTTGGCCATCGACAGCACGCCGCGCTCGTGGCCCAGCCCGTTCTTGGCCTCGTCCTCGAAGCGGTAGCCCGGGCCACCGGTGCCGGTGCCGAGCGGGCAGCCGCCCTGGATCATGAAATCGGCGATGACGCGGTGGAAGCTCAGCCCGTCGTAGAACCCGCGCTGGGCGAGGTTGACGAAGTTGGCGACCGTCAGCGGCGCCTTGTCGGCGGCGAGCTCGACGCGGATCGGGCCGCGGTCGGTGTCGAAATGGGCGATCAGGGACATGGACTTCTCCGGGGAGGGCAGCGGGAACGGGAGTGTTCGGGCGCACCGCCGTGGGGCTCGGGGCGCCGCATGAATGCCGACCGCGAAGCATACCGCAGCCCTGAACCTGAACCGGCAGCGCGGTCCCGCAGCCGCTATACTTGTCGGCTTCCCCAGCTGACCTGACGCCTCGCGGCGCTCTTCTCCGATGTCCATCGAACGCCTGCGCAACATCGCCATCGTCGCCCACGTCGACCACGGCAAGACCACCCTCGTCGACTGCCTGCTCAAGCAATCGGGCACGTTCAACGAGCGCACCGTGCTGGCCGAGCGCGTCATGGACAGCAACGACCAGGAAAAGGAGCGTGGCATCACGATCCTGTCCAAGAACACCGCCATCACCTGGAATGGCAACCGCATCAACATCGTCGACACACCGGGCCACGCCGACTTCGGCGGCGAGGTCGAGCGCGTGCTGTCGATGGTTGACTCGGTGCTGATCCTGGTCGACGCGATGGACGGTCCGATGCCGCAGACGCGCTTCGTGACCCAGAAGGCGTTCGCGATGGGCTTCAAGCCGATCGTCGTCGTCAACAAGATCGACCGCCCGGGCGCGCGCCCGGACTGGGTCATCGACCAGGTGTTCGACCTGTTCGACAAGCTCGGCGCGACCAACGAACAGCTCGACTTCCCGATCGTCTACGCCTCGGCGCTGCACGGCTACGCCAGCCTCGACGACAGCGCGCGCGACGGCGACATGACCCCGCTGTACGAAGCGATCATGAAGCACGTCCCCGCGCCGAGCGTGGACCCGGACGGCGCGTTCCAGATGCGCATCAGCCAGTTGGACTACAACAACTTCGTCGGCCTGATCGGCGTCGGCCGCATCCAGCGCGGCAAGGTCCGCACCAACATGCCGGTCAGCGTCGTCGACCGCGAGGGCAAGAAGCGCCAGGGCAAGGTCCTGCAGGTGCTCGGCTTCATGGGCCTGGAGCGCGTCGAGGTGGCCGAGGCCGAGGCCGGCGACATCATCGCCATCTCCGGCGTTGCCGACCTGAGCATTTCCGACACGGTCTGCGCGCTCGACACGCCGGAAGCGCTGCCGGCGCTGACCGTCGACGAGCCGACGATCTCGATGACGTTCCAGGTCAACAACTCGCCGTTCGCCGGGCACAAGGAGCTCAGCGGCGGCAAGTTCCTGACCAGCCGCCAGATCCGCGAGCGCCTCGAGCGCGAGACGCTGCACAACGTCGCGCTGAAGGTCGAGGAAGGCTCGGACCCCGACAAGTTCCTGGTGTCCGGCCGCGGCGAGCTGCACCTGTCGGTGCTGATCGAGAACATGCGCCGTGAAGGCTTCGAGCTGGCCGTTTCGCGCCCCGAAGTGATCATCAAGGAGATCGACGGCCAGCTGATGGAGCCGATCGAGCAGCTCGTCGTCGACATCGAGGAGCAGCACCAGGGCGGCGTCATGGAGAAGCTCGGCGTCCGCAAGGCGCAGCTTAAGAACATGGAGTCGGACGGCAAGGGGCGCGTGCGGCTGGACTACATGATCCCGGCCCGCGGGCTGATCGGATTCCAGAACGAGTTCCGCACCCTGACCCAGGGCTCGGGCCTGCTGTTCCACGTGTTTGACCACTACGGCCCGAAGGAACAGGGCGCGATCGCCAAGCGCATCAACGGCGTGATGATCGCCAATGCGCCGGGCGTGACGCCGGCCTACTCGCTCGGCCCGCTCGAAGAGCGCGGCCGGCTGTTCGCGGCCGAAGGCGACAACGTCTACGAAGGCCAGCTGATCGGCATCCACTCCAAGGACAACGACCTGACGGTCAACGCGATCAAGACCAAGCCGCTGACCAACATGCGCGCTTCGGGCAAGGACGACGCGATCAAGCTGACCCCGGCGATCAAGTACACGCTGGAGCAGGCGCTGGACTTCATCGAGGACGACGAGCTGGTCGAGGTCACCCCGAAGGAAATCCGCCTGCGCAAGAAGTTCCTGACCGAGAGCGACCGCAAGCGCGCCTCGCGCGCGGCCTGACCGCGCGACGCTTCACGGCGTGGCGGTGAGCTTGGACGGCGAGGCCCGTATGGACACGGGCCTGCACCTGGTCGCGCTGTTCGAGGCGCTCAAGGGCGCCCTCGCGCTCGCCACCGCGGCCGCACTCGAGCTGCTCGGCCCCGCGCCGCTGCAGAACCTGATGGCCGACGCGGTCGGCCTGCTGCACATGGACCCGCGGCACGGCACGCTCGCCGTGCTCGCCCGCGAACTCGACCCCTCCGCCGTCCGCATGATCGCCGCGGGCGTACTTGCGTACGGCCTGCTGCGCGGCATCGAGGCCTGGGGCCTGTGGCGCGCCCGCGCATGGGCGTCGTGGCTGGGGTGCGCGAGCGCGGCGATCTACCTGCCGGTCGACCTGTACGCGATCGCCCGGCACCCGGGCTGGGTCAGCGCCACCGCGCTGGCCGTCAACGTGATCATCGTCTGGGTCCTCGGCGCGGACCTGCGTCGACGCCAGCGCTGAACGGCCACGCGCACGGCATACTCCGGGCATCCACAGGGGATCGCCCGATGCACGCAGCCACCGTCCGCCCGCCCATCGTCCGGCCGCGGGCCGCAGCGTTCGCCACCGCCATTGCGCTCGCGCTGAGCGCGTGCGCCAGCCTCCCACCCGGCGCCCGGTCACCGGCGCCCGCCGCGGCGGCGGCCGACAGCGCAGGCATCGTCGAAACCGACATCGCCACGCTCGCGGCGCGGATGGAGCGCGGCGAAACCACCAGCGCGCGACTGACCGCCGCCTACCTGCGCCGCATCGCCGCCATCGACGACGGCGGCCCGCGGCTCAACGCGGTGATCGAAGTCAACCCCGACGCCGCCGAAGAAGCCGCCGCGCGCGACGACGAGCGCCAGGCCGGCCGCGTCCGCGGCCCGCTGCACGGCATCCCGGTACTGATCAAGGACAACATCGACGCCACCCCGATGGTCAATTCGGCCGGCTCGCTGGCCCTGGCGTCGCACCGCCCGGCATCGGACGCGCCGCTGGTCACCGCGCTGCGCGAGGCCGGCGCGGTGATCCTCGGCAAGACCAACCTCAGTGAATGGGCGAACTTTCGCTCGACGCGCTCGACCTCCGGCTGGAGCGCGCGCGGCGGGCAGACCCGCAACCCGTACGTGCTGGACCGCAGTCCGTGCGGCTCGAGCAGCGGCACCGGCGCGGCGATCGCGGCGAGCCTCGCAGCCGTCGGCGTCGGCACCGAGACCGACGGCAGCATCCTGTGCCCGGCCGCGGTCAACGGCCTCGTCGGCCTGAAGCCGACGGTCGGACTGGTCGGTCGCAGCGGGATCATCCCGATCTCGTACAGCCAGGACACGGCCGGGCCGATGGCCCGCACCGTGGCCGATGCGGCCGCCCTGCTCGCCGTGCTGGCCGACACCAACGACGCCGCCGACCCCGCCGCCCGCGAGGCGCGCAAGCGCGCTCCGGTGGACTACCTCGCCGCCCTGCAGCCCGACGCGCTCAAGGGCGCGCGCATCGGCGTGCTGAAGCGCTCCGGGGTCGACCCGCAGCCCGGCGTCGACGCGGCGTTCGAACGGGCCGTGGCGACGCTGCGCGAGGCCGGCGCGACCGTCGTCGAGGTGACGATCCCGACCGCCGGGCGCTGGAGCGCCGACGAGTTCACCGTGCTGCTCTACGAGTTCAAGCACGGCCTCAACAAGTACCTGCGCGGCAGCCAGGCGCCGGTCGGCTCGCTGGAGGCATTGATCGCCTACAACCGCGACAACGCGGCCGCCCAGATGCCGTGGTTCGGGCAGGAACTGTTCGAGCAGGCGCAGGCCAAGGGCGCCCTGACGGATGCCGCGTATCGCAAGGCGCAGCGGCGCGCACGCCAGCTCGCCGGCCCGGACGGCATCGACGCCGCGCTGCGCAGGCAGCGCCTCGACGCGCTCGTCGCCCCGACCACGGGCCCGGCGTGGCCCATCGATCCGGTCAACGGCGACAATTTCACCGGGGCCAGCTACGGCGCGGCGGCGGTGGCGGGCTACCCGAGCCTCACGGTGCCGATGGGCGACGCCAGCGGCCTGCCGCTCGGCCTGGCCTTCCTCGGCGCCAAGTGGAGCGAAGCGAAGCTGCTCGGCTACGGGTTCGCGTTCGAGCAGCGCCGCCGCGCGCGCGTCGCCCCGACGTACCTGCCGACGATCGACCTGGCGCCCGGGCCCCGCGAAGCGAAGTAGCGCTGCGCGCTCCGGGGCGCACGGCGCCCTGCCCTGGGGGCCGGGTTAGACCTCGGTCGGGGTGCCGATCTGCGCCTGCTTGCGGACGATCAGCATCGCCACCTCGAGCGCCTGCTCGTAGTTCAGGCGCGGATCGACGCACGAACGGTACGCGCGCTCGAGGTCGACCTCGGTCAGCTCGCGCGCACCGCCGAGGCACTCGGTGACGTCTTCGCCGGTCAGCTCCAGGTGCACGCCGCCCAAGCGCGTGCCCGACGCGGCGTGCAGCTCGAACGACTGCTCGAGTTCGCTGCGGATGTTGTGGAAGCGGCGCGTCTTGTAGCCGTTGCTGGTGCTCTCGGTGTTGCCGTGCATCGGGTCGCACACCCACAGCACCCGCCGGCCGTCGCGCCGCACGGCGTCGAGCAGCGGCGGCAGCTTCTCCGCGACGTGCACCGCGCCCATCCGGTGGATGAAGGTCAGGCGCCCGGGCTCGTCTTCCGGATTCAGCAGGTCGACGATGCGCAGCAGCTGGTCCGGCGTGACCGACGGCCCGACCTTCAGCGCGATCGGATTGCGGATGCCGCGGAAGTACTCCGCGTGGGCGCCATCGACCGCCGCGGTGCGCATGCCAATCCACGGGAAATGCGTGCTCAGGTTGAACCAGCCCCAGTGGCGCGGCACCTGACGCGTCATCGATGCCTCGTACGGCAGCAGCAGCGCTTCGTGCGAGGTGTAGAAGTCGACCCGATTGAGGTTGTGCACCTCGCTGCCCGACAGCGTTTCCATGAAGCGCACCGCGTCGCCGATCGAGGCGACCATCTGCCGGTACTCGTCGGCCAGCGGCGAGTGGCCGACCCAGTTGAGGTTCCAGTACTCGGGGTGGTGCAGGTCGGCGAAGCCGCCATCGATCAGCGCCCGGACGAAGTTCATCGTCATCGCCGAACGCGCGTGCGCCTTGATCATCCGGCGCGGGTCGGGGGTGCGCACCAAGGCGTCGAACTCCGGACCGTTGACCATGTCGCCGCGGTAGCTCGGCAGCGTGACCCCGTCGATCGTCTCGGTGTCCGCCGAGCGCGGCTTGGCGTACTGGCCGGCGAAGCGCCCCACCCGCACGACCGGCTTGCGCATGCCGTGCACGAGGACGAGGCTCATCTGCAACAGCACCTTGAGCCGGTTCGAGATCACGTCCGACGTGCACTCGCCGAAGCTCTCCGCGCAGTCGCCACCCTGCAGCAGGAACCGCTTGCCCTCCTGCGCCTCGGCCAGCTGCTGCTTCAGCGTCAGGATTTCCCACGACGTCACCAGCGGCGGCAGCGCGCGAAGTTCGCCCAGCGCCGAGGCAAGCGCGTCGGCATCCGGGTACTGCGGCAGCTGCAGCGCAGTGCGGCCGCGCCACGAGTCCGGGCTCCAGTCGATGGGCAGGTTCACGGATTGCATCTTTCGGTCGGCGGGGGCCATCGCGGGTCTCGGGATTGCTGCATTGCAACGTCGATCATGTGCCGGCGTGCTGGGGCGCGCAACCGTTACGTGGGCAACCGAGCGTCCCGTGCAGCGGCGTGCATGCGCGGATCAGCGGCGACGAAATGCAGCCAGCAGCGCCCAGCCCGTCAAGGCGACAAACCACACGAGGCTCCACGCGGGCATCGACAATCCGAGGAACGTCCAGTCGATGTCGCCGCAGTTGCCGGTCGCGGTCAGCACCTTGCGGATGACGTCGGTGGTGGACATGGTCTCGCGCATGAACGACAGCGGCACGCCGCAGCTGGCGCCGACCGGGTTCAACTGCACGTAGACGTGGCGGGCGGCGATGCCGATGCCCACCAGGCCGGCCAGCGCGGCCACGGCGCCGTAGCCGGCGCGCCCGCCGCGGGAACGCGGCCCGTGCAGCCCGCCCACCAGGAACACCAGCCCCAGCGCGGCGAAGGCGATGCGCTGGAAGATGCACAGGTTGCACGGCTCGAGTCCGCCGTAGAGCTGCGTGTAGATCGCGTAGGCGAGCAACCCGACGCACGCGGCGAATCCCAGCAGGAACTGGACGCGGAAGGACGAACGAAAGGGATTGAATGTCATGCCGCGCATCGTCGTTGTACACGCACCCACGCGCAAGCGCCGACGACGCCGCCGGTCATTCCGGCGCGCCGCTCGCGCGAATCGCGTCCGCCCGAAAGCAGAAAACCCCGGCCGTGGCCGGGGTCTTCATGCGTCGGCCGGAACCGACGGCAGCGCACCGCCCGCGGCCATCGCCGCGGAACGGATTACTCGGCCGCCTGCGGGCGATCGACCAGCTCGACGTACGCCATCGGCGCATTGTCGCCGGCACGGAAGCCGCACTTGAGGATGCGCAGGTAGCCGCCGGCGCGCTCGCGGTAACGCGGGCCCAGCTCGACGAACAGCTTGCCGACCGCTTCCTTGTCGCGCAGGCGCGAGAAGGCGAGGCGGCGGTTGGCGACGCCGTCGGTCTTGCCGAGGGTGATCAGCGGCTCCGCGACGCGGCGCAGCTCCTTGGCCTTCGGCAGGGTGGTGCGGATGAGGCCGTGCTTGATCAGCGAGGCAGCCATGTTGGTGAACATCGCATCGCGATGTGCACTGGTGCGGCTGAACTTGCGGCCGGATTTCTGGTGGCGCATGGGCGTGGTTCCTGGTGAATGTTGGGACTGTTGGAGGTCGCTGTCGCCATCCCGGCGTTGGAGCATGGACTGCGGTTGGTCCGGCACCGGTCGTCCTGACCGGGCAGCGCCGCGGGCCTTTGGGCCCGTCGGCGCGTGTGTTGCGCGTTAGTGCATCAACCCATCATGCCGTGCGAGGCGATGCCCGCCGGCGGCCAGTTCTCGAGCTTCATGCCGAGCGACAGGCCACGCTGCGCCAGGACTTCCTTGATCTCGGTCAGCGACTTCTTGCCGAGGTTCGGGGTCTTGAGCAGCTCGACTTCGGTCTTCTGGATCAGGTCGCCGATGTAATAGATGCTCTCGGCCTTGAGGCAGTTGGCCGAACGCACCGTCAGCTCGAGGTCATCGATCGGGCGCAGCAGGATCGGATCCACGCCGCCGGTCGCCGGCTTCGCCGGGCCGCGGTCGCGGTGGGTGAAGTCGCCGAACACCGACAGCTGGTCGGTCAGGATGTCGGCCGCGGTGCGGACGGCTTCCTCTGCGTCGATCGTGCCGTTGGTCTCGATGTCCAGGACCAGCTTGTCAAGGTCGGTGCGCTGCTCGACGCGCGCGGCTTCCACCGCGTAGGCGACGCGACGGACCGGCGAGAACGACGCGTCCAGCATCAGGCGACCGATGGTGCGGGTCTCCTCGTCGGGCCGGCGACGCGCGGCGGCCGGCTGGTAGCCGAAGCCGCGCTCGATCTTCAACCGCATGTTGAGCGCCATGTCCTTGGTCAGGTGGGCGATCACGTGCTCGGTATTGAGGATCTCGACGTTGTGGTCGACCTTGATGTCGCCGGCGGTGACGATGCCGGGGCCCTGCTTGTTCAGCGACAGCGTCGCCGACTCGCCGGTGTGCATACGGATCGCGACGTCCTTGAGGTTCAGCAGGACTTCGAGCACGTCTTCCTGCAGGCCCTCGACCGTCGTGTACTCGTGCAGCACGCCATCGATCTCGACCTCGGTGATGGCGAAGCCGGGGATCGAGGACAGCAGCACGCGGCGCAGCGCGTTGCCGAGGGTGTGCCCGTAGCCGCGCTCGAGCGGCTCGATCACGACCTTGGCACGGTTGCCGGTGATGCGCTCGATCTGCGGACCACGCGGGCGCAAAACCTGATTGGCGGTAACCGTCATGTTGTGGTGTCTCCTGGGAACCTCCGGCGTGGGGCCGGAGGTTCAGAACGATGGATTACTTCGAGTACAGCTCGACGATCAGCGCTTCGTTGATGTCAGCAGGCAGGTCCGCACGATCCGGAATGGCCTTGAACACGCCACTGAACTTCTTGCTGTCGACCTCGATCCACGACGGCGAGAGGTCCATCTGCTGCGACAGGGTCACCGATTCCTGCACGCGCAGCTGCTTCTGTGCGCGCTCGGACAGGGCGATCGAGTCGCCCGCCTTGACCTGGTACGAAGGCAGGTTCACCGACTTGCCGTTGACCATGACGCCGCGGTGCGACACCAGCTGGCGCGCGGCCGGACGGGTCACTGCGAAGCCCATGCGGTAGACGACGTTGTCGAGACGCGTCTCCAGCATCTGCAGCAGGTTCTCGCCGGTGTTGCCCTTCTTGGTCGAGGCCTTCTTGTAGTAGTTGCGGAACTGGCGTTCCAGCAGGCCGTAGATGCGCTTGACCTTCTGCTTCTCGCGAAGCTGGGTGGCGTAATCCGACAGCTTGCCCTTGCGGGCGGTGGGGCCGTGCTGGCCGGGCTTCTGCTCCAGCTTGCACTTGGAGTCGAGCGCACGCGCGGACGACTTCAGGCCAAGGTCGGCGCCTTCGCGACGGGCGAGCTTACAGGTGGGACCGATATAACGAGCCATTGTCTTTCAGCTCCTCAGACGCGACGCTTCTTCGGCGGACGGCACCCGTTGTGCGGGATAGGCGTCACGTCGATGATGTTGGTGATCTTGTAGCCGACGTTGTTCAGCGAACGAACGGCGGACTCACGACCGGGACCCGGGCCCTTGATGCGGACCTCGAGCGACTTGACGCCGTAATCCAGCGCGGCGCGGCCGGCCTTCTCGGCGGCCACCTGCGCGGCGAACGGGGTCGACTTGCGCGAGCCGCGGAAACCCGCGCCACCCGAAGTCGCCCACGACAGCGCGTTGCCCTGGCGGTCGGTGATCGTGATGATGGTGTTGTTGAAAGAAGCGTGGACGTGGGCGATGCCGTCGGTGACGACTCGCTTGATCTTCTTCTTGGTCTTGGCAGCAGCAGCCGGCTTGGCCATGGTCTATACCCCTTACTTCTTGATGGCCTTGCGCGGACCCTTGCGGGTGCGTGCATTGGTCCGGGTGCGCTGGCCACGCAGCGGGAGGCCGCGGCGGTGACGCAGGCCGCGGTAGCAGCCCAGGTCCATCAGACGCTTGATGGCGATGCCGACTTCGCGACGCAGGTCGCCTTCGACGACGAACTTGCCGATCTCCGCGCGCAGGCGCTCGACTTCCGGCTCGGACAGGTCGCGGATCTTGGTGGACGACTTGACGCCGGCCGACTCGCAGACTTGCTTGGAACGGGTACGGCCAATGCCGTAGATGCTTTGCAGCCCGACCCAGACGTGCTTCTGGGCAGGCAGGTTGACGCCCGCAATACGCGCCATGACGCGATCTCCAACTGGTTTGGCGGCCGAGACGGTTCTATCCCGGCGGAGTGAACTGGAAATGTTAACAAGGTCTCGTGGTAATAGGAAGTCCTGCCGTGCCAGCCGCACGGCGGAACCCGGCATGGGGAGTGTGCCCATGCTCCGGCGACGGACCCCGGACTGGCCGACCCGACGCATGAACCGCGTCGTCCGGCCCCGCGCGCTACTCTGGCGCGCGGAACGGTCCGGCCCCACCCGCGCACGAGACCGCCGCGCGAGTCGCCCTTCTGTGCGGTGCGGCAGCTGGGAGCCAGCCGGGCACCGGGTCAAGAACCATCAACCGCGGGACAAGCCCCGCGAGCCACCCTTGAGGTTGGCCTTCTTCAACAAGCTTTCGTACTGGTGCGACATCAGGTGCGCCTGCACCTGGGCGATGAAGTCCATCACCACGACCACCACGATCAGCAGCGACGTGCCGCCGAAGTAGAACGAAGTCCCGAGCTCGGCGCGCATCACTTCCGGCAGCAGGCAGACGGCCACCAGGTAGATCGCGCCGGCCGCGGTCAGGCGGGTCAGCACGCCGTCAACGTAATCGGCCGTCGCCTTGCCCGGGCGGATGCCCGGAATCAGCGCGCCCGACTTCTTGAGGTTGTCGGCGGTTTCCTGCGAGTTGAACACCAGCGCGGTGTAGAAGAACGCGAAGCCGATGATCAGCGCGGCGTAGACGATCATGTAGAGCGGCTCGCCCGACCCCAGCATCTGGGTCAGCTTCTGCAGCCACGCCGGCGCGTTGGCCTGGTTGATCCAGGTCGACGCGGTCGCCGGGAACATCACGATCGTCGAGGCGAAGATCGCCGGGATGACGCCCGACATGTTGAGCTTCAGCGGCAGGAACGACGACTGATTGAGGTAGGCGCTGCGGCCACCCTGGCGACGCGCGTAGTTGACCGTGATGCGGCGCTGGCCGCGCTCGACGAACACCACCAGGTACGTAAAGCCGAGCACGATCGCCACGACCACGATCGCGGTCAGGGCGTTCATGTCGCCGTTGCGGATCTGGGTGAACATTTCGATCACCGCGGACGGAAGACCCGCCACGATGCCGGCGAAGATGATCATCGAGATGCCGTTACCGATGCCGCGCTCGGTGACCTGCTCGCCCAGCCACATCAGGAACATCGTGCCGGCGGTCAGCGCGATCACGGCGGTCAGGATGAACGCCGGACCGGTGATGTAGGTCGCCTGGATGCCCTGGCTCGCACCGAGCGCGAGGATGCCCTTGGCCGCGAAGAACGACTGGAACACCGCCAGCGGAATGGCGCCCATGCGGGACCACTGGTTGATCTTGCGCCGACCGGACTCGCCTTCCTTCTGGATGGCCTTGAGGGTCGGGACGATCTGCACCAGCAGCTGCACGATGATCGACGACGAGATGTACGGCATCACGTTCAGCGCGAACAGGCTGAACTGGTGCAGCGCACCGCCCGAGAACATGTTGAACATGTCCAGGATCGTGCCCTGCTGGGTCTCCATCAACTCCAGCATCTTCTGCGGGTTGACGCCCGGCACCGGGATGTAGCAACCGATGCGGTAGACGATCAGGGCACCGACGACGAACAGCAGGCGCTGGCGGAGCTCGGTGAACTTACCGAGCCCGCCACCGAGGCCGGCTACCGCACTGGACGGTCGCGACATCCGGGTCTTACTCCTCGACCTGGCCGCCGGCCGCTTCGATCGCGGCCTTGGCACCGGCCGTGGCCATCAGGCCCTTCAGCACGAACTTCTTGGTCAGCTCGCCCTTCTTGACGATCTTGGCCTGCTTGGCGGTGCTCGGCACCAGCTTGGCGGCCTTGAGCGCAGCGAAGTCGACGGTGCCGGCGTCCAGCTTGTCCAGCTGGTACAGCAGCACTTCCGCCGTGTCCTTCAGCAGCTTGGAGCGGAAACCGATCTTCGGCAGGCGGCGCTGCATCGGCATCTGGCCGCCTTCGAAGCCGGCCTTGATCTTGCCCTTGCCCGAACGCGCGAAGGAACCCTTGTGACCGCGACCGGCCGTCTTGCCCAGGCCCGAACCGATGCCACGACCGACGCGGGTGCGCTCGGTGCGGGCGCCGTCGGCCGGCTGGAGAGTGTTGAGACGCATGTTGATTACTCCTCCACGCGAACGAGGTAGTGGAGCTGGTTGATCAGGCCGCGAACCTGCGGGCTGTCCTTGAGCTCACGGACGCTGTTGAGCTTGCCGAGGCCGAGCGCCTTCACCGACAGGCGGTGACGCGACTGCGTGCCACGCAGGCCCTTGACCAGGCGCACCTTGATGGTGCCGGCAGCGGCTTCCTTCTTAGCCATGGATCAGGTCCTCCACCTTCTTGCCGCGCTTGGCCGCGATCTTGGTCGGCGAATGCATCTCGCCGAGACCACGCAGCGTGGCGCGAACCAGGTTGATCGGGTTGCGCGAGCCGACCGCCTTGGCCAGCACGTTCTTGACGCCGACCGCCTCGAGCACGGCGCGCATCGCGCCACCGGCGATCACGCCGGTACCCTCGGACGCCGGCTGCATGAACACGCGCGCCGCACCGTGGCCCGACTTGACCTGGTGCCACAGCGTGCCGTTGTTCAGGTCGACGTTGACCATGCTCTTACGGGCGTACTCCATCGACTTCTGGATCGCGACCGGCACTTCGCGCGCCTTGCCGTAGCCGAAGCCGACCTTGCCGTTGCCGTCGCCCACCACCGTCAGCGCGGTGAAGGTGAACTGGCGGCCGCCCTTGACGGTCTTGCTGACGCGGTTGACCGCGATCAGCTTCTCGATCATGCCGTCGTCGATCTCTTCGCGGTTGCGATCGCGATCGCGACCCCGCGGCGAACGTTCTTCTGCCATTTCCGTATCTCTATGTATTGAAGGGATTTGCGGCGTCGCCGCTTATCGTTGTGGTGTGGATCGGGCGCTTCGCCCGCACGGCAATCCGCGCGGGCGCCCGGCACCTTCCGTGCCGGCGGATCGAACAGGCGTGGGGCCGAAGCCCCGCGCCTTCAAGCATCAGAACTGCAGACCGCCTTCGCGGGCCGCATCGGCCAAGGCCTTGATGCGACCGTGGTAGCGGTAGCCCGAGCGGTCGAACGCGACCTTCTCGACGCCAGCGGCCTTGGCGCGCTCGGCGACCATGCGGCCCACCTTGGCGGCGGCATCGGCGTTCTTGCCGTTCTTCAGGCCGTCCTTGACGTCGGCCTGCACGGTCGAGGCCGAAGCCAGGACCTTGGAACCGTCGGAGGTGAAGACCTGGGCGTACAGGTGCTGGCCGGTGCGCAGCACCGTCAGGCGCGGCACGCCGAGTTCGCGGATGTGCGCACGGGTCGACTTGGCGCGGCGCAGGCGGGCAATGTTCTTGTTCATGGCTGTGTCCTTCAGGAAGCGGATAGACCCTTAGGCCTTCTTGGCTTCCTTGCGAATGATGACTTCACCGGCGTACTTCACACCCTTGCCCTTGTAGGGCTCCGGCGGACGGAAGCCACGGATCTTGGCGGCAACCTCACCGACGCGCTGCTTGTCCGCGCCCGAGACAAGGATCTCGGTCTGGGTCGGCGTGGCGATGGTGATGCCCTCGGGCGTGTTGAACACGACCGGGTGCGAGAAACCCAGCGACAGGCTGAGGTCCTTGCCCTGCATGGCGGCACGGTAGCCGACGCCGACCAGCTCGAGCTTGCGCTCGAAGCCATCCGACACGCCCTTGACCATGTTGGCCAGGATCGCGCGGAGGGTGCCGGTCAGCGGAATCAGCGCCGCATCACCGGTGGTGAAGGTGGCCTGGCCGTCCTCGACCTTGAGGTCGATCGCCGCCGGCTTCGGCACGCTCAGCGTGCCCTTCGGACCCTTGGCACTGACGCTGTCGGGCTGGATGTTGAGCTCGACGCCCTTCGGGAGGGCGACCGGCTTCTTGGCAACTCGGGACATGTCTCGTTACTCCCTTAGGCCACGAAGCACAGGACTTCACCGCCGACGCCCTGCTGGCGCGCCTGCGCATCGGTCATGATGCCCTTGGAGGTGGAAATGATGGCGACGCCGAGGCCGCCGAGCACCTTCGGCAGGTCGTCCTTGCCGCGGTACTGGCGCAGGCCCGAGCGCGAATAGCGCTGCAGGCGCTCGATCACCGGCTTGCCCTCGAAATACTTCAGCGAGATTTCGAGTTCGGACTTGCCGCCGCCCAGGTCGGTGACGCGCGAGTCGAGGATGTAGCCCTCGTCCTTCAGCACGCCGGCCAGGGCAACCTTGACCTTGGAGGACGGCATCTTCACCGTCTTCTTGCCCACTGCGGCCGCATTCTTGATGCGAACCAGCATGTCGGCGATGGGATCAGTCATGCTCATTGAGTAGTTCCTATGAGTAGCACCGATATCCGCGGGATTGCAGATTCAGTTGTAAGCGCCGAGCGGTGGTCCGCGAAGCGCGCCGCCCCGGCACGTGACCGGGGCGTCTGGAGCGTAGCCAGCCCGCAAGTCTAGCAGACTCGCGGGCGGCCGGTTTACCAGCTGGCCTTGCGCAGGCCGGGAACGTCGCCGTTCATGGTGGCCTTGCGCAGCATGTTACGGCCGAGGCCAAACTTGCGGTACACGCCACGCGGACGGCCCGAGAGCTCGCAACGGTTGCGCTGGCGGCTCGGCGACGAGTCGCGGGGCAGCTTCTGCAGCTTGGTCACCGCCTCGCTCTTCTCTTCGTACGACGCGGTCGCACTGGAGATGATCTTCTTCAGCGCGTCGCGCTTGGCGCCGTGCTGCTTCGCCAATTTGGCCCGCTTGATCTCGCGGTTGACCATCGAGGTCTTAGCCATGGTGTGTCAGTCCTGGATCAGTTGCGGAACGGGAAACGGAAGGCCTCGAGCAGCGCCTTGGCCTCGGCATCGGTCTTCGCGGTCGTGGTGATCGCGATGTCCATGCCGCGCAGGGCGTCGACCTGGTCGAAATCGATCTCCGGGAAGATGATCTGTTCCTTGACGCCCATGTTGTAGTTGCCGCGGCCGTCAAACGAACGACCCGACACGCCGCGGAAGTCACGCACGCGCGGCAGCGAGATGTTCACCAGGCGATCGAGAAACTCGAACATCTTCGCGCGGCGCAGCGTGACCTTGGCGCCGATCGGCCAGCCGTCGCGAATCTTGAACGAAGCCACCGACACGCGGGACTTGGTCACGATCGGCTTCTGGCCGGCGATCTTGGTCATGTCGGCGACGGCATTTTCCAGGATCTTCTTGTTCGTGGCGGCTTCGCCCACACCCATGTTGAGCGTGATCTTTACCAGGCGCGGCACTTCCATCGGGTTCGAGTAGCCGAACTTCTTGGTCAGGGCCGGGACGACTTCGTCCTTGTAGAACTTTTCGAGACGGGTGGTCATTTCTGCATTCCTCAGGCGTCAACCGCCTCACCGCTGGAGCGGAACACACGCAGTTTGCGTCCATCCTCCAGCACCTTGAAACCGACGCGCTCACCCTTGCCGGAGGCCGGGTTGAACAGCATCACGTTGGAAATGTGGATCGGCGCTTCGCGCTCGATCACGCCGCCCGGCTGGCCAGCCTGCGGATTCGGCTTGGTGTGGCGCTTGATGATGTTGATGTTCGCGATGACGACCTTGTCGCCAGCCACGCGCACAACCTCACCCTTCTTGCCCTTGTCCTTGCCGGCGGTGACGATCACCTGATCGCCCTTGCGGATACGGTTCATTTCAATTCCTCCGCTCAGAGCACTTCAGGAGCGAGCGAGACGATCTTCATGAACTTCTCGGTACGCAGTTCGCGGGTCACAGGCCCGAAGATGCGGGTACCGATCGGTTCCTGCTTGTTGTTCAGAAGCACGGCAGCGTTGCCGTCGAAGCGGATCAGCGACCCGTCCGGACGACGCACACCCTTGCGGGTACGTACCACGACGGCGTCGTAGACGTCGCCCTTCTTGACCTTGCCGCGCGGAATGGCGTCCTTGACGGTCACCTTGATGATGTCACCGATGCCTGCGTAGCGGCGCTTGGAGCCGCCGAGCACCTTGATGCACATTACTTCCTTCGCCCCGGAGTTGTCGGCCACGCCGAGGTAGCTTTGCATCTGGATCATGGTTCAGCCTCCTCAGTTATTCGGCCGCGCGGCTGACGATTTCAACCACGCTCCAGTTCTTGGTCTTGGACATGGGGGCAATCTCCTTCACCCGCACGACGTCGCCTTCCTTGCAGGCGTTGTCGGCGTCGTGGGCGTGGAGCTTGGTCGAGCGACGGATGTACTTGCCGTACAGCGCGTGCTTGACCTGGCGCTCGACGAGCACGGTGACGGTCTTGTCCATCTTGTTGCTGACAACCCGGCCTTCAACCGTGCGCAGCGCCTTCTCTGTGTTGTTGTCGGTCATGGCGGGTCCTTACTTCTTCTGGCCCAGCAGCGTGTTGACGCGAGCGATCTCGCGGCGCACGCGGCGGGCCTCGTGGGTCTTGGCGAGCTGGCCGGTGGCCTTCTGCATGCGAAGGGCGAAGCCCTCCTTGTGCAGCTCGACCAGATGGGCCTTCAGCTCGTCCGCCGACTTCGCGCGCAGTTGCTTGAGTTCCATTAGCGCACCGTCCGGGTCACGAAAGTGGTGGTCACCGACAGCTTGGCGGCGGCCAGGCGGAATGCCTCGCGCGCAACGTCTTCGCTGACGCCTTCGATCTCATAGATCATGCGGCCGGGCTGGATCTGCGCGACCCAGTACTCGACATTGCCCTTACCGGAGCCCATGCGGACTTCGATCGGCTTCTTGGTGATCGGCTTGTCGGGGAACACGCGGATCCACATCTTGCCGCCGCGCTTGACGTAGCGGCTGATGGAACGACGCGCGGCCTCGATCTGGCGCGCGGTCAGCTGACCGTGCGCCGTCGCCTTCAAACCGTACTCGCCGAAGCTGACGGCATTGCCGTTCCAGCTCAGGCCCTCGTTACGGCCCTTGTGTACCTTGCGGTACTTGGTTCGCTTGGGTTGCAACATGGTTAATCCCTCGCCTCGCGCTCACGGCGCGGACCACGCGGACGGTCGGCGCGATCACCGCGATCTCCACGATCGCTGCGCGGCGTGTCGTCCTGCTTCTCCTGGCCGACCTGGCTGAAGTCGAAGACCTCACCCTTGTAGACCCACACCTTGATGCCGATGATGCCGTAGGTCGTCTTCGCCTCGGCGAAGCCGTAGTCGATGTCGGCGCGGAGGGTGTGCAGGGGCACGCGGCCCTCGCGGTACCACTCCGAACGCGCGATCTCGGCGCCATTGAGGCGACCGGCCACGTTGACCTTGATGCCCAGGGCGCCGAGGCGCATCGCGTTGCCGACCGCGCGCTTCATCGCGCGGCGGAACATGATGCGGCGCTCGAGCTGCTGCGCTATCGACTCCGACACCAGCTGCGCGTCGAGCTCCGGCTTGCGGACCTCGGTGACGTTGATGTGCGCCGGGACGCCCATCACCGCACTGACTTCCTTGCGCAGCTTCTCGATGTCCTCGCCGCGCTTGCCGATCACCACGCCCGGGCGGGCGGTGTGGATCGTCACGCGGGCGTTGTTGGCCGGGCGCTCGATGAAGATCTTCGAGATACCGGCCTGCGCGAGCTTCTTGCGCAGCATCTCGCGGACCTTGAGGTCGGCCGCGAGGTACTGGGCGTACTGCTTCTTGCCGGCAAACCACTTGGAGTTCCAGTCCTTGGAGATGCCAAGGCGGATGCCAGTCGGATGAACTTTATGACCCATTGTCTGACTCCGCCTTACTTGCCCGCGCCCACGACCACAGTGATGTGGCTGGTGCGCTTGAGGATGCGGGTGCCGCGGCCCTTCGCACGCGCCATGAAGCGCTTCAGTGCGGGACCCTCGTCCACCATGATGGTCTTGACGCGGAGCTCGTCGACGTCGGCGCCCTGGTTGTTCTCGGCGTTCGCGATGGCGGATTCCACGACCTTGCGGATCATGGCGGCAGCCTTCTTGTCGGAGAACTTCAGCAGGTTGACGGCGCGCTCCGCGGACAGACCGCGCACCTGGTCGGCGACCAGGCGGGCCTTCTGCGGGGAGATGCGCGCGGTGCGCAGGATGGCTTTCGCTTCCATGGTCATCTCCTTACTTGCCCGACTTCTTGTCGCCGCCGTGACCCTTGAAGGTACGGGTCAGGGCGAACTCGCCGAGCTTGTGGCCAACCATGTTCTCGTTGACCAGCACCGGGATGTGGTTCTTGCCGTTGTGGATGGCGATCGTGAAACCGACCATCTCCGGCAGGACCATCGAACGACGCGACCAGGTCTTGATCGGCTTCTTGTTGTTGCCCGCCGTCTCCACCTTCTTGACGAGGTGGTGGTCGACGAACGGACCCTTCTTGAGTGAACGTGCCATGGCCGATTAGCTCCTGCGATCGCGCACGATGAACTGCTGCGTGCGCTTGTTCTTGCGGGTCTTGTAACCCTTGGTCGGGACGCCCCACGGCGTGACCGGGTGCGGATTGCCCTGGCCAGCCTTGGCCTCACCACCGCCGTGCGGATGGTCGACCGGGTTCATCGCCGCGCCGCGGACGGTCGGCTTGATGCCGCGCCAGCGCTTGGCGCCGGCCTTGCCGAGCTTCTCGAGGTTGTGCTCGTCGTTGCCGACCTCGCCGATGGTGGCGCCGCACTCGACCGGGACCTTGCGCATCTCGCCCGAACGCAGGCGCAGCGTGGCGTAGCCCTGCTCGCGGGCGACCAGGTAGGCGCTGGCGCCGGCCGCGCGGGCCAGCTGGGCGCCCTTGCCCGGCTTCATCTCGACGCAGCACACCGTGGTGCCGACCGGGATGTTGGTCAGCGGCAGCGTGTTGCCGACCCGGATCGGGGCGTCACGGCCGGCGATCACCTGGTCGCCGTCCTTCAGGCCCTTCGGCGCGATGATGTAGCGGCGCTCGCCGTCGACGTAGCACAGCAGCGCGATGTGCGCGGTGCGGTTCGGGTCGTACTCGATCCGCTCGACGCGGGCGGGAATGCCGACCTTGTCGCGCTTGAAGTCGATGATGCGGTAGTGCTGCTTGTGGCCACCGCCGATGTGGCGGGTGGTGATGCGACCGTGGTGGTTACGGCCGCCGGTCTTGCCCTGCTTCTCGACCAGCGCCGCGTGCGGCGCGCCCTTGTGCAGGCCCGGCGTCACCACGCGGACCGCGCTGCGGCGGCCGGCGGAGGTGGGCTTGAAAGTCATCAATGCCATGCGTGTTTCCTCAGGCCGTGGCCATCACGTCGATCGACTGGCCTTCGGCCAGCGTCACGTACGCCTTGCGCCAGTCGGCGCGTCGGCCCATGCGGAACTTGAAGGCCTTGTTCTTGCCCTTCACGTTGACCACGTTGACCGCCGCGACCTTGACGGCGAACAGCTTCTCCACGGCGACCTTGATGTCGGCCTTGGTAGCGTCCGTCGCGACTTCGAAGACGTATTGGTTCGAAACTTCCTGCAGGCGCGCGGTCTTCTCGGACACGCGCGGCGCGCGGATGATGCTGTAGAGCTTGGCCTCGTTCATGCCAGCCACTCCTCGATCTTCTTGACCGCGTCGGTGGTGACCACGACCGAGTCGGCGCCGACGAGGGCGACCGGATCCAGGCCCTGGACGTCACGCACTTGGACGTACGGCAGGTTGCGAGCCGACAGGAACAGGTTCTCGGTGGCTTCCTCGGTGACGATCAGCGGGCGCTTGCCCACTTCCAGCCCCGCGAGCTTCTCGATCAGGCCCTTGGTCTTCGGCGACTCGATGTCGAACGACTCGACGACCATGATGCGGCCCTGGCGGTTGAGCTCCGACAGGATCGCGGCCATCGCGGCGCGGTACATCTTGCGGTTGACCTTCTGCGCGAAGCTGCGCGGCTTGGCCGCGAAGGTCACGCCGCCGCCGACGAAGATCGGAGCCGTCAGCGCGCCATGACGCGCACCGCCGCCCTTCTGCTTCTTCGACTTCTTGGTCGTGCCGTTGACTTCCGAACGGGTCTTCTGCGCCTTGGTGCCGGCGCGACCGGCATTGCGGTAGGCAACGACCACCTGGTGGACCAGGTCCTCGCTGAACTCGCGGCCGAAGATCGCGTCGGAAACCGACAGCGTCTTGCTGCTATTGGTAATGGTGAGTTCCATCATCAAACTCCCTTGCTCGACGGACGCACGATCACGTCGCCACCCGGCGCGCCCGGCACGGCGCCCTTGATCGCGATCAGACCGCGCTCGGCGTCGACCTTGACCACTTCCAGGCGCTGCGTCGTCTGCTGCACGTCGCCCATGTGGCCGGACATCTTCTTGCCCGGGAACACGCGGCCCGGCGTCTGGCGCTGGCCGATGGAGCCCGGCGAGCGGTGCGACAGCGAGTTACCGTGGGTCGCGTCGCCCATGCGGAAGTTCCAGCGCTTGATCGTGCCCTGGAAGCCCTTGCCCTTGGTGACGCCTTGGACGTCCACCAGCTGGCCGGCCTCGAAGACGTCGGCCTTGATCTCGCCGCCGATCTCGAAACCGCCGATCTGGTCGGCCTCCACGCGCAGCTCCCACAGGCCGCGACCGGCTTCGACCTTCGCCTTGGCGAGGTGACCGGCTTCCGGCTTGTTGATCAGCGACGCACGCTTGACGCCCGCGGTGACCTGCACGGCGCTGTAGCCGTCGGACTCGAGGGTCTTGATCTGGGTGATGCGGTTCGGGGTGGCCTCGATGAGGGTCACCGGGACGGACTTGCCGTCGGCCAGGAACACGCGGCTCATGCCGGCCTTGCGACCGACGATGCCCAACGAATACTTCTTCGCGGTCATGGTGGGAGGCCTCAGGTCAGCTTGATCTGGACGTCGACGCCAGCCGCGAGCTCGAGCTTCATCAGCGCGTCCACGGTCTTGTCGTTGGGGTCGACGATGTCGAGCACGCGCTTGTGCGTGCGGGTCTCGTACTGGTCACGCGCGTCCTTGTCGACGTGCGGAGAGACGAGGATGGTGTAGCGCTCGATCTTGGTCGGCAGCGGGATCGGGCCGCGCACTTGCGCGCCGGTCCGCTTGGCCGTCTCGACGATCTCGCTGGCCGAGCGGTCGATCAAGCGATGATCGTACGCCTTCAGCCGGATTCGGATCTTCTGGTCCGCCATTGCGGTGATTCCTTCGTTAAAAGAGCGACGGGCCGGCCTCTGGGTGTACCGGGCCCCGGAAAACAAACCTGAAACACGATCACCGGGACTGCACCCTCGCCCCGGAAGCCTTCCTGGCCAAAAAGCAAGGCAGGCCGGTTTCCCGACCCGCCCAGACTGAGCAGAACGCGCGAAGCGCCCCGTTCAGATTCCTTGGCCGCCCCGTTTGACGGGGCCCGGAACCTACGGAGCGATGCCGCGCGACATATCCCTGTCTGGCGAATACGAGGAGCGTCATGCCCCTCATTTCGCTGGTTGCGCCCCGTCTCGTGCGATTCGGGGCGCGGCAGCCGCACATTCTAGCGGCAGGTGGGGAGCCAGTGCAACTGTCCCCGGACGCCGCGTGCAATAGTCGGGGCGCGATCGTCCGCGCCCGACCGGTAGAGCCCTTACTTGATGATCTTGGCCACGACGCCGGCGCCGACGGTGCGGCCGCCTTCGCGGATCGCGAAGCGCAG
>NZ_QXJI01000004.1 GCF_003586305.1 Cognatilysobacter tabacisoli | reverse complement strand
TCTTACAGCCAATTTCGCAGTCGTCAACACCTTGTGAACTGCTTTTTTCGGCTCCCTCCTGTCCGTCGCTGCTCCGAAGAGCGGCCGCCGGTCAGCGGGGCGCGCATTGTGCACAGCGCCGTCACGAATGGGAAGGGGGCGCCGCGAAATTTCTTGCTCGATGTTGAACGACCATTGCCGGTCTCGCACGGAGAGTGAGGCTTGACGCGGCCTGCAGCGTCGCCGATGTTCCGAGCAACCAAGAAATGGACAGCACGATGATGCGACTTCGACTGTTGGGCGCCGCCGCGGCGATGACGTTGAGCGGATGCGCTTCCGGCAACGGCACGTGGGTGGAACTGGCAGGCCAGCGCTATGTCGTGGAAGTGGCCGACGATGACGCCGAACGGGCGCGGGGCCTGATGTTCCGCGAGGAACTGCCGGCCGACCGCGGGATGCTGTTCCTGCACGAGCGCGAGGAACCGCAGGCCTACTGGATGAAGAACACGAAGATTCCGCTCGACATCCTGTACTTCGACAGCCAGCGCCGGCTGGTGTCGCAGCGGCGCGACGTGCCGCCGTGCTCGCTCGGGGACGGTTGCCCGCCCTATCCCAGCACCGGCCCGGCCCGCTACGTGCTCGAGCTCAACGCCGGCCAGGCGGCGCGGATCGGCCTGCAGGACGGGGCCGAGCTGACGTTCGGCCCGGGCATCGCGCCCAGGTAGCGGGCGGAGGGGCCGGGCAGCGGAACGAGGGTCCGCGACGCCGGCCGAGCCCGCGCCTGTCACATCTGCATCAGTTCGAAATCGTCCTTGGTCACGCCGCAGTCGGGGCAGGTCCACGTGTCGGGCACGTCTTCCCAGCGGGTGCCGGCCGCGATGCCGTCTTCGGGCAGCCCTTTCTCCTCGTCGTAGATGAAGCCGCAGACGACGCACATCCAGGTGCGGTAGGCGGTGGTCGCGGCAGTCTCGGACATGGGCGGATAATGGTGGCTTGCGGGATGCGTAGTGTCCCACCCGCCCCCACGGAAAGCACGCCGATGCACCAGCGCTGGCCCGCGCGCGGCCTGTACGCGATCACGCCCGACGATGCGGACACGCCGCGCCTGCTGTCGCGCGCGGCGGCCGCGCTCGACGGCGGCGCGGCGTGGCTGCAGTACCGCAACAAGGCGGCCACCGCCGAGCTGCGCGCGGCCCAGGCGGCCGCGCTGCAGCCGCTGTGCGCGCGATACGGCGTTCCGCTGATCATCAACGACGACTGGCGGCTGGCGGCTCGGCTCGGCGCGGATGGCGCGCACCTCGGGGCGGACGACGGCGACCTCGCGACCGCACGCGAACTAATGGGACCCGACGCGCTCATCGGCGCCTCGTGCTACGACAGCGTCGCGCTGGCCCGCCTCGCGGTTGGCGCCGGCGCCAGCTACGTCGCGTTCGGCGCGTTCTTCCCGTCGCCGACCAAGCCGCACGCGCGTCACGCGTCACCGTCACTGCTCGACGAAGCCGCGGCGCTGGGCGTGCCGCGGGTCGCGATCGGCGGCATCACCATCGACAATGCGCCGGCCCTCGTTGCCGCCGGGGCCGACCTGCTGGCGGTCGTCAGCGCGGTGTTCGATGCCGCCGACCCGGCGCGCGCCGCCCACGCCTTCGCCGCCTGCTACGGCGCGAATCCACTGCCCCATTCCCCTTCCCGCCTCCGAGATCCCGAATGAAGACCGAGCGTTCGCACGAGCTGTTCTCCCGCGCCCAGGCGCTGATGCCCGGCGGCGTCAACTCGCCGGTGCGCGCGTTCAAATCGGTCGGCGGCGAACCGTTCTTCGCCACGCGCGCCGAGGGGGCCTACCTGTTCGACGTCGACGGCAACCGCTACATCGACTACATCGGGTCGTGGGGCCCGATGATCGCCGGCCACGCGCACCCGCAGGTGCTCGCGGCGGTCGAGCGCACGATGCGCGACGGCCTGAGCTTCGGCGTGCCGAACGCGCTCGAGGTGACGATGGCCGAGGCGATCACCCGGATCGCGCCCAGCTGCGAGATGGTGCGGATGGTGAACTCGGGCACCGAGGCCACGCTGTCGGCGATCCGCGTCGCGCGCGGCGCGACCGGTCGCACGCGCATCGTCAAGTTCGAAGGCTGCTACCACGGGCACGGCGACAGCTTCCTGGTGAAGGCCGGCAGCGGCGTCATGACGCTGGGCCTGCCGAACTCCCCCGGCGTGCCGGCCGCACTGGCGGACCTGACGCTCACCCTGCCGTTCAACGATTTCGACGCGGCCACCGCGCTGTTCGACGACGTCGGCGACACGATCGCCGGGCTGATCATCGAGCCCATCGTCGGCAATGCGAACTGCATCCTGCCGCGCGACGGCTACCTGCAGCACCTGCGCGCGCTGTGCACGCGGCACGGCGCGGTGCTGATCTTCGACGAGGTGATGACCGGCTTCCGGGTGGCGCTGGGCGGCGCGCAACAGCGCTACGGGGTCACGCCGGACCTGACGACGTTCGGCAAGATCATCGGCGGCGGCATGCCGGTCGGCGCGTACGGCGGCAAGCGCGAGCTGATGGCGCAGGTCGCGCCGAGCGGGCCGATCTACCAGGCGGGCACGCTCAGCGGCAACCCGGTCGCGATGGCAGCGGGGCTCGCCACGCTGGCGCTGATCGAGGCGCCGGGCTTCCACGACGCGCTCGAGCGCAGCACGCACGCGCTGTGCGACGGCCTCGAGGCGGCGGCGCGCGACGCCGGCGTGGCGTTCCACACGGTGCGCGCGCCGGGCATGTTCGGCCTGTACTTCCGCGAGGGGCCGGTCGAGACGTTCGACGACGCGAAGGCGTCGGACACCGGCCGCTTCAACCGGTTCTTCCACGCGATGCTCGAGCGCGGCGTGTACCTGGCGCCCTCGGCCTTCGAGGCCGGCTTCCTGTCGTCGGCACACGCTGACGCCGAGATCGCGGCGACCATCACGGCCGCGCGCGAGGCGTTCGCCATCGCGAAGGCCGGCTGAAGCCAGCCCCGCCGCTCGATCAGCGGCGGGCGTAGTCCAGCAGCGCGGCGCGCAGGCGCGCGACGCCGTCGGCGACGTCGGCGTCGGTCAGGTTCAGCGCCGGCACGAAGCGCAGCACGTCCGGGCCGGCCTGCAGCAGCAGCAGGCCGTGGGCGACGCAGTGGTCGAGGATCTCGGCCGCCTTGCCCGCGTGCTCGGCCCGCAGCTGCGCGCCGATCATCAGGCCGCGCCCGCGGACCTCGTCGAACAGGCCGAACTCGGCATCGAGCGCCGCGAGTGCGTCGCGCAGCGCCTGCGCCTGGCGCTGGACGTTGGCGCGCAGCGCCTCGGAGCTCAGCTCGCGCAGGGCCGCACGGGCGACGGCCGCGGCCAGCGGGTTGCCGCCGAACGTGGTGCCGTGGGCGCCGAATTGCATCGTCTGCGCGGCCTTCGGCCCGACCAGCATTGCGCCGATCGGGAAGCCGCTGCCGAGCGCCTTCGCGAGGGTGACGACGTCCGGCTCGACCCTGTATCCGTGACACGCGAACAGCGCACCGGTACGGCCCATGCCGCACTGGATCTCGTCGAGCACCAGCAGCGCGCCGTGGCGATCGCACAGCGCGCGCAGCCCGGCCAGGAACGCCGGCGTCGCCGGAGTCACGCCGCCCTCGCCCTGCACCGGCTCGACCAGCACCGCGCAGACGTCGCCGCCGGCCATCGCCTGCTCGGCAGCCGCGAGGTCGTTGAAGTCGCTGTAGCGGAACCCCGGCGGTAGCGGCTCGAAGCCTTCGTGGTACTTCGGCTGCGCGGTCGCGGTCACGGCGGCGAGGGTGCGGCCGTGGAAGCTGCCGCGGAAGCTCAGGATGACCCGGCGCTCGGGCGGGCGGCCCTGGTCGGTGGCATAGCGACGCGCAAGCTTGATCGCGGCCTCGTTGGCCTCGGCGCCCGAGTTGCAGAAGAAGGCGCGCTCGGCGAAGCGCGACGCGGTGACCAGCTCCTCGGCCAGCCGCATCGGCGGCTCGCTGACGAACACGTTGCTGGTGTGCCACAGCTTGCCGGCCTGCTCGGTCAGCGCGGCGACCAGCGCCGGATGTGCGTGGCCGAGCGCGTTCACCGCGATCCCCGCGCCGAAATCGACGTACTCGCGGCCGTCGGTGTCCCACAGCCGCGAGCCCACGCCGCGGTCGAGCACGATCCGGCGCGGGCGGTACACCGGCACGTAGTAGCGCTCGGACAGGGCAAACAGGTCGTCGGTCGGGGCGGTCATCGCGGGAGGTCGTGCGGCGGGGCGCGCCATTGTCGCCTACCGTGGCCGCGCCTGCCTCACACCCCGCTCCGGCACAATCGGCGCGAAGGAGTGCCCATGCGACTGCTGTTCGACCCCCAGCTCAACCCCGCCCGCGACAGCGGCTGGCGCAAGACGTGGTTCGACATCATCTACCGCCACGACACGCCGCCGTCGCGCAATTTCGACCTGGTCCTGATCGCGGCGATCGTCGCCAGCGTCCTGGTGGTGATGGTCGACAGCGACGCGGAGTTCCACGCGCGCCACGTCGGCTGGCTGTATCCGCTCGAGTGGGCGTTCACGCTGCTGTTCACCGCCGAATACGTGGTGCGGCTGATGGTGGTGCGCCGACCGCTGCGCTACGCGCTGAGCCTGTGGGGGATCATCGACTTGCTGTCGATCCTCCCGACGTACCTGTCGGTGCTGCTGCCCGGGACCCAGAGCCTGCTGGTGGTGCGCGTGCTGCGCATGCTGCGGCTGTTCCGGATCCTCAAGCTGACCCAGTACGTCGAGGAGAGCGGCGTCCTCGCCAACGCGCTGTGGCGCAGCCGGCGCAAGATCCTCATCTTCTTCAGCTCGGTCCTGACCGTGGTGGTGATCTTCGCGGCGCTGATGTACGTCGTCGAAGGCCCCGAGAACGGCTTCCACAGCATCCCGATCAGCATGTACTGGGCCGTCGTCACGATGGCCACCGTCGGCTACGGCGACATCGCGCCGCAGACCGGCGCCGGACGGTTCATCGCCTCGGTGCTGATCCTGATCGGCTACAGCGTCATCGCCGTGCCGACCGGCATCTACACGGCCGAGCTCGCCACCAGCATCCGCGAGGCCGGCGATCCCCACCCGCACGACCGCCGGGGCTGCCCGGCCTGCGCGCTCGAGGGCCACGAACCCGACGCGATGCATTGCCGCGCGTGCGGCGGGCTACTGCCAGCGCGGTTCGAGTAGCCCGCGACCGGCCGCACGCGGCGCTACCAGGCGCCGGTGTTCGGCATCGACGCCCACGGCTCGGCCGGCGGCAGCGCGTCGCCCTTCTGCAGCAGTTCGATCGAGATCAGGTCGGGCGAACGCACGAACGCCATGCGGCCGTCGCGCGGCGGGCGATTGATCGTGACGCCGCGCGACTGCAGGTGCGCGCACGCGGCGTAGATGTCGTCGACGGCGAACGCCAGGTGGCCGAAGTTGCGCGCGCTACCGTAGTTCTGGTCGTCGTAGTTGTAGGTCAGCTCGATCTCCGACTCGGGGTTCTCCGGCGCACCGAGGTAGACGAGCGTGAACCGGCCGTCCGGGTAGTCCCGCCGGCGGGTCTCGACCAGCCCGAGTCCGTCTCGGAAGAAGGCCAGCGAGGCGTCGAGGTCGCGGACGCGCACCATCGCGTGCAGGTACTTCATCGGGGGTGGCGCTCCAGCTGCGAATCGGTCAGGAACAAGTCTGGCAGCAGCCGCTGCGCGGGGTCGACGGCGTACGCGGAAAAGTCCGTCACGCCGTCGGCGAACAGCACGTCCTCGTCGATCAGGAAGTGGCCGTGGTACCCGTCGGCGCGGCGGACCAGCACCGCATGCGCGGCGTCGGCGACGATCTCGGGCACGCGGCACTGCGTCGCCGACACGCCGGGGATCATGTTGATCGCGTCGGTGGCGATCACCGTGCGCGGCCACAGCGCGTTGACCGCCACGCCCTGCGGCCCGAACTCCGCCGCCAGGCCGAGGGTCACGAAGCTCATGCCCATCTTCGCCAGCGTGTAGCCGGTGTGCGGCGCCCACCACTTCGGGTCGAGGTTGATCGGCGGGGCCAGCGACAGGATGTGCGGGTTCGGCGCCTGCAGCAGGTGCGGCAGGCACGCCTGCGCGCACAGGAAGCTGCCGCGCGCGTTGACCTGCTGCATCAGGTCGAAGCGCTTCATCGGCGTGTCGAGCGTGCCGCGCAGCCAGATCGCGCTGGCGTTGTTGACCAGGATGTCGAGCCCGCCGAACGCGTCGACGGTTGCGGCCACGGCGGCCCGTACCTCGTCCTCCTCGCGGATGTCGCACTTCAGCGCGAGCGCCTGGCCGCCGGCGGCCTCGATCTCCGCGGCAACGCTGTGGATCGTGCCCGGCAGCTTCGGGTTGGCGACCGCGGACTTGGCGACCACCGCGATGCACGCACCGTCGCGGGCCGCGCGCAGGGCGATGGCGCGGCCGATACCGCGCGACGCGCCGGTGATGAACAAGGTCTTGCCCGACAGGGTGCTCATGGCGTCCTCCTCGCGCATGGCGTCAGGGCTGCCCGGGGTCGGCCGCTCACGGCTTGGGTCCCTGGCCTTCGTTGTCTTCCCATTTCAGCAGCCGCCTCGTTACGAAGCGGTAGACGGGCTTGCCGGTCGCGAACCACGCCTCGCGCACCCACGAGTGGCGCTTGAGCACGCGCCGCTCGACCGCGGTGATGCGGTCCGGGCAGTACGTGCGCTTGTGCTTGAGCAGGTGTCGCAGGTCCTCGCGCGCGAGCAGGCGCATCCAGCGCGAGCGCGGGTCGCCTCGCACCGCGAGCTGGAAGTCGATGATCGCCGGGCGACCGTCGGCCAGCACCAGCCAGTTCGCCTCCTTGGCCAGGTCGTTGTGCGCCAGTCCGCGGCGGTGCAGCTGCTGCAGCAGGCGCCGCGCCGCGCGGAAGTACGCCAGGTCGCCGCGCGGCGGGCGCTGGTACATCGCCGCGCCGTCGAGGTAGCTGCGGTCGAGGCGGCGGCCGTCCCAGCGCAACAGCTGCGGCGTGGCCTCCAGCCCGCGCACGCGCTCCAGGCCGCGCGCCTCGCGTCGGGCGAGCCACCATGCCGGCAGCCGCAGCCACGCGGGGACGTGGGCGAGATCGCGGCGCACGAACAGCCCGTGCGCGTCGCGCATCAGGGCGATGCGGCCGAAGCTGTCGGCCTTCAGTGCGGAAACTTCGGTGGCGTCGTGCGGCATCGCGCCAGTGTACGCAACGGCCCGCGCGCGGCTGCAGCGGCGGCCGCCACGGCGCGCGACGCTGCCCGCCGCCGCGGCCGGCTGCCATAATCCGGCGATGCAACCCGCATGGATCGACAGCGCCGTCGCCTGGATCGGCGCGAACCCACACGCCGCCGGCGCGCTGGTGTTCCTGATCGCGTTCTGCGATGCGCTGGTCGTGGTGGGCATCGTCGTGCCGGCGCTGCCGCTGCTTTTCGCGGTCGGCGCGCTGGTGGGACTGGGCCACATCAACGGTCCGTACGCGCTGGCCTGCGCCGCCGCCGGCGCGTTCTGCGGCGACGGACTGAGCTACTGGGTCGGCCGGCGGTGGGGCCCGCAGATGCGCGGGCGCTGGCCGTTCGCGCGCTACCCGCAGTGGATCAACCGCGGCGAGGCGATGTTCCGCCGCCACCACACCAAGAGCATCCTGATCGCGCGGTTCGTCGGCGCGGTGCGCCCGTTCGTGCCGGCGATCGCCGGCATGCTGCACATGCCGCTGCGTCGCTACGTGCTGGTCAGCGCGTTCGCATGCATCGCGTGGTCGGCCGTGGGGCTCGCGCCCGGCTGGCTGCTCGGCGCGTCGTACGAGGCGGTGGCCGCGGTCGCCGACCGCCTCGCGCTGGTGCTCGCCGGCCTGGCCGCGGCGGTCGCGCTGGTGTGGGCGTCGGTGCTGTACACGTGGCGCTGGTTCGCAGCCCACGCCGATAAACTCCTGGCGCGCGCACTGGCGTGGACCCGCGCGCACCCGCGGCTGGGCCGCTACGCCGCGGCGCTGATGGACCCGAACCGGCCCGAGTCGCCGTCGCTGCTGATGCTGGCCGCGTGCCTGCTGGCGATCAGCTGGGTGTGGTTCACGCTGCTGGCCACGCTGCTGGCCAGCGGCGGGCCGCTGGCGATCGACCACACCGTGCACACGTTCATGTGGAGCCTGCGCAACCCGCTCGCCGACCGGCTGATGGCGGGCCTGGCGAGCGTCGGCGACCCCGCCGTGCTGGTGCCGGCGGCCGCGATCGCGCTGGCGTACCTCCTGTGGCGGCGGCGCTGGATGGCGGCCGCGCACTGGCTGGCCGCGGTCGTGTTCGGGCTGGCGCTGACGGCGCTGCTCGAGGCGGCGATCGAGATGCCGCGGCCGCCGACCGCGCCGGCGGGCTTCGGCTTCCCGTCGGTCGCGGTGACGATGACGACGGTCGTGCTCGGGTTCTTCGCGGTGCTGATCGCGCGCGAGCTGCCCGGGCGGCGGCGGGTGTGGCCGTACATGGTGGCCGGCGTGGTCACGACGGTGGTCGGCTTCGCGCGGCTGTACCTCGGCGCGCACTGGCCGAGCGACCTGGTCGGCGGCACGCTCTTCGGCATCCTGTGGCTGCTCGCGCTCGGCATCGCGTACCGCCGGCACGTGCAGCGGTCGTTCTGGATGCGCCCGCTGGCGTGGCTGTTCTACGGCACCTTCGTGGCGGCGGCGCTGTGGCACGCGCCGCGCGCGGCGGCGCCGCTGCTCGCGCAATTCAGCGCGGCGCAGCCGGCGCGGGTGATCGGCAGCGACGACTGGTGGCAGCGCGACTGGGCCACGCTGCCCGACCACCGCAACGAGGACGACGCGCGCCGGCGCTGGCCGCTGCACCTGCAGGTGGCCGGCCCGCTGCCGCCGCTGCAGCGCGCGCTCGAGGCGCAGGGCTGGCGGGTGCAGGCGCAGGCCGACTGGGTCGCCACGCTCGGCCTGCTCGACGACGACATCCCCGCGCGCGAGCAGCCGGTGCTGCCGGCGACCCTCGATGCACAGGCCGAGACGCTGCTGATGGTGCGCGACGGCCCGGGCGCCGACGAACGCCTCGCGCTGCGCCTGTGGCCGGCGCCGGCGCGGCTGGCCGACGCGACGCCGCTGTGGCTCGGCTCGGCGCAGGCGCTGCGGCTGTCGCGCCCGCTGGGTGCGGCGACGGTATGGCTGCCGGTCCCCGGCGCCGATGCGGACGCGCTGGCCGAGGTCCACACCGCGCTCGGCGGGTTCACCTCGATCGAGGCGCCGCACCCGCACGGCGGGACCCCGGTGCTGCGCGTGCGGGTCGCCGCGCCCGCGTCAGGCGATTAGCGACAGCAGCCAGTCCAGCCGCTCGTGCGGGTCGTGCATCTGCAGCAGCTGCTGCCGCTGGCGGTCCTCGAGCGGCAGCATCTCCGCCAGCCGCCAGCCGACCCACGACGCCTCGTCGAACTTCGCCGCCGGCGCGCGTGCGTGCTCGCCGCCGACGCGCTCGAGCAGCGTCTGCAGGATCGTCGACAGCAGGCCGTGCTCGGGCCGCAGCGGGTCGTCGATGTCCGGTTCGCACCACGCCACGTCGGCGACCTGCAGCCCGCTGTCGCGCACGCGGACGCGCTCGACGTGGAAGCGCCGCGCGCCGCGGACCTGCAGCGTCAGCAGGCCGTCGTCGCCGGTGCCGAAGTCCTCGATCACCGCCTCGGTGCCGAATGCCGCCGCGGCCGCGGTCGCCCCGGCCTCCTCGCCGTCGAGGATCAGGCAGATGCCGAAGCCGCGGCCGCTGCGGCCGCAGTCGCGGACGAGGTCCAGGTAGCGCCGCTCGAACACGCGCAGGCCCAGGCGCGCGCCCGGCACCAGCACGGTGTGCAGCGGGAACAGTCCGAGCGATTCGGCGCGCGGGGCGTCGGGGTCGGACGGCGGGATTGCCTGCGTATCGGCAGCGTCATCGGCCATGACGGCAGTATGCGCGCGCCGGTGCACGCCGGCGCGAGGCTCCGCTGGCGCAGGGTGTGAAGGCGTGACGCGCGTCAGCCGTCGGCGAGCGTGGCGAGGAAGCGCCGCGGCGCCCCGTCGAAGCCGCCGTTCGACATGAACACCACGTGGTCGCCGTCGCGGGTGCGTTCGCGCAGCGCCGCGATCAGCGCGTCGGCATCGGCGACCGCGATGCCCTCGCCGCGCAGGGCGGCGACGACCTTGCCGCCGTCCCACGCCAGCTCCGGCCGGTGCAGGAACACGACCGCGTCGGCCAGGTCCAGCGACGGCGCCAGCGCGTCGGCGTGCGCGCCCAGCCGCATCGAATTGCTGCGCGGCTCCATCGCCACGACGATCCGCGCCTGCCCCACGCGCGCGCGCAGGCCGGCGAGCGTGGTCGCGATCGCGGTCGGGTGGTGGGCGAAGTCGTCGTACACGGTCACGCCGCGCGCCTGGCCGATCACCTCCAGCCGGCGCTTGACGCTGCGGAACCCGGCCAGCGCCGGCAGCACCGCCGCGAGGTCGACGCGCACGGCGTGCGCGGTCGCGAGCGCGGCCAGCGCGTTCATCACGTTGTGACGGCCAAGCAGCGGCCAGTTCACCGTGCCGACCTCGACCCCGCGGTGGACCAGCACGAACCCGCTGCCGTCCTCGCTGAGCAGGCGCGCGGTCCAGTCGAACGGCTGCCCCGACACGCTGGCGCCGGCGTCGAGGCCGAACGTCTCCACCGGCGTCCAGCAGCCCATTGCCAGCACCTCGGCCAGGCGCGCGTCCTCGCCGTTGACGATCAGCCGGCCGCGGCGCGGCACGGTGCGCACCAGGTGGTGGAACTGGCGCTGGATCGCGGCGACGTCCGGGAAGATGTCGGCGTGGTCGTACTCGAGGTTGTTGAGGATCGCGACCAGCGGCCGGTAGTGCACGAACTTGCTGCGCTTGTCGAAGAACGCGGTGTCGTACTCGTCGGCCTCGACGACGAACTCGCGGCCGGCGCCGATGCGCGCCGACACGCCGAAGTCCTCGGCCACGCCGCCGATCAGGAAGCCCGGCTCGCGCCCGGCGGCCTGCAGCAGGTAGGTCAGGATCGTCGTGGTCGTGGTCTTGCCGTGGGTGCCGGCGACCGCCAGCGTGTCGCGCCCGGGCAGCAGCCGCTCGCTGAGCCACTGCGCGCCCGAGGCGTAGCGGCGGCCGTCGTCGAGCACCTGCTCGACCGCGGCGTTGCCGCGCGACAGCGCGTTGCCGATCACGACCTCGTCGCAGTCCGGCGAGATGTTCTCCGGCGCGTAGCCCTGGCGCAGCGCGATGCCGAGCTGCTCGAGCTGGGTCGACATCGGCGGGTACACGGCCTGGTCGCTGCCCTCGACCGTGTGGCCGAGTTCGCGCGCGAGCGCGGCGACCCCGCCCATGAAGGTGCCGGCGATGCCGAGGATGTGCAGTTTCAAGCGGGCGGTTCCTGCTGGGGCGCCAGTGCGGCGATGCGCGTGGCGCCGGGCGTGTCGGTCCCGCGGGCCAGTGGCGCGCGGGGGACTGCGATCAGCCGACGTCGCGCGACGGCGCGATGGCCTCGATGATGCGGGTGAACACCTCGTCGAGCGAACCGACGCCGTCGACCACGGTGAGCTGGCCGTGCTGGCGGTAGAACTCGATCACCGGCGCGGTCTGCGAGGTGTAGATGTCCAGCCGCTTGCGCACCGACTCGGGGTTGTCGTCGGCGCGGCCTTCCGCCTGGGCGCGGCCGGCGATGCGCTCGACCAGCAGCTCGGTCGGCACGTCCAGCTGCACCGCGAAATCCATCGGCTGGCCGATCCGCTGCAGCAGCCGGCCGAGCGCGTCGGCCTGGGCGAGGTTGCGCGGGTAGCCGTCGAGGATGAAGCCGCCGCCGGTGTCCGGGCGCGAGAAGCGGTCCTCGAGCATGCCGAGCAGGATCTCGTCGCTGACCAGGTTGCCGGCGGCCATGATGCCCTTGGCCTCCAGCCCGAGCTTGCTGCCGGCGGCGACTTCCGCGCGCAGCAGGTCGCCGGTGGAGACGTGCGGGACCTGCAGGTGCTCCTTGAGCCGCGATGCCTGCGTGCCCTTGCCCGAGCCGGGCGCCCCCAGAAGAACCAATCGCATCAACATCACTCCTGAATCGTGTTCGCTTGGGCCCTGCGCTGCGGCGGCTGCACGCGCGATCGCGCTGCGCGGGGCGACGGAACCGGATCGCCTGGCCGGGTCGCGGCGCGTGGCCCCGGGGTCCGCCGACGCGGCGCTACACTCGCAGCAGCCCTCGTCCCGCCGGACACCGACGGGCGCCACTTTACCGTATCCCGACCCCTCCTCCGCCCCCAGGACCCCTAGACCATGGCCGCGGGAACCCTGCTCTACGCCCAGTCCGGCGGCGTCACCGCCGTCATCAACGCCACCGCCTCGGCGGTGATCGACAGCGCCCGCGCCCGCAAGGTCGGGGTGCTGGCCGCGCGCAACGGCATCCTCGGTGCGCTGCGCGAGGAGCTGATCGACACCACGAAGGAGTCGGCGGCGTCCATTCGCGCGCTCGCGCACACGCCCGGCGGCGCGTTCGGCTCGTGCCGGGTCAAGCTGAAGTCGCTCGACGCCGACCGCGCGAAGTACGAGCGGCTGCTCGATGTGTTCCGCGCCCACGAGGTGCGCTGGTTCCTCTACAACGGTGGCAACGATTCGGCCGACACCGCACTGAAGGTGTCGCAGCTGGCCCGCGAGTTCGACTACCCGCTGACCTGCGTCGGCGTGCCCAAGACGGTGGACAACGACCTGGCGGTGACCGACTGCTGCCCCGGGTTCGGTTCGGCGGCGAAGTTCACCGCGGTGTCGGTGCGCGAGGCCGCCCTCGACGTCGCGGCGATGGCCGAGACCTCGACGAAGGTGTTCGTCTACGAGGCGATGGGGCGCCACGCCGGCTGGCTCGCCGCCGCGGCCGGACTGGCCGGCAACGGCCCGGACGAGGCGCCGCACCTGATCCTGTTCCCCGAGCGCCCCTACGACGAGGGCGACTTCTTCGCCCGCGTGCGCGCCACGGTCGAACGCGTCGGCTACTGCGTCGTCGTCGCCAGCGAAGGCATCCAGACCGCCGACGGGCGCTTCGTCGCCGACGCCGGCGGCGGCAAGGATTCGTTCGGCCACACCCAGCTCGGCGGCGTGGCGTCGCACCTGGCCGGACGGGTCAAGGACGCGCTCGGCTACAAGGTGCACTGGACGCTGCCCGACTACCTGCAGCGCTCGGCCCGGCACGTCGCGTCGAAGACCGACCTCGACCAGGCGCAGGCGGTCGGGCGCAAGGCGGTCGAGTTCGCGCTGAAGGGCATGAACGCGGTGATGCCGGTGATCGTGCGCACGTCGGACGCGCCGTACCGGTGGAAAGTGGAGGCCGCGCCGCTGGCGAAGGTCGCCAACCACGAGAAGAAGATGCCGGCCGCGTTCGTCCGCAAGGACGGCTACGGCATCACCGACGCCGCCCGCCGCTACCTGGAGCCGCTGATCCGCGGCGAAGCGCCGCCTCCGTACGGCCGCGACGGCCTGCCGAAGTACGTCACGCTGAAGAACGTCGCGGTGAAGCGCCAGCTGCCGGACTGGGCGGGCTGAGCGCGCGGAAACAGTTGGCAAGCCCCACCACTTCGATTAGCGTCGCGGGCTTCACGGACGGGGGGAGCCGACCTTGAAGCGATGTATCACTGCGCTTGTCGCCGCGCTGGCGACGGGTTCGGCCTGCGCACAGGCGCCGACACCGGCGGCCCATTCCGACGCGACAGTCCCTGTCCCCGCTGGTCCGGCAGCGCGGCCGTCGACCCCGGTCGCGGCCCCGGCGTGCTGCATCGTGACCGCCGGCACGGTCGTCTCTCTGGAGATCCTCGACACGCTCAATTCATCGCGCAACGCGCGCGGTGACGCCTTCGCGATCCGTGTCGTCGAGGCCATCACCGTCGACGGCGTCGTCGTGGTCCCGGCCGGCACCGTGGGCCGGGGCGAGGTCGTCCACGCTGCCGCCGCACGCGGCGGCGGCGCGCCGGGCGAGCTGCTGATCGCGGCGCGCAGCCTCGACCTGCCAGGACCCGCCGCGCCTCTGCGCGGACTCAAGCTCGGGGTGACCGGCGGCGACAACAGCGGCATGGCGCTGGGCGTGTCGCTGGCCGCGGGCCCCTTCGCAATGTTCATCCGTGGCCGCGAAATCGAGATTCCCGCCGGCACGCGGGTCACCGCGAAGCTAGCCGCCAACGTCACCGCGGCCCCGCCGGCGCCTGACGTGCCAACCGTCCCGCCTTCCGTTCCATCACCCGCTGCACCCTGACCAAGGAGCCGTATCGATGCGTTCGACGTTTACCCTGCTGGCCTGTTCGCTGCTGTTGCTGCCCGCCCTCGCTTCCGCCCAGGACGCCTCTGCGACGGCCCCGACCGGCACCCCCGTCGCCGCCGAAGCGACTGCTGCGCCGGTCGTGGCGGCAAGCTCCGGCCTTGTCGGCGCCGCGCCCGCAGACAAGGGTCAGATCGTGTTTTTCCGTCCGTCAAAATTCGCCGGCGGCGCGGTCGGCTTCAAGGTGCGCGAAGGCGAGACCGAACTGGGCAAGCTGCGCAGCGGCAAGTACTTCATTGCGCTGGTCGAGCCGGGCACGCACAGCTACACCGTCCACTCCGAAGCCAAGGACGTGCTGACGATGGAGGTCGAGGCCGGCGAGACCTATTACGTGCAGGGCACGATCACGATGGGCTTGATGGCCGGCCGGCCGAACCTGTCCCCCTCCGACCAAGCGACCTTCGACGGCATGGCCGCGAAGCTCAAGCTCGCGGACTGATCGCCCTCAAGGTCGCAGCGGACAGCGTCGCCGTCCGCACAAATGACAAAGGCCGCGCAAGCGGCCTTCGTCTTCGAGATCCAACCCAGTGCATGCGGCCTAGCGGCAGGGCGTGCCCTCGACCGCCATCGCGGCGGCGAACATCGGCACGGCCGCGAGCTTGCCGGCGGCGGCGGCCTTGCGCTGCTCGTCGAGGTACAGCCGCGACTTGCCCTGGCCGTCGAGCTTCGGAGGCGCCACCGCGACCGGCTTGCGCCAGACCCGCACCACCGCCTGCTGCGTCGGGCAGGCCGCGCTGGGGACGCGGATCAGATCGTTGAACACCCAGCCGGCGGCCGCGGTCGGCTTGGCCTTGGCCGCGTCGACGAAGCGCGCGCGCTGCTGGCAGGTCGGGCTCGTGCGCACGACCGCGAACTTGTACGGGTCGGCCGCCTGGCCGGTGAACGCGCCTTCGATGCGCGCGCAGGCCTCGGGGATCTGCCGCAGCGTGTGCACCACGCCGGTGGCCTGGGGCGTGCCGACTGCGCGCGTGATCTCCGGCGCCGGTTCGGCCGCGACGGCGGGCAGCGACAGCGCGGCAAGCAGGACGAGAACGGGACGCATCGGGGGGGCTCCTGTCACCGGATCGGTGAGCCGTGATCGGGGTCGCAGGCTGTCACGGGGCCGCTGAACCCCGGTTTCACGAGGTTCCGCGCGTCCGGACCCTGTGCCATAGTCGCCCGGTCGCGTGCGCCCCGCCGCACGCGCACCACAACTCGAACGCGACATCCGTTGTCCCGATGTATCCACTCTGGGGAGGGGTTCATGCTGGAGCAGTACGGTTTGGTCCTGGCGCTGGTCTGCGCCGTCATCGCGATCCTGTACGGGATCATTTCCGCGCGCTGGATCAGCGCCCAACCCGCCGGCAACGCACGCATGCAGGAGATCGCCGGCGCGATCCAGGAAGGCGCGCGCGCCTACCTCAACCGCCAGTACACGACGATCGCGATCGCCGGCGCGGTGCTGTTCGTATTGATCGGTTTCTTCCTCGATTGGGCGTCGGCGATCGGCTTCCTGATCGGCGCGGTGCTGTCCGGCGCGGCCGGCTACATCGGCATGAACGTGTCGGTGCGCGCCAACGTGCGCACCGCCGAAGCGGCGCGCCACGGCATGAGCCAGGCGATGGACGTCGCGTTCCGCGGCGGCGCGATCACCGGCATGCTCGTCGTCGGCCTCGGCCTGCTCGGCGTCGCCGGCTACTGGATGGTGCTCGGCGCGATGGGCTACGCCCAGGACGACGCGCTGCACGCGCTGGTCGGCTTGGCGTTCGGCAGCTCGCTGATCTCGATCTTCGCTCGCCTCGGCGGCGGCATCTTCACCAAGGGCGCCGACGTCGGCGCGGACCTGGTCGGCAAGGTCGAGGCCGGCATCCCCGAGGATGACCCGCGCAACCCGGCGGTGATCGCCGACAACGTTGGCGACAACGTCGGCGACTGCGCCGGCATGGCCGCCGACCTGTTCGAGACCTACGCGGTCACGGTCATCGCGACGATGCTGCTCGGCGGCATGATGGCCGCGGAGATCGGCGCCAACGGCGTGCTGTACCCGCTGGTGCTCGGCGGCGTGTCGATCATCGCGTCGATCATCGGCGCGTTCTTCGTCAAGGTGAAGGCCGGCGGCTCGATCATGGGCGCGCTGTACCGCGGCGTGATCGTCTCGGCGGTGCTGGCGGCGATCGCGTTCTGGCCGGTGACGACGATGCTGATGGGCGACAGCCCGCTCGGCGCCGCCAACCTGTTCGGCTGCGCGCTGATCGGCCTGGTGCTGACCGGCGTGATCGTGTGGATCACCGAGTACTACACCGGCACGCAGTTCAAGCCGGTGCAGCACGTCGCGCAGGCGTCGACCACCGGCCACGGCACCAACATCATCGCCGGCCTCGGCGTGTCGATGCGCTCGACCGCGCTGCCGGTGCTGGCGGTGTGCGCGGCGATGTGGGGCACGTTCGAGCTCGCCGGCCTGTACGGCATCGCCACCGCCGCCACGGCGATGCTGTCGATGGCCGGCATGATCGTCGCGCTCGACGCCTACGGCCCGATCACCGACAACGCCGGCGGCATCGCCGAGATGGCCGAGCTGCCGCCGGAAGTGCGCGCGGTGACCGACCCGCTCGACGCGGTCGGCAACACCACCAAGGCGGTGACCAAGGGCTACGCGATCGGCTCGGCGGCGCTGGCCGCGCTGGTGCTATTCGCCGACTACACGCACAACCTCAACACCGCCGGCGCGGCCGAGGCGCTGGCCGCGGGCGTGCCGTTCGAGGCGTTCCGCTTCGACCTGTCCGACCACGTGGTGATCATCGGCCTGCTGATCGGCGGCCTGATCCCGTACCTGTTCGGCGCGATGGCGATGGAAGCCGTCGGCCGCGCGGCCGGCGCGGTGGTCGAGGAAGTGCGCCGCCAGTTCCGCGAGATCCCCGGGATCATGCAGGGCACCGGCAAGCCGCAGTACGACAAGGCCGTCGACATGCTGACCAAGTCGGCGATCAAGGAAATGATCATTCCGTCGCTGCTGCCGGTCGCGGTGCCGATCGTGGTCGGCCTGGTGCTCGGCCCGAAGGCGCTCGGCGGCCTGCTGATCGGCACGATCGTGACCGGACTGTTCGTGGCGATCTCGATGACCACCGGCGGCGGCGCGTGGGACAACGCCAAGAAGTACATCGAGGACGGCCACCACGGCGGCAAGGGCAGCGAGGCGCACAAGGCCTCGGTCACCGGCGACACCGTCGGCGACCCGTACAAGGACACCGCCGGCCCGGCGATCAATCCTCTGATCAAGATCATCAACATCGTCGCGCTGCTGATGGTGCCGCTGCTGTAACGGCGACCGCCGCGCAACGCCTTCGAGGGCCCCGCTTCGGCGGGGCTCTTTTTTTTGCGCGCGGACGACGGTCCGACGGCGCAGGCCAGGGTCCCCGGACGGTACCCAGCGCCGGCGGCCGGCCCGCCGCGATCGCCCGATCCCGGCCGCGAATTGCGTCGCGGCCCGCGCAATCGTGCCGCCAAGCGGGGGGATCACCGGTAGAATGCGCGCCCTTCCCCACCATCCGCCGCGGGCCCCGCCGGCCGCGCGCGCAGCACGTCGGAGCAGCAGCAATGGGCCTGGACCTCGTCCCCACCGGCAAGAACCCGCCGGACGAAATCAACGTCATCATCGAGATCCCGAAGGATGCCGAGCCGGTCAAGTACGAGGTCGACAAGGCCACCGGCGCGATCTTCGTCGACCGCATCCTGTCGACCCCGATGCGCTACCCGTGCAATTACGGCTACGTGCCGCACACGCTGTGCGGCGACGGCGACCCGGCCGACGTGCTGGTGATCCTGCCGCTGCCGCTGGTGCCGGGCTCGGTGATCCGCTGCATTCCGGTCGGCGTGCTGAAGATGACCGACGAGGCCGGCGGCGACGAGAAGCTGATCGCCGTGCCGGTGCCGAAGGTGTTCGGCGGGTACGCTCACGTCACCGACATCGCCCAGGTGTCGCAGCACTGGCTCGATCGCATCGGCCACTTCTTCGAGCACTACAAGGACCTGGAGAAGGGCAAGTGGGTCAAGCTCGACGGCTTCGGCGGCGCCGCCGAGGCCAAGGCGATCCTGTCCGAGGCGATCGAGCGCTTCAACGCGATCTCCGACGAGGACAAGCCGAAGTTCTGATCGTCGACCGCGCGTCGAACGCACGAAGGCCGCCCGAGGGCGGCCTTCGTGTTTGCGCGGCGCGGAGCCTCAGCCGCCGGCGAACTTCGCCGCGCGCTCGGCCAGTGGCTGCACGCCCGGCCACAGCCGCTGCAGTTCGGCGGCGTAGCCGCGTATGACCGCCGCATCGTCGGCGCTGGCCGGGTCGGGCTGCCTGGCCAGCCCGCCGTCCAGCGGCCGGTCCCAGCGGTAGTCGAGCGCCAGGCACAGCCGCGCGATCTCGCCGGACGGGTTGTCGACCAGGTCCGCGTGCCGCACCACGCGCCAGCGGTGCGCGGGCAGCGCCTCGAGGTCGTCGAGCAGGATCTGCAGCGCGACCTTCCACTGCGCGACGACGATCTCGACGATCGAACGGTCGGCCAGCTCGCGCCACCCCGGCGTCAGCAGCAGCGCCCAGTAGCGGTGCGGCCAGCCGGGCAGACCCATGTAGGTGCGGTACTGGCCGGAGTGCCACGCCAGCAACATCTGCGCCAGCACCTCGCGCGGGTCGCGGTGGTAGTACAGGAAATGCGCCTCGGGGAAGGCCTCGGCGAGGAACGGGATGCGCAGCGCGTTCTTCGGCGTCTTGTCGAGCAGGCGGAACGGCCCTGAGCCGGGCGCGGCGCCATCGCGGTCGCGCGCATGCTCGCGCAGCACGCGGCGCAGCTCGCCGACCACGTGCGCGGTCGCGTCGCCGGCGTCGAGCCGGTTCGAATCGAACCCGCGCTGGCGCACGTCGAGCGACGGGATGCTTTCGATCAGCCGGTGCGCCTGCTTGCCGACCGTGAACACCTCGGGCGCGCCGGCCAGCGCGTCGAACAGCCGCGCCGAGCCCGAGCGCGGCGACGACACGATGAACACCGGCCGGTCGAACACCGGCGCGTCGGCCGTGCGCGGCGCCTCGGGCACCGCGCTCACGCGTTGTCCCCGACGGCGCGCTGCTGCGCGGGCGTGGCGGCGGCGCCGTCGCCGCCGACGGCGAACTTCGCCACGATCGTCATCATCGCGTTGAACCAGCGGATCTCGTTGTTCAGCACGATGCCCTGGCTCGGGCCGCGCACCTCGTCGATGAACGCCTGCAGCGCCGCGCGGTACGCGGCTCGGCCCGCGGGGCGGTCGCCGTGCTCGAACCACAGCCCCTGCCACGTGCGCGCGAACCGCATCGCGATCTGCCGCGTCGCCATCAGGCCCGGGTGCGGCAGCGCGTCGGCGAACAGCAGACCGAAGTGCGCGTTGAGTTCCCACGGGCTCATGACCGCGGGAATGTTGACCGTCTCGCACGGGAATGCGGCCACGCCGTCGCGCGGGGCCAGCGGCGTCGGCGCCCAGCCGCCCGCGGCGCGCGCGGAGTGCGGCCGGCCGCGCGCGACCAGCTCCCAGAAGCCGCCGCCGCCGACCGTGTCGACCACCAGGTGGATGCGCGACTCGACCGCGTCGTTGATGACGCGGTGCTGGCGCCACGTGTCGAAGATCCAGCACTCGCCGGCGGCCATGTTGATCGTCGCGTCGCCGCATTCGAAGCGCACGGTCGGCTGGGTCACGATCGGGACGTGCACGCGCACGCGCTCGGCCCAGTAGTAGCCCTGGTCGGCGTGGCGGGTGACCTCGGCGTGCCCGGACAGGCGCATCAGCCGGCTGCGGCCGACGGTGGCCCCGAGGCTGGCGAACACCTGGGTCAGGTACGGGCAGCGCTGCAGCGCCGGCGTGGGCCGCATCGCGCCGGCGAACGCCTCGTTGGCCGGATCGCCGTCGGCGGCGACCAGCGGCAGCATCGAATTGCCGGCAAACCCCTGCGGGTGCGGTCGCCACGGCGCCTCGCCGAGCGCTTCGATCTCGGCGGCCAGGCGCGCGGCGTCGAACGACAGCGGCAGCTGGAGAAACGGTACCTGGAGCTTCATCGGGAACTCGGCCTGTGCATGGGGGCCATGCTACCTCCCCGGTCCCGCCCGCCCAACCGCGCCACCGCACGCGGCCGGCCCGAACGAGGGCCTGGGCGGCCGACCAAAAAAAACCACGGCCCCTTTCGGGGCCGTGGCGTGGTGCGTGACAGCGCGGTGGATCAGAAGCGCTGCTGGTACTTCAGGTACACGAAGCGACCGATGTCGAAACCGCCGTAGTACGAGAAGCCGGAGTTCGGCTGGTCGTAGGCCGGGGCCGCGTAGTGGTCGAACACGTTGTTGGCGCCGATCGCGATCGTGGCGTCCCACGGCGCGTTCCAGCGGACCTGGACGTCGTGGAAGGTGTTGGCGCCCAGCTCGTTCAGCGGCACGTTCAGGCCCTGCGTGTCCGGCGCGGAGTAGTCCGGCAGGGTGCAGCGGTCGGCGAAGTAGCAGTTCTCCTTCGTGCCCGAGTAGTAGCGCGAGCTGAAGGTTGCACCCCAGCTGTCCTTCTCCCAGTTCAGGCTGGCGTTCGAGCGCAGGCGGAAGTTGCCGCCGAAGCCGTTCTGCTGCGAAGGCACGCCCTCGAGGTTGTCGACCTTCAGCTCGTTCTTGCTGACGTAGGTGTTCAACCACGACAGGCCGAACTTGCCGTAGGCCGTCTCCATCGAGTAGCTCAGGTCGAAATCGAAGCCTTCGGTCTCGACGAAGCCGGCGTTGCGGCCGCCGAACGACAGGCTGGTGATCTCGCCGGTGACCGGGTCACGGGTGAACGTGTCCGGGCCCTGGCAGCGCGAGGCGATGCCGCGGATGTAGCAGTCGTCCAGCAGCGTGCTCGGGTCGTCGCCGACGATCGTGTTCTCGATGCGGATGTTCCACCAGTCGAGCGACACGTTGAGGCCTTCGGCGAAGCCCGGGCTCCAGACGAAGCCGAGGGTCGTGGACTCCGACGTTTCCGGCGTCAGGTTCGGGTTCGAACCGGACAGGAACGGCACCGGCGTCTGCGTGCCCGGGCCTGGGGCGACGCCACCGGCCTGCGCCGGCTGGCGGAAGTTCGCCGGCACGTCGGCCAGGCAGGCCGCGCTGCCGCCGGCAGCGCCGAACAGCGTGTCGCACGGGTCGGTGTAGAACTCGAAGCTCTGCGAGACGCCGCCGAACAGGTCGGCCACGGTCGGGGCGCGGAAGCCCTCGGACCAGGTGCCGCGGACGAGCAGCGAGTCGACCGGCTTCCAGGTGAAGCCGAACTTGCTGTTGACCGTGTCGCCGAAGGTGTCGTAGTCGGAGTAGCGCGACGCCACGCTGACGGTCAGCTCCTTCGCGAAGGCCACGTCGGCCAGCAGCGGGATCTGCAGCTCGGCGTAGATCTCGTCGAGCGCGTAGCCGCCGCCGGTCGGGCCGGCCGCCAGGTCGGTCGAGATGCCGGTCTGCGCGAGCGCGTCGGGCGAGAAGAAGCCCTGCTCCTTGCGGTGCTCGACGCCGACCGCGACGCCCACGTCACCGGCGGGCAGCGCGAACAGCGTGCCGGCGAGGTTGGCGTAGTACACCTTGGTGGTGGTTTCCGACAGCGCCTGGCCCGGCAGGTACAGGTAGGCCTGCACGTCCGGGTTGGCCAGGCCGCCCGGGGCGAGGCTGCCGGCCGGCACGAACGGGTTCCACGGGGTGCACGCGCCCGGACCGAAGCCCAGCGGGATCGGGTTGGCCGCGGTGCCGCACTGGGCGACGCCCTGGCTGTTGATGAACGAGTCGCCGACCGCCAGCGCCACCGCCTGGGTGTTCAGGTTGCCGGTGCTGATCTGCTTGCCTTCGTTCTGGTTGTACAGGTAGCCCGCATCCCAGTCCCAGAAGGTCTCGCCGATCTCGAAGCCGCCGCTGAACGCGCCGCTGAAGCGGAACGTGGTCAGGCTGTTGTTGACCTCGCGCGGGACGTCCCAGCCGCGGCGCAGGAAGTTGACGACCTCACCCGGGCCGCCGGTGTTCTGGCTGCCGAGCGGGTTGTAGACGCTGTTGGCCGACATCGGCGTGCCGAACGCAGCCGACTGGTACGGGTAGCCGGCGTTCTGCGCGAACGAATCGCGGTCCGTGTACAGCACGTCGGCGTCGAAGCTGAGGCTGTCGGTGATGTCGTAGCGGCCGTTGAAGAACACCGAGCGGCGCTCGATGCCCGAGTACACGGTCGACTGCTGGTTCGGGTTGCTGACGTCGGTGCCGTTGGTCGGACGGAAGTTGCTGAAGTCCGTCGCGTCGCGCTCCTGGCCGTCACGGATCAGGTTGAAGCGGCTGCCGTTGGAACGGATCAGCGTGCCGAACTGGTTGATGCCCGACAGGCCGCCCGGACGCGGATCGCTCTTCTCGCCGGTCGGGAAGCGCACTTCCGAGAACCAGCGGTCGCGCGCCCACACCGGGTCTTCCTTCGAGTACTCGACGCCGGCGGTGACCGAGCCGCGGTCACCGGTGAAGCCCATGACGAAGTCATAGACCTGGCGCTGGCCGTCGCCCTGGTCGTACTGGCCGACGTAGGCGTTGGCTTCGGCGCCTTCGAAGTTCTTGCGGGTGATGATGTTGATGACGCCGGCGATGGCGTCGGAACCGTAGATCGTCGACGCGCCGTCCTTCAGCACTTCGATGCGCTCGACCATCGAGGCCGGGATCGAGGCGACGTCCTGCAGGCCGTCGTTGGTGATGCCCAGGCGCTTGCCGTTGACCAGGATCAGCGTGCGGTTCGGGCCGAGGTTGCGCAGGTCGATGTACTGGCCGCCGACCGCTTCACCCGACGACAGCGGCGAGGTGCGGCTGATGGCCGGCGAACCCGCCGCGCTGATGTTCTGCAGGATGTCGGCGACCGACTGGAAACCCTGGTTCTCGATGTCCGAGCGGGTGATCTGCAGGACGGGGGCGGCGGTTTCGGTGTCGACCTGGCGGATGCGCGAGCCGGTGACCTCGATGCGATCGAGGGTCGTGGCCTGCTGCTCCTGCGCGGGGGCCGCTTCCTGCGCCACGGCGAAGGCCGGGCTCAGCGCGATTGCGATACCGGCGGGCAGCAGCCCGAGCGGCAGCACGCGACGCGTGGTGCGATGGTTCATCTAGTCTCTCTCCGGATGACGCGTTGGTTGGCGGCGCGGTGTCGACAGCGCCGCTGGTGCGTGTGCGGGCGGGGGTGCCGTCCGCTGTTACGGGCGCGTTAAAACGCCGACCAACGTTACGTTCCGGTTCGCAGCGAAGCTTTGCGCGCGACCGCGGGAGGGTTTGCCGACTCTGCCCGCACGGCATGCGCGCCGAGCGCGCGGTAGCGCGACGCCGGCATGCCGAAGCGCGCGCGGAACGCCCGCGCGAAACTGCAGCAGTTGTCGAAGCCGCACGCGGCGGCCACCTCGCCGATCATCATCGACGTCGAATGCAGCAGGTCCGCCGCGCGCTCCAGCCGCATGCGCGCCGAGGCGGCCTGCGGGCTCTCCTCGTACAGGCTGTGGAAGGTCTTGGAGAAGTACCAGCTCGAGAAGCTGGTCAGCTCGGCCAGCTCGCTGATCCGCACGACGCGGTCGCAGTTGCCTTCCAGGTACAGGTGCGCGCGCTGCAGGCGGCCGAACACCTGGCGCTTGCGCTGGCGCGAGCGCCCGGGGCAGCGCGGCAGGCGCGCCGACAGCTCGCGCTGCACGCCGGCCAGGTGCAGCACGATCGGCCGCAGCGCCTGCGGGTCGAGCGGCGCGGCCGGGTCGGTCGACAGTCGCGCGGCGGCCTCGCGCCACAGCCGCACCGCGGTGCGCGCATCGCGGCGGGTCATCCGGCCGCGGCCGGCGTACAGGTGGCACTCGGAGAAGCGCGACAGGCCGCGCAGCGCGTCGGCGTTCAGCGCCAGCCCGATCGTGGTGCCGTGGCGGTCGGCCTGCAGCTGCGGGCGCGAATCCTTGTCCAGCGCGATCCAGTCCCCGCGCCGCAGCCGGAACCGCCCCTCCTTGGCCTCTATCCACGCGCTGCCGCGCAGCTGCACCCAGACCGTGAACGCGCTGCCGCCCAGCTGCAGGCTGCCCAGCCGCGAGACGCCGAGGCACACCGGCGCGCCCGTCGGCTCCGGCGCATCGAGCTGCACCTGCTGGCCGCGATCGGCCCACTCCGCCTGTTCCATGCATCACCCATCGTTTGCCGAGGAAGGCCGATGGGTTTGCCGGACGCCGCGCCTGGGGGCAGGAACTTTGGCGGACGCTTGTGCGAAATCTTGGCGAAGCCGGTTACGAAGAAAAACCGAAGGCGGTTTTCTCAGCCGCATCAATCACTTGCCGTCAAGCCCCCAGCCCGGCGGCAGCGGCATGAACGCGATGTCGGTGCCGTCGTCGGTGGCCAGCGGCACGTAGAGCGCGTTGTTGCGCCCGCTGACACTGATCCCGTTGGTCGCCGAAAGCCGGTCGCGCTGCAGGCAGCGGCTCGGCGCCGGCGTGGTCGCGGCGATCTCGCGGACCAGGGCCTGGCACTGCGCGGTCAGGTCCACGTAGAACACCCGGCCGTCGCTGGCGATGTCCCAGTTGCGGTAGCGCCAGCGCGACGGGAAAGCCGGGTCGGCGACGCGCACGCTGGCCGGGTCGAGGTCGAGGTCGGCCTGCCACAGGCCGTCGCCGGTCGTGCGGGTGAACAGCACGCGCCGGCGGTCCGGATCGACCCGCGCCAGCGACACGTCCTCGACCACCTGCAGCGCGCGCCACGGGGTGACGCTGCGGTCGTACAGAGTCAGGTGCAGGCGGCCGTCGGCGCCGGTGGCGCCGCCGACCAGCAGCCGCGTCGTGTCGGGCAGGTACAGCCCCTGGATCGGGTCGGCCATCGGGACATCCAGGCGGGCGACCTGCCCGCTCGCCGGCAGGATCTCGTGCAGGCCGTAGCGGCCGTCGGCGCCGATGCCGGGCACCAGCACGCGGCGGCTGTCCCACGACCACTCGGCCAGCCGGCGCGAGTCCGGCAGCACGCCCTCGAACAGCCGCAGCGACTCGGGCCGGCGCAGGTCCGCCCACCACAGCGCGTACGTTCCGGAGCGATCGGAGCCGAACACCAGCTGGGCGGCGTCCGGGGCGATCGACGGCTGCACGTCGCGGCCGGTCGAGCGGAACAGCGGCTCGCCGGGTGTGGCGGCCTCCCCGCCGTCGCCCGGCAGGGCGTAGCGGAACAGGCCGAACTTCGGCCGGCGGTTGACGAACGCGATCGCATTCGCGCCGACGGCGACCGACGGCGACTGTGCCCCCTGCACCCCGAGGTCCTGCACCGGCCCGCCGTCGAGCGCGACCCGGTACAGCCGCGTCTCGCTGTCCACGCGACGGCCGAACACCAGCGCCCGGCTGCCCGGCAGCCAGTCCCAGCCGCGGACTTCGACGAACTGGCGGGTCAGCGGCCGCGGCGTGCCGCCCTCGGCCGGCATCAGCCACAGGTCGCCGAGCTGAGGGTTGCGCACGAACGCGATCCAGCGGCCGTCCGGCGAGTAGCGCGGCAGGTAGTCGAGCTCATTGGCGCCGGTCGGGTAAGCGATCGCGCGCCACTGGCCGCTGCCGAGGTCGAGCACGCGGATGCCGGCGCGCCCGTCCGGGGTGCGCATGCTGCCGAACAGCAGGCCGCGGCCGTCGGGCGTCCACGAGAACGAGATCAGGTCGCGCAGGTCGCAGCCGGCAACGACGCGCTCGGGCCCGCCGCTGGCCGGCATGACCCGGATCTGGCAGCTGTTGCCGGGGCCCGCGCGCTGGAACGCGATCTCGCGCCCGTCCGGCGACCACGCCGGCAGGCGGTCGGAGGAGCCGGGCTCGGGGCGGGTCAGCTGGCGCGGCGCGGTCGGCCCGGTCGTCTGCACGAGGATCGCCCGCTCGAGCCGGTCCGGCAGGCTCGCCGCGTACGCCACCATCGCGCCGTCGGGCGACAGCGACGGGCTGACCTCGAACCCCGGCGCCGACGTGATCAACCGGAACGGGGTCGCGCCGGGGGCCGCGAGCGCCGCGGCGGGCGTCGCCGGCGCGGCCTCGCGGCGCCACGGTCCGAGCGCCAGCGCCGCGAGCAGTGCGGCCGCGGCGACGGCGCCGAGCGCGGCGAGCACGGGCCAGCGGCGCCGCGGGCGGCGCGCCGCGACGGGCTCGCCCGCCCGCATCGGGCCCGGCACCGACGCTTCGGCAGCCTGGTCCCCGCGCGACGCGGGCTCGCCGGTGTTCTCGGCCGCCGGCGCGGCGCCTTCGGCGGTGACGGGCGCGAGCAGCCGGTAGCCGTTCTTCGAGATCGTCTCGATGTAGCGCGCGTCGCCGCGCTGTTCGCCGAACGCCTTGCGCAGCTGCGTCACCGCCTGGGTGACGACGTCGTTCGTCGGCAGCGTGTCCGGCCACACCTCGTCGAGCAGCGCCTCGCGGCTGACCACCCGGCCGGGCTGGCGCGCAAGCGCCAGCAGCACGCCGAGCGCTTTCGGCGTCACCCGCCGGGCCCGGCGCGCGCCGGGCGCGGTGACCTCGCGCAGCGGCACGTCGACGATGCATTCGCCAATGCGCAGGCGCTCGGGCGGCCACGCCGGCACGGGCTCGGGGGTCAGGGTCATCAGGCGGGCATGCTGAACGGGTAGCGCCGGCGCGTCATGTGCTGGACGGCATCCGCGCTGCCGCCAGAGTCGGCAAACACACGCGGCACGGATCGGCAGGCGCCGTGGGGGAGCCGGATTCTAACGTGCGGGGGCCGCCCGGGTTGACGTGGACCGGCGCGGCGGCCGGACCCCAAACCGGTCACTCCGCTCCCAATGCACCGCTTGCGCGCCTCACGGCGCGTTTTTTTTTGGCGTCAGCGCCCGCGGCCGCGCGCGTCGTGGCGGAGGATCGTCAGGCCGATCAGGCGCGACACCACGGTGGCGATGTAGGCGACGCCGGCGACCTGCTCGAGCATCACCAGCACGCGCGCCGGCGAACTCATCGGCAGGATGTCGCCGAGTCCGACGCCCGACAGCGTCGTGAAGCTCAGGAACAGCAGCTCCAGCCACGTGCGCGGCTGGTCGGGATCGACCGCGCCGACGAAGCTGCCGGGGTACCAGATCTGGCAGACGACGTACGCGTACGCGAAGCCCCACGCGAGCAGGGTGAACGTCGCGCCCGCGGCGAACAACTCGTCGGCGGTGACGCGGTGGTCGTCGAGCATGTACGCGATCAGGCTCGCGGCGGCGTAGAAGTACAGCAGCGCCTCCAGCGACGACGACAGCGCGAGCAGGACCGGGCTGTCGATCGCCGCAGCCAGCATCGAGGCGCCGAACGCCGGGATCGCCAGCAGCCACGCGACCCACGTCACCGCCGGGCTGCGGCGCACGACCCACAGCACCAGCATCAGCAGCATCGCCCCGATCGCGCCGAACACCACGCGACCGCCGCGGCTTTCGTCGAACAGCGGGTACGCGATCAGGCTGGCCAGCTGCGCGGCCAGCAGCCACGCCGACGGGTGGCGACGCGCGAGCACGCGCATGCGCAGCAGTCGGAAGCGGGACGTCAGCATGGCGGGGTCGGCGCGCGGGAGGCAGCGCGCATCATCGGTCGCGCGGTCACGGCTGGGAAGGGGCGAGTCGGCCCGTCGCATCGCGCTCGACCGCCAGCACTGCGCGCCCGAGCGCGGCCAGGAACGGTCGCCCGATCGTGTCGTACTCGTAGCGGTCGTCGTTGAACACGCCGTCTGCGTTCACGTGGATCGACGCCGCGAGCAGCAGCTCGGCGCCGCTGGCCGCGTCGACGAGGTAGGCCACTTCACTCAGGTAGCCGTAGGCCATCCCGGTCTTGCCGAACACGCCGACGCCGTCGGGGTAGCGCTGCGCGCCATCCCCGACCAGCAGCCAGCGCGCATAGCCATCGGGGTGCGCGGCCTCGTCGTAGCGCGGGTCGTCGCTGTCGCGCGGCCGCAGCGCGAGCAGTCGCAGCAGCTGCGAGCGCAGCGCCCCGTCGATGCGCCAGCGCTGGTGCGCGGGCACGCTGTCGGGCCGCACGAACGCCTGCAGCATGCGCAGGCTGTCGGCCAGCGGCAGGAAGTTGCCGGTCGAGAAATCGTGCGGACCGGCGTCCACGGCGCCGTCGTCGCGCTGCCAGCCCGTGCCCTTCAGCGCGCGGCCGAACGGAAAGTGCCGCGCCTGCGCGTGCGCCGGCGCGAGCCGCGCGGCGATGCGGCCGTCGGCGGCGCGCACCGACCCGCCGCCGGTGCGTCGGTTGGCGTCGGCGTCGCTGGAGCCCAGCCGCGACACCAGCCGCGCGTGCGGGTAGCCGAGCTCCGCGAGCCGCGCGTGGATCGCGTCGCCGCCGAGCAGTTCGTACCAGCGGTTGTACGGCGCGTTGTCGCTGACCGCGAACGTGCGCGCCAGCCCGCGGCCGAAACGCTCGGCCAGCGGCTCGTCGGCGGGCCACGCGCCGGTGGCCGGCGGCGCGTCGACGGCGATGACGGCATGCGCATCGAGCCCGAGCGCGTGCACGCGTTCGGCCATCAGCAGCGCCATCGGCAGCTTGGCCACGCTCGCCGCGGCGAACCAGCGCCGCGGCGCGAGGCCGTGGTCGTGCGTGTCGAACGTCGCGTGCCCATCGGCGTCGCGGCGCACCCGGACTGCGCGCAGCTGGACCTCGTGCTCCGGCGCAGCGGCGACCGCGGCCAGCCCGGGCGGCATGCGGCCCAACACACGCGACCAGTAGTCGTCGACCGTCGATGCGCCGCGCGCGGCGGCGTGCAGGCGCGCGGCCCACGGGGCCGCCATCGCGGCGCAGCCCAGCTGCAGGAACGCGCGCCGGCGCATCGGCGGTCAGGCCGGCTTGTACACCTGCGCGCCGGCCGCGCGGAACTCGGCGGCCTTCTCGGCCATGCCCTCCGCTATCGCGGCCTGCTCGTCGACCCCGTGCTCCTTGGCGTACTCGCGCACGTCCTGGGTGATCTTCATCGAGCAGAAGTGCGGGCCGCACATCGAGCAGAAGTGCGCGACCTTGTGCGCCTGCTTCGGCAGCGTCTCGTCGTGGTACTCGCGGGCGCGCTCCGGGTCGAGGCCGAGGTTGAACTGGTCCTCCCAGCGGAACTCGAAGCGCGCCTTGCTCATCGCGTTGTCGCGCGCCTGCGCGCCCGGGTGGCCCTTGGCCAGGTCGGCCGCGTGCGCGGCGATCTTGTAGGCCATCAGCCCCTCGCGCACGTCGTGCTTGTTCGGCAGGCCCAGGTGCTCCTTCGGCGTGACGTAGCAGAGCATCGCCGTGCCGAACCAGCCGATCATCGCCGCGCCGATCGCCGAGGTGATGTGGTCGTAGCCGGGCGCGATGTCGGTCGTCAGCGGGCCGAGCGTGTAGAACGGCGCCTCGCCGCACACGGCCAGCTGCTTGTCCATGTTTTCCTTGATCAGCTGCATCGGCACGTGGCCGGGGCCTTCGATCATGGTCTGGACGTCGTGCTTCCACGCGATCCTGGTCAGCTCGCCGAGCGTCTCGAGCTCGCCGAACTGCGCGGCGTCGTTGGCGTCGGCGATCGAGCCCGGGCGCAGTCCGTCGCCGAGCGAGAACGTCACGTCGTACGCCTTCATGATTTCGCAGATTTCGTCGAAGTGCGTGTAGAGGAAGTTCTCCTTGTGGTGCGCCAGGCACCACTTGGCCAGGATCGAACCGCCGCGCGAGACGATGCCGGTCACGCGCTTGGCCGTCAGCGGCACGTAGCGCAGCAGCACGCCGGCGTGGATCGTGAAGTAGTCGACGCCCTGCTCGGCCTGCTCGACCAGCGTGTCGCGGAAGATCTCCCAGGTCAGCTCCTCGGCGCGGCCGTCGACCTTCTCCAGTGCCTGGTAGATCGGCACGGTGCCGATCGGCACCGGCGCGTTGCGGATGATCCACTCGCGGGTCTCGTGGATGTGCTTGCCGGTCGACAGGTCCATGACCGTGTCGGCGCCCCAGCGGATCGACCACACCAGCTTCTCGACCTCCTCGGCGATCCCGGAACTCACCGCCGAGTTGCCAATATTCGCGTTGACCTTGGTCAGGAAGTTGCGGCCGATGATCATCGGCTCGCACTCGGGGTGGTTGATGTTGTTCGGGATGACCGCGCGGCCGCGGGCCACCTCGTCGCGGACGAACTCGGGCGTGATGATCTTCTGGATATTCGCGCCGAACGACTCGCCGGGGTGCTGGACCCGCAGGTGCGCCTCGCGGAGCTGCTCGAGCCGCTGGTTCTCGCGGATCGCGATGAACTCCATCTCCGGCGTGACGATGCCGCGGCGCGCGTAGTGCATCTGGGTGGCGTTGGCCCCCGACAGGGCACGGCGCGGCAGCGGGCGGTTGCCGAAGCGCACGGCGTCGAGCTTCGGGTCGAGCTCGCGCTGGCGGCCGAACGCCGAGCTCAGCCCGGCCAGCACCTCGGTGTCGCCGCGCTCGGCGATCCACGGCGCGCGCAGCGGCGGCAGGCCGGTGGCGAGGTCGATCGTCGCGCCGGCATCGGTGTACGGGCCCGAGGTGTCGTAGACGGCGAGTGGCGCGTTGTCCTCACCGCCGAAGATGGTCGGCGTGCGCGCCAACTCGATCTCGCGCATCGGCACGCGGATGTCGGGCCGCGAGCCCTCCACGTGGATCTTGCGCGAGCCGGGGATCGGCCGGGTCACGTCGGCCGACAGCTGGTCGGCCTGCTGGACGAGTTCGGAGGGCACTGCATTCATCGGGGGAGCTCCGCCTGCGGCTTGAAGAGTCCGCACGGGCGTGCGGGCTGTGGCGATCCGGTCCGCGGGCGGACGGCGCGCATCAAAGCGGCGGCGCAGAGCCGGCGGACCGGCTTGCGAAGCTTCCCTACGCCGGTGTCAGCCGGTATCGGCACGAGTGCCCAGGTTCCAAGGGTGTTTCTCAACCGCGCCGCACCGGCCGCGGTACCCCCGCTTCGTCGCGCATTGGAGCATGCGCGCCCGCCCGCGGCCAGCCAAACGGGCGTTCGGTTTCGCGCGCAACCACCGGCGGCGACGGCCGTGCGCGCCCTCATGAGCACATGGAATGTCGCCACAGCCGCACCGCCGCGTCGCTTCCGCGCAACTTGCAAAAGTTTCTGCAAAAAGTGTTGACAACGAAAAAACGCCGTGTTCCTGTCGATTCCATGACGCAGCGCAACACGCCCCCGCCGAGGCACTCCACGCCGCCGACCCCGACCCGGGTCGCCGCGATGCCGACCGCGCGGCCCGCGGTCGCGCTGACCACCGCACTCGTACTTACCACCGTGCTTATTACCGTCCTTCAAGGCGCGGGGTTCGGGCATGTGTAGCTGAAACACACACACCCAGGCAGTAGAACCTGAACCCCGCGCCCCGAAAGAGGCGCGGGGTTTTCGTTTGTACGGCCGGCATCCGCTCCAGGCCATCGCAACGGGAACCCCAACGCAGTGAACAGCAACGCGATCAAACTCGGACCCGCCCGCGCCCCGGCCCGCGCCATGCTGCGCGCGACCGGGCTCGACGATGCCGCCATCGCCCGGCCGCTGGTCGCGGTGATCCACACCTGGACCGACGTCTCGCCGTGCAACCTCACGCTGCGCGCGCTGGCCCAGCACGTGCGCGAAGGCGTCCACGCCGGCGGCGGCACGCCGGTCGAGTTCAACACCATCGCCGTGACCGACGGCATCGCGATGGGCAGCGACGGCATGCGCGCCTCGCTGGCATCGCGCGAGACGATCGCCGACTCGATCGAGCTGGCCGTGCGCGGCCACTGCCTCGACGCGATGGTGCTGCTGGTCGGCTGCGACAAGACCATCCCGGCCGCGGCGATGGCCGCCGCGCGCCTCGACATCCCCACCGTGGTCCTCTACGGCGGCACGATCCTGCCCGGCCACTGCGAGCGCGACGGCAGCGACCGCGCGCTGACGGTGCAGGACGTGTTCGAGGCGGTAGGCGCGCACGCGGCCGGCCGCATCGACGACGCCGAGCTGCACCGCATCGAGTCACACGCCTGCCCCGGCGCGGGCGCGTGCGGCGGGCAGTTCACCGCCAACACGATGGCGATGGTGCTGACCTTTCTCGGCCTGTCGCCGCTGCAGCTCAACGACATTCCGGCGATGCACCCGGGCAAGGCCGCGGCGGCGCGCGCCTGCGGCGAGCTGGTGATGCAGCGGCTGCACGACGGCGCGGCGAGCCCGCGCGCGCTGCTGACGCCCGCGTCGCTGCGCAACGCCGCGCGCGCGGTCTCCGCCACCGCAGGCTCGACCAATGCCGCGCTGCACCTGCTGGCGATCGCGCACGAGGCCGGCGTGCCGTTCGACCTCGAGGAGTTCGAAGCCGCCGCGCGGCACACGCCGGTGATCGCCGACCTCAAGCCCGGCGGCCGCTACACCGCCGCCGAGATGTTCGAACACGGCGGCGTCGCGCTGGTCGCGCGCGAGCTGCGCGCGGCCGGGCTGATCGAGGATGTGCCGACGGTCACCGGCCGCGGGTTCTTCGCCGAGCTCGACGAGGTCGAGACCGCGGCACAGCAGGACGTCGTGCGCCCGGTGCACGCGCCGCTGAAGCCGCGCGGCGGGTACTCCGTCCTCTACGGCGACCTCGCCCCGGACGGCTGCATCGTCAAGCTGGCCGGACACGGCCGCGAACGCTTCGAGGGTCCGGCGCGGGTGTTCGACTTCGAGGAGGCCGCGTTCGCCGCGGTGCAGGCGCGGCAGGTCCGGGCCGGCGACGTTGTCGTGATCCGCTTCGAAGGCCCGGCCGGCGGCCCCGGCATGCGCGAGATGCTCGCCGTCACCGCCGCGCTGGTCGGCCAGGGCCTCGGCGACGACGTCGCGCTGCTGACCGACGGGCGCTTCAGCGGCGCGACCCACGGCTTCATGGTCGGCCACGTCTGCCCCGAGGCCGCGCACGGCGGCCCGATCGCGCGGCTGCGCGACGGCGACGTGGTGCGCATCGACGTCGCCACGCGCCGGCTCGACGTCGACGCCGACCTCGCCGCGCGGCCGCCGGCGCGGATCGCCCCGCGCGTGGCCACCGGTGTGCTGGCCAAGTACGCGCGCAGCGTCGGCCCGGCCTCGCGCGGCGCGGTCACCGCGCCGGGCCCGCTCGATGCCCCGGTCGACCGCGGCATTCCCAGCGTGCTGCGCGTCGACGACGCGCTGGCACCGGCCTGAATCGACCGGCCCCGCCTTTCCACTTTTCCGCCCTTCCACCTTCGACCACCCAGGAACCCGCGATGACCACCACCGTGACCCCTCCCCGCCCGCGCATCGCCGTCATCGGCTACGGCAGCCAGGGCCGCGCGCACGCACTCAACCTGCGCGACTCCGGCTTCGACGTGACCGTGGGCCTGCGCCCCGGCGGCCCGACCGAGCTCAAGGCCCGTGCCGACGGCTTTGCCGTGCAGCCTCCCGCGCAGGCCGTCGCCGGCGCCGAGCTCGTCGCGGTGCTGACCCCCGACATGGTCCAGCCGCAGCTGTACCGCGACGTGATCGAGCCGAACATCGCCCCCGGCGCGTGCCTGCTGTTCGCGCACGGCTTCAACGTCCACTACGGCCAGATCGCACCGCGCGCGGACCTCGACGTGGTGCTGGTCGCACCGAAGGGCCCCGGCGCGCTGGTGCGTCGCGAGTACGAGATCGGCCGCGGCGTGCCGTCGGTGTACGCGGTGCACCAGGACGCGAGCGGCCGCGCCGAAGCGTTCGCGCTGGCGTACTGCGGCGGCATCGGCGGGGCGCGCCAGAACGCGATCCGGACCACGTTCAAGGAAGAGACCGAGACCGACCTGTTCGGCGAGCAGGCGGTGCTGTGCGGCGGCGCGACCAAGCTGGTGCAGGCCGGCTGGGAGACGCTGGTCGAGGCCGGCTACCAGCCCGAGGTCGCGTACTACGAGTGCCTGCACGAGCTGAAGCTGATCGTCGACCTGTTCTACGAGGGCGGCATCACGCGGATGCACGAGTTCATCAGCGAGACCGCCCAGTACGGCGCGCTGACCCGCGGCGCGTACATCGTCGACGACCACACCCGCGCGCAGATGCGCAAGGTGCTCGCGGAGATCCAGGACGGCACGTTCGCGCGCCAGTGGATCGCCGAGTACGCGGGCGGCAACGCGAACTACAAGGCGCTCAAGCAGGGCGACCTCGAGCACCCGATCGAGGCCACGGGCCGCAAGCTGCGCTCGGCGATGGCCTGGCTCGGCAACGCCGCGGCGGCGGCGCCGGTCAACGCGAACGCGAGCGCCGCGCCGGCGCACGCCGACGCCAAACCCGAGCAGGCCGCTGCATGAACGCCGCGCAGTGGCTGGTGCACGCACTGGCCGCGGAAGGCGTCGACACGCTGTTCGGTTACCCGGGCGGCGCGATCATGCCGTTCTACGACGCGCTGTACGACGCGCCGCTGAAGCACATCCTGGTGCGGCACGAGCAGGGCGCGGCGTTCGCCGCCAACGGCTACGCGCGCGCCAGCGGCCGGGTCGGCGTGTGCGTGGCGACGTCCGGCCCGGGGGCGACCAACCTGGTCACCGGCATCGCCGACGCGCTGCTCGACTCGGTACCCATGGTGGTGCTGACCGGGCAGGTGCCGACCACGCTGATGGGCACCGACGCGTTCCAGGAGGTCGACGTGTTCGGCATGACCCTGCCGATCGTCAAGCACAGCTTCTTGGTGCGCCGCGTCGACGACCTGCCCGGCGCGGTGCGCGAGGCGTTCCGGCTGGCGCGCTCAGGGCGGCCAGGGCCGGTGCTGGTCGACCTGCCCAAGAACCTGCAGACCGCCGACGCGTCGCACCTGCCCGCGCACGTGCCGGCGCCGGTCGATCCCGAGCCGGTGGCCGGCGACGCCGAGCTGACCCGCGCGCTGGAGCTGCTCAGCAACGCGCGCCGGCCGCTGGTCTACGGCGGCGGCGGGATCAAGCTCGGCGATGCGGTGGCGGAGTTCCGCGCGTTCGTCGAGGCCACCCAGCTGCCGACGGTGCTGACGCTGCAGGGCGTCGGCGCGCTCGACGGCGCGCACCCGCTGAACCTCGGCATGCTCGGCATGCACGGCACGCGCGCGGCCAACCAGGCGGTGCAGGAAACGGACCTGCTGGTCGTGGTCGGCGCGCGCTTCGACGACCGCGCCACCGGCAAGCTGGCCGAGTTCGCCCCGCACGCGAAGGTCATCCACCTCGACGTCGACGCGGCCGAGCTCGGCAAGCTGCGCGTCGCCGACGCGGCGCTGCGCGGCGAGCTGCGCACCAGCCTCGATGCGCTGGCCACCGCGATGCCCGAGTGCGCCGCATGGCGCGCACAGTGCCGGGCCAACCGCCAGCGCTTCGCCGCGCGCTACGACGCGCCCGGACGCGACGTGTACGCGCCGGCGCTGCTCAAGCGCCTGTCGGAAGCGGCGCCGTCGGCGGTGGTCGCCTGCGACGTCGGCCAGCACCAGATGTGGGTCGCCCAGCACTGGCGCTTCAACGACCCGCGCCGGCACCTGACCAGCGGCGCGCTCGGCGCGATGGGCTTCGGCCTGCCGGCCGCGATCGGCGCGCAGCTCGCGCTGCCGGACGCGCAAGTCGTCTGCGTCAGCGGCGACGGCTCGATCCTGATGAACATCCAGGAGCTGGCCACGCTCGGCCGCTACGGCCTGCCAGTGAAGATCGTGCTGCTCGACAACCAGCGCCTCGGCATGGTCCGCCAGTGGCAGGAGCTGTTCTTCGACCGCCGCTACAGCGAGACCGATCTGTCCGACAACCCCGACTTCGTCGCGCTGGCCGCGAGCTTCGGCGTGCCCGGGCTGCGGCTGGACCGCGCCGCCGACGTCGACGCCGCGATCGAAGCCCTGCTGGCGATGCCCGGCCCGGCGCTGCTGCACGTGGCGATCGACGCGCACGCCAACGTCTGGCCGCTGGTCCCGCCCAACCGCAACAACGCGCAAATGCTGTTCGACCCCATCCACGCCGACAGTGAGGACGCCGATGCAACGCTACCAACTTGACCTCACCCTGCGTCGCGCCGAGGGCGCGCTGGCCCGCGTGCTCGGCACCGCCGAGCGGCGCGGCTTCACCCCGGTCAGCGTCGACGGCGAAACCCAGGCCGACGGCGACCGCTGGCACCTGCGGCTGGCGGTCGAAGGCGACCGCAGTGCCGACTCGCTGCAGGCGCAGCTGGAAAAGCTCTACGACTGCCTCGCGGTCGAAGTCTCGGCCGTCGACGCCCCGTCGGAGTCGTGGTCGTGTACGTGAGCGCCGAGGCGGCCCCGGCCGAGCCCGCGGCGCGGCGCGAGCCCGACCAGGCGCGACTGTGGTTCGACGGCGCGCTGGTCGACGCCGACGCGCCGCAGCTCCCGCTGACCGCGCATGCCTTGCACTACGGCAGCGGCGTGTTCGAGGGCATCCGCGCCTACGCCACCGCCGACGGCGGCAGCGCGGTGTTCCGCCTGCCCGAGCACCTGGCGCGGATGCGGCGCGGCTGCGAGCTGCTCGGCATCGCGTTCGACGTCGCCGTCGCCACCGACGCCACGCTCGCCGTGCTGTGCGCCAACCGAGAGGCGCTCGGCCAGCGCGACGCCTACGTGCGTCCGCTGGCGTGGTGCGGCAGCGGCACGATCGGACTCGACGTCGGCCCGCAGCCCAAGCACCTGATGGTGGCCACCTTCGCCACTGCGGTGCACCTGGCCGGCACCGCGGTGAAGCTGGGCGTGTCGTCGTGGCGGCGCAACCCGGCGTCGTCGCTGCCGCCGCTGAAGCTGTGCGGCGGGTACGTCAACTCGATCCTCGCCAAGCACGAGGCCAGGGCGCGCGGGTTCGACGAGGCGCTGTTCGTCGACGCCGACGGTCGCGTGGTCGAGTGCACCGGCGCGAACGTGTTCGCGGTGCACGGCGACAGCATCACCGCCGTCGAACACCCCGACGCGCTGGCCGGCATCACCCGCGACACGCTTCGTCAGCTGACCGGCGCCGCATCCCGTGCGATGTCGCTGGACGAACTGATCGACGCCGACGAGGTGTTCGTTTGCGGCACCGCGGCCGAGGTCACCCCGATCGCCTCGCTCGACGGCCGCGCGTACCGGTCCAGCCGGATCGGCACCGAGCTGGCGCACGCCTACCGCCGCGTCGTGCGTGGCGAAGATCGCGCGCACGCGCACTGGCTGACCCATGTCTGACGTCGCCCGCGCCGAGCCCGACGTAGCGCGCGCCGATGCACGCGCCGCCGTCACCGCGTCCGGCGTGCTGGCCGCGCAGGCGCGCCTGCGCCCGCACCTGTCGGCCACCCCGCTGCACCACGCCGAGCGCTTCGGCTGCTGGCTGAAGCTGGAGAACCTGCAGCGCACCGGCTCGTACAAGGTGCGCGGCGCGCTCAACGCGCTGCTGGCCGGGCGCGAGCGCGGCGACGCCCGGCCGGTGATCGCCGCGTCGGCCGGCAACCACGCGCAGGGCCTGGCATGGGCTGGCCACCGGCTGCGCCTGCCGGTGATCACGGTGATGCCGCGCAACGCGCCGGCCACCAAGGTCGCCGGCGTCGCCCACTGGGGCGCGGCGGTGCGGCTGCACGGCGACACCTACGACGAGGCCCGCGCGTTCGCGGTCGAACTCGCCGCGCAGCACGGCTACCGGCTGCTGTCGGCGTTCGACGATCCCGACGTGATCGCGGGGCAGGGCACGGTCGGCCTCGAGCTCGGCGCGCTCGGGCCGGACGTGGTGATCGTGCCGATCGGCGGCGGCGGGCTGGCGGCCGGCGTCGCGCTGGCGCTGAAGTCGCAGGGCGTGCGCATCGTCGGCGCGCAGGTCGAGCACGTCGACGCGATGGCGCGCGTGCTGCGCGGCGACGCGAGTGAGTTCGTGCCGGCCGCGACGCTGGCCGACGGCGTGCGCGTGCGCGTGCCGGGCACGCTGACCGCGGCGCTGCTGGCGACCCTGCTCGACGACCTGGTGATCGTGCGCGAGGCCGAACTGCGCGAGACGCTGGTCCGGCTCGCGCTCGAGGAGCACGTGATTGCCGAGGGCGCCGGCGCGCTGGCGCTCGCGGCCGGCCGCCGCGTCGCCGGCCGGCGCAAGTGCGCGGTGGTGTCGGGCGGCAACGTCGACGCCGCCGTCCTCGCCCGGCTGCTGGCCGAGGTGCGCCCGCGCGCGCCGCGCCGCCCGCGCCAGCGCCGTCGCGACGCCGCGCCGGTCGCTGACGTGATTCCGCTGCCGTCCCCGGCCGCGCCCGCCTCCGCCCCGCCCGCGCCCCGGCGCCCCCGCCCCGCCGCCCAGGAGCTCAGCGCATGACCGACGCCCGCACGCCGGCCGACGTACCGGTCGACACCGTCACGATCTTCGACACCAGCCTGCGCGACGGCGAGCAGTCGCCCGGCTGCTCGATGAGCGCGCCGCAGAAGCTGCGCTTCGCGCACGCGCTGGCCGAGCTCGGCGTCGACGTGATCGAGGCCGGGTTCCCCGCCAGCTCGAAGGCCGACTTCGACGGGGTGCGCGCGATCGCGCGCGACGTCAGCGGCGCGACGATCGCGATGCTGGCCCGCTGCGTCGACGCGGACATCGAGGCCTGTGCGCGCGCGCTTGACGGCTCGGCGCGGCCGCGCATTCACGTGTTCATCTCGACCAGCCCGCTGCACCGCGAGCACAAGCTCGGCCTGGACCGCGCGCAGGTGCTCGAACGCGCCGTCGCCGGCGTCGCGCTCGCGCGGCACTACGTCGACGACGTCGAGTTCTCGGCCGAGGACGCGCTGCGCACCGAGCCGGACTTCCTGGTCGAGGTCTGCAGCGCGGCGATCGCCGCCGGCGCGCGCACGCTGAACCTGCCGGACACCGTCGGCGTCACGACGCCGGCCGAGATCCGCGCGCTGTTCGAGCACCTGCGCGCGCACGTGGTCGATGCCGACCGCGCGGTGTTCAGCGCACACTGCCACGACGACCTCGGGCTGGCGGTCGCCAACTCGCTGGCCGCGATCGAGGGCGGCGCGCGCCAGGTCGAGTGCACCGTGAACGGCATCGGCGAGCGCGCCGGCAACGCCGCGCTCGAGGAGCTGGTTATGGCGCTGAACGTGCGCCGCGCGTGGTACGGCGTCGGCACCCGCATCGACACGCGCCGGCTGGTGCCGACCTCGCGCCTGCTGGCACGGATCACCGGCATGCACGTGCAGCGCAACAAGGCGGTGGTCGGGCAGAACGCGTTCGCGCATGAGTCCGGCATCCACCAGCACGGCATGCTCAAGCACCGCGGCACCTACGAGATCATGCGGCCCGAAGACGTCGGCTGGGCCCAGTCGCAGATGGTGCTGGGCCGGCACAGCGGGCGCGCGGCGATCGCCGACCGGCTGCGCACGCTCGGGCTGGCGGTCGACGAGGCCCAGCTCAACGGCGTGTTCGCCGCGTTCAAGGCGCTGGCCGAAAAAAAGCGCGAGGTGTTCGACGCCGACCTCGAGGCGCTGGTGCTCGGCACCGACGCGCGCGCGGCGCGCGGCTGGCGCCTGCTGCGCGCGCACGTGAGCACCGGCGTGGCCGAGGACAGCCTGCCGACGGCCAGCGTGCAGCTGCTCGCGCCCGACGGCACCCGCGTGTCCGAAGCCGCGGTCGGCGACGGCCCGGTGCACGCGCTGTTCGCCGCGCTGGCGCGCGCGACCGGCCTGCGCGTCGACGTCGACCAGTACCACGTGTCGAGCGTGACCACCGGCGACGACGCCCAGGGCCAGGCCAGCGTCACCGCCCGCGTCGACGGTATTGAGCACACCGGCTCGGGCACCAGCACCGACATCCTCGAGGCCAGCGCGCTGGCGTGGCTGGAGATCGCCAACCGCGCCCAGCGCGTGCGCAGCGCGGCGCCCGAACGCGAGGTGGTGGTGGCATGAGCCGCAGCTGCTCCGCTTCCGCCCCCCGACGCAGCGCGCCGCGAGGCCGCGCCCACCGGCTCCACCCCGCTTGGCGAATCGCCGCCGCCGTGGCGACCGCCGCCACCCCATCAACATGCCAAGGAAATCGTCCGCGATGACCTCGACCCCCCGCACCCTGCTCGACAAACTGTGGGACGCCCACGTGGTCACCCCGGAGACGGACGCCGCGCCCGCGGTGCTCTACGTCGACCTGCACCTGATCCATGAGGTCACGACGCCGCAGGCGTTCGCCGAACTCGACGCGCGCGGCCTGCGCGTGCACCGGCCCGGGCGCACCAAGGGCACGCTCGACCATTCGACGCCGACCCTGCCCGCCGACGCGGACGGCGCGCTGGCGTACTACACGCCGGCGGCCGAGCACCAGGTCGAGACGCTGCGCGCGAACGCCGCGCGCCACGGCATCGAGCTGTTCGACTTCAACAGCGCGCACCGCGGCATCGTCCACGTGTTCGCGCCGGAGCTCGGGCTGACGCTGCCCGGGATGACGATCGTCTGCGGCGACAGCCACACCGCGACCCACGGCGCGTTCGGCGCGCTGGCGTTCGGCATCGGCACCAGCGAGGTCGGCCACGTACTCGCGACCCAGTGCCTGCTGCAGCGCAAGCCGAAGACCCTGGCCATCACCGTCGACGGCGCGCTCGGCGCGGGCGTCACCGCCAAGGACCTGATCCTGCACGTGATCGGCGTGATCGGCGTCAACGGCGGCACCGGCCACGTAATCGAGTACCGCGGCAGCGCGATCCGCGCGCTGTCGATGGACGAGCGCATGACCGTCTGCAACATGTCGATCGAGGCCGGCGCGCGCGCCGGGCTGGTCGCACCGGACGAGGTCACGTTCGACTACCTGCGCCGCACTCCGCGCGCGCCGCAGGGCCGCGATTTCCACGCCGCCGTGGCGCACTGGCGCACGCTGCACAGCGACCCCGGCGCGCGCTTCGACCGCGAGGTGCGGATCGACGCGCGCGACATCCGCCCGACCGTCACCTGGGGCACCCATCCGGGCCAGGTCGCCGCCGTCGACGCGCAGGTGCCGGCCGGGGCGCACCCCGACGATGCCAAGGCCCGCGACTACATGGGCTGGTCCGCCGGGCAGGCGCTGCTGGGCCGTCCGGTCGACGTGGTGTTCGTCGGCAGCTGCACGAACGCCCGGCTCGACGACCTGCGCGAGGTCGCCGACGTGCTGCGCGGCCGCCGCGTGCACCCGCGCGTGCGCATGCTGGTCGTGCCCGGTTCGATGCAGGTCAAGCGCGAGGCCGAGACCGAGGGCATCGACGCGATCGTTCGCGCCGCCGGCGCGCAGTGGCGCGAGCCGGGCTGCTCGATGTGCATCGCGATGAACGGCGACCTGGTCGGCCCCGGCCAGTTGGCGGTGTCGACGTCCAACCGCAACTTCGAAGGCCGCCAGGGCCCCGGCGCGCGCACCGTGCTGGCCTCCCCGCGCAGCGCCGCGGCGTGCGCGGTCGCCGGGGCGATCGCCGACGTGCGTGCGCTGGTCGACATCGACGGCAGCGACGCCGAGCCGCGCAGTTCCGCGTCGCTGGAGTGTGCGTGATGGCCGCTGTCGCCTGTCGCGCCACCACGTGCTCGCGTCGTGGCCCCCAACCCGCATCGCAGGAGCGCTCCTGATGGCGCCCATCACCCACTTCACCTCGCGCACCGTCGTGCTGCGCGAGCGCAACATCGACACCGACCAGATCATTCCCGCCCGTTTCCTGACGACGACGCAGCGCAGCGGGCTGGGCCGCCACGCCTTCCACGACTGGCGCCGGACCGCCGACGGCGCGCCGAACCCGGCGTTCCCGTTCAACCAGCATGGGAACGACCCGGCCAACGACGGCGCCGCGATCCTGGTGGCCGGCCGCAACTTCGGCTGCGGCTCGTCGCGCGAGCACGCGCCGTGGGCGCTGCTCGATCTCGGCGTGCGCGCGGTGATCAGCGCCGAGATCGCCGACATCTTCCGCAGCAACGCGCTGAAGAACGGGCTGCTGCCGATCGTGCTCGACGAAGCCGTCGTCGACGAGCTGCTCGATTCACCCGGGCTGTCGCTGCACGTCGACGTCGCCGCGCGCGAGGTGATGCTGCCGGACTTCCGCCGGTTCCGCTTCCCGCTCGACGCGTTCGCGCAGACCTGCCTGCTCGAAGGCGTCGACCAGCTCGGCTACCTGCTCAAGCAGCGCCCCGCCATCCAACGTTACGAGGAGTCGCACCATGGCCAGTCCCACGGGGAGCGCCACCATGCGCGCTGAGATCGTCGTCCTGCCCGGCGACGGGATCGGCCCGGAGGTCACCGCCGCCGGCGTCGAGGTGCTGCAGGCCATCGGCCGCCGCTTCGGCCATGCGTTCACCACCACGACCGCGCTGATCGGCGGCGCGGCCATCGACGCGACCGGCGAGGCGCTGCCGGACGCGACGCTGTCGGCGTGCCGCCGCGCCGACGCGGTCCTGCTCGGCGCGGTCGGCGGGCCGAAGTGGTCCGACCCCGGCGCGCCGGTGCGCCCCGAGCAGGGCCTGCTCGGCCTGCGCAAGGCGCTCGGGCTGTACGCGAACCTGCGCCCGGTGCGCCCGCACCCGGCCGCGCTCGGCGCGTCGCCGATCAAGCCGCACCTGCTCAACGGCGTCGACCTGCTGGTCGTGCGCGAGCTGACCGGCGGCCTGTATTTCGGCGAGAAGTCGCGCGGCGCCGACCGCGCGCGCGACGTGTGCGAATACACCGTGGCCGAGGTCGAGCGCGTCGTGCGGCGCGCGTTCACCCTCGCCCGCGGCCGCCGCGGGCGGGTGACGTCGGTCGACAAGGCCAACGTGCTCGAGACGTCGCGACTGTGGCGCGAAGTCACCACGCGCGTGCATCGCGACGAGTTCGCCGACGTCGCGCTCGAGCACCAGCTGGTCGACTCGATGGCGATGCACCTGATCGCCAAGCCGCGCGACTACGACGTGATCGTCACCGAGAACCTGTTCGGCGACATCCTGACCGACGAGGCCTCGATGCTGGCCGGCTCGCTCGGGCTGCTGCCGTCGGCGTCGCTGGGGTCCGGCGGCGCGCTTGCGCACTGTCCTATCGACAGTGCGTGCGCCGCTGGACGCCCGGCCACGGATGGCCGGGCAGGGGCCTTCGAGACCACCGCACGCAACGCCATGGACGGCCAGCGCACTGTGATGGGACTGTACGAGCCGATCCACGGCTCGGCGCCGGACATCGCCGGCCGCGGCGTCGCCAACCCGTACGCGACGATCCTCAGCGTGGCGATGCTGCTACGCCATTCGCTCGGACTGGAGGACGAGGCGGCGCTGGTCGAGCGCGCGGTGGCGCTGGCGCTCGACGCCGGCGCGTTCACCGCCGACCTGGCGCCGGCCGGCAACGCGATCGGCACGCGCGAGGCCACCGCCGCGGTGCTCGAGTACCTGCAGTGCCACTGCCACGTCGCCGAGCTGCGCGACTGACGCGGCCCCACCGATCGACTAACGCCCGCCCCGCCGGAATCCAGCCGCATGCGCCGACGCCACCGCCGCGCCGCCTTCGTTCGCCGCCTCGCGGCCGGCGGCGCGCGCGCGAGTGCGGCCACGGACGCCCACATCACGACGAGCACCGCCACGACCACCACGACCACCGACGCCCGCACGACGGACGTGCGGGTGTGGACGGACGTGACGGACTGACCTCCCCACCCCCCGCTCCGCATCCGACCCGGGTGCCGAGCGCGGACCCGGTGGGCGCTGGCCCCCCAAGGAGCTGCACCGATGCCTTCTTCACCGCTCCACCCCGACGCCGCCGCGGCGCGCGTCGTCGCCACCGCATCGCCGGCCGCCGTCTGCAGCGCGCACAAGTTTGGCGGCAGCAGCGTCGCCGACGCGGGCCGCATTGCCGCCGTGGCCGCGCTGCTCGCCGACGACCCGGCACCGCGCGTGGCCGTGGTCTCGGCCATGCAGGGCGTCACCGACGCGCTGACCGCGCTGGCCCGCGACGCCGTCGCCCACGCCCCGTGGCAGGAGGACTGGGCGCGGCTGCGCGCCCGGCACCTCTCCGCCGCGGCGGAGATCGACGGGCACGGCAGCAGCGCCGACCGGCACGCGCTGGCCGCGTGGCTCGACGGCGAGTTCGACGCGCTGCACGACAGCCTGCGCGCCGCGGCCGACGCCGGCGAGCTGGGCGCGTCGGCGTTCGCGTCGATCCAGGGGCTCGGCGAGCTGTGGTCGTCGCGGTTGCTGCACGCCGCGCTCGGCGGCGACGCCGCCGGCTGGGCGCGGCTGGACGCGCGCGAGGTGCTGGTCGTGCACCCCGGCGAGCTCGGCGTGGCGGTCGACTGGCCGCGCAGCCGCGCGAACCTGGCTGCGTGGCGCGCCGGCCACCCGCAGCGCGACGTGGTGGTCACCGGCTTCATCGCGCGCGATGCCGACGGCCGCGCGACCACGCTCGGCCGCAACGGCAGCGACTACTCCGGCGCGATCTTCGCGGTGCTGTTCGACGCGAGCGCGCTGACGATCTGGACCGACGTCGACGGCGTGCTCAGCGCCGACCCGCGGCTGGTGCCCGACGCGGTGTGCCTGTCGTCGATGTCGTACGCCGAGGCCTGCGAGTTGGCGTACTTCGGCGCGAAGGTGCTGCACCCGCAGACGATGGCGCCGGCGATGCAGGCGGGCCTGCCGATCCGCATCCGCAACGCGCTCGACCCGTCGGCGCCGGGCACGTGGATCGCGCGCGAGTCGGCCCCGGCCGCGTCGCCGGTCAAGGGCCTGAGCCTGGTCACCGACCTGGCGCTGCTCGAGCTCAGCGGCGCCGGCCTGATCGGCGTGCCGGGCACGGCCGAGCGGCTGTTCGCGGCGCTGCGCGAGGCCGGCGTGTCGGTGACGGTGATCTCGCAGGGCTCGAGCGAGCACTCGATCTGCTGCGTGGTCCCCGCGGCGCAGTCGGGGCGCGCACGCGACGCGGTCGCGCACGCGTTCGCCGACGCGATCGCCGACGCCCAGGTCGAAGGCGTCGAGGTCACGCCCGGCATCGCCGTGCTCGCGGCCGTCGGCGACGGCATGGTCGGCACGCCGGGCGTGGCGGCGCGGCTGTTCGACGGGCTGGCGAAGGCGCGCGTCAACATCCGCGCGATCGCCCAGGGCGCGAGCGAGCGCAACATCTCGGTCGCGCTCGACGCCGGCGACGCGGTGCGCGGGCTGCGCGCGGCGCACGCGGCGTTCTGGCTGTCGCCGCAGACCGTGTCGGTCGGGCTGATCGGGCCCGGCAACGTCGGCCGCGCGCTGCTGGCGCAGTTCGCCAGCGCCCTGCCGACGCACCAGCGCGACGGTGGGCACGCCGGCCTCGACCTGCGCCTGCGCGCGGTCGCCGACAGCCGGCGCATGCACCTGGCGGCGCGAAAGCTCGACCCCGTCGCCGCGGTCGACGCGCTCGACGGCGCCGAAACGCTCGACCTCGACCGCTTTGCCGCCCACGTGCGCGCCGAGCACCTGCCGCACGCGCTGATCGTCGACTGCAGCGGCAGCGACGCGGTCGCCGCGCGCTACGCCGACTGGCTCGCGGCGGGCATCCACGTGGTGACGCCGAGCAAGCACGCCGGCAGCGGGCCGCTCGACCGCTACCGCGCGATCCGCGCCGCCGAGCGCCACGGCGGTCGCTTCCGCTACGAAGCGACCGTCGGCGCCGGCCTGCCGGTGATCCAGACGCTGCGCGGCCTGCTCGACACCGGCGACACGCTGACCGAGGTCGACGGCCTGCTGTCGGGCACGCTCGCGTGGCTGTTCAACCGCTTCGACGGCTCGGTGCCATTCTCGACCCTGCTGCGCGAGGCGCAGGCGCTGGGCTACACCGAGCCGGACCCGCGCGACGACCTGTCCGGCCTCGACGTCGCGCGCAAGCTGGTGATCCTCGCGCGCGAGGCCGGCCGCGAGCTGTCGCTGGCCGATGTCGAGATCGAGAGCCTGGTGCCGCCGGCGCTGCGCGACGTGCCGCGCGAGCAGTTCCTCGCCCGCGCCTCCGAACTCGACGCGCCGCTGCTGGCGCGGCTCGAACAGGCGCGCGCCGGCGGCGGCGTGCTGCGCTACCTCGCCCGGCTCGACGCCCACGGCCGGGCGCGGGTCGGGCTGGTCGCGCCGGGCGACGGCCACGCCAGCCGCCACGGGCGCCTGACCGACAACCTGATCCAGTTCCGGACCGCGCGTTACGCCGATAATCCGCTGGTGGTGCAGGGCCCGGGTGCCGGGCCGGACGTCACCGCCGCCGGCGTGTTCGGCGACGTGCTGGCGATCGCGCAGGCCCTCGGGGCCCGGCTGTGATCGCTTTGGATCTGGCAGCAGTGGAAGCGGGAGCGGGCATGGGCGTGCAGGACGGCGGCAGGGTGCGGGAGGCGTGCGCGTTCTCGCCGGCCAGCGTCGGCAACATCGGCGTGGGCTTCGACCTGCTCGGCCACACGCTGGCTGGCCCGGGCGACCGCGCGTGGGTGCGCCGCATCGACGCGCCCGAAGTGCGGGTGCTCGCGATCACCGGCGACGTCGCCGGCATCGAGGTCATTCCGCTCGCGGCCGAGCGCAACACCGGCGGCCGCGCGCTGATCGCGCTGCGCGAACAGCACGGCCTCGAGCACGGCTTCGAGCTGAAGCTGCACAAGGGCATCGCGCTCGGCAGCGGGCTGGGCGGCTCGGCGGCGTCGTGCGTGGCGGCGCTGGTCGCGGCCAACGCGACCCTCGATGCACCGCTGTCGCGCGACGCGCTGTACCACCTGGCCCTCACCGGCGAAGCCGTCGCCAGCGGCAGCCTGCACGGCGACAACGTCGCGCCGATGCTGTTCGGCGGCGTGACCCTGGCGACGTCGACCCGCGCGATCCGCCTGTCCGCGCCGGGGCTGTTCTGCGCCGCGGTGCACCCGGACTTCGTGCTGGAAACGCGCCGCGCGCGCGCCGCGCTCGCCGAGCCGTACCCGCTGGCCGACTTCGTCAAGCAGAGCGAGTACCTGGCGCTGTTCCTGACCGGGCTGGTGCGCGGCGACGTCGCGCTGATCGGCGAAGGCCTGCGCGACGTGCTGGTCGAACCGCGCCGCGCGGCGCTGATCCCCGGCTTCGCCGACGTCAAACAGGCCGCGCTCGACCACGGCGCGCTCGGCGCGAGCATCTCCGGCGCCGGGCCGACCGTGTTCGGCTGGTTCGCCAGCGAGGCCGACGCCGCGGCGGCGGCCGACGCGATGCAGCAGGCGTTCGCCGGCGCGGGACTGGGCAGCCGCGCGTACGTGTCGCCGGTCAACGGCCCGCGCGCGGAGCTGATCGCGTGCGATTCGTAAGCACGCGCGGCCACGCCGCGCCGGCGTCGCTGGACGACGCGATCGCCGCGGGGCTGGCGCCCGACGGCGGGCTGTACCTGCCCGAACGCATTGCGACCGTCGACGGCGACCGCATCGCGCTGCCGCCGCCGTCCGACGACCTCGCGCCGACCGCCGCGGCGCTGCTGGCGCCGTACTTCGCCGGCTCGCGCCTGCGCGACGCGCTGCCCGCGATCTGCGCGGCCGCGTTCGACTTCCCGACCCCGCTGCGCCCACAGCGCGGCGACGGCGACCACCTGCTCGAGCTGTTCCACGGCCCGACCGCCGCGTTCAAGGACGTCGGCGCCCGGTTCCTCGCCGAGGTGATGGCGCGGCTGCGCGGCGCCGACGATCCGGACATCACGATCCTGGTCGCGACCTCGGGCGACACCGGCGCCGCGGTCGGCGCGGCGTTCCACCGTCGGCCGGGCTTCCGCGTGGTGATCCTGTACCCCGACGGCCGGGTGTCGCCGCGCCAGGCGCACGGCCTGGGCTGCTTCGGCGACAACGTGCGCGCGCTGCGCGTGGCCGGCAGCTTCGACGACTGCCAGCGGCTGGTGAAGCAGGCGCTCGCCGACGCCGACCTGCGCGCGCGCGCCCCGCTCGGCTCGGCCAACAGCATCAGCCTCGGCCGGCTGCTGCCGCAGGCGGCGTACTACGCGCATTCGGCGCGCGCGCACGAAGCCGCGCACGGCGGGCCGCTGAACTACGTGGTCCCGACCGGCAACCTCGGCAACGCGCTGGCGTGCTGGCTGGCGCGGGCGATGGGCCTGCCGATCGGCGACATCGTGCTGGCCAGCAACGCCAACGACGTGCTGCCGCGCTACTTCGCCGGCGCCGACTACGCGCCCCAGCCGAGCGTCGCCACGCTGGCCAACGCGATGGACGTCGGCGCGCCGAGCAACTTCGAGCGCCTGCGTGCCTGGCACGCGAGCGACGACGCCGTGCGCGCGGCGATGCGCGCGGTCGCGGTCGACGACGCTGCGATCGCCGATGCGATCCGCACCGCGCCCGCGCACCACGGCGTGGTGCCGTGCCCGCACACCGCGGTCGGACTGCACGTGCTCGACGCGCTGCGCGCCGCCGGCGACGCGCGCCCGTGGGCCGTCGTGGCGACCGCGCACCCGGCCAAGTTCGACACGATCGTGGAGCCGCTGGTGGGCCATGCGGTCACGCCGCCGGCGCCGCTGGCCGCGCAGCTCGCGCGGCCGGCGCACGCCGAGCCGATGGCGGTCGACTACGACGCGCTTCGCGCGCTGCTGCTGGACTGAAGCGGCGCGGCGGTTTGCGCCGCGCGCCCGGCGCCGCTAGCGTGCGGGCATGACCAACACCCGACTGCTGGCCCTGTCCGTCGCTACGACCGCCGCGCTGGCGCTGTCCAGCTGCGCGTCCACCCCGTCCGCGCCGGCCGCCGCGCCCGCCTCGCCGCAGGACGCGTTCTTCACCCGCGTGTCCGCGCTGTGCGGGCAGGCGTTCGCCGGTCGCGTCGTCGCCGACACGCCGCCGCCGACTGGCGCGGATCCGTTCGCGAACCAGCCGCTGGTGATGCACGTGCGCGAGTGCAGCGCGAACGAGCTGCGCATCCCGTTCCACGTCGGCAGCGACCGCTCGCGCACCTGGGTGGTCACCCGCACCGCGTCCGGCCTGCGCCTGAAGCACGACCATCGCCATCAGGACGGCTCGCCCGATGCGGTGACGATGTACGGCGGCGACACCGCCGCGGCCGGCACCGCGGCGCGGCAGGAATTCCCGGTCGACGCCGAATCGCGCGCGATGTTCACCCGCGAGGGCCGCAGCGTCTCGAACACCAACACCTGGGCCATGGAAGTCGAACCGGGCCGCGCGTTCGTCTATGAGCTCGCGCGCCCGCAGCGGCTGTTCCGGGTCGAGTTCGACCTGACCCGGCCGGTGCCCGCGCCGCCGGCGCCGTGGGGCGCCGGCAACTGACCGCAGCGCCGGCGACGCGCTACGGCAGTTCGGCCGTGCTGTGCGGGTCGATCGCGTACGGGTGCACCGTCGGCACGAAGCCCGGCTGCGCGCGCACGCGCTCGATCCATGCGAGCACGTGGCCGAACCCATCGAGCGGCAGGCCGGCGTCGCCGGCGAGGTGGCCGTACGCAAACACCGACAGGTCGGCGATCGTGTAGTCGTCGCCGAGCAGGAACGGCCGCGACGCCAGCTCGCGGTCCAGAGCGGCCAGCGCGCGCAGGCCGCCGTCGCGCTTCATCTGCAGCAGCGCGGGCGGCCGCTGCGGCAGCTTGCCGGTCAGCGTCCAGTAGCGCAGCGAGCCCATCGTCGCCTGCACGTAGTCGGCTTCGAACGACAGCCACTGCGCGACCTTGGCGCGGCCGAACGCGTCGCCGGGCAGGTAGCGCGTGCCGTCGGCGAGGAACTGCAGGATCGCGTTCGACTCGGCGAGCGTGCGGCCGTCGTCGAGGCGGATCGCCGGCACCGCGCCGGTCGGGTTGACCGCCAAGTACGCCGGCCGCTGGCCGTGCCCCTCGAAGATGCTGACGTACTCACTGCGGTACGGCCGGCCGAGGTGGCTGAGCAGCAGGCGGATCTTGTAGCCGTTCTGCGACGGCAGGTAGTCGTACAGCGTCAGCACGTGGCGTCTCCGTGGGTGAACCGGGGACGCCAGCGTGCCGGTGGCGCCGCGGCGCCGCTATCCGATCCTTGCGTCGCTCACGCCGCCTGCGGCGGCTTGACCCGGAACCACGCCGCGTACAACGCCGGCAGGAACAGCAGCGTCAGCACGGTCGCGACGATCAGCCCGCCCATGATCGCCACCGCCATCGGCCCGTAGAACACCGAGCGCGACAGCGGGATCATCGCCAGCACCGCGGCCAGCGCGGTCAGCACGATCGGACGGAAGCGGCGCACGGTCGCCTCGACGATCGCCTGCCAGCGCTCCATGCCGCTGGCGATGTCCTGCTCGATCTGGTCGACCAGGATCACCGAGTTGCGCATGATCATGCCGGCCAGCGCGATCGTGCCGAGCATCGCGACGAACCCGAACGGCACGCGCGTCACCAGCAGGAACGCGGTCACGCCGATCAGCCCCAGCGGCGCGGTCATCAGCACCATGACGCTGCGCGAGAAGCTGCGCAGCTGGATCATCAGCAGCGTGAACACCACGAACACGAACAGCGGCATGCCGACCGCGATCGACTTCGAGCCGCGCGCGGAGTCCTCGACGCTGCCGCCGACCTCGATCGAGTAGCCGTACGGCAGGGTCTCGCGGATCGGGTCGAGCGTCGGCGAGATCTCCGCGGTCAGCGCCGCCGGCAGGCTGCCGTCGTAGATGTCGGCGCGCACGGTCATCGTCGGCTGGCGGTCGCGGTGCCAGATGATGCCCTCCTCGAAGCCGTACTCGAGCGTGGCGATCTGGGTCAGCGGCACGCTGCGGCCGCTGGCCGTCGGCACCATCAGACTGCCGAGCATGTCCAGTCGCAGGCGCTCCTCCTCGGGTCCGCGCAGCAGCATTTCGACCAGCTCGTTGCCCTCGCGGTAGGTGCTGATCCGCGAGCCCGACAGCGAGCTCGACAGGAACTGCGAGAGCGCCGCGGAGCTGATGCCCAGCGCGCGGGCGCGCTCCTGGTCGACCAGCAGGCGCACGACCTTGCTCGGCTCGTCCCAGTCGAGGTTGACGTTGGCCACGTGCGGGTTCTCGCGGACCTTGGCCTGCACCTGCTGCGCGATCGCGCGGACCTGGTCGATGTGCTCGCCGGACACGCGGAACTGCACCGGGTAGCCGACCGGCGGGCCGTTCTCCAGCCGCGTGACGCGCAGCTGCAGGTCCGGGAAGCGCGGGGTGACCTCGTCGATCAGCCACGTGCGCACGGTCTCGCGCGCGGCCAGGTCCTTCGGCGCCAGCACGAACTGGGCGAAGTTGGCGGCCGGCAGCTGCTGATCCAGCGGCAGGTAGTAGCGCGGCGAGCCGGTGCCGACGTAGGCCACGTAGTTGTCGAGGTCCTTGCGCGTGGCCAGCAGCTTTTCGAGCTTCTCGGCCTGCGCCTGGGTCGCGCGCAGCGAGCTGCCTTCGGCCAGCTCCATGTCGATCATCAGTTCGGGCCGGGTCGAGTCGGGGAAGAACTGCTGCGGCACGAAGCGGAACAGCAGCACCGACGCCACGAACGCGGCCGCCGTCACGCCGATCACCAGCCAGCGGCGGCGCACGCAGAACGTCAGCAGCCGGCGCAGGCGGGTGTAGAAGCCGCTCGCGTACGGGTCGTGGTCGCGGCCGTCGTGCGGCGGCGGGCGCACGTAGTCGGCCAGCGCCGGGTGGCGGTCGGCCCATCGTTCGCGCATCGCGTACCAGCGCGCGGCCAGCGAGCCGGGTTTCGGCGCCGCGGCGTGGCCGTGGTCGGGCAGCAGCTTGTCGCCGAGGTACGGGATGAACGCGACCGCCGCGACCCACGACACCAGCAGCGCGATCGTGACGACCTCGAACAGCGAGCGCGTGTACTCGCCGGTGCCCGAACGCGCGGTCGCGATCGGCAGGAATCCGGCCGCGGTGATCAGCGTGCCGGTCAGCATCGGGAACGCGGTCGACTCCCACGCGAACGCCGCAGCCTTGAGCCGGCTGTAGCCCTGCTCCATCTTGATCGCCATCATCTCGACGGCAATGATCGCGTCGTCGACCAGCAGGCCGAGCGCCAGCACCAGCGCGCCGAGCGAGATCTTGTGCAGGCCGACGTCGAAGAAGTCCATCACCGCGAACGTCATCGCCAGAACCAGCGGGATCGACAGCGCGACGACCAGGCCGGTGCGCAGGCCGAGCGAGAAGAAGCTCACCAGCAGCACGATCGCGACCGCTTCGGCGAGCACCTTGATGAACTCGCCGACCGAGGCCTGCACCGCCGCGGGCTGGTCGGCCACCTTGCGCAGCTCCATGCCGGCCGGCAGCGTCTTCTGCAGCTCCGCGAACTTGCCCTCGAGCGTCTCGCCGAGCTTGAGGATGTCGCCGCCCTGGCGCATCGCCACTCCGATGCCGATCGCATCCTCGCCCATGAAGCGCATCCGCGGCGCCGGCGGGTCGTTGAAGCCGCGGCGCACGTCGGCGACGTCGCCGAGCCGGAAGGTGCGGTCGCCGACCCGGATCGGGAACGCGCGGATCTGCTCGACCGTGGTGAACTTGCCGTCCACGCGCAGCGGCACGCGCACGCTGCCGGTCTCGAAGAAGCCCGACGGCACCACCGCGTTCTGCTGCTCCAGCGCCTGCTTGACCGCGTCGGCCGGCACGCCGAGCGTGGCCAGCTTCACGTTCGACAGTTCGACCCAGATCTTCTCGTCCTGCACGCCGAACAGCTCGATCTTGCCGACGTCCGGCACGTCCTGCAGCGCCAGCTGCACGCGCTCGGCGTAGTCCTTCAGCACCGCGTAGTCGAAGCCCTCGCCGGTCAGCGCGTAGATGTTGCCGAAGGTGTCGCCGAACTCGTCGTTGAAGAACGGCCCGACGACCTCGGCCGGCAGCGTCGCCTTGATGTCGCCGACCTTCTTGCGCACCTGGTACCAGAGCGGGTCGACTTCCTTCGAGCGCATCGAGTCGCGCGCGACGAAGATCACCTGCGATTCGCCGGCGCGCGAGTACGAGCGGATGAACTCGTACTGCCCGGTCTCCATGAGCTTCTTCTCGATCCGCTCGGTGACCTGGGTGGCGACGTCCTCGGCGGTCGCGCCGGGCCACAGCGTGCGGATCACCATCACCTTGAAGGTGAAGGCCGGGTCCTCGCTTCGGCCCAATCGCAGGTACGAGAACGTGCCGGCGATCGCCGCGACTAGCATCGCGTAGAGGATCAGGCTGCGGTGGCGCAGCGCCCATTCGGACAGGTTGAAGCGCATGGGGAGGGTGCCTGGGGGCGCGGCCCGCGCGGGTCGGCGGGCGGCAGGTGGAATGGGCGTGTCGGCGTCGGGCCAGGGTCAGAGGCGCACGGGGCGGTTGTCGCGGTCGACCGGCGCGACCTTCTGGCCGTCGCGCAGCAGGTGGCCGCCGGCGATCACGACCCAGTCGCCGGGCGCAAGGCCGGACTTCACCGGCACGCGCTCTTCGCCGAACGCGCCGATCTGGACCGGCTTGAGGATGGCCGCGCGCGTCTTCGGGTCGACGACAAAAACCGCCGTCGTGCCGTTGCCGCGCTGGATCGCCGCCAGCGGCACGCTCAGCGCGCCGTTGGCCGCCTGCGGCAGGAACACCCGCGCGCTCTGGCCGAGTTCGAACGCGCCGTCGGGCGCTTCGATCGTCACGCGCGCCGCATAGGTGCGCGAGGCCGGGTCGGCCGCGGGCGCGATCTCGCGGATGCGCCCGGGCCAGCGCTGGCCCGGCTTCGACCAGGCCTCGACCAGCACCGGCTGGCCCGGCTTGACGGAGGCGAACACGCCCTCGGGCACCGCGAACGCGATCTCGCGCGCGCCGTCGGCGGCGAGCACGAACACGGTCTGGCCGGCGCCGACGACCTGGCCGGCTTCGGCGCTGCGGCTGGCGATCAGGCCGTCGCGCGGCGCGCGCAGCTGGGTGTACGCACTCTGGTTGCGGGCGACCGCGAGGTTCGCGCGCGCGGCGTTGGCCTGCCCCTGCGCGGCCGCGGCCGCAGCGTTGGCGGCGTCCAGCGTCGAGCGGCTGACCAGCTGGCCGTCGGCGAGCTTGGCGTAGCGCGCCTGGTCGGCACGCGCGCGCGACAGCTCGGCTTCGGCGGCGCCCAGCTGCGCCTGCGCCGCGCGGGCCTGCGCCTCCAAATCGCCCGGGTCGAGCACGGCGAGCACGTCGCCGCGCCGCACCGCGTCGCCGACGTCGACCCGGCGCTCGACGAGGTTGCCGCCGACGCGGAACGCGAGCGGGCTTTCCTCGCGGGCCCGGACCTCGCCGGCGAACGCCGACGCGGCGTCCGCCGCGCCGACCGGGCGTGCGACCAGCACCGGACGCGCGGCCTCCTCGACCTCGGCGTCGCCGCCGCAGCCGATCAGCAGCAGCAGCGGCAGGCACGCCGCCACGAACGGCAAAGCCGTCCGCCCGGCCGCTCGGCCACGATCGGCACCGGGGCCGGCGGCAGCGTGGACGGGAGTGATCGGATGCGTCGGCATCGCGGCGGCCTCAGGCTGAATTAATGAACTTCCCGGTACTGTATAAATAACGAACCCGGTAGTCTAGTATTCAATGATGACCCGCACGCGCTCGACCGCCGCACCCGCCAAGCCCCGCGCCAAGTCCGACGGCGCGCGGGCGCTCGGCCCGGGCCGCCCGAAGGACCTCGGCAAGCGCGCCGCGATCCTCGACGCGGCGAAGCGGATGTTCACCCAGCAGGGCTTCGACGGCGCGAGCATGGACCAGATCGCGGCCGAGGCCGGCGTGTCCAAGCTGACGGTGTACAGCCACTTCGGCGACAAGGAGGCCCTGTTCGCCGCGGCGGTGAAGTCGCACTGCGAGCTGGGCCTGCCGTCGGCGCTGTTCGAGGCCGACCCCGACACCCCGCTGTACGAACGCCTGCTGACGATCGCCCGTGCGTTCTACACCATGGTCAGCGCGCCCGAGGCCGTCGCCGGGCACCGCATCCTGTGCTCGCCGCAGCTGGCGTGCACGCCGATGGCCCAGCTGTTCTGGGACGCCGGCCCGCGCCGGGTGCAGGGCGACATGGCCGCGCTGCTCGAGCGCCGCATCGCCGCCGGCGAGCTGGCGATCGACGACGTGCCGCGCGCGGCCGCGCAGTTCTTCACCCTGGTCAAGGGCGAGGCGCACGCGCTGCTGGTGTTCGGCTGCGGCGGGCTCGATCCGGCCCAGGTCGAGGCGCACCTGCACGCGTCGGTCGACCTGTTCTTGCGCGCCTACGCGGTGCGCCCGGTGGCGGCCCGCTGATGCCGGCGGCGCGCGGTCAGGCGTGCGCCCGCCTCGCCTCTCGGGCCCATCGACGCAACGTCCGGGAAAGGCGCGCCCGCGCGCCCGGCATGTGCCGGGCTTGCGCTTTCATCGTGCCCGACCCGGCCCGTCCCGCCGGCATCGATCACCCAGCGGCTCGCGCCGGCAGCGCCAACCCCGGCGGCATCAGTCCCGGTTACGACAGTCCCGGTTACTTCCGGCACTCAGTCGGCGCGCGTCCCGCGGCGATCCTGTCGCCGCCCGGGAACCCGCGCCGGCGGTAGAATTCGCGGTTCCTTCGCCCCCCTCTGCCCGCCATGACGATGCTCGATTACGCCAAGCTCCGCGAACTGATGGTCGAACAGCAGGTCCGCCCGTGGGACGTGCTCGACCCGCGCGTGCTCGACGTGCTGGCGAACCTGCCGCGCGAAGCGTTCGTCGATGCCGCGCACCGCACGCTGGCCTACACCGACATTCCGCTGCCGCTCGCGCACGGCGAGTCGATGCTGAAGCCCGTCGTGGCCGGCCGCCTGCTTCATTCCCTGGGCCTGTCGCCGGCCGACCACGTGCTGGAGATCGGCACCGGCAGCGGCTATGTCAGCGCCTGCCTCGGTCGCCTGGCCCGCGAGGTGGTGAGCCTCGAGCGCCACGCGGACCTCGCCGACACGGCGCGTGCCCGTCTGGCCGCGCAGGGCATCGGCAACGTCAACGTGGAGGCCGCCGACGCGTTCTCGTGGGCCAACGAGCGGCGCTTCAGCGCCATCGTGGTCACCGGCGCGGTCGACGCGATCCCCCAGCGTTTCCTCGACTGGCTGCAGCCCGACGGGCGCATGGTCGTCGTCCGCGGCCGCTCGCCGGCGATGGAAGCGGTGCGCGTGCGCAACGAACACGGCGTCCAGCGCATCGAATCACTGTTCGAAACCGACCTCCCCTACCTCGTCGGCGCGGCGCCCGCGCCGGCCTTCGAGTTCTAGAACAAGGAAGCCGCATGACCTCCCGTCCGCTTGCCCTCGCCCTCGCCGCCGCCGTTGCCGCCTCGGCCTTCGCGCCGACCGCCGCGGCAGAAGACCTGCTGCAGACCTACGAACTGGCCCGCACCGGCGATCCGCAGCTGTCCGCGGCCGAATCGACCCGACTGGCCACGCGCGAGGGCGCGGTGCAGGCGCGCGCGGCGATGCTTCCGCAGATCGACGGCGAGGCCAGCTACAGCAAGAGCGACAGCGAATCCAGCGGCACCAGCGTGTTCGGCAGCCAGCTGTTTCCGAGCGACAACGACCAGGACCAGACCAGCGAGTCGATCGGCGTCACGCTGAACCAGATGGTCTACGACCGCTCGCGCTTCACGACTCTCCGCAGCCAGCGCGCGCTGAGCCAGGCCAGCGACTTCTCGCTGGAGTCGGCCAACGACAACCTGATCACCCGCACGTCGGCCGCCTACTTCAACGTGCTCGTCCAGCTCGAGACGCTGGCCGCGGCCGAAGCGGCCGAGACGGCGCTGAAGAAGCAGTTCGATTTCGCCTCCAAGCGGCTCGAGGTCGGCCTGGCGCCGATCACCGACGTGCACGAGGCGCGCGCGCAGTACGACACGGCCCGCGCCAACACGATCCTGGCGCGCAACGCGGTCGAGGACGCCTACCAGGCACTGGCCGAGATCACCGGCCAGCCGGTGCGCAACCTCAAGGGCCTGCCGCAGGACTTCCAGCCCGAGCTGCCGGCCGCCCGCGGCGTGCAGGACTGGGTCGCCAGCGCGGTCGACAACAACCCCGCGCTGAAGGCCAAGCAGTTCCAGCTGGAGTCGAGCGAGGCGAACGTCGAAACCGCACGCGCCGGCCACTGGCCGACGCTGTACTTCGGCGGCCAGTACTCGGACCGTTCGTCCGACGGCACCTCGACCAACAACCTGACCCAGGCGGCGACCGACTTCGACAACGAGAGCCAATCGCGCAGCATCGGCCTGACCCTGCGCGTGCCGATCTTCTCAGGCGGCGCCACGCAGTCGGGCGTGCGCGAGGCGATCGCCCGCCGTGACGTGACCCAGGACGAGTACGAGCAGCAGAAGCGCGCGCTCGAGCGCAACACGCGCAACGCGTACCAGACGCTGGTCGCCGGCGTCAGCGAGGTCGAGGCGCGGCGGCTGGCGCTGTTCTCGGCCCAGAGCGCCTACGACGCATCGCAGGTCGGGCTGGAAGTCGGCACGCGCACCGTGCTCGACGTGCTCAACAACCAGCGCAGCCTGTTCAGTGCGCAGCAGGCGTATGCGCTGGCGCGCTACAACTACCTGCAGAACCGCCTGCTGCTCGAGCAGGCCGCCGGCACGCTCGACGTCGAGGACGTGCAGGACGTCAACCGCCTGCTGACCGTCGACACCGCCGCCCAGGTCACGCCGACGGCGCCCTGACGGCTGCCGACGGACGTAACGCCCGATGCCGGCCCCGCGCCGGCATCGTCGTTTCAGGGCGCGGGCGCGGGCGGCAACGCCGGGCGCAGCAGGTCCAGCGTGCGCGCCAGTGCACCGCGCCCGCTGTCGAGGAGCTCGTGCCCGGCGCGGGTCATCGCGATTCGCTCGGCTTCGTCGCCGAGCAGCTGGTCCAGAGCGTCGCCGACGGCCGCCGTGTCGCCCGCGACCACGAGCGCGCCGGCCGATTCGAGCCGGTGCGCGATTTCGACGAAGTTGTGCAGGTGCGGTCCGGTGACGATCGCGGTGCCGGTCGCGGCCGGCTCGAGCAGGTTGTGGCCGCCGACCGGCTGCAGGCTGCCGCCGACGAAGGCGACGTCGGCGCACGCGTAGAACGCCATCAGCTCGCCGAGCGTGTCGACCACGAACACCGCGTCGTCGCGCCCCGGCCAGCGCGCCTGCGAGCGGGTCGCGACCCGCCAGCCGGCCGCGCGCGCCTGCTCGGCCACGGCGCGAAACCGCTCCGGGTGGCGCGGCGCCCACAGCAGCAGCAGGTCCGGGTGCCGCGCGCGCAGGCGGCGGTGGATCGCGATGACCTCGGCCTCCTCGTCCTCGTGCGTGCTCGCGGCGATCCACACCGGCCGCGCGCCGGCGTGCGCTCTGCACTCGCGCGCGAACGCCGCCAGCGTGTCGGGCACGGCAACGTCGAACTTCAGGTTGCCGGCCTCGACCACCTGGTGCGCGTGGGCACCGAGCACGACGAAGCGGCGCGCGTCGGCGTGCGACTGCGCCGCCACGGTGCGCACCGTGCGCAGCGCGCGCCCGACCAGCGGCGCCAGCACGCGGTAGCCGCGCAGCGAGCGCGCCGACAGCCGCGCATTGAGGATGAACACCGGCACGCCGCGGTCGCGGCAGCCGAACAGCAGGTTCGGCCACAGCTCCGTTTCCATGATCAGCGCGGCGTGCGGGCGGTAGTGGCCGAGGAAGCGGCCGACCGCGCCGGGCAGGTCGTATGGCAGGTACACGTGCTCGACCGCGTCGGCCCACAGCGCCCGCACGCGCTCCGAGCCGGTCGGCGTGATCGTCGTCACCAGCAGCGTCAGGTCGGGGCGTTCGCGACGCAGCGCGTTGACCAGCGGCACCGCCGCGTTGACCTCACCAACCGAGACCGCGTGCAGCCACAGCGTGCTCGCATGCGGCGCGTCGCGGAACGTCGCGTAGCGCTCGCCCCAGCGCTGGAAGTATGCCGGCTGGCGGAAGCCGCGCCAGATCAGGTGGTAGATCGTGATCGGCGCCAGCAGGTACAGCGCGGCCGAATACGCGGCGCGCAGCAGGCGTTCGATCGGGTCCTTCGGCATGCGCCAAGGATAAGCGGTGCGGCGCATCGGGCGGCGCGACGGGCGCGCGCACGGGGCGTCGCGGCTGCGCACAGCGCCTAAACTACGGCGATGGCCGACCCCGCCCTGCCGCCCCGCCCCCCGCTGACCTCGCCACGCCTGTGGCCGGCATGGTTCGGCTATGCGGGGATGTGCGTCGCGGCGGCGCTGCCGTGGGGCCTGCAGCGCTGGCTTGGCGCCGGCGTCGGCGCGCTCGCGCTGCGCGTCGCCGGCGAACGCCGGCGCGCGGCGCTGGTCAACCTCGCGCTGTGCTTCCCCGAACTCGACGACGCCGCGCGCGCGCGGCTGCTGCGCGACAGCTTCCGCGACCTGGGCATCGGCCTGTTCGAGTTCGCGCGCGCATGGTGGGGCTCGGCCGCGCCGATGCGGCGCACGGTACGCATCGAGGGCCTCGAGCACCTGCGCGCGCTGCAGGCGCAGGGCCGCGGCGTGCTGATGGTGTCGGGCCACTTCCTGACGCTGGAGATGTGCGGCCGGCTGCTATGCGACCACGTGCCGCTCGCCGGCATGTACCGCCGCCACCGCAACCCGGTGATGGAGTGGGCGGTCAAGCGCGGCCGGCTGCGCTACGCGCGCGCGATGTTCACCAACGACGACTTGCGCGCGGCGATGCGCCACCTCAAGCAGGGCGGCTTCCTGTGGTACGCGCCGGACCAGGACATGCGCGGCAAGGACACGGTGTTCGCGCCGTTCTTCGGCGTGCCCGCGGCGACGATCACCGCCACCCACCAGTTCGCGCGCGTCGCCGGCTGCGCCGTGGTGCCGTTCTTCCACCGCCGCGACGGGGCGGACTACGTGCTGCGGATCGCGCCCCCGCTGGAGGACTTTCCGTCGAAGGACGCGACCGCCGACAGCGCGCGGGTCAACGCGGCGATCGAGGCGATGGTGCGCGAGGCGCCGAGCCAGTACCTGTGGATACACCGCCGCTTCAAGCGGCGGCCGCCGGGCCTCGCGTCGCCGTACCGGCGCGACGACGGCCCGGCACCCCGCGACAGTTAGCGCGCGACGGCTAGCGCGCCGCGGTGTCGGTCGCGGGCGCGACGCGGTCGTTGGCGAGCAGGCTGCCAGCGTACAGCGCGGCCAGCAGCAGCGTCAGTCCGCCCCAGAACGTCGAATAGAACGCCAGATGCGTGTTGAGCGGGAACACCGTCACCGCCAGCGCCAGCATCGCCGGGCGCGCGGCGTCGCGGGCGCTGCGCTCGGCGTACCGCCACGCGCGCCAGCCCAGCGCGACGCCGGCCAGCCACAGCAGCAGGCCGAAGCCGCCGGTCTCGCTGGCGACCTCGAGCACGATCTGGTGCGCGTGGAACGCCGGGCCTTCGCCCCACGCGGCCGGTTCGCCCGGCTCGGGATCGCAGGCCGGGAACGCCTCGCGGAACCCGCGCGCGCCGACGCCGTTGACCGGGTGCTCGCGCGCCATGCACGCGGCGGCGCCCCAGATGCGCGCGCGCCCGGACAGCGCCGTGTCGACGCCATCCTCGCTGGCCCGCATCGCGTGCAGCGTGCGGTCGATGCGGTCGCGCACCTGCGGAACGGTGAAGTTCAGCGCGACCAGCGTCACCGCGCCGAACGCGAACACCGCGGCCAGTCGCTTCCAGCCGAGCACGCGCCAGCCCGACCACACCAGCACCAGCGCGTAGGTGATCCACGACGCGCGCGAGCCGGCCAGCAGGATCACCAGCCCGACCGCCGCGGCGGCCGCGATCCAGCCGGCGACGTGGAAGCGCCGGCGCGCGGCGTGCAGCACGAACGGCGACAGACTGGCGATGACCTGTCCTAGCTTCAGGTTGCACGGGCCGAGCACGCCGCTGAGGCGGTCGACCGCGGCGACCTCCGCGGCCGAGCACATGCCGCGCCCGCTGATCGCGTGCTTGATCGAATCCAGGCCGAAGAACAGCGGGCTGGTGCCCGACAGCGCCTGCAGCAGCGCGTCGACGGTCCATATGCCGACGATGATCGCCAGCCCACCGAAGGTGCGCCGACGGCCCGGCTCGGTGGCGACCGCGATCGCCGCCAGCCACAGGAACGGCAGGTAGCGCAGGTCCGCAGCGGCCTCGCGCAGGGCGCGGCCGCGGTCGACCGCGTCGAACGCCGAGACCAGCTCGGGCAGCCAGTACGCGAAGAACAGCACGCTGGTCAGCGCCCACGCCGGGCCGCTGAGCAGCTGCGTGCCGCCGCGGAACCGGCTCGACAGCAGCTTGACGATCGCCACCAGCGCGCCGAGCACGAGCACGCCCTCGGCGTAGCCCGGCGCTGGCCACAGGGCGACGTACGCGAGGATCCACGCCGGCGCCCAGCGCCAGCCGGCCGGCGGCGTCGCCGGCGCGGCGGAAGGCATGTCAGCGGCGGAGTTCGTCGTAGACGGCAAGCGTGGCCTCCTGCATCGCACGCAAGGTGTGCGGCATCGTAACGGCTGGGACGGGCGGCCGCGCCAGCAGTGCGCGCGCGCGGGCATGCAGCGCGTGCGTATCGAACGGCGAGACCTCGCCATCGGGCTGCAGTTGGGCCAGCAATTCGCCGACGCCGCCGTGGGCCCAGCCCAGCACCGGGCGACCGACCGACAGCGCCTCGATCACCGTGCGCCCGAACGCCTCCGGCTTGCGCGACAGCTGCAGCACCAGGTCGCTGGCGGCGTACGCGCGCGCGATCGCGTCGGTCGGCGCGGTGAACGCGACCGCGTCGGCGACGCCCCGGCGCGCGGCCAGCGCCTCCAGTTCGACGATGTACTCGGCACGGCCGGGCTCGCGCGCGCCGGGCAGCCACAGCCGCGCGTCGAGGCGGTCGGCACGCAGCTGGGCCAGCAGTTCCAGCGCGTCGGAGTGGCCCTTCAGCCGCGTGCCGCGACCGGGCAGCAGCAGCAGCGGGCCGTCGCCGCCGATCGCCGGGTGCTGCGCGGCGGCCCAGGCGCGCGCCTCGCGGTCGGGATGCGGCGCGCGCGGGAAGTCGACCGGGTCGATGCCGCGGTCGATCACCCGCAGCCGGGCGGGGTCGGTGTCCGGGTAGTGCTGCAGGACGTAGTCGCGCACGGTGCGCGACACGCAGATCACCCGCTCGCCGCGCGCCATCACCGCGCTGTAGCGCGACGGCGAGTTCAGCCCGTGCACGGTGGTGACGAAGCGCGGGCGCGTGCCGGTCGACGTGCCGCGCAGCGCGAGCACCGCCAGCCACGCCGGCAGCCGCGAGCGCGCGTGCACGATGTCGGCGCGCTCGCGCGCGAACAGCGCGCGCAGCGTGCGCGCGTGGCGCAGCGTCAGCAGGGACTTGCGGCCGATGTCGAGCGCGACGTGTTCTGCGCCGATCGCGTCCAGCCGCGGCACCAGCCGGCCGCCGGCCGAGACGACGATCGCACGGTGGCCGGCCGCGACCAGCGCGGCGGCGATTTCGAGGGTGGAGCGCTCGACGCCGCCGGATTCCAGCGCCGGCAGCAGCTGGACGACGGTCAGCCGGCGCATGCGGGCCGGTCCGGGCACGCGGCCGCGCGGCGGTTCGAAACGGCGGCCGGCCGCGTCATCGCGTGGCCGCGATCAGTCCCCGAGGACGAAATGCGCGCCGCAGTACGGGCACTGCACCTCGTGCTCGGCCTCGATCGGCAGGTACACCCGCGGGTGCGAATTCCACAGCGCCATCGACGGCAGCGGACAGCTCAGCGGTAGGTCGGCGCGATGGACGACGTAGCGCTGCTGCGCGTTGGCCTGGGTCGGATGGGCGGGCGTGGTGGTCATGGCGGCGGTCGGCAACGCGGGGACGCGGAGTTTACCAGCCGCCCCGCACCGGCCGCGTTCAGCGCGGCAGGTCGAACAGCAGCACCTCGGCGTCGGACCCGGCCCCGCGCACCGACAGCGGGCCGGCTTCGTCGGCCCAGCCGAGCGCATCGCCCGCCGACAGCGCCTGGCCGTCGACGTCGACCGTCCCGCGGGCGACGTGCAGCCAGTACAGCCGCGACGGATCGCGCTCGAACGCCGCCGCGTCGCCGTCCGCCAGCCGCACGGCGCGCAGGCGGGCGTCCTGGCGGATCGCGATGCTGCCGTCGGCGCCATCGGGGCTGGCCAGCACCGTCCACGCCGACGACAGCGGCGTCGCCGCGCGCTGCGCATACGCCGGCGCGTGGTTCAGCCGCGACGGCTGGATCCATATCTGCAGGAAGTGCACCGGTTCGGCGTCGGACGCGTTGAATTCGCTGTGCTCGACGCCGTGCCCGGCGCTCATCCACTGCAGTTCGCCGGGCCGGATCACCCCGCCGCCGCCGGTGCTGTCGCGGTGGGCAAGCCCGCCGTCGAGCACGTAGCTGAGGATTTCCATGTTGGCGTGCCGGTGCGGGGCGAAGCCCGCACCGGGATCGACGCGGTCCTCGTTGATCACCCGCAGCGGGCCGAAGCCCATCCATGCCGGGTCGTAGTACTGCCCGAACGAGAACGTGTGCCGGCTGTCGAGCCAGCCGGCCTGCACGCGGCCGCGCGCGGCCGAGGGGCGTTCGATCCGCATGCGCTTACTTGGCCGCGTCGGCCTTGGCCACGACCGCCTCGGTGGTGATCGTGATCGTGACCTCGTCGCTGACGTTCGGCGCGTACTTGTCGACGCCGAAGTCGCTGCGCTTGATCACCGTGCTCGCGTCGAAACCGGCCGCCGGGCGCTTGGCCATCGGCTGCTCGCCTATCTTGTTGATCGTCACGTCCAGCACCGCCGGCTTGGTGATGCCCTTGATCGTCAGGTCGCCGAACACGCGCAGCTTCCTGTCGCCGGCGGCCTCGACCCGGGTGCTCTTGAAGGTGATCGTCGGGAACTTGGCCGCGTCGAAGAAGTCGGCGCTGCGCAGGTGCTCGTCGAACTTGGCCACGCGGGTGTCGAGCCCGGCGAGCGGGATCGTGACGTTGACCGACGACTGGCCGACGTTCTGCGGGTCGTAGTTGATCACGCCATCGACCTGGCCGAAGTTCGCGATCGGGTTGGAGAAGCCGAAGTGGCTCCAGCTGGCGACGACGCTGGTGTGGTTGGCGTCCATCTTGTAGGCCACCGGCGCGGCGGTGGCGGCGAACGACGCGGCGGCGAGCGCGGCGGCGAGGGTCAGGCGCTTGAACATGGTCGGTCTCCGTGGGGTGGAACAAACAGTGGAATCGCAGCGCGGCGCGCGGCAGCTCAGAGGATCTGCGCGGCCTCGTCGAACGCCAGCCGCGGCGAACGCGGGAACAGCTGCGAGGCGTCGCCGTGGCCGAGGTTGACCAGGAAGTTCGAGCGCCAGCGCGTGCCGCCGAAGAACTCGGCGTCGACCTTGGCGTTGTCGAAGCCCGACATCGGGCCGCAGTCCAGGCCGAGCGAACGCGCGGCCAGGATCAGGTACGCGCCCTGCAGGCTGCCGTTGCGCAGGCAGATCGTCTCCAGCGCCGCCTCGGGCTTGCCGTCGAACCAGCCGCGCGCGTCGGTGTGCGGGAACAGGTAGGGCAGCTTCTCGTAGAACGCCAGGTCGTGGGCGACGATCGCCGTCACCGGCGCGGCCAGGGTCTTGGCGCGGTTGCCCTCGTCGAGCGCCGGCGCAAGCCGCGCCTTCGCTTCGGCGGACTTGACGAACACGAAGCGCGCCGGCGACGCGTTGGCGGTCGTCGGACCCCACTTCAGCAGCTCGTACAGCGCGCGCAGCGTGTCGTCGCCGACCCCGCCGCCGAGCACGTTGTGGGTGCGCGCGGTGCGGAACAGCTGGTCGAGGGCGGCGTCGGACAGGGCGTGCGTCATCGGGATCTCCGGTTCGGGGGCCGTGCCGACGCGGGCGTCGCGGCCCGTCGCACACGGGGCGGTAGCTGCGTCGGCGTCGTGGCCGAGGCGGGCAAGTGTAGAGTCCGCTTCGTTAAGAACCGTCGCCCGGTTCAGAACGGATCAGCCGCACGCATGCAACGCCCGTCGCCCGACCACGCCTGGACGCTGACCGATGGCCACGCCGGCAACGTGCGCCAGGCGCAGGCGCTGGCCGCCGCGCTGGCGCTGCCGACGCACGACTGGACGTTGGCGACCCGCGCGCCATGGCGTTGGCTCGCGCCGCGCCCGCTGCCAGGCGCGGCGTCCGCGTTCGGCGCGAGCTTCGCCGCGCAGCTGGGCGGCATCACGCCGTCCTCGACGCTGCTCGCGATCGGCTGCGGCCGCCAGGGCGCGCTGGCGACGCGCCTGCTGCGCGCCCGCGGCGCGCGTGCGGTCCAGATCCTCGATCCGCGCGTCGACCCGCGCGCGTGGGACGCGGTGATCGTGCCGGCGCACGACCGCCTGCGCGGCGACAACGTGATCACCCTGCTCGGCAGCCTGCACCCCATCGACGACGCGTGGCTCGACGCCGCGCGCAAGGCCTTCCACGCGCTCGGCGCGCTGCCGCAGCCGCGCACGGCGCTGCTGCTCGGCGGCGCGAGCGCACACTCCCGACTCGACGCCGACGCGCTCGACGCGACGGTGCGAGCCGTGGTCGAACGCGTCCGCGCCGACGGCGGCAGCGTGCTCGCGACCGCGTCGCGCCGAACGCCGGCGCCGGTGCGCGAGCGCCTGGCGAATCATCTGGACGGCGTGCCGGGCATCGTCTGGCGGGACGAGCGCGACGGCGCCAACCCGTACGCGGGGCTGCTCGGCTGGGCCGACCGGATCGTCTGCACCGCGGACTCGGTCAACATGCTGTCCGAGGCCGCGGCGACGCGGGTCCCGGTCCACGTCGCCGGCATCGACGCGCTCGGCGGCCGGCCGCGCGCGTTCGTCGATGCGCTGCTGGCCAGCGGCCGGGTGTGCCCGTTCGACCCGGTCGGCGACGGCGCCTGGGCGCCGCACCTCGCCGAGCCGCTGCGCGAGACCGCGCGCGTGGCCGAGGCCGTGCGCCAGCGGCTGGCGCACGGCTGATCACGACGGCCGCTCAGGCGGCCGCGGCGCCGAAGTCGAGCGCGTGCGCGCGCAGCGCCGCGCGGATCGCCGCCCGCGCCGCCGCGACGACGTCGTCGTGCGGCACGCGCCGCGCGCGCCGGTCCAGCGTGCACGCCAGGCCGAGCGCGAGCAGCGCCCCGTGCGCTTCGCGCAGCGAGGCCGCGGTCGCCGCGTCGAGGTGGCCGGCCGCATGCAGCGCCCCGATCAGCCCCGGCGTGTCGCGCGGCGCGAGCAGGCCGGCGTCGGCGTGGGCATGGCCGAGCACCAGCGCCTGCAGCAGGAACTCCAGGTCAACCAGCCCGCCCTCGCCCTGCTTCAGGTCGAACATGCCGCCGGAACCGCCGGCGGCGTCGCTGCGGTCGAGCTCGGCGCGCATCCGCGCGCGCATCGACTCGATGTCGTGGCGCAGCGCGTCGGGCGGCCGCGCGCGCGCGAGCGTCGCGGTGCGCACCCCTTCGAAATCCGCCGCCAGGCTGGCGTCACCGGCAACGCAGCGCGCGCGCACCAGCGCCTGGTGTTCCCACGTCCACGCGCGCTCGCGCTGGTACTCGGCGAAGCTCGCCAGCGACGACACCAGCAGGCCCTTGGCGCCGTCCGGTCGCAGCCGCACGTCGACGTCGTACAGGCACCCGGCGCCGGTCACCGCGCCGAGCAGCGCGACGACCTTCTGCGCCAGACGCGCGAACCAGCGCGTCGCGTCGAGCGGGCGCGCGCCATCGGACTGCGCATCGCGTGCGGCGTCGTACAGGAACACCAGGTCCAGGTCGGAGCCGAAGCCGAGCTCCTCGCCGCCGAGGCTGCCGTAGCCGAGCACCGCGAAGCGCGCGTCCGGCACCCGGCCGTGCGCGTGGACGACCTCGTGCGTGGCCAGGGCCAGCACCCGCGCGACCACGCCGTCGGCCAGCCACGCCAGCTGGCGCGCGCCGGCGGCGGCGGTCTCGCGCCCGTCGCGCACGGCCATCGCGATGCGGAAGCTCAGCGCCTGGCGCACTTCGTTGAGCGCCTGCAGCGTCGCCTCGGCGTCGTCGTCATCGCCGACCGCCGCGCAGGCCGCGTGCAGCGCGTCGCGGCCGGGCAGCGCGCCGCCGATCCGCGCGTCGAGCAGCTCGTCGAGCAGCACCGGGTACGACGCCAAGCGCTCGGCCAGCAGCGCGCTGCGGGCGACCACGTCGACCAGCCGCGCGAGCGCGGCCGGCTGCTCGTCGAGCAGGGCGAGGTAGGCGCTGCGGCGCAGCACGTTGGCCAGCATCGCCAGCAGCCGCTTCAACGCGAGCATCGGCTGCTCCGAGGCGGCGGCCGCCTGCAGCAGCGCCGGCATCAAGCGGTCGAGCCGCGCGCGCGTGGCGTCCGACAGGGTGCGTACGCCGGGGCTGCGGGCGAAGTCGCGCAGCAGGCCGTCGGCATTGCCGGCCTCGACGAAGCCGGCGGCGGCCAGGGTGTCGGCGTCGCCGGCGTCGGGCAGCGCGCGCCAGTAGATCGCCAGCGCGTCCGGGGCGGCGTCGCGGCGCCGCGGCGCGAGCAGCGCGTCGAACTCGGCCGTCACCCGCGCGCGGTGGGCATCGAGCGCCGCACGCAGCGCCGCCCAGTCGTCGAAGCCGAGCCCGGCGGCGAGCCGCACGCGATCGCCATCGCCCGGCGGAAGCCCGTGGGTCTGCGCGTCGCGCAGCATCTGCAGGCGGTTCTCGAGCCGGCGCAGGAAGTCGTAGCCGTCCTGCAGCGCGCCGGCCGCATCGGCCGCGACCAGCCGCGCCGCCACCAGCGCGCGCAGCCCGTCGCGCAGGCGGCGCCCGCGCAGCGCCGCGTCGCGCCCGCCGTGGATCAGCTGCAGCGCCTGCACCAGGAACTCGATCTCGCGGATCCCGCCGGGCCCGCGCTTGATGTCGTCGGCGAGCTCCTTGCGCGCGACTTCGGCCGCGATCGCCGCCTTCATCGCGCGCAGCCCGTCGAGCGCGCCGAAGTCGAGGTAGCGCCGGTACACGAACGGCCGCAGCGTCGCGAGGAAGCGCTCGCCGGCGTCGCGGTCGCCCGCGACCGGCCGCGCCTTCTGCCACGCGTAGCGCTCCCAGTCGCGGCCCTCGCGCTGGAAGTACTGCTCCATCGCCGCGAACGACCACGCCACCCGCCCGGCATTGCCGTACGGCCGCAGGCGCAGGTCGACGCGGTGGCAGAACCCGTCGGCGGTGGGCTCGTCGAGCAGCTTGGCCAACTGCTGTCCGAGCCGGGCGAAATAGGTCTCGGCGTCGAGCGCGCGCGGCCCGTCCGACGTGCCGTCGCTTTCGTAGGCGTAGACGAGGTCGACGTCGGAACTGAAGTTCAGCTCCTCGCCGCCGAGCTTGCCGAGGCCGAACACGACCAGCCGCTGCTCCGTCCCGTCGGCCGCGCGCACGCGCCCGTGACGCAGCGCGAATTCGCGCTCGAGCGCGTCGAGGGCCAGCGCCAGGCAGCGCTCGGCCAGCCGCGTGCTGCCGGCCAGCGTCGCGGCGACGTCGTCCATGCCGAGCACGTCGCGCCAGACCAGGCGCGTCGATTCGGCCGCGCGGTAGCGGCGCAGCTGCGCCGGCCACGTCTCGCGCGCCGCGGGGTCGAGCACCGGCTCGGGGCTTGGCGCATCGGGTGCATCGAGCAGGCGGGCCAGCAATTCGGGCTGGCGCAACAACGTCTCTATCGCGAAGTCGCTTGCGACGGCGACGGCGCGCACCGCCTCGGCGGTCGCGCCCTCTTCGAGCCGCGACGCGAGCGCGGCGTCGCTGCGCCGCAGCCGCTCCAGCGCGCGGTCGGCGTGCGCGACGGCGGCCTCGCGCGCGGCGTGGGGCGGATCGGGCGATGCATCGTTCATCGCGGCCGATTGTGGCACGCAGCATGCAAACGGCCGCCCGGAGGCGGCCGCTGCAAGTCGAACCCGACGCGGTGGATCAGTAGGTCACGGCGCGCGCCGCGTTGACCCGGCCGCTGCCGTAGGCGTCGTCGACGCCCGGCTTGCCCAGGTCGTCCGAGGACGCGCGCAGGATGCGCTCGACTTCGGCCGGGGCCAGCTCGCCGCCGTGCTTGCCGATGATCAGCGCAGCCACGCCCGACACGTGCGGGGCGGCCATGCTGGTGCCGGCTGACCACGAGTAGGAGGCGAACACCTGCCCACCCGAGATCGAGTAGCCGCCGGCGGCGAACACCAGATCGAACACCCAGCACGGACGCACGAGGCCGGCCATCGTGCAGTTCTCGTTGCCCGGGTACGCGCTGTCGCCGCCCGGGCCGGCGAACGAGATGGCCGACTGGCCGTAGTTCGAGTACGACGCCAGCCCGTCGAGGTTGGTGGTCGCCGGCGCCTTGGCCCAGCCGGTCGGGGCCGTCGCGGAGATCGCGAGCGCGCCCGGCAGCTGCGCCGGGAACGCGCGCAGGTTCAGGCGGTAGCAGCCGTCGACGTCGCACACCTGGGTGCCGCTGTCGTGGTCGAGGTCGCGACCGTCGTTGCCGGCCGACACGACCGTCAGCGCGTTCTGCGAGCGCGCGTACTGCACCGCGCGCTTGGTCGCATTGACGAGCTCGACGACGTCGTTGGCGCCCTTGCCGCTGACCGGCAGGCCGCCGCGCACGCCGAGGCTCATGTTGATCACGTCGGCGCCCTGGTCGGCGGCGTAGACGATGCCCTGGATGATGCCGCCGAAGCTGCCGCTGCCGCTGACTTCCGACAGCACCTTGACGCCGATGATCTTGGCCTGCGGCGCGACGCCAATCGTTCCGGTGCCGTTGTCCGGCGAGGCGATCGTGCCGGCCACGTGCGTGCCGTGGTTGAAGCCGTTCACGAACGCTCGGCAGACGCCTTCGCCGGCGACGAACGACGCGGACTGGGCGAGCAGCAGGTTGCCGGCGATGTCCGGGTGGTTGCACGCCACGCCCGAGTCGAGCACGGCGACCGTCGCGCCGGCACCGCGGTAGCCGGCGTTCCACGCCCCGGCGACGTCGATCGCCGCGCTGCCCCACTGCAGGTCGAAACGGGTGTCGTTGTCGCCCGACGCCGGCGGATTGGCGATGTCGATGTCGACGACGTCGCTCGATTCCGGGATGTCGAACTGCAGCGTGATGTCGGCGACCGCCGAACGCACGCCCGGCACGCGCGAGGCGCGGCTGGCGAAGTTGCTGTCGCCCGATTCGACGATCGCCACGCCGATCTGCGGCAGGCGTGCGGTCACGCGGCCGCCGGCGGCCTCGATCTTCTTCGCCAGCGAGGCGTCGAACGACTGGGCGTTGGCGGTGACGACGTACGTGGCGGCGTGGGCCGAGGCGGCCGCGCCGATGCTACCGAGGGCCAGGACGATGGCCCGCGTCAAAAGCTTCATGGATGTCCCCTACGTGGTGAGTGATCACGACGAAGTGGCGCCCCTGTACGCGACTTCGCGATCGACTCTAGCGGCCGCGGATTCGGGCGCAAGTGCACGCAAACCGGTCGCGCGAACGGCCATTTGCTGGCGCGTCGGGTGAACAGGTCAGGGAACACGCGGGCGCGGAGGCACGGCGAGCGACCGCGCGCTGCGCAAATAAAAAGCCCGCCCCGGTCGAACCGGTTGCGGGCCTGCTCCCTCCCCCACGTCGGGATGCGGGGCGATCGTGAAGGATTCGTTACAGCCTTTGCACGCTGCAGCGCAAAAAAGAACCGGCCGGTTCAAGAACGCGCTGGCTGACCCGTTCAGCCGCGGCCGGGCGCCAAGCCCGCACCGCCGTGCTGCGTTCGAGTGTCTGCACGCTGCCCAAAAAAAAACAGGCCCGCCGAAGCGGGCCTGTCGGGTGTCGCGCGACGCGGGGACTTAGAAGTCCATGCCGCCCATGCCGCCCATGCCGCCGCCCGGCATCGCCGGCTCGTCCTTCTTTGGCAGCTCGGCGACCATCGCCTCGGTCGTGATCATCAGGCCGGCAATCGACGCGGCGTTCTGCAGCGCGGTGCGGGTGACCTTGGTCGGATCGAGGATGCCGAACTCGAGCATGTCGCCGAACTCGCCGTTGGCGGCGTTGTAGCCGAACGCGCCCGAGCCCTCGATGACCTTGTTGAGGATGACCGACGGCTCTTCACCGGCGTTGGTCACGATCTCGCGCAGCGGCGCTTCCATCGCGCGCAGGGCGATCTGGATGCCGTGGTTCTGGTCTTCGTTGGCACCCTTGAGGCCGGCGATCGCGGCCTTGGCGCGCAGCAGCGCGACGCCGCCGCCCGGGACGATGCCTTCCTCGACCGCAGCGCGGGTCGCGTGCAGCGCGTCCTCGACGCGGGCCTTCTTCTCCTTCATCTCGATCTCGGTCGAGGCACCGACCTTGATCACCGCCACGCCGCCGGCCAGCTTGGCCACGCGCTCCTGCAGCTTCTCGCGGTCGTAGTCCGAGGAGGTCTCCTCGATCTGCGCCTTGATCTGCTTGATGCGCGACTGGATCGACTCGCCGTCGCCGGCGCCGTCGATGATCGTGGTGTTCTCCTTCGAGACCTGCACCTTCTTGGCGCGGCCGAGGTCCTTGATCGTCGCCTTGTCCAGCTGCAGGCCGACCTCTTCCGAGATCACCGTGCCGCCGGTCAGGATCGCCATGTCCTCGAGCATCGCCTTGCGGCGGTCGCCGAAGCCCGGCGCCTTGACCGCGCAGACCTTGACGATGCCGCGGATGGTGTTGACCACCAGCGTGGCCAGCGCCTCGCCTTCGACTTCCTCGGCGACGATCAGCAGCGGCTTGCCGGCCTTGGCGACGCCCTCGAGCACCGGCAGCAGGTCACGGACGTTGGAGATCTTCTTGTCGTACAGCAGCACGAACGGGTCGTCGAGCTCGGCCGACATCGACTGCTGGTTGTTGATGAAGTACGGCGACAGGTAGCCGCGGTCGAACTGCATGCCCTCGACGACGTCGAGCTCGTTCTCCAGGCCCGAACCGTCCTCGACGGTGATCACGCCTTCCTTGCCGACCTTGTCCATCGCCTGGGCGATCAGGTCGCCGATGTCGGCGTCCGAATTGGCCGAGATCGCGCCGACCTGGGCGATTTCCTTCGAGGTCGACGACGGCTTCGAGATCTTCTTCAGCTCGTCGACGGCGGCGATCACCGCCTTGTCGATGCCGCGCTTGAGGTCCATCGGGTTCATGCCGGCGGCGACCGCCTTCATGCCCTCGCGGATCAGCGCCTGCGCCAGCACGGTCGCGGTCGTGGTGCCGTCACCGGCGTTGTCGGAGGTCTTGGACGCGACCTCCTTCACCATCTGCGCGCCCATGTTCTCGAACTTGTCGGCCAGCTCGATCTCCTTGGCGACGGACACGCCGTCCTTGGTGATCGTCGGGGCGCCGAAGCTCTTCTCGAGCACGACGTTGCGGCCCTTCGGGCCGAGCGTGGCCTTGACGGCATTGGCGAGCACGTTGACGCCGCGCAGCATCTTCGCGCGCGAGTCCTCACCGAAACGGATTTCCTTGGCAGCCATGTTGTTCAACTCCGGAATGCGTGATTGGGAATTAGGGAAAGGAAGGAAGCAGGGGCGACGCGGTGGCCGATCGCGGGAGGACGGTCAGCGCAGGCGCTGGAACCGGTCCGCCGGCGAGGCTCCGCCGCCGCAGGTCGGCTTAGCCGAGCACCGCGAAGATGTCGTCTTCCTTCACCACCAGGTATTCGGTGCCGTCGAGCTTCACTTCGGTGCCGCTGTACTTGCCGAACAGCACCTTGTCGCCGACCTTGACCTTCGGCGCGCGCAGGCTGCCGTTGTCGAGCGCCTTGCCCTCGCCGACGGCGATGACTTCACCCTTGATCGGCTTCTCGGTCGCCGAGTCCGGGATCACGATGCCGCCGGCGGACATCTTTTCTTCTTCCATGCGCTTGAGGACCACGCGGTCATAGAGCGGCTTGATATTCATGGGGACAACCTCCGAGAACGTTCGTAAGTGATTGAAGCGGATCGACAAAGGCGCGAAACGTTAGCAGTCGCACATGACGAGTGCCAGCATTGCGCGCAAAAAAGACCCGGCGCGCCGGGGGTGGCCGGGATCTGTGGGCATCCGGCGGGCTTTCAAGGGGGAGGGGGCCCGATGGGCGCCCACGGCCACCGACAGGAGCAAAAAAAGAAGAGCGCGGCCCGAGGGTCGCGCTCTTCTGGTGCGGAGACGGCTGATCCTCAGCTCGGCACTTCCTGCGCCCCTCCCCTGACCTGACACCCTGTCTAGAGCCGACGTCCGTGTCGGCTGGGGGCAAGTTTGTGCGCGCTGCGTCACTCCGCGCTAGGGGGGCGACGCGCTCCAGGTGTTGACCATCGGTAGCCGCGGGTCCCTCAAATTCGGCTCAAACCATTGCACAGCGGTCGACAGGCTTGGCGAGTGTCTACCGTTGGTAGACAGAGTGGGGTGTCTATCACTCGCTGCGTGAGGATTGGTAGCATTCGCCGTGCCACCCGCCCGCCGGCGACCTCGGAGCCGTTCGATGACCCCGCAGCAGCGCATTCGACTCGCACGCCGCCACGCCGGCATGTCCCAGGCCACCCTCGGCGCGGCGGTCGGCGTGCAGCGCAGCGCCGTCAGCCACTGGGAAGCCGCGCGCGGCAAGCACGCGAGCGTCGAGCACCTGCGCACCGTCGCGATGGCGACCGGCGTGCAGTTCGAGTGGCTCGCCACCGGGCGCGGCCGGATGACCCTGTCGGCCGAGACCGCGCTCGACTCGGTGGCCGCGGCCGACGCGCTGCTGGTCGACGACCCGCTCGAACTGCGCCTGCTGGCCGCCTTTCGCGACGCGCCGACGATGTCGCGCGCGCCGCTGGTCGAGATCGCCGAGCAGCTCGCCAGCCAGCGCACCGGCCGCGCCCGCCTCGCCGCCGAGCCGGGCAAGCGCGCGCTGCGCTAGCCCGCTGCCGCACTGCCGCGTGCGGACTGTCATCTGCCGCGGCTAGAGTCCGGGCTCTTTCCGGGGAAGGGATGACCATGTCGAAGCTGGACCGCGGCGCCGCGCGCCGCCTGTGGGTTGCCGTGCTGGGTCTGCTGCCGCTGGCGGCGTCGGCCGAGGTCTTCATCAACGAGATCCACTACGACAACAGCGGCAGCGACACCGGCGAACGGATCGAAGTCGTCGCCACCGCCGGCGAGAGCCTCTCCAGCTACCGCATCTACCTGTACAACGGCGCCACGCCGTCGGCCGCCACCTTCTACGACAACGACCTGGTGCCGGCCGGCAGCGTCGTCGCATGCGGCGCCAGCGTGCGCATCGCGACCGTCAGCTACGCCGCCAACGGCATCCAGAACGGCGCGCCCGATGCGATCGCGCTGGTCAACGGCAGCGGACAGCTGGTGCAGTTCCTCAGCTACGAAGGTACGGTTACCGGCTCCAACGGACCGGCCGCGGGGCGCACCAGCGTCAACCTGCCGGTGGCCGAGAACGAATCGCCGGCCAACACGTCGCTGCAGCTCGGCGGCACCGGCACCGGCTACGCGGGCTTCAGCTGGCGCGCGTCGGCGACGCAGACCTTCGGCGCATGCAACACCGCGCAGAGCTTCTCCGCGCCGAACCCGCCGCCGACCGTGGTGTCGACCGCGCCGGCCGACGGCGCGACCGGCGTGGCGCCGGCCACCGACCTGGCCGCGGGCTTCAGCGAATCGGTGACGCTGTCCGCCGGCGCGTTCGCGCTGCAGTGCACGCAGTCCGGCGCGGTCGGCCTAGCCTACCCGGCCAGCAGCACGAACTTCACGATCACCACCGGCGCGACGCTGGCCGGCGGTGAAAGCTGCACCTTCACGATCGACGCGACCCGGGTCACCGACGCCGGCGGCGCCAAGCTCGCGCAGAACAAGGTGGTCGGCTTCACCGTCGCGGCCAGCGGCGGCAGCGGCTACTACGCGCGGGTCAACACCTCCAGCGCCAGCCAGCTGCGCTGCTCGCTGCACGAGACGATCAAGGGCCACACCGCGTACCCGTACAGCGCCAGCACGACCGACAGCTGGGACATCCTCGAGATCGCCGACGAAGACCCGAACAACCCGGGCCGCGTCCTCGACGTCTACCGCAACCGCAGCTACGTCAAGGGCAGCGAGCGCGCGGGCACCGGCACCGGCATCACCTACAACCGCGAGCACACCTGGCCGAACTCGCTCGGCTTCGGCAGCGCCACCGGCGACCTCGGCCTGCCGTACGCGCCGTACACCGATACGCACATGCTGTACCTCAGCGACACGACCTTCAACGCCGACCGCGGCAACAAGCCGTACGCAAGCTGCGCGCTGTCGGGCGGATGCGGCGAGCGCCCGACCGAGGCCAACGCCGGCTTCGGCGGCGGCACCGGCATGTACCCGGGCAACTCGAACTGGGTGAAGGGGCCCGACGGCAACGCCGGCTCGTTCGAGGTCTGGGGCCACCGCAAGGGCGACATCGCCCGGGCGATCCTGTACATGGCGATCCGCTACGAGGGCGGCCGCCACCCGGTCAACAACCAGTCCGAGCCCGACCTCGAGTTGACCGACGACCGCAGCCGGATCGTCATCACCTCGGCGTCGCCGGCGTACATGGGGCTGCTGTCGAACCTGCTCGCCTGGCACCAGGCCGACCCGCCGGACGCCGCCGAGCGCGAGCGCAACGAGGTCATCTACAGCTTCCAGGGCAACCGCAACCCGTTCATCGACCACCCCGAGTGGGCGACCTCGGCGCTGTTCACCTCGACCAAGCCGAGCAGCTGCCAGCTCAACTGAGCCGGCCCCGCCGCTGCATCGAAAAGCCCGGGCCCGCGCCCGGGCGCTTCGTGCCGGCCGCACGGCGGAACGCTGCGGGATGCCGGGGGCGCCGGGCCGACGGCGCCGCGCCGCTACAATCGCGGCGATGCCCGTCCTGATCGTCCACAGCGCCTGCCCCGACGCCGCGACCGCCGACGCGATCGCCCGCGCGCTGGTAGCCGAGCGACTCGCCGCCTGCGTGCAGGTGCTGCCGGGGATGCGCTCGACGTACCGCTGGGACGGCGCGATCGAGCAGGCCGACGAGGTGCTGCTGATCGCCAAGACCCGCGACGACCGGCTCGACGCGCTGATCGCGCGCGTGCGCGCCCTGCACCCCCATGAACTGCCCGAGCTGGTCGCGGTCGAAGCCGCTGGCGGCCTCGCGCCGTACCTCGCCTGGGTAACCGAGCAGACCCGACCGCATGAGTGACTCCTCCATCCGCACCGGCCGACGCCTCCGCGCCGGCCTGATGTCCGCTGCGCTGCTGCTCGCCGGCCTGCTGCCCGCCGTGGCGGCCGCGGCGGTCAGCCAGGACGACCTGCTGCCGGTCGACGAGGCGTTCGTGCTGAGCACCGAGGCGGTCGCGCCGGACCGCATCGCGATCCGCTGGAAGATCGCCGACGGCTACTACCTCTACCGGCACCGCACGTCGGTCACCGCCGATGCCGGCTTCGCCGCGCAGCCGCTGCAGCTGCCGAAGGGCAAGGCGTACCGCGACGAATTTTTCGGCGACGTCGAGACCTATCGCGGCACGCTCGAGGCGACGCTGCCGGGCCGCGCGACCGCGTCGCAGGCGACGCTGAAGATCCGCTACCAGGGCTGCGCGGACCTGGGCATCTGCTACCCGCCGCAAACCCGCACCGTCACCGTCGCGCTGGCCGGCGGCGATGCCGCGCCGACGGTCGCGTTCGGCGCGGGCAGCGGCGCGCCGGCGGCCGGCGGCGGCCTGCTCGGCGGCCTGGCCGGCACCGCCGGCGGCACCGAAGCGCTGCCGCTGCCGGCCGAGCAGGCGTTCGGCTTCGAGGCGATCGTCGGCGACGCCAACACCCTGCTGCTGCGCTTCACCCCCGCGCGCGGCTATTACCTGTACCGCGACAAGACCTCGCTGACGCTGCGCGCCGAAGCGGCGGGGGTCACCCTCGGCCGCCCGACGTGGCCGAAGGCGACGCCGTGGAAAGACGAGTACTTCGGCCAGGTCGCGGTGTACTTCGACCAGATCGACGTGCCGGTGCCACTGCAGCGCACATCGACCGCGGCCACGCCGCTGACGCTGACGGCCTCTTTCCAGGGCTGCCAGACCGACGGCATCTGCTACCCGCCGATGACCCGCACCGTGTCGCTGACGCTGCCGGCCGGCGGCATCGTCGCCACCGACCCGGCCGCACCCGCCGACGCACGCGCGGCGACGGGGACGGCCGTCGCAACCGACCCGTCACCCGCCGCGGCCGACGCGCCGGCCGCGCAGCCCGCCGGCGGCGCGACCGTCAGCACCGTGTCGGCCGCCGACAGCGCCGCCGACGCCAGCGCGACCAACACTGGCAACGGCGCCGCGGCCGGCAGCGCCGCGCCGCGCGGGGCCGACCTCGGCCTCGGCTCGGCCCTGCTGCTGGCGCTGCTCGGCGGCCTGATCCTCAACCTGATGCCGTGCGTGCTGCCGGTGCTGTCGCTGAAGGCGCTGTCGCTGGCCGGCAACGGCCAGGACCCGGCGCGCGCCCGTCGCCACGCGCTCTGGTACACCGCCGGCGTGCTGCTGAGCTTCCTCGCGCTCGGCGCGCTGGCGCTGGGCCTGCGCGCGGCCGGGCTGGCGCTCGGCTGGGGCTTCCAGCTGCAGCAGCCGCTGGTCGTCGCGGTGCTGGCGCTGCTGATGTTCGGCCTCGGCCTCAGCCTGTCGGGCGTGTGGCATCTGGGCGGGCGCTGGACCGGCGTCGGCCACGGGCTGACGACGCAGTCCGGGCCTGCCGGCGACTTCTTCACCGGCGTGCTCGCCGTCGTCGTCGCGACCCCGTGCACCGCGCCGTTCATGGGCGCGGCGCTGGCGTGGGCATTCACCGCGCCGACCGCGGTCGCGCTGGCGGTGTTCCTGGCCCTCGGCCTCGGCCTGGCGCTGCCGTTCCTGCTGATCGGCTTCATTCCCGCACTCGCGCACCGCCTGCCGCGCCCCGGCGCGTGGATGGAAACGCTGAAGCAGGTGCTGGCCTTCCCGCTGTACCTGACCGCGGCGTGGCTGGCATGGGTGCTCGCGCGCCAGCGCGGCGCCGACGCGGTGGGATGGTGGATGGTCGCAGCGATCGTGCTCGCGTTCGCCGCCTGGGCCTGGACCCGCGCGCGCGCCACCGGCCGTCCGCGGCTGGCCGCGCTGGCCGGCGCCGCGATGCTGGCGGTGATCTGGCCGCTGGCCCAGCTGCACCAGGTGCCGCGCCCGGCCGCCGCTGCAGTTGCGGTGGCCGACGACGCCGCCTTCGCCAAGGTCGCGTTCTCCGAACAGCGCCTGGCCGACCTGCGCGCCAGCGGGCGCGTGGTGTTCGTCAACGTCACCGCCGACTGGTGCGTGACCTGCAAGGCCAACGAGAAGGCGGTGTTCGCCCGCGACGGCTTCCGCGACGCGCTCGAGGCCGCCAATGCGGTCTACATGGAAGGGGACTGGACCAACGTCGAGCCCGAACTGACCGCGTTCCTGCAGCGCTACAAGGCCGTCGGCGTGCCGCTCTACGTGGTGTTTCCGGCCGGCGGTGGCGAAGGCCGGGTGCTGCCGACGGTGCTGACCCCCGAGGTCGCGCGCGACGCGCTGGCCGAGGCCGCCGCCGCGTCGACCGCGCCGGTGGCGGCGCGCTGATGCCGGGCAACGGCAAGGTGCTGGCGGTCGCGCTGGCGGCCGCGGTGCTCGGCGTGGTCGCCGGCGTGCTGGTGCAGCGGCCCGGCCCGCTGTGGCGCACCGAGGCCGGGCAGCGCGCGCTGCAGGCCGTCGGCGCGGCCACCCAGCCGGCGCCACCGGCCGACCTGCCGGTCGCCAGTCGCGGCGAACCGATACCGCTGCTGAGACTGCGCGGTCTCGACGGCAACGTCGTCGAACTGCCGCGCAACGACGGCAAGCCGCTGCTGATCAACTTCTGGGCCAGCTGGTGCGGCCCGTGCATCGAGGAGATGCCCGAGCTCGACCGCTACGCCAAGGCGCAGGGCGCCGACGGCACGCAAGTGGTCGGCATCGCGCTCGACGACGCCGACGCGGTGCGCGCATTCCTGCAGCAGGTGCCGGTCGCCTACCCGATCGCGCTCGACACCGCCGGCCCGCGCGACAGCAGCGTGCAGCTCGGCAACCGCAACGGCGTGCTGCCGTACAGCGTGCTGGTCGACGCCGACGGGCGCCTGCTGAAACAGCGCCTGGGGCCGTTCGCGCGCGGCGAAATCGACGGCTGGGCACAGCGCTGACGCGGGTTTAGAGCCGCCACTCAAACAACTGCTTAAATCGCGACAAGTTCGGCGATATGGCGCCGAACGTCTGGACACCCTGCGACCCGTCACGCACACTGCCGGCCTTTCGACCCGAACCCGGGTCGCCGGTCCCGGTCCCGAATGGCGCAGCTGCTGGTCCTGCACGGCCCCAACCTCAACCTGCTCGGCACGCGCGAGCCGGGGGTCTACGGCCACACCACGCTGGCGCAGATCGACGCCGACCTGCGCGCCCGCACCGAGGCCGCCGGTCACATCTACGACAGCCTGCAGTCAAACGCCGAGCACGTGCTGGTCGACCGCATCCAGGCCGCGCGCACCGACGGCACCGCCTTCATCGTGATCAACCCGGCCGCGTTCACCCACACCAGCGTGGCGATCCGCGACGCGCTGGCCGCGGTCGCGGTGCCGTTCGTCGAAGTCCACCTGTCGAACCCGCACGCCCGCGAGCCGTTCCGCCACGCCAGCTACGTCAGCGACCTCGCCGTCGGCGTGGTCTGCGGCTTCGGCGCCGACAGCTACCGCTACGCCCTCGACGCCGCGCTGGCACGCCTCGCGGCGGCGCCGGCGGGCTGACCCCTTTCCCGATCTTCCCGCCCCGGTCGCCGGGGCGCCCGACCCAGAGGCCCGTTCGATGGACCTGCGCAAAATCAAGAAGCTGATCGACCTGCTCGAGGAATCCAACCTCGCCGAAATCGAGATCAAGGAGGGCGAGGAGTCGGTCCGCCTGGCGCGCACCCCGCGCGGCGTCGCCGTGGCCGCCGCGGCCCCGGCCTACCACCCGGCGCCCGCGGCGCCGGCCGCGCCGGTGATGCCGATGCAGGGCCCGACCGAGGCGGCGACCGGCGGCCACGCCAAGCCGGCGCACGACCTGCCCGACGGCCACGTCGTGCGCGCGCCGATGGTCGGCACGTTCTACGCGTCGGCCTCGCCGGACAAGCCGGCGTTCGTCAGCGTCGGCCAGGCGGTCAAGGCCGGCGAGACCCTCGGCATCATCGAGGCGATGAAGATGTTCAACCCGATCGAGGCCGACGTGTCCGGCACCGTGCTCAAGGTGATGGTCGAGAACGGCCAGCCGATCGAGTTCGACCAGCCGCTGTTCGTGATTGGGTAAGCGGGGGCTGTCCCGCGGCATGCCGCGGGCCCGCGAACGCCGATCGGCCTGCAGGCCGATCGGCCGGACGTTTCAGGCGCCTCAGCTCAATGGAAACTCTTCATGCTCGACAAAGTCGTAATCGCCAACCGCGGTGAGATCGCGCTGCGCATCCTGCGCGCGTGCCACGCGCTGGGCATCCGCACGGTCGCGGTGCACTCCACCGTCGACCGCAACCTCAAGCACGTCGCGATGGCCGACGAGTCGGTCTGCATCGGCCCGGCGCCGTCGACCGACAGCTACCTCAACATGGCGCAGATCATCGCCGCCGCCGAGGTCACCGACGCGCAGGCGATCCACCCCGGCTACGGCTTCCTCAGCGAGAACGCCGACTTCGCCGAGCGCGTCGAGCAGTCCGGCTTCGTGTTCATCGGCCCGAAGGCCGACACCATCCGGCTGATGGGCGACAAGGTCGAGGCGATCCGCGCGATGAAGGAGGCCGGCGTGCCGTGCGTGCCCGGCAGCGGCGGCCCGCTCGGCGACGACGCGGCGACCAACGTCAAGATCGCGCGCGAGATCGGCTACCCGGTGATCGTCAAGGCCGCCGGCGGCGGCGGTGGCCGCGGCATGCGCGTGGTCCACACCGAGGCGCACCTCAACAACGCGATCCTGACGACCAAGTCCGAGGCCAAGGCGGCCTTCGGCAACGACATGGTCTACATGGAGAAGTTCCTCGAGAACCCGCGCCACGTCGAGATCCAGGTGCTCGCCGACGGCCAGGGCAACGCGATCCACCTCGGCGAGCGCGACTGCTCGATGCAGCGCCGCCACCAGAAGGTCGTCGAGGAAGCGCCGGCGCCGGGCATCACGCCCGAACAGCGCGCGCAGATCGGCAAGGTCTGCACCGAGGCCTGCATCCGCATCGGCTACCGCGGCGCCGGCACGTTCGAGTTCCTGTACGAGAACGGCCGCTTCTACTTCATCGAAATGAACACCCGCATCCAGGTCGAGCACCCGGTCACCGAAATGGTCACCGGCATCGACCTGGTCCGCGAGCAGTTGCTGATCGCCGCCGGCCACAAGCTGACGATCAAGCAGTCGGACGTCGTCCTCGACGGCCACGCGATCGAATGCCGCATCAACGCCGAGGACCCGGAGACGTTCATGCCGTGCCCCGGCCTGATCGCGCACTTCCACGCGCCCGGCGGCCCCGGCGTGCGCGTCGACAGCCACATCTACGAGGGCTATCGCGTGCCGCCGAACTACGACTCGATGATCGGCAAGCTGATCGTCCACGGCCGCGACCGCGAGACCGCGATCGCGCGCATGCGCGTGGCGCTGAGCGAGATGGTCGTCGACGGCATCAAGACCAACGTGCCGCTGCAGCAGCGCATCCTGTCCGACGCCGGCTTCGCCCAGGGCGGAATGAACATCCACTACCTGGAAAAGCGGCTGAAGGAACAGAAGGAAAAGGCGCTGTCGATCGTCTGATTCTGCGAGCACCCCATGGCCGTTCCCGACTACCAAACCCTGCTCCTGCCCCTACTCCGCCTTGCCGGTGAAAAGCGGGCCCAAACGCTCGCACAGGCGGAGGCACTTCTCGCGAGCGAGTTTGGCCTCTCCGACGAGGACAGACAGGCACGCCTCCCCAGCGGTCAGCAGACCACGCTTCGCAATAGGGCCGGATGGGCGAGCTTTTATCTCAAGAACGCTGGCCTGCTCGAGAAGCCGAAGCGCGGGCAGTTCTTCATCACTTCTCGTGGTCAGCAGGTGTTGGCGGAGGCGCCTCACAAGATCGATCTTGAGTACCTGTCCAGGTTTCCCGAATTCAGAGCCTTTTACCTCAAGGGGGGCGCAGCACAGGGGGGAGAAGCGACTATCTCTGCCGCGGAACCTATGGCGGCAGACTCACGCACTCCTGATGAAATTCTTGAGTCCGCGCACGCGTCGATTACGGACGAGTTGGCGTCTGAACTGCTGTCCAGATTGCTCGCCGGATCCCCGGAGTTCTTCGAGCGTGTCGTCGTCGAGCTCCTCGTCGCCATGGGTTATGGCGGCTCCCTAGAAGACGCGGGGCGACGCATAGGGAAGAGCGGCGACGGCGGGATCGACGGAATTATTAAAGAGGACCGCTTGGGGCTCGACGCGATCTATATCCAAGCCAAACGATGGCAAGGCAATGTGGGCAGGCCCGACATTCAGAAATTCGTCGGCGCACTGCAGGGGCAGCGAGCTCGTAAAGGCGTGTTCATGACAACTTCGTCGTTCTCGGCAGAAGCGACGGACTATGTGACGCGCATCGATCCGCGGGTGGTCTTGCTGGATGGTCGCCAAATCACGCGTCTCATGATCGACCACAATGTCGGCGTTTCGCCGGTTGCGAGCTACGTCGTCAAGCGTATCGATTCGGATTACTTCGAGGAAGCATGACCCATGCCCTTCCTCGAACTCACCCTGCCCTGCACCGAACTCCAGCAGCCGCGCTACGAGCGCGCGCTGGAGGACGTCGGCGCGCTCGCGGTCACGCTGGCCGACGCGCACGCCGACGCGCCCGACGAGCAGGCGATCTTCGAGCCCGGCGTCGGCGAGCAGCCGCTGTGGGGCGAGATGGTGCTGACCGCGCTGTTCCCGGCCGAAACGCCGCGCGAGCTGCTGCTGCATGCGTTGAGCGCCGCCGACGCGGGCCTCGACTGGTCGCGCGCCGAGTTCCGCGACGTCGCCGACCAGGACTGGGAGCGCGCGTGGATGGACCAGTACGTGCCGCTGCAGTTCGGCCGGCGCACCTGGATCGTGCCGTGGAACCACGACCTGCCCGACGGCGCCGACGCGGCCGACGCGGCGGTGGTGCGGCTCGACCCGGGGCTGGCGTTCGGTTCGGGCACGCACCCGACCACCGCGCTGTGCCTGCAGTGGCTTGACGGCCTGGCCGACGCCGGCGCGCTGCGCGACGCGCGCGTGCTCGACTTCGGCTGCGGCAGCGGCATCCTCGCACTCGCCGCGCTGAAGCTCGGCGCTGCGCAAGCGATCGGCGTCGACAACGACCCGCAGGCGGTCACCGCGACGCGGGACAACGCGCAGCGCAACGGCGTCGACGACCGCCTCGAGGTGTACCTGCCCGACGACGAGCCGGCCGCGACCTACCCGGTCGTGGTCGCGAACATCCTCGCCTCCGCGCTGGTCGCACTGGCCGACACGATCACCGCGCGCGTCGCACCCGGCGGCGTGCTGGCGATGTCCGGCATCCTCGCCGGGCAGGAGGACGAGGTGATCGCCGCGTACGCGGCGCATTTCGACGACCTGCGCGCCGACCGGCTCGACGACTGGATGCGCGTCACCGGCGTGCGCCGCCGCTGAGCGCGCGCGTGCGGCACGCGATCGATCGGCGACCGGCGCGATCTGCGACCGCGCGCACTGCGCCGCGCCGCGTCCGGTCGACGGGGCCGGGCGCGCGCGCCGTACACTCCGGTCGATGCTCGTGACCTGCCCGCACTGCGGCTTCCTGACCGCGCCCACCGCGCCCGGCGACGGCGACGAGCCGCGCTGCCCGCGCTGCGGCGGCCTGCTCGACGGACCGCACGAGACCGCGGCCGAGAACGCGATGGACGGCGACGACGCGAACGTGGCGCAGCCCTCGACCGATGCCGCCGCCGCTGACGGCGGCGCGCGAGCGCCAGATCCCGACGCGGCCGTCGCATCCGCCGCACCTGCCGCGACCGACGCGGGCATCGCGCCGCAGGCCGACTCTCCGCCCGCCCCGGCGAGCGAAACCGCAACCCCATCCGCAGCCATCGCGACTCCGGCACCAGCCGCGAAGCGCGCGTCGGCCCCGCGCGGCCGCGCCGCGCCCAGCTTCGTCCGCGGCGACGCGCCGGTGCCCGCCGCGCGCCGCACGCAGCGGCGCGAGTGGATCGTGCTCGGCGTGCTCGCCGCGCTGCTGCCGCTGCAGCTGCTGCTCGCGCAGCGCGACGAACTCGCCACCCAGGCGCGCTGGCGCCCGCTGCTGACCGGCGTGTGCGCGGTGCTGCGCTGCGACCTGCCCGCGTGGCGCGAGCCGGCCGCGTTCGCGCTGCTCGACCGCAGCGTGCAGCCCAAACCCGGCGCCGTCGGCGTGCTGCGGGTGAGCGCGAGCTTCCGCAACGACGCGCGCTGGGCGCAGCCGTGGCCGACGCTGCGGCTGAGCCTGTCCGACGTCGACGGCCGCGAAGCGGGCGCGCGCGCGTTCGCGCCGACCGAATACCGCCGCGGCCACGCACCCACCGACGTGCTCGCGCCGGGACAGAGCGCGCTGGTCGAGTTCGACGTGATCGAACCGGCGCCGAACATCGTGGCGTTCTCGTTCGAGTTCGAATGACCGCTTCAGCCCGCTGAATGCGTCAGTCGCACTGCCGCCCGTCGGCACGCGGCCGCATGCGACGCAACTGGACCGAGGTCGCGTTGTTCCGCGCGACGGACGCGCGCTAGACTCCCGCTCCCGTCGTCCGGTCGAGCCGACGACGGTGCACCGCAGGGGACCGATTTGAACGCAGCCGCCGACCGCACCGACTCCGCCCGCCCCGGTCCGCGGGTACCGCTGCGCGACCACGTGGCCACGTCGATCCGCCGCTACCTCGGCGACCTCAACGGCTGCGGCACCGAGAACCTCTACGAGATCGCGCTGCGCGAACTCGAGATCCCGCTGTTCGCCGAAGTGCTCGAGCACTGCGACGGCAACCAGAGCCGCGCCGCGGCGATGCTCGGCATCCACCGCGCGACGCTGCGCAAGAAGCTGCGCGACTACGGCCTGGGCTGAGCCGCGCCGCGCCCGCCCTGCGGGCGTGCGATGCGACTGACGACGTTTGCAGCGCCAGGCCCGCGCCCGGGGCCGCCGCTATAATTCGCGGCTCCCTCGCTGCCCGCCCTCGCCCGCATGACCGCCGACGCCTCGCCCGACACGGCCGTACCGATCCGCACCGCGCTGCTGTCCGTCTCCGACAAGACCGGCCTGATCGACCTGGCCCGGGCGCTGTCCGCGCGCGGCGTGGCGCTGCTGTCGACCGGCGGCACCGCGAAAGCGATCCGCGACGCCGGCCTGCCGGTGCGCGACGTCAGCGACGTCACCGGCTTCCCGGAAATGATGGACGGCCGGGTCAAGACCCTGCACCCGATCGTGCACGGCGGCCTGCTCGGCCGCGCCGGCGTCGACGACGCGGTGATGGCTGCGCACGGCATCGGCAGGATCGACCTGCTGGTGCTGAACCTGTACCCGTTCGCGCAGGTGTCGGCGAACCCGGCCAGCACGTTCGACGAGATCATCGAGAACATCGACATCGGCGGCCCGGCGATGCTGCGCTCGGCGGCGAAGAACTTCGCCCGCGTCGCCGTCGCCACCGACCCGTCGCAGTACGCCGGCCTGCTGGCCGAGCTCGAGGCCAACGACGGCGCGCTGTCGGCCAAGACCCGCTTCGCGCTCGCGGTGGCCGCGTTCAACAGCGTCGCGTTCTACGACGCGTGCATCAGCAACTACCTCTCGGGGCTCGACGACGCCGGCACGCCGCAGCTGTTCCCGGCGCAGAGCAACAGCAACTTCGTCAAGGTCATGGACCTGCGCTACGGCGAGAACCCGCACCAGCACGGCGCGTTCTACCGCGACCTGTGGCCGGTGCCCGGCACGCTGGCGACGTTCACCCAGCTGCAGGGCAAGGAGCTGAGCTTCAACAACCTGGCCGACGCCGACGCGGCGTGGGAGTGCGTGCGCCAGTTCGAGCAGCCGGCCTGCGTCATCGTCAAGCACGCCAACCCGTGCGGCGTGGCCCAGGGCGTGTCGTGCGGCGACGCCTACGAGCTGGCCTACGCGACCGACCCGACCAGCGCGTTCGGCGGCATCCTCGCGTTCAACACGACGCTCGACGCCGCCACCGCCAAGGCCATCCTCGACCGCCAGTTCGTCGAGGTACTGATCGCGCCCGACTACGAGCAAGGCGCGCTCGATTACTGCACCAAGAAGGCCAACGTCCGCGTGCTGAAGATCCCGCACGGCGACGGCCGCAACAACATGGACGTCAAGCGCGTCGGCTCGGGCCTGCTGATGCAGACCAGCGACATCCGCGAGGTCGGCCGCGACGAGCTCAAAGTCGTCACGAAGATCGCCCCGACCGACAAGCAGATGGACGACCTGCTGTTCGCCTGGCGCGTGGCCAAGTACGTCAAGTCCAACGCGATCGTCTACGCACGTGACCAGCGCACGATCGGCATCGGCGCCGGGCAGATGAGCCGCGTCGTGTCGGCCAAGATCGCCGGCCTCAAGGCCGACGAAGCCGGGCTGGTGGTGCCGGGCTCGGTGATGGCGTCGGACGCGTTCTTCCCGTTCCGCGACGGCATCGACGCCGCCGCCGCCGCCGGCATCAAGGCGGTGATCCAGCCGGGCGGTTCGATGCGCGACGCCGAGGTCATCGCCGCCGCGGACGAGCACGGCCTGGCGATGGTGTTCACCGGCGTGCGCCACTTCAGGCACTGACCCGAGCCACACGATGCCTCGCCGCAAGCGCGCAACTCACCAGGATTCCCTGCCATGAAAGTCCTCGTCATCGGTTCCGGCGGTCGCGAACATGCGCTGGCCTGGAAGCTCGCGCAGTCGCCGCGCGTGACCGACGTGCTGGTCGCGCCGGGCAACGCCGGCACCGCGACCGAGGCCAAGTGCCGCAACGTCGCGGTCAAGGCCGACGACCTCGACGGCCTGCTCGCGCTCGCGCAGCGCGAAGGCGTCGCGGTGACCGTGGTCGGGCCCGAGGTGCCGCTGGTGGCCGGCGTCGTCGACCGCTTCCGCGCCGCCGGCCAGCGCGTGTTCGGGCCGACCGCGGCCGCGGCGCAGCTCGAGGGCAGCAAGGCCTACGCGAAGGACTTCCTGGCCCGCCACGGCATCCCGACCGCGCACTACGCCGTGCACACCCACGTCGACGAGGCGCTGGAGTACATCAAGCTCAAGGGCGCGCCGATCGTGATCAAGGCCGACGGCCTGGCCGCCGGCAAGGGCGTGATCGTCGCGATGACGCTGGCCGAGGCCGAGGCCGCGGTCACCGACATGCTCGGCGGTTACGCGTTCGGCGCCGCCGGCGCGCGCGTGGTGATCGAGGAGTTCCTCGACGGCGAGGAGGCCAGCTTCATCTCGATGGTCGACGGCACCACCGCGCTGCCGATGGCGACCAGCCAGGACCACAAGCGCGTCGGCGATGGCGACACCGGCCCGAACACCGGCGGCATGGGCGCGTACTCGCCGGCGCCGGTGGTCACGCCCGAGGTGCACGCGCGGGTCATGCGCGAGGTCGTCGAGCCGACCGTGCGCGGCATGATCGCCGACGGCGTGCCGTTCACCGGCTTCCTCTACGCGGGCCTGATGATCGACAAGGCCGGCGCGCCGAAGGTCATCGAGTACAACGTGCGCTTCGGCGACCCGGAGACCCAGCCGGTGATGCTGCGGCTGCAGTCCGACCTGCTCGAGCTGGTCGAGGCCGCGATCGACGGCCGGCTCGACAGCGTGCAGGCGCAGTGGGACCCGCGCCCGAGCCTCGGCGTGGTGATGGCCGCCGAGAACTACCCGGGCACGCCGCGGCTGGGCGATGCGATCAGCGAGTGGGACGTGCCCGACGTGGCCGACACCAAGGTGTTCCACGCCGGCACCGCGCTGGTCGACGGCCAGGTCGTCACCAGCGGCGGCCGCGTGCTGTGCGTGTGCGCGCTCGGCGACACCGTCGAGGACGCGCAGCGCAAGGCGTACTCGGAAGTCGCCGGCATCTCGTGGCACGGCGAGTTCCACCGCCACGACATCGGCTGGCGCGCGATCGAACGCGAGCGTTCGGGCGGCTGACGCGCGCGACACGCATCGGATCCAAACAGAAGGCCCCGTTTCCGGGGCCTTCTCGTGACTCGCCAGCCTTGAACAGAAGGCCCCGCTGGCAAGGCCGCGAGACATCCCGGAGCCGCGCTTTCGACTCCCTCCCCCGCCTGCGGGGGAGGGTTGGGGTGGGGGCGACCCTCGCGGCGAACGTCGGCACCGTGCGCCCCCATCCCGGCCTTCCCCCGCCAGCGGGGGAAGGAGCAAACCCCAGGACCACGTCCACTGCGAGTGCCTTGGCATCCAGAGCACGCGCCAGGGCCGACCCCTAGCGCACCGGCGCCGCGTGCACCGGTTCGCGCACGCGCTCTTCGGCCTGCACCTGCGTCGGCGCGCGCCCCAGCTCCTGCGCGAGCGCGCGGTTGGCGTCATCGAGCCGCGCGTCGGCGCGCTCCAGCGGGGTCTTCAAGGCATCGGCCAGCAGCACGGCGGCGCGGCGGTGGGCCGGGTCGTCGAGCCGGCCTTCGACCGCGAACGCGAAGCGCCCGTCGGTGCCGACCACGACGTGATCGACGCGGCGCAGCGCGACCGCGTCCAGCGGCGCCCCGCCGCGGTCGGGGTACAGGTCGCGGCCGTCCTTGCTGGCGGCCAGCAGGTGGCGGCTGAGCCGCTCGCTGGCCTCGTCGAACGGCTTGCCGGCCTGCGCGTCGAGCCCGCGCACGCCGTGGCGGATCTGCTCGAGCATCGCGTGGTCCGGGTGCGACGGATCGGCGGGCGACGGCGCCGCGGCGTGCCGAAGCGTGCCCGCGGACGGATGCTCCGGCGGCAGCGCCGCGGTCAGCCCGGGCGCGCGCAGCTGATCGAGCGTCGGCACCGTCCAGCCCGGCGTCACCGGCCGCCACGCGAAGCGCGACGCCAGCGCCGCGTCGACCGGCTCGGCGTCGCGGCACGGGTTCACGATCACGCAGTTGGCCAGCTCCTCGCGCACGTTGCGCTGGCCGTCGCGGTCGACGCGCAGGCCGAACACCGCGGTCGCGCCGTCGGCCTGGAACACGGTGTACTGCGCCCGCTCGGCCGGCGGCGCGCGGTACGCGACCAGCGGCCGCTCGACCTGCGCGTTGAGGAAGTCGGCCATCGCGTTGAACGCCAGCGTCTCCAGCCCCGCCTCGCGGTTGCCGCCGCCGACGTTGGAGTGGCCGCCCGCGACCACAGCGCCGAGGTGGCGGCGGTCGGCCGACAGCTCGAGGTCGGCGATGGCCAAGTGCGGGAACAACTCGCGGTTCTCGTCGCCGGCCAGCAGCGAGAACGTCGCCAGCACCGACGCCGGCGGCCGGGCGTCGTAGTTGCGCGGCAGGTTGGTGCCGACCGGGTCCATCAGCGCCAGCGTCTGCGCGACCTGACCGGGTGCGATCAGCGGCGGGCGCGGCGATTCGACGGTGATGTTGCCGTGTTCGTCGCGGCCGAAGGTGAGGCCGTCGGGATCGGCAATGCCGTAGCGGTCAACCAGCCGGGCGAAGCCCGGTGCCAAGACGGCGCCGCGGCTATACCCGACCGACATCACCCTGACCTCCGCCTCGGGGTTGGCCTGTTTCCAGCGGGCGACGTCGCGCGCCATCTGGACGTAAGCCTTCTCGATCTTCTCGTCCCACGAGTGCGCGACGGCTCCGTCCCACGCACGACCGATTGGATTCGACTGGGTGCCAATCCCTTCCACGTAGGTAAAGCGGACGCGGCGGCCGGGGTCTTCCGAAAGCGACTGAAGTTGGCGAGCGAGGTGGCCGACGTTTGTGGGAAGTTGCTTGGGGTCGCCGAGATCCTGTCCGGTGCCGTCGAAGAGCGCGGCGAACACGTGCGCGTTTGGATCATTCTTGGGCTGCAGCAGCGGGACGCGCTGCCGCGCCTGCAGTGCCTGCATCGCTCCGTACTCGACCAGCTCGTGTTCCGTGACCGGGCGCGAGGCTCCGCCCGCTAGGGTTCCACCCATGGCGACACTCCTTGTCTCAGTAGTTGTAGGTCTTCACCAGCACAGGCTCATCCCGTGAGCCGCTATAGCGGTTGCCTGGAATCTGTAGGTGCTTCGTCGGCACGAATGCCTGCATGTACACACGAAGCGTTCGGTCGTTGATCTCCAACGCGACATGCGGATCAAACCGATACTCGCCGTGAGGCACGTCGCTCATTTCGTCGCGCGCCACGTTGTGACGAACCACCTCGTCACGGAAGATCTCGGCGATGTCGATCCGCGCCTGGTGCGGTGTGCCGTCCTTGGAACGCCACTTCACTTCCGCCGGCGGCGGAAAGTTGCGGATGTCGATGTGCCCGCTGCCCCAAGCGCTCCGATAATCAGGTCCATAGCTGGCCGACGAGCGCTGCAGCTCGGTGTCGGACTCCTGAAGCTGGATCCGACCGGCGTAGACCACCTCGACCCCGTACGTGTCGTAGGTGTAGACGCCAAACGAATGCGAATCGAACGTCAGCGGCCACTCCTTGACCGGCTGCAGGTTGAACTTGTCGGCGGGCGCGGGCGCTCGGCTCATGGGGTCGTCCTTGGTGGGCGGGCTGGCGGGGGTGCACGCGGGCAGCGCGAGGAGCGCGGCGATCGAGAGGGCGTGCAGGAAGGTGGTGCCGGGCATCAGTGGACCTCCGTTGTCGACTGCGCGGCCCTCGTCCTCGGGCCGGTGGAGGCATCTTCGGCACCAGCCCGGTGCGCGTCAACGCAGGGCCACCGGCTTGCCCCCGCACGGTGCGATGTCCCCGGCACGCGATGCGGGCCGGAGGCGTTGCCGCAGCCTGGGCTGCGGCCCCCGGCTTGCCCCGCGGCAGGCCCGCGCCCGCGGCGTCGCAGCGCGTCATGCAATTGTCGCGACGCTTCGGCACCATCGCGGCAGGACTACGTCGCATGGATGCGATTCCTTGGGGAGCATCCATTCCATGACGTCGATTGCCCTGCGCCGGCGCGCGCTTGCCGCCGCGCTGATGTTGCTGTGCGGTTCCGTGGTCGCCAGTGACCTGGCCCATCCCGACCACGCCGAGTTCGGCGCCACGCTCGACGCGCCGTTCCGCGCGCGCGGCGGGCAGTATCCGGTCCGGCTGGACTTCACCTATCCGTACGCGAACGGCGCCGTGGCCGGTGCGTGGACGCTCGAGGCGATCGCGCCCGACGGCCGCGTGGTGCGGCAGTGGCAGGGCATCCGCACACTCGACGGCCCGCGCGGCCGTGTGGAGCTGGCGTGGGACGGCCGCGACGAGCGTGGCCAGCGACTGCCAGCCGGCTACTACACCCTGCGGCTGCGCGCCGTGCCGGCGATGGACCAGGCCGAGGACGCGGCGCGACCGGAGCGCGAGCGCATCGCCGTGTCGATGGCCGCCTTCGCCGACGAAGTGATCGAACAGGACTACGACGTGATGGTCGGCGACGTCCGTCCGGCCAACGGCCGCGCCATGGCGCCGCTGCGCACGGCCCGCCAGCGCGACGCCGGGCCGAGCACCACCGCTGACAGCAGCCTCAGCACGCAGGCGATCGCGTCCGGTTCGGGCCTGCCGTACACGATCTACTACGGCAACTTCCACGCCCAGACGAACCACAGCGACGGCGGCGGCGACCTGGCCACCTGCACCAGTTCGCAGGGCCCGCAGAACGGCGCGTTCGGCCCCACCGACGCCTACGCCACGATGCGCACCCAAGCCGGCGGCGACTTCCTGCTCAACTCCGAGCACAACCACATGTACGACGGCTCGACGAGCACCGCGACGTCGGCCAGTCCCGCCACCGCCATCGCCCTGTTCGACAGCGGCCTGCAGGCCGCCGCCGACTACCGCGCCGCACACCCGTCCTTCATGGCGCTGTATGGCCTGGAGTGGGGCGTCATCAGCAACGGCGGCCACCTGAACATCGTCAATGCCGACGCGCTGCCGAACTGGGAATACAACAGCTCCGGCCAGCTGATCGGCGAGGTCGACACGCCCAAGAGCGATTACCCGGCCCTGTACGCGACGATGAAGGCGCGCGGCTGGATCGGCCAGTTCAACCACCCGGCCACCACCGGCCAGTTCCTCGTCGGCGGCGTGCCGCTGGGCTTCGACGCCAACGGCGCCGACGTGATGGTGATGACCGAGGTGCTCAACAGCTCCGCGTTCTCGACCAACACCACCGAGACCGAAACCAGCCGCAGCAGCTACGTCGGCGCCTGGAACAAACTGCTGGAGGCCGGCTACAAGGTCGCGCCGTCGACCAACCAGGACAACCACTGCGCCAACTGGGGCCTGTCGTTCACCAACCGCACCGGCGTGCTTCTGCCCGACAGCGCCGCGCTCGACACCACCACGTTCACCGACGCCCTGCGCGCGCGCCGCGTGTTCGCGACCGAGGACAAGTCCGGCCAGCTGGTGCTGACCGGCAACGGGCGCGTGATGGGCGAGAGCTTCGCCAACAGCGGCCCGCTGACCCTGACCGCCAACTTCGCCAGCACCACCGGACAGACCGTGCAGCGCGTGCAGTTCTTCGCCGGCGTGCCCGGCCGCAACGGCACCGTGGCGCAGCTGGCCGAGGGCAGCACCACCCACACCTTCACCCCGGCCAACGGCGAGCACTTCTTCTACGCGCTGGTCACCCAGGCCAACGGGCTGCGCCTGTGGTCGGCGCCGGTGTGGGTCAGCCAGGGCAGCGCCCCGGCCGATACCGTCGCGCCCACCGTCAGCGCCAGCACGTCCGGCACCAGCGGCACGGTCACGCTGGCGGCGACCGCCAGCGACAACGTCGGCGTGACCCGGGTTGAGTTCCTCGTCGACGGCGCGCTGGTGGGCAGCGACACCACCGCCCCGTACGCCATTGCGTTCGATTCGACCACCGTCGCCAACGGCAGCCACAGCCTGACGGCCCGCGCGTTCGACGCCGCCGGCAACAGCGCGACCTCCGCCGGCGTGGCGTTCACCGTCGACAACGCCGCCCCGGCCGACACCGTCGCGCCGACGGTCAGCGCCAGCACCGCCGGCGGCAGCGGCAGCATCACCCTGTCGGCCAGCGCGTCGGACAACGTCGGCGTGACGCTGGTCGACTTCTACGTCGACGGCGTGCTGCGCGGTTCCGACGCCGCGGCGCCGTACGCGATCGCGTTCGACTCCACCACCGTCGCCGACGGCAGCCACAGCCTGACCGCACGCGCGTTCGACGCCGCCGGCAACAGCGCCACGTCGGCCGCCGCGGCGTTCACGGTCACCAACACCGCGCCGGCGGTGGAGCGGCTGACCAACGGCGGCTTCGAGGCCGGCAAGACCGGCTGGACCGCCAGCAACGGGGTGATCACCAAGAACACCACGTATGCCGCCCGCACCGGCACGTGGAAGGCGTGGCTCAACGGCTACGGCAGTGCCAACACCGAGTTCGTGTACCAGTCGGTGGCGATCCCGGCCGCAGCGACCAGCGCCACGCTGGGCTTCTGGCTGCGCGTCGCCAGCGCCGAGACCACCACGACCACGGCCTTCGACACGGTCAAGGTGCAGCTGCGCAACGGCAGCAACGCGGTGATCGCCACGCTGGGCACGTACTCCAACCTCGACAAGGGCAGCACCTACGTGCAGCGCAGCTTCGACGTGTCGGCGTACCGCGGCCAGACCGTGCGCGTGTACTTCGAGGGCGTCGAGGGCGCGCAGGTGGCCACGTCGTTCCTGCTGGACGACGTGTCGCTGCAGACCCGCTGACGCGCGGCAGCGGCCACCGACGGCACCCTTGGGGGCGACCCCAGGCGGTGCCGGATGGCGGGGTCGAATGCCCGGTCCGTGCGCGCTCGCATCCCGACCCAGAACCGCTGCAACGAAAAGGCCCCGTTTCCGGGGCCTTCTCGCTGGTGCATGGGACGCCGGCGGATCAGTGCATCGTGCCGCCGCCCTCGCCGTCGTCGCCGGCCGGCTGCAGCTTGACCGCCAGCTCCTCGAGCTCGGTGATCTCCGCCTCGATCGCCTCGTGCAGCTCGCCGGCGCGGACCATCAGGTCCTCGATGCGCTCGGCCTGCTTGAGCTTCTTCAGCTCGCTGTCGAACAGCAGCCACTGCGTGGTCAGCCGCTCGACGTTGTTCTTCGAGTAGTGACGCATCTCCTTGAGCTGCGTCAGCGTGTCGTTCACGTGATCGAACGGCGTCTTGGTGTCGGTGGACATTACGACCTCCTGCTTCGGTGGTGACGCAAGCAGGATTGCCAACTCAAGCTGTCTCGTCGCGGAACGGGGGCGATTTGCGTGGAAATGGCGTGAACATTCGCCCGCACAACCGCGGCAGAACTACATCTCCGGCGTGCTGTCTTTCAGGACGTCGATCGCCGCGTCAGCGCTGGCCTGATCGCCGCTGTCGCGCTGATTCGCGCGGTGCTGCCTCCTCACCTCGGGCGCGATCACGTCGATCTGCCGGTTCCGCTGCAGCATCGCCCGATCGCCGGGTGCAAGCTGACAGTTGCGGCTGAGCACCTCCAGCTCGTCGCCGGTGCGGGCCGCGCCGCTTTGCAGGTTGACGACGACCCCGAGGGTGTCGCCAAGCGGCTCGAGCGCCATGCAGATCGAATCGATGGTGGCCTGGCTGCGCAGCTCGTTGGCCTCGACGATGGCCAGCAGGTTCTCGTGGTCGACCCAGACCACCGACCGCACGCCGTCGATCGAGCGGGCCGCGGCGCGCGCCGCGTCGCGATCGACGCGCCGACCCGGGTCGGCGCGCTTGATCGACTTGCGGAAGTCTTCGTGGAAGGCCTCCATCTCGCGCTTCACCCCGGCCTGGTTGCCGACGGCCGCATTGGCACGCACGGCGGCGATGCGCGCTGCGGTGGCAACCGGGTTCATGGGCTGGCCCGCCTGTTCGGGGCGGGCGGCGGCGCGGTCTGAAGACGCTTGGGTACAGGAAGTTGCCGCCAGAACGACCAAGAGCAGAACGCGCTTCACGATGTCTCCCCTGTGCCACGTTGTCGGCTGCTCGCATCAGGAAGGCCTGAATCGGCATCTCGCCACCGCCGAACATCCGCCAAGGCGGGCACCGATCTGCCGGGCTCGCCAAGTGCACTACGATGCTGCCAGACAAATCGGGCGACAACCATGCCGACGGACATTCCTTCCCTATAGGCCTCACTCCGGCTATTCGCGGCTGAGCGTGACTGGGATCAGTTCCACTCCCCCAAGAACCTAGCCACGGCGCTGGCGGTCGAAGCGGCCGAGATCCTCGAGCATTTCCAGTGGCTCACCGACGAGCAGAGCCGCTCACTTCCTGAAGAGAAGCGGGAGGACGTCGCTGAAGAGCTTGCGGACGTTCTCCTCTACCTCGTGCGCCTTTCCGACAAGCTCGGGATTGACCTGCCGACCGCCGCTGATCGAAAGCTTCAGAAGAACGCGCTGAAGTACCCGGTTGAGAAATCGAAGGGAAAGAGCGCCAAGTACACTGAGCTGTAAACGGCAGGCAGGGGGAGCCTTTCGTGATCGTCTACCAGCACACCAAGTTGCGCTTCCTCGAGGACGTGACCGACCGCGTCATCGAGGACATCGTCCACACCGAATACCTCAAGTCGACGGGGCGCTACGCGACGGATGCCGAGTACCGCTCTTGGCAGCACTCGCTCGGCCAGATGGCGAACGTCCTGCGCGACAAGGACCTTCCCGACGACATGGGGGTCGGCATCGAGTTCGGCATACCGCAGACCTCCAAGCGCATCGACTTCCTCTTGTCCGGTCGCTCGGACGACGACGTGGAGCACGTCATCATCGTCGAGCTCAAGCAGTGGTCGGAATCATTTCTGAGCGACAAGGACTGCATCATCCTGGCGCGTCGGGGTGGCAGCACGGGCCCGCGCGAAGGCGCCCATCCGTCCTACCAGGCGTGGTCCTACGCCGCCCTGCTGGAGGGCTTCAACGAAGCGGTCTATGACGGCGGGGTCGCATTGCGACCTTGCGCTTACCTGCACAACTACGTCGCGGACGACGTCATCGATAACGCGCATTACGCGCCCTACATCGAGAAGGCGCCGCTGTTCCTGAAGGGCGAGGCGGAACGCAAGCGCCTGCGCGAGTTCATCAAGCAGCATGTCAAGAAAGGCGACAACGCCGAACTGCTCTTCAAGATTGAGCAGGGTCGCATCCGGCCGTCGAAGATGCTGGTCGACAGCCTGGCCAAGATGATCAAGGGCAACCGCGAGTTCGTGCTGGTCGATGACCAAAAGGTCGTGTTTGAGAACGCGATTGCCATTGCTCGTCGAGCCTCCCCTGAGAGCAAGCAGGTGTTGATCATCAAAGGCGGACCGGGAACCGGAAAGTCGGTGGTGGCGATCAACCTGCTCGTGGAGCTGTCGAAGCTTGGGCTGGTCGGGAAGTACGTATCAAAGAACGCAGCGCCTCGAGCCGTTTACAAGGCCAAGCTCACCGGGACGCTCAAGCAGACCGAGATATCCAACCTCTTCGCCGGATCAGGCGCCTTTATAAACACCCCTCCTAACACGTTCGACGTTCTAGTCGTCGACGAGGCCCACCGGCTCAACGAGAAGTCGGGTCTGTACGGCAACCTCGGCGAGAACCAGATCAAGGAACTGATTACTAGCGCGAACTGCACAGTGTTCTTCGTCGACGACGATCAGGTCGTCACCCTAAAGGACATTGGACACTCCGCAGAGCTACGACGCTGGGCGTCGACCTTGGGCGCGGCGGTCAGCGAGCTTGAGCTCCGCTCGCAGTTCCGATGCAACGGATCAGACGGCTACATCGCGTGGCTCGACCACAACCTCGGAATCCGGGAGACCGCTAATTCCACCTTCGACGGAATCGATTTCGACTTCCGCGTGATCGACTCGCCTGTCGAACTTCACGCCCTCATCGCCGAGAAGAACAAGGCTAAGAACCGGGCACGCGTAGTGGCCGGCTACTGCTGGGACTGGGTAAGTAGGCGCAGGCCGGATGCCTTCGATATCGAGTTCCCCGAGCACGGCTACGCCAAACGCTGGAACCTCGACCGCGACGGGAGCCTCTGGATCATGACTCCCAGCTCGATCGACGAGGTGGGCTGCATCCATACGTGCCAAGGCTTGGAGCTCGACTACGTTGGCGTGATCGTCGGACCCGACCTGCTGATGCGGGAGGGTCAGCTCGTCTCTGCGCCCCAGAACCGCTCGGGCAGGGACAGGTCTATCTGGGGATACACCACCCGGATGCAGGCTGACCCCGAGGGCACGTCCGAACTCACCGACCGGATCATCCGAAACACATATAAGACACTGATGACGCGGGGCCTCAAGGGCTGCTTTGTTTACTGCAGTGATGCCGAGACGCAGGCCTACTTTCGCGGGCTAGTTCGCACGCTGTAGCACTCAACGTCGGCGGTCCAACCCGCCGACCCAATCGCGTGAATCCGTGGGATGAGCCGGCCGTTCCCTCCGCGCGCTGAACATCACGACCACCTCTAGGCGCGCCTTGGCGGTGGCCTTCGGGATTTACCCGTAGGTGTCTGGCCGAATTGCGCGAGCGGTGGCGTCGGGTCGCGCGAGCACTCGACCGGTCGTGATCGAGCGCGCGGAGGGGTCCGGCTAGCGCAGCGATGCTCGCGTGCGAGTGCTGCGGTGCTCGCGGGCGGCCACCGGAATGGGGGCGATCGCTCGGCGGGGTCCTCGCGCGAGCCCGGAACCGGGGCCCAGTGGCCCGCCGCGCCTTCGCACGCGAGGGCCCGCGCGGGGGCCAGCGCACTTCGCGCGGGGGCCCGGCGGGCGGTGAGCGGCTCGCGGGCAGGCACCGGGGTGCCCGCGCGACGCTGCGGGCGCGCTCGCGTGCGGGCACGGGCGGGTCCGCACGACGTCGCCCGGGGTGCGTTCGAGGGCGGTGGACGCTCGTGCGCGGGCGGGTGGGTATTCGCGCGACGGCGTCGAGCCGCTCGGGCGAGAACGCGCCGCAACCCCCACGAGTGCGCCTCGATGCACCCCCGCAGGCGCGCCACTGTCCGATCGAGGGCGCGTCGATGCCAGTGCGCGGGCGCGCGCGTGCTCGCGTGCAGGCGATCCGTGCGGCGCCCGCGACCGGGCCACTGCACGCGCGCGAGTAACGCCTCACCGTTGCGTGGGCAACGCTCTGCGCGGCGCCGACGTCTCGGCGGGCGTCGTCCGACCCCGGGGTGCGGGGTTTTCCTACCCGGCCGGACGCGCTTGCCCGACCGACAGCCGCGCTCGCGGTGGGCAGGCTGCGCGGGCCGGCCATGAGGGCCGGCGGAATGGACCACCACACACACGAGGAGTCGTCCCATGACACAGAATCTGGTTTCCACGCACCTCAGCGCCGAGCAGTGGGCGCAGCTCGATCAGGCGTTCGCGCAGCTGCAGGCGGCGGCCGCGCCGCTGCTGGTGCCGGTGTCGCCGACCACCAAGAAGACGATGGTCAAGATGGGCGACGGCTCCGAGGCGTTCTGCCGCAAGGCGGTGGGCGTGATGGAGGAGAACGTCGGGCTGATGCCGCGCGACTTTGACTTGGCCGAGGTGCGCCGTGACCTGGAGACGCACGACGCGCTCAACGACCGCATCGTCAAGCTCACGCGCCTGCTGGAACGGATGCGCGACGCCGAGATGGCGCTCGGCAGCGACGTGATGGCCGCCGCGCTGCAGGGCTACGGGGTGCTGAAGACCGTCGGCAAGGGCGAAGGCGTCGAGGCGCTGAAGCAGATGCTCGGCAAGCGCTTCGATAACGGCCCGCGCCAGGACCCGGCCTCGCCGGCGCCGCCGGCGGCGTAAGCGCTAGACGCGGCTTGCATCAGGCAGCAGGAGAAAGGCCCCGACGTTCGGGGCCTTTTTCTTTGGTGGCGCGGGCGTCCGCTGGCGTGCATGGCGCGCGGGAGTGCAGTCGGCGGCGTCGCACGCGTCAGTCCACCCGCCAGTTCTCCGGCCGCACCCGGAACACCACGCTGATCCGCGGGCCGACGTTGCGCGTGGTCTTCGGGATGCCGTGCTCGTGGGTGATCTGCGAGGCGTGGCTCATCACCAGCAGGCTGCCGGGGTCCAGGTCGACGCCGACCGCGCGGCGGCCGTCCTTGGCACGGATGCGCATGCGGCGCGTGGCGCCCAGCGACACCAGCGCGATCGGGTGCGGCGGGACGATCGTGTGCAGCTTGTCGTTGTGCATCGCGACGCTGTCGCCGCCGTCGCGGTAGAGGTTCAGGCCGACCGCGCTGAACGGCGCCGGCGCGATGGCCTGCACGCGCGCGAGCAGCTCGGCCAGCGGCAGGTCGGGCGGCAGCGCGTCGGTGCGGTAGGCCGCGAGCAGGCGCGGCACGTCGACGATACGGTCGTACATCGGCCGGCGCTGGTGCGTCCACGCGGCGCCGTCGCGCAGCGCATCGAACCACGCATCGGCAAGCGACGGCGGCAGCCACTGCGGCCAGTGGACGATGCCGCCTTCGGCGTCGTCGACGAGGGTGACGGGCGTGGGCGCGAACAGGCTCACCAGGTGGGTGCGCAGCGGTGGCGACGGCGGCGGTGGAAGGCGAACCGTCGCGCGTGGGGTGCGGAGGGGCCGTGATGGGCGCGGGGCGCGCGCGGCCGCGTCGGCTTGGACGCGGGGGAGAAGGACATTGGTTTGAGGCAGGCGCGTGGAACGCGTGGCGCGGGGCGGTCGACGCAGGAATCGCCCCCACCCCAGCCCTCCCCCGCAGGCGGGGGAGGGAGTCAAGCAACCCCACGCTAGTCCTCGTCCTCGTCCCAGTCATCGGCGTCGCCGTCGTCGACCGGGTCGTCCGGCGCGCCGGCATCGGCCGGCTCGAGCAGCGTGTAGTCGTCGAGCGCCGGGTTGCGGATCGCGCGCGAGACGCGGTACGCCTCCAGCTCGGGCTGCTTCATCGTCGTCAGGTAGCGCATCGGGAACCACGGCGCGTCGGTGGCCCAGCGGCTCCACTGCGCGTGGGGCAGGAACACCGGGCCATCGGGCACCAGCGGCGCGGGGATCGCCGGGTTCGGGTGGGTCAGCACGGCGAAGCTCAGCAGCGACAGGTCGTCGCGCTCCCAGCGCTCCCACAGGCCGGCGGCGAACAGCGCGCGGCCGTCGCGGGCCTGGATGAAGTACGGCACCGCCGGCTTCGCGCTCCGGTCCCACTTGTAATAGCCGTTCATCGGGATCACGCAGCGGCGCTGCTCCCACGGGCCACGGAAGATGCGGCTGCGCGGCGCGCGCTCGAGCCGCGCGGTGACGGTCGTGTACTTGGTCTGCGGTTCCTTCGACCACTTCGGCACCAGGCCCCAGACGAACTCGCCGACCCGGAGCGCGCGGTCGCCATGTATGTCGTCGACGTAGGTCACGGCGGCCGGCTGGCGCGCGCCGATGTTGTAGCGGTCCGGCAGCGCGAGCAGCGCCGACGCGAGCGGCTCGGGCATCGTCGCTGGCAGCGCGTCGCGGCTGGAGAACGCTTGGACGAAACGGCGCAGGGTCGGGGCTCGGTGTTAACGGGAGTCCACGCTACGAAGGCGCGATCGACGGGGGTGTGAATCGATGGCGTCTTCTGCGGGGAGACGTGCTACAGCGGCGGGCGCGCCCTCATCCGCCCTGCGGGCACCTTCTCCCGTCTACGGGAGAAGGGAAAGCCGCGCCCTTCCGTGTGCGGGAGGGAAAGCCGCGCCTTTCGTGTACGCGATGAGGGAGAGCCGCGCCGTAGCCCGGGTAAGCGCAGCGCACCCGGGGTCCGTCGGGGGCGGGCGCCTCGTCGACACGCGCCGCGATCCCGCGCCGCGCGCGATCGCGACGCTGAGCCCTGGGGCCCTCGGCGCGTGGGCGTCCACGCGCGTGCGTCCGACGCGCGTTCAACGGTGGACGCGAACGCCGTGCGGTGGGTGCGGACGGCGCGCGTTCAACGGTGGAGGCGAGCGTCGTGCCGCGCGTGGCGGATGGCGGATGGTGGCCCCGGGTGCGCTTTGCTTACCCGGGCTACGGCGACTGCGGACGGCACGCGTTCAACGGTGGAGGCGAGCGTCATGCCGCGCGTGCCGGATGCCGGCCCCGGGTGCGCTGCGCTTACCCGGGCTACGGCGACGGGCTACGGGCGCGGGGTGGGCGCTGCGGGTGGCGACGTCGCGCGCGCGGTCAGGCCGCGGCGGGGCAGCCGCGCGGCAGCTGAAGGCAGAACGTGGTGACGCCGCCGTCGGACTCGGCGCGGATGGTACCGCCGTGCGCCTGCGCGATCTGGCTGACGATGAACAGGCCGAGGCCGAGGCTGGCGTGCTCGCTGTCGGCGTCGGCGACGCCGCCGCGGCGCAGCGGCTCGAACATCAGGTCGAGGGTCTCGCGCGGGATCGGTTCGCCGTCGTTGCTGACGCACAGCGCGGCGTGGCCGCCGTCGTCGCGCAGGTCGACGCGGATCTCGCCGCTGCGGGTGCCGTACTTGTGCGCGTTGACGACGAGGTTGGCCAGCGCCTCGCGCACGCGGCCGGCGTCGAAGCGCCCGCGCACTGTCGCCGGCGACGCGAACGCGATGCCGCGCCCCGGCAGCGCGGCCTGCAGCAGTTCGACCTCCTCGCGGCAGGCCTGGGCGAGGTCGACGTCGGCCGCGTCGACCTCGAAGTCCAGCCCCATCTGCGCGCGGTTGTAGACCAGCAGCCTGTCGAGCAGCGCGAGCATGCGCCCGCTGATGCGCACCAGCCGGTCCGCCTCGACCGCGACCGGGGTGTCGGCGGCCATCTGCGCGATCAGCTGCGCGGTCATCACCACCGCGCCGAGCGGGCTGCGCAGGTCGTGGCCGAGCACGCCGAGGAAGATGTCGCGCCAGCGCGCGACCTCGTCGGCGTAGTGGGTCACCGACTCGGCGATGGCCTCGTCGATGGCCTCGTTGAAGCGGGTCAGGTCGCGCAGCGACGCCGGATCGGGCGCATCGGCCCACAGCCGCAGCACCGACGCGCGCAGCGCGCGGTACTCGGCGACGAGGTCGGAGATGCTGTAGCCGCTGTGCGCGCGGTGCAGCGCGTGGACGGCGGCGGCCGAGCGAGCGCGACCGTTCGGCGCGGCGCGGCCTTCGGACTTCTCGATTTCCTCGGCGCGGCTCTGCGGCGTGCGCAGGTCGGCGACGATCGCCGCGATGATCTCCGGCAGGTGGTCGCGCAGCGCGATCTGGTCCATCGGCGTGCCGACCTCCACCGTGCGCGCGAACTCGATCGCCTGCTCGATGATCGATTCGGAATGGTGCTCGATGAAGTCCGCCAGCCCGCTGTTCATGTGGTGCGCCTGACGCCGTGGGCCGGTGGGCATCGTAGGCGATTGCGGCGCGCGGCATCGGCGGAGCGGGCCGGGCGCGTGAAGGGCGCCCGCCCCTGCTCGCGACCGCGTGCCGGGGCGGCGGTGCGACGGGCGCGACGCGACGCCGAATGCGCGGCGCCGCGCCGGTCGCGCGGCGCGCGTCAGCCGCGCGGCATCACAGCGAGCCGAGGAACTCGTCGAGCGCGGCCGGCCCCGGGAACGCCGGCTTCGGGCGCTCGGCGAGGCACGCCAGGTCGGGCGCGCCGGCCGGGTCGGCGAGGAAGCGGCGGGCGATGCCGAGCGTGCAGTCGTCGGTGCCCATCGGCGCGTGGCTGGCGCCGGCCACGCGCACCAGCATGCCCTTCGACAGCAGCCGCATCGTCGCGTCGGCGTCGGACGTCGGCGTGGCCGGGTCGTACTCGCCGGCGTAGACCAGCGTCGGCACCGCGAGGTTGGCGTTCTCGTAGAACGCCGCCGGCGCGAACGTCGGCTGCAGCGCGGCGCAGACGGTGTCGGTCTCGGCCGGGTCCATGTCCGGGGCGAAGTCGGGGTTGTCGGCCAGCGCCTTGCGCACCGCCGCCGCCGACGGGCGCGGGTAGATGTCATGGCAGCTGACCAGCCACTGCTGCGCGAACGACAGGGTGCCGAAGCTCTGCGCGCCGGCGAACGGCTCGCCGACCTTGCGCACCAGCGCCTCGTCGCCGGCGGCCGCGCGCTTGAGGTACTCGGGCAGCAGCGGCGCGGTCTTGCCGCGCACCAGCAGGTTCCAGACCGTGCCGGTGAAGGTGTAGCCGTCGATCTGGCCGTCCTTGGTCTTCAGCGGCGCGGCGTTGACGCGGGCGATGACGGCGGCCGCGTCCTTGCGCAGGTCCGGATGCGCGGCGGCGCACGCGGCGTCGTCGTTGCAGCGCCGCTGCAGCGCGGCCAGGCCCTCTAGCGTGGTGCTGAGTTGCTCGGCGCGGTTCGGCGAGTTCGGCGGGAACGGCGAGTTCAGCACGATCGAGCGCACGCTGGCCGGGTGGCGGCGCGCCAGCTCGAACGCGGGGAACGAGCCGTACGAGGTCGCCAGCACGGTCCACTGCCGGTAGCCGAGCGCGCGGCGCAGCGCTTCGACGTCGTCGGCGATCGCCGACGACGTGTACGCGGCCGGGTCGCGGCCCTGCCCCTGCAGTTCGGCGCGGCAGGCCTCAGCAGCGGCGACCTTGCGCTGCGTGCCGACGCTCGAGCGCGGCGCTTCCCTCTCGATGCGCGCCAGCTCGGCGGTGAAGTCCGGGCACACCGCCGGGGTCGACAGGCCGGTGCCGCGCTGGTCGAACATCACGTAGTCGCGGTGCTCGCGCAGCGCCTTGATCGACGTCGACTGCGCGTAGCGCGGCGCGTTCTCGAGCGTGGCCAGCCCGGGGCCGCCGTGCAGGTACAGCACCGGGTCGTCGAGCCGCTTGGTACCGGTCGCCGGCAGCACCACGTAGGGCAGCGACAGCGACACCGTGTTGCCCGGCGCGCGCGACTCGCGCACGAGCAGCCGCCCGCAGACCGCGTCGTCGCCGAGCGCCTGCAGCTGCAGGGTGCTGCACGGCACCTTGAGGGAGGACGGCGGTGCGCTCGCGGGCGGCTGCTGGGCAAGCGTCGGCAGTGGCGCCAGGGCGATGCCGAGCAGCAGGGACAGCGACGCGGTGCGGGTCGGCGGCATGGGCGGTCCTCGTGGGCGCGGGCGATCTCCGGAGCGAACGATAGAACACGGGGCCGGAGGCCAGAGCGGGTTGCTGACGATGTCGACTTTGGCGGGGCGCTTATGCCGAGCCGGACAGGGCCGCAGGCCGCATCCGGGAAGCAGCGCCGACGATCGTTCCCGGATGCGCTTCGCTTATCCGGGCTACAGAGCCCGACGGTTCGTGCCGCGCATCGGTGCACCGGGTCGCCGTAGCCCGGATAAGGCCGCAGGCCGCATCCGGGAAGCAGCGCCGACCGATCGGCCCCGGATGCGCTGCGCTTATCCGGGCTGCAGAGCCCGACGGCTCGCGCCGCGCACCGGTGCACCGGATCGCCGTAGCCCGGATAAGGCCGCAGGCCGCATCCGGGATGCCTGCGCCGAAAGTTCGGTCCCGGATGCGCTGCGCTGATCCGGGCTGCAGAGGCTGACGGCTCGCGCCGCCCATCGGTTCGGCGGATCGCCGCGGCGCGCAGAGACTCGCTGGCCGCATCCGCGCCGCGGTGTCGACGACGCGAACGCGAGTGCTAGGCTCGCGCCAACCGCAGGGGGACGCATGGCGCACGAGGCACCGCAAACGGAATCGCACCGGGAATCGCACTCGCAGTTCGCGCTCCTGCGCCAGCGCCGCTTCGCGCCGTACTTCGTCGTGCAGCTGCTCGGCGCGTTCAACGACAACGTGTTCCGGCAGGCGATCATCGGGCTGCTCGGGTACCTGGCGATCAGCCCGGAGCAGCGCGGGCTGTACGCGCAGCTGGCCCCCGCCATTTTCATCCTGCCGTACTTCCTGTTCTCGGCGACCGCCGGGCAGTTCGCCGAGAAGCTCGAGAAGGCCCGGCTGATCCGCATCACCACCGCGATGGAGATCGCGATCATGTCGCTGGCCGCGGTCGGCTTCTGGCGGCAGGACATGACGGTGCTGCTGGTCGCATTGTTCGCCACCGGCGTGCAGTCGACGCTGTTCGGGCCGGTGAAGTACTCGATCCTGCCGTCGGTGCTGCGGCCGGAGGAGCTGACCGGCGGCAACGGGCTGGTCGAGATGGGCACGTCGATCGCGATCCTGGTCGGCATGATCGTCGGCGGGCTGGTGTTCGCCGTCGCCGGCGCGAATGGCCCGGTCGTCGCCGGCGCGGTGGTGGTCGCGCTGGCAATCGCCGGCAACGTGGTCAGCCGGCTGATCCCGCCGGTCGCGCCGGGCGCGCCGGACCTGCGCATCGCATGGAACCCGGTGCCCGAGTCGCTGCGCATCTGGCGGCTGGCGCGCAAACAGCTGGCGGTGCGCAACGGCGTGCTCGGCGTGTCGTGGTTCTGGTTCGTCGGCACGGTGCTGACCGGCAACCTGCCCGCCTACGCCGAGCTGCACCTGGGCGGCTCGCAGACGCTGTACGTGTTCGCGCTGGCGGTGTTCTCGATCGGCGTCGGCGTCGGCTCGCTGCTGTGCGAGAAGCTGTCCGGGCGCACGGTCGAAATTGGTTTGGTGCCGCTGGGCGCGTTCGGCATCAGCGCGTTCCTGTTCGACCTGTACTTCGCCCGGCCCGGCGGCGCGCTCGCCAGCGGGCTCGACGTCGCCGGCTTCCTGTCGCAGCCGGGCAGCACGCGGATCGTGGTCGACCTGGCCGGCATCGGCTTGTTCGCGGGGTTCTTCGTCGTGCCGCTGTTCGCGCTGATCCAGAGCCGCACGCCGCGCAGCGAGCTGTCGCGCGTGATCGCCGGCATGAACATCCAGAACGCGGTGTTCATCGTGCTGGCGGCCGGGCTGGGCATCGCGGTGCAGCGCGTGCTCGGCTGGTCGATCCCGCAGGTGCTGCTGGCGCTGGCGATCGCCAATACGCTGGTGGCGCTGTGGATCTTCACGATCGTGCCCGAGTTCCTGATGCGCTTCCTCAGCTGGCTGCTGGTGCGCACGCTGTACCGGCTGCGGCTGCACGGCATCGAGCGGCACGTGCCCGACGAGGGCGCGGCGCTGCTGGTGTGCAACCACGTCAGCTACATGGACGCGCTGATCCTGGCGGCGACGATCCCGCGGCCGGTGCGCTTCGTCATGTACTACAGGATCTTCAACATCCCGGTGATGCGCTGGATCTTCCGCACCGCCAAGGCGATCCCGATCGCCGGCGCGCGCGAGGACCCCGCGCTGATGCAGGACGCGTTCGACGCGATCGACGCGGCCTTGGCCGAGGGAGAGATCGTCGGCATCTTCCCCGAGGGCGCGCTGACGAAGGACGGGCAGATCGCGCCGTTCAAGGGCGGGGTCGAACGCATCCTGCAGCGCGCGGCCGAGCGCGGCCAGGCGGTGCCGGTGGTGCCGATGGCGCTGCGCGGGATGTGGGCGAGCATGTGGAGCCGCCGATCCACGTCGGCTGAAGGCGGGCGCCTGGGCCGCATGCGCGTGCCGCGGCGCTTCCGCGCGCGTGTCGAGGTTGCTGCGCTGGCCCCGGTCGACGGGCGCGTGGCCACCGCCGAGAGCCTCGAAGCGCAGGTGCGTGCGCTGCGCGGCGACGCGGCCTGAGCCGTCGCGCCCGTAGGGTGGGTTGAGCAAAGCGAAACCCGCCACGCGCAACCGGTGCAATGGGTGAGGCCAGGCGAAATCCTTTCCCTGCAGCGCCGGCATCGGCGCCGGTGGACGAAGGCCCTCGCACCGCGCGGGTCGCGGACGGGGCCAACCGCCCCGGGTGCGCTGCGCTTACCCGGGCTACGAGGGCTGCGAGGGCTGCGGGGCATTGCAGCGTGTCCGACCGCAGTGCATGTCCGACCCGCAGCGGTCGCGCTTGACCGCCATCGCGCGCTGCTAGGATGCCGCGCAGGGTGGCCGCGCAACGCGCGGCCGATCGGCCCCGGGGGCGCGGCGGCGACGCGGCGAGGGGCGTGCAGGACACGACGACGGGGGCGCTCATGGCCGTGAATGCTGCACCGCGCACGCGCTTCTTCCTGGCGATGTCGCTGCTGTTCCTCGCGATCGCGCTGGTCGGCTTCTCGACGACGTTCTTCATTCCGCTGGCGCGCGGCACGTTCGAGGCGCCGGCGGTGATCCACGTGCACGGGGCGCTGCTGTTCGGCTGGCTGGCGTTCTTCATCGTGCAGTCGTCGCTGGTCCAGAGGCGCCGGGTCGCCCTGCACCGACGCACCGGCCGGTTCGGCGCGGCGCTGGCGGTCGCGATCGTGGTGTCGGGCGTGGCGGTCGGGCTGCACGCCACGCGCCGCGACCTGGCCGCAGGCGCCGGCGACTTCGCGCTGGGGCAGTTCGTCAACATCCTGATCGAGATGGCGCTGTTCGCCGTGCTGGTCGGCGCGGCGATCGCCTGCCGCCGCGACGGCGAGGCGCACAAGCGCCTGCTGCTGCTGGCGACGATCTCCGCGCTGGCGCCGGCGTGGCTGCGGCTGCGCCACCTGTTCCCGGACGTGCCGAACCCGTTCGTGACGTTCTCGCTGCTGGCCGACGGGCTGCTGCTGGTCGCGATCGCGCGCGACTGGCTGGCGACCCGACGCGTCCATCCCGTCTATATTTGGGCCGGGGGCGCCATGGTGGCCGTACACATCGTCGAACTGCTCGCGATCACGAGTCCGCCGTGGCTGCGCCTGTCGCGCTGGCTGCTCGGCGAACCCGGGGCGTGACCGGTCACGTCGCGCCCACACACTTCCCGCTGCAACCACCCTTTCCAGACACCGCCACCCGCAAGGAACCGCACCGATGAGCATGCCGCCTCCCGTCCACACCGCGTCCGCCCCGATCCCGAACCACCTGGCGTGGGCGATCGTTTCCACCATCGTCGGCTTCTGCCTGTGCTGCCCTTCGATCATCAGCGGCATCACCGCGATCGTGTTCGCCTCGCAGGTCAACACCAAGGCCAACGCCGGCGACCTCGACGGCGCGCGCCGCGCGTCGAGCAACGCCAAGACCTGGAGCATCGTCACCACCGTGCTGGCCGCGATCGGCCTGCTGATCAACATCGGCTTCCTCGCGACCGGCGGCATGGCCGAGTACATGCAGGCGATGGAACAGATCCAGCAGATGCAGTAACCGATGAGCCCGGCCGCCCGCACGCTGTGGATGCCCCTCGCCGCCGCAATGGCGGCGCTGGGCGCGTTCGGCGTGTGGGCGCTGCGCAGCTTCGACCCGAACGGCGCGGCGAGCCCGTTCATGCCGTGCATCCTGCGCAGCCTGACCGGCTGGTACTGCCCCGGCTGCGGCACCACGCGGGCGCTGCACGCGCTGGTGCACGGCGACCTCGCCGGCGTGTTCGCGATGAACCCGCTGCTGCCGTTCCTCGCGGTGACCGTGCCGATGGTGGTCTGGCAGGGCACCGGCCGGCGCCTGCCGGGCCCGCGCTGGATCGGCCAGGCGCTCGGCAGCGCGACGTTCTGGCTGGTGCTGATCGGCGCCTACTGGGTGCTGCGCAACGTGCCGGTGGGGCCGTTTGCGTGGTTGGCGCCGGGGTGAGGATTCGCGCTGGAACGTGCGTTGAAGGGGGCCGCGATTGCGGCCTTCTTCTTTTGGACGGATGCGCGGGTGGGCGTTGGTTGGGGCCACGCGGCAGTGGCGCTCTGAGTAGTCGGTACGTGCTGAAGGCTCGGACGTTCACTCCGGCCGCGACGCACAGCGTCTCGGCGTTCACCAGGCGCACGCAGCGGTGCTGCGTGGGCGCGCCTGGTTCACCCAGCCAAAGTGCATAGCGCGCTTTGGCGTTGGCTGAGGCCACGCGTCATTGCGCGCGGAGTAGTCGGCACGTGCTGAAGGCTCGGGGTTGCTCTCCGGCCGAGACGCACAGCGTCTCGGCGTTCACCAGGCGCACGCAGCAGTGCTGCGTGGGCGCGCCTGGTTCACCCAGCCCAAACGCATAGCGTTTGGGCGTTCGCTGAGGCCACGCGCCAGTACTCGCGGAGTAGTCAGCGTGGGCTGAAGGCTCGGGGTTGCTCTCCGGCCAAAGCGCATAGCGCTTTGGCGTTCGCTGAGCGCACGCAGCAGTGCTGCGTGAGCGCGCTCAGCTCACCCAACCCGCTATGACGAACAGGGCGAGGATCGCGAGCCACAGCAGCAGGCTGCGCCAGACCAGGCTCATCGCGTCGCGCAGTTCGGGCAGGTCGCTGAGGTTGAGGATCGCCGGTGGCGTGATCATCTCGCCGTCGCCGCCGCGATCGTCGTCGCTGGCGTAATCGGCCGCTTCGTCGGCGAGCTCGGAGCGGACGCTGGCGCGGCCGACGGCGGCGAGGAAGCCGCTGTCCAGCCGCAGCGAGGCGCCGCCGCCGTCGCGCCAGGCGCCGAGCACGGTGTCGAAGTTGCCGACCAGAGCCAGCGCCAGCGTCATCAGCTGGGCGACCGGCCAGTCGAGCGCGCCCAGCAGCACGCGTGCGCCGTCGCGCGCGGCGGGCGGCAGGAAGCGCGCGGCCTCGCCGTCGACCGCGATCGCGGTCAGCCGGTACAGCAGCGCGCCGAACGGGCCGAGCAGCAGGAACCACAGCAGCACGCCGAACCAGCGGCGCTGGGCGTTGACGAACACCGCCTCGACCAGCGCGCCGGGCTCCAGCGACGGCGGCTGGCCGTCCGGGTACAACGCCGCGGCGGCGGTCAGCCGCGACGACGGGTCGCGCGCTTCGACGATCGCGTCGACATCGAGGTCGAGGTCGCGCGGGCCCCACGCGTAGAACAGCACGGCGACGCCGAACAGCAGCCCGGCCAGACCGTACAGCGGCGCGGCCAGCGCGGCCTGGAACAGGCCGACCGCGAGCAGCGGCGGCAGCAGTGCGAGGACCACGCCCCAGCGCCCGCGCCACGCGCCGTTGTCGCCCAGGCGCGTGTCGAGCCAGCGGATCCAGTCGGCGAACCAGCCGTAGTGGCGCACCGACGCGGCCAGCGACTGGGCGAGGTGGCCGAGCGCGAGGGCGACGACGGTGGCGATCAGGGTCGCGGACATGCGGGGCTCCGGCGGGCGCGCCGACGTCGGCGCGTTGGACGGGATTCTAGCGTGGGGCGATTGCGCGGCCGGCGCGCAGCGCGCCCGACGCGGCGTTCCGGCTCAGCGCAAGCGCGCGGCGACCGCCGCAGCGAGCCACTGTTCGATCAGCCAGCGCGCGATCGAGATCGATGCCGACAGCAGCGGGCCCTCGTCGTCGCGCTCGCCGGCCTCGCGCGCCTTGGCCGCAAGCAGCTCGTCGACGGTGAACCAGCGCGCCTCCTCGAGCTCCTCGCCGGCCTGCGGTTCGTCGGCGTGCGCGTCGGCCATGAAGCCGAGCATCAGCGCGCCGGGAAACGGCCACGGCTGCGAGGCCTGGTAGCGGCACGCGTGCACGCGCACCCCGGTTTCCTCGAGCACCTCGCGCGCGACGGTCTGCTCGAGCGACTCGCCGGGCTCGACGAAGCCGGCGATCACCGAGTAGCGACGCGCCGGCCAGGAACGCTGGCGGCCGAGCAGCAGGCGCTCGCCGTCGCTGACGGCGACGATCACCGCCGGGTCGGTGCGCGGGTAGTGCTCGGCGCTGCACGCGCTGCAGCGGCCGAGCCAGCCGGCGCGCACGAACAGCACCTCGCCGCCGCACACGCCGCAGTGGCGCTGGCGCGAACGCCAGTGCTGCAGCGCGCGCGCCTGGGCGAACGCCGCGGCCTCGAGTGCCGGCCAGTGCGCGGCGGCGCTGCGCAGGTCGATGCGCTGCGGCGCGTCGAACGCGGTCAGCGCCGCGTCGAGCGCGAACCACGCGCGGCCGTCGTCCTGCAGGCCGAGGAAGATCGCCGCGCCGACGCCGCCGGGGCCTTCGCTGATCTGCGTGCCGGTGGGAATGGCCGGCCCGCGATCGGCCGAGGCCAGCGCGTGGCCGGCGTCGTCGAGCAGAAGCACGCGCGCCTGCGGCCACAGCGCGGTCAGCGCGGCCGGGTCGTCGCGAAGGTGGTCGGCGCGGTCGAGCGCGCCGGCGGACGCCTGCGCGCCCACGAACGCGAAGGGCGCGCCGGCGGCGCTCACGCCGAGAACGACGAGCCGCAGCCGCAGGTGGTCTTCGCGTTCGGGTTGCGGATCACGAACTGCGCGCCATGCAGGCTCTCGGTGTAGTCGACTTCGGCGCCCATCAGATACTGGAGGCTCAGCGGATCGACCAGCAGCGTCACGCCGTCGGTGTGTACGGCGAGGTCGTCATCGCCCTGCTGCTCGTCGAATTCGAACCCGTACTGGAACCCCGAGCAGCCGCCTCCGTGGATGTAGACGCGCAGCTTCAGCGCCGCGTTGCCCTCTTCGGCGATCAGCTCGCGGACCTTGGCGGCGGCGGCCGAGGTGAAGGCCAGCGGGCGGTCGAGCGACTGGTAGCCCGGCGCGGACAGCTCGGCCAGGTCGATGGGCGTGGTGTTCATCAGGTCAGGATGGGGCGCGCGGGCCCCGCATTCAAGCTGCGCAGCGGCTTACTGCGTTGCCGGCGCGTCGCTGTCGCGGGTCGCTTCGGCCCAGGTGAACGACTGTTCCGTCGCCGCGCCGCCGCGCGGGACCAGCCGCACGGCGACCCGCACCGGCGTGAATCCGGCCGGCAGGAACACGTCGCCCTCGACCTGCTGGAAGTACTTGAACGAGTAGCCGACCGCGGGCGCGGCGGGCTGCTGGCGCAGGTCGGTCCACGCCAGCTTTTGCAGGCGGCCGGCGCGCGTGCCCTCGATCGTGACCGTCAGCTGGCCGGCGCTGACCGCGCCGCGATTGAGGTTCTGGGTCAGCGTCGCGGTGAAGTGCCACGCGCCGCCCTCGCCCTGCGGCTGCATGCGCAGCGAGTGGACGGTGAGGCCGCGGCGCTGGCCGGTCGCACCGACGAGACGCTCGTAGAAGGCGACGTCGGCGCGCAGCGCGGAGATCTCCTCGTCGCGCTCGGCCAGCGTGCCCTGCAGGTCGCGGTTGGCGTCGCGGCTGATCTGGTCGGAGCGGGTCAGCGTCGACACGCGCTGGCGCAGCTGTTCGGCCTCGGCCTGGAGCCGGCGCACATCGCGGTCGCGGTCGGCCAGCTGCGTGCGGATGTCCCCCGACGCCGGCGAGAGCACGCGCCACAGGCCCCACGCGCCGAAGGCGAATGCCAGCGCGACGGCGCCCGCCAGCGCGAGGCGCCAGCGGACGTTGCGGGAGGACAGCGGCGGGACCGGGAGCGGCATGCGCCCGGAGGATATCAACCGGGAATGAACTCGGCCTCAAGGCGGCCGGCGCCGGCATGCCCGTGGGCCACCGGCGCGTGGGCGGCCGAGTCGGCGTGCACCGAGTCGGCATGGATCAGCCGGCCGGTCAGCTGCGCCCCGGCGTGCATCTCGACCACTTGGTAGTGCACGTTGCCGTGCACCCGGGCCTTCGGCGCCAGTTCGACCCGCTCGCCGGCGTGGATGTCGCCGTCGAGGCGGCCGTTGATGACGACCAGCGGCGCGCGGATCTCGCCCTCGATGCTGCCGTTCTCGGCCAGGGTCAGCATCGCGCCGGCGCCGTCGTCGGCGATCACCTTGCCGATGATCCGGCCCTCGATGTACAGCCCGCCGCTGAAGTGGAAATCGCCGCGGATCACGACCTGCGGGCCGATCAGCGTGTCGACCTGGCCGGCCGCGGGCGTCGTCTTGCTCTTGAACATCTCAGGTGTCCCCGGTTGCGGATGCGCCGGTCCAGGCCATCGTCTGGTCCACTGCCGCGCCCTCGCCCCGCAGCGACACGCGGACGCGCTGCGGGGTGAAGTCGGGCGGCAGCATGACGCTGCCCTCCAGCTGCTGGAAATAGCGGAATGCGTAGTCCTGCGGCGGCATCGCGCGGCGCTGGTGCAGGTCGTCCCAGCCGAGCGTCGCCAGCTTGCCGTCGCGGACGCCCTCGATCGACAGCTGCAGTCGCCCGCTGCTGATCGCGCCGCGGTTGAGGTTCTGCGTCAGCATCACGACGTAGCGCCAGGTGCCGCCGCTCTCGGGCACGAACTTGGCCGAGTGCACGGTCAGCCCGCGCGGCTTGGCGTTGGCGCCGCCGAGGCGGTCGTAGAAGGCGACGTCCTCGCGCAGCTCGCCGATCTCCAGCTCGCGCTGGGCGAGCTCACGCTGGACCTCGAGGTTGGCCGCGCGGCTGATCTGGTCGGACCGCACCAGGGTGGCGTTGCGCTGCCGCAGCTCGCGCAGCTCGGCCTGCTGGCGGCCCAGGCGCTCGCGGGTCTCGGCCAGTTCGACGCTGACCTCGCCCAGTCGCGGCGCGGCCCGCTCGCTGGCCCACAGCCACGCGAACGCAACGCTGGCCACCCAGGCGAGCGACAGCAGCAGCCAGCGCCAGCCGCGACGATCCGGCCGGCGCTCCACGATCATGAATCGGGGCGGCAAAGCGTTGCTCATGGAAGCGATCCCCATCGCCGGTGGCGCATGGTGCGAAGTGCCTATACTCGGGCCGGAGTCTACCGGGGACCGGCAATGACGGATGCGCACCTGTTCGCAATTGGCGTCGTGCTGGCATGGCTGGCCGGGGTCCGCGTCTACCTCACAGTATTCGGCGTCGGCCTGGCGGGGCTGGTGGGCTGGCTCGACCTGCCGCCGGCGCTGGCGGCGACCGAATCGCCGTGGGTGCTCGGCGTGTCCGGCGCGCTGGCCGCGGCCGAGTTCTTCGCCGACAAGATCCCGGGCGTCGATTCGGGCTGGGACATGCTGCACACGCTGCTGCGGGTGCCGGTGGGGGCGTTCCTCGCCGCGGCCACGCTGTCGCCGGACGGCGAGCTCGGGGTTGGCGCCATGGCGGCCGGCGCAGGCGCCGCGCTGACCAGCCACCTGCTGAAATCAGGCTCGCGGGCGCTGATCAACACCTCGCCCGAACCGGTCAGCAACTGGACGGCGTCCGTCGCCGAAGACACCGCGGTGCTGGGCGGGCTGGCGCTGGTGTTCGCGTACCCGTGGGTGGCGCTGGGGATCGTCATCGTGCTGACGGTGCTGTTCGCCGCCGCGCTGTGGTGGGTGTGGCGACGGCTGTTCCGGCGCTCGCCACGGCCAGCGCCGGGGTGATGCGCTGCGGGCACGGAGAAAGAAGCGGCACAACGAAAAACGCCACCGCATCGACGGTGGCGTTTTCGTCTCGCGCGACGGAAGCGGCGGTCAGCTTTCGATCTTGGTCAGCAGGTAGTTCTGGTCGCCCACGCGATCCATCAGCGACAGTTGGGTCTCAATCCAGTCGATGTGCTCTTCCTCGGACTCGAGGATGTCGGCGAACAGCTGGCGGCTGGTGTAGTCGCCGACGCTGTCGCAGTAGGCGATCGCCTCGCGTAGCAGCGGCAGGGCTTCGTACTCGAGCGCTAGGTCGCAGCCGAGCAGCTCGCGCGGGTTCTCGCCGATCCGCAGCTTGCCGAGCGACTGGAAGTTCGGCAGGCCGTCGAGGAACAGGATCCGCTCCGACAGCTTGTCGGCGTGCTTCATCTCGTCGATCGACTCGTGGTACTCGTGGTCGGCGAGCTCCTTCAGCCCCCAGTTCTTCAGCATCTTGGCGTGCAGGAAGTACTGGTTGATGGCGATCAGCTCGTTGTAGAGCGCCTTGTTGAGGAATTCGATGACCTTGGCGTCGCCCTTCATGGCGGGTGCTCCTGCGCAGTGATGGCGCGCACTGTAGCCCGCGCGCCTCGCGCACGGCGGAACGCGAATCAGATGCAGTCGCGGTCGAGAATCAGTGCCGTTGGGGCCGACACTTCCGGGCGTCAGGCGGCCCGGGACAGGATCGGCAGCGGCAGCTCGCGGACGGCGTGGGTCTCGGCGAGGAGGGCCGCGGCCGCGTCGAGGCAGCTGCCGCAGTTGGCGCCGGCGCCGGTGCGCATCGTCAGTTCGGCCACGCTCCGGCAGCCGCCTTCGGCGGCCTGGCGGATCTCGTGATCGGTGACTCCGTTGCAGATGCAGACGTACACGGCGGCGGGTCGGTCGGCCAGCCGGATCGGCTGCAGCGCCATTCCGCCACGAATGCGAATGATTGTCAATTAGACGCGGTGTCCCCGCCGTCGCGCCCCGGTTCAGGAAGCGGCTTCGCCCGCGGCCGCTGCCGGCTGCGGCTGAATCCCCCGCGCACGTCCGGCCCCGGCAGCGGCACCGCCTGGGTGCCGGCCACGCGCTGGGCGACCGGCGCCAGATGCCGCAGCGCGGAGGCATACACCCCGCGCTTGAAGATCACCACGTGCTCCACCGGGTACCAGAAGTCGACCCACCGCCAGTGGTCGAACTCGGGCTTGTCGGTCAGGTCCAGCCGCAGGTCGCTCTCGTCGCCCTTCAGGTGCAGCAGGAACCACACCTGCTTCTGGCCGATGCAGACGAGGCGGTCATTGCGGCGGATTGCCCGCTGCGGCAGGCGGTAGCGCAACCAGCCGGGGGTCGCGCCGAGCACCTCGACGTGGTGCGGCAGCAGGCCGGTCTCCTCGCGAAGCTCGCGATACATGGCCTCCAGGGGCGTCTCGTCGCTGTTCATCCCGCCCTGCGGGAACTGCCACCCATCGCGATGCACCCGGCGCGCCCAGAACACGCGTCCGTCGGGGTGCATCAGCACGATGCCGACATTGGGCCGGTAACCGTCCGGATCGATCACGATGCGGACTCCAAATTCACTGCGTCCGACTCTGCCACGCGCACCCGGGCGGGACAAGCGACGGTGGCGGACATTGACAGGGGCCCGCCGAGCAGGAAAAATTCGCGGTTCTCCGCGTGGCTATGTAGCTCAGCCGGTTAGAGCACAGCACTCATAATGCTGGGGTCGGTGGTTCGAGTCCACCCATAGCCACCACTCGGTGAATCATCTAAGCCCTCGAATCTGCGGGCTTTTTTGTGCCCGGACTGGCCCACTCTTCTGCGCGGCCGAGGCCCCCGGCGAGGACGGCCTCCGCGACCTTCATTTCGCCGCCGGTTCCGATCCAGTCGCAGCGTCGAACCCGACCGCGCGTGGCTGCGCAGCGCGCCGCCGCGTCACCCTTGCTGCTCGCTCTCGTCGCGCGGCCGGCGGGTCGTCGATCGGACCCCGCTGCACCAACCGGCGCTGATGGCATCCGGGCTGCCATGACCTCGCCTGCAGACACGCTCCGGCGGCGCTTGACCCAGATCAGGGCCGGCAAAGCCGCGACGCCGGATCCTGCGCACGCGCCGTCGCGGCGCGGCCCGCGCTGGCGGGTCCAGCACCGAACGACCCGCCGTGGCGAACGTGACCGTTCGCGCGGGTGGAGCGGTCGGTCCGCACCCGCCGTTCGCCCGAGTCCCGCCATGAGCGCACTGATCGATGACCTGCCCGACCTCGACGCACTGCGCGTGGAGGACGAGCGCCGCACCCTCGACGCGTGCTTCCTCGGCCCGTACGGCGAGAACGACACGCTGCTCGAGAAGCTCGTCGTCGAGTTCCTGCGCGACCACGTCTACTGGCGGCGCACCTTCCATCCCGAAGACCCGCCGGCGATCCCTACGCGCGCCGCGCAGCACCCGCGCTACCAGGCGTTCGAGGCGCGCATGCGGCGCGAACTGCACGCGCTGTCGGCCGCGCTGAAGAAGTCGGTGCCGTTCCACAGCCCGCGCTACATCGGGCACATGGCCTCCGACCTGCTGCTGCCGGGCCTGGCCGCGCAGATGCTGACGCTGCCGTACAACCCGAACAACGTCTGCGAGGACGCGGCGCCCGTCACCGTCGAGATGGAGGTGCGCGCCGGCCTGCAGCTGGCGCGCATGTTCGGCTATCCCGACGACACGGCACGCGCGGACTGCGCCTTCGGCCACCTGACGTCCGGCGGCACCGTCGCCAACTACCAGGCGCTGCGCCTCGCGCTCGCGCTGAAGGCGTTTCCGGTCGCGCTGCGCGCCGCCGGCGTGCCGGACATCGAGGTGCCCGGGTCCGATCGCGAGGCGTTCAACCTCGCGCCGCGCGACGCGATCGCGCTGCACGAACGGTGGCAGGCGTGGCTGCGCGCGCAGCCGGCCGGCGACCGGCGCGCGTGGCGCGAACGGGTCGAGCAGGCGCGGCCCGAGCACACCGGCCTGACCGCGTTCTTCGCGCGGCATCCGCAGCTGCAGCCGCCGGTCGTGCTGGCGCCGGTGACCGCGCACTACTCATGGAGCAAGGGCATGAAGCTGCTCGGCCTCGGTCGCGCGCAGCTGCTGCGCGTGCCCGAGGTCGGCATGCGAATGGATGCCGACGCACTGGACGCCGTGCTCGAGCGCTGCCTGCTGGAACACACGCCCGTGCTGGCCTGCGTCGGCGTGCTCGGCACCACCGAGTACGGCACGGTCGACCCGATCGATCGGATCGTCGCCGCACGCGAGCGCTTCACCGCGCGCGGGCTCGGCTTCGCCGTGCACGTCGATGCGGCCTGGGGCGGCTACATGGCGACGCTGTTCCGCGAGCCCGACGGCCGGCTGCGCCCGCGCGAGGCGATCCTCGCCGAGCACGCGCAGTTCCCCCAGCCGCACGTGCATGCCGCCTTCGCCGCGCTCGCCGACACCGATTCGATCACCGTCGACCCGCACAAGCTCGGCTACCTGCCGTACGGCGCCGGTGCGTTCGTGTGCCGCGACCACCGCGCCGTCGCGCTGCTGGCCGAGCAGGCCGACTACGTGTTCCACGGCGACGCGCCCGACGACTACTTCGCGCGGCACCGTCGGCTCGGGCAGGTGATTCCCGAGGGGTCGAAGTCCGGCGCGGCGGCCGCGGCGGTCTACGTCACCCACCGCGTGCTCCCGCTCGACCACGCGCATTTCGGCGCACTGCCGCGCCAGACGATCCGCGCCGCCGAGGCCTTCGCCGCCGCGGCCGCACGGTTCGCCGCGGACATCGCGCCAATGGCCATTGCCTTCGTGCCGTTCGCGCCGGACAGCAACCTGGTCTGCGTGGCGATCAACCCGGTCGGCAACCGCAACGTCGCGGCCGCCAACGCCTTCGTCCAGCGCCTCGCCGACGAGCTGCGCTGCGACCCGTCCCAGCCGCTGCAGGCGCGCCAGTTCTTCGGGTCGTCGACGACCCTGCGCCCGGAATCCATCGGCCAGGACGAGCTCGCCCGCATCCTGGGGGCACTCGGGCTGGACGCCGCGAGCTTCGGCGTCGACGACGGCGCCGACCGCGTGCTGATCCTGCGCCACACGCTGATGAACCCCTACCCGCTCGACCACGAGAACGGCATCAGCTACATCGATCACTATTTCGACCACCTCGCTGGCCGCATCCGCCTGCTGCTCGCCGAACGCACCGCAAGCGTGTCGAAGGCGCCCCACGCGCCGTAGCCGGTGTGGACGCCGGTCACTTCGCGCGCGGCGTCCACTCCAGTTGCAGCCACGCCTTGGTGACGTCGCGCGCGTAGCGATCGGCGCGGTAGTCGGCGAGCTTGGCGAGGGCGCGCCAGCGCGGGCCGAACGGGACGGACAGCGACGCGTTCCACTCCCGGCCGTAGCGGGCGCCGCCGACATCGGCGCGGTAGTCGTGCCAGGCGACGGTCCAGTCCAGCGGCCCCTGCGCGCGCTGGCGGCCGAGGCGCCCGGTGGCATGCAGGTAGCGATCGTCGAGGCCCGCGGCCGGCGTGGCGGTGAAGCGGTCGGCCCAGCCGTTGAACGCGTGCAGCGTCGCCAGCGGCGTCTGCAGCGCGTGCGTCCCGTCGCCACCGAGGTGTTCCCACCCGGCGCGAACCGTGGCGAAGCGCGTCGCGACCGCCGGTTCGACCAGCCAGTACGCGTGCGAGAACCGGCGCGGATTGGCCGCGTGCTCGCCCTGCCGCGCCCACTCGAACGTGGCGCCGAACGGACGCGCGTCGGCACCCGGCGCGAGCGCGTAGCGCAGTCCGAGCGTGCGCGTGGACGCGGCGGCGAGGTCGCGATCGTCGATCGCATACCAGTAGGCGGCGACGCGGTGGCGTCCCGCCGACCACGCCGCAGCCAGTGCGTGCCCGTCGAGGTCGCGCTCGCGCGCGAGCAGGTCGAGCGCACGGTCCGAGCCGATGCGGTGCACGCGGTCGAGCCAGGCATAGCGCAGCGTCAGCGCCTCCGCCGGCTGCCACTGGGCCTGCACCGCGTCGAACGTCTGCTCGTTCTGGCGCCAGCCCACGTTGCCGATCCAGCGGTGGTTGTCGAACTCGACGCGCTGGCGCCCGGCGGTGACCTCCTTGCCCGTTCCGCGCCAGCGCAGCCAAACCTGGTTGAGCTCCGCCGACTCCGGATCGATCAACGCCGGGTACGCGGTGCGTCCGTTGGCGCCGCTGTTGTAGGCGTCATCGGCGGCAAGCACCGCCTCACCCTCGAGGTACGCGCTGAGCGACGGGCCGGGCGTCCAGCGCACGCCGCCGCGCAGGCGCAGCGTCGTCGCCTGCGCATCGCGGGCGAAACCCGCGTCGTCCACGTGCTCGTAGCGCAGCCGCGCGCTCGCGTCCCAGGCGAACGGGCCCGGTGCTTCCGTCGGCGGACTCGCGTGTGCGGGCGCGGCAGCGAGCGCCGCCAGCATCGTGGTGACCAGGGTAGCGCGCAGGTGCATGGGGGCTCTCCGAGGATGCGCGGAGGTTCGCGCGCGGCACGCGCAGCGGCATTGACGCAGGTCAACCGCAGTGCACGCCGGCAGCGCGCCACGCCGCGCGCACCGATGCGTTGCGCTTGACCCACGTCAGGTCGGAGCGGTCGTCGCGTGCGTAGCCTTTTCTCCAGACAACGAAGACAACCAACCTGGAGACACCCCGTGAGAAAGTCCGTCCTCCTGCTGGCCATCGCACTTGCGCTTGGCGTCGTTCCGCAGGCCATCGCGCAGCACGATGCCCACCGCGCGACCAACGTCGCCCCGGTGGCCGACGTCGTCTTTACGCTGCGCACCGAGATCGCCGACGGCAAGCTGGTGTTCGTCGGCGAAGCCGGTGCGATCAAGGGCCAGGTCAACCCCGACCTGCGCGTGCCCGAAGGCAAGGTCGTGCAGATCAACCTGGTCAACGGCGATGGCGCGCTGCACGACATCGCCATCCCCGAGTTCCAGGCCCAGTCCGACCAGATCTCGGACAAGGGCGCGTCGACCACGATCGTGTTCCGCACCACCAGGAGCGGGACGTTCGAGTACATCTGCTCGCTGCCCGGGCACAAGGCCGCCGGCATGGTCGGCAAGCTGATCGTCGGTGACGTCAAGGCCGTGGCCAACACCGCCGCCGAGATCGCAATGGACCCCAACCTGGTCGGCACGCCGGTCGGCAAGCGCGGTCCGAAGCACCACGAGTTCTCGATGCAGACCACCGAGGTCGAGGGCAAGCTGTCCGACGGCAGCACCTACAAGTACTGGACGTTCGACAACCGCGTTCCGGGCCCGTTCCTGCGCATCCGCAAGGGCGACACGGTCAAGTTCAACCTCAAGAACGCCGACGACAGCGTCAACATCCACTCGATCGACTTCCACGCGGTCACCGGCCCCGGCGGCGGTGCCGCGGTCACACAGGTGGCGCCCGGCCAGAGCAAGAGCTTCAGCTTCAAGGCGCTCAACCCGGGTCTGTACGTCTACCACTGCGCCACGCCGATGGTCGCCCACCACATCTCCAACGGCATGTACGGCCTGATCCTGGTCGAGCCCGAGGACGGCCTCCCGGCGGTCGACAAGGAGTTCTACGTGATGCAGGGCGAGCTCTACACCGCGCAGAAGCACGGCTCGGGCGGGCTGCACGAGTTCTCGCTGGAGAAGCTGCTCGACGAGAACCCCGAGCACATCACCTTCAACGGCTCGATGGACGCGCTGACCAAGACGTACAGGATGGAAGCGGACGTCGGTGAGACGGTGCGCATCTTCTTCGGCGTCGGCGGCCCGAACCTGACCTCGAGCTTCCACGTGATCGGCGAGGTGTTCGACCGCGTCTACGACCTGGCCTCGCTGGAGACGCCGCCGCTGCGCGACGTGCAGACGACGCTGGTGCCGCCCGGCGGCGCGACGATGGTGGAGTTCAAGGTCGAGTACCCGGGCAAGTACATCCTCGTCGACCACGCGCTGTCGCGGCTCGAGAAGGGGCTGGTCGGCTTCCTGCACGTCAACGGCAAGGCCGACGACGGCGTGTTCCACACCGAACAGGCGCTCGACCCGAACTCGGGGCACTGACCGCCGCGCGACGGGCCACGCCGCGTGGCGTGGCCCGCCGCCTGAACCGTTCGCAATCGGCGCCGCGCAAGCCGACGCGACCTGATCCGGATCAAGGCGCGAACGCCGACGCCTGCCGAGAATGGCTCCCATCGACAACCGCGAAGCAACAGGAGCTCCAGATGATCCGTTCCACCCATATCGCAGGCCTGCTCGTCCTCGGCGCCCTCGCCGGCTTCTCCAGCCGCGCCGCCGCGGCCGAGTGCAAGGCCAGCATCGACTCGACCGACGCGATGCAGTTCACGACCAAGGCGCTGACGGTGCCGAAGAGCTGCAAGACGTTCACCGTCACCCTGAAGCACGTCGGCAAGCTGCCGGCGACGGTGATGGGCCACAACCTGGTGCTCGGCAAGACCGCCGACATCGCGGGCATCGCCGCCGACGGCATGAAGGCCGGCGCCGCGTCCCAGTACGTCAAGCCGGGCGACGCGCGCGTCATCGCGTCGAGCAAGGTGATCGGCGGCGGGCAGTCGACGACGGTCACGATCCCGGTCGCCAAGCTCAAGGCCGGCGAGAGCTACACCTACGCGTGCACCTTCCCGGGCCACTCGTCGATCATGCGCGGCACGCTGACGCTCAAGTAGTCGCTTCACGGTCCGGCGTCGGCGCAGGCGCGGGGGATTCCCCGTCGGCGGCGGAGCCCGGGCCACCAGCCGCAGGCGCCCGTGGAAACGCGGGCGCCTTTTTCTCGTCTGGGCGCTTCTGTGCGTGTTGGCGTTGACGGTGTCGCGGCCCCGCCGTCAGGGCGCCGGGCGCTGTCCCGGCCTTCGCGCCGGCGCGCGGTGCCCCGGAACGAGTGCTGTTGGGACCGCGGGCATGCCGCGCGCGCCGCCGATCAGTCGGTGTGCAGGGACGTGCCGAACCGCCGCTCCAGCGCCCGGCGCGCGTCGTCGACGCCGATCCCGTGCTGCGCGAGCCACTGGGGGTCGAACAGCGAATGCGCGTAGCGCTCGCCGCGATCGCACAGCAGGGCGACGATGCTGCCGCGCTCCCCGCGCGCGCGCATGCCCTCGGCCAGCTGCAGGCAGGCCGCCAGGTTGGTGCCCGACGAACCGCCGTACCAGCCGCCGAGCAGGTCGCGCAGCAGCCACGCCGCGCCGATCGAGTCGGCATCGTCGACCTCGACCACCCGGTCGACCAGGTCGAACAGGAAGCACGGCTCCACGCGCGGCCGGCCGATGCCTTCGATCAGCGTCGCACAGCGCGAGCGTGCGTCGGGCTGTCGCGTTAACCAGCCGACCGCGAACGCGCCGCCCGTCGGTTCGGCCACGCACAGGCGCGTCGACAGCCCGCGGTAGCGCAGGTAGCGACCGATCGTGGCCGAGGTGCCCCCGGTGCCGGCGCCGCAGACGATCCACGCCGGCTCCGGGTGCGGCTCGCCCGCGAGCTGGTGGACGATCGACTCGGCGATGTTGTTGTTGCCGCGCCAGTCGGTGGCCTGCTCGGCCAGGCCGAACTGGTCGAGGAAGCAGGCGCCGTCGGCCTGGAACATCGCCGCGCGCTCGCGCACCGTCGCGGCGTCGTCGACCAGCTCGCACGACGCGCCGAGCGAGCGCGCGTGGCGCACCTTGTCCGGCGCGGTGCAGGCGGGCATGACCGCGGTGAACGGAACGCCGAGCAGGCGCGCGAACCACGCTTCGGAAATCGCCGTGCTGCCCGACGACGCGTCGACCACGCGCTGGCCCTGCCGCAGCCCACCGTTGCACAGCGCGTACAGGAACAGCGAGCGCGCGAGCCGGTGCTTCAGGCTGCCCGACGGATGCGAGGCCTCGTCCTTGAAGTAGAAGTCGATGCCGGGGAACGCCGGCAGCGCGACGTGCAGCAGGTGCGTGTCCGCCGACCGCGCCGCCTCGCGGCGCAGGCGCGCAATCGACGCGTGCACCCACGCGCGGTCGGAGTCCGCGTCGACGCCGATCGCGGTGGCGTCACGGCTGTCCATCGGCCACCACGGTCGCAGGCGCGACGGGCGTTCCCGCGGCGTCGACGACGATCCGCACGCGCCGCCCGGCGTAGTAGAAGGTCCCGCGCACGCGGCCGGCATCCGCGCCGGTGCCGCGCTCGCACAGCACCGCGATGCGCCGTGCAGCCATCAGCCGGCGGAAGCCGTCCACGTCGAGGCCCAGCCCCGGCGCGATCAGCGCGGCATCGACCTCGATCGTCGCGCGGTCGCCTGCGTGATCGGCGGGCGCGCTCACAGCCCCAGCCCGGCCGCGGACTCCGGCGACAGCAGTTCGTAGTCGCGCGTCGCTTCGACCAGCTGCGCGATCAGCGCGTGGGCGACGTCGGCGCCGTCTGCGCGGCAGCTGGTTTCAATCGCATCGTCGTCGGCGGCCATGGGCGTGGTCCGGTGGGGTGTGCGACAGGGTCCACTGCGCGCGGCGCGGGCGCCTTGATCCAGATCAGCGCGGACGACCGGACGCGCCTGGCGCACCGCCAGCGGCGTCGGCGCGTGGTCGACGGGCGCCTGGAGATGCAACTGCTCGACGCGGCGGAGTCCGGCGAGTTGGGGTGCGCGGACGGCGCGTCAGACGTCCCATGCGCACCGCAAGCGGGCCGTGAGCCGGGCCGCGCAGCCGCCACGCCAGTCAATCCGGCTTCGACGCGCCGTTTGTCGCCGGCCCCTGCGCGAACTGCCGCTCGTAGTCGCGCAGCGCGTCCTGCATCGGCGCGATCGCGGCGGTCTGCGTCGGATCCCGCTGCAGCGCCGCCGCGCCGGACATCAGCGGCACCAGGATCGCGTGCAGCGCGGCGTCCGCATCGGCCGGCAGCGTGCACTTGGCGACGATCTCGTTGGCGTGGCCCCGGATCTTCGCGGCCAGGATCGCCGCCTGCTCGGGCCCGATGTGCCCGTGCCGGTAGTGATCGAGCGCATCGACCGCGACGCGGATGCCGCGCATGTTCTCGGCCAGCGTGGCATCGGCGACCCAGCGTTGCGCAGGCGCCGCGTCGGTCGTGGCAGGCGACGCAGGGTGGTGGTCCGCGTGGTCCTGCGCGTGCCCGGGCGCGCCCGCGAGAGCCATGGCAAGGACGACGGAGAAGGCGGTCAGGGACGGGCGCATGGCGGCTTCCTTTAAGGCTGGCGTCCAGCGTCGTGCGGTGCGGCGTCATTCGCCCTGATCCAGGTCATGGCGGCCGTCGATGGTTCGTCGGCACCGGCGTCGGGGCCGGATCGGCCGTGCGGCCCCGCAGTTGACCGAAGGGTCCGGCACGCCCACCGCTTCGCAACTGACGGCTTGTCCGCCCGGGGTTGCGGCCCGCGGCCGGCCCCTACGAAAGGGCTCGGCCATGCGTGGCGGCGTAAAGCCAGCACGCGTGGCGCGCGATGCCATGTGCGCCACGCGTGGACCGGCGCGTCACTGCGCCGGGAGGTCGAACACCAGCAGTTCGGCGCCGCTGCCGCGCTCGATGCGCACGGCCTCTTCGTCCGCGTACAGCAACGCGTCGCCGGCGACCAGCTCGCGGCCGTTCACGACCGCCGCGCCCTTGACCACGTGCACGTAGCCCAGGCGCCCGGGCGCCAGCGCGAGCTCGGCCGCTTCGTCGGAGTCGAACAGCCCGGCGTACAGCCGCCCGTCCTGGTGGATCGTCACCGAACCGTCGGCGCCGTCCGGGCTGGCGACCAGCCGCAGCCGGCCGCGCTTCTCGGATTCCGGGAACGCCTTCTGCTCGTAGCTCGGCGGGATGCCGGTGAACTTCGGGACGATCCAGATCTGCAGGAAGTGGGTGACGCGGTCGCGCTCGTGGTTGTACTCCGAGTGCGTCACGCCGCGGCCGGCGCTCATGCGCTGCACCTCGCCGGGGACGATCGACGCGCCGTTGCCCATCGAGTCCTGGTGGCCGAGCGCGCCGTCGATCACGTAGCTGATGATCTCCATGTCGCGGTGGCCGTGGGTGCCGAAGCCCTGGCCGGGCTGCACGCGGTCTTCGTTGATCACGCGCAGCGGGCCCCAGTGCACGTGGCGCGGGTCGTGGTAGCCGGCGAACGAAAAGCTGTGCCAGGACTCGAGCCAGCCGTGCCGGGCATGGCCGCGCTCGTTGGCGGGACGCAGGGTGATCATGTCGATGCTCCGTGTCAGGCGTGGGCGAGGCGGTTGGGCTTGCGCTGCAGCAGGCGGTCGAGGCTGTAGTCGCCCGCGCCCTGCGCGGCCAGCACCAGGAAGCCGCCGGCGATCGCGATGTTCTTGAAGAAGCTGTTGAACTGGTTCGCGTCGGCCAGATCGAAGTGGAACAGCACGCCGCTGGCGACCGAGAACGCGGCCAGCGACAGCGCGGACCAGCGGGTGAACAGGCCGGCGAGGACGGCCAGGCCGCCGCCGATCTCGAGGGCGATCACCAGCGGCAGGAGGCTGCCGGGCACGCCCATGGCGTCCATGTAGCCCTGGGTGGCGGCATAACCGCCGCCGAGCTTGGCGACGCCGGCGAGGATGAAGAGCAGGGCCAGACCGGTGCGGCCGGCGAGGAGGGCGGAGTGGTTCATGGCGGTGGTATCCCGTGGTTGAAGGGCGACCTGGGCGGAGGTGCCGGTCGACGGGACGCAGTATGTTTGCCTCCATCGAAGCAACAAACCGCCGCTCCGTGGAATCATCGGACCGGATTTCGAGACAATCGAGCGGCGCGCCGCGGCAGGATGGACTGGCGCCCTCCCCCGGCCGCTACCAGCGCGGGCTCGCGAACGCCTCGACGAGGTGGTCGATCAGGCGCCGGGTCTTCATCGGCAGGTGCTTGCGGGTCGCGTAGACGACGTGCACGCCGAGCTCGTTCGAGCGGTACTCGGGCATCAGTTCGACCAGCGTGCCGCTGGCGAGGTCGGCGCCGACGATGAAGTCCGGCTGCAGGACGACGCCCTGGTGCTGCAGCGCGACGGTGCGGCAGGTGTCGCCGCTGTTGGTGCGGATGCGCGGCGCGACGCGGACGGTCACGTCGCCATCCGGGCCGCGGAACGTCCAGTCGTCGCCGCCGGCGGCGTAGCTGTAGGCGAACATCTGGTGCGCGGCGAGCTCGCGCGGATGCGCAGGCGTGCCGTGCGCGGCGAGGTAGGCCGGCGACGCGCACAGCACCACGCGCGTGGTCGCCAGCCGGCGGCTGACCAGCGACGGGTCCAGCCGGTTGGTGATGCGCACGGCGGCGTCGTAGCCCTCCTCGACCAGATCGACGACGCGGTCGTTGAGCGTCACGTCGATCGCCAGCCGCGGGTTCGCTTCGAGGAACGCCGGCCACAGCGGCGCCAGGTGCAGGTTGCCGAACGACAGCGGCGCGTTGATGCGCAGCAGGCCCGACGCCTCGCCGCCAGTCGAGGCCGCCTCGGCCTCGAGCTCCTGCAGCTGGCCGACCAGTTCGACCGCGCGCTCGTGGAAGCGCTGGCCGTCCTCGCTCAGCGACAGGCGCCGCGTGGTCCGGTGCAGCAGGCGCACGCCCAGGTGCGCCTCGAGCTCGGCGACGTGCCGCGACACCGCCGCCTTCGACAGCCCGGTGGCGTCGGCGGCGCCGACGAAGCTGCCGGCGCGCACGACGGCCAGGAAGCTGGACAGCTGCTGGAGGTCGAGCATCGATTGCCTCGGTTTCGTGGACGGTGATTCACTCTACGCCACGTTTATCGCGCGATGTGGCGCCAATAGAGTGGAATCCAGCCCACTCCCGAGGAAGCACGATGCCGCGCGCCCCGTCCCTCTTTGTTTCCCACGGCTCGCCGATGTTCGCGCTGGAGCCGGGCCGGCTCGGCCCGACGCTGCGGCAGGTCGGGGCCGGCCTGCCGGACCTGACCGCGATCGTCGTGGTCTCGCCGCACTGGCAGACCCGCGGCGTGCGCGTCACCGGCGCCACCACGCTCGAGACGATCCACGACTTCAGCGGCTTCCCGCCGCCGCTGTACGCGCTGCAGTACCCCGCGCGCGGCGCGCCGGAACTAGCGACGGACATCGTCGCGCTGCTGGCCGCGTCGGGGTTCGACGCCGCGTCCGACTCCGCGCGCGGTCTCGACCACGGCGCGTGGGTGCCGCTGCGCTACCTGAAGCCGGCGGCCGACGTGCCGGTGCTGCAGGTGTCGCTGCCGCACGACCTCGACGCCGCCGGCGCGCTCCGCCTCGGCCGCGCGCTGGCGTCGCTGCGCGAGCGCGGCGTGCTCGTGGTCGGTTCCGGCAGCCTGACCCACAACCTGTACGAGTTCCGCCAGCACGTGGCCGACCCCGAGTACGCGCAGGCGTTCGCCGACTGGATCGCCGATGCCGTGCAGCGTGGCGACGTCGACGCGCTGGTGGGCTACCGCGACCGCGCCCCGCACGCCGCGCGCGCGCACCCCACCGAGGAGCACTACCTGCCGCTGCTGGTGGCGCTCGGCGCGAGCGCGCCCGACGAGCCGCGAACGCTGCTTGCCGGCGGCATGACGTACGGCACGCTGTCGATGGACTCGTTCGGATTCGGGCTCCCTGTGGACGGGCACGCGGAGGCGGCATGACGGCCGCGCTTCGCGAAGACGCGCCGCTGCCGTACCGGGCTCTCGGCACGGAGAAGGCACCGCGACGCATGCTCGTGCTCACGCACGGCGTCGGTGGAAACGAGCTGAACCTCGCCGGGCTCGGCGCCGACGCGCCCGCCGACACCGCGGTCCTGCTGGTGCGCGCGCCACTGAAGCTCGGGCCGGCGGAATACGCGTGGTTCCCCGTGCGGTTTACAGCCGCGGGACCCCACCCGGACCTGGAGGCCGCGGAAGCGAGCCGGCAGCGGCTCATCGAGTTCATCGACGCCATGCAATCCCGACTCGACGTGGAGCCCGCCGCCACCGTCGTCGCGGGCTTCAGTCAGGGCGGGATCATCAGCGCGAGCGTCGGCCTGACCCGGCCTGACCTTGTTGCAGGCTTCGGCGTACTCGCCGGTCGCATCCTGCCCGAGATCGAGCCGATCCTCGCCGACCGCAATGCGCTTGCTCGCGTACACGCCTTCATCGGCCATGGGCGCGACGACGCGAAGCTGCCCGTGGACTGGGCGACGCGTGCCGATGCCTGGCTAACCGCGCTCGGCGTGCCGCACCAGACGCGGCTGTACCCGGGCGGACACGCGATCGCGACTGCCATGCAACGCGACCTGCTCGCGTGGTTAGGCGCGGTCACGCGGCACGCGGCCGCTCGCGCCTGACGTCAGCTCAGCCGCTGCATCCGCCGCAGCAGGTCGACGGCTGGCGGACGATGTCGCGCGCGGTGACCGCGCAGCCCAGGTGGCCCAGCAGCCGGCACAGCTCGTGCTCGTCGAGCGTGCTGGACACGCGCAGCTGACGGCCGTCGGGCGACACGTCGTAGACGGCGGCGGGGTCGGCGGCGCGCAGGGCGCGCTCGAGGGCGGCGGGGGCCGGCAGCGGGCCGGCCGGGATCACGTGGCATTCCATCGGGTGCTCCATCGCGTTCGGGGTGCCGGCATGCTCGGCGGCCGCGATCGGCGGCGCGATGACCTGGGTCAAGGGCGCGTCAGCCGGCGCGGGCGAGACTGGCGACCCGCCCTCTGCACGCCGACCCCAGTCGCCCTGCCCGCCCCCATGCCGCCCGATCACACCCTGACCGAAGCCGACCTCGTCGCGCTGGTCGACCGCTTCTACGAACGCGTGCAGCGCGACGCCGTGCTCGGCCCGGTATTCAACCCGGCGGTGCACGACTGGCCGGCGCACAAGGCCACGCTGGTCGACTTCTGGTCGTCGGTCGCGCTGGGCACGCGGCGCTACCGCGGCAACCCGATGGGCATGCACCGGCCGCACCCGATCACCGCCGCGCATTTCGAACACTGGCTGGCGCTGTGGAGTGACACCGCGCACGACGTCGTCGGGCCGGACAACGCACGCGTGCTGGCGGGCTTCGCCGAGCGGATCGCCACCAGCCTGCGCTATGGGCTCGGACTCGACCAAGGTCGGCGTCCGCTGGGGCTGCCGATGGCGGGCCCGGCTCGACGGGAGGAGTAAAATCCCGGGTTTGCCGCATCGCGCCCGCAGAGCCCGCCATGAATTCGACGCACCGCAAGCCCCTTCCCGGCACTTCGCTCGACTATTTCGACGCGCGCGAGGCGGTCGACGCGATCCGGCCGGGCGCGTGGGACGCGCTGCCGTACACCTCGCGCGTGCATGCCGAGAACCTGGTGCGTCGCGCCGAACCCGAGCGGCTGGCCGACTACCTGACCCAGCTGATCGAGCGCCGCAGCGACCTGGACTTCCCGTGGTTCCCGGCGCGCGTGGTGTGCCACGACATCCTCGGGCAGACCGCGCTGGTCGACCTCGCCGGCCTGCGCGACGCGATCGCCGAGAAGGGCGGCGACCCGGCGCAGGTCAACCCGGTGGTGCCGACCCAGCTGATCGTCGACCACTCGCTGGCAGTCGAGGCGCCGGGCTTCGACAAGGACGCGTTCGCGAAGAACCGCGCGATCGAGGACCGCCGCAACTTCGACCGCTTCCACTTCATCGACTGGACCAAGCGCGCGTTCAAGAACGTCGACGTGATCCCGCCGGGCAACGGGATCATGCACCAGATCAACCTGGAGCGGATGTCGCCGGTCGTGCACGCGGTCGACGGCGTCGCCTACCCCGACACGCTGGTCGGCACCGACAGTCACACGCCGCACGTCGACGCGCTCGGCGTGATCGCGATCGGCGTCGGCGGACTGGAGGCCGAGAGCGTGATGCTCGGCCGCGCCTCGTGGATGCGCCTGCCGGAGATCGTCGGCGTCGAGCTGGCCGGCAGGCCGCAGCCGGGCATCACCGCGACCGACGTCGTGCTGGCGCTGACCGAGTTCCTGCGCCAGTCGAAGGTCGTTGGCGCGTACCTGGAGTTCCGCGGCGAAGGCGCCGCGGCGCTGACGCTCGGCGACCGCGCGACGATCTCGAACATGGCGCCCGAGTACGGCGCGACCGCCGCGATGTTCTTCATCGACGACAAGACCATCGACTACCTGCGCCTGACCGGACGCGACGACGCGCAGGTCCGGCTGGTCGAGACCTACGCGAAGCAGGCCGGCCTGTGGGCCGATGCGCTCGCCACCGCGCAGTACGGGCGCACGCTGCACTTCGACCTGTCGACGGTGGTGCGCAACATGGCCGGCCCGTCGAACCCGCACAAGCGCCTGCCGACCTCGGCGCTGGCCGAGCGCGGCATCGCGACCGGCATGGCCGCGCCGCGCGCGCAGGAGGCCGAGGGCCTGATGCCCGACGGCGCGGTGATCATCGCCGCGATCACCAGCTGCACCAATACGTCGAACCCGCGCAACGTGATCGCCGCCGGCCTGCTGGCGCGCAACGCCAACGCGCGCGGGCTGACCCGCAAGCCGTGGGTCAAGACCTCGCTGGCGCCGGGCTCCAAGGCGGTGCAGCTGTACCTGGAGGAGTCGAAGCTGCTCGGCGAGCTCGAGCAGCTCGGCTTCGGCATCGTCGGCTTCGCCTGCACCACCTGCAACGGCATGAGCGGTGCGCTCGATCCGGCGATCCAGAAGGAAGTGATCGAGCGCGACCTGTACGCGACCGCGGTGCTGTCGGGCAACCGCAACTTCGACGGCCGCATCCACCCGTACGCGAAGCAGGCGTTCCTCGCGTCGCCGCCGCTGGTGGTCGCCTACGCGATCGCCGGCACCGTGCGCTTCGACATCGAGAAGGACGTGCTAGGCATCGACGCCGACGGGAACGAGGTGCGGCTGAAGGACCTGTGGCCGTCCGACGCGGAGATCGACGCGATCGTCGCGTCCAGCGTCAAGCCCGAGCAGTTCCGCGCGGTGTACGACCCGATGTTCACGTTCGCGGTCGATCAGGGCGCCAAGGTCAGCCCGCTGTACGACTGGCGCCCGCAGAGCACCTACATCCGACGCCCGCCGTACTGGGAGGGCGCGCTGGCCGGCGCGCGCACGCTGACGGGCATGCGCCCGCTGGCCGTGCTCGGCGACAACATCACCACCGACCACCTTTCGCCGAGCAACGCGATCCTGCTCGACAGCGCGGCCGGCGAGTACCTGGCGAAGATGGGCCTGCCGGAAGAGGACTTCAATTCGTACGCGACCCACCGCGGCGACCACCTGACTGCGCAGCGCGCGACGTTCGCGAACCCGAAGTTGCTCAACGAGATGGTCCGCAACGCCGACGGCACCGTGCGCCAAGGCTCGCTGGCGCGGATCGAGCCGGAAGGCCGCGTCACCCGCATGTGGGAGGCGATCGAAACCTACATGGCGCGCAAGCAGCCGCTGATCATCATCGCCGGCGCCGACTACGGCCAGGGGTCGTCGCGCGACTGGGCGGCGAAGGGCGTGCGCCTGGCCGGCGTCGAGGCGATCGCCGCAGAGGGCTTCGAGCGCATCCACCGCACAAACCTGATCGGCATGGGCGTGCTGCCGCTGGAGTTCCTGCCCGGCACGACGCGGACCACGCTCGGCATCGACGGCACCGAGACCTTCGACGTCGTCGGCGCGCGCACCCCGCGCGCGACGCTGACGCTGGTGATCCACCGCCGCGACGGGGAGCGCGTCGAGGTGCCGGTGACGTGCCGGCTCGACACCGCCGAAGAGGTGTCGATCTACGAAGCCGGCGGCGTGCTGCAGCGCTTCGCCCAGGACTTCCTCGACGCGTCGAAGGCGGCCTGACATGGCGCACGCACCGCAGCGCCACGCCCCCCAGTTGAAGGTCCCCGCCACGTACATGCGCGGCGGCACCAGCAAGGGCGTGTTCTTCCGCCTCGACGACCTGCCGCCGGCGGCGCGCGTCCCCGGCCCGGCACGCGACGCGCTGCTGATGCGGGTGATCGGCTCGCCCGACCCGTACGGCAAGCACACCGACGGCATGGGCGGGGCGACGTCGAGCACCAGCAAGTGCGTGATCATTTCCAGGGCGACCGTGCCCGACCACGACGTCGACTACCTCTACGGGCAGATCTCGATCGACACCGCATTCGTCGACTGGAGCGGCAACTGCGGCAACCTGTCGTCGGCGGTCGGTCCGTTCGCGATCGCGCACGGCCTCGTCGACCCGGCCCGCGTGCCGCGCAACGGCGTCGCCACCGTGCGCATCTGGCAGGCCAACATCGGCAAGACCATCGTCGCGCACGTGCCGGTGGCCAACGGCGAGGTGCAGGAAACCGGCGACTTCGAGCTCGACGGCGTGCCGTTCCCGGCCGCGGAGATCCAGCTCGAGTTCCTCGATCCGGCCGACGAGGGCGACGGCGATGACCGCGCTGCGACCGGCATCTTCCCGACCGGCCACCCCGTCGACGTGCTCGAGGTTCCGGGCGTCGGCACGTTCGAGGCGACGCTGATCAACGCCGGCATCCCGACGATCTTTCTCGACGCGGCCGCGCTGGGCTACACCGGCAGCGAGCTGCAGGGCGCGATCAACGAGGACCAGGCCGCGCTGGCGCGGTTCGAGGCGATCCGCGCGCACGGCGCCGTGCGCATGGGCCTGATCGCCGACGCGTCGCAGGCCGCCACGCGCCAGCACACGCCGAAGGTGGCGTTCGTCGCCCCGCCGCACGAGCACGTCACTTCGAGCGGCAAGACCCTGCGCGCCGATGACGTCGACCTGCTGGTGCGCGCCCTGTCGATGGGCAAGCTGCACCACGCGATGATGGGCACCGCGGCGGTCGCGATCGGCACCGCCGCGGCGATCCCGGGCACGCTGGTCAACCGCGCGGCCGGCGGCGGCGCGCGCGAAGCGGTGCGCTTCGGCCACCCGTCCGGCACGCTGCGCGTTGGCGCGGCCGCAACCCTGGTCGACGGCCAGTGGACCGTGACCAAGGCGGTCATGAGCCGCAGCGCGCGCGTGCTGATGGACGGCGCGGTGCGGGTGCCGGCCGACGGGTTCTGACGCATCCGCCCCTGCGGGACCGCCGCGGACCGCGTGCGACAATGGCGCGATGGACATCTTCAAGGTTTTCACCCTCGAGGCCGCGCACCGGCTGCCGAACGTGCCGCCGGGCCACAAGTGCGCGCGCCTGCACGGCCACTCGTTCCGGGTCGAGCTGCACGTCAGCGGCGAGATCGGTGCCGACACCGGCTGGGTGATGGACTTCGCCGACGTCAAGGCGGCCTTCAAGCCGCTGTACGACCGTCTCGACCACCACTACCTCAACGACATCGAGGGGCTGGAGAACCCGACCAGCGAGCGGCTGGCGGTGTGGATCTGGGAGCGGCTCAAGCCGGCCCTGCCCCTGCTGAGCGAGGTCGTGGTCCACGAGACCTGCACTTCGGGCTGCCGCTACCGGGGCTGAGGCGGGCCTGCCGGGCGTGGGTCCCGCGAGCCTGCGGCCGCCGCGCGAGCGTCCCAGCGGTCCGCCTGAACGGATTCAGCCGCGCGCACCCGCCCCGATGTTGCACCGCACCAAAACCGCCGGTATGCTGCACCGCACAATCCGACTCCCTCCCCCGGATTGATCAGGAGCACGCCATGTACCAGCAGTTCAACGAACAGTTTGCCGCCGCCACGCGCCAGTTCGCCGACACGGCTGCCCAGTTCAACCGCATCGCCCTCGAGAACGCCGAGGCCGTGTTCGGCCTGCAGATGGCCGCCCTCGAGGAGCGCACCAACGCGACGTTCGCGTTCTTCGGCGAAGTCGCCGAGGTCCGTGACCCGGAAGCCATGAAGAACCTGTGGCCGAAGGGCGTGCAGATCGCCCGCGAGAACGTCGAGCGCGCCGTCAGCACCGGCCAGGAAGTCTTCGGCCGCACGATGAAGGCGAACGAGGCCCTCGGCCAGATCGCCAAGTCGCAGGTCGAGTCGGCGGTCAAGAAGACCCAGGCCGAAGTCGAGAAGGCCACCAAGTCGGCCAAGTCCGGCAAATAAGCCCCACCGTCTCTCTCTCCGCCCCCGCGGAACACGAAACCCGGCAGCGCAGGCTGCCGGGTTTTTTGTTGGCTGCGATTCGACGAGCGCCGGGGCGCGGTGCGTGCCTGCGTCGACGCTTTCCCGCGTCGAGCGACGACCGCTGCCGGCGTCGAACGCACCGGGCACGAACTGCGGCGGGATCCGGCCCTCGGCGTCCCCCCATGCCTGGCGAACGCCGCGCGCTTCGTCGCGCAATCCCCGGCGGCCGCAAACGACGAAGCCGCCCGAAGGCGGCTTCGTCATCGCGCATGACCGCGCCCGTCAGTGCGCCGGGCTGGCCTCGCCGCGCGCGCGCATCGCCGCGGTGATCCGGCTGCGGTCGCGGCCGAGCAGCAGGTAGACGACCGGCACGACGAACAGGGTGAACACCGTGCCGATGCCCATGCCGCCGACGATGACCCAGCCGATCTGGTTGCGCGCCTCGGCGCCGGCGCCGGTGGCGATCGCCAGCGGCAGCGAGCCGAGCACCATCGCGCCGGTGGTCATCAGGATCGGGCGCAGGCGCAGCGCCGACGCTTCGATCACCGCGTCGAGCTTGCTCCGGCCCTGCTCCTGCAGCTGGTTGGAGAACTCGACGATCAGGATGCCGTGCTTGGCGATCAGTCCGACCAGCGTGACGATGCCGATCTGCGAGTAGATGTTCCAGCTGCCGCCGTCGGTGAGCTTCAGCGCGAGGAACGCGCCGAACGCGGCGAGCGGCACCGCCAGCAGGATCACGAACGGATCGATCCAGCTTTCGAACTGCGCGGCCAGCACCAGGAAGATGAACACCAGCGCGAGGCCGAAGATCAGCGCGAAGTCGCTGGACGACTCGCGAAACTCGCGGCTCTGCCCCGACAGGTCGTACTGCGCCTCGGGCGCGACTTCGTCGAGCGCCTGCTCCATCCACGTCAGCGCCTCGCCCATCGAGTAGCCGGGCGCGAGGCCCGCGCTGATCGTCGCCGAGCGCAGCTTGTTGAAGTGGTTGAGCTCCTTGGCCGCGACCGTCTCCTTGACGTCGACCAGGTTCGACAGCTGCACCATCTGGCCGTCACCGGCGCGCACGAAGATGTTGCTCAGGTCGCCCGGCGTGCGGCGGTCGGCGTCCTCGACCTGCACGATCACGTCGTACTGCTCGCTGCCCATCTTGAAGCGGGTCACGTTGCGTCCGCCGAGCATCGACTCGAGCGTGCGGCCGACGTTGGCCACGCTGCTGCCGACGTCGGCGACCTTGTCGCGGTTGACGTCGATCGTCAGCTGCGGCTTGTCGAGCTTGAGGTCGGTGTCCGGATTGGTCAGCTGCGGGTTCTCGGCCATCTTGGCCATGAGCTGCTGCACCGTGGCGCCGAGCTCTTCCCACGTGCCGGTGCTCTGCACGACGAAGCTGACCGGCTGGCCGAACCCCTCTTGGCCGAGCGGCGGCGGCAGCACCGGGAACGCCATCACCCCCGGGATGCCCATGAACTGCGGGAACAGCCCGCCCTGCACGTCCTGCGACTTGCGGTCGCGCTCTTCCCAGTCCTTGAGGCCGACGAAGCCGATCGTCTGCGTGATCGACGGGAAGCCGACGATCTGGAAGTAGCGGTCGACCTCCGGCACCTGCGCGAACATGCCTTCCATCTGCCGCGCGTACTTGTCGGTGTAGTCGACGGTCGAGCCTTCCGGCGCGATGCCGAAGCCGATCACCAGGCCCTGGTCCTCCTGCGGCGCCAGTTCGTTCGGCAGCAGCGTGAACAGGCCGAGCGCGGCGGCGAAGATCGCCACGCCGGCGCCGACCACGACCCAGCGCAGGCGCAGGCCGAGCGTCAGCAGGCGGCGGTAGGTGTCGTCGATCCAGCGCAGCACCTTCTCGCCGGCATCGTAGAACCGGCCGTGCTTCTTCTCGTGGCGCAGCAGCTTCGACGACATCATCGGCGACAGGGTCAGCGCGGTGAAACCCGAGACCAGCACCGCGCCGGCCAGCGTCAGCGCGAACTCGACGAACAGCTTGCCGGTGCGGCCGGTCGAGAACGCCAGCGGCACGTACACCGCGACCAGCGTCAGCGTCATCGCGACGATCGCGAAGCCGATCTCCTTGCTGCCCTTCAGCGCCGCCTCGAACGGCGGCATGCCTTCCTCGACGTGGCGGAAGATGTTCTCGAGCATCACGATCGCGTCGTCGACAACCAGGCCGATCGCCAGCACCATCGCCAGCAGCGTCAGCGTGTTGATCGTGAAGCCGAACGCGTACATCAGCGCGAACGCGCCGATCAGCGACACCGGGATCGTCACCAGCGGGATCAGCGTCGCGCGCCAGCTGCGCAGGAACAGGAAGATCACCACCACGACCAGCAGCACCGCCTCGGCGATGGTCTTGTAGACCTCCTCGATCGACTTCTCGATGAAGATCGTCGAGTCGTAGGCGATGTTGACCTTGACGCCCTCGGGCAGGGTCTTCTGGATCTCCGGGATCATCGCCTTCAGCGCCGACGAGATCTCCAGCGGGTTGGCGACGGCCTGCTTGACCACGCCCAGCGGCACCGCGTCGACGCCGTTGAAGCGCGCGCGGAAGCGGTCTTCCTGCGATCCGAGTTCGACCTTGGCGACGTCCTTGAGCCGCACCAGATAGCCGTTGGACTGGCCGAGGATCACCTCGCCGAACTCCGCCGGCGTCTTCAGGTCGGTCTCCGACAGCACGGTGAACTCGCGCGCGCTGCCTTCGACGCGGCCGGCCGGGATCTCGGCGTTCTGCGCGCGCAGCGCGTTCTCGACGTCGACCGGGGTCAGGCCGAAGCCGGCCAGCCGCTGCGGCTGCAGCCACACGCGCATCGCGTAGCGCACGCCGAACACCTGCGCCTGGGCGACGCCGGGAATCGTCTGCACGCGGTCCTTGACCAGCCGGTCGGCCAGGTCGGCCAGCTCGGTCTTGCTGTGGCGGTCGGACGAGAACGCCATCCAGATGATCGGCTGCGCGTCGGCCTCCTGCTTCTGCACGATCGGCTCGTTGGCCTCCTCGGGCAGGAAGTCGCGCGCCTGGCCGACCCGGTCGCGCACGTCGCTGGCCGCGCCGTCGGGGTCGCGGTCGAGGCGGAAGCGGATCGTGACCTGGCTGGACTGCTCGCGGCTGACCGACGAGATGTACTCGATGCCCTCGACGCCGGACAGCGCGTCCTCGATCGGCTGGGTGATCTGCGATTCGATCACCTGCGCGCTGGCGCCGGGGTAGCTGGTGTTGACGGTGACGACCGGCGTGTCGACGTTCGGGATCAGGCGCACGGCCAGGCGGTCGTACGCGACGATGCCGATCAGCACGACGACGATGTTGATCACCCAGGCGAAGACCGGGCGACGGATGGAGATGTCGGACAGGACCATGGGGGAGGTTTCCTTCCGTTAGCCGCCGCTGGCGGGCTGTTCCTTCGCGCCGTCGGCCGCGGCCGCCGGCTTCCTGGCCGCGTCGCCGCCGCCGGCTGCCGCCGGTGCTGCACCGGGTTGGGCGCCGGCGCCGCCGGCCGGCAGCGACACCACCGGCACGCCGTCGGCCATCATCGGCTTGGCCTGGCCGGCGGTGATCACCACGTCGCCGGCCTTCAGGCCCTCGACCACCTGCACGAAGCCCGGCGTGCGCACGCCGGTCTTGATGTCGGTGCGCTTGGCCTTGCCGTCGACCACGGTGAACACGTAGCGGGTGTCGCCCTGCTGCATCAGCGCCTGTTCCGGCACCAGGATCGCGTCGGCGCGGTTGCCGCCGGTGTCGAGCTGGAGCTGGGCGAACTGGCCCGGCTTGAGCCGGCCGTCCGGGTTGGCGATGCGCGCGCGCAGCCTGGCGCTGCGGCTGTTCGGGTCGACCACCGGGTCAATCGCGACCACGTCGCCGCCGAACGGCTGGCCCGGGTACGCGTCGACCGTCAGCTGCAGCTTCTGTCCGGTCCGGATCATCGACAGCGCGCCCTCGGGCACGGCGAAATCGACCTCGATCGGGTCCAGCCGCACCAGCGTGACCAGGTCCTGGCCGACGCTGACGAACTCGCCCACGCTGACGCTGCGCAGTCCGACCTGGCCCGAGAACGGCGCGCGCAGCGTCATCTTCGCCAGCGCGGCGCGGGCCGATTCCACCCGGGCCTGGTCGACGCCGAGCGCGGCGCGCGCGGTGTCGAAGTCGGACTGGGCGATCAGCTTCTGCTTGCTGAGCTCGCCGGCGCGGGCGGCCGAGCGACGGCTGTTCTCGAGGTTCGCGGTCGCCTCGTTGAGCGCGGCGCGGGCGATGCTGTCGTCGAGCGAGAACAGGACCTGGCCGGCGGAGACGCGCGATCCCTCGGTGAAGGCGATGCGGTCGATGCGTCCGGCCACTTCCGGCCTGACCACGACCGACTCGTCTGCGCGCAGGCTGCCGACCGTGCGCAGCGCCGCGTCGAGCGGCTCGGCCTTCAGCGTGACCGTCTCCACCGGCAGCTGCATGCCGCCCGGGGGACCGCCCGCGCCGCCGCCGGGGCCGCCGGCTTCCTTGCCACCGCACGCCACCAGCCCGGCCAGGGCAACGGCGAGCAGACCCGACTTCAATGCAGTACGACGCATGGGGGGAGCCTCGTCATCCATTTCTTGAACTGGTGAGTTTACCGACGCCGCGGGCAGCCCGGACCCTGCCGGAAGTCCGGGTCAATCGAATCGCCGGTTTCGGTCAACCTCGTGACACCCGCAGCGGTGCACCAGGCCATGGTGCGCGGCGCCCGTCTCAGCGGCGGCGACGCGGTCGCGCACGGCGACGCCGGCCGCCCGGCTAGATCACCGCGGCGCGGGCCAGCGGGGGTGCAGGTGCGCCGCCTGTTCCCGCGGGTCCGCGGCCGGGGCATGGGGCAAGCGGCCCCAGCACGGCACGGGCAGCCGCGCTTCGAGCATCCGCACGTTGTCGTCGATGCGGGCCATCGCCGGGTCGACCTCGTTCGCGATCCAGCCGACCAGCCGCGCGCCGTCGGCGGCCAGCGCCCGCGCGGTCAGCCGCGCGTGGTTGATGCAGCCCAGCCGCAGGCCGACGACCAGCACGACCGGCAGGTCGAGCGCGCGGACCAGGTCGAGCTGGTCCAGCGTGGCCGACAGCGGCGCGGCCCAGCCGCCGACGCCCTCGACCACGACCGCATCGGCGCGCGCGGCCAGGCGCGCGTAGGCCGCGAGGATCGGGTCCAGCGACAGCGTCACGCCGACGTCCGCCGCGGCCAGCTCCGGCGCCAGCGGTGCCGGCAGCGCGAACGGATTGACGTCGGCATAGGCGGGCTGCGGCGCGCTGCTGGCGGCCTGCAGCGCCAATGCATCCTCGTTGCGCAGGCCGTCGTCGGTCACCTCGCAGCCGCTGGCGACCGGCTTCATGCCGACCGCGTGCAGGCCATCGCGCCGCAGCGCGTGCAGCAGCGCGGCGCTGGCGACCGACTTGCCGACGCCGGTGTCGGTGCCGGTGACGTAAACCGACGCCATCGGTCAGCGCTCCGGCAGCCGCGCGGGCGAGCGGCGTCCGCGGCGCATCGCGTACCACGGCATAACCCCGGACAGCGCCGCGTAGACCCACACCGGCAGCGTCATGACCAGCCCGCGCAGCGTCGCCCACGGCCACGCCAGCGCGAGCAGGCTGAGCACCAGGCTGATCGCCGCGCTCGCGGCCAGGATCACGTGCAGGCCGAGGTCGGTGCGGGTCTCGTAGCGTTCGTGCTCGCTCAGGCCCAGCACGTCGGCGCGGCGCAGCGCGTGCGCGTTGAGCTGCCAGATCAGCCACGACAGCAGGCCAAAGCCGACCGCGTAGACCATGAACGCCGTCTGCAGGTCGCGGTTCAACAGCGCGATGCCGCGCGTGGTGTCGATGCCCAGCTCGCTCGGAACCCAGCCGCCGGTCATCGCGTGCAGCGCGCTGGAGATGACCATGCGCAGCGGGTACACGTAGACCATCACCACCAGCACCAGCGCGAGGCTGAGCACCGTCGAGCGCGCATCGTCGAGGCCGAAGCGTCGGCTCCAGCGGTTGTGCGCCGCCCAGAACACCATCAGCAGCACGAAGCAGGCGGCGAACGTCGGCACGCGCCGCAGTCCCATCCGCAGCTCGTCGATCGTGTCGGGCAGCTGGCCGTGCATGATCACCAGCATCGTCAGCGAGAACGCGAACGCGGCATCGACGAAGGTCTCCAGCCGCGTGACCTGGTGGCCGCGCTGGCGGAAGCCGTTGACGACGGGGGCGGGGTCGGCGCGCATGGCGGGCTTCGTCGGGTGACTGGCGGGCATGGTACTGCCCGAGGGGCTACACTCGCGCCATGTTTGCCGCCCAGACCCTCGCCGGCGCCAAGCCGGACCAGTACGCCCAGCTGATCGACCAGGCCCGCGCGCTTGTCGCCGGCGAGCGCGATCGCGTCGCCAATGCCGCCAACCTGTCGGCGCTCGTCTACAGCGCCCTGCCCGACCTCAACTGGGCCGGCTTCTATTTCTTCGACGGCACCGAGCTCGTCGTCGGCCCGTTCCAGGGTTTGCCGGCGTGCGTGCGCATCCCGCTCGACAAGGGCGTGTGCGGCGCCGCGGCGCGCACCCGCCAGACCCAGCGGATCGCCGACGTGCACGCGTTCCCCGGGCATATCGCCTGCGACTCGGCGTCGAACTCCGAGCTGGTCGTGCCGCTGGTGGGGGCTGACGGGTCGCTGGTCGGCGTGTTCGATCTCGACAGCCCGAAGCACGACCGCTTCGATGCGGACGACCAGGCCGGGCTCGAGGCCGTCGCTCGCGTGTTCGTGGAGTCCCTGGCATGAGCGCCGACGCCGACAACAAGATGCGCAACATCGGGCCGAAGAGCGCCGCCTGGCTGCGCCAGGTCGGCCTGCGCACGCGCGCCGACGTCGAGGCCGTCGGCGCGATCGAGGCGTTCATGCGGGTCAAGCGGGCGGGCTTCAAGCCGACGATGAACCTGCTGTACGCGATCGAGGGCGCGCTGCTCGACTGCCACTGGCAGGAGATCCCCGACGCGCGCCGGGTCGAACTCGTCGCCGCGGCCGAGGCCGCGATCGCCCAGCTGCCGCCGCCACGCTACCGTCCCGCCGCCGCCCCGGTGCACACGACGATGATGATGGAAGAGACCGCGGGCGACGCGCACGACGCCGGCGCGGGCCTGTTCGACTCCACCGACGACTGATCCGCGTCGTCGGCCGCGCTCAACGAAAAACCCGGCCGAAGCCGGGTTTTTTGATGGCGACGCGGTGACGGTGCTACTCCACCGTCACCGACTTGGCGAGGTTGCGCGGCTTGTCGACGTCGGTGCCGCGCGCCAAGGCCGCGTGGTATGCGAGCAGCTGCACCGGGATCGCGTGCACGATTGGCGACAGGACGCCGACATGGCGCGGGGTGCGGATCACGTGGACCTGCTCGGACTCGCCGAAGTGGCTGTCGGCGTCGGCGAACACGAACATCTCGCCGCCGCGTGCGCGCACTTCCTGGATGTTCGACTTGACCTTCTCCAGCAGCGCGTCGTTCGGCGCGATCACGACCACCGGCATGGCCTCGTCGACCAGCGCCAGCGGACCGTGCTTGAGCTCGCCGGCCGGGTAGGCCTCGGCGTGGATGTACGAGATCTCCTTGAGCTTGAGCGCGCCCTCGAGCGCGATCGGGTAGTGCACGCCGCGGCCGAGGAACAGCGCGTGCTGCTTCGGCGCGAAGCGCTCCGACCACACCTGCACCTGCGGCTCGAGGTTTAGCGCGTGCTGGATGCTGCCCGGCAGCTGGCGCAGCGCGTCGACGTGGCCGGCCTCCTGCTCGTCATTGAGGCGGCCCTGCAGCTTGGCGAGCGTGCAGGTCAGCGTGAACAGCGCGACCAGCTGGGTGGTGAACGCCTTGGTCGAGGCCACGCCGATCTCGGCGCCGGCGCGGGTGTAGTACACCAGCTTGCTGGCGCGCGGGATCGCGCTCTCCGGCACGTTGCAGATCGACAGCGTCTTGGCCTGGCCGAGGGACTTGGCGTACTTCAGCGCCTCCATCGTGTCGAGGGTTTCGCCCGACTGCGAGATCGTCACGATCAGCTGCTTCGGGTTCGCGACCGCGGCGCGGTAGCGGTACTCGCTGGCGATCTCGACGCTGCACGGCAGCCCGGCGATCGCCTCGATCCAGTAGCGCGCGGTCAGGCCGGCGTAGTAGCTGGTGCCGCAGGCGAGGATCTGCACCGACTCGACGTCGGCCAGCACGTCCGGCGCGGCCGCGCCGAACAGGTGCGCCGGGAAGCCGCCGGCGTCGATCACCGCTTCGATCGTGTCGGCGACCGCGCGCGGCTGCTCGTGGATTTCCTTCTGCATGAAGTGGCGGTACGGGCCCAGCTCCAACGACGCCAGCGACACGTCGGAGACGTGCACCTCGCGCTCGACCGGCGCGTTGTCGGCGCCGTACACGCGCACGCCGTCGCGCGCGACCTCGGCGGTGTCGCCCTCCTCGAGGAAGATCACCCGGCGCGTGGCCTGGATGATCGCCGACACGTCGCTGGCGACGAAGTTCTCGCCGTCGCCGAGGCCGACCAGCAGCGGGCAGCCCATCCGTGCGCAGACCAGCTTGCCGGGCTCCTTGCGGCTGACCACCGCCAGCGCGTACGCGCCGGTCAGCTCCTTGACCGCGCGCTGCAGCGCGCCGAGCAGGTCGAGCCCGCTCGCCAGGTGGTGGTGGATCAGGTGGGCGATGACCTCGGTGTCGGTCTGCGACTCGAACTGGTAGCCCAGCCCGCGCAGGCGCTCGCGCTGCTCTTCGTGGTTCTCGATGATGCCGTTGTGCACCAGCGCCACGCCGTGGCTGACGTGCGGGTGGGCGTTGGCCTCGGTCACGCCGCCGTGGGTCGCCCAGCGGGTGTGGCCGATGCCGATGCCGGCGTGGAAGCCGTCGGCCTGCGCCGCGGCCTCCATCTCGGCCACGCGGCCGGTGCGGCGCACGCGCCGGACGTCGGCGACGCCGGCGTCGTTGACGCTGAGCACGGCGATGCCGGCCGAGTCGTAGCCGCGGTATTCCAGCCGCTTCAGGCCCTCGACGAGGACCGGTACCACATCACGATCCGCGATCGCGCCGACGATGCCGCACATGGGATTCCTTCCTGCTTGTCTGGATCTCAACACGCATTCTAGCGACGCGGGCGGCCCGGACCGGTCGGAATTCGTCGCGGATCGGGCAACACCGGGTTGCGCAGGGAGGCGTCAGCGCGGCTTCTTCTGCGGCCGCTGCCAGCCCTCGACGGTGCTCTGGCGCACGCGCGCCACGGTCAGCTGGCCGGGAGGCGCCGGCCGGGTCAGCACCGTGCCGGCGGCGATCGTCGCATCGCGTCCGACCGTCACCGGGGCCACCAGCGAGGAGTTCGAGCCGATGAACGCGCCGTCCTCGATCGTCGTGGTCGACTTGTTGGCGCCGTCGTAGTTGCAGGTGATCGTGCCGGCGCCGACGTTGACGCCCGCGCCGATCAGCGCATCGCCGAGGTAGCTGAGGTGGTTGGCCTTGCTGGTCACGCCCAGCCGCGCGTTCTTGGTCTCGACGAAGTTGCCGATGTGCACGCCGTCGGCCAGCACCGTGCCCGGCCGCAGCCGCGCGAACGGCCCGATCTGCGCGGCGCCCTCGACCACGACGCCGTCGAGGTCGCAGTGCGCGCGCACCTCGGTGCCCGGGCCGAGCCGGACGTCCTTGAGCCGGCAGAACGGGCCGATCCGCACGCCGTCGGCGAGGTCGACCTCGCCCTCGAGCACCACGTCGACGTCGATCTCGACGTCGTGGCCGACGGTCACGCGACCGCGCTGGTCGAAGCGCGCCGGATCGGCCAGCCGTGCGCCCTGCAGGCACAGCACGCGCGCGGCGCGCAGCTGGAACGCGCGCTCGAGCTGCGCCAGCTGCCATGCGTCATTGGCGCCTTCGACCTCCATCGGCTCGAACACGTGCACCATCTCGGCCGCGTTGAACTCCTCGGCCGCGGCGGCGAACACGTCGGTCAGGTAGTACTCGCCCTGCGCGTTGTCGTTGCCCAGGTGCTGCAGCCAGCGGCGCAGCGGCTCCCCGTCGGCGACGAGGATGCCGGTGTTGACGGTGCGGATCTCGCGCTGCTCGTCGGTGGCGTCCTTGTGTTCGACGATCCTGCCGACGCGGCCCTCGGCATCGCGCACGATGCGCCCGTAGCCGGTCGGATTGGCCAGGTCCGCCACCAGCACCGCGAGCCGGCCGGGGGCCTCGAGCAGGCGCTGCAGCGTCGGCGCGGCGATCAGCGGCACGTCGCCGTACAGCACCAGCACGCGCGCGTCCGGCGGCACGCCGGGGATCGCCTGCTGCACCGCGTGGCCCGTGCCCAGGCGCTCGGCCTGCTCGGCCCAGTGCAGGTCGGTCTGGTCGGCGAACGCCGCGCGCACGTCGTCACCGCCGTGGCCGTAGACGATGTGGATGCCGGCCGGCGCCAGGGAGCGGGCGGTGTCGATGACGTGGCCGAGCATCGGCCTGCCGGCGATCTTCTGCAGCACCTTCGGCACCGCGGACTTCATGCGCTTGCCCTCGCCCGCGGCGAGGATGACGACGTGCAGCGGTGCGGCCATGCGGGCTCCAGAGGTGCGTGGGCGAGCGAGTATCGGATTCTAGCCGTGGACGCGCTGGTAGGATTCCGCGGTGCCGAATTCCGCCGCTGCACCACCCGCCCCTCGTTCATTGCACGCCTGGCTTCTGTGGGCGGGCGCGATCGCGTGCGCGGCCGGCTGGATCGCCCATCGCATGTGGTCGGTGCTGCCGTGGGGCCGCTTCGGCGAATCGCTGGCGCTTGCGGCACTGGTCGCGCTGCTGGCGTGGCCGCTGGTGCGCTGGCGCGGGATGCCGTGGGCGAGCGCGCTCGCGGCGGTGTGGCTGATCGCGCTGGTGGCGATGTGGGGACCGCTGCCGGTGCTGGCGGTCGCGCTGCTGCTCGGGGCCGCCGCGGCGATCGGCACGGCGCTCACCGGGCCGCAGCGCTCGTTGGCGGGCGCGGTCGCCGGGCTGGCGGTGATCGCCGGCGCGGTCGGCTGGCTGCTGCCGCTGCCGGTCCACCGGCTGTGGCTATACGCGCCGGTGCTGCTCGCGCTGGTGGCGTGGCGTCGACAGGCGCTGTGGACGCAGGTCGGCACGCTGCGCCAGGCGTGGCGCGAGGCCGTCGCGGCCTCCCCGCGTGCGGCCGCGGGGGCGGTGACGCTGGCCGGGCTGGCGTCGGCCGGCGCGTGGCTGCCGACGATGCAGTACGACGACGTCGCCTACCACCTCGCCCTGCCGTGGCAGCTGATGCGCGACGGCCGCTACGCACTCGATCCGTCGCCGCAGGTGTGGGCGCTGGCCGCATGGGCGAGCGACGCGCTGCACGGCGTGGCCCAGGTGCTCGCCCGCACGGAGGCGCGCGGGCCGCTCAACGTGGCCTGGCTGCTGCTGTCGTGCGCGGCGCTGTGGCGGCTGGCGACCGCAATCGGCGTGACCGGCGCGATGCGCTGGGCGCCGATAGCGCTGTTCGCGTCGCTGCCGCTGACGGCGGCGCTGCAGGCCGGCATGCAGACCGAGACCGCGGCCACCGCGGCGACGCTGTGGCTGGCCGTGCTGGTGTCGGAGCGCCCCGATGCTCGACCGCAGCGCTGCCTGTGGCTGGGCGCGTTGCTGTTCGGACTGCTGCTCGGGCTGAAGCTCGTGCACGCGGCAGCGGCACTGCCCCTGCTGGCGTGGGCGGCCTGGCGGCACCGCGCGGACTTCCTGCGGGCACCGGTCGCGTTGGCGCTGGCAGCGCCGCTTGCGGTCGTGGTCGCCGGGTCGAGCTACACGTACGCGTGGGCGGTCGCCGGCAACCCGGTGCTGCCGCTGTTCAACGGCACGTTCCGTTCGCCGTTCTTCGCGCCGGTCGATTTCGACGACGCGCGCTGGCGTGCCGGATTCGATGCGCTGCTGCCGTGGCGGATGACGTTCGACACGTCGCAGTACCTCGAAGGCTGGGACGGCGGCTTCGGCTTCGTACTCATCGCGCTGGCCGGCTCCGCACTGCTGGCGCTGTCCGACCGGCGCAGCCGCGCGCTCGCCGCGTGCGCGATCGCGGCGATGGCGATCCCACTGGCCGGCCTGCAGTACGCGCGCTACGCCTACCCCGGGCTCGTGCTGCTGCTGCCGGCGCTCGCGCTGGCGGTGCAGGCGCGGCTGTCGCCGCGCGCCGGCGCGTGGCTGCTGATCGCGGTGTGCTTCGTGAACCTGGCGCACCAGGGCAACGCGCAGTGGATGCTGCACACCGGGGCGGTCAAGCGCAGCGTCGGCGCGCTCGGCCGCGACGCGCCGCTGCTGGCGCGCTACGTCCCCGAGCGCGTGCTGATCGCCCAGGCGCGCGCCGTCGGCGACGCGAACGGCCGCGTGCTCGTGCTGTCGGCGTCGAACCCGGCCTACGCCGAGCTCGGCACGGGCGGCCGCACGACGGCGTGGTACGACCCGCGCTGGGAGGCGATCCGCGTGGCCGCCGACGGCGACGCCAGCGGCGCGGCGTGGGTTGCGGCGTGGCGGGCGAACGCGATCGCGGCGCTGATCGTGCGGCCCGCGGAGTTGACCCCCGCGCAGCGCAGCGCGCTCGCGCTCGCCGGCGCCCGCCGCGTCCGCACGGTCGGCGAGGCCGAGTGGTGGCGCCTGCCTGCGGAGCGCGCGGAATGAGCCTGTCGCGGCAGGGGGGCCACTACCTGGCGATCGGCGTGGTGCAGTGGCTGGTCGACTGGGGCGTGATGGTTGCGGTCAGCTACGCCGGCGCGCCGGTCGAGGCGGCCAACATCGCCGGCCGCATCAGCGGCGCGCTGCTCGGCTTCACCCTCAACGGCTGGATCACGTTCGCCGGCGACGACACGCGGGTCGGACGGCGCCAAGCGGCACGGTTCCTCGCGATGTGGCTCGTGACGACCGCGCTGAGCACGGTGGCGATGCACGAGATCGACGACCGCCTCGGCCTGAAGTGGGCTTGGGCGGCGAAGCCGGCGGTCGAGCTCGCGCTCGGCCTGTTCGGCTTCCTCGCCTCGCGCCACTGGGTCTACCGGCGCTGAGCGACGGCGCGCGCCGAAGCGACGCCGCGAAACGAGAACGCCGGCACGAGGCCGGCGTTCGATACCGCGGAGCGGGCCGCGCTCAGTGCTTCATGTTCTTGCGCAGGCGCTCGAGCGCCTGCAGCTGGGCCAGCGATTCGGCCAGTCGCGCCTGCGCCTCGGCGATATCCATCTTCTCGTCCTTGCGGGCGAGGATGCGCTCGGCCTCTTCCTTGGCGGCGCGCACGGCGGCCTCGTCGATGTCCTGCGCGCGCACGGCCGAATCGGCCAGCACGGTCACGACGGTCGGCTGCACCTCGAGGATGCCGCCGGAGATCGCGAAGTCCAGCTGCTCGCCGTCGGGCAGGGTCACCACGACCTTGCCCGGCTTTAGGCGGGTGATCAGCGGCGCGTGCTTCGGCGCGATGCCGAGCTCGCCGAGCTCGCCGGTGGCGACCACCAGGGTCGCCTCGCCGTGGAAGATCTCCTGCTCGGCGCTGACGATGTCGCAACGGATCGTGGTGGCCATCTAAGGTTCCTCAGGTCGTTCGGTCGAAGGTCGCGGCGATCAGCCGGTGATCTTCTTGGCCTTCTCGACCGCTTCCTCGATGCCGCCGACCATGTAGAACGCCTGCTCCGGCAGGTGGTCGTACTCGCCTTCCACAATCCCCTTGAAGCCGCGGATCGTGTCCTTGAGCGAGACGTACTTGCCCGGCGAGCCGGTGAAGACTTCCGCCACGTGGAACGGCTGCGAGAAGAAGCGCTCGATCTTGCGCGCGCGCGACACGGCCTGCTTGTCCTCTTCCGACAGCTCGTCCATGCCCAGGATCGCGATGATGTCCTTGAGCTCCTTGTACTTCTGCAGCGTCGCCTGGACCTTGCGCGCGACGTCGTAGTGCTCGTTGCCGATCACGTTCGGGTCGAGCTGGCGCGAGGTCGAGTCGAGCGGGTCGACCGCCGGGTAGATGCCCAGCGAGGCGATGTTTCGCGGCAGCACGACGGTGGCGTCGAGGTGGGCGAAGGTCGTCGCCGGCGACGGGTCGGTCAGGTCGTCCGCGGGCACGTACACGGCCTGGATCGAGGTGATCGAGCCGGACTTGGTCGAGGTGATGCGCTCCTGCAGCACGCCCATTTCCTCGGCGAGCGTGGGCTGGTAGCCCACCGCCGACGGCATGCGGCCGAGCAGCGCCGACACTTCGGTACCGGCCAGCGTGTAGCGGTAGATGTTGTCGACGAACAGCAGCACGTCCTTGCCCTTGCCCGACGCGTCCTTCTCGTCGCGGAAGTACTCGGCCATCGTCAGGCCGGTCAGCGCGACGCGCAGGCGGTTGCCCGGCGGCTCGTTCATCTGGCCGTACACCATCGCGACCTTGTCGAGGACGTTGGAGTCCTTCATCTCGTGGTAGAAGTCGTTGCCCTCGCGGGTACGCTCGCCCACGCCGGCGAACACGGACAGGCCCGAGTGCGCCTTGGCGATGTTGTTGATCAGCTCCATCATGTTGACGGTCTTGCCGACGCCGGCGCCGCCGAACAGGCCGACCTTGCCGCCCTTGGCGAACGGGCACATCAGGTCGATGACCTTGATGCCGGTCTCGAGCAGCTCGGTCGAGGACGACTGGTCCTCGTACGACGGCGCGGCGCGGTGGATCTCCCAGTGCGCCGAGGCGTCGACCGGGCCGGCCTCGTCGATCGGGCGACCGAGCACGTCCATGATGCGGCCCAGCGTGCCGGCGCCGACCGGCACCGAGATCGCGTTGCCGGTGTTGTTGGCCACCAGGTTGCGCTTGAGGCCGTCGGTCGAGCCGAGGGCGATCGTGCGGACCACGCCGTCGCCGAGCTGCTGCTGCACTTCCAGCGTGATCTCGGTGTTCTCGACCTTCAGCGCGTCGTACACCTTCGGCACCGACCCGCGCGGGAACTCGACGTCGACGACGGCACCGATGATCTGAACGATCTTGCCCTGGCTCATGGTTGTTTCCTCGTAACTTTAATTCTGGGTCGCGGTCGCCGGATGGCGCCCGCGCGTATGCGTTTGGCTCAGACCGCCGCGGCGCCGCCGACGATTTCCGAGATTTCCTGGGTGATCGCCGCCTGGCGGGCCTTGTTGTAGACCAGCTGCAGCGTGCCGATCAGCTTGCTCGCGTTGTCCGAGGCGGCCTTCATCGCGACCATGCGCGCGGCGTGCTCGGAGGCGACGTTCTCGAGCACGGCCTGGTAGACCAGCGACTCGATGTAGCGGGTCAGCACGTGGTCGAGCACGGTCTGCGCGTCGGGCTCGTACAGATAGTCCCAGTCATGCTTGGCGACCTGCGTCTCCGACGGCGGCAGCGGCAGCAGCTGGTCGAACGCCGCGCGCTGGGTCATCGTGTTGACGAAATCGTTGTAGCAGACGAACACGCGGTCGAGCTCGCCGGCGGTGTAGCCGTCGAGCATCACCTTGACCACGCCGACGATCTGCTCGAGCTTCGGCTGGTCGCCCAGGTGCGTGACCGAGGCGCGCATGTTGACCTTGAGCCGGCGGAAGTACACCGAGGCCTTCTGACCGATGGTGACGACGTCGATCTCGACGCCCTGCTCCTGCCACTTGCGGAACTCGCCGAGCAGCTTGCGGAACAGATTGTTGTTGAGGCCGCCTGCCAGGCCGCGGTCGGACGAGACGATCACGTAGCCGACGCGCTTCACGGTGCTGCGCTCGACCATGTACGGATGCTGGTAGTCGGCGTTGGCCTGGGCCAGGTGGCCGATGACCTGCTTCATGACGCGCGCGTACGGGCGCGAGACCTTCATCCGGTCCTGCGCCTTGCGGATCTTGGAGGCCGAGACCATCTCGAGCGCGCGCGTCACCTTGCGGGTGTTCTGCACGCTCTTGATCTTGGTTTTGATTTCGCGTCCGCCAGCCATTTCTCTTCTCGGTAGGACGGGCCCGGGCCCGCCGTTCGATCCAGCCTTGCAACGGTGGGCCGGGGCCCACGCTGTGCCTTACCAGGTACCGGTCTTCTTGAACTCGGCGATGCCGGCCTTGAACGTGGCCTCGATCTCGTCGTTCCACGCGCCCGAGGCGTTGATCTTGCCCAGCAGCTCGCCCTGGGTGTTGGCGAAGTGCGCGTGCAGGCCGTCCTCGAACGCCAGCACCTTGTTGACCGGCACGTCGTCGAGGTAGCCCTCGTTGACCGCGTAGATCGACAGCGCCTGCAGCGCGATCGGCATCGGCGCGTACTGCTTCTGCTTCATCAGCTCGGTGACGCGCTGGCCGCGCTCGAGCTGCTTGCGGGTGGCTTCGTCGAGGTCCGAGGCGAACTGCGCGAACGCGGCGAGCTCGCGGTACTGGGCCAGCGAGATGCGGATGCCGCCCGAGAGCTTCTTGATGATCTTGGTCTGGGCCGCGCCGCCGACGCGCGACACCGAGATGCCGGCGTTCACGGCCGGGCGGATGCCGGCGTTGAACAGGTCGGTCTCGAGGAAGATCTGGCCGTCGGTGATCGAGATCACGTTGGTCGGCACGAACGCGGACACGTCACCGGCCTGGGTCTCGATGATCGGCAGCGCGGTCAGCGAGCCGGTCTTGCCGGTCACGGCGCCGTTGGTGAACTTCTCGACGTACTCCTCGGACACGCGCGCGGCGCGCTCGAGCAGGCGGGAGTGCAGGTAGAACACGTCGCCCGGGTAGGCTTCGCGGCCCGGCGGGCGCTTGAGCAGCAGCGAGATCTGGCGGTACGCGACGGCCTGCTTGGACAGGTCGTCGTACACGATCAGCGCGTCTTCGCCGCGGTCCATGAAGTACTCGCCCATCGTGCAGCCGGCGTAGGCGCTGATGTACTGCATCGCGGCCGACTCCGACGCCGTGGCGGCGACGACGATCGTGTGCGCCAGCGCGCCGTTCTCTTCGAGCTTGCGCACGATGTTCGCCACGGTCGAGGCCTTCTGGCCGATCGCGACGTACACGCACTTGATGCCGGTGCCCTTCTGGTTGATCACCGCGTCGATCGCCAGCGCGGTCTTGCCGGTCTGGCGGTCGCCGATGACCAGCTCGCGCTGGCCGCGGCCGATCGGGATCATCGAGTCGACCGACTTGTAGCCGGTCTGCACCGGCTGGTCGACCGACTTGCGCCAGATCACGCCCGGGGCGACGCGCTCGACCGGCGCGGTCTGCGAGGCACCGATCGGGCCCTTGCCGTCGATCGGCTCGCCCAGCGCGTTGACCACGCGGCCGAGCAGCTCCGGACCGACCGGCACTTCGAGGATGCGGCCGGTGGTCTTGGCCACGTCGCCTTCGCGCACGTGCTCGTAGTCGCCCAGCACCACGGCGCCGACCGAGTCGCGCTCCAGGTTCAGCGCGAGCGCGTAGGTGGCGTTCGGCAGTTCGATCATTTCGCCCTGCATCACGTCGGCCAGGCCGTGGATGCGCACGATGCCGTCGGACACGGACGTGACGGTGCCTTCGTTGCGCGCCTCGGCGGCCAGCTTGACCTTCTCGATGCGGGTCTTGATCAGGTCGCTGATTTCGGACGGGTTGAGCTGCGTGGTGGCCATCTTTGTTTCCCGAGGTAGGGCGGGCTCAAGCCCGCCGCACGTGATGGTGGGCTGGAGCCCACCCTACGATTTCAAAATTAACTGGCGAGCGCGGACTGCAGGCGCGCGAGCTTGCCCTTCAGCGAACCGTCGATGACCACGTCGCCGGCGTCGATCACGGCGCCGCCGATCAGCGATGCGTCCACGGCCGTCTCGATCTCGACGTCGCGGCCGAAACGCTTCTTCAGCGCGGCGCGGATCGTCTCGAGCTCGGCCGCGGGCAGTTCGCTGGCCGCGGTGACGCGCGCCTTGACGATGCGGTCGGCCTCCGCGCGCAGGTCCTCGAACAGGCCCGCGATCTCCGGCAGCAGCGGCAGGCGACGGTTGTCGGCCAGCAGCGCGAGGAAGCGGGTCATGTTCTCGTCGGCGCCGTCGATCACCAGCAGCCCGACGGCGTCGGCGCTGGCCAGCTGCGGGTTGCCCAGCAGGCTGTGCACCTGCGGGTCGGCGGCGACGCGCGCGGCGAAGGCGAGCGCCTGCGACCACGCGGACGCGTTGCCGGCGTCGCGGGCGAGCGCGAACGCGGCGCGGGCGTACGGACGGGCGAGGGTCAGGGCCTGGGTCATCGATCAGCTCTTCGTCTGGCTCAGATTTCGGCCGCGAGCTCGTCGAGCAGCGCCTTGTGGGCGTTGGCATCGATCTCGCGCTTGAGCAGCTTCTCGGCGCCGCTCACGGCCAGCGACGACACCTGCCGGCGCAGGTCCTCGCGGGCGCGGTTGGAGGCGGCGACGATCTCGGCCTCGGCCAGCGCCTTCTGGCGGTTGGCTTCGGCGATCGCGTCGTCCTTGGCGGCGTCGACGATCTGGTTCGCGCGGGCGTGGGCCTGCTCGATGATCTCGTTGGCCTTGACGCGTGCGGCACGCAGTTCGGCGTCGGCCGTTTCCTGCGCCTGCGCCAGCGCCCGCTGGCTGTTGTCGGCGGCCGCGAGGCCTTCGGCAATCTTCTTCTGGCGCTCTTCGATGGCGTTCATCATCGGCGGCCAGATCTTGGTCGCGATGATCCAGATCAGACCGGCAAACGCCAGCGCCTGGGCAAATAGGGTCAGACCGATGTTCATTACGTGGGCTCTGCCAGAGGTGACGGGAGGGGGCACGTCGCCGTGCCCGTTCCTTCAACCGTGGTGCAGGCCGGCAAACCGGCCCGCACCGTCAGCCGGGCTGGATCAGCCGGCCAGGCGGCCGGCTTCGGCCAGCAGCGCCGAGGCCAGCGGGTTGGCGAACGCCAGCAGCAGCGCGACGGCAACCGTGATGATGAACGCGGCGTCGATCAGGCCGGCGGTGATGAACATGCGGACCTGCAGGACCGGGATCAGCTCCGGCTGGCGCGCGGCCGACTCCAGGAACTTGCCGGCCATGATGGCCAGGCCGATACCGGCGCCGAGGGCGGCGAGGCCGATCATGATGCCGACGGCCAGAACGGTGGAGGCCTGAACCGAAGCGAGGTGGGCAAGGATTTCCATGGTTGTCTCCGAAACGAGTGCTTAAGGATTGAAACGACGAAGGGTGAATCGAAAAGCGGTGGCCGAAGCCGACAGCGTCAGTGCGCGTCTTCCGACAGGCTCAGGTACACGATCGACAGCATCATGAAAATGAACGCCTGCAGCGGGATGACCAGCAGGTGGAACAGCATCCAGCCCAGGCCGAAGGCGCCGCCGGCGAGGGCGCCGATGATGCCCGCGCCGCCCAGCACCCAGATCAGCAGGAACACGATCTCGCCGCCGAACATGTTGCCGAACAGTCGCATCGCCAGCGAAATCGGCTTGCTCAGCCACTCGACGATGTTGAGGATCAGGTTGAACGGGACCATCCACTTGCCGAACGGCGCCGTCAGGAATTCCTTGGTGAAGCCGCCCAGGCCCTTGGCCCGCAGCGCGAAGAACAGCATCAGGAAGAACACGCTGATCGACATGCCCAGCGTCGCGTTGACGTCGGCGGTCGGCACCGGCTTCCAGTACGGCACGCCGAGGGCTTCCAGCGGCAGCGCGATGAAGTCCGCCGGGATCATCTTCAGCAGGTTCATCATGAGGATCCAGAAGAACAGCGTGATCGCGATCGGCGTCACCAGCTTGCTGGAACCGTGGTACGTGTCGCGGGCCTGCTTGTCGACGAATTCCAGGCAGATCTCGACGAACGCCTGCCACTTGCCCGGCACCCCGGCAGTGGCGTTGCGCGTGGCCGTCCAGAAGGCGACGACGATCAGCAGCCCCATCAGCACCGACGTCACCAGCGTGTCGACGTGCAGGGTCCAGAAGCCACCCTCGCCGACCGATGCCGTCAGGTTCTGCAGGTGGTGCTGGATGTAGCTGGTCGGAGTCAGTTCTTGCTCGCCCGCCATGTGTCCTGAACCTTCGAGATGAATGTGTTGTCGATCGCCGCCGTCATCGCCGCAGCGCGGACAGGGCCAGCGCAGCCAGTGCAGCCACGACCCCGAGCACCAGCGGCAGCGCGGGGAGCTTGAGCGCGGCCAAGCCGAGCACCAGAATTCCGAGCACCACCAACCACTTCAGCACCACCGCCGCCAGCAGCCGGCCGATGGCCGCGTTGCCGGACTGCACCCCGCCGCCGAACGCGTACCGCGCCGACGCCGCGCCGCCCGCCACGATCGCCCCGCCGCCGACCGCCGCGGCCAGCGCGGACGGCGCGCCGAACGGCAGGCAGGCCAGCGCGGCCAGGGCCGTCGCCGCGGCCTGCCAGGCAGTCGCGCGCGACGCCAGCCGTCGGCCTGCGGACAAGGGATCGTGCACGCGGGTCTCGTCGGTCTGGGGAGGGGACGCAAAAGCGCCCGGTGGAGCCGCAAAAGTATAGAACGCGTGAGCATTCCGGGCAACCGCCGGGGGTCACGGCGAGTCGCGTGACGGCGCGCGCTGCGGTCGGGTCAAACGCGGTCGGGCTGCCGGGCATGCCGCCACTGTGTCCGCGCTGGCCGTGGCGGTGAATGACCGCGCAGGTAATGCGCGCGCCGCCACGGGTCCGGGGTAAATCGATAGGTCCTTCCTATCGCCCGGCGGCAAACGTTCGATTGGCCCCCGGAGCCGCGGACAGGGAGACTCGGGTCGATCCCTGCGAGGAGCGCGACATGACCAAGACCCTCAGCTTCGCCGGCGTGCACTTCACCGTGGCGTTCGCAGTTGGCTACCTGATGACCGGCAGTGTGTGGGTCGGCGGCGCGCTGGCGCTGGTCGAGCCGGCCTGCAACACCGTCGCGTTCCACCTGCACGAGAAGGTCTGGAAGCGCATCGAGCTGCGCCGCGCGGCGGCCCTGAATGGGGCCTCCGGCCCCAGTGCACTGCCGCTGTAGCCGGCGCGGAACCTTTTCGCAGCCGCCCGGTCGGACCTACTGGACGCCTGCCGCCACTCTCTCCTCGTCGGCCTGCAGTATCGCGGCGGGCCTCACGAAGCCCCGACCGGCCCGGTCGGGGCTTCGCTTTTTCGTGCGACCGGCTACTTCTTCTTGGGAATGTAGAGGTCGGTGATCGTGCCTTCGTAGACCTCGGCCGCCATCGCGACCGATTCGCTCAGCGTCGGGTGCGGGTGGATCGTGTGGCCGATGTCGCCGGCCTCGGCGCCCATTTCGATCGCCAGCGCCACCTCGGCGATCAGGTCGCCGGCGTGCTTGCCGACGATCGCGCCGCCGATGATCCGATGCGTCTTTTCGTCGAACAGCAGCTTGGTGAAGCCCTCGCCGCGCCCGACCCCGACCGCACGCGCCGACGCCGCCCATGGGAACTTGCCGACGCCGACGTGCAGCCCCTTGGCCTTGGCCTCGTTCTCGGTGACGCCGACCCAGGCGATCTCCGGATCGGTGTAGGCCACCGACGGAATCACGCGCGCGACCCACTCGCGCTTCTCGCCGGCGGCGACTTCGGCCGCGAGCTTGCCTTCGTGCGTCGCCTTGTGCGCGAGCATCGGTTGGCCGATGAGGTCGCCGATCGCGAAGATGTGCGGCACGTTGGTGCGCATCTGACGGTCGACCGGGATGAAGCCGCGCTCGGTCACCTGCACGCCCGCCTTGTCCGCGTCGAGCTTGCCGCCGTTGGGCGATCGGCCGACCGCGACGAGCACGCGATCGAACGTCATCGGCGCCGGCACGGCGGCGCTGTCGGCGTCGGCGCCTTCGAACGAAACGGTCAGGCCCTTCTTGCCGGCTTCGACGCCGGCGGCCCTGGTCTTGAGGTGGATCGCGACGCCCTGCTTCTTCAGGCGGTCGGCCAGCGGCTTGACCAGGTCCTTGTCGGCGCCGGGCATCAGCTGGTCCATGAACTCGACCACGGTGACCTCGCTGCCGATGGCGCGGTACACCGTCGCCATCTCCAGGCCGATGATGCCGCCGCCGACCACCAGCAGCTTCTTCGGCACGTCCTTCAACTCGAGCGCATCGGTCGAGTCCATCACGCGCGGGTCGTCCCACGGGAATGCCGGCAGCTTCACCGCCTGCGAGCCGGCGGCGATGATGCACTGCTCGAAGCGCAGCAGCTGGGCCTTGCCGTCAGCACCGGTGACCTCGAGCTCGTGCGCGGACACGAACTTCGCCACGCCCTGCACGCTGCGCACCTTGCGCTGCTTGGCCATGCCGGCCAGGCCCTTGGTGAACTGCCCGACGACCTTCTCCTTGTAGCCGCGCAGCTTGTCGAGCGCGATCTTCGGCGCGCCGAACTCGACGCCGAAGTCGGCCGCGTGCGCGGCCTCGTCGATCACCGCGGCGGCGTGCAGCAGCGCCTTCGACGGAATGCAGCCGACGTTGAGGCAGACGCCGCCGAGGGTGTCGTGGCGTTCGACCAGCACCGTGTCCAGGCCCAGATCGGCGGCGCGGAACGCGGCGGTGTAGCCACCGGGACCGGCGCCGAGGACGACCAGACGGCATTCGATGTCGGCCTGGCGTCCGCTCGGCGGCGCGCCGGTCGGCGCGCTTGTCGCAGCGGGGGCCTTCGCTACGACGGTCGCGGCGGGCGGCGCCGCCGGTGCCGGCGCGGGCGTCCCAGCGTTCGCCGGGGCGGGCGCCGCGGGTGCGTCGGCGGCCTCGGCCTCGAGCACCGCGATCACGCTGCCTTCGGACACCGTGTCGCCGAGCTTGACCTTCAGCTCTTTGACGACGCCGGCGGCCGACGACGGCACCTCCATCGTGGCCTTGTCGGACTCGAGCGTCGCCAGCCCCTGGTCCTTGGCGACGGTATCGCCGACCTTGACCAGCAGCTCGATGACCGGGACGTCGTCGTAGCCGCCGATGTCCGGGACCTTGACCTCAATCGTTGCCATTTGCCTCTCCTGCATCGCCGCCGGCGAGGCCGGCCAGGGTCTGTTCGAGTTCGTCGATCGATGCGGCCAGCTCGGCCCAGCGGCGCGCTCGGCGTTCGTCGCCGTCCTCGCTGGCCTCGACCAGCAGCTCGACCTGCGCCATCACCAGCTGCCCGGGTCCGCATTCGGGCTCAAGGCCGCTGACGCGCAGGTCGCCGACGGCGAACGAGCTGGGGCCTTCGTGGAACGCCGCGGGGCGGTCGGCCGGCACCAGCGCGGTGAACGTGCGCTGCCACGCATCGACGAGGCGACGCGCGAGCGGTGCCGGCATCGGCACCTCCTCCGCATCGGGCGTCTGGTCGACGCGCAGCTCCAGGCGGCCGCCGGACCAGCGCGATACGCGGTCGTCGGCCTCGGCCACGCGCAGCGTCCAGTCGCCCTCGCCTTCGCCCGGGATCAGCAGCACGCCGCTTTCCGTCGCGAACGCCGGCAACCTCGTCAGCCGCAGCGCCGGGGTCAGGCCGCCGTCGAGCAGGCGCTCGACGGCCGCGCCGTGGTTCTCGGTGGCCGGCGGCCAGCCGCGGCCGAGCGCGATCGCGCAGTCGTCGGCCGCGCGCGCGGCGGGCGATGCGAGCGCCGCCAGCGCGACGCACAGCGTCGCGGCGACCGTGCGCAAGGGCGCTGTCACAGCAGCGTGCGTCGCATGTCGGCCAGCAGCTGGCCGAGCGTGGCGGTGAAGCGCGCCGCGGCCGCGCCATCGATCACCCGGTGGTCGTAGCTCAGCGACAGCGGCAGCAGCAGGCGCGGCGCGAACTGCTTGCCGTCCCACACCGGCTTGATGGCGGACTTCGACACACCGAGGATCGCCACCTCCGGCGCGTTGACGATCGGCGTGAAGCTGGTGCCGCCGATGCCGCCGAGCGAGCTGATAGAGAAGCAGCCGCCCTGCATGTCGGCCGGGCCGAGCTTGCCGTCGCGAGCCTTCTTGGCCAGTTCCGACGTCTCCTGCGCGATCTGCAGCACGCCCTTGCGGTCCACGTCGCGCAGCACCGGCACGACCAGCCCGTTCGGCGTGTCGGCGGCGAAGCCGATGTGGAAATACTGCTTGAGCACCAGCTGGTCGCCGTCGAGCGACGCGTTGAAGTTCGGGTACTGCTTGAGGCAGGTCACCACCGCCTTCATCAGGAACGCGAGCATGGTCAGCTTGACGCCGGCCCCGCTCTTATCCGATGCCGCGTTCTCCTTGTTGAGCGAGACGCGCAGCGCTTCGAGCTCGGTGATGTCGGCGTCGTCGTGCTGGGTGACGTGCGGGATCATCGCCCAGTTGCGGGCGAGGTTCGCGCCGGACAGCTTCTGGATGCGGGTCAGCTCGCGCGTCTGCACCGGGCCGAACTTGGCGAAGTCGACCTTCGGCCATGGCAGCAGGTTCAAGCCGCCGCCGAGCGACGGGCCGGTGCCGCCGGCGGCCGCGCCGGCCGACACCGCGCCGCCCGAGAGCACGCCCTTGACGAACTTCTGCACGTCTTCCTTGCTGATGCGGCCGCCGCGCTCGCTGCCGGCGACCTGCATCAGGTCGACGCCGAGCTCGCGGGCGAACAGGCGCACCGCCGGGCTCGCATACGGCACCTTGTCGGGCATCAGTTCGTCGGCGGTGAACGCGACCGGCGGCGAACTCGGCGGCATCGCTTCGGGGTCCATCGCCGAGGTGGCCCCGGCGAGCGGTGCGGCGGCGACGATCTCGCGCTGCGCGAGCTTGTCCGGCTGCGCGGACGGTGCGACCGGTTCGACCTTGGCACCGGTTTCGGACGTGGCGACCGTCGCCGCTGCGGGCGCAGCCGAAGCGGCGGGCGCGGCGGCCGGGGCAGGTGCGTTGGCCTTGGCTGCATCGGCCTTCGGCGCACCGCCGGCGGGCGCGGCCGCGTCGCTGGGCTCGATCAGCGCGACCACGCTGCCTTCGGCCAGCTCGTCGCCGAGCTTGACCTTCAGCTCGCGCACGACGCCGGCGAACGGCGCGGGCACTTCCATCGTCGCCTTGTCCGACTCGAGCGTGACCAGCCCCTGGTCCTGCGACACCGTGTCGCCCACCTTGACCAGCACCTCGATCACCGGCACGCCGTCGTAGCCGCCGATGTCGGGGACGCGTGCTTCCTTCAGCTCAGCCATGTGGGGCTCCGCAATGCGCGAAAAAACCCATTGTGGCCGCAGTTCCCCCGCACGCCAACCGGATACGGCACGGTATCGCCGCCGGGAATACGTATGCAGCGCGGATTTGCACCGCCGCGCACGGGGCGCCGCCCCGCGACCGCCCCGCTCGGCTCAGGGCGATGGCGTCGGCGCGGGCGCCGGGGCCGGCGCGTCGGCCTCGATCAGGTCCAGCGGGCGCTCGTCGATGCGCAGCTCGAGCGCATCGTCGAGCGCGTCGAGCGCCTGCATGCGGCGGCACAGCGCCTGTGCGCGCTGCTCCAGCGCCTTTGCCCGCGGCTGCACCTGCGCCTCGATCTGCGCGTCGAGCTGCTCCAGCCGCTGCAGGCGCGAGGCGTCGCCGCTGAAGGCGGCGCTGATCGCGCCGCCGACGATGTCGCCGAGCAGGCTCGGGATGACCTCGCCGACCGCCTCGGCAATGCCGCGGCCGAGCTCGTCGGCGGAAAAGTGCGTGGCGGTCACCGAGCGCGCCAGTCGCGCGTCGAGCTGCGCGCGCACCTTCGCGTAGCGGGCCTGGGCGGCCGCCGGATCGCTGCTGAAGCCGGCGGCGACCTCCGACAGCGCCGCGAACGCGATGTCCGCGGCGTCGCGGCCGAGCTGCTGCGCCTCCGGCATCGCCTCGCGCGCGCCGCGCTCGAACGCCTCGACCCGCGCGCGGTCGGCCGGCGACAGCTCGCGCCAGCGCCCGTCGACGAACAGCCGGCCCTGGCGCATCACGACGGCCTTGGGCGTCGCGTCGTCGCGGGTGAACACCACGCTGCGCTCGCTGACCGACAGTGCGTAGTCGCTGTCGACGCGGCAGCTCGCGGCATCGGCATCGTCACCGGCCAGCGCGGTGCCTGCGGCGCCGGCGACGCCGGGGGCGACCAGCAGCGCGAGGGACAGGCGGGATGCGAGGTGCATGGCAAACCCCTTGGATGGCCGACGGTCGGTGACGGCATGTTGACGCGAATCGCGTCGCGGCGCGATGCCGTTCGGCGCGCTGCTTTGAAACGGTTCCTGCATGTGCCCTTCACGCCGTCGATCGCGCGCGATCGGCGGCGGTCATTCGCGATTCATGCGCGAAAGCCTTCAACGACGGGGCCTGCAGGATTTCAAGCGCGGAAGTTCCACGTGCACGACCGCCGGGCCAAGAAGCGTTCATGCACGGCTTCCTACGGTGGCCCGGCCTGCGAAGGCACCAAACCAAGAACGAGGAGTGTTCACCATGATCCGTCTTCCCCACTTGTCCCGTCGTTTGCCCCTTGCCCTGATGGGCGCGCTGGCGCTGGCCCCTGTCGCGTACGCGCAGGACGGCGAAACCGCGGGCGACAAGCGCTTCGCCGTGGTCGGCGGCTACGCGCTGTCCGAGCCGACCAAGAATCCCGAGATCGCCGGCACCCGCGCGCAGGTCGATGGCGACGGCGCCGCGACGCTGAGCGCCACCTGGTACGCGACCCCGAACATCGCGGTCGAGGCCTGGGGCGCGGCCGACAAGTTCGGCCACCGCGTCAACACGGCCGCCGGCAAGGCCGGCAGCGTCAACGCCCAGCCGTACGCGCTGAGCGGCCAGTACCACTTCGGCGACGGCTCGCAGGCCGTGCGTCCGTTCGTGGGCCTGGGCTACTACGAGCAGAACTTCGACAACGAGACCGCCGAGCCGACCGGCCCGCTGGCCGGCCAGCGCATCGGCATCGAGACCGCCAAGGGCGCGATGGCGACGGTCGGCGTCGACGTCAACATCACGCCGACGTGGTTCGCCCGCGCCGACGCCCGCTACCTGCAGGGCAACTCGGACGTGAAGCTCAACGGCATCAACGCCGGTGAGGCCGAGCTCAACCCGGTCGTGGTCGGCGTCGGCGTCGGCGCGCGCTTCTGATCCAGTAACGCGCACCACGAGCAACGCGCACCGGATCTCTCTCCCCCGTGCGCATGCGGGCCCCTGAGCGGGGCCCGCTTTTTTTTGCGCGCCGTTCGTCGAACGTCAGGGGTGCTCGGACACCAGGTGCACGCGCTCGCGCCGCAGCAGGTACAGGCCGCTGGCGACGATGATGCCGGCCCCGATCCACGTCACGCCGTCCGGCAGCACGCCCCACAGCGTCAGGTCGAGCAGCACCCCCCAGACCAGCGCGGTGTACTCGAGCGGGGCGATCAGCGACGCCTCGCCGCGACGGAACGCCTCGGTGATCGCGTACTGCGCCAGCGCCCCCGACAGGCCGACCCCGGCGATCAGCCACAGGTGCTCGCCGCGGACGGGCACCCACTGCGGCCACGCCAGCAGCGTCGAGCCCAGCGCGATCGACACCATCAGCCAGACCATCATCGATTCGGTGCTGTCTGTGCGTGCGAGCACCCGCACCAGCAGCGTGCCGATCGCGTAGGCCAGCGCCGAGGCGATCACCGCCAGCGCCGACAGGCTCAGCAGGCCGTCGCCGGTCGGGCGCAGCAGCACGACGACGCCGACCAGCCCGATGGCGATCGCCGTCCAGCGGCGCGGGCCGACGCGCTCGCCGAGGATCGGCACCGACAGCGCGGTGACCAGCAGCGGCGCGACGAAGAACAGCGAGTACGCGGTCGACAGCGGCAGCCCGCGCAGTGCGTAGACGAAGCCGACCATCATCACCACGCCAAGCACGCCGCGCAGTGCGTGCAGCGGCCAGCGCACGCGCAGCAGCGGCCGCACGCCGCCGCGCCACAGCGCCCACGGCAGCACGAACGGCAGCGACGACAGTCCGCGCAGCGCGGCGACCTGGAACGCCCCGTAGTCGGCGGTCAGCTGCTTGAGCCCGGCGTCCATCAGCGCGAACAGCGCGACGGCCACCAGCATCGACAGCATCGCCGCGCGCGACGACGCCGCCGCGGTCATGCCGACCCGCCGCGCAGGCGCCGGCGCACGCCCCACGCGTACGCGCTGGCGTAGCCGAGCAGCGCGCCGCCGGTCGAGAACAGCGTGGCCGGCTGCAGCCACCACGGCGCCGGCGCGGCGTCGCCCAGGTGCGCCGAGCGCCACAGCGCCACCGCGATGCGCGCCGCCACGAGCAGGGTCAGGGCCGCGACCAGCAGCCGGTTCGGCGTGTAGTGCAGCTGCGCGCCGTCGTGCTCGAACCGGGTCAGCCACAACCCGACCGTGCCGAGCACCGCGCCCGCCGCGACGCCGCCGGCCGCGTGCACCAGCGCGCCATCGATCCACAGCGCCGACGCCGCCGCGCTGGCCGCGAACAGCGCCAGCGCGACCAGCGACGCCCAGGCGTTGACGCCGACCGCCCAGCCGACCGCGCGGCGCCGGGCGTGGCCGCGGCGATAGCGCTGCCACAGCGACAGCGGCAGCAGCGCGATCACCAGCGCCACCAGGCACAGCGCCAGCAGCGGCAGCAGGAGCAGCAGCGGCATCGGTCAGGCGGCGTCGCGCAGGCTGGCGATGTCGATCACGAACCGGTAGCGCACGTCGGCCCTGAGCATGCGTTCGTAGGCCTCGTTGATCTGGTCGATCCCGATCAGCTCGATGTCGGAGGCGATGCCGTGCGCGGCGCAGAAGTCGAGCATCTCCTGGGTCTCGCGGATGCCGCCGATCAGCGAGCCGGTCAGCGTGCGCCGCTGCATCACCAGCGCGCCGGCGGCGACCGCCGACGGTTCCGGGATGCCGAGCAGCACCATCGCGCCGTTGAACTTCAGCAGCGACAGATAGGCGTTGTAGTCGTGCGCGGCCGACACGGTGTCGACGATCAGGTCGAACGACTTGGCCAGCGTTTCGAACGTGGCCGGGTCGCGGGTCGCGGCGAAGTGGTGTGCGCCCAGCGCCAGCGCGTCGCCGCGCTTGGACTCGCTGCTGCTGAGCACCGTCACCTCGGCGCCCATCGCCACCGCCAGCTTGACCGCCATGTGCCCGAGCCCGCCGAGGCCCACCACGGCGACGCGGTGGCCCGCGGTCACGCCGAAACGCTTCAGCGGCGAGTACGTGGTGATGCCCGCGCACAGCAGCGGCGCAGCGCGGTCCAGCGGCAGGCCGTCGGGGATCCGCAGGACGTAGTCCTGGTCGACGGTGATGTGGGTCGAGTAGCCGCCGTAGGTCGGGCGGCTGCGGTCGAAGCGGTGGTTGGCGTCGCGCTCGTAGCTGTTGTACGTGCCGCTCATGCCGAAGTCGCAGTGCTGCTCCTCGCCGGCCGTGCACTGCGGGCAGGTGCGGCACGAGTCGACGAAGCAGCCGACGCCGACGTGCTGGCCGGGCTGCAGGCCGGTGACCTGCGCACCGACGCGTGCGACGCGGCCGACGATCTCGTGGCCCGGCACCATCGGGAAGATCGAGCCGCCCCATTCGTCGCGGGCCTGGTGGATGTCCGAGTGGCACACGCCGCAGTACAGGATCTCGATCAGCACCTCGCGCGGACCGGGCTCCCGGCGCTCGATCGTGTGCGGCGCCAGCGGTGACGTCGCGCTGGCGGCGGCGTAGGCGGGGGTCTTGAGCATGGCGCGGCTCCGGTCGTTCGGGGGGACCGGCAGTCTAGCCCCGCGTCGACCGCGCCATGGCGCCGGCCCGCGGGACGCGGCGTTCCGCCCCATTCGTGGCGCTGCAGAAAAAAGGCGGCCCGAAGGCCGCCGAAGCAAATCACTGCGCCCGGGGGCGAGGATTGGAAAGTAATCGCTAATTAGTGCGGATCAGAACCCGGTCGACAGACTCACGCCCGCGCCCCAATCGGGGCTGCCGTCGCTGAGGCCGCCGACGGCGTAGACCTGCATCTTCGTGCGCTCGCCGGTCGGGAAGCTGTAGAAGCCGGTGATCTCGCTGCGGTCGTCGGCGTCGTCGGAGGCCGGCTGCCGGTAGTCGTACATCAGGCCGAGGCTGTTGCCCTCGCCCACGCGCCAGCTCGCGCCGACGTTGGCGTTGAACACCGAGTCGACGTCGATGAAGTCCGAGTCGCCCAGCAGCGTGTAGCCGACGCCGCCGAACAGCAGCGTGCCGCTGAAGTCGCGGTACAGGTCGACCGCCACGCCGTAGTCGTTGGCGCCGGTGCCCAGGCCCTTGTCCTCGTCGGCAGTGGCGATCTTGGCGTTCGCGGTCAGGTCGACGCCGAGCGGACCGCCGGTGTCGACGCTGTACGTCGCCGCCAGGCGCAGGTCGCCGATGCCCGACTCGGTGCCGGGTTCGACCGGCTCCTGCGCACCGCCGCCGATCAGGCCGCCGCGGCCACGGCGGTTCGGGTTGAGGTTCAGCACGCCGCCGAGGCCCGGCACCACGTTCGGGTCGCCCTCGACGCGCACCCACGGCAGGCTCGCCTTGTAGGTCCACGCGCCGGCGGTGTACTTCGCCGTCACCGGCACAGACAGGATCTTGGTGGTGGTTTCGGTGCCGTAGTCACCGCTGCTGTAGTCGACGCCGACGCCGAGGTTGAACCCGTCGGCCGCGTGCGAAGCGCCGGCTGCGAGCAGCAGGGCGCCGAAAAGGACAGAACGCTTCATTGGATATTCCTGGACGGTGGACAAGACGACGGGCGCCGCGCGGCGCCCGTCGGAATCACATGCGGGCAGGCCCGGCGATCAGCGGCCGGCGCGCTCGGGCTTGGCCGGACGCTCCGGGCGCTCCGGGCGGTCGATCTTGGCCGGACGCTCCGGGCGCTCGACCTTGGCGACGCGCTCGGGCTTCCCGGTCACACGCTCGGCCTTGCCGGTCGCGCGCTCGGCCTTGGCCGCCGCGGCGGCCTCGTTGCGGTTGCCCGCGCTGATCAGGCTGCCGAGCTTGAACCCCATCTCCTTGGCGATCGCGCCCCAGCCCATGCCGTCGGCGCGCATCGCCAGCACGCCGCCGCTGGTCGTCGTCGTCGTGGTGCCGTCCGGGTTGGTGGTCGTGGTCGTCACGCCGGTCAGCGCCGACTGCAGGTCGGGCGCGGTGCCGGCATCGACCAGCGCCTGCGCCAGCGACAGGGTGATGTTGACCTCGCCCCAGCCCATCGGGCCGTTCGGGTTGACGATGGTGCGCTCGACCGTCGACGTGGTCGTCGTGGTCGTGCCATCGGGATTGGTCGTGGTGGTGGTGACCTCCTCGAGCACGACGAAGTCGCCGCCGCTGCGCAGGTCGGACACCAGGTCCGCGGCCGCTTCGGGGGAGCCGGCCAGATCGGTGTAGCGGTCGACCAGCTTGGCCTTGGGCACGGTGGCTTCGGCGACAATCGCGTCGTCGCCGGCGTCCTGCGCCAGCACCGGGGTCATCGTGAACAGCGCCGCGGCAAGCGCGAGCGGCAGCAGCTTCATGGAAGTGGTCATGTGCATGGTCCTTTCTGCAGTGGAAGGGTGGTTCACGGAACGGGCCGCCAGCGCGGCTGGGACCGGATGCTAGGCGCAAGCGGCGTCGAGGTTCCGTGTGTTCAGGCTCGCGTTCATCCGCGATTGCGGTGACCGGCGCGCCGCGTGACCGCGCTCCCACTTCAGCGACACGTAAGTACCCGCCAGCCCTGCAATTACCGCCTGTCGGCCAATTCGACCGCGATGCGCTACGCTGCGCGCCCCGTCACCGTTCACCGCCGCCATGCCCTCGTTCGACATCGTTTCCGAAGTGGACCAGCACGAGTTGACCAACGCCGTCGACCAGGCCAACCGCGAGCTGTCGACGCGGTTCGACTTCAAGGGCGTCGACGCGAAGTTCGAGCTCGACGACGGCGTCATCGCGCAGTCGGCGCCGAGCGACTTCCAGCTCAAGCAGCTCAACGACATCCTGCGCGCGCGGCTGGTTGCGCGAGGCATCGACGTGCGCTGCCTCGAATTCGGCGACGTCGAGACCAATCTCGCCGGCGCGCGGCAGAAGGTCACGGTCAAGCAGGGCATCGAACGCGAGCTGGCGAAGAAGATCCAGTCCGCGCTGAAGGACGCCAAGCTCAAGGTCGACAGCCAGATCAACGGCGACAAGCTGCGCGTCAACGGCAAGAAGCGCGACGACCTGCAGGCGGCGATCGCGGTGCTGCGCGCGGCCGAGTTCGAGCGCCCGCTGCAGTTCGACAACTTCCGCGACTGACGAGGCCGGCCGCGCCGCGCCGACCCGCTTCCGATGGCCACGCACGATCCGATTGCCGACACCCGCCGCTGGCTCGAACGCGCGGTGATCGGCCTGAACCTGTGCCCGTTCGCCAAGGCGGTGACGGTCAAGGACCAGGTCCGCTTCGTGCTCAGCGACGCGACGACGCCGCAGGCGCTGCGCGACGACCTCGCGCGCGAGCTGGCGCTGCTGCGCGACGCCGACCCGGACGCGATCGACACCACGCTGATCGTGCATCCGCGCGTGCTGGTCGACTTCCTCGACTACAACGACTTCCTCGACGTCGCCGACGCGCTGGTCGAGTCGATGGACCTGGCCGGCGAGCTGCAGGTCGCCAGCTTCCATCCGGACTACGTGTTCGCCGGCACCAGTGCCGACGACCCGGGCAACTGCACCAATCGCGCGCCGTACCCGACCCTGCACCTGCTGCGCGAGGCGAGCATCGACCGGGCCGTCGCGGCGTACCCGGACCCGGACGTGATCGTGAGCCGGAACCTGGCGACGCTGGAGCGGCTCGGCCTCGACGGCTGGCGCCGGCTGCTGGCCGACTGAGCGCGGCGCGTCAGGTCAGCGCGGGTTCGATCAGCACGCGCGCATGGCGCAGCGACTCGACGATCCGGTGGCCGAGCGCGCGCACGCCGTCGTCGGGCGGGACGAGATCGGGCACCTGGATCGGGGTCATCCCGGCCGCCAGCGCCGCGCGCACGCCGGGCGCGGAATCCTCGAGCACGACGCAGCGTGCCGGATCGACGCCGAGCCGCTGCGCCGCCAGCCGGTAGATGTCCGGCGCCGGCTTCGGGTGCTCGACGTCGCTGCCGGTGACGACGTCGCGGAAATGCGCCAGCAGGCCGCAGCGCTCGAGCTTGAACAGGGCGCGCTCGCGCCGGGTCGACGTGACCACCGCGCACGGCAGCCCGCGCCCCTGCAGCACGCCGAGCAGCTCGAACACACCGGGCTTCAGCGGCAGGCCCGCGTGCACGCGCACCTCGTACAGCGCGTTCGCGCCGTCGACCAGCGCGTGGACCTGCGCCGGATCGAGCCGCGCGTGCAGCAGGTCCAGGCAGGCGCGGTCGTGCAGGCCGACCATCGACAGCCACAGCGCGTCGTCGAGGTCGAGCGCCAGGTCACTCGCCGCCGCGCGCCAGCACTCGAGCAGCGCGCGCTCGCTCTCGATCATCAGCCCGTCCATGTCGAACAGCACCGCCTCGGGCGCGAACCCGATCGCCGGTGCGTCGAACGCGTCCAGCCGCCTCACGGGACGGCGCTTTCGAACAGCCGCTGCAGGTCGGCAGCGCCGAGCGCGCGCCACTGCCCCGCGGGCAGGTCGTCGAGCGCGAGGCCGCCGATCCGCGGCCGGTGCAGCGCCTCGACGTGGTTGCCGACCGCGGCGAACATCCGCCGCACCTGGTGGTAGCGGCCCTCGGTCAGCGTCAGCCACGCCCGGCGCGGGCCGAGCACCTCGAGCGTGGCCGGGGCCAAGGGGGTCTTCTCCGACTCGAGCATCAGCGTGCCGCCGGCGAACACCGCGGCCTCGTCGCCGCGCAGGTCGCTGGCCAGCGTGGCCTCGTAGACCTTCGGCAGGTGCGACTTCGGCGACACGATGCGGTGCAGCAGCTGGCCGTCGTCGGTCATCAGCAGCAGGCCGCTGGTGTCGCGGTCGAGCCGACCGACCGGCGACAGCAGCGGCGAGCGCAGCCGGTAGCGCGACGGCAGCAGGTCGTAGATGACGCGGCCGGGGTCCTTGGTCGAGCAGGTGTAGCCGGTCGGCTTGTGCAGCATCAGCGCGAGCCCGGCCGGCGGGTCGAGCGGCGCGCCGTCGACGCGGATCGCGTCGTGCTCGACCCGGTCGTCGGCATACAGCACCTCGCCCTCGGCATCGGTGATGCGGCCGTCGCGGAACATCGCGGCGACCTCCTTGCGGCTGCCGTAGCCGAGGTTGGCGATCAGCTTGACCAGCTTCACCGCCGCGCCCCGGTCGTGCGGGCGGCGGGGCGCGCGGCCTTGACCGCTTCGACGACCTTGAAGCCGCCCTGCTGGGCGACCGTGCGCACGCTGCCGAAGTTGGCGTCCAGCGCGGACTCGTACGGCAGGTGGCGGTTGGCGACCAGCCACAGGCGACCGCCCGGGGCGAGCGCCTGCGCGGCGACGGCGATGAACCGGCGGCCGAGGTCCGGGCGCTCGTGCCGGCCGTGCGCGTGGAACGGCGGATTGGTGACGATCACGTCGTACGCGCTGTCGATGCCGGCGGTCACGTCGTGCCAGTGGAAGCCGATCGGCCGCGTCCCCGCGTGCGTCGCGAGGTTGGCGCGGGCCAGTTCGAGCGCGCGGTGCTCGGCTTCGTACAGGTCCAGCGAGGCGATGCGCGGGCAGCGCTCGAGCAGCTCGGCGGCGAGGTAGCCGTAGCCGGCGCCGAGGTCGGCCGCGCGGCCGGCGAGATCGGCCGGCAGGTGCGCGGCGAGCAGCGCCGACGCCGGGTCGATGCGGTCCCACGCGAACACGCCGGGGCGGCTGGTGAAGCGCCCGCCAAGGATCGGACGCGGCGCGTCGAGGCGCGCCCACTGGGCCGCGAGCGCCGGGTCCACCTGGTCGGCCAGCGGCGCGGTCCAGAACACCCGGCACTTGTGCTTCGACAGGCTGCCGACCGGGCCGGCCAGCGCGCGCAGGTCGGCCTCGCCGGACTTGGCCCCCTCGTCGTTGGCCAGCGCCGCGACCACGCGGCCGCCCGGCGCGCAGCGCGCCACGGCCTGCGCATACAGCGCGCGCGCCTCGTCGCGCTGGCGCGGCGGCAGCAGCAGCACGAGCGGGTAGCGGGCGTCGTCGGCGGGGGCGTCGGGTTCGACCACCGCCAGCCCGGAGCGGCGCAGCGCATCGACCTGCGGCTTGAAGCCCTGCTCGCACACCAGCCCGGGCAGCGGGCGCTGGTGCAGCGGCCAGCCGTCGCGGGCGCGCAGGAACAGGACGCGGCCCGGGCCGGCGCCTGGCGCGCCGGAGGCCTCCGGCCACGGCAGCAGGCCGTCGGCGAACGGCAGCAGCAGGGCCTGCAGGGCGACGTCGTCGATCTCGACGGTCATGGGGGCTCGCGGTACGAAGGGACGCGTATGGTACGCGGGGCCTTCTTCACGCCGAGCCGCATTCAGGTAGCGGATGGTGCGGCCCCGGGCCGATGCCCGGCCGACACCCGGTCCCACGACAAGGAGATTTCCCGATGCGCCTGCTCGTCCTGCTACTGTCCCTGCTGATGCCCGTCGTGGCGTGGCTGTCGAACTCGGGCACCTTCGGCCCCGACAACGGCACCGTGTCGAACCAGTACCCGACCCTGCTGGTCGCCGCCGGCTACGCGTTCGCGATCTGGGGCCTGATCTTCCTGCTCGACGTGGTGTTCGGCGTGCAGCAGCTGCGCGCGCGCGACGCGGCCGGCAGCGGCCTCGACCGCGCGCGCCTGCCGGCCGCGCTCGGCTTCGCGCTGACCGCGGCGTGGATGCCGGTGTTCTCGCAGCAGCTGTTCTGGCTGGCGCTGGCGATCATCTGGGGCGCGCTGGCGTCGCTGGCGGTCGCCGCGATCCGCATCGCGCGCGACCCGGCGCCGTCGCCCGGCCAGGGCTGGTGGGCCGCGTTCCCGACGGCGCTGCACGCCGGCTGGCTGTCGCTGGCCGCGTTCCTCAACACCGCGCAGGTCATCGTCGCGTACCGGCTGCTGCCGACCGACGCGATGCTGGGCTGGAGCCTGGTGCTGTTCGCGCTGGCCGCGGCGCTGCTGCTGGCGGTCAACCAGCGCCTGCGCGGCAGCGTGGGCTACACGCTGGCCGGCCTGTGGGGCCTGGCGGGCGTGTACATGCAGCAGTCGGCCTCGTCGCTGGCCGGCGCCGACACCGCCGCCTGGGTCGCGGTCGCGATCGCCGCGGTGCTGCTCGCGCAGACGCTGTGGCTGCGCATGCGCCGCTGAGCGCGACGCCGCACCGATGAGGCGCCGCGCGGCTCAGGCCGCGCGCGCGCCGTCGCGGGGGCCGGCGTCGAGCTGGCGCATCAGCCCCTGCATCAGCCACGACAGAGCCACGCACGCGATCACCGCGCTGGCCCAGGTGCCGGCGCCGTCCGGCAGCACCGTTCCCAGCGCGTCGCCGGACGGCCACCACGTGCCGCCGTAGGCGCCGGCGACCGCCACCGCGGCCACCGCGAACAGCGCCACCAGGCCGCGCAGCAGCCAACCTTCCAGTCGCTCGTCGAACGCCGGCCCGGCCGCCGCGCGGCGGGCCACCTGCGCGGCGAAGTCATACGGCACCGCGTCGAGCGGCGGATGCCGCAGCGCCCGGGCCAGCAGCCGGTACTCGGCGACCCGGGCATCGTCGCCGACCGGCACGCCGAGGCGCTCCTCGCGCAGCGCGCGCTCCTGGGCGTCCCACTCGGCGCGGACGCGCGGGTCGTCGAAGCGCACCTCGCCGGGGCGGGCGGGGTCGAACGGGGGGCGCGGCGGGGTCGGATCAGTCGTCTTCATGCGGTCACTCCCATCCGGGCCTGCAGCCGCTCGCGCAGCCGCGCACGGGTCCGGAACAGATGGCTCTTGATCGTGCCCTCGGCGAGCCCGGTGATCCGGGCGATCTCGACGATCGGCACGTCGTCCAGGTGATACAGCGTCAGCAGCGTGCGCTGCAGCGGGGCCAGCGCCTCGATCTCGGCGTGCAGCCCGGCGGCGATCTCGGCGTCGGCGCAAGCCGCCTCCAGGTCGAAGCCGTCGCTGACCTGGTCGAGCAGCGACAGGCCGTCGTCGTCCGGGTCGGCGACCTCGGCGATCGGGATCCGGCGCTTCTCGAGGTGGCGCTTTGCGACCGAATACGCGACCTGGCCGATCCACGACTTCAGCGCGCTGTCGCCGCGGTACTGGTGCAGGCACTGGTGCACGCGCAGGAACGCCTCCTGGCACAGCTCGCGGGTGTCGTCGGGGTGGCGGACCATGCGCTGGATGATGTGCCAGCACAGGCCCTGGTACTCGCGCACCAGCCGCTCGAACGCGCCGGGGGCGCCGGCGAGGACGTCGGCGACGAGGCGCTGGTCGGGGTCGGTCATGGCGTGTCCCGGGTCATGGTGGCTTGGATACGCGAAGGGGCCTGACGGTTGCAGCCGGGCCGGAATTTTTTTCCTGCAACCGATCCGCCGCGGCCCGTATCTCCTGGCTCGACCCCGGACATTCCGTCCATCCCGTCCCGCTCGACCGCCCGAGGCCCGCCATGAACTTCGAAATCCTCATCCCGATCACCCTGTTCATCTGCATCGTCTACGCGATCAAGTCCGTCGTCGACGCCCGCGTCCGTTCCAAGCTCATCGCAGCCAACGGCTCCGACGAGCTGGTCCGGTCGATGCTGCAGGGCGAAGCGCACCAGCGCCGCCACAACTCGCTGCGCTGGGGCATCGTGCTGCTCGCGCTCGCCATCGGCTTCGCCGTGATCGAGGCGGCCGGCTGGCGCGAAGTCACCCCGGGCGTGATCGCCGTGCTGCTCGGCGTCACCGGCCTGGGCCACCTGGGCTTCTACCTGACCTCGCGCAAGCTCGCCTGAGGCGCCAGCGCGTCGCGACGAGGCGGCCGCGCGCAGCGGCCGCCTTCCCGCGTGCGTCCGTGGCGACGCGCTTCACGGCGGGCCGACATCGCGAAACCCGCGCTGAGCCGTGCGCTGCCGGCTTCATCGGCGATTCGAATTCGCCTGTCGAGACTGCGCCCTCCCCCACCCAGGAGACGCATCGCGATGGATGCCAACCGAACCTTCGCCCCGCGCGCCTTGCGCACCGCCCTCGTCCTCGGCCTTGCCGCCGCATTCGCCACCGGCACCGCCATGGCCCAGGACGCGCTGACCAAGCCGCAGGTGCGCGCCAAGCTCGAGGCGCAGGGCTACACCAAGATCAACGACATCCAGTTCGACGACGGCACGTGGACGGCCGACGCACGCAGCGCCGACGGCAACCGCGTCGAGCTGCGCATGGATGCGCGGACCGGCGAGGTGTTTCCGGACGAACTCGTCGGCAACCTGAGCAAGGACGACGTCAAGGCACAGCTCGCCGCGGCCGGCTGGTCGAACGTGCATGACATCGACTGGGACGATGGCGTGTGGAAGGCCGAGGCCGACGATGAGAACGGCCGCGACTTCGAGGTGCGGATGGACCCGAAGACCGGGAAGATCATCGGCACCGAAAAGGACTGATCCCCGGTCGCCGAGAAGGTGGCGCCGCTACGGCTGCGCCACCGTGATGATGGTGCGGTCGGCGCGACGCTCGACGCTGCGGTGCTGGTCGCGCGCCAGCAGCGCGTCGGGCGCCGCGCTGGCCGGCACCCGGATGCGCTCCGGTATCACGATGCGGAAATCGACCTGCGCGGCGGCCTTGACCGGGCCGGACCCGGGTGCGCGCTGCGACGCCGCCACGGCCGGCTGGCACGCCAGGACACCCGCCAACGCCGCGCTCCAACCGATCAGTCGGAGCCGTGTGACCATCACGCTCGATCGCGCGTCCATGACTGCATCCTCCTCCTGCGTGCGCGCCACCACAGTGCCGGTCGTCATGCACGCACGACCGCCGATGCGCTCGGAATGACGCGTTCAGCACGCGCCATGCGCCTTCTGTGATGCACGTCACGAGGACGCGGCAGCGGCCAAACCGGTCGCATGCGCGCGCGCCGCATCGGCACACCCAATCGCCCACGAAAAAGCCCCGCGATGCGGGGCTTTCGTCGTTGACCGCCTGCGAGCGCGGCTCAGTGGTGCAGCAGGATGTCGGCGATGATTCCGGTGGCCACCGCGATCAGCACGAACTTGCCGTCGTCGGTCCGCACCCAGCGGTGCCCGCGCGGCGGTGCGGCCAGGTGGTAGTGGCGGTAGTCCTCGACGTAGTAGCGCGGCTGCAGGTAGACGACGTCGATGCGCTCGCCCTTGTGCCAGCCCTTGTGCTTGCCCGGCGGGTGCCCGTAGTGGCCGCCATGGCGATCGCCACCGTGACCCTTGCCCTTGCCCTTGCCATCGGCAAGCGCGGCGGTGGACGTGAGCGCGAACAGCGCGAGCGACGTGGCGAGCAGAAGACGCTTCATGGTGGTTCCCCCCGGTTGGATGAATCGGCTGGCGGATCGTAATCAGCCCGCGCGGCCGTGGGGGCGGCCGCGCGCGCGCATGGTGCGATTGGCGACGCCGGTCACCCTTCGCCTTCAGGCGGCGTTGGGGCATCCGCCGTTGCGGGCCGGGCGCGACGTGGCGCCGCGCCCGCCCGCAGCCGCCCGCGCAGGTCAGAAGTCGACGCGCAGCCCCACCGACACCGGGACGGACACCCGGCTGCCGGTGTCGTTGATCGACGCCAGCCCGAGCCCGCCGATCGCGCTGTCGTCGCCGTCGAGGTCGTCGACGTAGCGCACGCCGGTCTCGGCGCGGAACTGCACGCGCTCCGAGATCGGCACGACCACGCCGAGGTCGAGGCCCGCGCTGCCCTTCCACGCCTTCTTGTAGAACGGCGCGTCGTTGATCGTGATGCCGGCGTCCGGGATCTCGAACGTCGCGGCGATGTCGTCGGTCTGGGTGGCGCCGAGCCGGGCGGCGACGTACGGGCGGGCGTGCCCGGGGTCCATGAAGAAATAGCGGTAGCCGACCTCGGCGCTGAGGCTCTTGTACTCGCCGAACGTGCCGTACACCGGCAGCGTCGTGTTGAGCGCCGGCACGAACGCGCCACCGACCTGCACGCGCCCCTGGTCCGCGCGCGTGTAGCGCACCTGCCCGAACAGCTCGCTGCGGTCGCTGAGGCCGTAGCCCAGCTCCAGTCCGAGGCCTTCGGCCAGGTCGTAGATGCGGTCGTGCTTGCGCGATTCGATCCGCAGTTCGGCCGAGACGCCGGCCAGCGCCGGGTTCAACGGGCCCAAATCCGGCACCGGCGCGATCGCACCGCCGTGGACGTCACCGCTGGCCGGCGCGTCGACGCCGCCGAACAGCGAGAAGGAAAACTTGCCGGCTTCCGGACCCGCGGCGAAGGCGGGGGCGCTTGCGAAGACCAGAACGGTCGCCAGGAGCTGCTGCTTCATGCATCACCTCGTAGTCGTGCTGCTGATGGGGGAAGCCCCGCGCATCGCTGCGGGGCGTTGCCAGCTACGGCGGAAAAAAACCGCGGGATGCACCCGGCCGCGGCGCCGGAGGCATCGTCTCGGCGTACCCCGCACGACCCGATTGGCCCGCAGGCGGGACGAAGATTCCGGCGCGCGGCGGCTTATCGGCGCGTGCCTCGGTCCGTAGGCTGTGCGCTCCCCCGTTTCGCAAGGCCCGGCCCATGCTCACGCCCCGACAGGCCCAGCTCGCCTTCGTCCCGCTCGTCGCGCTGTCGATGTCCGGCTTCATCAGCCTCGCCCTGACGGTGCTGAACCTCGGGCTGACCGCGCGGGTGTGGCCGACGTGGCTGCAGCAGTGGCCGGTCGCGTTCGCCGTGGCGCTGCCGGTCTCACTGCTGGTGGTGCCGTCGGTGCGTGCGCTGCTGGCGCGGCTCACGCGCGCCCCCGCCGCGACCGCGGCCGGCGGCGTCGGCGACTTGGGCTGATGGGCCGCGACGCGCGGCGGCGCGAACGCGGCGGCTACGATGCCCGCCTGCACACGCCCCCGGTGACGCCGTGACGCCGATCCTCTCGATCCGCCAGCTGACCAAGACCTACGCCTCGGGGCTGTCCGCGCTGAAGGGCGTCGACCTCGACATCGCGCCCGGCGAGATCTTCGCCCTGCTCGGCCCGAACGGCGCCGGCAAGACCACGCTGATCAGCATCGTCTGCGGCATCGTCAACGCCAGCGGCGGCACGGTCCACGTCGACGGCCACGACATCGTCCGCGACTACCGCGCCGCGCGCGCGACGATCGGGCTGGTGCCGCAGGAGCTGTCGACCGACGCGTTCGAGACTGTGTGGGCGACGGTGCGCTTCAGCCGCGGCCTGTTCGGCAAGCCGCGCGACGACGCGCACCTGGAGCGCGTGCTGCGCGACCTGTCGCTGTGGGACAAGCGCGACAGCAAGATCATGACCCTGTCGGGCGGCATGAAGCGCCGCGTGCTGATCGCCAAGGCGCTCGCGCACGAGCCGCGGCTGCTGTTCCTCGACGAGCCGACCGCCGGCGTCGACGTCGAGCTGCGCCGCGACATGTGGCAGATGGTGCGAGGCCTGCGCGAGCGCGGCGTCACCGTGATCCTGACCACGCACTACATCGAGGAGGCCGAGGAGATGGCCGACCGCATCGGCGTGATCCGCCAGGGCGAACTGGTCGTGGTCGAGGACAAGCACGTCCTGATGCGCAAGCTCGGCAAGAAGCAGCTGACGTTGCAGCTGGCCGAGCCGCTGGCCGCGGTGCCCGGGGCGCTGGCCGACGCCGCGCTCGAGCTGGCCGACGACGGCCATGCGCTGGTCTACACCTTCGACGCGCAGCGCGAGCAGACCGGCATCGCCGCGCTGCTGCGCCGGCTCGACGAGCACGGCATCGCGTTCAAGGACCTGCACTCGAGCGAGAGCTCGCTCGAGGACATCTTCGTCGACCTGGTGCACAACGGACCGCGCCCGCCGCGCGCGGAGGCGCGCCCATGAGCCTGCACTTCAACACCCACGCCGTGGCGGCGATCTACCGCTTCGAGATGGCGCGCACCTTCCGCACGCTGGCCGAGAGCATCATCGCGCCGGTGCTGACCACGTCGCTGTACTTCGTCGTGTTCGGCGCGGCGATCGGCGGGCGCATGGGCGAGGTCGACGGGGTCAGCTACGGCGCCTTCATCATTCCCGGGCTGGTGATGCTGTCGCTGCTGACCGAGAGCGTCTCGAACGCCTCGTTCGGCATCTACATGCCCAAGTGGGCCGGCACGATCTACGAGCTGCTGTCGGCGCCGGTGTCGACGCTGGAGATCGTCACCGGCTACGTCGGCGCGGCGGCGACCAAGTCGCTGATGCTCGGCGCGCTGATCCTGCTGACCGCGCGCTTCTTCGTCGACTACCAGATCGAGCACCCGGTCTGGATGCTGGCGTTCCTGGTGCTGACCGCGCTGAGCTTCAGCCTGTTCGGCTTCATCATCGGCGTGTGGGCCGACAGCTTCCAGAAGCTGCAGGTGATCCCGCTGATGGTGGTGACGCCGCTGACGTTCCTCGGCGGCAGCTTCTATTCGATCACGATGCTGCCGCCGTTCTGGCAGAAGCTGGCGCTGTTCAACCCGGTGGTCTACCTGGTCAGCGGCTTCCGCTGGAGCTTCTACGGCAGCGCCGACGTGCCGGTGGGCCTGAGCCTGGCGGCGATCGTCGGCTTCCTGGCGCTGTGCCTGACCGGCATCTACTGGATCTTCCGGACCGGCTACAAGCTGAAGGCCTGACCGGCGGCCTCAGGCCGCTACGGCCGCGCCGACCCGTCGGCGGACCGCGTCCATGTCGCGAACCGGACGCACCTCGATGCAGCCGGTGCGCGCCCACGGGAACTCCGACGCGATCCGCACCGCCTCGTCGAGGCTGTCGGCCTCGATCAGGTTGAAGCCGGCGAGCATCTCCTTGGTCTCGCTGAACGGGCCGTCGACCACGCTCATGCGGCCGTCGCGCACGCGGATCGAGCGCGCCGTGCGCGGGTGCTCGAGCTGCTGCGAATGGGTCAGGGAACCGCACGCGCGCAGCTCGTCGGCGTGTTCCAGGCAGCCGCGCATCAGCGTGTCGAACTGCCCGTCGGGCAGCGCGTCCATCAGCGCGTCGTCGGTGTAGACCAGCATCAGGTACTGCATCGGTTGCCTCCGTGGCGTGGGGCGCGGCGCCGCGCGGGAAGGCCCCGATGATGCCGCACGCGGCCCACTGCGGGATGTCCCTGCGCGCCCCAATAAAAATGGCGCGGCCTGTCGAATCCGGTCGCGCCCGCTCGTCGACTGGTCAAGAGCCCGGCCAGCCCGGCCCGGGCCCAGCCAGGAGAACGACGATGCGCGTGATGGTGATGGTGAAGGCGACGGCCGAGTCGGAAGCGGGCGAGATGCCCGACGAGGCCCTGATGACGGCGATGGGCCGGTTCAACGAGGAGCTGGTCAAGGCCGGCGTCATGCTCGCCGGCGAGGGCCTGCACCCCACGTCGCGCGGCGCCCGGGTGCTGTTCGAGGGCCCCACCCGCACCGTGGTCGATGGACCGTTCGCCGAGACCAAGGAGCTGGTCGCCGGTTTCTGGCTGTGGCAGGTGCGCTCGATGGACGAGGCGATCGAGTGGGCGCGGCGCTGTCCCAATCCGCACGCCGGCCCGTCGCAGCTGGAGATCCGGCCGGTGTTCGAGGCCGAGGACTTCGGCGCCGAGTTCACCCCCGAACTGCGCGAGCAGGAAGCGCGGCTGCGCGCGCAGATCGGCCAGCCCTGAACGCGAACGCCCCCCACCCACGCCAGTGAGAGTCCCCATGGTCCAGCAGATCTTCGTCAACCTGCCCGTGCACGACCTGCCGCGGGCAAAGGCGTTCTTCGCAGCGCTCGGCTTTGCGTTCAATCCGCAGTTCACCAACGACTCCGGCGCCTGCCTGGTGCTGGGCGACAACATCTTCGCGATGCTGCTGACTCGCGAGTTCTTCGCGACGTTCATCGACCGGCCGGTTGCCGACACGCGCGCGCAGGCCGCGGTGATCGTCTGCGTCGCGGTCGAGTCGCGCGAACGGGTCGACGACTTGTTCGCGCGGGCGCTGGCCGCCGGCGCGACGCCGGGCCGCCCGCCGCAGGACCACGGCTTCATGTACCAGCACGGCTTCGAGGACCTCGATGGCCACCTGTGGGAGCTGGTGCACCTCAGCGGGGCGCCGTCGTGAGCGCGTCGTCGAACACCGGCGCTCGCTGGGCCGGCCGGGCGCTCAGCGCGCTGGTGGTCGTGTTCCTGCTGCTCGACGGCGCAATCAAGCTGGTGCCGCTGCAGGTCGTGATCGACACGCTGGTGCAGCTCGGCTACCCGCCCGATGCCGGCATCGCCCGCACGATCGGCGCGCTGACGCTGGCCTGCGCGCTGCTGTACGCGTGGCCGCGCACGGCGCCGCTCGGCGCGGTGCTGCTGACCGGCGTGCTCGGCGGCGCGATGGCGACGCACCTGCGCGCCGGCAGCCCGATCGCGACCCACCTGCTGTTCGGCCTGTACCTCGGCGTTGCGGCATGGGTCGGGCTGTGGCTGCGCGACCCGCGCGTGCGCTCGGCGCTGCCGTGGCAGCGCGACCCGGCGTGAACCGTGGCCGCGGCCGGCGCCGACGGCTTGCCCGGATCGACGCGCGATGCTGTCATCGCGCGAGATGAGCCCGCGCGACGTCCACCGCAGCATCGACACCGTGTGGCGCATGGAGGCGCCGCGCCTGATCGCCGGCCTCGTGCGCATGGTCCGCGATGTCGGCCTGGCCGAGGAACTGGCCCAGGACGCGCTGGTCGCCGCGCTCGAGCACTGGCCCGGTGACGGCGTGCCCGACAACCCCGGCGCGTGGCTGATGGCGACCGCCAAGCGCCGCGCGATCGACCGGCTGCGCCACCTGCAGCTGCAGCAGCGCAAGCACGAGCAGCTCGCCGTGGAATCCGAGGACGCGCCGCCGCCGTTCGCCGCGCCGGACGATGCCGACCGGCTCGACGACGACATCGGCGACGACCTGCTGCGGCTGGTGTTCACCGCCTGCCACCCGGTCCTTCCGACGCAGGCACGCGTCGCACTGACGCTGCGCCTGCTCGGCGGGCTGACCACCGACGAAATCGCGCGCGCGTTCCTGGTGCCCGAGCCGACCGTGGCCCAGCGCATCGTGCGGGCGAAGAAGTCGCTGGCAAGCGCCGACGTCGCCTACGAGGTGCCGCGCGGGCCGGAGCTGTCGGAGCGGCTGGCGTCGGTGCTCGAGGTGGTCTACCTGATCTTCAACGAGGGCTATGCCGCGACCGCCGGCGACGACTGGATGCGCCCGGCAATGTGCGACGAAGCGCTGCGCCTCGGGCGCGTGCTCGCCGGCCTGGCACCGCGCGAGCCGGAAGTGCACGGCCTGCTCGCGCTGATGGAGATCCAGGCCTCGCGCACGAAGGCGCGAGTCGCCGACGACGGCACGCCGATCCTGCTGCTCGAGCAGGATCGCGGCCGATGGGACCGCCTGCTGATCGGGCGCGGGCTGGCGTCGCTCGCAACGGCCGAGCGGCTGGGCGGCGGCGACGGCCCCTACGCGCTGCAGGCCGCGATCGCCGCGTGCCACGCGCGCGCCGCGACCGCGGACGCGACCGACTGGGCACGCATCGCCGCGCTGTACGCGCGGCTGGCCGCGCGCGCGCCGTCGCCGATCGTCGAGCTCAACCGCGCCGTCGCCGTCGGCATGGCCGATGGACCGGCGGCCGGCCTGGCGCTGGCCGACGCCCTGCGCGAGGCGCCGCAGCTGCAGCACTACCACCTGCTGCCGGCGGTGCGCGGCGACCTGCTGCACAAGCTCGGCCGCTTCGGCGAGGCGCGCGACGAGTTCGAGCGCGCTGCCGGGCTGACCCGCAACGCCCGCGAACAGGCGCTGCTGCGCCAGCGCGCGGCGGCGTGCGGCTGACGAGCCGCCCCGCCCACCCGGCGCGCGTCAGCCGGCCAGCGCGTCCTGGATCTCCTCCAGTCGGCGGCCGCGGGTTTCCACGCCGCTGCGCCACAGCATCGCCGCCGACACCGCCATCGGCACCGCGATCAGCAGCGCCGACCACGCGAAGTGGCTGAAGAAGCCCATGACGCCAAGCCCGGCGCCGAGGATGCCGCCGGCCTTGGAGCTGGCGGCGATGACCCCGGATCCGGTTCCGCGCAGGTGCACCGGGTAGATCTCGGCGGCGTACGGGATCAGCATCGCGATCACGCCGCTGATGCTGACCAGCAGCGCGGCAGTGGCCACGACGGTCGCCGGCTCCGAGCGCAGCCCGGCGAAGCCCATCGCGCTGAAGGCGAGCAGCGCGAGCGTCGTCAGCGCGATGAACACCACCAGCGACTTCACGCTGCTCCAGCGGTGGTACATCCAGATCACCACCGCGATGCCCGGCAGCGCCAGCACCGCCGACTTGGCCAGCAGCGCGCTGGCGGCCTTCGGGTCGACGCCGAGCTGGGTCAGGTTTACAGGCAGCCAGAGCAGGAAGCCGAAGTTCGCCAGCCCCCACGCCACGCCGCACACCAGCAGGCCCCAGGTGATCGGCGCATGGCGACCGCGCAGCAGGGTGCGCGCCCCGGACACCGGGTGCTGCTCGTCGATCACCGGCGCGCCGGGGTGCGCGGCGTCGTCGCGCTCGATCGCCGCGCTGGCCTCGACCCGGCCGTCGCCGTCCGCCGACGCGCCGGCGAACTTGCGCAGCACCGTCCGCGCCTGCGATTCCAGCCCGACGTTGGACAGGAACCGCGGCGACTCGGGGATGAAGCGGTACAGCACCACGATGATCGCGCCGGTCGGCAGGCCGAGCAGCCACAGCACCCGCCAGCTGAACATCGGCTCCAGCCACGCCGCCGCGCCGGCGGCCAGCAGATAGCCGGCCGACGTGCCGATGCCGCCGAGCGCGACGAGCAGCCAGCCGCGGTGCGCCGACGGCACCGTTTCGGCCATCAGCGTGAACGTGATCGGCAGCAGGCCGCCGGCCGACGCGCCCATCAGGAAGCACATCGCCAGGTTCCATTCGAACGTGGGCATGGCCCCGCAGATCGCCGTGCCGATGAACATCAGCGCGCCGAGCAGGATCGCCGCGCGGCGCCCGAACAGGTCGGCGACGCGACCCCACAGCACCGAACCGACCGTCGTACCGGTCAGCGCCACCAGCGCCAGCAGGCTTGCGGTCGGCTTGGCGATCTCGTATTCGAGGCTCATGCCGGGCATCACGAAGCCGAGCGTCGCCGGCTTCATCACGTCGACGGCCAGCGCGATCACCAGGACGATCACCAGCTTCCAGTGCTCGGCGTTGAGCGGCACGCCGTCGGCGATGTGGAAGTGCACGTGGCGGTCGCCGTGCAGGGCCTGTCGCATCAGCGCGAGCCGCGGCATCAGGCCGAACGCGGCCAGCGCCAGGCCGACCGGGATCATGCCCATGCCGACCCACATCTCGGTCGTCATCGGCATGCCGACCATCTGCCAGTGCGTGTGCTCCCCCATCATGAACATCGGCAGGTGCGCGAACACCCCGGCGGTGATCAGCGCGCAGCCGAGCCAGAACGCGACGGGGTGGTGGAACGACAGGCCATTGGCGGACATCGGGACTCCGGGGCGCGCGCGGCCATCGCGTGCGTGTGCGAGAGGAAAACGTGGGCGACGTTGTAGCAGGTTGCCGAGCCCCCGGCGCTAGGCGGGGATCGGGCGCGTCCCGGTGAAGAATCCATTGAGCGTCAGCCGCCCGACCGCCGGGTCGTCGCTCAGTCGCTCGGGCGCGCGGATGTCGCCGCTGTGGAACACGTCGCCGTCGTAGAAGATCAACCGGTTCCACTTCGGCTCGATCGTCAGCGCGTGCTCGAAGAACGCGTTCGACTCGCCCATGTAGCCGGCCGCCACCGGGTAGCGCGCGGCGAAGTCGGCCGGCGACAGGACCACCGAGTCGTACAGCAGCCGCGCGGTGTCGCGCTCGGGCTGCCGGGGCCGATAGAAGCGCGTGCCGCCCAGCGCCGGGTCATGGAACAGGTACAGCACGCAGGCCGATACGCATTCGCCGGGCACCTTCTGCATCCGGTCGCGGTGCGGCAGCCACTGCGGCGGGGTCAGCGCCTGCGGCGGCCGCGTCACCAGTGACAGGCGGCTGTACATGCGCTGCACGCGGCGCACGCCGAGCAGGTCGCGCACGCGCAGCCGGAAGAACTGGTCGAGCGCGGCCGAGAAGGCGTCGGGCATGCGCAGCTCGAGCCCGGGATAGGCGTTGTGGCCCGCCTCGACGAAGCGCGCCCGCTGCTCGATCGCGACGGCGACCAGGCGGTCCGGCTCCAGCAGCGCGTCATCGATGACGTAGCAGGCCTGCCCGGGGCCGATCGGCACGACCTGCACGCGTGGGTTGGGGTTGAACATGGCCGGATTGTAGGTCGCGCCCCGGCGCGCGCGGCCGCCAGCAAAAAGGGGTGGCCGAAGCCACCCCTGTGCATGCCGCAGGTGGAGACGAGGAGGACCTACGGCAGCAGCACCTTGTCGACCACGTGGATCACGCCGTTGCTCTGGTTGACGTCTGCGATGGTGACGCGCGCGCTTCCGCCCTTCGCGTCGGTGATCTGCACGCCGCCGCCGGCCGCCTTCGCGGTCAGCGTGCCGCCCTGCACGGTGGTCAGCGTGGCCGTGCCGCCGCCGGCTTCGATCTGCGACAGCAGGGTCTTCGCATCGACCTTGCCGGCCACGACGTGGTAGGTCAGCACGGAGGTCAGCTGGCCCTTGTTCTCCGGCTTGAGCAGGCTGTCGACCGTGCCGGCCGGCAGCGCGTCGAACGCGGCGTTCGTCGGCGCGAACACGGTGAACGGGCCGGCGCCCTTGAGCGTGTCGACCAGGCCGGCGGCCTTGACCGCGGCGACCAGCGTGGTGTGGTCCTTCGACTTGACCGCGTTGTCGACGATGTCCCTGTTGGCGAGCATCGGTGCGCCGCCGACCATCACCGGCGTCGCCGGGCCGTGGCCCATCTTGGCGTGGTCGGCCTTGTTTTCATGGTGGCCGGCGGTGGCGAGCACCGGAACGGCTACGAGGGTCGCGAGGGCGAAAGCGAGCAGCGAGGGCTTCATCGGGACGACTCCATGGCAGTAGGGGAAGAGGCTGCGTGTGTCGCAGCGCACCGGAGTTACGACCCCCTTCTGGCCGTGGATGCATCACGCGCATTTAACGCGTAGGGCGACGCCCGCGGCGTCAGGGATGCTCGCCGCGGCCCTGCGCCTTGGCCACGCGGATCACCGCGCGCAACCGCTCGCGATCGCGGTGGCGGGAGATCGGCACGGCCCCCAGCGCGACCGCGCGGTCGCGCAGCGCGGCGTCGACGTCGTAGTGCGCGCCGCTGGTCTTGTCCTGGAACGCGCGTCGCGGCAGGCCGAGGCGGGCGGCGAAGTCGTGCAGCTCCGCCAGCGTGTCGGCCATCAGGTGCGCCCAGCGGTGGCCGCGCCACAGAGTGACCGCATCGTCGACGTACACCGCCATCCCGGCGCGTGCTCAGTCCGCCGCGGGAGCGTCGCCGGCGGTGTCGAGGAAATACGGCTCGACCGTACCCTTGACCTTGATCGTCATCGGCTGGCCACGGCGGTCCAGCGCGCGTCCGACCGGCAGTCGCACCCAGCCTTCGCTGACGCAGTACTCCTCGACGTTGGTCTTTTCCTGACCGTTGAAGCGGATGCCGATGCCCCGCTCGAGCACCGCGGCGTCGTGAAACTTGCTGCGCGGGTCGGTGGCGAGGCGGTCGGGGGGCACGTCGGTCATGGCTGGGCTCGTTCGCGGGTGGCCACCGGGGCCACGGGGCCGCACAGGATAGGCGCGGCGCCGGCAGGCGTTAAGAGCGGGCCGCTGCGCCCTCCGGCTGAATGGAGGGCGGGCCTTGTGGGGAGGGGGTTTGCTTTCCGTCCCGGGCGGCGGTACCGTGCGCTTGCTGAGTTCCAAGGGTCACCGTGATCGTGACCCGATGCCGCACACCGCCACATCGTTGCACCTCGCTTTCTCCTTGCAACCAGCGTCCATGTCGCACAACTGCGACGTTTATTTCATCCGTTCCAAGGAGTTAGCAACATGTCCAACCGTGAAACCGGCACCGTCAAGTGGTTCAACGACGCCAAGGGCTTCGGCTTCATCACCCGCCAGAGCGGTGAGGACGTTTTCGTCCACTTCCGCGCCATCCAGACCCAGGGCTTCAAGAGCCTGCAGGAAGGCCAGCAGGTCACGTTCACCGTGACCCAGGGCCAGAAGGGCCTGCAGGCCGACGCCGTCCAGCCGGTCTAAGGCTGACGGCGCGCACCGCCCCCGGGCGGTCGCGGCCTCTCGAAAAGCCCCGCTTCGGCGGGGCTTTTTTTTGCCGCGTGTTTTGCACCCCCGCGCGGCGCATCGAGCGGCCGCGCAACGCTGCATCCCGGCAAGGCACGGCCCCGCCCATTGATCGAACGCCGGCGCGCCCGCAGTTCGAGGGCGTACCCCGATCGAGCCCACCCATGACCGCGCTGCCCACCGTCCGCATCGACTTCGTCTCCGACATCGCCTGCCCGTGGTGCGCGGTGGGGCTCAACGCGCTGGAGCAGGCGATCGAGCGCGTGCGCGGCGAGGTCGAGGTCGAGCTGCACTTCCAGCCGTTCGAGCTCAATCCGCAGATGGGGCCGGAGGGTCAGGACGTCGACGAGCACCTGACCCAGAAGTACGGCTCGACCCCGGCGCAGCTCGCGCAGAACCGGGAGGTGCTGCGCCAGCGCGGCGCCGACGTCGGGTTCGAGTTCAACGCCCGCACGCGGGTCTACAACACCTTCGACTGCCATCGCCTGCTGCATTGGGCGGGGACGATTGGCGCCGAGCACGAGCGCGCGCTCAAGCACGCGCTGCTGAAGGCGTACTTCACCGACGGGCGCGACGTGGCCTCGCATGCAGTGCTGGTCGACGTCGCCGCGGGCACGGGGCTCGATCCCGCCGCCGCGCGCGAGGTGCTCGCGAGCGGGGCCTATGGCGACGACGTGCGCGCCCGGGAGCAGCACTACCAGGCCCGCGGCATCCGCGCGGTGCCGTCGGTGGTCTTCAACGACGCCCAGCTGATCCAGGGCGGCCAGCCGGTCGAACTGTTCGAACAGGCGCTGCGCCAGCTGGCGGGTCCGCGGGCCGGCAGCTGACCGGCCCGATCGCGCCGGCATGCGGCGCGGGCGAGCGCCGCCCGCCTCGTCGTTGTTCACCGGGAGCGCCCCAAGGGTCCGGGCCCGGTCACCGGCGTCTGGCCCCTCCCACGCATTTGCCGCGCGGTCGCAACGGGCGGAGAATCGAGACGCTCGACCGGCAACGCGCGAGTTCCCCGAACCGGAGCCTGCCATGAACCTGCGAACCCTTCTGCTGGCCGCCGCGCTCGCCGCCGCGTCCATGCCGGCTCTGGCCGCCGGCCGCACCGTGCTCGATCCCCACCTGCCGCGCAGCCTGCCCGCGCAGGGGCCGGTCGACGTCCGCTGGACCGACCCGGCTGCCTTCACCGAGTTGCGCCACAGCGGCAACCGCTTCGAAGCGCGCCGTGGCACCTGGGTGGTCGACATCGCCGAGCATTTGCGTCGCGCCGCCGAACGCCGGCTGCCGGCCGGCGAACGCCTCGAGATCGAGATCACCGACATTCGCCGGGCCGGCAACTACGAGCCGTGGCGCGGCATCCAGTACGACCACGTGCGGTTCCTGACCGACCTGTACCCGCCGCGGATGGCGATGCGGGTGCGGCGCATCGGCGCGGACGGCGCGCCCCTGGGCGAGCGCGACGTGGTGCTGATCGACGCGGCCTACCTGATGGGCCCGGGCAGCGGCTTCGACAACGACCCGCTGCGGTTCGAGAAGCACATGATCGACCGCTGGGCGCAGCGCGAACTCGGCCCGCGCCTCGGCGCCGATCGCCACGCGCCGTAGCCCCCCCGACCGTCAGGTCCGCAGGCGTCGGACCAGGCGCTCGGCCGCCTCGCGACTGGACTTGGGGTTCTGGCCGGTGATCAGCTGGCGGTCTTCACGCACGTTCGCCAGCACCGGCACGCCGTTCTGCACGGTGGCGCCCAGCTCGCGCAGCCGGGCCGACAGCAGGAACGGCACCGCGTCGTCGAGCTTGACCAGCTTTTCCTCGAGGTCGGAGAACGCCGTGATCGTGTAGCCGTCGACCAGCGGCCGCCCGTCGGCGCGGACCACGCCGACGAAGGCCGCCGGCCCGTGGCAGACGGCGGCGATCGGCTTGCCCTGTGCGTGGACATCCGCCAGCAGGCGCGCGAGCGCCGGGTGGCCGGGGAAGTCGAACATCGTGCCGTGGCCGCCGGCAATGAAGACCGCGTCGAACTCGTCGGCGCGCACGCTGTCGAGCGCGACCGTGTCGGCGAGCGCCCGGGCCGCCTCGGCCCAGCCGGGATGCTTGTCCGGGTCACGCTCGCTGCGCGGGTCGACCGGGGCCGCGCCGCCGCGCGGGCTGGCGACGACGAGCTCGGCGCCCGCCTCGCCGAGCACCAGCGCCGGCACCGCGAACTCCTCGAGCCACAGGCCGGTCGGCCCGCCGTCGGGCAGCGTGCCGGTGCTGGTCACGATCATCAGGACGCGGGGCATGCGCGAAGCTCCGTAGGCGGGCGCGCAGTGTGGCGAGCGCCGCGTCAACGGCCGATGCAGGGGGCCGCGCTAGCGCTGGCGTCCGGCGCCGCGGGCCGCCGGCTCCAGCGGGTACACCACCGAGATCGGGCAGCCCTGCCCGCGCAGGCCGACGATCGGGGTGATCGGCAGGCTCGCACCGGTCGACAGGCCGTCCAGCGCCAGCACCCGGTCGCCGGGATTGCCGCAGATGGCCGACTGGCCGAGCCCGGAGCGCAGCTCCACCGACTCGGCGCGGCTGAGTTCGGGGCAGCTGCCGGCGAGCTCCACGCGGTAGTAGCGGTGCCCCCCATTGCGCCGCGGCGACACCTCGATGACGACGCCGTCGGCGTCCTCGTGCCAGCCGCGCATCTGGCGCGCGTCGAGGCAGTACGACGTGGAGCCGGCGAACCCGCGGCGGCGCTCGCCGCGCACCTTCACCGGGGCCAGGGTCGGGATGCCGCCGGAGCGGCCGGCCGTCTGCGCCAGCCGGGCGAACTGCTCGGCGTCGATCCGCGCCAGGCCGGACACCGCGCACTGGCGCTCGCCGACCCGCACGTGCTCCTCGTTGGTGCCGCAGACCCAGCCGCCGCGCGCGACCAGCGCCGCGGCGCCGTCGACCGCCGCGCCCGGACAGGCGTCGGCGAGCTCGACCCGGAACCGGCTGTCGTCGGCCAGCCGGATCGCCAGCGTGTGCGCATCCGGCTGCACCGCCTCGGCCATCTGCCGCGCGTCCATGCAGTACGGCGCCGGCGCCGGGGGGCGCTCCTGGGCGCCCGATTCCCCGGCAAGCGCCCCGGCCAGGACGGCCGCCACTGCGCCGGCAACGGCGCGATTGATCGCGATGGGCATGACGCTCGACAGTCCCTGGTCGTTGGCGAGGGCGACAGTCTGCCCGAGGCCTGCAACCCCGTCAGCCCGGCCCCACCCTGCCCGCCCCTGACCCGCGGGGCGCCGTGGGGGTGCGCCAGGGCCCCCGGAGGCGCATAGTGTCCGTTCGACACTGCAGGGCTTCCGCGACCGTACGCGGACGTTGACGGCGCCGAACAGGAGTTTTTGATGACAGGCGCCAAGACTCGCGGCAAGGACCGCGATTACACCCGCGGCACCCAGGCCGGCGGGGACCTCAACCAGAAGCGCATCGACAGCGAGCGCATCACCGCGCAGATCGCCGCGTTCGAGAAGGGCGGCGGCCGGGTCGAGAAGCTGGGCACCACGCGCGTGCTGCAGAAGGTCGACAGCCCCGACGCGGCGCCGACCGTGTCCAAGCCGAAGGCCTCGGGCAAGCGCGCGCGCTGAGCCCGACGCGCGCGGCATCGCGCCGCGCGCTGCTCAGCCTCCCAGTTCCGGATCCAGCAGCAGCAGCGCGGTCGCCGCCGCGGCGAAGTACGCGCGCCGCTCCGCGTCCAGCGCCGGGTCGAAGTGCACCCGGCCGGCATTGAGCACGTCGACCACGGCGACCGGCACGTCGCCGTCGACGATCGCGTAGCCGCCCGGCACGCCCAGCGGCAGCGGGCTGCCGACGAGGCCGTTGAGGCCACGCACCGCGTAGTCCCGTCCCCACGGCGCCGACAGCCGCCCCTGCAGCGTGCCGCCCTGCCGCGACAGCACGAGCGGGCGCGGCTCGAACCCGTCGAGCTTCAGGCCGCACGCCAGCAGCGGCCCCGCCAGCGCGGTCGCATCGATCTCCAGGCGCCGGTCGGCGTCGCCGCGCCCGAGCGTCCACGCGCGGCTGCGGCACTGGACCTCCACCGGCGACTGGTCGCGCGCCACCAGCGTGTAGGCGACGGGCTTCGCCGAACGCACCAGGTCGAACCCCGGCACCGGCACGCCCCATGAGAGCGTCCCGCCTTCGCGCATCTCCAGCGCGCTGTACGGCCCGAAACGCACCGGCTCGCCTTGCCGGCGCGGCGAATGGCCGCTGACCTCGTACGACACCGCGGCGGTGGCGAATCCCGGCGGCAGCCGCACCTGCGCGGTGGTGCATGCGGCCATGGCGAGGGTCGCGGCGGCGACGGCAAACGGACGGCAAGCGGAACGGGACATGGCGCGACCTGATGCGGGGAACGTGGCCGCAGGTTAGGCACGCGCCTGCGGGCCGCCGTATGCCAGTCGTCGTGCACGCGCCGCGCCGTTCATCCGGCATTGCGCCGGCGCCCACGCTCACTCCACGGGCGGCACCGTCGCCAGCCACTGCGCCATCGCGTCGAACGCGGCCGCGCGCGGGGCCGGTGCCGACAGCACCAGGTCGTGCAGGCCGCCGTCGATCCCCTGCACGGCGACGTGCGGTCCGAGCCGCGGCGCGAGCCGCCGGATGTCGTCCACGTCGAGCACGATGTCGGCCGTGCGCGCCGCATCGCTCCAGCGGCGCGGCCACGCGCTGCGCGCCGCGTGCAGCACCAGGCACGGCACCCGCACGTCGAGGCCGGCGGCCACCTCGGCGTGGGCGCGGTGGATCGCACGGAACCACCCGGCCCGCACCGGAAACCCGTCGATGGGCTTCCAGCGCGTGTCGAAATCCCATTCGCCGCGGTGGGCGGCGTGCACGCTCTGGCCATACAGCGGCGACAGCCCCGGCAGCCGCAGCGCCGGCCACACGCGCCCGGCTCCCGCCAGCAGCGGCTCGACCCAGCGCTCCTGCCAGCGCGGCAGGTTCATGTCGAGGAACGGGCTGTTGAGCAGCAGCGCGTCGACGCCGTCGCGGCGCGCGCCGCGGTGCGCGTGCAGCGCCGCGGCGAGCCCGCCGGTCGAATGCCCGTTGACCAGCAGCCAGCCGACGCCGAGTTCGTCGCGCAGCGCGGCGACGGCTGCGTCGAGGTCGGCCAGGTACTCGTCGATGTCGGGCGTGTAGTTCGGCCAGTGGCCCGGTCGCAGCGAGCGGCCGTGGCGGCGCAGGTCGAGCGCGAAGAAGCGCAGGCCCTGCCGTTCGAAGAAGTCGGCCAGGTGCGTCTGGAAGAAGTAGTCGACGAAGCCGTGCACGTACAGCACGGCCGCGCTCGACGGCGTCGCACCGGCGCGCCGGACGAGCGTGGCCTCAACCTCACCGTCGACGCCGCGCAGCCCGGTCAGCGTTGCGCGTTCGAAGCGGGGCAGCATGTCGGACGACCACGGCGTCGGGTGGGGCGGCATGCGACGGCTCCGCGGGCGCGGCCGGGCCGGCTCGCGCGGCGATGATGGAAGCCGGCGGCACGCGGCGCAACGCGCGGGTCGCGCGCGGCGTTCGCCAATCGTTAATGCACGCGACGGGCCATGCGCGGCGGGGGTTTGCGGGCCGTTCGCGCGTCCCGGCGGCGCGGCGGGCCGCGCGCACCGACGCCCGCGTTCACGCCGCGGCGCCGTGCCCGCCCCAACGATGCGCGCACTCCTCACGTGTTGGTGCCTCCATGACGACGTCCCGCCCCGCCACCGCCCTGCTCTGGTCGACCCTGCTGTGCGCGCCGTTCGTCGCACCGGTCGCCGGCGCGCAGACCAAGCCTTCGCAGCCTGAGACCAAGCCGGTCGCCCCGATCGCGCCGACCGAGCGCGCGACGCCTGCGGTGCCCGCGACGCCGGCGACTCCCGGCGCGCCCGGCGAGCCGGCGACGCCCGCCGTGCCGGCCACGCCGGCGACACCGGCCAAGCCGACCGGTCCGGTCGACGACCCGGCCACGCGCACCGGCGCCGATGCGATGCTGCGCGCGCAGATCCTGCTCGAGCGCGCGCGCTTCTCGCCCGGCGAGATCGACGGCCAGGGCGGCAGCAACACGCGCCGCGCGATCGCCGCGTTCCAGTCCGCGCGCGGCCTGCCGTCGACCGGCACGCTCGATGATGCGACCTGGACCGCGCTCAACGGCGACACGCAGGTGGTGATGACCTCCTACACCGTGACCGCGGCGGACGCCGCCGGCCCGTTCGTGACGATCCCCGACGACATGATGGACAAGGCCGCGCTGCCGGCGCTGGGCTACACCTCGGTGCAGGAGGCGCTGGCCGAGCGCTTCCGCGTCAGCCCGAAGCTGCTGGCGTCGCTGAACCCCGGCGCGACGTTCGCCGCCGGCAGCGTGCTGCGGGTGCCCGATGTGGCCGCATTGCCGGCGCTGCCGAAGGCCGCGCGCGTCGTCGTCGACGATTCGGACCAGTCGGTGCAGCTGCTCGACGCGCAGGACAAGGTCTACGCGCGCTTCCCGGCCACCACCGGCAGCCAGCACGACCCGCTGCCGCTGGGCAAGTGGACGATCAAGGGCGTCGCGCGCGACCCGGTCTTCCACTACAACCCCAAGCTTTTCTGGGACGCCGACCCGGACCACGCCAAGGCCAAGATTCCGGCCGGTCCGAACAACCCGGTGGGCCCGGTGTGGATCGACCTGTCGAAGGACCATTACGGCATCCACGGCACGCCCGAGCCGTCGCGCATCGGCAAGACCCAGTCGCACGGCTGCATCCGCCTGACGAACTGGAGCGCGATCGACGTCGCGGCCGCGGTCGCCCCGGGGACGCCGGCGCTGCTGCAGGACTGAGCGGGGCGCAGCGTCGATGCGAACCCGCACGATCGCCGTCGTCGCGCTGCTGCTGTTCGCGGCGAACGCGGGCTACTACGCGTGGCGCCACGGCGCCGCGCCGCACGCGCTGCCGACCGGCCCGGTGGTGAACGTGGGGCCGGCCGCGGACGCCGCGCGCGCGCCGGCGGTCACGGGCAGCGCAAGCGCGCCGGTCGCGACAGTTGCCGTTCCGGCCGCGTCGACTGCGGCGCCGGCGGCGACCACCACGCTGGCCGACGCGGCGCCCGCTCCGGTGGTCGCCGGATCCGGCCTGCTGGTGCCGGTCGAAGGCGTGACCCAGGCGCAGCTGCTCGACACCTTCGACCAGCCACGCGGCACCGAACGCCGCCATGAGGCGCTCGACATCCTGGCCCCGGCCGGGACGCCGGTGCTGGCCGCGGTCGACGGGCGGATCGAGAAGCTGTTCACCAGCGCCGCGGGCGGGCTGACGATCTACCAGTTCGATCCGCAGCGCGAGCGCGCGTACTACTACGCGCACCTGCAGTCGTACGCGCCGACGGTGCGCGAAGGCGTCGAGGTCCGGCGCGGCGAGATCATCGGCTTCGTCGGCAGCACCGGCAACGCCAACCCCGCCGCGCCGCACCTGCACTTCGCGATCTTCGAGCTCGGCCCGGAGAAGCGCTGGTGGGAAGGCACGCCGATCAATCCGTACCCGCTGCTCGCGCGCTGACCATCCATCGCGCGCGGGCGAGTCGCCCCCGCGCATTGGCCCCACGCAGCGCGCGCGCAGTGGCTCTCGAACGCACCAATCGCGGGGCATAACGTCGCGGCACATCCCGAACCGTGAGGTGTGCCATGAACCGCAACGTCCCCTGCACCGCCGCGCTGGTCGCGTTCGCCGCGGCCACTGCCTGCGCCGCATCGCCCGCCCGCGCCCAGTCCGCCACCGCCGACGGCTGCGCGCGCCAGTTCGAAATCGCCCAGCAGCTCGACATGACCTCGTTCCGCGACTACGACGCCGAGACGTTCCGCGCGGTGCACGACGAGCGCGCGATCACCGTATTCGGCAGCGGCGCCACGCGCATCGGCATCGACGCGATCATGGCGGCGCTCGCCAGTCACTTCGCCAACCGCGAAGCGCAGTGGAGCTGGACCGAGCGCTACCGCGTCGTCGACGGCTGCCGCTCGGCCTTCATCCTGTACGAGACGGTCTACGCGATCCCGCGCATCGGCTACCGCGCCCGAGCGCTGACCGGCGTGACCTACACCCACGACGGAAACCGCTGGCTGGCCGTGGCCGACCAGGGCACGCCGCTGCCGTAATTGCGGCGCCCGCTCCGCTTGCGCCGCCGTGACGGCGGCGGCGGGTCGCGCGCCATCCCCGGGCGCCGCGACCCGCGCTTTTCTTGCATGTCCGCCGCGGCCACGCGCATCGGCGCGCGGCCGCGGCGTCACGGCACCACGAACACCACCGCCGTGCGTGCCGGCACCGAGAACGTGCCGCTGTCGACGGCGACGGTCGCGTTCGCAGCGCGGCGGTCGGCCGCGTTCGCCGCCGCGTGCACCGGGTGCAGGCGCCAGGCCTTGCCCGCCTCGCTGCCGAATTCCAGCGTCTGCGCGCGCGTGTCGACGTTGACCAGGTACAGCAGCTCGCGGAAGTTCGCGCCGTCGAGTCCGCGGCCGTCGAGGCGCGCGGCCAGTACGGTCGGCACCTGCGCGCTACCGGTGTTGAGGAACGTCAGCCGCTGGCGCACCTCGTCGGCGGTGCGCAGGCGGAACAGCGTCGAGCTGGCGCGGATCCGCAGCAGGTCGCGGAACGCGTCGCGCGTCCACGCAATGTCGGCGGCCATCGGCTTGAGATCCGGGTTCGCCAGCCGCGGCGCCATCACCGGCCAGTTCGCGGCGTTGTCGCCGGCCGGCGGCAGGCCGGTGCCGAAGTGGTTGGTGGTGTAGGTCCAGTCGAGCCGGTTGAACCAGTCGCCGCTGTTGTAGCTGTTGCGGTCCATCGACTTGCTGCGCAGCGTGTCGATGCCGGCGTGGTAGTACGCCACGCCCTGGCTGAAGGCGGTGATCGCCGCGCCGAGCAGCTGCACCCGGGCGCGATCCTCGCGCGTGGTCCACAGCGGCAGCTTGTAGGCGTTGTTGTCGAACAGCGTCTGGTTGTCGTGGTTCTCGACGTAGTTGACCGCCTCCTGCGGGTCGCTGACGTAGCCGGCCGGCTGGCCGTTGTAGTCCAGCTGCGCCAGCGGCAGCGTCGCGTCCCAGTGCGTGGTCAGCACGTAGTCGCGCAGCGAGCCGGCCAGCCCGACCTTGACCAGGTCGGCGAACCACATCAGCTCGCCGCGCGACTTGTTCGCGCCGCTGCCGTTGTCGTCGTAGACCAGCCCGTTGATGTAGCCCTGGTTGCGCACCAGCGCGTCGCCGCTGTCGAAGCCCGACCCGCCGCGCACCGCGTCGCGCGCGCGGTCGCTGAAGGTGCCGATGCCGCTGCCGTTGAGCGACAGCTGGCTGGCCTGCACGAAGCGCGCGCCGTTGGCGACCTCGCCGAAGTTCCAGCCCTCGCCGAGCAGCTGGATCGGACGGCCGGCCGCGGCCGAGACCTCGTCGTACAGCCGCTCCATCACCGCGCGCGGCTGGTGGCCCATCAGGTCGAAGCGGAACGAGTCGACGTGGTGCTCGACCGCCCAGGTCTTGACCGAGTCGATCATCAGCTTGCCCATCATCAGGTTCTCGGTGGCGGTGTTCTCGCAGCACGTCGAACGCTCGATGTCGCCATTGCCGTTGAGGCGGTGGTAGTAGCCGGGCACGACCCGGTCGAGCACCGAGCGCGCGTTCTGGCCCGACGCGCTGGTGTGGTTGTAGACCACGTCCATGCCCACGCGCAGGCCCGCGGCGTGCAGCGCCATCACCATCGCGCGGAACTCGCGCACGCGCGCGGCGCCGTCGCGCGCGTCGGTGGCGAAGCTGCCCTCCGGCGCGGTGAAGTGCCACGGGTCGTAGCCCCAGTTGAAGCAGTCCGCGTCGCGCACCGCGCCGACCGCGGCCTGCTGCGCGTCCGAGTCCGGCGCGGCCATCGGGATCTGCGGCGTCACGCAACCGGTCTCCGGCACGCTGGCCAGGTCGAACACCGGCAGCAGGTGCACGTCGGTCAGCCCGGCCTGCGCCAGCGCGCGCAGGTGCTTCATGCCGTTCGAGTTCCAGTTGGCGAACGCCAGGTACTTGCCGCGGTGGCGCGGGTCGACGGTGGCGTCGTCGATCGAGAAATCGCGCACGTGCAGCTCGTAGATCGCCATGTCCTCCTGTTCGCGCACGCGCGCCGGCGAGCGGTCGAGCTGCCAGCCCGGCGGCTGCAGCTGCGGCGCGTCGAGGTCGGCCAGATAGCTGCGCTGCGAATCGGCGTCGAGGCTGATCGCGTACGGGTCGGTGACGAGGTTGCGCACCAGCCCGACGCCGCGCACGAACACCTGCACCGCGTAGCGGTAGTACAGGCCGGTCGGCAGCCCACGGCGCGCGAGCGCCCAGCTGCCGGTGGCGGGGTCGAAGTCCATCGCCTGCTGCAGCATCGTGCCGCCCCCGGGCGCGTACACGCACAGCGTCACCTGCTGCGCGGTCGGCGCCCACAGGCGGAAGCGCGCCTGCCCGCGCTCCATGCGCACGCCGAGGTCGTCGAGCGCGTCGGCCGATGCATGGCGGTCGTCGAGCTGGCCGGGCAGCTGCGCGGTGGTGGCGCCGAGCACGTTGCCGTCGACGTCCTGCTGCACGACGACGAGCTGGTGTGGGAGCACCGACGCCAGCCGAACGTCGTCGGCGGCGTCGACGGCCAGCACCACGCCGGGCTCGACCCACTTGAAGCGCTCGGCCGCGGCCGCGGGCACGGCGCCGCCGACCGCCAGCGCGATCGACCCGTCGGCGCCGGCGACCGGCGCGCCCTTGCGCGCGACGATCTGGCCGGTGGCCGAGTGGTACAGCCGGAACGTGCCGGCGGTGTCGGTGCGCGGCCACTGCAGCAGCGCGCGGGTCAGCCACACCGCGCGCGCGTCGGTGGTCGACGCGCGGCGCGTGTCCGGCGAGGCGGTGAACACGCGCGGCTCGCCCTGCACCAGCCAGATCGAACCGGTGCCGTCGCGGATCGTCAGCGACGCGTACGCGACGCGGATGTTGTCGTTCCAGCCGTCCTTGTTGTTGACGCCGCCGTTCGGGTTCGACGGCATGCCGTGGATGATGAATTCGACCGCGCTGCGGTCCGGGTTCGACTGCGGGTTCAGCACCGGCAGGTCGAACACCACCTCCGAGCCGTCCGGCGACGCGGCGTAGTTCGGCATCGCCGACAGTGGCACGGGGTTCGGCCACTGGTCGAGCGCCAGCCCCGGCAGGCGCGACACGTCGATGCCGCTGGTCGGCCAGAGGTGCAGGCCCCACGCGTCATAGTTGCCGTCGAAGCGCTTGTAATGCACGCGCACGGTGTCGATGTCGGCCGCCGCGCCGAGCGGGTTGCTGCGGTACACCGTCGCGTCGCCGGAGCGCAGCCAGAACTGCGTGCCCTCGCCGAACCTGACGATGCGGTCGACGCCGGGGTCGCCGTTCTGCCCAGGCGGGTGGACGATGAAGCCGAAGCCGGCGGCCTGAGGGTGGGTGAACTTGGCGGCCTCGAGATCGAAGTACGCGCCGAAGTCGTCGATGCCGCTGCGCGCCAGCGGCGACGGCCACGTCACGCCCGGGTAGTCGGCGACGTACTGGCCGGCGTCATTGACCTGCCACACGTGCAGGCCCCAGTCGGCGTAGTTGCCGTCGGGCCGGTGGTAGCGGATGCGCACGTCCGCCGGCGCGCCGTCGACGGCGCCGGCCGGGATCGCGGCAAGGACGGTGCTCGGTGGCGCGTCGCACAGCGCCGCAGCGTCGACCGGCAGCACGTTGCCCTGCCCCTGGTGCGCATTGGCCAGCGGCGCCTTGCCGGCCTCCGCGGCGGGCGACCACGGCAGCTCGCACGCCGACAGCAGCAGTGACAGCACCAGCAGCAGCGCCATGCGCGCGACGCGCACGGACCGGACGATCGACAGGCTCATCGTGACGCTCCCTTTCCCGACAAGGGCCGCGGTCGACGACACGACGCGCGGCGCGGCCGCTCCGCCGGATGCGCGTGCATCGGATGGGGAGTCGGCCGCGGACCGACTCTGCGCGCGCTCGCGGTGCAGCAACAAGACGATCGCGCGCCGCTGCAAACGTATTCTCGGCCCCGCGCTGCGATCGAGTGCGCCTATCGGCGCGCCGCATCGGCGGTCCAACGCGTGACGCACGTGCACGCAGCGGCAACGGTGGCCGGCCTAGCCTGCGCGCGTACGCACACCGACACCGCGAGGCACGCACGATGCAGGCGACGACGACCGACACGCAGTGCCCGCGGTGGCTGCCGCTGTTCACGCTCGCCGCGCTGGTGGCGCTGTCGGGCTGCCGCTCCGGCGCGCTCGACCAGCAGCCTGACCCCGGCGTCGGCACCGCGCCGTCGCTGCCGGACCCGGAGCGCAAGCTGATCCCGACCGTCGCGATCGCCCCGGCCACCGGCTGGCCGGACGGCGCGACACCGACCGCCGCCGACGGCCTGCAGGTGCGCGCGTTCGCGACCGGCCTCGACCACCCGCGCTGGCTGCACGTGCTGCCCAACGGCGACGTGCTGGTCGCCGAGAGCAACGGCCCGGCCGGCAAGAGCGGCATCCGCGGCGTGCGCGGCGCGGTGATGAAGCAGGTGATGAAGCGCGCCGGCGCCGGCGTGCCGAGCGCCGACCGCATCTCGCTGCTGCGCGACGGCAACGGCGACGGTGTGGCCGAAACGCGCACCGTGCTGCTGTCGAACCTGCACTCGCCGTTCGGAATGGCGCTGGTTGGCAACACGCTGTACGTCGCCAACGCCGATGCGCTGGTCGGCGTGCCGTACACCGCCGGCGCCACCGCGATCACCGCCGCGCCGGCCAAGCTCGTCGACCTGCCCGGCGGCGGACAGCAGCTCAACCACCACTGGACCAAGAGCCTGCTGGCGAGCCCGGACGGCCGCACGCTGTACGTCGGCGTCGGCTCGAACAGCAACGTCGGCGAGAACGGCATGGACGCCGAGGTCAACCGCGCCGCGGTGCTCGAGGTCGACATCGCCAGCGGCGCGACGCGCGTGTTCGCGTCGGGCCTGCGCAATCCCGTCGGACTCGCGTGGCGGCCGGGCAGCGACGAGCTCTGGGCCGTGGTCAACGAGCGCGACGAACTCGGCGACAACCTCGTGCCGGACTACCTGACCCACGTGGTCCGCGGTGCGTTCTACGGCTGGCCGTACAGCTACTACGGCGCGAACATCGACACGCGGGTCGAGCCGCCGCGGCCCGACCTCGTCACGCGCGCGCGCAAGCCGGACTACGCGCTCGGCAACCACGTCGCGCCGCTCGGGCTGGCGTTCAACACGTCGGCGACGCTGCCGGAACGCTGGCGCGACGGCGCGTTCGTCGGCCTGCACGGCTCGTGGAACCGCAAGCCGCGCGCGGGCTACAAGGTCGTGTTCGTGCCGTTCGCCGGCGGGCGTCCCAGCGGCGTGCCGCAGGACGTACTGACCGATTTCGTCGACGCCGAAGGCAACGCGCGCGGGCGGCCGGTCGGCGTCGCGATCGCGCGCGACGGCGCGCTGCTGGTCGCCGACGACGTCGGCAACGCGGTGTGGCGGGTGTCGGCCAGCGCGCCGACGCCGTAACCGTCAGCGCAGCAGCGCGAGCCCCGACGCCGCCAGCGCGATCGCGGCGAGCGCCAGCGCCAGCGCGGCCGTGCGCCGCGCGACCGGATCGTGCGTGCTCGCCGGCGCGGCCTCGCGGGCCGCCGGCAGCGCCGGATAGTCGGCGGGCGCGACGGGGGCCGGGCCCTCGTCGGCCGCGGTGCCGGTCTTCAGCAGCTCCATGACCCGCTCGACCTCGGCCCGACCGAAGCGGTACGGGTCGAACCGGTCGAGCCCGCGGCTGGCGAGCAGCGCCTTGATGTCGGCGTCCAGCGGCACGTACTTCATCGACCACGTCGCGAAGCTGCGCTGCTCGATCGGCTTGCGCGACAGCACCTGCAGGTCGGTGTGGCGCGGGTCGTCGAGCAGCCGCGAGTACAGCGCGTCGACCTGGTTCGCCGCGCCCTCGAGGCACTGGAAGAAGCAGCCGTCGCCGAAGTACAGCGCCCCGACCAGCCCGCGACGCGCGTTGTTGAGCCGCGACTGGGCGAGGATGCGGGTCACGCTCGGCTCGATGCCGAGCTCGGGCGGCAGCGGCTTGAACGTGCTGCGGCTGATGTAGACGATCTGGACGAGGTCGGACATGCGGGGCGTTACCGGCGACGCGCGGGATGCGCGCAGGCCATACGCCGGCAGGCGCGCCCGGGATGCACCGCGGCGCGTCGTGCCGTCAGCCGCGCGCGGCCGGCCCCATCCGCACCGTCGGCGTCAGCGCGACGGTGGTGTCGGTGTCCATCAGCTGCAGCTCGCCGTCCTGGATCATCGCGGTCACGCGCATGCCGCGGCCGAGCAGCGCCGTGGCCGCGGCCACGCCGGCCGCGTCGAGGTCGAGCACGGTGAGGTTCTTGAAGCGCGAGAGCGCGGCGGCGTTCTTGCTCCACCACACGTCGGCCGCGTTGCCGCCGTACGTCACCACGACCACCTGCTCCGCGCGGCCGGCGGCCTTCCGGATCCGCGACTCGTCGGGCTGGCCGAGCTCGATCCACTGCAGGATCTCGCCAGTGTAGTCGCGCCGCCACAGCGCCGGCTCGTCCTCGTCCGACAGGCCGCGGCCGAACTCGAGCCGGTCGTCGGCATGCAGCGCGAACGCGAGCAGCCGCACCATCAGCCGCTCGTCGGTCTCCGACGGGTGCTGGGCCAGCGTCAGGTTGTGGGTGGCGTAGTAGTGCCGGTCCATGTCGCTGACCTGCAGTTCGGCTTTGACGACGGTCGCCTTGGGCGCCATGGACGGCCTGCGGCCGCGCCGCGCTGGAAAAAGAGCGCCATTGTAGGCGGCGCGCGCGCGGGCCATGCCGCACACTGTCGCCCGCCCTCTCCGCCGGACCCCACCATGCCCGCGCTGACGCCGTTCCACCTGGCCATTCCCGTGCACGACCTCGCCGCCGCGCGCGCGTTCTACGGCGGCGTGCTCGGGTGTCCCGAGGGCCGCAGCGCCGACCGATGGATCGACTACGACCTGTTCGGCCACCAGCTGGTGTGCCACCAGGTCGACGGCCTGCGCCCCGCGGTCGCCGGCGACGACGCCCCGGCCTCGAATCCGGTCGACGGCCACGACGTGCCGGTGCCGCACTTCGGCGTCGTGCTCGAGCTGCCCGAGTGGCAGGCGCTCGCCGAGCGGCTGCGCGCGGCCGGCACCCGCTTCGTGATCGAGCCGCACGTGCGCTTCGCCGGCCAGCCCGGCGAGCAGGCCACGCTGTTCCTGCTCGACCCGTCCGGCAATGCACTCGAGTTCAAGGCGTTTGCCGACATCGCCGGGCAGCTGTTCGCGAAGTAGCGGCGTGGCAGCACGGGGCGCAACTGCGCTCCGCTGCGTTCAACCTCCGGAGCGACGCACCACCATCAGCCGGACTCGCACGCCCGGCGCATCAGCTTGCCCGTGGCCTGCGCGCCCGTTTCGCCGTACGCCAGTCCGTTGACCGCGAGGTCCCAGTGCGTCGGCGAGCGCGCACCCAGCGGCCCGAGCCGCGCCGCGCGCGCTTCCGCCTGCGCGCGCTCACGCGCGTCGAGCCGGGCGCCGACCCGCTCGATCTGTGCGTCCACCACCACGCGCGGCATGTGCCGCGGGCCATCGGCACGGCCGGCGCGAATCCGCAGCAGGATCGTCAGGGCCTCGGCCGGATCGGGCCGCAACGCCTGCGCCAGCAGCGGACGGTTGGCGTCGTCAGGCTCGGCCGCCAGCGCGCGCGCCAGCGCCACTGCGGCGTCCAGGTCGCCTGCCTCGTAAGCGCGGCGCGCCAGCTGCGGGGCGTTGCGCCGGTATTGCTGCAGCGCCGGAAGCGAATCGAGCAGCTGGTGGCGGCGGAACGGCGTGCCGGCGGCGTAATGGGTCATCGCCGTGACGCTGCCGGCTTTGGCGGCTTGCAGCCAGCGATCGAACAGCGCGGCCGGCGGCAGCGGCGCGACGCCGTCGCAGTGCGCGGTCTCGCGGATCATGCCGTCGATCGACCGCTGCATGTCGTCCGCCCTGTCGTGTATCCGCACGGCCACGCCGCCCGCCTCGGCGCGCACGTGGGCGCTGGTTTCCTGCAGCTCGAGCATCTGCTGCATCGACGCCAGCGAGTCCTCCAGCTCGTTGCAGTGCGTGTACTCGGCCGCCAGCCGGCAGGCCGCAGCGGGCTCCCCGGCGGCAGCGCGGCGCGAGAGGTCGTCGATGGTCTCCCGCAGCGGCATGTTCAGCGGCGGCAGCGCAGACGCGACCGCAGGACGGGACGCAGCGGCAGTGGATGGCGTCCCGGCACGTCGATCGGTCCGTCCGCGCGGCGCGTCGGCGGCCGCATCGCCGCGCTGCATCGGCCGGTCCAGCGCGTCGGATCGTGCCGCATCGTCCGCCGCATCTCCGCCAGGCTGGCCGACGCGGCCCAGCGACCAGCCGAGCACCAGCGCCGCGACCACGGCCGCGGCAACGGCCAGTCGGCGTACAAGCGATCCGTCGCGCATGTGCGTCCTTTCCCCGAGGGCAACGCGCGGACAGTAGCGGGCCGCCGCGGACTCGTCCACGCGATGCCGCCGGCGCTCGCGAGGCGTGCGCAGCGATCGTCGGGCAACTCCGGCAGTCGGACGCCGGACAGGGTGGCGCGATGCGCCGGCGTGAACGCTTCACGAACGTCGGCCGGTTGGCGCCCCTGAACCGGCCGCATTGGACAGCGGCTTCACCGCACGCGGAGCAGCGTGGCACATCGAGGGCGGCCGGTCGGCCGAGGGCTTCAAACGATGCGAACGTTTCCGTCCCTGTTGGCGCTGTGCGTGCTGGTGGCCGTCGCGGGGTGCCAGCGCAGCCCCCGAGACGTTGTCGTCGGCGCCGAGCGCAACGCCGCGCCGGCGGCCGACGACGCGGTTCCGCCGGCCACGGTGCCGGACGCGGCGCAGCGGGTCGCGGGCGACGCCGCCGCGCGCCACTTCGCGGCCATGGATGGCGACGGCGACGGCGCGGTCACGATCGACGAGCACGTCGAAGGCGCGGCGTCGATGTTCGCGACGATGGACGCGGACGCCGACGGTACGGTGACTGCTGCCGAGATGGACGCCGCGCAGCGCACGCTCGGCGGCGACGCGCGGCTGACCTCGGCCGACAAGATCCGCGTCGTCGACACCAACGGCGACGGCGCACTGAGCGCGACCGAGCACGCGCTGGGCTCGCGCGGCATATTCGAGGCGATGGACGCCGACGGCGACGGCCGGCTGACCGCGGGCGAGATGCGCGCCGGCCACGACCGCGCCATGTCGGCTGCCGGCGATGGCTGATGCGGGGCACCGGCGGCCGCATGTCGGCATGCGCACGCGCGCCGCGCTCACACGCAGGTCGCGCGGTGCGCCGGCGAGTGCCGGCCTAGCGCGGCAGCGGGGTGCCGAACTGGCGGTGGCGCCGCTCGAGCTCGCGTTCGGCCTCGCGCCGGTCCGCGAGCCGCAACGTGAGCACGAGGACGATCCCGAGGACCAGGGCGACCCCTAGGGTCGGGCCAAACTGCGCAAGCCAGCTCGCTGCCATCGGCGTCCGTCTCGTGTCGGGGGACCGGTCGGAGCTTAGCGTCGATCCACGTCATTGTGTGACGTAAATCACACACATGTGCCGTGGCGCCGGGCCGACGGCCCGGCAGCGAGGCGGCTCCGGAACTGCGCGGGCGGCGCACGAAGGGCGCGCCGCCCGCGCCGCATCACAGCTTCAGCGTGCCGTTCTCGACGATCGGCTTGCCGTCCAGGGTGACGGTCGACCCGGGCAGGAACATCGTCATGCCGTAGGTGATCGCGTTGCTGCCGCCGGCCCACAGGTTGCTGCCGGTGCCCACGGTGACCGCGCCGGCGGGCACCCACGTGCCGACGGTGCTGTTCGCCGGCAGGGTGACGTTCGGGTTGATGCCGAAGTCGATGAAGGCGAACTCGTTCTTGCGCGCATCGTCGACAGCGTCGTACTCGGCCTTGAGCCCGGCGAACCCCGGGCCGCTGCCGGTCATTGCGGTCGCCTTGCCGCCGGCGAACGTCAGGGTCAGGTTGTCGATCGGCTTGCCGCGGTAATAGCTGCGCGTGGAGACGACCTTGCCCTCGGCCGAGCCCGGCACCGGCGTGGTGTAGACCTCGCCGGCCGGCAGGTAGACCGCCGGCGGCGGGCCGGCCTTGAGGTCGTCGGCCGAGATGATGCCGTCGCTCGCGGCGATCGTCCGGCCCTGGATGCGCAGGCGCAGGTCGGTGCCGTTGGGATGCGTCACGTGCAGCTCGTTGCCGGCCGCCAGCGCGGCGCGGACCTGCTCGGCGCGCGCCTGCAGCTCGGTGTAGTCCAGGTTGACGCCGTCCCAGAAGATCTTCGCCAGCGCCGCTTCGTCCATCCCGTAGCGCTCGGCGCGCCACGGCGTCGGGTACAGGTCGTTGCCGACCTCGACCGTGCGCACGCGGTTCTTCATGAAGGCCTGCATCGTGGCCTCGTCGGCCTTGCCGCGCGCGGCGGTGCGCGCCGGATCCGCGCCTTCGAACAGGTCCTGGGTGGTGCCGTTGCCGAGGCTGATGTTCACGTCGATCACGTCGGCCAGCGCCATGCCGAGCGCGTCGGGCTGGCTGTCGTACTTCGCCGGCACGTCGAAGAACATGCGCTTGGCGAGCCGGTCGCTGCTGTAGGTGACGATCGGGAAGCCGCCGACCTTGCGCACGTGCACGGCGAGGTTCTCGAGCAGTTCGGCGTCGTGCGTGCGGCCGCTGATCCATACGACCTCGCCTTCCTTGACGGCGGCGCTCTGGGTGACCAGACGCTCGGCCAGCTTCTCCAGGTCGGTGGCGGGCTGCTTGGCCGCGTCCGTCGCAGCCGGCGCGGCGGCGCTGGCGTCGCTGCCGGCGGCGGGCGGCGCGGCGGCGGAGTCGGCGTCGGGGGCGGCGCGGTTGCAGCCGCCGAGCACAGTCAGAACGGCGACGGCGACGGCCGTCGCAAGCAGGTGTCGAGTCATGGCGCGATCCCCTCGCAGCCCGGGGTGGCCGCGGCAATCCGGACAACGCCCGGGCCGCCGGTGCGCGGCCACACCCGCAAGGGGGATGGCGGGGGAGCGAGCGCTGTGTCGGAGTCCGCGGTTGCGTCCGCCCCGCGCGGCCGCCCGTAGCTGTGCGGGATTCCGTCGCGGAAACGCCGATGCGCCTGGTCACGTTCGCCCTCGCTGTCGTGCTCGCCCTGTGCGGCTGCGCGGCGTTCCCGACCGCGCCGGCACGCGTGGACTTCGCCGACGGGCTCGACGCGCGCGCGGTGTTCGCGCAGTCGCTGGCCGCGCACGGCGGCGACCTGCGGCAATACGACGGCGACATCAACCTGTCGACCGACGGCCGCTGGTACCGCGCGATCCAGCGCATCCAGCCGGTGGTCACCGACGCGGCGTTCCGGGTCACCTCTCAGGAGCGCTACCGCCCGCGCGACGGCGTGTACGCGGTCGCGCACGCCGGCCCCGGGGGCCGCAAGCAGGTGCTGCGCACGCGCGACCGGCTGGCGATCCACTACAACGGCGTGCCCGAGGCGGACCCGGTGAAGCGGCGCGCCACGGCAATGACCAACGACGCGTTCCGGCTGTTCCACTTCGGCCCGACCTTCGTCGCCGAGCGCGCGACGTCGATGGTGCGCCTGCCCGACGCGCGCGAAGGCGGGCGCACGTACCGGCGCGTGCTCGCGACGCTGGCGCCCGGGTTCGGCGAGGCGGCGAGCGACGACGTGGTGCTGTGGATCGACGCCGAGACCGCCCGGCTGTTCCGCGTGCACATGACGCTCAACGGTTTCGAGACCACCCAGGGCGCGCACGTCGACACGACGTTCCTGGCCTATCGGCAGGTCGGCCCGTACCTGCTGCCGACGCGCTTCCACGAGCGCGTGCGCGGCCCGCTGCGCATCACCGCGCACGAGTGGTGGACGACCGGCATCGACCTCGACCGCGGCTGGACCGACGCCGACGTGTCCGGTCCGGCGCTGGCCGGGCGGGCCGCCGCCCCGGCGGCTGCGCTGCCGGCCGACGCGCGCTGAGCGCGGCGATGCGCGCCATTTCGCCGCAGTGCAGCGCGCCCGGCGGCGCTGCGGGGCCGCCCCGCCCTCCGGTCCCCCGGCCCGGCCCACTGGTCGGAAAAGTGTGACGTCTGTTACGGTTTGAGGCGCGGCCGGACGGGGTCGTGCCTAGGATCTGCCGATGGGACTGCTCACCGACATCCGCAAGTACCCGCGCGAGGAAGTCTTCCGCCCGGTCACCTTCCTGCCCAACGGCCAGGAAGCCATGGCGCTGGACCTGTCGCTCGGGGGCGCGCGCGTCGGCCTGCTCGACACCTGGCGGCCGACGCCGGACGCGGTGATGCCGCTGAGCTTCCTGTCCGACACCGACCACGCGATCACCCTGCGCTGCCGGGTCACGCGCGTGGAGGTCGACCACATCGGCGTGGCGTTCGAACCCGAGCAGGACGAAGACGTCCGCCGGCTGTTCCGCGAAGCGCTGCACTGACCCCGCGGCCCCGGCGACGGGGCCGCTGCGCATCGGCACCCACGGCCACCGCCGCACCAGCGCCGGTGGCGCGGCGCCTTCGAACGGCTACACGCGCGGCTACAGCAGCTTCAGCAGCGCGTGCGCGGCCGCTTCGGACGACGCCGGGTTCTGGCCGGTCACCAGCATCCCGTCGACGGCCACGTGGCTCTGCCAGTCGGCCGATCGACTGTACTGGCCGCCGTTGGCGACCAGCATGTCCTCGACCAGGAACGGCACGACGTCGGTCAGCTGGACTGCCTCTTCCTCGGTGTTGCTGAAGCCGGTGACCGCGCGGCCGTTGACCAGCGGCGCGCCGTCGCCGCCCTTCGCGTGGCGCAGCACCGCCGGCGCGTGGCACACCGCGCCGACCGGCTTGCCGAGCGCGCTGAAGCGCTCGATCAGCGCGACCGAGCGGGCGTCTTCGGCCAAGTCCCACAGCGGGCCGTGGCCGCCCGGGTAGAACAGCGCGTCGAAGTCCTCGGCGCGGACCTCGTCGAGCGTCGCGGTACTCGCCAGCGCCTGCTGCGCGGCCGGGTCGGCGGCGAACCGGCGGGTCGCGTCGGTCTGCGCGTCGGGTGCGTCGCTCACCGGGTCGATTGGCGGCTGCCCGCCCTTCGGCGAGGCCAGCGTCACCTTTGCACCGGCGTCGACAAAGGCGTAGTACGGCGCGGCGAACTCCTCCAGCCAGAAGCCGGTCTTCTTGCCGGTGTCGCCGAGCCGGTCGTGGGAGGTCAGCACCATCAGGATCCGGGACATGCGGGTCTCCATCGTTCGTGGGGGTTGCGAGTGCGGTTCGACCGCGTGGCGGGTGGGCGGCCGGCCGGGTGTCGCGCGGCCGGGCAGTGTGCGCGGGCGGGCGTTGCCGTTTCGTAACGACCGGCCAGCGGTGCAGACCGCGGCGCGCGCCGGGCCTATCCTGTGACCCGGCCAGCGAGGTGCGCACGATGGGCAGCCACTCCGAGTACGACCCCGACGACAACTTCGCGCGCGCGTTCGACCCCGAGTCCGACATCGACGAGGAGGCCGCCGTCGAGGCGCTGGCGTGGCAGCTGCTGCTGCTGGTCAATCCCGGCGACGAGGACGCCGCGCTGCAGCAGTTTGCCGCGTGCCGCGAGGCGCTGGCCGGCGACGAGGACCCGGTCGACGCGCTGCGCCGGGCGATCGACTGGAAGGCCGGCTTCGACATCGACGAAGGCGATCCGGAGGGGCTGGTCGACGCGCTCGACGAGCTCGCCGCGCGCTTCAACCTGCGCATCGACTGGGGGCTCGACGACGACGACGCGCTGGCCGACGCCGAGGTGCCGACGCTGATCAACGTGGCCTTCGACCGGCTGCGCGAGCACCACTACACGCTGTGGACCTGGGAAACCGGCGACGGCCGCCACGCCGGGTGGATCACCCACCAGCGCGACGACGAGGCGCTGCCGATCGTCGCCGGCGCGCTGGGCTTCCACGTCCGGCCCGGCGCCGGCTGACCGCGCGCCGGACCGGAGCCCGCCGATGCTGCAGCGCATCCGCTACGTGCGCTCCGACGACGGCGTCAGCATCGCCTGGGCCGAGGCCGGCCGCGGGCTGCCGCTGGTCAAGGCGGCCAACTGGCTGACCCACCTCGAATACGACTGGGAAAGCCCGGTGTGGCGGCACTGGACGCGGTTCTTCGCGCGCCACTTCCACTACGTCCGCCACGACGAGCGCGGCTGCGGCCTCAGCGACCGCGCGGTCGGCGACCTGTCGTTCCCGCGCTGGGTCGACGACCTCGAGCGCGTTATCGACGCCGCCCGCCTCGACCGCCGCTTCGCGCTGATCGGCATCAGCCAGGGCGCCGCGGCCGCGGTGGCGTACGCGGTGCGCCACCCCGAACGCGTCTCGCACCTGGTGCTGTACGGCGGCTACGTGGTCGGCGCGCACCGGCGCGGCCAGCCGGACGCGGAGGCGCAGTTCCGCGCGATCACCGAGGTCATGCGCGTCGGCTGGGGCCAGGCCAACCCGCAGTTCCGCCAGCTGTTCACCTCGCGCTTCGTGCCGGACGCCACGCCGGCGCAGCTGGAGTGGTTCAACGAGCTGTGCATCCGCACCACCACCCCGGAGATCGGCGCGGCGCTGATGGGCGCGCGCGGCGAGGTCGACGCGCGCGAGCTGCTCGCGCAGGTGCGGGTGCCGACGCTGGTCGTGCACTGCGCCGGCGACCAGGTGGTGCCGGTCGCCGAGGGCCAGCGGCTCGCGCGCGGCATCCCCGGCGCGAGCTTCGTGCAGCTGGAATCGCGCAACCACGTGCTGCTCGAGCACGAACCGGCGTGGCAGCAGTTCCAGCAGGTGCTGCTCGACTTCACCGGGCAGGCGCGGGCGCAGGCCGACGACGGCGGCGCCGCGCTCGCGACCCCGCGCGAACGCGCCGCGCTGGCGCTGCTGTGCGAAGGCGCCAGCAACGCCGAGATCGCCGCCCGGCTCGGCATCGCCGAGAAGACCGTCCGCAACCACCTGTCGAACCTCTACGACAAGCTCGGCGTGCACAGCCGCGCGGCGGCGATCGCCTACGCCCACCAGCACGGGCTGTCGCCGCGCGGCGACTGACGCCGGAGCGTACCGGCCGGGACCAATGTCCCGGGTGTCACCCGGCCAGCGGGAGCAATCGGGACAGCTTTCCCATGGGCGCCGGCGGCGCCGCGGCCGAGGATGCGTCACGCGCCACCGTCGCGGTCGCCGCCGACGCGGCCCGACCCCGCCGGGCCGGCGCGCACTCCCCGTCGAGGTGCCCCATGCACGCCCAGTCCCACCCCCATCCCGCGCACGCGCTGCGCCCGCTCGCCATCGCGTACGGCGCGCTGTGCTACGCGGCGTTCCTCGCGACGTTCCTGTACGCCGTCGGCTTCGTGATGGGCCTGGTCGTGCCCAAGCACATCGACAGCGGGCCGGCCGCGCCGCTCGCGACCGCGCTGGCGGTCGACCTCGCGCTGCTCGGCCTGTTCGCGGTGCAGCACAGCGGCATGGCGCGGCCCGGCTTCAAACGCTGGTGGACGCGGTTCGTGCCGGCGCCGGTCGAGCGCAGCACCTACGTCCTGCTGTCGAGCGTGGCGCTGATCGTGCTGTTCCGCTTCTGGCAGCCGCTGCCGCAGCCGCTGTGGCACGTCGAAGGCGACGTCGCGCGGGTCGCGCTGCACGGCGTGGCGGCGCTGGGCTGGCTGCTGGTGCTGACCGGCACGTTCCTGATCAACCACTTCGAGCTGTTCGGCCTGCGCCAGGTGTGGCGGCTCGGACAGGGGCACCCGTCGCGCGACGAGCCGTTCGTGGTGCGCGCGGCGTACCGCGTGGTCCGCCACCCGATCATGCTCGGCTTCCTGATCGCGTTCTGGGCGACGCCGACGATGAGCGTCGGCCACCTGCTGTTCGCGCTGGCGACCACCGCGTACATCGTCATCGCGGTGAAGTTCCTCGAAGAGCGCGACCTCGTTGCGACGTTCGGCGACACCTACCGCGACTACCAGCGGCAGGTGCCGATGCTGCTGCCGCGCTGGCGGGCGCGGGCGCGGACCGACTGATCCGGGGCGGCGCGCGCCGGCCATGTCGGCACGACCACCTCGCGGCGACGCGGGCCTGCGATGATCGGGCTCCCGACCGGAGCCCCCCATGCAGCCGACGCCACGCCTCCTCATTGATCGCCTCCATCGTTCCGCCGCGCGCGCACTTGCGCCCGTCCTGCTGCTGGCGGCCGCCGTGCTCGCCGGCGGCTGCGCGACCGGCCGCGCGGTGCAGCCGCTGGTCGCCGAGCAGCCGGTCCGCTTCGAAGGCCGCGTCGTCAGCGTCGACCTCTCGCCGTGGACGTACGACGGCAACGGCGTCGTCGTCGTCGACACCGCCGCCCACGGCACCGTGAAGGTGCAGTTCCCCGCGCGATGGAACCTGTGCCAGGCGCCGGCCCCGCAGGGACTGGACGCGCTGAAGCCCGGCGACCGCGTCAGCGTCGTGGCCACCGCCAGCGCGGCCGACGAGGCCGTCGTCTGCGCCGACGCCCGCCACGGCCTGACGCCGCTGGGCTGACGCCATCCCCTGTCCGGGTCGTGCGCGCAGCCGGCCGTCGCCGCGCGCGCGCCGCGTTGCACCCGTCAGCGGCTGTCGCGTTGCGGGAGCGCTCCGGTGCCGAACGACCAGGCCATCGCCCAGGTGCATGCGCTGCTCGAGCGCGGCGCCGTGCGCGACGCGCTGATCTACCTCAATGGCCTCAGCGGCCACCGCTTCACCTCGCTGTACCGGTTCGACGACGACACCCTGCGCAGCGTCGAGTTCTACGACCGCGAACACCCCGACCAGCCGCGCCCCGACGACATCCCGATCGCCGCGTCGTACTGCGTGTTCGTGCGCGATAGCCACGGGGTGTTCCACACGCCCGACGCGCTGCTCGACGCACGCCTGCACGACCACCCCAAGCGCGCCACGGTGCGCGCGTACTGCGGCGTGCCGCTGGTCGACCACGCCGGTCGCGCCTACGGCAGCGTGTGCCATTTCGACGTCGCGCCGGTGCCGACCAGCGAAGACGACATCGCGCTGCTGCAGGTGCTCGCGTTCGAGCTGCAGGCGCTGTACGGCCTGTGATGCCCGCGCCCGCGCAGGGCGAATGCGAACGCTGGCCGGACGCTGAACCGCGGTCGGCGCGGGCCGCGCGGCGCGCCGCGCTTCACCCCCCGTAGACAAGCCCGAACGGGAGAATCCCCGCCACATTGATTTGGGGGAGATACCGACATGCTCGACACGGCCGGATGCGGAATGGTGCTGCTGGTGGAGGACAACCGCGGGATCGCCGAGAGCGTCGGCGCCTATCTCGAGGACCGCGGCTTCGAGGTCGACTACGCCAGCGACGGCCAGTCCGCGCTGCGACTGACCGAAGAGAACACGTACGACGCGATCGTGCTCGACGTGCAGCTGCCGCGCCTCAACGGCATCGAGGTCTGCCGCCACCTGCGCCAGACCCGCGTGCAGACGCCGGTGCTGATGCTGACCGCGCGCGACACGCTCGAGGACAAGCTCACCGGCCTGGACGCCGGCGCCGACGACTACCTGGTCAAGCCGTTCGCGACGCAGGAGCTCGACGCGCGGCTGCGCAACATCATCCGCCGCGCGCGCAACGAGGTGGCCCGCCCGGTGATGCAGGTCGGCGACCTGCGCTTCGACCCGGTCTCCCAGCAGGCGACGCGCGGCACCCGCACGCTCGAGCTGTCGCCGATCGGCCGGCGGCTGCTGGCGATCCTGATGCGCGAGTCGCCGCGGGTGGTCAGCCGCCGCGAGATCGAGCAGGAGATCTGGGGCGACGACCTGCCCGACTCCGACACGCTGCGCAGCCACCTGTACAACCTGCGTCGCGCCATCGACCGCGGCTTCGACAAGACCCTGCTGCACACCGTCATGTCGATGGGCTATCGCCTGTCCGAGTAAGCCGGCGCGCTACCGGTCGCGCAGCGCGCGCCACGCCGCGCGCTGCGCGGCGTCCAGGAAGCTCCACGCCAGGAACCGGCTGCGCTTGTTGCCCTGGCCCATCGCGACCTCGTGCACTTCGATCGCGCCGACTGCCTGCAGGCGGCGGCGCAGCGGCGGCAAGGACTGAGCCTTCGACACCAGGCTGGTGAACCAGCGCACCTGCGCGCCACGCGACGCGCTCTCGTCGATCATCCGGCCGACGAACGCCGCCTCGCCGCCGGGGCACCACAGCTCGTTCGACTGCCCGCCGAAGTTCAGCGCGGGCGCGCGCGTGGAGGCGTCGCGGCCAAGGTTGCGCCACTTGCGCTCGGTGCCCTCGGCCGCCGCGCGCGCCGACGCGTGGAACGGCGGGTTGCACAGCGTCAGGTCGAAGCGCTCGTCGGCGTGCAGCACGCCGGCGAACACCGCATCGCGGCGCGGCTGGTGGCGCAGCTCGATCGCAGCGGCCAGTCCGTTGGCGCGCACGATCGCGTCGGCCACGCGCAGCGCCGCCGCATCGATGTCGGTGCCGACGAAGCGCCAGCCGTATTCGCGGTGCCCGACCAGCGGGTAGATCGCGTTCGCGCCGACGCCGACGTCGAGCACGCGCACGGCGGCGCCGCGCGGCGCGACGCCGCCGTTCGACGCGGCGAGCAGGTCGGCCAGCGCGTGCACGTAGTCGGCGCGCCCCGGCACCGGCGGGCACAGGTAGCCCGGCGGCAGGTCCCAGTGGGCGATGCCGTAGTCGGCGGCGAGCAGCGCGCGGTTCAGCGCGCGCACCGCGTCGGGATCGCCGAAATCGATCGTTGCGTCGCCGTCGGGCGCGGGGCGCACGAAGCGCGCCAGCGCCGGCAGCGCCGCCGTCAGCCGCGCGAAGTCGTAGCGGCCGGTGTGCCGGTTGCGCGGGTGCAGCGTCGGCGCCGCGGGGCGGGCGGCCGGCGCACGCGGCGCGGGCGCTTTCGGTGGAGGCGGCATCGGCGGCGGGCGCTGCGTCGCGCGTCGCGACGGGGCGCCAGTATCGACGACGCGCTACTTCGCCGGTTTGAGTTCGATCACCAGCGTGCGCGACGGGGAAGCCCCGTCGTTGCGGGTGTCGTGCACGGTTGCAGCGTTCCACTGGACCTCGCCGGCCTTCACCTGCCGGACGGCATGCGTGCCGTCGGCGTGCGTCTGGCGACCGGTCGCGTCGGCGAGGAAGTAGACCAGGTGCTCGCCGTGCGAATGCACGCCGGTGCTCGCGCCGGGCGGCAGCTCGAGCTCGATGACGCGGACCCGCTCGTTGTCGAGCAGCACCTGGGCCTGCTTGCCGGCGGTGGTGGCGAGGTCCTGGGCGCAGAGCGGACCGGGCACCACGGCGACCAGCGCGACCGCGGACGCGGCCGGGAAACGGACCATCGGACACCTCCTCGCGCCGGTGCCGCGAGGGCGGCGGCCGGCGGCCATGGGCCGGCGCCCCGATGGCGCCGTCGACGCCATGGTTCACCCGCGCGCGCGGCGAGCCATCCCCGCGACGGGGGACGCCGTCCGTGGCCGGTTCCGACCCGGTTTCCTCTGCCGCTGGCGCGCCCCCAGGCGCCCTTCGTCGCGGCAAGGTGTGACCAACACCTCAATTTCGCGTGCGCGTGCGTATTGTGCGCGGATGACTCCCGTCCAGACCCGTCGGCTCACCCAGGAAATGGCCGACACGTATCAGCGTGCGCTGACCGGAGGAATGTTCTACGCCGCGTCGTGGCTGCTGGTCGGGATCTACGGGGACGCGTTCACCCGCTCCCCGGTCGCGAGCTGGGCGCTGCTGATAGCGTTCATCGGCCTGGCGAGCTGGCGCTTCGTCCACCGCCCGCTGCCCGACGGCAGCGACGGTCCGGCGATCGCGCGCTGGCTGCAGCTGCACTGGGGCATCGTGCTGGCGACCACCGCGCTGTGGGGCGGACTGTTCTTCTGGACGACGTGGGAACCGGCGTTCGGCGCCGCGCAGACCACCGCGCTGCTGTTCACCCTCGGCTTGGCCACCGCGATCGCGCACGCCTTCAGCATGCGCCGCGCGTTCGCGTTCGCCGGCGTCGGCCTGCTGGTCACCCCCGGGCTGGTGCTGATGTGGCTGCTGCCCCAGCACCGCGCCAACGGGCTGATGATGGTGATCTACCTGGTCTACGTGGCGATCTCGCTGCTGCGCGCATACGCCGAGTACCAGCAGCGGCTCGACCTCGACCAGGAGCTGCGCAACCAGCGCGACCTGTTCTCGCGGCAGAGCCGCATCGACCCGCTGACCGAACTGGCCAACCGCCGCCAGTTCAACGACGCGCTCGCCGCGGCGACGCGCCAAGCCGGCGCCACCGGCGAGCCGCTGGCGCTGCTGCTGCTGGACATCGACCACTTCAAGCGGATCAACGACAGCCACGGCCACGTCGTCGGCGACGCCTGCCTGCAGGTGCTCGCCGGGCGGCTGAAGAACACCTTCCACGACGATGGCGCCCTGGCCGCGCGGGTCGGCGGCGAGGAGTTCGCGGTGGTGCTGGCCGGCCACGACCTGGCCGCGGCCTTCCGCCGCGCCGAGCATTTCCGCATCGACCTGGCCGGCCATCCGGTCGCGCTCGAGAACCGCACGCTGACGCTGACGGCGAGCATCGGCATCGCCGAGTTCGACCCGGCCGTCCACGCCGACGACGACGCGCTGTACCACGCGGCCGACGCGGCCGTGTACCGGGCCAAGGCCGCCGGCCGCAACCGCGTCTGCCTCGACCAGCCGCTCGACGATACGGTCGCCACGACCCCGTTGGCCTGACGTCGGCACGGCGGGCCGCGGCATCCGCGCCGCGGTGCATGCCGGCGCCGGGCGCCCACCCTGCCATCAGTCATAGACCAATTGGTCTAGACAAAGCGGTCTAGTCGGTCCAGCATCGGCGCTGTCGCCTGCCGCCCGTGCCCAACCGATGACCAAGCCGACCCCCGCGCCGAAACCGACAGCCGCCGAACTCGACCTGCTGCGCACGCTGTGGCCGCTCGGCGCGGCGACGGTCAAGCAGGTCCACGAGGCGGTGCAGAAGGAACGCCCGGAAACCACCTACGCGACCGTGCTGCGGCTGATGCAGGTGATGCACGGCAAGGGCTTACTGCAGCGCGACGAGAGCCAGCGCTCGCACGTCTACGCGCCGGCGCAGGCGCAGGACTCGCTGCGCACGCGGCTGCTGAAGGACCTGATCCACAAGGCGTTCGCCGGCTCCGGCAAGGAGCTGGTGATGGCCGCGCTGCGCGGCCACGTCAGCGCGAAGGAGCGCGAGGAGATCCAGCGCCTGCTCAATGAGGACAAGCGATGAATCCCGACGCCGTGGGCATCGCCGCGCTGCCCGGGTTCGACGCCGCGGTGCGCGCGCTCGGCTGGACCCTGCTGCACTTCGTCTGGCAGGGCGCCGTGGTCGGCGCGCTGGCCGCCGCGTCCTTGGCGCTGCTGCGCAACGCCCGGCCGCAGGCGCGCTACGCGGTGGCGTGCGCGGCGCTGGCGCTGTGCGTGGCGTGGCCGGCGTGGCAGTTCGCGCACGAGCTGTCGCTGGCCCGCGCCGGCGCGGCGCCGCTGCTGCCGCCGGACCAGGCGGGCGCGGCCGCGGCACGGCTGTCGCCGGTGCTGCCCACGCTGTCCGGCTCCCGGCCGGACCTGCAGGACCGGCTGCCGTGGATCGTCGGGCTCTGGTCGTTAGGCGCCTCGCTGCTGGTCCTGCGGCTGTTCGCCGGGCTGGCATGGGTCGGCCGGCTCGGCCGCGCGACGCCGGCCGACACCGCCTGGCAGCAGCGGCTCGACGGCCTGGCCCGGCGCATCGGCCTGGATCGCGCGGTGACGTTGCGGATCGGCGACGACGGCGACGGCCCGCTGGCCGCCGGATGGTGGCGTCCGATCGTGGTGGTGCCGGCCGCGCTGCTGGCCCGCCTGCCGACCGACCTGGTCGAGGCGCTGCTCGCGCATGAGCTCGCGCACATCCGGCGCCACGACTACCTGGTCAACCTCGTCCAGCACGCGGTCGAAGCGCTGCTGTTCTACCACCCGGTGGTCTGGTGGCTGTCGCGCGCGATCCGCGTCGAACGCGAACAGATCGCCGACGACCTCGCGGCCGGCGCGCTCGCTGACCCGCGCCGCTTGGCGCGTGCGCTGCACGAACTCGACCGTTTTCGCGCCAACACCCCGGGCCCGCTCGCGGCCCACCCCGCCCCCGCGGCACAAGGAGGACACCTCATGTCACGCATCCAGCGCCTGCTCCGCCCCGCCCCCACGCCGTTGAACTGGCGCTTCGCCGTGCCGCTGCTCGGGGCGTGCGCAGTCTGCGTCGTCGCCTATGCGCAGACCCGGCCGCAGCCCGCCGCGCCGTCGGCGGCGATCAACATGCGCACCGCGCCGCTGGCGATCACCGCCACCACCGCGTCGGTGACGACCACGACCACCGCCACCGGCAGCGCGGTGTCCAGCCGCGACGACGGCGGCTACGCGGTCGTGCGCGCCGGCCGGGACGGCCTGCACACGGTCGGCAGCGACGCCGATCGCGCCGAAGTGGAGCGCTGGCGCAGCCGCGAGAAGGGCGACTTCGTGTGGGCGCGCCGCGGCGACCGGCGCTACCTGATCCGCGACCCCGCCGTGCTCGCGCGCATCGACGCGGCCTGGCAGCCGATCGAGCCGCTGCACCAGCAGATGCGCGCGTTCGAACAGCGCATGGCGCCGCACGAGGCGCAGATGGAATCGCTCGCCCGGCGCATGGAGGCGCTGGCCGCCAGCCACGAGCCGGACACCGGGCGGCTCGAGGCACTGCACGGGCAGATCGAGGCGCTCGGCGAGGAGCAGGCCGAGCTCGGCGAGCAGATGGAGCAGGCCGCGCGGACCATGGCCGGCGCCCGCGACGGCGGCAGCGAGGCCGACGTGCAGGCCTACCAGCGCCAGGTCGCCGCGCTACAGGCGCAGATGCTGGCGAAGCAGGAGGCAATGCGGCCGCTGATGGCGCAGGTGCAGCAGCACAGCAACCGGATGGTGGCGACCGCCGAGCCGATGGCCGCACTGGGCCGCGAGATGGAAGCCGCGTCTAAGCCGATGCAGGCGCTCGGCGAGCAGGCCGGCGCGCTCGGCGCGCGGCTGGGCGAGATGAGTCGCGAGGCCGACGAGAAGTCGCGCGCGCTGATCGACGAAGCAATCGCCAGCGGCAAGGCCGAAGCGCTGCAATGAGCACAGGGCGCAACCGGAGGGCGCCGCCGTCCGGTCGCGCCCGCCGCCGCCCGATCGCGCCGCTCAGTCGCGCGATTCGACCTGGTCGCGGTACGCGCCGTAGCCGGCCGCGTCCATCTCCTCCAGCGGCACGAAGCGCAGCGCCGCCGAGTTGATGCAGTAGCGCAGGCCGCCGCGGTCGCGCGGGCCGTCGGTGAACACGTGGCCGAGGTGGCTGTCGCCGTGCGCCGAGCGCACCTCGGTGCGGATCATGCCGTGCGAGGTGTCGCGCAGCTCGGCCACGTGCGCCGGTTCGATCGGCTTGGTGAAGCTCGGCCAGCCGCAGCCGGAATCGAACTTCGCCGACGATGCGAACAGCGGTTCGCCGGACACGATGTCGACGTAGATGCCCGGCGCCTTGTTGTCGAGGTATTCGCCGGTGCCCGGGCGCTCGGTCGCACCCTCCTGCGTGACCCGGTACTGCTCCGGGGTCAGCCGCGCGATCGCTTCGGGGGTCTTGCGGTACTCGCTCATGGGGGCTCCTGGCATCGGACCGCGGGCGCCGCGGCAGCGTTCAAGATGGGGCCGGCCCCGGCCAGTCCAATGGCGCGGGGCCGGCGTGACGGCGATCGCGACAAGCGCGAACGGCGCCCGAACCGTTCGCGCGCACTCAAGGCCCTGTCACGCCCCGTTCGCGACGACGCACCGGTAATCGTCTGCACCCGTTGCCGATCCGGAGCCGACCATGACCCGCCTGCCTGCCGCGCTCGTGCTGGCCACCTCGCTGGCGCTGCTGTGCGCCCCCGCCGCCGCGCAGACGATCCCGCCGCCGGAAACGCCGGTCTCGACCACGTCCGCGCCGAGCACCGACGTCGACACCCCGACCACCGCCGAATCGCCGGCGACCGTGACCGCGGACGACCGTGCGTTCCTGACCCGCGCGCTCGGCGACAGCGAACGCGCGCTTGCGGCGGTCGAACTGGCGCGCGAGCAGGCCGACGCGGTCGACGTGCGCGAGCTCGCCGGCCAGATCGGCAGCGACCTCGCCGCTTTGAACACCCGGCTGGCCCAGACCGGCGCCGGCGACCCGCCCGCCGCGGAGGCGGCGACGCGCGCGCGGCTGCAGTCGCTGTCCAGCGCCAGCGGCGCCGCGTTCGACCGGCAGTGGCTCGACCACATGGTCGCCGTGCACGCGCAGGTGATCACCGACTTCGAGCGCGAGGCCGCCAACGCCAGGTCGACCACGGTGCGCGACTTCGCCAGCGCCACGCTGCCGACGCTGCGCGGCCACGTCGACAAGCTCAACGCGCTGCGCGCGAAACTGATCGCCGAAACGCTGTAGCGTCGCGCCTCACCACGACGCACGACCCCGGCCCGCTCGCGCGGGCCGAAGCGCGGCGGCTCAGCGCTTCAGCCAGCGGGCGATGCGCTCGTATACCTGCGCGTTCGACAGCAGGTCGAAGTGGTTCACCCCGTGCGCGACCCAGCGGCGCTGCCGCGGAATGCGCAGGTCCAGCGCCGGATCAGCGTGCTGGCCCAGCGCGCTGTCGACCGGCACCAGCCCGTCGCCGACCAGGTGGTGCACCTCGTGCTCGGCCGCGGCCTGCGGCAGCGTCGTCGACGCGATCGCGTACGCGCGCACGGCCGGCGGCAGCGGCAGCGGCTTGCCGACGTCGTCGAGCACGCCGTGGCGCAGGTCCTGAATGCCGGCGCTGCGCAGCTTCGCCAGCCGCGCGAACGGCGCGCTGTACGGGCTGAGCCCGATCAATCGCTCCGCCCAGCGCCCGGCGCGCTCCAGCGGCGCGCCGTGGTGCGGCGTGCCGAGGAACACCGCGCGGATCGGCAGGGTGGACCAGCGCAGGCGCCTGGCGAATGCGTGATCGAGCGCATTGCGCGTGACCAGCCCGCCCATGCTGTGGCACAGCAGCGTGACCTCCTGCACCGGCACCGGCCACGCCTTCAGCAGGCGCTCGAGGAGCCGTGCGAACTCGCGACCGTTCGCCGCCAGCGGGCGGCCGGTGTTGTAGTGCAGCTGCACCGCGGTGCGCGCCAGGTCGCGTTCGAGCGCCAGGCCGTGGTCGTGGCCGCCGGCGGTCCACTGCAGGTCGTTCATGCACAGTCCGTGCACCTGCACCACGACCTTGCCGGTCGCGTGCGGCAGGCGCGCGGCCAGCGCGCGCCGCGACAGCGGCAGCGGCACGCCGTCGCGGCGCAGCTGCATGCGGATCGCCAGCGGGTTGCCGCTGGCCTCGAGGTGGTCGCCGAGCACGCCGTTGATCGCCGAGCGCAGCGCCTCGCGGCGCGGCGTCGAGCGCGCTTCGCCGAGCAGCGGCGCGATGCCGGCCAGCGAGCGGTCGACGCCGTGGCCGACCAGCCGCGCGACGCCGTGCACGCTGCGGTAGACCAGGCGGCTGACGCCGCGCGTCTTGCGCGGCGCGGGGCGCCCGATCCACGCCGGCGCGTGCAGCACCGCGGCGTGCATCGATTCGACCAGGCCGGCGACGCCGGTGACGCCGTCGACGGCGAGGCGGCCCAGTCCACGCAGGTCATCGGCCACGCGCTGGGGCGGAAGGGAGGCGGTGTGCGAAGTCGTCATGGGGCGATCATTGCAGAACCCGGTGCATGCCACGTCACGGCGTACCGCCGAGCGCCTCGACAGGCGTACCGCGTTCGCTCACGCCCCGCTCGCGAGCCTGAACTGTTGCGCGGGGTTCAGCGCGCGCTGCGCTCGCCTTCACCGGCCGGCCCGTAGCGTGCGTCGCACACCTCGACGAAGGAGCACTTCGCCATGAACCGGATGACCCGCCTCACCCCGATCGCCGCCGTGCTGGCCACGCTCGCGTTTGCCGCGAGCCCCGCGCTGGCCGGCGACGGCAAGGGCCACAAGGGACACAAGGGCCACCACGGCAAGGGCCCGCACGCCGCCGCCATGAAGGGCGACAACGGCCTGCACCTGGGCTGGTACAAGCAGCAGTACAAGCGCGGCGACCGCGTGGTGTGGACGAACATCGACGAGCGCTACTACGTCGACGATTACCGCGCCTACCAGCTGACGACGCCGCCGGCCGGCTACCGCTGGGTGCGCCCGATGGACGACCGCTACCTGCTGGTCAACATCGCCACCGGCGTGATCGCCAACGCGCTCGGCTACTGACGCGAAACCACGGGCACGCGGGTCGACGGACCCGCGCAGCCGCCGCTTCACCGCGCGGACCCTCCCCCTGCGCACCGAAGGCCCCTCCCGGGGCCTTCGTCTTGTCTGGCACTGGAACGATGTTGACCCCCGCTACGGCGCGCGGCTGTAGAGGTCGATGATCTCGCCGATCGCGTCGCTGCACACGTCGCAGAACGTTTCGCTGCGGGTGAACATCAGGCACTCCAGCTGCGGGCGGTAGTACCCGGTCGCCGAGTAGTTGGCGCCCTGGAACGCACCGACCGCGTCGCGGTGCGGCGCATGGGCGAACAGCCGCGCGGTGAAGTCGCGCTCCTCACGCAACAGCGCGCTCATCTCGGACTCCGGCCGGCGCTCGGCGCGAAGCTGCGCGCGCCGCGCCTGGTACTGCTTCTGGTACGCCTCGAACCGCCCCTTGGGCCACGGCGTCGGCACCGGCGTGGCGGCATCCACGCGCCACTTCGGCCGCGCCGGATCGAGCAGCGCGGTCACGTTCGGCTCCCACGGCTCGACCGTCGGCGTGTCGGCCGCGGCGTAGGCGACCGGCGAGGTGTAGTACTCGTCGGCCAGCCCGGCGAAGTGGTGGCCAAACTCGTGCACGAACAGGTAGTTGCGCCAGTCGTTGTTGGCCGCGACGGTACTGAACTGGCCGAAGATCCCACCGCCGCCGTAGGTCTCGCCGTTGACCATGATCTCGACGAACTCGTACGGCGCGTGCTGCGCCAGCTCGCGGAACGCGCGGTTGTCGAGGGTCAGGATGTAGCGCTCGCTGCCGAAGATGTCGTAGCGCGCGCCGGTCGACGTCGCGCGCTGCACGCCGGTCGACGGCCGGCTGATGCCGGACTCCGGCACCGGCCGCGCCAGCGCCCACACGTTGAAGTCGGCCGCGCGCTCCTTGAACGGCGACACGCTGAACAGGTAGTCGGACAGCTCGCGCGCCCGCGCCTCGAACGCACCCAGCTCCGCCGCGGTGTAGCCGTCGCCGAGCAGCAGCAGGTCGACCTTGTCGGCCGGGTCGCCGCTGGTGCGGATCGCGATGGGCTTGACCGCCGCCGGCACGCCGCGCTCGACGTCGAGCGCCTTCGGATCGACCGTCACCGACCACTGCGGCGCGAACGCGTTGGCGGCGTCGCGGCCGAACACGGTCACCCGCACCGGCGCGTCCGGCATCGGGAAGCGCAGCGACTCCTGGAAGCTGCGCTGCAGGCCCTTGGCCTCGTCGGTCGTGCGCCATTCGCCGAACACCGTCGAGTAGCCACGCGAGTACAGCACCCGGCCGCTGGCCGCGTCGGCCACCTCGAACTTCTGGCTGCCGCGGTTGGTCGTGTCGATCGCGCGCTGCGGGTGGCCCGGCCACGGCAGCGGCTCGACCACGACCCGCTCGAGCGCGTAGTGCTCCGCGGTCGCGTCACCGCCGTGCTGCAGGTCGACGCGCAGCGTCGCCGGCGGCGCGGCCAGCGCACCGGCGCTGCACAGCGCCAGCAGCGCGGCGAGCAGGAACTGGAAACGGGTCATGCGGTGCTCCGGCCGTCGAGAAACTCATCCGAGCCTAGCAGCGGCGCCGGCGGCGGTCGCCTTCCGCGGCTCCGGCACTTGCCGGCGGCCGCCGCGGGCCGCACCGTGGCCGGGCCACGCGCGGCTGCGCCGCGCGGGCACGCCAGTCCATAGGGGGACACCATGCTGAAGCTCCATCCGCGCGCGCGGATCGCCGCGCCGCGCGCCGCACTCGCGCTCGCACTGCTCACCGCCTGCGCCACGCCGGCCGCGCTCGCCGCCGACGTCACCCCGGGCACCTACATGCTCGAAGGCGGCAGCTACACGATCGACGTCCAGCGCGACGGCGACGGGCTGGTGGTCGTCGAGCCGAACAAGCGCTCGCCGTACGCGCGCATCGACGACGACGAGTTCCACTTCTACAACGACAACACCCAGACCAACTACGGCATCCGCTACCTCGATGCGCGCACGATCGAGGCGTTCAAGCCCGATGTGCCGGGCAACGTCGGCTCGCGGCTGGTGCTGATGTCCGGCGGCGCCGATGCGATCGTCGAGTCGGCCGAAAGCGGACGCTGGGAGGCACTGGCCGAGTCCTACGCCGCGCGCATCGAGACCGACTCGGCCAACGTGCAGGTGTGGGCCGCGTGCGCCGGCGTGGCAATGAAGCGCAGCACGTCGACCGAAGCCGACGCCGATGCCTACGCGCGGCAGATGGCGCAGATGCTGCAGCAGATGATGCCGGCCGGCAGCGCCTCGCCGTGCGCCGACGTCATGCCCGATCGCGTCTGGCGCTGACCGACCGCGCCATCGGCTGACGACGCGGCGGGCCGGCAGTGCCGGCCCGCCCGCGTTCTCGGGCTCGCCGCCGCGCGTGCACGCCCGGCGCGCGACAATGCGCCCGACGCACCCGACCCCGAGGCCCGCCATGTGCTACTCCGCGTTGGTCCGCGCCGAGTTCCGCAAGTACCAGCGCGAGTTCGGCGCGGTGATGGACCTGAAGTCGTACGTGCAGCGGTACTGGATCGACCGCGACCGCGACCCGTACCGGCGCCCGCGCACGCCGCGCGCGATGGACCTGGACCTGCTGCGCGAGGGCCCGCCGGAGCTGGCCGAGCTGGTGCGCGCGTGGGACGAGGCCGACGCGTCGCGGCTGGAGCAGGAGCTGTTCGCCCAGACCCGACGCCGCGCCGACGCCGAGCGCAGCCTGCAGGCGAAGACGACGAAGAAGGCGCAGGAGGACCTGCGCATCTCCGGCAACAAGATCGCGCAGATCAAGGCGCAGCTGGCCGACCTGCGCCGCAGCGAGCCGCTGCCGCGCGATTCGCGGATCTTTCCCGGCAGCTTCGTGCCGGTGATGGCGGTCGAGGACGGCCGCAAGGTGGTGCGGCCGATGCGCTACCAGTGCCGCATGCCCGGCTGGACCGAGGCCACCGAGCGCAAGTACCCGGGCACCTACAACGCGCGCCGCGACAAGCTGGAGAAGAGCTGGGGCGCGCTGTTCGGCCACAGCCACGGCGTGGTGCTGGCCACCGCGTTCTACGAGCACGTGCAGCGCGACGGCCGCGACGTGGTGCTGGAGTTCGCCCCGCAGGACCACCGCGAGATGGTGATCGCGTGCCTGTGGTCGCGCACGGTCGAGCGGGACGGCAGCGAGCTGCTGTCGTTCGCCGCGATCACCGACGAGCCGCCGCCCGAGGTCGCCGCCGCCGGACACGACCGCTGCATCATCCCGATCCGCCGCGAGCACGTCGACGCATGGCTGCAGCCGGACCCGCTCGACCTCGCGTCGCTGTACGCGATCCTCGACGACCGCGAGCGGCCGTACTACGAGCACCGGCTGGCGGCGTAGGTCTGCGGCCCGAGCGCGCGCCGCGCCGCATCGGCGCCCGTTACGGAGTCATCCGATCCCACGAACGAAGAGAGCCGGCATTCGCCGGCTCCCTCGCTTGCATCGATCCGCGGCGCGCGCAGCGCGCAGCCGTCACGAGGACGGGCGAACCACGCTCTTCAGGCTCGCCTTGGCCTTTTCCTTGGCGACGATGGCCTGCGCCTCGGACGACGCCTTCCACTGCTCGTACTGCTCGTCCAAGCTCGCGCGCTCCTCGGCCGAGAACATGCTGCGCGCCATCTTGAACATGGTCTTCTCTTCCTCGCCGGCGTGGTGGTCGACGAACTCCCCGAACACCTTCACCCGGCCGGCGAACGCCGGCGAATCGACTTCCGCGGCGTGCACGTCCGGGATCACGGTCTGCTCGACCGCGTGGTGCTCGGCGACGGCCTCGGCATGGGTCTGCAGCCCGTCGCGATCGGCACGCTCCTTGAACGCGGGATAGAACACCAGCTCCTCCCACTTCGCGTGCGGGATCAGCGCGTCCTCGATGTCCTCGAGCAGCTCGCCGCGGGTCTTGACGGCGCGATCGGTGGTGTCATTGATCTTGTCGAACAGCGCGCGGACTTTCTCGTGTTCGGTCTGCAGCGTCTTCAGGATGTCGCGCGCCATGGTGTTGTTCCTTGTGTGGGGTGGTGGCGTATCGGAGGGGAGGCGCGGCTGCGAATGCGATGCGGCCGCTGCACTGAATGGGGCTGCACTGGGTGGGCAGCGCGGCGTCGGACGCACACGCGTTCAGGCGCCAAAACGCACCGGGAGCCCGAAGGCTCCCGGCGCCAGGCCGCGTCAGCGGTTGCCTGCGTCGCGATCGTCGCGCTGCGGGGAATCCTTGCGGGTCTGATCCTGGCCCTGCTCGGTCTTCTTGTTGCCCTGCTGGCCCTGGTCCTGGTTCTTGCCCGGCATGTCGCGCTTGGTCTGATCGTTCTGGCTCGGATGGTTCGGCGTATGTGCCACGGTGGGTCTCCTTCGTTTGCTCCGACTCATCGTCGGACGATCAGAGTGGACCGCGTGCCATTAGGCGAGCGTGACCCGCGCGCGAAGAACGCGCTCACGAAGCCCACTGCTTCATGTTCGTCGTCGCATCGTGCGCATTCATGGTCGCATCCGTCGACGCACACGCGGCACGCATGCGCATGCACGCGCAGGCACACGCGCGTGGGCGCGCCGGCGCGGCGCTCGCGCTCGTTTCACGCCGGCCATGACGGCCCGCCGCCGACACTGCGCGCATGAACGACCTCGTCGATGCGCCCGGCATTGCCGCACACGCCCACGCCGCACACGCCGTCCCCGCATCGACGACGCCGTCACGCGATGAACCGTCGCGAACCGCGCGGCTGCGCGCGTGGATCACCGCCTCGCCGTGGCGCGCGGCCGCCCTCGCGCTCGCCGTGCCGCTGCTGCTGTTCGCCTGGCTGAGCTGGGCGCTGCCGCTGTCGAAGGCGCTCGACCCGCTGCCGGAGGCCACGCTGGTGCTGCTCGACAGCGAGGGCACGCCGTTCGCGCGGCGCGGCGCGCTGAAGGAGGCGCCGGTCGATGCGCGCGCGCTGCCGGCGCACGTGCGCGACGCGGTGCTGGCGATCGAGGACCGCCGCTTCTACCAGCATTCCGGCATAGACCTGCGCGCCGTCGCGCGCGCGGCGCGGCACAACGCGCAGGCCGGCCAGATCGAACAGGGCGGCAGCACGATCACCCAGCAGCTGGCCAAGACCTCGTTCCTGCCGGCCGAACGCACGTTCCGGCGCAAAGCGCAGGAGGCGCTGATCGCGTGGTGGCTGGAGGCGCGCCTGAGCAAGGACGAGATCCTGTCGCGCTACCTGAGCAGCATCTACTTCGGCGACGGCGTGTACGGCCTGCGCGCCGCCGCGCGGCACTACTTCGACCGCGCCCCGGAGGACCTCGACCTCGGCGAGGCGGCGATGCTCGCCGGCATGATCAAGGCGCCGTCGACGCTGGCGCCGACCGACAACCTCGACGGCGCCCGCAAACGCGCGCGCGTGGTGCTGCAGGCGATGGTCGACGCCGGCGCGATCACCGAGGCCGAAGCGCGCGACGCGCGCCCGGCGCGGCTGCGCAACGGCCGGGCGGCGCTGCCGGTCGGTTCGTACTTCGCCGACTGGGTGTCGCCGCAGGCCAAGGCCGCGTTCGACGCCGCCTACGGCGAGGTGGCGGTGCCGACCACGCTCGACCCGCGGCTCCAGGCGCTGGCCGAGCGCGTGGTCCGCGACGGCCTGCGCCGCGGCGCGCGCGACGGCGTCGGCCAGGCCGCGCTGGTGGCGATGCGCACCAACGGCGAGGTCGTCGCGATGGTCGGCGGCGGCGACTACGCCGACAGCGCCTTCAACCGCGTCACCCAGGCGCAGCGGCAGCCGGGCTCGACGTTCAAGCTGTTCGTGTACCTGGCGGCGCTGCGCGACGGGCTGACGCCGGAGTCGATCGTCGAGGATGCGCCGATCACGCTGGGCGACTGGACCCCGCGCAACCACGGCGACGCCTACGCCGGGCCGATGCCGCTGCGGCAGGCGTTCGCGCAGTCGAGCAATGTCGCGTCGGCGCGGCTGGTCGACCGGGTCGGACCGGACGCCGTGATCCGCGCCGCGCGCGACCTCGGCATCCAGAGTGAGTTGAAGGACGACCCGATGCTCGCGCTCGGCGTGTCCGAGACCAACCTGCTCGAGCTGACCGCCGCGTACGCCGCGCTCGGTGCGCCGACCGCGCCGGTGCGCCCGCGGGGCCTGCAACGAACGGGCGAAGACGACGAGCCGGGCGACGCCGTGCTCGAGGACCACGAGCGCGTCGCCCTGCTCGAGCTGCTCGGCGCCGCGGTCAACGAAGGCACCGGGCGCGCCGCGCGGCTGTCGGTGCCGGCGTTCGGCAAGACCGGCACCACGCAGGACTACCGCGACGCGTGGTTCATCGGCCTGGCCGGCGACCTCGCCGTCGGCGTGTGGGTCGGCAACGACGACAACGCGCCGATGCAGCGCGTCACCGGCGGCGCGCTGCCGGCGCGGATGTGGTCGCAGTTCACCGCGCCGGCGCTCGGCGCCCGCGCGCTCGGCGCGCCGCGCGACGACGGCTACCGGAATGCGCCACCGGCGTCGCGCTGGCAGTCGTGGCGGCAGCGCTGGTTCGGCGGGCGCGGCAAGGGGAAGGGCAAGAAGCACAGGCGCTAGAGCAACCCCCAAGACCGGCGCGGACCTCTGAAGCACCGGCGCTAGCGGGCCCGCCGCAGCAGGCGCGGACCGCTGTCGCGAGAAAGGGCGCAGAGGCGCCCTTTCCGATGCAACGTCCGGAATCGCGGGAGGTCAGTGCCCGCCGCTGCCCGCGCCCTCGTGCTGCTTGCGGCCGGGGCCGCCGTCGTCGCTGGCGCCGCCCTTGCCCGGGCCGCCCTCGCGGTTCTTGTCGCCCTCGCCGCCGCCGGGCTTGGCTTCGCCGCGCTCGCGGCCGCCGCTGCGGTCGTTGTCGTTCTCGGCGCGCTTGCCGCTGCCACTCTCGCTGCCGCTGCGGCCTTCGCCGCTGCCGCGGTTGTCGTCGCCTTCGCGCTGCTGGCGCTCGCCCTGGTTCTTCAACCCACCGTCGCCGCCGTTGTTGCCGGCGCGCGGCGCGTCGTTCTCCTTGCGCCCGCCGCCCGGGTTGTTGCCCGTGCCGCCTTCGCCCTTGTGCTGGCCTTCGTGCTGCTTGTTGCTGGTCATGTGCGCGTCCTCGCTGGTTGCGGTTCGGACAACCGACGCTAGGCACTGATGCGTGACTGACTCGTCAGCAAAAAGCTTGGTGCGCATTCACTTCCGTGACGCCCGTGCGCGGCATCGAATGCCGCGCACGGGACCCACCCCGATCACGTCGTTTACAGCATCCAGCCCGGCCACTTGCTCGCTTCCGCCTTTGCACCGGCGTGCATCAGGCAGCGCACCCACTGCTCACGGTCGGCCGCTTGGCCCGGCTCGGCCAGGAACGTCTCGATGTTCTTGCGCGCGATCGCCGCGTCGTAGCCGGTGCGGCGGTAGTGCTTGGTCAGCCCAAGTCGATGCCGCGTGCTGCCGTTGCGGTGATACGGCGACGCGTACCCGGAGCCGAGCTGCACGCCGTCGATGCGCGCTTCGCAGGCACTCGCCGCCTCGGCATCCATCGCCAGCACCGGCTGCTTGGTCGCACGGCCCGGGTGCAGCGCGACCAGTGCCGCGTGCGCGCGGTGGTCGGTGGTGGAGCCGACGTTGATCTCGTCGTACATCACCTCCTCGCCCGGGCCGGTGTCCTCGAACGAACCGGGCATGACGTAGCTGTCCGGATCGGGATCGTGGGTGTGCCCCGACAGCCACAGGTTGTGCCCGTCCGACAGCATCAGGTCGCCCGGCCGACCCGAGTAGTAGCGCGTCCACGACAGGTCCGCCGTCGGGTAGTGGCTGGCGATCACGCGCGTGCGCGCCGGCGACGGGCCGAGCGCCTTCTCGATCCACGCGTTCTGGCCGCCGGCCTCCCAGCCCATCGACCCGCGCGCGCCAGCGAACTCGGCGATGTCGACGCCGTCGATGCGCGGCTGCCGCACCACGTCGGTGTAGTCGGACGTGTCGGCCAGAACCAGCTGCGTCGGATGGCCGCCCGCGTTCCATTCGATCACCGCGGCGTAGTAGCAGGCCTGTTCCTGCTGCAGGGCTTCGCCGGCCTTGCAGCCGGCGCCGTCCGTCGCGTTGACATGGTCGAGGCTGTCCGCATAGCGCACGAAACGCGCGTCGCGCGACGCGAAACGCTGCCACGACGCGCGGTTGAACGCCGCGGTCCGGGCGATGAGCTCGGCCTTGGTCACGTAGCCGCCGCCGGCGCACGCCTTCGTGCGCATCGACGCGGCCGCCTGGTTGCCGGTGGCGAGGTAGTCGTGGTTGCCGACGACGAAGAACACCGGCTTGCCGGCCTGCGTGCGGATGCGCTCGAGCTGCGCGAAGAACGGCTCGATCTCGTCGTCGCAGCCGCTGTTGGCGCCGTCGCCGAGGTACAGCAGGACGTCGGGCTGCGTCGCGAGCAGGTCCTCGGCGAGGCAGCCCAGGTGCTCGCCGGCCAGCACCTCCTGCGCCGACGTGCGCACGGCGACGTTGACGGCGAGGTCGGCGATCTGCGAGCGGAACAGGTAGTTGCTGGTCGCCTTCGGCGAGGTCAGCTGCGTGTCGGCGAGCAGCCCGATCCGCATCAGCGGCGGCCCGGCATCGGCCTTGGTGATCGCGCCCTGCGGCGCACAGCCCACTCCCAGCACCGCGGCCAGCGCCGCGGCGATCCGGATACATCCCTTCATGAAGCCCCCTGTCGGTCCTTGTGGTGTTGACGGCACCGGCGCATTGCGACCGGCGCCCGGGCACCATCGTTGCGATGCGGCCACGGTGCAAGGGGTCGCCCGCCGCAACGCATGGAGGAGGCCGCCCGCGAACGCGTGGCGGCCGTGGTGCCTCGGTTCAGCGCGATTCCAGTCGCCGGATGGTCAGCACCGCGCCGGCCGACGTGGGCTTGAGCTGAAAGCGGAACGTGCCCGGCGCCGCGACCTGAAGGCGGACGTTGCCACCGTGAGGCACCAGCGACAGATCGCCGACAGGCTCCTCGACGACGGTCGTGCCGATCAGGCCGAAGTCGGCTGCCCGCCAGTCCTCGGACCCGATCTTCAGCTGATGCTCGCCCGCATCGAGCGACAGATCGGCCACTACCGAGCCGTCTGTCGCCGGAAGCAGCGGCGCCGCGGTGCTCCAGCCGTTCATCGACCCGCGAACGAACAGCGGCACCGTGAGCGGATCGGTCGATGGACCCGCGCTGCGCGCCAGCGCGATCGGAGGTCCGCCCTCGATGATGCGGAAGCCCGTCGGCGCGCCGTCCGGCGCGCGGTCGAAGTCGACGACGATGCCGCTCACGGAGGTTCTGAAACGATTCGCGGACAGGGCGATCAGTCGCTCCGGCTCGGGTCCGCCGGTCTGGGCGAAGAGACTGCCTTCGCGCTGGTCCAGGTAGACCGACAGGCCGCCGCCTTCATAGCGACCGACCAGCGACGCGAGGGCCGATTCGGGCAGGCGCATTTCGACCGTCGGCTTGCTGGCCAGTTCGTCCCAACCGTAGTCGGTGGCGATCGCGCGCACGATCTCGTCGGCCAAGCGCTTGCCCGCACCATTGGTGAGGACGACCACGCCTTCGCCTTTCTCCACATAGGCCACCATCGTCGACTGGAAGCCCTCGTTGACGCCGTCGTGGCCGAAGCGCCGCGTTGCGCCGCTGCCGGTCAATGCAGGGCCGAGACCCCAACTCCCCTGCACCGGCGTGAGCATGGCCGTCGCCATCGCCGGCGACAGTACGTGCGCCGGTCGCCCGTTGGCGGCAGCCTGCAGGTCGATCATCAGGCGGGCGAGATCGCCTGCCGTCGTCCACAGGCCGGCCGGCCCCAGCTCCGGATACACGTGGTGGCCGCCGGGGATCACCTTTCCATCGGAATGCGCCTTGGCGATGTTCGTAGCAAGCGCTCCCGCGGGCGGCTGGGCGAACGCGCTGTGCCGCATGCCGACCCCACGGAAGATCTCGTCCTCGGCGAGGCGGCCGAAAGGCTTGCCGGCCACGTCCTCCATCGCGACCTGTGCCATGACGTAGCCGCCTCCGGAGTAGCGCCATTCGGCGCCCGGCGCCGTCGTCACCCGGACCGCTTCGGTATTCGCCGGCGGCTGTCCGCTCAACACCTGGACGGCGGTCGGGACCTGAGCGCCGACCCGGTAGCCGGGAAATCCGTGCACGTTCAGTCCGGCGGTGTGGCTGAGCAATTGTCGCAGGGTGACGGGGGCCGCTGCGCTCGCCCCGGCGTCGGGCAATCGCCAGGCGCGCAGGTACGCGTTGATGTCGCGGTCCAGTCCGATCCGCCCTTGATCGGCCATGCGCAGGGCGAGTGCGCCAGTGACGAGCTTGCTGATGGACGCGGCCTGGAACGCCGTGTCCGGGGTCACCGGCTCGCAGCTGTCGGCGTCGCGAACGCCCCAGCCCCGCGCCCAGTCCAGCTTGCCCTGATGGACGACGGCGACACTGATGCCCGGCACCCCATACGCCTGCATGCGGTCGAGCAGGCGCAGTGGCGGTGCACCGGCCTCGATGACCGCGGGGAAGACGTTCTGCTCGATGAAGCGCGTATGCGCGTTGACGACGCCGCCAGCGCTCGCCGGTGGGCTGGGGCATGCGGCGACGGCGGCGGCCGTGGACATCACACCCGAGCAGCACAGAACCACGACGAGAAGCGACTTGCGCGGGGTGCGCCGGTGCCGGCGTATGAAGTCCATTGTTCCTCTCAGGGGCATCGAGTGATTGCTGGAGAAGAAGGGAATGGGATCGGCGGGTCAAGCGACGTTGGTGCGATTGCGACGACCGCGCCGCTGTGATCCGGCACATGCCTGGATGAATCGACTTACCGGTTCTGGTGGTGTTGGGGGCACCGGCGCATTGCGACCGGCGCCCGGGCACCATCGTTGCAATGTCGCCGTGCGGCAAGCAAGGACCGACGGGCAGCCATAGGAATTTTCCTACCCACCAGCGCGCCGTTGCCCGACTGACGCGCCCAGCGAACTCCGCGAACCTTGCCGGGCCCCGCCAGCCGGCGGGTGCATCCCTTCAAGGAACGAGGAGTTGCCATGCAGAACCTGATTTCGCTGAACCTGTCCGCGCAGGACCTGACCGACCTGGACGCGGCGATCGTGACGATCCAGCGGGTGTTCGCCCCGCTGGTCACGCTGCAGGCCGACGAGGTGCGCGGGCTGGCCAAGATGGGCGAGAAGTCCGAGGCGTTCTGCCGGCAGACGCTCAACGTGCTGGCCGCCAACCCCCAGATCGTCCCGCCGAGCCTGAGCCTGGCCGAGGCGCAGGCCGATCTGGTCGCGCTCGACGCCCTGCGCCCGCGGCTGCTGCAGCTGCGCCAGCTGGCCGAGCGCGGCAGCGACACCGAGATCGCGCTCGGCGCCGACCTGATGGCCACCGCGCTGGAGGGCTACGCCCTGCTCGGCGTGTCCGGCAAGGGCGAAAGCCTCAAGGCCGCGCGCCGCGAGCTGTCGTCGCGGTTCGCCAAGTCGCCGCGCAACGGCGCGCCGCCGGCAGCGGGGACTGACCCGGCGTAACGCTGTTCCGTACCAGTCAACGCCCGGCGGATGGAGACCGTTCCATCCGTCGGGCGTCTGCATTTCTGGAGCCTGCGGCCGCGTGACGCGGCAACAACTCCGATGTCGGCCGGACCTGAACGGGCACCCGTTCTGCGATTAAGATCACAAAGCCGGGGCTGGGGAGCCTGCCGGTACCGACGCTGCAATTGAGCCTGGGACACCGCTTCCGAGCGGGGCAGACGTGCGCGCGGGTTGATCCTTCAATCAAGGAAATGACGATGAGACAACTGATTCGCCTGCTCTGCGGGATGTTGGCGCTTGCCGCCGTGACCACTGGCGCTCACGCGCAGCCGTTCCTGGTCGGCACGCAGACCGCCCGCGTGGGCGCGTGCTACGACGGGGTAGCCAACCGCACGTACGACCTTCTGGAAGTGCGGCGGTTCTACTCGAACCAGTACTCGGACAAGGTCGCCGCCCTCGGCGCGCCCTCTCCGTTCCCCGGCGGCCAGCCGGAAATCATCAACGCGATGCCCGACCCGTCCGGCATCCACCTGCTGGCGGTGCAGTCGGCCATTAACGGCGTGCAGTTCTGGATCGCGCGCAACGGCGCCTTCGTCAGCATCTCGCAGGCCGGTGTCCGGCAGTTCGGCACCTGCAATTTCCATCCGATGTTCGCGGCGCAGTTTCCGATGCCGCAGCCCGTTACCTGGACGAACAACGCGACCTACACGTTTGGATTCGCTCCGCAGAATGTAGGCGCGCCAGGCACTTTCGGCGCGCCGCGCACGTTGCCGGCCAAGCTGTTCGACGAGGGCCTGTACGTCGGCCAGCCGTTGCTCGTCGCGCCGGCACTAGCCAGCACCTGCTTGAGCAGCGCCGCGGGCGACAGCTCGGCGTTCTATCGCTGCGTTCTCGGATCCACTCTCGGCCAGCGCGAGCGCGCAGCGCTGGAATGCTCGCAGTCGTCGTCGTCCCCGCAGGAAGCCACGCTGTGCCTGCTTGCACAGAACATGGGCGGCAACGAACGCGCCAATCTAGAGAAGGTGCGCCAGTGCTACGCCCAGTACGGCGAGCGTTGGGACCAGTACCCGCTGTGTCTGGCCGGCGACCAGGTCGACCCCAACGTGATGAACCTCGTCAGCTGCGCCCGTACCCACCTGCAGTCCGGGCGCCAGCCCGACTACTGGACGCTGGGCTACTGCGCCGTCGGCGACAAGCTGCTGGCCGGGCTCAACCCGAATGCCGAGTCGTCCGTGGCCATCAATTGCGCCATCGCCACCCAAGGCAACCCGAAGGCGTTCGCGATCTGCACCGGAGGCACGCTGCTGGCCAATGAGCTGGACAAGTGCCTGACCGACGGCGTAGGCGACAACGGCTGCTTTGGCAAGAACAACACCCTGACCCAGGCCTACGAACGCGTCGACGAGGAACTCGCCGCTGCACTGGGCAAGAGCAACCCGGCCTACACCGCATGGCGGGCCGCCCGCCTCGCGTCCGACCCGGCGGCGATGGCCCGCGCGGTGAAAGACGTCGACCGCGAGCTCAACCGCGCCGCGGACAACATCAGCAACGAGGCCGCGCGGGCGGCCGAGCGCGCCGGCAATCTGGTGGCCGACGTGATGCCGCGCGTCACCATCGGAAAGAAGTGCGCGAAGGTCTGGGGCAAGAAGATGTGCCTGTGATCACCCTCGAATCGGAGAAGCCCATGTCCACGTTCCGCATCGCTGCCGCGGTACTTGCTGTCGCCCTGTCGGGCTGCGCCACGGTGGCGACCCCGCCACCGGCCCCGGCCGTCGTGTACGAACTGAATCTCTGTGGCCCCGGCAACACCAATTGCCAGGTCGTCAGCGAGCACCCGTCCTCGGGCAGCTGTGAAGCAGCGCGCAAGGCCTACTTGAAAGAGCACGCCGGCGCGAACGTCGGCTGCATGAAGCGGGCGTACTAGCCCAGGCCGACCGGCTCGGCCGACCCCGCGTTGGGGCCGGCCGACCGTTCTAAACCCAGCGCCCGGCGGATGGAGACCGTTCCATCCGTCGGGCGTTTTTGCGTCTGGCGGGGGGATTGGGCCCGGCGATGAGTGTTCGCCGGGCGCCGGCGGGTGATTTACAGGCACCGATGAGCAATTTCCGGGCACCGGTGAGTGAACTTCAGACGGCGATGACTGGAATTCGGGCGGCGGCGACTGATTGGTGGAGGCCGGTGACTGATTGGGAGGCGTCGGCGCCTGAAGTTTGGGCGGCGGCGTCTGGCTGGCGGTGGGCCGCCCGTCCTGATCAGGCACTGCCGGCTGGTTTTCAGTTGACGGCGACTCTTCGTCGGTCGCGTGCCTGTATCCGGCAGTCACCCCTAGGCCGCACGGCGACGCGTTGGCAGCTTCAGGCCCACAGCACCTCTTCCGGCTTACGGGCGCTGACCTGCTCCTCGTAGGTGGAGTCCACATGCTCTAGCAGCGTGTCTACCGTCGAGTAGCCCGACGCGAGCTGCAGCTTGGTCACCTGATCGGCCAAGCCGGCGCCGTTGAGGAGCAACACCGGGTACTGGTCCTCGTACACCTCGCGTTGCACGGCCTCAGAGAAGAAGGAGGTAGTGACGTACGCGCCGACCCAGCCGCGACGGAGCCGCGCCACCGTCCGCGCGATGTGTACCCCGCCCGTGGCCGAGTCGATGCGCTCACACTTAGCCTGCCCAAGCACCACCAGCTTGGTGCGTGACAAACCGTCTCCGATGTCGATCCGGCCCACGAAGTCGAGCCCGCCGTCGCCGGTGCCCCGCGTCAGCCACCCGCGGTGATAGGCAGTACCCGTCTCCTTCACCATCGACTCGCACGCCAAACTGGCGAGTGCCTCGAAGCGGTGCTTGCGCGCGTCGTAAAAGGAGTAAATCTTCTCGAGCACCTTGCGCTTGTCCGAATCGACCGGCGCGACCTGAGCCTTCTTCGACAGGATGTGATATCGGGCCACGCGACGCCGGAGGCGCTCGATCTCGGAGCTTCCGTACTTGACCCAATCCAGCCAGGATTTCGGCGCCATGGCGTTGGCGTGGATGGAAGCAATGCTTTTGTCGCGACGGTCGCGAATCCACATCATCGCCACGCTTTCGTCTTCTTCAGTGAGCGAAAGCACAGCGAGGTCGAAGAGGTAGTTTGTGAAGAATCCGCCGTTCTTCTCGGCGTACTGCGTCACGCGGCGCGCCCCGGTGATCAGAGCGAGTCCAGCGAACTCCTTGTAGCCCTTCTTCGAGGACCGGAAGAGGAGGATCGGCGCAGCCAGTCGGCGCTTCGCGAGTTCCGGCGACGTGTGCAGCTCGAACTGCCGCAACAAGGTGCGGTTCCCCAGCGACGTGCCCGGATCGACATCGGGCGTCTTGTTGTCGCCGAAGTAGCGCGCGAATCCTTCGTCAGGTGCGATCGTGTCGTGCCACGGATTCTCGACGGACCCGAGCTTGTTCTCGTTGCTCGACAGCAGAATCGCGGCGACGCGAACACCATCGGCTGCCAGCGTGGGGGCAGGCGCATTGATCCCGCGCTCCAGTTGGAGCGACGGAAGACCGTCCATCGACACGACGTAGTGGAAGTTCGGCAGACCATCCATCAGCTCGAGCTGCGGGTTGCTGGCCCGCGGGTACCGGTACAAGTGCCCCATTCGGAAACGCTTCAAGACCGACCCTCCCCATGAGCTACCTGGGAGTATCTACCAGTCCCAGTGGGCGGCGTTCCGATGCAAGGGCCGTGCTCCGCCAAGCGGCTGGCGCGGCTACTTAGACATTTTCCTAGGGGTTGGGGGACCGACTCCCGTCACGCCCGGCGTAATGGATGGTGTTAGCTTCGCGATTCGCGCGAAGGGCTTAGGGGAGTCCGATGCTGTCCATCATTCGCGGCGCCGTGTTCGGCGCCCTGGCCTTGGGGGCCAGCACCGCATCTGCTCACGGCGGGGGACTCAACGCCGAGGGCTGCCATAACGACCGCAAGCGCGGGGACTACCACTGCCATCGCGGCAGCGCGCCCGCGCGCAGCAGCTATGCGGCATCCGCCACACCGGCTGCGTCGCTCTCATCTACCGGCAACGCGCTGCGCTCGCTCAGTGATGCGCCCGCTGTCGGGGCATATCGCAACTGTTCACATGCGCGCGCGGCCGGTGCAGCCCCGGTACGGCGCGGCGAGCCGGGGTACGGCGCGCACCTGGATCGCGACGGCGACGGGATTGGATGCGAATAGATCCGATCGGTTCCGCGGAGGACCTTGGCCTGCACGGGCGGACTAGTCAGCAATGGAGGGGTTTTCGCGAGCTTTGGAACGAGCGCCGCCTTCAAGACGACTCGTGGCCAGAGTTCGCCGCGCGAACCTTTCTCGGGACCTACTTACCACCTCATTAAGGCCGCTACTGAGATGCGACCCGGAGAGCACCACCGTTAGCTGGCGACTGCAGTGGCATGGCACGCGTCGAATCTTCATCTGAGCACACTCGGCATATTCATCACCTACCTGGGAATGTGTATCTCCACCGCCGGGGCCGGCTGGAGGGCCTTGAAGTTAGGTCACGGAGTGGTTCGCGAGTGGGCGTACGGCGCTGGCGCTTTCCTAGGCCTTCTCGCGGCGGCCAGCTTGACCCGAGACGATGCGATCGAGAGGGCCGCTAGCGAAGGCGACGCCTGGGTTACCAGAATCAGTAACGTCCGCACGCCGGTCGACCCCGGAGCCGTGACAAGTCCCCACTCACCTGCTAACGGTCAAAAATGACCTCAATTGCCACCCGACGATGAGCAACTACCTGCACAGCACTATTGAAGAAGTAGCAGTCCAACTGCTCGTAGCATTGGTGCTTCTGGCCCTAGGGCTCGCCGTCGGCCTGCCCCGCAGGCTTGCAGCCACCATAAGGGAGAAGCGCGGAAGCCTCATAGCGCGGATTCACGACTCGTCCGGATTTTTTGACCAGACGACAATAAGTCAGGCGCTGCGCTACTACGTTAGGCCCAAGTTTCAAAATGTGGATCCATCACGCGAGGCTGAGCCCATGCAAGCGCTTCTCTATGCTAGGGACGACTTGTTTGACCGCGTGCGAATGTTTGTCGAAAGTGCAGAGTCGGACGACCGCCACCTTTTTCTCTTTGCCGACTCTGGGATGGGCAAGACAACCTTTCTTATCAACTTCTTCGCTTGGGAACATCGCTTAATCCGACGCACAAGATGGAGGACACGATTAATTAGTCTGGCAAATCGCTCCGCGAATGAGCAGATCCGCGCCGTACCTCTTGCTGATCGGAAGACTACCAACCTCTTCCTCGACGCCTTGGACGAAGACCAATTGGCTATTGGACGCGTATCAAGCCGTATCAGTGAAATATTTGGCCTGACCGAAGGGTTTCGTCGAGTTGTAATCACCTGCAGGACACAGTTTTTCGAGAGCGACGATCAAATCCCGGAGAGCACGGGGGTGGCTAGAGTTGGCCCGACACCGGCCCGACGCTCGAAACATTACTCAGTTCGCAAGCTGTACCTCTCCCCATTCGACGAAACACAAGTAAAGCAGTTCCTTGTTAGGCGCTTCCCTGGTCTCCTGGGCATGCAGCAGCGGCGACGCGCGAGGGAATTGGTTAAACGCGTGCCATCGCTCAGTGTGCGGCCAATGCTGCTCGCACACATGCCGGATCTGCTCGATACGACTATCAAGCTAGATCGCACGATAGATGTATATGAGGCAATGATCGAAGCATGGGCTATGCGAGAACGCGATTGGATCGACCCCTCAACCTTAAGGCTGTTCTCAGCTCACCTCGCGATAGACCTGTTCTTCAACAAATCATCGAGAGGAGGCGAGTTTGCAAAACCTGAGGAAATAACGAGGCTCGCGAATGCGTTAGGAATAACGGTGACCGACGATAGATTGACGGCGCGCTCATTGCTCAATCGCACATCAGAGGGAAACTATAAGTTTGCGCACCGCTCCATTCTGGAGTACCTCGTCGCTATCCAGCTGAAAGACCTCGGTGATGGCACCAGCGTGGACATTACCGATCAGATGGCGAATTTCCTACTTGAGGTCCTTGGATGCGAATCGCTCCAACGGAATGCGCTACTCGACAAAGTGAATTTTCATGTAGCACTGAATGCCCCCGAGAGGAGGCTTGGCTACCTCACAAACTTCAGCCTCTATCAGACCCACCTAGGAAACGAAGAGCCTGCGGCCTTGCATAGCGTCGGTGTTTCAGTTGGGGGCGCACGGCCCACGCCACTGTCTATTCTCATTAGACGCATGGTGGAACGGTCCTTTAGAACGGAAATGAAAAGCATTAGAAGTATGCGCATTCACGCCGAAATGACAGAGAAGGACGGCCCCGCCAAGGTTTATATCTCAGTGTGGGTGAACAGTTATGGGGTTTTGTGCGAGGGCACGTCCGCCGATATCGTCTCGCTGATAAGAAAGCACGGAAAGCCTGCAGAACTAAATGGACTTTGCTTCTCGGCGGAAAACGCTGGCCACAAAGATTCTATTGAAGATCTTCCTTGGTCCGTTCACAGTCGGATAGATCTCAGGCAGTTCCCTTTCGATGAGGCTGAGATGCCCCAGGAGGAGCCCCCGCTGTTGGATAACCCCTCGGTGGGTGTCGTCTACGACGCCAAGCAAAACAGGATGTCCTTCACTCTTATTGAGGGCGTATCACGAACGCCTGACGAGTTAGGCACTTTCGCAAGGTTTGGGATATTTGGACCGGTAAAGCCCATGGACACGCATGGCGAGATGACAACAGTGGGTCCCGTGCGGATCGGCCACTTCGGATCTAGCGCGGGTTGGTAATTCTTAGAGTACCGACAGCAGTCGCGAGAACTTGGCGCTGGTAGCCAATGCACCCTCGAGTTCAGGCGCGAGGTGGCGTTTCGCCGGCTCGCACTCGCGCGAGGTGAAACCAATCGAGGATTCGCCTCGCCTCCTCCAGAGCTACCAAGACAGATTGCACCTGGCCTTCCAATTTTTTGCTGGAATCCAGCGCCGGAACAATTAAGCGAATGGCGCCTGACTTCGTTGCCTTGACGATCTGCATGTCGGGTTCAAGTTGCGCTTCGTACCGCGCGTGAAGTTCATTGAGGCGTTCGCCCATCGCCGGAAACTGAAGGTCTACATAGCCACGATTGACTTTGTGGCAGATGGACATGCCCTTGGGCAGTGATGGCGGACGGAACCAGATGAATCCCGCACCCGCTGGCTTACTACGGGGCTCCGGCATTTCGAGCTCGGGAGCATGCTTTCTCGCCAGCTTCCAGTAGTCGTGCCAGAAGTCACTTGTGATGTCATCTAGATCAGGCTGGTATCCCAGCGTGCCCTTGGCGATCGCCGACCGAAGAAGGGAAACCTTGTAATTCCGGCGCTCACCAAGCTCATCAGCTTTGATGTACCAGTCGAGCAAATCTTCGTAAGCAATGCGGGCATCGAAACCCTTACTGCCTTGCGTTTCGCCAAAGTATCTTCCCGGCGCCACGATCACCGTGGCGAACACCTCGCAACTTCCAGACGACACGTAGCTTGCGCCCCGCACGCGATAGCGAGCTGCTTGGTCGGGCTGAAGGCCCGCTCCGACCTTGTTCTCGACCATGAGCCGCATACGTCTGCCTTCGGCGTCGACGAACGAGACTTCCAGGTCGGATTCGCCGGAGGAATGCGTCACTGAGCGCTTGGCTCCGACATAGGTCGCCGAACTGGCCGCCCCCTGCAATGCGCGCTCCAAGAACCAACTGCGAAACCCGGGCGAAGCGTGGAATTCCTCCAACAACAGTAGATCGATATCGCGCTCGCACACTCCGGCAATCTGGACACGATCGTTCACGCACCCTCCATATGCGGAAAGGGTGGCTCGAGGCCACCCTTCCACTAAATGCGCCTAGCCAGGTACTTGCTCAAACCCCAATCGGATTCGGCTTCTCCGAATCGATCTTGTACTGCTTGACCGCCCGCGCCACGTCCTTCGCCGTCATCTTGCCGTCCGCCGCCAGCGCCGCGATGGCGGCGTGGGCGATGTGGAAGCGGTCGACTTCGAAGTGGCGGCGCAGGTTGGCGCGGGTGTCGGAGCGGCCGAATCCGTCGGTGCCGAGCACGGTGTAGCGCATCGGCACGAACTCGCGGATCTGGTCGGCGTAGACGCGGATGTAGTCGGTTGCGGCGATCGCCGGGCCCTGGCGGCCGTCGAGCAGGCTGGTCACGTACGGGACGCGCGGCGTGGCTTCGGGGTTGCGGCGGTTGTGGCGGATGGCGTCGCTGCCGTCGCGGGCCAGCTCGTTGAAGCTGGGGCACGACCAGATATCGCTGGTCACCCCGAAGTCCTTGTCGAGCAGTTCGGCCGCGGCGATGGCCTCGCGCAGGATGGTGCCGCTGCCGAGCAGCTGCACGCGCAGCTCGCCCTTCTTCGGCTTGCCGGCGTCCTCCAGCAGGTACATGCCCTTGATGATCCCGTCGGCACTGCCCTCGGGCATGTCCGGATGGGTGTAGTTCTCGTTCATCAGGGTGACGTAGTAGTACTCGTCGCGCTGCTCGGTGAGCATGCGCTGCATGCCGTACTGCAGGATCGTCACGACCTCGTAGCTGAAGGTCGGGTCGTAGCTGCGGCAGTTCGGGATCAGCCCGGCCTGGACCATGCCGTGGCCGTCCTCGTGCTGCAGGCCTTCGCCGTTGAGGGTGGTGCGGCCGGCGGTGGCGCCGAGCAGGAAGCCGCGCGCGCGCATGTCCGCCGCCTGCCACGCGCTGTCGCCGATGCGCTGGAAGCCGAACATCGAGTAGTAGATGTAGAACGGCAGCATCTGCAGGTCGTTGGTGCTGTAGCTGGTCGCGCAGGCCAGCCACGACGAGAACGCACCGGCCTCGGTGATGCCCTCTTCCAGCACCTGGCCGGCGGTGTCCTCGCGGTAGTACATCAGCTGGTCGCGGTCGACCGGCTTGTACTTCTGCCCGTGCGGCGAGTAGATGCCGATCTGGCGGAACAGGCCCTCCATGCCGAACGTGCGCGCCTCGTCGGCGACGATCGGCACGCAGCGCGGGCCGACGGCCTTGTCGCGCAGGGTCATGTTGAGCATCTGCACGAATGCCATCGTGGTGGAGATCTCGCGCTCGCCGGTGGACTTCAGCAGGCGGTCGTAGGTCTCCAGCGGCGGCACGGCGAGCGACTCGGCGCTCTTGCGGCGGCGCTGCGGCAGGAAGCCGCCGAGCGCGCGGCGGCGCTCGACGAGGTACTCGACCTCGGGCGATTTCTCGCCCGGGTGGAAGAACGGGATCTGGCCGTCGGCGAGCTGGGCGTCGGTGACCGGGATGTTGAAGCGGTCGCGGAACGCCTTGACGTCCTCGTCGTCCATCTTCTTGGTGCCGTGGGTCGGGTTCAGCGCCTCGCCGGCCTTGCCCATGCCGTAGCCCTTGACCGTCTTGGCCAGGATCACGGTCGGCCGGCCGGTGGTGTGCACCGCCTCGTGGTACGCGGCGTAGACCTTGTGCGGGTCGTGGCCGCCGCGGTTGAGGCGCCAGATGTCGTCGTCGCTGAGGTTGGCGACCAGCTGGGCCGTCTCCGGGTACTTGCCGAAGAAGTTGTCGCGCGTGTACTTGCCGCCGAACGCCTTGCAGTTCTGGTACTCGCCGTCGACGGTTTCCATCATCAGCTGGCGCAGGCGGCCGCTGGTGTCGCGCGCCAGCAGCGGGTCCCAGTAGCTGCCCCAGATGGTCTTGATGACGTTCCAGCCGGCGCCGCGGAACTGGCCCTCGAGCTCCTGGATGATCTTGCCGTTGCCGCGCACCGGGCCGTCGAGGCGCTGCAGGTTGCAGTTGACGACGAACACCAGATTGTCGAGGCCCTCCCGACCGGCAACGGAAATCGCGCCGAGCGATTCGGGCTCGTCGGTCTCGCCGTCGCCGAGGAACGCCCACACCTTGCGGTCGGTCTTGGGCAGCAGGCCGCGGCCTTCGAGGTACTTCCAGTTGCGCGCCTGGTAGATCGCGGCGATCGGGCCCAGGCCCATCGACACGGTCGGCACCTGCCAGTAGTCCGGCATCAGCCACGGGTGCGGGTACGACGACACGCCGCGGCCGTCGACCTCCATGCGGAAGTGGTCGAGCTGCGACTCGCTGATGCGGCCCTCGAGGAAGCTGCGTGCGTAGATGCCCGGCGAGCTGTGGCCCTGGATGCCGATCAGGTCGCCCGGGTGGTCGCCTTCCGGGCCGCGCCAGAAGTGGTTGAAGCCGACGTCATACAGGGTGGCCGCCGAGCCGAAGCTGGCGATGTGGCCGCCGAGGTCGCCGGGCTTGCGGTTGGCGCGCACGACCATTGCCATCGCGTTCCAGCGGATGATCGAACGGATCCGCCACTCCATCGCCGCGTCGCCGGGGCTCTTGGCCTCCAGGTGCGGCGGGATGGTGTTGATGTACTCGGTGGTCGGGTGGAACGGCAGGTGCGCGCCGGCGCGGCGGGTGACCTCGACCATGCCCTCGAGCAGCTGGTGGGCGCGCTCGGCGCCGTCGCGCTCGATGACCGCCTGGACCGACTCGATCCACTCGCGGGTCTCGGTCGGATCGGGGTCGTTCTGCAGCAGCTCATTCAACAGGGTGTCGTTCATGCGGTCCTCGCGGCGGCCCGGCCGGCGGGGCGGGGCGTCGTGCGTCGTGGGGGATGCGTCGTGCGTGTTTAGAGTCCGGATTCTAACAGTGGGGCGAGACGCGCCGGCCGGGCACGGGAGCGGCTGAATACGTAAACATCGCGGGCCGCGCAGGCCGCCGCCGGGGCCGCGCCGCGCTCCCGTGAGGGCTGCGTGAATCGGGCATTCACGCCCGCCTGCGTACCGTCGTGCGCGTTTCGCCCGATGTCCGGCTCCCGCGCGTCCCCCTGCGTGCCCGTCCCGTCCAGTCGCGGCCTGCGTCCTCGTCGCTCTCGGGTTGGTTGATGGCTTTTCTGTCCTGGCGGTTCCCAGCGCTGGTGTTGCTCATCGCGGCGATCGTCGTGGTGCCGTTCCTGTACGCGCAGCGCTCGGTGAACGCGAGCGCCGCGGCCGGCGACCTGGTCAAGCACACCCTGCGCGTCGAGGCCGCCGCCCAGCGCATGGTGGCCGCGTCGCGCGATTTCGAATCGGCCGCGCTGACCGCGCTGATGGGCGCGACCACGCCGGTGATCGAGAAGCGCCTGGCCACCGGCCGCCCGCGCGCGGAGGCGGCGCTCGACGAGCTCGAAGGCCTGACCCGCGACAACCCGAAGCAGCAGGTCCGGATCGGCGAGCTGCGCACGATGCTGCGCCAGCGCTTCGACGCGGTCGAACGGCTGCGCGCCGCGCCGCCCGGCGCGCGCAGCACGCTGCTGGCACAGCTGGTGGCGCGCTTCCCGGTGCTGGACATGGCCCAGGGGATCATCGAGGAAGAGGAGCGCAACCTGGTGGCGCGCGAGGCGCGCGAGCAGGTGATCGTCGCCCGCGCCGACCGCATCGCGTGGCTGGCGATGCTGGCCCAGCTGCTGCTGCTCGGCCTGCTGGCCGCGGCGCTGGCGAAGATGACCCGCCAGCGCGGCGACGCCGAGCAGGGCGTGCGCCGCGCCGACCAGCGCGCGCGCCAGATCCTCGACACCGTGCGCGAGCCGATCGCGGTGATCGACCGCTCGCTGCGGGTGGTGCAGCACAACGCCGCGTTCGCCGAGCTGTACGGCTTCGACGCCGGCGCCGGCGGCGCGCGGCTGGCCGACGCCGGCGACGGCGCGTGGAGCAACGAGGAGACGCTGCGCCGGATCGGCGACGTCGCCCTGCGCGGCCGCGAGCTGTGGGACTACGAGCAGCGCCAGCGCACCGCCGACGGCGTCGAACGGACCATGCTGATCAACGCCGCGCGCATGTCGATCGACGACGCCGACACCGCCGACGCCGAGGGCCTGGTGCTGCTGACCGCCAGCGACGTCAGCGCGCAGAAGGCCAGCGAACGCGAGATCCGCGAGCTCAACCGCCAGCTCGAGGGCAAGGTCGAGCAGGTGTCCGACGTCAACCGCGAGCTCGAGGCCTTCAGCTACTCGGTCTCGCACGACCTGCGTGCCCCGCTGCGCCACATCGCCGGCTTCGCCGACAAGCTGCGCCGCCACCTCGGCGAGCGCATGGACGACAAGAGCGAGCACTACCTGTCGGTGATCGGCACCTCGGCCAAGCGCATGTCGCAGCTGATCGACGACCTGCTCGTGTACTCGCGCCTGGGCCGCAGCGGCCTGCGCCTGCAGCCGGTCGACTTCCAGACCGTGGTGGCCGACAAGCGCGCGCTGCTCGACGCCAACGCCGAGCAGGAGTACCCGGGCCACCGGATCGAATGGCGCATCGCGCCGCTGCCGGTCGTGGTCGGCGACGAGAACATGCTGCGCCAGGTGTGGCTGAACCTGCTCGGCAACGCGGTCAAGTACAGCAGCAAGTCCGAGCCGGCGCAGATCGAGGTGCGCTACCTGCGCGAGGCCGACGGCACCCACCGCTTCGAGGTCGCCGACAACGGCGTCGGCTTCGACATGAACTACGCGGGCAAGCTGTTCGGCGTGTTCCAGCGCCTGCACGGCGCGAGCGAGTTCGAAGGCACCGGCATCGGCCTGGCCAGCGTGCGCCGCGTGCTGGCACGCCACGGCGGCCGCATCTGGGCCGAGTCCGAACCCGGCCGCGGCGCGCGTTTCTTCTTTACCCTCCCACCGTCCACGGACGCCCCGCTTTCCCCGGAGTTCAGCGCATGACCCAGATCCGCAGCATCCTGTTGGCCGAAGACAGCCCGGCCGACGCCGAAATGGCGATCGACGCGCTGCGCGAGGCCAACCTCGTCAATCCGATCATCCACGTCAACGACGGCGCCGAGGCGATGGACTATCTGTACGCCCGCGGCGCGTACGAGGGCCGTACCGGCGGCGAGCCGGCGGTGCTGCTGCTGGACATCAAGATGCCGCGCATGGACGGGCTGGAGGTGCTGCAGCAGCTGCGCACCGACGAGCGCCTGCGCCGGATCCCGGTGGTGATGCTGACGTCCTCGCGCGAGGAGAGCGACCTGGCCCGAAGCTGGGACCTGGGCGTCAACGCGTACGTGGTCAAGCCGGTCGACGTCGACCAGTTCTTCCTGGCGGTCAAGACGCTCGGCAAGTTCTGGGCGGTGTTCAACGAAGTCCCGCCGGAAGCCTGACGGATGTCGGCCGACAAGCCGCTGCGGGTGCTGGTCGTCGATGATTCCGACGACGACGCCGAGCTGGTGAAGTTCGCGCTGGTCGACGGCGGCGTCGCCGCCGAGTGCGTACGCGTGTTCGACGAGGCCGGCCTGCGCCAGGCGCTGGCGGAGTTCCAGCCGCAGGTGGTGGTCTCGGACATCAACATCCCCGGTTTCGACGGCGAGCGCGCGCTGCGCCTGACCGGCGAGCTGGCGCCGGGCACCCGCACGGTGTGCATGACCGGCTCGCTGCTGCACAACCAGTGCCCGCCGGAGGCCGACGCGATGGTGCTGAAGGACCAGTTCGACCGGCTGCCGGGCCTGCTGCGCGACTGGTTCGACTGACCGGCGCTATCCTGCCGGCAGCCTCCGCGGAGCCGGCCATGGACGCAAGCGCGACGGACCCTGCTGCTGCCCTGCCCGTGCGCCCGCCCGCGCCGGCGCGGGTGCCGTGGCGCCACAGCCTGCGCACGCGGCTGATGCTGTGGTCGATGCTGACCAGCACGGTGCTGCTGGTGCTGGTCGCCGCGCTGTTCTACGCCGCGATCCGGGTGGCGATGATCGAGAACGCCGAGGACGAGGTCCGCAGCCTGGCCGCGCAGACCTCGCGCAGCCTCGCGGCGACGATGGACTCGGTGCAGGTCAGCGGCCGCACGCTGGCCGCCAGCGCGTCGGGGGTCGGGCGCGAACCGTTCAACCTGCGCTCGCTGCTGATGGCGGTGCTGCTGGCCGACCCGGACATCGCCGGGGCGATGCTGATCATCGAGCCGGGCAAGCTCGCGGCGGACGACCCGGGCTTCACCTGGTACATCCGCCGCGACGGCGCCGGCTACGCCGAAAGCAGCGTCGAGGGGCTCGGCTACGACGACTACCGGCGCATGCCGTGGTACGTGCGCACCGCGACCACGCGCGCGCCGTGGTGGTCGGAGCCGTACGCGAACGCGGCCACCGCCAACCGCTGGTTCACCACCTACAACCTGCCGCTGCGCCGGCCCGGCGACCGCGACGACGCGCCGGCGATCGGCATGGTCAGCGTCGACGTACCGGTCGACCGGCTGCGCACGATCATCCAGCGCGACGCCGGCCGCGCCGGCATGGAGTCGTGGCTGGTGTCGCCGGAGGGGCGGCTGGTCGCGCACCCGGACCCGGCGCTGGCGCTGAAGGCGTCGGTCGCGGAGCTGGTCGCGCGGCACGGGCGCGCCGACCTGGTCCCGATCGCCGACGCGCTGGCGCGGCGGATGCCGGCCGAACTGGTGCACGACGCGCCGGTCGGCGGGCGCCGGTTCTCGGTCGCCACGCCGGTCGGCCACGGCGGCTGGGGCCACGTGCTGTCGGTGTCGGAGTCGCGGATCCTCGCCAACCTCGGCCGCGCGACGCTGCTGGTGGTGCTCGGCGGGCTGCTCGGGGTGGTGCTGAGCGTGTGGGCGATCCGCCACTACTCGCGCGCGATCGCCCGTCCGATCGAGGACCTGACCGACTCGGCCGGGCACTTCGCCGCCGGCGAGTTCGAGTACCCGCTCGGCCACGTCGCGCGCAGCGACGAGGTCGGCGTGATGGCGCGCGCGTTCGACAACGCGCGCGGCTCGATCAAGCGCCAGATCCACGAGATCGCGCAGATGAGCGCGGCGCGGCAGCGGCTCGAGAGCGAGCTGTCGATCGCCCGCGACATCCAGCTGGCGATGCTGCCGCCCGGCCGCGCGCTCGCCGTCGACGGCGCGCGGCTCGACGCGCAGGCGCAGCTGGAGCCGGCCAAGGCGGTCGGCGGCGACTTCTACACGTTCTTCGAGCGCCCGGCCGGCACGCTGTGGTTCGTGATCGGCGATGTGTCCGACAAGGGCGTGCCGGCGGCGCTGTTCATGGCCCGCGCGGTGACCGTGCTGGAAACCGCGGCGCGGCTGCGCGGCGCGCCGGACGCCGCGCTGGTCGAGGCTTCGCAGCGGCTGGTCGAAGGCAACGACACGTGCATGTTCGCGACCGTGCTGTGCGGCGTGGTCGACGTCGCGACCGGCGAGCTGGTCATGGCCAGCGCCGGACACGAGCCGCCGGTGCGCCTGCACGCCGACGGCCGCCGCGAGCTGCTGCCGGTCGAGTCCGGGCCGCCGCTGGGGTTCGAGCCGATCGCCGCGTTCGACTGCTGGCGCGGGCGGCTGGAGCCCGGCGACGCGCTGCTGGCCTACACCGACGGCATCACCGAGGCGTTCGACGCCGGCAACCGGGCGTTCGGCGTCGAGCGCTTGCTCGCCGCGCTCGACCCCGGCGACGATGCGCAGGCGCTGTGCGCGCGACTGGTGGCGGCGGTGCACCGCTTCGCCGACGGCGCCCCGCAGTCGGACGACATCACCGTACTCGCGCTGCGCCGGACAGGAGGCTGAGCCGCGATGGAATTCAACGCCGAAGTTCCCGTCCGCCGCGACCAGGTCCACCACCTGCTGCGCAGCCTCAACGCCGCGATGATCGCCCAGGGCTACGACGACGCGCTGCGCGCCGACCTGTGCCTGATCGCCGAGGAGGTCGCGTGCAACGTGCTCGAGCACGGCGTGCCGGAGCACGGCGGGCAGGAGCACGGTGGCCTGGAGCACAGTGCCGCGGCACACAGTGGGTCGAAGCCGGCCGACGACGACGCGCACTGGCTGCGCGTCGGCATCGTCCGCGACGGCCCGCGGCTGCACATCGAGTTCCGCGACACCGGCCTGGCCTACGACCCGCTGGCGTGCCCGCCGCCGGACCTCGACGCCGACATCGGCGAGCGGCCGATCGGCGGCCTCGGCGTGTACCTCGTGCAGGCGCTGGCCGAGGACGTGCGATACGCCCGCGAGGAGCCGCACAACGTGCTGCGGCTCGTGGTGCGGCTGCCCGACCCCGGTTCCTGACCCCGACCCCGTTCCGAGCGCCGATGGCCGCATCGGCGCGCACGCCCCCCCACGACGGAGAGCCCCACGATGGACCTGACGATCCGCATCGACCCGCCCACCGCCGGCAGCCAGCGCGTCGCGCTCGGCGGGCGGCTCGACACGCACTCCTACGCCGAGCTCGACCAGCAGCTCGCCCCGCTGCTCGCGTCGACGGTGCCGTCGCTGGTGCTGGACCTGGCCGGGCTCGAGTACATCAGCTCGGCCGGCATCCGCTCGATCTTCCGCGCGCGCAAGGCGCTGGCCGCGCGCGGCGGCAAGGTGCTGGTGGTCAACCCGCAGCCGCAGATCCAGAAGGTGTTCGACGTGGTCAAGGCGGTGCCGTTGAACGAGATCTTCACCAGCGTCGCCGAGGCCGACGCCTACCTCGACGCGATGCAGCGCAAGGTGCTGTCGGGCGACGACGAGGACAGCGAGTTCAACTGAGCGCCGCCCGGCCCGCCACGCGATCGCGCGCGCGGGCCGACGGACACGCCGGTCAGCCGCGGCGTTCGCCGGCGTCGCGGGCGGCGCGGATCTGCGCGTCGACGGCGGCGATCGCGGTCATGTTGACGACGCGGCGCGGGGTCGAGGCCGGGGTCAGGATGTGCGCCGGCTTGTCGAGGCCCATCAGGATCGGGCCGATCGCGACGCCGTCGGTCATCACCCGGATCATGTTGTAGGTGATGTTGGCCGCGTCGAGGTTCGGCATCACGAACAGGTTCGCGCGGCCGGTCAGCGTGGTGTTCGGGAAGATGCGCTGGCGCAGCTCGGCGTCCCACGCGGTGTCGGCCATCATCTCGCCGTCGATCTCCAACTTCGGCATGCGCTGCCGGATCAGCTGGTAGGCGCGGCGCATCTTCGCCGCCGACGGGTTGTCGTGGCTGCCGAAGTTGCTGTGCGACAGCAGCGCGACCTTCGGCTCGATGCCGAACAGCTTGAGCCGGTAGCTGGCCTGCAGCGTCGCCTCGGCGATCTGCTCGGCGCTGGGGTCGACCTGCACGTGGGTGTCGAGGAAGAACCACACGCCCTGGTCGTTGATCACGCCGGTCATCGCCGCCGTGCCGGTCACGCCCTTGTCGAAGTCGAACACGCTGCGCAGGTAGCCGAGCTTCTTGTGGAAGCGCCCGACCAGCCCGCAGATCATCGCGTCGGCTTCGCCGCGCTCGACCATCAGCGCGGCGATCAGCGTCGGCCGCGAGCGCAGCAGGTTCTTGGCCGCTGCCGGCGACACGCCGCGGCGTTCGGTCAGCGCGTGGTACTGCTGCCAGTAGTCGTTGAAGCGCGGGTCGTCGTTGATGTTGGTCAGCTCGAAATCCACGCCGGCGCGCATGCGCAGGCCGAGCCGCGCGATGCGCGTCTCGATCACGTCCGGGCGGCCGATCAGGATCGGGTAGGCGAGCTTTTCGTCGACCACGGTCTGCACCGCGCGCAGCACCGTTTCCTCTTCGCCCTCGGCGTAGACCACGCGCTTGAGGTCGCCGCGCGCGCGGTCGTACACCGGCTTCATCAGCAGGCTGGTGCGGTAGATGTACTGGCTGAGCTTCTCGACGTACGCGCGCATGTCCGTGATGGGGCGCGTGGCGATGCCCGACTCCATCGCCGCCTTCGCGACGGCCGGCGCCAGCATCACCAGCAGGCGCGGGTCGAACGGGCGCGGGATCAGGTACTCGGCGCCGAAGCTGGGGATCTCCTCGCCATAGGCGGCGGCGAGGTCGCCGGCTTCCATGCGCGCCAGCTGCGCGATCGCGCGCACGCAGGCGAGCTTCATCGCCTCGTTGATCGTGGTCGCGCCGACGTCGAGCGCGCCGCGGAAGATGTACGGGAAGCACAGCGCGTTGTTGACCTGGTTCGGGTAGTCCGAACGGCCGGTCGCGACGATGCAGTCCGGGCGGACCTTCTTCGCGTCTTCCGGCAGGATCTCCGGGTACGGGTTGGCCAGCGCGAGGATGATCGGCCGGTCGGCCATCGTCGCGACCATCTCCGGCTTCAGCACGCCTCCGGCGGACAGGCCGAGGAAGATGTCGGCGCCGGCGACGATGTCGGCCAGCGTGCGCTTGTCGGTGTCGCGCGCGTAGCGCGCCTTGTCGGGGTCGAGGTTCGGCCGGCCCGTGTACAGCACGCCGTCGCGGTCGACCGCGAGGATGTTCTCCGGCTTCATGCCGAGCGCGACCAGCATGTCCAGGCACGCGATGCCGGCGGCGCCGGCGCCGGCGGTGGCCAGCACCACGTCCTCGATCTTCTTGCCGACCACTTCGAGCGCGTTGTAGATCGCCGCACCGACGATGATCGCGGTGCCGTGCTGGTCGTCGTGGAACACCGGGATCTTCATCCGCTCGCGCAGCTTGCGCTCGACGATGAAGCACTCCGGCGCCTTGATGTCCTCCAGGTTCACGCCGCCGAACGTCGGCTCGAGGCTGGCGATGATCTCGACCAGCTTGTCCGGGTCCTTCTCGTCGATCTCGATGTCGAACACGTCGATGCCGGCGAACTTCTGGAACAGCACGCCCTTGCCTTCCATCACCGGCTTGCCGGCGAGCGGGCCGATGTCGCCCAGGCCGAGCACCGCGGTGCCGTTGGAGATCACCGCGACCAGGTTGCCGCGCGCGGTGTAGTCGAACGCGGTGGTCGGATCGGCGACGATCGCCTCGCACGCGTAGGCCACGCCGGGCGAGTACGCGAGCGCGAGGTCGCGCTGGGTGACCATCGGCTTGGTGGCGGTGACCCGGATCTTCCCGGGGGGCGACAGCCGGTGGTAGTCGAGCGCGGCTTGCTTGAAATCGTCGTGGCTGTTGGACATTGCGGCGTCGGCGGCAGCGGGAGCCCGATTCTAGCGGCTGGGGGCGGCGAAAGCCCCCGCGTCGCGGCGGCGCAGGCGGCACAGGTCGCGAATCCGCAAATGCGCCGCGCGCACGTGGGCCGCGCCCGGCGCCCGGCCGCCGCTACAGGCCGAGCACCAGGTCGTCGGCGTCGACCTGGTCGAGCCGGATCTTGTTCGCGAACAGCGAGAACGCCAGCAGCCCGGCCAGCCCGTTGGCGCGCTGCATCCACGGCGGCAGGTAGCGTGGGGCGACGATCGCGCCGTCGGCGAACGCGCTTTCCAGCGAGAACACGTCCTCGAGCGCCAGCTTGCCGGCGAACAGCTGCCGCGCCATCGCCAGCTTGTGGTGGCGCAGGCACCAGCGGAAGAACGTGTGCACGCTGAGCAGCCCGCGCAGGTACACGGTGTCCTTGGTGAACGCCGCGCCGCCGCCGAGCGGCACGCCGCGGAAGATCCGCTGCGCCGACGCGAAGCTCTCCGCCGGCGGCTGGCCGGCCTCGAGGAAGAAGCGGAACACCTCGACGAAGTCGGCGCCGTGGATCGCCTTGTCGATCGCGACGATGCGCAGGCTGATCCGCTTCATCCGCTCGATGTCCATCGAGCCGGAGATCAGCTCGGCGAACGTCGCCAGCCCTTCCTGGGTCGCGGTGGTGCGCGGCGACCCGCGCGCCATCGACTGCAGGTGCGGCTGCTCGCGGCCGTTGAGGCCGGTCAGCGTGTGCACGAAGGCCTCGTGCACCAGCAGCTGGTTGCGGTCGTACTCGGAAAAGCCGGTGTTGGTGCGCAGCCGGATCCGCGTCGCGCTGGCGGCGGCCTTGGCGATCAGCGTGTCGTCGAGCTCGACGCGCACGCTGTGGCCGGTGAACAGCGCGTCGATCGCCTGCTGCAGCTCGGCCTGCACGGTCTCGGCCGACATCACCGCGTCGGGCTCGACCTCGCGCAGCTCCTGGTCGAGTTCGTCGGCGAGGTTGACGAAGTGCAGCGCGGCCTCGAGGTGGGTTGGGCCGTCGCCGGGCAGCAGTTCGACCGGGCGGCCGAACAGCCGGGTCGAGTACGCGGTCACGCGGTGGCTGCCGGCGACGTCGAGCAGCCGGGTCGCGATCCGCCAGCTCTCGGCGGTCTGCTGCAGGTAGCGGCCGAGCGGGTCGTCCGGGTCGGCGCCGGCGCCGACCGCGTCGAGCTCGGCGCGGACCTCGGTGTAGTCGCGCTTGGCGTACTCGATCACCGGCAGGTGGATGCGCCCGATCCGCCACGCGGCGAGGAACTCCTCCTGCACCCGCGCCGGCCAGCTGACCGCCTCGAGCAGGCGGATGCCGCGCACCGCGGCGACGAGCCGCGCATCGAGCGCGGCGTGGTGGGCGAGCGAGCGCGCCGACGCGGCGTCAGTGCCGCCCATATTTTTCGTCGAGGCGCTTGTTCAGCGCCTTGCCCTGCACCTTGGCCGCGGCGTTCTCGGCGCGGCGGCCGGCGAGCTTGCTGGCGGCGCCGGCGACTTCGGCGCTGAGCTTGACGTAGTGGGCGAAGCGCTCGGCCGACAGGGTGCCGGCCTCGATCGCCGCGCGCACCGCGCAGCCGGGCTCGCGGCCGTGCTGGCAGTCGCGGAACTTGCACTGCGCGGCGACGGCCTCGACGTCGCTGAAGTTCTCGGCGACGTCCTCCTCGCCGGTCGGCTTCAGCTCGCGCATGCCCGGCGTGTCGATCAGGCACGCGCCGGTCGGCAGCGGGATCAGCGCGCGGTGGGTGGTGGTGTGGCGGCCGCGCGCATCGGATTCGCGCACCGCGCCGGTCTTCATCTTCTCGGTGCCGAGCAGGGTGTTGGTCAGCGTCGACTTGCCGGCGCCGGAGCTGCCGACCAGCACCGCGGTGCTGCCGGCCGGCAGCCACGCGTGCAGCTGCGCCACGCTGGCCGCGTCCTTGGCGTTGACCGCGACGACCGCCACCGCGCCGCCGGCCAGGTCGGCCAGGGCCGCGCGCGTGGCCTCGACGTCCTCGGCCTGGTCGGCCTTGGTCAGCACCACGACCGGCTCGGCGCCGCCGCCGCGGACCAGCAGCAGGTAGCGCTCGATCCGGCGCGGGTTGAAGTCGGCGTCGAGCCCGCACACGACGAACACCGTATCGACGTTGGCCGCGATCACCTGCTGCTTGTAGTGCTCGCCGGCCGCGCCGCGCTTGATCGCGGTGCGCCGCGGCAGCAGCGAGACGATGCGGTAGGTGGCCGCGGTGTCGCCCTCGACCAGCACCCAGTCGCCGACCGCGGGCCGCTGCTCGGCCGGAAAGCGCGGCCGCTGCCACTCGGGCAACGACTCGACCCGCTCGGCGTGGTCGGCGGCCTCGGCGACCGCGTAGCCGCTGCGGTGCTGCTCGACCACGCGCGCCGGGCGCGCCTGCGGGTGGGCCGCGACGGCCTCGCGCCAGGCCGGCTCGGCCGGATCGCCGGCCGCGTCGATCCGCCAGCCGATGGCCTGCAGGGCGGCGGGGTCGCGGATCAACGGCGCGCGGCGGTCGGGGTCATGCCGCGATTCTAAGCGCGATGGCGGTCGCAGACGCCGCCGCCCGCGTCGCCGGCGCGCCCCGCCGCGGCTGCTTCGCTGGCGTCGTTGGGCTAGGCTGGCACTCCACCCCCGCCCCGCCTGCCCCGCATGTCCTCGACCCCGCTGAAATCGTCTGCGTTGAAGACGCGCGAACGCCTGTCCGAAGTCCGCTACGAGATCCGCGGCGAACTGGCCCGCCGCGCACGCGAGCTCGAGGCCCAGGGCCGCACCCTGATCAAGCTCAACATCGGCAATCCCGGCGCGTTCGGCTTCCGCGCCCCGGAGCACCTGCAGCGCGCGATCGCCGACCACATCGCCCACACCGACCCGTACACCCACCAGCAGGGCCTGCCGGCCGCGCGCGAGGCGATCGCCGGGTTCCACAAGCGCCGCGGCACGCCGAACGCCTCGCCCGAGCGCGTGTTCATCGGCAACGGTGTCAGCGAGCTGATCGACCTGAGCCTGCGCGCGCTGCTGAACCCGGGCGACGAGGTGCTGCTGCCGTCGCCGGACTACCCGCTGTGGTCGGCCGCAACGATCCTCAACGACGGCCGCCCGGTCTATTACCGCTGCCTGCCGGAGAACGGCTTCCTGCCGGACCCGGAGGAGATCGCGTCGCTGGTGTCGAGCCGCGCCCGCGCGATCGTGCTGATCAACCCGAACAACCCCACCGGCGCGGCCTACCCGCGCGAGCTGCTCGAGAAGATCGCGGCGATCGCCGCGCGCCACAAGCTGCTGCTGATGGCCGACGAGATCTACGACTCGATTCTGTACGACGACGCGACGTTCCAGCCGCTGGCCCCGCTCGCCGGCGACACGCCGTGCCTGTCGTTCGGCGGGCTGTCGAAGGTGCACCGCGCGTGCGGCTGGCGGGTCGGCTGGGCGGTGCTCAGCGGCGACCCGCTGGCCAGCGGCGACTTCCACCACGCGATGGACCTGCTCGGCGCGCTGCGCCTGTGCGCCAACGTGCCGGGCCAGTTCGCGATCGACGCCGCGCTCAACGGCGAGGACACCATCGCGCCGCTGTGCGCGCCGGGCGGGCGGCTGTTCGAGGCGCGGCGCGCGGTCGTCGACGCCGTCGCCGCCAGCCCGCACCTGCAGCTGGTGACGCCGGCCGGCGCGCTGTACGCGTTCCCCGGTGTGGTCGGCCCGGCCGCGCGCGGGTTCGACGACCACCGCTTCGCGCTGGAGCTGCTGGAGACCGAGGACGTGCTCGTCGTGCCCGGTTCGAGCTTCAACGTGCCGTACCGCAACCACTTCCGCGTGACCCTGCTGCCGCAGCCGGACGACATGCGCGAAGTGTTCGGCCGCATCGACCGCGTGCTCGACCGCTACGCGGCCGAGTCCGCGCGCGCGGCCGTGGCCTGAGCACGACGATGGCCGACCGCGCGCCCCTGAGCTTCCTCGCCCTCGGCGACAGCTACACGATCGGCGAGGGCGTGCCGGCCGACGGCCGCTGGACCCACCAGCTCGCCGCCGCGCTGCGCGCCGAAGGGATCGCGCTCGACGACCCGCGCACGATCGCGACGACCGGCTGGACCACCGACGAACTGGCGGTGGGCATCGCCGCAGCCGAGCCGGTCGGCACGCACGACCTGGTCAGCCTGCTGATCGGCGTCAACAACCAGTACCGCGGCCGCTCGTGCGCGGACTACCGCGGCGAGTTCCACACGCTGCTGGCGCGCGCGGTCGCGCTGGCCGGCGGCCGCGCCGATCGCGTGCTGGTGCTGTCGATTCCCGACTGGGGCGTGACCCCGTTCGCCGCGCAGCAGGGCCGCGACCCCGCGCAGGTCGCGCGCGAGCTCGACGACTACAACGCCGCCGCGTGCGCGCTGTGCGAGGCGCACGGGGTCGCGTTCGTGAACATCACCGACGTCAGCCGCGACGGCGACGGCGACGCGGCGATGCTGGTCGACGACGGCCTGCACCCGTCGGCGGCGATGTACGCGCGCTGGGCGCAGCGCGCGCTGCCGGTGGCCCGCGCGCTGCTGACCGCCGCGTGAGCGCACCGGCGGCGATGCCGCGCGAGCGCGCGGCGGCGATCGCGCGCCACTACCTGCCCGAGCGCGCGCTCGGCAGCCGCTGGGACTACCACTACGCGCGCGCCAAGCTCGGCAGCGACCCGCTCTATGCCGGCGTGTGCGACGCGCTGCGCGGTACCCGGGCGCCGCTGCTCGACCTGGGCTGCGGGCTCGGCCTGCTCGCGCACGCGCTGCGCGCCGACGGCATCGCGCTGGCCTACCGCGGCGTCGACAACGACGCCGGCAAGGTCGCGCGCGCCGCGCGCGCCGCCCGCCGCGCCGGGCTGGCCGACGTCGGCTTCGACACGGTCGACCTCGCCGCCGGCGCGCCGGCGCACGCCGGCAGCGTCGCGATCCTCGACGTGCTGCAGTTCATCGCGCCGGACGCACAGGCGCGCACGCTCGACGCCGCGGTCGCGATGCTGACGCCGGGCGCGCGGCTGGTGATCCGCACCGGCCTCGACGACGGCGGACGGCGCGCGCGCGTCACCCGCGCGGTCGACGTGTTCTCGCGCCTGCTCGGCTGGATGAACGCCGGTCCGCGCAGCTACCCGTCGGCCGATGCGCTGCGCGCGCGCTTCGACGCCGCCGGCCTGCAGGCCGAGTTCACCCCGCTGTTCGGCAACACGCCGTTCAACAACTGGCGCGTGGTCGCGACCCGGCCCGCCGCCTGATCGCGGGGCTTACGGCGACGTCGCCGCCGCGGGCGCGGCGACGGCCGCCGTCCCGGCCGACAGCTCGTCCGGCAGCACGCAGCGGTAGCCCAGTTCGTCCAGCCGCTTCAGCAGCAGCGCCAGCGTCTCGACGCTGCGACCGTGCGCGGCGCCCTCGTGCAGCAGCACGATCGCGCCAGGGGCCAGCTGCCTCTCGATCCGCGCGACCACGTCGGCCGGCGTGGCGACGACCGCGTCGTAACCGCGCGCGCTCCACGCCACGCGCGTCAGCCCGTGCCGCCGCAGCGGCGCAGCCAGGAACGGGTTGGCCATGCCGACCACGGCGCGGAACCAGCGCGGCGGCCGGCCGGTGAGCTTGGCCAGCACGGCCTGGGTGCGGGCCACTTCGCGCGACAGCCGCAGCGGGCCGAGCGCCCAGAACCACGCGGCCGGGTGGCGGTGGCTGTGGTTGCCGACGTCGTGGCGGTGGCGCGCGATCGCGACGACGTCGGCCGGCCGCGCCGCCGCGCGGCTGCCGACGAGGAAGAACGTGGCCTTCGCGCCGTAGGCGTCGAGCAGGTCGAGCATCGCGCGGGTGTCCGGCGACGGGCCGTCGTCGATCGTCAGCCAGACCACGCGCGCCTCGGTCGGCAGGCGCCGCAGCACCGGGCTGAACCACGCCGAGTCCGGCCGCAGCGTGCCCCACAGGAACGCCGCGTGCGTGGCCATCATCGTCGCCACGCCCCAGCGCCAGCCGGCCCAGGCCCACACCGCGACCCAGCCCAGCTGCGAGGCGACGAACAGCGCCGGCGCGGCGTGCGGGCGTCGCGGAACGCGCTGGAGGGAGGCGGCGGGCATCGGCGGATGATGCCACGCGGCCCTGCCGTCGCCGCGACGCGTGCTCGCGGGGCGGCCCGGGCGACGGGCGTAAACTGTCGGTTCCCCTGCACCGCACCGGATCGCCCCATGTCCCTCGACCCCGCCCTGCGCGCCCGCATCGAATCGCTGCTGGCCGCCCACCCGATCGTGCTGTTCATGAAGGGCGAGCCGCGCGCGCCGCAGTGCGGCTTCTCGGCCAAGGCCGTCGGCGCGCTCGGCGCGCTCGGCATCGACTACACCCACGTCGACGTGCTGGCCGACCCGGAGATCCGCGAGGGCATCAAGGCCTACGGCGACTGGCCGACGATCCCGCAGCTGTACATCCGCGGCGAGCTGCTCGGCGGCAGCGACATCATCGAGCAGATGGCCAACTCCGGGCAGCTGCACGAGGCGGTCGGGCTGCCGGCGCCGGACCGCACGCCGCCGCGCATCGCGATCACCCCGGCCGCGGTGCAGATGCTGCGCGAGGCGATCGCCAACGCCGGCGACGGCTATGCGCTGCAGGTCGACGTCGACAACCGCTTCAACACCAAGCTGCAGCTCGCCCAAGCCGAGCCGAACGCGATCGCGGCCGAGGTCGACGGCATCCGCGCGCAGTTCGACCTGGCCAGCGCGCGCCGCGCCGAGGGGCTGACGATCGACTGGGTCGACGACGAGCGCGGCCGCGGGCTGGTGATCGACAACCCGAATGCGCCGCCGAAGGTCGCCGCGCTGTCGCCGGTCGAGGCGCGCGAGCGCGTGGCCGCCGGCACGCTGACGCTGGTCGACGTGCGCCCGCCGGAAGAGCGCGCGCTGGCCTCGGTCAACGAGCCGTTCGCGGTGTTCGACGGCGACGGCCTGATCCACCTCGAGGCGCTGCCGAAGGACACGCCGATCGCGTTCCTGTGCCACCACGGCCAGCGCAGCGCGCAGGCGGCCGAGCACTTCCGCGGGCTCGGCTTCCGCGCGCTGTACAACGTCGAGGGCGGCATCGAGGCCTGGGCCGACGTCGCCGACAGCCACGTCGCGCGGTACTGATCCGGCGATGACCGACGCCACGGAACCGGCGGCAACCGCGTCCGCCCCCTCGGCCGACGCGCTCGTCGCCGGGCGCGCCGACAGCTTCCGCACCGGCTTCGACGGCCGGCGCATGCGCGAGTACCGCGGCCTGCCGATCTACGCCGCGCCGGGACTGCACGAGGCCGCCGCGGCGCTGCTGGCCGAGGCCGCCGCGCCGGGCGCGCGCGTGCTCGAGTTCGGCGCCGGCAGCGGGGCGATGTCGCTGCGCCTGCACGATGCCGGCTTCGCGGTGACGGCCAGCGACCTGTTCGCCGAGAGCTTCAAGCCCGACGCGATCGCGTTCGTCGCGGCCGACCTCAACGGCGGCTTCGCCGCGCAGTGGCCCGGCGGCTTCGACGCGGTGATGGCGCTGGAGATCATCGAGCACCTGGAGAACCCGCGGCACACGCTGCGGCAGATCCGCGCGCTGCTGCCCGCCGGCGGCCAGCTGGTGCTGTCGACGCCGAACATCGCCAACCCGGTGTCGCAGGCGCTGTTCCTGCGGCAGGGGCAGTTCCAGTGGTTCCGCGACGTCGACTACCGCGAGCAGGGCCACATCACGCCGCTGAGCCCGTGGGTGCTCGAGCAGGCGCTGCGCGAGGCCGGCTTCGCGATCCGCGCCGAACGCGCCGTGTCGAGTCCGTTCCGTCGGGTGCGCAAGCTCGGCTGGGGCGTGCGCCTGCTGGCGCCCCTGTTCGCGCTGCTCAGCGGGCTGCCGCGCACGCGCCGCGGCGAGGTGTGGCTGGTGCGCGCCGAAGCGGTGTGACGCGTCGCGCGCCGCGGATCGCCGCGGCGACGGTTTTCTGCCGCTAGAAGCCGCCGCCGGCGTCGAGGTAGGCCTGCTCGTCCGGCGTGCTGTCGCGGCCGAGCGCGCGGTTGCGGTGCGGGAAGCGGCCGAAGCGCTCGATCACGTCGCGGTGCCGTCGCGCGTAGTCGGCGTACATCGCCGCCGCCTCGCCCGGATCGGCCGCGGCCATTGCCCCGGTCAGCATCACCGCGCGCTGCTGGTCGTCGAGCGCCTCGCTGTGCTCGAACGGCAGGTACAGGAACACCCGCAGCGCCGGGTCGACCGCGGTGTCGAAGCCGGCGTCGACCGCGTGCGCGGCGAAGCGCAGCGCCAGCGGATCGGTCGCGAACGCGTGCGCGCTGCCGCGGAACACGTTGCGCGGGATCTGGTCGAGCAGCAGCACCAGGGCCAGCGCGCCGTCGGCGCTGGCGAGCCAGCCGTCCAGCTCGCGCCGCGCCGCGGCGTGGTGGGCGTCGACGAAGCGCGCGCAGGCCGCGTCGAACGCCGCGTCGGTGGCGAACCAGCGCCCCGGCCCGGCGTCGCGCCAGAACCCGATCACCTCGTGCGGCTGCAGGTTCGTCATCGGCTCAGTCCTCGCCCAGCGATTCGTCGCCGAGCTGGGTCTCCAGCTCGGTCGTCCACGCGGCGGTGATGCTTTCCAGCGTGACCGCGTGGATCAGCGGGCGGATCGAGCCGGTCGAGTACGACTGCGAGATGAAGCGCGCGTAGCACTCGCGGAACCGCAGCCAGGCGCGGTGCGCCTCGTCGAACGTCGCCCGGTTGCCGGCGTCGAGCTGGCGGCGCAGGTGCACGACCAGCGCATCGAGCCGGCGGTCGACGCGTTCGAAGCGGGTGGCGGCCTGCTGGTTCATTTCGGTCTGGCTGATCCGTGCGTCGTCGCTGTCGCGCGCCACCTGTTCGGCGCGGGTGAAGTAGTCGTCGGCCAGGCGCACGGCGACCTCGGCCTTGCCGATCAGCCGCCGCTCGAACCGGCGCAGCTCGTCGAGGTCGACGTTGGCGCCGTCCAGCCCCTGCTTCAGCGCCAGCAGCTTCTGGTGGCGCTCGATCGCGTCGACGTCGCCGCGCCGCTCGACCCGGCGCTGGACGAAATAGAACGCCCACGTCAGCGCCGCGCCCAGCAGCAGGAACACCGCCTCGTTCCAGCCTCCCTGTTCCATGCCCATGTCCTCCCTAGCCCGGCCGCCAGTGTGGCGGTTGCGCTTCTCAGGGGTCGCGACGCCGGTCGCCGACCCGGTTCACAGGTGGCCGACGACCGCCGGCGGCGCGTGCCAGTTGTCGTGGCGCCCGTCCGCGTAGCGAACCGGCAGCGCGGCCAGGGTGTCGGCATCGAGGTCGTCGATGCAGGCCAGGTTGATCGACACGTAGTCGCCGCCCAGTTCGGCCAGGTGCCCGCGCAGGAACGGCCGCACGCCGCAGGTGCGGCAGAACGGCCAGTGCGTGGCGTGGCGGCCGAACGTGTAGTCCGACAGCGCGGCCTCGTCGGTCAGCAGGCGGAACGCGTCCGGCTTCAGGAACGCGACCCAGTAGCGCGTCTTGGTGCACATCGAGCAGTTGCACTTGCCGGTGGCCGCGGTGAGGTCGAGGTCGGCCTCGAAGCGGACGGCGCCGCAGTGGCAGCTGCCGGAAACGGTCTGGGTGGCCATGGCGGGCTCCGCGCGTGCCGGGACCCACAGGGTACGACGCCGGCGGCGCACCCGCTGCGACCGCGGGCACGCCCCGGCCGGCGCCGGCTATTCGTCGAAGCGCAGGTGGCGCACCGACTTGCCGTGGCGGCGGATCAGCCGCAGCGCCTCGATGCCGACCTGGATGTGGTTGTCGACGTAGTCGGCACTGACGCGCGCGTCGGAGGCCTCGGTCTTCACGCCCTCCGGGATCATCGGCTGGTCGGACACCAGCAGCAGCGCACCGCACGGGATGCGGTTGGCGAAGCCGGCGGCGAACACCGTGGCCGTCTCCATGTCGATCGCCATGCAGCGCATCGCGCGCAGCCGCTCCTTGAAGGCCTCGTCGTGTTCCCACACGCGCCGGTTGGTCGTGTACACGGTGCCGGTCCAGTAGTCGTGGCCGAGGTCGCGGATCATCGTCGACACCGCGCGCTGCAGCGCGAACGCCGGCAGCGCCGGCACCTGCGGCGGCAGGTAGTCGTCGCTGGTGCCCTCGCCGCGGATCGCCGCGATCGGCAGGATCAGGTCGCCGAGCTGGTTCTTGCGCTTGAGCCCGCCGCACTTGCCGAGGAACAGCACCGCCTCGGGCGAGATGGCCGACAGCAGGTCCATCAGCGTGGCCGCGTTCGGGCTGCCCATGCCGAAGTTGATCATCGTGATGCCGTCGGCGGTGGCGCTCGGCATCGGCCGGTCGAGGCCGACCACCGGCGCGCCGGTCAGCCGCGAGAACACGTGCAGGTAGCCGCCGAAATTGGTCAGCAGCACGTGCTTGCCGAACTGGTCGAGCGGCACGCCGGTGTAGCGCGGCAGCCAGTTGGCGACGATCTGTTCCTTGTCCTTCATGCGGGGGTCTCGGTGGGCGCGCGCCGGGCGCGCGTCGGGGTCAGGGGCGCCGGCGCGCGGGCGACGGCGGGAGTCGAATGCGGCTATCGAAAGTTCCTATCGAATCGACGCCATCGCGATGCGCGGCCTGGGCCATACGCGCCGCGCGTCCGCGGCCATGCGGGCTGGCGGACCGCCGTGGCGGCCACGCCGCCGCTGGGCTGCAGCGGGCGCCGTCGAGGGGGCGGCGTCGCGCGCCGCGCCGTGCGCGGCCCCGCGCGAACCGCGCCACCGACGGCATTCTCGCACCGACCCATGACCTTGGTCAGGGTTGGCGCGTGCGCGAGCCGCGGGCTACGGTGGGACGGCTGTCCTTTGCGCCACTTCGTGCACCGCTTCCAGGGGAACCCAATGTTCAGACCGCTACTGGCCGGCGCCGGCCTGGCGCTGCTCGCCAGCGCCGCGCACGCCGCGCCCGCGACCTCGTCCGCGCCGTCGCGCTTCACCCAGGACCCGTACGCCAGCACCTACCGCGCGATCCCGTCCGCGCCGGTGCTGATCCAGCGCGCGACCGTGCTCGACGGCAACGGCGGCCGGCTCGACAACGCCGACGTGCTGATGCGCGACGGCGCGATCGTCGCGGTCGGCGCCAACCTTGACGCGCCCGCCGACGCGATCCGCGTCGACGGCAGCGGCAAGTGGGTGACCCCGGGCCTGATCGACGTGCATTCGCACCTGGGCGTGTACGCCAGCCCCGGCGTCAACGCGCACAGCGATGGCAACGAGGCGACCTCGCCGGTGACCGCGGCGGTGTGGGCCGAACACTCGGTGTGGCCGCAGGACCCGGGCTTCGCGACCGCGCTGGCCGGCGGCGTCACCTCGCTGCAGGTGCTGCCCGGCTCGGCCAACCTGATCGGCGGCCGCGGCGTCACGCTGAAGAACGTGCCGGCGACGACCTACCAGGCGATGAAGTTCCCCGGCGCGCCGTGGGGCCTGAAGATGGCCTGCGGCGAGAACCCCAAGCGCGTGTACGGCCAGAAGGCCGGCCCGTCGACGCGCATGGGCAACGTCGCCGGCTACCGCGCGGCGTTCATCGACGCCAGCGAGTACCTGCGCAAGAACGCACCGAAGAAGTCCGAGCCGCCGAAGCGCCGCTGGTGGCAGTCGGCGTCCAACGGCAGCGCCGACAGCGACAAGGACACCGGCGGCAAGCGCGACCTCAAGCTCGACACGCTGGCCGGCGCGATCAACGGCGACATCCAGGTGCACATCCACTGCTACCGCGCCGACGAGATGGCGGTGATGCTCGACCTGGCCCGGGAGTTCGGGTTCAAGGTCGCCGCGTTCCACCACGGCGTCGAGGCGTACAAGCTCGCCGACCGGCTCGCCGCCGAGGGCACCTGCGGCGCGCTGTGGGCCGACTGGTGGGGCTTCAAGATGGAGGCCTTCGACGGCATCCAGGAGAACATCGCGCTGGTCGACCGCCCGGCCAACGGCTGCGCGATCGTGCATTCGGATTCGGAGGAAGGCATCCAGCGGCTCAACCAGGAGGCCGCCAAGGTGATGGCGCACGCGCGGCTGGCCGGCATGGAGATCGCGCCGGAGCGGGCGATCCGCTGGGTCACGTCGAACGCGGCCAAGTCGCTCGGCGTGCTCGACCGCACCGGCACGCTCGAGGCCGGCAAGATGGCCGACGTCGTGGTGTGGAGCGGCAATCCGTTCAGCGTCTACGCGAAGGCCGAGCAGGTGTACGTCGACGGCGCGCGCGTGTTCGACCGCGCCGACCGCTCGCGCCAGCCGACCTCGGACTTCCTCCTCGGCCAGGACAACGGCCAGGGAGGCGTGCGATGAGCCGCGTGCTGCGCTCCACCCTCGCCGCCGCGGTGCTGGCCGCGTGCAGCCTCGGCGCGCCGGCCCAGGACGCGCCGTCGAACAGCCTGCTGATCCGCAACGCCACCGTGCACACCGCCGGCCCGCAGGGCACGCTCGACAACGCCGACGTGCTGGTCAGCGGCGGCACCGTCCGCGCGGTCGGGCGCGGCCTGGCCGCGCCGGCCAACGCGCAGGTCGTCGACGCGCAGGGCCGCGCGCTGACACCGACGCTGTTCGGCGGCGTCACCGGCATCGGCATCGAGGAGGTGTCCGGCGTGCGCGAGACCGTCGATGCGGCCGTTTCGCTCGGCGCCGAGACCAAGCAGATGACCGTGCGTCCGGAGTTCGACGTCACGCTCGCGTTCAACCCCGAGTCGGTGCTGATCCCGGTCAACCGGATCGAGGGCATCGGCTGGACCCTGCTCGGCGCCGGCACCGGCAGCGGCGGCTCGATCGTCGCCGGCCAGGGCGGGCTGGTTCGGCTCGACGGCAGCCCCGACCCGATCGGCCCGCGCGTGCTGTTCGTCGACCTCGGCGCGGACGCGTCGGGCCTGACCGGCAGTTCGCGTGCGGCGCAGTGGATGATCCTCGACCAGCTGATCGACGAGGTCCGCGGGCGGATCTCGCCCGACGCCAACGCCGCGCTGCTGACGCCTGCCGGGCGCGCCACGCTGGCCAAGTACATCGGCGGTGGCGGCCGGGTGATGGTCGGCGTCAACCGCGCGGCCGACATCCGCCAGCTGCTGCGCTGGTCGCAGCGCCACAACGTGCGCATCGCGATCTCCGGCGGCGCCGAGGCGTGGAAGCTCGCCCCGCAGCTGGCTGCGGCGAAGGTGCCGGTGTTCGTCGATCCGCTGGCGAACCTGCCGTCGGACTTCGACTCGCTCGGCGCGTCGATGGACAACGCCGCGCGGCTGCGCGCCGCCGGCGTCGACGTCGGCTTCAGCCAGCGCGGCGACGCCTCGCACAACGCGCGCAAGGTCCGCCAGCTGGCCGGCAACGCGGTCGCCGCGGGGCTGCCGTGGGCCGATGGCCTGGCCGGGCTCACGCGCGTGCCGGCCGAGGCATTCGGCGTGGCCGGAACGCTCGGCACGATCGCGCCGGGCAAGCGCGCCGACCTGGTGCTGTGGAGCGGCGACCCGCTCGAGGTCAACGCCGTCGCGGTGCAGGTGTGGATGGACGGCCGCGCGGTGCCGATGCGCAGCCGCCAGACCGAACTGCGCGACCGCTACCTGCGCGGGGAAGGCCCGCTGCCGCGCGCGTACCCGGCCGGCGACGGCCGCTAGCAGACGCCCGCGACGCGACCCCCGAGCCCGTCCCGCGCACGCGGGGCGGGCTTTTTCATGACCGGCGCCGGGCCTCAGGCCGGCGCGTCGTCGACCACGACCACGCGGTTGCGGCCCTCGCCCTTGGCCCGGTACATCGCCGCGTCGGCGCGCTCGAGCAGCGCGGCGACGGTGTCGTCGGGCCGCGCCTCGGCCACGCCGACGCTGAGCGTCAGCGCGACCGGCGCCTCGCGCACCTGCCGGCACGCCTCGACGACCTCGAGCCGGATCCGCTCGGCGATGTCGCGCGCGTGGCGGCGGCCGTGGCGCGGCAGCAGCAGCACGAACTCCTCGCCGCCGATCCGGCCCAGCACCTGCCCGCCTTCGCCGTCGGCCTGCCCGCGCACGACCTCGGTGACGCGGCGCAGGCAGTCGTCGCCGACCGGGTGGCCCCAGGTGTCGTTGACCTGCTTGAAGTGGTCCAGGTCGAGGAACAGCACCGACAGCGGCAGCCGCTCGCGCCGCGCGTCGAGCAGCGCGCGGTCGAGCTGGCGCAGCAGGCCGCCTCGGTTGAGCACGCCGGTCAGCGCGTCGTGGTCGGCGTCGGCCTGCGCGGCGTCGCGCTCCCGGCGGAACGTCAGCATGCGGTCGGCCAGGCCGAGCAGCAGCACCATCGCCGCGAACACCTGCATCACCGGCAGGCCGTACTCGAGCCACGGCGCCAGCGGCACGCCGGCGCTGAGCTGCAGCGCGCGCGCGGTCGACACCGCGACCAGCGGCACCCAGCCGATCAGCACGTAGCCGGCGTAGCGCCCGCCGCGCAGCCACACCCGCAGCAGGGTGACGATCGCCAGCGCGTTGGCCAGCAGCAGCAGGCCGTTGCCGACCGGCGGGAACCACGACTTGTCGCTCGGCAGCGGCGACACCAGCAGCACCAGCAGCAGCGCCGGCGCGAGCACGCCGACCAGCCACAGCGCGCGCGCCAGCCACGGCGAGCCGGTGCGCAGCGCGGCGAAGTCGAGCAGGAACAGCACCGTCACCAACGTCGACAGCGTCGCGACGAACCAGATCCCCTCGACGCCGAACCGCGCCAGCCGGTCGATGCCGGACAGCGTGTAGGCGTCGCCATACGCCATCAGCACGTACAGCAGCTGCAGCGCGACGCTGGCCGAGAACAGCAGGTACATGCGCTCGCGCAGCCGCGACCAGAACAGCAGCACGACGACCGCGATGCCGAACAGCAGGCCGACGCTCATCCACAGCACGCGCACGTGGCGGTGGTCCTCTGCGTGGTGGGCGTCGCTGTCCATCACCGCCAGCTGCAGCGGGTAGCGCACGCCGCGCGCGTGGACGTAGACCGGACCCGGCTCGGGCAGGTCGAACGCCAGCGTGCGGCGCGAATGGCCGGTGTTGCCGCTGCGGTCGAAGATCGACGCGCGCTGCGGGCGGTAGTCCGGCGGCGCGAACACCGCCAGTTCGGCGCTGAAGGCGTGGTAGACGAGCAGCTCGAGCGGGCCGTCGCCGGCGCCGGGGTGCACGCGCCACCAGCCGGCGCCGTCGACCGCGCCGCCGAGCTGGCTCGCGCTGCCGGTGCTGGACCAGGCGGACTCGGGCGCGGCGCGCAATGCGGCCGCGGCCGTGGCGGCGTCGCCCTCGGGCGCGGCGGTCGCCAGACGGTCGACGCGGGTGATCGGCACGCGGCCGGGCTCGCCGTCCGCGGCGCGCGCAGGCACGGTCGTGGCGCCCAGCGCCAGCGCGATCAGCAGCAGCCACGTCGGCCTCATGCGTCCCGCCCCCGTTCGGGCCGGTACGGTCCGGCCCCGCGCCAAGGTGCCACAACCCGGGCCGCCGCGGTCGGCACTCGCCGGCGCGGCTCCGACCGGGGCAAGCTGGCCCACCCACCCGAGCCAGGCGCCCGCCATGCCCCACCCCCGCTGGTACTTCGACTTCATCTCGCCGTTCTCGTACCTGCAGTGGCAGAAGCTGCGGCCGCTGCTGGCCGAACACGCGATCGAGCCGGTGCCGATCGTGTTCGGCGCGGTGCTGGCGTCGATGGCGCACAAGGGCCCGGCCGAGATCGAGCGCAAGCGCGAGTTCACCTACCGCCACGTGCTGTGGCGCGCGCAGGCCGAGGGCGTCGCGCTGCGCTTTCCGCCCGCGCATCCGTTCAACTCGCTGCACGCGCTGCGCCTGTGCGTGGCCGCCAGCATCACGCCGGACGCGATTGGCGCGATCTTCGACTGGATCTGGCGCGATGGGCGCGAGGCCGGCAGCGTCGAGGCGCTGGCGCCGCTGGCCGACGCGCTCGGCGTGCCGCTCGACGCGATCGGCGGCGACGCCGCCAAGCAGGCGCTGCGCGCGAACACCGACGCCGCGCTCGCTGCCGGCGTGTTCGGCGTGCCGACGCTGGCGATCGGCGACGCGCTGCTGTGGGGCAACGACGCGCACGACCTGGCGGTTGCCGCGCTGGCCGACCCGGGCCTGCTCGACCGCGGCGAGATGGGCCGCGCGGCGGCGCTGCCAGTGGGGGTGCGGCGCGCCTGAGGCCGCGCGGGGCGGGGACGCCCACGCGCCCGGGCGCGTGAATTGCTGCGGTCGCAATGTGCTCGCCGTCACGCTCGCGACTATGCTTTAGTGCAATTACTTGATTCCGCCCCGGAGGCACCATGCGCATCGGTCTCGTCGTCGACTCCGCCTGCGACCTGCCGCTGTCGTACCTGCAGCAGAACGACATCACCGTGCTGCCGATCACCGTGCGCATCGGCGAAGCGGTGCTGGCCGACCACCGCGACGAGCAGGCGACGCTGCAGTTCCTGCATTCGCACGTCGCCACGCGCGGCGCCGAGGCCGAGACGATGCCGTTCACCGTGCAGCAGATCCAGGACCTGTTCCTGCAGCGGCTGGTGATCGACTACGACTACGTGTTCTGCATGACGATCACCAAGACGCGCAGCCCGATCTTCGACAACGCGCAGCAGGCCAGCTTCGCGATCCTCAACGACTACCGGCCGATCCGCGCCGCCGCCGGCCACGACACGCCGTTCGCGCTGCGCGTGATCGACACCCAGAACCTGTTCGCCGCCCAGGGCGTGACCGCGGTCGAGGCCGTGCGCCTGCGCGCGGCCGGCGAAGGCGCGCCGAAGATCCGCGCGCGGCTGGAGAACCTGGCGATGCACACGCACGGCTACCTGGTGCCGCCGGACCTGTACTACATTCGCAACCGCGCGCGCACCAAGGGCGACCGCAGCGTCAGCCTGCTCAGCGCGGCGCTCGGCACCGCGCTGGACATCAAGCCGGTGCTGCACGGCTACCGCGGCGAGACCGGGCCGGTCGCCAAGATCAAGGGCTTCGAGCCGGCGGTGCAGAAGGTGTTCGAGCACGCCGCCAAGCGCGTCGAGCAGCGCGAGCTGCTGACCCCGACGATGTGCATCAGCTACGGCGGCGAGCTCGACGACATGCGCGCGCTGCCCGGCTACACCACGCTGCGCGACGCGTGCGCGGCCAACAACATCGAGCTGTTCGAGTCGGTGATGAGCCTCACCGGCATGGTCAACGTCGGCAAGGGCGCGGTGGTAGTCGGCTTCGCGGCCGAAGGCAACAAGTTCGCGGCCTGAGCCGTGCCGGCGCGCCGGGACGCGCGCCACGTCCCCGCCCCGCCCCGCTGCGCCGCACGCCACGCCCCGCAAACCGCGACGCCCGGCCGCGCACACAGGACTTTCCGCCTAGAGCCGCGGGCCGCCGCGCGCGCTAGGCTGCGGCGCTTGCCTGTCCGTTCGCACCACTTCCGCACCGCTTCCAGGGGTTTTGCCATGATCCTCGACCGCCGTCTGCTGGCCCTCGCGCTGGCCAGCGCCCTGTCGCTGCCCGCTGCCGCCCAGAACCCGCCCGCGCCGCAGCCGGCGCCGCAGCCCGCCCCCCAGGCGAAGGACGCGCCGGACAAGAGCCAGCTCGAACAGGACGCGCTCGACCCGGCGGGCCTCGACCCGGCCAAGGCCGACCCGCAGACGGCCAAGGGCCGCACCGCGCCGGGCGCCGCGAAGGACGAGGCCAAGTGGGACGTCAACGCCGCCCACGGCCCGACCAAGACCGTGCGCTTCGACACCGACGAGGGCACGTGGATGGACGTCGACGTCTCGCCGGACGGCCGCGAGATCGCGTTCTCGCTGCTCGGCGACCTGTACCGCCTGCCGATCGGCGGCGGCGCGGCGACGCGCGTGACAACCGGCCCGGCGTGGGACGTGCAGCCGCGCTTCTCGCCCGACGGACGCGAACTGGCCTTCACCTCCGACCGCGGCGGCGGCAACAACCTGTGGCGCGTGCCGGTCGGCGGGATGAACGCCGACGGCAGCAACGCGATCCAGGTGACCAAGGAAGACTTCCGCCTGCTCAACAACCCGGCGTGGACGCCCGATGGCCAGTACCTGATCGGCCGCAAGCACTTCACCGGCGAGCGCTCGCTCGGCGCCGGCGAGCTGTGGCTGTTCCACGCCTCCGGCGGCGGCGGGCTGCAGCTGACCAAGCAGAAGAACGACCAGCAGGACCTCGGCGAACCGGCCGTGTCGCCCGACGGGCGCTACGTGTATTTCTCCGAGGACGTCAGCCCGGGCCCGACGTTCCAGTACAACAAGAACCCGCACGGCGTGATCTACGCGCTCAAGCGGCTCGACCGCGAGAGCGGCCGCATCGACACGCTGGTCGCCACGCCCGGCGGCGCGGTGCGCCCGCAGCCGTCGCCGGACGGCAAGTCGCTGGCCTTCATCAAGCGCATCCGCGAGAAGTCGGTGCTGCACGTGCTCGATCTCGCCAGCGGCCGCACCCGCGCGGTGTGGGACGGCCTGTCGCACGACCAGCAGGAGGCGTGGGCGATCTTCGGCCCGTACGCGAACTACGACTGGACCCCGGACTCGAAGTCGGTCGTCGTGTGGGCGCAGGGCAAGCTGTGGCGCGTCGACATGGCCAGCGGGCAGGCCAGCAACGTGCCGTTCACCGCGCAGGTCGAGCAGACCGTGACCGCGCCGCTGCGCTTCGAGCAGACGATCGACGAGGGCACGTTCGCCCCGAAGATGATCCGCGACGTCGCCACCAGCGCCGACGGCAACACGCTGGTGTTCCACGCGGTCGGCCAGCTGTGGCGCAAGCGCCTGCCCGACGGCCGGCCCGAGCGGCTGACCTCGAACGACGGCGTGTACGAGTACCAGCCCAGCTTCAGCGCCGACGGCCGCAAGCTGCTGTACACGACCTGGTCCGACGCGGGCATGGGCGCGATCTACGTGCGCGACGCCGGCGGCGGCGGGATGGGCAAGCGCCTGACCCAGGAGAAGGGCTTCTACTACGGCCCGCGCTTCTCGCCGGACGGGCGCCGCATCGTCTACGCCAAGAGCGGCGGCGGCGGGCTGACCGGCTCGATGTGGTCGAACGACCGCGGCATCTACGTGATGCCGGCCGACGGCGGCACGCCGGTGCGCGTCGCGCTCGAGGGCGAGGCGCCGCAGTTCAGCGCCGACGGCAAGCGGGTGATGTACCTGACCGGCGGCGGGCTGAAGAAGAAGCTGATGTCGGTCGGCCTCAATGGCGAGGAGCCGCGCGAGGTGTTCGACCTCAAGTACGTCGACGGCGTCAGCGTGTCGCCGGACGGCAAGTGGGTGGCGTTCACCGAGCTGTTCAACGCCTACGTCGCGCCGATGGCGCCGACCGGCAAGGCGATCGAGCTGAGCCGCGAGATGAAGGCGCTGCCGGTGACCCGCGTCACCGCCGACGTCGGCAGCTACCTGCACTGGTCGGCCGATTCGAAGTCGCTGAACTGGATGGTCGGCGACCGCTACTTCTCGCGCGAGCTGAGCCAGGCGTTCGCATTCCTGCCCGGCGCGCCGAAGGAGCTGCCGAAGCCGAGCAACGATGGCGGCATCGCGGTCGGCCTGACCGTGCCGGTCGACGCGCCGAAGGGCCTGGTCGCGTTCACCAACGCGCGCATCGTCACGATGCGCGACGCCGAGAACGCACAGGACGTGATCGAGCGCGGCACGGTCGTCGTGCGCGGCGACGTCATCGAGGCGGTCGGCGCCGACGTCGCGGTGCCGGCCGGCGCGCACGTGATCGACGCCGCCGGCAAGACCATCGTGCCCGGCTACGTCGATGCGCACGCGCACGCGGCGCACTTCGGCCAGGGCGTGGTGCCGCAGCAGAACTGGGCGTACTACACCAACCTGGCGTTCGGCGTGACCACGATGCACGACCCGTCCGCGACGACCGAGTTCGTGTTCTCCGAGGCCGAGCTGCAGAAGGCCGGCAGGATGGTCGGCCCGCGCGTGTTCTCGACCGGCACGATCCTGTACGGCGCCGACGGCGACTTCAAGGCGGTGGTCAACTCGCTCGACGACGCGCGCAGCCACCTGCGCCGGATGAAGGCCAACGGCGCGTTCTCGGTCAAGAGCTACAACCAGCCGCGCCGCGACCAGCGCCAGCAGATCAACACCGCCGCGCGCGAGCTTGGCATGCTCGTCGTCGAGGAAGGCGGCAGCACGTTCCACCACAACATGACGATGATCCTCGACGGCGTCACGTCGATCGAGCACAACATCCCGGTCGCGCCGCTGTACAAGGACGTCATCGGGTTGTGGTCGCAGACCGACGTGCGCAACACGCCGACGCTGGTCGTCAGCTACGGCGGCCTGTCCGGCGAGTACTGGTGGTATTCGCGCGACAACGTGTGGGAGGACCCGAAGCTCAACCGCTTCTTCCCGCGCGAAACGCTCGATGCGCGCAGCGTGCGCCGCGAGACCGCGCCGGACTGGGACTACTGGCACATCGAGGTGGCCAAGGCGGCCAAGAAGCTGCGCGACGCCGGCGTGCGCATCCAGACCGGCGGCCACGGCCAGCTGCAGGGCCTGAGCCCGAACTGGGAAACGTGGAGCCTGGTCCAGGGCGGCTTCAGCAACTTCGAGGCGCTGCGCGCGGCCACGATCGACGGCGCCGACCTGCTTGGCCTCGGCAAGCAGCTCGGTTCGATCGAGCCGGGCAAGCAGGCCGACCTGGTCGTGCTCAACAGCAACCCGCTGAAGAACATCCGCGCGACGATCGACACCCGCTACGTGATGGTCGACGGCCGCCTGTTCGACGTCGACGCGGACATGGCCGAGATCGGCCACCGCGGCGAGGCGGCGCCGAACTTTTACTGGCAGCGCCACCGCGACGGCCAGACGTTCGGCCTCGAGTTCGGCCCGACCGCGGTCTGCCACTGCCCGAAGGGCGGCGCGGCGCACGTCCACCTCGACTGACGCGCCGCCATCGCCGTGCGGCACCCGGACGCGCCCGCACACCGCGGGCGCGTTCACTTTGTCTGAATGGGGAAATCGCGACGCTGGTGGCCCCTCCCGCGCCCGCCCGGGCCGCACCGCACAGGAGCGCCGATGGCCACCCGCTACTACATCACCCTGCCCGACGGCACCCGCGCGCGCGGCACCGAGCCGGCGCTGTCGTTCACCGCGCAGGGCGCGGACGGCTTTGCCGAGCAGCTCGAACAGGCGCTGCGCAGCGACGGGCTGTTCGAGCGCTGGCGCGCGCGGCAGGACGATCCCGACGCGGTCGACCCGGCGCTCGGCGCGACCGACCCGGCCGCGACCGTCACCGGCCAGCAGCGCGACCTGCACATCAACCTGGTCGTGATCAGCTCGCTGCCGGGCACGGTGCTGAAGCACCGGCTGCGGATGCTGGCCGGCAGCGGCTGGGAGCTGCGCGACGTCACCGCCGCGTAGCCGCGGCGGACGTTTGCGCCATGTCGCTCGGTCGGTTGCCTAGGCGACTGCGCCGTCCGTCTCGTTGCGGTGCGCCGCGACCAGGGCCATGCGCCCGCTGATCCCCTCGCGCTCGAACACGTGGTGCAGGTGGGTCTTGACCGTCTCCGGGCTGATCCCGAGCCGGCGCCCGATCTGCTTGTTGCTCAGGCCCTGCGACGCCCAGTGCACGATCTCGCGCTGGCGTTCGGTCAGCTGCGGCCAGCGGTCGTGCGGCACCGCGGCCGGGATCGGCGCGGCCGGGGCCGGCGGCGCGACCTGCCGCGCCAGCGCGTCGAGCAGCAGGGTCGGGTCGACCGCGAACAGGCCGTTGCCGACCGCCCGCAGCGCGCGCAGCACCACGTCCGGGGCGGCCTGCTTGTCGAGGCAGCCGCTGCCGCCGACCTGCGCGCAGCGCCGCAGCGCGACCGCGTCCGGGGTCCGGTAGAAGTACAGCCGCGCCGGCTCGGGCCCGCGCAGGTGCTCGCAGGCGCGGTCGACGATCGGGTCGTCGCCGTCGACCAGCCACAGCGCCTGGTGCGGCACGCGTCCGCCGCGCAGGGCATCGGGATCGAAGCTGCCGCGCCAGTTCACTTCGCCGCGCAGCGCGAGCATGCGCTCGAGCCGGGCCCGCCACGCCCGGTCGCTGCCAATTGCCACTATCGCCATTGCGGACATCACGGCACCCCTATGCGTCGTCCCCGGGGGCGGCGCCCTGTACGCCGGTAGGGAGGTCAACGCGGGCGCGTGCGAACACCGGACACGCCGGCCGTAACCCGCGCGACGTAACCCTCCGGAGCGATTCCCGGCGCGCGCGGGCGGGCGCAGGCTGCCGGCGCCGCCCCCTCGGGCCATCCACCCGGCGCGCGTGCAAACCCTCCCCCACCTGTTCCCTGGAGTCCTGCCATGGCCACTACCACCGGCACCCGGACCCGACCCCGCTGGCCGATCGCCGCCCTGGGCCTTGCCCTCGGCGCCGTCATCGGTGGAGCCGCGATCCTCACCAACGCACTGGCTGTCCACCAGCCGTCCGCCCCGTTCGAACTCGACGCCGACGCCGTGCGCCAGACCGCCGACGACGACTGGAACAACGTCTTCGAGATCGCGGCCTTCCCGGGCACCCCGGTCACCGGCGACGGCGAGGTGTTCGTGGCCGACGGCCCGAACCTCGCCGGCGGCAAGGAAACCTCGGCCTGGGCCGGGAGCAACAAGGACATCGACCTGATCAGCACCTGGGAGTACAAGGCGTCCAAGGTCACCCCCGACAAGGACAACATCACCAACGCCTACGCCAAGGCCTACCCGGTCGGCGGCTTCCCCGGCGGCGACTTCCCCGGCCACCCGGCCGGCGTACACGAGCACCTCGTCATCTACTTCGGCGCCGACCGCTTCGCCAATTCCGGCGACGCCGCGCTCGGGTTCTGGTTCTTCCAGAACGACGTCGGCATGGCGCCTGGCGGCACGTTCACCGGCGAGCACGCGATCGGCGACGTGCTCGTGCAGATCGACTACGTCAACGGCGGCGCGCTCAGCGAAGTGCAGATCTTCGAGTGGGTCGGCAGCGGCGGCAGCCACGGTCCGCTCAACGAGCTGGTGTTCGACAGCTCCAACGGCCTGACCGTGTGCACCGACGACGACACCGCGTGCGCCACGTCGAACCCCAACGCGATTCCGTCGCCGTGGGCGTACACGCCGAAGTCCGGCGCCGACAACGTGTTCCCGGAGCAGAGCTTCTTCGAGGCCGGCATCGACATCACCGCGCTGGTTGGCGAAGTGTGCTTCTCCAGCTTCATGGCCGAGACGCGCAGCTCGCACTCGGAGACTGCGGAGCTGAAGGACTTCGCGCTCGGCGACTTCTCGCTGTGCTCGGTCGACGTCGAGAAGGTCTGCGTGGTCGAGGAGAACGTCAGCCCGACGGTGGACCCGATCAACGAGACGTTCCAGACCAAGCACACCGTCACCGTGACCAACGACGGCTTCGGCAAGATCTACGACGTCGCGCTGCGCGACGACGCGGTGGCGGCCGGCAAGGTCTGCGCGATCAGCGCCATCAGCGGCGGCACCGGCGCCCCGTCGGTCCCGGCGGACGGCATCCTGTTCCCGAACAGCAGCACCTACGTGACGGTGGCCGATGAGCTGGCCGCGGGTGCGTCGATGACGGTCGACATGCTGTGCGTGACCGACGTCAATCCGTTCAAGAACGCGGTGAGCGTGCGGTCCAGTGCGACCGACGGCGGCACGGCCGACGTCACCGACAGCGACACCGAGTCGGATGCGCAGGCGGCGGTCTGCCTGCTCGACCTCGACACCGGCCTGAAGCTGACCAAGTTCTGCCAGGGCGACCCGGGCACCGAAGAAAACCCGAACACGCTGTACGCCGCGGGTGATCGCTCGGTCGTGCTCGACCCGACCAACGGGTACGCGCCGCAGGTGTGCGTCGACATCACGCTGCAGAGCACCACGAGCAACCAGCGGATGATCATCGACAGCCTGAGCGACGACAAGATCGGCAACCTGCTGCCCGAAGGCGGCCTGACGCTCGCACCGCTCGGCAGCGCCGGCGACACCTACACCGTGTCGCGCTGCTACACGCCGACCGCGCCGGACGAGAACCAGACCGATCCGGGCCTGGCGCAGTACACCGACACGGTCACGGCCAGCGGCCGCGGCAAGATCAACAACGTGTCGTTCGACGCACTGCCCAAGAGCGCGACGTGCAAGCTGTGCCCGACGTGTCCGTCATGCGACGACTGACGGACTGACCCACCCGTGCGGCCTGGCGCGTCGCCGGGCCGCACGCCTCCCCCGCGGGGCGGACCGGAAGCGGTCCGCCCTTCTTTTTGCGTCGCGCAGGGGGCCGTCAACGGACCGAGAACGCGGACGTCGATGTCGCGCTGCCGGCGGCGGCGGTCGCGTCGGCGCGCAGCGCGTAGCTGCCGATCGCCGACTTGGCCTTGCCGAGCTTCAGCGACGCGCGCGCGATGCCGTCGCTGCCGGTGGTGGCCGACAGCGTCGTCGCCACGCCGCCGGGCGCGGTGACGGTGAACTTCACCGCCGCGCCGGCGACCGGACTGCCGCCGCTGGTGACGGTCGCGGCGAACGTCGCGGTCTCGCCGCGCAGGTAGGTCGACTTGCCAGTGCTGACGCTGCCGGCGAGCGTGCCCGCCGCGCCGACGGTGACGGTCGCCGCGGCGTTGGCGGTGTGCGCGCTGCCGATCGCGCTGCCGGCGCCGACGCCGACGCCGTAGCTGCCCGCGGCGGCGCTCGTCGGGGCGGCCACGGCGAGCGTGGTCGACGCGCTGGCGCCGGGACTCAGCGTGACGCTGGCCGCACCGAGGGTGCCGCCCCAGCCGGTCGGCACGCTGCGCGCGAGGGTGAACGTGGTGGCCGCGCACGCGCTCGCGTCGCGGTTGGTGATCGACACCGGCAGCGTGGCGCTGCCGCCGGCCGCGATCGTCGCGCCGGCCAGCGACACCGTCGGCGCGCTGCGCACGCAGGTGGCGGCGCCGCCGCCGGGCACGCTCACGTCGACCACCGCGCCGTTGGCGTCGGCGGACACGACGGTGATCGTGACGCCGGCCGCGCTGTCGACATAGCTGCGTCCGGCCGCCAGAGCGCTGTCGCGGAAGTCGTCGTACGACGAGGTGGTGACGCTGCCGGGCGTCATGTCGAGCAGTTCGGGCGCCTGCTCGGGGCCGCCGAGCCGCACCTGCACGCCGCCGGTGAGGTTGCCGATGCCGCCGAGCACGGTGTCGAAGTCGACCGGCTGGCGGTACTCGAGGTAGTAGTAGCGCGGCAGGCCGGTCGCCGGATCGGTGCCGCGCGGAACGCGCAGGGCCTTGGTGCCAGCGGCGTTGGTCGCATAGGGCGCGAGCACGTGGCGCCCGCTCGCGGTCACCGTCGCGATCGCGGGGCCGCCGGCGAACCAGCCGAGCTTGTCCTTGTGCACCGCGTTGAAGTGCGGGGTCGCACCGCCGCCCATCGTGTCGGCCGGGTCGCCGTAGCTCGACGCCGTGCACGTGCCGCCGAGCACGGTCGCGCCGCAGTCCAGCGACTGCGAGTGCAGCAGGCTGAAGTTGTGTCCCATCTCGTGCGCGAACAGCCGCGTCGACAGGTTGTTGCTGAGCAGCCACGTGCGCGCCGGCAGGGTGTCGGCGCCGGAGTTGTAGCCGGCGCCGCTGCACACGTTGTCGGGCATCACGTAGACCACGCGGTCGAACGCATTGACGTCGACTCCGGCGGCCAGCGCGAGGCGGTCGGCCTCGCGCGCGAACAGCGCGGTGTCGCAGGTGCCGCGGCTGACCGGGATCGTGAACCAGCCGTGCACGTCGCCGCTAAGGAACGTCTTGCCATACGACGCTTCCCAGTAGAAGTCGCTGACCTGGCCGAACACCATCGCGCGCGCGTCGGTCGGCGTGATCGGGCGCGAGGTGTCGTCCTGGAAGTTGACCAGCAGCACCGCGGTGCGCTGCTCGCCGGTGGTCGGCAGCGCGGCCTGCGCGGACGTAACGCTGGCGACGGCGCCGAGCGTCAGCAGCGCGGCGGCCTTCAGCCGCGATGCGCGGGAGAGATAAGCGGAGGAGACGGCGCGGGCGGCGGCGCCGGGGTTTGCAGAGGTTACGTTTGAAGCACGGCCTGCGTGGCGAAACGCGCGGGTCATTGGCATGGGGGGGCACCTGGGAGTGGAACGGGCATGGCCGTCCGGCCGGTGCCCGACCGATCCCGCAGGACGATCGAAACGGGCCTCCCCGGCCCGCTGACACGTCCCTGCATCGCACCCGATCGCCGCAACCGCGCGACGATCCGAGGGCGCATGGTCGTGGCGCCGCCCTGCATGAACCGGGAACGCGCGCACGGTTGGTGGAAGTCGTGCGTCGCGGCCCCGCGGTCATTTATCTGAATGCGACGCAGCTCCAGTCGGATTCCACCGCTTAGGTATGGTCCGCCCGGTGACTCGTTCCGCTGCGATGGTCGGAACTCCTGCCGCGACGTCGTCGCCGCCGCGGTTTCGACGGACCGGCGCGACCTCGTCGCGCGGCGAGCGCAGCCCTAGCGCGCCGTGCCTGAACCCGACCCGTCGCGCAGCGCCGCCGCGTGGTGCGCGATGTGCTCGCCGACGAAGCTGGCGATGAAGTAGTAGCTGTGGTCGTAGCCCGGGTGCACGCGCAGGTCGAGCGGGTGGCCGGCGCGCTCGCAGGCCGCGCGCAGCAGGTCCGGGCGCAGCTGCTCGGCGAGGAACTCGTCGGCACCGCCCTGGTCGACGCGCAGCGGCAGGCGCTCGCGCGCCGTGCCGACGAGCTCGCACGCGTCGTACGCGCGCCACGCCTCGACGTCGTCGCCGAGGTACGCGGCGAACGCCTTGCGCCCCCACGGCACCTGCGACGGCGCGACGATCGGCGCGAACGCCGACACGCTGCGGTAGCGGCCCGGGTGGCGCAGCGCGACCACCAGCGCGCCGTGGCCGCCCATCGAATGCCCGCTGATCGCGCGCGCGTCGCTCGCCGGGAAGCGCGCCTCCACCAGCGCCGGCAGCTCATCGGCGACGTAGTCGTGCATGCGGTAGTGCGTCGACCACGGCGCCTGCGTCGCGTTGACGTAGAAACCCGCGCCGAGCCCGAGGTCGTAACCGTCCGCATCGGCCACGCCGGGGCCGCGCGGGCTGGTGTCCGGCGCGACCAGGATGATCCCGTGCTCGGCCGCGTAGCGCTGCGCGCCGGCCTTGGTGATGAAGTTCTGCTCGGTGCACGTCAGACCCGACAGCCAGTACAGCACCGGGCAGCGCGCGTCGGCGGCCTGCGGCGGCAGGTACACGCCGACGCGCATGGCGCAGCCGAGCACCGTTGACTCGTGCTGCCACACGTCCTGCCAGCCGCCGAAGCAGGCACGGTGTTCGATCCGCTCCATCGCCGGCCTCAGTAGTGGATGACCGAACGGATCGACTTGCCTTCGTGCATCAGGTCGAAGGCCTCGTTGATGCCGTCCAGCGGCATCGTGTGGGTCACGAACGGCGCCAGCTCGATGTCGCCGCGCATCGCGTCCTCGACCATGCCGGGCAGCTGCGAGCGCCCCTTGACCCCGCCGAACGCGGTGCCCATCCACTTGCGCCCGGTGACCAGCTGGAACGGCCGCGTCGAGATCTCCTGGCCGGCGCCGGCCACGCCGATGATCACCGACTGGCCCCAGCCGCGGTGCGCGCACTCGAGCGCGGCGCGCATCACGTGGACATTGCCGATGCACTCGAACGAGTGGTCGACGCCCCAGCCGGTCATCTCGACGATCACCTGCTGGATCGGCCGGTCGTGGTCCTTCGGATTGACGCAGTCGGTCGCGCCCATCTGCCGCGCGAGCTCGAACTTGCCCGGGTTGGTGTCGACCGCGATGATCCGCCCCGCCTTGGCCTGGCGCGCGCCCTGGATCACCGCCAGGCCGATGCCGCCGAGGCCGAACACGGCGACTGAATCGCCCGCCTGCACCTTGGCGGTGTTGTGCACGGCCCCGATGCCGGTGGTGACGCCGCAGCCGAGCAGGCACACGTGCTCGGGGTTCGCGTCCGGGTTGACCTTGGCCAGCGAGACCTCGGCGACGACGGTGTATTCGCTGAACGTGGAGCAGCCCATGTAGTGGTACAGCGGCTGGCCGTTGTACGAGAAGCGCGAGCTGCCGTCGGGCATCACGCCCTTGCCCTGGGTCGCGCGCACGGCGACGCACAGGTTGGTCTTGCCGCTGGTGCAGAACAGGCACTGGCCGCACTCGGCGGTGTACAGCGGGATCACGTGGTCGCCGGGCTGCACGCTGGTGACGCCCTCGCCGACCTCCACCACGATGCCCGCGCCTTCGTGCCCGAGCACGACCGGGAACAGGCCTTCCGGGTCCTCGCCGCTGAGCGTGAACGCATCGGTGTGGCAGACGCCGGTGTGGGTGATGCGGACCAGCACTTCGCCCTTGCGCGGCGGCTCGACGTCGATCTCGACGATCTGCAGCGGCTGGCCGGCGGCGAAGGCAACGGCGGCGCGACTCTTCATGGAATGCTCCTGCAAGTGGAATCGGGTGGACGGTGGGGTTGCGCCCCGCGCGGCGCAGTCACTTCAGGTACGAGCGCACCAGCGCGGTCATCTCGCGCACGCGCGCGGCGCGCTGTCGGTCGGTCGTCGCGGGCTGGCCGAACTCCTCGCGGATGTGCGCCTCCATCACTTCGGCCATCAGGCCGTTGACCGCGCCGCGGATCGCCGCGATCTGCTGCAGCACCGCGCCGCAGTCGGCGCCGGCCTCGAGCGCGCGTCCAAGCGCGTCGGCCTGGCCGCGGATGCGGCGGACGCGTGTGAGCACGCGCTTCTTTTCCTGCGGGGTGTGCGGCATCGCGGCGGCCCGGCGACCTATACTGGGCCATAGTATATGAGCGATGCGCAGCCGTGCTTGGCGCAGCGAATCGGGCCGCCCCAAGGGAATGACGACAGGCGCTCCGCAGCGGCGTCGGCGGCGCGGGCGCGCCGCGCCGGGATCAGCCGGTGTTCTGCACGCCCGCGGCGATGCCGTTGACGGTGGCGATCAGCGAGTCCAGTAGCGCGCCGTCGGGGCGGTCGGCCGCGCGCCAGCGCGCGAGCAGGTCGACCTGCAGCACGCTGATCGGATCGACGTACGGGTTGCGCAGTCGGATCGACTGGCGCAGCCGAGGGTCGCCGTCGAGCAGTTCGGCGCTGCCCTTGATCGCCAGCACCGCGTCGCGGGTCCGCGCGAACTCGTCGGCCAGCCCCGGGTGAAACCGCGGATGCAGCGGCCCGGCCAGCCGCGAGTAGCGCGCGAAGATGTCGGGGTCTGACTTGGCAAGCACCATCTCGACGTCGTCTACCAGGGTGCCGAACCACGCCCAGTCGCGCGCCATCTCGGCGAGCGCGTCGCGGCCGTGGCGCTCAAGCGCGCCGGCGAGCGCGGTGCCGACGCCGTACCACGCGGTCAGGCCGGAGCGGTTCTGCGACCACGCGAACACCCACGGGATCGCGCGCAGCGACTGCACGTCGCCGGCGCCGCCGCGCTTGGCCGGGCGCGAGCCGATCCGCAGCCGTTCGATCACGTCGATCGGCGTCGCCGCGCGGAAGTAGGCCGGGAACTCCGGGTGCTCATGGACCAGCGCGCGGTAGTGCGCGCGCGAATCGAGCGCGAGCGCCGTCGCCAGCGCGCGCCAACCGTCCTCGCGCGGCTCCGGCGGGCGCGGCCGCAGCGAGGCGCGCAGCACCGCGCCGGTCGCCTGCTCCAGGTTGCGCAGCGCGATCGCGCGGATGCCGTACTTGCGGTGGATCACCTCGCCCTGCTCGGTGAGGCGCAGGCTGCCGTCCACCGAGCCGCGCGGCGCGGCGATCACCGCGCGCTCGGTCTTGCTGCCGCCGCGGCTGATCGAGCCGCCGCGGCCGTGGAAGAACGCGATCCGCACGCTGCTTTCCTGCGCGAGCGCGGTCAGCGCGACCTGCGTGCGCTGCAGCGACCAGCGCGACGCGATCAGCCCGCCGTCCTTGGCGCTGTCGGAGTAGCCGAGCATCACCACCTGGCGGTCGCCGCGCGCGGCGAGGTGCGCGCGGTAGACCGGGTCGGCGAACAGCGCGCGCAGCGTGTCGGCGGCCGCATCGAGGTCGTCGACGGTTTCGAACAGCGGCGCGACGTCGAGCGGCACGCGACCGGCACGGTCGGCGCAGCCGCCGACCCGGGCCAGCGCCAGCACTGCGAGCGCGTCTGCCGCGCTGCGGCTCATCGACACGATGTAGGGCCCGAACGCGCGCTCGCCATAGCGCGGGCGCAGCTGCGCGACGGTGGCGAACACCGCGAGCGTGGACTGCAGCGGCGGCGCGTCCGTCCCCGCCGGCGGCGAAGCGGGCGAAGCCAGAAGCGCGTGCAGCCGCGCGGCGCGCGCGTCCGCCGGCCGCGACGCCCAGTCCGGGTCGTCGAGCAGCGCGGCGAGCGCGGCGTCGTGGGTACCCGAGTCCTGGCGCAGGTCGAGTGTGGCGAGGTGAAAGCCGAAGCAGCGCGCGCGCCGCAGCAGGCGGCGCACCGCGAACGCGCCGGCGTGCTCGCCGTGGTGCTCGCGCAGGCTGGCCTCGACCAGCACCAGGTCGGCGACGAACGCGTCCGCATCCGGGTACGCAGCGTCCTCGTCGCGCTCGGTGGCGCCGAGCCGCGCCGACGCGAGCGCCAGCAGGGTGCGGTACGGCATGTCGGCGTGGCGCGGCTTCAGTCGCGCCGATGCCTTCGGCAGCAGCGCGCGGTACTCCTCGATCCGCGCGAGCACTGCGCCCGACACGCGCACCCGCGTCAGCGACTGGGTCAGCAGTTCCGCGAGCTGGCGCAGGTCGCGCCGGTACGCGGCCAGCACCTGCGCGCGCTGGCCGGCCAGCGTGTGCGCGATCGTGTCGGCGCCGACGTTCGGGTTGCCGTCCATGTCGCCGCCGACCCAGCTGCCGAAGCGCAGCACGTCGCCCTGCGCGGGCACCGCGCCGGCATAGGCCTCGCGCAGCGCGTCCTCGAAGATCTCGTGGTAGACCGGCAGCACCCGGTACAGCACGTCGGACAGGTAGAAGCTGACGTGCTCGAACTCGTCGGCGACGCTCGGCCGCACCGGCGACGCCTCGGCGGTCTGCCAGCCGGCGGTCAGCGCGAAGCGGATGCGCTCGGCATCGGCCCGGCGCTCCGGCGGCGTGCGCGTGCGGTCGATGTCGTCGACCAGGCAGCGGACCATCTGCGCTTCCTTGTCGAGCAGCGCGCGGCGCACGGCCTCGGTCGGGTGTGCGGTGAACACCGGCTCGATCGACAGCCGCGGCAGCAGCGCGGCGAGTTCGCCGGCCGGCACGCCGTCGGCCGCGAGCGCGCCGAGCACGTCGCGCAGGCCGCCGGGCTGGGCACCGTGGTTGCCGCGCTCGTGCTCGCGGCGGCGGCGGATGCGGTGCACGCGCTCGGCAAGGTTGACCGCCTGGAAGTAGGTCGCGAACGCGCGGACGAGGTCGCTGGCATGCTCTAGCTCGACCCCGGCCAGCGCCTGCGCGAGGTCCTCGACCGGCGCGCCGGACTCGCGCCGCTGGATCGCCGCGCGGCGCACGCGTTCGACCTCGTCGAGGAAGCGCGCGCCGCGCTGCTCGGCGAGGATCTCGCCGACCAGGGTGCCGAGGCGCTTGACGTCCTCGCGCAGCAGCGCGTCGGTGGCGTCGCGGTCGAGCGCGCGCGGCGAGGCCTCGCCCGCGGCGATCGGATGGGCAGTGGCAGCGGGATCGGAAGGGGTCACGGGGAGGTCGAGGGGGCCCATGCGCGGAGCCTACCGCACTGCAACAAATGGCCACGCGGAAGTTGCGTCTGCAACGATCGGCCTGCGCCCGCTAGCCCGCGGTGAAGCGCCGCGGCGAGCGGGCGTCGCGGCCGGCGCCGGCGGCGCCACGTGCTAGCGTCGCGAGCCGATGGCCACCGTCGCCGACAGCACCGCCACGCCACCGCGCACGCCGATCCTGCTGTCGTGGAGCGGCGGCAAGGACTCGGCGTGGGCGCTGCACGAGCTCGACGCGCGCGCCGACGTCGAGGTCGTCGCGCTGCTGACGACCGTCGACGCCGGCGACGGGCACGTCCCGATGCAGGGCATCGACGGCGCGGTGCTGCGCGCGCAGGCGGCGCTGACCGGCCGCCCGCTGGTGACCGTGCCGCTGCCCGCCGGCGCCGGCAACGACGCCTACACCGACGCGTTCGCCGTCGGCCTGGCGCAGGCGCGCGCGCTGGTGCCAGGGCTGGCCGACGTCGCGTTCGGCGACCTGTTCCTGGCCGACATCCGCGACTGGCGGACGGCGCTGTGCGCGCGGCTGGGCTGGACCGCGCACTTCCCGCTGTTCGGCCGCGACACCGCCGCGCTCGCGCAGAAGATGATCGACGGCGGGCTGCGCGCGCTGATCAGCAGCGTCGACACGACGCGCCTCGACCCGGCGTTTGCCGGTCGCGCGTTCGACCGCGCGCTGCTCGCCGCTCTGCCGGACGGGGTGGACCCGTGTGGCGAGAACGGCGAGTTCCACACGCTGGTCGTCGACGGGCCGATGCTGTCGGCGCCGCTCTCCGTGGCGGCGGCCGGTGCGACCACCGAAGCCGGCCGGTTCCGCATCGCGCGCCACGTCCTCACCTGAGGCGGTGATCCCGCGCGTGGCCTGCCGCGGCCCGCGTTGGCGTTCGCCCCGGTAGATGCCCCCCCCGGGCGATCGGTCCGCGGAGCCCCGTCGTGAAATCCCCCTCGAGCGTCCTCGTTGCCGTCGCGGCAGGCCTGGCCCTGGCCGCCTGCGCCGCGCCCCCGCAGGAACCGCGCAGCGCGTCCTCGCCGCCGCTGTTCGAGACGTTCGGCAGCCTGCAGCGCGACATCGGCACGCCGGTCCCGGCCGCGCAGCGGTATTTCGACCAGGGCCTGCGGCTGGCGTACGGCTTCAACCACGAGGCCGCCGGCCGCGCTTTCGCCGAGGCCGCGCGGCTCGATCCGGCCTGCGCGATGTGCGTGTGGGGCCAGGCGCTGGTGCTCGGGCCGAACATCAACCTGCCGATGGACGCCGCGCTCGCGCCGGAGGCGACGCGGCTGGCGCGCCGCGCCGAGGCGCTGTCGGGCAGCGCCCGCCCGGCCGACCACGCGCTGATCCGAGCGCTGGTCGCGCGCTATGCCGATCCCGCGCCCGCCGACCGTACGCCGCTCGACGTCGCCTACGCCGACGCGATGGCCGAGGCCGCCCGCCGCTTCCCCGAGGACGACGACATCGGCGCGCTGTATGCCGAGGCGATGATGGACCTGGCGCCGTGGTCGTACTGGTCGCGCGACGGCGAGCCGACCGGGCGCACGCCGCAGATCGTCGCCGCGCTCGAGGGCGTGCTCGCGCGCAACCCGCGGCACATCGGCGCGATCCACTACTACATCCACGCGGTCGAGGCCTCGCGCACGCCGGGGCGCGCGACGGTGCACGCCGACCGGCTGGCCGAACTCGCGCCCGGCTCCGGCCACCTGGTGCACATGCCCGCGCACGTCTACCTGCGCACCGGGCGCTACCACGACGCGACGCTGGCCAACTTCGCCGCCAGCACGGCCGACGAGGCCTTCCTCGCGGTGTGCCGCGGCACCAACGGCGTCTACCCGCTGGGCTACGTGCCGCACAACTGGCACTTCGCCGCGCTGTCGGCCGGGCTGCACGGCTCGCGCACGCTGGCCACGCGCGCGGCCGAACAGACCGCGCGGCGCGCCGACCTCCAGCAGCTCGACACGCTCGCCTTCATGCAGCAGTTCGTCGTCGCGCCGCTGTACACGCAGGTGCGGTTCGGCCAGTGGGATGCGATCCGCGCGCAGGCCGCGGCGCCGGCGACGCAGCCCTATCCGCGCGCGGTGTGGCACTTCGCCCGCGGGATGGCCGACGTGCGCGCGCGGCAGCTCGACGCGGCCGCGTCGGAGCTGGCCGCGCTGCAGGCGCTGCGCGCGGATCCGGCGATCGCGAAGACCGTGTTCGGCGTCAACACCGCCGAAGGCGTGCTCGCGGTGGCCGAGCCGATGCTGCGCGGCGAGCTCGCGCTCGCGCGCGGCGACACCGCGGCCGGCCTGGCCGCGCTGCGCGCCGCCGCGACGGCCGAGGACGCGCTGAACTACACCGAGCCGGCCGACTGGCCGCTGCCGGTGCGGCCCTACCTCGGCGAGGCGCTGCTCGCGGCCGGGCGCCCGGCCGAGGCCGCCGCGGTGTACCGCGAGGACCTGGCGACGCTTCCCGAGAACGGCTGGTCGCTGGCTGGGCTGGCGCGCGCGCAGCGCGCCCTCGGCGACCGCGCCGGCGCGATCGACACCCAGCGACGCCAGGCCACCGCGTGGCAGTGGGCGGACACGCCGCTGGTGGCGTCGCGGTTCTAGCGCACCGCGCGCCGCGCGTCGCGCGGTCGCGTCGCTCAGTACGCGAATTCGGTGAACACCGGGTCGACGCTGCCGTTCCACGCGCCGTGGAACAGCTCGAGCTTGCGTTCGGCCGGGGTGATGCCGGCCTCGACGAACTCCATCAGCGGCACCAGGTAGACCGACTCGTCGGCGCCGTTGCCGTTGAGGATCGCGCGGCGCTGCAGGCCGTGCGCTGCGATCTCCAGCGCGCGCCGCGACAGGTCGAGCACGGTGCCGCCGCGGAACGGCAGCTTGAACGCATGCCGCGGCACCCCGTCGCGCAGCGCGTGGCGCTCGGCGAGGGTGAAGTCGCGGACCAGGTCCCACGCCGCGTCGAGCGCCGCGTCGTCGTACAGCAGGCCGACCCAGAACGCCGACAGCGCGCAGATGCGGTTCCACGGCCCCGAATCGGCGCCGCGCATCTCCAGGTACTTCTTCAGCCGCACTTCCGGGAACGCGGTGGTGGTGTGGTCGGCCCAGTCCTTCAGCGTCGGCCGATGGCCCGGGTACGCGGGCAGTCGGCCGTCGAGGTAGTCGCGGAACGACTGGCCGGACGCGTCGATGTAGCGGCCGTCGCGGTAGACGAAGTACATCGGCACGTCGAGCAGGTAGTCGGTGTAGCGCTCGTAGCCGAAGCCGTCCTCGAACACGAAGTCGAGCAGGCCGGTGCGGTCGGCGTCGGTGTCGGTCCAGATGTGCGAGCGGTAGCTCAGGTAGCCGTTCGGCTTGCCCTCAGTGAACGGCGAGTCGGCGAACAGCGCGGTCGCGATCGGCTGCAGCGCCAGCGACACGCGGAACTTCTTGACCATGTCCGCTTCGGACGCGACGTCGAGGTTGACCTGCACGGTGCTGGTGCGGGTCATCATGTCGAGGCCGAGCGAACCGACCTTCGGCATGTACTCGCGCATGATCTTGTAGCGGCCCTTCGGCATCCACGGCATCTCGTCGCGGCGCCACTTCGGCTGGAAGCCCATGCCGAGGAAGCCCAGCCCCATCGGCTCGGCGACGGCGCGCACTTCGGTGAGGTGCGTCGACGCCTCGCAGCAGGTTTCGTGCAGCGTCGCCAGCGGCGCGCCGGACAGCTCGAGCTGGCCGGCCGGCTCGAGCGATACCGACGCCATGCCGCGGGTCAGCGCGATGACCCGCGCCGGATTGCCGTCGACCGATTCCTCGACCGGCGCCCAGCCGAACTGCGTCAGGCCCTTCAGCACGGCCTCGATGCCGCGCTCGCCGTCGAACGCCGGCGGGCGCAGGTCGGAGGTCCGGAAGCCGAACTTCTCGTGCTCGGTGCCGATCATCCAGTCGGCGCGCGGGCGCTGGCCGGAGACGAGGTACTCGACCAGCTGCGCGCGGCCGGCGGCGCCGGTCTCGATCGGAACATCCTTGACCTGGCTGGGACCGGACACGCACACCTCGGGATGGGGGTTGCCGCGCGCTGGCGGCGCGGCCGGACGGCGGCCGCGCTGCGTCGGTGCCGGGGAGCCGGCAGTGTAGTCCGCTGCGATGACCGGACAACGCCGGCGCTGCAACGCTGTACGTCCACCGGACACGGTATGTGCACATGCGCGGTGGCGGGCGCACCATGGGAGGAGTCCACCTCGCAGGAGAACTCCGATGCGTCGATGGCATGCCGAGGACCACCGCGCCGAGCGCGTCGGCTGGCTGCGCGCCGCCGTGCTTGGCGCGAACGACGGCATCGTGTCGGTGGCCGGCCTGGTCGTCGGCGTTGCGGCGAGCGGCGCCGAACCACGCACGGTGCTGATGACCGGCGTGGCCGGCGTCGTCGCCGGCGCGATGTCGATGGCGGCGGGCGAGTACGTATCGGTGCAGTCGCAGGCCGACACCGAGCGGGCGGACGTCGCGCGCGAGACGCGCGAGCTGGCGACCGATCCCGACAGCGAACTGGCCGAGCTGGCCGGCATCTACGAGCGACGCGGCCTCGATCCCGCGCTGGCTCGCCAGGTCGCCGCGCAGATGACCGCGCACGACGCGCTCGCCACGCACGCGCGCGACGAGCTCGGCATCACCGAGGCGCTGCGCGCTCGGCCACTGCAGGCGGCGCTGGCGTCGGCGGCCGCGTTCGCGGTCGGCTCGCTGCTGCCAGTCGGCGCGGTGCTGCTGGCGCCGGCCGCCCAGCTGCAGCTGGCCACCGCGGTCGTCACCCTGCTCGCGCTGCTCGCCTCCGGGGCGCTCGCCGCCTGGGCCGGCGGCGCGCCGGTGCTGCGCGGCGCGCTGCGGGTGGTGTTCTGGGGCGCGCTGGCGATGGCGGCCGCGGCCGCCGTCGGCAAGCTGTTCGGCGTGCAGGTCTAGCCGCGCGCAGGCTCAGTAGCCCAGCCAGCCCTCGATGACCGCGCGCGCTTCGTCCACGCCCTGCTTGGACTCGCCCGAGAACGTCTGCACGCTGACGGTGTCGCCATAAGCGGACTGCAACTCGCGCCGCACCGCCATCAGCGCCTGGGTCTGCTGGCCGCGGCCGAACTTGTCGGCCTTGGTCAGGATCGCGTGCGCCGGCAGGCCCCGCTCGACCGCGTACGCCAGCATCTGCCGGTCGTAGTCCTTCAGCGGGTGGCGGATGTCCATCACCACGACCAGGCCCTTGAGCGCCTCGCGGGTGCGGAAGTAGCTGTCGATGAACGACTGCCAGTGCGCCTGCAGGTCCTTGGGCACCTTGGCGTAGCCGTAGCCGGGCAGATCGACGAGGCAGCGCTCGGGCTCGACCTCGAAGAACACCAGCTGCTGGGTGCGGCCGGGGGTCTTGGAGACCTTGGCCAGCGCGTTCTGCTGGCAGATCGCGTTCAGCGCGCTGGACTTGCCGGCGTTCGAGCGGCCGGCGAAGGCGACCTCGAAGCCGCCGTCGGGCGGCAGCTGGCGCGGGTTGTGCGCCGACATCAGGTAGTGGGCGCGGATCAGGGGGCTGGCCATCGCGCTAGCATCGCATGCCGCGCCTGTGCGCCCGGCCGCGCGGGGGCCCGCGTTGACCCGTCCGGGGCCGGGCGACGATAATTCCAAGGTTCCGGGGCCCGTTCCGCGCGGCGTCCCCCCGTTTGCCCCATCGACTCATTCAGTGTTCGGAGCCCTGCTCATGCGCCACGCCCGCGTCTACGGCCTCGTCGGTATCGCCGCCCTTGCGGTCGCCGCCGTTGCCTTCGCCCAGACCACGGTCACGCCGCTGCCGGAGGCCGCGCCGGTCGAAGCCGTGCCGCTGGACGCGAAGCCGGAGACGGTGGTGTGGGGCGACGCCAAGGCCGGCGCGACCAAGGCCGGCGCCTGTGCCGCGTGCCACGGCCTGGACGGCAACTCGGTCGATCCGCAGTACCCGCGCATCGCCGGCCAGAGCGAGCGCTACATCGCCCAGCAGCTGGCGCTGTTCAAGAGCGGCGAGCGCAACACCGGCATGGCCGCGGTGATGTACCCGTTCGCGCAGGCCCTGAGCGCGCAGGACATGCGCGACATCGGCGCTTACTACGCCACCCAGAAGGCCGGTGCCGGCGTCGCCGACGACAGCGCGATCGCCAGCGGCCCGAACGCCGGCAAGAAGTTCTACGAAGTCGGCGAAACCCTGTTCCGCGCCGGCGACAAGGCCCGCGGCATCCCGGCCTGCATGGCCTGCCACGGTCCGAACGGCGCCGGCAACCCGGGCCCGGCCTACCCGGCGATCGCCGGCCAGCAAGCCGGCTACAGCCAGCGCCGCCTCGAGGAGTACCGCGCCGGCACGACCACGCTGAAGGACCCGACGCTGTACAACGTCATGGCCGCGGTCGCCAAGCAGTTGACCGACGAAGAGATCGGCTCGCTGTCGAGCTACCTGCAGGGCCTGCACACGCGCCCGGCCGTCGACGTGGCCGCGGTCGCCCCGGCCGCCGCACCCGCCGCGGCTCCGGCGCCGGCAGCGGCTCCCACCGAGCCGGCCGCGCCGGCGACCGACGCCGACGCCGGCGCCGAGGCCACCGCGACCCCGGACGCGCCGGACGCCACGACGCCGTGAACTTCGGCCGCCGCGCGCGGTCGCACTTGACGCTTGATCCACGCTCCAACGCAGCGCCGACCGTGCCCCACGCGGTCGGCGCTGTCGTATCCGGCCCCCGCCCCGACCGCTGACTGGAACCGCCGCCGATGAGCCTGTCCCTGCGCCGCCCCCTGCCGTCCTTCGTGATGGCGATCGCGCTGATCGCCGCGGCGCTGCCCGCCGCGTCGCAGCCGGCCGCCGCGCCGGTCGAGGGCGTCGACTACGCGCTGATCGCCGACGGCCAGCCGCTGGCGCCGCTGGCCGGCAAGATCGAAGTGGTTGAGGTGTTCGGCTACTGGTGCCACCACTGCGCCAACTTCGCGCCCAAGCTCGAAGCATGGAAGGCCAAGCAGCCCAAGGACGTGCGCGTCACCTACCTGCCGCTGCCCGGCAGCCCGGCCGATCCGCTGGCCCGCGCGTACTTCGCCGCGGAGGCCAAGGGCGCGCTGGCCAAGACCCACGCCGCGACGTTCCGCGCGATCCACGATGACCGCACCCTGCCGCGCAACCCGACGATCGACGAGCTTGCCGCGTTCCACGGCACGCTCGGCCTCGACGCCGCGGCGATGCGCCAGGCGATGGCGTCGGACGCGACCGGCGCCAAACTGCTGCCGGCGCGCGAGTTCGCGCTGCGCAGCGGGGTCGACGGCACGCCGACGCTGGTGATCAACGGCAAGTACCGGGTCACCGCGCGGACCCTCGACGACACCTTGCGCGTCGCCGGCCAGCTGGTCGCGCGCGAGCGCGCCGTCCGCCGCGGTCGCTGAAGCGCGACGCGCGCACACGCCGCGCTGCGGCCGCCGCCGGTATCCTCGGCGGCCACGAAGCGCGGGCGCGCCCCGGCGCCGCCCCCGACACCCCATCCCACTGGAGCCTCTCCGATGACGCATCGCCCGGCCCTGACCGCCCTGCTGTTCGCCCTCCTGCTGCCGCTCGCCGCCTGCACGGGCCAGCAGGACGCCGCCCCGACCGCCGCCACCCCGGCGGCGCCGACCGCCACCCCGGCCGCCCCGGCCGCCGACGCCGCGACCGCGGCGACGCCCGCCCCGGCCGAGATCGTCCCGGCCGCGACGGCGACCCCGCCGCAGGGCCCGGCCCCGGTCGCCGGCACCGATTACGTCGAGATCGCCGGCGGCCAGCCGCTCGAACCGACCGCCGGCCAGGTCGAGGTCGTCGAGGTGTTCGGCTACACCTGCCCGCACTGCGCCTCGTTCGAGCCGCTGGTCAACGCGTGGCGCGCCAAGCAGACAGCCGACGTGCGCTTCACCCCGGTCGCGGCGCCGTTCGGCGGCTACTGGACCCCGTATGCGCGCGCCTACTACGCCGCGCAGACGCTCGGCCTGGCGTCGAAGACCCACGACGCAATGTTCCGCGCGATCCACGTCGAGCGCAGCCTGCCGGTGCAGCCGGTGCCGACCAACGAGCAGATCGCCGCGTTCTACGCCAAGCACGGTGCCGACGCGCAGCAGTTCGCCAGCACCATGTCGAGCTTCGCGGTCGACGCCAAGCTCAAGCGCGCCGAAGCCTTCATCACCCGCAGCGGCGTCGACTCGACCCCGACGCTGGTCGTCAACGGCAAGTACCGCGTGACCGGCAAGACGCTCGAAGACAACCTGCGCATCACCGACCACCTGGTCGCCCAGGAGCGCGCGGCGGCCGGCAACTGACCGGCGGCCGGCCCGCAGCGCGAACGCCCCCGTGAAGGACAGCCGCCGGCTTCGCCTGCTCAGCGCCAACATCCAGGCCGGCTCCAGCACGCGCGGCTACAGCGACTACGTCGCGCGCAGCTGGTCGCACGTGCTGCCGGCCGGCAACAAGCGCGGCAGCCTCGACCTGATCGCGCAGCTCGCCGGCCAGCACGACATCGTCGGCCTCAACGAGAGCGACCCGGGCAGCCTGCGCTCGGGCTTCACCAACCAGACCCACTACCTCGCCCAGCGCGGCGGCTTCGATTACTGGACCCACCAGCCGAACCGCCGCGTCGGCGGCGTCGCGTCCAGCGCCAACGGCCTGCTGAGCCGGCTGGAGCCGCGCGAGGTCATCGACCACTCGCTGCCGGGCCGGGTCAAGGGCCGCGGCGTGCTGATGGCACGCTTCGGCGACGGCGACGCCGGCCTGCTGATCGCGGTCGCGCACCTCACCTGTCGCTCGGTGCCGGCTCGCGCGCGTCGCAGCTGAGCTTCATCGCCGAGCTGCTGCACGACCACCCGAACGCGGTGCTGATGGGCGACTTCAACTGCGCGATCGACCGGCCGGAGATGCAGTCGCTGTTCAACCGCACCCGGCTGCAGCCGCCGTCGCACGTGGTGCCGACGTTCCCGAGCTGGCGCCCTCAGCGCGCGATCGATCACATCCTGATCGGCGACGGCCTGCGCTGCTCGGAGATGAAGGCGATGCCGGCCGCGCTGTCGGACCACCTGGCGCTGTCGCTGCAGCTCGACGTGCCGGACGCCGCGCTGCAGTAGCCGCCGTTACCGTGCGGCCGGGCGAGTGCCCGCGCCGCGCCTCGCTTCGCACAAAAGAGAACGGCCGGTGGAGGACCACCGGCCGTTCGTCTACTCGCGGGAATCTCCGATCAGAACCGACCGATCAGAACCGACCGATCAGGGCCGCCCGATCAGAGCGGCCCGACCAGTGCCGCCCGATCAGAACCGCAGGTCGGCGCGCACGTAGTAGAAGCCGCCGCCCGGCAGGTCGTACGTCGACCCGTCGAAGCTGTTGAGGTTGCACGACAGGCACACCGGCGGATCCTTGCCGAACACGTTGTTGGCGCCCACCAGCAGCTGCAGGCCCTTCATCCAGTCGAACTTGTAGCCGACCTGCACGTCGTGGAACGTCGTGCTGCCCAGGCGGTTCAGGCCCGGCGCCGGGTTGTTGCGGCAGATCGGGAAGTCGGCGGCGTCACCGCACGACTCGACGAGGTCGCTGATGTGGCGCGCGGTCCAGGCGGCCGACCAGTTGTTGAGGTTCCACTCCAGCGTGCCGGTGGACTGCCACTTCGGGATCGAGCGGGTGACCGGATCGCTGACCAGCAGCCCGACCGCGAGCGGCTGGCGCGACCCGTCGCCGCCGACGGCCTCGTAGTTGCCGACCCACGAGTTCTGCCAGCTGACCTTGAAGTCGCCCAGCGAGCTCTCCGGCAGCGTCCAGAACACGTCGAAGTCCCAGCCGTCCGTCTTGATGACGTTGAAGTTGGCCAGGAAGTTCGAGAACGACTCGATCTGGTCGGTCGCGCCGTTGCGGACGATGCCGTTGCAGTACTGCGGATCGAGCGTCTGCACGCACAGGTTGAGCTGGGTCTGCGGATCCGGCGCCTGGATCGCGCCTTCGATGCGGTGCTTGTAGAACGTGCCCTCGATGTCGACGCGGCGCGCGACGGCGGAGTTCTCGAACAGCGACGGCGTCCAGACGAAGCCGAGCGAGAAGCTCTGCGAGCGCTCCGGCTCCAGCGTTTCCACGCCGCCGGTCTCCACGCTGATCTGCGGGTCGAACTGCGGCTGGCCCGGGGCGACGCCCAGCGCCGCGCAGTTGGCCGCGTTGGCGGCGTAGTTCGACCCGAGGCACGGGTCGACGATGTTCGCGTCGAAGCGGGTGCCCAGGCCGTACAGCTCGCCGATCGACGGGGCGCGGAAGCCCTCGGCGAACGTGCCGCGCAGCATCAGCTCGTCGGCCACCTGCCAGCGCAGGCCGTACTTCGGCACGAACTCGCCGCCGAAGGTCGAGTAGTCCGAGTAGCGGCCGGCGACGTTGAGCTCGAGCTTCTTGCCCCAGCTCGAGTCGGCCATCAGCGGCACGTTGAGCTCGACGAACACCTCGTTGACGTCGTACTCGCCGCTGGTCGGCAGCGACGGCACGCCGTTGTACTCGCCGCGCACGGTCTGCGGGTCGGGATCGTAGGAGCCTTCGTACTTGCGGTACTCGTAGCCGGTCGCGAACGACACCGCGCCGGCCCAGCCGTCGAACAGGTCACCGGACAGGTTGGCCGTCGCCTGGGTCAGCGTGTTCTCGCTGCGGTCCCGGAACACCGGGCTGATGTAGGCCAGCATCTCCTGGGTGATCGTGTTGAAGCCGAAGATGTCCAGCGGCGTGCAGCCGGCCGTCGCGGCGCACACGGCCGGATCGCCGAGCGCGGTGACGATGTTCTTGATGTTGTAGCTGCCGCGGTTCTCCTGCTCGGCCTCGTTGGTGCTGTACGACGCGTTGACGTCCCAGAACCAGCTGCGCGCGCCGACGTCGAACGCACCTTCCAGGCCGGTGCCGAAGTACGTCGTGTCGACCTGCTGGCCGAACAGGCGCGGACCGCCTTCGGTCGGGCGGCGGCGGATCGTCAGGATGTTGCTCGAATCGAGCTGGAACCCGAACGGATTGAACGGGTGGTTCACCGGGATGACGACGTTCGACGCGAACGCGGTGCCGCTGCCCGGCCCGAGGTCGATCGGCTCCGGCGCGGCCTGGTTCAGCGACTCGCGGCGATTGACCAGCGCGCGCGCATACCAGTTGACGTTCTCGGCGACGTCGAAGCGGAACTGGCCGAACAGGCCGGCGCGCTCGGACGGCGTCTGCGTGAGGTTGAACGGCGCGTAGTTGAACGCGTCGCGCGAGGCGAGCCAGCAGCGGAAACCGTCGGCGCGGTCGGCGCCGGCGGACGTGCAGTTCGGCAGGCCCGGCGTGTAGGTCGGGTTGCTCAGGGTCGGGTCGGTGACCAGGTCGTAGGCCCCGCCGTTGCGCGGGTCGACGAAGCGGAAGCGGCCGCCCGGCACGCGCGAGCTGCCCAGCGCCAGGCCCGTGCCGAACACCGGATCGCGGGTGCGCGCGCGGTCCTTGGAGGCGACTTCCTCCTGGTCGTAGTAGCTGGCGCCGACGAACCAGCTGGCGCGATCACTCAGGCCGCCCCAGGCCAGGTCGACGCCGGTGGACTGGCCGTCGCCCGGCTCGTACTGGCCGTAGTTGAGGGTGATCTGCGCGCCGTCGAAGTTGCGGCGGGTGATCACGTTGACCACGCCGGCGATCGCATCGGAACCGTACAGCGACGAGGCGCCGTCTTCGAGGACCTCGATGCGCTCGACGATCGCGAGCGGGATGGTGTTGAGGTCGACCGCCGCGCCGACGCCCGAGGCCGAGGATTCGTTGACCCAGCGCATGCCGTCGACCAGCACGAGGACGCGCTTGGTGCCGAGGTTGCGCAGGTCGACCGTGGTCGAGCCGGCGCCGGTGCCGCCGCCGTCGGACGGGAAGCCGTCGTTGCCGGAGGCGTTGCGCGTGCGATTGAAGCCCGAGCCCGAACCGGTGATCTGCTGGACGACGTCGCCGATCGACGTCAGGCCGGTGCGCTCGATGTCCTCGCGCGACAGCGTGCGCACGGGCACCTGGCCTTCGACCTCGGCCTTCTTGATGCGGCTGCCGGTGACGGTGACGGTGTCGAGGGTGGTCGCCTGCGGGTTGGCCGCGGCGGGGGCCGGGGCGTCCTGCGCGGCGGCAAGGCCGGGCAGGCTGATCAGCAGCGACAGCTGGATGGCTTTCGCCAGGGTCTTGCGGCGCAGCACGTTCATTGCATCTCTCCGTGAAGAATTGTCGTTTTTAGGGCGATCGCACGCGCCGCAGCCCCTGTCCAGCGGCGTCACCGGGTTGTAAACAAATTGTGAAGCGGCCACAAGCGGCAAAGGTCCGCGCGGCATTCGGCACAGTTCGGGGAGACCCGCCGGGCGGTCCTTGGCGGGTGGTGCGTCGACCCGCAGCCCCGGCTAGACCGGGCGCGGGGGCGGCTCAGCCGCCGGACGCGAGGCTGGCGGCGACCGCGAGCAGGAACAGCGCGAACACGCGCTTGAGGGTGTCGCCGTGCAGCCGGTGCGCGAGGCGGGTGCCGAACGGCGCGGCGAGCACCGACGCCATCGCCACGCCGATCGCCGCCGGCAGGTAGACGTAGCCGACGGCGTGCTCCGGCAGCGCGCCCGCCGGCGCATGCAGCGCGTAGCCGACCGCGCTGGCCAGCCCGATCGCCACGCCGCACGCGGACGAGGTCCCGACCGCGCGCACCGGTGCGACGCCGCGCGAGACCAGCAGCGGCACCGTCATGCTGCCGCCGCCGATTCCGACCACGGCCGACACCGCTCCGATCACGCCGCCGGCCGCGGCCATGCCCGGGCCCTTCGGCGCAGGGCGTCCGTCCGGCCGGCCCTCGCGGCCCTTGCCGAGCAGCAGCTGCAGCGCGGCGATCACGCAGTAGCCGGCGACGATCCAGCGCAGCGCGTCGCCGTCGATACGCACCGCCACGCCGCTGCCGAGCCAGCCGCCGAGCAGCAGCCCCGGCACCATCCACGCCACCGTCGGCCACAGCACGCTGCCGCGCTTGGCGTGCGCGCGAGCCGACGCCGCCGCGGTCAGCACGATGCTCGCCAGCGAGCTCGCGAGCGCGGCATGCATCGCCGCGTCGGCGGGCACACCGAGCAGCGGCAGCAGCCACGCCAGCGCGGCGACGAGCACGAGCCCGCCGCCGACGCCGAGCAGTCCGGCGAGCACGCCGGCGATCGCGCCGAGCACGAGGAACAGCAGCCACTCGATCATCGATCCACTCCTGCCTCCGCACGCGCCACGCCTTCACGCGCGCCGTGCGCAAACCCGCGCCGCGCTTGGCGCGCAGGGCATTGCGGCGCATCGCTGGCAGGCGTTCTTCACGCGGGTCGTTCATCGACGCTGGGCTATAGTCCGGCGCATGACGATGACCCGCCCCCACGCCATCGTACTCGCCGCATTGACGTTCGCTTTCGCTCCCTGCGCGCTCGCGCAGACGGGCGTGCCGTCGTCGCCGCGTGCGCAGTCGCCCGCCACCTCCACCGCGCTGGTCGCGTCCGACCCGCAACTGCCGCGCGTGCGCGCAGCGATCGAAGCGGCCGAGCGTGGCGACTTCGACGCCGGCGCCAACGCCGACCTGACCCGCCATCCGCTCTACGGCTGGATCGAGTACGCCGCGCTGCGCCGCGAGATCGACACGCTGCCGCGCGCGCGCGCCGAGGCCTTCCTCGCGCGCCACGACCGCCAGGCCGTCGGCGACGCGTTCCGCGAGCTGTGGCTCGCCGCGGCGTCGCGCCGCGAGGACTGGGCGGCGCTGATGGCCGCGTGGCGGCCGGGCATCAAGTCGACCGAGCTGCGCTGCGCCCAGCTCAACGCGCGCCGCGCGCTGGCCCCGGCGGATGCGGCGTGGATCGGCGAAGCGCAGGCGATCTGGCGCGGCGCCGGCAAGCCGCTGTCGGCCACCTGCGACGCCACGTTCGCGTCGCTGGCGGCGGCGGGCGGTCTCACCCCGGCGCTGCGCTGGGAACGCATCGATGCGGCGGCCGCCGAGCGGCAGCCCGCGGTGATCCGCAGCGTCGCGCGCGGCCTGCCGCCCGACGACGCCGCGCTGGCCAACGACTACGCCGCATTCCTCGACGGGGTGCATGCGCGTGCGCTGTCGTGGCCGAAGACCGAACGCAGCCGCCGCATCGCCTCGTACGGGCTGGCCAAGCTGGCCAAGACGGCGCCGGCGGCGGCCGAGGCGCAGCTGCCGCAGTACGCGCAGGCGCTCGGCATGGGCGACCAGGACCGCGGCCGCGTGCTGTACGAGATCGCGCTGTGGACCGTCGCGTCGTACGAACCGGACTCCGCGCGCCGCCTCAACGCCGTACCCGACGTGTCCTACGACGACCGCCTGCACGAGTGGCGCGCACGCGAGGCGATGGCGCGCTCGGACTGGCCGGCGGCGCTGGCCGCGATCCGCAGGATGGGCGCCAAGCAACGCGCCGACTCGCGCTGGACGTATTTCGAGGCGCGACTGGCCGAGCGCGCCGGCGACCGCGCGACCGCGCAGCGGCTGTACCGCGAGGCCGCGACCAAGCCCGAGTTCCACGGCTTCCTCGCCGCCGACCGCCTGAACCAGCCGTACGCGCTGTGCCCGTGGATGCCGGCCGACAGCGCCGCAGCCAAGGCCGCGGTCGCCCGCGACCCGGCGATCGTGCGCGCGCTCGGCCTGTACCGGATCCAGCGCAACGGCTGGGCGGTGCGCGAGTGGGACGAGGCGCTCGCGCGCTTCGACGATGCGCAGCGGCGCATGGCCGTCGAGGTCGCGCAGCAGCACGGCTGGTTCGACCGCGGCGTGTTCTCCCTTGGCAAGACGCCGGCGGGCGAGCCGCGGCCGGACGAACTGCGCCTGTACCCGCTGCGCTTCCCGCTGCACCACGACGACACCATCCGCCGCGAGGCGCGCCGCAATGGCCTCGACCCGGCGTGGGTCGCGGCCGAGATCCGCGCCGAAAGCATCTTCACCCCGACCGCGCGCTCGTCGGCGAACGCGCTCGGGCTGATGCAGATCCTGCCCGCCACCGGCGCCCAGGTCGCGCGCGGGATCGGCCAGCCGTGGGGCGGCGCCGACAGCCTGTACGACCCGGACACCAACATCACCCTCGGCAGCGCGTACCTGCGCCAGCTGATGGACAAGTACGGCGGCCAGCCGTACTTCGCGATTGCCGGCTACAACGCCGGCCCCGCGCCGCTGGGCCGCTGGCAGTCGCAGCGCCCGGGCATGGACCCGGACTTCTGGATCGAGACGATCAGCTACAAGGAAACCCGCGACTACGTCGCCCGGGTGCTGGCCTTCAGCGTGATCTACGACTGGCGCCTCAACGGCGACGCGGTGACACTGGACGACCGCATGCGCGGCCGGCTCGATGGCCCGCGCAAGCGCTTCAGCTGCCCGCTGCCGTCGACCGCGCCCGCCGCGGCGGCGCCGGCCGCCGGCAGGCCCGCCACCCGCCGTTGAAGCACACCCCATGGCCCGACAGCACGTCCTGATCCTCGGCGGCACCGGCTTCGTCGGTCGCCACCTAGCCGCGCGCCTGCTCGGCGACGGCCACCGCGTGACCGTGCTCAGCCGCGGCGGCGACGCCGGCCGCCGCGCGCAGCTGCCGCGCGGGGCGAGCGTGATCGAAGGCGACGTCGCCGACGGCCAGTTCCTGCGCGCGGTGCTCGACGACGCCGACGCGGTCGTGAACCTGACCGGCATCCTCAACGAGCGCGGCGACGACGGCGACGGCTTCCGCCAGGTGTTCGTCGGCCTGACCGAAACGCTGATCCAGGCGATGCGCGATATGCGCGTGCGCCGGCTGCTGCAGATGAGCGCGCTGCACGCGACCGACGGCGCCAGCCACTACCTGATGGCGCGCGGCGAAGCCGACAAGCGCGTGCGCGCGTCGCAGCTGGACTGGACGATCTTCCGCCCGTCGGTGATCGCCGGGCCGGGCGACGGCCTGTTCTGCCGCTTCGACGGGCTGCTGAAACTCGCCCCGGTGCTGCCGATCGGCCGCGCCGACGCGAAGTTCCAGCCGGTGTGGGTCGGCGACGTCGCCGACGCGTTCGCACGCGCGCTGGTCGACGACAAGACCATCGGCCAGGTCTACGACCTGGTCGGCCCGGACACGATGTCGCTGGCCGAGATCGTGCGCTTCACCGCGCGCGCGCGCCGGCGCACGCGCTTCGTGATCCCGCTGCCGCCCGGCCTGGGCAAGCTGCAGGCCGAGGTCGGCGAGCACCTGCCGGGCAAGCCGATCAGCCGCGACAACTGGCGCTCGCTGCAGCTGGACTCGACCAGCGCCGACAACGGCCTGCCGAAGCTCGGCCTGACGCCGACCCCGGTGCTGCCGAAGCTGCCCGAGATCCTCGGCATCGCCCGCGACGCGTAGCCGCCACCCCCGCACCGCCCGACCTTCCGGAGATCGCCATGGGACTGCTCGACACCCTGCTCGGCCACGCCGGCGAGAAGTCCACCGACCAGGTCAACGAGGCGCTCGGCCCGCTGCTGGCGCCGGGCGAGACCGTGCAGCGCGCGTTCGGCGAAATCCGCGACCTGATCGTGTTCACCGACCGCCGGCTGATCTTCGTCGACAAGCAGGGCGTGACCGGGCGCAAGAGCGAGTTCCTCAGCGTGCCGTACCGCAGCATCGCGATGTTCGCGCTGGAGACGGCCGGGCATTTCGACCTGGAGGCCGAGCTGCGCGTGTGGGTGTCGGGCCAGGCCGCGCCGATCGCGCGCGCGCTCGGGCGCAACGCCGGCGCCGAGGACATCATCGCGCTGCTGGCGCAGTACGCGCCGCGCTGAGCGGCCACGTTCGGCAAGGTCGTGCGGCGCGGCCGCGACCTAGACTCGGGCCACCACCGCTCGAGCCGCCCGCATGCCCAGCCTCGCCATGACCTCCGTCCTCGCCTGGGCGCTCGCGAACGCCGCCTCGTCGGCGCCGTCCACGGCCCCTGCGGCCGGGTCGGACACGGTGCCCCACGCACCGGTCGCCTCGACAACCGGCGCCGACGAACGACCGCTGTGCACCCGCGAGCGCCGCACCGGCACCGCCTTCGTCAAGCGCGTGTGCCGCACGAGGAGCGAGCGCGACGCCGAGCGGCGCGAGGCGCGCGAGCAGATGCAGTCGGGCCAGGGCATCCAGACCTGGAACCCCTACCTCGACGGCTGAGCCCGCCCCGCGGGCCGGCCGCGACACACGCCACGCGCGCGACTGGGTAGGCTGTCGGGCCCGACCCTCGAGGCCCAACCCCGTGCAGACCTACCTCGTCGGCGGCGCCGTGCGCGACGCCCTGCTCGGCCTGCCGCCGGGCGACCGCGACTGGGTGGTCGTCGGCGAGACCCAGGCCTCGATGGAGGCCGCGGGCTTCCGCGCGGTCGGCGCCGATTTCCCGGTGTTCCTGCACCCGGCCAGCGGCGAGGAGTACGCGCTGGCGCGGACCGAGCGCAAAAGCGGGCGCGGCCACCGCGGCTTCGTCGTCGACGCCGATCCGTCGGTCACGCTCGAGCAGGACCTGCATCGCCGCGACTTCACGATCAACGCGATCGCCCAGGCCCCCGACGGCACGCTGGTCGACCCGTACGGCGGCCACCGCGACCTGCAGGACCGCGTGCTGCGCCACGTCGGCCCGGCGTTCGCCGAGGACCCGCTGCGGGTGCTGCGCGCCGGCCGCTTCATGGCGCGGTTCGCGCCGCTGGGCTTCACCGTCGCGCCGGACACGATGGCGCTGATGCGCGCGATGGTCGACGCGGGCGAACTCGCCGACCTGGTGCCCGAACGCGTGTGGCAGGAGCTGCGCCGCGCGCTGGCCAGCGCGGCGCCGTCGGCGTTCCTGCGCACGCTGCATGACGCCGGCGCCCTGGCCGCGGTGCTGCCCGAGGTCGACGCGCTGTACGGCGTGCCGCAGCGCGCCGAGTACCACCCCGAGGTCGACACCGGCGTGCACGTCGAGATGGTCTGCGACATGGCCGCGCGACTGGCCCCGGGCGACGACCTCGTCGGCTTCGCCGCGCTGACCCACGACCTCGGCAAGGCGCTGACCCCGTCATCGCAGCTGCCGCGCCACGTCAACCACGAGCACGCTGGCGTCGCCCCGCTGCGCGCGCTGTGCGAGCGCCTGCGCATTCCGGCGCAACACCGCCAGCTGGCCGAGGCCGCGTGCCGCGAGCACCTCAACGTGCACCGGTTCTACGAACTGCGCGCGTCCACCGTCGAGGCCTTGATCGCGCGCTGCGACGGCTACCGCCGCCCCGAGCGGATCGCCCAGCTGGCCACGGTGTGCGAGGCCGACAAGCGCGGCCGCGGCGGCGCCGCCGAGGACGCCTACCCGCAGGGCCCGGCCCTGCTCGCCGCCCACGCGGCCGCCCGCGCCGTGCGGGCCGCCGACCTCGGACCGGGCCGCGACGGCGCCCCGCTCGACGGGCCCGCGCTCGGCGAGGCCCTGCGCCAGGCGCGGATCGGCGCGATCGCCCAGGCGCTGTCCAAGCCGCGCTGAGCGCCCGCGGCCGCGCCCGGCGTCGAAGTCGGGTCGCGCCCTCTCCGACCTCGTCAGCCGGCGGCCGCGACCCGCAGCCGGGCGTCGGACTGTGCCGAATCTGGCGGGACCCTGTGCGCAATCCGGCGCCCGAGTGTTTCGGATTTGTTGTTTCAGTGTTGCGGTTCTGTTAATTCAGGTCCGGTCCGTCGGTCTTCAGCGCGGCGCGCTGGCGGATGGGACGGCAGGACGGCCGTCCCAGGGGGGCGCCTGCGCGTCACTAGGACACCTCGATGAGCAGCAGACTGCGTTGCAGAAGGAATTCCATCGCGCTCGGCATCCGCCACGCCCTGTGGGGCGGCACGGTACTGGCGCTGGCCGGCATCGGCAGCGTCCACGCCCAGCAGGCGCCGGCCCCCGCGCCGCAGCAACAGCCGGCCGCGCAGGCCGGTGACGAAGGCGCGACCACGCTCGAGACCGTCTCGGTGCTCGGATCGCGCACCAAGCCGCGCACCGAGGCCAGCTCAGCGGTGCCGATCGACATCCTCGGCGGCGAGGAGTTCCACACCCAGCCGTCGGTCGACGTGCTCGACAAGCTGCGCACGCTGGTGCCGTCGTTCAACGTCAGCACGATTCCGATCGACGACGCCGCGACGCTGGTGCGCCCGGCCAACCTGCGCGGCCTGCCGCCGGACAACACGCTGATCCTGGTCAACGGCAAGCGCCGCCACCGCGCGGCGGTGATCACCTTCCTCGGCCGCGGCCTGTCCGACGGCGCGCAGGGCGGCGACGTGTCGGTGTTCCCGTCGCTGGCGCTGGAGCAGGTCGAAGTGCTGCGCGACGGCGCGGCGGCGCAGTACGGTTCCGACGCGATCGCCGGCGTCATCAACTTCGGCCTCAAGCGGCTCGACAGCGGCGGCACGGTCGAGGCGTTCGGCGGCCAGTACTACGAGGGCGACGGCGCCACCCAGCAGTACACCGCGCAGATCGGCCTGCCGCTGACCGCCAATGGCTTTGCGACGCTGACCGCCGAGTGGCGCTCGGCCGACGACACCTCGCGCAGCGTGCAGCGCGACGACGCGGCCGCCGTGGCCGCCGCCGGCTACCCGGGCGTGCTCGACCCGGTGCAGGTCTGGGGCTCGCCGAAGACCCACGAGGACATGAAGTTCGTCGCCAACTTCGGCATCTCCGGCGAGAGCGTGGACTTCTACGGCTTCGGCAACTACGCCAAGCGCGACGTCGAGGGCGGCTTCTACTACCGCAACCCGACCGCCCGCAGCGGCGTGTTCTCGAACGACGGCGGCCAGACGCTGCTGATCGGCGACCTCAACACCGGCAACGCCACCACCTGCCCGACGATCGCGCTGCGCGACGCCAACGGCAACCTGCTGCCGTACGCCGGGGTCGGCGCCGCCGTCGCCGCGCTGCCGTCGGAGTGCTTCACCTTCCTGTCGCAGTTCCCGGGCGGCTTCACGCCGAAGTTCGGCGGACGGATGGAGGACGCCGCGCTGACGCTCGGCGTCAAGGGCGTCTGGGGCGACGGCTGGCACTGGGACCTCAGCGGCAGCCACGGCCGCAACGAGATCAACTTCTACATGCTCAACACGGTCAACGCCTCGCTGGGTCCGAGCCAGCCGGGCGACAACGAGTTCGCGCCGGGCGGCAACACCCAGACCGAAATGAGCGTCAACTTCGACCTGTCGCGCGACTTCGACACCGGCTTCACCCGCGGCGGTCCGGTCAGCGTCGCGATGGGCGCCGAGTGGCGCGAGGAGGAGTTCGAGGTCCGCGCCGGCGACTACGCGTCGTACGCGATCGGGCCGCTGGTGGCGCAGGGCTTCTCGCTGGGCTCGAACGGCTTCAACGGCTTCAACCCGCGCACCGCCGGCAGCAACAGCCGCGACAACTGGGCGGTCTACGTCGATGCCGAGGCGCCGTTCACCGAGCAGTTCCGCCTCGCCGCCGCGGTCCGCCACGAGGACTTCAGCGACTTCGGCGGCACCACCAACTGGAAGCTCACCGGCCGCTACGACTTCACCGACACCTTCGCCGTGCGCGGCGCGGTCAGCACCGGCTTCCGCGCACCGACCCCAGGCCAGGCCAACGCCGAGCAGGTGACCACGTCGTTCATCGCCGGCCAACTGCGCGACACGGCGGTGCTGTCGCCGAACAACGCGATCGCGCAGTTCTACGGCGCCGAGCCGCTGACCCCGGAAGAGTCGAAGAACGCCTCGCTGGGCCTGGTCTGGAACAGCGGCGGCTGGCTGGCCACGCTCGACTGGTACCAGATCAAGACCGAGGACCGGATCGCGCTGAGCACGTTCTTCACCGTGACCCCGGCCGACCGCGCGGCGCTTGTGGCCGGCGGCAACCCGGAGGCGGCGTCCATCAGCGAGGTGCAGTTCTTCGTCAACGACTTCGACACCACCACCACCGGCATCGACCTGGTCACCAGCTACGCCAGCGACCACTTCGGCGGCGAGACCACCTACTCGCTCGCCGCCAACTGGAACCAGACCGAGGTCGACGACTTCACCCCGGGCATCATCACGCCGATCCGGATCAAGAAGCTGGAAGAGTCGCTGCCGAGCACCAAGGGCTACTTCAGCATCGACCACCAGCGCGAGGTGTTCCACGCCAATGCGCGGGTGAACTACTACGGATCGTTCTTCGAGGACCACCTCGACGACGGCGGCCTGCCGATCAACGGCGACAGCGCGGTGACGGTCGACGCCGAGATCGGCTGGAAGTTCGCCTCGGGCCTGTACTTCAGTCTCGGCGCGCAGAACCTGTTCGACGAGGTGCCCGAGCGCAACCCGTGGGACTTCATCGCCGGCGCGCAGTACCCGGTGCACACGCCGTACGGCTTCAACGGCGGCTTCTACTACGCGCGGGTCGGCTTCAAGTTCTGAGGTTCGGCCTCACCGGAGTAGTGGACGCGGCGCGGGATTTCCCGCGCCGCGTTCGTTTTGGGGAGCCCGTTTCAGGGGTCGTCGCCGCCGCGCCGCGTCAGCGCAGCCGCTGGTCGAGCCGCTGCAGCAGGCCGGCCGCGCGCGTCGACGCCAGCGGCAGCGCCAGCACCACGCCGGCGGCGTTGCAGGCCGCGTCGACCAGGTCGGCCTGGCGCCCGGCGGTCAGCGCGGCCTGCGCGACCTCGAGCCCGATCCCGAGCAGCACCAGCCCGGCCGCGGCCAGCGCCTGCCCGCGCTGCCGTGCAAACAGCATCACCGCGTACAGCGACAGCGCGAAGTAGCCGAGCAGGTGCTGCAGCTTGTCGACGCCGTCGAACATCGGCGTCGGCAGCGTGCTCGGCGGCAGCAGCGAACCGGCGACGACGCCGGCGACCATCACCGCCCAGATCGCGACCCAGACGAACGGGCGGCGGAAGCCGCGCAGCACGCCGCCCGCGTTCGTCGCGCTCATAGGCGGAAGCTCAGGTCGCCGTGCAGGAACGCCGCGCCGAACTCGACGCCCTTGTGGAAGCCCATCGCCTGGAAGCGCTCGCCCATCTCGCTCGGCAACGTCAGCTTGCGCACCTCGTTGGTGCGGCGCTGGCGCTCGACCGGGTCGGCGATGCGCTCGATCCGCTCGAGCACCCCGGCCAGCCCGTTGCCGAGCAGGAAGCTGGCCTGGCTGCAGTAGCCGGCGAAGTCGAAGCCGGCGGCGACGCCGGCCTCGGCCAGCGCGGTGAAGTCGACCGACGCGGTGATGTCCTGCAGCCCCGGGTAGACCAGCGGATCGGCGTGCACGCGGTGGCGGTAGTACGCGCGCAGCGTGCCGTCGTCGCGCTCGGGCAGGTAGTACTCGCCGCGCGGGTGGCCGTAGTCGACGAACAGCATCGCGCCGCGCTGCATGCCGCCGGCGACCGCCTGGATCCAGTACGGCAGCTGCGGCAGCACCTCGGAGCGGTAGCCGTCGGGCAGCGCGCGGCCGAGCGAGCGCTCGACGTGGCGCACCGCATTGGCCAGGAACGCGTCGGCCGGGCGCAGCACGCGCACCAGCACGCCGTCGTCGACGGCGACGTGCTCCTCGAAGATCTCGCTTTCGTCGCTGTCCGCGCCGGGGCCGAGGACTGCGAAGCGCGGCGTCGGCAGCGCGTCGATGACTTCGTTGGCGATCAGCACGCCGTCCCAGTCGTGCGGCACGGGGCCGTCGGGCCACTCGAGCAGTTCGAACAGCAGCGGCGGCAGTTTCTCGCGCAGGCGCTCGCGCTGGCGCTCGCGCAGCTGCGCGCTCGGCTCGAGGATCAGGTAGCGGTCGGGCAGCGCGTCGAGCTCGGTCAGCCGCTTCAGCGCGACCTCGGCCAGCGCGCCGGTGCCGCCGCCGAGTTCGAGCACCAGCGCCTGCGGCCCGAGCTGCTGCAGCACCGGCGCGATCGAGTCCGCCACGCACGCGGCGAACACCGGGCCGAGCTCGGGCGCGGTGACGAAGTCGCCCTCCTCGCCGAACTTGCTGGCGCCGGCGCTGTAGTAGCCCAGCCCGGGCGCGTACAGCGCCAGCTCCATGAAGCGGGAAAACGGGATCGCGCCGCCGGCGGCGTCGATCTCCGCGCGGACGTGCGCCTGCAGCCGGGCGCTGTGCGCGAGCGCGTCGGCCGCGGGGGCGGGCAGGTCGGTTCGGGAGGCGGGCATGCGGACGGGCGCGGTCGCGTGGGACACTGGCCGCTCAGGATACGTCACGCGCTGGAGCCGCCCGATGTCGCTCGCCCCCCCGCCCGTCGCACTCGTCACCGGCGCCGCGCGGCGCATCGGCGCGGTCGTCGCGCGCACGCTGCACGACGCCGGCTACTCGGTCGCGATCCACTACCGCAGCGCGCAGGGCGACGCCGAGGCGCTGGCCGCCGAGTTCGAGCGCGCGCGCCCGGGCACCACGCTGCTGCTGCGCGCCGACCTCGACGCCTTCGACCGCCTGCCCGAGCTGGTCGCGCAGACGGTGGGCCGCTTCGGCCGGCTCGACGCGCTGGTCAACAACGCCTCGACCTTCATCCCGACCGGGCTGGGCACCACGACGCCGGCGCAGTGGGACGCGCTGTTCGCCAGCAACGCGCGCGCGCCGTACTTCCTGTCGCAGGCCGCGGCGCCGCACCTGCGCGCCGCGCGCGGCGGCATCGTCAACCTCGTCGACATCTACGCCGAGCGGCCCAAGCGCGGCCACGCGGTGTACTGCATGGCCAAGGCCGCGCTGCTGATGATGACGCGCGCGCTGGCGCTCGAGCTCGGCCCCGAGGTGCGGGTCAACGCGGTGTCGCCGGGCGCGATCCTGTGGCCCGAAGGCGACGGCGTCGCGGCGGTCACGCCGGCGCAGCAGGCGATGCTCGACCGCACGCCGCTCGGCCGCACCGGCACGCCGGACGAGATCGCCGAGGCGGTGCGCTGGCTGCTGCAGGACGCGCACTACTCCACCGGCCAGGTGCTGCACCTGGACGGCGGGCGGATGATCGAGGGCTGAGCGAAGGCGGACCGACGCGACCGCGACGCGCGCGGCCGCGGCAGCCGTCCGGCCTCAGGCCGACTTCGGCGCGAACGCCCGGTCGATCTGGGCGAACTCGAATCCCGGCGACACTTCGCCGGCCGACGCGTAGCGGTACAGCGCCGCCGAGTACACGCCCGACAGTGCGGCCTGGTACACCGCCATCAGCGCGATCGCGGCGACGAACACGCCGGCCACGACCAGCGCGAGCGCCCACGACAGCTTCGCGGCGAGCACCGCGAGCAGCACGCCGACCAGCGCGACGCCGAACGTCATCAGGCCGAACGCCAGCCCGATGCCGACGGTGCCGATCGCGTTCTCGCCCCAGGTGCGCTTGAGCAGCGCTGCGCTCTGCTTCAGCGCGTCGACCGGGCCGATGCCGCGGCTGACCAGCACCGGCACCACCAGGAACGTCGCCAGCGTCCACGCAGCGCCGAGCCCGCTGCCGAGCAGGCGGATCACGATGTTGTTGTCGCGGTCCTTGAGCCCCTGCAGCAGCACGCCGACGGTGGCGGCGATCGCGGCGTAGCCGAGGATCGCGCCGATCCGCGACCACGCGATCTCGAACCCGTCGCGCAGGGTCGGGTCGTGGCCCTCCATCCGCATCAGCGCCGCGCCGACCAGCGCGCTGTTGCAGAACACGATCACCGCGTACTGGCAGAAGTAGAACAGGAACGCCCACACCGCCGTGGTCACGCCGAAGCCCTGCTCGAGCACGCGCCAGCCGACCATCGGCACCAGGAACGTCGCCAGCACCAGCAGCGTCGCCGCCGCCGACACCAGCGGGAACACCATCAGCTCTTTATCCGAGCGCAGCACGGCCGCGCTGGCCTTCACCAGCGACCAGCTGCGCGAAAACTTGTCGATCATTGGATTGCCTCCCCAGGCGCCGGAGCGGGGGCTCCGGACCGGGCGATTATGCAACCCGCCGGGGGACCGCGCGGGCGTCGGCCACCGCCGGCAGCGTGATCACAGTTCGACCACGTCCGGCACTTGGTCGCAATCCGGGTGCGCGGCCCACAGCTGCGCCAGCGTGCGCCCGCTGCCGGGCACCACGACGCCTGGCGCGATGTCGGCCAGCGGCCGCAGCACGAAGGCGTGGCGCAGCTCGTCGCGCGGCAGCTGCAGGTGGCCGGGACCGTCCATCACCACCTCGTCGAACAGCACGATGTCGATGTCGAGCGTGCGGTCGCCGAAGCGCGGCCCGCTGCGGTCGCGACCGTGCGCGTCCTCGAGCGCGTGCAGCCACGCGTTGAGCGCGAGCGGATCGAGCCCGGTGCGCACGATCGCGGCGGCATTGAGGAAGTCGTCGCCATCGAAGCCGACCGCGCGCGTGCGGTACACCGGCGAGACGACGACGTCGCCGAAGCGATCGCGCAGTTCGGCGATCGCGGTGCGCAGGTGGTGGGCGGCGTCGCGGTTGCTGCCGAGGCTCAGGTACGCGCGGTGCAAGGTCATCGCGATCGGCTCAGTCGCGCGAGCGCTCGATCAGCACGCCGACTGCGCGCGCGCCGCGCACCGCGCCGGGCTTGCTGAGCTTGAGCCGCACGTGGCGCACGCCGAACTCGGCCAGGATGAGGTCGGCCACGCTTTCGGCCAGCGTCTCGACCAGCCCGAACGACGACGCGCCGACGTACTCCATGACCCGCTTGCTGACCGCCTTGTAGTCGAGCGTGTCTTCGATCGCGTCGGTGGCCGCCGGCACGCGGTTGTCGAAGGCCATCTCGATGTCGAACACCAGCGGCTGGCGGATCCGCCGCTCCCAGTCGTAGATGCCGATCAGCGCGTCGATCTCGAGCGCCTCGATGAAAACCTTGTCCATGTGCGGGCCGGGTTGCGTGGTGGGGGAGTGGAGCGGAAGCGGTGAGAGCTTACGGCCGTTCGCGGCGCGCGGTTGCGCGCGCCCGCACGCGCGTCACGCCGCGGCGCCGACCGCCTCCAGCGTGGCCATGTCCCACCGCGGCGCCACCGTCACCGACGCGCTCTCGCGCTGACCGCCCTGCAGCCGCAGCGCCCCGGCGAACGCGATCATCGCGCCGTTGTCGGTGCAGAACACCGGCCGCGGGAAGCACGCGCGGCCGCCGCGCTTGGCGGCCATCGCCTCCAGCCGCGCGCGCAGGCGCTTGTTGGCACCGACGCCGCCGGCGATCACCAGCGTGTCGCAGCCGGCCGCGTCCAGCGCCCGCTCGCACTTGATCGCCAGCGTCTCGACCACCGCGTCCTCGAACCCGCGCGCGATGTCGGCGCGGGTCGCCTCGGACTTGTCGCTGTCCTGCCACGCCAGCAGCACCTGCGTCTTCAGCCCGCTGAAGCTGAAGTCGAGCCCGGGCCGGTCGGTCATCGGCCGCGAGAAGCGGTAGGCGCCCGGCGTGCCGGTCTCGGCCAGCGCGGCCAGCTGCGGCCCCCCGGGGTACGGCAGGCCCATCAGCTTGGCGGTCTTGTCGAAGGCTTCGCCGGCCGCGTCGTCGAGCGTCTCGCCCAGCAGCCGGTAGCGGCCGATCGCGTCGACCGCGACCAGCTGGGTGTGCCCGCCGGACACCAGCAGGGCGACGAACGGCGGCTCGGGCCGGCCGCGGACCGGGTCGTCCTCGAGCAGCGGGGCCAGCAGGTGGCCCTCCATGTGGTGGACGCCGACGGCCGGCACGTCCAGCGCCCATGCCAGCGCGCGGGCGACGCCGGCGCCGACCAGCAGGGCGCCGACCAGCCCGGGGCCGGCGGTGTAGGCGACGCCGTCCAGCTCATCCAGGGTGAGGCCGGCGTCGGCCAGGGTCTGGCGGACCAGCGGCAGCAGCTTGCGCACGTGGTCGCGGCTGGCCAGTTCGGGCACCACCCCGCCGTACTCGGCGTGCAGGGCGATCTGGCTGTAGACCGCGTGCGCCCGCAGGCCGGTGTCCGTGTCGTACACGGCCACGCCGGTCTCGTCGCAGCTGGTTTCGATACCCAGGACTTTCACGTCGGCAGATCCGCTTCAGGAGGGTGGCGATGGGGGACGATCTGGGGGTCGCGCGCCCGCAAACCCAGTGGCGGCGGGCCCCCGGCCCGGCGCCGGCGCAATCGGCTTGCGCGCCCGGACGGGGTTTGGCTATCATACGCGGCTCGCCCGGCCCGGCCGTGCGGTCCTCACAACAGAGATCACGTATGCCCAGCGTCAAAGTCCGCGAAAACGAGCCGTTCGAGTTTGCTCTGCGCCGCTTCAAGCGCACCTGCGAGAAGGCCGGCGTCCTCGCCGAGACCCGCAAGCGCGAGTTCTACGAGAAGCCGACGCAGGAACGCAAGCGCAAGGCGGCCGCGGCGGTGAAGCGCCAGGTCCGTCGCTCGTCGCGCGACGTCACCAAGCGTCAGCGCCTGTACTGATCGCGCCCGGTGACGGGCCCCGCGCCGCGCGCGGACCCGTTTCCCCGCTGTCACGCAAGCCGGCCGCGCCCTGCGCCGCCGGCTTTTTGCGTGCCTGACGTTTTGCCGGTCCCGGCGCCCCGTGCCGCCGGACCCGCGCCCCGACCCCCTGCCGCCGTCGCCCCCCGACGCCGCGCCCCGACCGGAGCCCCAGCATGAGCCTCAAGCAGCGCCTCACCGACGACATGAAGGCCGCGATGAAGAGCGGCGACAAGCACAGCCTCGGCGTGATCCGCCTGGTCAACGCCGCGATCAAGCAGAAGGAGGTCGACGAGCGCATCGAGCTCGACGACGCCGCGGTGATCGCCGTGCTCGACAAGATGGTCAAGCAGCGGCGCGACTCGGTGACCCAGTACGAGGCCGCCGCCCGCGCCGACCTGGCCGAGATCGAGCAGGCCGAGATTGGCGTGATCGAGCGCTACCTGCCGGCCAAGCTCGGCGAGGCCGAGATCCAGGCCGCGATCGCCGCCGCGATCGCCGAAACCGGCGCTGCCGGCCCGGCCGACATCGGCAAGCTGATGGGCGCGCTGAAGCCGAAGCTCGCCGGCCAGGCCGACATGGGCCTCGTGTCGAAGCTGGTCAAGCAGGCGCTCGCGGGCTGAGGCCCGCGCGCGGCGCACTCGACCGGTCGCGCGCGGCGCCGCCCGCGTCGGTGCCGGCGTCGCGCATGCACCTGACGCCACGTCGCGCCACACGACACCGGTCGCGGCAACCCCGCGTGGCATCCTAGCGGTCCGATGGCCTGCCCTACCCACGCCGTGATGCCCCACTTCGAAGCCTCGCGAGCGGACGCCTGCGCATCGCGCCGCGCGGCGGGTGGGCAGCGATCGTCTGCGGCATGGAACCGAACCCATGGCACGCATGCCTGACGCCTTCATCGACGACCGCGCCGCGGCGCCAGTGGGCCGCGGCACGGGTCGACGCGCCGCCGCGCGCCTGCGCCTCTTCCGTGCGGCATGGACCCGGACCCGTGGCACGCATCCCTGACGCCTTCATCGACGATCTGCTCGCGCGCTCCGACATCGTCGAGCTGATCGGCGCGCGCGTTCCGCTGAAGCGCCAGGGCAAGGAGTACTCGGCCCGCTGCCCGTTCCACGACGAGCGCTCGCCGAGCTTCACCGTGTCGCCGACCAAGCAGTTCTACCACTGCTTCGGCTGCGGGGCGCACGGCACCGCGATCAGCTTCCTGATGAACTACGACCGGCTCGAGTTCCTCGACGCGGTCGAGGAGCTGGCCAAGCGCGTCGGCATGGAGGTGCCGCGCGACACCCAGCAGCGCAACGCCAACCCCGACCTGCAGGACCTGTACGCCGCGGTCGAGGCGGCGTCGGCGTTCTTCCGCAAGCAGCTGGCCGGCAGCGCCAAGGCGCAGGCGTACCTCGACCGGCGCGACGTCAGCGAAGTGGTGCGCGAGCAGTTCGCCATCGGCTACGCGCCGGACGGCTTCAACGGCCTGCGCGACGCGCTCGGCACCGACCCGCGGCGGATAGCGCTGCTCGAGCGCGCCGGCCTGTTCTCGAAGAACGACAGCGGCCGCGTCTACGACAAGTTCCGCGACCGCATCATGTTCCCGATCCTCGACCGGCGCGGGCGCACGATCGCGTTCGGCGGCCGCGTCATCGAGAAGGACGACTCGCCGAAGTACCTCAACTCGCCGGAGACCGCGCTGTTCCATAAGGGCCGCGAGCTGTACGGCCTGTGGCAGGTGCGGCAGGCGCGTTCGAAGATCGAGCGGCTGGTCGTGGTCGAAGGCTACATGGACGTGGTCGCGCTGTTCCAGCACGGCGTCGACTACGCGGTCGCCACGCTCGGCACCGCTACCACGCCCGACCACGCCGAGCTGCTGTTCCGCAACGCGCCCGACGTGTACTTCTGCTTCGACGGCGACCGCGCCGGCCGCGGCGCGGCGTGGAAGGCGGTCGAGTCGGTGCTGCCGCGGATGAAGGACGGGCGCCAGGCGTTCTTCCTGTTCCTGCCCGACGGCGAGGACCCGGATTCGCTGGTGCGCGCCGAAGGCCAGGCCGGCTTCGACGCGCGGCTGCAGCAGGCCACGCCGCTGTCGCAGTTCCTGTTCGATTCGCTGTCGAGCGACGTCAACCTGTCGACGCTCGAGGGCAAGGGCCGGCTGGCCGAGCGCGCGCGGCCGCTGCTGGCGCAGATCCCCGACGGCGCGTTCGCGGACCTGATGAAGCAGCGCCTGACCGAGCTGACCGGCGTCGGCGCGCGCGCGAGTTCGCCCGAGACCCACGTGCCGACGCAGCGGGCGCACGCGACGCGGCCGACCGGCACCGCAGCGCCCAAGCGCAGCCTGGTGCGCGGTGCGATCGCGCTGCTGCTGCAGCGTCCGGCGCTGGCGCTCGAGCTCGCGCCGCCGCTGCGCTTCGCCGCGCTGCGCCAGCCCGGCATCCCGCTGCTGGTCGAACTGGTCGAACTGGTCCACGGCCGCCCCGATATCGGGGTCGGCAGCCTGGTCGACCACTTCGCCGACCGCGAGGAGCACGCCGCGCTGCAGAAGCTCGCGTCGCAGACGCTGCCGGGCGAAGACGCCGCGTGGGGCACCGAGTTCATCGACGCGATCACCCAGCTCGAGCGGCAGACCGTGCAGCAGCGCGTCGACGAGCTGCACGAGCACGTCCGCCAGGGCGGCTTCGGCGCGCTGTCGCCGGCCGAGAAGGCCGAACTGGTCGCGCTGCAGGCGTCGCTGCGCAAGCTGTAGTCCGGCTACGCCGGCGTGCTGCACTTCACGCAGGCCGGCGCCGCCGCTCGCGCTACCCTCGCGGCCTGCTCCCCGGGGAATCCGCCATGCACCTGCGCCGCACCGCCCTGCTGTCCGCCCTGTTCGTCGCCCTCGCCTGCAGCGCCGCGTTCGCGCAGGCGCCGGCGGTGCAGCGCGAAACCGTCGGCAACCGCACCAGCGAGAACATCCCGGCGCTGCCGCCGGCGCTGGTCGAACAGCTCAATCGCTACCAGAACACGCGCGGCGCCGGCGTCGCCGGCTGGACCCGAGACGGCTGCCTGCTGGTCAGCACGCGCTTCGCCGAAACCGCGCAGGTGCACCGCGTGTGCCAGCCGCTGGGGATGCGCGAGCAGCTGACGTTCTACCCCGAGCCGGTCGCCGGGATCACGCCGGTGCCCGCGGCGGCGAAGGCCAACGGCTTCGTGTTCGCCAAGGACAAGGGCGGCGACGAGTTCTCGCAGCTGTACTGGTTCGACTTCGACAGCCGCGCGACGACGCTGCTGACCGACGGCAAGCGCTCGCAGAACGGCGGCACGGTGTTCAGCCGCGACGGTGCGCGCATCGCCTACGCGAGCACCGCGCGCAACGGCACCGACCGCGACGTGTGGGTGCGCGACGTCGCCACCGGCCGGTCGCGCGCGCTGCTGACCGAGGGCGGCAGCTGGGCGGCGATGGACTTCTCGCCCGACGGCCGGCGCCTGCTGGTGATGAAGTACGTGTCGGCGGCCGAGTCCTACCCGGGCGTCGTCGACGTCGCCACCGGCAAGCTCGAGCTGTTCCCGGTCGACGGCGGCAAGGCCTCGTTCGACGGCTTCGCGTTCGCGCCCGACGGCCGCGGCGTGTACTTCATCTCCGACGAGCCGATCGACGGCAAGCCGCAGGAATTCAGCTCGCTGCGCCACCACGATCCGGCGACTGGCAAGCTCACCGTGCTGAGCGCCGGCATCCCGTGGGACGTGTCGGGCCTGGTGATCGCCGACGACGGCAGGCACCTGGCATTCACCAGCAACGAGGACGGCATCTCGAAGCTGCACGTGCGCACGATCCCCGACCACCGGCCGGTCGCACTGCCGGCGCTGCCGGTCGGCGTGATCGACACCGGCGCGTTCTCGCCGGACGGCACGCGGCTGGCGATCAGCCTGAACTCGGCGACATCGCCGAGCGACGTGCACGTGATCGACCTCGCGCGCGGCGCGCTGGCGCGCTGGACGCGCAGCGAAGTCGGCGGGCTCGACCCGGCGACGTTCGTCGAGCCGACGCTGGTGCGCTACCCGACCTTCGACACCGTCGACGGGCAGCCGCGCACGATCCCGGCGTTCTACTACCGCCCGGCCAACGTACCGGCGGGGAGGAAGCTGCCGGTGGTGATCAACATCCACGGCGGGCCGGAGGCGCAGTCGCTGCCGACGTTCAACCCGACAGCGCAGTTCCTCGCCAACGAACTCGGCGTGGCGATGCTGGTGCCCAACGTGCGCGGCTCGTCGGGCTACGGCAAGTCGTACCTGGCGCTCGACAACGCCGAGAAGCGCGAGGACTCGGTCAAGGACATCGGCGCGCTGCTCGAATGGATCTCCCGGCAGCCGGAGCTCGACGCCTCCCGGGTCGGCGTGATCGGCGGCAGCTACGGCGGCTACATGACGCTGGCGACGCTGACCAACTACCCCGAGCGCGTGCGCGCCGGCGTCGACGTGGTCGGCATCTCGCACTTCGGCACCTTCCTGAAGAACACCGAGAGCTACCGCCGCGACCTGCGCCGCGCCGAGTACGGCGACGAGCGCGACCCGGCGATGGCCGCGGTGTTCGAGCGCATCAGCCCGCTCCGGAACGCGTCGAAGATCCGCGCGCCGCTGTTCGTCGCCCAGGGCCGCAACGACCCGCGCGTGCCGTACACCGAAGCCGAGCAGATCGTGAAAGCGGTGCGCGCCAACGGCCAGCCGGTGTGGTACCTCGAGTACGCCGACGAGGGCCACGGCTTCCGCAAGAAGGCCAATAGCGACTACTTCAACGCCGCGACGGTGCTGTTCTGGCAGCAGCACCTGCTGGGCGACTAGCGCCCGGCGCGCGACCGGCCTGTCGACGAAGAAGCCCGCCATCGGCGGGCTTCTTCGTGCGGGGCTCCGCGCAGGCGCGGCGCAACGCTAGCGTCGGCCGCCCAGATCAGAGGCGTCAACCCGCGCGCCGTCGGCCAGGCCGACTGCGGCGGCGTCGCGGGGCGCGATGCGCACCGTCCCGTCATCCACCCGCGCCGGCATGCGCCATGCCGCGTCGCCGTGCAGCAGCAGGCACGCGTCGGCGCCCGCGGCGTCGGCATCGATGCCGGCGTCGACGCGCAACGTGCGCGGCCGCAGCGCCGCGATCGCCGGCATCCGAGCCAACTCGCCGACGTAGACCGCACCGCCCTCGTCGATGGTGACGTGGTCGCCGCGGCGCAGCCCGGCGGCATCGAGCGCGGCGCGCAGCGGCTCGGCCTCGGCCGGCACCGCGCCGATCGCGGCCTGTGCGTCCGCATCGAGCAGCGACGCCACCAGCGGGTGCTGCGGCAGCAGCGCGGCGACGTGGGTGCGCCACAGCGCGCCGTGCCGCTGCACCGCCGCGCGCGGATCGCCGCCGTAGAAGTGGCGGCCGAGGCCGTGCCAGAACGGCGAGCGCCCCGCCGCGCGGAGCCCGGGCAGTTCGACAATGACGCGCGCGTCGAGGGGGCCGTCGGCCACGTCGCGCCACGCCCACGCCAGCGCGCCGTCGACCAGCAGCTGCAGCGCGGCGTCGCGCATCGCATCGTCCGTGCGCTCCGCGTCCACGGCGATCGCGCAAAGCTCGGTCGCGCCGGTGTGGTCGTTGCCCAGCGACAGCACGCGGTCGCGGTGATGCAGGTTCAGCTCGGTGGCCACGCGCATCGCGCAGCCGACGTGGTACCAGTAGCGCGGCTGGCGCAGGCCGATCGCGCGGCGCACGCGCACGCAGGCGATCGGCGCATCGAAGCCGCCGTCTCGCGCGGCCTCGACCACCAGCAGCGCGTCGTCGGCGCAGTCGAGCCCCGGATCGGGCGCGGCGCACTCGCGCAGCGAGGCGGGCAGCGTCGTCCATTCGTCGTTCCGGGCCGGACGTAGGCGCAGCGGGCTCATGCGGCTTCTCCGATCGTCGCGTCGAGTTCGGCGATGCGCACCAGCTCGCCCGGCGCGACGCCGGCGCGCTGCGCGGCCTCGGCGTCGAACGCCGCGCCGGCCGGGCCGGCCGCGCCCAGCGCCAGCGTCGCCCGGAACGACTGCAGCGCGGTGTTGGCGACCAGGTGCAGGCGCGGCTGCGCGGTGCCCGCGTCGCCGGCCGCGACCCGCAGCAGTTGCGATCGCGCGACCGTCTTCAGCATGCCCAGCCGCTCCTGCACGGTCGGACCCGCGTCGAAGATGTCGACGTAGGTGTCGGCGTCGAAGCCCTCGTCGAGCAGGATCGAGAACGGCAGCTCGGCCTCCGGGTGCAGCTGGCCGATCGCCCACTGCGCGGCGTCGGGCAGCAGCGGCACGTAGATCGGCGACGCCGGCATCAGCTCGGCGATGAACGACTTGCTGCGGCCGCCGGCGAGGCGCTCGACGGTCGGATAGTCCATGTCGAAGAAGCGCCGCCCGACCGCGTCCCAGAACGGACAGCGCCCGCTGTCGTCGGCCAGCCCCGGGCTTTCGGCCGCGATGCGGTCGGAGAAGCGGTCGGCGTGCTGGGCGATGAACAGCAGCCGCGCGCGCGACAGCAGCTGCGGCGCGAGCGTGTCGTGGTAGTCGGCGTCGAGGTAGAACGAGGTCAGCAGCGTCACCCCGGTCAGGTGGTGGCACAGGTGGAGCGTGTGGATGCGGTTGGTGGTGGCGAGCACGTCGCTGCGCTGGACCACGAACTCGTTGCGGTAGGTGTAGAAGCGGTCGGAGAAGCCGGCGCGCGCGCCGATGCCGCTGGTGCCGACGATGCGGCCGGCGGCCTGGTCCTCGAGCACGAATAGGTAGATCTCCTCGCCGCTGGTGTCGTCGGTGGCGAACGACTGCAGCGAGCGCTCCAGCCGCGACTCGAGCGCGGCCGCGTCGTTGGGCAGCGTGGTGATGCCGTGCGCGCTGGCGGCGGCGAAGCGGCGCAGCGCCGGCAGGTCCTCGGGCGCGCACGGGCGCAGCACGAAGCGGCCGGGGTCGAGGGCGTCGTGGTTGGTCATGCGGGTGTCCCGGGCCGCTCGGCCCTCGTGGTGTCGGTGGCGGCGTCGCGCCAGGCGACGGCGCGCGCGCTGCGCTCGTCGCGCGGCGTGCGTCCGTAGCAGGCGCGGTACGCGTTGGAGAAGTGCGCTCCGGACGAGAAGCCGCTGCTCAGCCCGATCTGCAGGATCGAGCGCGAGGTCTGCTGCAGCAGCCTGCGGGCGTGATCGAGTCGCTTCTCCAGGTACCAGCGCGACGGCAGCGTATCGAGGTGCTGCTTGAACAGCCGCTCGAGCTGGCGCCGCGAGACGCCGATCAGCGTCGCGATGTCCTGGGTCGACAGCGGCTCGCCGATGTTGGCTTCCATCAGCGCGATCGCCTCGGCCAGCTTCGGGTTCGCGCGCAGCATCGCCGGGCGCGACGCGTGCTGCGGCTCGTCGCTCGGGCGCAGGCGCTCGAGGCCGAAGTGCATCAGCAGCTGCTGCACCAGCTCGTGGCCGTGACGCTGCCCGAGCCACGCGATCGCCATGTCGAGGCTGGCGGTGCCATGCGCGCAGGTCGCGCGCGCGCGGTTGAGCTCGTACAGGTGGCGCGACACGGTGACGCCGGGGTAGCGCGCCGACACCGCTTCGGCGTGGCGCGCCGGGACCGTGCAGCGGTGGCCGTCGAGCCGGCCGGCGTGGGCGAGCCACGCCGCGCCGGTGCCGATCCCGCCGAGCACGCCGCCGCCGGCGTCGACCTTCGCCAGCGCCGCGTCGAGCCCCGGCGGCAGCGCCTCGCCGGCGTCGGGCAGCCGCGCGGCGACCACGAACAGTCCGTGCAGGGGCGGCGCATCGGCGAGCGGGGGCAGCGGCAGCGCGCCGTCGTCGTCGTTGCCGGCCGACAGCAGCAGCGGCTGGTAGCGCACGCCGTCGGTCCACGCGTTGGCCGCGCGCAGCGCGTCGAACGCCGCGCCCGCTGCCATCAGGCCGCAGCCCGGCAGCAGGACGAAGCCGAGGCGGTGGGCCGGATCGTGCATGGGGCGCAATGTACCCGAGTTGCAGCGCGCGGCCGGACGCGCCGATCGCGTCCGTCGACGCGGCAAGCAGCGCGCGGTGCGATTGCGCAAATCGGTGTCGCATTCGTGCAAGTCGACGCGCGCTACACCGCGGCGATGTCGTTTTCATGAAAGCGACAGCAAGTTGTCGACACGCGACAACGCCGCCGATCGGCCCATGCGCGCCGGAATCGAGCCACTACAGTCCGACCCCAATCGACCGCACGCACCGGCTTGCCGCACGTGACGGCGTTCCACCGTTGCCGACGGCAATGACCACCCGGGGAGATCGATCGCATGACCGTTGTCGTTCCGCGCTCCACGCGCCGCTCCACGCGCCTCGTGCGCAAGTCCAGCTGGATCCTGGCCGCCTGTTGCAGCGCGATCCTCGCGCAGCACTCGGCCGTGGCGCAGGACGCGCCGGCCGCGCCGGCGGCCAGCGACGAGGTCACCGCGCTCGACGCGGTCACCGTCACCGGCTCGCGCGTCAAGCGCACCGACGCCGAGACCGCGCTGCCGGTCGAGACGATCAGCCGCCAGGAGATCGCCAAGCGCGGCGTCACCACCGCGGCCGAGCTGGTCAAGACGCTGTCGGCCAACACCGCGCCGATCAGCGACGGCATCAGCATCACCGACGGCACCTCGGGCCAGCGCGGCCTCAACGGCGCGAACCTGCGCGGCATCGGCGCATCGAGCACGCTGGTGCTGCTCAACGGCCGGCGGCTGGCCAACTTCGCCTCGCCCGGCGACACCTCGGCGGTCGACCTCAACACCATCCCGGCCGGCGCGATCGAGCGCGTCGAGGTGCTGAAGGACGGCGCCTCGGCGGTCTACGGCACCGATGCGATCGGCGGCGTCATCAACTTCATCACCCGCAAGGACTACCAGGGCGTCGACCTGAGCGTGTCGGCGGCCGACACCCAGGAAGGCGGCGCCGACAAGCAGACCGTCACGCTGAGCGGCGGGTATGGCGACCTCGACACCGACCGCTTCAACCTGTTCGGCGTGCTCGACCTGCAGGAGCTCGGCTCGCTGCGCTCGAGCCAGCGCGACTTCATCCAGGAGCGGCCGCTGGCCGAGTTCCTGCCGGCGCTGATGTCGTCGAACACCTACCCGGCCAACATCGACATCAGCAGCGCGCAGCGCAATGCGCTGATCGCCGCCGGGCTGCTGCCGGCCGGCGCCACGCGCAACCGCATCAACCCGAGCTCGCCCGAGTGCAACCCGCCGGCGACCGTGTACGCGCCGGAAGGCCCGGGCGGCCCGCTCGCGTGCAGCTACGACTACATGCGCGACACCGAGCTGTACCCGGAGGCGAGCAAGCTCGGCTTCGTCGGCCGCGGCACGTTCGCGCTCAACGATGCGCACCGCGCCTTCGTCGAGGCCGTCTACACCAGCGCCGACACGACCTACCGGCTGAGCCCGAACCCGCAGCGCATCCGCAACCTGCCGGTCTCGGTGCTGCCGACGGCGTACCGCAACGCGCTGACGGCCGCCGGCTTCACCACGTTCAGCGGGATCCGCTACCGCATGACCGAAGCCGGCAACCGCACCAACGAGGTCACCAGCGACGGCCAGCGCTACGTCGCCGGCCTCGAGGGCGCGTTCGGCGAGTGGAGCTACGACACCGCCTACAGCTACAGCAAGAATAAGGTCGCCGACCGCTACGTCGACGGCTACGTGCTGTTCGACGCGTTCGACGCCGGCGTGCGCAGCGGGCTGATCAACCCGTTCGGCCCATCGTCGCAGGCCGGCCGCGACTACATCGACTCGATCACCATCCGCGACACCGCGCGCAAGTCCGAAGGCATCACCGAGAGCTGGGACGTCAACCTGTCGCGGCCGCTGTTCGACCTGGCCGGCGGCAGCCTGGGCATGGCGCTCGGCGCCGAGTACCGCACCGAATCGCAGCGCTTCACCCCGTCGGCGCTGCTGCTGAGCAACAACATCGCCGGCGACCGCGACAGCAGCGGCGACGGCTCGGACATCGTGCCGACGTTCCGCGAGCGCGAGGTCGGTTCGGCCTACGTCGAGTTCGTCGCGCCGTTCACCAGCACGTTCGAACTGCAGGCCGCGCTGCGCTACGACGACTACAGCGGGCGCGTGGGCTCGACCGTCAACCCGAAGCTCGGCATGCGCTGGCAGCCGATCCCCGAGCTGCTGGTGCGCGCGTCGGCCGGCACCGGCTTCCGCGCGCCGTCGCTGGACGACCTGTACCGCCCGACCACGTTCGGCACCGCGTCGAGCTTCCTGACCGACCCGGGCTGCGTCGACATCGAAGGCTCGATCGATCTGTGCACCGACCAGTGGCCGGTCGAGCGCCGCAGCAACCCGAACCTCAAGCCCGAGGAGTCGACCCAGTACTCGTTCGGCGTCGTGTTCGCGCCGAACGACCGCTACAGCGTCGGGCTGGACTACTGGAACATCGAGAAGACCGACGTGATCAGCACGCTCGGCGAGCAGATCATCCTCGAGAGCCCGGACAAGTACGACGGCACCTACATCGAGCGCGACGCCGACGGCTTCATCACCAACATCCTGCTGCAGAAGGAGAACCAGGGCGAACTGCGCACCTCCGGCATCGACCTGACCGCCAGCGCCAGCACCGCCGACGGCGCGTGGGGCCGGTTCGGCATCGACGTGTCGGGCACGTACGTGCTCGAGTACGAGCGCCAGTTCGGGCCGCTGGAGCCGTTCCGCAGCAATCTCGGCGTGTTCCTCAACGACCAGGTGATCCAGCGCTGGCGCCACCGCGTCAGCCTCAACTGGGACAAGGGCGCGTTCGGCCTGAGCCTGGCCAACAGCTACTCGTCCGGCTACCGCGACCAGAACACGACCTACGACCCGGTCAGCGACGAGCTGCTGCCGTCGCGCGACGTCGAGGCGTACTCGCTGTGGGACCTGACCGGCAGCTGGCAGGCCAGCGAGCGCCTGCGCGTGCGCGCCGGCGTGCTGAACCTGCTCGACACCGACCCGCCGTTCTCGAACCAGGCGTACTACTTCCTCGCCTCGTACGACCCGACCTACACCGACCCGCGCGGCCGTTCGTTCTACATCGGGCTTGACTACAAGTTCCGCTGATCAAGCTCCGCTGAGCCGGCGTCGTGCATTCGCCGCGCCCCGGGTCCGCCCGGGGCGCGGTGCGCGTCCAGCGGCCGACGCGCCTCCCGCGTCGCCGTCACTCCATCTGCCGTCGAGGCGCGCGCGAACGCCGCCGCGCCTCGCCTCCCTGCCCCAAGGACCCCCATGACGTTCGTGCTGATCCGCAACGCGCAGGTGCACGCGCCCACGCCGCTCGGGCGGATGGACGTGCTGCTCGGCGCCGGCCGGATCCTCGCGATGCAGGCCGACCTGCGCTTCGACCTGCCGCACGAGACGATCGACGCCGACGGCGCGCTCACCTGCCCCGGCTTCGTCGACTCGCTGGTGCACCTGTCCGGCGGCGGCGGCGAGGGCGGCTTCGCCACGCGCACGCCGGCGCTGTCGGCCGGCGACGCGCTCGCCGCAGGCGTCACCACGCTGATCGGCGCGCTCGGGACCGACGACGTCACCCGCAGCCACGCCGACCTGCTGGCCTGCGCGCGCGCGCTGTCGGCGCACGGCCTCAGCGCCTACGCGCTGACCGGCAGCTACCGGGTGCCGGTGGCGACGCTGACCGGCAGCGTGCGCGACGACCTGGTGCTGGTGCCCGACATCCTCGGCGTCGGCGAGATCGCGATCGCCGACCACCGCGGCTCGCAGCCGTCCGCCGGCGAGCTGGCGCGGATCGGCGCCGACGCGCGCGTCGGCGGCATGCTCGCGGGCAAGCGCGGCACCGTGCTGGTCCACGTCGGCGATGCCGATGAGGGCCTGGCGCTGCTGCACGAGGTCAGCGACCACTTCCCGCTGCCGCCGTCGCAGTGGCACCCGACCCACGTCAACCGCAACCGCCAGCTGCTGCGCAAGGCGCCGGCGTGGGTCGCACGCGGCGGCAGCGTCGACCTGACCGCCGGCACCACGCCGGCGCTGGTCGAGGCCGGCGACGTCCCGGCCGCCGCGGCGCTGGCCGAGCTGCTCGACGCGGGCGTACCGGCGGCGCGGATCACGATCAGCTCCGACGGCCAGGCCAGCCTGCCGCACTTCGCCGCGGACGGGACACTGCTGGAGCTCGGCATCGCGCCGGTGCGCAGCCTGCACGAGGCGCTGGTCGCCGCGGTGCACGCGCACGGGGTCACGTTCGAGCAGGCGCTGGCGACGGTGACGCGCTCCCCGGCCGCGGTGTGGGGCCTGCCGCGCAAGGGCGAACTGCGGGTCGGCGCCGATGCCGACCTGGTGCTGCTCGATCCGGACACGCTGGCGCTGCGCGCGACCGTCGCCGGCGGGCACTGGCACCCCGCCGCCGGCTGATTTCCCGGCCCGGGGGCCACCGCGCCGTCGCATCTCTCCGCGCGCGGCGGGCCCTCGGGTTCTTTTTTGGGCGTCGCCGAGGAAGGCTGTCGCGTTAGTCCCCCGTGCGCGCGTCCTTGACCACGGCGCCGCCCTTGATCACCACCGGCACCGTCTCGAGCACGCGCACGTCGGCCAGCGGATCGCCCGCGACGGCGACCAGGTCGGCCCAGCGGCCGGCCTCGAGCACGCCGACGTCGTCCCGGCCCAGCGCCTGCGAGGCGTTGAGCGTCGCCGACTGGATCGCCTGCAGCGGCGACATGCCGTAGCGCACCATCACCGCCAGCTGCCGCGCGTTGTCGCCGTGCGGGTAGATGCCAGCGTCGGTGCCGTAGACCATCTTCGCGCCGGCCGCGTGCGCGCGGCGGAAGTTCTCGCGCTGCAGGTCGGCGATCTCGCGGTCCTTGCGCAGGTTGTCCTCGAGCACGCCGTTCTTCTTGCCCTCGGCCTGGGTGTACTCGGTGTTGTAGATGTCCATCGACAGCCACGCGCCGCGCTGCTTCGCCAAGCGGATGCCCTCGTCGTCGATCAGGCTGGCGTGCTCGATCGTGTCGATGCCGGCGCGGATCGCGTCCTTGATGCCGGCCGCGCCGTGCGCGTGCGCGGCGACCTTCAGGCCCCACTGGTGGGCCTCGTCGGCGACCGCCTGCATCTCGGCCAGCGACATCTGCTGCTGGCCCGGCTCGGTGTTGCGCGAGAACACGCCGCCGGTCGCGCAGACCTTGATCACGCGCGCGCCGTACTTGCGCAGCTCGCGCACGACCTTGCGCGCCTCCTCCGGGCTGTCGGCGTTGTACGGGCTCTTCTGCGCCATCGACGGCGGGAAGTAGGTCGAATCGCAGTGGCCGCCGGTCGCGCCGAACGAGTACGCCGCCGACACCACGCGCGGACCGGGCACCTTGCCCTCGTCGATGGCCTCGCGCAGGCCGACGTCGTTCCACGCGTCGGAGCCGACGTTGCGCACGGTGGTGAAGCCGGCCATCAGCGTGCGCTCGGCGTGCTTGACCGCGAGCATCGACCAGAAGCGGTCGCTGAACTGCAGCCCGGTGTAGCCGCCGTAGCTCGGGTCGGAGTCCAGGTGCGTGTGCATGTCGATCAGGCCCGGCACCAGCGTCAGGCCGGCCAGGTCGACGCGGCGCGCGCCGTCGGGCACGGGCGCGCCGGCGCGTTCGATCGACACGACCCGGCCGTCGCGCACCAGCAGCTGCGGCTGCTCGACGTAGCGGCCGCTGCGCACGTCGAGCAGGCGCGCGGCGGTGATCACCACCGTGTCGGCGACCGGCTGCGCGGCCGCCGCCGGGCTGGCGAGGACGAGCGCAAGCAGCAGCGTGCGCGGGAGGCGGCGGAAGGCGTTGGGCATGGGAAGTCCGTCGAAGGAAGGCCGCGCGCGTCAGCGCAGCGGCTGGAACTCGAGCAGCGGCGCGGGCTCCAGCCACGGCATCAGCCAGTGGTCGACCAGCAGGAACGCGAACAGCGCCATCAGGTAGACGATCGAGAAGTTGAACGTCCGCATCGCGAACAGCTCGTCCGGCGGGTCGAGCAGCCGCCACGCGTACCACAGGAACACCGCGCCGAGCACCAGCGCGCCGCCGAGGTAGAACAGCCCGCTCATGCCGGCGGCCCACGGCAGCACGGTCGCGGCGACCAGCAGCCACGTGTACAGCAGGATCTGCCAGCGCGTGTAGGTGACGCCGTGGGTGACCGGCAGCATCGGCACCATCGCGCGCGCGTAGTCGTCGCGGCGGAAGATCGCCAGGGCCCAGAAGTGCGGCGGCGTCCACACGAAGATGATAAGTACCAGCAGCAGCGCGTGCGCCCAGTCCCACTCGCCCTGCATGCCGGTGATCGCCGACCAGCCCAGCAGCGGCGGCGCGGCGCCGGCGATGCCGCCGATCACGATGTTCTGCGGGGTCGCGCGCTTCAGGAACACGGTGTAGATGACCGCGTAGCCGATCAGCGAGGCGAACGTCAGCCACGCGGTGATCGCGTTGACCCACACCATCAGCACCACCATCGACGCCAGCGCCAGGACGAGGGCGAACACTAGCGCCTGCTCCGGGGTGACCTGGCCGGCGACGATCGGCCGCCACGAGGTCCGCGCCATCTTCGCGTCGATGCGCGCGTCGAGCAGCTGGTTGATCGCCGCCGCGCTCGACGCGGCCAGCCAGATGCCGAGGAAGCCGAGCGCGCCGCGGACCAGCTCGTCGCGCGTCGGCAGGCCGTCGATCGCCAGGAACATCCCGACCAGCGCGGTGAACACGATCAGCGCGACGACGCGCGGCTTGGTCAGGTCCCAGTACTGGCGAACGGTGGCGCGCATCGGGGCGGGACTCACGGTTGGGGCGGGCGCAGGCGTGCGAGCAGCGAGACCAGCACGAACAGCAGCACCACGGCGCCCGCATTGTGCAGCGTCGCGACCCACAGCGGCAGCCCGAGCTTGACGTTGGCGATGCCGAGCGCGACCTGGGCCAGGGTCGCGACGGCCAGGGTCGTGCCCCAGCCGCGCATGCCGGGGGTCGCCAGCAGGCGCGCCGCCAGCCACAGCAGGTAGACGAACACCACCACCGCCATCATCCGGTGCGCGAGCTGGATCGCGATGCGGGCCTCGCCGTCGAGGATGCCGCCCTCGTAGTCGACGCCGATGCCGCGCCACAGCACGAAGCCCTCGCGGAAGTCGTGGCGCGGCCACCACTGGCCGACGCAGGTCGGGAAGTCGTTGCCGCACGCCAGCGCGGCGTAGTTGGCGCTGACCCATCCGCCGAGCGCGATCTGCACCGCGGTCAGCGCGATGCCGGCGATCACCAGCTTGCGCATCGCCAGCGCCTCGGCCAGCAGGATCGGCGCGTGGGTCGCGCGCCACGCCATCCACACCAGCAGCGAGAACGTCGTCAGGCCGCCGACCAGGTGCGCCATCACGACCACCGGCTTCAGCAGCCAGGTGACCGTCCACATGCCGAGCATCGCCTGGAAGATGATCACCGCCAGCGTCAGCGCCGACGCGCGGGCCAGGTCGACGTTGCTCCAGCGCAGCGCGGCCAGCAGCAGGATGGCCTCCGCCACGACGACCAGCGCCGACGACGCGACGTGCGCGCCCTGCATGTACAGCGGAATCGCGACGGCGACCAGGCCGGCCGCGCCGATCACCTGCGCGAGGCCGAAGCGGCGGCGGCGCGCGGCCATCAGCGCCAGCGCGAACACCAGCAGGCCGAGGCCGGCGGCGATGTGGCGGTGGAACTGCTCGCGCCACGCCTTGGCCACTTCGACCGGGCGGATGTCGGTGAGGCTGGCGTCGCTGACTTCGTGCGCGCCCTGCGGCCACGTGGCGCGGCCGTAGCAGGTCGGCCAGTCGGGGCAGCTGAGGCCGGCGTGCGACAGGCGCACGAAGGCGCCGAACACGATCACGCACAGCGCCAGTGCGACCGCGAGCCACGCGACGCGGTGGAAGTGACGGTGAACCGAAGGCTTGGTCGGGACGGTCATGGGGGACTCACGACAAGACGAGGGGAAAAGGGAGACGCGCACCATCGGCGCGCCTGTGGCGCGCCGCGGGCCCGGTCATTTGAGCTTGATCAGCCGGGCGACGTCGCTGCGCAGCCCGCCGGGGTCGGTGCCCGGCGCGTAGCGCAGCACCACGAAGCCGTACGGGTCGACCACGTAGACCGGGGTGCCGCGGGCGTCGTCCACCTGCGGCAGCCGCGCGCGCAGCGCCGGGTCGGGGCGCAGCGTGCGCAGCGTGGCGATGCGCTGCGCGCCGTCGGCCACGGTGCACCGCTCGGCCGCGCACAGCCACAGCACGTCGACGCGGTCGGCGTCCTTGCCGAACAGCTGCCAGACCTTGTCGAGGTCGGCGCCGAGCCGCTGGCACGCGGCGTCGCAGCCGGCCGGCGGGGCCAGCAGGATCCGCCAGCGTCGCGCCGCCGGGTCCCAACCGTAGCGGCCGCCGTCGAGCGTCGTCGGCGACAGCTCGCGCAGGTCGGGACGCGGATCGAGCAGCTCGCCGTGCTGGCGCGTCGGCGCCGGGCGCAGGCCCAGCACGTTGATCGCGGTCGCGACCAGGATCGGCACGATGAAGATCGCGGCGATGCCGACCAGCATCACCCGGTTGCGGCGGCGCGTGCGCGGGTCGATGTCGGGCTGGGGTTCGGGGCGGGGAGTCGGCTGGGCGTCGCTCATGCGAATTTCTTTCTCAGGGTGAGGACCACGGCGGTGACCAGCACCGCAAGCGCGAGGGCGAACCACTGCAGCGCGTAGCCGCGGTGCTTGTCGGGCGGCAGGGTATTGGCGAGCAGCGCCAGGTCGCGGGTGTAGCCCAGCGGCAGGTCAGGATCGAGCCGCAGCACGCGCGGCGCCGGCGCCTGCCCGAGCGCGGCGGCGATCGCCGGCGCATCGAACCGGCTCATCAGCCACGCACCGTCGCGCCGGGCCAGCGGCGCGCCGACCGCCAGCCCGGTCGACGGCGGCGGCGCCAGCAGCCCGCGCAGCTCGACCTCGCCTGCGGGCGGCGCGTCGAGCGTCGGCAAGGCGCGGTCGCCGGCCAGCGGCAGCCAGCCCAGATCGACCAGCACGGACTGTGCGGCCCCGTCCGGCGCAAACAGCCGGTACACGCGCACGCCGGCGCGACCGCCGCGCAGCTGGTTGTCGAGCAGCAGCGGCGGGCGCGCATCGAATCGTCCGCGCGCCACGTACCAGTCGAAGTCGCCGGCGCGCGTGGCATCGGCGGCGGCATCGCGCGGCGCGGCGCGGCGTTCGGCCAGCACGCGCGACGCGGCATCAAGCATCGCCTGCTTTTCGTCCGCGCGCTGCGCCTGCCAGAAGCCGAGCCGCGCGAACAGCGCGATCGCCAGCAGCGCCAGCGTCCAGCCGATCGTGAGCGTGTGCCGCCGACGGATGCCGGGACGGTGCATCCCGACGCGACTCATGCCCGTCCCGCGCAAAGGCGCGATAATCCACCGGCCGCGCCGCGGCCCTGCACCGCCCCGGAGGCCGCAATGAACGACTCCCTGAAGACCCTGCTGATCATCGCGTTCCTGGTCGTCATCCTCTGGAACCTCGGTGCCGGCCTCTACTACATGCTTGTCGACAAGGGCGAGAGCAAGCGCACCGTCAACGCGCTGACCCGCCGCATCGCGCTGTCCGTCGCGCTGATCCTGATCGTGGTCCTGTCGATCAAAATGGGCTGGATCCAGCCGCACGGCGTCGGCCGCTGATCGTGCCGCTGAACCTCGCGCGCGCGCTGCGCACGCCGTACTGATACGTTTTTCCGGGCCCCACAGACGCAACGGGCCGGCGATGCCGGCCCGAGCGATGCGGTGTCGTTCGCCTTACAGCACGTAGACGAACAGGAACAGGCCCAGCCACACCACGTCGACGAAGTGCCAGTACCAGGCCACCGCCTCGAACGCGAAGTGGTTCTCCTTGGTGAAGTGGCCCTTGGCGCAGCGGAACCAGATCACGGCCAGCATGATCGTGCCGAGCGTGACGTGCAGGCCGTGGAAGCCGGTCAGCATGAAGAACGTCGAGCCGTAGATGCCCGAACCGAGCGTCAGGTTCAGCTCCTTGTAGGCGTGGATGTACTCCTCGCCCTGGTAGAACAGGAACAGGCAGCCCAGCGCGACCGTCAGGCCGAGGAACACCAGCAGCTGCTTGCGGTGGCCGGCCTTGAGCGCGTGGTGCGCGATCGTGACCGTCACGCCCGACGCCAGCAGGATCAGCGTGTTGAGCAGCGGCAGGCCCCACGCGGGGATCGTCTGGAACTGGCCGCCGACCGCGCCCGGGCCGTTGCTCGGCCACGCGCTGGCGAAGCCGTCCCAGAGCAGGTTGTTGGTCGCCACGCCGTCGCCCTCGCCGCCCAGCCACGGCAGCGCGAACTGGCGCGCGTAGAACAGCGCGCCGAAGAACGCAGCGAAGAACATCACCTCGGAGAAGATGAACCACACCATCCCCATCCGGAACGACGTGTCGACCTGCTTGTTGTAGCTGCCGCCGACCGACTCGCGGACCACGTCCGTGAACCACGCCGCCAGCACGCCGATCGTCAGCGCGATGCCGAAGAAGAACACCGGCTTGCCCCAGCTGACCTCGTTGAGCCAGCTGGCGACGCCGAGCATGGTCACGAACAGCGCGATCGAACCCAGGAACGGCCAGCGGCTGCTGTGCGGGACGTAGTAGACGTTGGCGTCTGGCGAGGCGTGGACTTGGGCCATGGCGGCGGGTTCCGTTGAGAAGCGACGACTAGAGGGTAAAGGGGCTCAGGGCGCCGCGCGCGACGGCGCCGGCGACGACGCCGTGCCCGCCGCGCCGAGCCGGGCGGTGAGCACGTCGTTCTTGAAGAAGGTGTACGACAGGGTGATCGTCTTGACGTCGGCCGGCAGGTTCGGGTCGACGATGAAGCGCACCGGCATCTCGCGCGACTCGCCGGCGGCGAGCGTCTGCGCGGTGAAGCAGAAGCACTCGGTCTTGTTGAAGTAGCCCGACGCCCTCGCCGGCGCCACCGACGGCGTTGCGCTGCCGACGATCGCGCGGTCGCTGGTGTTCTGCGCCACGTACATCGCCTCGTACTGCTCGCCGGGGCGCACCGTCATCGTCAGCTGCTGCGGCTTGAACTTCCACGGCAGCTTCGAGTTCACGCCGCCGTCGAACTGGATCGTCAGCTCGCGCGCCTTGGTGGCGACGGCCGCGGTGCCGCCGTCGGAGGCCTCGCGGTCGAGGCGGATGCCGAACACCTTCTCACAGGCGATTCGGTACAGCGGCACCAGCGCGAACGTGAACGCAAACGCGGCCAGTGCGACCAGCACCATCTTCACCAGCCCGGCATGCGGGCTCGACGCGGGGGCGCTCATTGCGACAACACTCCGAGCATCAGGAATGCGACGTAGACCGCGACCGCGAGCACGCCGAACACCAGCGCCGTGCGGCGCGCGCGCTGGCGGCGCGCGTCGACGTCGGTGCGGGTGTCGGTCGGGGCGGTCATGCGCGGTCCTGCCAGCCGGTCAGTGGGTGATGTCGCCGTGGGCGAGGTCGCCGTCGCGGATCACCGGCGGCACCGTGAACGTGTGGTGCGGGGCCGGGCTCGGCACCGTCCACTCCAGTCCGCGGGCGGTCGGCCACGCGCGCGCCTCGGCCTTCTCGCCGACGGCCTTCGAGCGCCACAGCACGAACGCCATCATGAACGGAGTGGCGAACATGCCGAACGCGCCGATCGAGCTGACCAGGTTCCAGTCCGCGAACACGACGTTGTAGTCGGGGATGCGGCGCGGCATGCCGGCCAGGCCGAGGAAATGCTGCGGGAAGAACAGCAGGTTGACGAACACCATCGTCCACCAGAAGTGGAACTTCGCCAGGCCCTCGTTGTACATGCGGCCGGTCCACTTCGGCCACCAGTAGTACACGGCGGCGATGATCGCGAACAGCGCGCCGGTCACCAGCACGTAGTGGAAGTGGGCGACGACGAAGTAGGTGTCGTGGTACTGGAAGTCGGCCGGGACGATCGCCAGCATCAGGCCGGAGAAGCCGCCGATGGTGAACAGGATCACGAACGCGATCGACCACAGCATCGGCGATTCGAACGAGATCGAGCCGCGCCACATCGTGGTGACCCAGTTGAACACCTTCACGCCGGTCGGCACCGCGATCAGCATCGTCGCGAACATGAAGTAGATCTCGCCACCGAGCGGCATGCCGACGGTGAACATGTGGTGCGCCCACACGATGAACGACAGGAACGCGATCGACGCGGTCGCGTAGACCATCGCCTGGTAACCGAACAGCGGCTTGCGGCTGAAGGTCGGGATGATCTCCGACACGATGCCGAACGCCGGCAGGATCATGATGTAGACCTCGGGGTGCCCGAAGAACCAGAAGATGTGCTGGAACATCACCGGGTCGCCGCCGCCGGCCGCGTTGAAGAACGAGGTGGCGAAGAACTTGTCGGTCAGCAGCATCGTCACGGCGCCGGCGAGCACCGGCATCACCGCGATCAGCAGGAACGCGGTGATCAGCCAGGTCCAGCAGAAGATCGGCATCTTCAGCAGGTCCACGCCCGGCGCGCGCATGTTGAGGATGGTCGCGATGATGTTGATCGCGCCCATGATCGAGCTGATGCCCATCAGGTGGATGGCGAAGATCACGAACGCCACGTTGTTGCCGCCCTGCAGCGACAGCGGCGGGTACAGCGTCCAGCCGCCGGCCGGCGCGCCGCCCGGCAGGAACAGCGTCATCAGCAGCAGGCTGAAGGCGAACGGCATGATCCAGAAGGACCAGTTGTTCATGCGCGGCAGCGCCATGTCCGGCGCGCCGATCTGCAGCGGCACCATCCAGTTGGCCAGGCCGACAAAGGCCGGCATCACGCCGCCGAAGATCATCACCAGCGCGTGCACGGTGGTCATCTGGTTGAAGAACTCGGGCGCGACGAACTGCAGGCCCGGCTGCGCCAGCTCCGCGCGGATCACCACCGACATCGCCGCGCCGATGATGAACATGACGAAGCTGAAGATCAGGTAGAGCGTGCCGATGTCCTTGTGGTTGGTCGAGAAGAACCAACGCTCGACGAAGCCCTGCGTGTGGGCGTGGTCATCGTGGTGGTGGTCAGCGTGCGTGACGGCCATGGCCTAACCTCTGGAAGTTCGTGTCGATCAGCCGGCGACCGCGTCGGCGGCCGGGGCGTCGGTGGTCGGGGCATCGGCGACCGGCGCCGGGGTCGGTTCGGCGGGGGCCGCTTCGGCCGGGGCGGCCGCGGTGGCCGCGGCGTCGCCGTTGCCTTCGCGCTGCGCCGTCAGCCACTGCTGGTACTCGGCCTTCGGCACGGCCTTGACCACGATCGGCATGAAGCCGTGGTCCTTGCCGCACAGCTCGGCGCACTGGCCGCGGTAGATGCCCGGCTGCTTGATGTCGGTCCAGGCCTCGTTGACGATGCCCGGGATCGCGTCCTGCTTCCAGCCCAGCGCCGGCACCCACCACGCGTGGATCACGTCGTCGGCGGTGATCACGAAGCGGATCTTGGTGTCGGTCGGCAGCACCAGCACGTTGTCCACGTCGAGCAGGTAGGTCGGGTGGTTGGCGGTGCGCGCGTCGACGCCGCTCTGGCGGATCTGGTCGCTCTTGCGGTCGAGGCGGCTGGTGAACTCGACGTCCTCGCCCAGATACTCGTACTTCCACATCCACTGGTAGCCGGTGACCTTGACGGTCATCTCGGCGTCGCGGGTGTCGTACATCGCGATCAGCTTGCTGGTCGCCGGGAACGCCATCAGCACCAGCAGCGCCACCGGCACCACGGTCCAGACCACCTCGAGCTTGGTGCTGTGGGTGAAGTCCTTGTCCGGCACCGCGCCCTTGGAATGGCGGAACTTGAACATCGCGTACGCCATCGCGCCGAACACCAGCACGCCGATGGCCACGCAGATCCACAGCGCCAGCATGTGCGCCGAGTAGGCGTTGGCCGATTGCGCCGTGACGCCCTCGCCCATGTTGAGCTGCCAACGCTTGGGGTCGGCGGACTGCGCGAACGCCAGGACCGGCAGGACGGCCATGGCCGCGCCGACTGCCCACTGCTTGATACGACCGGCTTTCATCACTTCGAGCCCCAGACTGAGCTTGGTAATCATCGGAAACCTCGGGGAGCGGCGGCGGCGCTTCATCCCGGCACCGACCAGCGCCCTGTCGCGCGCGGTGGACCGTCCGGAATGTGTTGGTGTCGGGCCCGAGCGGACCCAGCACGCCTGCGCGGCGCTGCGGATAACCTGCAAATGGTAGCCCCGGGGGCGCCCTGCGGCAACCCGCGGAGCCCGCGCGGGCGCGGGTTGCGCCGCGTCGGAAAGCGTCCGGCATGCATGGCCCAAGCTACGCCGCGCAGGCTTGCGCGGATGCGACACGGGCCGCGCCGGGACGATACCGTCGGGCCAAAAACGGAACGGAAGCCCTAGACTAGTCGGCCCGCAACGGCTGTCCCCGGGCCCCATGAACCAGCAGCACGCCCCCACCGCCGACGTCTCGCCGCGTCGTGCGATCCTGCGCCCCGAGCTCCCGCCGGCGCCCACCGGCGCCCGCGCCGCGATCACCGCCGGCTGGGTCCGCGACGAGGCCGCGCACGTGCGCGCGCTGCTCGAGCAGGCGCGCCTGCCCGACGCCGACCGCGCCGCAGCGCAGGCCACCGCGGCCGACCTCGTGCGCCGGGTCCGCGCGCGCGCCCAAGACCAGGGCGCGATCGAGGCCTTCATGCGCCAGTACGACCTCGGCAGCGAGGAAGGCGTGCTGCTGATGTGCGTGGCCGAGGCGCTGCTCCGCATCCCGGACCAGGACACCGCCGACAAGCTGATCCGCGACAAGCTCGGCGAGGCCGACTGGAAGCGCCACATGGGCCAGTCCGACTCGGTGCTGGTCAACGCCTCGACCTGGGGCCTGATGCTCACCGGCCACCTGGTCGACCTGGCCGACGACACCAAGCGCGACGTCCACAACGCATTCAAGCGCCTGATCGGCCGCGTCGGCGAGCCGGTGATCCGCCTCGCCGTGCGCCAGGCGATGAAGATCATGGGCCACCAGTTCGTCATGGGCCGCACGATCGGCGAGGCGCTGGCGCGGTCCAACAAGGGCGACAACGCCAGCTACCGCTACTCGTTCGACATGCTCGGCGAGGGCGCGCTGACCACCAGGGACGCGCTGCGCTACCTGCAGGCGTACCGCGACGCGATCCACGCGATCGGCAAGAGCGGCGACTTCAAGGGCCGCGACGTGTTCGGCGTGCCGTCGATCTCGGTCAAGCTGTCGGCGCTGCACCCGCGCTACGAGCACGCCAAGCGCGCGCGCGTGTTCGCCGAGCTGACCCCGCGCGTGCTCGAACTGGCGCAGCTGGCCAAGTCGTACGGGATCGGCTTCACGATCGACGCCGAGGAGTCCGACCGGCTCGAACTGTCGCTGGACGTGATCGCCGGCGCCTACCGCGACCCGTCGCTCGACGGCTGGGAGGGCTACGGCCTGGCGGTGCAGGCGTACCAGAAGCGGGCGCCGGAGGTGATCGACTTCATCGCCGAACTGGCCCGCGCGCACGGCCGCCGCATCCCGGTCCGGCTGGTCAAGGGCGCGTACTGGGACAGCGAGGTCAAGCGCGCGCAGGTCGACGGGCAGCCGGGCTACCCGGTGTTCACCCGCAAGCCGAACACCGACGTGTCGTACCTGGCGAACGCGCGCCGCATGCTCGAGGCGCACGACGCGATCTACCCGATGTTCGCGACCCACAACGCTCACACGATCGCGACGATCCACCGCCGCGCCGTGGCGATGGGCCGCGGCCGGCACTTCGAGTTCCAGAAGCTGCACGGCATGGGCGACGACCTGTACGCCGAGGTGATCCCGGCCGACCGCCTCGACGTGCCGTGCCGCGTCTACGCGCCGGTCGGCAGCCACGAGGACCTGCTGCCGTACCTGGTGCGCCGCCTGCTCGAGAACGGCGCCAACTCCAGCTTCGTCAACCGCATCACCGACGAGGCCGTCGCGATCGAGGACCTGGTCCGCGACCCGGTCGAGACCGTGGCCGCGTTCGACTCCATTCCCCACCCCCGCATTCCGCTGCCGGTCGACCTGTACCGCAGTTTCGGCCTCGATAGGAGCAACTCGATGGGCGTCAACCTCGCCAACGACGACCAGCTGCGCGCACTCGCCGAGCAGGTCAACGCCGCCGCCCGCAGCGACTGGCGCGCGACGCCGCTGGTGCCCGGCGCGAGCGTCGGCGGCCCGGACATCGCGGTCACCAACCCCGCCGACCGGCGCGAGACCGTCGGCCAGTGGCAGGCGGCCGACAGCGCGACGGTCGAGCGCGCGCTCGCCAACGCCGTCGCCGCCCACGACGCGTGGAACGCGACGCCGGCCGCGAGCCGCGCGGCGATCCTCGAACACGCCGCCAACCTGCTCGAGCAGCGCATGCCGCAGTACCTCGCGCTGTGCACCAAGGAGGCCGGCAAGAGCCTGCCCGACGGCGTCGCCGAGGTGCGCGAGGCGGTCGACTTCCTGCGCTACTACGCCGCCCAGGCGCGCAAGCAGTTCGCGCCCGAGGCGCTGCCCGGCCCGACCGGCGAGTCCAACACGCTGCAACTGTCCGGCCGCGGCGTGTTCGTCTGTATCAGCCCGTGGAACTTCCCGCTGGCGATCTTCGCCGGCCAGGTCGCCGCGGCGCTCGCCGCCGGCAACACGGTGATCGCCAAGCCGGCCGAGCAGACCAACCTGATCGGCTACCACGCGGTGAAGCTGCTGCACGAGGCCGGCATCCCCGAGGCCGTGCTGCAGTTCCTGCCCGGCGACGGCGCCACCGTCGGCGCCGCGCTGACCCGCGACCCGCGCGTGGCCGGCGTGGCGTTCACCGGCTCGACCGACACCGCGCGCGCGATCAATCGTGCGCTGGCCGCCCGGGACGCTGCGATCGGCGTTCTGATCGCCGAGACCGGCGGCCAGAACGCGATGATCGCCGACTCGTCGTCGCTGCCCGAGCAGGTGGTCAAGGACGCGGTCGGTTCGGCGTTCACTTCGGCCGGCCAGCGCTGCTCGGCCGCGCGCGTGCTGTTCGTGCAGGACGACATCGCCGACAAGGTCGTCGGCATGCTGGCCGGCGCGATGGCCGAACTCAGCGTCGGCGACCCGGGCCTGCCGTCGACCGACGTCGGCCCGGTGATCGACGAGGACGCGCTGGCGATGCTGCGCGACCACGCCGCGCGGATGGACCGCGAGGCGAAGGAGATCGCCGAGGTGCCGCTCGGCGACGACACCGCGCACGGCAGCTTCTTCGCGCCGCGTGCGTACGAGATCGCGTCGCTCGACGTGCTCCGCCAGGAAGTGTTCGGGCCGGTGCTGCACGTGGTGCGCTGGAAGGCCGACCAGCTCGACGCGGTGATCGATGCGATCAACGCGACCGGCTACGGCCTGACGCTCGGCATCCACTCCCGCATCGACGAGACGATCGAGAAGATCAGCAGCCGGATCAAGGTCGGCAACTGCTACGTCAACCGCAACCAGATCGGCGCGGTCGTCGGCGTGCAGCCGTTCGGCGGCCAGGGCCTGTCCGGCACCGGGCCCAAGGCCGGCGGCCCGCACTACCTGGCGCGCTTCGCGACCGAGAAGACGATCACCGTCAACACCACGGCGGCCGGCGGCAACGCCTCGCTGCTGACGCTCGGCGACTGATCGGGGCCCGCTGGCCCGCCCGCGCGCCGCACGCGCCGGGCGTCGACGCAAAAGAAAAGCCCCGCCGAAGCGGGGCTTTTCTTTTTGTGCATGGAGCGAACGCTTAGAACTTGTACTGCGCCGAGACGCCGAACAGGTTCGCGTGGCCGTCGAACGGACCGGTGATCGTCGAGCCGCCCGACGAGATGTCCACTTCCGGCGCGTCCGGCTCGATCCGGGTGTAGCCGGCGTTGATCTCGAGCGCCTCGCTGGCCTTCCACGACGCACCGATCGAGTACCAGGTGCGGTCGTCATCGGGCAGGCGCGGGGTGCGCGTCTCGATGCTGGTCGGGGTCTCGTCGTAGGCGACGCCGGCGCGCAGCGTGAACGCGTCGTTGAGCTTGTACTCGGCGCCGAGCGACATGAACTGCGTGTTCTTCCACGAGAAGTCCTCGACCGAGTCCGGGTCCGGGTTCTCGAAGTCGATGCGCACTTCGCGCAGCGATTCCCAGCCGGTCTCGGCCCACGAGGCCATCATCGAGAAGCGGTCGGTGAACGCGTACGACACGTCGACGCTGGTCGTCGACGGCGTGGTCAGCGCGGCGGTCACGTCGCCGTCCTGGAACAGCACGCGGCCGGTCGGGCTGCTGGCGAACACCGCGGCGACGTCGCCCGGCACGGTCCAGTCGGCGGTGCCTTCCAGGTCGTAGTCGATCTCCGAGCGGTAGCTCAGGCCGATGGACAGCTTGTCGGTCGGGCTGAAGTTGGCGCCGATCGTCCAGCCGAAGCCGACGTCGTCGCCCTGCACCACCGCCGAGCCGTCACGCGCCTGCGGCTGCGCGAACGGCAGCGGGCGGGTGGCCGGGTTGGAGAACAGCAGCGTGCCGAAATCGACCGCCTTCGACAGGGTCACGTCGGCGTGCGAGTAGATCGCGCCGAGGCCGACCGAGAAGCGGTCCGGCACGATGTCGACGGCCATCGCCATCGTCAGGTCGACGATCGCCACGTCCGAGGTCTGGGCGAAGTAGCGGCCGGCCCAGTTGGGCTCGTACTCGGTCTTCAGGCCGAACGGCGCGCTGACCATAGCGCCGAGCGCCAGGCCGTTGTCGAACTTGTGGATCACCGACATCGCCGGCACCGCGGCGAGGTCGCCTGCGTTGCCGCCGTTGCCGCCGGTCAGCGGACGACCGAACGCGTCGGTGCCCGAGCCCTGGAATTCGTAGCTGAGGTCGATCGCGGTGACGTCGACCTGCACGGTGGTGCCGGTGAAGCGCGCCATCGTGGCCGCGTTGTTGACCACCACCGAGCTGTCGTCGGTGCGGACGCCCTGGCCCGCGAACGCGCTGCCCATGGCCTTGACGCTGTTTTCCTTCAGCTGGAAGCCCGAGGCGTGGACGTTGCCGAGCGCCAGCGCGCCGGTGATGCCCAGCGCAAGCGCCGACAGGCGCGTGATGCGGTGTACGTGTTGCATGCGTGTACTCTCCAATGGATGCTTTGAACTTGTGCGGCGGTCGGGCGTGCCCAGCGGACGGGGCAGGACGCTCGCCGGAAGTCCCTCCCGACGTACGACGCCGTATGCACTATACGATTAACATCGCGCTAACAGTAGCCGCGACCGTCGCCTGCGTCCGCGCCGCGCGGCACATTCACACGCCTTCGCGCGCATTCATTTTTCCGGAACGCGGCACGCCGCCATCGACGCAGGTGCGCGCGTGTTCATAGCCATTCCGTCGCGCGACCGCGCGCCGCTGCGCTGGGCGGTGCCGCTGCTGTTCGCCGCGCTGTGGCTGTGCTTCGTCGCATTCATCGTGCTGCCCGACCACGACCAGCGCCGGCTGATGCTGGACTGGGGCGCGCTGTCGGGCGACCTCGCTCACCCCGGCCAAGGCAGCGACTGGCTGCGCGACGGCGGACCGCTGCGGCTGTTCAGCGCGCTGTTCCTGCACGCCGACTGGGCGCACCTGATCGGCAACTTGGTGTTCCTGCTGATCTTCGGGCTGCCGGCCGAGCGCACGATGGGCCCGTGGCGGCTGTTCGCGCTGTTCCTGTTCGGCGGCGCGGCGGCGAACCTCGCCGCGGTGCTGATGATCGGCACGCCCGACCGGCTGATCATCGGCGCCAGCGGTGCGGTGTCGGCGCTGATCGGCGCGTACTTGGCGCTGTTCCCGGGCGCGAAGCTGGGCGTGGTCGTGCCGCTGGGCCTCTTCCTGCAGTTCGTGCGGGTGCCGGCGCCGCTGCTGATCGGCATCTGGGCGCTGCTGCAGCTCGTCTACACCTTCATCGGCCCGTCGTTCGGCGCGGTCGCGTGGTCGGCGCACCTGGCCGGGTTCGGCTTCGGCGGTGCGTTCGCGCTGGTGGCCCGCGCCGGCATCGCCCGGCGGATGCGGCGCAAGCGCGGCTTCTGACCGGCCGGCGGCGCGCCCGCGGCCCTTGCCGTCGCGCGCCGCGGCCCCCATTTCGCCGGTAACGACGACGGATCCCCGCCCCATGAGCAAGCCCCTGTACAAGGTGACCTTCTTCAACGCCGGCAAGATCTACGAGCTGTACGCGCGTCGCGTCGGCTCCGGCAACCTGTGGGGATTCACCGAGATCGCCGAACTGGTGTTCGACGTGCACGACGGCCTCGTCATCGACCCGACCGAGGAGCGCCTGCGCGACGAGTTCGGCAGCACCCGCGTGCTGCACCTGCCGATGCAGAGCATCGTGCGGATCGAGGAGGTCGAGCGCAAAGGCCAGTCGGCGATCCGCGACGCGACCACCGGCGAGAAGGTGGTCATGCCGTTCCCGATGCCGGCCAAGCCGCGCTGACACGCCGTCGCGGTACGACGCGAACGCGCGGCATTGCGTCGTCCGACTAGCCCTTGGCCGGCGCGACCGGCGCGACGGCGACCGGCTTCTTCAGCTCCAGCAGCGCGGCGGCGATCGGGCCCTCGCCATCGAGCACTTCGCCGGCGTTGGCGCCGGCCACCGCGTCCTCGTCACCGCTCAGCCGCCCCGGCAGCGCCGATTCGGTGTAGCCCGGACGCCCGCCGTTGGGCGCGTCCTTGCCGGCGCGCAGCACCACGTCGGGCTGGATGCCGAGCGCCTGTATCGACTTGCCGCTCGGCGTGAAGTAGCGCGCGGTGGTCAGCTTGACCGAGTCGCCGTTGTCGAGCGGCAGCACGGTCTGCACCGAGCCCTTGCCGAACGTGCGGCTTCCGATCACGCGCGCGCGGCCGTTGTCGCGCAGGGCGCCGGCCAGCACTTCCGATGCGCTCGCCGAACCGGCATCGACCAGCACCACCACCGGCGCACCGCCGGCGCGGTCGCCCGGCGTGGCGCCGAACTCGGCGTCGCTGATCGGAATGCGCCCGCGCGTGCTGACGATCCTGCCGCGCTCGAGCAGGTCGTCGGCGATCTGCACGGCCGAGGTCAGCAACCCGCCCGGGTTGCTGCGCAGGTCCAGCACCAGCCCGCGCAGGGTGCCGCCGGACTGCGCCTTCAGCGCTTCGAGCTGGCTTTCGAAATCGGCGGCGGTGTCGGCCTGGAACGCGGCGACACGGATGTAGCCGTACCCCGGCTCGAGCATGCGGCTGCGCACGCTCGCGACGCGGATGGTGTCGCGCTCCACGCTGACTTCGAACGGCTTGTCGCGGCCGGCGCGCACGATCGTCAGCACGACCTTGGTGCCGGCCGCGCCGCGCAGCGGCGCCGACGTGTCGCCCTCGTCGATCGAGAACGGCTTGCCGTCGATCGCGGTGATCACGTCGCCGGACTTGATGCCGGCGCGCGCCGCCGGCGTGCCGTCGATCGGCGCGATCACCTTCAGCGAGCCGTCGGGCTGGCGCTGCAGTTCCACGCCGATGCCCTCGTACGCGCCGCGCGCGCCCTCCTCGAAGTCGTCGGCCGCGCTCTTTTCCAGGTACACGCTGTGCGGGTCCAGGTCGAACAGCAGGCCGCGGATCGCCGACTGCATCAGCTTCTGGTCGGTGACCGGCTCGACATAAGCCTGGCGGACCGCGTTGTAGACCGCGACGTAGCGGCGGATCTCGTCGAGCGGCACCTTGCCGGCGTCGGCGTCCGCCCCGCTGGCCGCGGCCGTCTTCGCGGGCGCCGGCGGCGCGGGCGCGTCCTGCGCGGCCACCGGCACGCACGCCGAAGCAACGAGGACGGCGGCGGCAACGGCGAGCGGATGCAGGCGGCGCTGGGGCATGGACGGCTCCGGGGTGGATGGGGTTCGACCGCGCGCGGCGGCCAGGGTTGCCCGGATTATCACCACAGCCGCGCATGCGGCGGCGAAGTTTCGGTTAAGCGGCGCGCCGCCGGTCAGGCCCGGCTCACCGGCGCAGCCAGACGTTCGGATTGACCGGCTGGCCGTTGCGGCGCAGCTCGAAGTACAGCGCCGGGCGGCCCTGCCCGCCGGAGCTGCCGACGGTGCTGACCGTGTCGCCGCGCTTGACCGCGGCGCCGACGTCCTTGAGCAGCGCGTCGTTGTGCGCGTACAGGCTCATGTAGCCGTTGCCGTGGTCGACGATCAGCAGCAGGCCGTAGCCGGTCATCCACTCGGCGTAGACGACGCTGCCGTCGGCGACGGCCTTGACCGGCGCGCCGGCGCTGGCGGCGATCAACAGGCCGTCGCTGCCGCGCCCGTCGGGCATGCGCGCGCCGTAGCCGGCGAGCAGCGCGCCCGACAGCGGCCAGCCGAGGCCGCCGACCTGCAGCGGCGCGGCGCTGGCGACGGCCGCCGGCCTGCGCGGCGCGGCGCCGTTGGTCCGCGGCGCGGCGCGCTCGGCCTTCGCCGCCGCGCGGCGCTGCGCCTCGGCCCGGGCGGCCGCGGCGCGCAGCTTGCGCAGCAACTGCTGCAGGCCCTTCGCGTCGCGGCCGAGCGCCTTCTCGCGCGTGCTGCGGTCGCGGAACTGCTGTTCGAGCTCGGCGACCATCCGTGCGCGCTCGAGCCGGTCGCGCTCGAGCGTGCCCAGGCGCGCGCGCTGCTCGGCGCGGGCGCGGTCGAGCCGGCTGCGGCGCGCGAGGATGTCGCGCTCCATCGCCTCGACCGCGCCGATCTGCGCGGTCAGCTCCTCGATGCGCCGCGCGCGGTCGCGCTGCAGGTAGCGGTGGTAGGTCAGCGTGCGGCCGGCGTCGGCGACGCGGTCCTGCGACAGCAGCGCCTTCAGCGGCGCGTCGTCGCGCTCGCGGTAGGCCGCGCGCAGCAGCTGCGCGAGCTCGGCGCGCTGCGCGGCCACGCGCGCGCGCATCGCGTCGCGCTCGCGCTGCAGCTGCGCCAGCCGCTGCTCGTCGGTGGCCAGCGTCTGCTCGGCCTCGCGCAGCGCACGGCTGGTCTGGCCGACCTTCTCGTCGACCGCGCGCAGCTCGCGCGATGCGCTGCCGCGCTGGCCTTCGATCTTGCGCCGCTCGGCGGCGACCTTGCGCAACTCGCGCTGCACGGTTTCCAGGCGGCGCTCGGCCTCGCGGCTGTTCTGCGCCGCGGCCGGTCCGGCCAGCAGCGCGACGATCAGCACGGCGAACCCGGCGGCGTGGCGCATCAGTCCGCCCGGGCGGCCGGCATCAGCAGGCTGCGGCCGGTCATTTCGGCCGGCTGCGGCAGGCCGAGCAGGTCGAGGATCGTCGGCGCGACGTCGCGCAGCGCGCCGCCTTGGCGCAGCGTCGCCGCCCGCGGACCGCAGTACACGAACGGCACCGGGCCGACCGTGTGCGCCGTGTGCGGCTGGCCCGTGACCGGGTCGCGCATCATCTCGACGTTCCCGTGGTCAGCCGTCACCAGCAGCGCGCCGCCGACGTCGGCGACCGCAGCGCGCACCGCGCCGATCGCGACGTCGACGGCTTCGGCGGCCTGGATCGCCGCGGCGAGAATGCCGCTGTGGCCGACCATGTCCGGGTTGGCGATGTTGCACACCGCCACGTCGATCGCGCCCGAGCGGATCGCCGCGACAAGCTTTTCGGTGACTTCCGGGCAGCTCATCTCCGGCTGCAGGTCGTAGGTGGCGACCTTCGGGCTCGGCACCAGCGTGCGCGTTTCGCCGGCGTACGGCGTCTCGCGCCCGCCGCTGAAGAAGAACGTCACGTGCGCGTACTTCTCGGTCTCGGCGATGCGCAGCTGGCGCAGGCCGGCATCGGCCAGCACCTCGCCGAGCGTGTTGCGCAGGTCGTCCGGGCCGAACGCCACCGGCGCGGGCAGCGTGGCGTCGTACTCGGTCAGGCAGACGAAGCGCGACAGCGCCGGGCGGCGCGCGTCGAACCCATCGAACTGCGGCGACACGAACGCCGCGGTCAGCTGGCGGGCGCGGTCGGCGCGGAAGTTCATGAACACCACGGCGTCGCCGTCGCGCATCGGCGCATGCCCGGCCAGCACGGTCGGCGCGACGAACTCGTCGTTCTCGCCGCGCGTGTAGGCCTCTTGCAGCGCGGTCAGGGCGTTCGGGGCGGAATGCGCACCGCTCGCCTCGACGATCGCGTCCCAGCCGCGGCGCACGCGGTCCCAGCGCTGGTCGCGGTCCATCGCGTAGTAGCGCCCGCCGACGCTGGCGATGCGCGCGTTGCCGGCGCGCTCGCACGCGTCCTGCAGGGCGCGCAGGCTCGGCTCGGCCGACTGCGGCGGCGTGTCGCGGCCGTCGAGGAAGGCATGCACCGCCACCTGCGGCACGCCTTCGCGGCGCGCCAGTTCGAGCATCGCGAACACGTGCTGCTCGTGGCTGTGCACGCCGCCGGGCGAGATGAGGCCCATCACGTGCAGCGTGCCGCCCGCCTGCTTCGCCGCCGCGCATGCCGCGCGCAGTTCGTCGTTGGCGTAGAAGCTGCCGTCTTCGATCGCCGCGTCGACGCGGGTCAGGTCCTGATAGACGATGCGGCCGGCGCCGAGGTTCATGTGGCCGACTTCGGAGTTGCCCATCTGCCCGTCGGGCAGGCCGACGTGGCGGCCCTCGGTGTGGATCAGCGTGTGCGGACAGTCGGCCAGCAGCGCGTGCCAGTTCGGCAGCGTCGCCTGGGCGAGCGCGTTGTCGGTCGGGTCGTCGCGGTGGCCCCAGCCGTCGAGGATCAGCAGGACGACGGGCTTCGGGCGGGCAGCAGGATTCGACACGACGATGGTCCCAGTGACTTCGGGCAGGGGCCCGGGGGCGATGGCCATGGGATTGTAGCGAAGCGGCGCGCACGGCCCCGGCAGCGCGTCGCCGCCGCCGGCGGCGCGCTTTAAACGCTGCGGGCGCGGCCGGCATCCCACCCGGTACACATCCGGTGTTCCACCCACAAAGGACATGACCATGACGCGTCGCTCCCTCGCCCTCTCGCTCTCGTTTGCCCTCGCCGCGTTCGCGCCGGCCGCCTTCGCCGCGCAGGGCGACATCGAGAAGGTCAACGGCAGCATCACCGTCGACGCCAGCGAGCGCGTCGGCTCGCTGGAGACCGTCAACGGCAGCATCAACATCGGCGCGAACGCCACCACCGGCAGCGCCGAGACCGTCAACGGCAGCATCCGCGCGGCCGAGAACGTCCGCGTCGGCGGGCTCGAGACGGTCAACGGCAGCATCCGCGTCGAGCAGCAGGGGCAGATCGGCGGCGACGTCGAGACCGTCAACGGCAGCATCTACATCGGCCGGGGCGGCGACGTGCGCGGCGGCGTCGAGACCGTCAACGGCGCGATCGGCATCGTCGACACCGACCTGTCGGGCGGCATCGCGACGGTCAACGGCGACGTCACCGTCGGCGCGGGTTCGCACGTGCGCGGTGGCCTGCGCATCGACAAGCCCAGCAAGCAGTGGCTGACGATCAACAAGCCGCGCATCCCGCGGGTCATCATCGGGCCGGACGCGCGCGTCGACGGCGCGCTCGTGTTCGAGCGCGAAGTGCGGCTGTACGTGCACGCCACCGCCAAGACCGGCCCGGTCACCGGCGCGACGGCGATCGCCTACAGCGGCGCGACGCCGCCTCAGGACTGATCGCGCAGCGCCCTGTCCGCCGGCCCGACGCCTTCCTGCGTCGGTCGGCGGCCCGGACATAGAATGGGGTTCCGCCACCCGACGGCGGTGATTCCAGTCCGGAGAGTCCATGTCCCGCACGCTGCTCCATGCCACCTCGCTGGTGGCCGCCGCGATCGCCCTCGCGGCCTGCAACCGACCGGCCGAAACGCCGGCCCCGACCGCGCAGGACGCGCCCGCCCCCGCCGCCGCCGCGCATGCCTACGCGCCGGAGATCAACGCCGCCGACTACGCCGAGCGCGTCAAGGCGCTGTCGGACGACAGCTTCGGCGGCCGCGCGCCCGGCAGCGACGGCGAAGCCAAGACCGTCGCGTGGCTGCAGGCGCAGTTCGAGCAGATCGGATTGAAGCCCGGCAACAACGGCAGCTGGGTGCAGCAGGTGCCGATGGTCGAGACCACCGCCGATCCGTCGACGGTGATGACCGTCGAGATCGACGGCAAGCCCCGCCAGCTCGCGTTCGGCACCGACATGGTGATCGGCACGCGCACCGGGCAGCCGCAGGTGACGGTCGACGGCAGCGACGTGGTGTTCGTCGGCTACGGCGTCAACGCGCCGGAGCTGGGCTGGAACGACTACGCCGGCGTCGACGTAAAGGGCAAGACGGTCGTCATGTTCGTCAACGACCCGGGCTTCCACCAGCAGGACGCGAGCCTGTTCGAGGGCAAGCGGATGACGTACTACGGCCGCTGGACGTACAAGTACGAAGAGGCCGCGCGCCAGGGCGCCGCCGCGGCGATCCTGATCCACGACGACGCCGGCGCGTCGTACGGCTGGGACGTGGTCAAGAACAGCTGGTCGGGCGCGCAGTTCGACCTGCCGGCCAAGAGCGATCCGGAACCGCGCCTGCCGGTGCAGGGCTGGATCACCGCCGCCCAGGCCCAGTCGATGCTGGCCGACCTCGGCCACGACCTGACCGCGCTGTACGCGGCCGCCGGCAAGAAGGGCTTCAAGGCGATGCCGCTGAAGGCGAAGGTCTCGGTCGACCTCAAGAGCACGATCACCGAGAAGTCCTCGCAGAACGTGGTGGCGATGCTGCCCGGCAGCGAGCGCCCGGACGAGGCCGTGGTCTACATGGCGCACTGGGATCACCTCGGTGACCACCAGGGCGAGGGGCATGCCGATGGAGCGGCCCCGGCCGCCGCTGACGCCGCAGCCGACACGATCTACAACGGCGCGGTCGACAACGCGACCGGCGTGGCCGGCATCGTCGAGATCGCCGAGGCGTTCGCCAAGCAGAACCCGGCGCCGAAGCGCTCGGTGCTGTTCCTGGCCGTCACGCTGGAGGAGTCCGGCCTGCTCGGCTCCAAGTACTACGTCGCCAATCCGGTCGTGCCGCTGAACAAGACCGCGGCGGTGATCAACCTCGACGCGATGCCGGTGATCGGCAAGGCGCGCGACATGACCGTCGTCGGCATGGGCAGCTCCGAGCTCGAGGACATCCTCAAGCCGATCGCGCAGGCGCAGGGCCGCACGCTGGTGGCCGAGGCCACGCCAGAGAGCGGCTTCTACTTCCGTTCCGATCACTTCAACTTCGCCAAGGCCGGCGTGCCGGCGCTGTACGCGAAGGGCGGCGACGACCTGCTCGAAGGCGGCACCGCCGCGGGCCAGGCCGCTCAGGTCGACTACCGCGACAACCGCTACCACAAGCCGGCCGACGAGTTCGATCCGGCGTGGAAGCTCGACGGAGTGATCCAGGACCTCGAGGCACTGTACGCCGTGGGCCGCGAGGTCGCCGGCGGCGAGACGTGGCCGACGTGGTACGAGGGCAACGCGTTCCGCGCGGCGCAACAGAAGCTGATGCCCGCAACGAAGTGACGGCGCGCGCGGCTGAGCCGCGCGTCACCGCTGCATCGGCCTGACGGCGCCGTTCCCGCGAGGGGGCGGCGCCGTGTTCATTTTGCCGCTAGGCTGTGCCGTCTTTTCACGAGGCTGGGCCATGTCCCTGTCGATCGCCTACTGGTGCGTGCTGATTGCCGCGTTGCTGCCGTACGTGTGGGTCGGCATCGCCAAATCGCGCGGCCAGCGCTACAACAACCGCGATCCGCGCGGCTGGCTCGCGCGCCAGGACAACCCGCTCGTGCAGCGCGCCAACGCGGCGCAGCTGAACGCGTTCGAAGCGTTCGCCCCGTTCGCCGCCGGCGTCGTGATGGCGCAGTTGGCCGGCGTGCCGGCGCAGACCGTCTCGACGCTGGCGATCGCATTCGTCGTGTTCCGGGTGGCGCACGGTCTGCTGTACCTCGCCAACCGCCACGGCGCACGCAGCCTGGTGTGGTTCGGCGGCGTCGCCTGCGCCGCCGCGCTGCTGGCGCTGGCGGCGCTGCGCGTCGGCGGCTGAGCAGTCAGTAGGACGCCCGCGATGACGTCGTCGGTCGAGTCGGGCACGGCGGCGCTACGCGCCCGCCTGATGCGAGAGGGCTTCGCGCACGTGGACCACGCCGAGATGCGGGCGCTGGTCACCTCGTGCGGGAGCCTCGACGACTGGGATGCGTTCGCCGACAGCTGGAACCGCCTGCAGCCCGACGCGTACCTCGCCGCGCTCGGCCGCCACCGTCGCCGACGGCACGCGGTGTTCGAGGCGACCGGCGCCGCGTTGGTCCGTGCGCCACACCAGCCGCACTACCAGGCCGTCGCGAACAATCCGCTGCAGGGCGGTATCGAGCGCTGGTTCGAGCCGGTGGAGGATGCCGCGGCGTCCAGCCGCTGCCTGCGATCGATCCTCGCATTCGCGCAGACCCTGTTTGGCGCGATGTCGCCCGAGGTCGGAATCTGGCGAGTGGAGGTCCACCAGTTCCGCATCGAGGCGAGCCCCGATCACCCCGGCGAACCGACCCCGGAGGGGCTGCACCGCGACGGCGTGGACTACGTGCTGGTGCTGATGGTCGATCGCCACAACATCGCCAGCGGCACGACATCGATCCACGATCTGGAAGGCCGGATGCTCGGCAGCTTCACGCTTGCGCGCCCGCTCGAATCGGCGCTGGTCGTGGATCGGCGCGTGTATCACGGCGTCACCGCCGTCGAGCCGCTCGATCCCACGCGCGAGGCGCACCGGGACGTACTGGTCGTGACGTTCAAGGCGGACGCCTGAAGCCCGAACCCAGCGTTCATCGGCGTCCATGCCGCAATGGCGATACGGCTACCTCACCAGCGTTTGAGCGGCGCGCGCCGAGACCAATCGTCGACATGACGACCGCTCTGCGCTAACGACAGACAACGGCAACTGGATATTGGACATCCACGGCTTGCGGACGTGGACCCGGCGGGTCTGGAGTCGACGATCAACCAGATCCCGGGGGTGGTGAGCGTGGGCTTGTTCGCTCGGCGGCCGGCCGACGTGGTGATCGTGGGCGGGGAGCCGCCGCTGGTGCTGTAGCGGCGGCTCCGGTGGACAGGTTCTATGTGGAAAAGGCCGTCTTCGGGCGGCCTTTTTTTTGATGCGATCGGCGGCCGAAAAAACGCGGCCGATAACGGCGGAATAACGGCCCGTTAATATCCAAGATAATGGCTGGAGATACGTCCGTCGGCTCCCCGCAGTCGTGTCGGGGAGCCCGCCGGGCCTGCACCGATAATGCTGGACCTGCCGGACATTCTCCCGACGCAAAGAAAAACCCCGCCCTCTTTCGAAGGCGGGGTTTTAGGGTAAAGCCCCTG
>NZ_KZ987400.1:282634-980495 GCF_003586305.1 Cognatilysobacter tabacisoli | reverse complement strand
TCAACGTGACCGATCGTGCCCACGTTCACGTGCGGCTTGGTGCGCTCGAATTTACCCTTGGCCATGGCTGTCGCTTCTCGATTTGGGACTGTGGTGTTTCGGTGGGAACGTCTCGGCCGGAGCCGCGTATCGCACTGAAGATGGTGCTCACGAAAGGAATCGAACCTTCGACCTCCTCCTTACCAAGGAGGTGCTCTACCGACTGAGCTACGTGAGCAGGTTGTGCCAGCAGGGGTCTGTCGCGGCGTTCAATGGAGCGGGAGACGGGAATCGAACCCGCACCATCAGCTTGGAAGGCTGAGGTTCTACCGTTGAACTACTCCCGCGCCGGACGGACCTGCTTGGGTGGAGCGCCGGTGACTGGTAAGGCCGCCGGGTGCAGCGTGGAACGGTGGTGCGCACTGCGAATCTGGAACGGTACCGCGTAGAGCTGGTGGAGGGAGGTGGATTCGAACCACCGAAGGCGTGAGCCAGCAGATTTACAGTCTGCCCCCGTTGGCCGCTTGGGTATCCCTCCAAAGAGCCCGCAATTCTGGCGCCAGCTTTACGGGAAGTCAACGCGTTTTGCGCGCGCCTTGCGGCGCTCCCTCCGCCGGCGCGCGGCGCCGCCGATCAGACGTTGAAGCGGAAGTGCAGCACGTCTCCTTCCTGCACCCGGTACTCCTTGCCTTCCAGCCGCAGGCGCCCCGCGTCGCGCGCGCCGGCCTCGCCCCGGTACTTGAGGAAGTCGTCGTACGAGATCGTTTCGGCGCGGATGAAGCCCTTCTCGAAATCGGTGTGGATCACCGCGGCCGCCTGCGGTGCGGTCGACCCGCCCTTGACGGTCCAGGCGCGCACTTCCTTGACCCCGGCCGTGAAGTACGTCTGCAGGCCGAGCAGCTTGTAGCCGGCACGGATGAGGCGGTTCAGGCCCGGCTCGGCGAGGCCGAGGTCGGCCAGGAACGCGTCGCGGTCCTCGTCCTCGAGCTGGCTCATCTCCTCCTCGATCGCTGCGCAGACCGGCACCACCTCGGCCCCCTCGGTGACCGCGCGGGCGCGCACGGCGTCCAGGTGCAGGTTGTTCTCGAACCCGTCCTCCAGCACGTTGGCCACGTACATCACGGGCTTGAGGGTGAGCAGGAACAGGTCGCGGACCTGGGCCTTGTCGTCGTCCGACAGGCCCAGCGCGCGCGCCGGCTTGCCGGCGTCGAGGCCGGCGCGCACGCGCGACAGCACCTCGACGCGGACCTTGGCGTCCTTGTCGCCGGTCTTTGCCGAACGCTCGGCCCGCTGCAGCGCCTTGTCGACGGACTCCAGGTCGGCCAGCGCCAGTTCGGTGTCGATCGTGTCGATGTCGGCGATCGGATCGATTCGGTTGGCCACATGGATCACATCCGGGTGGTCGAAGCAGCGGACCACGTGGGTGATCGCGTCGACCTCGCGGATGTGGGCCAGGAACTTGTTGCCCAGCCCCTCGCCGCTGGCCGCGCCGGCGACGAGGCCGGCGATGTCGACGAATTCGACCGCCGTCGGGATCACCTTCTGCGGCTTGACGATCTCGGCCAGCGCATTCAAGCGCGGGTCCGGCACCGGCACGATGCCCACGTTCGGCTCGATCGTGCAGAACGGGAAGTTGGCCGCGGCGATGCCCGCCTTGGTCAGCGCGTTGAAGAGGGTCGACTTGCCCACGTTGGGCAGGCCGACGATGCCGCATTTGATGCCCATCGATTTCGTTTCCGGGATCCGTGATTCGGGATTCGGGACTCGCCGCGCCGGTGCGCGCGAATCCCGAATCCCCAATCGCTAGTCCTTGCTGGTGTGCAGGCGCGTCATCGCGTCCATGAAGTTGCCGGCGACCGCGAGCGGCAGCACGTCGATCGCGTCGGAGACCGCGCGCAGGATCGCCGCCTCGTCGCCCTGCCCCGGCCGGCCCAGCACCCACGGGGTGACCTTGTCCTTGTGTCCGGGATGGCCGATGCCGATGCGCAGGCGGTGGAACTTGCCGTGGCCGAGCAGCCGGATGGTGTCGCGCAGGCCGTTCTGGCCGCCGTGGCCGCCGTCGAACTTCAGCCGGGCCGTCCCGGGCGGCAGGTCCAGCTCGTCGTGCGCGACCAGGGTCTCCTCCGGCTCGATCTTCCAGTACCGCAGCGCGGCGGCGATCGACTTGCCCGAGAGGTTCATGAAAGTGGCCGGCTTCAGCAGCCAGACCGGACGCCCGGCGATCTCGACCTTGGCGGTCTCGCCGAACAGTTTGGATTCCACGCCGAAGCGCGCCCCGGCGGCCAGCGCAAGGGAGTCCACAAACCAGAACCCGGCGTTATGCCGGGTCCGGAGATGCTCGGCCCCGGGGTTCCCGAGACCGACGATGAGGCGCAGGCCAGCCATGCGAAAGGCGCGGCAACCGCAACCGTCCGGGCGCGCGCGGGGCGCGCCGGGACGAGGCGATTACTTGTCGTCCTTCTTGGCGACCTTGGCGGCCGGCACTTCGGCCGGCGCGGCCTCGGCAGCGGCCTCCTCGGACTCGACGCGGCCGTGCTTGGCGATCACGACGGCGACGTCGTGCTCCTTGCCCAGCTTCAGCTCCGGCAGCTCGACGCCCTTGGGCAGCTTGATGTCCGACAGGTGGACGATGTCGCCGACGGCCAGCTTGCCCAGGTCGATCTCGAGGAACTCCGGCAGGTCCTTCGGCAGGCAGCTGACGGTGACCTCGTTGAGCTCGTGGGTGACGACGACGTCGGCGGCCTTGCCGGCCGGCGAGCTGTCCTGGTTGATGAAGTGCAGCGGCACCGACGCCCGCAGCGCCTGGTTGGCGTCCACGCGCTGGAAGTCCAGGTGCATGATGATCTGCTTGAACGGGTGGCGCTGGATGTCGCGCAGCAGCACGCTCTCGACCTTGCCGTCGACGTCGAGGCTCAGGATCGACGAGTAGAACCACTCGTTCTGCTGGGCCAGCCAGATCTTCTCGTGGTCGAGCTGGATGGCCTGCGGCGCGGACTTGCCGCCGTAGATGATGGCCGGGATCGAAGCGGCATGGCGCAGGCGGCGGCTCGCACCCTTCCCCTCGACATTGCGGCTCGTGGCCTTGATGGTGTGTTCGGACATTTCGCTTACTCACTGTGTACTGCGTGGATCCGCCTCGCGGCGGTGGAAACGCTCACCCGCGACCAGGTGAGCGGCGTGCGGCGACGGCAGGTGCCGGCACCGCGGATCGTGTCGACGATGCGATCAGTCGACGTAAAGCGAACTCACCGACTCGCCGAAGGCGACGCGGCGGATGGTTTCGGCCAGCAGCTCGGCGACGCTGAGCTGGCGGATCTTGACGCAGGCGCGGGCGGCGTCCGACAGCTTGATCGTGTCGGTGACCACCAGCTCGTCGAGCTGCGACTTGGTGATGTTGTCCATCGCCGCGCCCGACAGCACCGGGTGGGTGCAGTAGGCGGCGACCTTCAGCGCGCCGCGCGCCTTCAGCGCGTTGGCCGCGGCGCACAGGGTGCCGGCGGTGTCGACGATGTCGTCGACCAGCACGCAGGTCTTGCCCTCGACGTCGCCGATGATGTTCATCACCGTCGACACGTTCGCGCGCGGGCGGCGCTTGTCGATGATGGCGAGGTCCGCATCGTCCAGGCGCTTGGCGATCGCGCGGGCGCGGACCACGCCGCCGACGTCCGGCGAGACCACGACCATGTTGTCGGTGCCGTGCGCGCGCCAGATGTCGGCCAGCAGCAGCGGCGAGGCGTAGACGTTGTCGACCGGGATGTCGAAGAAACCCTGGATCTGGTCGGCGTGCAGGTCGACCGTGAGCACCCGGTCCGCGCCGACCGCACCGAACATCTTGGCGGCGACCTTGGCGGTGATCGGTACGCGCGACGAGCGCGGGCGACGGTCCTGGCGGGCGTAGCCGAAGTACGGCACGACCGCAGTGACGCTCGCGACCGACGCGCGCTTGAGCGCGTCGATCAGCACCAGCAGCTCCATGAAATTCTCGGCGGTCGGCGCGTTCGTCGGCTGGATCACGAACACTTCCTGCCGGCGCACGTTCTCCTCGATCTCGACCTGCACCTCGCCATCGGAGAACCGGCCGACCAGCGCCTTGCCGAGGCGGATGCCGAGCTCCTTGCACACGGCCTCGGCCAGCGGGCGATTCGCGTTGCCGCTGAAGACGAGCAGGTTGCGGTCGGATTGCACGGTCACGGCTCCGGGGCGGGCGGGGTCTGACGGACGGAACTGCGGGATGGAGCGGCGGGTCGAGCGTCGGAATGGCAGGGGCGGAAGGATTCGAACCTACGAATGCCGGGATCAAAACCCGGTGCCTTAACCACTTGGCGACGCCCCTGCAAAGGCTTACAGCGTCTCGATTGCCCCTTGCAGCGGTGACCTCGCCACCCCCGCCGCCACCCAGGCCGTGAGGCCGGCCGGCAGCGCCGCCAGTGCCTGTTCGGCCGATTCGCGGGTGGCGAATTCGACGAAACAGCCGCTGCCGGACCCGGTCAGGCGTGGCGTGCCGATCCGCGACAGTGCAGCGAAGGCAGCCTCGACGGCCCCTTCGCGCGCGCGCAGTACCGGCTCGAACGCATTCCCGAGCGGTGCACCCGAAACGAAGTCGGACATTGTCGCGGGCGGTGCATCGCGCGTCAATTCAGGGGCCGCGAACAGCGCCGCGGTCGGCGCATGCACGCCCGGGTCGGCGATCACATACCATCGCGGCGGCAGGTCGACCGGCTGCAGCACCTCGCCGACCCCCTCCGCCCAGGCGTTGCGGCCGTGCACGAAGACCGGCACGTCGGCGCCCAGGGCCAGGCCGAGCCCGGCGAGGCGGTCGGCCCCGAGGCCCGCGCCCCACAGCCGGTCGAGCACCACCAGCACCGTCGCCGCGTCGGACGACCCTCCACCGAAGCCGCCCCCGGCCGGGATGCGCTTTTCGACGACGATGTCGGCACCGAGTGCTGTGTTTGACGCTTTTTGCAGCAGATGGGCGGCACGAACGGCGAGGTCGTCGGCCTCGGCGACGCCGGCGACCGAGGCCCCATGCCGGACGATCCGGCCGTCGTCGCGCACCCGCAGCCGCACGGTGTCGCCCCAATCCAGCAGCCGGAACACGGTCTGCAGCAGGTGGTAGCCGTCGGCGCGGCGGCCGGTGATCCGCAGGAACAGGTTCAGCTTGGCCGGGGCCGGCCAGGCGGTCCATTCGTCGGGCGACTCGCGGCTCATCGGGCGCTCGGGCAGCTTTGGGGGCGCCAAGGGTACGGCAGCCGCGCGGGTCAGGCGTCCGGCTCGCCCCAGGCGTCGACGATCAGGCGGACCCGAGCGGTGTCGCGGCGCGCGTCGACCCGATCGGGCAGCGTCGCGGCCGGCGACTCGGGCCAGACGTAGTCGATCGTCCAGCCGCCCTGCTCGATCCGGCGTGGGCGCAGGTCCGCGCCATAACTCATCGCGGCCGGACCGGCGGCGTCCGCGCGCAGCCCGCGCACCCAGTGGTTCAGCGCGTCCACCGGGATTTCCCAGCCGGTGGCCTCGCGCAGCAGCGGGCCGGCGTCGGGGCCGGACCGCAGTCCACCCTCGAGCCCGTCCAGCGTCGCGCCGGACGGCGCGACCGCCAGCCGCCAGCTCTGGCGGGTGACCGGCGCGCTCAGCGAGACCTCGAAGCCGGGGCCGTCCTGGCGCCAGTCGATCCGCCCGCTCCCGCCCTGCCCCGCGTTCGACACCGCGATGCGGCCGGCGAACGACCAGCTGTCCTGCGCCCGCAGCGCCGCCTCGCGCGCGGCCTGGGCGGCCTCGGCGGCGGCGAGCTGCGCCGGCGGCAGGGGGCTCTCGATGCCGCGCGTCGTCGCGCATCCGGCCAGCACCATTCCCAGCAGCAAGACCATCAGCGCGCGCATCACAGCCCCAGCTTCTCGAGCGCCCGCTTCAGCGAGCGGTTGTCGGCGTCGAGCTTGCGCGCCTCGTCGAAGTACCTGCGCGCCTCGTCCTTGCGGCCGAGCACCCACAGCACTTCGCCGAGGTGGGCGGCGATCTCGGCGTCCTTCTGCATCGTGAAGGCGCGGCGCAGCTCGACCAGCGCTTCCTCGTTGCGGCCCAGCCGGTACAGCACCCAGCCGTAGCTGTCGATGATCGCGGCGTTGTCCGGCTGCGCCGTGCGCGCGCGGTCGATCATCTCCAGCGCTTCCTGGTATCGGGTGGTGCGGTCGGCCAGCGTGTAGCCCAGCGCGTTGAGCGCCGCGACGCTGTCCGGGTCGCTGACCAGGATGCGGCGCAGGTCGGCCTCGGCGCGCGGGATGTCGTCGCGGCGCTCGTAGGCCAGCGCCCGCGCGTACAGCAGATCCGGGTCGTCCGGGAACGCCGCCAGGCCGCGCGCGAACGCGTCGAGCTCGCCGTCGAGCGCCTTGTCGCGCTGGCGCAGCTCGGACTCGAGCAGGTAGGCGTCACGGCGCGCATCGTCGGGCGCGGCGGCGTCGGCCTGCAGCTCGCGCAGCGACGCGTAGGCCTGGTCGGCGCGCTTGAGCTCGTGCAGCACGTTGGCCGAGCGCAGCCGCGCGACCCAGCGCTGCTGGCCGCCGGGCACGCCGCCGTACCACGACAGCGCGTCGTCGTTGCGGTCGAGGAACTCGGCGATCTGGCCCAGCAGCAGGCGACGCTGCGGGTCCGGGCGGCTGGCGCCACGCGCCAGCTCGTCGTACAGCGCGGTCAGGCGGGTCTTGTCCTCGGCGCGGGCGAGCAGCGAGGCCCGCAGCGCGTAGGTCTGGTCGTCCTGCGGGCCGCGGGCCAGCACCTGCGCGGCGGTGGCGTGGTCGTCGAGCGCCTCGTACTCCGCCGCCAGCGCCAGGCGCAGGTCAGCGTCGGTGTCGGCGCGATCGGCGATCAGCGCCAGGGCGGCCTTGGCCTCGTCCGGCCTGCCGGTGTCGCGCAGCTGGCTGGCACGCAGCAGCGCAACGCGGGGCTCGCCGGGAAAGCGCTCGAGCACCTCGGCGACGATGCGCTCGGCCAGCGCCGGCTGCTCGAGCCGCTGCGCCAGCCCGCCGAACGCCAGCCACGCCGGCAGCCGATTCGGGATGCGGCCGTCGTCGACCAGCGTGTCGAGCAGGCGCGCGGCCTGCTTCGGGTCGTTCGCGCCGGTGCCGAGCACGCCGAGCGCGAGCCGCCAGCCGTCGTCGCCGGGCTCGCGCAGCAGCGCGTTGAGGTGCCTGCGCGCGGCGCGCTCGTCGCCGCGGTGCAGCGCCAGGGTGGCGTCGGCGGCCACCAGCGACGGCCCGCTGCCGCCGAGCCGGCGCCACAGCGCGAGCGCCTCGGCGGCGCCGGCGTCGTCCTTGGCGAGCACCGCGATGCGGGTCGCGCGTTCGGCCAGCGCCGGATCGCCGGCCGCGCGGGCGGCCTGCAGGTAGTGGCGCGCGGCCTCGTCGAGCTTGCCCGCCTGTAGCGCGAACTCGCCGGCAAGCAGCGGTTCGAGCGACGTCGCGGTGGGATCGTCGGCGGCGCGCGCGGCCTTGGCCGTCGACACCTTGGCATCGGCAGGCGCGGACTGCGCGTGGACGGCGGGCGCGGCAGCGGCCAGCCACGCGGCAGCGGCGATGGAACTCAGCAGGCGCAGGGCGTCGGGCATCACGGTCGCATGCGGGCCGGTAGAATGGCGGCCTCTCAATCGTCCGCAGCTTAGCGCACGCACCTGAACGCGATCGGCGGGGTGCCGCACCCACCACACGGCATGAGCCTGTTCGTCCTCGGCATCAACCACCAGACCGCGCCGGTCAGCCTGCGCGAGCGGGTGGCGTTCGCCGGCGACGCGGTGCCGCAGGCGCTGCACGCGCTTCGCGGGCTGCCGACGGTGCACGAGGTCGCGCTACTGTCGACCTGCAACCGCACCGAGCTGTACGCGGTCACCGACGACGACGGCCAGGCGCTGGCCGACTGGCTGGCGACCCACCCCGACGACGCCGGCGACCTGCACGCGTACCTGTACCGCCACCGCGACGCCGACGCCGTGCGCCACCTGTTCCGCGTCGCGACCGGGCTCGACTCGCTGGTGCTCGGCGAGCCGCAGATCCTCGGCCAGGTCAAGGACGCGTGGGCGACCGCGCGCGGCGCCGGCACCCTCGGCACGCGGCTGGACCGCCTGTTCCAGCACGCCTTCACCACCGCCAAGCGCGCGCGCACCGACACCCGCATCGGCGCCAACCCGGTGTCGGTCGCGTCGGCGGCCGTGCGGCTGGCACAGGAGTCGTTCGCGCGCCTGGACGACTCGACCGTGCTGCTGATCGGCGCCGGCGAGACGATCGAGCTGGCCGCCCGCCATCTGGTCCAGGCGCGCGCCAAGCGCCTGCTGGTCGCCAACCGCACCCTCGCCCACGCGCAGGAGCTCGCCACGCGCCACGGCGGCGTCGCGCTGCCGCTGGGCGAACTCGACAAGCACCTGGGCGAGGCGGACGTCGTGATCTCGGCCACCGCCAGCCGCGAACCGATCCTCGGCCGCGCGCAGGTCGCCGCCGCGCTGGCCACGCGCCGCCACCGGCCGATGCTGCTGCTCGACTTGGCGGTGCCGCGCGACATCGCCGCCGACGTCGGCGAGCTGCGCGACGCGTTCCTGTACACCGTCGACGACCTCGAGCGCGCGATCGAGGAGAACCGCCGCAGCCGGCGCGAGGCCGCGGCCGAGGCCGAGGCGATCGTGGACCTGCAGGTCGGGCGCTTCGTCGAGACGATGGCCGCCAGCCAGCGCACCGAGCCGCTCAAGCAGCTGCGCGCGCACGGCGAGCTGGCCAAGGCCGACGCGCTGGCGAAGGCGCGCCAGCAGCTCGCCGCCGGCGAGGACCCGGCCGCGGTGCTCGACTTCCTCGCGCACACGCTGACCAACCGCCTGCTGCACGCGCCGACGGTGGCGCTGCGCGAGGCCGCGCTGACCGGGAACGCCGAGCTCGCGCGCGCGGCCGAGAAGCTGTTCCCCGCCACCGGCAGCGCCGGGCGGGACGCGGCGCCCGGCGACGCCGTGCCGGCGGATCCGGACCGCGAACGCTAGCGACGCACCGCGCGTCGTCGCCGTTCCGCTGTCCCACCTCCCACGCCGAAGCCCGACTCCATGACCCCCAGCCTGCGCCGCAAGCTCGAAGCCCTGTCCGAACGCCGCGAGGAGCTCGAGCGCCTGCTCGCCGATCCGTCGGTGATCGGCGACGCCGGCCGCTTCCGCAAGCTGTCGCGCGAGTTCGCCCAGCTCGAGCCGGTCGCGCGCGCGCTGGCGGACGAGCAGCAGGCCAAGGCCGACCTTGCCGCGGCCGAGGCGATGCGCGCCGACCCCGAGCTGCGCGAACTGGCCGAAGAGGAGATCGGCGCGGCCGCCGAGCGCCTGCAGCGCCTCGAAGCCGAGCTGCTCGCGCACCTCGTGCCGAAGGACCCGCGCGACGACGGCGACCTGTACCTCGAGGTGCGCGCCGGCACCGGCGGCGACGAGGCGGCGATCTTCGCCGGCGACCTGTTCCGCATGTATTCGCGCTACGCCGAGCGCCAGGGCTGGCGGGTCGAGGTGGAGTCGGCCAGTCCGGGCGAGCACGGCGGCTTCAAGGAAGTGATAGCGCGGATCGAGGGCCAGGGCGCGTACTCGAAGCTGAAGTTCGAGTCCGGCACCCACCGCGTGCAGCGGGTGCCGGCGACCGAGTCGCAGGGCCGAATCCACACGTCGGCGGCAACGGTCGCGATCATCCCGGTCGAACCCGACGGCGAGCCGATCGAGATCAACCCGGCCGACCTCAAGGTCGACACGTTCCGCTCGTCCGGCGCCGGTGGCCAGCACGTCAACAAGACCGAATCGGCGATCCGCATAACCCACGTGCCGACCGGCGTGGTCGTAGAGAGCCAGACCGAGCGCAGCCAGCACGCCAACCGCGACAAGGCGATGACCCGGCTGCGCGCGATCATCGCCGAGGCGCAGGCGGCAAAGGCCGCCGCCGCACAGGCTGCCGAGCGCAAGCTGCAGGTCGGCAGCGGCGACCGCAGCCAGCGCATCCGCACGTACAACTTCCCCCAGGGGCGGATCACCGACCACCGCGTCGAGGGCCTGACCCTGTACGACCTGCCGAATGTCGTCGAAGGCGGCATGGACGCGCTGGTCGCGCGCCTGCAGCAGGAGCACCAGGCCGACGAGCTCGCCCGCCTGACCGAGGGCGGCTGAACCGCCGCCCGGAACGCGCGCGTCCGCGCCGGCGTGCGCTAACGTGCGCGCAGACCACGCCACGCCCGCACGGAGCCCCCAATGGACCTGCGCATCCGCGCCGCCACCGCCGACGACCTCGACCGCGTCGCGCCGCTGTTCGACGCCTACCGGCAGTTCTACGGCCAGGCGCCGGACCTGCGCGGCGCGCACGACTTCCTGCTCGAGCGGATCGAACTGCGGCAGTCGGTGGTGGTCATCGTCGAGCGCGGCGACGCGGTGCTCGGCTTCGCCCAGCTGTACCCGATGTTCTCGTCGGTGCGGATGGCGTCGATCTGGGTGCTCAACGATCTCTACGTCGCCGCAGACTCGCGCCGGTCCGGCATCGGCACGCTGCTGCTCGATGCGGCGTCGGCCGCCGCGCGCGCGGCCGGCGCGACCCGGCTGGTGCTCGAAACCGGGCGCGAGAACGCGGCTGCACGCGCGCTGTACCGCAGCGCCGGGTGGGACGAGGAGGACACGCAGTGGTACGCGCTCGACCTCGGCGACCTGCCGGCGCTGAACTGAGGTGACGGCCGCGAGCGCCCCGCCGGCTGACGGCGCGCGCCGCGAGGCGCGCCTGCGGGCGCAGCGGTCGCCGGGCGACGCGATGGCGTGGATTGTCCTGGCCGAGCACGAGCTCGACGCCGGCGACGCCGCGGCCGGCCAGGCCGCCTGCGAACGCGCGCTCGCGCTGGTGCCCGGGCATCCGGAAGCCCTCGCGCGTCTCGGCCGCGCGCAGTGGATGCTCGGTCGCCGCGACGACGCGGTCGACAGCCTGCGCGCCGCGGCCGACGCCGCGCCGGCGCACCCCGGCATCGCGCTGTGGCTGGGCCACGCGCTCGAGGACGTCGGCGCCGCCGAAGAGGCGGCCGAGGCCTATGCGCGCGCGCATGCGCTGGCGCCGGACGAACCGCAGATCGCCGCCTACCTGCTCGCATGGCGGCGCAAGCTGTGTGACTGGCGCGACCTCGACGCGCTCGCCGCGCAGGTGCGCGCGGCGGTGCGCGACGGCACGGCCTCGGTGGAGCCGTTCGCGTTCCTCAGCGAGGACGCGACGCCGGCCGAACAGCTGCAGTGCGCGCGGCTGCGTGCCGGTCTGGTCGCGCGCGCCGTGCGCCCGCTGCCCCCGGCATCCGCGCGCAGCGCCAGTGCCGGCGCGCTGCGCATCGGCTTCCTGTCGAACGGCTTCGGCGCGCACCCGACCGGGCTGCTGACCGCGGCGCTGTTCGAAGCGCTGCGAGCGCACGCCGGGGTCGACGTGCACCTGTTCGCGCTGAACCGCGACGACGGCAGCGCGATCCGCCGGCGCCTCGCGGCGGCCACGACGCTGCACGACGTCGCGGGCCGGCCGCACGGCGCGGTCGCGCAGCAGATCCGCTTCGCCGCGATCGACGTTTTGTTCGACCTGCGCGGCTGGGGCGGCGGCGGCGCGCCGGAGGTGCTGGCGATGCGCCCGGCCCCGGTGCAGGTGAACTGGCTGGCATACCCGGGCACCTCCGGTGCGCCGTGGATCGACGCGGTCCTCGCCGATGCGTTCGTGCTGCCCGACGCGCTCGCACCGCACTTCAGCGAACGCGTGGTGCGCCTGCCGCGCTGCTTCCAGCCCAGCGACACCGCGCGCGCGATTCCGCCTCCGCCGCCGCGCGCGGACTGCGGCCTGCCCGACGACGCGGTCGTCTACTGCTGCTTCAACAACAGCTACAAGCTCAACCCGCGCAGCGTTGCGCGCGCGCTCTCGGTGCTCCGCGCGGTGCCGGGCAGCGTGCTGTGGCTGCTGTCGGGGCCGGGCCGCGCCGACGAGCGCCTGCGCGCGTTCGCGCAGTCGCAGGGCGTCGATCCCGCGCGGCTGGTGTTCATGGCCAAGCAGCCGCACGCCGAGTACCTCGCGCGCCTGCAACAGGCCGACCTGTTCCTCGACACCGAGCCCTACAACGCGCATACGACCGCGTCGGATGCGATCTGGGCCGGCTGCCCGGTGCTGACCCGCCCGGGCGACACCTTCGCCGCCCGCGTCGCCGGCAGCCTCAATCACCACCTCGGCCTGCCCGAACTCAACGTCGACAGCGACGAGGCATTCGTCGCGCGGGCCGTCGCGCTGGGCCGGGACCGCGACGCGCGGCGTGCGCTGCGCGAACGCGTGGCGCGCCAGCGCGACGCCAGCGGGCTGTTCGACATGCACGGCTTCGCGCGCGACTTCGCCCGCGTCGTCGGCGGATTGGCCGGCCCCTAGCGGTCGCGGCGGGCCGGGGCGCGTCCTACACTGCCGCCATGACTGCCGAACGCGACTTCCTCCCGCTGCGCCTGTGCGTGCTCACCGTGTCCGACTCGCGCACGCTGGCCGACGACGCCTCCGGCGACTACCTCGCCAGCGCGCTCGCCGAGGCGGGTCATGTGCTGCACGAGCGCGCGCTGCACCGCGACGACCGCTACCTCCTGCGCGCGACGGTGTCGCGCTGGATCGCCGACGACGCGGTCGACGGCGTGCTGGTGACCGGCGGCACGGGCTTTACCGGCCGCGACTCGACGCCCGAGGCGCTGCGCCCGCTGCTCGACAAGACGATGGACGGCTTCGGCGAGCTGTTCCGCGCGCTGAGCTTCGACGAGATCGGCACCTCGACGCTGCAGTCGCGCGCGTTCGCCGGCCTGGCCAACGGCACGTTCGTGTTCGCCCTGCCCGGCTCGACCTCGGCCTGCCGCACCGCATGGGAAAAGATCATCCGCGCGCAGCTCGACGCGCGCACCCGGCCGTGCAACCTCGCCACCCTGCGCCCGCGCCTGCGCGAACCTTCGGAGTGATCGACATGCCGCTCGCCACCACGCTGCGCCTGCTGGCCAAGGCCCGCGGCATGAGCCCCGCCGACATCGCCACGGCCATCCCGCGCGCGGGCGTCGCCACCGTGAGCGCATGGATGCAGGGCGAGAAGCTGCCGGGCAAGGACCAGCTCGACGCGCTGGCGCGCACGTTCGGCGTGCCCGCCGGCGCGCTGCTGGCGGAGCTGGCCAGCACGTTCGACCCGGCGCGCACGCAGGGCGAGCACGAGCTGCTGGCGGCGTACCGCGAGTTGAGCCCGACCCAGCGCGGCGCGCTGATCGAAGTCGCCACGTCGATGGCCGGCGTCCGCCGCGCGCGTCCGCCGCGCGCGCCGCGCAAGACGGCCAAGCGCTAAGCCGGCCGCGATGGGCAAGCTCAAGCGCAAGCAGTACGACGCCCTGCTCGAGCCGCTGCAGCTGCGGCTGGCCGAGGCCGCGCACTGGGTGCAGCACACCGGCCGCCGGGTGGTGGTGATCCTCGAAGGGCGCGACACCGCCGGCAAGGGCGGCGTCATCAACGCGATCCGCCAGCACCTTAATCCGCGCCAGTGCCACGTCGTCGCGCTGCCGAAGCCGAGCGAGCGCGAGAGCCGCCAGTGGTATTTCCAGCGCTACATGCCGCACCTGCCCGCGGCCGGCGAGATCGTGCTGATGGACCGCAGCTGGTACAACCGCGCCGGGGTCGAGAAGGTCATGGGCTTCGCCACGCCGGCGCAGGTCGAGGCGTTCCTGCAGCAGGCGCCCGCGTTCGAGCAGATGCTGGTCGACGACGGCATCGTGCTGTTCAAGTACTGGCTGTGCTGCGACCAGGCCAAGCAGGAGGAGCGGTTCGCCGAGCGCCTCGCCGATCCGCTCAAGCGCTGGAAGCTGTCGCCGGTCGACGTGCAGGCGCGCCGCCACTACGACGACTACACCCGGGCGCGCGAAGCGATGCTGAAGGCGACGCACACCGCGCACGCGCCGTGGACCCTGGTCGACTTCAACGACCAGAAGCGCGGGCGGATCACGCTGATCCGGGACCTGCTGGCGCGCCTGCCCGAACTGGAGGTGCCGGAGTCCGACATCGAGTTCGCACCGCTGCCGGGCAAGCCGAAGAAGGAGCGCTACGGGGTGCTGAAGCCGATTCCGTCGGTGGACGCCGACTGACCCGGCGTCAGCCGGTCGCAAACCCCGCGCCGACGCCGGGCGGCGCCTCCAGCTCCGTCCGCTCCACCCCATCCACGCGGGCGTGGTCCGGCCCGCGGCGCAGCCACGCCCCCAGAGCGTCGAGCGCGCCGGGCTCGCCGACCGCCAGCACTTCGACCGTCCCGTCGACGCGGTTCACCGCATGGCCGCGCACGCCCAGCGCGAGCGCCTGCGTACGGGTGGCGTAGCGGAAGCCCACGCCCTGTACGCGGCCGGAGACGACGAAGCGCGCGGCCGCCATCCGCGTGGCCTCAGCCCTTGGCGGGCGTCTTGGCCGCCGGGCCACCGGCCTTCGCGATCGCTTCCTGCAGGCTTTCGGCGGTGACCGGCCCGAGGAACTGTTCGGCGACGGTGCCGTCGGGCTTCAGCAGGTAGGTCATCGGCAGGCCGCGCGGCGTGTCGAACGCGGCCGGCGGGTCGTAGGTGTCGACGATCGCGATCGGGTACACGACCGGGCGCTTGGCGAGGAAGGCCTTCATCGCCGGCACGTCGATCTCCTCGTAGGCCAGCCCGACGACGCTGACGTCCTCGCGCATCGCGTCGAGCGCGGACAGCTCGGGCATCTCCTTGAGGCACGGCGCGCACCAGGTCGCCCAGAAGTTCACGACGACCCACTGCCCGCGCTGCGCGGCCAGGTCGTAGGTGCTGCCGTCGATCGCGGGGAGCTTGAGTTCGCGCGGGCCGGTCGACGCCGGCGGCTGCGATGCGGCCGCGTCGGGCGCTTCGGCCGATGCGTCCGGCGCCGGGGCAGGCGGCGCGCCGGTGGCGGTCGCCGGCTTGGGCTGCGGGGCCGCAGCCGTCGGCGCTTCGGTCGACGGCTTGCACGCCGCGAGCAGCACGGCCAGCGAGGCGCAGATCAGCACGCGCGTGCGCGCGGTCGAGGTGTGGGTCACGGGATATCCCCTTCGGCATGGATGGTGGAGACGCGGCGCTTGAGCAGCTCGCGCAGCGGGATGCGCAGTTCATCGATGGCGGCGACCGCCGAGTGCCCGAGCGTGTCCTCGCGGCACGGCAGGTGCGCTTCGGCGATCGGAATGCGCAGCTGGCAGGCTTCATACAGCTCGGCCAGCATCAGGTCGTCGAGGTCGCGCGCCAGCACCCACTCGCCGCCTTCGGCGCGCGTCAGCAGGCGGATCTCGCACAGCTGCGCCAGCATCTGTTGGACCAGCGCGTCGGTCAGCATCGGCTCGAGCTTCTGGATCTCGTCGCTGTGCAGGCCGCGGCCGCTGCCGCGCGCCTGCTGGAAGCGCGCGAGCATCCGCAGCAGGCCGTACAGCTCGTAGCCGTGCGGCAGGCGCATGTTCGCCGGCTGGTAGCGGAACGCCGACATCGTCGATGCCAGCGACGCGCCGAGCAGGATCGACACCCAGCTCAGGAAGATCCACAGCAGGAAGATCGGCACCACCGCCAGCGCGCCGTAGATCTTCGAGTACCCGTCGAACGTGCCCAGGTACAGGCCGATGCCCGACTTCACCAGCTCGAACAGCACTGCCGCCAGCAGCGCGCCGGCGAACGCGTGCCGCCACTGCACGGTGCGGTGCGGGACCACGCGGAAGATCGCCGCGAACGCGAACAGTTCGATCACGAACGGCGTCAGCCGCAGCATCAACCCCTCGACGAGGCGGCCCGCATCGGTCTGGAACACGTCCAGCGAGAAGAACCGCACCGACAGGGCCAGGCTCGCGGCGGCCATCAGCGCGCCCAGCGTCAGCACCGTCCAGTACACCAGGAAGCGGCCGAACTTCGGCCGTGCCGCCTTGACCCGCCAGATCCGGTTGAACGTCGCCTCGATGCCGTTGAGCGTGATCAGCAGCGACACCAGCAGCGCGATCACGCCGGCGGTGGTCAGCTTGCCGGCGTTGGCCGAAAACTCCTTGAGGTAGTCCTGCACCGAGCGGGCGGCCGACGGGACGAAGTTGTTGAAGATGTACGCGCTGAGCTGGTCGCTCCACTCGCCGAACACCGGGAACGCCGACAGCACGCCGAACACCACCATCGACAGCGGCACCAGCGCGAACACGGTCGTGTACGACAGCGCGCCGGCGGCCTGGAACAGGTTGTCATCGAGGAAGCGCTTGGCGAGGAAGCGGAAGAACGTGCCCATCCGCGCGCGATCGCGCGAGCGGTCGATCCAGCGGTTGAGCGAGTCCAGGGGCTCCATCGACCGGAGCGTAACCGATGCATGGTCGCGCCCGCATCGCCTATGCTCTGCGGCCCGAGGAGGACCCATGGCCGAGATCCTGGTGCTGTACTTCAGTCGCGGCGGTTCGGTCGCGCGGCTGGCGCGCCACGTCGCGCGCGGCGTCGGCGAAGTCGACGGCATGAGCGCGCGCGTGCGCAGCGTGCCGCCGGTGGCCTCGGTGACCCAGACCGCGGCGCCGCCGGTGCCCGACGACGGCGCGCCGTACGTCGAGCCGCGCGACGTCGCCGAGTGCATCGGCTACGCGATCGGCACGCCGACCCGCTTCGGCAATATGGCCGCGCCGGTGAAGCACTGGTTCGACGGGCTCACCGCCGAGTGGACCAGCGGCACGATGGTCGGCAAGCCGGCTGCGACGTTCACGTCGACCGCGACGATGCACGGCGGCCAGGAGGCGACGCTGCTGTCGATGCACGTGCCGCTGCTGCACCACGGCTGCGTGATCGTCGGCATCCCGTACACCGAGCCGCTGCTGAGCAGCACCCGCAGCGGCGGCACGCCGTACGGCGCCAGCCACGTCGCCGGCCCGCACGACGACCCGCAGCCCACCGACGAGGAGGCCGCGCTCGCGCGTGCGCTCGGCCGCCGGCTGGCCCAGGTCGCGCAGAGGCTGGCGCCGTGAGCGCGCCGTCCGCGCGCGCCCCGTCGTCGCTGCTGCTGCGGCTGGCCCTCGGCCTGCTGGTCGCGCTGTACGTGATCTGGTTCCGCGATGATCAGGCGGCGGTCGCGTTCTTCGCGCTGCCGCCGCTGCTGTTGCTGGCCGGCCTGCTGTTCAAGCGGCGCACGGCGGCGTTCTGGTCCGGCGTGATCGCGCTGGCGTGGTTCAGCCACGGGGTGATGATCGCGTACGCCGAGCCGGCCCAGCGCGCGTACGCACTGGTCGAGGTCGCGCTGTCGGTACTGATCGTCGTGACCGCCAGCCTGCCGGGCCTGCGCGCGCGCTTCGGCCGCAAGCCGGCGGCGTGAGCGGCCTATAATCGCCGCACCCCGCGAAACCGACACTCCGATGGACCAGCTCTGCATCGTCAGCACCGGCGGCACGATCGACAAGATCTACTTCGACGACAAGTCGGACTACCAGATCGGCGAGCCGCAGATCGGCGGCATGCTGCGCGAGCTGGGCGTGTCGTTCCCGTTCACGGTAATCCCGATCCTGCGCAAGGATTCGCTGCACATCAGCGACGACGACCGCGAGTTGATCCGCGCCACGATCGCCGCGCAGCCGGCGCGGCACGTGCTGGTCACCCACGGCACCGACACGATGGTCGAGACCGCGCGCGTGCTGGCCAGCCTGAAGGACAAGACGATCGTGCTGACCGGCGCGCTGAGCCCGGCGCGGTTCCGCGGCTCCGACGCCGAGTTCAACATCGGCACCGCCGTCGGCGCGGTGCAGTCGCTGCCGCCGGGCGTGTACATCGCGATGAACGGGCGCATCTGGGACCCGGCCAGGGTGCGCAAGAACGTCGAGGCCAACCGCTTCGAATCCATCGGCTGACGCGTCGCGCGCCGACCGTCGATCGCATTAAGAAACCCCGGCCTGCGCCGGGGTTTCTCGTTTCAGCCGGTCAGCGGATCGCGCCGGTCAGAACGTCACCGACCAGCTGTTGATGTAGCCGGTGTCGCCGCCGGCGTTGTCGTTGACCCGCAGCTTCCACGTGCCGTTGAGCGGCTCGCTCGACAGGTTCAGCGTGACCGTCTTGTTGATGTTGTCGGCGCTGCCGCCGCTGCGGTTGTGGATGTTGTACAACGAGCCGTCCGGCGCGACGAGGTCGACCTTGAGGTCGCCCTGGTAGGTGTGGACGATCGCGACCGTCACCGACGCGTTGCTCGGGGCGTTGCCGCTGCGGCCCGACACGGTGATCGGGCTGTCGACCGTGCTGTTGTCGCCGATCGCGTAGTCGGTGCCGTTGCTGTACGTCTGCCCGCCCCCGCCCGTGGCGCCGCGGAAGTTGGCGATCGTCGCCTTGGTGTTCACCAGCACGCGCTGGTTGTGGCTCTGCGTCGCCGTGCCCATCGCCACGCCGCCGTAGGTCACGTCCGGGTTCGACCAGTAGTTCAGCCGCGGGCAGCCGCCGGTGCAGTCGTAGGCCATGATCGTGCGCCAGGCGTTGTTGGGCGCGCGGTAGCCGTGGCCGTACGCGTACGGCGTCGTGGTGGGATCGGCGGCGGGATCGTGGCGCGCGGACTGCAGGTGGCCGATCTCGTGGGCGAAGCTGTAGTAGCCGGTGATGCAGTCCCAGTACGCCGATGCGAACGCGGTCGATGCGGTCGAGCCGATGCCCGACGCCAGGCCGCACGAGCTCGAGTTGTTCAGCACGATCAGCGCCACGTCCGCCGCGAGCTGGTCGCGGGTCGCGTGGATGCCGTCCATGTAACCGTCGCTGGTGCCGCGGAAGCGCGACAGGTCGGTGCTGAAACTGCCCGACTCGGTGTAGGTCACCGTCGTGTAGCCGGCCAGCACCAGGTTGATGCCGACGTTCGAGTTCGCGTAGCCCTGGTTCGACTCGGCCACGGCCAGCTCGACCAGCGACTGCATGTTGCCGCCGTAGCCGGTGACGGCCTGGTTGGTCGCCGCGACGAGGATGCGGATCGTCTGCGTCGCGCCCGGGTCGATCGCCATCGCGGTGAAGTCGCCGCTGCCGGCGGCGCGGGTGCCGGGGCGGTCCATCGTGATGTTCGGCAGGTCGGCGAACTCGGCCGGGTGGTCGGCCGGCATGCGGCTCTCGTCGACCTCGACCACGGCGTGCCCGCCGTCGGGCAGCGGGCGGATGCGGTACAGCTGGCCGTCGACGCGGACGTTGCCGGTCACCGTGCCGTCGCGGCGGACCAGGATCGCCGAGTTCGCGGCGTCGTGGCGGACCTCGCGGGTGAGGTTCGGCCGCGGCTTGGCGGTCTCGCGGATCTGGCCGACCCACACCAGGCTGCCGGTGCCGGAGTCGGTCGCCTGCTCGAGCACGGCGTTGACGCGCTTGAGGCCGAGGTCGAGCTCGATCTCGCGGGTGGCGGCGCTGACCACCGACGCATCGGCGCGCATCACGCGCACGCCCTGCGTGTCGGGCTTGCGCGCCAGGCTCGCGGCGACGCCGGCGGCGCGCTGGGACGGGGCCTGCTCGCCGAGGAACAGCGGCTGGCCGGCGAGCGCGGCGGTGGAGAACAGGCTGGCGCCGAACAGCAGCGCGCCGTGCATCAGGAACGAAGAGCGGTTCATCCGTTGGAGCTCCTTGAGTGTTCGTGCGGGTGTGGAACGGACCGGCTCCGGCGCATGGGCGGCACGACGCCCTGCGGGCGCACGTGCGGCTCAGGCAAACGCGAAGGGCCAGGCGACGCCGCCGCGCGTGCGACGGGCCGGAGGGGAACGACCGCCAGCGGCGATCGGGATCGTCGGGCCGCGAGCAGGGCGCGGACCAAGGCCGGGGCCTCCCGAAGCGACGGGAGCGCGGCGGCGAACGGCATCCTCTGCACTGGGATGCGGGGCGTGGTGCCCGAACGGGCGGGAAGCACTGCGGCGCGCGGCAACGCCGGCCGGCGCGGAACCACCACCCCCGGGCACGGCCCGGGGGTGGCGTGGAGCATCAGAACGTGACCGACCAGCTGTTGATGTAGCCGGTGTCGCCGCTTGCGTTGTCGTTCACCCGCAGCTTCCAGGTGCCGTTGAGCAGCTCGGTCGACAGGTTCAGCGTCACCGTCTTGTTGATGTTGTCGGTGCTGGTGCCGGTGCGGTTGTGGATGTTGTACAGCGAGCCGTCCGGCGCCACGAGGTCGACCTTCAGGTCGCCGATGTAGGTGTGCACGATCGCCACCGTCACCGACGCCGTGCTCGGGGCGTTGCCGCTGCGGCCGGACACGGTGATCGGGCTGTCGACGGTCGCGTTGTCGGCGATCGCGTAGTCGGACGTGTTGCTGTACGTCTGCGCGCCGCCGCCGGTGCTGGTGCTGTAGTTGCCGACCAGGCTCAGGCCCGAGAACGACGCGTACGCCTTCAGCCGCACGTAGTACGTGCCGGCCTGCGGCGCGGCGATCGTGCAGGTCTCGGCGTTGCCCGACAGGTACGGACGGCAGTCGTACACGGTGTCGGTCGGCGCGCTGCCGAACTTGACGTACATGTCGGAGTCACCGGTGCCGCCCGACGTGGTGAACGTCAGGTTGCTGGCGCCCGACGGCACGACCATCGTGTAGTTCAGCGAGGTGCCGGTCGCGGCCGACAGGTTCGTCACCGCCACGCCCTTGGTCAGCGTGCCGCCGGTCGGCGGCGGCGTGGTGCCGTTGACCGCATCGAGCGCGGCCTTGGCATTGAGGATGCCGGTGCCGATCGTCTGCGACGGGGTGGACGGGAACGCAGTGACGTTGCCCTTGATCAACGCTTCGATCTCGGCCGGCGTCTTCGGCGTGGTCGCCGCGGCCTGCAGCAATGCGACCGCTGCCGCCACGTGCGGGGTGGCCATCGACGTGCCGCTGTAGTTGACGTAGTTCTCGGCGCCCGGCGACGTGGTGCCGGCGTTGAGCGTCGACAGGATCGTCGAACCCGGCGCGGCGATGTCGATCAGCGTGCCGTAGTTGGAGAAGCTCGAGCGCGCGCCGGTGCTGGTGATCGACGCCACCGCAATGACGTTGTTGCAGTTCGCCGGCGAGGCGTTCGACACGTTGGTGTTGTCGTTGCCGGCGGCGATGACCAGCGTCGAGCCGCGGCTGACGGCGGAGTTGATCGCGTTCTGCGTCGTCGTGCCGCACGCGCCGGAGCCGCCGAGGCTGAGGTTGATCACTTCGGCCGGGTTGGCGTTCGCGGGCACGCCGCTGACGGTGCCGCCCGAGGCCCAGATGATCGCGTCGGCGATGTCGGAGTCGTAGCCGCCGCAGGTGCCGAGCACACGCACCGGCACGACCTTGGCGCCGAACGCGCCGCCGGCCACGCCCTTGGCGTTGTTGGTGACTGCGGCGATGGTGCCGGCGACGTGGGTGCCATGCCAGCTGGAGTTGCTGGCCGGGCCGCACTGGCCGGTGGTCCAGTCGCCCGGATCGCTGGCGTCGCTGTCACGGCCGTTGCCGTCGTTCGCCACCGCGGTGTCGACGATGAAGTCGTAGCCCGGGAGGATGTTGGCGTTGAGGTCGCTGTGGCTGGTGATGCCGGTGTCGAGCACGGCGACGACGCTGCCGGTGCCGGTGGTGATGTCCCACGCCTGCGGGGCCTTCATGCCGTAGGTGCCGTTGAAGCCCCACTGCTGCGAGTAGCTGGTGTCGTTCGGCGTCAGCAGCGCGCGGTTGATCTTGTCGACCTCGACGTACTCGACGTTCGGATCGGCGGCGAGCTGGCGCATCAGCGTCTCGGCCTCGACGCGGTCCAGCTTGCGCGCGGTGCGGACGACTTCGGCGCCGGTCGCCGTGCGGCGGACGTGGCTCAGGCCGAAGTTGCGGCCGGCGCTGTCGCCGGCGGCCTTCAGCGAACGCTGCAGGGCCGGCGCACTGGCGTGCTCGGTGCTGCCGTCGCGGTACTTCACGATGAAACGGTCGTGCGTCTGGCTGGACTGCAGCCCGCTGACGTCGAACCGGCCTGCGGCGCTGGCCGGCAGGACGACGGTCGAGGACAGGACGAGCGCGGTGGCGGCGGCAAGCGCGTGCACGCGCAGGCGGCGCGAAGAAAGCTTCGACATCTGTGTGTAACCCCCGAAGAGTGAAAAAAGCCGCGGGTGGTCCCGCGACGAAGAGCGTCAGGCTCCCCGTGCGCGTCGAGGTCGTCGACCTTCCCGCGCCTGGTGTCCGGACTTGTGCGTGGCGTTACCCCCTGATCGCGCCACCTGCCGAAAGTAACGGGTCGGTTAGAAACTGTTCACGCTGCAGGTGCAGCAAAAAAGGGGTTGTTTTTGTGACATACGCCACCGTTCTCGACCCGAAACGTTTACACCGGCCACCGCTCGTCCGCAGCTGAACGCCGTTCGTCGTTCAGATTGGTAAAGACAACGGGCAGGCGGCCCCGCCGCCACGCGGCCGAACACGGCCCTCGGCCCGGCCGGGCGATCGCCGCGCCCAGCAAAAAGGCGCCCGCAGGCGCCTTTGCTCCACCACCGGGCGCGGCCCGGCTCAGAACATCCCGGTTTCCAGCCGCGCCGCCTCGGACATCATGGTGCGGTTCCACGGCGGGTCGAACACCAGGTCGACGTCGGCCTCGGCGACGGTCGGGATCATCTCGAGCTTGCTGCGCACGTCGTCGACGAGGATGTCGCCCATGCCGCAGCCCGGCGCGGTCAGCGTCATCTTGACCTCGACCCGGCGCTGGCCCGGCTGCTCCGCGTGCGCGCCGACCACCGCCTCGTACACCAGGCCCAGGTCCACGACGTTGATCGGGATCTCCGGGTCGAAGCACGTGCGCAGCTGCTGCCAGACCAGCTTCTCGACCGCGTCGTCGTCGGCGCCGTCGGGCAGCTCGATCGGCGCCGGCGGCTCCTTGCCGATCGCGTCGGCGTCGCGGCCGTGGATGCGCATCAGGTTGCCCTCGACGAACACCGTGTAGCTGCCGCCCAGCGCCTGGGTGATGTAGCCGACGGTGCCCGCCGGCAGCGTCACCTCCTCGCCCTGGGGGACGAGGACGGCGGCGCAGTCGCGTTCGAATCGGACCGGTTCACTGCTTCGGGAGTACATGCGGCTCGGATGGGGGCAACGCCGGCGCGGCGCAAGCGCCCATTCTACCGGCCGCGCCGCGCCGGCCGGCCGTGGGAACGGTGCGTCGCGCGAATGCCGGTATCCTGCGCGGCCGCCCGCCGACGCCCGACCGCCCGCGCAATGACTGCCGCTCCGATGTCCCCCGCCCCCGTCCGGCCCCGCGCCGGCGCGATGTCGTGGCTGCTGCTGGTGCTCGGCGCCGGCGGCTTCGCGGCGGTGTGGATCCTGCTGGCGCTGGCGACGAACCGTCAGTGCAGCTGGATGGCCGTGGTCGGCGCGCTGGACATCGCGTGGATGCTGCGGCTGGGCCAGTGGCCGCGCGGCCGCGGCCGGCTCGCGATCGGCGTGCTGGCCACGGCGCTGGTCGTGGTCGCGGCGAACTGGTTCATCACGGCCGCGCAGCTCGGCGGCATGCTCGGCTACGACCCGCTGATGTCCGCGCTGCGGCTGGGCCCGAACCTGGCGTGGACGCTGGCGCAGCTGGTCAACAGCGCGGCCGACCTGGCGTGGATCGCGCTGGCGCTGCTCGTCGCCGTGTTCACCACGCGCTGAGCCTCAGGCCTCGTCGAGGCACGCGGCGAACAGCGCCACCGCCTGCTCGATCTCGGCCACCGACAGCCCGCCGTAGCCGAGCAGCAGCCCGGCGCGGTCAAGCCCGCCGAGGTAGTGCGGCGCGATCGAATACAGCCCGAGCCCGAGCGAGCGAGCGCGCGCGATGAGCGCCTCGCCGTCGGCCGCGCTGCGGTCTCGCAGCCACACCACCAGGTGCATGCCGGCGCGGGAGTCGGCGATCTCCAGCCGACCCCCGCCGCACGCGCGCAGCCCGGCGATCAGCGCCGTGCGACGCTGGCGCAGCGCCTTGCCGCTGCGCCGCAGGTGGCGCTCGAAGCCGCCATTGGCCATGAACCGCGCGAGCGCCGCCTGCTCGATCGCCGGGCTGCCGAAGTCGTCCTGCCACTTGGCATTGACGAAGTCGGTGCGCAACCCGGCCGGCACCACCACGTAACCCAGCCGCAGCGACGGCAGCATCACCTTCGAGAACGTGCCGACGTAGACCACGCGCCCGGCGCCGTCGAGCGAGCGCAGCGCCGCCAGCGGGCGCGCGTCGTAGCGGAATTCGCCGTCGTAGTCGTCCTCGAAGATCCAGCTGCCGTGCTCGCGCGCGTAGTCGAGCAGCGCGATCCGGCGCGGCAGCGACAGCACCGCGCCGGTCGGGAACTGGTGCGACGGCGTCACGCAGATCAGCTTCGGCGCACGCACGGGCAGCTCGTCGACGCGCAGGCCGTCGCCGTCGACCGCACAGGTCGACACCTGCGAGCCGTGGATCTGCAGGATCTCGCGGATCGCCGGGTAGTGCGGCTGCTCGATCAGCGCCGTCTCGCCGGGATCGAGCAGCACCCGGGCCGTCAGCGCGAGCGCCTGCTGGGTGCCGGCGACGATCACCACGTCCTCCGGCCGCGCCTGCACGCCGCGGCGGCGCGCGAGGTAGTCGCACACCGCCTCGCGCAGCGCCGGCAGCCCCTGCGTCATCGGGTAGCCGGGCGGGGTGTAGGCCGCCGCGTGCGCGAGCTCGCGCGCCCACGCCGTCGTCAGGGCCGGGTTGGTCAGCGGCACGCCGTACTGGAACGAGTGGCGCACGCCGTCGATCCGGCGGCCCGGGATGTTGGCGTGGTCGTGGACGCGCCGCGCCCGCGCGGCGAACGCCGACTGCGGCGGCGTCTCGCTGCCCCCGGCCGGCGCCGGGCGGGCGAGCTGCAGCGACGGTGCCACGTAGCTGCCCGAGCCGACCCGGGCGTCGACGAAGCCCTCGGCACGCAGCTGGTCATACGCGGCCAGCACGGTGTTGCGCGACACGCCGAGCTCGCGCGCCAGCGATCGGGTCGGCGGCAGCCGCGCCCCGCACCCGATCCGCCCGCCGAACACCGCGCCCTTCAGCGCGCGCGTCAGCTGGATGTGCAGCGGGCCGCTGCCGTCGAGCTGCAGGTGCATCGGTGGGCTCCGGTCCGCCGCGGCGGGCGATTGGCTCCATTCGAGCGGGTCGATTTGGATCTTGCCAGTGCCAATTCCGGGGCGCGTCATGGGGCCAATCGCCGAGCCCGCGCCCCAGCGCCGGCCCGGCCGGCCGCCGGCAACCGCTCGACTTCCCCACCGAGGCCACTCCGATGTCTGCCTCCGCCCCGCTCCGCCCCGCCCTGCTGCGCGATGCCTCTCATGCCCGGGCCGCACCGCACGCTCTTTGCCGTCCGAGGTGGCGGCAGTGGCTCGCGCTGGGCCTGCTGCTCGGCGCGCTCGACCTGGCGTTCGCGACGGCGTTCGGCCTGCTGCGCGACGGCCTGCCGCCGCTGCGGGTGGCCCAGTCGATCGCCGGCTGGGTGCTCGGCCGCGACGCCGCGATCGCCGGCGGCGCCACCACCGCGGCGCTCGGCGTGGCCGTGTACGCCGCGGTGACGGCGGCGGTCGTCGCCGGCTACCAGGCCCTCGCGCAGCTCGACGACGGCTGGCGCCGCCACCCGCGGGTCGGCGGGCTGGCGTACGGACTGGCGGCGTACGTCCTCCTGTTCGAGGTCGCCGTGCCGCTGGGGTCTGCCGCGCCGACCGCGCCGCTGCCGCTGGACTGGCGGCTGGCCTGCGCCACCGCGTACGCCTGCCTCGTCGGCGTGCCGAGCGCCCTCGCCGCGCGGACCCGGCCCGGATTGGCTCCATCGACGCGCGCCGGATTGGCGCTCCCGGCGGGCCGCCCGTCCACCTAGCGTGGCGACAACGCCGGCCACCGACCGGCGAGGAGCCGATCATGGCCGTGACGGACCCGACAGCGACGCGCCCGCGCCCGACTCGCGCTCGCACGACGACGCTGCCGACCGGCGCCAACGGGCCGCTGCACGTGGTGCGGCTCGGTCCGCAGGGGCGCGTCGAGGTCCCGGCCGGCTGGACGTCCGCGTGGCTGCCGATCGCCGGGGCGCTGGACGTCGAGGCCGGCGGCCATGCCTGGACGCTGCCGCGGCACGAGGTGCTGGTCTGGCGCGACGGCCCCGTGCGCGGCCGTGCGGCCCGCGCCGCGCTGCTCGTCGCCGGCCCCCACGCCGCATGGCGCGCCCCGCCCGCAGGCGCAACCGAAGCCCTCGATCCACCGCTGGTGTTGCCCACCGAACATCCCGCCTCGCCCGCGCTTCGCCGTGCCGCGCTGCGCCTCGCTCGCTCCGCGGGCGACCCCTCGGTGCACGGCCGGCTCGACGATCGGCTGGCGGCCTTCGCCGCGGCGCTGCGCGAACAGCAGTTCGACCTGCGCGCGCGGCTGCCGCGCTGCACCGGCCGCACCGCCGAGCGCCGCGAGCACACGATGCTGCGGCTGCTGCGCGTGCAGCACCTGATCCGGCGCCACAGCGACGGCCGCCTCGACACCGCGCGCATGGCCCGCTGCGCGAGCTACTCGCCGTGCCACCTGATCCGGCTTTACCGCGAGGTGTTCGACGAGACGCCGGCCGAGTACGCCGCCCGCCTGCGCGACGAGCGCGCGTGGCAGCTCGTCCGCGACACCGCGCTCCCGGTGGCCGCCATCACCGATGCGCTCGGCTTCGAAAGCGCCAGCGCGTTCTGCCGGGCGTTCAAGGCGTCGTTCGGCGTCACCGCGACGCAGGCGCGCCGCGCCGCGACGGCGGCGTGCGCCGAGGCGGCGTGACGGCAACCCGATCGCGTCGCGCCGCCGCGCGCGCGCGGTACTCGCCAGCCGCCTGCCGCCGCGCGCCGCCTCCACCCACGAGGACAACCCACGAGGACCCGACCCATGCGCACCCCGATACGCATCGCCATCGCCCTGCTCGCCGCCGGCGGCGCCGCGCAGGCGACCGACTGCAAGCCCGTCCACGCCAGCCTGGTGGAAGTCGCATCGACCACCGGCTGCAACCCGGGCCTGGCTTCGTGCTTCCTCGGCGAGGTCACCGGCAACCACGGCCTGGTCGGCGTGACCCACTTTCGTGCCGACAGCGTCGGCACCGCCGCGTCCGGTTCGCCCGGCTCGGTGCCGTACAGCGGCCCGTTCGAGTACCGCACCGACCGCGGGAACCTGCTGATGCGCGAGACCGGCGTGACCGTCCCCGGCGCGGTGACCGCGCACCAGCGCGTCGTGGAAGGCAGCGGCGAATTCGCCGGCGTGAGCGGCCACCTGTTCGTCAGCGGCACGCGCGCGAGCGGCGTGATCACCACCCGCGTCGACGGCGAGTTCTGCTACCCCGACTGAGTCGACGCCGCGGTGGCGGAGGGCTCAGTGGCCGCCGTCGAGCGCCTTCAGTTCGCTGACCAGCGACGCCACCGCGTTGGCCGCGTCGCCGTACAGCATCCGGGTGTTGTCGGCGTAGAACAGCGCATTCTCGATGCCGGCGAAGCCCGTGCCCTTGCCGCGCTTGATCACCACGGTGTTGCGCGAGGCGACCACGTCGAGGATCGGCATGCCGTAGATCGGCGAGGCCGGATCGGTCTTGGCGACCGGATTGACCACGTCGTTGGCGCCGATCACCAGCGACACGTCGGTGTTCGGGAACTCGGGGTTGATGTCGTCCATGTCGGCGATCAGGTCATACGGCACGCCGGCCTCGGCCAGCAGCACGTTCATGTGGCCCGGCATGCGCCCGGCGACCGGGTGGATCGCGAACTTCACCTTGACCCCGCGCTCCATCAGCTTCTGGGTCAGCTCCCAGACCTTGTGCTGCGCCTGCGCCACCGCCAGGCCGTAGCCGGGCACGATCACCACGCGCTCGGCGTAGGCCATCATCGCCGCGACGTCGCCGGCCTCGATCGGCTTCTGCGACCCGCCGATCTCCTGCATCGCCGCGCTGCCGCCGCCGAAGCTGGAGAACAGCACGCTGCTGATCCGCCGGTTCATCGCCTTGGCCATCAGCTGGGTCAGCAGCGTGCCGGCCGCGCCGACCATTGTGCCGGCGATGATCAGCGCCTCGTTGCCGAGCACGTAGCCCTCGAACGCGACCGCCAGGCCGGTGAATGCGTTGTACAGCGAGATCACCACCGGCATGTCGGCGCCGCCGATCGGCAGCGTCATCAGCACGCCCAGCGCCAGCGACAGCACGAAGAACGCGATGATCCACGGCATCGCCAGCGTGGTCAGCGCCATCACGCCGCAAGCGACCGCCGCCAGTGCCACCAGCGCGTTGAACCACTGCTGCCCCGGGAACGCGTAGCGCTTGTCCATGCGCCCGTCGAGCTTCGCCCAGGCGATCACCGAGCCGGTCAGCGACACGGCGCCGATCAGCGCGCCGACGACGGCCAGCGACAGCGTGAACGTCGACATCTGCGGCTCGTTCGCCGAAGCCGTGCCCGTCGACAGCCGCACCAGCTCCACTGCGCCGATAGCCGCCGCCGAGCCGCCGCCCATGCCGTTGAACAGCGCGACCATCTGCGGCATGTCGGTGATCGCGACCTTCTTGCCCCAGAACCAGTTCAGTCCCACGCCGATGACGATCGCCGCGACCATCAATCCGAGGTTGTGCAGGCCCGGCAGGAAGAACGTCGCCGCCGTGGCGATCAGCATGCCGACGCCGGCCCACTGGATGCCGCTGCGCGCGGTCCGCGGGCTGGCCATGCGCTGCAGGCCCAGCAGGAACAGCGTCGCCGCCACGAAGTAACTCAGCTTAACCAGCGTCAGCGCGGTCATGCGCGGCTCCCTGCCGACGCCTCGTCGGCGCCCCTGTCCAGTCGATGGTGTTCGCGCATCTCGATGGCGGTCTTCAGCAGGCCGATCATGCCGAGCCCCAGCGCCACCAGCCCGAGCGACAGCTGGTTCACGACCGTGCTGCCAGCCATGTACGCGCCTGCCAGCCCGACCGCCAGCGCGCCCAGCGCGTAGATGCCCAGCAGCGCCAGCATCCAGCGGCCCTTGCGCGGGTCCTGCCACACCCGGCGCGATACCTCGTTCTGGGTGCGGGTCGGGTCCTGCAGCGACGACAGGCCGATGCCGATGCCGGCGTACAGCAGCAGGTAGTTCCAGTCGTCATGGACCGGAGACCAGCCCGTGGCCTCGAGCGCGGACCACGACCACGCCGATTTCGCAGCGTAGCCCAGCGCCGCCAGCATGGCCGGGTACTGCAGGTAGCTGACCCACTGGAAGACATCGCGGAGCGACGCCCTCGGACGCACGGCCACGCCCGATGCGCCGCGGCTCACGCGCCACCCGGCGGCTTGCTGCTCTTGAACATGTCGAGCATGCGCTCGGTCACGACGTAGCCGCCGGCGGCATTGCCGGCGCCCAGGAGCACGGCGACGAAGCCGATCGCCTTCTCGAGCGTGCTGTCGGCATGGCCGAGCACGATCATCGCGCCGATCAGCACGATGCCGTGGATGAAGTTGGAGCCGGACATCAGCGGCGTGTGCAGGATCACCGGCACCCGCGAAATGATCACGTTCCCGGCGATGGCCGCCAGCATGAAGATGTACAGCGCCACGAACCCGTCCTGCATCGCCTGCGTCCCCGTGCGGTGTCGTCCGCATCATAACCATCCCTGAACGCGACCGAGGCGCTGTCAACCCGGGTGCCACGCCGGCGTTGACCCACTCGCACGGCGCGCCACGCGGCGCCCCGCCCAGCGAGGAGCATCCATGAAGCATCGACTGATCCTGGCCGCCGCCCTGCTAGCGGCCAGCGCCACCGCCACGGCCGCCGACCGCGGCGACCGTGTCGAACGCCGGCTCGACCATCGCGGCGACCGCATCGACCGCCAGCTCGACCGCCGGGGCGAGCGCATCGACCACCGCCTCGACCACCGCGCCGCCTTGTGGGCCGCGCGTGGCGACTACCGCCGCGCTGCGCGGCTGGACCGCAAGGGGGACCGCATCGCCGCGAAGTACGACCGCCGCGGCGATCGCATCGACGCGCACCTGGACCGGCGCGGCGATCGCTACGAGCGACGCTGGGACCGGCGGCACTGATCCGGCGGCCGTATGCTGCGCGACGTGAGCGCCCTGCCCGAACTGGAAGCCGCGCCTGCCGCGTCCGCTGCGGCCGTGGCGGCTCGCGCGCCGGCGTCGCTGGACGAATTCCTCGCCGGCATCGGCACGCGCGCGTTCCGCTTCGCCGAGCTCGGCCTGCGCCAGCGCGAGGACGCGCTCGATGTCGTCCAGGACGCGATGATCCGCATGCTCGCCTACCGCGAGCGGCCGTCCGCAGAGTGGACGCCGCTGTTCTGGAGCATCCTGCGCAGCCGCATCGTCGACGCGCAGCGGCGCCGCATGTTCCGCCTGCGCTGGCTGGTGCCCGAGCCCGCGCACGACGACGGCAGCGCGATCGACTGGGCCGACGATGGCCCGGACCCGTCGCGCACGCACGACGGCCGCGAAGCCTACGGCCGCCTCGCCGACGCGCTGGGCACGCTGCCGCGGCGCCAGCGCGAGGCGTTCAGCCTGCGCGTGCTGGAAGAGCTCGACGTCGCGACGACCGCACGCGCGATGGGCTGCAGCGAAGGCGCGGTCAAGACCCACCTGTCGCGCGCACGCGACGCACTGAAGAAGCACCTGGACGACTGGCAATGAACGAGCAAGACACCCGATTCGACGAGGCGATGCGCGACCTGCACCGGCAGGCGCTCGGCGCCGTGTCGCCCGCCACACGACAGCGCCTGCGCGCCGCGCGCAGCGGCGCCGCGCGGCCGCGCCACGGCGGCGCATGGGCGCTCGGCGCGAGCGTCGCCGCGGTCGCCGCGCTGGCGATCGCCCTGCAGCTCGGGCGCCTGCCGGAGCGCGGGCCGGCCACGGCGACGCCCCCGGGCGCGACCGCGGCGCGTGGCGCCGCGCCATCGACGCCAGTCACGGACGCAGGCGATGTCGCCACGCTCGACGAAAACCCCGATCTCTACCTGTGGCTGGCATCGAGCGATGCCGACCTCGTTGCCCTGGAGAACTGATCCATGCGAGTCCACCGGATCCATCCGTCGATGCGGACGGCGCTTCGGCCGCTGCTGACGGCCGCGTTGCTGGCCGCGGCGTCGCTGGCGCTGCCGGCGGCGGCCGCCTCCCCCGTCGCGGCCGCGCCCGCGTCCACGCCGACGACTCCGACCACGCTGCCGGCGTGGGAGCAGCTGACCCCGGCCCAGCGCGATCAGCTGATCGCGCCGCTGCGCGAACGCTGGAATGCACAGCCGGAGCAGCGCGCGCGGATGCTCAACCACGCGCAGCGCTGGCGCGAGCTGAGCCCGGACCAGCGCAAGCGCGCGCGCCACGGCATGAAGCGCTGGGAGTCGATGAATCCGGAGCAGCGCGAGCAGATGCGGGCGCTGTTCCAGCGGATGCGGCAGATGCCGCCGGCCGAGCGCGACGCGCTGCGCAAGGAGTTCCGCGCGATGACGCCGGAGCAGCGCCGCGAGTGGGTGCGCCGGCATCCGCCGACCGCGGACGCGGCAAGGTAATCGCCAGGGGGAGAAACGCGGCGCCGCCGGCGCCGCGCTCGCATCAGGCCGCCGCGGCCTCGCGCTCCGGCCAGACGGTGCGGGCGAGCAGTTCGTCGTTCCAGTCGAACGCCAGCGCCCCGTCCTTGACGAACAGGCTGACGAAATTGAGCACGTTGCGGGCGTACATCTCGCTGGCGTGCACTGCGCCGCTGCTGGCGAGGTTCAACGGCCCGTCGATCACGACGCCGCCGTGCTCGATCGTTTCGCCCGGCCGGGTCAGTTCGCAGTTGCCGCCGGTTTCCGCGGCCAGGTCGACGATCACGCTGCCGGGCTTCATGCCGGCCACCATCGACGCGGTGATGATCTTCGGCGCGGGACGCCCCGGCACTGCGGCGGTGCACACGATCACGTCGATGTTGCGCACGTGCTCGCCGAGCCGGCGCTGCTGTTCGGCGCGCTCCTCGTCGGTCAGCGCGCGCGCGTAGCCGCCCTCGCCCGCGGCGCTGACGCCCAGGTCGACGAACTTGCCGCCGAGCGATTCGATCTGCTCGCGCGTTTCCGGTCGCACGTCGAAGCCCTCGACCTGTGCGCCCAGGCGCTTGGCGGTGGCCACCGCCTGCAGGCCGGCCACGCCCGCGCCGACGATCAGCACGCGCGACGGGCGAATCGTGCCGGCCGCCGTGGTGAGCATCGGGAAGAAGCGCGGCGCGCGCGTCGCCGCGATCAGCACCGCCTTGTAGCCGGCCATGCCGGCCTGCGAGCTGAGCACGTCCATCGCCTGCGCACGGGTCGTCCGCGGCAGGCGCTCGAGCGGAAACGCCACCAGGCCGCGCGCACGGATCGCATCGGCGCGGGCCGCGTCCGCGTGCGGCGCGAGCACGCCGACCAGGGTGGCGCCGAGCTTCAGCGTCGCAAGTACATCCGCCGCGGGCGGCTGCACGCACAGCACGATGTCGGCGTCGCGCAGCGCCTGCGCATCGTCGTCGACCAGTCGCGCACCGGCCTGCGCGTAGGCGTCGTCGACGAAGCCGGCGCCGAGCCCTGCACCGCGCGCTACGCGCACATCGGCGCCGAGCGCGATCAGCTTGCGGCAGGTTTCCGGGGTGGCGGCCACGCGCCGCTCTCCGGGCGCGTGCTCGCGGGCGACGGTGATCGTGACTGGCGCCGCCGCGTTGTCTGTCATGCCCACGCTCCCACCGAGTTGCGGGCATCGTAACCAAAGGGGTGCGCCGCGGCGATGGCGGCGCGCGGCGTCAGGTGGCGGGAGACGCCGGGGCGATCAGGACTGGCCAGCGACGCGGTCGAGCCGGTTGCGCACTTGGCGCATCGCCTCGTCGCACGGCGTGCTTTCGGCGCCGACCACCAGCCGACCGGCCTGCGCGAGCGCCGCGAGCTCCTCGGCCGAGGCCACCAGCACGCGCATGCCGCGGCGGTTGACCAGCAGGAAGCGCGACGTCAGCGGGCTGATCCACGCCACCTTCGCCGCGAGCGACTCGCCGTTCGGGTCCATCAGCCGCAGCCAGTCGCCCGGCAGCAGGCGGCGCATGCGCGCGGCCAGCTCGGGGTCGTGGTCGATGGTCGCGGTCCCGCCGGCCAGCCACAGCGTGGCGTCCTCGGGGCCGGCGTCGCTGGCGGCGGCCGGCGGCATCGGATGCACTTCGCGCGGCGTGTCCGGGAACGCGAGCGCGCGCACCAGCGTGGTGAAGCCCTGCATCGCCGCGTTGTGGTCGAGGCCGGAGCTGACCAGGCATTCGGTGATGGCCGGCTCGAGCGCGAGCAGGCGGTCGGCGAGCTCGGCGCCGCGGCCGCTGCGGGAGATGCGGTCAGCCTCGGCCAGCGCCGCGCCGAGCGACACGACGTCGGCCTGACGGCCCGCATCGGCGCCTTCGCGCAGCAGCGTCTGCACGACGTGGTGGCGCCACGAGCCGGCGAGGAAGTCGCCGACTTCGGGCGCCAGCGGCGCCTCGAACAGCGGCTCGAGCACCTGGTCGGCGCGCTCGCGCGCCTCGCCGAGGCGCTCGCGGCCGAACGTCGCCTTGGCCGCGCGCGCTTCCTGCAGCTCGACCCGCTTGCGCTGCTGCGCGAGCAGGTCCTCGAGCTCGGCGTGCGCGAGGGTGAAGACGGCCAGGTCCTGGTTGAAGTCGGCGACCACGCGCTGCGACACCGCGGCGGCCCGCTCGAGAAGCTCGCGGTCCTGCGGGGTCGCCGCCGCGTTGCCCTCGCAGGCTTCGGTGATCGCGTCGAGCAGCTTGCGCGCGGGGTGCTCGCGCTGCACGAACAGGCTGGTGTCGAGCATCGCCGCCTTGACGTACGGCAGCACCAGCCGCGCGTACAGCCTGCGGGCGCGCTCCAGCAGGGCGTAGCTCTTGAACAGGGATTCGAACATCAGCGCGACCAGGTCGATCGCGTCTTCCTGGTCGGTGCTCAGCCGGGTCTGGTCGGGGTTCAATCCGAGCCGGCGCGCGCCGTCGACCAGGTGGTCGCGGATCGCGTCGGCCAGCACGCCGGTGCCGGCCAGCGCGCGGGCATACGCGTCCGGCGGTTCGGGCTGCAACAGCGAGGTGATCGTGACCACCTCGTCGTTGCGCATTTCGCGGCGCGGGGCCAGTCGCTGCTGCGGGGCGTGCTTCCCATCCTCGGGGGCCAGGCTCGTGCGCCACGCGTGCAGCTGGTGGCGCAGGTCCTGCATCGCGGCCGCTGCGGCCGGATCGGTGCGCGGCGGGCGCTGGATCGTCGGGACCAGCTCGTTCGACGGATCGTAGCGCGGCACGTCGGCGTCGAAGCGCGGCTGCGGCGGCAGCGGCTTCTTCGGCGCCGTCGGCGCGGCTCCGTAGCCGCAGCTGGCCAGCAGCGCGGTGGCGCGGTTGTAGAGGTCGCCGAGCACCCGCGCCAGTTCCTGCTCGTACTGGCGGAACACGAGCGGCTGCAGGGTGTCGGGCATGTTGACGTCGCGGAACGTCTCGATGAACGCCGCGGCGAGTCGGTTTGCGCCGATCGGGTTGCTCGCCTGCGGCACGTCGAGGGCGCCCGACAGCAGCTCGAGGCTCTGGGTCATCTGCTCGAGCGGCTTGGCGTAGCGCTGCTCGATCGCCTCGGCCAGGCGCTGGCCCGCCAGGTGGAACTGCAGCTGGTTCTCGGCGACCAGGCCCAGCGGCAGGTCGCCGGCGTGACGGATGCGCAGCGCGCGGAAATCGTCGAAGCCCTGCGCGATCAGCTGGCGGAAGCGCATCGTGTACGTGGCGCTGTGCTGACGCATCAACATCAGGGCCTGCTCGTCGAGCCGGCGGCCACCCGGCAGGCCGGAGCGCATCGACGACTCGTGCAGCATCTCGGCGATCGGCGCGTACAGACCTGCCGGCACGGCACCGAGCTGCTCGACCGCGAGCCGCTTGATTTCCTCGAGCACGCGGACGGGATCAGTACGCATGGGCTGCTCTGCGCCGAGCGGTTGGACGGCCACGGTGAATTCCCCAGTCAAGTGACGCCCGGCGAGGTGACGCGTTTTCGCGCATTTGGCCGGCTGTCCGCAGCATAGTGGCAAGATACGTCAGGTCGTGACCCTACGTTCGAAAATGTGATTCATGCCCGTTTCTGCTGACGCTGCTCCCCTGCCCGCCACCCCGCTCGACCGCGCACTGGCGGCGCTGGACCGGCGCCGTTCCGTGCCGAACGTGCAGCTCGAGGCGCCGGGCCCGGACGAGGCGACCCTGCTGCGCCTGCTGCGCACGGCGGTGCGGGTGCCCGACCACGGCAAGCGGGTGCCGTTCCGGTTCGTGACCCTGAGCGGGGACGCGCGCCACGCCTTCGGCGAGCGGCTGGCGCGTCGCAGCCGCGAGCGCGTGCCCGATGCCGGCGATGCGGCGGTCGAGAAGGACCGCCTGCGCTTCACCCACGCCCCGCTGGTGGTCACCGTCGTCGCGCGGCTCGGGCCGGACGAGAAGATCCCCGAGCAGGAACGCCTGCTGACCGCCGGCTGCGTCTGCTTCGCGCTGCTTCAGGCTGCGCAGGCGGCGGGCTTCCGCGGCTGCTGGCTGACCGGCTGGGCCGCGTACGACCCGGTCGTCGCCGGCTGGCTCGGGCTGGGCGAGCACGAACGCGTGGTCGGCTTCGTCCACCTGGGCACGCCGCGGCTCGATCCGCCCGAGCGCGAGCGACCCGATCCGGCCGACCTGCTGACGGCGTGGGCGCCGTGACCGGACCGGCGCCGACCCCGGTCTACCTCGTCGATGCCAGCCTGTACGTGTTCCGGGCCTGGCACTCGATGCCGAACGAGTTCAGCGATGCCGACGGCTGGCCGGTCAATGCCGTGCACGGCTTCGCCCGCTTCCTGCTCGAACTGCTCGACCGCGCCCGGCCGCAGCACGTCGCCGTCGCGTTCGACGAGGCGCTGGACTCGTGCTTCCGCAACGAGATCTACCCGGCCTACAAGGCCAACCGGGAGCCGGCGCCGGACGAACTTCGCCGCCAGTTCGCCCACTGCAAGGCGCTGTGCGCGGCGCTCGGCCTGCCGGTGCTGGCCGACGCGCGCTTCGAGGCCGACGACCTGATCGGCAGCGCGCTGGCGGCGATGCGCGCGCACGGCTTCCGCGGCGTGATCGTGTCGGCGGACAAGGACCTGTCGCAGCTGCTCGGCGACCACGACGAGCAATGGGACTACGCGCGCAACCAGCGCTGGGGCGCGGCCGGCGTGGCGGACCGCCACGGCGTGCACGCGCACCAGATCGCCGACTACCTGGCGCTGTGCGGTGACGCGGTCGACAACATCCCCGGCGTGCCCGGCATCGGCGCGAAGACCGCGGCGGCGCTGCTGGCGCACTTCGGCACGCTCGACGCGCTGCTCGCGCGGATCGACGAGGTGCCGTACCTGCGCCTGCGCGGCGCCGCCAGCGCGGCGGCCCGGCTGCGCGAGCATCGCGAGCAGGCGCTGCTGTGCCGGCGGCTGACGCTGATCGCGCTCGATGCGCCGGTCGACATCGACGCACGGCTGGTCCGCGCGCGACCCGAAGCGTCGGCGTTGATGCGGCTGTGCGAGGCGATCCGCTTCGGGCCAATGACCCGGCGCCGCCTGTTCGACGCGGCCGGGCTGGACTTCGCGGCGGCCGCAGCCAGCGCGTAGCATCGGCGCTCCCTGCAGGAGCGCGCCCGTGCCGACCGAACCCACGCCCGCCGCCGACACGATCGAGACCCTTTACGAAGGCCAGTGGCTGCGGCTGGTCCGCAACGGCCGCTGGGAGTACGCCGAGCGCACCCACGGCAACGGCATGGCGGTGATCATCATCGCGGTGACGCCGGACGACGAGGTGCTGTTCGTCGAGCAGTACCGCGTGCCGCTGGGCCGCCGCACGATCGAGATGCCGGCCGGGCTGGTCGGCGACGACCACGATGCCGACACGCTCGAAAGCGCGGCCACGCGCGAGCTGGCCGAGGAAACCGGATGGCGCCCGGCGCGGGCCGAGGTGCTGCTGGTCGGGCCGACCTCGTCGGGCATGAGCAGCGAGCGCATCGCGTTCGTCCGCGCCACCGGCCTGGTCCGGGTCGGCGACGGCGGCGGCGTCGACGGCGAGGACATCACCGTTCACCGCGTACCGCGCGCCCATGCGCCGGCCTGGCTGATGCGCAAGCACGCCGAGGGCTACGAGCTCGACCTCAAGCTCTGGGCCGGGCTGTGGATGGTCGACCACAACCCGGACGGAACAAAGGCGGCCTAGGCCGCCTTCATCCAGCACGCTGCGGCCTGGGCCGCCTTCGCCGGTGTCGCATTCGGCCCCGCCCCGTTCCCGGGCCGGCGCGGCACGGCGGCGTCAGTTGCGCATGTCCTCGAGTTCGACGCCGCGCGTCTCGCGCACGGCGACGACCACGAACCACAGCGACACGGCCGCGAACGCCGCGTACAGGCCGTAGGCGAAGGTCAGGCCGATCTCGGCGAGTTTCGGGAACGTCGCGGTGATGGCGAAATTCGCCAGCCACTGCGCCGCGGCGGCCACCGCGAGCGCGATCGCGCGGATCCGGTTCGGAAACATCTCGCCCAGCAGCACCCACACCACCGGACCCCAGCTGACGCCGAAGAACACGACGTAGAGGTTCGCGGCGATCAGCGCGACCGGGCCGATGCTTTCCGGCAGCTGCACGTCGGCCCCGGTGCCGGTGGCCTGCGAGAAACACCACGCCATCACCGCGAGCGTCACCGCCATGCCGGCCGAACCGATGACCAGCAGCGGCTTGCGGCCGATGCGGTCGACCAGCGCGATCGCGACCAGCGTCACCAGCACGTTCACGATCGACGTCGCGACGGTGATGGTGAACGAGTCGGCCTCGCTGAAGCCGACCGACTGCCACAGCGTCGACGAGTAGTAGAAGATCACGTTGATGCCGACGAACTGCTGGAACACCGACAGCAGGATGCCGATCCACACGACCGGCAGCAGGCCGCCACCCGGCGCGCGCAGGTCGCGCAGGCGCGGACGGGTCTCCGTCTGCAGGCTGGCCTCGATCTCCGCGACCTTGCGCTGCGCCGATGCGTCGTCGCGCAGGCCGAGCACCTGGCGCAGCACGCCAGCGGCTGCCGCATGCGCGCCCTTCGCCACCAGGTAGCGCGGCGACTCGGGCACGCCGAGCACCAGCAGGCCGTAGATCACCGCCGGCACCACGGCCACCAGGAACATCCAGCGCCACGCGGCAAGCCCGCCCCACAGCGGCTCCGCGGCGCCGCCGGCTGCGCCGGCCAGCCACGCGTCGGACGCGAGCGCGACGAAGATGCCGATCACGATCGCCAGCTGCTGCAGCGAACCCAGCCGCCCGCGCACGTGCGCCGGCGAGACCTCGGCGATGTACGCCGGCGCGATGACCGACGCGACGCCCACGCCCATGCCGCCGATGAACCGCCACGCGATCAGGTCCCACACCCCGATGACGAGGCCGGAACCGAGCGCGCTGACGGCCAGCATCACCGCGGCGATCTGCATCGTCCGCACGCGACCGTAGCGGTCGGCGACCGGCCCGGCGTACCACGCACCGAGCGCCGAACCCAGCAGCGCGCACGAGACCGCGAAGCCGATCAGCGTCGCATCCAGCTTGAAGTCGCTGCGGATCGCCTCGACCGCGCCGTTGATCACCGCAGTGTCGAAGCCGAACAGGAATCCGCCGAGCGCGGCGGCGCAGGCGATCAACACGACGCGCGTGGTGGTGTGCTGTTCGATGGCGCTGGACGCGTCCACTGGACTCATTGCGTTCTCCCCTTGCCGGCGACGGATGCGCCGGCCCTCGAAGCGCCCGATTCTGCGGGCCGCTCCCACGCGGCGCGGCGTGAATACGTATGCAGTGTGCACGCCGCGCGGCGCGCGACGGTGCTGCAGCGCACGATAAATCGCAGGCGGGGCCGCCGGTCGTTGCCCGGCAGGTGTCCGATCGCGCGGCCGCGTGCAGCCGCGCGATCGTCATGCGCCGTCAGGCGGCGCGGAAGCGGTCGGTCGCGCTGACCAGCGCGTCGACGTTCTCCGGCTCGAACGCGGAGTGCCCCGACGCCGGCGTGATCACCAGCTCGGCCTTCGGCCACGCCTTGTGGAGGTCCCAGGCGTTGGCCACCGGGCAGACCACGTCATAGCGGCCGTGCACGATCACCCCGGGGATGTGCGCGATGCGATGCGCGTCGCGCAGCAACTGGTCGTCGGCGTCGAAGAAGCCGGCGTTGACGAAGTAGTGGTTCTCGATCCGCGCGAACGCCAGCGCGAAGCGCGGGTCCTCGTGGCTCTTGGCGAAGTCGGCGTCCATGTGGAGGAAGCTGGTCGCGCCTTCCCACACGCTCCACGCCTTGGCCGCGGCCAGCCGCGTGGCCTCGTCGTCGCTGGTCAGGCGCCGGTGGAACGCGCTGATCAGGTCGTGGCGCTCGACCGGCGGGATCGCGGCGAGGTAGTGCTCCCACGCATCGGGGAACAGCCGCGACGCACCTTCCTGGTAGAACCACTCCAGCTCCCAGCGGCGCAGCATGAAGATGCCGCGCAGGACCAGCGACGCGACGCGCTCGGGGTGCGTCTGCGCGTAGGCCAGCGCGAGCGTCGAGCCCCACGAGCCGCCGAACACCTGCCAGCGGTCGATGTCGAGCTTCTCGCGCAGCGTCTCGATGTCGGCGACCAGGTGCCACGTGGTGTTGTCGACGAGATCCGCGTGCGGCGTCGAGCGCCCGCTGCCGCGCTGGTCGAACAGCACGATCCGGTAGTGGGCCGGGTCGTGGAAGCGCCGCATCTTGTCGCTGCAGCCGCCGCCGGGACCGCCGTGGAGGATCACCACCGGCTCGCCGTCGGGGTTGCCGCACTGCTCGTAGTACAGCGTGTGACGGTCGTCGACCTGCAGCGTGCCGACGTCGAACGGCTGGATCTCGGGGTAGAGCGTGCGCATGGCGGGGCCTCGCGGTGGGCAGGCGGCGAGTGTAGCGGCGGCCACGCGATCCCCGTCACGCGACGCGCGATGCCGATCGCGCTACGGCGCGCGCCCGAGCGTCACGCGGTCGCGGTGCTCGAGATCGGGCGCGGTCGCGACGTCGACCAGTCCCGCGGCCGCGAACAGCGCGCGCACGGCGTCGCCCTGGTCCCAGCCGTGTTCGACCAGCAGCCACCCGCCGGACCGCAGGTGGTCGCGTGCGCCGGCGGCGATCTGACGCAGGTCGTCCAGCCCGTCCGCGCCGGATGCGAGCGCGCCGCGCGGTTCGAAGCGCAGGTCGCCCTGCCCGAGGTGGGCATCGCCGTCGGCGATGTAGGGCGGGTTGCTGGCGATCAGGTCGAAGCGCTCGCCGTCCAGCGCCGCGTACCAGCGACCCGCGCGGAAGGTCACGTTGCCGACGCCGAGCCGCTGCGCGTTGTCGCGGGCGACGTCCAGCGCGGCGTCGCTGAGGTCGGTCGCGACGACCTGCGCCACGGGTCGCTCGGAGGCGATCGCCAGCGCGATCGCGCCGCTGCCGGTGCCGAGGTCGGCAACGCGCGCGGGCGCGGCGGGCGGCAGCCGGTCAAGCGCCAGCTCGACCAGGCGTTCGGTTTCCGGGCGCGGGATCAGCGTGTCCGCGGTGACGCGCAGGCCGAAGCGCCAGAAGCCGCGCTCGCCGGTGAGGTAGGCCACCGGCTCGCCGGCCTCGCGCCGCGCGACAAGCGCGCCGAAGCGCTGGACCGTGTCGGCATCGAGCGCGGCGTCGCCGTGCGCGTACAGCCACGCCGGGGTGCGACCGAGCGCGTGCGCGAGCAGGGCCTCGGCCTCGCCGGCGTCGAGCCGCGGCCGGGCGTCGCGCAGCAGTGCATCCAGTCGCGTCATGGCGTCGTAAGTGACTGATAAATGATCAAAACCTGTCGACATCGTACGCGACGCGCGGCCACCCACCTCGCGCGCGCCCTCACTGCCCTCGCGCTCGCGGCGTCGCTCGGGGGCTGCGGCACGCTCGCCTTTGCGGTCGCCAACGCCGGCGCCGCGCCGCCCGAGGCGAGCGTCGTCTACGCGCCGGAGCACGCCCTCGCCCTCGACGTGTTCGAACCGCGCGGCGCCAACGGGCCCGCGCCGACAGTGGTGTTCTTCTACGGCGGTGGCTGGCGCGACGGCGCGCGGGCGCAGTACCGGTTCGTCGGACGCGCCCTGGCCGAGCGCGGCGTGCTGGCGATCGTCGCCGACTACCGCACCTACCCGCAGGCCGCGTTCCCAGGCTTCATGGACGACGCCGCGCGCGCGGTGGCGTGGGCCCGCGCCCACGCCGGCCGGCACGGCGGCGACCCGTCGAGGCTGTACCTGGCCGGCCACTCGGCCGGTGCGCAGATCGCGGCGCTGCTGGCGACCGACCGACGCTACCTGCGCGCCCACGGGCTGGACCCGGCCGCGCTCGCCGGGGTGATCGGGCTGTCCGGCCCGTACGACTTCGCGATCACCGGGCGCTACCGCGCGGTGTTCGGCCCGCAGGAGCAGTGGCCGCGGGCGCAGGCGATCAATTTCGTCGATGGCGACGAGCCGCCGTTCCTGCTCGTCCATGGGGCCGACGACCGGGTCGTCGAAGCGCGCGACAGCACCGAGCTGGCCGCGAAGCTGCGGGCGGCCGGCGGCGACGCCGAAGCGCTGCTGCTGCCCGGGGCCGGCCACGCCGCGACGGTGGCGGGCCTTTTCGACCCCCGCCTCGCGCCGGCGGTGCTGCCCGCGGTGCTGGACTTCGTGCGCCGCTGAGGCGGGATCGGTCTGGATCTGGCCTGCACGGATCCGCACCGTCGTTCGGGCATTACGATAGCCTCCAACTATCGTATCGATCACATAGATCACCTTGATGGATCGATAGTCTGGGCCTACCATTCCGTCCCAAGTGATCGACGGGTGCGGACATCCGCTCCGTATCGATCCAACCCCTTCTTCCACTCCTCTCGAGGAAACGCATGTCCCTGATCAACACCCCGGTCCCGCCGTTCAAGGCCACCGCCTACCGTGCCGGCGAATTCATCGAAGTGACCGAGGCCGACCTGCGCGGCAAGTGGTCGGTCGTGGTCTTCATGCCCGCGGCCTTCACCTTCAACTGCCCGACCGAGGTCGAGGACGCCGCCAACAACTACGCGGAGTTCCAGAAGCTCGGCGCCGAGGTCTACATCGTCACCACCGACACCCACTTCTCGCACAAGGTGTGGCACGAGACCTCGCCGGCCGTCGGCAAGGCCCAGTTCCCGCTGGTCGGCGACCCGACCCACCGCCTGACGCGCGCGTTCGGCGTGCACATCGACGAGGAGGGCCTGGCCCTGCGCGGCACCTTCGTCGTCAACCCGGATGGCGTGATCAAGACGCTCGAGATCCACGACAACGCGATCGCCCGCGACATCACCGAGACGCTGCGCAAGCTCAAGGCCGCCCAGTACGTCGCCGCCCACCCGGGCGAGGTGTGCCCGGCCAAGTGGAAGGAAGGCGAGAAGACCCTGGCGCCGTCGCTGGACCTGGTCGGCAAGATCTAAACCGCTGCACGGGCCGGGCCCTGGGGGTCCGGCCGCACCGAACTGGCGCGCGCCGCGCGCCAGGACCCGACGGGTTCCCTCACCCGTCGTCGCCGGAGCCGCCACTCCCCGGGCGGTTCCGGCCCCTGTTGCGAGCGTCGCGGCGCCCTCGGCCGCCCTCTCCCGGCCCCGGGCGACGCGCCGCTCACCCTTTCCGGAGTTGCCATGCTGACCGACGACCTGCAGACCCAGTTGAAGGCCTACCTCGAGAAGGTCACGCAGCCGATCGAGCTGGCGGCCTCGCTCGACGACGGCGAGAAGTCGCGCGAGCTCGAGGCGCTGCTGCGCCAGATCGCCGCGCTGTCCGACCGCATTACGTACGTGCGCCGCGACGACGATGCGCGCCGCCCCTCGTTCGAGATCCGCCGCACCGGCACCGACGTCGGCGTGCGCTTCGCCGGCATCCCGATGGGCCACGAGTTCACCTCGCTGGTGCTCGCGCTGCTGCAGGTCGGCGGCCACCCGTCGAAGGCCGCGCAGGAAACGCTAGAGCAGGTGCGCGCGCTCGACGCCGCGTCGCACGGCGGAGAGCTGTCGTTCGAGACGTATTTCTCGCAGTCGTGCCAGAACTGCCCCGACGTGGTGCAGGCGCTGAACCTGATGAGCGTGGTCAATCCTCGCATCCGCCACGTCGCGATCGACGGCGCGCTGTTCCAGGACGAGGTCGAGGCGCGCCAGGTGATGGCCGTGCCGACGATCTACCTCAACGGCCAGGTGTTCGGCCAGGGGCGCATGAGCCTGGAGCAGATCGTCGCGAAGATCGACACCGGCTCGGCCCAGCGCGATGCGGCGAAGATCGCGGCCAAGGAGCCGTTCGACGTGCTGATCGTCGGCGGCGGCCCCGCCGGCGCCGCGGCGGCCATCTACGCCGCGCGCAAGGGCATCCGCACCGGCGTGGCGAGCGAGCGGTTCGGCGGCCAGGTGCTCGACACCCTCGGCATCGAGAACTTCATCTCGGTGCGCCACACCGAGGGCCCGCAGCTGGCGGCGGCGCTCGAGCAGCACGTGCTCGAATACGACGTCGACGTGATGCACCTGCAGCGCGCCGAGAAGCTGGTGCCGTCGCGCCAGCCCGGCGGCCTGCACGAGGTGCAGCTGGCCAACGGCGCCGCGCTGAAGGCGCGGACCGTGATCCTCGCCACCGGCGCGCGCTGGCGGCAGATGAACGTCCCCGGCGAAGACCAGTACCGCAACAAGGGCGTCGCCTACTGCCCGCACTGCGACGGCCCGCTGTTCAAGGGCAAGCGCGTGGCCGTCATCGGCGGCGGCAACTCCGGCGTCGAGGCGGCGATCGACCTGGCCGGCATCGTCGGCCACGTGACGCTGATCGAGTTCGACGTGCGGCTGCGCGCCGACGAAGTGCTGCAGCGCAAGCTGCGCAGCCTGCCGAACGTGACCGTCCTGACCAGCGCGCAGACCACCGAGGTGCTCGGCGACGGCCACAAGGTCAACGGCCTGGTCTACCGCGACCGCACCAGCGGCGATACGCACACGGTCGCGCTCGAGGGCATCTTCGTGCAGATCGGCCTGCTGCCGAACACCGAGTGGCTCAAGGGCGCGGTCGAGCTCAGCAACCGCGGCGAGATCCTGATCGACGACCGCGGCCAGACGTCCGCGCCGGGCGTCTTCGCCGCCGGCGACGCCACGACCGTCCCGTTCAAGCAGATCGTCATCGCGATGGGCGCCGGCTCGACCGCCGCGCTGGCCGCGTTCGACCACCTGATCCGCACCTCCGCGCCGGCAGCGGCGTCGGCCCCGACCGCGACGGTTGAAGCCGTCGCGGCCTGAGCCGCGTACACACCGGTACATCCCGGACGCGGCGGTCGCCCCCCACGGCGCCGCGTTCCACCACCGTCGCCGCCGCCGTGCGGCGGCCGCCACCGTGGGAGCGACGCGTGAACCTTCGTGACCTGAAATACCTCGTGGCGCTGGCCGACCTGAAGCATTTCGGCCGCGCGGCGGATGCGTGCTTCGTCAGCCAGCCGACGCTGTCGACGCAGATCCGCAAGCTCGAGGACGAACTCGGCGTGGCGCTGGTCGAACGGGCGCCGCGCAAGGTCATGCTGACCCCGGCCGGGCGTGAGATCGTCGACCGCGCCCGCCGCATCGTCGCCGAGGTCGAACAGATGCGCGAAGCCGCGCGCCGCAGCCGCGACCCCGAAGCCGGCACCGTCCGGCTGGCGATGTTCCCGACGCTCGGCCCGTACCTGCTGCCGCACGTCGTGCCGCAGATCCGCAAGCGCTTCCCGCGGCTGGAGCTGCTGCTGATCGAGGAGAAGAGCCCGGAGATCCTCGAGCGCCTGCGCAGCGGCAAGATCGACGCCGGGCTGCTGGCGCTGCCGATCCACGACGACCAGCTGCACGTCGAGTACCTGTTCGAGGAGCCGTTCGTGCTGGCCGTGCCGGAAGGCCACCCGCTGGCCGAGCGCGGCTCGCTGACGATGGACGAGCTGGCGCACGAGCGTCTGCTGCTGCTCGAAGACGGCCACTGCCTGCGCGACCAGGCGCTCGACGTGTGCCAGCTGGCCGGCGCGAACGAAATGTCCGGCTTCCAGGCGACCAGCCTGGAGACGCTGCGGCAGATGGTCGCCGCCAACGTCGGCCTGACCCTGCTGCCGGTGCTCGCCGTGAAGCCGCCGGTCGCGCCGTCGCACGACATCCGCCTGCTCGGCTTCGACGGCGTCCGCCCGAGCCGGCGCATCGCGATGGTGTGGCGCAAGAGCTCGGCGATGTCGGGCTTCCTGAGCCAGCTGGCCGAGGTGTTCCGCGGCCTGCCGCCGGCGCTGTTCGAGCCGACGCTCAGCGCCGCCGCGGCGCCGGCTGCGCCGGCACGCCGGGCCCGGTCGGCGGCGATCGCCGGCGCCTGAGTCGAACGGGCGCAATTGCGCGCCACCGACGGCGTGGTCTAGCGTGCGGTCGGCGCGACCGCGCCGTGGTTCCCATGACGAGTGCACTGCGATGGCCCTGAAAGGCAGCAAGACCGAAGCGAACCTGATGCAGGCGTTCGCCGCCGAGGCCCAGGCCAACCGCCGCTACCTGTACTTCGCCCAGAAGGCCGATATCGAAGGGCGCAGCGACGTCGCCGCGGTATTCCGCTCCACCGCCGAGGGCGAGACCGGCCACGCGCTCGGCCACCTCGAATACCTCGAGGCCTGCGGCGACCCGCTGACCGGCCTGCCGATCGGCGCCACGGTCGACAACCTCCGGGCGGCGATCGCCAGCGAGACGCAGGAGTTCGCGCAGATGTACCCGGCCTACGCCCAGGCCGCGCGCGACGAGGGCTTCGACGAGATCGCCGACTGGTTCGAGACGCTGGCCCGCGCCGAGCGCTCGCACGCCAACCGGTTCCAGAAAACCCTCAACGATCTCGAAGCGGAAGGCTGAGCGCCAACCGCCGCGCCGACGCGATCAGCCCGCGCCGGCGGCCGCCGCGCCGAGTCCGATCGGACAGCTGACGCCGGTGCCGCCGAGCCCGCAGTAGCCGTTCGGATTCTTCGCCAGGTACTGCTGGTGGACGTCCTCGGCGTAATAGAACGTCGGCGCCGGGTGGACGATCGCGGTGGTGATGGGCCCGAAGCCCGCGGCGTTGAGCCGCTGCTGGAACGCCTCGCGGCTGTTCGCGGCCGCGGCGTACTGCTCCGGCGTGTCGGCGTAGATCGCCGAGCGGTACTGGGTGCCGGTGTCGTTGCCCTGGCGCATGCCCTGGGTCGGATCGTGGTTTTCCCAGAACACGCGCAGCAGGTCGTCGAAGCCGATCTGTTCCGGGTCGTAGACCACCCGCACCACCTCGGTGTGCCCGGTCTGGCCGCTGCAGACCTCGTCGTAGGTCGGGTTCGGCGTGTAGCCGCCGGCGTAGCCGACCGCGGTCGTGACCACGCCCGGCAGCGTCCAGAACTTGCGCTCGGCGCCCCAGAAGCAGCCCATTCCGAACTGCACCGACGCGAGCCCTTCGAACGCGTCGCGCAGCGGCCGGCCGTGCACGTGGTGGGCGTTGCGCAGCGGCATCTCGACGTCGCGGCCGCGGGGCGCGTCCTCGGGGCGCGGCATGCGCTGCTTGAAGGCTCCGATCCCGAGCATCGCGGTGACTCCGTCGTGGGTACTGCAACAACGTGGGGCGCGCCGAGGCGGATTCAACCGGCCGGGGCCCGGCCGGGGCGGGCCGCAGCGATCCGGCCTAGTAGCGCAGCGTGGCCGGCAGCGGCGTCGCGTCCGGCCACCGCGCGCGCCCGCCGAGCGCGGCGATCTCCACCAGCACGCCCGCGCCGACCGTCGTGGCGCCGATGCGGTCGAGCAGCGCGCGCGCCGCCAGCAGCGTGCCGCCGGTCGCGAGCACGTCGTCGACCAGCAGCGTGCGCGTGCCGGGGGCGATCGCGTCGGCGTGGATTTCGATGCGGTCGTGGCCGTACTCGAGCGCGTACTCCTGCCAGACCACGCGCGCCGGCAGCTTGCCGGGCTTGCGGATCGGCACGAAGCCGACGCCGAGTTCGCGCGCCAGGGCCGCACCGACGATGAAGCCGCGCGCCTCGACGCCCGCCACGACGCCGACGCCGGCGTCGCCCCACGGCTCGGCCATCGCGGCGACCGCGGCGGCGAAGCCGCGTGCGTCGGCCAGCAGCGGCGTGATGTCCTTGAACACGATCCCCGGCTTCGGGAAGTCGGCGACGTCGCGGATCAGCGCGGCGAACGCGGGCGAGGCGGCCGCAGGCTGCGCCGTGCTCACGGCGCGGCCAGCCCGTCGGTCGCGGCGAGCCGCTCGGGCTCGGCGACCGCCTCGGCCAGCCACGCCTGCATCGCCGGAAGCGCCAGCACGGCGTCGCAGTACGCCGCCGCGACGTCGTCCATCGCCACGCCGTAGCCGCGGAAGCGCAGCACGACCGGGGCGAACATCGCATCGACGATGCCGAAGCCGCCGCACAGGAACGGACCCGATGCCGGCGCACCGCGCCCGGCGGCCCGTGCGCGCAATCCTCGCCACAGCGCCTGGACGCGCTCGATGTCGGCCTGCGCCTGCGCATTCCAGCGGTAGCCGTCCGGCACGCGCCGCGCATTCATCGGCAGCTGTCCGCGCAGCGCGGCGAACCCGGAGTGCATCTCCGCCGCGGCGGCGCGCGCCACCGCGCGGTCGCGCAGGTCGGCCGGCCAGCCGCGGCCGTCGAGCCAGCGCTCGTTCGCGAACTCGCAGATCGCCAGCGAGTCGGCGACCACCAGGTCGCCGTCGTGCAGGACCGGCACCCGCCGCGTCGGCGACCAGCGCTCGATCTCGGCGAAGAATTCGGGGGTGTCGAGCGACAGCTTGAGCTCGTCGAAGGCGACGCCGAAGTGACGCAGCAGCAGCCACGGGCGCAGCGACCACGACGAGTAGTTCTTGTTGCCGATCACCAGCAGCGGCATGGGCGCGGTCCGGATCGAGGGGCGGCCATGCTCGCGCGCAGCGGGGACGGCGGCAAGGGAACGTCCGGTTGCGCGGCCGCTCAGGCGGGGAACGCGGGCGGCTCGAACGCGTCGGCGTCCGGCGCCGTGTCGTCGCCGGACGATTCGCCGAGCGCGAGCGCCGCGACGATCGCCTGCGCTTCCGGCCACGCCGCTTCGGGCACGCACACGCCGACGACGCCAAACACCGGCAGCTCGCCCATGCCGCCGACCAGCGCCTCGCCGCGCAGGAACACGGGGATGCCCGCGTCCTCCAGCGCATGCTTGACCAGATGGGCGTCGATGACGTTTGCCGCTTCGTAGACGACTTTCATGCGGCACTCCTGTGCGGCGGCTGCAACGATGGGGTCAGCATACGCCGGGCAGCCGTCGCGACCGCGTGGCCGCGGAGCCGCTCCGACGCGGACGGCGCCTGCCGGCCCCAGCGGCTAAACTGCGCGGTCTCCCCTGCCGTGTCCCGCCGCATGTCCGCACCGTCCGATCCCACCGCCGCCCCCACCGCCCCGCCGGATGCGTCTGCCGACGGCGCGCCCGCGGCCGGCAAGCAGGACTTCATCCGCCAGATCGTCCGCGACGACCTGGCCAGCGGCAAGCACGCGGCGATCCGCACCCGCTTTCCGCCGGAACCCAACGGCTACCTGCACATCGGCCACGCGAAGGCGATCTGCCTGGACTTCGGCATCGCCCGCGAGTTCGGCGGCACGTGCAACCTGCGGCTGGACGACACCAACCCCGCCAAGGAAGACCCGGAGTACGTGCAGGCGATCCAGGACGACGTGCGCTGGCTCGGCTTCGACTGGCACGACCTGCGCCACGCCTCGGATTACTTCGAGGTGCTGTACCTCGCCGCGGAGAAGCTGATCCGGCAGGGCGACGCGTTCGTCTGCGACCTCAGCGCCGACGAGGTGCGCGCGTACCGCGGCACGCTGACCGAGCCGGGACGCAACTCGCCGTACCGCGAGCGCGGCGTCGACGAGAACCTCGACCTGTTCCGGCGCATGCGCGCGGGCGAGTTCCCGGACGGCGCACGCACGCTGCGCGCGAAGATCGACATGGCCAGCGGCAACATCAACCTGCGCGACCCGGCGCTGTACCGCATCAAGCACGTCGAGCACCAGAACACCGGCAACGACTGGCCGATCTACCCGATGTACGACTACGCGCACTCGCTCAGCGATGCGGTCGAGGGCATCACGCACTCGCTGTGCACGTTGGAGTTCGAGGACCACCGCCCGCTGTACGACTGGTGCGTGGCGCGCGTGGACCTGGCCGGCTCGCCCGAGCTGGTGAAGCCGCTGACCGACCGCGGCCTCCCGTTCGAGGCCAGCCGGCCGCGCCAGATCGAGTTCTCGCGGCTGAACTTCAACTACCTGGTGATGAGCAAGCGCAAGCTGATGGCGCTGGTGCAGGACGGCCTCGTCGACGGCTGGGACGACCCGCGCATGCCGACGCTGCAGGGCATCCGCCGCCGCGGCTACACGCCGTCCGCGCTGCGGCTGATGGTCGACCGCGTCGGCATCAGCAAGCAGAACTCGTTGCTCGACATCTCGATCCTCGAGGGCGCGCTGCGCGACGACCTCGACGGCGCCGCGCCGCGGCGGATGGCGGTGATCGACCCGGTCAAGCTGGTGCTGACCAACCTGCCCGAGTCGCACGAGGAGCAGCTGGTGTTCGCCAACCACCCGAAGGACGAGTCGTTCGGCGAGCGCCGGGTGCCGTTCTCGCGCACGCTGTGGATCGAGCGCGAGGACTTCGAGGAGGTGCCGCCGAAGGGCTTCAAGCGCCTGACCGTCGGCGGCGACGTGCGCCTGCGCGGCGCCGGCATCGTCCGCTGCGACGCGGTGGTCAAGGACGCCGACGGCCGCGTGGTCGAACTGCACGGCACGCTCGACCCGGACTCGCGCGCCGGCATGGAAGGCGCCAACCGCAAGGTCAAGGGCACGATCCACTGGGTCAGCGCCGCGCACGCGGTCGAAGCCGAGGTGCGCCTGTACGACCGGCTGTTCAGCGTGGCCGACCCCGACGACGACTCGGACGGGAAGACCTACCGCGACCACCTGAATCCCGATTCGCGCCGCACCGTCAACGGCTACGTCGAGCCGGCGGCCGCGACCGCCGCGCCCGAGCAGTCGTTCCAGTTCGAGCGGCTGGGCTACTTCGTCGCCGACCGCCGCGACCACACGGCCGCGCGCCCGGTGTTCAACCGCAGCGTCACGCTGCGTGACACCTGGGCCGGCAAGGCTTGATGCCCCCGACCCGCCGGTGATCGCCATGGCCCTCCGTTTCGTCGCGTCGTTCCGTTTCACTCTCGCGCTCACCCCCGCGCTCGCCCTCGCGCTGCTGGCCGCGTTCGCGCTGTCGGCATGCGCGGCGCCGCCGTCGGAAAGCGCGGCGCAGTCTGGCGCCGCGAGCCCGATCGCCGCCGACGCGCCGACCGCCCCCGCCGCGGGTGCGCCGGCCGCCGGCCCCGTTGCCGACGCGCAGGCGCCGGCCGTGCCGGCCGACCCGGCGCTGGCCCGGCGGACCAAGCCGGCACCGCCGATGAGCAAGCCGCTGCCGCCGCAGCGCGTCGCCGATGCGCCGCCGGTGCTCGACTACGCCTGCCGCACCGCCAGCGACTGCGCGGTCAAGAACGTCGGCAACTGCTGCGGCCAGGAGCCGCGCTGCGTCAACGTCAACAGCCCGACCGACCCGGCCGCGGTGCAGGCCCAGTGCGCGAAGGAAGGACGCATGTCGATCTGCGGCTTCCAGCCGATCCAGGGCTGCGACTGCCGCGCCGGTCGCTGCGAAGGCGTGCTCATGGAATTCGAGGCCCAGTGATGCTCTACGCGCAGGTCCACCTGACGCTGCCGGCGTGGGTCCACGAGCACGTCGACACCGCGCAGGCGCACGTCGGCGACGCGGCCAAGGTCGCGCTGGCGATCGAGCTGTCGCGGCGCAACTTCGAGGCGCGCAGCGGCGGCCCGTTCGGCGCGGCGGTGTTCGGTCCCGACGACCGCATCGTCGCGGTCGGCGTCAACCGCGTGCTGCCGCACGCGTGCTCGCTCGCGCACGCCGAGACGATGGCGTACATGCTCGCGCAGCAGCGCACCCAGCGTGCGCGCCTGAACCGCGACGCCGACGACCGGCCGATCGGACCGTACACGCTGGCCACCTCGTCGCAGCCGTGCTGCCAGTGCTACGGCGCGACCGTGTGGGCCGGCGTCGACCGCCTGCTGATCGGCGCGCGCAGCGAAGACGTCGAGGAACTGACCGAGTTCGACGAGGGTCCGCTGCCGGCCGACTGGGTCGGCGAGCTCGAGCGTCGCGGCATTGCCGTCGTGCGCGACCTGCACCGCGACGCGGCGCGGGCCGTGCTGCGGGCGTACGGCGAGAGCGGCGGTGAGCGCTATTGACGCGCTGACGCCGACGCGGTCCCTCGCCCGATGAGCGGCGACGCCCTGCTGTGCTACTGCCGCGCCGGTTTCGAGCCGGAGCTGGCCGCCGAACTCAACGAGCGCGCGGCCACCGTCGGCCACCCCGGCTATGCGCGCACCGAGCGCGGCAGCGGCGTCGTCGAGTTCCTCGGCGCTGACGCCGACGCGCTGTCGCGGGCGCTGCCGTTCTCCACGCTGATCTTCGCGCGGCAGAAGCTGCTGCGGCTGGCGGACCTGCCGGGGCTGGACCCGCGCGACCGCATCACCCCGATCCTGGCCGCGCTCGACGCCCTGGCCGGCAGCCCCGGCATGCCGTCGGCGTTCGGCGAGCTGTGGGTCGAGCACCCCGACTCCGACGCGGCCAAGCCGCTGGCCGGCCTCGCCCGCAGCTTCGGCAACGCACTGCGACCGGCGTTGCGCAAGGCCGGCTGGCTCACCCGCAGCGACGACCCGGTGCGGCCGCGCCTGCACGTGGTGTTCCTCGCCGGCGACCACGCGGTGCTGGCGACCAGCGAGCCGCGCGACAGCTCCCCGTGGCCGCTGGGCATCCCGCGGCTGCGCATGCACGCCGACGCGCCGAGCCGATCGGCGCTGAAGCTCGAGGAAGCGCTGCTGACGCTGCTCGACGACGACGAGCGCGAGCGGCTGGTTCGCGACAACATGCAGGCCGCCGACCTCGGCGCCGCCCCGGGCGGCTGGACCTGGGTGCTGGTGCGCAACGGCATGAAGGTCACCGCGATCGACAACGGCCCGCTCGCGCAGAACCTGCTCGACAGCGGGCGCGTCGATCACCTGCGCGTCGACGGTTTCCAGTGGCAGCCGCGACGCACGCTCGACTGGCTCGTCTGCGACATGGTCGAGAGCCCGCGCAAGGTGGCCGACCGCATGGCCGCGTGGTTCCACAACAACTGGTGCCGGCAGGCGATCTTCAACCTCAAGCTGCCGATGAAGAAGCGCTGGGAGGAGACCCGGATCTGCCTCGAAGGGTTCGAGCAGCAGACCCACCGGCCGATGACGATCCGCGCGCGGCAGCTGTACCACGACCGCGAAGAGATCACCGTTTTCGCCACGCCACGAACCTGATCGGGGCCGTCCGCGCGGCGTTCAGCCGTGGTTTCGCGGATTGACGGGCGATTGATCGCCGCGGGCGTACGGTCCGGGCGTCCCCCTCTTGGAGGCCGCCCCATGAAATCCCACGCACTGACCCTGATGCTGTGTGCCCTCGCCGGCCCCGCGCTGGCGCAGTCGCCGACCGTGGCGCCCATTCCGCCGCGTGCCGTGCCGGCGACGCCGGCCGTTCCCGCGACGCCCGCCGGCCCTGCAACGCCCGCTACCGCTGCAACGCCGGCGACTCCGGCGGCTCCGGCTACGCAGGCGCCCCGCTCCGCTGCGCTCGACACGCCGAACCGCGCCGTCGTGCTCACGCAGGAAACCGCCACCCGGGGCGCCAGCGTGTCGGTGAGCTCGCGGCCGAACGATCCGATCGCGGCCGGCTACCGACCCGCGTTCCGCGCGCTCGACACCGACCAAGATGGCGTGCTGTCCCGCGCCGAGGCGGCGAAGCATCCGACGGTGGTCGCGCAGTTCGTCGCGCTCGACCGCGACCGCGACCGCGTGCTGTCGCGCGCCGAAACCGAGGGCGTCATCAACTGAGCGAAGCGCGAGTGCACGTGCCACTCGCATACGAAGGGCACGGGGCGCGTCGCCTCACCGCATCGTCATCAGCGTGAACCGCGGCCCGCCCGCAGCGCATCGGTTTACGCGAGGTTGATGGGACCGCGCCTAGGGTCCCCCCACCCCCACTAACAGGAGTCATGGCCATGGCCATCACCACCCGCACCAACCGCCACCTGCTGGCGGCCGCACTGATTGCCGCGATCGGCTCGGGCAGCGCGTTCGCACAGCAGACCGAAGTCGCCGCGAAACAGCAGGCCGCCGTGGAGGCGGAAGCCGCCACCGAGGAAGCGAAGGCCGCGCGCGAGAACGCCGAGGCTGCGCAGGAAGCCGCCAAGGCCGCCGGCGCCGCCAAGCGTGCTGGCGCTATGACGGAGGCCGGTGCCGCGACCGCCGCCGCGACCGCGCATTCCGCCCACCATTCGTCGGTCGATGCCCAGGCCGCGGCCGGAGCGGCCGTCGAAGCCGCCAAGGAAGCGCAGGCGGCCGGCACCGTCGCCCAGTCGGGCGTGAATCCGGTCGCCGCCGCGGCCGAGGCGCAGCAGGCTGCCGCCCAGGCCCGCGCCGCCAGCGCCGCGACCGCCAACGCCGCGGCCCGCGCCGAACTGTCCGCCGACGCCACCGTCGAAGCGGTGAACACGCCGCCCGCGACGCCGCAGGGCAATCCGTCGCCGATGGGCGCGGCGAATGCGCAGGTCGCGTTCCAGTCGACGAACCCGAACTTCAAGATCGACTTCAACGCCTTCGATGCCAACCGCAATGGCGGCCTGACCGAGGACGAGGTCCGCACCCACACCGTGCTGAAGGCGCAGTTCCGCATGCTCGACGTCAACGCCGACGGCAGCCTCAGCACCGACGAGATGAAGAACTGGCTGTAAGCCGTTGAACGGGCCCGCGCTGCGGGCCTGCGGTGATCGACACGGCCCCGCTTCGGCGGGGCCTTTTTTTTAGAGCCCGGCGGCGTGGCGCCAGAACGCGTGGTTCAGCGGTGGCAGACGGCCGACCGTGCCGAGCAGCGGGCCGCGCATCAGCGTCGGCAGCAGCGCGTCGTTGGAGAACAGGCGGTTCAGCCCGTCGAACGCGTACGCGGCGACCGCGTTCTCGCTGCGGCGGGCACGCGCCCAGCGCGCGAGCGGCACCGGCGCGCCGAGGTCGCGACCGCGGCGCGCGTGCGCCATCGCCTGCAGCGCTGCGACGTCGCGCAGGCCGAGGTTGACGCCCTGGCCCGCCAGCGGATGGACCACGTGGGCAGCATCGCCGACCAGCACGACCCGCCCCTCCGCGTAGCGCTCGGCGAGCTGTCGACGCAGCGGAAACGCGACGCGTGCGGAGACGTGGGTGACGTCGCCCAGCACGCCCTCGGAGGCCTGGCCGAGTTCGCGCCGGAAGTCGGCCTCGTCCAGCGCCAGCAGCCGCGCGGCCTCGGCCTCGGCGACGGACCAGACGATCGAACTGCGGCGACCGCGCGCATCGACCGGCGCGTCCGGCGAATCGACGAACGGCAGCAGCGCCAGCGGCCCGCCCGGCAGGAACCGCTGGCGGCACGTCGAGTCGTGCGGGCGTTCGGTCTGCACGAAGGCGACGACGCCACTCTGGCCGTAGTCGCGCGCAAAGCTGTCGATCCCCGCCATCGCGCGCAGCGGCGAGTCCGCGCCGTCGGCGGCGACCACCAGCCGCGCGCGCAGTCGCGTCCCGGACCCCAGCGTCAGCGTGGCCGCGTCGTCGTCCTGCGCGATCGCGACCACCTGCTCCGGGCACAGCACCTGCACGCCGGCCAGCGGCAGCGCCGCCCACAGCCGGTCGACCAGCAGCGCGTGTTCGACGATCCAGCCCAGTTCGGGCCGCGCGAGCGCATCGGCGTCGAACACCAGCGGCGCACCGCCGGCGGCGTCCCACACCCGCATCGCCCGGTACGGCTGCGCGCGCGCGCTGCGGATCGACGCCCAGACGCCCAGCCGGTCGAGCAGCGCAGCACTGTCCGGGGCGAACGCGAAAACGCGCAGGTCGGTTCCGTGCGCCTGCCAGCGCGGCGGCTCGCGCGACTCGACGAGCGCGACCGACGCACCTTCGGCCGCCAGCGCGAGCGCGGCCGCGGTGCCGACCACGCCGGCACCGACGACCACCGCGTCGAGGGTGCCGTCGCGCCGCGGTTCCCGCCGGCTCATGCGGTGGTGCCCCGGCACAGCGCCGGCACGTCGCCGCGGTAGCCCATCGCGCCGGCGACCAGGCGCGCCTGCACCGACGGCAGGCGATCGGCCGCGAACAGGCCGGCGCTGCGCACGGGGCGCAGCCACTGCGCGTCGTTGGCGGTCAGCCGGGCCAGTCCGTCGGAGAACGCCAGGGTCTGTGCGCGGTCGTCGCTGCGCCGCGTGTCGTAGCCGCGCAGCAGCGCGCCGCTTCCCGGGTCGGCCACCGCATCGCCGATCTGCTCCACCAGCGTCAGCGCATCGCGCAGGCCGAGGTTGAAGCCCTGTGCGCCGATCGGATGGATCGTCTGCGCGGCATTGCCCACCAGCACCGCGCGCGGCGCCGTCGTCCGCTGCGCGACGATCCGGCTGACCGGGTACGCGCTGCGCGGGCCACAGGCCAGCAGCCGGCCGACGCGCCAGCCGAATGCGTCCTGGATGCGCGCGAGGAACGCCGCCTCGTCCATCGCCGCCACCACGTCGGCCTCGCCGGCGGCGACGGCGTGGATCAGTCCGAAGTGACGATCGCCGCGCGGAAGCAGCGCGGTCGGGCCGTCGTCGCCGAAGCGTTCGTACGCGGTTCCGTCCGGCGCACGCTCGGCACGCAGCCGCGCGACGAACAGCGTCTGCGCGTAGTCGTGTTCGTCCGCGCCGATCCCCAGCGCATCGCGCACCGCGCTGCGAGCGCCGTCGGCGCCGACCAGCAGCCGCGTGTCGATCACCCGCTCCCCGTCCCCGGCGTCGATGCGCACGCCGCGGCGGTCGCCGGCACTGTCGTCGACCAGGCCGAGGAACCGCGCCGGGCGATAGCGGGTCAGCCCACGCAGCTCCGACAGCCGCGACTCCAGCGCCTCGCCGAAGTCGCGGGCGACCACGACCCGGCCGAACTCGCGCCGCCCGTGGTCTGCGGCGCGCAGCAGCATGCGGCCGAAGTCGCCGCGGCGCGTCACGTGGATGCGTTCGATCGAGCCGGCAGGTGCGCGCAGCCGCGCCAACACCCCGAGCGCCTCGAGCGCGTTGACGGTGGCCTCGGCGAAGCTGAGGTTGCGCTCGTCGAACACGGCCGGGATCGCGCCCGCAGGCGCGGCGTCGACGAGCGCGACATCGAGCCCGAGGCGGTCGAGCGCGATCGCGAGGCTGGCGCCGACGAGTCCGCCGCCGACGATCAGCACGTCGTGGGCGACACGGTCGCGGGGCGCCGCGGATGAAGGGGGGAGCGGGGCCATTGCGCTATGCTAACGGCTTCCACCGGCACGCAACTGGCTCGATGAACCGCATCCCGACGACCCCCGCTCCCTCCGGCCTGCGCCTGTCCGCCGGCCCGCTCGTGCTCGCCGGTCTGATCGTGCTGGCGGCGATGAGCCGGCTGCTGCCGCACCCGCCGAACTTCTCCCCGGTCGAGGCCGTCGCCCTGTTCGGCGGCGCGTACTTCGCCTCGCGCGCATGGGCCTTCGCGGTTCCGCTCGCCGCGATGCTGCTGTCTGACCTGGCCTTGGCCGCGACGCTCGGCGGCGACTACGCCGGCTATTTCGGCAGCACCGGCATGGCGCTGGTGTACGCGTGCATCGTCGCGATCACCGCGATCGGCCTGAACCTGCGCGGCCGCGTCAGCGGCGGGCGCGTGCTCGGCTACTCGCTGGTCGGTTCGGTGCTGTTCTTCGTCGTGACCAACTTCGGCGTGTTCGCGTCGAGTGCGGCCATCCCGAAGACCGCTGCCGGCCTGATGGCCACCTACGCCGCCGGCATCCCGTTCTTCCAGTGGACCGTGCTCGGCACGCTGTTCTACTCGGCGCTGCTGTTCGGCGGCTTCGCGCTGCTGCGCGCCCGGGTGCCGGCGCTGCGGGCCCAGACCGCCTGAGTCCGGGCGTGGGCAACCGCCTCAGCAAGATCTACACGAAGACCGGCGACGACGGCAGCACCGGGCTGGGCGACGGCAGCCGCGTCGCGAAGGACTCGGCCCGCGTCACCGCCTACGGCACCGTTGACGAGGCCAACTCGTGCATCGGCCTGCTGCTCGCGGCTGGCGTGCCCGACGACATCCACGCGCTGCTGACGACGATCCAGCACCAGCTGTTCGACCTCGGCGGCGAGCTGTGCATCCCTGGCCACGCGGCGGTGTTCGATGCCGACATCGCGCGGCTCGAGCAGCAGCTCGACCACTACAACGACGCCCTGCCGCCGCTGAAGGATTTCATCCTGCCCGGCGGCGGCGAAGCGGCGGCGCGCTGCCACGTCGCGCGCACCGTCGTCCGTCGCGCCGAGCGCGAGACCGTGACCCTGTCGCACCACGATTCGGTGCGGCCGGAGGCGATCCGCTACCTCAACCGCCTGTCGGACCTCCTGTTCGTGCTCGCGCGCGTGCTCGCACGCGCCAGCGGACACGGCGAGATCCTGTGGCAGCACGAGCGCCGCCAAGGCTGAGCGACCCGGCATGCGCGTCTACACCCACCCCGCCTGCCTCGACCACAACCCCGGCGCCCAGCACGCCGAACGACCGGCCCGCCTCTCCGCGGTGACCGACGCGCTGAAGGCGGCCTACCCCAGGCTCGACTGGCGCGAGGCGCCTCGCGCCAGCCGCGGCCAGCTGCTGCGCGTCCACGACGACGCGCTGCTGGCGCTGGTGCTCGACACCAAGGTCGACGGACCGATCGCGCTCGACCCGGACACGGTCCTCGCGCCCGGCTCGGCCGAAGCCGCGTTGCGCGCCGCAGGCGCGGGCGTCGCCGCGGTCGACGACGTCATGCACGGCGACACCCGACGTGCGTTCTGCGCGGTGCGTCCGCCCGGACACCACGCCACCGGCTCGTGTGTGATGGGCTTCTGCCTGTTCAACTCGATCGCCGTGGCCGCCGCACACGCCTGCGACAAGCACGGCCTGTCGCGCGTCGCGGTGGTCGATTTCGACGTCCACCACGGCAACGGCACCCAGGCGATCTTCGACACCGACCCCCGCGTCATGTACGCCAGTTCGCACCAGCTGCCGCTGTATCCCGACACCGGCTACGCGGACGAGCGCGGCGTCGGCAACGTCGTCAACGCGCCGCTGCCGCCTCGCAGCGGCGGGGATGCGTTCCGGTACGCGTGGCGGGATCGCCTGCTCCCGGCGATCGACGCGTTCCGGCCGCAGCTGGTCTTCATTTCGGCGGGATTCGACGCGCACCGTCTCGACCCGCTCGCGCAGCTCGAGGTCGAGGCCGACGACTTCGCCTGGCTCACCACCGAGCTGTGCGCGATCGCCGGACGCCACGCGCACGGACGCGTGGTGTCGATGCTCGAGGGCGGCTACGACCTCGACGCGCTGCGCATGAGCAGCGTAGCCCACGTCGGCGCCCTGCTCGCCGCCTGAGCCGGAAGGCCCTCTGCACGCCGGGCGTCGCGCCCCGACCGTCTTGCGCCGACGCTGTGCACGCCAACGCAATCGCCGGCTGCACGCGCTGTCGACACCGCGCATGCGATGGATGGCGGCGGCGCGGCCAAGGTCGCCTTGGCGCGCGTGCAGGCATCGGGAGGGGGAGCCGCGGCTCGCGGCCCGAATGCAGCGGGCCCGTCTGCCCTATCGCCTGCGCCCCGAACCGAACACCCACCTCCGAACGATCCAAGGGGAATGCTCCGTGCCATCCGCCGGGCCCAGCAAGATGAACCCAACCTTCCCCCGCGCCGCACCCGCGTTGCCGCCCTGCAGGGGATGGGGCAAGCTAGCGGCCGTTTTCCGTGTCCCGGATGGCCGCGTGCGCACGAGTTTCCGCCTGCTTCCGCTCTCGCTGTGCATCGCGCTCGCCCTTCCCGCGTACGGCCAGGATGACGGCTACGGCGACGACGACTGGGCGCTGTGCCCGGTCGGCGATGCGGTCCCCGCGTTCGCCGATGCACCCGCGCCCACCGGCACCCCGCAGCAGCGCATCGAGCAGCCGACCGACATCGAAGGCGACCAGCTCGAGGGCCAGCAGGACGAAAACACCATCGTGCAGGGCAACGTCGCGCTGAGCCGCGGCGACCAGTTCCTCGGCACCGACCGACTGACGTTCAACAGCGAGACCGGCCAGTATGTCGCCGAAGGCAGCGTGCGCTACTCGGACTCGGGCATGCGCATCGTCGCCGAACGCGCCGAAGGCAACCAGCAGGACGACAGCCACACGATCACCGACCTGCGCTACCAGCTGACCGAGCGGCGCGGCAACGGCGGCGCCGAACGGATCGAACTCAAGGGCGAGCAGGGCGCGCTGGTCGGCTCCACGTATTCCACCTGCGCGCCGTCCGAGCGCGCGTGGGAGCTGCGCGCGAATCGCATCGACATCGACACCGAGAAGGGCATGGGCGTGGCGCGCAACGCGACGCTGCGGATCGGCAAGGTGCCGGTGCTGTACGTGCCGTGGTTCATGTTCCCGATCGACGACCGCCGCCGCACGGGCCTGCTGTACCCGGCCGTGTCGCTGTCCGGCCGCAACGGCTTCGACTGGAAGCAGCCGATCTACCTCAACCTCGCGCCGAACTACGACGCCACGGTCACGCCGCGGATCATGACCGAGCGCGGCGCCAGTATCGGCGGCGAATTCCGCTGGCTGTACCCCAAGGGAGAGGGCACGGTTTCGGGGACATGGATGCCCAAGGACAAGCTGCCGGAGAACGAGCCCTTCCGGTACCTCAACAACCCGATCACCGGTCTGCCAATTCCCGGGGCGACGCTGCCGACGGATAACCGCGGGCAGTTTTCGCTTGGAGCCACTCACTACTTCAACAAGTTCTGGCGTGCTCGCGCCAGTCTGGGCTGGGTGAGCGACACCCACTATCTGGAGGACTTCAGCAACAGCCTCTATGGCGTGTCGACGTATAGCATCGGCAGCACGCTCGGCGTATATGGACAAGGACGCCACTGGTCGGCGAGCTTTACCGCCGATCGGTATCAGCTCACCGACTACACCCTGACCGAAGCGAGCCTGCCGTTCGACCGACTCCCACGTCTTTTCGCACAGTGGAACCGACCGCTGAACGATTGGTTGCACGCCGGAATCGACGCGGAGGCGGTGAGATTCCGGCACGACGTCTTCGACGCTGGCAGCCGTCTTGACGTCAAGCCATTCGTCGAGATGCCGCTCGAGGGAGGCAGTTGGTTCCTGCGCCCGCGTCTGGCGTATCGGTACACCGCTTACAAGCTGGAAGATGGTCTTGCCACTTCAATTGGAAACTCGCTCGCTCAAAGGTACGCGGCTACCAGTGGGACGACGCCGACTCCCGAACTCATCGCGCAGCTGACAAACGCAGGGCCAACCCGCAGCCTGCCGATCAGCTCGATCGACGCCGGACTGTTCTTCGACCGGCACACGCAGATCCGCGGCGACAACTACCTTCAGACGCTCGAACCGCGACTGTTCTACCTGCGCGTGCCGTACGAGAACCAGGACGGCCTGCCGCTGTTCGACACGGCGCCGATGACGTTCAGCTGGGGCCAGCTGTTCCGCGACAACCGCTACACCGGCCCGGATCGCCAGAGCGACGCGAACCAGCTGACGACGGCGCTGACCACGCGCCTCATCAACGAGGACGACGGCCGCGAGCGGCTGGCGGCGAGCATCGGACAGATCCGCTATTTCGACGACACGCGGGTGATCGTGCCGGGCGAGACGCCGGTCGAACGCGGCAAGTCCGCGTGGATCGCCGACGTGTCCGTGGCCCCGAGCGACCGCTGGCAGATCAACGCGTCGTACCAGTGGGACCCGAAGTTCCGCCGCGAGGACCTGGCCGCGCTGCGTGCCCGCTACCTGATCGGCGACGCAGGCGTGGTCAACGTCGGCTACCGCTACCGCCGCGACCTGCTCGAGCAGGCGGACTTCTCCTTCCTTTACCCGATCAACCCGAACTGGAGCGTGGTCGGCCGCTACTACTACTCGCTGCTGGACAAGAAAGAGCTGGAAACCATCGCCGGCGTGCAGTGGGAAAGCTGCTGCATCGCGGTGCGACTGGTCGGCCGCCGGTACCTGCGCAACCGCACCGGCGACCTGAACAATTCCATCCAGCTCGAGGTCGAACTGAAGGGCCTGGGCTCGGCCGGCCAGAAGACGGAGCGCGTTTTGCGCCGTGCTATCCTCGGATACGACCGCGACGACCTCTACCTCGTGCCGCCCTCCCCGCTGAGGCGCGACACCGTCGACCCCACTCTCGACTCGAATCCATGAAGAACGTACTCGCGTGTGCCCTCGCGGCCGCCCTGCTGGCCGGCGCTCCCCTCACCGGCGCCGGCAGCCTTGCCGTCGCGCAGGAGCTGCAGCCGATCGACCGCATTGCCGCGGTGGTCAATGAAGACGTCATCCTGCGCAGCGAGCTCGACCGCGCGGTGGCGAACATCACCCAGCAGTACCGCGGGCGCGAAGGCCAGCTGCCGCCGCGCGACGTGCTCGAGCGCCAGGTGCTCGAGCGCCTCGTGCTGATCAAGCTGCAGGTCAGCCGCGCCCAGGAAACCGGCGTGCGGGTCACCGACCAGGAAATCGACCAGGCCATCGGCGCGGTCGCCCAGCAGAACCGGCTGACCCTGGACCAGCTGCGCGCGCAGGTCACCAGCGACGGCACCACGTTCGGCGAATTCCGCAATTCGATCCGCGACGAGCTGCTGATCCAGCGCCTTCGCCAGCGCTTTGCGCAGGGCCGCATCCAGGTCACCGAGGCCGAGATCGACGCCGCGATGGCCGTGCAGGCAGCGACCGGGAGCCAGTACCGTCTGGCGCACATCCTCGTCGCGCTGCCCGAGGGCGCCACCGCCGAGCAGATCGCCACCGCGCAGAAGAAGATCGACGGCGTGAAGTCGCTGCTGGACCGCGGCGAGATGGACTTCGCCGCCGCGGCCGTGCGCTATTCCGACAGCCCGAACGCACTGGAAGGCGGCGACCTGGGCTGGCGCTCGAATGACGAGATTCCCAACGCGTTCGCTGAGATGGTCCGGCGCATGTCGCCCGGCGACGTCAGCGCGCCGCTGCGTGGCCCCAGCGGCTTCCAGCTGCTGAAGCTGGTCGAAGTGCGCGACGCGGCTGCCGACGGCGCGGCGAACATGGTCACCCAGTTCCAGGCCCGCCACATCCTCGTGCGCGCGGCCGATGCCTCGCAGGACGCCGCGGCGAAGGCCAAGGCCGACACGCTGGCGGCGCGGATCGCCGGCGGCGCGGACTTCGCCCAGCTCGCGCGCGAAGAGTCGCAGGACCTGAACACCCAGGCCAACGGCGGCGACCTCGGCTGGTTCGCCGCGGACGCGTTCGGCCCGCAGTTCGGCGGCCAGGTCGCCGGCCTGCAGGACGGCCAGGTCTCGGCGCCGTTCCGCACCGAAGCCGGCTGGCACATCGTGCAGCGGATCGGCACGCGACAGGTCAACGCCACCGACCAGACCCGCCGCGCACAGATCAGCGAGACGATCGGCCGGCGCAAGCTCGAGGACGAGTGGAACCGCTTCCTGCGCGAGATGCGCGGCGAGGCGTTCGTCGACGTCCGCGGCCAGGCCGACACGCAGGCCGCGACGCCCGCCCCCGCCAACGGCGGCTGACGTGCACCGCCCGCGGCTCGCGCTCGTTCCGGGCGAGCCCGCCGGCATCGGGCCCGAGCTGTGCGTTCGCCTCGCGCACGCGCCCCGTGACTTCGACCTCGTCGCCTTCGCCGACGCCCGCGTGCTGCAGGCCGCGGCACGCGCCATCGGACTGCCGCTGACGCTGGCCGACGCGCCCGGCGCGCGACCCGGTGCGCTGGAGCTGGTGGACATGCCCGGCGCGGGTGACCCGCCACCATTCGGCCAGCCGGACCCGCGCAACGCGCCTGCGGTCATCGCGGCGCTCCACGCCGCCGCCGACGGCTGCATCGCCGGCCGCTTCGACGGACTGGTCACCGGGCCGGTGCACAAGGCCACGATCAACGACGGCGGCATCGCCTACACCGGGACGACCGAGCTGCTCGCCGCGCACGCGGGCTGCGAGGTCGTGATGATGCTGGCCAACGACGTGGTCCGCGTCGCGCTGGCGACGACCCATCTGCCGCTGCGCGCGGTCGCCGACGCGATCACTCCGCACTCGCTCGAGCGGACGCTGCGGATCACCGCCGCGGCGCTGCGCGGCGACTTCGGTATCGAACGCCCGACGATCGCCGTGCTCGGGCTCAACCCGCACGCCGGCGAGGCCGGCCACCTGGGGCGCGAGGAGATCGACGTCATCGAGCCGGTGCTCGCCCGCCTGCGCGGCGAAGGGCTCCAACTGGTCGGACCGCTGCCGGCCGACACGGCGTTCCTGCCGGCGAAGTTGCGCGGGTTCGACGCGATCGTCGCGATGTACCACGACCAGGGCCTGCCGGTGCTGAAGTACAGCGGCTTCGAGCACGCAGTGAACCTGACCCTGGGCCTGCCGTACCCGCGGGTCGCGGTCGACCATGGCACCGCGCTCGAGCTGGCCGGACGCGGCGTCGCCGACCCGGCGAGCCTGATCGCCGCCGCGCGCACCTGCGCGCGCATCGCGCGCGTTCGCGGGACAATGCGCGCATGAGCACGCGCAAGACCGCTTTCACCGAGCCGGCCAAGAAGAGCCTGGGCCAGCACTTCCTGGTCGATCGCGGGATCATCGCGTCGATCGTCCGCGCGGTCGACCCGAAGCCGGGCGACCGGCTGGTCGAGATCGGCCCGGGCCAGGGCGCGATCACGTTCCCGCTGCTCGACGTCCACCACGAACTCACCGTCATCGAGTTCGACCGCGACCTGATCTTCCCGCTGACCGAGGCCGCGCGCGCGCACGGCACGCTGGAGATCCTGCACCGCGACGTGCTCGACGTGGACTTCACCGCGCTCGCCAACGAGGGCGTGATCCGGCTGGTCGGCAACCTGCCGTACAACCTGTCGTCGCCGATCCTGTTCCACGCGCTCGACCACGCGCCCGCCATCACCGACATGACCTTCATGCTGCAGAAGGAGGTCGTCGACCGCATGGCGGCCGAGCCCGGCAGCAAGGTCTACGGCCGCCTGAGCGTGATGCTGCAGGCGTACTGCGACGTGATCCCGCAGTTCGACGTGCCGCCCGCCGCGTTCCGCCCGCCGCCGAAGGTCGACTCGGCCGTCGTCCGGCTGGTGCCGCGCGATCCGGCGACGATCGGCATCGACGACCGCGACCTGTTCGCACGCGTCGTCCGCGATGCGTTCGGCCAGCGGCGCAAGACGCTGCGCAACGCGCTGTCGCAGGTCTGCGACGCGGCGATGATCGAAGCGGCGGGCGTCCGCCCGGATGCGCGCGCCGAGCAGCTGCCGGTGGCCGACTTCGTGCGCCTGAGCAATCGCATCGGCGCGACGTGAGCCCGCGCTGACGCCGCATTGCTTACACTGTCGGGCATGGAACGCCGTGCCTACGCCGTCGACGTCGAAGTCGCCACCCGCTACCTGGACGACCAGTCCGAACCCGAGCAGGACCGATTCGTCTTCGCCTACACGATCCGCATCCGCAACCGCGGCGACGTGCCCGCGCGCCTGATGACGCGCCACTGGCGGATTACCGACGCCAACGGCCAGGTCCAGGAAGTCGACGGCGACGGCGTGGTCGGCGAACAGCCGCGGCTGGAGCCCGGCGAGGACTTCGAGTACACGTCGGGCGCGGTGCTCGAAACCGCGCTCGGCACGATGCAGGGCCGCTACGGCATGGTCGCCGACGACGGCACGCACTTCGACGCGCCGATCCCCGCGTTCACCCTGTCCGTGCCGCGCACGCTGCACTGAGGCGCGGATGACGACCTGGGCCATCGGCGACCTGCAGGGCTGCTACGACGCCACCCAGCGCCTGCTCGAGTGCATCGCGTTCGACCCGGCGCGCGACCGCCTGTGGTTCTGCGGCGACCTGGTCAACCGCGGCGGCCAGTCGCTGGAAACGCTGCGCCTCGTGCATTCGCTGCGCGAGCACAGCGTGGTCGTGCTCGGCAACCACGACCTGTCGCTGCTCGCCATCGGCGAGCGCTCGCTCGAGGACCAGCGCAAGGTCAACGCCGACCTGCAGCGGATCGTGCTGGCCGAGGACCGCGACGTCCTGCTCGACTGGCTGCGCATGCAGAAGCTTGTGCACGCCGACCGCGAGCTGGGCTGGATGATGGTGCATGCCGGCCTCGCACCGGCGTGGACCACGCGGCTGGCCGAGCGCTACGCGCGCGAGATCGAGGAGAAGCTGCACGGCGACCAGTACCGCCGGCTGCTGAAGAACATGTACGGCGACAAGCCGGCATGGCACCCCAAGCTCGCCGGCCTCGACCGCCAGCGCGCGATCATCAACGTGTTCACCCGGCTTCGTTATTGCACGCCGCGCGGGCGGATTTCGTTCGAGGACAAGGGCAGCCCCGGCACGCAGCCGGTCGGCCTGTACCCGTGGTATGCCGTGCCCGGCCAGGCCGAACGCGACCTCAAGATCGTCTGCGGCCACTGGTCGACGCTGGGGCTGTTCATCGGCCACGGCGTGCACGCGATCGACACCGGGGCGGTGTGGGGCGGCAAGCTCACCGCGCTGCAGCTCGACACCGACGAGCTGCGGCTGGTGCAGGTGCCGGGCCGCGACGTGCCCGCGCAGCCGCCGCGCCCGCGTCCGCCGCACCACCCGGGCGACGCGCGGGGGCCGCGCCCGCGCAACGGCGCGCCGAACCCGCCGCGCGGGGATCGCTCGCCACAGCGGCACGAACGCAACGGACGGGGTCCCCAGCCGGCGCGAAGCGGCGATCAGCCGCCGTCGCGGCCGGCGCCGGTCGAGTACGAACAAGATCCGGATTGATCCGCCGCGCTAGCGGTTGGCGGCGCGCTCGTAATCGGCGAACTCGAACGCGTGCGCGTGGCGCGCATCGGCCGCGTGCGCTTCGCGCGCCGTGACGCGCCAGTCCGCGGGGTCGAACGCCGGGAAGTGCGCGTCGGCCCCGTCGATCGCGGTGTCGACGTGGGTCAGGTACAGGCGCGCGGCGCGCGGCAGGCACAGCGCGTAGACCTCGCCGCCGCCGATCACGAACAGCGCACTGGCGCCGTGCTCGCCGGCGATGCGCTCGGCATCGGCCACCGTGCCAACCGCCTGCATGCCGTCGAACGGCACGCGGCCCGAGCGCGTCAGCACGAGGTTGAGCCGCCCCGGAAGCGCGCGCCCGAGCGACTGCGCGGTCTTGCGCCCCATCAGCACCGGTTGGCCCAGCGTGAGCGCCTTGAAGCGCTTCAGGTCGTCCGGCAGGTGCCACGGCATCGCATTGTCGCGGCCGATGGCGCGTCGGCGATCGAGCGCCGCGACGAGGACCAGGTCGACCATGCGCCAGTCAGACCGCGACCGGCGCCTTGATCGCCGGCAGCGGGTCGTAGCCTTCGATCGCTATGTCGTCGTAGCCGAACGCGAACAGGTCGGTGACGCCGGGATTGAGCCGCAGCGTCGGCAGCGCGCGCGGCGTGCGGGACAGCTGCTCGCGCGCCTGCTCGAAATGGTTCGAGTACAGGTGCGCATCGCCGAGCGTGTGCACGAAGTCGCCGACGCCGAGCCCGCACACCTGCGCAACCATGTGGGTCAGCAGCGCGTAGCTGGCGATGTTGAACGGCACGCCGAGGAAGATGTCGCCGCTGCGCTGGTACAGCTGGCAGCTGAGCTTTCCGTCGGCGACGTAGAACTGGAACATCGTGTGGCACGGCATCAGCGCCATGCGCGGGAGGTCGGCGACGTTCCACGCCGACACGATCAGCCGGCGCGAATCGGGATTGCGCCTGATCTCGTCGACGACCCAGCGGATCTGGTCGATCTCGATGCCGTCCGCGCCGGCCCACCGCCGCCACTGCTTGCCGTACACCGGGCCGAGCTCGCCGTCCGCGTCGGCCCACTCGTCCCAGATGCTGACCTTGTTGGCCTTCAGGTACGCGATGTTGGTCTCGCCCTGCAGGAACCACAGCAGCTCGTGCACGATCGAGCGCAGGTGCAGCTTCTTGGTGGTCACCAGCGGGAAGCCGGCGCCGAGGTCGAAGCGCATTTGCCAGCCGAACACGCTGCGGGTGCCGGTGCCGGTGCGGTCGGACTTCTCGGTGCCGTGCTCGAGCACGTGGCGCAGCAGGTCGAGGTAGGCGTGCATGGCTCAGCCCGCCTTGGCCGGCGCCAGCGTCGGCTGGCGGCGCGAATACCACAGCCAGAACAGGCCGAGCACGATCAGCGGCAGGCTCAGCAGCTGGCCCATCGTGAACCAGCCGAACGCCAGGTAGCCGATGTCCGCATCGGGCACGCGCACGAACTCGATCGCGAACCGGAACACGCCGTACAGCAGCGCGAACAGGCCGGCCACCGCGTAGCGCGGACGCGGCCGGCGCGAGAACCACCACAGCGCGATGAACAGGACCAGGCCCTCGAGCGTCGCCTGGTACAGCTGCGACGGATGGCGCGCGTAGGCGTCGAGCGCGCCCGACGCATGCAGCGCGCGCAGCTGCTCGATCGGCGCGCCGGTGTACGGGCCGAGGTCGCTGTTGGGGAACACCACGCCCCAGCCGCCGCCGGTCGGCTTGCCCCACAACTCGGCGCCGATGTAGTTGCCGATGCGGCCGAAGCCGAGGCCCGGCGGCACGATCGGGGCGACGAAGTCGATCGTGTCGAACAGGTGCAGCCCGTGCCTGCGCGACCACCACCAGGCGGCGACGACGACGCCGATCAGCCCGCCGTGGAAGCTCATGCCGCCTTCCCAGATCCGCACCAGCATCAGCGGGTCCTGGCGCAGCGCGTCGAAGCTGTAGAACAGCACGTAGCCGAGCCGCCCGCCGAGCACGACGCCGAGCATGCCGTAGAACAGCAGGTCGCCGAACGCCTGCTCGTTGACGCCTGGCAGCCGCCCCTGGCGCACCCGCCGCGTGCCGAGCCACCAGGCCACGCCGAACCCGAGCAGGTACATGATCCCGTACCAGTGGACTTGCAGCGGTCCGAGGCCGAAGGCGATCGGATCGATCTGGTGCAGGGTCGTCATGCGTAAGCGGTTCCGGACAGCGGTCTGGCCCTATTGTGCCGCGTGCCGCCGCCGAGCGGAGTCGGCCGCGCGGCCTTGGCGGCCACGGCCAGCGCGCGAGGCCGTCCTGCGCGCCGCCCCAGGGTCGTGCGGGCTACAGCAGGTGCGGCCGGTCGGGCAGCTCGTTGGCGTCGTCGATCGCGCCGTCGCGCGGGAAGTGCTCGGCGAGCAGCGCCGAGGCGGCTTCGACGCCGCGCAGCACCGCGGCGTCCGGCCGGCCGCCGCGCAGGCCTTCCTCGATCAGCTGGCACACGCCGCGCCATTGCGCGTCGCTGACGCGACCGGCGAAGCCGCGGTCGGCGACGATCTCGATGCGGTGGTCGGCCAGCAGCAGGTAGATCAGCACGCCGTTGTTGGCCGCCGTGTCCCACACGCGCAGCTGGGCGAAGACTTCGTGGGCGCGGGTGCGCGCATCGACCCCGGCGACGACCGCGCGCCAGTGCAGCGCCGGCTCAACCGCGAAGCACAGCTCGCCGGTGTGCGCGCGCTCGCCGGCCGCGATCGCGTCGGTGATCGCATGCAGCGTCTGTTCGGGGAACAGCGTTCCGGACGACGGTGCGAACAGGTGCTTCAGCAGGCGCATCGACGGCTCCTCACCAGCTACCGGAGGCGCCACCGCCCCCGCTCATGCCGCCGCCGCCGGACCAGCCACCGCCACCGCCGCCGCCCCAGCCGCCGCCCCCACCGCCCCAGCCCCCGCCGCCGAACCCGCCCCACCCCGCATCGCGGGCGAAGCGGCCGCGCGGCGCGCTGGCCAGGCCGAGGAAGAACCCGATCAGCGCGCCGAGGCCGCCGACCAGCAGCAGCGACGACAGCAGCCAGGCGATCCCGCCGGCCGCGGCCGCCGCGACGGTGCCGCGCACGATCCGCGGAGTCCGCGCCAGCACCCCGCGCGCGACCTGGGCGACGATGAACGCGACGAACAGCGCGAACAGCCAGCCGCTCCCGCCACCGCCTCCACTGCTGCGGTGATCGGCCATCGGCGCCGGCAGCGGCTCGCCGTCGATGAGCTTGACCAGCGCGGCGGTCGCATCCTCGATCCCGCCGGCGTAGTCGCCTGCGCGGAACTTCGGCACCAGGTATTCCTGGATCACCCGCGCGGACGTCGCGTCGGGAATCGGGCCTTCCAGCCCGTAGCCGACTTCGATTCGCACGCGGCGGTCGTCCTTGGCGACCAGCAGCAGCACGCCGTCGTCGACGCCCGCGCGCCCGAGCTTCCACTGCTCGAACGCGCGCACCGCGTACTGGGCGATGTCCTCCGGCTGAGTCGTCGGCACCACCAGCACCTGCAGCTGGCTGCCCTTGCGCTGCTGCAGCGCGAGCGCCTGCGCCTCCAGCCGCTGCCGCGTCGCCGCGTCGAGCGTGCCGGTGGTGTCGACCACCGGCGCATCGAGCGGCGGGATCGGCGCCAGCGCCTGCGCGAACGCGGCGAGGCTGGCGCCCAGCAGGACCACGATCGCGCAGGCGCGCACCAGCGCAGCGCGGTAGCCGCCGGTGCGGCGGGCAGGCATGCGGTTCAACCCGAGGCCGTCGCCGGGGCCGCGTCGATCAGCCGCCCACCGGCGCCGGCGGTTGCGCGGGCTGCGGCTGGCTCTGCTGCGACGGGGTGCCGAAGTCGACCTGCGGCGCTTCCTGGATCTGCTCGACATTGTCGACGGTGAAGTTCGGCTTGGGCTTGTAGCCGAACATCATCGCGGTGAGGTTGGTCGGGAACTGGCGGATGTAGGTGTTGTAGTCCTGCACCGTCTGGATGTAGCGCTGGCGCTCGACGGTGATCCGGTTCTCGGTGCCTTCCAGCTGCGCCTGCAGCTGCAGGAAGTTCTGGTCGGCCTTGAGCTGCGGGTAGGCCTCGCTGACCACCAGCAGCCGGCCGATCGCGCTCTGCAGCTCGCCCTGCGCCTGCTGGAACTGCTGCAGCGATGCCGGGTCGTCGGCGTTGACGTTGATGCTGCCGACCTTTGAGCGCGCTTCGGTGACCTGGGTCAGCACCTGCTGCTCGTGGCTGGCGTAGCCGCGCACCGTCGCGACCAGGTTGGGCACCAGGTCCGCGCGGCGCTTGTAGACGTTCAGCACCTGCGACCAGGCGGCGGTCACGGCCTCGTCCTTCGACTGGATCGTGTTGTAGCCGCAGCCGCTGAGCAGCGCGACGAGTACGACCAGGACCCACGACATCGCAAGCCTACGCATGACGCAACTCCAGCGGGGGAACGTGGCCGGCATTCCAACACCGGCCCCGTCGACACGCAATGGACGCGGCGTGACGGCAGGACGCCGGGGCGGAGGGGCGTCCGGCCGCGGCGTCGCGACGCGTTATTCGGCCTCCAGCCGGCGTCCCTGGTTGCGCCGCACCCACAGGTTCAGGCACTCGACCAGCGCGGAGAAGCCCATCGCGCCGTAGATGTAGCCCTTCGGGATGTGCGCCTCGAAGCCGTCGGCGACCAGGTACACGCCGATCAGCACGATGAAGGCCAGCGCCAGCATCTTGATCGACGGGTTGCGGTCGATGAACTGCCCCAGCGGGCGCGAGGCCAGCAGCATCACCGCCACCGCCAGCAGGATCGCGCACACCATGATCCAGGTCTGGTTGGCCATGCCGACCGCGGCGATCACCGAGTCGAGCGAGAACACGATGTCGATGACCGCGATCTGCGCGATGACCGCCATGAACGACGCGGCCGGCCGGGTGTGGACGTCCTCCGACTCGGACTCGCCGACGACCAGGTCGCGGATCTCCATCGTGCCCTTCACCAGCAGGAACGCGCCGCCGAGGATCAGCACCAGGTCGCGCACCGACAGGCCCTGGCCGAACAGGTGGAACAGGTCGGACGTCAGCCCGGCCAGCCAGGCCAGCGTCAGCAGCAGCAGGATGCGGGTGATGCACGCGACCGCGATGCCGAACTTGCGCGCCTTCTCGCGCTGCCCGTACGGCAGCTTGCTGACCGCGATCGAGATGAACACCAGGTTGTCGATGCCCAGCACGATCTCGATCGCGCTGAGGGTGATGAGGGTGATCCAGACCTGCGGATCGAGCAGCTGTTCAAGCACGGGGCATTCCTGTCTACGGCAATGGCGGAAAATGGTGCGGTGCGCGCGCGACGGCGCAGCGCAGGCGCGGGCGGGTTACAGCAGCCGGGGGCCGACGATCGCGCCCCAGGTCAACAGCACGTTCAACATCAGCACGAACACCGCGGCCGAGCCCATGTCCTTGGCGCGACCGGCGAGCTCGTGGAACTCCGCGCCGTAGCGCTCGATCACCGCCTCGACCGCCGAATTGAGCAGCTCGATGCTCAGCACCAGCAGGCAGCTGCCGATCAGCAGCACGCGCTCGACCGGGGTCTGGCCGAGCACCCAGCCCAGCGGACCGAGCAGCGCGAACAGATAGACCTCGAGCCGGAACGACGACTCGTGCAGCCACGCCGCGCGCAGGCCCTGGAACGACCAGCGGGTCGCCTTCAGGATCCGCGCCGGACCGCGCGGCAGGTGCCCGAACTCGTCGGCCATGCCTCAGCCCCGCCCGCGCCGGACAACGGCGGGCACGGCGGCGAAATGCGCAACGCGGCGCAAAGCGGCGGTAGCCGGCATCGGGAACGGGCTCCGGAGACGGTGGACAGCGCGGCCGGGGCCGCGGCGGACCCGCGATTTTGCCACAAGCCCGGCGGCCGCCCCTGAAGCGGCGTTGGCCGGCGACCGGCGCCCTGCCGTGGCCGGCCGTCCCCGGCGCCGCGCCTGCCGCGGGTCAGCGCTCGGGCTCGGCCTCGTGGATGGCGGTGCCGCGGCGGCCGTCGGGGTGCACCCACCCGCGGAACATGCTGCCGCTGTTGAACGGCATCGCGATGTTGCCGTCGCGGTCGAGCGCGATGGCGCCGCCGTCGCCGCCGGCGGCGGGGATCAACCGGTTGATGACCTCGTCCGCTGCAGTCTGCAGGCTGTCGCCGCGGTACGCCACGCGCGCGCAGATGTCGTGCGCGGCCGCGGCGCGGATGTAGAACTCGCCCCAGCCGGTGCCGGAGACGCCACAGCGGTCGTCGGCCCACGTGCCGGCGCCGATGATCGGCGCGTCGCCGACGCGGCCGTAGCGCTTGTTGGTCATGCCGCCGGTGCTGGTGGCCGCGGCGATGTGGCCGCGGGCGTCGAGCGCCACCGCGCCGACGGTGCCGAAGTACGGCGCGGCGTCGCTGTCGCTGTCGCGCACGGCCGCGCGCTTGTCGCGTTCGGCGCGCTGCGCCTTCTCGAGCTGCTCGCGGCGGCGCTCGGTGTCGAACCACGTGTTCGGCACGCGCTCGAGCTCGGGGCGCGTGTCGGCGAACGCCTCGGCGCCGTCGCCGGCGAGCATCACGTGCGGGCTGTGCTCCATCACCGCGCGCGCCAGCCGGATCGGATTGCGCACCGTGGTGACGCCCGCCACCGCCCCGGCGCGGCGGGTGTGGCCTTCCATGATCGCCGCGTCGAGTTCGTGCTTGCCCGCGGCGTTGAACACGGCGCCCTTGCCAGCGTTGAATTCCGGCGCTTCCTCGAGCACCACGACCGCGGCGGTCACCGCATCGAGCGCGGTGCCGCCCTTGGCCAGGACCGCGTGGCCGGCGTCGAGCGCGCGGTTGAGCGCGGCGTGGTACGCGACGCGCTGCGCCTCGCTGATGCTGTCCTTCGGCACGAAGCCCGCGCCGCCGTGGATCACCAGCGCGGTCCTCGGAGCGGCGGGCGGCGCCGTGCCGGCGGCGTCAACCGCCATGACGGGGAACAGGGCAAGCAGGCATACGAGCAGTCGGCGCATGGCGAAGTCCGGAAGTCATCGCGCCGAGCATACGCGGCCGCGCGCGGGTCCCGCCACGCGCGCGGCCCGACGCCGGACTGGCGTGGGTATGTAAGCGGTTGCAGCACGCGCGCGCCGTCGCAGCGCGTCGGTGCAACGCAACAATACGCGCGGACGCGCCTTCACCTCGCTGACCACCCACGCGCGCTCCGTGCGTTAGCGCATCGTGCGGAAAGGCCGGCCAGCGCTGCGTTTCACGGATTTCTTGCATGGCCCGGCAGGCGCGCCGATCGATCGTTCAGATCGAAACATCGACGCGCGTCGGCACGCCGTTGACAGCCGGCGTCGCCGGTGCGATTGCTCGCCGGGCCACGGATCCGGCGGATGTTCGCGCAGGGGATGTGGCGTCCGGGCCCGCAGGGGACGCGCAGGCCCACACCCAACCACTGCCAGGAACATCAAGATGATCAAGCGACTTCTCGCTGCAAGCGTAATGCTCGCCCTCGGCACGTCGGCCTACGCCGGCGAACTGCTCCGCGCGGAAAAGCCCATCGAGGGCCAGTACATCGTCGTGCTCGACCCCGAACGCCTGCAGACGCCGCCCGGGCTGGAACGCGCGCCCGGCCTGGCCGTCGCCGCGGAAAACGCGGCGGTCGACCTCGCCGCACGGTTCGACGTCGGCGTGGCCGGCGTGTACCGCCACGCGCTGCAGGGCTTCGTCGCACGCGGAGACGAGCGCGCGATGGCGCGCATGCTGAAGGACCCGCGCGTGGCGTTCATCGAGGAGGACGGCGAAGTCACCCTCGATGCCACCCAGTCCGGCGCGACCTGGGGCCTGGACCGCAGCGACCAGCGCGACCGCCCGCTCAACGGTACCTACGTCTACGACTACACCGGCTCCAACGTGCGCGCGTACGTGATCGACAGCGGCATCCTCGCCAGCCACAGCGACTTCGGCGGGCGCGTCAGCGGCGGCTACAGCGCGATCAACGACGGCCGCGGCACCAGCGACTGCAACGGCCACGGCACGCACGTCGCCGGCACGATCGGCGGCGCGACCTGGGGCGTGGCGAAGTCCGTGCGGCTGGTGCCGGTGCGCGTGTTCGGCTGCACCGGCGGCAGCGCCAACTCGACGATCATCGCCGGCATCGACTGGGTGCGCGCCAACCGCGTGCTGCCGGCCGTGGCGAACATGAGCCTCGGCGGCGGCGCGTCGTCGGCGACCGACACGGCGACCAACAACCTCGCCAACAGCGGCGTGGTGGTCGTCGTCGCGGCGGGCAACTCGAACGCCAACGCCTGCAACTACTCGCCGGCGCGCGCGTCGGGCGCGTTCACCGTCGGCTCGACGACGTCGACCGACGTGCGCTCGTCGTTCTCGAACTACGGCAGCTGCGTCGACATCTTCGCTCCCGGCAGTTCGATCCGTTCGGCCTGGTACACCAGCACCACGGCGACCAACACGATCAGCGGCACGTCGATGGCGTCTCCGCACGTCGCCGGCGCGGCGGCGCTGTACCTGCAGCGCTTCCCGACCGCATCGCGCACCACGGTGACCAGCTGGCTGATCAACAACGCCACGCTCAACCGGCTGACCAGCATCGGCACCGGTTCGCCGAACCGGCTGCTCTACACGCGCTGAGTCGGGCGCGGCGACCAACGGCGGGCGGCCCTCGGGCCGCCCGCCGTCGTTTCAGGGGCTACTGCTGGCGCAGCGCCTCGATCGGGTCCAGCTGCGAAGCCTTGCGCGCCGGGTAGAAGCCGAAGAACAGGCCGGTGGCGATCGAGAAGCCTGCCGCCAGCCCGACCACCTGTCCGTTGACCGCGACCGGCAGCGATCCGAACTTCGACACCAGCAGTGCGCCGGCGACGCCGATCGCGATGCCGAGCGCGCCGCCGATCAGCGAGATCAGCATCGCCTCGGCGAGGAACTGCCGCTGGATGTCGCGCGGCCCCGCACCGACCGCCATGCGCAGCCCGATCTCGCGGATCCGCTCGGTCACCGACACCAGCATGATGTTCATGATGCCGATGCCGCCGACCACCAGCGAGATCGTCGCGACCGCGCCGAGCAGCAGCGACATCAGCCGCGTGGTCTGGGTGCGCGTGGCGACGATCTCGGCGATGTTGCGCACGGTGAAGTCGTCGTCCTCGCCCGGCTGGATCCGGTGGCGCTGGCGCAGCAGCGCTTCGATCTCGCCCTGCGCGTAGGTCACGTCCTCGGCGCGCGCGACACCGACGGCGACCTGCATCACCGCGCCGGCCGGCAGCCCCATCGCGCCCATCAGGCGACGCCGGCCGGTTTCCAGCGGCACCAGGATCACGTCGTCCTGGTCCTGGCCCCAGCCGCCCTGCCCCTTCGGCTTGAGCGTGCCGACCACGGTGAACGGCACCCGGCCCAGCCGCACCGTCTGGCCGACGGCCTCCTCGTCGCCGAACAGTTCGCGCCTGACGGTCTCGCCGAGGATCACCGACTTGCCGCCGCCGCTGTAGTCGCCCGGCTCGAAGCCGGTGCCGGCCGCGACCGTCCAGCCGTTGATCTCGAAGAAGTCCGGCTGCACGCCCTGCCACGAGGTCGACCAGTTGTTCTCGGCGAACACGATCTGGGTGCCGCCGCGGATCGACGCCGCGACGAACTGCACCTCGGGGACTTCCTCGCGGATCGCCTCGGCATCGTCCTGGGTCAGCGTGTACAGCGAGCTGGCGCTGACGCGCACGCCGCCGAAGCCGCGCCCGCCGCCGCCGGCGCTGATGTCGAGCCGGTTCGAGCCCAGGCCCGACACGAGCTTGTCGATCTCGGCCTGGGTGCCCTGCCCGACCGACACCATCACGATCACCGCGGCGATGCCGATGATCACGCCGAGCGAGGTCAGCGCGCTGCGCATCCAGTTGCCGCGCAGCGCGAAGATCGCCGTGCGCAGGACTTCCATCGCGTTCATGCCGCCGGCTCCAGGTCAGGCTGGCCCTGCTCGTGCAGCCGGCCGTCGCGCATCACGAACGTGCGGTCGCAGTGCTGGGCTACTTCCGGGTCATGGGTGATCAGCACGACCGTGTGGCCGTCGGCCTGCAGCCGCTTGAACAGCGCGAGGATCTCCTCGCCGGTCTTGCTGTCGAGCGCGCCGGTGGGCTCGTCGGCCAGCAGGATCGGCGGGCGGTTGATCAGCGCGCGGGCAATTGCCACGCGCTGCTGCTGCCCGCCGGACAGCTCGCTGGGCCGGTGGCCTTCGCGCGCGGCCAGACCGACCGCCGCCAGCGCCTCGTGCGCGCGCCGCTCGCGCTCGTCGCGCGGCACGTTGGCGTAGCCCATCGGCATCGCGACGTTCTCCAGCGCGGTCATGCGCGACAGCAGGTTGAAGCCCTGGAACACGAAGCCGATCTTGTCCCGGCGCAGCACCGCGCGCGCCTCGGCGTCGAGCGTGGCGACGTCGACGCCGTCGCACAGGTAGGTCCCCGCGCTGGGCCCGTCGAGGCAGCCGAGCAGGTTCATCAACGTCGACTTACCGGAACCGGACGGCCCCATGATCGCGACGAACTCGCCGTGGGCGATGCGCATGTCGACGTCGTCGAGCGCGATGACCTCGGCCTCGGTGCCCGGCGAGTACACCTTGCGCAGGCGCCGGGTCTCGATGACGGACGGCCGCGTCATGGCGCCGCGCGCCCGCCGCCGGTGACCACCTCGTCGCCCTCGGCAATGCCGCCGGTGACCTCGGTCCAGCTGCCGTCGCTCGCGCCGACGCGGACCGTGGTCGGCTGCGGCCGGCCGTCGACGAGCCGGTACAGCGGTGCGCGACGCGCCGACAGCAGCGCCGTCAGCTCGCTGTCCCAGCGCGCGCGCTGGGCCTCGTCGAGGCTGTCGCGGAACGCGGCAAACTGCTGGTTGAAGCGCTCGGCCATGCGCTGGCGCATCGCGCCGGACGCCGCGCCGCCGCCACCGCCGTTGCCGCCGCGCTGCTGGCCGCCTCGACCGCCGCCGCCGAACAGCACGCTGCCGCCGCCCTGCGGCGCGGCCGCGACGCGCGCGGCCGCGCGCTCGCGCAGCTGCGCCAGCGCGGCGTCGAACTGCGTCTGCTGCGCATCGGTCAGCTTCAGCGCCGCGGCGATCGCCGGCAGCTCCTCGGCAAACCCGCCACGCGCGCCGCCCGCGGCCGCCGGCGCGCCGGCCGTCGCCGCGTCCTCGTCGGCCGGCTTGAAGCGCAACGCCGCGTTGGGCACGCGCAGCACGTCGTCGCGGCGGCTGACTTCGATCTCGGCATTGGCGGTCATGCCCGGCAGCAGCGTCGCGTCGGCGTTGTCGACCGCGACGACCACCGGGTAGGTGATCACGTTGTTCGTGTTGGTCGCCGACAGGCGCACCTGCTGCACCTGGCCGCGGAAGCGGCGGTCGGCGAACGCGTCCACGGTGAACGTGACCGGCAGGCCCGGCTTGACCTGGCCGATGTCGGCCTCGTCGATCGCCAGCACGATCTCCATCTTCGACAGGTCCTCGGCGATCTGGAACAGCACCGGCGCCTGCAGGCTCGCGGCGACGGTCTGGCCCGGCTCGACCGTGCGGGTCAGCACCACGCCGTCGACCGGCGAGCGGATCACCGCGCGCTGAAGGTTCAGCCGCGACGTCTGCGTCGACGCCTGCTGCTGGGTGATCTGCGCCTGCGCCGCGTTGACCTGCGCGCGCGCCTGGTCGAGCGCCGCGCGGGCCAGGTCCAGGTCGCTGCGCGCGATCAGCTGGGTGCCGGCCAGCTCGGACTTGCGGCGGAAGTCGGCCTCGGCGTTGCGCAGCGTGGCCTGCGCGGTGGCGAGATTGGCGCGCGCGCTGGCGACGGCCGCCGAGCCCTGCGCGATCTGCGCCTGGAACGTGCTGGGATCGATCCGCGCGATCACCTGGCCTTCGGTGACGCGGTCGTTGAAGTCGACGAGTACGTCGGTGACCTGGCCGGAGATCTGGCTGCCGACGTCGACGGTGGAGATCGCGCTCAGCGACCCGGTCGCCGAAATCGCGACGCGTATGTCCCCGCGCTCGACCTTGGCGGTGCGGTACGCGCCGGCGTCGGCCGCCTGCCCGCGCTGCTTGAACAGCACGTAGCCGCCGTAGCCGACGGCGATCACGACCGCGGCGACGATGGCGCGACGGATCCAGGGGGATGCGGCAGAAGTTCGGGCAGGGGTCATCGGGCTCGGCACGGGCAGGAAGGAGGGCGGGCGTGGGGATCGGGGCGCAGCTACGGCGTCGCGCCGGCGATGGAGGCACGGTGTCAACGCGCAGGCGGGCGCCGCGTTGACCGCCCGCGCTCGCCGGGGTTCAGCTTAGATGCTGCGGGGGGCCACAGGGCGCGGGCGCCCGCGCGGGCCGGAACGCTCAGGCGGGGCGCAGCGCCGAGGCGCCGAACCGCACGATCGCGGTCGTGCCGCGGCCCTCGGCGCTGTACAGCTCGACCGGCCAGCCGAAGCGCTCGCCGAGACGGCGCACGATCGACAGCCCCATGCCCTTCCCGTTCGGGGTGTCGGGGTCGGCGCGGTAGAACGGGTCGAACGCGCGCGACAGCGCGTCCGGCGCCATGCCGATGCCGGTGTCGCGCACTTCGACGTGGCCCGGATAGACGTGCACGGCAATGCGGCCGGCGTCGGTGAAACGCGCGGCATTGCTCAGCAGGTTGCCGACGATGACGTGCAGCACGCGCGGCGGTGCGACCAGGCGCGACTCGCCCTCCTGCACGATGTCGAGTTCGACGTCCTTGCCGGCGAGCAGCGGGCGCACCCGCTCGACCTCCTCCTCGACGACTTCGCGGACGTCGAACTCCTCGGTCTGCGGCGCGACGTCGGCCTCGCGGGCGAGGATCAGGAACGCGTCGATCACCGACTCCATGTCGCGGCCGGCGCGCTGGACGCGGGCCAGCGAGCGGTGCGCGCGGGCGCCGACGTCGGGCTCGGCCATCATCAGGTCGGTGGCGACGCGGATCACCGTCAGCGGCGTGCGCAGTTCGTGGCTGGCGTCGCGGGTGAAGTCGCGTTCGCGCTGGACGAAGCGCGCCACCCGGTGGCCGAGGCCGGCCAGCGCACGCGAGAGGGCGAGCACCTCGGAGCCCGAATCCGGCGGCAGCCGCGACGGCGCGATCGCCTCGAGGTCAGGCGCGCGCGGGTCCCAGCGCGACACGACCCCGGCCAGCCAGTTGACCGGCAGGACCAGCCGCTTCGACGTGCGGTAGGTCAGCCACGACAGCAGGTACATCGTCAGCAGCGAGAGCGCGAGTGCGAGCGCCCCGGTCCATATCACCGCGCGGCCGAGCAGGCTGGAGTCGAATATCAGGTACAGCGTGCCTTGGTCGCGGCGCTCGACGTAGACCGACTCCGACGTGCCAGGCACCGTGTGGATGCCTGCCGGAAAACGGCGCAGCCCATCGGGCACGCTGTCCGACGGCCCCGCGGCCGGCTCGAAGTGGCCGCGGATGGTTTGCGACCGCGGCAGCGCACTCGGGCCCGGCCGCGACCAGAATGCCCGGGCCTCGGCTTGCACGCGGTTGTCCACGAGGTAGTCGTGCACGAACAGCCCGCCCAGCACGATGCCGAGCGAGATGACGATGCTGCCGACGAGCGCCTGCAGCACGAACGCCAGCTTGATCCGGCGTGGAAGCCCCTGTGGCACGTGTCCGTCCTGCCCTATCGCCCCGTCATTCCGGAGACTGCGAGATGTCGGCGATGCGGTAGCCGGCGCTCTGCACGGTGTGCAGCAGCTGCTTGTCGAACGGCTTGTCGATCGTCTTGCGCAGGTTGTACAGGTGGCTGCGCAGCGTGTCGGAGTCCGGCAGGCCGTTACCCCAGATCTCGCGCTCGATTTCCTGGCGGCTGACCACGCGCGGCGATTCGCGCATCAGGATCGTCAGCAGGCGCAGGCCGATCGGCGACAGCTGCAGTTCGGTGCCGCCGCGCGTCACCCGCAGGCTGGCCGGGTCGAGCACGAGGTCGGCGACCTTCAGCACCTCGCCGCCGACCTGGCGGCGCTCGCGGCGGATCAGCGCGCGCAGGCGCGCTTCCAGCTCCTGGATCGCGAACGGCTTGGTCAGGTAGTCGTCGGCGCCGGCCGACAGGCCGGTCAGCTTCTCGTCGAGGGTGTCGCGCGCGGTCAGCATCAGCACCGGCGTGGACTTGCGCGCTTCCTCGCGCAGGCGCTTGCACACCTCGATGCCGTCCAGCCGCGGCAGCATCAGGTCGAGCACGATGACGTCGTAGCTGTTCTCGGCGGCCAGGCGGTAGCCGTCGAGCCCGTCGGCCGCATAGTCGACCTCGAAGCCGCGCCCCTCCAGGTATTCGCCGACCATCTCGGAAATGTTGCGGTTGTCCTCGACGATCAGGACCAAACCGCCGTCACGGGTGTTCTGCATGCCGCCTCCGGCTCCTTCAGTTTTGTGAAAGGTGGCGTCCCGCAGGTGCAGGGTCCGTGAAGGCCGGCGCGATAGGCTGTCCACTTCCTGACTGACGGACTCCGCCGGCCATGTACGAACGCCTGCTCCCCATCGCCCTTCTGCTCGGCTCGAACGTGTTCATGACGTTCGCGTGGTACGGGCACCTCAAGTACAAGACGACGCCGCTGCTGGTGGCGATCCTCGCCAGCTGGGGCATCGCGCTGTTCGAGTACTCGCTGATGGTTCCCGCCAACCGGATCGGCAGCCAGGTCTATTCCGCCCCGCAGCTCAAGGGCATGCAGGAGGTCATCACCCTGCTGGTGTTCGCATGGTTCTCCAGCTGGTACCTGGAGCAGCCGCTGAAGTGGAACCACTGGGCCGGCTTCGCGCTGATCGCGGTGGCTGCGTGGCTGATCTTCCTCGAGTGAGGTCCGGATGCCGCGGCTCGCGATTGCGCCCGCCGACACGGCATCCGGTGATGCGGGTGCCTCGACGGGCCGGGGCCCGCGCTACAGCTTGACCCGGCCGCGCAGGATGTCGACGAACATCACCCAGTCACCGGCGAACGAGTAGAACGGGTGCTTGAACGTCGCCGGCCGGTTCTTCTCGAAGAAGAAGTGGCCGATCCAGGCGAAGCCATAGCCGCACAGCAGCGCCCCGAGCAGCCACCACGGGTTGCGCGTGGCGATCGCGACCGCGACCAGCGCCAGCACGCCGCAGCTGCCGACGAAGTGCAGCCGCCGGCTGGTGCGATGGGCGTGCTCGCCGAGGTAGAACGGGTAGAACTCGCGGAAGCTGGCGAAGCGCGGCATGGCGTCACTCCGGGGTGTCGGTCGGCGGGATCGGCGTCGACGCCGCTGACCCGCGCTCGTCGGCCTTGGCCCGGTCCCAGAGGCGATCCTGCTCCGCCAGCGTGAGGTCGGCAAGCCGCGTGCCGGCGGCGGCCGCCATCGCCTCCATCGCGCGGAAGCGGCGCTCGAACTTCAGGTTCGCGCGGCGCATCGCGGTGCCGACGTCGACCCTTGCATGGCGCGCCAGGTTCGCAGCGACAAACAGCAGGTCGCCGAGCTCTTCCTCGAGCCGGTCCTGCGCGGCGGCGTCGCCCGGCGCGGCGGCGCGCGCGGCGAATTCCACCCGCACCTCCTCGATTTCCTCGTGCAGCTTGTCGATCACCGGCGCCGGATCGGGCCAGTCGAAGCCGACCGCGGCGGCGCGCTTCTGCAGCTTCACCGCGCGCTGCCACTCGGGCAGGCCGCGGGCGACGCCGGCCAGCGCGGAGGTGTCGGCATCGCCCCTGGCCTCGCGCTCGCGCCGCTTGGTCTGCTCCCACTCCCGCGTCTGGGCCTCCGCGTCCTCGACGCTCGCGTCGGCGAACACGTGCGGGTGGCGGCGGATCATCTTGTCGTTGATCGACGCGACCACGTCGGCGAAGCCGAACGCGCCCTGCTCACTGGCCATCTGCGCGTGGAACACCACCTGCAGCAGCAGGTCGCCAAGTTCGTCCTTGAGGTCGGCCAGGTCGCCGCGGTCGATCGCATCGGCGACTTCGTACGCCTCCTCGACCGTGTACGGCGCGATCGTCGCGAAGTCCTGCTGCAGGTCCCACGGGCAGCCCCCGTCGGGGTCGCGCAGCCGCGCCATCACCGCGAGCAGCGTGGCGACGTCGCGCAGGTCGCACGCGTCGAAGGACCCGTGGCCACTCATGGCGCCGTCGCTCATGCGTCCAGCCACTGCCGCCACGGCAAGGCGGTGTCGCCGAGGGCGATAAAGTCGCCGTTGAGCAGCCGCACGCGCTGGTTGTATCGGAACGGGCGGCCGTCGGTGTCGAGCACCGCGCCGCCGGCGCCCTCGAGCACGCACTGCGCGGCGGCGGTGTCCCACTCGCTGGTCGGGCCGAAGCGCGGGTAGACGTCGAGCAGGCCGTCGGCGATGCGGCAGAACTTCAGCGACGAGCCCAGCCCGATCGGTTCGACCTCGCCCATGCGCGACAGGAACGCCTCGGTGCGGCCGTCGCGATGCGACCGGCTGGCGGCCACGCGCAGCGGCACCGTCGCCGGCGCGCGTGCGCGCAGCTGGACCTCACGCTCGCCCTCGCGGCGGAACGCGCCGAGCGTGGCGCCGCCGTGCCACAGCGCGCCCGTGACCGGCGCCTGCACGATGCCGAACACCGCGACGCCGTCCTCGACCAGGGCGATGTTGACGGTGAACTCGCCGTTGCGCTTGACGAACTCACGGGTGCCGTCGAGCGGGTCGACGACCCAGAGCCTCGGCCAGCCGCGGCGCATCGCGGTCGACACTTCGTGCGCGTTTTCCTCCGACAGCACCGGGATGTCGGGCGTCAGGCGTGCCAGCCCGTCGACGATGCACCGGTGCGCGGCGAGGTCGGCGGCGGTCAGCGGGGAGTCGTCGTCCTTGTGCTGGACCGCGAACTCGCTGTCGTAGATGCCGAGGATCGCCGACGCGGCGTCCTGCGCGATTGCGATGGCCGCCTCGCGAACCTCGCGGCCGATCACGACGGCTGCCCGCCGGTGCGCAGCCACTCGCGTGCGATGAACAGCGCGGCGATCGTCCGGCCCTCGGAGAAATCCTCGCGCAGGATCAGCTCGTGCAGCGCGTCGAGCCTCCACGGCACCACCTCGAGCTCCTCCGGCTCGTCGCCGACCAGCCGCTCGGGATAGAGATCGCGGGCCAGGACCAGGTGCGCGGTGTGGCTCATGTACGTCGGCGCCAGGGTCAGCGTGCGCAGCACGGTCAGCTCGCGCGCGCCGTAGCCGGCCTCTTCCTTCAACTCGCGGTCGGCCGCCTGCAGCGGCGTCTCGCCGGCGTCGATGCGGCCCTTGACCAGCCCGAGCTCGTAGCGGTGCACGCCGGCGGCGTATTCGCGCACCAGCAGCACGGTGTCGGCGTCGAGCATCGGCACCACCACGACGGCGCCGTGGCCGCGGCCGTGCAGCCGCTGGTACTGGCGGCGCTCGCCGTTGGAGAACTCCAGGTCGAGCCGCTCCATGTGGTACGGGCCGGCGTCGTGCTCGGTGATGCCGTGGATGATCGGAAGGGTCTTGGTCATGGGGGATGCCGGACGCGGGCGGCCGGGGGCGTCGCGGCGCGCGATAATGGCCGGATGCGGACGACGAACCCTGATGACCCGATGCTAGCAGAGGCCGGCGACGCCCAGCGCTGGCACGACCGGGACCTAGCGGTGCTGTGGCACCCGTGCACGCAGATGCGCGAGCACCCCGACACGATGCCGCTGCTGCCGGTCGCCCGCGGCGAGGGCCCGTGGCTGATCGGACACGACGGCTCGCGCACGCTCGACGCGATCTCGAGCTGGTGGACCAACCTGTTCGGCCACGCCGAGCCGCGCATCGCCGACGCGATCGCCCGGCAGGCGCGCACCCTCGAGCACGTGATCCTCGCCGGTGTGTCGCACGCGCCCGCCGTCGAGCTGGCCGAGCGCCTGCTGGCGATCGCCCCTCGCGAGGCAGACCGCGCGCCGCTGGCGAAGGTGTTCTACGCCGACAACGGCTCGGCCGGCGTCGAGGTCGCGCTGAAGATGGCGTTCCACTGGTTCCGCAACCGCGGCATCGAGGGCCGGACCAAGTTCATCGCGCTCGAGGGCGGCTACCACGGCGAAACGCTCGGTGCGCTCGCGGTCGGCGACATCCCGCTGTACCGCCGCGTGTACGCCCCGCTGCTGGCCGAGGCGCTGTTCGCGCCGTCGCCGGACGCCTACTTGTGCGAGCCCGGCGAGAGCGCCGCCGACCGCGCCCGCCGCGCCGCCGCGGCGCTGCGCGCGCTCTTCGAGCGCCACGCCGACGAAGTCTGCGCACTGATCCTGGAGCCGCGGCTGCAGTGCGCCGGCGGCATGCGCATGCACGACCCGCTGTACCTGCGGCTGGCGCGCGACCTGTGCGACGAGTTCGGCGTGCTGATGATCGCCGACGAGATCGCCACCGGCTTCGGCCGCACCGGCACGCGCTTCGCGTGCGAACAGGCGCCGCCGCGGGTGACCGGCGCCCCGGCCGGCATCCAGCCGGACCTGATGTGCCTGTCGAAGGGCCTGACCGGCGGCGCGCTGCCGCTGGCGGCGGTGCTGGCGACGCAGGCGATCTACGACGGCTTCCTCGACGACTCGCGCGAGCGGGCTTTCCTGCATTCGCACAGCTACACCGGCAATCCGCTCGCGTGCGCCGCGGCGTTGGCCTCGCTCGACATCTTCGACGGCGACGCGATCCTCGCGCGCAATCGCGACACGTCCGCACGCATGGCCGCGCTGGCCGCGCCGATCGGCGAGCACGCCGACGTCGCCGACGTGCGCCAGGCCGGGATGGTGGTTGCGTTCGAGTTGACCGACGGCGGCGACCGGCGGCGGCCGTTCCCCGGGCGCGCGCGCGTCGGCCTGCGCGCCTACCGCGCCGCGCTCGCGCGCGGCGTGCTGCTGCGCCCGCTCGGCGACGTCCTGTACTGGATGCCGCCGTACTGCATCGACGACGAAGCACTCGACCTGCTCGCGCGCACCACGCGCGACGCGATCGCGATCGCCACCGCGGAGGCGCGCGCATGAGGACCACCCGCGTCCACGTCGACGCCGCGCTGGTGCCCGGCGCCGAGCTGGTCCTGCCGGAAGGGCCGGCCGTGCACCTGAGCCGCGTGCTGCGGCTTGGCGTCGGCGACGCGTTCGTCGTGTTCAACGGCGACGGCCGCGACTACCCCGCGCGGATCGTCGCGCTCGGCAAGCGCGAGCTGCGCGTCGCGGTTGGCGACGGCATGGCGGTCGACAACGAATCGCCGCGCACGATCACCCTGCTGCAGGGTGTCGCGCGCGGCGAGAAGATGGATCTGATCCTGCAGAAGGCGACCGAGCTCGGGGTCAGCGCCGTGGTGCCGCTGTGGTCGCAGCGCAGCGAGGTCAAGCTCGACGAGGCGCGCGGCGCCAAGCGGCTGGCGCACTGGCGCGGTGTCGTCGCGGCGGCGTGCGAGCAGAGCGGGCGCGCGCGCGTGCCCGGGGTGGCCGCGCCGCTGCCGCTGGGCGACGCGCTGCGCGCGCTCCCGGAGCCGGGGCTGCGGCTGATCCTCGACCCGGACGGCGAATACCGCCTGTCGACGTTGGACATCGACCCGGGCATGCCGCTCGTGCTGGCGGTCGGGCCGGAGGGCGGCTGGTCGCCGCAGGACCGCGAGACGCTGCGCGGCCACGGCTTCCGGGGGCTGCGACTGGGGCCGCGGGTGCTGCGGACGGAAACGGCGGGACTGGCGGCGATCGCCGCGCTGCAGGCGCGGCTCGGCGACCTCGGCTGACGACGGCTGCGCCGCCGCTCGGGCGGCCCTGAAGTTCGGGACTCGGCGCGGCCGCTCAGGCGGCCTGGGCCAGCGCCTCGTCGATCATCGCCTCGAGCGCGGCGAGGTCGGGCAGCAGCGCGTCGTCCTCGCCGAGCCGCACCCGCGAGTGCACGCCCGGCGGCAGGTCGTCCTGGCTGTCGGCCACCTGCAGACTCTGCTGCGAGACCGTCACCAGGCGCGGGAAGCCCTGCGTCAGCAGCGCGAAGTACGGCAGCTGGCCGGTGCCGGCCAGCGACTTGAGCACGATCACCTTGCTGCCGAGGCCGCCGCGCTCGTCGGCGATGCCGGCCAGCGTGCCGAACGCCACCAGCGGCAGCTGCCAGCCGCGCCAGCGGATGCGCCCGAGCAGCCACGCCGGGGCATCGGCGATCGGTTCGGGATCGGCGAACGACAGCACCTCGGAGATGGTCGCGTTCGGCAGCAGCAGACGGCCGCCGCCGACCTGGATCAGGACGCCACGGATTTCCTGTGCGGTCTGGGAGTCGGTCATCGCGGTGTTCTCAGGACGGCCAGCGCTCGGCCAAGCGTCGGGCAAGCTCGGTCGGCGTCCCGGACAGGGCGCCGCGCGCGATCAGTTCGGAAGGGGCGGCCGCGTCATAGCAGCCGTCGAGCGCCTGCGCGGCGACCAGTGCGCCGCTCCAGGAGAGGTTCATCGCGGCGTCCACCAGCGCCGGGTCGCTGCCGCTGAGCATCAGCACCGCGCTGTCCCCGGCCGGCACGGTCGCGAGCAGTTCGGACGCGTCGTCGTTGAACGCCAGGCCATTGGGGGCACCGGTGACGCCGATCGCCGGCGGCACGATGTAGATCGCGCCCGCGGCAACCGCGGCGCCGGATTCGGCAAGGCGCACCGGCAGCGTCGTCGCGCGCTGCATCTGCGCGACGAGCTTGTCGTAGCGTCCGCCATCGAGGCGCTGCTGCACGAGAACCGGCCGGGTGAAGCCGGGCGGAAGCGCGCCGAGCAGCTGGCGCACGGCGTCGGGACCGCCGATGCCGGCGAGCACGAGCACGGCGCCGGCCGGGGCCGCGGCAGGCGCGGCGACCGGTTCGACCAGCCCCATTTCGGCGATACGAGAATCGAGATCGGCGAGGTCGCGCTTGAAACGCTGGTCGGCCTCCGCGTCGGCCGCGGCATCACCGGCAGGCGCGCGCGGCGCGTCATCGTCATCGACCAGCGACAGCGAGAACGTCGACGGTGCCGACGCGACGGACACCGGCGCAGCCGCGGTCGCCGTCGACCCGCTGTCGATGCCGTTCGACGGCGCAGCAAACGGCGCGGCGTCGAGCTCCCACGGCAGCGGCGGCGGCACGGCCTGCACAGGGACCGGCGACGGCGCTTCTGCCAGCGCTGCGGCGGCCGGCGCGGCGACGGCGGCCGCGAAGGCGTCGTCGTCGACCAGCGCCAGCGTGGACCGCACCGTGGCAGGCGCGGCCGGCGGTTGCGGATCGATGTCGAACGTCGACTCGAATGCCGGCGCGCGTGCGGATTCGGGCGCCTGATCCAGCGCGTCGCCGGCCGCCGTCGCGTCGTCGCCGTCGGCCTCTCGGCCCGGCGGCAGCACGTTGTCGTGGCGGTTCAACTTCGCCGACAGGTGGCGCACCCAGCGCGCCGCGTCCCAACCCTCGCGGCTGGCCGCGAGTTCGGCCTCCTCGAAGATCACTTCGATCGCCGGGTCGGCCAGCACCGCATCGAAGCGGTCGATGACGTCCTCGGTGGCCGCGTCGAGCACCACCAGCACCACGTGCGGCGCGGCGGCCACCAGGGTCTCGTGCGCCAGCTCGACCGGATCGGCTTCGAGCACCAGCAGCGCGCCGGCCTCGATCAGCGCCTCGCGCATGCGTTCGCAGGCGGGGCCTGGGCGGGCCAGCAATACGACCCGGCGGGCGTCAGTCATGGCGGGCGGTGATTCCCAGCAGCTCGTAGACGTTACGCACCAGCTCGGGCTCCTGGTACGGCTTGCCCAGGTAGCGCTCGACGCCGATGTCGAGGGCGCGCTGGCGGTGTTTGTCGCCGGTACGCGAGGTGATCATCATGATCGGCACGCCGCGCAGGCGCGCGTCGGACTTCATCGCCGTCGCCAGCTCGTAGCCGTCCATCCGCGGCATCTCGATGTCGAGCAGCATCAGGTCCGGGACCACGTCGACCATGCGCTCCAGCGCGTCGAGGCCGTCCTTCGCGGTCAGCACCTCGAAGTTGTGGCGCTCGAGCACGCGGCCGGTGACCTTGCGCATCGTCACCGAGTCGTCGACGACCATCACCAGCGGCACGCGGCGCTGCTCCACCACGACGACCGGCGCCGGCACGTGGTCGCGCGGCAGCAGCATCTGGCGGCGCACCAGCGGGGCGACGTCGAGGATCACGACCACGCGGCCGTCGCCCATGATCGTCGCGCCGAAGATGCCCGGCAGCGAGGCCACCTGCGGTCCGACCGGCTTGACCACGATTTCGCGGTTGCCGATGACCTGGTCGACGCAGACCGCCGCGCGCAGCTCACCGGCGCGGATCAGCAGCACCGGCATTTGCAGCTGGCCCTCGGCCTTAGCCGGCGCGTGGCCGACCAGCTCGCCGAGGTCGTGGACCACGTAGTCCTCGCCGCCGTAGCGGTAGGTCGCATCGGTGCCGAGCTGGTCGCGTGCGATGCGGCCGACGCCGCGCACCGAGGCGATCGGCACCGCGAACGAGGTCTCGCCGATGCGCACGAACACCGCCTGGGTGACCGCGAGCGTCTGCGGCAGGCGCAGCGTGAAGCGCACGCCCTTGCCGGGCGACGACTGGATGTCGAGCGTGCCGCCGAGCTGGCGGACTTCGCTGGCGACGATGTCCATGCCTACGCCGCGGCCGGCCAGCCGGCTGACCTCGTCGGCCGTCGAGAAGCCCGGCTCGAGGATCAGCATGTCGAGGTCGCTGTCGCTGAGCACCGCGTCGCTGCGGACCAGCCCGCGCTGCTCGCCGCGGCGGCGAATTGCCGCGCGGTCGAGGCCGGCGCCGTCGTCGCCGACCTCGAGCACGACTTCCGACCCCTCGCGACGGACCGCGATGTGGATCGTGCCCTCTTCCGGCTTGTTCGCCTGCTTGCGCTTGGCCGGGGCCTCGAGCCCGTGGGCGACCGAGTTGCGAAGCATGTGCTCCAGCGGCGCGGTCATGCGCTCGAGCACGTTGCGGTCGAGTTCGCCCTGCGCGCCGTCGAGCTTGAGCTGGACCTGCTTGCCGAGTTCGGACGAGGCCTGGCGCACCACGCGGCGCAGGCGCGGCAGCAGCGTGTCGAACGGCACCATGCGCGTGCGCATGAGGCCTTCCTGCAGGTCGGAGCTGACCCGCGACTGCTGCAGCAGCAGCGTTTCGTACTGGCGGGTCAGGTCGTCGAGCGTGGTCTGCAGGCTGGTCTGGTCGGCCGCCGATTCGGACAGCGCGCGGGACAGCTGCTGCAGGGTCGAGAAGCGGTCGAGCTCGAGCGGGTCGAACGTGGCGTCGCCGACGTCCTGCTCGCGCTGGAAGCGCGCGATGATCTGCGCCTCCGTTTCGATCTCCAGCCGGCGCAGCTGGTCGCGAACGCGCGTGTTGGTCTGCTCCATTTCGGCGATCGCGCCGCGGAACGCACCGAGCTGCTGCTCGAGTCGAGCGCGGTAGATCGCCACCTCGCCCGCGTAGTTGACCAGCCGGTCGAGCAGGTCGGCGCGGATGCGCACCTGCTCCTGCGGCGCGCGCACGCCGATGTCGTCGTCGTCGCCCGCCACTTCCTCGAAGATCGGCTCGGACAGCGGCTTGAGTTCGATCTTCGGTGCCGGCGCCGCTTCGACGGCGTCTGCCGCGGTGTCTACGGCTGCGTGCAGGACGATCTCGCCGCGCGAACGCGCGTCGAACTCGTGGATCAGGGCTTCCGGCATCGCCACGGCACGTCGGGCCTGCACGCGCATGACCATCGCGTGCAGGCGGTCAAAGCCGCGCTCGAGCAGCGGCACGCCGTCGCGACCGAGCTCGCTGCGCTGTTCGACCACCGCCTCGAGCAGCGATTCCATCGCGTGGCCGAGTTCGCCGACGGGGTTGATGCCCGCCATGCGGGCGCCGCCCTTGATCGTGTGCAGATCGCGCTGCAGTCCGGCCAGCGTCTCGCGCTCGCCGGGCATCTCGCGCAGCTTGGCCAGCAGGCCGTCGGAGTGGTCCAGCAGGTCGCCAGCCTCTTCGACAAAGATGTCGACGAGCTCCGGGTCGAGCCCGGTGAGGTCGAGCGGCTCGTCCGGGTCGTCGGCGCTTGCGCTCGCACGCGCCAGCAGCTCGGCCACGGCCGGATCGGTGGCCGGTTCGGATGCTTCGTCGGCAGCGTCTTCGGCGGTAGCCTCGACCGGTGTCGTCTCGCCCGCATCCAGCGCAACCGCGTCGGCTTCGGCCGGCTCGGCGAGGGACACGTCGAGGGCGGATTCGGCGCCGGCTTCGGCCAGTTCGGCGGCGTGTTCGTCCGCGGCGGTCTCGGCAACGGACTCCACGCCGTCGATCGGCAACTCGACATGCACGTCTTCCGCCGTCGCGTCCTCGGCCACCATGGTTTCGCTGTCGCTCGAGCCCGCTGCGGCGGCAGCTGCCGCGGCCGCGGCTGCCAGCGCAGCCTGGGCGTACTCGGCTTCAAGCTGGGCGTACTCCTCGGCCTCTTCGGCGGCGAGGCGCTCGGCCTCGAGCAGTTCGGCTTCGATCCGTGCCTGCTCACGCGCGGCGGCCTGCTCGGCCTCCAGACGCTCAGCGGCAACGCGCTCGCTCTCCGCACGCTCGGCTTCGAGTCGCTCGGCTTCGAGCCGTTCAGATTCGACCCGTTCGTTCTCTGCCGCTTCGGCGGCAAGCCGCTCCGCCTCGACGCGTTCGGCTTCGGCGCGTTCGGTTTCGACGCGTTCGGCTTCGATGCGCTCGGCTTCGGCGTGCTCCGCGGCGATTCGCTCGGCTTCGATGCGCTCGGCCTCGGCGGCCTCCGCGGCGAGGCGTTCGGCCTCGGCTCGCTCCGCTTCTAGGCGCTCGGCGTCGAGTCGCTCGAGCTCAGCCTGCTCGGCGGCCAGGCGCTCATTCTCGAGCCGTTCGCTTTCGAGGCGCTCGGCCTCGACGCGCTCGAGCTCGATGCGCTCTGCTTCGGCCTGCTCGCGTTCGGCACGCTCGGCGTCCAGACGGACCACGTCGTGCGCCGCGAGGTCGGACGCGCCGGTACTGGCGAACGCCGCGCTGGGCACCGCGGTCGCACCGAGGTCGATGAACTCGCTGAGGTCGACGCTGCCGAATTCGGCCACGTCGTCGTCGACCGGCGCCAGCGGCGCGCGGGCTTCCGGCAGGCTGTCGCGAAGCGCGGCCATGCGCGCGGCGAGCCCGTCGAACAGCGGCACGCGCTGCGTCTCCGCCTGCAGCGCGGCCAGCGTGCGCTGGATCGCGTGGGCGACGTCGCCCAGCCCGGCCAGGCCTTCCGCGGTCGGCGGCGTTCCGGCAACGAGCAGGCGCTTGACGTAGGCCTCGGTCGGCCCGGTGATCTCGGTGATGACCGGCACTTCGGTCATCGCGAATGCGCCGTTCAACGTGTGGATCGCGCGCTGCAGGGCGTCGGTCGCCGGCTGCGGCGCCTCGCGCGCGTCGGCGAGCCACTCCTCGATCGTGACCAGGTGGCCGGTGACTTCGGTACCGAGGATTTCGAGCAGGACGGCATCGACGGACGCGACGACGCCGGGCTCTTCGATCGGCGCAGCGGGCGCGACGACGGGCTCGGGTTCGGCAGGCGCGGCAGACGCCGCGGCCAGCGCCGCATCGTCGAGCGACGCCACGGCGTCGAGCTCGGGCAGCGCCACTTCGATGTCCAAGTCGGTCGCCGCGTCCGATTCGGGCGTGTCGGCCGCGTCTGCCACGGCCTCGACGGCCACGGGCGCCTCGTAGCGCGCTTCCTCGCCCGCGGCGAGGCGGTCGGCCACGTCCTGCATGCCGGCCAGGTCCGCGGTGACCGGGGACTCGCCGCGCAGGGCGGCGTGCAGCTGCGGCAGCGTTTCGTGGGCGAGCTCGACCATCGCGACCACGGCCGGCGACGCCGGCCGGGTGCCGTCGAGCACGCGGTTGAGCATGTTCTCGACCTTCCAGCTGAACTCGCCGAGGGTCTTGGCCCCGACGAGGCGACCGCTGCCCTTGAGCGTGTGGAAGACGCGGCGGATCGGGCGCAGGTGTTCGGACTCTTCGGGCGCGGAGCGCCAGATCGGCAGCATCGCCGTGAGGTTGGCGATCTCCTCGTCGAGTTCCTCGAGGAACACCTCGCGGATCTCGTCGTCAATATCGTCGCTGTGTTCGAAACCGCCCGCTTCGGCGGTCAGCACCATGGCCGGCGCCGCCGGCGTGGCGGCGATCGGCTCGGGCGCAACGGCCGCCGGGGCCGGGGCCGCGGGCTCCGACAGCGTCGCGTCGGCGAACGCGGCCGAGGCATCGAAATCCAACGCCTCGGACAGATCGAGGCCCGCGCTGGCCGCGGCGTCGCTGGCGTCGGACGAGGGGCGCAGCGCGGAAGGATCGAGCAGCGGCCAGTAGCGCAGGCGCTCCAGCGCGTGGCGGGCGATCTCGAGGATGTCGTCGCGGTTCGGCCGCTGGTCGCGCAGCGCCTCGAGGTAGTACTCGAGGCTGGCGAGCGCGTCGGCCATGGTGTCGAGCTGCTGGCCGTTCGGCACGCGCTTGCGGCCGATCAGCTCGACTTCGACGTAGTGCTTGACCGCGACGAGGTAGTCGGCCGGCATCGGCAGTTCGAGGATGCGCAGCGCGCCGGCCACTTCGTCGAGCAGGCGCGGGATTTCGGCCAGCTCGGCATGGTCCCAGCTGGTTTCGACGAATGCGACGAACGACTGGCGCGCGTCGCCGAAGTTGGCGATCGCTTCGCGCACGACGATGTCGAGCACCTTGCGCGATTCGCCGGCAAGCAGGTCGTCGTCGCCCTGCCCGTCCGGCAGGCCGAGGCGCGCGACCTGGTCGTCGAGCGAAGCGTCGACGTACAGCAGGGCGCCGGCGACGTCGAGCAGGGCGCCCTCGTCGGCCGCGCGATCGCCGCCGACGATCTCGCGCATGGCGTCGCGCTGCTGCAGCACGACGTTGCGGGCGACGCCCAGCCCCATCATGCCGAGCGTGTCGCCGACGCGGCCGAGCGCGTCGACCTGCGGGCGCAGCTCGCTGATGTCGGTGCGTCCGGTGCGCAGATGCAGGTCGAGCGCGTCCTTGACGCGCAGCAGGTCTTCCTTGATCGCCGCCGAGACAGTGTCGAGCAGCGCGCGGTTGCGGCCGCTCAGGCTGCCGCGCGCGTGCGCGATCTCCGATTCGCTCGGCTGCTGCGCTTCCAGCTGGAAGGTGCTGCGCAGCGTCTCGAGCGCCTGGTGGCGGTTGTCGCTGTGGGCGACATGGAACAGCAGCTGGCGGGTGGGCTCGTCGGCCAGGTCGATGCGCGGCGCAGCGAACTCGTCGTCGACGAGCATCTGCCGGGCCTCGCGCTCGACGCCGGCGAACGCCTGGCGCAGCGCGCGGGTCGGCGGTAGCGCGCCGTCGCGCAGCGCGCCGGCGACCGACGACGAGACCCACAGCATCCGCCGCAGCGGCTCGAGTTCGGCATCGGCCAGAAGCGCGTCGATCGCACTCGACAGCTGGGTGGGATCGCTCGGCACGCCGTCTTCGGGCCACGCCGCCAGTGCGGCGCGCAGCGACGAGAGCCGCGAGGACACGTCCGCGCGGGTCGGTGCGGCGGCCGGGGTCGGCGACGGCGCGACCAGTTCCTCCGGCAGCGGGCGGTCGAGGTTCGGCGCGAACAGCACGCTTTCGCTGAGGCCGGGCTCGCCGCGCGTGGCGCGCAGCTCGTTGAGCAGCGGCAGCAGCACGATCGGAATGTCGCGGTGGCCGCCCTGCAGGCGCTCGAGGTAGTCGGGGAGCTGGACCACGCCGCGCATCAGCGCCGCGCAGGCGTCGTCGCGGTCGCCGACGTCACCGCGGTGCAGCGCGATCGCGAGCCGCTCCATTTCCTCGGCGACCATCGCCGGGGCGTACAGCTCGATCATCCGCAGGGTGCCGTGCACCTGGTGCAGGTGGCTGGCGCAGACCCGCATCGTGCCGGCGTCGGACGGATTCTCGGCGAAGGCCTCGATCTCGTGCCGTGCCTGGCGCAGGGTCTCGTCGAGCTCGGGCTTGATCCAGCCGAGCGTGGTCGTGTCGATCGCGTCGCGCATCACGGTCATCGCGCACCCCGCGCGTCATCGCGCCCGCGCCGTGCGGCGACGGGAGCGGTGGTGCCGGGGGTGCTCAGCCTTTCCATCGTGCTCGTGTCCCCGGCCTCAGGCCGGCAGCTTGAAGTCGGCCACCGAGCGGCGCAGGTCGGCCGCCAGTTGCGCGAGGTTTCCGATCGACTGCGCCGTCTGGCTCGCGCCCTGCGAGGTCTGCGCGGTGATCGACTGGATGGTGTTCATCGTCTCGGTGATGCCCGACGCCGCGCTGGTCTGCTGCTGCGCCGCCGCCGAGATGCCCTGGATGAGGTGCGACAGGTCGGACGACACCTTTTCGATCTCGCCCAGTGCCGTGCCGGCGTCCTCGGCCAGTCGCGCACCGGCGACCACTTCCGAGGTCGTCTGCTCCATCGAACTCACCGCCTCGTTGGTGTCGGACTGAATCGTCTGGACCAGCGTTTCGATTCGCTTGGTCGCGTTCGACGCGCGCTCTGCCAGTCGCTGCACTTCGTCGGCCACGACCGCGAACCCGCGGCCCGCCTCGCCGGCGGACGCCGCCTGGATGGCCGCGTTCAGCGCCAGGATGTTGGTCTGCTCGGAGATGTCGTTGATCAGTTCGACGATCGAGCCGATTTCCTGCGACGACTCGCCCAGCCGCTTGATTCGCTTCGAGGTTTCCTGGATCTGGTCGCGGATGCTGTCCATGCCCTGGATCGTCTGGCGCACGACGCCGGCGCCCTTGGTCGCGATCTGCACCGAGCGCTGCGCCACGTCCGCCGATTCGGCCGAGTTGCGCGACACCTGGTTGATGCTGGCCGCCATCTCGCTGATGCGGTCGGACGCGGTGTTGATCTCGGCGGCCTGGTGCTGCGCGGCCTCGGCCAGCTGCATCGCGGTGGCCTGCGTTTCCTGCGCGCTGGCGGCGACCTGTACCGAGGTGTCGGTGATCGTCTGCACCAGGCTGCGCAGCTGCTCGACGGCGAAGTTGATCGAGTCGGCGATCGCGCCGGTCATGTCCTCGGTCACCGTCGCCTTCACGGTGAGGTCGCCTTCTGCGAGCGAGCCCATCTCGTCCAGCAGGCGCATGATCGCCTCCTGGTTGCGGTCGTTGAGTTCCTTGGTGGTCTGGTAGCGAGCCTGCTGCGCGCGGTTCAGCGAGAACAGCAGGCCGGCGATCGCGATCAGCGCGGCGATACCGGACAGGATCGAGATCCACAGGTTGCCGAGGATGCTGGTGTCCTTCAGCGAGCCGAAGGCGGTGAACGCCTCGAACAGCTCCTTGCTGTCGTTGAGCAGCTTGCCCGAGCCGGCGGTGATCGACTCGGCCGACGACTGCGCGCGGAACAGGTTCTGCGAGCTGGCCGAGATCGCGTCGAGGTCCTTCTTCATCTCCAGCCACAGCGTCTCGGCCTGGCCGAGTGCCGCCAGCGCGCTGCCGTTGGTCAGCGGGGTGACGCCGAACGCGGCGTCGCCCTTGCGCAGGCCGGTCAGCACGTTGCCGAACACCGCCGCGTCGCGGCCGAGGGCTTCACCGGCGAGCGGCGCGCCGCTGCCGCCGGCGCGGATTTCGGTGATGCGGCGGGCCATCGTTCCCGACAGCACGACCTGGCGCAGGGCGATGTAGACCTGCGACGACGGCGACCCGCTGGTCGACATCGCGCGCACCAGTTCGTCCAGGCGCGCCTGCAGCTGCGGCACGCGGCCGGAGAAGCTGTCGGCGTTCGCGGCCAGGCCGACGACCGCGGCCTCGCTCGCCGCGACCTGCTCGGCGCTGGTCTTCAGCGGCGCCCAGGTGTCGCTGACGGTCTTGATCGGGCCGGACACGCCGGTGGTGGTGCCGAAGTTGCTGTTGAGCTGGGCGATGTCGCCGTCGATCTCGGCCTTGGTGGCCTTGAAGACCTCGAACGCCTCCTTGTCGCCGCCGACCGCCTCGCCGGCCTGCACCGCCAGCCGCTGCGAGTTCACCTGCAGGTTCGCCGCCGCCGAGCCGGCGCCGCCGAGGCGCGCGGCCTTCCACGTCGCGTAGCCGGTGTTCAGGCCGAAGATGACCACCGCGATGCCCAGCACGATCAACCACGTGTTGACGCCGAGGGAGCGGGCCTTGCCGGCGACGGAGTTCTGGATAGTGCTCATGGTTCGACCTCAGGGTGCGCTGCGGTGCCGCCTACGCTGCGGCTTGACGGAATTCGGGCGTGCGGGCCAGCCGTTCGAGGCTGAAGATCCCCCACGTGTGGTCGTCCAGGCGATACGCCCGGTCGATGAAATGCGCGAAACGGCCTTCGGCCATGGCCTCGGTGCCGGTCAGCTGCTCCTCGTGGAAGCTGCGCTGGCCGAACAGCTCGTCGACCAGCACGGCGACGTCGCCGCCGGGCTGGCGCACCAGCAGCACGCGCTGGCTCTCGTGCAGCACCGTGCGCTCGCCCTGCAGGAACTGCTTGAGGTCGACGATCGGCAGCAGGTTGCCGCGGACGTTGGCCACGCCGAGCATCCACGGCTGCGCGCCGGGCACGGCGGTGACGGTCGGCATCGGCAGGATCTCGACGACCTCGCCGAAGCCCGACGCCAGCCGGTGTGCGCCGATGCGGAAGCCGACGCCGCGCCACAGGCCGGGCGCGTCGAGCTGCTCGGGCAGGCCGGCCACGTGCGCGAGGCTGCGGCGTTCGTAATCGGCCAGCACCTCGAACGGGGTCGTGCTCATGCGACTGCGCTCAGTGGCCGAGCAGCGCGTTGATGCGCGCGATCAGTTCGTCCTCGCGCGGCGGCTTGACGATGTAGTCGCGGGCGCCCTGGCGCATGCCCCAGGCCTTGTCGGCGTCCATACCCTTGGTGCTGACGATCAGCACCGGGATGGCCTTGGTCGCCTCGTCCCGCGACAGCGCGCGGGTGGCCTGGAAGCCGTTCATGCCGGGCAGGACCACGTCCATCAGGACCAGGTCCGGTCGCTCGCGCTTGCACGCATCGATGCCGTCTTCGGCGCTGCCGGACGCCAGGACCTGGTGGCCGTGACGTTCGAGCAGCTGGGTGAGGACCGCCGTATCAGTCGGCGAGTCCTCGATCAGGAGAATGCGTGCCATGGATGCCTTACCCCCCGGTCAGGCGTTGACGTGCTTGCGAATGGCGTCCAGTAGTTCTTCACGGGTGAACGGCTTGGTCAGGTACTGCTCGGACCCGACGATACGGCCGCGGGCCTTGTCGAACAGGCCGTCCTTGGACGACAGCATGATGACGGGCGTGCCCTTGAAAAGCTGGTTGTTCTTGATCAATGCGCAGGTCTGGTACCCGTCCAGCCGCGGCATCATGATGTCGACGAAGATGATCTGCGGGTGCTGGTCGGCGATCTTGGCCAGCGCCTCGAACCCGTCGGTCGCCGTCACCACGTCACACCCTTCGCGCTTGAGCAAGGTTTCGGCGGTTCGACGGATGGTCTTGGAGTCATCGATGACCATGACCTTCAACCCGTCGAGGCTGCCGTTGCGACCCTCGTCGATCATTCGTTCTTTCCCCCGGGCGAGCGCCGCGCTGTCGCGACGCATCGCGTAAGGCGTCCTTTATTCCAAGCCGGGCGCGCACTGTCAAGCTCGCGATGTCCGGCGCGGAAAGCTGAATGCGTTTTGGCGCAACGGCTGCGAGGGGTCCGGCTGCTACCATCGCGCCACCTTTCCGCGCGAGTCGCCCATGCCGTTCGACGTCGTCGTCGTGATGGACCCGATCGAGTCGATCAAGATCGTCAAGGACTCGACCTTCGCCATGCTGCTGGAGGCCCAGCGCCGCGGCCACCGCCTCCATTACGTGCGTCCCGGCGGCCTCTCCGTCGCCGGAGGACGCGCCCGCGCGCAAGTGGCCGACCTGTCGGTGCGCGATGCCAAGGCGTCGTGGTTCACCCTCGGCGCGTGGCGTTCGCTCGAGTTCGGACCGGGCCAGGTGGTGCTGATGCGGATCGACCCGCCGGTCGACCCGAACTACGTGCACGACACGCAGGTGCTGGGCCTGGCGCAGCGCGCCGGCGCGCTGGTCGTCAACGACCCGCAGGGCCTGCGCGACATGAACGAGAAGCTCGCCGCGCTCGAGTTTCCGCAGTGCTGCCCGCCGACGCTGGTCAGCCGCGACGCCGGCGAGCTCAAGGCTTTCGTCGCCGAGCACGGCGATGCGGTGCTGAAGACCCTCGACGGCATGGGCGGACGGTCGATCTTCCGCGCCCGCGCCGGCGACCCGAACACCAACGTGATCCTCGAGACCCTCACCGGCAACGGCGTGCACCTGGCGATGGCCCAGCGCTACCTGCCCGAGATCACCGAGGGCGACAAGCGCATCCTGCTGGTCGATGGCCAGCCCGTCGACTACTGCCTGGCGCGGATCCCGCAGGGCGACGAGTTCCGCGGCAACCTCGCCGCCGGCGGGCGCGGCGAGGGCCGGCCGCTGACCGACCGCGACCGCTGGATCGCCGCGCAGGTCGGCCCCGACATGGTCCGCCGCGGCATGCTGTTCGTTGGCCTGGACGTGATCGGCGACTACCTGACCGAGGTCAACGTCACCAGCCCGACCTGCATCCGGGAACTGGACGCACAGTTCGGCCTGAACATCGCCGGCACACTGTTCGACGCGATCGAGGCACGCATTTCCGGCACCGCATGAGCGCAGTCGCGCCCCCCGCTCCATCCGTCAGCGAGAACCAGCGCTTCAGCGCCACGATGGTGCTGTCGGTGCTGGTGCACGGCATCTTCGTGCTCGGCGTCGGCTACGCGATCGAGAGCGCGGCGCCGGTGCTGCCGACGCTGGACGTCATCCTGACCGAGACCTCGTCCCCGCTGACGCCGGCCCAGGCCGACTTCCTCGCCCAGGCCAGCAACCAGGGCGGCGGCGAGCACGACAAGAGCACCCGCCCGCGCGAAGCGCAGTCCGGCGAAGCGCCGCTGCCGACCCCCGGCATCGCGCCGCGCGCGCTGCAGGCGCAGGCGCCGGCCAGGCAGCCTCCGCCGCAGGCGCGCGTCGTCAGCAGCACCCGCGGCCAGGCCGTGACCGACAGCGCGCGCGCGACCCAGACGCCGGCCGAGCGGCCGCTTCCGGTCGGGCGCGAGAAAATCGAACGCGACATGCAGATGGCGCGGCTCGCGGCCGAGATCCACATGCGCTCCGAGCGCTACGCCAAGCGGCCGAAGCGCAAGTTCGTCTCCGCCAGCACCCAGGAATACGCGTGGGCGGCCTACCTGCGCGACTGGGTCGACCGGGTCGAGCGGGTCGGCAACCTCAACTACCCCGACGAGGCGCGCCGGCGCCGCCTGCAGGGGCAGGTGGTGATCAGCGTGGCGGTGCGGCGAAACGGAAGCGTCGAGCGCGCCGACATCATCCAGTCCAGCGGCGTGCGCCTGCTCGACGACTCCGCGCTGCGCATCGCGCGGCTGGCCGAGCCGTACCCGCCGCTGCCGCGGACCGAGGACGACCCCGACATCCTGCACGTCACCCGCACCTGGCAGTTCCTGCCCGAGGGCGGGCTGGTCGACGACTAGCCGACGGCGCGTTCGTCAGCGCTTGCTGGCGCGCAGGGCCTGCTGCTCGGCCAGGGTCAGCGCCACGTGGTTGCGCAGGTACGCCGGCTCGAGCCGGTCGGCGGACACCGACTCGCCGCGCGCGTGCGCCTGGACCGCGAGCCGCGCCACGTCGGCCGCGTGCGGCAGCGCGGCCGCATCGATCGACGCCAGCCGATCGCGCAGCCGCGTCGCCAGCGCACCGTCGACCGCGCCGAAGCCGGTGCCGACGCCGGTCCAGTCGACGCCGTCGGGCAGCGCGACCGCGTCGGGCGCCGCCACGGTTTCCGCCCCGAGCGGGCGCAACGCGCCGTCGACGCGCTCGAACGCGCCGGCGTAGACCTCGCCCATCCGCGCGTCGATTGCCGCGAGTACCCGCGGCGCGGTCCCGGGCTGCGCGAGCGCGGCCAGCGTCGAGACCGCGACCACCGGCCGATCGAGCGCCAGCGCGATGCCCTGCGCCAGCGCGATCGCCAGCCGCACGCCGGTGAACGCGCCGGGCCCGCGCCCGACCGCGATGACGTCGAGCTGGCGCCGCGCGACGCCGGCCTCGGCCAGCAGCGCCTCGGCCCACGGCAGCGACAGTTCGGCGTGGCGGCGCGGGGCGAGCTCGAAGCGCTCGCGCACCTCGCCATCGATCCACAGCGCGACCGAGCAGGCCTCGGTGGCGGTCTCGAACGCGAGCAGCTTCATTCGGCCGCGACCACGGCGGGGTCGTTCGGGTTCGGCTGCCACAGCTCGACCAGCATGCCTTCGGGGTCGACGACGTAGCCGAACCGGCCCTGCTCGCCGTCCTCGCGTCGGTCGAGCACGCGGCAGCCTTCCTCGCGCAGCGCCGCCAGCACGGCATCGAGGTCGTCGACGCGGAAGTTCAGCATGTAGGGCTTGTCGCTCGGCTCGAAATACTTGGTCTCGGCCTTGAACGGCGACCACACGGTGTAGGCGCGCTCGCCGGTGTCGTCGCGCCGCCACGGGAACATCGCCCCGCCCCAGCCTTCCACACCGACGCCGAGGTGGCGCTGGTACCACGCCGCCAGCGCGGCCGGATCGTCGGCCTTGAAGAACACGCCGCCGAGGCCGTGGACGCGGGGTTTAGGCTCGCTCATGCCGAAGTCTCCGGGGTCGCCGCCGGCGCGGCGTCGCCGGCAAATTCTAGCGACGCGGGCGCCCCCGGCGCCGCGAAGAACGCCGCGACGTCGCCGAGCTGACGGCTGCGGGGCAGCGGTGGCAGCGAGTTGAGGAACACGCTGCCGTAGCTCTTCGACACCAGCCGCGGGTCGCACAGCACGAGCACGCCGCGGTCGCCGACGCTGCGGATCAGCCGCCCGGCGCCCTGCTTCAGCGCGATCACCGCCTGCGGCAGCTGCTCGTCGCGGAACGGGTTGCCGCCGGCGCGCCGGATCGCGTCCAGCCGCGCTTCGAACACCGGGTCGTCGGGCGCGCCGAACGGCAGCTTGTCGATGACGACGACGCTGAGCGCGTCGCCGGCGACGTCGACGCCCTCGCGGAAGCTCGCCGCGCCGAGCAGCACGCCGTTGCCCGACGCGCGGAAGCGCTCGAGCAGCACCGAGCGCGGCGCTTCGCCCTGCACGAACAGCGGCCACGGGCCATCGCGCAGCAGCTCGGCGGCTTCGCGCAGGGCGCGGTGCGAAGCGAACAGCACGAACGCGCGCCCGCCCGACGCCTCGAGCACCGGCCGCACCTTGTCGACCATGCTCTCGTTGTAGTGGCGCACGGTCGGGTCCGGCAGGCCGCGCGGCAGGTAGCACAGCGCCTGCGACGGCCAGTCGAACGGGCTCGGCACCAGCAGCGTCCGCGTCGGCGACGCGCCGCCCAGCGGCAGGCCGAGCTTGATCGCGTAGTGCTCGAACCGGCCGTTGACCGCCAGCGTCGCCGACGTGAACACCCAGGCCGCCTGCGAGCGCGCGCGGTGCTCGGCCAGCGGCGTCGACACGTCGAGCGGCGTGCGGCTGAGGCGGAAGCCGCGCGCGGTCAGCTCGTACCAGAGCACGCTGCCGGCGTCGCGGCGCGCCGCGCGGTCGCCGGCGGAACGGCCGTCGAGGCCGCCGTGCGCGTCCGCCGTCGCAGCGGAATCCCGGTGCGCTTCGGGCCCGTCGGTGGATGCGGCATCGGAAGGCGCGTCGGTGCCGTCGCCGCGCCAGCGCTGCAGGCGCGCCTCGAACTCGCGCGCGCGCGCCAGACAGCCGTCGAACCCCGGCGCCGCCGGCGCCAGCGGCGCGAGCACGGCCTGCAGCCGCTGCAGCGCCGACGCGATCGCATCGAACGCGTCCTCGACCTCGGGCAGCTCGCCGGCGCGCTGGCGCGTCCCGCGCAGCGGCAGCGGGTCCATTGCCGCACGCAGCGCGCGCACGCAGTGCTCGAGCTCGCGCGCCGGCTCCTGCACGCTGGCCAGCGCGGACGGCACCTGCCGGCACTCGGTCAGCGCGTCGCGGGCCAGCTCCACCAGCGGGCGCGCGCTGAGGTTCTCGCCGAAGAACTGCGCCGCCAGGTCCGGCAGCTGGTGGGCCTCGTCGACGACGAAGGCCTGCGCACCCGGCAGGATCTCGCCGAAACCCTCCTGCTTCAGCGCCAGGTCGGCGAGCAGCAGGTGGTGGTTGACGACCACGATGTCGGCCGCCTGCGCGCGCTGGCGCGCCTGGACGACGAAGCAGTCGCCGAAGAACGGGCACTCGCTGCCGAGGCAGTTCTCGGCGGTGCTGGTGACCATCGGCACCAGCGGCGAGTCGTCGGGCAGCGCCTCGAGCTCGGCCAGGTCGCCCATCCGCGTGCGGCCGGACCACGCGACGATGCGCTGGAACTGCGCGGCATGGTCGCGGGTCGGGAAGCGCGCCTCGCCCTGCGCCTGCTTCATCCGGTACAGGCACAGGTAGTTGGCCCGGCCCTTCAGCAGCGCCGACTTCAGGCCCACGCCGAGCGCGTCGCGCACGCGCGGCAGGTCGCGGTGGAACAGCTGGTCCTGCAGCGCGCGCGTGCCGGTCGAGATGATGGTCTTGCGGCCCGACAGCAGCGCCGGCACCAGGTACGCATAGGTCTTGCCGGTGCCGGTGCCGGCCTCGGCCAGCAGCGACCCGCGCGCGTCGAAGGCGTCAGCGATCGCCGCGGTCAGGTCCTGCTGCGCCTCGCGCACCGCGAAGCCGGGCAGCGCGCGCGCAAGCTCGCCGTCCGCGCCCAGCGCGGCGCGGCTGGCGTCGGCCAATCGGCTGGCGGTCATCGCTCAGTACCGCGGGGCGGCGCCGACGGTGCAGGCGTCGCGTTCGCGCAGCGCGCGCGCCACCAGCGCGCGGGCCTGCGTTGCTGCGGCCTGCGCAGCGGCGAGCGCATCGGCCTTCGCCCGCGGCGCGGTGGCCGCGGCAAGCGCATCGGCCAGGCGGGCATTGCCGACCTGCTCGACCGTCGCCCAGTGGCGGCGGCACAGCGGGCCGACCTTGCCGCCCAGTGCCAGCGCACGTTCGGCGCGCGACTGCGCGCCGTCGAAATCCCATAGCAGCAGGGCCGCCTCGGCCCGCTCCTGCAGCACCGCCGGGTCGTCGGGAACGATGGCCAGCGCGGCGTCGAGCGCGGCGGCCGCGGCCTCCATGTCGCCGGCCCGCTCCTTCGCGATCGCCTGCTGGCGCAGGTCCTCGACCTCGGGGTCGCGGATCGGCTGCACGTCCAGCTCATCGGCCGCCGCCACCGCGGTGCCGCGGATGATCGCGACCATCTGCGCCGGCGTAGTGCCGTCCGCAAGCGCCGTGCGCGCGGTCGACGCGGGCGGCGCAGTCGCGCACGCCGCGAGCGCAGCGGCCATCGCGGTGGCGACCAGCGCGCGGATCACGGCTGCTCGTCCGCCGGCGGCGGCTCGGTGGCCGGATCGCGCGGCGCCTCGCGGTCGCCGAAGCCGAACCAGTCGCGCCAGCCGCCGTCCTCGTCGTCGCGCGGCGCCACCGGCTGCGGCTGCGGGCACGGCGCGTAGTCGGGCGCGAAGCCGGCGACGAACGCGAAGCGGCGCGCGCCGGCGCAGTCGGCGTTGGTGGTGTTGGAGCCGATCACCCACTGCCAGTCGAGGCCGTCGTCGCCGACCTCGAGCGGCGCGCTCGGCAGCCGGGCGAACAGCGACGACCACACCCGCATCGCGCCGGTGGCGCCGTACAGGCCGGTCGACTGGTTCTGGTCGTTGCCGACCCACACCACCGCGAGGTGGTCCCCGGTCCAGCCGGCGAACCAGCTGTCGCGGCCGTCGTTGCTGGTACCGGTCTTGCCGGCCGGCTGCAGCCGGCCGAGCCCGTCGCCGACCAGCTGGCGCGCGGTGCCGCCGGTGACGGCCTGCTGCAGCGCGATCGTGATCAGGCGCGCGGCGATCGCGTCGCCCTCCTGCGCCGGCGCGGGCGCCGTGTCGTAGCGCTTGACCGCCTTGCCGTCGGCGTCGAGCACGCCGCGCACGGCGTGCAGCGGCTGGATCTGCCCGCCGGACGCGAGGAACTGGTACAGCTGCGCCATCGCGTACGGGCTCTGGTCGACCGCGCCGAGGATCAGCGACGGGTTGGCCTCGGCCTCGATGCCCGACAGGGTGCGCATCAAGTCGGCGATGCGCTCGGGCGCGACCTGCATGCCGACCCGCACCGTCGACTGGTTGTAAGACTGCGCGAGCGCGTCGATCAGGCGCACGGTGCCGTGGCTGCGGCCGTCGGAGTTGCCCGGCTTCCAGCTCTTGCCGTCGCCGAGCTTGACCGTCACCGGGCTGTCGTCGACCCAGCTCGCCAGCGAGTAGCGATCCGGCTGCGCGAGCGCCAGCAGATAGACGAACGGCTTGACCAGCGAGCCGACGGGGCGCTGCGCCTCGACCGCGCGGTTGAAGCCATGCTCGCTGGCGTTGCGGCTGCCGACGACGGCCACGACCTCGCCGTTGTCGACGTCGGTGACGACCACGCCGGCCTGCAGCGGCGGGCGGCGGCGGCCGTCGAGGCTCTTGAGCGTACGCGCGACGGCGCCTTCGGCCTGGCCCTGCGCCGCCGGCGACATGCCGCTCATGACGCTGAGCCCGGCGCCGGCCAGCGCGTCGGCCGGGTAGTCGCGGGCCAGCTGGCGGCGCACCAGGTCGACGTACGCCGGGAAGCGGTTGGCCGCGTTGCTGCCGGGGTTCTTGGTCACGCCCAGCGGCGCCTTCAACGCGCGCTGGTACTCCTTGTCGTCGATCAGCCCGGTCTCGTGGAACTCGCCGAGCGCGAAGTTGCGGCGCTCCAGCGCGCGCTCCGGGTTGCGGCGCGGGTCGTAGTGCGATGGGCCACGGACGATGCCGACCAGCAGCGCGACCTGCTCGGTGTTGAGGTCGCGCAGGTCGCGGCCGAACCAGAACTCGGCGGCCGCGGCGACGCCGTGGATCGCCTGCGCGCCGCGCTGGCCCAGGTAGACCTGGTTGAGATAGGCCTCGAGGATCGTGCGCTTGTCGTAGCGCGCCTCGATCAGCATCGCGTAGAGGATCTCGTTGCCCTTGCGCCGCAGCGTCTGCTCGCGGCCGATGCCGAGCAGGCCGCTGCGCGCGAGCTGCTGGGTCAGCGTGCTGGCGCCCTGGCGCGCCTCGCCCGAGCGCAGGTTGACCCACGCCGCGCGCAGCATGCCGCCCAGGTCGATGCCCATGTGCCGGTTGAAGTCGCGGTCCTCGACCGCCTGCAGGCCGGTGACCAGCAGCTCCGGCACTTCCTCGATGCGCACCAGCCGCCGTTCTTCCTGCTTCTGGCCGTAGAGCGTGGCGATGCGCGCCGGATCGAGCCGCGCGGTCTTGATCGCCTGGCGGCGGCCGGCGTCGCGCAGGCCGGCGACGCGGCCGCCGGACAGCACCACCTCGATCCGGCGCGGGGCCACGCGGCCGTCGACGTCGTTGTACCCGCGGCTGGAGATCCGCCAGCGGCCGCCGTCACGCGAGTAGGTGCCTTCGCGGACGCCGTCGCCGGGGTGGTAGGACGCCGCGTCGAGTTCGGTCTTCAGCGTCGAGGCGTCCAGCGCGACGCCGGGCGCGAGCTCCAGCGGCCGCGCGTAGACGCGGGTCGGGATCTGCCAGCGCAGCTGGCCGAAGCGCTCGCCGACCTCGTGGTTGAGGTACAGCGTGTACGGGATCAGGAAACCCAGGCCGAGGCCGATCGCGGCGAGCGCCCACGTGACGACGCGGCGGCGCCACTGCGGCGCGGAGGAATCGTCGGCGGAGTCGTCTTCGTCGTAATCGATGCGGGCCACGGGGTGCGACAATGGCCGGGCGTTGCCCGAGTGCCCGCGAGTCTAGCGCAGGCGCCCGCGGCGCCTGCCGCGGCACCACACCGAATTCGCGCGGGGTTCAGCACCGCCGCGCCCAGCCCCAGCCGGAGCGTGACTCGATGCGATTGTCCTGGAGCGAGGTCCGCTTCCTGATCGACCGGAGCACGGGCCTGTTCCACCGCGGCTTGACCAGCCTGCGCACCCGCGGGCTCGGGTCCACGTGGCGACGCGTGCTGCGGCAGTTCCGCCCGGTGCCCGCCTCGCGGCGCCCGTCGCTCTACCTGCCCGCCCACGCCCCGTTCGCGCCGTTCGCGCTGCCGCACTCGGCGGCGCCGCGCGCCAGCGTCGTGATCCCGGTGTTCAACCACGTCGCGCACACGCTGGCGTGCCTGCGCGCGCTCGCCGCGCACCCGCCGGCCGCCGCGATCGAAACGATCGTCGTCGACGACGGCTCGAGCGACGACACGGCGGCGTGGATGGCGCAGGTCAACGGGCTGCGCTACCACCGGCGCGCGGCCAACGGCGGCTTCATCGCCGCGTGCAACGACGGCGCCGCGCTCGCCCGCGGCGAGTTCCTGGTGCTGCTCAACAACGACACCGTGCCGCAGCCGGGCTGGCTCGACGCGCTGCTGGCGACGTTCGAAGCGCACCGGAACGCCGGCCTGGTCGGCGCGCAGCTGCTGTACCCCGACGGACGGCTGCAGGAGGCCGGCGGCGTCGTGTTCCGCGACGGCAGCGCCGCCAACGTCGGACGGTTCGAGGCGCCGGACGACCCGCGCTTCGCCTGCCTGCGCGACGTCGACTACGCGTCCGGCGCGGCGATCGCGGTGCCGCGCGCCCTGTTCCTGGAGCTGGGCGGCTTCGACACGCGCTACGCGCCGGCGTACTACGAGGACACCGACCTGGCCTTCGCGATCCGCGCTCGCGGGCTGCGCACGCTGGTGCAGCCGGCCGCGCGCGTCGTCCACGACGAGGGCACCAGCGGCGGCACCGACACCCGCACCGGCCCCAAGGCCTCCCAGGTGCGCAACCGCGCAGTGTTCGCCGACAAGTGGGCGGCGCTGCTGGCCGGCCACGCGGCCCCCGGCAGCGACCCGCTCGACGCCTTGGCGCGCCGGCCCGCGCCGCGCGTGCTGCTGATCGACGCCGAGGCGCCGCGCCCGGACCGCGATTCGGCGTCGCTGCGGCTGCACCACCTGCTCGCGCTGCTGGTCGACGAAGGCGCGCAGGTGACGTTCGTGCCCGCCGATTGCGCCCACGCCGGCGAGGCCACCGCCGCGCTGCAGCGGCTCGGAGTCGAAGCGTGGTACGCGCCTTACCTGGCGTCGCTGCCGGCCTGGCTGCACGCGCACGGTTCGCGCTTCGACACCGTCGTCGTCAGCCGCCACCACCTGCTGCGCGGACTGCTGCCGCTGCTGCGCCGGCACGCGCCGCAGGCGCGCGTGGTGTTCGACAGCGTCGATCTGCACTACCTGCGCGAACGACGCGCGGCCGAACTGGCCGGCGACGCCGCGGCCCGGCGCGCGGCCGAGCGCACCCGCGCGGCGGAGCTCGACGTGATCGCGCGCAGCGACGCGACGCTGGTCGTCAGCGCGGCCGAGCGCGAGCTGCTCGCCGCGGACGCGCCGGGCGCGCGCGTCGAGGTGCTGTCGAACCTGCACCGCGTCAGCGGCCCGGGGCGACCCTTCGCCGAGCGCGCGGACGTGGTCTTCGTCGGCGGCTTCCGCCACCCGCCGAACGTCGACGCGGTGCGCTGGTTCGTCGCGGAGATCTGGCCGCGCGTGCGCGCGCGCCTGCCGGACGCGCGCTTCCACTGCATCGGCGGCGACGTGCCGGCCGAGGTCGCCGCGCTGGCCGCGTCGCCCGGCGTGCACATGCACGGCCACGTACCCGACCTGGCGCCGTACATGGACGGGGCGCGCGTCGCCGTCGCGCCATTGCGCTTCGGCGCCGGGGTCAAGGGCAAGGTCAACCTGAGCATGGCGCACGGGCAGCCGGTCGTGGCGACATCGTGCGCGATCGAGGGCATGCACCTGCGCGATGGCGTCGACGTGGCGGTCGCCGACGCTCCGGAGGCCTTCGCCGACGCCGTCGTCGCGCTTTACGGCGACGAGGCGCGGTGGCAGCGGCTGGCCGCCAACGGGCTGAGGAACGTCGCCGAGCACTTCTCGTTCGATGCGGCGCGGGACGTGGTGCGCCGCGTGCTGATGCGCGGGGACGAGCGCTAGGGCTCGGCCGCCGAACGCGCCGCGCGCAGCCGCTCGGCGAACTCGTCCAGCCCCGGGGCATCCGGGTCCAGGGCCCGCGCCGACGCGAGCGCGGCCTGCGCGGCAGCCACCTCGCCGGCGCCGAGGCGCTCGTCGCCGACCGCCATCCAGCGCTGCGCGAGCCGGCGGCGGTCCTCGCGCCAGCCGGCACTCTCGCCTTCCAGCACCTGCCGCGCGTCGAGGCACTCGCGCGCGCGCTGCAGCCGGTTGCCGCGCAGCTCGCGGTCGAAGCACGCGCGCGCGGCCGGCAGCAGTCGCGCCGAGGCGGCGCGCACGCGCCGGTCCTGCGGGGCGATCGCGCGGGCCGCGCGCAGCCGGTCGTAGGCGCTCTCGCCCGGCGGTGACAGCAGGTCGCCGCGCGACTCCGCCTCGGCGGCATCTCGCAGCAGCTCCGCCAGTCGACGCCGGCGTTCGGCGGTCGGCAACTCCCCGCCCAGGCGCGCCTGCGCGCGACGGGCGCGCTGCAGGTGCTGGCGCGCCGCAGAGGTGGCCGATGCGTCCGGCGCGAGCGACTCGGCGATCCGCAGCGCCGCGGCCGCGCCGTCGAAATCGAAATCGGACGACAGCCGCTCGCTGCGCCGCGCGTAGGCGCCGCCGACGCGCAGGATCCCGCGCGCGGCGTCCGCATCGTCCGGGGCGGCGGCCAGCACGGCGCGGTAGCCGGCGAGCGCGGCGGCGAGGCGGCTGCGGCGCAGGGCGGCGTCGGCGTTCGCGCGCCGCCGTTCGACCGCGCGCGCCAGCGCGTCGAGCGTGTCCGGCAGGTCCACGTGGCCGGCATCGACCGCCTGCGCGCGCCGCACGATCGCGGCGGCGGCGGCGAGCTCGCCACGTTCGAGGTCGGCGCGCGCCAGCTGCAGCAGGTCCGCCAGCGTGTCCTCGCGCCCTTCGAGCGCCTCGTTCCGCGCCGGCTGCAGTTCGAGGACGCGCTGGTACAGCGCCAGCGCACTGTCGGGCGCGCCGTCGTAGCGCCCGGCCGCGCGCGCAGCACCGGCCTTCGCCAGCAGCTCGTCGATGCCCGCGTCGGCGGCTTCGCGCTCGCGCAGTTCGCGGGCGAGTGCGTCGGTGCGCGCGCGCGGCACCGCGAGCTCGCGCGCCAGCGCCAGCGCGGCGTGCGCGTCGGCGTAGCGGCGCGCGGCGAGGTCGGCGCGGGCCTTGGCGAGCGCGGCCTCGCCGACGCGGGCCAGGCCCTCGCGCGCGTCGGGACGGTCCGGATCGAGCGCCAGCGCGGCCTCGTACAGCTCCCGCGCCCCGCGGCCGTCGAGCGCCGTGAGCCGCCCTTCGGCCAGCGCCTGCGCCGCGTCGGCGCGCAGCTGCTGGCCGCGCGTGTCCGGCCACAGCCAGTCCGACAGCGGCTGGCGCAGCACCAGCAGCAACAGCACCCCGACCAGCACCGCGATCGCGATCGCACGGGCCGACCACGCGAGCGCCGGCAGGCGCCGCAGCCGCGCGCGTGCGGGCGACGAGGCAGAGAACGCGACGTCGCCCCAGTCGACCCCGCCGGGCTCCACGCGACCGTCGGACGCCGGCGCGCCGCGGCGTGGCGGCGGCGGGTCGGGCGTGGTGTCGGGCGGGCGCGTCATTGCCGAAAGGATACGCCGCGCGCGCACGACGCCGGCGTGTGCGGGCTCAGCGGCTGCGCTGGGCGCTCTCGACGCCCGGCAGCCCCGCCAGCTTGCCGAGCACGGTCGACAGCTGCCCGTAATCCGACACGCGCAGCCCCAGCTGCAGGCGCACCCGCGCGCCGTTGCGCTCGTGCTCGCTGCGGATGCTGCCGACGTGCACGTTGTTCTGCGCGATCAGGTTGGTCACTTCCTTCAGCAGCCACTTGCGGTCGAGCGCGACGACCTCGACGTCGACCTCGTACGCGCTGCCCTTGCGCCCCCACTCGACCGGCAGCACCCGCTGCGGGTCGATCGCGGCAAGCCGCTGGAACGCCGCGCAGGTCGGCCGGTGCACGCTGACCCCGCGCGTGCGCGTGAGGTACCCCGCGATCGGTTCGCCCGGCAGCGGCTGGCAGCAGCGCGCCAGCTGCACCAGCAAATTGCCGACGCCCTCGACGGTGAAGTCGCTGGCCTTGCGCGGCGGCGCGCGCCGCGACAGCGGAATCAGCGGCGCGCCGACCGCCGGCGCGGTCAGCGCGCGCTCGTGTTCGAGCAGCGCGCGGCCGACCTGGTGCGGGCCGACGTCGCCGAGCGCGACCAGCACGTACAGCTCGCCGTCGCTGCCGGCGTTGAAGCGCTCGCGCACCGGCGCGAGGTCGGCGCCGAGCAGGCCGAGGCGGCGCAGCTCCTTGTCGAGCAGCTCCTTGCCGGCGGCCTCGTTGCGCGCCCGGTCGAGCTTGTGGAACCAGGCGCGCACCTTGTCGCGCGAGCGGCTGCTGGCGAGGAAGCCGTTCGCGGCGATCAGCCAGTCGCGGCGCGGCTCGCCGACCTTTGCCGTCATGATCTCGACGCGGTCGCCGCTGCGCAGCTTGTGGTCGAGTGGCACGATGCGCCCGTCGACCTTGGCGCCGCGGCAGCGGTGCCCGACTTCGGTGTGCACGTGGTAGGCGAAGTCCAGCGGCGTCGCGCCGGCTGGCAGGTCGATCACTTCGCCCTTCGGCGTCAGCGCGTACACGCGGTCCTCGACCAGCTCGGTGTCGAACTCGCCGGCCAGCGCCTGCGCCTCGCCGCCCGGGCCGGGCTCGCCGTGCGACTCGAGCAGCCGGCGCATCCACGCGATCTTGCGGTCGAACGCCGCCGACGCCTGCGCGCTGCCTTCCTTGTACTTCCAGTGCGCGGCGACGCCGAGTTCGGCCTGGCGGTGCATCTCGGCGGTGCGGATCTGCACCTCGAGGGTCTTGCCTTCCGGCCCGATCACCGCGGTGTGCAGCGAGCGGTAGTCGTTGCGCTTGGGCCGGGCGATGTAGTCGTCGAACTCGCTCGGGATCGGCACCCACGTGGCGTGGACCACGCCCAAGGCGGCGTAGCAGGCGGCGACGTCGTCGACCAGCACGCGCACCGCGCGCAGGTCGTAGAGCTCGCCGATCGGCACGTCCTTGCGCTGCATCTTCTTCCAGATGCTGTAGATGTGCTTCGGCCGCCCGGCCACGTCCGCGTGCAGCCCCTGCGCGGCCAGCGCCTCGCGCAGCGTGCGCTTGACCGCTTCGATGTAGCGCTCGCGGTCGCCGCGCTTCTCGTCGAGCAGGCGCGCGATCTGCTGGTAGGTGCCCGGTTCGAGGTAGCGGAACGCGAGGTCCTCGAGCTCCCACTTCAGCTGCCAGATGCCGAGCCGGTTGGCGAGCGGCGCGTGGATGTCGCGCGTGAGCCGGGCCAGCGCGCGGCGCGCGTCGTCGTCGAGCCGGTCGGCGTGGCGCATGCGCGCGAGCTGCCGGGCCAGCAGGATCGGCACCACGCGCAGGTCGCGCACGATCGCCAGCAGCAGCCGGCGCAGGCCCTCGCTGCCGGACTGGGTGCGCTGCTCGGCATGCAGCGACCACACCTGCGACGCGGCGCGCTGGCCGTCTACGAGCGCGGCCACGGCCGGGTGGGTGCGCTCGAGCGCCGCGGCCACCGCCGCGTGCACGGCCGGGTAGGCATGCACGATCGCGGCGGCGACGGTGTCGCCATCGGCTTCGAGCGTGACCAGCGCATCGAGCGTCGCCGCGACGACGTCGGGCGGATCGCGCGCATCGCCGAGCGCACCGGGGCGCGCCAGCGCGTCGCCCAGCAGCGCGCGCAGCGGCGGCGCGATCGCGGCCGCGGCGGCGTGCTGCAGCGGCGGTGGAACGTCGGTGGCGGCGGGGGCGCTCATCGCGGGGGCGACAGGGTCGGAGGTGAACGGCGGGACGCGGCGCGCGTTGCGTCTACACTAGCCCGCATCCGATTGGAGGAACAGCACATGCCGTCCGCCCAGCCCCGTTCCGCCACGCTCCGCGTGCTCCGCGCCGCCGTTGCCTGCGCCCTGCTCGGCGCGGCCCTCGCCGCTTCGGCGCAGTCGCCTGACTCGCCGCCGATCGAGCAGCAGATGAGCGCCGCCGAGCGCGCCGCGACCGGCGTCGACACGCTGTCGCCCGCGCAGCTGGCCGCACTGAACGCGTGGCTGAACCGCAAGCTCGATGTCGAGACCGCGAAGGCGGCGGAGGTCGCGAAGGCGACCGTGATCGAGGAGAACCGCGGCCTCGAGCTGTTCGGCTCCAGCGAACCGATCGTCTCGCGCATCGCCGGCGAGTTCCGCGGCTTCGGCAACGGACGCACGTACACGCTCGAGAACGGCCAGGTATGGACCCAGGTCGACAGCGCGACGCTGGCCGGCGTGCGCAAGAGCAACCCGACCGTGTCGATCAAGCCCAGCGTGATCGGCAAGACCTGGTACCTGTCGATCGAGGGCTACAACACGCGCGCCCGCGTGCAGCGCGTCAAGTAGAGCCCCTTCTTTCCGTGGAGAACATGCCGATGTCGAGCCGCCTGCTGCCCCTGTCGCTGACCCTCGCCGCCGTGCTCGTCGTGGGCGCGGATGCGTCCGCGCAGACCGCCTACGTCCCGATCGAGCAGCGCATCACCGCCGAGCAGCGCCAGGCCGCGGGCCTGCACAAGCTGTCGGCCGACGAACTGGCGGCGCTCAACGCACTGCTGCGCGGCGAGCGTTCGGCGGCGGTGGCCGCCGCGGCGACGGATCCGGCCGCGGTCGAGCGCAAGTCGCCGCCGCGCGAGGCGATCACCGCCCGGCTCAAGGGCAGCTTCAGCGGCTGGACGCCGGGCACGAACCTCGAGCTCGACGACGGCCAGGTGTGGCGCGTGATCGACGGCAGCCTCTACACCGACCGCGTCGAGTCGCCGGCGGTGCGCATCGAGCCGGGCCTGCTCGGGGCCTGGTACCTGAAGGTCGACGGCCAGACCAACCGCGCGAAGGTGCGCCGGGTCAAGTAGCGCGCTGGCGCAGCTGCGCCAGCCGCGTCGCCAGCTTCTTCGGCGAGATGCCCGCGCGGGCGCCGAGCTCCTGCGCGAACAGCTGCACGCGCAGCTCCTCGAGGTCCCAGCGCAGCGCCTGCCACTCCGGATCGTTGGCCGCGCCCGACGCGGTGGCTTCCGACAGCGCGTCGGCGAACGGCTTGAGCTCGAGCATCCGCGCCTGGTCGCGGGTCGGGTCGCGCAGCGCGCGCTCGCCGCGCAGCGCCAGGGCCTTCAGGTAGCGCGGGTAGTCGCGCAGCGCGTCGGCCGGCACGTCGCGCAGGAACCCCGGCGGCGTCAGCGTCGCCAGGTGCGCACGCAGGTCGTCGAGGTTGCCGCTGGCCCAACCCATCAGCGGCGAGTCGAGCTTCGCCCGGGCCTCGGCCACGGCCGCGAGGATCGCCTCGGCCTGCCGAAGCCGGACCGTCGCCTCGGGGAACAGCCCCTTGCCGACCGCCTCACGCCGCGCCGCGAACGCGTCCGCGTCGCGGATCCCGTCCAGCCCCTCGCGCGTGAGCGCGTCGAACGCGCCGTCGACCAGGTCGGCGCGCAGCCGGTCGCCGTCCTTGAGCCCGTCGGCGCGCGGCGCATGCGACTCGATCGCCGCGTACAGCAGGCCCGTCTTCGGCCCGATCGGCAGCTGCTTGCGCGCCTGCCGCAGCTTGTCGGCGAGCGCGAGCTGCAGCAGCCGGCGCACGCCGCGCGGGTGCTCGCGCTGCGCCACCTCGCGTTCGGCATGCACGCGCAGCGAGACCGAATCGCCGTCGTCGTGCAGCGCGGGGTAGGCCGGCACGCCGCCGACGCCCGGCACCGACTCGGGCACGCGCGCTTCCGGGAACGCCACCAGCCCCTGCCGCGCCAGCCCGTCGGCGGCCTTGGCCGCGAACGCCTGCGCGGCGCGCGCGCCGAAGCGGGCGCGCAGGTCGTCGAGGTCGCGCGATTCGCCGAGCACCGCGCGCGACCTGCCGTCGCGGCCGGGCGCGTCGAGCAGCCGCAGGTTCGCGCGCAGGTGCGGCTCCAGCGCGGACTCGTCGAAGTCCGCGCCGGTGATCGCCACGCCGGTCAGCTTGTGCAGGAACCGCGCGAGCTCGCCGGTGATCGCGTCGCCGCTCGGCTGCGGATGCGCCTGCGCGAACGCGCGGGCGAAGTCCGGCGCCGGCACGAAGTTGCGGCGCAATGCCTTCGGCAGCGACTTGATCAGCGCGGCGGCCTTGTCGGCGATGAAGCCCGGCGCCAGCCAGCCGAGCCGCTGGGCGTCGAGCGCGTTGAGCAGGTGCAGCGGCACCGTCACGGTCATGCCGTCGTCGGGCGCACCCGGCTCGAAGCGGTAGGTGACCGCGAGCCGCGCCTCGCCGAGCGCGATGAACGCCGGGAAGCGCGCGGCGTCGGTCTCGTCGGCCACCAGCAGGTCGTCGAGCGACCATTCCAGCGCCGCCTTCTGCTCGGCCGGCAGCTTCGCGACCCAGGCGTCGAGCGCCTGCGCGTTGTGCACGTGGTCGGGCAGCCGGTCGAGGTACCACTGCGCCATCCACTCCTCGTCGACGACCAGCCCGGCGCGGCGCTGCTTGGCCTCTTCCTCCAGCGCCTTCGCCAGCGTCGCCCGGTTGCGCGCGACGAACGCGCTGCGCGTGTTGATCTCGCCGGTGACCAGCGCGTCGCGCGCGAAGATCGCCCGGCTCTCCTCGGGGAACAGCGCGCCGTAGTGCACCGGGCGCTTGGGCGCGAGCACCAGCCCGAACAGGCTGATCTGCTCGGCGCCGACCACGCGCCCCTGCGAGCGCGCCCAGTGCGGGTCGAAGTGCCGTCGCGCCAGCAGGTGCGGCAGCTCGTCGATCGCCCACTCCGGCTCGATCGCCGCGTTGGTCATCGACCACACGCGCTCGGTGTCGAGCAGCGTCGCCGATAGCACCCACGGCGGCGGCTTCTTCGCCAGCGGTGAGCCGGGAAACAGCTGGAACTTGCGCCCGCGCGGCCCGTCGTAGACGCCGCGGTCGCCGCGCAGGCCGATCTGGGTCGGCAGCCCGGCGATCAGCGCGCGGTGCAGGTCGGCGTAGTGGTGGTCGCCGCCGCGCGGCGGCGCGGACGGCGCGGCTACGGCGGCGGATGGCGCGGCGCTGGCGCGGGACGGGGGCGGCGCACCAGTGTCATGCGCGTCGCGCCCGCTTGGCTTCTGCTCCCGTCCGCGGCGTCGGTGGCGCCGGTCCGCGGGGGCCAGTGTCGCCGTCCCGGGCCCGGCGCTCGCGGCCCCGCGTGCCATCGCCTCGCCGCCGCGATCGATCGACCAGCCGAGTTCCTCGCTCATCAGCTTCAGCTGGCGGTGCAACTCGCGCCATTCGCGCAGCCGCAGGAAGCCGAGGAAGTGCTTGTCGGCCCACTTGCGAAGCTGCGACTGGGTCATCGCCTCGCTGGCCTCGTGGTAGGCGTCCCACAGTTTGACGATGCCGACGAACTCGGACTTCGGGTCGGCGAACTCGGCGTGCGCCGCGTCGGCCGCGCCGCGCTGGTCGGCCGGGCGCTCGCGCGGGTCCTGGATGCCGAGGAACGACGCGATCGCCAGCATCTCGCGCAGCACGCCGTGGTCGTTGGCCGCGACCAGCATCCGCGCCAGCTTCACGTCGACCGGCATGCGCGCCATCAGCCGGCCGGTCGCGGTCAGGCGGCGGTGCTCGTCGATCGCGCCGAGCTCGGCCAGCTGCTGCCAGCCGTCGGCGATCGCGCGCGGGTCCGGCGGCTCGAGGAACGGGAAGTTCTCGATGATCCGGGTGTCGTCGGCCGGCGCCTGCCGCGCGCCGCGCCGGCCGGCGCCGGCCGCGCGATGATCGATGCGGCCCAAGCCCAGCGACAGCATGCGCAGGATCACGCCGGCCAGCGCGGCGCGGCGGATCTCCGGGTCGGTGTACGCGGGGCGCGACAGGAAGTCGGCCTCGGAATAGAGCCGGTAGCAGGTGCCCTCGCTGACGCGGCCGCAGCGGCCCTTGCGCTGGTCGGCGCTGGCCTGGCTGATCGGCTCGATGTGCAGGCGGTCGAGCTTGCCGCGCGGGCTGTAGCGCTTGACCCGCGCCAGGCCGGGATCGACGACGTAGCGGATCCGCGGCACCGTCAGCGATGTTTCGGCGACGTTGGTCGCCAGCACGATGCGGCGCTTCGGCCCGGGGTTGAACACCCGGTCCTGGTCGCGCACCGACAGCCGCGCGTACAGCGGCAGCACCTCGGTCTCGCGGTACTTGCGCCGTTCAAGCGCCGCGTGCGCATCGCGGATCTCGCGCTCGCCCGGCAGGAACACCAGAACGTCGCCGCGCGGGTCCTCGCGGGTGATCTCGTCGCACGCGGCGACGATGCCGTCGACCACGCTGCGCTCGCCGCCGCGTTCGTCGCCGGATTCGTCCTCGCCGCCCTCGAGTGGGCGGTAGCGCACCGAGACCGGGTAGCTGCGCCCTTCGACCTGCACCACCGGCGCGTCGTCGAAATGCGCGGCGAAGCGCGCGGTGTCGATCGTCGCCGACGTCACGATCACCTTGAGGTCGCTGCGCCGCTGCAGCAGCTGCTTCAGGTAGCCGAGCAGGAAGTCGATGTTGAGACTGCGTTCGTGTGCCTCGTCGATCAGGATCGTGTCGTAGGCCGACAGCCAGCGGTCGGACTGGATCTCGGCCAGCAGGATGCCGTCGGTCATGAACTTCACCGCGGTCGACTCGCCGACGTGCTCGCTGAAGCGCACCTGGTAGCCAACCGCGCCGCCGAGCGGCACGCCGAGCTCCTCGGCCACGCGCCGCGCGACGGCGCGCGCCGCGATCCGGCGCGGCTGGGTGCAACCGATCATCCCCGCGGCGCCGCGGCCGGCCGCCAGGCACAGCTTAGGCAGCTGGGTGGTCTTGCCGGAGCCGGTCTCGCCGGCGATCACCACGACCGGGTGCGCGCGGATCAGCTCGACGATGCGCTCGGCCTCCGCGCCGATCGGCAGCGACGGGTCGGCCGGGGCGTGCGGCAGCGAGGCCGCGCGCGCCTCGCGCTTGCCCACCGACGCGGCCAGCGCGGTCGCGAACGCGTCGCGCGCGGCCGCGTCGCCCGGCTGCGCGGACCAGCGCGACCACAGCCCGAGCAGCCGCCCGCGGTCGCGGCTCAGCGCGCCGTCGATCGCGGCGCGGGCCTGGGCTAACGCGTTCTTTGCGGCGGCATCGCTAGCATTCATCCGGGACGACCACCTTCGCTGTTCGGTTCAAACGGCAACGGCCGCGGCGTATTGTCGCCGTTGACCCCCACCCACGGAGACCCTGCATGGCCAAGAACAAGCCCGAAAAGTCCAAGAGCGCGAAGTCGAGTCCCGCCGGGATGCGGGCCGCCACGCTGACCCCGGCGGCCTCTCCGTCGCCAACGGCGCACAGCGCGCCGGCCATCGATATCGGGATCAGCCCGGGCGATCGCAAGAAGATCGCCGAGCACCTGTCGCGCTACCAGGCCGATGCGTTCACGCTGTACCTGAAGACCCACAACTTCCACTGGAACGTCACCGGGCCGATGTTCAATGCCCTGCACGTGATGTTCGAGACCCAGTACACCGAGCAGTGGAACGCGCTGGACGACGTGGCCGAGCGCATCCGCGCACTGGGGTTCAATGCGCCGGGCTCGTACGCCGAGTTCATCCGGCTGACGTCGATCCCGGAGGAGCCCGGCCTGACGGAGGCCGCCGATTGGCGCGAGATGGTGCGCCAGCTGACCGTCGGCAACGAGGCGGTGTGCCGCACCGCGCGCAAGGTGCTGAAGACCGCCGACGACGCCGGCGACGACCCGACCGTCGACCTGATGACCCAGCGCCTGCAGACCCACGAAAAGTACGCCTGGATGCTGCGCTCGCTGCTGCAGTGATCCGTTCGAACTGACGCTTCGCCACGGGGCCGCGTCGATCGCGGCCCCGTGCGTTTCCGGCACCCGCGCGACCGGGCCCGACCTCCGCGCCCGGCCATCGCTCTGCGCTGGACGCCGCGGCCCGGCAAATGCCTGCGTCGATCCCGCCGGAACCGGCGACGCCCGCCCGGTAAACTGCGCGCATGCCTGACGCCGCGCTCGACCTGCTCCGCCGCACCTTCGGCCACAACGACTTCCGCGGCGAGCAGGCGCAGATCGTCCAGCACGTGATCGACGGCGGCGATGCCCTCGTCCTGATGCCCACCGGCGGCGGCAAGTCGCTGTGCTACCAGTTGCCGGCGCTGCTGCGCGACGGCTGCGGGCTGGTGGTGTCGCCGCTGATCGCGCTGATGCAGGACCAGGTCGAGGCGCTGCGCCAGCTCGGCGTGCGCGCCGCGTTCCTCAATTCGACGCTCGACGCGGCCGGCGCGGCCGAGGTCGAGCGCCAGCTGCTCGCCGGCGAGCTCGACCTGCTGTACGTGGCGCCCGAGCGGCTGCTGACCGGACGGTTCCTGTCGCTGCTCGAGCGCGCGCGTATCGCCCTGTTCGCGATCGACGAGGCGCACTGCGTGTCGCAGTGGGGCCACGATTTCCGCCCCGAGTACCGGCAGCTGACCGTGCTGCACGAGCGCTGGCCGGAGATTCCGCGCATCGCGCTGACCGCGACCGCCGACGCCCCGACCCGGCGCGAGATCGCCGAGCGCCTCGCCCTCGAGGACGCGCGCGAGTTCGTCAGCTCGTTCGACCGGCCCAACCTGCGCTACCGGATCGTGCACAAGGACGGCAGCGGCGCGCGCCAGCTGATCGATTTCCTGGCCGCGCACCGCGGCAGCAGCGGCATCGTCTACGCGTTCTCGCGCAAGCGCGTCGAGGGCGTGGCCGAGCAGCTGCAGGCCGCCGGGATCAAGGCGCTGGCCTACCACGCCGGCATGGACTCGGCCGTGCGCGCCGCCAACCAGCGCCGCTTCCTGCAGGAGGACGGCGTGGTGATGGTCGCCACGATCGCGTTCGGCATGGGCATCGACAAGCCGGACGTGCGCTTCGTCGCCCACGTCGACCTGCCCAAGTCGATCGAGGGCTACTACCAGGAGACCGGCCGCGCCGGCCGCGACGGCGACCCGGCCGACGCGTGGCTCGCCTACGGCCTCGGCGACGTGGTCAACCTGCGCCAGCTGATCACCCAGGGCGAGGCCGGCGAGGAGCGCAAGCGGCTCGAACTGCGCAAGCTCGACGCGCTGCTCGGCTACTGCGAATCGACCGCGTGCCGGCGGCAGTCGCTGCTGGGCTGGTTCGGCGAGCCGCACCCCGGCGCGTGCGGCAACTGCGACAACTGCCTGGAGCCGCCGGAGAGCTGGGACGGCACCGAGGCCGCGCGCAAGGCGCTGAGCTGCGTGTACCGCACCGGCCAGCGCTTCGGCGTGGTCCACGTGATGGACGTGCTGATGGGCAAGCCGACCGACAAGGTGCGCCAGTACGGTCACGACCAGTTGAGCACCTGGGGCATCGGCCGCGACCTCGACGAACGCGCGTGGCGCGGCGTGTTCCGCCAGCTGGTGGCCGGCGGCCTGCTCGACGCCGACGTCGAACGCCACGGCGCGCTGCGCCTGACCCCGCTCAGCACCCCGGTGCTGCGCGGCGAACAGGAACTGCGCTTCCGCCGCGAACCCGAACGCGCGGCCGCGCGCGGCCGCGACCGCCGGCGCGGCACCGCGGCCGCCCTGCCTGACCTCGCCCCGGACGCGCAGCTGCGCTTCGACGCGCTGCGCGACTGGCGCGCGACGATGGCCAAGGAGCAGAACGTCCCGGCCTACGTGATCTTCCACGACAGCACGCTGCGCGCGATCGCCGAGGCGGCGCCGGCCGATCTGGACGACCTCTCGCGCATCCCCGGGATCGGCGCCAGCAAGCTCGACCGCTACGGCGAGGACGTGCTGCAGCACCTGTTCGACGCGGACTGAGCGCGCACGGGCGCGACGGCGCTGCGCGAGCGCGCGCGGACGGTCAGCGGGGGAATGGTGGGCCGTGATGGATTCGAACCATCGACCAGCGGATTAAAAGTCCGATGCTCTACCGACTGAGCTAACGGCCCACGAGAGATGCGCGGTTGCGCCGCCGGCGTTGCGCCGGGGCGGGCATTCTAGCGCAGCGCCTGCGCGCCATGCAGGCGAACGCGGGCGCGGCGATTCAGGCGTAGCGGGTCGGGTCGGCGACGCCGGCGGCGGCGAAGCCGTCGGCGCGCAGGCGGCAGGCGTCGCAGTGGCCGCACGCGCGGCCGTCGGCGTCGGCCTGGTAGCACGACACGGTCTGGGCGAAGTCGACGCCCAGGCGCATGCCCTCGCGGACGATGTCGGCCTTGCTCATGAACTGCAGCGGCGCGTGCACGCGCAGGCCGGCGCCTTCGACGCCCGCCTTGGTCGCCAGGTTCGCCAGCGACTGGAACGCGGCGATGAACTCCGGGCGGCAGTCCGGGTAGCCGGAATAGTCGACCGCGTTGACGCCGCAGAAGATGTCCGCCGCGCCGAGCACCTCGGCCCAGCCGAGCGCGACCGACAGCATGATCGTGTTGCGCGCCGGTACGTAGGTCACCGGGATGGCGTTGGTCGCCGCGTCGACGCCGACCGCGTGGCCGTCGTCGTCCGTCGGCACCGCGATCGCCGCGTCGGTCAGCGCCGAGCCGCCGATGCTGCGCAGGTCGACGTTGACCGTCTTGTGCGCGACCGCGCCGAGCGCGTTCGATACGCGGTCGGCGGCGTCGAGCTCGGAGGTGTGCCGCTGGCCGTAGCGCACGCTCAGGGCGTGCACCGCGAAGCCCTGCTCGCGGGCGATCGCCAGCACGACGGCGGAGTCCATGCCTCCGGAAACCAGGACGACGGCGTTCTTCATGCGCGGCTCTACTCGTGGGGTCGTTCGCGGGACGGCCGGCGCATCAGCGGCCGGGTTCGTCGTCCCACAGGATCTTGTGCAGCTGCAGCTGGAAGCGCACCGGCAGGCGGTCGGCGACGATCCAGTCGGCCAGGTCGCGCGGGCGCACCTGGGTGAAGCTCGGCGAGAACAGCACGTCGCACACCCCGGTCAGCCCGTGCTCGGCGACGACGGCCTTCGACCAGTCGTAGTCCTCGCGCGAGCAGATCACGAACTTGACCTGGTCGCGCGGCGTCAGCAGCGGCAGATTCGACCACAGGTTGCGGTGGGCTTCGGCCGAGCCGGGCGTCTTGATGTCCAGCACGCGCGATACGCGCGGGTCGACGTCGGCGATGTCGATCGCGCCGGAGGTTTCCAGCGACACGTCGTAGCCGGCATCGCACAGCCGCTGCAGCAGGCCGATGCAGCGCTTCTGCGCCAGCGGCTCGCCCCCGGTGACGCAGACGTGGCGGGCGCCGTGGGTGGCGACCTCGGCGAGGATCGCGTCGATGTCCCACCACTGCCCGCCGTGGAACGCGTACGCGGTGTCGCAGTACTGGCAGCGCAGCGGGCAGCCGGTCAGCCGCACGAACACGGTCGGCCAGCCGATGCTGTTCGACTCGCCCTGCAGCGACAGGAAGATCTCGGTGAGCTTGAGCCGGTCCGCGGCAGCGGCGGCCGCATCGGGGACGACGGCGTTCATGCCGCCATTTTAATCGACCCGGGCGATGCGCCGGACGCGCCGGCGCGCTCGGTCAGCGCAGGCGGCCGAGCTGGATCGCGGACAGGCGGTCGCTGGCCGTGCGCGCGGCGTCGGTGCCGGGGAAGCGCGCGACGACGTCGGCCAGCGTGCGCTCGGCGGCGTCGACCTCCTTCAGGCCCCACTGGCTCAGGCCGAGCTTCAGCATCGCGCCGGGGGTCTTGTCGTGGGTCGGGTAGCGGTCGAGCAGCGCCTGGAACTGCGCCTGCGCGAGCTGGTAGTTCTGCGTCACGTAGTAGCTCTCGCCGAGCCAGTACAGCGCGTTCGGCGCGTAGGCGCCGCTCGGGTACTGGTCGAGGAAGGCCTGGAACTGGCGCGCGGCGTCGGCGTACTGGCCGGCGCGCAGCACCGCGAACGCCGCGTCGTAGGCGCCGCGCTCGCCGGCGCCCTGGGCCAGCGTGCCGGCATCGCCGTAGACCGACGGTGCGCGCTCGGCGGGCGCGGCGGCCGCCGGACGGGCCGTGGGCGTGCGGGCCGCGGGCACGGCCGCCGACGGAGGTGCGGCCCCCGGCGGGATCACCGGCGCCGTGCCCCCTTCGAGCCGCTCGAGGCGGCCGTCGAGGTCCAGGTACTGCGCCCGCGAGGTCGACTGCAGCTGCTCGAGCTGCTGCTGCTGCTCCTCGATCTGGGCGCGCAGGGCCTGTACCTCGGACTTCAGCTGGTTGACCTGGTTCAGCAGGTCGACGGTGGCCTGGTTGTCGCCGGCGCGCTGCTCGAGCACCGCCACGCGGTCGGCCAGGCTCGCGCGCTGCGCCTGCGCGGGCGCGGCGGCGAGCGACAGGGCGAGCAGCGGGGCGGCGAGTGCGGATGCGGAGACGGACAGGGAAAAGGTCTTCATCGGTGCGATTTTCCTGGGAACGGGGCGGCGGGCGCCGCGTCCGATGCATCGGGGATACATGGGACCGCGTCGACGGCGATCGGTTCGGTCGCGATGCCGGGGCATCGCCGGGCGCCAACATACCGCGGGCGGAATGGACGGACCATGAGCCCGCTCGCGGCAGGCATGCGCATTCGTCGCCGCGCGCATGGAGCCCAGAAACGGCATGGCCCCCGCGAGCGGGGGCCATGCCGGGTCGCGTCGGGCGCGCGAGCGCGCACCCGGGCGGGAGCCGCTTACTTCGCGGTGTAGACGATCTCGACGCGGCGGTTCTTGGCCCAGCAGTCCTCGTTCGAGTCGGTGCAGACCGGGCGCTCTTCGCCGTAGCTGGTCACGGTGATCTGGCCGCCCGAGCCGCCGTTGGCCTGCACGGCCGACGACACGGCGTTGCCGCGGCGCTCGCCCAGGCCGAGGTTGTACTCGCGGCTGCCGCGCTCGTCGGCGTTGCCTTCCATCGTCATGCGCGAAGACGGACGGTCGCGCAGGTACTTGGCGTGGCAGGCGACGATGTTCTGGAACTCCGGACGCAGGGTGTCCTGGTCGAGGTCGAAGTACACCACGCGCTGGCGCAGGCAGGCGTCGGTGTCGAGGTCGCCCGGGCCGTACGCGCCCGGCGCGACCGGACCGGTGTCGGTGACCGGCGCGGTGTCGGTCGCGGTGTCGGCCGGCGGCGCTTCCTTGACCTTCTTGGAGCACGCCACGGCGACGGTGCAGAGCACGGCGGCGAGCAGGATGCGGGCAGAGTTGTTCATCGTGGTTCCTTGTCTACGGAGTGGGACAGGTGGCTACGGGGGATGCGAGAGGGCGCGAGGGACGGGGCGCGGCTCAGCGCGGGGTCCGGTACGGACCCCAGGCCGGCTCGCGCACGTCGCCGTCGGCCAGCACCAGGCGCTGGCGCACCCGCGCGTCGGCGGAAACGGCGTAGAGGACCCCCCGGCGGCCTTCACGGGCAGCATAGAGGATCATCACGCCATTCGGGGCAAAGCTCGGGGACTCGTCCAGCGAGCCCGGCGAAAGCGTGCTCCAGCGCGCATTCCCGAGGCTGCTGTCCATCATCGCGATGCGGTACGTGTTGCCCGAACCCTGCGCGGTGACGACCTTCTTGCCGTCGGCCGAAACGTCGGCGCTGGCGTTGTAGGTGCCCTGGAACGTGACGCGCGTAGCGCCGCCGCCGCTGGCGGCGACCTGGTAGATCTGCGGGCGACCGCCGCGGTCGGAGGTGAAATACACGCGGCTGCCGTCGGCGCTCCAGGTCGGCTCGGTGTCGATGCCGAAATGGTTGGTCAGCTGGGTCAGCGCGCGGCTGCCGAGGTCCATCACGTAGATCTCGGGGTTGCCGCTGCGCGACAGCGTCAGCGCCAGGCGCCGGCCGTCCGGCGAGAACGACGGCGCGCCGTTGATGCCACGGAACTTGGCCACCAGCTCGCGCGCGCCGGTGGCGATGGTCTGGATGTAGATCGACGAGTTGCCGCCCTCGAAGCTGACGTAGGCCAGGCGGCCGCCGTCCGGGCTCCACGACGGCGACAGCAGCGGCTCGGGCGAGCGGACCACGGTCTGCGGATTGAAGCCGTCGGAGTCGGCGACCATCAGCGCGTAGCGGCTGGCGCGACCGGTGCCTGTGGCGGTCACGTAGGCGATGCGGGTGAAGAACGCGCCGCGCACGCCGGTGATCTTCTCGTAGATCGCATCGGCGACCTGGTGGGCGACGTCGCGCAGCGCGCTGCTGCGCGCGGTCAGGGCGAAGCCGAGCAGCCGCTCCTGCTTGGCCACGTCGAACAGTTCGTACTCGACCCGGTAGCTGCCGCCGCCGGCATCGACGACGCGGCCGACGACGAGGAAATCCTGGTTCAGCGCGCGCCACGTCGGGTAGTTGACCTCGCTGCCGCGGGTCGGGCGCTCGGCCATCTGCGCGTCGGGCAGGCCGCGAAACTGGCCCGAGCGCTCGAGATCGGCCTTGACCACGGCGGCGACGTCGGTGGCCGGTGCCGCCCCGCTCCCCTGGTACGGCATCGGCACCACCGCGATCGGCGTGGCCGCGGCGTTGCCGCCGACGATGTCGATTTCCAGGCCCTGCGCCTGCGCGGAGGCGGCCAGCGGGAAGGTGAAGGCAAGGGCGGCGAGCAGCCAGCGCAGGGGTCGGTTCATCGGCACTCCGGTGGGGGACGCGGGACGGCAGCGAAAGCAAACCGTTCAGCTTCGAAGGTTTAACAGGATGGTCGTGAACGCTTGCTCAAAGCTGAACCGGGCGACGGGGCCCGGGGAATCAACGGTCCGCCGCCTTGAAGTTCAGCGTCAGCGTGCGCTGGAACACCGGCTCGAAGCCGGCGTACGGCAGCGGCTGCGCCTTCAGCACCGCGCGCTTGATCGATTCCTGGCCCTGCTCGTCGTACGAGCACGGCGAGGCCACCTGCACGTCCATGACCTCGCCGCCGGGCAGCTGGCGGATCACCAGCCGGCACGGCGCGCCGATCGGCACGGTCTCGGGGCGGGTCCACTTCGACACGATCGCCTGGCGCAGCGCCTCGGCATACCGCGCCTGCAATCCGGTGTCGGTGCCGCCGGCGCCGGCCGGCTGGCTGGCGGCGGCGTCGGAACGGGCGGCTTCTTCCGACGCGCTCGCGGCGCGGGCCTCGGCGATCTGCCGCAGTTGCGCTTCGGCGACCTTGGCGTCGCGCGCGGCAAGCGCGCGGCGGCGGCGGATTTCGGCCAGCTGCTGCTGGCGCTGCTGCTCCATCTCGGACAGCCGACGCTGGCGTTCGGCGTCCTGCTGGCGCTGCTGCTCGGTCAGGTCGACCTGCTCCTGCCGGCGCTTGGCCTCCTGCACCTTCGCCTCCTCCGCCGGCGTCGGGGTCGGCGCGTCGACCACGGCCTCCTGGTTGACGTCGTCCGGCTGCGGGATGAAGTCCTGCGCTTCGCGCTGCACCGGCGTCGGCTGGTCCTCGGGGCGCGGCTCCGGCTCGGGCTGCGGCAGCGGGTCGCTGTCGACCTCCTCGGGCTCGGGCGCGACGATGGGCTCGGGGCGGTCGGCGATCGTGCGGCGCATCGCGCTCGACAGCGAACTGGACTCGACAACCTCGGCCGACATCGCGCCGGCCGCCGCCGCGGGCGCGGCGGCGCGCGTCCACCACAGCCCGGCGAACAGCACCAGCGCCAGCGCCAGGTGCACCAGCAGCGCCAGCACGATCGCCCGGGCGGTGTCGGCCGGCTTTTCCCTCATCGAGCCGGATCCTGCTTCGGCGCGCTGATCAGGCTGACCTTGTCGACGCCCGCCTCTTTCAGCAGGTCGATCGCGTCGGTGATGGTCTGGTAGCTGGCGGTGGCGTCACCGCCGACCAGCACCTGCACGTCCTTGTTCTGCGCGACGATCCCGCCGACGCGCGCGCGCAGGTCGGCCGCGGTCACGCTCTCGTTCTTGCCGGCGGTGACGGCGAGGAAGTAGTTGCCCTGCGCGTCTACGCTTACGACCACCGGGTCCTGCTTCTGCTGCAGGGAGCGCGCCTTCGACTGCGGCAGGTTGATCTCGGTCGCGACGTTCAGCAGCGGCGCGGTGATCATGAAGATGATCAGCAGCACCAGCATCACGTCGATGTACGGCACGACGTTGATCTCGGACTTGAGCTTGCGCTTGCGCTGGCGGCGCGCGGACAGGACGGACATGGCGGGGCTCTCGTGTGCGGGGGGACGAACGCACGGACCGGCGGGACGGGGTTGCGCGGCAGTGCGCGCACTCGCCCTCGCCGGCGCGCGTCAGGTCTCGTCGACGTGGGCCTGGCGCTGCAGGATCGAGGAGAACTCCTCGGCGAACGTGTCGTAGCGCACCGCGAGCCGCTCGACCGCGGTAGCGAAGCGGTTGTAGGCCCAGACCGCCGGGATCGCGACGAACAGGCCCATCGCCGTGGCCAGCAGCGCCTCGGAGATGCCCGGCGCGACGTCCTTGATGCCGACCTGCTGGCTGCTGGCGAGCAGCGAATGCATCGTCACCATGATCCCGAACACGGTGCCGACCAGGCCGATGTACGGCGAGGTCGAGCCGATGTTGGCGAGCAGCTCGAGGTTGTGCTCGAGCCCGTCGAGCTCGCGCGAGGCGGTCGCGCGCATCGAGCGCTGCGCGCCCTCGAGCTGCATGCGGCCGTCGGCGCCGCGGCGCTGGCGCAGCCGGCCGAACTCGCGGAAGCCGGCCTCGAAGATCGCCTCGAGCCCGCCGATGTCCCGATTGCGCTCGGTCGCGGCGGAATACAGCTTGGTCAGCTCGGCGCCGGACCAGAACCGCTCCTCGAACTGCTCGGCCTCGCGCGCGGCGCGGCGGATCACGCTGCGCTTGCGGAAGATGATGACCCACGACGCCACCGACGCGACCACCAGCAGCAGCATGATCAGCTGCACGGGAATGCTGGCCTTGAGCACCAGATCGAGCAGGTCGAGGCTGTTCGCCGGCGCGGTCGCGGCGGCGGCCAGCGCGTCGACGGTCGACGCGGCGGCTTCCTCGGGCAGCGGCTCGACGGCGGTGGCCTGCATCGCGGTCAACAGTGGGGTCATGCTGGGTTCTCCGTGCGCGCGGGCCGGGGGGCCGGCGCGCTGTGTTCGAGGGCTTTGAGTTGTTCGTACAGCGCCGGCGGGATGGCCGTCGGGCGGAACGTCGCCGCGTCCAGCGCCGCCACGCGGACCTGCGCGGTCAGCAGCAGCTCGCCGTCGCGGACGATGCGCTGGGCGAACACCGCGCTCGCGCGCCGGCAGTCCGACAGCGCCGCGGTGACCGCCAGCACGTCGTCCAGACGCGCCGGCTTGAGGAAATCCAGCGTCATCGCACGCACCGCGAACACCAGCCCGTGCTCGACCCGCAGCCGCTCCTGGCCGTGGCCCTGCGCGCGCATCCAGTCGCTGCGCGCGCGTTCGAGGAAGGCGAGGTACTGCGCGTGGTAGACCACGCCGCCTGCGTCGGTATCTTCCCAATAAATGCGGACGGGTAGGCTGAACATCCGTTAAGAATCCCCGCAAACGGTGACAGGGCGCGCCTTTGCGGCGCGTCGCATCGCTAGTCGCCCGGCGCGACGGCGGCCGCGTCGAACAGCCCGCCGTCGCGCGCGCGCGGCGCCAGGCCGATGTGGCGGTAGGCCTTCGGCGTGGCCATGCGGCCGCGCGCGGTGCGCACCAGGTAGCCCTGCTGGATCAGGTACGGCTCGATCACGTCCTCGAGCGTGCCGCGCTCCTCGCTCAGCGCCGCAGCCAGCGACTCGACGCCGACCGGTCCGCCGTCGAACGACTCGACGATGGTGCGCAGCAGCCGCCGGTCGAGGTCGTCGAAGCCTTCCGGGTCGACCTTCAGCATCAGCATCGCCGCGTCGGCGGTCTCGGCGGTGATCGTGCCGTCGGCGCGCACCTGGGCGAAATCGCGCACGCGCCGCAGCAGCCGGTTGGCGATGCGCGGGGTGCCGCGCGACCGCCGCGCGATCTCCGCCGCGCCTTCCGGCGCGCACGCAATGCCGAGGATCTGCGCCGAGCGTCGCACGATGCGCGTGAGCTCCTCGGCGCTATAGAACTCCAGCCGCTGGACGATGCCGAAGCGGTCGCGCAGCGGCGCGGTCAGCAGACCGGCGCGGGTGGTGGCGCCGATCAGGGTGAACGGCGGCAGGTCGAGCTTGATCGAGCGCGCGGCAGGGCCCTCGCCGATCATGATGTCGATCTGGTAGTCCTCCATCGCCGGGTAGAGGATTTCCTCGACCACGGGCGAGAGTCGGTGGATCTCGTCGACGAACAGCACGTCGTGCGGCTGCAGGTTGGTCAGCAGCGCGGCGAGGTCGCCGGCCTTCTCGATCACCGGGCCCGAGGTCTGGCGCAGATTCACGCCTAGTTCGTTGGCGATCACGTGGCTCAGCGTGGTCTTGCCCAGGCCGGGCGGGCCGAAGATCAGCACGTGGTCGAGCGCCTCGCCGCGGCCCTTGGCCGCGTCGATGTAGATCTTCATCTGCTCGCGCACGGGCTGCTGGCCGAGGTACTCGTCCAGCCGCTTCGGGCGGATCGAGGCGTCGACGGCGTCGTCCTCGCGGGTGGCGCCGGCGGCGATCAGGCGGTCGTCTGTCATGCGGGGATTATGCGCGAGCCGGCGGCCGGCGACGGATGCCTGCTAGATCTCGATCTGCGCGCCCAACTCGACCAGCCGGTTGCCCGGGATGCGGAAGAATCCGGTCGCCGGCGCGGCGTTGCGGTGCATCAGCGCGAACACCTTGTCACGCCAGATCGGCATGCCGCGGTGGCGGCCGGCGACAACCGTCTCGCGACTGGTGAAGTAGGTCGTTTCCATCGGATCGAAGTAGATGCCCCCCGCGTCGCACGAACGCATCAGGGCCAGCGGAACGTCCGGGGTCTCCATGAAACCGAACTTGATGACGACGCGATAGAAATCATCGCCGATCGATTCGATCTTCAAACGCTTGTCCTTCGCCGCGTAGGGCACGTTCAAGGTGTCCACCGTCAGGAACACGTTGCGCTCGTGCAGCACCTTGTTGTGCTTGAGGTTATGCAGCATCGCGTGCGGTACGACGGTCTTGTCGGCGGTCAGGAACACCGCGGTGCCGGGCACCCGCACCGGCGGGGCCAGCATCAGCCCGGGCAGGAACACGTCGAGCTGGATGCCTTCCTTGCGGATTTCCCCGTGGAGCAGTTCGCGGCCGCGACGCCAGGTGCGCATCATCGTGAAGGCGAAGATGCCGATGAACAGCGGTACCCACGCCCCGATGCCACTCAGCAGCTTGGCGCCGTTGGCGAACAGGAACGCCAGGTCGATCAGCAGGAACAGCGCGCACAGCGGCAGCACCCACTTGCGCGAGTCCGGCCAGCGCGTGTACGCGACCACGGCCAGCAGCAACGTGTCGATCAGCATCGTGCCGGTGACGGACAGGCCGTATGCGGTTGCCAGCGCGCCGGAGCTGCGGAAGGTCAGGACCAGCAGCACGACCGCGCCCAGCAGCATCCAGTTGATCGACGGCACGTAGATCTGCCCGATCGTGTCGCGCGAGGTGTACTTGATGGCCAGCCGCGGCAGGTAGCCGAGCTGGATCGCCTGGCGGGTCACCGAGAACGCGCCGGTGATGACCGCCTGCGACGCCACGGCCGCGGCGGTGGTCGCCAGCACCAGCATGGGTATCTGCGCCCAGTCGGGGATCGACATGTAGAACGGATTGGCGACCGCCTCCGGCGAGCGCAGCAGCACCGCGCCCTGGCCGTAGTAGTTCAGCGTCAGGGCGGGCAGGACGAAGCCGAACCAGCCCCAGCGGATCGGCCGCTTGCCGAAGTGCCCCATGTCGGCGTACAGCGCCTCGCCACCGGTGACGGTCAGCACCACCGCGCCGAGGATCAGGACCGCGTGCCACTCGTGCGTGGCGAAGAAATGCCAGGCCCAGTACGGATTCAGCGCGCGCAGCACCAGCGGGTTCTGCACGATGTTGTACGCGCCGAACGCGGCGATGACGACGAACCACGCGATCATGATCGGTCCGAACGCCCTGCCGACCTTCGCCGTGCCGAAGCGCTGGAACGCGAACAGGCCGAACAGGATCACCAGGCTGATCGGCACCACCGCCTGGCCGAACACCGGCGAGATCACCTCCAGGCCTTCCACCGCGCCGAGCACCGTGATCGGCGGGGTGATCATGCCGTCGCCGAAGAACAGCGCCGCGCCGAAGATGCCGAGGATGCCGACCACGTAGCTGAGCCGCGAGCCCTTCTGCAGGCTGCGCTGGGCCAGCGCGGTCAGCGCCATGATGCCGCCCTCGCCTTCGTTGTCGGCGCGCATGATGACGATGACGTACTTCAGCGTCACGACCAGCAGCAGCGACCAGAATCCGAGCGAGAGCAGACCCTTGACCGTCTCGGCGTCGGGCGTGAGGCCGAAGTGCGGGTGGAACATCTCCTTGATGGTGTACAGCGGGCTGGTGCCGATGTCGCCGAACACCACGCCGACCGCGCCGACGATCAGGGCCGCCAGCCCCGCCTGCGCGTGGCCGTGCCCGCCGACGGGTGCGGCGCTGCTGGAATCCGGGGTCGAACTGGCCATGGGCCTGCCTGTGCGGGACGTTGGGGGCGTCAGCGAAGCGCGGACTTTAGCGCCTTGCGGATGATCGTGGCGGCGTCGTCGCCGTCGGCCATCGCGTCGCGCGCCATGCGCGCGGCCTCGGCCGGCTTGTAGCCCAGCTGCTGCAGGGCGATCACCGCCTCGGACTGCGGGTCGTGGGCCACGCCGCCGGACGGCAGCGTGGCGCCGGTGCCGGCCAGGTCGGCCGCGCGATCGCGCAGTTCGACGACCATGCGCTCGGCGGTCTTCTTGCCGATGCCGGGGATGCGGGTCAGCGAGGTCACGTCGCCGGCCTGCACCATCCGCGCGAAATCGTCGACCGACACGCCCGACAGGACCGCCAGCGCGATCTTGGCGCCGATGCCGGTGACCCGCTGCACGTCGCGGAACAGCCGGCGCTCGGACTCGCGGAGGAAGCCGTACAGCGAGACGCTGTCCTCCTTCTGCGCGTAGTGGGTGAACAGCGCGACTTCCCGGCCCAGCTCGGGCAGGTCGTAGAACGTGCTCATCGGCGCCTCGAGCTCGTAGCCGACGCCGTGCACGTCGACGACGAGCCACGGTGGCTGCTTGTGCACGACGATGCCTTTCAGGCGTCCAATCACGACGATGCCCCTTCGGTGCTGGCGGTGGTGGTTGCGGTGGTCATTGCGGGCAAGCGCTAGCGCCGGCGCAGCAGCTGGGTGCTGATGCCGGTGCGCGACGCGGTCGCGCTCATGTGCGCATGGGTCAGCGCGACGGCCAGCGCGTCGGCCGCGTCGGCCTGCAGCTTCACTTCCGGCAGGCTCAGCAGCAGGCGGACCATGTGCTGGACCTGGTCCTTGTCGGCGGCGCCGCGGCCGACCAGCGACTGCTTGATCACGCGCGGGGCGTACTCGCTGATCGGCAGGTGGCGGCGCACGACCGTCGCCAGCGCCGCGCCGCGCGCATGGCCGAGCTTCAGCGCCGACGTCGCCGACTTGTCCATGAACACCGTCTCGATCGCGACCTGCTGCGGCTGCCACTGGTCGAGCACGGATTCGAGCACCTCGCACAGCAGGCCGAGCCGCGACGGGAAATCGGCCGCGTCGAGCAGCTTGATCGCCTGGGCGTGCACGTAGCTGCAGCGGCCGTCGGCGGCGACGTCGATGACGCCGATGCCGGTGCGCTGCGAGCCCGGGTCGATGCCGAGGATGCGCATCACGCGGACGCGCCGTGGCGGGTGCGGGTCATGGCGGGGTGCGCCCGGATGCGGCGGAGGACCGCGGGCCGGGCACGCGACTCAGGCATCGCCGAGGTCGGCGTTGGAGTAGACGTTCTGCACGTCGTCGAGGTCCTCGAGCCAGCGCAGCAGCTTGCGCACCTGCTCGGCGGTCTCGCCTTCGACGGAGATGTCGTTGTCGGCGCGCAGGGTCACCTCGGCCAGGTCCGGCGCCAGCCCGGCGGCCGCCATCGCCGCCCGGACGGCCTCGAACGCGTCCGGCGCGGTCAGCACGTCGATCGCGCCGTCCTCCGGATACACCACGACGTCGTCGGCGCCGGCGTCGATCGCGGCCTCGGTGACCCGGTCTTCGTCGGCACCGGGCGCGTACGACAGGACCCCGAGCTTGCGGAACATGAAGGCGACCGAGCCGTCGGTGCCGAGGTTGCCGCCGAACTTGCCGAACGCGTGGCGCACGTCGGCGACGGTGCGGACCTTGTTGTCGGTCAGGCAGTCGACGATCACCGCGACGCCGCCCGGGGCGTAGCCCTCGTAGCGGATTTCCTCGTACTCGACGCCTTCCAGCTCGCCGGTGGCCTTCTTGATCGCGCGCTCGATCACGTCCTTGGACATGTTGACCGCCAGGCCCTTGTCGATCGCCGCGCGCAGGCGCGGGTTGCCCGAGGGGTCGCCGCCGCCGGCGCGAGCCGCCACGCCGATCTCGCGGATGACCTTGGTGAAGATCTTGCCGCGCTGCGCGTCGACGGCGTTCTTGCGGGCTTCGATCGAAGGGCCTCGACCCATGGCGTGTTCTTCGGCGTCCGGTACGGGGGGCGAATTCTACTCGACCCGGCGTGCGGGCATCCCGCCAGCGCAGGCCGCTCAGGCCGGGAAGCGCCCGTCCTGCAGGAAGCCCACCGCCAGCCGCGCCGCTTCCGGCGAGAACAGCAGCCCGGTGTGGCTGGTCGGGATCACCGCGTGGCCGGCGAGGCCGTCGATGCGGGTCTCGTCGACGCCGACGGTGCCGTCGTTGTCGCCGCGGAAGCGCCCGAACAGCTGGCCGAGGCCGAGCGGCGTGCGCCCGGCGACGACGCCGACCTCGGCGCGGCCGGTCCACGCGCCGCAGCCCGAGCGCAGCAGCTCGGCGCTGCGCCCGAGCGACGCCGCCGCCAGCGGCAGCCGCGCCAGGCCGGTCGCGGCGGCGCTGCCGCACAGCGGCGAGCCCAGGCACACGACGCGTTCGACCGGCAGCTGCGGCGCGTCCTGCAGCGCGCGCAGCGTGACCAGCCCGCCGAGGCTGTGCGCGAGGACGTGGCACGGCTCGCGCCGCAGCGTCGCGACCAGCGCCGGCACCGCGGCTTCGGGGCCGCCGCTGACCGTCGCGTAGCTGAAGAGCGACGGCGCGTAGCCGGCGTCGCGCAGGCGCGCGGCCATCCAGCGCATCGAGGCGCGGGGCATCCACAGGCCGTGCAGCAGGACGACGCGTCGGGTCATGCCGACAGCCTACGCGGACGGAGGCCCGTCGCGGTCAGGCGCCGCGCGGCGCGCGGCGCAGGATGAACTCGTGGTCGCGGACCCGGCCGACCGGGAACTCGTAGTCGCCGACGTGGACGAAGCCGTGGCGCGCGTAGAAGCGCTGTGCGCCGAGGTTGCCGCTCCACACGCCGATCCACAGCGTGCGCGGGCCGTCGCGCTCGAGCCACTGCAGCGCCGCGTCGAACAGTCGCCCGCCCCAGCCGCCGTTCTGCGCACCGGCCAGCACGTACAGGCGCTTGAGCTCGCCGTCGCCCGGCTGCACGTCCGGGTGCGGCAGGCCGCACGGGCCCGCCGCGGCGTGGCCGACCGCCTCGCCGTCGGCGTCCTCGAGCAGCCACACCGCGTAGTCCGGGTGGCCCAGGATCACCTCCTGCTTGTCGACCGCGTAGGCTTCGTCGAGGAAGGCGCGCAGGTCCTCGGCCGGGTACAGGTGGCCGAAGGTCTCGGTGAAGGTGCGCGCCGCCAGCCGCGACAGCGTCGCGGCGTCGGCGACGGTGGCGCGGCGGATCGCCAGCGGGGCGCGCGGCTCCGGCATCGCCGCGCGTCAGGCCTTCGGCGCGACCGGTCGCACCGCCACGTGCACCTCGGCCAGCTGCGCGTCGGGGATCGGCGACGGCGCGCCGGTCATCAGGCACTGCGCGGTGGTGGTCTTCGGGAACGCGATGACGTCGCGGATCGACTCGGTGCCGGCCATCAGCGCGGCGATGCGGTCGATGCCGAACGCGATGCCTCCGTGCGGCGGCGCGCCGTACTTCAGCGCGTCGAGCAGGAAGCCGAACTTCAGCTCGGCCTCGTCCTTGCCGATGCCGAGCAGCTCGAACACCGCCGACTGCATCGCCGAGTTGTGGATGCGGATCGAACCGCCGCCGATCTCGTTGCCGTTGAGCACCATGTCGTAGCCGCGGCTGACCGCGGTCTTCGCGTTCGCGCGCAGGTCGTCGATCGAATCGACCGCCGGCGCCGTGAACGGGTGGTGCAACGCGACGTAGCGACCGCTTTCGTCGTCCCACTCGAACATCGGGAAGTCGGTGACCCACAGCGGCGCCCACCGGTCCTCGACCAGACCGAAGTCCTTGCCGGCCTTGAGCCGCAGCGCGCCCATGAAGTCGCTGGCGGTCTTGTAGGCGCCGGCGCCGAAGAACGCGATGTCGCCGTTGCGCAGGCCGATCGCCTCGAGCAGGGCCTTGAACGCGTCGTCGGCGAAGAACTTCGCGATCGGCGAATTGACCGCGCCGGCCTCGTCGAGCTTCACGTAGGCCAGCCCCTTGGCGCCGTACTTCGCGGCGTGCGCGGCGTACTCGTCGATCTGCTTGCGCGACAGCGACGCACCGCCCGGGATGCGCAGCGCGACGACGCGGCCGTCCGGATCGCTGGCGGCGTCGGTGAACACCTTGAACTCGCAGCCCTTCACCAGCTCGGCCACGTCGACGAACTCCAGCGCGATGCGCAGGTCCGGCTTGTCCGAGCCATAGCGGCGCATCGCCTCGGCGTAGGTCATGCGCGGGAACTGGCTGGCCAACTCCACGTCCATCACTTCACGGAACACGTGGCGGACCATGTCCTCGGTGAGGTCCTGCACGTCGCGCTCGCCGACCCACGCGAACTCCATGTCGAGCTGGGTGAACTCGAGCTGGCGGTCGGCGCGCAGCGCCTCGTCGCGGAAGCAGCGCGCGATCTGGTAGTAGCGGTCGAAGCCCGCCATCATCAGGATCTGCTTGAACAGCTGCGGGGACTGCGGCAGCGCGTAGAACTCGCCCGGGTGCATGCGCGCCGGCACCAGGAAGTCGCGGGCGCCTTCCGGCGTGGCCTTGGTCAGGATCGGCGTCTCGAGGTCCTGGAAGCCGCGTTCGTCGAGGTAGCGGCGCAGCGCGGCCACCAGCTTCGTCCGGGTGCGCATCTTGCGCTGCATGTCCGGCGTGCGCAGGTCGAGGTAGCGGTACTTGAGGCGGATGTCCTCGCCCGGGTTCTCGTGCGCGTGGAACGGCAGCGGCTCGGCCTTGTTGAGCAGCTCGATCTTCGTCGCGACCACTTCGACCTTGCCGGTGCGGATCTTGTCGTTGACCGCGTGGCGCGCGCGGACGGTGCCGGTGATGCGCAGGCAGTCCTCGTAGCCGACCTGCGCCGCGGCGGCGATCACCTGGGCATTGCCGGCCGCGCCCGCGTCCGGCTCGGCGACGATCTGCACGATGCCCTCGTGGTCGCGCAGGTCGATGAAGCACAGCCCGCCCAGGTCGCGGGCGACGTCGGCCCAGCCGCACAGGGTGACGGTCTGGCCGATCATCGACTCGTCGATCAGGCCGCAGAAATGGGTCCGCATGGGGGAAAGCTCCGGGGGTCGCATCGGCCGGTCGCCGAAACCGGCAAGTTTAGCGCGCAACCACCGGCGGGCGGCCGCGCCGGCTGGCTGAATCGCCGGCGCACGGCCGGCGGGCGCCCCCTTGCCGGCACGCGACGGGCGCGCGACCGTAAGCCCCGCCGGCATCGCGCCCGGGCCGCCATCGGTCCACGGCCGCCATCCCGTTGGGAGTCGACCTTCCGTGTGTCCCGCGCACTGCCGAACCGACCAAGGAGCCGTCATGAACACCTCGTGGAAATCCCTGCTCGCCGCCCTGTGCCTGGCCACGCTCGCCCTGCCCGCCGGCGCGCAGCGCGCCGAGCGCGCGTACGCGCCCGAAGACCTGCGCGGGCTGGCGTACAACGACCAGGTCCGCGTGATCAGCCTCGAATACCAGGAGCAGTCGAACGGCCGCCGCATTCCCGACGACCAGCTGCGCTTCTACCTCGACCAGGTCAACCGCTCGAACTGGGGCTTCAGCCAGATCAAGTCCGACATCGCCCGCTCGCTCGGCGGCAGCGGCGGCGGCGGCAACTACCCTGGCTATCCCGGCGGACCGGGCTACCCCGGTGGCGGCCAGGTGGTCCGCTGCGAGAGCAAGGACGGCGACGCGCGCCGCTGCCCGACCCAGTGGCAAGCCCCTGCCCGGCTGGTGCGCCAGCTGTCGAAGAGCCCGTGCATCGAGGGCCAGACCTGGAACTCGCAGCCGGGCCTGATCACGGTCTGGAAGGGTTGCCGCGCCGAGTTCGCGCCCGGCCGCGGCGGCTGGGGCGGCGGCGGCAACGCCAACGACTATTCGGTGACCTGCTCGAGCGTCGAGGGCCGCACCGTGACGTGCGCATGGAATGCGCGCTACGGCCAGCCGCGACTGATCCAGCAGCTGTCGCGGGCGGCGTGCGTCGAAGGCCGCACCTGGGGCCGCCAGGGCCGCAGCGCGATCTGGGTCAGCGGCGGCTGCCGCGGCCGGTTCGGCACGTACTGAGCCTCGCACCGCTGCACAGCAAGGCGGCGCCGGAGACGGCGCCGCTTTTTTTGTTGCGGTGGCGGCAACGCGGCCGGCGCGCCGGCTTCAGCCGGCGTCGCCGCTCTTCGGCGCCGGCGCGGACGCGGCGGGCTTGGGCTCGGCGGCCTTGGTCGCGCCCGACGCCGCGCCGCCGCCCTCGCTGCCGCTCGACGCGGCCGGCGCGGCCTGCCCGCCGTCGCCGGCCAGGTTGCGCTTCTTGTCGCCGTCCTTCTTGAAGTCGGTCTCGTACCAGCCGCCGCCGGCGAGGCGGAACTGCGGCGCGGTCAGCTGCCGGCGCACCTGCGGCTCGCCACAGGCCGGGCACTGGGTCGGATCGGCGTCGGACAGCTTCTGCAGACGGTCGAAGGCGTGGCCGCAGGCGGCGCACTCGAAGGCGTAGATCGGCATCGTGGGCAGGCCGTGGGGTTTGAACGGGCGCCAACCTTGGGGCGCGGGCCCGGCGGTTTCAAGCCCGCGACGCGACTTATGCTGCGCGCACGTCCGCCGCCCACCGCCTGCCGGAGCCTGTCCGATGAACGACGCTCGCCCCCGCACCGCCCGCAACGTGGTGGCCGCCGCCGTGATCGCACTCGGCCTGGTCGGCGCCGGCTGGTTCGCCGCCGACGGCATGGCCCGGCTGCGCACGCAGGACCGCTTCGTCACGGTCAAGGGCTCGGCCGAGAAGGTCGTCGACGCCGACCTCGTCGTGTGGCCGCTGGCGCACACGGTCGGCGGCAACGACCTGGCCGACGTGCAGCGCCGGCTTGACGCGAACTCGAAGACGATCCGCGACTTCTTCGCCCGCGCGGGCTTCAAGCCCGACGAGATCGTCGCCTCGCCGCCGCGGCTCGAGGACCGCTGGGCCTGGGCCTACGGCGAGAACCGCCCGCCGGAGCGCTACCGCTACGCGACCACGGTGACCCTGCGCACCCACAAGGTCGGCGAGGCGCTGGCGGCGCTGCGCCGCAGCGGCGAGCTGGTCAGCGCCGGGGTGATGCTCGGCAGCGAGGGCGACCCCGCCGGCGGCCCGGAGTTCGACTACACCAAGCTCAACGACATCAAGCCGGCGCTGATCGCCGAGGCGACCGCCAACGCGCGGCGCTCGGCCGAGCAGTTCGCGCAGGACTCCGGCGCGCGCCTGGGCGGCATCCGCACCGCCAACCAGGGCGTCGTTTCGATCGAGGCGCGCGACCGCGGCAGCCCGCACGTGAAGAAGGTGCGGGTGGTGACGACGGTCGAGTACTTCCTGCGCGACTGACCGCGCGGGCGGTCAGGCCGCCTCGTACAGCGCCAGCAGCGCGGACTCGGCGTCGGCCAGCTGCGCGGCGACCTCGTCGCGGCGGCGCGACAGCTCGGCGGCGCTGGTGCCGCCGCCGCTGTACGCGTCGGGGTCGGCCAGGTCCATGTCGATCGCGTGCAGCGTCGACTCGAGCTCGGCGACGCGGCCCTCGGCCTGCGCGAGCTTGTGCGGGTTGATCTTCGACGCCGGCTTGGCGGCGGGCTTCGCTGCGGCAGCCGGCGCGGCTGCGGCCGGCACCGCGGCCACCGGCGGCTTACCTGCGCTGGCGTCGCGGCTGCGCAGCCACGCGGCGTAGGCGTCGAGGTCGCCGTCGAACGGCTGGGCGACGCCGTCGGCGACGCGCCAGAACGTGTCGCAGACCAGGCCGATGAGGTGCCGGTCGTGCGAGACCAGCACGATCGCGCCGCTGAACTCGGCCAGCGCCTCGGCCAGCGCCTCGCGCATGTCGAGGTCGAGGTGGTTGGTCGGCTCGTCGAGCAGCAGCACGTTCGGCTGCCGCCACGCGATCAGCGCCAGCGCCAGCCGCGCGCGCTCGCCGCCGGAGAAACCGTCCACCGACTCGAACGCGCGGTCGCCGGGGAAATTCCACTTGCCGAGGAAGTCGCGCAGCTGCTGGTTCGACACGCCCGGCGCGAGGTCCTGCAGGTGCTCGATCGGCGAGGCGCCCTCGCGCAGCGATTCGACCGTGTGCTGGGCGAAGTAGCCGATGCGCAGGTCCGGGTGGCCGCTGCGCTCGCCACTGAGCAGGTCGAGCTCGCCGACCAGCGACTTGACCAGCGTCGACTTGCCGGCGCCGTTCGGCCCGAGCAGGGCGACGCGGTCGCCGGCCTGCAGGATGAAGCCGACGTCGTGCAGGACCACGTGGTTGCCGTAGCCGCAGTCGGCGTCGACCACGCGCAGCAGCGCGTGCGGCAGCCGCGCCGGCGCAGGGAAGTCGATGCGCAGCGCGCGCTCGGCGCGCACCGCCTCGGTGCCGGCCATCTTCGCCAGCCGCTTGACCCGCGACTGCGCCTGCTTGGCCTTGGCGGCGCTGGCGCTGAAGCGGTCGATGAAGCTCTGCAGGTGCGCGCGCTCGGCCTGCGCCTTCTCGTGGGTGATCTGCTGCAGGCGCAGGTGCTCGGCGCGCTGGCGCTCGAACGCGGTGAAGTCGCCGACGTACAGCTTGGCGCGCCCGTCGTGCAGGTGCAGCGTGTGGGTGGTGACCTCGTCGAGGAACTCGCGGTCGTGCGAGATCAGCATCAGCGTGCCCGGGTACTTCAGCAGCCACTGCTCCAGCCACAGCACCGCGTCGAGGTCGAGGTGGTTGGTCGGCTCGTCGAGCAGCAGCAGGTCCGACGGCGTCATCAGCGCGCGCGCCAGGTTCAGGCGCACGCGCCAGCCGCCGGAAAACTCCTTGACCGCGCGCGAATGCGTGTCCGGGGTGAAGCCCAGCCCGTGCAGCAGCTTGCCGGCGCGCGCGGTGGCGTCGTAGCCGTTGAGCTCCTCGAGCCGGTGGTGGCACTCGGCCACGGCCTCCCAGTCCTCGCGCTCGACCGCCTCGCGCTCGGCGACCAGCACCGCATGCACCTGGGCATCGCCGGACAGCACGAAATCGAGCGCCGCGTCGTCCAGCGCCGGCGTCTCCTGCGCGACCGCGGCCATGCGGACCTTGCCGGGCATGTCGAGATTGCCGAGGTCGGATTCGAGCTCGCCCTGGATCGCCGCGAACAGCGACGACTTGCCGGTGCCGTTGCGGCCGATGACGCCCACGCGCCACCCCGCCTGCAGGGTCAGGTCGACTTTGGACAGCAGCAGGCGTTCGCCGCGACGAAGGGCGAAATCACGGAAGGCGATCATCCGGATATTGTACGGTGAAGGGCTCAGGCGGCGCCTCCCACGCAGCGACGCGCGCCCTGCCCGCGCGTCTTCCCGCACCCGGCCCGGCGCCGGTGGCCGGACGCGCCGTCCCCACGCCGTCCTACCTGGGGACGGCCCGCCAGGAGTCCGGATGCACCACACCTCGCTGATCGCCATCCTCGTCGCCGGCTTCGTGCTGGCGTTCATTTTTGGCGCGATCGCGCAGCGGCTGCGGCTGTCGCCGCTGGTGGGCTACCTGATCGCCGGCGTCATCGCCGGCCCCTTCACCCCCGGATTCGTCGGCGACCAGACGCTCGCGCCGCAGCTGGCCGAGATCGGCGTGATCCTGCTGATGTTCGGCGTCGGCCTGCACTTCTCGCTGCGCGACCTACTCGACGTCAAAGCGATCGCGCTGCCGGGCGCCGTCGTGCAGATCGCGGTCGCGACGCTGCTGGGCTGGGCGATGGGCCGGTGGCTCGGGTGGTCGCACGGCGCCTCGTTCGTGTTCGGCCTGTCGCTGTCGGTCGCCAGCACCGTGGTGCTGCTGCGCGCGCTCGAGGAGCGGCGGCTGGTCGACACCAGCAAGGGCAAGATCGCGGTCGGCTGGCTGATCGTCGAGGACCTGGCGATGGTGCTGGCGCTGGTGCTGCTGCCGGCGCTGTCGGGCCTGCTGTCCGGCGAAGCCGGCGACGCGGCGTCGGTGTGGACGGCGATCTTCACGACCGTGTTCAAGGTCGGCGCATTCCTCGCGGTGATGCTGGTGGTGGGCCGACGGCTGATCCCGTGGATCCTCGCGCGCGTGGCCGGCACCGGCTCGCGCGAACTGTTCACCCTTTGCGTGCTGGCGATCGCGCTCGGCACGGCGTTCGGCTCGGCCGAGTTGTTCGGCGTGTCGTTCGCGCTGGGCGCGTTCTTCGCCGGGATGATGCTCAACGAGTCGGAGTTCAGCCACCAGGCCGCGAACGAGACCCTGCCGCTGCGCGACGCGTTCGCGGTGCTGTTCTTCGTGTCCGTCGGCATGCTGTTCGACCCGTCGATCCTGGTCCAGCGTCCGGTCGACGTGCTGCTGACGTTCCTGATCATCGTGCTCGGCAAGTCGATCGCCGCGTACGCGATCGTCCGCGCGTTCGGCAAGTCGAATTCGACCGCGCTGCTGATCTCCGCGAGCCTGGCGCAGATCGGCGAGTTCTCGTTCATCCTCGCCGGCCTCGGCCTGCAGCTGAACGTGCTGCCGCAGGACGGTCACGACCTGGTGCTGGCCGGCGCGCTGCTGTCGATCGTCGTGAACCCGCTGCTGTTCGGCTGGCTCGATCGCCGCGCCAAGCGGTTGGAGACCGCCGCGGCGGATGTCGAACACATGAGCCCGCCGATCCCGGACGACCTGCACGACCACGTGATCGTGATCGGCTTCGGCCGGGTCGGCAGCGAGCTGGCGCGGCTGCTCGCCGCGCGCGACGTGACCGTGCTGGTGGTCGACGACGAGTCCGATCGGATCGACCGCGCCCGCGCGGCCGGCTTCCCGGCGATCCGCGGCAACGCTGCCGCCGAACGCGTGCTGCGCGAGGCCGCGCCGGAGCGCGCGAACACCGCGATGATCGCGATCCCGAACGCGCTGGAGGCCGGCGAGATCATCGCCCGGCTGCGCGAGATCAACCCGACGCTGACGGTGGTGTCGCGCGCGCACAGCGACGGCGAGGTCAAGCACCTGCTCGAGCAGGGCGCCGATGCGGCGGTGATGGCCGAGCGCGAGCTGGCGCACAGCTTCGCCGAGATGGTGATGGCGATGCCCACGTTCCGCGGGGATCGCCACCTGCCGCCTGCCGCGGGCTGAGGCGGCGCCGCGTGCGAGCCGCTGGCTCGCGCGTCGATGGATGCCATCGCGCTGCGCCCGATGGCCGGGGGCGACGGCACTTCATTCTTCGTTTTCGCGGGTGGTCGCGCCCCTCGCGGCAGTCGCGTCGTCATCCCCGCGCAGGCGGGGATGACGCAGCAATCCTCACTCGACCGCGCTGTAGCGCAGCGTGACCAGGTAGTTGCGGCCCGGCTGGCGGTAGTACGCCGCGGTCTCGTAGTCGCGGTCGAACACGTTGTTGGCGCTGAGCTGCAGGCGCCACGCCGGACTCAGCGCATAGCCGACGCGCAGGTCGGTGGTCGCATAGCCGCCCAGGCGCACGTTGTTGCCCGGGTTGTCGAAGCGATCGCCGCTGCCGGTGACGCTGGCGCCGACGCTGACGGCGCCGAAGCGGCGGTCGACGTCGACGCGCCCGCCGACGCGCGCGCGGCGCGGCAGCAGCCGGTCGCGGTTCACGCCGCTGTCGTTGCGCGGGTCGAGCCACGTCGCGTGGCCGGCGAGCGTCCAGCCGGCGAGGGTCGTCGACGCGGTCGCCTCGACGCCGCGGATGCGCGCGCGCTCAATATTGTTCGGCCGTCCGAACGGCCGACCGGGCGCCGGCGTCGAGTCGTACGCGATCAGGTCGTCGATCCGGGTGTCGAACGCGTTGAGCGTCCAGCCACCCCAGCCGTGGCTGCCGCGCACGCCGAGTTCGACGCTGCGCGAGGTTTCCGGCACCAGGTCCGGATTGCCGAAGAACGGGTAGTACAGCTCGTTGAACGACGGCGCTTTGTACGCGGTGCCGGCGCTGGCGGTCACGCGCAGCGCATCGCTGGCGTTCCAGCCCCACAGCGCGCTGCCGGTGGTCTGCCCGCCGAACTGGTTGTCCTCGTCGCGGCGCACGCTGGCCTGTAGCGAATGGGCACCGAACGCCTGCTGCCACTGCGCGAACGCGCCGCGGTTGATGCGCTGGCCGATGTCGTACGGCTCGCTGCTGTCGACCGCGTCGCGCAGCCAGTCGAACCCGGCCGTCAGCAGCGCGCCGCCGGCGCGCAGGTCGGCCTGCAGCGATCCCTGGTCGCGCCGGGTCTCGAAGTAGCCGGTGGCGACTCGGTCCTTGAAGTCGTCGCTCTGGTCGTCGCTGCGCCCGGCAGTGGCGGTCAGCGTCAGCGCGTCGCTGGCGCGCCAGCGCAGCCGCGTCGAGGCCACCTGCTGCACGGTGTCGGATTCGTTGGCGAAGCCGCCGTCGTACTCGTTGCGGCCTTCGCCGCGCAGCGCGCGCGCTTCCAGGTCCCAGTCCTGCGCCAGGGTGACGCCGCCGGACAGCGACAGCGAGCGGTTGCGGTAGCCGTCGAGGTCGGGCTCGTCGGTGAAGCAGCCGGCGAACACCGGGAAGCCGAACCCGCGGCAGGCATCGATGCCGTCGGTCTCCTCGTGCGCGGCGTTGACCGCGTACCAGCCGCGCTCGCCGCGGCCGGACAGGCCGGCGGACAGCTTGACGGTGTCGAAGCTGCCGACGCCGAAGCTGAAGTTCGGGTTGAACGCCCCGCGCGGCTTGCGGGTGAAGATCTGGACCACGCCGCCGATCGCCTCGGAGCCGTACAGGCTTGAGAACGGCCCGCGCACGATCTCGATCCGCTCGATCTGCTCGACCGGGATGTCCTGCAGCGCCGCCTTGCCGGCGGTGGCCGAGCCGACCTTGATGCCGTCGACCAGCACTAGGGTGTGGTCGGATTCGGTGCCGCGCAGGAACAGCGAGCTCTCCTTGCCGGCGCCGCCGTTGTTGGCGATCGCCGCGCCCGGCGTGCCGCGCAGCAGCTCCGGCAGCGAGGCCGGCTGCAGCGCTTCGATCTGCGCGCGGGTGATGACGGTGACGGCCGCGAGCGTGGCGTCCTGGGTCTGCGCGGTGCGCGCGGCGGTGACGACGACGCTGTCGAGGTCGGTGGCCGCGTCCTGTGCGAGGAGCGGAGAGGCGGTGGCCGCGAACGCGGACGACAGCGCCACCGCCAGCACGCGCCGGCGGTTGGAAACGAAACGGGATGTCACGGAGTGGCTCCTTGGACCGCGCCTGCCCGCGCGGATGGCAATGGCAAAGGCGACAGGCGGCGACGGGAGCACGGTCGCTCGCGCCCACGGGCGCGAGGTTCCATGGCCACGCCCACCGCGTGTCACGACGAAGCCTCAGGCCGGTCTCCGGGCTCGCGATCGGACGCGCCTGCGTCCAGACCCGGCGCCTTCCCGTGCGCTGGGCACAGTGGCGTTCGCCGCGTCCGGGCCTTCCTGGCCCCATCGCCCACCGTTGCGGGGGCAGCTCCGGAATGGCCCGCGTCGATCGCGACGGGGCGGCACCGGATTCCCGTTTCAACCGCCGGACTCGCCAGCGGTCACCTCAGGCGGGGCGGAGTCTAGCAGGTGCACCGCGCCGGCCCGCCGGCACCCGCGCGGGGGTCGACATAGCCAAAGGTCTATATCGCTCCATCCGGATGGCGCTGGATTTTGCGTGAAGAGTGCGTTAAGCAGGCAGGACACCAACGCTCGGAAGGCCCCCATGACCCGCACCGCGCTCAGTCTCGCCGTCCTCGCCGCCCTCGCCTCGCCGCTCGCCCTCGCCCAGGACGCGCCGCGCGACCCGACCACGCTCGACCAGGTCATCGTCACCGGCACGCGGGTCAGCGACCGCACGGTGGCCGAATCGGCCTCGCCGATCGACATCATCACGCCCGAGGCGCTCGAGGCGACCGGCACGACCGAACTGGCGACCGCGCTGTCGCGCGCGCTGCCGTCGCTGAACTTCCCGCGGCCGGCGATCACCGACGGCACCGATGCGGTCCGCCCGGCGCAGCTGCGCGGCCTCGCCCCCGACCAGGTGCTCGTGCTGGTCAACGGCAAGCGCCGGCACACGACCGCGCTGATCAACCTCAACGGCAGCCAGGGCCGCGGCTCGTCGCCGGTCGACCTCAACGCGATCCCGATCGCCGCGATCGAGCGGGTCGAGGTGCTGCGCGACGGCGCGTCGGCGCAGTACGGCTCGGACGCGATCGCCGGCGTGATCAACGTGGTGCTCAAGGGCGGCGCCGACGGCGGCGGCGTCTCGCTGCGCGGCGGCCAGTACAGCGCCGGCGACGGCCGCCAGGCCCAGCTCGACGGCGACGTCGGTTTCGGCCTCGGCGAGACCGGCTTCGTGCGCATGGCCGCGCAGGCCGGCCAGCAGGACCAGACCGACCGCGCGCGGCCGTACATCCTCGGCCCCGGCACGACGTCGCGGCCGGCGACCGCGCCGCCGTTCGGGCAGGTCGTGCAGCGCTACGGCGACCCGGAAGTCGAGCAGTGGGGCGTGTCGGCCAATGCCGAATTCAGCCCCGCCGACGGCGTCGAGTTCTACGCGTTCGGCACCGCCAGCCGCCGCGACGCGCTGTCGAACGGCTTCTTCCGCCCCGCGCTCGACACCCGCAACATCCCCGAGATCTACCCGAACGGCTTCCTGCCGAACATCCGCAACATCGCCAACGACCGCGCCTTCGTCGCCGGCCTGCGCGGCGACACCGCGCTGGGCTGGAAGGTCGACCTCAGCTACAACTACGGCAACAGCGACCTGACGTTTGACGTCGAGAACAGCCTCAACCGCAGCCTCGGCCCGACCTCGCAGACCGACTTCTACGCCGGCGCGCTCGAGGTCACCCAGCACGTGCTGAACTTCGACACCAGCCGCGCGTTCGACGTCGGCTTCCTCGAGTACCCGGTCACCGTGTCGCTCGGCGCCGAGTGGCGCGGCGAGGAGTTCCAGCAGCGCCCGGGCGAGCTCGCCTCGTACGTCAACGGCGGCGTGCGGCTGCCCAACGGCACGCCCGCACCGTCGGGCTCGCAGGTGTTCCCCGGCTTCCGCCCGGACGACGCCGGCGACTTCAACCGCGAGAGCTACTCCGGCTACCTCGGCCTGGAGGCCGACCTGACCGACAAGCTGTCGGCCGGCCTCGCCGTGCGTGCCGAGGAGTACAGCGACTTCGGCAGCACCACGTCCGGCAAGCTGTCGGCGCGCTACGCGTTCACCGAGGCGTTCGCGGTGCGCGCGACCGCGTCGACAGGCTTCCGTGCGCCGTCGCTGCAGCAGCAGTTCTTCCGCTCGACGGCGACCAACTTCATCGGCGGCGTGCCGTTCGACATCCGCACGTTCCGGGTCAACGACCCGGCGGCGATCGCGCTCGGCGCCGAACCGCTGAAGGCCGAGGAGTCCAAGAACCTCAGCCTCGGCGTCGTGCTGCAGCCGGTCGAGCGTCTGTACATCACCGTCGACGCGTACCGGATCGACATCGACGACCGGATCATGCTGTCGGAGAACCTGACGTCCACGCCAGTGCGGCTGTTCCTCAACGCCACGGTCGATCCCGCGCTCGGCGGCGGCCGCTACTTCACCAACGCGATCGACACCAAGACCACCGGCGTCGACGTGATCGGCACGTACCGGTTCGACCTCGCCGGCGGCACGCTCGACCTGACCGCGGGCTACAACTACAACAAGACCGACGTCGAGCGGATCGCGCCGAACCCGGCCGTGCTGGCCGCGATCGACCCGGCCGCAGTGCGCATCGGCCGCGTCGAGGTGGGCCGGCTGACCGTCGGCGCGCCGCGCGAGAAGTTCCAGCTTGGCGGCACCTACGAAACCGGCGCCTGGCGCTTCGGCGCCAACGCCACCCGCTACGGCGAGTTCAGCGTGCTGTTCGGCAACAACCCGGCCGACACGTCGCGCGACCAGACCTTCGATCCGCAGTGGACGCTGGACCTGTCGACGACCTACACGCTGGACCGCTGGGCGTTCACGCTCGGCGCCGACAACGTGCTCGACGAGTACCCCGACGAGGTGATCTACCAGAACGCCACCAATGGCCAGCTGCCGTACTCGGCGTCGTCGCCGAACGGCTTCAACGGCGCGTTCGTGTACGGGCGGATCGGCTACCGCTGGTAAGCGCCCGCCACGACGGCCCCGCGCAACGACGAACGGCCCGGGATTCCCGGGCCGTTCGCGTTTGCCGCGCTGGCGTCGTGCGGCCGCCTTGCGCGATCAGCCCTTGCCGAACACGAGTTGTCCGCCGGCCGCGTCGACCTGCACGGTGTCGCCGGGCGCGAACTCGCCCGACAGGATCCGCTGCGCCAGCGGGTTCTCGAGCTGCTGCTGGATCGCGCGCTTCAGCGGCCGCGCGCCGTAGACCGGGTCGAAGCCGACGTTGCCGAGCAGCGCGAGGGCGTCGTCGGACAGCTTGAGCTTGAGCCCGCGCTCGGCCAGCCGCTTGTCCAGGCCCTTGAGCTGGATCTTCGCGATCTCGCGGATCTGCGCCTTGTCGAGCGGGTGGAACACGACGATGTCGTCGAGCCGGTTGATGAACTCCGGGCGGAAGTGCGACTGCACCACGCCCATCACCGCCGCCTTCATCTGCGTGTAGGCCTCGGGCGTATCGGCGTCCGCCGCGCTCCGCTCCGACATGTCTTGGATCATCTGGCTGCCGAGGTTCGACGTCATCACGATCACGGTGTTGCGGAAGTCCACCGTGCGGCCCTGTCCGTCGGTCAGGCGGCCGTCGTCGAGCACCTGCAGCAGGATGTTGAACACGTCCGGGTGCGCCTTTTCGACTTCGTCGAGCAGGATCACGCTGTACGGCCGGCGGCGCACCGCTTCGGTCAGGTACCCGCCTTCCTCGTAGCCGACGTAGCCCGGCGGCGCGCCGACCAGCCGGCTGACCGCGTGCTTCTCCATGAACTCGCTCATGTCGATGCGCACCATCGCGTCGGTCGAGTCGAACAGGAACTCGGCCAGCGCCTTGCACAGCTCGGTCTTGCCGACGCCGGTCGGGCCGAGGAACAGGAACGAGCCGGACGGCCGGTTCGGGTCGCTCAGGCCGGCGCGCGAGCGGCGCACCGCGTCGGAGACGACCTTGATCGCCTCGTCCTGGCCGACCACGCGCGCGTGCAGCTGCTCCTCCATCTTCAGCAGCTTCTCGCGCTCGCCTTCGAGCATCTTCGACACCGGGATGCCGGTCCAGCGCGACACGACCTCGGCGATCTCCTCGGCGGTCACCTTGTCCTGCAGCAGGGTGAAGCCCTTCGTCTCGGCCTCCTGCGCCGCGTGCAGCTGCTTGTCGAGTTCGGGCAGCGTGCCGTACTGGATCTCGCTCATCCGCGCGAAGTCCTGCTTGCGCTGCGCGGCCTCGAGCTCGAGCTTGGCCGCCTCGATCTGCTCCTTGATCCGGGTCGCACCCTGCAGCGTCGCCTTCTCGGCCTTCCACACCTCTTCCAGGTCGTTGAACTCGCGCTCGAGCACGGCGATCTCGCTCTCGAGGTCAGCCAGGCGCTGGCGGGAGGCCTCGTCCTTCTCCTTCTTCAGCGCCTCGCGCTGGATCTTCAGCTGGATCAGCCGGCGCTCCTTGCGGTCGAGCTCCTCGGGCTTGGAGTCGATCTCCATGCGGATGCGGCTGGCGGCCTCGTCCATCAGGTCGATGGCCTTGTCCGGCAGCTGGCGGTCGGCGATGTAGCGGTGCGACAGCGTGGCCGCGGCGACGATCGCCGGGTCGGTGATCTCGACGCCGTGGTGCACCGCGTAGCGCTCCTTCAGGCCGCGCAGGATCGCGATCGTGTCCTCGACGCTGGGCTCGCCGACGAACACCTTCTGGAAGCGGCGCTCGAGCGCGGCGTCCTTCTCGACGTACTTGCGGTACTCGTCGAGCGTGGTCGCGCCGATGCAGTGCAGCTCGCCGCGGGCGAGCGCGGGCTTGAGCATGTTGCCGGCGTCCATGCTGCCTTCGGCCTTGCCGGCGCCGACCATCGTATGCAGCTCGTCGATGAACAGGATCACCTGGCCTTCGTTCTTCGACAGGTCGTTGAGCACGGCCTTGAGCCGCTCCTCGAACTCGCCGCGGAACTTCGCGCCGGCGATCAGCGCGCCCATGTCGAGCGACAGCACGCGCTTGCCGCGCAGGCCTTCGGGCACCTCGTTGTTGATGATGCGCTGGGCCAGGCCCTCGACGATCGCGGTCTTGCCGACGCCGGGCTCGCCGATCAGCACCGGGTTGTTCTTGGTCCGACGCTGCAGCACCTGGATGGTGCGGCGGATCTCCTCGTCGCGGCCGACCACCGGATCGAGCTTGCCGCCCTCGGCGCGCGCGGTCAGGTCGATGCAGTACTTCTCCAGCGCCTGCCGCTGCTCCTCGGCGTTTTCCGACTGCACGCTTTCGCCGCCGCGGACCTTGTCGATCGCCGCGTCGAGCCTGGCCTTGGCCGCGCCCGCCGCCTTCAGCGCGCGGCCGACCTCGCCGCCGTCGTCGAGCGCGGCCAGCACGAACAGCTCGCTGGCGATGAAGGCATCGCCACGCTGCCGGGCCAGCTTGTCGGTGACGTTGAGCAGGCGCGCCAGGTCGTTGCCGATGCTGACGTTGCCGGCCTGGCCGGACACCTTCGGCAGCTTCTCCAGCGCCTCGCCGAGCCGCTCGCGCAGCAGCGGCACGTTGACGCCGCCCTGCGACAGCAGCGGGCGCGTGCTGCCGCCGGGCTGGTCGATCAGCGCGACCAGCAGGTGCACCGGTTCGATGACGCTGTGGTCGCGGCCGACCGCGAGCGACTGCGCGTCGGCGAGCGCCTGCTGGAAGCGCGAGGTGAGCTTGTCCATCCGCATGGGGGATTCCTCGGGAACGAGTACTTCAAGGTCCAACGGGGCGGCGTGCGGCCGCGATGACCGTCAGATGCGGCTGTGGCCGCGGCGATTCAAGCGTGGGGCTGGCGGTGTTCAGCCAGTGTGGACCGACGCCGGACGCGCGCCTTGATCGCGATCAATCGGCCGCGGTGGCCGCGGGGTTCGGAACGGCGCGCCGCTGCAACGACAGCAGCGCCATCAGCGCGGCCAGCGCGAGGTAGGCGCCGACGAACTGCCACGCGATCAGGCGCGGCAGGCCATCCAGCGTCCACGGCAGGTAGATCCCGCCCTGCGGCTGGACCGAATGGATCACCCCGAACGCCGCCAGCGCGGCGCCGGCCAGCAGGAACGCGCTGGCGCGACGCAGCTGGCCGTCGATCATCGCCACGACCGCGGCCGTCCACAGCATCGCGGTGATGATGAAGCCGTTGCCGAGGGTGACGATCACCGCCAGCTCCGGCAGTCCGTGCCCGGCGTCGGCGGCCATCAGCGCGGCGAAGCGCTCCGGCGCGATCCACGCCGGGTTGCCGACCTTGATCGCCAGCAGGTACGCAACCGACGGCAGGAACCCGAGCACCATCGCGGTCGCGTGCCGGCGCGGGGTGGCCTCGAATGCCTGCGTGGTGATGTCGAGCGCGACGTAGACGATGATTGGCGCGAGCACCGCCAGCGGCAGCCACTGCACCAGCCCGGACACCAGCCCGAGCATGCCGCCGAGGCCGACGAACAGCCCGGTCAGCAGCGTGTAGCCGCTGCGCGCGCCCATGTGCTTGTACGCCGGCTGGCCGATGTACGGCGTGGTCTGCGCCACGCCGCCGCAGACGCCGGCGACCAGCGTCGAGAACGCCTCGACCAGCAGGATGTCGCGGGTGCGGTAGTCGTCGCCGGCGGCGCGCGCGCTCTCGCTGACGTTGATGCCGCCGACCACCATCAGCAGGCCGAACGGCAGCAGCAGCGGCAGGTACGCGACGGTGTCCGGCAGGCCGTCGACGAAGCCCAGCGTCGGCCACGGCAGCGCCGGCTGCAGCGCGCCCGCCTGCGGCCACGCGAAGCCCGGCGCGCCGAGCCCGGCGGCGCCGAGCGCGTAGTACAGGACCGTGCCGAACACGAACGCGACGAACACCCCCGGCAGCCGCAGCGGCAGCGGGCCCTTCGCGACCAGCACGTACAGCAGCAGCCCGAGCGTGGTGAAGCCGACGATCGGCGAGCGCAGAGCCTCGACCAGCGGCAGGAAGCCCATCAGCACCAGCGCGATGCCGGCGATCGAGCCGAGCAGCGCGGCGCGCGGCATCAGCCGGGTCACCGCGTCGCCGGCGAACGACAGCACGAACTTCAGCGCGCCCATCACCACCAGCGACGCCATGCCGAGCTTCCACGTGGCGATCGCCGCGGCCTGCGGGTCGAGGCCGGTCGCCTTGTAGCCGACAAACGCCGGCCCGAGCACCAGCAGCGCCATGCCGATGCTGGTCGGCGCGTCCAACCCCAGCGGCATCGCGGTGACGTCGTCGCGCCCGCTGCGCGCCGCCAGCCGCCGCGCCATCGCCGTGTACGCCAGGTTGCCGACCAGCACGCCGAACGCGGTGCCGGGGAACATGCGCTGGAACACCACGTCGGCCGGGAAGCCGAAGATTCCGATCAGCGCCGCGGCGATGAAGCCGAGGATCGACAGGTTGTCGACGACCAGGCCGAAGAAGCCGTTGAGGTCGCCGGCGACGAACCAGCGCGGGGCGGGACGGACGGTCGTCATCGGCAGGCGCTCACGGCAGGCCGGCACTCGGCGGCGGGCGCGTGATGGTAGCGCGCGTGATCCTGGCGCGCGTGGGCCGCGCGCGATGCGCGCTCGGCGCGACCCGGCTCAGGACAATCTGTCGATCCAGACCAGCGACGCCATCCGCCCGGTGCGGCGGTCGCGGCGGTGGGAGAAGAACGCGTCGGGCTCGGAGATCGTGCAGCGCCCGCCGCCGTGCACGTGCGCCGGCACCAAGCCGGCCGCGGCGAGCCGCTGGCGCGCCAGCGCGTACAGGTCGACGCGCCAGTGGCCGGCGCGGGTCGCGGTGAACGCATGCTCTGCACCGGCGTCGCGCTGCACGAACGCGTCGTGCACGTCGGCCCCGACCTCGTAGGCCAGCGGACCGGCGGCCGGGCCGAGCCACGCGAGCAGCCGCGACGGCGGCGTGCGCATCGCCGCGACGGTCGCCTCGAGCACGCCGTCGGCGAGCCCGCGCCAGCCGGCGTGCGCGGCCGCGACCTCGCGGCCGTCGTCGGCGCACAGCAGCACCGGCAGGCAATCGGCGGTCAGCACCGCGAGCACCACGCCCGGCGTCGAGGTCACCGACGCATCGGCGACCGGCTCGTCCGCCGGCGGCAGCGGTGCCTCGACGGGCGACTCGAAGCGCAGCGCGTCGATGCCGTGCACCTGCCGCAGCCAGTGCGGCGCGCTAGGCAGCTCGCCGATCCAGCGCAGCGCCTCGCGATTGGTGTCGATGTGCGCCGGGTCGTCGCCGTCGACGCCGTGCCAGCCGCCGAGGTTGAACGTGTCGAACGGCGGCGGCGAGATGCCGACCTCGCGGCCGCGGCGCAGCGTGGTGAAGCCGTGCACGCCCGGCGGCGCCGGCCAGTCGGCATGCAGCAGGACCGAGTCGCGCACCTGCCGGTCGAGCAGCCGCGCCAGCGCGGCCGTCATCTCGCTGCCGGGCGGGCGCGCCGGGCTCATGGCGTTTGCGCCTGCGCGTCGTCGTGCAGCGCGCGGACCAGCGCCTGCAGGTCGGCCGGGATCGGCGCGGTGCAGCGCACCGGCTCGCCGCTGACCGGATGGGCGAACTCCAGCGTCTCGGCGTGCAGCGCCTGCCGGCGGAACCCGCGCAGCTGCTCGATCAATTCGGCGCTGGCGCCCTTGGGCAGCTTCAGCGGCCCGCCGTACAGCGGGTCGCCGACGATCGGGTGCTTCAGGTGCGCCATGTGCACGCGGATCTGGTGGGTGCGCCCGGTCTCGAGCCGGCACTCCAGCAGCGTGTGCGCGCGGAAGCGCTCGCGCAGGCGGAAGTGGGTGACCGCGTCGCGGCCGTCGTCGCGCACCGCCATGCGCAGGCGGTCGCGCGGGTGGCGGTCGATCGGCAGGTTCGCGGTGCCGCCGGACACCAGCGCGCCGACCACGACCGCCACGTACTGGCGGTGCACGCCGCGCGAGGCCAGCTGCGCGACCAGCGAGGTGTGCGCCGGCAGCGTGCGGGCCACGACCATGACGCCGGAGGTGTCCTTGTCGAGCCGGTGCACGATGCCGGCGCGCGGCAGCTCGTTGAGCCGCGGATCGCGGTGCAGCAGCGCGTTGACCAGGGTGCCGGTCGGGTTGCCCGCCCCGGGGTGCACGACCAGCCCGGCGGGCTTGTCGATCACGAACACGTGCTCGTCCTCGTACAGCACGTCGAGCGGGATGTCCTCCGGCGCCGAGTGGGTCTGGATCTCGGCGATCGCGGTCAGCGTCACCCGCTCGCCGCCGCGGACCGGGTCGCGCGGGCGGACCTCGCGGCCGTCGAGGCGGGCGTCGCCGGTCTTGATCCACGCGGCCAGACGCGAGCGCGAATAGTCCGGGAACAGCTCGGCCAGCACGGCATCGAAACGGCGCCCGGCGGCGTGGTCGGGCACGGTGGCGGAGACCGTTTCGGTGGGGGGCACGGCAGTGTTCATCCGGAAGGCAGGGATTCAGGGGAGGTCGACTCGGACTGCTATTATCGGCGCTTCGTGCCCCTGGCGCCCGTGAATCTGTCATGACCCCACGCTTGATGCTGCCGCGCCTGATGGCCGTGCTGATGATCGTCCTCGTTGCCGGCGGCTGCGCCCGGCTCGGCAAGATGTTCAAGGACGACGATGCCGACGAGGGCCAGCCGGTCGAGCAGCTGTTCCAGAAGGGCCACGCCCTGATGGAGGGCGGCAACTGGAGCGGCGCCGAGACCACCTACAAGCGGCTGGTCGCCCAGTACCCGTACGGGCCGTACACCGAGCAGGCGCTGATCGAGACGGCCTACGCCCAGTACAAGGCCGGCAAGCACGAGGACGCGATCAGCAGCATCGACCGCTTCATCCGCACCTACCCGACCCACCGCAACGTCGCCTACCTGTACTACCTGCGCGGGCTGACCAATTCCAGCCGCGACACGGTGTTCCTGCAGCGCGTCTGGCGCCTCGACGCCAGCCGCCGCGACCTGGCCACGCCGCAGCAGGCGTTCAACGACTTCTCGATCGTCGTCGAGCGCTACCCGAACAGCCGCTACGCCGACGACGCCAAGAAGCGCATGAACGAGCTGCGCGACCTGTTCGCCCGCCACGAGCTCGACGTCGCGCTGTACTACCTGCGCCGCACCGCCTACGTCGCCGCCGCCGATCGTGCGACCTACCTGCTGGCCACCTACCCGCAGTCGAAGTACGAGAACGACGCGGTCGCCACGCTGGCCGCCGCCTACACCGGCCTGGGCAACGAGGCGCTCGCCGCCGACAGCCGCGCCAAGCTGCAGCAGATGGCGCCGAACCACCCGTACCTGGCCGGCGAGTGGCCGGACTACCCGGGCAACCTGCGCAAGCTCAACCCGTTCGCGGGCGAGAAGTCGGCGCTGGACAACGACGAAGACGAGTAAGCCGCGTCGCCACCCGCACACGAAAACGCCGCCCCTTGGGCGGCGTTTTTCGTTGCAGCGGGCGCGACGGCGGGCTGGGGCCCGTGCTACGCCCTAGGCGCGGTAGCCGTTGCTGATCGGGTAGCGGCGCTCGCGCCCGAACGCGCGGCGCGAGACCTTCGGCCCCGGCGCGGCCTGGTGGCGCTTCCACTCGCCGGTGCGGACCAGCTTCAGCACGCGGTCGACCGTGGCCGGGTCGAATCCGGCGGCGACGATCTCCGCGCGCGACTGCTCCTGGTCGACGTGGCGCAGCAGGATCGCGTCGAGCACGTCGTACGGCGGCAGCGAGTCCTGGTCCTTCTGGTTTTCGCGCAGTTCGGCCGACGGCGGGCGGTCGATCACGCCCTGCGGGATCACCCGGTCGCCGACGGTGTTGCGCCAGCGCGCCAGCGCGTAGACCTCGGTCTTGTACAGGTCCTTGATCGGCGCGTAGCCGCCGCACATGTCGCCGTAGATCGTCGCGTAGCCGACCGCGTACTCGCTCTTGTTGCCGGTGGTCAGCAGCAGCCCGCCGAGCTTGTTGCTCAGCGCCATCATGATCGCCCCGCGCGTGCGCGACTGCAGGTTCTCCTCGGTGACGTCGGCCGCGTGGCCGTCGAACACTTCCGTGAGCGCGCCGAGGAAGCCGGTGAACGGCTGCTCGATCGGCACGGTAACCATGCGCACGCCCTGCGCGGCGCACTGTTCGGCGGCGAGGTCGTTCGACAGGTCGGCCGTGTAGCGCGACGGCATCCGCACCGCGGTGACGTTGTGCGCGCCGAGCGCGTCGACGGCGATCGCCATCACCAGCGACGAGTCGATGCCGCCCGACAGGCCGAGCCAGACCTTCTCGAAGCCGTTCTTGGCGCAGTAGTCGCGGGTGCCGCGCACGACCGCGCGCCACGCCAGCGCGTCGCGGCTCTCGTCGCCGTCGTCGGTCCACTGCACCGGCTGGAACCGGCGCGCGTGCGGGTCGAAGTCGACCACCAGCCACTGGTCGGTGAATGCCGCCGCGGCCGGGTGCACGTGTCCGTCGCCATCGCAGACCACCGACGCGCCGTCGAATACCAGCGCGTCCTGCCCGCCGACCAGGTTGAGGTACGCGATCGCCGCGCCGGTGTCCTTCGCGCGCTGCTCGAGCAGCGCGTCGCGCTGGGCGTGCTTGTCGCGCTCGAACGGCGACGCGTTCGGCACCAGCACCAGCGACGCGCCGGACGCGACCGTGCTTGCGATCGGCTCGGCGAACCACAGGTCCTCGCAGATGACCAGGCCCACGGTGACGCCGTCGACCTCGAACACGCAGTCCTCGCGGTCCGGGTCGACGTCGAAATAGCGGCGCTCGTCGAACACCGCGTAGTTCGGCAGTTCGCGCTTGCGGTAGGTGCGCTCGACCGCGCCGTCGCGCAGCACGCTGGCGGCGTTGTAGACGACCGAGCCGGCGCTCTCGGGCCAGCCGACCACCGCGACGATGCCGTGCACGCCGGCGGCGATCCGCGCCAGCGCCGCGGCACAGTCGGCGAGGAACGACGGCCGCAGCAGCAGGTCCTCCGGCGGGTAGCCGCTGACCGTCAGTTCGGGGAACAGCACCACCTGCGCGCCGTATTCGTCGCGCGCCTCGGCGATCATCGCGGCGATGCGCTCGGCATTGGCCTCGACGGCACCGACGGGAAAATCGAACTGTGCGAGCGCGATGCGGAGGGTCATTCGCTGCCACCTGCTTGTTCCCCCTCTCCCGCGTGCGGGAGAGGGCTGGGGTGAGGGCGGCTTTCGGCCAGCGCCCGATGGATGGATTCAAGTACCGCGCCGGCCTGCGCCAATACGTCATTGTTCCAGAAACGAAGGACCCGGTAGCCGCAGCGTCGCAAGTAACCCGTGCGCACAGCGTCGCCGCGGGCCTCGACATGCTGGCCGCCGTCGAGCTCGACGACCAGGCGCGCCTCGATGCAGACGAAATCGACGACGTAGGGGCCCACCGGATGCTGGCGCCTGAACTTGCATCCTCGCAGGCGCCTGTCGCGCAGGTGGAACCAGATCGCACGTTCGGCGTCGGTCATCTGCCGCCGGAGGTGGCGAGCGAAGTCGCGCTTGTGTCCGTCGCGCATCCTTGCGCTCCTGCCGGGTGAGTGTGCTCAGGTTGGCAAGACCCATCCGCGCCGGCAAGCGCGCGATCCCCTCATCCGCCCTGCGGGCACCTTCTCCCGCCCGCGGGAGAAGGGAGAGCGACGGTTGGCCGGAAGGAGGAAGCAACTAACCGACCCTTCGCCCACGAAAAAGGCCGCCCGGAGGCGGCCTTCTTCTGGTGCAGCGACGCGAGGCTTACTTGGCCAGGCGCTTGGCGATCGCCGCGCCGAGGTCGCCGGGCGACTTGACCGTGGTGACGCCGGCCTTTTCCATCGCCGCGAACTTGCCCTCGGCCGTGCCCGAGCCGCCCGACGCGATCGCGCCGGCGTGGCCCATGCGCTTGCCCTTCGGGGCGCTGGCGCCGGCGATGAAGCCGACCACCGGCTTGGTCACGTACTGGGCGATGAACTCCGCCGCTTCTTCCTCGGCCGAACCGCCGATCTCGCCGACCATGATGATGCCCTCGGTCTGCGGGTCGTCCTGGAACCACTTCAGCGCATCGATGAAGTTGGTGCCGTTGATCGGGTCGCCGCCGATGCCGATGCAGGTCGACTGGCCGAGGCCGACGTCGGTGGTCTGCTTGACCGCTTCGTACGTCAGCGTGCCCGAGCGCGACACGATGCCGATCTTGCCCGGCAGGTGGATGTGGCCCGGCATGATGCCGATCTTGCACTCGCCGGGGGTGATCACGCCGGGGCAGTTCGGGCCGACCAGCACGACGTCCTCGTAGCCGTTGAGCACGTTCTTGACGCGCAGCATGTCCAGCACCGGGATGCCCTCGGTGATGCACACGATGACCTTGATGCCGGCGTCGGCCGCCTCGAGGATCGCGTCGGCCGCGAACGGCGGCGGCACGTAGATGACCGAGGCGTCGGCGCCGGTCTGCTCGACCGCTTCGGCGACGGTGTTGAAGACCGGCAGGCCCAGGTGCTGGCTGCCGCCCTTGCCCGGGGTCACGCCGCCGACGACCTGGGTGCCGTAGTCGAGCATCTGCTGCGCGTGGAAGGTGCCCTGCGAGCCGGTGAAGCCCTGGACGATGACTTTGGTGTTCTTGTTGATCAGGACGGACATGGTCGTTCCTTACTTGCCGGCGACGGCAGCAACCGCCTTCTTCGCGCCGTCGTTGATGTTGTCCGCCGGCGTGATGGCCAGCCCGGAGTTCTTGAGCAGCGCCTTGCCTTCCTCGACGTTGGTGCCCTCGAGGCGCACGATCACCGGCACCTTGACGTCGACTTCCTTGACCGCGGCGATGATGCCCTCGGCGATCATGTCGCAGCGGACGATGCCGCCGAAGATGTTGACGAAGATCGCCTTCACCTTGTCGCTCGAAAGGATCAGCTTGAACGCCTCGGTCACGCGCTCCTTGGTGGCGCCGCCGCCGACGTCGAGGAAGTTGGCCGGCTCGCCGCCTTCCAGCTTGATGACGTCCATCGTCGCCATCGCCAGGCCCGCGCCGTTGACCATGCAGCCGATGTTGCCGTCCATCGTCACGTAGTTGAGGTCGTGCTGGCTGGCCATGACCTCGGTCTCGTCCTCCTGGCGGATGTCGCGCAGCGCGACCAGCTCCGGGTGGCGGAACGAGGCGTTGTCGTCGGAGTCGATCTTGCCGTCGAGCACCGCGAGGCTGCCGTTGGTGAGGATCGCCAGCGGGTTGAGCTCGACCAGCGCCAGGTCCTTCTCCATGAACAGCTTGTAGAGGCCGAGCATGATCTTGGTCAGCTGGCCGACCTGCTTGGCGTCCAGGCCCAGCGCGAAGCCGAGGTTGCGGCATTCGTACGGCTGCAGGCCCTGCACGTAGTTGACGTGCAGCGACTGGATCGCCTCGGGCTTCTCGGCGGCGACCTGCTCGATGTCCATGCCGCCCTCGGCCGACGCGATGAACGTCACCGACTTGGTCGAACGGTCGACCAGCACCGACAGGTACAGCTCCTTGGCGATGTCGGTGCCCTCGGAGATCAGCACCGTGTCGATCGGCAGCTCGACGCCGGCCGTCTGGTAGGTCGCCATCTTCGTACCGAGCATCGCGGCGGCGTACTGCTTCACTTCGTCGTACGACTTCGCCAGCTTGACGCCGCCGGCCTTGCCGCGGCCACCGGCGTGGATCTGCGCCTTGACGACCCACAGGTCGCCCGGGATGGCCTTGGCCGCCGCGACGGCTTCGTCCGGCGTGCGCGCCACGCGCCCGGCCGGCACCGCGATGCCGTAGTCGGCAAACAGCTGCTTTGCCTGGTATTCGTGAAAGTTCATGCGTCACCGAGGGGAGTAAAGAGAACCCCGCGCGGGCGGTGCCGGTGACCCGGTCCCCGCGCGAGGGGGCCGTATTGTCGCCGATCGCCCCAGCCCGGGCAAAACCGACCTTGGTCGCGGCCGCGCCGCTTCCCGCCCGTGGCGGCGCGGGGCGCCGCCTATACTCGCGCCAGCATCCACGGGGACTTCCGCTTGCCGCACCGCGCCGCCACGCCTTCGGACGCCGACGCCGCGCTGGGCCGCGAGCTTTATTTCCTGACCCTGTTCCGGCTGCTCGAAGCGGCGCTGCTGGCGCTGCTGATGTTCGGCCCGGCCAACCTGCTGTCGGCCGAGCCGCGCCACCCGACCCTCGCCGCCGGCGTGGCGCTGGCCTACCTGTTCGCCGCGACGCTGCTGTTCACGCTGGGCCGCGGCAGCGACCTGCAGCGGCAGGCGCTGGTCGGCGTGCTGGTCGACCTGGCGCTGGCGCTGACCGCGATCCACGCGATCCCGTCCGCGGGCACCGGCATCTCGCTGATGCTGGTGTTCAACGTCGCCGCCGCGTCGCTGCTGCTGCCGACCCGGCTGGCGATGGCCGTCGCGGCGCTGTCGGCGATCGGCGTGATCGGCGAGTTCGCGATCAGCCACTACGTCGACACCGGCGACCCGCGCCGCTTCGGCGAGCCGGTGATGTTCGCCCTCGCCTTCGCCGGCTCGGCGACGCTGACCCAGGCCCTCGGCCGGCAGATGCGCGAGAGCTACGAACTGGCCAGCGCGCGCGGCGCCGACGTCGCCCAGCTGTCCGAGCTCAACGAGCTGATCATCCGCCGCCTGCCGACCGGGGTGCTGGTGGTCGACGGCCAGGACCGCCTGCGGCTGGCCAACGAGGCCGGGATGCTGCTGCTCGGCGACGACGGCGACCCGGTCGGCGAGCAGCACCACCGCAACCTCGCGATCGCCTCGCCGGCGCTGGCCAAGCGGCTGGCCGACTGGCGCGCGACCGGCCGCAGCGACAACACCCCGATGCAGCTCAGCGCCGGCATGCCCGAGGTGGTGCCGCGCTTCAACCGGCTGCTGGCCGGCAGCGAGCAGGTGCTGGTGTTCCTCGACGACACCAGCCTGCTGTCGCGCCACGCCGAGTCGCTGACCCTGGCCACGCTCGGCCGCTTCTCGGCCAGCCTCGCCCACGAGATCCGCAACCCGCTGGCGGCGATCAACTACGCCGTGCAGCTGCTGGAGGAGTCGACCGACATCGCCGCCGCTGACCGCCGGCTGCTGGAGATCATCCACCAGCAGGGCAACCGGATGAACGGCATCGTCGAGAACGTGCTCGGGCTGGCCCGGCGCGAACCGGCGAAGGCCGAACTGGTCGAACTGGTCGGCTTCGCCAAGCGCTTCATCGAGGACTACGCCGCCAGCCACCCGCTGGAGAACGACACCCTGCGCGCGACCAGCGCGCGGCCGACCCTCAACGCGCTGGTCGACCCCCGCCAGCTGCACCAGGTCGTCACCGCGCTGGTCCACAACGCGCTGCTGTACGGGCGCATGCCCGGCCAACCGGCGCGGGTGACCCTGCAGGTGTACGCCGACGAGGTCGACACGCCGGTGCTCGAGATCCTCGACCGGGGCCCCGGCATCCCAGACTCGGTCGCCTCGCAGCTGTTCCGCCCGTTCTTCACCACCTCCGGCCACGGCACGGGCCTGGGCCTCTACATCGCCCGCGAGCTGTGCCGGGCGAACCAGGCGACGCTCGAATACGTGCCGGTCCCGGCCGGCGGCGGCTGCTTCCGCATCCGGCTGGCCATGCCGAACGCGCTGCTGCGCCGCTGAGGTCCGTCGACGGCCGGGCCGACGCACCGGCCTCGCGATCCGCTCCACCCCCAGCCGATCCGGCGACCAGCCCGCCGGCGCGGCCGATCACAGCGTCGCCCCCCAGGCGGGGAACATCGCGCGCCGAGCACAACGCCTCGCGCGCAAGCCCCCAGGCTCCGCGCGCGAAGCAAAAAGGGCCGCGCGCGGGGCAAGAACGCTCGAGCCCGGAGCAGAACGCGCCGCGCACGGAGCAAAAAGCCTCGGGCGCCGAGCAAGAAGCCTCGAGCGCGGAGCAAAAACCTGCGCGCGCGGAGCAAAAAGCCTCGCGCTCGGGGCAAAAACCTTCGTGCACGAAGCCAAAAGCCTCTAGCTCCGAGTAACAAGCCTCGCGCACGGAGCAAAAACCTTTGCGCGCGAACCCCAGAGCCTCGCGCGCGGGTCGGAACACCCCGCTCCCGGCCCCTCCGGTCGCGCGGCGGACCGCCGGGCAACGCCGGCTGGGGTCCGCTTGGGCTCCGGCTGGCGGCGTGAACGGGTCCCCGGCCGGCGCTGCAGCCCCCGCCGCCATTGAACGATGGTCGCGGAGCGTCAACCTTGGCCCCGGCCCGGCCGATCCGCTATCGTGGCGCGACATTGGGGGATTACATGACCGAAACGCGCAGCGCACTGGTAGTCGACGACGAACGCGACATTCGCGAGCTGCTGGTCATGACCCTCGGGCGCATGGGGCTGCGCTGTGAAACCGCTTCCTGCCTGGCCGACGCCCGGGCCCAGCTGCAGCGTGGCCGCTTCGACCTGTGCCTGACCGACATGCGCCTGCCCGACGGCTCGGGCATGGACCTGGTCGCCGAGATCAACCAGAAGTACCCGAACACCCCGGTGGCGATGATCACCGCGTTCGGCAACGTCGAGGCCGCCGTCGAGGCGCTGAAGGTCGGCGCGTTCGACTTCGTCGCCAAGCCGGTCGACCTGCCGGTGCTGCGCGACCTGGTCCGCCACGCGCTCGAACTCGGCGAGACCCGCCGCAGCACCGCCGAAACCGTGTCGTCGCGGCTGTACGGCGTGTCGCCGGCGATGGCTTCGCTGCGCCAGACGATCGCCAAGGTCGCCCGCAGCCAGGCGCCGGTCTACATCGCCGGCGAGTCCGGCGTCGGCAAGGAGCTGGTCGCCCGCACGATCCACGCCGAAGGCGGCCGCGCCGGCGGGCCGTTCGTGCCGGTCAACTGCGGCGCGATCCCCAGCGAGCTGATGGAGAGCGAGTTCTTCGGCCACAAGAAGGGCAGCTTCACCGGCGCCCACGCCGACAAGCCGGGCCTGTTCCAGACCGCCGACGGCGGCACCCTGTTCCTCGACGAGGTCGCCGAGCTGCCGCTGGCGATGCAGGTCAAGCTGCTGCGCGCGATCCAGGAGAAGTCGATCCGCCCGGTCGGCTCGAACGCCGAGGTGCCGGTCGACGTGCGCATCCTGTCGGCCACCCACAAAAACCTGGCGCCGATGGTCGCCGACGGCCGCTTCCGCCAGGACCTGTACTACCGCATCAACGTCATCGAGCTGCGCGTGCCGCCGCTGCGCGAGCGGCTCGAGGACCTGCCCGGCCTGTCCGAGCGGATCCTCGCGCGGCTGGCCGACCAGCAGGGCCGCGTCGCCCCGCACCTGGACGCCGAGGCCCTCGCCGCGCTGCGCGCCTACCCGTTCCCGGGCAACGTGCGCGAGCTGGAGAACATCCTCGAGCGCGCGCTGGCGCTGGCCGACGACGAGCGCCTGACCGTCGACGACCTGAGCCTGCCGCGCAACGCGCCGCCGGCCGTCGCCCCCGGCGCGTGGCCGGAGACCTCGCCGTTCGACCCGGTCGAGCCGCCCCGCGGCAACCACGGCGTGACGTCGAACCCGCCCCACGCCGCCGCGGCCGCCGCCGGCATCGACCCGCGCACAATCAACCCGCGCGACACCGCGACCAGCGCCCTGCCCTCGTACATCGAGGAGATCGAGCGCGCGGCGATCCAGCACGCCCTGCAGGAAAACCGCTTCAACAAGACCAAGACCGCCGCGGCGCTGGGCATCACGTTCCGCGCGCTGCGGTACAAGCTGAAGAAGCTCGGGATCGATTGACGCGGTGCGGCCTCGCCGTGTCATGCCGCCATCCGCGCGGACTTGGATGCTGACGAGACAGACGTTGGCGCTCCGGTGCGCCGTGCTCCGTACAACGTGCCCTCACCCCAGCACGCAGCGCGCCGTTGCACCTGAAACCATTGCCGCGTCAGTTATCCCCAGCCTGACTGACACGACGCGTCACTTTGTGGACCCCTTCCGCCGGCGACTGCCGCAGAGCTTGCGGCACGCCGACCCTGCAAACGTGACTGGGTGTTCACTTTGCGCACTAGGCCGCCACGAGGCTGGCGTTGGCACGCGAGTTGCGTACTCTCTTCCTGCACGTGCAGCTCGCACGGCAAGCCGACGGACCGGGGAGCCGGCCCTGCAGGCACGTGAAAATCCAATCACCTAGGGGAAACACCATGAAGAACCAGAAGGGCTTTACCCTGATCGAGCTGATGATCGTCATCGCGATCATCGCCATCCTGCTCGCCATCGCCATCCCGGCGTACCAGGACTACACCACCCGCGCCAAGATCTCCGAGGGCGTGTCGATGGCCGCGCCGGCCAAGCTCGCCGTTGCTGAAACCGCATCGTCGGAGGGCGGCCTCGCGAACGTGACGGCCGCCAACAGCGGCTACACCTTCCCGGGTGCAACCGACTTCGTCTCCGGCATCGCCATCACGGATACCACGGGTGTCATCACTGTGACGATGGCGGGCGCCGGCCTGCCGGCTGACGCAGCCGGTACCATCACGCTGACCCCGACCCCGGTCGGCGTCTCGACGGGTCAGCTGGAGTGGGACTGCGCGAGCACGATTCCGGCCAAGTACCTGCCGTCCGAGTGCCGCTAAGGCTTAATGCGACAAAGTGGTAGAAAAGCCCCGGCCACGAGCCGGGGTCTTTTTTTTGGCCGAGTTGAAGCCAGCGGCGCAGGCTGCAGGGCCAATCCTCGGACCTCATCACGTTCGCGGCTGCCGGGTATTGGGGTACAGTCTTGCGGGGCGTTTTGACGGGGGGCGCATGAGCGCAGTTACGGCCAATCTAGTTGGCATCACCGGCATCGCCCGGCGTTTGGTTCTGGACGGAGCGCTGGAGGAGCAGCCGGCGCGCGAAGCGATGGCCGCGGCCACCGTCGAGCGCAAGCCGCTCGCCGCTTACCTGATCGAGAAAAAGCTGGTCAACCCCGCGCAGCTGGCGGCGGCGAACTCGATCGAATTCGGCGTGCCGCTGTTCGACGTCGCGTCCCTCGATGCCAACCAGTCGGCCATCAAGCTGGTCAGCGAGGAGCTGGTGCGCAAGCACAGCGCGCTGCCGCTGTTCCGACGCGGCAACAAGCTGTTCGTCGGCCTCGCCGACCCCACGAACACCCGCGCGCTCGACGAGATCAAGTTCGCGACCAACCTCGCGGTGGAGGCGGTGCTGGTCGACGAGGACCGCATCCACCGCACGATTGACCAATGGCTCGCTAGCGCCGACTCACTCAATGAGTCCATGGGTGACGGCGATGGGATGGAGAACCTCGAGGTCAGCGGGGGCGAGGAAGATCTCACGGCCGGAGACAGCGGCGTCGACGCGAAGGGCGACGACACGCCGGTCGTCAAATTCATCAACAAGGTGCTGGTCGATGCGATCCGCCGCGGCGGCTCGGACATCCATTTCGAGCCCTACGAGACCGACTACCGCGTGCGCGTGCGCATCGACGGCATCCTCAAGCAAGTCGCGAAGGTGCCGGTCAAGCTGCAGGCGCGGATCGCTGCGCGCCTGAAGGTCATGGCGCAGCTCGACATCGCCGAGAAGCGCGTGCCGCAGGACGGCCGCATCAAGCTGAACCTGTCGAAGAGCAAGCAGATCGACTTCCGCGTCAGCACCCTTCCGACCTTGTTCGGCGAAAAGGTGGTGCTGCGTATCCTCGATGGCGGCGCGGCCAAGCTCGGCATCGACAAGCTCGGCTACGAAGAAGCACAGAAGAAGCTTTTCGTCGACGCGATCGACAAGCCCTACGGCATGGTGCTGGTGACAGGCCCGACCGGCTCGGGCAAGACCGTGTCGCTGTACACCGCGCTGAACATCCTCAACGACGAGTCGCGCAATATCTCCACCGTCGAGGACCCGGTCGAAATCCGCGTGCCGGGCATCAACCAGGTGCAGATGAACGTCAAGCGCGGCATGACGTTCGCCGCCGCGCTGCGCAGCTTCCTGCGCCAGGACCCGGACGTGATCATGGTCGGCGAAATCCGCGACCTCGAGACCGCCGAAATCGCGATCAAGGCGGCACAGACCGGCCACATGGTGCTGTCGACGCTGCACACCAACGACGCGCCGCAGACGATCGCGCGCCTGATGAACATGGGCGTGGCGCCGTACAACATCACCTCGTCGGTCACCCTTGTCATCGCCCAGCGCTTGGCGCGCCGGCTGCACGATTGCAAGAAGGAAGTCCACCTGCCCGAGCATGCGCTGCTGGCCGAGGGCTTTACCCACGAAGAGATTGCCGCGGGCCTGAAGATCTACGACGCCGTCGGCTGCCCGGACTGCACCGAGGGCTACAAGGGCCGCACCGGCATCTACCAGGTCATGCCGATGTCCGAGGAGATCCAGGAGATCGTGCTCGCCGGCGGCAACGCCATGCTGATCGCCGAGACGGCACGCAAGGCCGGCATCAACGACCTGCGCGCCTCCGCCCTGATGAAAGTGCGCAACGGCGTGACCAGCCTTGCCGAAATCAACCGTGTCACCAAGGACTAAGCCATGTCCGCTACTCGCCCTTCCGTGAAATCCAGTGCGCCCAAAGTGCCGGTCCGCCGACCGGACGCCATGCCCGTCTTTGTGTGGGAAGGCAAGGACAAACGCGGCGTAACGATGAAGGGCGAGCAGCCCGCCAAGAACGCCAACATGATCCGCGCCGAACTGCGGAAACAGGGGATAACGCCCGGCGTTGTGAAGCCCAAGCCCAAACCCCTGTTCGGCGGCGCGGGCAAGCGCATCACCCCGCTTGATATCGCAGTGTTCAGTCGCATGCTGGCGACCATGATGAAGTCGGGTGTGCCAATCGTCACCGCGCTGGAAATCATGGGCGGCGGGCAGAAGAACCCGAAGATGCGGGATATGGTCAACGCGCTGCGCGCCGACATTGAGAGCGGCTCGTCACTCTCGGAAGCGATCAGTAAGTACCCGGTGCAGTTCGATGAGCTGTACCGGAATCTTGTGAAAGCCGGCGAATCAGCAGGCGTACTCGAAACCGTGCTGGACACGATCGCCAACTATAAAGAGAACATCGAAACCCTAAAGGGCAAGATCAAGAAGGCCCTTTTCTATCCTGCGACCGTCGTTGCCGTGGCGCTCATCGTTAGCTCCATCCTGCTCATCTTTGTTGTTCCTCAGTTTGAACAGGTTTTCCAGAGCTTTGGTGCGGACTTGCCCGCCTTTACCAAGATGATCGTCGCGATGAGCGATTTCATGCTGCGTTGGTGGTGGCTGATCCTGCTGATCGTTGTGGGCTCAATCATTGCTTTCATCATGGCGAAGAATCGCTCGCCGGCATTTGCTCACTTTCTAGATCGCACCATGCTGAAGATCCCGGTGATCGGGCAGGTGATGCACAACTCGGCTATTGCCCGTTTTGCGCGGACGACCGCCGTGACCTTTAAGGCGGGCGTGCCTCTGGTCGAGGCGCTGGACAGCGTCGCTGGCGCGACGGGCAATGTCGTGTACGAGAAGGCCGTTTACCGAATCCGTGACGACGTGGCGGTCGGCTATTCGATGAACATGGCGATGAAGCAGGTCAACCTGTTCCCGCACATGGTCACGCAGATGGTGTCCATCGGCGAAGAGGCCGGCGCGCTCGACGCGATGCTGTTCAAGGTCGCTGACTTCTACGAGCAGGAGGTCAACAACGCGGTCGATGCGCTGGCGAGCCTCATGGAACCGCTGATCATGATCTTCCTCGGCGTGGTCGTCGGCGGCATGGTGATCGGCATGTACCTGCCGATCTTCAAGCTCGCCGGCGCAATCTAAGCGCAGACCGCACGACGCATGGCATTCCTCGACCAGAACCCCGCCATCGGCTTCCCGATGGCGGCGGGCTTCGGGCTGCTGGTGGGCAGCTTCCTCAACGTGGTGATCCTGCGCCTGCCCAAGCGGCTGGAGTGGCAGTGGAAGCGCGACAGCCGGGAGATGCTCGGCGAGCCGGACAACTACGACCCGCCGCCGCCGGGCATCGTCGTCGAGCGCTCGCACTGCCCGCACTGCAAGGCGCAGCTGAGCTGGCACGAGAACATTCCGCTGTTCAGCTGGCTGGCGCTGCGCGGCAAGTGCCGGCACTGCCGTGCCCCGATCTCGCCGCAGTACCCGCTGGTCGAACTGCTGACGATGCTGCTGTTCGTCGCCTGCGTGTGGCGCTTCGGCTTCGGCTGGCAGGGCTTCGGCGCGATGGTGTTCACCGCGTTCCTGATCGCGCTGTCGGGCATCGACCTGCGCACCCAGCTGCTGCCCGACCAGCTGACGCTGCCGCTGATGTGGCTCGGCCTGATCGCCGCGGCGGACAACCTCTACATGCCCGTGAAGCCCGCGCTGCTCGGCGCAGTCGCCGGCTACCTGAGCCTGTGGATCGTGTGGTGGGTGTTCAAGCAGCTGACCGGCAAGGAAGGCATGGGCCACGGCGACTTCAAGCTGCTCGCCGCGATCGGCGCGTGGGCCGGGCTCAGCGGCGTGCTGCCGACCATCCTGTTCTCGTCGCTGGTCGGCGCGATCGTCGGTTCGATCTGGCTGGCGATGAAGGGCCGCGACAAAGCCACGCCGATCCCGTTCGGCCCGTACCTGGCCATCGCCGGCTGGATCACGTTCTTCTGGGGCAACCAGATCGTCGACGGGTACATGCGCTACTCGGGGCTGTCGGGGCCCTGACCGCGGCGGCGTGCTGAGCTTTGCGCCCAGCGTGGCCCGCACACGCAGAAGCGCCTTACCGCCCGGGTCGCGGGCCGCGCGTGGGGCATGACCACGTTGCATGCACGGCCGATGAGCCCATCGCCCATGGCTTCGGCGCGTCTCGCGCGCCCGCGCGCCGGCCCCGGTAGCATCACCGCCACTTCCATTGCGACGCGGGCCCCATGAGCGACTACATCGTCGGCGTTACCGGAGGCGTCGCCTCGGGCAAGTCCGAGGTCACCCGCCGCTTCGAGGCGCTCGGTGCGGTCGTGGTCGATGCGGACGTCGCGGCGCGGGAGGCGGTCGCGCCGGACAGCGCCGGCCTGGCCGAGGTCGTCGCGGCATTCGGCCCGTCGGTGCTGCTCCCCGACGGCGGCCTCGACCGGGCCGCGATGCGCCAGCGCGTGTTCGACGACCCCGCCGCGCGCCGGCAGCTCGAAGCGATCATCCACCCGCGCGTGCGCGCGCACCTGCACGAGGCCTGCGCCGCGGCGCCCGGGCCGTACGCGATCGCCGCGATCCCGCTGCTTGCCGAGAGCGGCGGCCGCGAGCACTACCCGTGGCTGGACCGCATCCTCGTCGTCGACGTCGCGCCCGACGTGCAGCGCGCGCGGGTGATGCGCCGCGACGCGATCGATGCCGCGCTCGCCGAGCGGATGATCGCCGCGCAGGCGACCCGCGAGCAGCGCCTGGCCATCGCCGACGACGTGATCGTCAACGACGGCCCGCTGGACGCGCTGGACGCGCACGTCGCGGCGCTCGACCGGCGCTATCGGGCGCTGGCCATGACCGCGGTCACGTGACTTGAAGCAGGCGCGGGGCGTGCCGCTGGCGGGCACGCTGTCGCCGTCACCGGCTCAACGGAGCGTCCGATGCCGCCCGAATCCCGCCCTGCCCGCGCTCGCAAGCCGCTGCTGCTGCTGGGGCTGGCGGGAATCGCGGTCGCCGTGCTCGGCTACCTGTTCGGGCAGTGGCTGCACGCCACGTTCGGATAACGGGTCGGCTGCGCGCTAGCGAGCGGGCCACAGCCCGGTGATCGCGGCCACGCCCTGCGCGCCGGCCCGGCGCGCCGCAGGCAGGTCGGCCGGCGTCAGCCCGCCGATCGCGTACAGCGGCAGCGATACGCCCTCGCGCAGCGCTGCGAAGCCGCCCCATCCGAGGGTCGCGCCGCCCGGATGGCTGGCGCTGGGCCGCACCGTGCCGAGCACCACGAAGTCGCAGGCCAGCGCCTCGGCCAGCTGCAGCTCGTCGGCCGTGTGGCACGACGCGGCCAGGGCCACGTCTCGGGGAAGCGCGTCGCGCGTCGCGCCGGCGAGCTGCGATGCCCGCAGGTGCAGGCCGATCCCGAACTCGCCCGCAAGTGACGCGTCGCCGTTCACCAGCACCTGGGCGCCGACGGCGCGGCAGCGCGCGACGGCCTGCTCGACCAGCCGCCGCCAGCGCGCCGCATCGAGACCCGGCGCGCGCAGCTGCACGCGGCGGATGCCGCCGGCGAGCGCGCTCGACAGGGCGTCGAGCCACGCGGCGTCGTCGGCACCGGGCATCGGGGTCACGAGGTAGGCGTCGGGCTGCTGCAGGGCGGCGACGACGGGGCGGTCGGCCGGCGGCATCGAGTAGCGCGCCAGCTTGTCGAGCGGCACCCACATCAGCGCCTGCCCCTCGCGCCCGCGGGCGGTGCCGCGCCAGGCGCGGATCTCGCGGACGTCCAGCGTCAGGCGCTTGTCGGGGTACGCCTGCGGGACCGCGATCAGCGGATCGCCCGGCTCGACGTCGATGCCGAGCTCTTCGTGCAGCTCGCGCACCAGCGCGGCTTCGGCCGACTCGCCGGGCTCGCGCTTGCCGCCGGGGAATTCCCACAGGCCGGCGAGGTCGCGGCCCTCGGTGCGGCGGGCCAGCAGGATGCGCCCGCGCGCGTCGCGGATGACGCCGGCGACGACCTCGACGTGGCGCAGACCGAGGTGATCCCGGTCAGGCGCAGCGGACTGCGCTGGCACCGGCGTCAGCACGGGCGCGTGCGCCACGGGCCGACCGGTCGCGTCGCGACCGGCACGGGCCGACTTCGGTCAGGCGAGCTGCCCATGGCAGTGCTTGTACTTCTTGCCGCTGCCGCACGGGCACGGGTCGTTGCGGCCGACGTTGGCAAACGCCGCCTCGCTGACGGCCTCGGCTTCCTCGTCGGCGCCGAAGCCGCCGGCGTCGGCGTGCTGGAACTGCATCTGCTGCGCCTGGGCCTGCGCCTGGGCACGCTCGGCCGCCTCCATCTGCGCGATCTCTTCCTCGCTGCGGATGCGCACGCGGGCCAGGATCGTGACGACCTCGCGCTTGACCTTGTCGAGCATGTCGCTGAACAGCTCGAACGCTTCCTTCTTGTACTCCTGCTTCGGCTGCTTCTGGGCGTAGCCGCGCAGGTGGATGCCCTGGCGCAGGTAGTCCATGCGCGCCAGGTGCTGCTTCCAGTTGTCGTCGAGCACGTTGAGCATGATGTGCTTCTCGAGCATGCGCATCGTCTCGGCGCCGAGCTGCTGCTCGCGCACGTCGAAGTGCGCGTTGACCGCATCGGTCACGCGCTGGGCGACGCCCTCGGCGTCGAGCTCCTCGGCGCTCTGCGCCATCTGCACCAGCGGCAGCTGCACGCCGAAGTCCTCGGCCAGTGCCGCTTCGAGGCCCGGCAGGTCCCACTGCTCGTCGACCGAGTTCGGCGGCACGAAGCGGGCCACCACGTCCGCCACCACGTCCTCGCGGATGCCGTCGACGTTGTCCTGCACGGACTCGGCCTCGAGCAGCTCGTCGCGCTGACCGTAGATCACCTTGCGCTGGTCGTTGTTGACGTCGTCGTAGTCGAGCAGGTTCTTCCGGATGTCGAAGTTGTGGGCCTCGACCTTGCGCTGCGCGTTGGCGATCTGCTTGGTCACCATCGCGCTTTCGATGATGTCGTCTTCCTTCAGGCCCATGCGCGCCATGACGCGCTGCACCCAGTCGGCGGCGAAGATCCGCATCAGGTTGTCTTCGAGCGACAGGTAGAAGCGCGAGCTGCCCGGGTCGCCCTGGCGGCCGGCGCGGCCGCGCAGCTGGTTGTCGATGCGGCGGCTCTCGTGGCGCTCGGTGCCGATGATGTGCAGGCCCCCGGCGGCCTTGACCGCGTCGTGGCGGGCCTGCCACTCGGCCTTCAGGCGCGCTTTGGTGGCCTCATCGACCTCGGCGCCGGTGTCGGCCTCGATCTGCGCCAGCTCGGCCTCTAGCGAGCCGCCGAGCACGATGTCGGTGCCGCGGCCGGCCATGTTGGTGGCGATGGTGACCGCGCCCGGGCGGCCGGCCTGCGCGACGATGTGCGCCTCGCGCTCGTGCTGCTTGGCGTTGAGCACCTCGTGGGTGATGCCGGCCTCGCGCAGCTGCTCGCTGAGCATCTCGGAGACTTCGATCGACGTGGTGCCGACCAGCACCGGCTGCTGCCGCGCGTGGGCGTCCTTGATCTCGTTGATCACCGCGCGGTACTTGCCGGCGCGGTTGAGGAACACCGCATCCGGGTGGTCCTTGCGCACCATCGGGCGGTGGGTCGGGATCACGATGACCTCGAGCCCGTAGATGCTCTGGAACTCGTAGGCTTCGGTGTCGGCCGTGCCGGTCATGCCGGCGAGCTTGCCGTACATGCGGAACAGGTTCTGGAAGGTGATGCTGGCCAGCGTCTGGTTCTCGCGCTGGACCGGCACGCCCTCCTTGGCCTCGACCGCCTGGTGCAGGCCGTCGGACCAGCGGCGGCCGGCGAGCGTGCGGCCGGTGAACTCGTCGACGATGATGACCTCGCCGTCGCGGACGATGTAGTCGACGTCTCGCTGGTAGATCGCGTGCGCGCGCAGCGCGGCGCCGAGGTGGTGAACGACGCCGATGTTCTGGCCCGAGTACAGGCCGTCGTCCTCGCCCTGCAGGATCCCAGCCTGGCGCAGCAGCGCCTCGGCGTGCTCCTGGCCGGCCTCGGACAGGTGCACCTGCTTGCTCTTCTCGTCGACCCAGTAGTCGCCGATGCCGTCCTCGACTTCCTGGCGCTTCAGCGACGGGACGATCCGGTTGACCTTGATGTACAGCTCCGGCGACTCGTCGGCCGGGCCGGAGATGATCAGCGGGGTGCGCGCCTCGTCGATCAGGATCGAGTCGACCTCGTCGATGATCGCGAAGTTGAGGCCGCGCTGGAATCGATCGTCCTTCGACAGCGCCATGTTGTCGCGCAGGTAGTCGAAGCCGATCTCGTTGTTGGTCGCGTAGGTGATGTCGGCGGCGTACGCGGCGTGCTTGTCGGCATGCGGCATGCCCGGGTACACGACGCTGACGCTCAGTCCGAGCCAGCTGTACAGCTTGCCCATCCACGCCGAGTCGCGGCGCGCCAGGTAGTCGTTGACGGTGACGACGTGGACGCCCTTGCCCTCGAGCGCGTTCAGGTACACCGGCAGGGTGCCGACCAGGGTCTTGCCCTCGCCGGTGCGCATCTCGGCGATCTTGCCCAGGTGCAGGACCATGCCGCCGATCAGCTGCACGTCGTAGTGGCGCATGCCCAGCACGCGGCGCGACGCCTCGCGGCAGACCGCGAAGGCCTCTGGCAGGAGCTTGTCGAGCGATTCGCCGTCGCGGATGCGCTGCTGGAATTCGGGGGTCTTGGCCTGCAGCTGCGCGTCGCTGAGCTTCTCCATCTCCGGCTCGAGGGCGTTGATCTTCACCACGGAGCGTTGCAGCTGGCGCAGCAGGCGTTCGTTACGGCTGCCGAAGACGCGGGTAAGCAAACTGTTGAGCATTGATCAGGCCGGAAAGGGGTGGGAACGGAACCGGTCCATGGAGCGGCTCCCGACAATTAAAAAAGGGCGCGGGGCGCCCTTGTTGGCAACCCCGATTGTAGCTGGGGGCGAGGACGGGCGCTCACAAGCCATTGGCTTGTGCCCCTCCGAGCGCCCGGAGCGGCTGTGCCGCGCAGGGCCGGAACGAAGGCGGCTGCTCACAAGCCGCTGGCTTGTAGCCGCCTGAGCGCCCGGAGCGGCTGTGCCGCGCAGGGCCGGAACGCAGCGCCCCGCCGCGTTGCATGCCCCTCAACCGCCCTCCGCTGGACGAGTTGACGGGGCGAAATCAGCACTCGAGCCGCTCTGGCCCCCCCATAACGAAAACGGCGCGACCGCAGGCCGCGCCGTTCACTTTCTTCGCTACGCAACAACCTTGCCGCGATCAGCCCTTCAGCGGGGACTGCTGGCTCAGGAACTTGCGCGGGTTCACCACGCGGCCGCGCTCCCACACCTCGAAGTGAACGTGGGCGCCGGTCGAGCGGCCGGTCGAGCCGGCCTTGGCGATCTCCTGCCCCGCGCGGACCAGTTCGCCGACCTTGCGGGTCAGGCGCGAGTTGTGCGCATAGCGGGTCACGTAGCCGTTGCCGTGGTCGATCTCGACGGTGTTGCCGTAGCCCGAACGCGCGGCGGCGTAGCTGACCACTCCGTCGGCCACCGCGAGCACCGGATCGCCGACGTCGGCCTCGAAGTCGATGCCCTTGTGGTTCTGGCTGCCGCCGCCGAACGGGTCGGCGCGGCCGCCGAAGCCGGACGTGATGTAGCTGCCGGCGATCGGCTCGCGCGACGGGACGGCGTTCATGTCGAGCTGGCGGTTGAACAGCAGCGACTCGAGCACCGACAGCTGCTCGCCGGAGCTGACGAACTGGTCGCGGACGTGCTTGAGGGTCGCCTCGACCTCGTCCTTTTCGATGTCGCGGACCGGGCCGGCACCACCGACGCCGACCGGCTTCTCGAAATCGAACTCGCCGTCCTGCAGCTGGCCGATGCGGGTCAGGCGCTCGCCGAGCGCGTTGAGGCGGTTGGCCTGGGCCTGCAGTTCGCCGAGGCGGGCGGCCAGCGCGTTGAGTTCGCGCTGCGAATCGCGCCGGGCGGTGGCGAGTTCGGCCTGCTGGCTGGCGACCTGGGCGCGCAGGCCGGCAGTGGCGGCGATGCCGGCGCCGCCGCCGAGCAGCAGGCCGACGCCGATCAGGCTGGCAATGACCAGTCCCGGGCGGCGGCTGCCGAGGTGGGCGACGTGGTCGACGGCGGTGGCCACGCGTGAACGCGACCGATGCAGCGATTTGTTTACGATGGTTGGATAGGTCATATGTCCGATGTCTGATTCCCGATCCCCGCGCCGCCCACCTGCCCCGAAAGCCGCGCTCGATGCGCTGCTCGCGGACCCGGCTGGCAACCCGATTCGTCGTGCCGTCTGGCTCGAAGAACTGGACCGTCGGTTACGCCCCCACCTGCCGCCCTCGCTTGCCGCGCACGCGCAGCTGGCGAATGTTGAGCGCGGCCGGCTCGTTTTCGTGGTCGATGCCCCGGTGTGGCGAACCAAACTGCGGTTTGCCGCCCCGGAAATCCTCGACGCGGCCCGATCCATCGGGCTTGATGCAGTGGAGCTGGTCGTGAAGACCGCGTTGGCTCCGATGGCGCTGCAAGCGCAGGACCGTCGGACCCAGCCTCCGATATCGGAAGCCGCGCAGCGGGAGCTGCGGGCTGCCTTGGCGTCGCTCGAGGCGCCCGTCCCCTGCGGGTCGGACGACGCCACCTGAGCTCCAACCCGGCTGGCACATGTCTTGGCCAGACGGCCAGGACCCCAGGCCGGCCGGCATCGTAACGGCCTAACCCCCTGAATTTGTTAAGAAGGGGGAAGCGTTATGCAATAAAACCGTTAGGAATCCGTTAACTCGTCACCCAACGTTCACCTCTGTGACACGGGGCACCGTTGCCGCAGAAGCGCGTCTCGAAGGCCGCCCGACGCAGGTCCGGAAGCGGTCGCAGCGAGCGGGATCGGGCCGACGGACGGTCGCCGTGGCGCGCGCGGAGCGGAGGTTCGGGTCGGCGGTGTGCCGCCGGGGTCGCGTCAGTAGCTGGCGACCGGGGTGCCGTAGGCGACCGGCGCGTCGGCGGTGGCGTCCGGGAAGGTGACCTCGTCCCAGGCCGACCGTTCGGCCAGCACGGCGCGGACGAGCTTGTTGTTGAGCGCGTGGCCGGACTTGTAGCCCTCGTAGGCGCCGAGGATCGGCCGGCCGGCGAGGTACAGGTCGCCGACGGCGTCGAGGATCTTGTGGCGGACGAACTCGTCGGCGTAGCGCAGGCCGTCCTCGTTCAGCACCCGGAACTCGTCCAGCACGATCGCGTTGTCCATCGAGCCGCCTAGGCCGAGGTTGCGCTCGCGCATGTACTCCAGGTCGCGCATGAAGCCGAACGTGCGCGCGCGGCTGACTTCCTTGACGTAGGCCTCGGTCGAGAACTCGACCTCGGCGCGCGACTGCGTCGACGGGATGGCGGGGTGGTCGAACTGCACCGTGAAGCCGAGGCGGAACCCCTCGTACGGCTCGAAGCGGGCGACCTTGTCGCCGTCGCGGACCTCGATCGGCCGGCGGATCCGGATGAAGCGCTTGGGCGCGTCCTGCTCGGCGATCCCGGCAGACTGCAGCAGGAACACGAACGGGCCGGCCGAGCCGTCCATGATCGGCACCTCGGCCGCGGACAGCTCGATCAGGCAGTTGTCGATCCCGAGCCCGGCCAGCGCCGACAGCAGGTGCTCGACGGTCTGGACCTTGGCCGGACCGCAGCTCAGCCCGGTGCACAGGATGGTTTCGGTGACGAGCTCGGCGTTCGCGGGAATCTCGACCACCGGATCCAGGTCGACGCGCCGGAACACGATGCCGGCATCGACCGGGGCCGGGCGCAGCGTCAGGAAGACCTTCTCCCCGCTGTGCAGGCCCACGCCGGTCGCGCGGATCACGTTCTTGAGGGTGCGTTGGCGCAGCATCGGGGCGATTGGTCGGACCGGGCCGTAAGGGGGTGGCTGGCGGGAGTCGGGCACGCTGGCGGGTCGCTGGGACAGGCCCGTCGCGCAGCGCGTGCACGGCATGCCCCGCCGCGGGGCGGAGGGCAGGTTAGCACGCAGTTCGCTGAATCTTAACGGAAAGGACGCATCGTCCTGCCGGCGCCGTCGGCGTCAGGTAAAGGACCGGTCGGCACGGGGCCGACCGGTCGAAACCCCCGGGCCAGAGCCCGGGGCAAGGTGGCTTACGGACACTTCGGACGCGGTGGTGGGGACGCTTCTGGCGGTCAGTCCGCCTGGCGGCGCAGGAACGCCGGGATGTCCAGGTAGCTGTCGCCGCCGAAATCGGCCACGGCCGGGGTCGAGGCCGGCTCGGCCGCCCGCGACGACGAGGCGCTGCCGCGCAGCGCGCTGCCGAAGCTCGGGGCCGACGGGGCCGTGTAGTCGACCGGGAACTCCGGCTGGCCGGTGGTGGCGTTGCGGACCAGCTGGACCGGCGGGCGCTGGAACTCGCGCTCGCTGCCGCGCACCGACTGGCGCGCGACCGCGCGGTTCAGGCCGGTGGCGACGACGGTGACGCGCACCTCGTCCTGCATGTCCGGGTCGAGCACGGTGCCGATGACCACGGTCGCGTCCTCGGAGGCGAAGCCCTCGACGGTGCGGCCGACCTCGTCGAACTCGGCCATCGTGAAGTCCGGGCCGGCGGTGATGTTGACCAGGATGCCGTTGGCGCCGGACAGGTTGACGTCGTCGAGCAGCGGGTTCTGGATCGCGGCCTCGGCGGCGGCCTGGGCGCGGTCGTCGCCGCGGGCGGCGCCGGTGCCCATCATCGCCAGGCCCATCTCGGACATGACGGTGCGGACGTCGGCGAAGTCGACGTTGATCAGGCCCGGGCGGACGATCAGGTCGGCGATGCCCTGCACCGCGCCGAGCAGCACGTCGTTGGCGGCGCGGAACGCCTGGATCATCGTCGCGTTGCGGCCGAGCACGGTGATCAGCTTCTCGTTCGGGATCGTGATCAGCGAGTCGCAGTGGTGGCTCAGCTCCTCGATGCCCTTCAGCGCGACCTGCATGCGCCGACGGCCCTCGAACGGGAACGGCTTGGTGACCACGGCGACGGTCAGGATGCCCATCTCCTTGGCCAGCTGCGCCACGACCGGCGCGGCGCCGGTGCCGGTGCCGCCGCCCATGCCCGCGGTGATGAACACCATGTCGGCGCCGGTCAGCGCGTCCATGATCCGCTCGCGGTCCTCGAGCGCGGCCTGGCGGCCGACCTCCGGGTTCGCGCCCGCGCCCAGGCCCTTGGTGACGTTGCCGCCGAGCTGCAGCTGCAGCTTCGCGCCGCAGTTCTTGATCGCCTGCGAGTCGGTGTTCGCGGTGACGAACTCCACCCCGTCGACGTTGCTGCTGACCATGTGCGCCACGGCGTTGCCGCCGCCGCCGCCCACGCCAATGACCTTGATGACGGCGTTGGGAGCCATCTTTTCAACCAGTTCGAAATGCGCCATGTCCGTGTCCTCCGTTGTTATGTGTTGCTCGTCGTTCGAATCGGGAAACCGCCAATCGCACCGCATTGCTCGAGTCGCCTGCCCTGCCCGCCCATGCCCGCGCCGTCGCGGCCACGCCTCGTAATCAGAATTCGCCGCGGTACCAGTTCTTGAGCTTGCTCAGGAAGCTGCCCGCGCGGCCGGCGGCGATCGTCGGCCGCCGCGGGTTCTCGATCTGGCTGCCCATCAGCAGCAGGCCGACGCCGGTCGCGTGCACCGGGTTGCCGACCACCTCGCCCAGCCCGGTCACGTGCTGCGGGATGCCCACGCGCACGGGCATCTGCAGCATTTCCTCGGCCAGCTCGACCACGCCTTCCATCTTCGCGGCGCCGCCGGTCAGGACCATGCCCGCGCGCACGTGCTGCTCGAAGCCGCTGCGGCGCAGCTCGGCCTGGACCATCTCGAAGATTTCCTCGTAGCGCGCCTGCACCGCCTGCGCCAGCGACGCGCGCGGCATGCGCCGCGGCGGCCGGTCGCCGACGCTCGGCACCTGGATCGACTCTTCGGCCGTGGCCATCTGCGCCAGCGCGCAGGCGTAGCGGACCTTGATCTGCTCGGCCTCCGGGGTCGGCGTGCGCAGCATGTGCGCGATGTCCTCGGTCACCTTGTCGCCGGCGATCGGCAGGCTCGCCGTGTGCGCGATGGCGCCCTGCACGAACACCGCGATGTCGGTCGTGCCGGCGCCGATGTCGACGAGGACGACGCCAAGCTCGCGTTCGTCGCCGGTCAGCACCGCGGTGCTCGACGCGAGCACGCCGAGCACCAGGTCGTCGACCTGCAGCCCGCACTTCTGCACGCACTTGCTGATGTTGGCCGCCGCCGACTGCGCGCAGATCACCAGGTGCGCGTGCACCTCCAGGCGCACGCCGGTCATGCCGACCGGGTTGCGGATGCCTTCCTGCGAGTCGTCGAGCACGTAGTCGCGCGGGATCGCGTGCAGGATCTTCTGGTCGGCCGGGATCGCCACGGCCTTGGCCGCCTCGAGCACGCGGTCGAGGTCGGCGAAGCTGACCTCGCCGTCGCGGATCGGCGCGATGCCCTGCGAGTTGCGGCACTGGATGTGGTTGCCGGAGATCGACGCGTAGACCGAGCGGATCTCGCAGCCGGCCATCAGCTCGGCCTCCTCGATCGCGCGCTGGATCGACTGCACGGTCGATTCGATGTCGACGACGACGCCGCGGCGCAGGCCGCGCGATTCGTGCGAGCCGATGCCGATCACCTCGATCGGGTTGCCCGGCGAGTACTCGCCGACCAGCGCGACCACCTTCGAGGTGCCGATGTCGAGGCCGACGATCAGCGATTTGTCACCCTTGCGATTCATGACTGTCCTTGCACTTGCTTGTCCGTCGCCGGCGCCGGGGCGGCCGTCCACGACAGCGCGAAACCGTTGGTGTAGCGAAGATCGGCGCGCACGAGGCGCTGCTCCTGCTGGCCGAGCAGCTGCGGCATCAGCCGCACGAAGCGGGCCAGACGCGCGCGCGCCTCGCTGCGGCCGACGACGACCTGCGCGCCGTTGTCGAGCCGCAGGCTCCAGCTGCCGCGCGGGTCGAGCTCGACCGCGCGCACGTCGATGCCGACCGGCGCCAGCAGCGCGCGCGATTCGTTGTAGAGCGCGACCACTTCGCCGACGCGTGCGTCCGGGCCGTCGAACTGCGGCAGGTTGCCCGGCACCGATGCGCCCTTCGCGGCGAACAGGCGGCCGTGCTCGGACAGCAGGCGGTCGCGGCCCCAGTGCGCGAACGGGCGGTGCTCGACGACGCGCACTTCGAGCACGTCCGGCCAGCGCTTGCGCACTTCGGCCGTTTCGACCCACGGCAACGTCGACACCGCGGCCTGCGCCGCGGCCAGGTCGACGGCGAAGAAACCGCTGCGCGCGTACGGCAGGAGGGTCTCGCGCAGCGCGGCCGCGTCGACCCGCTCGAACTCTCCGCTCGCGCGCAGGCGGGTCAGCGGCCAGTGGCCCGCGCCGATCCAGCCGTTGAGCACGGCGACGACCGGCAGCGCGACCAGCGCCACCGCGAGCAGCCAACCGACGAGCCGCAGCATCGCGCTCACGCGGTCGCACCTCCGTCGTCCGCGGCGGGGGCGAGGCTCGACTCGAGCACGCGCCAGCACAGTTCCTCGAAGCCGATGCCGACCTGCGCCGCCGCCTTCGGCACCAGCGAGTGGCTGGTCATGCCCGGGGCGGTGTTGACCTCGAGCAGGGTCAACTCGCCGGTGGCGCGGTCGCGCATGAAGTCGACCCGGCCCCAGCCGTGGCAGCCGGCCGCGACGAAGGCCTCCAGCGCGAGCCGGCGGATCTGCGCCTCGTCGTCGCCTTCCAGCCCCGGGCACAGGTACTGGGTGTCGTCGGCCATGTACTTGGCGTGGTAGTCGTAGAACTCGCCCTTCGGCACGATCCGGATCGACGGCAGCGCGTGGCCGGCCAGCACCGGCACGGTCAGCTCGTCGCCGACGATCAGCTGCTCCATCAGCAGTTCGCCGGGGTAGCGCGCGGCGTGCTCGACGGCGGCGGCGAGGTCGGACTCGCCCATCACCCGCGACACGCCGACGCTGGAGCCCTCGCTCGACGGCTTGATGAACACCGGCAGGCCGATCCCGCGCGCGGCGGCGAGCACGTCGTCGCCGGGCGACAGGCGCGCGTAGCGCGGCGTCGGCAGGCCGACGCTGAGCCACACCTGCTTGGTGCGGATCTTGTCCATGCTCAGCGCCGAGCCGAGCACGCCCGAACCGGTGTAGGGCACGCCGAGCGCCTCGCACAGCCCCTGCAGCACGCCGTCTTCGCCGCCGCCCTTGTTGCCGTGGAGGATGTTGAACACGCGGTCGACGCGGCCGGCCTGCACCGCCTCGACCAGCGCCGGGATGCCGTCGACCGCGAACGCCTCGACGCCGCGCGCGCGCAGCGCGTCGAGCACGTTGCGGCCGGAGTCGAGCGAGACCTCGCGCTCGGCGCTGGTGCCGCCCATCAGCACCGCGACGCGGCCGAACACGGCCGGGTCGCTGACGCGCGGCGGGGCGATCGAAGTATCGAGCTGGATGGTGGCGGCGCTCACGCGGTGTCTCCCTTGAATCCCTTGGTCGCGACGCCCTGCGCGGCGGCGCCGATGTCGCCGGCGCCCATCATCAGCAGCAGGTCGCCGTCGCGAAGCACGTCGCCGAGCACGCCCGACAGTTCGCCGGCGCCGCCGACCACGACCGGGTCGATGCGGCCGCGCGCGCGGATCGCACGCGCCAGCGCCTTGGCGTCGGCGCCGGCGATCGGCGCCTCGCCCGCCGGGTAGACCTCGGTCAGCACCAGCGCGTCGACGCTCGACAGCACCGCGGCGAACTCGTCGAACAGGTCCCGCGTGCGGCTGTAGCGGTGCGGCTGGAACGCCACGACCAGGCGCTTGTCGGCCCAGCCGCCGCGCGCGGCGGCGAACACGGCCTCGAGCTCCTTCGGGTGGTGGCCGTAGTCGTCGACGACGGTGACCATGCCGCCGCGCGGCAGCGGCACCTGCGCCAGCAGGTTGAAGCGGCGGCCGATGCCGGCGAACTGCTCGAGCGCGCGCGCGATCGCGTCCGGCGCCACGCCCAGCTGCCACGCCACCGCGGACGCGGCCAGCGCGTTGAGCACGTTGTGCCGGCCCGGCAGCGCCAGCGTCACCGGCTGGCGCGCGCCTTCCGGCAGGCACAGGGTGAAGCGCATGCGCCCGCCCTGCTGGGTCACGTCGTCGGCGCGCACGTCGGCCTCCGGCTGGAAGCCGTACGTCATGACGTGCCGCGGCGTGCCGGCGGCCAGCTGCGCGACCTCCGGGTCGTCGATGCACAGCACCGCCAGCCCGTAGAACGGCAGCCGGTGCAGGAACTCCTCGAACGCCGCCTGCACCTGGGCGAAGTCGCCGCCGTAGTTCTCGAGGTGGTCGGCGTCGATGTTGGTGACGATCGCGATCTGCGGGTTGAGCCGCAGGAAACTGCCGTCGCTCTCGTCGGCCTCGGCCACCAGCCACTCGCCCTTGCCCAGGCGCGCGTTGGCGCCGGCGGCGAGGAGCTGCCCGCCGATGACGAAGGTCGGGTCGATGCCGCCTTCGGCCAGCACGCTGGCCAGCAGCGAGGTGGTCGTGGTCTTGCCGTGGGTGCCGGCGACCGCGATGCCGCGCTTGAAGCGCATCAGCTCGGCGAGCATTTCCGCGCGCGGCACCACCGGGATGCGCTGCGAGCGCGCCTCCATCAGCTCCGGGTTGTCGGGCTTGATCGCGCTGGAAACGACCACGCAGTCGGCGCCGAGCACGTTCGCGGCCGCGTGGCCGCGGTGCACGGCGATGCCGAGCTTGGCCAGCCGGCGGGTGACCGCGTTGTCGGCGTTGTCCGAGCCGGACACCTGGTAGCCGAGCGTGCACATGACCTCGGCGATGCCGCTCATGCCGACGCCGCCGATGCCGACGAAGTGCACGCGCGTGCTCGACTCGTCGAAGCCGGCACGGGCGAGCTCGCCGGTGTGCAGCAGGCGGCGGCGCAGGGCCATGATCATCGTGGGGTCTCCTGGGACGCCGGCCCGGCGTGCGCGGCGGCCAGCACGGCGTCGGCGACGCGCTCGGCGGCGTCGGGTTTGGCAAGGGCCCGCGCGGACTGGGCCATCTGCAGCAGCAGCCCCCGCTCGGCAAGGATTTCGATCGTGGCCGACAGCCGCGACGCGAGGTCGCTGCCGTCGCCCTGCGGCAGCAGCTGCGCCGCGCCGCGCTCGACCAGGTAGCGCGCGTTCTTGGTCTGGTGGTCGTCGACCGCCTGCGGGAACGGCACCAGCACGCTGCCGACGCCGGCCGCGCACAGTTCGGCCAGCGTCAGCGCGCCGGCGCGGCAGACGACGAGGTCCGCCCAGGCGTAGGCCGCGGCCATGTCGGCGATGAACGGCTCCAGCGACACCGGTACGCCGGCCTTCGCGTATGCGCGCTCGGCGTCGTCGCGCAGCTTCTCGCCGCACTGGTGGCGCACGTCGCAACGGATGTGGGACGGCAGCGCGGCGATCGCCGCCGGCACCGCGGCGTTCAACGCGCGCGCGCCCTGGCTGCCGCCGAGCACCAGCACGCGCAGCGCGCCGTCGCGGCCGGCGAAGCGCTGCGCCGGCGGCGCCACCGCGGCGATCTCGGCGCGCACCGGGTTGCCGACGACGGTTTCAGCCACGGTATGGAAGGTGTCCGGGAAGCCGGTCAACACCTGGCGCGCGAACCGCGCGAGCACGCGATTGGTCATGCCCGGCGCGCGGTTCTGCTCGTGCACGAACAGCGGTACGCCGAGCAGCCGCGCCGCCAGCCCGCCGGGCCCGGCCGCGTAGCCGCCGAAGCTGACCACCGCGCGCGGCTGGCGCTGGCGCAGCGTCTGCGCCGCGGCGCGCACGGCGCCCACGAGGCGGAACGGCGCGGCCAGCAGCGACGCGATGCCCTTGCCGCGCACGCCGCGCACCGCGATCGTGTCGATCGCCACGCCGTGCTGCGGCACCAGGCGCGTCTCCATGCCGCCGTCGGCACCGAGCCACGACACCGGGACGCCCCGCGTCTGCAGCGCGTGCGCGACGGCGAGCCCCGGGAAGATGTGCCCGCCGGTGCCGCCGGCGAGGATCATCACCGGGTGCAGGTCGCTGTCGGTGGCGGGCATCGACGGCCTCATGCGGTGCGCCCCAGCGTCGGTTCGACGCGCTGGCGCAGGCGGCTGGTGCCGCGCGCGGCGTCGCCGGGCTTGGCCGACGGCGAGGTCGGCGGCAGCGGCTGCGCGGTCGCCGGGATGAACCCGGCCGACGCCTGCGCGCCGTCGCCGCGCAGGCGCGCGACCTGGCGCTGGGCGCGGTCGAGTTCGTACGACACGCGCAGCAGCAGGCCCAGCGCGGCGCAGGTCATCAGCACGCTCGAGCCGCCGGAAGAAATCAGCGGCAGCGTCAGCCCCTTGGTCGGCAGCAGGCCGAGGTTCACGCCGATCGACACCAGGCTCTGCAGCGCCATCCACAGCGCGATGCCGAACGCGATGTAGCCGGAAAAGTGGCGGCGCATCTCGACGCACTTCAGCCCGACCCACAGCGCGCGCCCGACCAGGCCGGCATACAGCGCGATCACCAGGCACACGCCGAAGAAGCCGAGCTCCTCGGCGATCACCGCCAGAATGAAGTCGGTGTGCGCCTCGGGCAGGTACGAAAGCTTCTGGATCGACGAGCCTAGCCCGACGCCGAACCACTCGCCGCGGCCGACCGCCATCAGCGCGTTGGCCAGCTGGTAGCCGGAGCCGAACGGATCGGCGAACGGGTCGACGAACGAGGTCAGCCGGCGCATGCGGTACGGCTCGGCGATCGCCACGATGGCCAGCAGCGGCAGGCCGACCAGCACCGGGCCGAACATCCGCGGCATGTTGACGCCGCCCAGCACCAGCATGCCGGCGGTGATCGCCAGCAGCAGCGACGACGAGCCGAAGTCCGGCTGCAGCAGCAGCAGCACGACCAGCGCAGACGCCACGCCCAGCGGCTTGAGCATCGCGCCCCAGGTGGCGGTGACTTCCTCGCTGTAGCGCTTGAGGTAGCTGGCCAGCCAGACAATGAAGAGCAGCTTGACCGCCTCGACCGCCTGGAAATTCGACACGCCGAGGTTGAGCCAGCGGCGCGCGCCGTTGACGGTGTGGCCGATGCCCGGCACGAACACCAGCAGCAGCAGCACGAAGCAGCCGAGCATCAGCCACTGGCTGCGCTGCTCGATGGCCTTGAGCTCGGTGCGCATCAGCCAGACGGCCAGCACCGCGCCGGCGCCGAGGAACACCACGTGGCGCGTCAGGTAGTGGAACGGGTCGGCCGCCTGCGCGATCGAGCTGGAGCCGACCATCACCACGCCCAGGCACGCGAGCGCGATCGCGAGGCCGGCCAGCCACGGGTCGAACCGGCCGCCGATCGCATCGAGTCGTGTCGCCTGGCGCGCGGAGTCGGCCATCAGCGCACCTTCAAGGTCGCCAGGCCGACGAGCACGAGGATCACCGAGATGATCCAGAAGCGCACGATCACCCGCGGCTCGGGCCAGCCCTTGAGCTCGAAGTGGTGGTGGATCGGCGCCATCCGGAACACGCGCTTGCCGGTCAGCTTGAACGACGCGACCTGGATCATCACCGACAGCGTCTCGATGACGAAGATGCCGCCCATCACGACCAGCACCAGTTCCTGGCGGACGATCACCGCGACGGTGCCTAGCACCGCGCCGAGCGCGAGCGCGCCGATGTCGCCCATGAACACCATCGCCGGGTAGGTGTTGAACCACAGGAACCCGAGCCCCGCGCCGGCGATCGCCGCGCAGATGATCACCAGCTCGCCGGCCCCCGGCACCTGCGGGATCTGCAGGTACTCGGAGAACACCGCGTTGCCGGACGCGTAGGCGAACACGCCGAGCGCGCAGGCCACCAGCACCGTCGGCATGATCGCCAGCCCGTCGAGGCCGTCGGTCAGGTTGACCGCGTTGGAGAAGCCGACGATCCAGAAGTAGGCGATCGCGACGAAGCTGAAGCCGACCAGCGGCAGCGCGATCGACTTGAAAAACGGGATGTAGAACGTCGTCGCCGCCGGCGCGTCGGCGGTGTAGTACAGGAACAGGCCGGCGGCCAGGCCGAACAGCGACTGCAGCAGGTACTTCCAGCGCGACTTCATGCCGTTCGGATCGCGCTTGACGATCTTGATCCAGTCGTCCCACCAGCCGATCCAGCCGAACGCGACCATCATCGCCAGCACCAGCCAGACGTAGCGGTTGCGCAGGTCGCCCCACAGCAGCACCGAGGCGAGCACCGTCAGCAGGATCAGCGCGCCGCCCATCGTCGGCGTGCCGGCCTTGGAGAAGTGCGACTGCGGCCCGTCCTTGCGGATCGGCTGGCCGCCCTTGAGCTGGGCCAGGCGCCGGATCACCGCCGGCCCCCACCACAGCGACAGCATCAGCGAGGTCAGCGCCGCCAGGATGCCGCGGAAGGTCAGGTAGTTGAAAAGCCCGAACAGGCTCTGCAGTTGTTCAAGCCAGCGGGTCAGTTCAAGCAGCATGGTGTCCCCCGTGCGCCGCGCCGTCGGGCAGCAGCGCGGTCACGATCCGATCCATCGCGCTGCCGCGCGAGCCCTTGACCAGCACCCGCAGCGCGCCGCCGCTGTCGGCGATGGCCGCGCGCAGCGCGCCGGCGAGCGCGTCGTGCGATTCGAAATGCGCGGCGCCGTCGCCGAAGGCCTGCGCAGCGCTGGCGCTGAGCGGGCCGAGCGTGAACAGCCGCGCGAGCCCGGCGGCCTTGGCGCGGCGACCCACCTCCGCATGCATCGCCGCGCCGTCGGCGCCGAGCTCGCGCATGTCGCCCAGCACCAGCCAGGCCGCGTCGCCGGCGCCGCGGCTGGACTCGGCCAGCGTGTCGATGGCGGCGGCCAGCGAACCGGGGTTGGCGTTGTAGCTGTCGTCGATCAGCCGCGCGCCGCCGGGCAGCACGTGGGTGACCAAGCGACCGGCGACCGGGCGCGCGGCGGCCAGCCCCTCGGCGATGGTCGCCAGCGGTACGCCGGCGCCGATCGCGATCGCCGCGGCGGCCAGCGCGTTGCGCACGTTGTGTCGGCCGGGCATCGCCAGCGCGACCGGCGCGTCGCCCTGCGGCGTCACCAGCGTGAAGCGCGAGCCCTCGTCGGCGAGCTCGATGTCGCGCGCGCTGACGTCGGCGCCGTGATCGAGGCCGAACCGGATCAGCCGGCGGCCGTGCGCGCGCTCGGCGAAGTACGGGGCGAAGGCGTCGTCGGCGTTGATCACCGCGACGCCGTTGCTGCTGAGGTCGTCGTAGACCGCGGCCTTGGTGTCGGCGATCGCCAGCAGGCTGCCCATGCGCTCGATGTGCGCCGGCGCCACGTTGTTGACCAGTCCGATGTCCGGACGCGCGATCGCGGTCAGGTAGGCGATGTCGCCGGGCTTGCCGGTGCCCATCTCGTAGATCGCGAAGCGCGCGTCCTCGGGCGCGTCGATCACCGCCAGCGGCATGCCGATCTCGTTGTTGCGGTTGCCGGGGGTCGCGTACGTGCGGCCGGCGCGCTCGAGGATGGACTGGGTCAGCGCCTTGACGCTGGTCTTGCCGTTGCTGCCGGTGATCGCCACCACCGTCGCGCTGCGGCCGAGCTGCACCGCGGTCGCGATCGCCGCCAGCGCGCGCTCGGTGTCGGCGACGACGACCTGCGGCAGCGGCGCGTCGACGTGGCGCGAAACCAGCGCGGCGGTTACTCCCGCATGCGCGGCCGCAGCGACGTGGTCGTGGCCGTCGAAGCGCTCGCCCTTCAGCGCGACGAACAGCGCCGAACCCAGCCCGCCGAGCGAGCGGGTGTCGGTCGCGACCGCGTCGACGAGCCGGTCGTCGCCGTGCAGGCGGCCGCCGGTCATCCGCGCGATCTCCGAGAGCAGCAGCGGGTTCATGCTCGTGCCTCCAGGCAGGCCCGCGCGACCTGGGTGTCGTCGAACGGGTGCTGGACGCCGTCGATTTCCTGGTACGGCTCGTGGCCCTTGCCGGCCACCAGCACGATGTCGTGCGGGCCGGCCTCGCCGATCGCGCGGGCGATGGCGGCTGCGCGGTCGCGCAGCACGACGGCCGCGGCGGGGCGGGCGAAACCGGCGACGATGTCGGCGACGATCGCGTCGCCATTCTCGCCGCGCGGGTTGTCGTCGGTGACGATCACGACGTCGGCGCCGGCCTCGGCGATCGCGGCCATCTGCGGGCGCTTGCCGCGGTCGCGCTCGCCGCCGCAGCCGAACACGCAGACCAGCCGCGCACGCGCGTGGCCGCGCAGCGACGCGAGCGCCTGTTCGAGCGCATCGGGCGTGTGCGCGTAGTCGATCACGACCAGCGGGCGGCGGTTGCCGCTCGGCGCGAGGTCGCCGCCGAGCCGGTTCATGCGACCGTGGATCGGCTGCAGTCGCGCGAGGGTGTCGGCGATCTCCGCCACCGGCACGTCGAGCGCGTGCAGCGCGCCGGCGACCGCGAGCAGGTTGTCGGCGTTGAAACGACCGAGCAGCGGCGACTGCACCGGCTCGACGGCGCCGTCGATGGCGAGATCGAAACGCAGCCCGCTCTCGTCGAGCGTCAGCGCGTCGGCGCGGACGCTGGCGGCGGCGTCGCCGCGCGAGCTGAGGCCGATCGCGCGCACGCCCGCCGGCAGCGCCGCGGCGATCCGCGCGCCATAGGCGTCGTCGCGGTTGATCACCGCTGCGCGCAGGCCAGGCCACGCGAACAGGCGCGCCTTGGCGGCGCCGTAGGCCTCCATGTCGCCGTGGTAGTCGAGGTGGTCGCGGGTGAGGTTGGTGAACACGCCGACGTCGAAGTGCACGCCGTCGACGCGGCCCTGGTCGAGCGCGTGCGAGCTGACTTCCATCGCCACCGCCTGCGCGCCGGCGTCGTGCAGCTGCGCCAGCAGCGCGTGCAGGCGCAGCACCAGCGGCGTGGTGAAGCCGGTCGGCACCGCCGCGCCGTACAGGCCCGCGCCGAGCGTGCCGATCGTCGCGGCAGGCGTGCCGCGCAGCGTCAGCGCCTGCGCGAGCAGCTGCACGGTCGAGGTCTTGCCGTTGGTGCCGGTGACGCCGATGACCGTCATCGCGTCGGTGACGCGGTCATGGAACGCGTCGGCCATTTCGCCCAGGCGCGCGCGCAGCCCCGGCACGGCAATCGCGTCGGCCGGCGCGGGGATGGCGGCCGGCGCGGGCGGCTCGAACAGCACCGCGACCGCCCCGGCGGCGCGCGCCTGCGCGGCGAACTTGAGGCCGTGCTCGCCGAACCCGGCGATCGCGACGAACGCATCGCCCGGGCGCACGTCCCGGCTGTCCATCACCAGCCCGCCGATGCGCAGGTCGCCGGGGATGCCGGCGACGTCGGGCAGCAGCTCGGCCAGGCGCTTGTTGCGGCTCACGGCGCACCTCCGACCGGCATCGGCAGCGGCGGTCCGGCGGGCGGCTGCACCGACGCAGACGCGGGCGCCGTCGTGCTCGCGGCGACGGCCGTCGACGGCAGCACCGGCGCGTCGGCCGGCGGCTTGCCGCCGTTCGCCTTGGCGCGCTTGGCCTGCGCGTCGGCCTGCGCGGCCAGCCACGTGTCGATGTCGTCCGGCGCGACGTCCATCAGGCGCAGCGCGCCCTCCATGACGTTTTTGAACACCGGCGCGGACACCAGGCCGCCGAAATAGCCCTTCGCCGGGTCGGGATCGTTGACGACGACGACCATCGAGAAGCGCGGGTTCTGCACCGGCACCACGCCGGCGAAGAACGAGATGTAGCGGCGCGAATAGCCGCCGGTGTCGTTGAACTTGCGCGCGGTGCCGGTCTTGCCGGCGACGTGGTAGCCGAGGATCGCGCCCTGCGTCGCGGTGCCGCCCTCTTCGGTCACGGTCTGCATCATCCGCATGATCTCGCCGGCGATCGCCGGGTCGAGCACCTGCCGGCCCTCGGCGCGCTCGCCGCCCTTGACGAACGTCGGCGTCAGCAGGCGGCCGCCGTTGCCGAGCGCCGCGTAGGCCATCGCAATCTGCAGCGGCGTGGCCGACAGGCCGTAGCCGTACGACATCGTCTGCTTGGTCGTGCCGCTCCAGCGCGACGGCGGCGCGAGCACGCCGGACGACTCGCCCGGGAAGCCGCTGCCGGGCTTCTGGCCGTAGCCGAAGCGGTGCAGGAACTCGTAGAACGTGTCGTTCGGCAGCCGCGCGACGATCTTCGCCGACGCGACGTTCGAGCTCTTGGTGATCACGCCGGTCGTGTCGAGCACGCCGTAGTTGTGGTGGTCGGTGGTGCGGTAGCGGCCGTTGGGAATCCAGCCGGGGTTGGTGTCGAAGCGCGTCGTCGGGGTGATCACGCCGGCCTCGAGCGCGGCGGCCACGGTCAGCGGCTTCATCGTCGAGCCCGGCTCGATCACGTCGGTCACCGCGCGGTTGCGGTGGGTGTCGCTGTTGCCCGCGCCGAGGGCGTTCGGGTTGTACGCCGGCAGGTTGGCCATCGCCAGCACCTCGCCGGTGGCGACGTCGACGACCACGGCCGAGCCGCTGCTCGCGCCGGTGCGCAGCAGCGCGCTGCGCAGCTCGCGGAAGGTCAGGTACTGGATGCGCCGGTCGATCGTCAGCGTCAGGTCCTGGCCGGGTTCGGCGGCGCGGACCAGGTCCACGTTCTCGACGATGCGGCCCTGGCGGTCGCGGATCACGCGCTTGGCGCCGGGCTTGCCGCGCAGCCACTCGTCGAACGCCAGCTCCAGCCCTTCCTGCCCGCGGTCGTCGATGTTGGTGAAGCCGAGCACGTGCGCGATCGCTTCGCCCTGCGGGTAGAAGCGGCGGAACTCGCGCTGGCTGAACACGCCGGGGATCTGGTGCGCCAGGATCCGCCGCGCCTCGTCCGGGTTGATCCGGCGCTTGAGGTAGACGAACTCCTTCCCGGCGCGCTGGCTGAGCTTGCGCGTCAGGTAGTCGCTCGGCACGCCGAGCGCCTTGGCCAGCTCCGGGATCCGCGCGGGGTTCTTCAGCAGCTCCTGCGGGTTGCCCCACACCGACTCGACCGGCGTCGACACCGCCAGCGGCTCGCCGTTGCGGTCGGTGATCATGCCGCGCGAGGTCGGGATCGGGATCTCGCGCAGGAAGCGCGCGTCGCCCTGCTGGCGGTAGAAGTCCTTGTTGACGATCTGCAGCGCGAACGCGCGACCGACCAGCACCAGCCCGCACAGGCCGAGCGCGCCGCCGACCAGCAGCAGGCGCTGGCGCGGGTTGTACTGCACGCGATTGCGCGAGCGCCCGCCGTCGCCGGCGAACAGCGACTTCAGCCACGCCGGTGCGCCGGTGCGGGCGGCGGGGGCGTTGCGGCGCGACGGCGGCTTGCGGTCGATCATGGCCGCACCACGACGGTTTCGCCGCCTTCGGGGAACTTCATGCCGAGCCGGTCGCGCGCGACCTGGTCGATGCGATTGCTTTCGGCCCACGTGGCCTGCTCGAGCTGCAGCCGGCCGAACTCGATGTTGAGCTCGTCGCGCGCCGCTTCCAGCCGCGTCGCCTGCACGAACAGCTGGCGGTGCTGGTGGCGCGCGTGCACGACACCCAGCGCCGAGACCAGGTTGGCGACTAGCAGCGCCGTCAGCAGCACGCGCAGCGTCATGCGGCCGCTCCCAGCTTTTCGGCGACGCGCAGCACGGCGCTGCGGGCGCGCGGGTTGGCGGCCAGCTCGTCGTCGGTCGCCTTCTGCGCGTCGCCCACCGCCAGCAGCGTTGGCGTGAACGCCTGCGCAACCGGCGTCCGGCGGTTGCCCGGCGGCGCCTTGGCGTAACGCGCGATGAACTGCTTGACGATGCGGTCTTCGAGCGAGTGGAAGCTGATCACGGCCAGCCGGCCGCCCGGCTTCAGGCGCGCATAGGCGGCCTGCAGGCCGTCCTCGAGGTCGCCGAGCTCGCGATTGATGAAAATGCGGATCGCCTGGAAGCTGCGCGTGGCCGGGTGCGTCTTGCTGTCGCCGCGCGGCATCACCGAGCCGATCAGCTCGGCCAGCTGCGCGGTGCGGACCAGCGGCTGCTCAGCGCGGCGCGCGACGATCGCGCGCGCGATGCGCCGGCTCTGGCGCTCCTCGCCGTAGGTGAACAGCACGTCGGCGATCTCGCGCTCGTCGGCGCGCGCGAGCCACTGCGCGGCGCTTTCGCCGGCGTCCGGGTCCATGCGCATGTCGAGCGGGCCGTCCTTGCCGAAGCTGAAGCCGCGCGCGGCGACGTCGAGCTGCGGCGACGACACCCCGAGGTCGAGCAGCACGCCGTCGAGCCCGCCGGCGGTCGCGTCCCAGTCGGCCATCCCGGCGAAGCTGCCGCGGCGGATCGACACGCGCGGATCGGCGCCGAACTCGCGTTCGGCGACGGCGATCGCTTCGGGATCCTTGTCCATCAGCAGCAGCCGGCCTCCGGCCCCCAGCTTCCCCAGCACGCCGCGCGCATGGCCGCCGCGCCCGAACGTGCCGTCCAGATACGTTCCGTCCTCGGTCACCCGCAGGCCGTCCAGGGTCTGCGCGTACAGCACCGGGAGGTGGCCGGGCACGTCGTCGTGCCCGCTGCCACCGGCCGTCACAGCTGCAGGCCGAGCAGCTCGTCGCCCAGGTCGCCGTCGGTCAAGACCTGACGGACCTGTTCGTGATGCGCGTGCTCGCTCCACAACTCGAATTTGTCGCCCATGCCGAGCAGGACGGCGCGCTTGTCGATGCCGATCGCCGCGCGCTGGCTCACCGGAATGGAGATGCGGCCGTTGCCGTCGAGCTCCACGTGGGCGGCCGCGCCGACCAGCTTGAACTGCATCAGGCGGCTGGTGCTCTTGGTCTTCGGCAGCGCGTTGACCTGGTCGCGGACGCGCTCCCAGACGTGCTGCGGGTAGAGATAGAGGCAGCCGGCGTCGAACGGGCTGTAGGTGACGACGAGGCGGTTGGCGCACTCGCGCGCGACGACGTCGCGGTAGGCGGTGGGCACCGCCAGCCGGCCCTTGTCGTCGATCGTGATGGCGGTTTCGCCCTGGAACATCCTGCACCCGTGTCAGCCCGTCTCTTCGGACGGGTCTGCCCTGCTCGTGGAATCGCCCTCGCCGGCCGACCGGTACGGTCGTCCTGCGGGGGGCCCTCGGCCACGAAAAACCACAAAAATCCCGGTTTTCCCTCCGAGGCCCACCTTAGGCACGGCCCACAGGGTTGTCAACAACTTTGCAGGGGGAATTTCACCAATGGCATCAAAGGCTTAAGAGATACTTCAGAGTCTTATTCAAGACTTATCCACTAACTGTTGTTTCGTCTCATATTTTGAGATTGAGGCCTTCGTCACGCCCTCCTCACATCGCCGGCCCAGGTCGCCGTACGCGCCATGCGGCGGTGCAGCATGATGCGGCCGGAGCCGTCGATCCGAAGCGGAGTCCGACTCCAGCGCCCGCAAACGGCATCACGAGCGGGGCGGCGCCGCACCCGGGCCACCGGCGCTCGCGTTAAGCCGCGCACACCGATGAGCGGCGCACGGCCACGGGGCAGCCGGCCGGCTGGCCGATCGCGCGAAGGAGGTGGCGGAGCCGGCCGATAAGCCGGGTTCTGTCGTGGACAGTCATTCCTCTAGGCGCACCGTCACCGGTACGCTCGAGCAACCTACCCGGAGACACCGCGGGCCGCGGCATTGCCTCCCTATTTGGTCTTGCTCCCGGTGGGGTTTGCCGTGCCGGTCCGTTGCCGGACTCGCGGTGCGCTCTTACCGCACCGTTTCACCCTTGCCACGCGCGTCTTGCGACGCCGTTCGGCGGTCTGCTCTCTGTTGCACTTTCCGTCGGCTCGCGCCGCCCAGGCGTTACCTGGCACCGTGCCCTGTGGAGCCCGGACTTTCCTCGGCATCCGTTCCCACCGAAGTGGGTCTGGATGACGCGACTGCCTGGCCGACTCCGCCGTGGTAATTCTACTGCTTCGCAGCAGAATTGCCCCCAAAAGTTCGCGGCGCGAACTTCGGGCCCCGCTCCGCACCTTCCGGATCCCCCCCGCTGTCGCGGCGCCCCCTTTACCAAGGGGGGCTCCCAGCCCCTAGGCCACGCGGTGACGGGCTGGAGTCGCGGCGATCAAGGGCCGGAGCACTCATTCCCCGCCGTACAGCGCCTTGCGCGGCGCGCCGCTGAGTTCGGCGGCGAGCTTGGCCGCCTGCGACGGCTTGAGGTGTTCGGTCAGCTTGGCGTACAGCCGCCGGCCTTCGGCCACGCGCGCGTCGGCGTCATCGCCCGCGCCTTCGACGACGACCACGAACTCGCCCTTGCGCTGGTTCGCGTCGGCCTGCACCTGCGCGAGCAGGTCCGGCAGCGGGCCATCGAGCACCGTTTCGAACAGCTTGGTCAGCTCGCGCCCCAGCACCGCGCGGCGATCCGGGCCGAAGGCAGTGACCAGATCCGCCAGCGACTCCTCGATGCGGTGCGCCGACTCGTAGAACAGCAGCGTGCGCGGCTCGCCCGCCAGCGCGGCGAGGCGCTCGCGACGCGCGCCGGCCTTGGCCGGCAGGAAGCCCTCGAACACGAAGCGGTCGGACGGCACGCCGGCGACGCTCAGCGCGGCGATCGCCGCGCACGCGCCGGGCACCGGCGACACGCGGACGCCGGCCGCGCGCGCCGCGCGGACCAGCCGGAACCCGGGATCGCTGACCAGCGGCGTGCCGGCGTCCGACACCAGCGCCAGCGACTGTCCGCCGCGCAGCCGATCGACCAGCTGCGCCGCCTGCGCGTCCTCGTTGTGCTGGTGCAGCGCCAGCAGCGGGCGCTCGAGGCCGAAGTGCGACAGCAGCTGGCGGGTGTGGCGCGTGTCCTCGGCGCAGATCGCATCGACGGTGCGCAGGGTCTCCAGCGCGCGCGGCGACAGATCGCCGAGGTTGCCGATCGGCGTCGCGACCACGTGCAGGGTGCCGGGCGTTTGCATCGTGCTTCCACAGGGGGGACGGTTAGAATCGTAACCGGTCCCCCCAGGAGCGCCGCGCGCGGCGCACACACACCGATGAGCCGCATGCCGCACCGCTCCCGCGCTTCCACATGGATCGTGATCGCCGCTTCCGCCGCGCTGCTGCTCGGGGGCTGCGCGACGATGGCGCCGACGTCGTCGGTGACGGCTCCGGTCGAGTCGCGCAACACGCAGGTGCAGCAGGCCCGCGAGCTGGCCCAGGCCGGCGCGGCGCTGAGCGGCGCGGCGCGCAGCGACAGCGACCGCCAGATCGAGCGCCTGCTGTCCGGGCTCGACAACGCCACGCTGGCCGCCGAGGCCGCACGCCTGCCGGCCGGCGACCCGCTCTATAACTACGCCGGCCGCGCCCTGCTGCGCCGCGGCCTGCCGCTGCCGCGCCCGTTCGACCGCGGCGAAGCCTGGCGCTTCGACGCCGGCAATCGCCCGCCGGCCGACCGGGACGGCTACCGCCCGCCAGTCAAGGTCGCGATGCTGCTGCCGCTGTCGGGCTCGATGGCCGCCGCCACCGCGCCGGTGCGCGACGGCTTCCTCGCCGGCTACTACGGCGAGACGCGGCGCCGGCCGGAAATCGTGTTCTACGACACCCAGGGCAATGCCGGCGGCACGCTGTCCGCGTACGAGCGCGCCGCGGCCGAAGGCAGCGATTTCGTTGTCGGCCCACTCGGACGCGACGAAGTCAGCGCACTGTTCAACCGCGCCGAGCTGCCGGTGCCGGTGCTCGCGCTGAACCGCGGCACCGTCGCGCCGCCGAGCGGCCACGCGAGCTTCTCGCTGGCGCCGGAAGACGAGGGCATCGCCGCGGCCGAGTTCCTGCTCGAGCGCAATGCGCGGCGCGTGCTGGTGATCACCGGCGACGACGAGAGCCAGCGTCGCGCCGTCGCGTCGCTGCGCGAGCGTCTGGCCGAACGCGGCGCGCTCGTGACCGACTCGGTCGGCGAAGGCACGGCCGACCTCGCGCCGTTCGCGCAGAAAGAGGGCGGCGTCGACGCGGTGTTCATCGCGACGCGCGGCTCCGCCGCGCGCACCCTGATGCCGAAGCTCGCGCTGGCCGGCCTCGCCGGCAAGCCGCGCGTGGCGACCTCGCAGCTGCTGGCCGGCACCGGCAAGCCCGCCGAAGACCGCGTGCTCGACGGCATCGCATTCCCCGGCGAAACCTGGACCCTGCGCGGCACGCGCGGGCTGCCGTCGGCGGCGAGCGCGGCCGCGATGCTGCCGACCGCCAAAGGCCCGGCCGCGCGGCTGTTCGCGTTCGGCTTCGACGCCTGGCAGCTGACCGCGTATCTCGAGCGCCTTGCGACGACCGCCGACGGCGCGGTCGAGGGCGCGACCGGCGTGCTGCGGATGGACGGCTTCGGCGTCGTGCAGCGCACGCCGGCGTGGTCGACGTTCAGCGGCGGCGTTGCGGTGCCGCTGGCGGATGCGGCGCGGCGCTGATCCGTCGCGCACCCACGGCACGGACGCCGGCGAATGAAGTGGCCGCTGCGGTGGCGGCATCGCGAAACCCCTGCGACGCCGGACGATCCGGCGACCGCTGACCGCCGCGCCCGCGGTGCGCGGGTCGAGGCCGCTGCGCGAGCCCATCTCGTCCGCGCCGGCCTGTCGCCGGTCGCGGCCAACGCGAACTACCGTTTCGGCGAACTCGACCTGGTGATGTTCGACGCACCCGAGCGCACGCTGGTGTTCGTCGAGGTGCGCTACCGCGCAAGCGCGCGCTTCGGCGGCGGCGCCGCGTCGGTCGACGCGCGCAAACGCCGCAAGCTGGTCCACGCCGCCCTCGCCTTCCTCGCGGCGCACCCCGCATACGCCGACGCGGCGTGCCGCTTCGACGTCGTCGACGCCAGCGGCGACCCCGCCGCGCCGCAGCTGCACTGGCTGCGCGACGCGTTCCGCGCCGACGACGCCTAGCCCACGCGCGGCGAACGCGCCGCGGCGATAATCCCCGCATGCACCCGCTGCCGGACGCCCTGCACCGCACCCTCGCCGCGCGGCTCGGCGCCGACGGCTGGCTGGTCGACGCCAGCGAGCGCCTCGCCTACGGCTACGACAACTCTCGCCGCCACGCGCTGCCCGACGCGGTGGCGCTGCCGCGCACGCGCGACGACGTGGTCGCGATCGTGCAGGCGTGCCGCGCACACCGCGTGCCGATCGTCGCGCGCGGGCGCGGCACCAACACCACCGGCGCGTCGGTGCCGGTCGACGGCGGCGTCGTGGTGTCGTTCGAGCGGATGGACCGGATCGTCGACATCCGCCCGGGCGACCGCTGCGCCGTCGTCGAGCCGGGCGTGCTCAACGGCGACCTGCAGGCGGCGCTCGTCGCGCACGGCCTGTTCTGGCCGCCCGACCCGACCAGCGCGGCGTACAGCACGGTCGGCGGTAACCTCGCCTGCAACGCCGGCGGACCGCGCGCGGTGAAGTACGGCGCCAGCCGCGACAACGTCCTCGCGCTGACCGCGGTCACCGGCGCCGGCGAGCTGGTCACCTGCGGCACCGCGACGACCAAGGGCGCGACCGGATACGACCTGCACCGGCTGCTGGTCGGCAGCGAAGGCACGCTTGCGCTGATCGTCGAGGCGACGCTGCGACTCACCCCGCTGCCGAGCGCGCGCCGCGCCATCCGCGCGATCTACCGCGACGTCGACAGCGCCGCGCAGGCCGTCGCGCGGCTGATGGCGCAGCCGGTGACCCCGTCGATGCTCGAGTTCATGGACGCGCAGGCGGTGCAACTGGCCCGCGACGTCGGCGGCGCCGACCTGCCGGGCGACGCCGGCGCGCTGCTGATGATCGAGGCCGACGGCGATGCCGACACGCTGCCGCACGACGTCGAGGCGCTGATGCGCGCGGCGGCCGGCGACGGGCTGGTGTCGCTCGACGACGCCGCCGACGACGCGTCGCGCGAGCGCCTGTGGGCCGCGCGCAAGGCGCTGTCGCCGGCGCTGCGCACGCTGGCACCGGGCAAGATCAACGAGGACGTGGTCGTGCCGGTGTCGCGCATCCCGGCGCTCGTCGACGGCGTGCAGGCGCTGGCGCGCGAGTTCGCGCTGCCGATCGTCTGCTTCGGCCACGCCGGCAACGGCAACCTGCACGTCAACCTGCTCTACGACCCCGCCGACGCGGCGCAGTCCGCGCGCGCGCACGCGGCGATGACGCGCGTGTTCGCGCTGGCGCTGTCGCTCGGCGGCACCCTGTCGGGCGAGCACGGCATCGGCCTGGCCAAGCGCGACTTCATGCCGCAGGCGGTCACGCCGCCGACGCTGGCGCTGATGCGCCAGCTCAAGGCGGTGTTCGATCCCGACGGCCTGCTCAACCCGGGCAAGCTGCTGCCGCCCTCGTGAGCGACGCGCTGGACGACCTGCTCGCGGCCATCCGCGCGTGCCGCCTGTGCGAAGCGTCGCTGCCGCTCGGCCCGCGCCCGGTGCTGCGCGCGAGCGCGGGCGCGCGGCTGCTGATCGTCGGGCAGGCGCCCGGCACCAGGGTGCACGCCAGCGGCGTACCGTGGGACGACGCCAGCGGCCGGCGCCTGCGCGACTGGCTCGGGATCGAACCGGACGACTTCTACGATGCGTCGCGCGTGGCGATCGTGCCGATGGGCTTCTGCTATCCCGGCCGGGCCGGCTCCGGCGACGCACCGCCGCGGCCGGAGTGCCGCGCCACATGGCATCCGCGGCTGCTGCCGCTGCTGCCGAACGTCAGGTTGACCCTGCTGATCGGCCAGTACGCGCAGGCGTATTTCCTCGGCGGCGGTCGCAAGGCGACGCTGACCGACACGGTGCGCGCGTGGCGCGAGTTCGCGCCGGCACTGCTGCCGCTGCCGCATCCGAGTCCGCGCAACGTCGGCTGGTTCAAGGCCAATCCGTGGTTCGAGCGCGAGGTGGTCCCGGAGCTGCGCGCGCGGGTGCGCACGCTGATGGGCGACGACCACGCCGCGCCGTGATCAGCCGACGAAGTGCTGGTAGCCGCGCGCCGGCGGAGCCCACGCCGCGCCATCGCCGTCGACGGCGCGTACGCCCTCGCCCGCGACGATCCCGCCGATCCGCGTCGCCGGCACGTGCGTCGCCGACGCCAGTGCGTCGATCGCGTCGCGCGCGCCCGGCGGCGCGGTGAAACACAGCTCGTAGTCGTCGCCGCCGGCCGCCTGCAGCGCGCGGCGCGCCGGCGCGTCGAACGCGCGCGCGAGCGCCGTTGACGACGGCAGCGCGTCGAGCTGCACCTCGGCGCCGACGCCGCTGGCCGCCAGCACGTGGCCGAGGTCCGCCAGCAGCCCGTCCGACACGTCGATGCACGCGTGAGCGAGGCCGACGAGGCCGACGCCGAACGCGACGCGCGGCATCGGCCGGTCGAGGCGCTCCCGCAGCGCGGCATCGCGCGCGCCGCCGGCCCGCCACTGCGCCAGCGCGCCGGCGGCGTCGCCGAGCGTGCCGGTGACCCACACGTCGTCCCCGACGCGCGCGCCGGCGCGCCGCAGCGCCGCGCCCGGCGCGACGAGGCCGTGCGCGGTGACGCACACCGACAGCGGGCCGCGCGTGGTGTCGCCGCCGACGAGCGCGACGCCGTGCGCGTCGGCGAGCGCGAGGAAACCGTCGAGGAACGCGTCGATCCAGCCCGCGTCGGCACTGGGCAGCGACAGCGACAGCGTGCACCACGCTGGCGCGGCGCCCATCGCGGCGAGGTCGGAGAGGTTGACGGCCAGCGACTTCCAGCCGAGGTCGGCCGGCGCGGTGCCGTCGGGGAAATGCACGCCGGCGTTGAGCGTGTCCATCGCGACGACCAGCTGCCGGTCACGCGGAACGGCGAGCACCGCGGCGTCGTCACCGATGCCGAGCACGACGTCGCCGCGCGTGGCCGCGCGGCGACGGATGCGTTCGATCAGGTCGAATTCGGCCGTGCCTGGGGACACTGGGGTCACGATGGTCTCCAACGCGCCAGCGCGCGCGGCGAACGCCGACATGCCATGCCTTGAACAGGAACGTACATGGTCGCTGGCCTGCCTGTCGCCGCTGCGGAAGGCATGCCCGCGACGGACGATTTACCTGCGCCGCGCGGACTGCACTTCGACCGCGCGCCAGTCGGCGGCCGCGTGGTCGAGCACGCCGTTGACGTAGGTGTGGCCGTGCTCCGCGCCGAAGCGCTTGACGCCCTCGATCGCCTCGTTGATGACCACGCGGTACGGCACGTCGGGGCGGTGGCGCAGCTCGTAGGCGGCGATCCGCAGCGCCGCGCGCTCGACCGGATCGACCTGCTCGACGTCGCGGTCGAGGAACGGCCCGAGCGCGTGGTCGAGGTCCTCCTGGTGCTGGTCGACGCCGCGCACGAGGTCTTCGAAGTACTCCAGGTCGGCCGGCTCCTTGGCCTGCTCGTGGGCGAACTGCGCGATGACCTCGCGCACGCCGGTGCCGGACAGCTGCCAGGCGTAGACGGCCTGCAGCGCGCGGCGGCGCGCGCGCGAGCGGGCGACGGGGTCGATGCCATCCGGACGGCGACGGTTCACGGCAGTTGCTCCATCAGGTGCGACATCTCGAGGGCAGCCTGCGCGGCCTCCTCGCCCTTGTTGCCGTGGCTGCCGCCGGCGCGGGCCTCGGCGTCCTCGTGGCGCTCGACGGCGAGCACGCCGTTGGCCACGGGCAGGCCGAAGTCGAGCTGCACGCGCATCAGGCCTTCGGCGCACAGGTCTGCGACGTGCTCGTAGTGGCGGGTGTCGCCGCGGACGATGCAGCCGAGCGCGACGATCGCGGCGTGTTCGCCGTTGGCGGCCAGCCGCGCGGCGACCACCGGGATCTCCCACGCGCCAGGCACGCGGACCACGTCGAGGGCGTCATCGGCGACGCCGTGGTCGGCGAAGCTCTTGCGCGCGCCGGCGACCAGCGTATCGGTGATGCGCGGGTTCCAGCGGCTGGCGATGATCGCGTACCGCGCGCCGGCAGGGCTGCGCAGGTCGCCTTCGATGTGGGGCATGGCCGGGGCGACGCTCGTGGGGGTGGGGCCGCGTAGTTTAGCCGGTGGGCCGCGCCGGCGTTCCGGCGCGGCCGGCGCTCACGCCGGCAGGTGGGCGAGGTCGACGTACTCGACGACTTCCAGCCCGAACCCGGCCAGGCCGATCTGCTTGCGCGGCGTGCCGATCACCCGCAGCCGGCCGAGGCCGAGGTCGGCGAGGATCTGCCCGCCGGCGCCGTTGCGGCGCCACTCGTGCAGGGCCGGTCCCGCGGCCTCCGGCTCGTGCGGGGTCGCGCGCACGCGCGCCAGCAGCGCGTCGGCGCCGGCGTTGTCGCCGAGCAGCACCAGCGCGCCGCGGCCGGCGCGCGAGATCGCCGCGAGCACGTCGCCGACGGCCGGGCCGAAATCCGGCCGGCGCCAGTGCAGCGAATCGGCGAGCGGGTTCTGCACGTGCACGCGGACCAGCGTCGGCGTGGCGGCGTCGGGCTCGCCGCGCAGCAGCGCGAAATGCAGCGCGTGGCTGAGGCGGTCGCGGTAGCTGACCAGCTCGAACGGCCCGTGCTCGGTCTCGATCGGCCGCGCGTCGACGCGCTCGACGGTGTGCTCGGTCTCGAGCCGGTAGCGGATCAGCTCCTCGATCGAGCCGATCTTCAGGCCGTGCTCGGCGGCGAACGCTTCCAGTTCCGGCCGGCGGGCCATCGAGCCGTCGGGGTTGAGGATCTCGACCAGCACGCCGGCCGGCTCCATCCCGGCCAGCAGCGCCAGGTCGCTCGCAGCCTCGGTGTGGCCGGCGCGGTTCAGCACGCCGCCGGGCTGCGCCATCAGCGGGAAGATGTGGCCCGGCTGGCTGAGGTCGGCCGGCGCCGCATCCGGACGCACCGCGGTGCGCACGGTGTGGGCGCGGTCGTACGCGCTGATGCCGGTGGTGACGCCCTCGGCCGCCTCGATCGACACGGTGAAGTTGGTGTGGTGCGGCGACGTGTTGTCGCGGACCATCGGCGGCAGGCCGAGCTGGCGGCAGCGCTCGCGCGTCAGCGACAGGCACACCAGCCCGCGCGCGTGGGTGACCATGAAGTTGATGTCCTGCGGCCGCACCAGCTCGGCGGCCATGATCAGGTCGCCCTCGTTCTCGCGGTCCTCGTCGTCGACGATGACGACCATGCGGCCGGCGCGGATTTCCTCGAGGAGCTCGGGGATCGGGGAGAAGGCCATGGGGTCGGGTTCCGGAAGGCGTGGGGACGCGTGGCGCGCAGGAAGAGGGAACGGGCGGCGATCAGCCGCGCCCGGCGAGCAGGCGCTCGACATAGCGGGCGACGAGGTCGATCTCGAGGTTGACCGCGTCGCCGACGCCGGTGCTCGCGAACGCGGTGTGCGCCACCGTGTGCGGGATCAATGCGACCTCGAAGCCGGCGTCGTCGACCTCGTTGACGGTCAGGCTGACGCCATCCACGCAGATCGATCCCTTCTTGGCGATGTAGCGCAGCAGCGCAGGCGGCGCGCTGAAGCGCCAGCGCTGCGCGCGCGCATCGTCGCTGACCGACACGACCGTGCCGACGCCGTCGACGTGGCCGCTGACCAGGTGCCCGCCGAGCCGGTCGGTCGGGCGCATTGCGCGCTCCAGGTTGACGGCGCTGCCCGGCGCGAGCCGACCGAGCGTGGTCAGCGCGAGCGTTTCGGTCGACGCGTCGGCGGCGAAGGTCCGCGCGTCGAAGGCGACGACGGTCAGGCACACGCCGTTGACCGCGATGCTCTCGCCGAGGCGCACCTCGTCGAACGCGAGCGCGCCGACGTCGACCGTCAGGCGCACGTCGCCGCCGCGCGGCTCGAGCGCGGCGATCGCGCCGACGCCTTCGATGATCCCGGTAAACATCAGCGCGCCCCCGCCGGGGAGGCGGCGCAGCGGCGGCAGTGGGGCTTGGACATGGCAGCGTTTCCCGCGACGACGGCGAAGAAACGCCTCCAGCGGCGCAGAGGCAGGCGCGCGGCGTGGCGCCGCGCGGAAGCCGTCTTCTTTCATCCGGACTGTGACCGTCGGCCCCGGCATTGAACCGGGTCTGCTGACCCTTCCGCTCGGCCGGAGCCGGCGCGGGAGGCGCTCGCGGGCTCGCGCGGACGGCCGTGGGGCCGCATCGCGCCTACCGCCGGTGGGGAATCGCACCCCGCCCTGAAGACGTTACGTGTGAGTGCCTGCAGGCAGGCGGCGCGCAGTTTACCACCCGCTCCCGCGCCGCCCGCCGGCGCGGACGGACTGTTCCGCCGGCGCCGTCAGGCCGGCCGGCGCCGCAGGTGCAGGAACAGCGGCCAGCGGATCGGCTTGACGGCTTCAGGATCGCCCCACGCCGCGGCGATCGCCGGGGCGTGGCGCGCGACCGGGTCTTCGCCGGTCGCCTCGGCGCAGCGCGCGGTCGCGGACAGGCTGGCGAGGTAGCGCAGGAAATGCGGCAGCGGCCAGCGCGACTCCAGCCACAGCGACGGCGCGTCGATCGCCGGGAACGGCCACTCGAATCCGGCATAGCGCGCATCGACCAGCGCTCGCTCGGCCGGCCAGTGCGGCGCGATGCGCACGCGGAACCCCGCCACCGCGGCCTCGAGCCCGGCCGGCGGGTCGAAATCCTGGTAGCCCCACGCCGCGAGCACGCCGCCGGGCGCGAGCACGCGCTCACATTCGGCGAAGAAGCGCGGCCGGTCGAACCAGTGCAGCGCCTGCGCGACCGCAACCAGCTGCACGCTGTGGTCGCCCAGCGCGGTGGACTCGGCCGGCTCCACCGCGAGCGACACGTCGGCCGCGCCGGCGTGGGCCCAGTGCTGGGCCAGCTGCGCGGCGCTGGGATCGGTCGCGTGTACGTGGGTGAAGCGCGCGGCGAGCCCGCGCGTGGCCTGCCCGCTGCCGGCGCCCGGCTCCCACACCAGCGACTCCGGCGGGGCCTCGGCGGCGAGCGCGTCGAACAGGGTGTCCGGGTATTCGGGCCGCGCGGCGGCGTAGGCGTCGGCGATGCCGGAGAAGTGGTCCTTGAACGCCATCGATCGGTCCTCCGTGCGTGCGGGCGATCCGGTTCGGCCCGATGTTCGCCGCGCCCGCCCTCAGTCGCGCTGCGGGTCGGTAACGGCGGGCGCGGCCGGCGGCGCGTCGTCGGCCGGCCGCAGCAGCAGCCGCCAGTCCTCGCCGATCGCGCGCGAGTCGACCTGGTGCAGGCGCAGCTTGTCGGCCATCGTGTGGATCGGCAAGCCGTCGAACAGCGGCCGCGCGCGATCGCCGAGCAGCACCGGCGCGACGTACAGCAGCATTTCGTCGACCAGGCCGGCGGCCAGGAACGCGCCGGCCAGCGTCGCGCCCGCTTCGATCTGGACCTCGTTGATGCCGCGCGCGGCCAGCGTCGCCAGCACCGCGTGCAGGTCGAAGCGGCCCTCGCGCTGGGCGATCGCCGCGGTCTGCGCGGTCAGCCCGCGCGGCGGCTTGGCGTCGGGGGCGTGCAGGTACAGCGTCGGGGCCTCGCCTTCGCGCACCCGGCCGCGCGCGACCGTCGCCAGGCCCGGATCGAGCACGACGCGCAGCGGCGGCTCGAACGCGATCGGCTGGCCGGCATCGTCGGGCCCCATCCGCACCGTCAGCGACGGGTCATCGGCCAGCACCGTGCCGGCGCCGGTCAGGATCGCGCCGGCGCGGGCCCGCCAGTGCTGCACGTCGAGGCGCGAGGCCTCGCCGCTGATCCACTTCGATTCGCCGCTGGCGAGCGCGCTGCGGCCGTCGAGGCTGGTCGCCAGCTTGACGCGCACCCACGGCCGGCCGCGCTCCAGCCGCGACAGGTAGCCGCGGTTCAACGCGCGCGCCTGCGATTCCATCAGGCCGCTGGCGACGGCGATGCCGGCCGCGGCGAGCCGGTCGAACCCGGCGCCGTCGACCTGCGGGAACGGGTCGCGCATCGCCGCGACGACGCGGCCGACGCCGGCCGCGACCAGCGCGTCGGCGCACGGCGGCGTGCGGCCGTGGTGCGCGCAGGGCTCGAGCGTGACGTAGGCGGTGGCGCCGCGCGCGCGCCCTCCGGCCGCCTGCAGCGCGTGCACTTCGGCGTGCGGCTCGCCGGCGCGGACGTGCCAGCCTTCGCCGACCACCTCGTCGCCGTCGGCGATGACGCAGCCGACCATCGGGTTGGGCCGGGTCGTGTACGCGCCGCGCTCGGCCAGCCGCAGCGCGCGCGCCATCAGCGCGTGGTCGGTGGCGCTGAACGCGGCGGACGGCCCGGCCATCAGCGCTTCTTGCGCTCCGGCGCCGGCCGGTCCTCGTCGAGCAGCGGCAGCTGACCCTCGACGCTGGCGTCGTGCTCGAGCCGGTCGAGCACTTCGCGGAAGTCGGCGACGTCCTCGAACGCGCGGTACACCGACGCGAAGCGCACGTAGCCGACATGGTCGAGCTTGCGCAGCTCGGCCATCACGAATTCGCCGACGCGGCGCGACGGCAGCTCGCGCTCGGCGGTCATCCGCAGCTGGTGCACGACCGCGCGCACCGCCGCCTCGATCTGCTCCTCCGAGACCGGCCGCTTCTGCAGCGCGCGGTCGAAGCCCGACCGCAGCTTGCGCGCGTCGAACGTCTCGCGCCGGCCGTCGCCCTTGATGATCATCGGCAGCTTCAGCTCGATCGTCTCGAGCGTGCTGAAGCGCTCACCGCAGGCCTCGCACACGCGCCGGCGCCGGATCGTCGCGCCGTCGTCGGACACGCGCGAGTCGATCACGCGCGTGTCCTGGTGCTGGCAGAACGGGCAGTGCAAGGTCGTTCCGCGCCGTCAGCCGTAGACCGGGAACTGGCGGCACTGCTTCGTGACGTTCTCGCGCACGCCGGCGATGACGGATTCGTCGGCCGGGGCGTCGAGCACGTCGCAGATCCAGTTCGCCAGCGCCACGCAGTCGGGCTCGAGGTAGCCGCGGGTGGTGACGGCGGGCGTGCCGATGCGCAGCCCCGAGGTCACGAACGGCTTGGCCGGATCGTTCGGCACCGCGTTCTTGTTGACGGTGATGTGCGCGCGGCCGAGCGCCTCCTCGGCGGCCTTGCCGGTGATGCCCTTGCCGATCATGTCGACCAGCATCAGGTGGTTGTCGGTGCCGCCGGAGACGATCTTGTAGCCGCGCGCGATGATGGTCTTGGCCATCGCCTGCGCGTTCTTGACGACCTGCTGCTGGTAGGCCTTGAACTCCGGCTCCAGCGCTTCCTTGAAAGCCACCGCCTTGGCCGCGATGACGTGCATCAGCGGGCCGCCCTGGATGCCTGGGAAGACGATGCTCTGCAGCTTCTTCTCCAGCTCCTCGTTGGCGCGCGCGACGATGATGCCGCCGCGCGGACCGCGCAGGGTCTTGTGCGTCGTCGAGGTCACGACGTCGGCGTGCGGGACCGGGTTCGGGTACACGCCGGCGGCGACCAGCCCGGCGACGTGCGCCATGTCGACGAAGAAGTACGCGCCGACCTTGTCGGCGATCGCGCGGAAGCGCGCCCAGTCGATGACCTGCGAGTACGCGCTGAAGCCGGCGACGACCATCTTCGGCTTGTGCTCGACCGCGAGGCGCTCGACCTCGTCGTAGTCGATCAGGCCCTGGTCGTTGACGCCGTACTGGACGGCGTTGAACAGCTTGCCGCTGAAGTTGACCTTGGCGCCGTGGGTCAGGTGGCCGCCGTGGGCCAGGCTCATGCCGAGGATCGTGTCGCCCGGCTGCAGCAGCGCCAGGTATACGGCCTGGTTGGCCTGCGAGCCCGAGTGCGGCTGCACGTTGGCGTACATCCCTTCCGTGGAGCCCGCCCCGAACAGCTGCTTGCAGCGCTCGATCGCCAGCTTCTCGGCGACATCCACGTACTCGCAGCCGCCGTAGTAGCGCTTGCCCGGGTAGCCTTCGGCGTACTTGTTGGTCAGCACGCTGCCCTGGGCCTCGAGCACGCGCGGGCTGGCGTAGTTTTCCGACGCGATCAGTTCGACGTGGTCTTCCTGGCGGCGGGCCTCGTCGGCGATGGCCTTGGCGAGTTCAGGGTCGAAACCTTCGATACGGGCATCGCGCGGAAACATCGCCACTCCGGGGGTTGGGGAAGGTCGAAAGTGTAGCGGCGGCGCGCACTTGCGGCCACCGCGGCGACGGCCCGGACCCGTGCTGCACGGGCGCGCCGGCGGGCGCGCGCTGGCCCGGCGCTGCGCCGGAAACTGCCCTGACGGGCCGGATTCATTGGCGGTCGGGAGCCGCATCCGGGATAATCGCGGCATCCCGATACCCCTTTGCGGCCCTGCCCCGGCAGGTCGCCGCCGTCCGCCCGCGGAGATTCCATGCAATACATCTACACGATGAACGGCGTCAGCAAGACCGTTCCGCCGAAGCGCCAGATCATCAAGGACATCTCGCTGTCGTTCTTCCCGGGCGCGAAGATCGGCCTGCTCGGCCTCAATGGCGCGGGCAAGTCGACGGTGCTGAAGATCATGGCCGGCGTCGACACCGACTTCTCCGGCGAGGCGCGCCCGCAGCCGGGCATCAAGGTCGGCTACCTGCCGCAGGAGCCGCAGCTCGACCCGACCCAGACCGTGCGCCAGGCGGTCGAGGTGGGCCTGGGCGAGATCATCAACGCGCAGGCCGCGCTCGACGCCGTCTACGCCGCCTACGCCGAGGAAGGCGCCGACTTCGACAAGCTCGCCGCCGAGCAGCAGCGGCTGGAGGCGATCCTCGCCGCCGGCGACGCGCACACGCTGGAGAACCAGCTCGAAGTCGCCGCCGACGCGCTGCGCCTGCCGCCGTGGGACGCGGTGATCGGCAACCTGTCGGGCGGCGAGAAGCGCCGCGTCGCGCTGTGCCAGCTGCTGCTGCAGAAGCCGGACATGCTGCTGCTCGACGAGCCGACCAACCACCTCGACGCCGAATCGGTCGAGTGGCTGGAGCAGTTCCTCGCCCGCTACACCGGCACCGTGGTGGCCGTCACCCACGACCGCTACTTCCTCGACAACGCCGCCGAGTGGATCCTCGAACTCGATCGCGGCCGCGGCATCCCGTGGAAGGGCAACTACACCGACTGGCTGGTGCAGAAGGACGAGCGCCTGAAGCAGGAAGAGAACCAGGAGAAGTCGCGGCAGAAGGCGATCCAGAAGGAGCTCGAGTGGGCGCGGCAGAACGCCAAGGGCGGCCGTTCCAAGGGCAAGGCGCGACTGGCGCGCATCGAGGAGCTGCAGTCGGTCGACTACCAGCGCCGCAACGAGACCAACGAGATCTTCATCCCGCCGGGCGAACGGCTGGGCAACAAGGTCATCGAGTTCAAGAACGTGTCGAAGAAGTTCGGCGACCGCCTGCTGATCGACAACCTGAGCTTCAGCGTCCCGCCCGGCGCGATCGTCGGCATCATCGGCCCGAACGGCGCCGGCAAGTCGACGCTGTTCAAGATGATCACCGGCAAGGAGAAGCCCGACTCCGGCACGATCGAGACCGGCCCGACCGTCAAGCTGGCCTACGTCGACCAGAGCCGCGACGCGCTCACCGGCAACCACAACGTGTTCCAGGAAGTGTCCGGCGGCCTCGACATCCTCAACATCAACGGCATCGAGATCCAGTCGCGCGCGTACATCGGCCGGTTCAACTTCAAGGGCCAGGACCAGCAGAAGATGGTCGGCTCGCTGTCCGGCGGCGAGCGCGGCCGCCTGCACATGGCCAAGACCCTGCTGCAGGGCGGCAACGTGCTGTTGCTCGACGAACCGTCCAACGACCTCGACATCGAGACGCTGCGCGCGCTCGAGGACGCGCTGCTGGAGTTCCCCGGCAACACGTTCGTGATTTCGCACGACCGCTGGTTCCTCGACCGCATCGCCACGCACATCCTCGCGTTCGAGGGCGATTCGCACGTGGAGTTCTTCCAGGGCAACTACCGCGAGTACGAGGAAGACAAGAAGCGCCGCCTCGGCGCCGAAGGCGCGGCGCCGCACCGCCTGCGCTTCAAGGCGCTCAAGTAACCGCGACCCCGACGACGCCCGCCGCAACGCGGGCGTCGCCGCATCTTCCGGAGCACACGTCGATGTCGTTCATGCAGGCGCTGCGCCGCCGCTGGTCCGAAGCCGATTCGCTGGTCTGCGTCGGGCTCGATCCCGAGCCGGCGAAGTTCCCGGCGCGGTTCGCGTCCGATCCCGACGCGGTGTTCGCGTTCTGCCGCGACATCGCCGACGCCACCGCCGAGTACGCCTGCGCGTTCAAGCCGCAGATCGCGCACTTCGCCGCGCTCGGCGCCGAGGACGCCCTCGCCCGCCTCGTCGCGCACCTGCACGCCGCGCACCCGGGCGTGCCGGTGATCCTCGACAGCAAGCGCGGCGACATCGGCAGCACCGCGCAGCACTACGCCGCCGAGGCCTTCGACCGCTACGGCGCCGACGCGGTGACCGCCAACCCGTACCTCGGCCGTGACTCGCTGCAGCCGTTCCTCGACCGCGCCGACCGCGGCGTGGTGATCCTGTGCCGCACCTCGAACCCGGGCGCGGCCGACCTGCAGGACCTGCCGGTCGCCGGCACCGACGGCGCCACGCGCCCGCTGTACCAGCGCGTGGCCGAGACCGTCGCGCGCGACTGGAACGGCCACGGCAACTGCGCGCTCGTCGTCGGCGCGACGTGGCCGCAGCAGCTGCGCGAGGTCCGCGCGATCGTCGGCGAGATGCCGTTCCTCGTGCCCGGCGTCGGCGCGCAGGGCGGCGACGTCGAGGCCGTCGTCACCCATGCGCGTACGGCCGACGGCACCGGCCTGATGGTCAGCAGTTCGCGCGCGATCCTGTACGCCTCGCGCGGCGACGACTACGCCGACGCCGCCGCCCGCGAGGCCCGCACGCTGCGCGAGGCGATCAACCGCTTCCGCTGACCCCCGCGTACCGCCCAGCCCACCGCCCACTCCACCATCCGTTCCGCCGCATCGCTCCGGCGGCGGCGCAGCGTCAGCCGGTCACGGCGCGCAGGCACGCGCGCGCCAGGGCCAGCGGAAAGCGCGCCCAGATCACCGCGTAGACCGCGATCCGCACCGGCGCGCTGCGGCGCGGCGCCTCGAACTTGCCGAAGTAGCGCGCCAGCCCGCGGTGCTTGTGCCACTCGACGAACAGCGGCCGACGCCGGCTCGACACGCCGCGCACGTGCAGCACGCGCACGTCGTTGCCGACGGCGACGGTGGCACCCGCCTCGCGCGCGCGCCGGCACAGGTCAAGGTCCTCGGCGTGCAGGCGGTACCCCGTGTCGAAGCCGCCGAGCCGGTCGAACAGACTGCGCGGCAGCAACATCAGCGCGCCGGACACGGCCTCGACCGGCTGCACGGCGCGCGCCGCGTCGACGGCGACGCCGAGACGACCGGCATCGGTGGGCGACCGCCACAGCCGCGCGAGCATCGCCGCGAAGTCCGGGTCGCGCCGCCGCGCGGCGGCATCGCGCACGCCCGCATCGTCGACCAGGTCCGCGCCGAGCAGGCAGTCGCCGAGTCCGGCGCCGTGCGCGCGCAGGCGCGCCATCGCGTCGGGCTCGACGAGGCAGTCCGGATTGACGAACGCAAGCCAGGCGTCGGCTGCCGCGTCGCCGAGATCGGCCACGCCCTGATTGCAGGCGACCGCGAAGCCGGGGTTGTCGGGGTTGGCGATGAAGCGCACGCGCGCATCGGCGGCGGCGTGGCGCTGGACGATTGCGACGGTGCCGTCGGTCGAGCTGTTGTCGACGACGCGGATCGCCGCAACCCCGTCGGCGGCGCGCAGGCGCGACAGGCAGTCATCGATCGTCGACTCGCTCTGGTGGGTGACGACCAGGGCGGCGATCTGCGCCCGCAACGCGTCGGCCGCGCTCATGCCCGATCGTCCGCGGGCAGCGCGACGTCCGGCGCAGGCGTTGACGGCGCGTCGTCCAGCGCCGCGTCGCTGGCGAACAGGTCGCGCTGCGCGTCGGCCGGTCCGACCGCATCGCACTGCGCTTGCAGGCGCTCGCGCAGCGCGCGCAGCGGATCGGCCATCAGGAAGTTCGCCAGCCGCGCGTGCCAGTCCGGCCAGCGCACCGCGAGCCGCTCCATGTCGCCGTCGAACGCGACACCCTCGCCGCGGCGCGCGACGAATGCGTTCTCGCACAGCGCGTTGCGCCAGCCCAGGCCGGACAGCCGCAGCGACAGGTCGGTCAGCGCCGCGTACCACGAGCCGTAGTGGGTCGCGTCCAGCCCACCGGCGCGCTTGCGCGCGCTGCCGCGCAGCAGCACCGCGTGGCTGACCGCGGCGGGCAGCTCCGGATGGGTCGCCGGCAGCGTGGCCGCCGCGCGCGACAGGCGCTCAAGGTCGGCGGGCACCGGTTCGATCTCGCCGATGCGCGGCCAGCCGGCGGCCTCGCCGGCGTTGCACCACGGCGTCGCCGTGGCGATCGCGCCGTCGCTGCGCAGGCACGCGCCGAGGCGCGCCAGCCAGCCCGGCGCGGGCACCGCGTCGGCGGCCAGCACGGCGACGTCGGCGTCGCCGCACGCGGCCAGCACCTCGTGAAGGTGGGCAGCCTCGCCGATGCTGCGCTGGCGCCGGGTGTAGTGCGCATCGAGCGCGGTGCGCGCGAGCCAGCGCTCGACGATGGCGTGGGCGCGCGGGCCGGCCTGCGCGTCGTCGGCCAGCCACACCCGCGTGCCGCGCGCGGTGCCGGCGTCGAGCGCCGCCAGGCACGCGTCGAGGGCGTCGTCGTCGACGCCCACCGGGACCACCACGACGGGCAGGTCGACCGCCGTGGCCGCCGTCACTTGGGACGCAGGTTCAGCGGCTCGAGCGCGCGGAAGCGGCGGCCGTACTCGTCGGTCAGGTTCCGGGCTTCCTGCGGATTGCGCACGATCGTCGGCGTCAGCAGCACGATCACCTCGTTGCGCGTGGTCGCCGAGCGCTGGGTGCCGAACAGGCCGCCGATGACCGGGATGCGGCTCAGGCCCGGGAAGCCGGCCGAGCCGCGCTCGACGCCATCGCTGATCAGGCCGGCCAGCAGCACGGTGTCGCCGCTCTGGATGGCCGCCTCGGTCTTGAGCTTGCGCGTGTCGATTCGCACGTTGCCGTTGCGGTCGGCGGTGGTGCCCGGCGAGCTGACCTCCTGCACGAGGTCGAGGAACACCATGCCGTCCTTGCTGACGCGCGGGCGCACCTTGAGGATCGTGCCGGTGTCGAGGTACTGCACCTGGCTGAAGGTGTTGTCGTTGCCGACGCCGGGGTTGAACGTCACCGACGAGATCGGGATGCGGCTGCCGACGTTGAGCGTGGCCTCGGCGTTGTTGCGCACCACCACCGACGGGGTCTGCAGCAGCTGCAGGTCGGTGACCTCGTCGAGGGCGCTGATGACCGCCGCGGCGTTGCGGCCCAGGAACGTCCACGCCAGCCCGCCCGCGTTGCTCGCGGTCGGCTCGGTGATGCTGCCGGCGATCGTGCTCCAGGTGCTGCGGCCGACCGCGCTGGGCAGGCCGGCGTCGGTGACGGCGCGCTCGAAGTACCAGTTGACGCCGTACTTCAGCGCGCCGCTGAGCTGCACCTCGACGACCTGCGCCTCGATGTGCACCTGCATCGGCATCACGTCGAGGCGCTCGATCACGTCCTTGATCGACTTCCACGCGGCCGGGCTGCTGCGCACGATGATCGAGTTGGTTTCCTCGACCGCCGACACGCCGACCCGGTCGCCGTTGACGTCGAGGGTGACGCTGGCGTTGCCGCCCTGGCGGGTGTTCAGCGACATCTCGCCGCCGCCCGACCCGGTACCGCCCGACATGCCGTCGGTCCGGCCGCCGATGTCGGCGGTGCTGGTGCCGTCGCCGTCGCGCAGCTCGACCGAGTCGAGGCCCGGCATCAGCGTCGGCGCGGCGCCGCTGTCGCTGCTGCCGCCGCCGCGCCCGCCGCCGAACACCTCCGACAGTCGGTCGGCGAGGTCCTTGGCCTTGATGTACTTGAGCTCATACGAGAACAGCTGCATCTCGCCGCCGGCGCCGTCGATCCGGTCCAGCCACTGCTGGATGTCGTCGAGGTAGGCCGCCTGCGGCGTGATCACGAGGATCGCGTTGGCGCCGTCGAGCGGCATGAAGCGGAACATGCCGGCGACCGGCGACTTGCTCTGCTCGCCGAACACCTTCTCCAGGTCCGACACGACCTTGCTGGCCTTGCCGGACTGCAGCGGGAACACGCCGACCGACATGCCCGACAGCCAGTCGACGTCGAAGATCTCGATCGTGCGCAGGTAGTTTTCGAGCTCCGCGCGGCTGCCGCCGATGGTAATGACGTTGCGCGACGGCTCGATGCCGACGATCGCGTTCGGCCGCGCGTACGGCTTGAGGATCTTCTCCATCTCCGCGGCGGACACGTAGCGCAGCGGCACGGTGCGCACTTCGAAACCGCGCGCATTGGACGCGCCACCGGTGCGCGGAGCGACGTTGCCGGCCAGCGCCTGGTCGGCCGGGACGATGTTGTAGCGCCCGCCGCTGTAGACCATGCGGGCGTTGTTCCAGCCGAGCACCATCTCCAGCAGGCTCAGCGCCTCGGCCGGGCTCACCGGCTTGGGCGTGGCGAGGGTCACGGTGCCCTGCACGCCGGGGGCGATCACGTAGTTCTGGCCGAGCATGTCACCGAGGATCGCCTTGGCCACGACCTGGACCGGCTCGCCCTCGAAGTTGAACGTGGCCGAGCCGGTGCTCGCGCCGAGGTTCGGCGGCGGCGCCGACGCCGCGGCGCGGTTGATGACCTGGCCGGTGCCGCGGCGGATCTGCGCGCGCGGACGGCCGTCGGCGTCGTACTCAGCCAGCGGCGCGGTGCTCACCGGCCCGTCGGTCGACGTGCCGGCGACGCCGGTGGCCGCAACGGCGGCGGGGTTGCCTTCGCGGCGCACGCTCGGCACCGGCGCGGTGGCGCAGGCGGCCAGCGCCACCGCGAGGGCGGCGGCGAGCGCGGACTGCGATGCGCGGAGGGGAGTGGACTGCTTCATGCGGGCTCTACCTGGTGGGCGGCGGCGGCGGTGACTGGTTCTGCTGCGCCTCCTGGCGCAGCGCGGCGCGACGCGCCTCGATGCGCTTGCGGATGGCTTCCATCTGCGCCTGCTCCGGTGACGGCGCGGCGGTGGTGGCGGGCGTCGGGGTCGATGCGCCCGGCTTGGTCGCATCGGCCGGAACGGCGGGCTGGCCGGGCGCGACTTCGATCGCGCTGACGCGGCCCGGACGCTCGATGTCGCCCGGCGGCGCTACCGGCACGCCGGTCGGCGCCGGGCGCGGCGCGATGGGCGGCGCGGCGACGGCGGTCGGCATCTGGCCGCCGCGCCCGTCGAACACGCGCAGGTCCATCGTGCGCTCGCCCTCGGGGCCGGCGAACACCGCGCTGCGCGCGTTGAGCGCGACCAGTCGCCAGCCCGGCTGTCCCTCAGGCGCCTCGCCGAGCTTGACCCGCAGCGACTGCGAGCCGTCGGGGTTCTGCAGGATCGCCATCCGCAGCGTCGGGGTGATCATCACGCTGCTGAGCACGTAGTCGAACGCCTGCACTTGCGCCTCGCCGGCCGGCTGCAGCGAGAACGGCTTCGGCCGCCGGTCCTGCGAGAACAGCGGCCGCGCGGCGATCTCGGTGTACTGGCCGAGCGGGCCGAGCCGGCTGTCGACCGGCCGCGGCAGCGCCGGCAGCGGACGCAGCAGGGTCGGGTCGTCGACCGGCGCCTCCACGCGCCCGCCCATGCCGGCGAACGCGAGCATCCAGGCGACGATCGCCCAGCCCGCCGTCGTGGCGAGCAGCCAGGTCCGCGCTCCGGCCGTGTCAGCGCGCACGCCGCACCTCCGCGTTCGCGGCGCCCGGGGTCGGCGCGAGGTACCCGTACAGGTCGAAGCTGACGTCGAGCCCGCCCTCGCGCGGCCCGCGATCGGCCGCGCCCGGTGCGAAGAAGTACCGCTGCGCCAGCACGTTGAGGTTGCCGACGAACAGCCGCGGCGAGCCGTTCTCGATCGAGTACAGCACGCTCGCCAGCTCCGGCGTGCCGCAGCGCAGGCGCGCCTGCACGACCACGCGCGGGTAGCGGTCGCGCGAGGCTTCCGACAGCGGCGAACGGTTCTGGATCACGCAGCTGCGGTTGCCCGGGCTGGCCTCGGCGACGACGGTCTCCAGCCGCTGGATCAGCGCGGCGGTCGCCAGTTCGGCGCTGGTTTCGGGCAGGAAGCCGGGCATCCCGGCCTGCTGCGCTTCCAGCTGCGCGAGGCGCTCGCGCACCTGCGGCGCCTGCTGCAGCTCCATCCTCTGGCGCAGTTCGCGCGCCTGCAGCGCGTCGATGCGCGCGTTGGCTTCGAGCATCGGCACCGTCCACCACGGGTGGACGAGCACGAGGTATGCGACGAGCAGCGCGCCGGCCAGCAGGCCCAGCGCGAGCCAGCGGTCGCGGTCAGCGACGGGCAGCGGGGCGGACGCCACGGTTCGTCTCCTGCGTTGCGGTCGCCGGCGTCAGTTCGGCGGTGAGGGTGAAGCGGTCGCGGCCCGACGCCGGGTCGGGCTGCAGCGCGCCGGCCAGCGCCGGCGATCGCCACAGCGGCGAACCCTGCAGGCGGCCGATCAGCGCCGGCGCCTCGTTGCTGAGGCCGAGCAGCGTCAGGCGCTCCTCCTCGATCGCGAGCTTCTCCAGGTACGTGCCGTCAGGAAGCCGGCGGCTGAGCTCGTCCATGACCTCGACCGCGGTCGGGCGCGCCGCGCGCGTGCGATCGAGGAACGCCTGGCCTTCGATGCGGTTGACCAGCCGCCCGCGCTCGGCCGCGGCGCGGCGCGCGGGCTCGGCGCGGGTGGCGATCTGCGTTTCGAGCATCTCCGCGGCGATGCGGCGGTTGTCGAGCACCTGCCACAGCGCGGCAGCCAGCGCGACGACGGCGATCGCCGCGAAGGCCCAGTTCCACACGCGCCACGGGTCGGCCTGGCTGCGGCGCAGCGCCGGGTCGAGCACGTTGACCTCGAGCGGACGGCCGTCGGCGGTTGCCACGTCGATGCCGGCCAGCGTCGTCGACGCCGCACCGAGCGCGGCCAGCAGCGGGTCGAGCGCGGTGCGCGGCACCGCGACGAGTTCCACGTCGATCTGGCCTTCCGCATCGCGCCGGCCGACGACGCGCGCGTCGAACACCACCGCGTCGGCGGTGAACGGCGTCTGCCGTTCGATCTCGAAGCCGACCACGTCGCGCAGGCGGTCGGCGGCGGCGCTCGGCAGCGACAGGCGCCGGCGCAGCGCGGACGCGGCCGGCAGCAGCAGCCAGCGCGGCAGGTCGGACAGGCGCGCGCCGAGCAACGGTGCGAACGGATCGACCGCGATCGCGGCCTCGGCCGGCAGCGGCACGTGGCCGAGGTCGCGGACTTCACCGCCGCGCTGCAGGCGCAGCTGCACGGCGTCGCGGTCGACCTGCAGCAGCAGGCGGCCGCGGTCTAGGCCGAGGGCGACGCGTGCGCGCGGCGGCAGCCACGCGGCCAGCGACCGGCCCCACCACGAGAAGAACCCGCGCGCGCCGAGACGGGCGCCGAAGCGGCCGGCGCGTTCGTACAGGCGGCTGTCTGTCCACAGGCTCATCGCGGTGAAGCTCCCTCCTCCCAGCGCAGCGGCGTGTAGGCCATACCCGGCCCTGCACCGCCCGTGCGCACGACGACCCGCAGGACCGCTTCGCGACCATCCCCGAGCCGCGCGCGGCTGTCGATACTATACGTGCCGCTCTGACTGCCCACGAGCGACTCCCCCGTCGGCAGCCCCGGCGCTGGCTGGCCCGACTCCGGATTCCACTGGCGCCGCTGCGCGACGAGGTCGTTCCCCTGCAGCCCCATCGCATCGAGCACTTCCGCACTGGCAAACGCCGGATCGGGACGCTGCCGGCCGCTGTACACGGTGACGTGCGGCCGCACCCGCGCGTAAAGCGCAGGGGTGAAGCCGAGCACCTGCTCGAGCTCGGCGACGCTCTCGAACTCCGCGTCCTTGGCGCCGTAGATGCGGCCGGCACTGGCGTAGTCGGCGTCCTCGCCGCCGCCGGCCGGCTGGGTCAGCGTGTCGGGGTCGCGCCAGTCGAGGATCGCCGACGCCAGCCGCGCGGCGGCCTGCGGCTCGACCTCGAGTCGATTGAGCAGTTCGGTCAGCAGCGTCGCGTCGGCCTGGTTGAGGTCGACCTTGCCGTTCTCGTCGACCAGCGCCACTTCGACCTCGGCGTCGGCGAAGCGCCACGCGTGCGGGCGACCGTCGGGCTGCCACTGGCGCCGCGGGTCGCTCGCATTGACGCGCGTGAGTGCGTACTCGATCCCGGCGCGCGCCGCGCCTTCGGCGGCCAGGCCGCGTGCGAGCACGCGCCCCTGCATCTGTTCGATGCGCGCGGTCAGCGCGAACGCACCGACCACCGCGGCCAGCAGCGCGATCAGCCACAGCACGAGCAGCAGCGCCGCGCCGCGCGCGCCGTCACCCGTTCGGGTGGCGAGCGGCGCGCTCATTCGGTGATCACCGGCGCCGCCTGCCCGGCAGTCGCGGGCACCGCCAGCCGCGGCGCGATCACCAGCGGCGGCCACGCCCGGCCGGTGCCGTCGACGAGGGTCACCTCGACCAGCAGCGGCAGCTGGTCGGTCGTCGTCCAGCGCTCCTGCCACTCGCCGAGTTCGCCGCTTTCGTCGAGCGCGCGGTAGCGGAACCCGGCTTCCGACAGGCCTTCGACCAGAGGCTCCGGCGCGCGCGGCGGGTCGTCGTCGAAGGTTTCGCCGGCCAGCACCAGCGACAGCGCGAGCGTGACGCGCACGCCGTCGTCGGCGTCCTCGACGGCGAAGTCGTGCAGGTACGGCCCGCCCTGGCCGAGGTAGTCCGGCAGGTCGGCGACGAAGCGCAGCCGGTCGGGCTCGCCGATGAAGCGCTGCGGCAGGGCGCTGGATTCGTCGAGCGCGAACGGCACCGCACGCGCGGCGCCGATGCGCGCGCGCAGGAACCCGGCGACCGCGCGCATGCGCTCGCTGTCCGCGGCAATCGCCTCGCCGCGCGCGCTGGTGCGGGTCGCCGCCGCGATCGTGGCGAACGCGAGCGCGAGTCCGCCGGCGAGCAGCGCGGTCGCCAGCAGCACTTCGATCAGGGTGAAGCCGCGCTGCGCGCCGGCGTGCCGTCCAGCGGCAGTGGGGCCGTACGGGCGGCGTGCAGGAGGGAAGCGGCCGCGCGGATTCACAGCGCCACCTCCGCCGTCGCGGGCGCCAGCCGCAGCGTGCGCAGTTCGACGCGATCGCCGGGACGCCCCTCGCCCCACCGCACCGACAGGGTGATCTCGAACAGCTGAGGCGCCGCCGGCTCGAGCGGCGCGTCGGGTGGCGTCGACGGGTCGCGCCATGGGCGCACGTCGAGCGCCCACCGGTAGCGGCCGCCGTCGAGTTCGCCGCCGGACTCGCCCACTTCGATCGGCGCGCCGACGCCGACCTGGTCGAGCAGCGACTGCGCATGCAGCGCCGCGCGGCCGGCATCGCCGGACCAGCGCACCTGCCGGGCCGCGCCCGACAGCGTGCCGAGCAGCAGCGTCAAGGCGAGCGCGAGCAGCGCGAACGCGACGATCACCTCGAGCAGCGTGTAGCCGCGCTGCGCGTGGCGCCCGGCACGGCCGAGCGGGCGACGCGCGCGCACGCATGCCGGGTGCGGCGGCAGGCGCGGCGACCGGCTCACCGCTCGGCCTCCACCTGGCGCAGCTTCACCTCGCCGGTGAGCCACGCCACGTCGATGTTCCATGCCGCCTGCTCGCGCCGCAGCTGCACACGGCCGCCGGTCGACGCGCCGTCGGCGAAGAACACGATCGCGCCCTCGCCCTCCGACGGCTGCAGCTCACGCGCGCCGGTGAACGTCACGCCGAGCGTATCGGGCACGGTGCCGCTGCGGTTTCGCGGCGCGGTCCACGCATGCGCCTGCGGGTTGATCGTGAAGCGCTGCGGCTGACCGGTGGCGATCGCGTGGGTGCGGGTGAAGCGCAGCTGCGCGGCGATCTCGCGCGCCTCGCTGCGCAGCTGGAGGCCGGCCATGCCGCCGCCGAACGCCGCCATCGCCAGCACGCTGGCGCCGGCGATCAGCGCGACCACGAGCAGCATCTCCAGCAACGACACGCCGCGGACGCGATGCTGCATGGTCGTGGCCTGCGCCGGCGCTTACTCGTAAACGATGTCGGCGTCGACGCTGGTGCCGCCCGGCTGCCCGTCCTTGCCGAGGCTGACCAGATCGAAATCGCGCGATTCACCCGGGGTCCGGTAGTCGAAAGCGCGGCCCCACGGGTCCTTCAGTTCGGCCTCCTTCGCATACGGGCCGAGCCAGCCGCTGGCGTCGCCGGGCTGTGTGACCAGTTCGTCGAGCGAGGCCGGCAGGCGGCCGGTGTCCATCTGGAACGCCTCGATCTTGCCGGCCAGGGTCGACACCTGGGACTTGGCCAGGTTGTAGTCGCCTCGGTCCTTGCCGCCAATCACGCGGGTGCCGACGAACGCGATCACCGCGCCGATCAGCACGATGACGATGATGATCTCGATCAGGCTCATGCCGCGCTGCGCGGCGGCGGACGGGGAGCGGGTCAGGGAACGGCGGTTGCGCATCGTCGGGTCCAAGTTCAAACGTCGGTGGAAGGAAGTCGGAACGGAGCGCCGGCCGGGCCGCGAGCTCCATTCGCGCTATAGGGTTGCCTGTGCCCGATTGTGCGCGAGCGCGCGGCCGTGGTGCACGCTTGCGCGGCGCGGTTGTCGGAACAGACAGCTAGATAAATCACGCGATGGCCTCGGGACAGCGCTTCTTTTGGATGCGCACGGCGCTGGAGCATGCGGCTGCGGCAACCGTGGAGAAGGCGAATGCCGCGCTGAAGCCGGATCGTCGCGACTCCGGCCCGCCGCAGCGCGGCGGGCGTTCGCAGGGCCTGCGCGGCAGTGCCGCGCGAGCAGGCCCTGCTCACCCAATCGCGCTCGTAAGGTCGTACAGCGGCATCAGCACCGCGATCACCACGATGCCGACGATCCCGGCCAACACGATCGTCACCACCGGCACCAGCGCCGCAAGCAGGCGGTCGAGCGCGAGCCCGGTTTCGGTCTCGAACGTCTCGGCAGTCTTGACCAGCATCGCGTCGAGCGCGCCGGACTCCTCGCCGACCTGCACCATCTGCAGCGCCAGGCGCGGGAAGCGCTTGCCCTTGCCGAGCGCGATCGACAGCGGCACGCCGTTCTTGACCTCGGCCGCGGCGGCGTCGACGTCGGCGGCCAGCACGCGGTTGCCGAGCACGTTGCGGCCGATGCCCAGGGCCGTCAGCAGCGGCACGCCGTTGCGCACGAGCGTGCCGAGCGTGCGTGCCAGCCGCGCGGTCTCGATCTTGGCCACCAGTCCACCGGCGAGCTTGCGCCGCAGCAGCCACCCGTCGAAGGCCTCGCGAAACACCGGGTCGCGGCGCTTGCGGTCGAACCACAGCGCGGCCAGCGCCGGCACCACCAGCAGCACGATCCACCAGTCGCGCACGAACAGGCCCAGCGCCAGGATGATCTTGGTGAAGAACGGCAGCGGCGCGTCCAGGCTCTCGTACATCTGCGCGAACTGCGGCACCACGTAGCCGAGCAGGAACAGCAGGCTCAGGCCGACCATCACCAGCAGGATCGCCGGGTAGATCAGCGCGTTGATCACCCGTCCCTGCAGCGCGCGCGCGCGCTCGAGGTAGTCGGCCAGCCGCGCGAGCGTCTCGTGCATCGTGCCGCCGGCCTCGCCGGCGCGGACCATGTTGACGTACAGCCGCGAGAACGTGCCGTGCTGGCGCTCGAGCGCGGTCGAAAGCGCGCTGCCGCCGCGCACCGCGTCGCGCACGTCGGCGATCGTGCGGCGCGCCGCTTCGTCCTCGGGCAGTTCGAGCAGGATCGTCAGCGCGCGGTCGAGCGGCTGGCCGGCGCCGAGCAGCGTCGCCAGCTGCTGGGTGAACTGCACCAGCCGCGCGCCGGCGAACGGCTTGGGCTTCAGCAGCGCGCGCCAGGTCGACGCGCCGCCGCCCTCGCTCGCCAGCCGCGCCTCGATCGGCAGGTGGCCCTGCTCCTGAAGACGCGCGACGACCTCGCCGTTGCTGGCGGCCTCCATCTGGCCGTCGAGCACTTCGCCGCGGGCGTTCAGCGCCTTGTAGTGGTAGAGCGGCATCGCTTACGCGTCCTCGGTCACGCGCAGCACTTCCTCGATCGTGGTCTCGCCGGCCAGCGCCTTGGCGATGCCGTCCTCGTACATCGTGCGCATGCCGGCGTCGCGCGCGAGCTGCTCGAGCTCGCCCATGCCGGCGTGGCGCATCACCGCGCGCCGCAGCTCGTCGTTCATCACGAGGAACTCCATGATCGTCGTGCGGCCGAGGTAGCCGGTCGGCGCCAGCGCCGAACCGCGCGCGCGGTACAGGTGGATCTCGCCGTCGGGCTGGTAGCGGCGCAGGCCGAACTTATCGATCTGCTCCGGCGAGGCGGCGTAGCGCTCGGCGTGGGTCGGCTCGAGCCGCCGCACCAGGCGCTGGGCGAGGATGCCGTTGATCGTCGACGTCAGCAGGTAGTCCTCGACGCCCATGTCGAGCAGGCGGGTGATTCCGCCGGCGGCATTGTTGGTGTGCAGCGTCGACAGCACCAGGTGGCCGGTCAGCGCCGACTGGATCGCGATGCGCGCGGTCTCGAGGTCGCGCATCTCGCCGATCATGATGATGTCCGGATCCTGGCGGACGATCGACCGCAGCGCGTGGGCGAAGTCGAGCCCGATCTGCGGCTTGGCCTGGATCTGGTTGATGCCCTCGAGCTGGTACTCGACCGGGTCCTCGACGGTGATGATCTTGACGTCGGCGGTGTTGAGCTTGCTCAGCGCGGTGTACAGCGTGGTGGTCTTGCCCGAGCCGGTCGGGCCGGTCACCAGCAGGATCCCGTGTGGCTGGTCGAGCACCTTCTGGAACTGCGGCAGGAAGTGGTCGGTGAAGCCGAGCCGCTTGAAGTCGAACACCACCGTCTCGCGGTCGAGCAGGCGCATCACCACGCTCTCGCCGTGCGCGGTCGGCATGGTGCTGACGCGCAGGTCGAGCTCCTTGCCCTGCACGCGCAGCATGATCCGGCCGTCCTGCGGCAGGCGGCGCTCGGCGATGTTGAGCTTGGCCATGATCTTGATGCGGCTGATCACCGCCGCGGTCAGGTTGGCCGGCGGGCTCTCGCCCTCGATCAGCACGCCGTCGACGCGGTAGCGGACCTTCAGCCGGTTCTCGAACGGCTCGATGTGGATGTCCGACGCGCGCAGTTCGACCGCGCGCTGGATCACGAGGTTGACCAGCCGGATCACCGGCGCCTCGGAGGCAAGGTCGCGCAGGTGCTCGACGTCCTCGAGGTCGCCGCCGGTCTCGCCCTCGGCGGTCTCGACGATCGCCCCCATCGCGCTGCGGCCCTGCCCGTACCAGCGCTCGATCAGGTCGTCGATCTCCGAGCGCAGCGCCACGTGCGGGCGCACGTCGCGGCCGGTGGCCAGACGCACGGCGTCGAGGGTGTAGGCATCCTGCGGGTCGGCGAGCACGACGTCGACGATCGACTCGCTGTCGGCGATCGGGCAGACCGCGAACTGCTTCATGAACTTCAGCGTGAGCGCCACGCCTTCCGGCGGGAGTTCCGGCGCGTCCTTGGTGCTGACCAGCGGCAGGTCGAGGACCTCGGCGCAGGCCTCGGCGTGGTCGCGCTCGGACACCAGGCCCAGCCGGGTCAGCAGGGTCAGCAGCCCGCCGCCGGTTTCGTCCTGCAGCCGGCGCGCGCGCGCGAGGTCCGCGTCCTTGAGCCGGCCCTTGGCCAGCAGCGCGGCGACGATGCGCTCGTCGGCGCTTTCTCCGTCCGGCGCATGCGAGTGGGTATCCACGACTGCATTCACGACTGTTCTCCGTGCGTCCCCGGACTTTAGCAGCTGGGCATAGCGTGGCCGACGCCGCGGATCCGTGCCGAAGCGTAGCCCACCGGGGGCTCCGAGTTCGCCGCGGCAGTCCACCGGCCGTGCACGAGCACGGCATGGCCGGTGCCGCCGGCCGGACGCGTTGCCCCTGCTGTGTGGAGACGCGATCCGGCCTGGCGCCGGGACATGGGGCCTCCGCACGGTAGCCGCCACACAAACAGGGGAAGACAATGAAATTTCGATTCAGGCCCCGCTACGGGGCCGCGCTGGCATGCGCGTGCGTGGCGTTGGCCGCCGCGGCCGGGCCGGCCGTCGCAGCGACTGCCACCTGCCAGCGCGGGGAGCCCAGCGCGGTCATCCAGGGCAGCGACCCGCGCACCGAGGCCGACTTCGTCCTGACCAACGGGACGTGGGTGCCGAACACGATCCAGCTGACGCCGCAGCCCGGCAATAGCGGTTCCAAGCCCAAGCGCAGCAGCGGCGGGCTCTACGCCTGGACGCAGACCGGCGGCACGGCGGTCGCGCTGGAAACCGGCACCGACAACCAGGGCGACCTGTACGCCCGTTTCCAGGCGCCCGACGTCGCGGTGCAGACGCCGCTGACGTTCCAGCTCCAGGTCAGCTGCGTTGGCGCCAACGGTGTCCTCCAGACCGCCACCGACACGGTGACGGTGAACCTGCAGAACAGCCACTCGGCCAACCTCGCGCCGGAGGCGACCGCCAGCGCCAGCCCGGCGCTCGTCACGGACGGCGCCACGGTGCAGCTGCTCGGCAGCGGCACCGATGCCGATGGCGACACGCTGAGCTACCGATGGACGCAGGTGGACGGACCGGCGGTCGCGCTGGCCGATGCGGATGCGGCGAACACCAGCTTCGTCGCGCCGAATACCGCCGGCAGCGGCGGCGCAACGCTCACGTTCCGACTGACGGTGTCCGACGCGCAGCTGAGCGACGTGGCCGAGGTCACGGTGAACGTGTCGTGGGTCAATGACCCGCCGGTCGCGCAGCTCGCCTGTCCGATGGACCTGCTCGAGCTGTCCGAAGGCGAAGCGTTCTCGCTGGACGGCAGCGCATCGCAGGACCACGAGGACGGCACCACCCTCGAATATGCGTGGAGCGGCGGCCCGTGGACCACGCTGACGTCGGGCTGGGACGGCTCCGCGGTGCTGCCGCTGGGCGACTTCGCGACCAGCGCCATCGCGCTCACCGCACCGCAGCTGGGCTACCAGCAGGTCGGAAAATTCACCTACCGGCTCACCGTCACCGACTCCGGCGGCCTGTACACGTTCCGCGAGTGCGACGTGTTCGTCCGCGACGTGACGCCGCCGACCCTCGGCGTGCCCGCCGGGACCATCAGCGCCGAGGCGACGTCGGCAGCCGGCGCGCACGTCGGCGCGGATCAGGGCTATCTGGTGTCCGCGAGCGACCTCGTCGACGGGCCGCTGCCGGCGGTGAACAGCGGCGAGTACTTCGTCTGCGAGCCCGCGCCGGGCACGCTGTTCGCGCTCGACGCGACCACGCCGGTGCTGTGCGTTGCCACCGACTCGGCGGGCAATGGCGCCGAAGCCGGATTCGGCGTGCGCGTGGTCGACACCACCGCCCCGGTCGTCAGTGCGCCGCTGTCGCAGGCGGCGGAGGCCACCGGGCCTGCGGGAGCCGTGGTCGAGTTCAGCGCCACCTCGGACGACATCGTCGATGGCCAGCGCCCCGCCACGTGCGTGCCGGCCTCGGGCAGCACCTTCGCGCTGGGCGACACCGCCGTGACCTGCAGCGCGACCGACGCGCACGCCAACGTCGCCGAGCCCAGGTTCTTCACGGTCAGCGTCCTCGATACCCGGCCGCCGACGATCGGGAACCTGCCCGGCGACCAGACCGTGGAGGCCACTTCGGCGGCCGGCGCGAGCGTCGGGTTCGCGCCGACCGCGATCGACGTGGTGGCCGGCGCGGTGCCGGTGTCGTGCACGCCGGCATCCGGATCCACGTTCCCGCTGGACGAAACGACCACGGTGACGTGCACGGCATCCGACGACTTCGGCAACGCGGCCACCGCCGGCTTCACCGTCACCGTGCGCGACACCACGGGCCCGCTGATCGCCCCGCACGCCGATGTCGAGGCGGCGGCGACCGCCAACTCGCAGGCCGTGGTGGCCTATGCGCTGCCGACCGCGCACGACCTGGTGGATGGTCCGGCGACCGTGACGTGCCTGCCGGCCAGCGGCAGCAGCTTCGCCGTCGGCACCACCCCGGTCACCTGCACGTCCGCGGACAGCCGCGGCAACCAGGCCGCGCCGGTGCAGTTCAACGTGGTCGTGTCGTACGTCTGGACCGGATTCTTCGCGCCCGTCGACAACCCCGGCACGTTCAACACGGTGAAGGCCGGCAGCGCGGTCCCGGTGAAGTTCCGTCTCGGCGGCAACCAGGGGCTCGCGATCTTCGCCGCCGGCTCGCCAGCGTCGGGCGCGATCGCATGCAGCGCGAGCGATGGCGACGCCGTCGAGGAAACCGTGACGGCCGGCAGCAGCAGCCTCCAGTACGACGCGACTGCCGGGCAGTACCTCTACGTCTGGAAGACGGACAAGTCGTGGACCGGCCAGTGCCGTGTGCTGAAGCTGGTCCTGCGCGACGGGCAGGTCCGCTCCGCGCTGTTCAAACTGAAGTAACGCAGCGCCCGCGCAAGCGGCGCGCACCAGGCCTGGCCCGCGAGGGCCAGGCTTTCTTCGTTTGCACGCCGCGCATGGCGACCGCGCCTACGCGCCGGGCGCCGGCGCGGTCCGGGCACGCCGTCAGCCGACGAACACCCGCGCGTTGCGGAACATCCGCAGCCACGGCGATTCGTCCGGCCAGTCGCGTGGCGCCCAGCTGAAGTTCGCGCTGCGCGGCGTGCGCTCCGGGTGCGGCATCAGGATCGTGGCGCGGCCGTCGGCGCTGCTCAGCCCGGCGACGCCGTCGGGCGATCCGTTCGGGTTCAGCGGGTACTGCGTGGCCACCTGGCCGTGACCGTCGATGTAGCGCAGCGCCACGGCGGCCGCCGACTGGTCGAGCGCGCTGTCGAATGCCGCGCGGCCCTCGCCGTGCGCGATCGCGACCGGAATGCGCGAGCCGGCCATGCCGCGCAGCAGCACCGACGGGGTCTCGACGACTTCCAGCAGGCCCAGCCGCGCTTCGAACTGTTCGCTGCGGTTGCGCAGGAACACCGGCCAGTGCTCGGCGCCGGGGATGATCGGCTTGAGCTGGGCCATCATCTGGCAGCCGTTGCAGACGCCGAGCGAGAACGTGTCCGGACGCGCGAAGTACGCCGCGAACGCCTCGCGCAGCGCGGCGCGCTCGAGGATCGACGTCGCCCAGCCGCGGCCGGCACCGAGCACGTCGCCGTAGCTGAAGCCGCCGCACGCCGTCAGGCCCTTGAAGCCGTCGAGCGTCACGCGGCCGGCGATCAGGTCGCTCATGTGCACGTCGACCGCCTCGAAGCCGGCGCGGGTGAACGCCCATGCCATCTCGTAGTGGCTGTTGACGCCCTGCTCGCGCAGCACCGCCACGCGCGGGCGCGCGCCGGCGTTGACGAACGGGGCGGCGACGTCGTCGGCCGGGTCGAACGTCAGCTTCGGCTTCAGACCCGGCGCGTCGAAGTCGCGCGCGATCGCGCGCTCCTCGTCGGCGCACTCCGGGTTGTCGCGCAGCTTCTGCAGCGCGTGCGTGGTCGACCACCAGGCGTCGAACAGCTCGTCCCAGCGCCACTCGGCGAGCGTGTCGCCGTCGCGGCGCACGCGCACGGTCGGAGCCGAGGTGGCCAGCACCGGGCGCGCGATGCGCTGGGCGCAGTCGATCAGGCCGTGCCGCGCGACGAGGTCGGCGAACTCGGCGCGGTCGTCGCCGCTGACCTGGACGATCGCGCCGAGCTCCTCGTTGAACAGGGTGCGGAACGGGTCGTCGCCCCAGCCGTCGAGCGTGATCTCCAGCCCGACGCGCGAGCAGAACGCCATCTCGCACAGCGCGGCGAACGCGCCGCCGTCGGAGCGGTCGTGGTACGCCGCCAGCAGGTTGGCCTCGCGCGCCTCGCGGACCAGTTCGAAGAAATCGCGCAGCCGCTGCGGATCGTCGAGATCCGGCACGCCGGACTCGCCGCGCTCTGCGACGCCCGCGAACGCCGGCAGCGACGAGTGGCCATTGGCGTCGGCCGCGTCGGGGTGGCACTGGGCCAGCACCGAGCCGCCGAGGCGCTGCTTGCCGGCGCCCAGGCCGATCAGCCACAGCTCGCTGTCGCCGTCGCGCTCGAGCTGCGGGGTCAGCTGGCGGCGCACGTCGGTCACCGCGGCGAACGCGCTGACGATCAGCGACACCGGCGACACCGACTTGTGCGCCTGCCCGTCCTGCTGCCACTGCGCCTGCATCGACAGCGAGTCCTTGCCGACCGGGATGCTCAGCTCGATCTCCGGGCACAGTTCGATGCCCACCGCCTTGACCGCGTCGAACAGCAGCGCGTCCTCGCCGGGGTGGCCGGCCGCGGCCATCCAGTTGGCCGACAGCTTGATCCGCGCCAGCGACTCGACCGGCGCGGCGCACAGGTTGGTGATCGCCTCGCCGACCGCCATGCGCGCCGCGGCGCCGGCGTCGAGCAGCGCCAGCGGGGTGCGCTCGCCGATCGCCATCGCCTCGCCGACGAAGCCGTCGAACCCGGTGAACGTGATCGCGCAGTCGGCGACCGGCAGCTGCCACGGGCCGACCATCTGGTCGCGCGCGGTCAGGCCGCCGACGCTGCGGTCGCCGATCGTGATCAGGAAGTTCTTGGCCGCGACGGTCGGGTGCGCGAGCACGCGCAGCGCGGCCTCGCGCAGGTCCAGTCCCTGCCACTGCAGCGCCGGCCACGGCGCCGGCGCCGGGTGGCGCGCGTCGCGGTGCATCTTCGGCGGCTTGCCGAACAGCAGGTCCATCGGCAGGTCGATCGGCCACTCGCGCGACGCGTCGCGCGCGGTCTCGACCGTGGCGCCGTAGCCGACCACCAGCCGCTCCTCGGCGGTGGCATGACCGACGACCGCGAACGGGCAGCGCTCGCGCGCGCAGATCGCGGCGAACTCGTCGACGCGGTCGGGCGGCAGGCCGAGCACGTAGCGCTCCTGCGACTCGTTGCACCACAGCTGCATCGGCGAAAGCGACGGATCGTCGTTCGGCACGCGGGCCAGGTCGATGACGCCGCCGAGGCCGGAGTCGTGCAGCAGCTCGGGGATCGCGTTCGACAGGCCGCCGGCGCCGACATCGTGCGCGCTGGCGATCGGGTTGCGCGAGCCGAGCGCGACGCAGCGGTCGATCACTTCCTGGCAGCGGCGCTCCATCTCCGGGTTGTCGCGCTGCACGCTGGCGAAGTCGAGGTCCTCGGCGCTCTCGCCGGACGCGACCGAGCTGGCCGCGCCGCCGCCGAGGCCGATCAGCATCGCCGGGCCGCCGAGCACCACGACCGCATAGCCTGGCTTCAGCCCGAGCTTGGCGACCTGCTCGCGGTCGATCGCGCCGAGGCCGCCGGCGAGCATGATCGGCTTGTCGTAGGCGCGCGCGTGGGTGCCCTCGTCCAACTCGAACGTGCGGAAGTAGCCGGTCAGGTTCGGCCGGCCGAACTCGTTGTTGAACGCGGCCGCGCCGAGCGGGCCGTCGAGCATGATGTCCAGCGCCGGCGCCATCCGCGGGTTCAGCGCGCGCGTCGTCTCCCACGGCTGCGGCAGCGTCGGGATGCGCAGGTGCGACACGCTGAAGCCGCACAGGCCCGCCTTCGGCTTGCCGCCGCGGCCGGTCGCGCCTTCGTCGCGGATCTCGCCGCCGTTGCCGGTGCTCGCGCCGGGGAACGGCGCGATCGCGGTCGGGTGGTTGTGGGTCTCGACCTTGATGCAGAACGCCGAATCGGCGGTCGGCTCGGCGCGGTACGTGCCGGTCGCCGGATCGGCGCGGAAGCGCTGGCTGGCGTAGCCCTCGACCACGGCGGCGTTGTCGCTGTACGCCGACAGCGTGTGCTCGGGCGTGTGTGCGTGGGTGTTCTTGATCATCTTGAACAGCGACTGCGGGCCACCGTTGACGGTCGCCTCGCGGCCGTCGATGGTCCACGACGCGTTGAAGATCTTGTGCCGGCAGTGCTCGGAGTTGGCCTGCGCGAACATCATCAGCTCGACGTCGGACGGCTGCCGGCCCAACGCGGCGTAACGCTCGCGCAGGTAGGCGATCTCGTCGTCGGCCAGGGCCAGGCCGAGGCGCGCGTTGGCGGCCTCGAGGTCGTCGAGCGCGATGCGCTCGAGCTCGCCGCGCGGCGGCACCGCGAACAGGCCCTCGCCCGCCTCGCGCGTGTCGAGCAGCGACTCGGTCATCGGGTCGTGCAGCACCTTGGCCAGCGCGGCGGCGGTGGCGGTGTCGGCCGGCCAGCCCGTGAGGTCGTAGCGGGTGCCGCGTTCGACCCGGTGCACCGGCAGCCCGGCGCCGCGCAGCAGCTCGGTCGCCTTGCTCGCCCACGGCGACAGCGTGCCCAGCCGCGGGGTGACGTAGCGCGAGACCGCGCCGTCATCGCGCGCCGCCGGCTGCGCGCCGGCCTGCAGGATGCGGTGCAGCGCGTCGGCATCGGGCACGGCGCCGGCGTCGGGCTGGACCCAGTACACGGGCCAGGCGCCGAGCAGGCGGACGTCGGGATGCAGGGCTTGCAGGCGGGACTGCAGGCGTTCGCGGCGGAACGCGGAAAGGGCCGAGGGGCCCTCGAGGACGATCATGTCCGGGAAACCGTGGTCGAAACGGGCCGGCCATTGTAGCCGAGCGCCCGGGGCGGCCCGGCGGGCGCGGCCCCGGCAGGCGTCCCGGCGGCCGGGACGCCTGCGGTGGCGGGATCAGGCCCCGGCGGGCGCCGCGGGCTGGCCGCCTTCGCCGGCGATCTTGTCCAGCGCCGCGCGCAGCTGCGCCGGCGGCACGTAGCCGCCGAGTTGGGTGCCGTCGGCGGTCAGGATCATCGGCGTGCCGGTCAGGCCGGCGCGCTGGCCGATGTCGTACTGCATGCGCACGGTGTTGTTGCAGTCCTTGGCCGGCAGGCGGCCGTCGGACTTGGCGGCGGTCAGCGCGGCCTTGCGGTCGCTCGAGCACCACACCGACACCATCTTCTTGAAGTCCTCGCTGCCCACGCCCATCCGCGGGAACGCCAGGTACTCGATCGCGATGCCCTGCCGGTTGTACTCGGCGATCTCGCTGTGCAGCTTGCGGCAGTAGCCGCACTCGACGTCGGTGAACACCGACACGGTGTACTTCGGGTTCGGCGGCGCGAACACGATGCGCTCCTTCGCCGGGATCTGGCGCAGCAGCTCCTGGCGCATCGAGGCCAGCGCGCCCTCGCTGAGGTTCTTCTTGGCGGCCACGTCGAACAGCGCGCCGCCCGAGCCGGGCAGGAACAGGTACTTGCCGTCGTCGCTGACATAGACGACCTGCCCGGCGACGACCGCCTCGCGGAAGCCCGGGATCGGCGCAGCGCCGACGCGGTCGACGGTGACGCGCGGGTTCAGTGCGCGGATCGCCTCGGTCGCGCGCGCGTCGGGCGTGCCGGCGACCGGCGCGGCCGCCTTCGCGGGCGCCGTGGCCTGGGCCGTGCGCGCCTGCGCGCCGGCATCGGCGGTCGCACCCGGCTGTGGCGCCTGCGCGCAGGCGGAGAGGCTCATGGCCCCGAGCAGGGCAAGGGTGATGCGCTTCATCGAAAAGGTCCTATCGGGGGATGGCGTCGACCGCGGTCGCCATTGGACGCCGCGTGCGGCGCAGGGTTCCCGCCGATTGTGGCATGCAGCGGCGGATCGGCCCGTGCCCTGGTTCGCCGTGCGGGCTGGACGCCTGCCTGGACGGGCCTCGCGGCCTCACGCTGCCGCGTCGGGCCGGGCCCGGCGTCGCGACGGGTGGCGCGTCGCGGGGGATGGAAGGCGGGCGTGGCCGGGCGGCGATTGCGGCGCTGGTCGAACTCGGGCTTGAGGCGCGGAGGCCGGGGCCTCGGGTCGCCGGGTCCGGCGCGAAGCGTCTGGGCATTGAGGATTGCCGCGCAAGCGGCAGCGCTAACGCGCTGAAGTCGAACCGCGGCGACTAGGCTCGCGCGTCCAGCGCTTGCCAAGTCGCTCCGGCCGAGGGCTCCTGCCCCCGGCGTGAAATGCCGCGCGATAAGCGAAACGACCGGGAACGCGCTGAAGTCGAGTCGCTGCGACCCGGCCGGCAGCAGCGCGGCGGGCGTTCGCACGCCCTGCGCGGCAGTGCGCGCTTGAAGCCAGAACGTGCTGAAGCCGATGCGTTGCGACCCCGGCCCAGGCGCGCGGCGCTTGGGCGTTCGGCAGTGCGCGCGGCAGTGCCGCGCAAGCGGGAGTGCTGACGCGCTGAAGTCGAACCGTGGCGACTAGGCTCGCGCGTCTAGCGCTCGCCAAGTCGCTCCGGCCGGGGGGCTCCTGCCCCCGGCGTGAAATGCCGCGCGATAAGCGAAAGGACCGGGAACGCGCTGAAGTCGAGTCGCTGCGACCCGGCCGGCCGCAGCGCGGCGGGCGTTCGCACGCCCTGCGCGGCAGTGCGCGCTTGAAGCCAGAACGTGCTGAAGCCGATGCGTTGCGCCCCCCGGCCCAGGCGCGCGGCGCTTGGGCGTTCGGCAGTGCGCGCGGCAGTGCCGCGCAAGCGGGAGTGCTGACGCGCTGAAGTCGAACCGCGGCGACTAGGCTCGCGCGTCCAGCGCTCGCCAAGTCGCTCCGGCCGGGGGCTCCTGCCCCCGGCGTGAAATGCCGCGCGATGGTCCGCAGGACCATCGCAAGCGCGGCATTTCACCCCCTCGGGTGGTGTTGCGCGTGGAGGCGCTTGAGCTGTTCGCGGGCGACCAGGGTGTAGATCTGCGTGGTCGACAGCGACGCGTGGCCGAGCAGCATCTGCAGCGCGCGCAGGTCGGCGCCATGGTTCAGCAGGTGCGTCGCGAAGCTGTGGCGCAGCCCGTGCGGGCTGACCCGGCGCGGGTCGATGCCGGCCGCCGCGGCGTACCGCTTCACCAGCGTCCAGAACTGCTGCCGCGTCGGCGCCTCGCCGCTGGCGTTGAGGAACAGCGGCGCCAGGGCGCGCTTGCCGGCCAGCTGCGGGCGCGCGTGCGCGAGGTAGCGTTCAAGCCAGTGCTGCGCTTCCTCGCCCAGCGGCACCAGCCGCTCCTTGCTGCCCTTGCCCATCACCCGCAGCACGCCCTGGCGCAGGTTGACGGCGGTCGACGGCAGGTCGACCAGTTCGCTGACGCGCAGACCGGCGGCGTACATCAGCTCGAGCATCGCGCGGTCACGCAATCCCAGCGGCTGCTCGACGTCGGGCGCGGCCAGCAGCGCCTCGATCTCGCTCTCGGCCAGCGCCTTCGGCAGCGAGCGCGGCAGCTTCGGCGGCTGCAGCAGCGCGGTCGGATCGTCGACGCGCGCGCCGCGGCGCACGCACCACGCGTAGTACGCGCGCAGCGCGGACAGCAGGCGCGCGTTGCTGCGCGGTGAATACCCGTCGCCGCTGCGCGCGGCCAGGTAGTCGAACAGCATCGCGCGATCGGCGCCGGCCAGCCCGCCGCCGCGGCCTTCGCGCCAGCGCGCCAGGCCTTCGAGGTCGCGCCGGTAGCTGTCGAGCGTTTGCCGCGCGAGCCCCGACTCGGCCCACAGCGCCTCGAGGAAGCGCTCGATCTCGATGGCATCGGCGTCGCCCAGCGGCGGCAGCGCCATGGCGTGCTGGCGGCGCTCGGCGGGGGTGCGCGCGCGCGTGTCGCTCGGCGAAGTCATGGCCGGAGCTTAGCGGCTATGCTTTTGCGATGACATCGAACGAACCGCACCCCGCGCCGCGCGCGCTGGTCGGCTGGCGCCTGCTGGCGCTGGTCTACGACCTGATGCCGGTGGTCGCGCTGTGGCTGCTGGCCTCGGCGCTGTTCACCTTCGGCTACTACCTCGCCGGCCACGACGCGCGCGAGAACATCGCGCCGTTCAGCCCGGTGCAGGTGCTGCTGTGGGTCGCGTGCTGGGCGCTCAGCGGCGCGTACGCGACGATCAGCTGGCGACGCGGCGGGCAGACGCTCGGCATGCGCCCGTGGCGACTGCGGGTGGTCGGCGGCGACGGCGCCGCCCCGTCGTGGCGCGCCCTGTGGGCGCGCTACGCGGTCGGCACCGCCTCGCTGCTGCTGGCCGGCGCGGGCTTCTGGTGGGCGTGGGTCGACCGCGACCGACTGACCTGGCATGACCGCGCCAGCGGCACCCGGATGCGGCGCGAGCCGAAACGCTGATCGGCCCCGGCCCCGGCCCCGGCCCCGGCCCCGGCGCCGGGTGCCGCCCGCGGAGGCGCGCACCCGCGCAACGCTGCATCCGTCCGGCGCGGATCCCAGAACCTGTGCCGCGCGTCATCCTCGACGCCCGCCACGGAGGACCTCCCATGCACGCACCCCGCCCGATCCGGCTGTCGCTGATCGCCGCCACGCTCGCCTTCGCCGCCGCCGGCACCGCCCACGCGCCGCTGGCCACCGCCGCCGCGCCGATGGTCAAGACCCAGGCGCCCGGCTACCACCGGATGATGCTCGGCGACTTCGAGGTCACCGCGATCTCCGACGGCACGGTCAAGCTGCCGATGCTCGACCTGCTGACCAACACCACGCGCGAGCAGACCGCGGCCGCGCTGAAGGCCCACTTCCTCGACCACCCGGTCGAGGCGTCGGTGACCGCGTACCTGATCAATACCGGCAGCCGGCTGGTGCTGGTCGACACCGGCGCTGCCGGGCTGTTCGGCCCGACGCTTGGCAACGTGCTCGCCAACCTGCAGGCCGCCGGCTACCGGCCCGAGCAGGTCGACGCGGTGCTGATCACGCACATGCACCCGGACCATGTCGGCGGACTGATGGCCGGCGGCCAGCGGGCGTTCCCGAATGCGACGGTGCACATCGACGCCGCGGACCCGGCGTACTGGCTCAGCGAGGCCAACCTGAAAGCGGCGCCGGACAGCGCCAAGGGCTTCTTCCAGGGCGCGATGGCGTCGGCCAATCCGTACGCCGCCGCCGGCAGGCTCAAGACGTTCTCAGGGCGCACCGAACTGGTCCCGGGCGTGACCGCGATGCCGTCGCACGGGCACACGCCGGGACACACGACCTACGTGGTCGAAAGCCAGGGCAAGAAGCTGGTGCTGTGGGGCGACCTGATGCACCTGGCCGCCGTGCAGTTCAAGAACCCGGACGTGACCATCCAGTTCGACACCGACAGCGCCCCGGCCGCCGCCGAACGCCGGAAGGCCTACGCCGACGCGGCGAAGGAGGGCTACCTGGTGGCCGCGACCCACCTACCGTTCCCCGGCATCGGCCACCTGCGCCCCGCCGACGACGGCGTGGGCTACACGTTCGTGCCGCTGAACTACTCGTCGCTGAAGTAGGCCGGCGTAGTTCGATCGGAAACGGCGCGCGGGGGCGCGCCGTTCTTGTTTCGGCGGCCGGCACGCGACGGCGCGAGGGGACGCGCGGCGATGCGCGCAGGGGATCGAGCCACCTGCTCAAGACGAGGCGTTCCGCTTCCGGCCCGTCGCAGCGCGGCGGGCGTTCGGCAGGGCGCGCGGCAGTGCCGTGCGGGGATGCGGTCGCTTGCTTAAGGCTGGTCGGTTCGCTTCCGGCCCAAGCGCATGGCGCTTGGGCGTTCGGCAGTGCGCGCGGCAGTGCCGTGCGGGGATTCGGTCGCTTGCTTAAGGCTGGTCGGTTCGCTTCCGGCCAAAACGCATAGCGTTTTGGCGTTCGGCAGTGCGCGCGGCAGTGCCGCGCGGGGATTCGGTCGCTTGCTTAAGGCTGGTCGGTTCGCTTCCGGCCAAAACGCATAGCGTTTTGGCGTTCGGCAGTGCGCGCGGCAGTGCCGCGCGGGGATTCGGTCGCTTGCTTAAGGCTGGTCGGTTCGCTTCCGGCCAAAACGCATAGCGTTCTGGCGTTCGGCAGTGCGCGCGGCAGTGCCGTGGGAGGATACGGTCGCTTGCTTAAGGCTGGTCGGTTCGCTTCCGGCCAAAACGCATAGCGTTTTGGCGTTCGGGCGCGCGCACGGCAGTGCCGTGCGAGCAGCGCGCCCTCACCCACTCCGCTTTTTGAACAGCCAGGCGGAGACGCCGACCATCACCAGCGTCGGCAGCAGGTAGGCCACGCGGTAGTCGAACTTGAACACCTCGGCGAGCTTGACGAACTGCGTCTGCAGCAGCCAGAAGCCGAGCGCGAACACGATGCCGACGAACAGCCGCCGGCCGAGGCCGCCGCTGCGCAGCGTGCCGAACGCGAACGGCACCGCGGCCAGGCACAGCGCCAGCACGTTGATCGGATAGAACCAGCGGCCCCAGTAGTGCTCTTCGAACTCGCCGGCGTCGAGCGCGTTGCGCCGCCGGTACTCGATCGCGCTGCGCAGCTCGGCCGCGGACAGGTAGCGCGGGCGATCCATGTCGGCGCTGAGCGCGGTGGCGTCGAGCTTCGACGCCCAGCGCTCCTCCGGGATCCGGATCTGGGTCGCCGAGGTGTCGGTGAACGTCGTGCGCGTCACGTCGCGCAACAGCCAGCCGCCCGGCCGGTGCTCGGCACGCTTGACCATCGCGACCGACTTGAGCCGCCCGTCCTCCTCGAACTCGAACAGGCGCACGTCGCGCAGCTCCAGCCAGCGGTCCGTGCCGTCGTCGCGCTCCTCGCCGCCGTTGGCGTTGAGGATGATGTCGCCCTCGCGCGCCCACAGGCCCGAGTACTGCGCGACGATCATGTTGTCGGACTTGGCCGAGGCCTTCAGCGCGTCGGCGCGGCGCTGGCCCCACGGGCCGAGCGTCTCGCCGTTCACGACCATCAGCGCGGTCAGGATCATCAGCGAGCCGGCCACCGCGATGCTCAGGCGCCGGCGCGACAGGCCCAGCGCGCGCAGCGCGGTGAGCTCGGAACTCGCGGCCAGCTGGCCAAGGGCCATCAGCGAGCCGATCACCGCCGCGGTCGGGAACAGGTAGTGCGCGCGGCGCGGCACGGTGTACGCCATGTACGCGACCGCCTGGCCGAAGCCGTAGCCGCCCTTGCCGACGTCGCTGAACTCGCCGACCAGGCTCAGCATCACGTCCAGGCCGAGCAGCACGCCCCAGGTCAGCAGCACCGTGCCGAGCACGACCTTGCCGACGAACACGTCGTGGATCTTCGGGAACGGCTTCATGCGGCGGCCCTGCGCAGCAGTCGCGGGGCGCGCACCCGGCCGTCGCGGAAGTACAGCCACAGCGCCACGGCCAGCAGCGGCAGCAGCATCCACCACAGGCCCAGCGGCCCGGCGATCTTGCCGTCGGCCAGCCAGTTGGTGCCCAGCCGCGCGAGGAACACGCTGACCAGGTACGCGAGGAAGCCCATCAGCATCGGGCCGTAGCGGGCCTGGCGCGGCGTGCTGCGGGCCAGCGGCACCGCCAGCAGCGCGAACGCCAGCGTCATCAGCGGCGGCGCCAGCCGCGCGTGCACCTGCGCCATCGCCTCGCGACGCGAGTCGCCGAGCAGCTGCAGCGTCGGCAGCAGCTCCGGGTCGTTGGGGTCGTAGCGGCTCTCGCCGGCGGCCACGTGCACCTGGTTGCGCGCGTAGCGCAGCAGCCGGTAGTCGAGTCCGCCGCCGAGCGGGCCCTCGACCTCGAAGCCGCGGTTGAGGGTCAGGAAGCGCTCGCCGTTCTCGTCGACCGTCAGCTCGCCGTCGTTGGACGTGATCACGTCGAGGCGGTCCTCGGACTGGCGGTAGACGAACACCCGGCGGAAGCGGCTGCCGTCGGTCGACATGCTGCCGACGAAGATCACCCCGCCGCCGCCCGGGATCTCGGTGAACGTGCCCGGCTGCAGGCCGGCGACGATCAGGTTGCGGTTGGCCTCGTTGACCATCTGCTTGGACTGGCGCTCGGCCCACGGGCCCAGCCACAGCGAACATACCGCCACGACCACCGCGATCGGCACGGCGACCCACATCAGCGGGCGCAGCAGCCGCGGCGGGCCGACCCCGATCGACGCCAGCACCGGCATCTCCGAATCGCGGTACAGCCGGCCGATGCCGAGCATCAGCCCCAGCAGCAGCGCCATCGGCAGGATCAGCGGCAGCCAGTTCAGCAGCAGCAGGCCGAGCTGGGGGAACATCATCCCGACCGGCACCCGGCCGGCGGCGATGTCCTTGAGCACGTCGGCGAACACGCCGCCGAAGCTGACGATCAGCAGCACCGTCAGGGTGGCGAACGTCGCCTGGGCGAGTTCGCCGATCAGGTAGCGGTCAAGCTTGGGCATCAGGCGTCGGCTTCGGCATCCGGGGTGGTTGCATTAGACTGCGGGGCTTGTCGTGACGCCCCGGATAGGACCGTGGGGCGCCCCGCGGCCCGCCACCGCTCGGCGCGTGGGGCCCGGACCGGCGTCCAGGGCGGCCTCCGCGGCCGTGGACCGCCGGATTGTACGGAAACACCTTCCCTCTTACTCCCCCCGGAATCTGTTCGATGGCCTTGGAATTCGACCTGAACCACGCTGCGCCGGCCACCACGGCCGCCGATTGCGTCGTGATCGGCGCCTACGCCGACGGCACGCTGACCGCCGCCGGCCAGGCGCTCGACGCCGCCAGCGGCGGCCGCATCGCCGCCCTGCTCGAACGCGGCGACGCCGGCGGCAAGACCGGCAAGACCGCGCTGCTGCACGACCTGCCCGGCGTCACCGCGCCGCGCGTGCTCGTGGTCGGGCTGGGCGACGCCGCCAAGTTCGGCGTCGCCCAGTACCTGAAGGCCGTCGCCGACGCCGCCCGCACGTTGAAGGCCGGCCCGGTCGCGACCGCGCTGCTGACCCTGACCGAGGTGCCGGTGCAGGGCCGCGACGCCGCCTGGGCGATCCGCCAGGCCGCGATCGCCGCCGACCACGCCTGCTACCGCTACACCGCGACGCTGAAGAAGAAGGACGAGCCGGGCCTGCGCACGCTGCTGCTGCAGGGCGACGACGGCACCGCGCTGGCGCAGGGCAAGGCGATCGCCGCCGGCGTGCAGTTCGCCCGCGAGCTCGGCAACCTGCCGCCGAACATCTGCAATCCGGCCTACCTCGCGCAGCAGGCGCAGCAGTTCGCCGCGCGCTTCGACAAGGCCGAGTGCGAGGTGCTCGACCGCGCGCAGATGCAGGAGCTCGGCATGGGCTCGCTGCTCGCGGTCGGCCGCGGCTCGGCCAACCCGCCGAAGCTGGTCGTGCTGAAGTGGAACAACGGCGGCGACGCCAAGCCGTTCGTGCTGGTCGGCAAGGGCATCACGTTCGACACCGGCGGCATCAACCTCAAGACCCAGGGCGGGATCGAGGAGATGAAGTTCGACATGTGCGGTGGCGCCACCGTCATGGGCACCTTCGTCGCCGCGGTCGGCATGCAGCTGCCGGTCAACCTGGTGGTCATCGTGCCGGCGGTCGAGAACATGCCCGACGCCGACGCGTACCGCCCGTCCGACGTGCTGACCAGCATGTCCGGCAAGACCATCGAGGTCGGCAACACCGACGCCGAGGGCCGCCTGATCCTGTGCGACGCGCTGACCTACGCGCAGCGCTTCGAGCCGGCCGCGCTCGTCGACGTCGCGACGCTGACCGGCGCGTGCATGGTCGCGCTCGGCAAGTACGCCTCGGGCCTGATGAGCAAGCACGACGACCTCGCCAACGAGCTGCTCGGCGCCGGCGAGCACGTGTTCGACCGCGCGTGGCGCCTGCCGCTGTGGGACGAGTACCAGACGATGCTCGACTCGACCTACGCCGACGTCTACAACATCGGCGGCCGCTGGGCCGGCGCGATCACCGCCGGCTGCTTCCTCGCCCGCTTCGCCGAGGGCCAGCGCTGGGCGCACCTGGACATCGCCGGCAGCGCGTCGGACGAGGGCCGCAAGGGCATGGCCACCGGCCGCCCCGTCGGCCTGCTGAGCCAGTGGCTGCTGGACCGCGTGGCGTGAGGCCGCGCGCCGCCGCGGCGGCGCCCTGCCCCGCCCGCTGACGCCGATGCCGCGCGCCGACTTCTACCTGATCACCACGCCGCGGTTCGAGGCCGAACCGCTGCGGCTGGTGTGCGAACTGGTCCGCAAGGCGCACGCCGCCGGGCTGCCGACGCTGGTGCTCGCGCGCGACACCGCGCAGGCCGAATCGCTCGACGACCTGCTGTGGGACATGGGCGAGGACGCCTACATCCCGCACCAGATCGCCGGCCTCGACGAGGACGAGGACGAGGCCGACGTGCTGATCGCCCCGCCCGGACACGACGCCGCGCTGCGCCCGCTGGTCATCAACCTGCGCGACGCGCCGGTGCAGGGCACGTTCGACCGCGTGCTCGAGGTGGTGCCGGCCGACGCGTCCGCGCGCGGCCCGCTGCGCGAGCGCTGGAAGCACTACCAGTCGCTCGGCTTTGCGTTGAACAAGCACGACATGTAGCCGTCCGGGCGACGGCGGCACGGCACCGGCACGCACCGGTTCGCCGCCCGCCGGCGCCCCACCCCCACTGCCGATCCCGACCCGATGACCACGCTCTCGCCCAGCTACGACCCGACCGACTTCGAGACCCGCCTGTACCAGCAGTGGGAAAGCAGCGGCGCGTTCAAGCCGCGCGGCGAGGGCCAGCCCTATTCGATCCTGCTGCCGCCGCCGAACGTCACCGGCACGCTGCACATGGGCCACGCGTTCCAGCACACGCTGATGGACGCGCTGGTGCGCTACCACCGCATGCGCGGCTTCGACGCGCTGTGGCAGATGGGCACCGACCACGCCGGCATCGCCACCGAGATGGTGGTCGCGCGCAACCTCGCCCTTGAAGGCAACGGCGAGACCCGCGACTCGCTCGGCCGCGAAGGCTTCATCGGCAAGGTGTGGGAGTGGAAGCAGCAGTCCGGCGACACGATCGAGCGGCAGATGCGCCGGCTCGGCACGTCCGGCGACTGGTCGCGCAGCGTGTTCACGATGGACCCGATGGCGGCCGAGGCCGTGGTCGAAGCGTTCGTCAAGCTGCACGAGCAGGGCCTGATCTACCGCGGCCAGCGGCTGGTCAACTGGGACCCGGTGCTGAAGACCGCGATCTCCGACCTGGAAGTCGTCAACGAGGAAGAGGACGGCCACCTGTGGTCGATCTCGTACCCGCTCACCGACGGCAGCGGGGCGCTGGTGGTCGCGACCACGCGCCCGGAGACCATGCTCGGCGACACCGCGGTGATGGTGCACCCCGACGACGAGCGCTATGCGCACCTGATCGGCCGGACCGTGACCCTGCCGCTGACCGGCCGCGAGATTCCGGTCATCGCCGACGCCTACGTCGACCGCGAGTTCGGCACCGGCGTGGTCAAGGTCACCCCGGCGCACGACTTCAACGACTACCAGGTCGGCCAGCGCCACAAGCTGCCGATGATCAACATCTTCACCCCCGACGCGGCGACCAATGACGCCGTGCCGGAGAAATACCGCGGCCTCGACCGCTACGTCGCGCGCAAGGCGGTGCTGGCCGACCTCGAGGCCGCCGGCCTGCTGATCGAAACCAAGCCGCACAAGCTGCAGGTGCCGCGCGGCGACCGCACCAACCAGGTGATCGAGCCGTACCTGACCGACCAGTGGTTCGTGAAGATGGACGGCTTCGCCGCGCGCGGGCTCGAGCTGGTCGAGCGCGGCGACGTCAAGTTCGTTCCGCCGAACTGGATCAACACCTACCGCCACTGGATGGAGAACATCCAGGACTGGTGCATCAGCCGCCAGCTGTGGTGGGGCCACCGCATCCCGGCGTGGTACGACGCCGCGGGCCGGATCTACGTCGGCCGCAGCGAGGCCGAGGTGCGCGCCGCGCACGGGCTCGCCGGCGACGTCGCGCTGACCCAGGACAACGACGTGCTCGAGACGTGGTTCTCGTCGGCGCTGTGGCCGTTCAGCACGCTCGGCTGGCCGAACGACAACCTGATGCAGCAGCGCGGCTTCGACCGCTACCTGCCGACGTCGGTGCTGGTGACCGGGTTCGACATCATCTTCTTCTGGGTCGCCCGGATGATCATGACGACCGACCACTTCACCGGCCGCGTGCCGTTCAAGGACGTCTACATCACCGGCCTGATCCGCGATGCGCACGGCCAGAAGATGTCGAAGTCCAAGGGCAACGTCCTCGACCCGATCGACATCATCGACGGCATCAGCCTCGACGACCTCGTCGCCAAGCGCACGACCGGGCTGATGAAGCCGACCGATGCGCCGAAGATCGAGAAGGCGACGCGCAAGGAGTTCCCCGACGGCATCGCCGCGTTCGGCGCGGACGCGCTGCGCTTCACGATCGCCGCGCTGGCCGGGCACGGGCGCGACATCAAGTTCGATCTCGGGCGCGCCGAGGGCTACAAGAACTTCTGCAACAAGCTGTGGAACGCCACGCGCTTCGTCCTCATGAACACCGAGGGCGCGAGCTACACCGGCGTGCCTACGCCTGCGACCGACGCCGAGCGCTGGATCCTCGCGCAGCTGGCGAAGACCGCCGCCGAGGCCGAGCAGCACTTCGCCGCGTACCGCTTCGACCTGCTCGCGCAGTCGCTGTACGAGTTCGCGTGGAACAACGTGTGCGACTGGTTCCTCGAGTTCGCCAAGCCGGCGCTCAACGGCGACGACGCGTCCGCCGCCGACAGCACCCGCCACACCCTGCTGTACGTGCTCGAGCGGCTGCTGTCGCTGCTGCACCCGCTGGTGCCGTTCGTGACCGAGGAGCTGTGGCAGGCGGTCGCGCCGAAGCTCGGCATTGCCGAGCGCACGATCATGCTGCGGCCGTACCCGCAGGCCGCGGACTTCGCCGGCGCCGACTACACGGCGGCCGAGGCCGACATCGAGTGGCTCAAGGCGATGGTCACCGCGCTGCGCCGGATCCGCAGCGAGCTCAACGTCGCGCCGTCGAAGCTGGTGCCGCTGCTGCTGGCCGACGGCACGCCGGCCGACCGCGAGCGCGCCCAGCGGTTCGACTCGCAACTGCGGTTCCTGACCCGGCTGGAGCGGATCGAGTTCATCGCCGACGCGCAGGCCGCGCCGGCGTCGGCGCCGGCCGTGGTCGGCGAGCTGACCCTGCTGGTCCCGCTGGAAGGCCTGGTCGATCTGTCGGCCGAACGCGCGCGCCTGGACAAGGAGATCAAGCGCGTGCAGGGCGAGATCGCCAAGTGCAACGGCAAGCTCGCCAGCGAGACCTTCGTGCAGAACGCGCCGGCCGCGGTGGTCGAGCAGGAGCGCAAGCGCCTGGTCGACTGGAACGTGCAGCTCGACGGGCTCACCGCCCAGCGCGCGAAGCTGGGGTGAGCGCGGCCTGCTAGCGCGGCACGGCCGCGCAGGCCGCGCGAACGCCCGCCCCGCTGCGGCGGGCCGGGCGACCGACCTCGCCGTCGTGCAGCACTCGCAGCGCGCCCCGACATCTGGACTCGCGCCTGCGGCGGCGCCCTACTCCGGCGGCAGCAGCTCGATCGCCATCACCAGCGCGTCCTCGCGGCCGTCGGCGGCGGGGTAGTAGCGCGGACGGCGGCCGATCTCGTTGAAGCCCTCGTCGTGGTACAGCGCGATCGCGCCGGTGTTCGACGGGCGCACCTCGAGGAACACGCGTTCGACCTGGCGCGCGCGCGCCAGGTGCAGCAGCGCGCGCAGCAGGCGCCGGCCGAGGCCCTGGCCCTGAAGCTCCGGGTCGACGCAGATGTTCAGCACGTGCGCCTCGCGCGCGGCCAGGCTCATCAGGAAGTAGCCGACCACCGCGTCGTCGCGCAGCATCACCCACGACGGGTAGTCGGCGCGCAGGCAGTCGCGGAAGATCCCGACCGTCCACGGGAACGCGTACGCGCGCAGCTCGATCGCATGCACCGCGTCGAGGTCGTCCTCGTGCATCGGCCGCAGCGCGGCCGGCATCGGCGCCACGACGGGCGGGATCGGTCGCGCGCTCATCGCATCCGACCCGACGGGGTCACGCGCGCCCGGCGCGACGCAGCGCGCGCAGTCGCGGCCACGCGGCGCGCTTGGCCGCCGCGCTGCGCAGCGCGTCGACGTCGGGCACGGCGCGGGTGAACTCGGGATCGGCCGCCTCGCGTCGCGCCGCCTTCAGCAGCGCGCGCAGCAGCGGGGGCTGACCCGCGGCGGCGTCTCGCGGCGCCGGCGACGGCGCGCCGCGGGCCGAACGCGCGGGCGCGCCAGCAGCCGGACGCCGTGACTCGGCCGCCGGCGCCTCGGCGACGGCTGGCTTGGCGATGGCGGGCTCGGCGACGGCAGGCTCGGTGCCGGCCAGCGCGAACACCTGCAGGCCCATCGCCTGCAGCCACTCGTGCTGCTGCGGACTCCAGCCTTCGCTCACGGCGCGACCTCCGCGGCCGGTCGCAGCCGTCGGTAGGCCCAGTACAGCGGTCCCGACAGCGCGTACAGCGCGGCGATCGCCAGCAGCACGATCGGCGGGTCGATCGCGATCGCGACCACCACCGCCACCGCCACGACGATCGCCAGGAACGGCACCCGGTCGTGGCGCGGGCCGCCGCCCTTGAAGCTGAAGTAGCGCACCCGGCTGACCATCAGCAGGCCCGCCGCGACGGTCAGCGCCAGCGCCGGCAGCCGCAGCTGCTCGCCGGTGTAGCCCAGTTCGTGGCACGTCCAGACGAAGCTGACCACGAGCGCGGCCGCCGCCGGGCTGGCCAGACCGATGAACCAGCGCTTGTCGACCTGCCCGACCTGCGAGTTGAACCGCGCCAGCCGCAGCGCGGCGCAGGCCGCGTACAGGAACGCGGCGATCCAGCCGAGCTTGCCCGGCGTGATGCCGTCCAGCCGCATCGACGCCAGCGCCCAGTGGTACATCACCAGCGCCGGCGCCAGGCCGAAGCTGACCAGGTCGGCCAGCGAGTCGTACTGCACGCCGAACTCGCTCTGGGTGTTGGTCAGGCGGGCGACGCGGCCGTCGACGCCGTCGAGCACGCCGGCGATGAACACGGCGATACAGGCGTCGTCGAAGCGGCCCTGGGTCGCGGCGATGATCGCGTAGAAGCCCGCGAACAGCCCGCCGGTCGTGAACAGGTTCGGCAGCAGGTAGATGCCGCGGGCGCGGGGTCGGGTCGGGGGCGGCGTGGCTTCCATCAACGAAGTGTAGCGCCGGTGGCCACCGGCTTCGGCGGCACGGACGCTGCGCGACCGTGGCCCGGCACGCTCCGAGGCGGTCGCGCGAATCGCGCATCCGGTGGCAGAGCGCGGCCGGCGCGCTTGCCTGCGACCGGTCGCGGTGCTGCAATCCGGACACCCCGCCGCCGCGGACCGGAGACGCCCATGCACGCGATCGAACCCCGCCCCTTCCGCCGCGCCGCGCCGTGGGCGCTGCTGGCGTTCGCGATCGCGCTGGCCCCGGCCGTCGTCGCCTCCGGCGTGTACCAGTGGAAGGACGCCAAGGGCGTGACCCACTACTCCGACGCGCCGCCGAAGGACCGCGCCTACCGCAACCGCACGATCCGCCAGGACGTGCCCGCTCCGACCGCGGCGGCCACGCCCGCCATCGACCCGCAGTGCACGATCGCGCGGCAGAACCTCGAGCGGCTGAAAGGCAGCGCCGCGGTCGGCCTCGACGCCAACGGCGACGGGCGGCCCGACGCCGAGCTCAGCGCCGAACAGCGCGCCGACCAGGTCAAGCTGGCCGAGGCGGCGATCCGGGTGCGCTGCGTCGCCCCGGCCGCGCCCGCCGCCAGCCGCTGAGTCCACCGATGCGGCTGGGCTGGGCGATCGTCGGCGGCGTCGCGATCGGCGCCGCGGTCGCGTGGTGGGCGTCGCGCGACACCCCGGGGCAGGCGCAGCGCAAGCAGCAGCGCGCTGCGCAGGCCGCCGCGGCCGACGCCGAGGACGCCCGCCCGGTCCTGTACCGCTGGCGCGACGCCGGCGGCGTGCTGCACATCACCGAGGAGGCGCCGCGCACCGGCGAGGCCGTCGGCAAGGTGGAGCGCCTCGACCGTGAGCCGCGCGACGGCATCGAGATCCGCGGCGACTGACGCCCGCGCGGCGCGCAGGCGCCGGCGGGGCCGGGACGGCCGCCGCGCCGCGCGTGGCAAAATGCGGACTTTCCGCCGCGTGAATCCCCCCGATGCGCCTGTCGCAGTTCCACCTCCACACCAGCAAGGAAACTCCGGCCGATGCCGAGATCGTCAGCCACAAGCTGATGCTCAAGGCCGGCATGATCCGCAAGCTCGCCGCCGGCCTGTACACGTGGAGCCCGCTGGGCCTGCGCGTGCTGCGCAAGGTCGAGCGCGCGGTGCGCGAGGAGATGGATGCCGCCGGCGCGATCGAGCTGCTGATGCCGACGATCCAGCCGCAGGAGCTGTGGGAGGAGACCGGGCGCTGGCAGAAGTTCGGCGGCCAGCTGCTGAAGATCAAGGACCGCAAGGAGGCCGGCTACTGCTACGGCCCCACCGCCGAGGAGGTCATCACCGACTTCGCGCGCGACGAGCTGTCGAGCTACAAGCAGCTGCCGGTCAACTTCTACAACATCCAGACCAAGTTCCGCGACGAGATCCGCCCGCGCTTCGGCGTGATGCGCGCGCGCGAGTTCCTGATGAAGGACGCCTACTCGTTCCACCTCACCGAAGAGTGCCTGGGCCGCGAGTACCGCAACATGTACGACGCGTACGGCCGCATCTTCCAGCGCCTCGGGCTCAAGTTCCGCGCGGTGTTTGCCGACACCGGCGCGATCGGCGGCAGCGCGTCGCACGAGTTTCATGTGCTGGCCGACTCGGGCGAGGACGCGATCGCCTTCTCGACCGGCTCTGACTACGCCGCCAATGTCGAGCTGGCCGAGGCGGTGTCGCCGGGCCCGCGCGCGGCGGCGACCGAAGCCCTGCGCAAGGTCGACACGCCGACACAGAAGACCTGCGAGGACGTCGCCGCGCTGCTCGGCATCGGGCTGGAGCGGACGGTCAAGTCGGTCGCGGTGATGGGCGCCGCCGCCGACGGTGCGCCGCAGTTCGTGCTCGCGCTGGTCCGCGGCGACCACGTCGTCAACGAAATCAAACTCTCGAAGCTGGCGGGGCTGGGCGACTACCGCCTGGCCACCGAGGCGGAGATCGTCGCGCACCTCGGCGCGCAGCCGGGCTTCCTCGGCCCGGTGGGGACGAAGCAGCCGGTGCGCGTCGTGGCCGATCGCAGCGTCGCGGCGATGGCCGACTTCGTCGTCGGCGCCAACGAAAACGGCTTCCATCTGGCGGGCGTCAACTGGGGCCGCGACCTGCCCGAGCCCGAGGTCGCCGACATCCGCAACGTCGTCGCCGGCGATCCGTCGCCCGACGGCCGCGGCACGCTCGCCATCGCGCGCGGCATCGAGGTCGGCCACGTCTTCCAGCTCGGCCGCAAGTACGCCGAGGCGATGAAGTGCACCGTGCTCGACGAGACCGGCAAGGCGGCCGTGCCGCTGATGGGCTGCTACGGCGTCGGCGTGTCGCGCATCGTCGCCGCGGCGATCGAGCAGAACTTCGACGACAACGGCATCTGCTGGCCCGAGGCGATGGCGCCGTGGCAGGCCGTGGTGTGCGTAATCAACCCGAAGCAGGACGCCGCCGTGGCCGAGGCCGCGCAGGCGCTGTACCGCGAGCTCAACGCCGCCGGCGTCGACACTGCGCTCGACGACCGCGGCCTGCGGCCGGGCGCGATGTTCGCCGACATGGAGCTGATCGGCATCCCGCACCGGATCGTGGTGTCAGAGCGCGGGCTGGCCGCGGGCAGCTTCGAGTACCGCCACCGCCGCGCCGCCGAGGCCGAAAACCTCGATCGCGATGCCCTGTTCGCGCGCGTGGCGCCGACGCAGCGGTAATCCCCGCCCCGACCGGGCAAGGGACGAGGGCCGGCGCGGTGCGCCGGCCCTTTTTGTTTTCGGTACGGCAGTCGCCGTTCGAATCGGCGCGGCGATGGCCCGGGCCGGTCGCAGCCCCTGCGTCAGCGCGGTGCTCGCCAAAACCTGATTCCATTCAACGGGCGGGAACCGGGCGAAAACTGCAGGCCGTTATCGATCGATATACCCGATAAACACCGGCCGGCATTTACCGGAGCGGGCTGCACCGCTTATGATCCCGGCACACGGCCAGGGATCGGCGAGAATCCCACCCCATTAACCGGAGGCTTCATGTCGATCGACATCAACACCCTGTCCGCCAAGGAACTCGAGTCCCTGATCAGCCAGGCCAAGAAGCGCAAGACGGTGCTGAACAAGCGCAAGCCGCTGGCCACGGTGCGGACGCGGCTGATGCGCCTGATCAAGGCCGAGGGGTATACCGTCGCCGAGCTGTTCGGCACCGGCGCCGCCCCGGCCCGCGCCGCCAAGGCGCCGAAGGCCGCCAAGGGCCCGCGCAAGAGCGGCGGCAAGGTCGCGCCGAAGTACCGCAATCCGGACAACCCGGCCGAAACCTGGACCGGCCGCGGCAAGCAGCCACGCTGGATGGCCGCGCTGACCGCGCAGGGTCGCAAGGTCGAGGATTTCCTGATCAAGTGATCCGTGCGGATGCCGGATGAAACTCGAAACGCCGGCTCGCGCCGGCGTTTTCGTTTTCACGGTTTGCGATCGCCGATGCCGGGTTTGCCCAAGAGAACCCGCAGCGCCCGGCCGCCGATTAATGCGCGTGCGACGCGAGTGGCGTGCTGCTCGCCCTCGCCCCGGCGTCGACCCGCCGCTTGCCCGCTGATTTCCAGCCCACTGCGAATTCGCAATCCGGCCTTCAGAGATTCCGCCGCGCCGACAGGAGCAGGTTGCCGAACAGCAGTCCGGCGATCAGCGCCAGCAGGATATTCAGCACCGCGAGCAGTGCGTCCTGGCCGGCGCCGACGTCCTGCTGCTGGATCAGCGTCAGCATACCGCGCAGGCTGGTGCTGCCGGGCACCAGCATGATGATCCCGGGGACGCGGATGATCGCCCCGGGCCGGTGCGCCCAGCGCGCGAACGCGTTGCCGGCGGCGGTCATCACCAGCGCCGACAGGAATATCCCGGCCGGGCTGCCGAACGCCTCGCCGGCGAAGCGCGAGATCAGGTAGCCGGCGGCCGCCGCGGCCATCACCAGCGGGTAATCGCGCCGGTGGGCGCGGAACAGCACCGCGAACGCGAACGCCGCCACCGCCAGCGCGCCCCACTCTACCCATTCCGGCTGCGGTCGCGCGGCGCGCACGATCGGTTGCAGCCCGAGCAGGTCGGCCACGTACAGCGCGATCACCGTGCCGACGGCGAGCTTCAGCACCGTCGTCACCGCACCGGCGAAGCGCGCCGTGCCCGACACCAGGTGCTGGCTGGTCAGCTCGTTGACGGCGTTGGTGAGCCCCATGCCGGGCAGCAGCACGATCAGCGACGCGATGATCACGGTGTTCTGGTTCAGCGGCGCGATGAACGTCGCGACCAGGATGGTCACGGCCGCCGCGACCGTCGCCGCCACCGCGTCGAACGCCTCGCGGAAGCGCGGGCGGGAGTCGGACATCTGGTGCAGCAGGCCGATCAGCACGCCGTTGAGCCCGGCCACGCCGATGTCGAGCCACGGCAGCCGCAGCAGGCCGGCGATCGCGGTGGCCGCCAGGCCGAACGCGAGCACCTGCATCGCCCGGGACCGCCACGTCGGCGGACGGTCGAGCGCGCTCATCTGCGCGTGGCCGTCGGCCAGGCCGAGCCGCCCGGCCATCACTTCCTCGGCGATGCGGTCGGTTTCGCTGAGGCGGTACAGGTCGTTCTCGCCCGGCGGCAGGCGGATCACGCGCGTGGTGTCGCTCTCGCCGGGCGGGCGCTGCGGGTCGCTGAAGGTCAGGATCAGGCCGGTCGGGTTCGACCACGGCTCGCACTCCAGCCGCAGCCGCTGCGCGACCGCAGAGATCGCCCCCTCGAGCCGCTGCGCGGTGGTGCCGTACGCATGCAGGCGCTCGGCCAGCTCGACGACAAAGGCGATGCGCGCAGCGTAGGTGGCGGAACTCAGGGGCGACGGGGTCATGCGCAAAGCATGGCACGCCGGGTTTGCGGCCCGACAGTCGCGCAGGACGCCGCGCCGGCCGACGCCCGCCTCACGCGCAGCCGGTATGCTTCGGCCCGATGCCGCGCCCCGCCCAGACCCCCCCTTCGATCGAGTTCGACGCCGAGTCGTCGCAGCTGCGCCTGCGCGGCGACTGGACGCTCGACCAGGCGCTCGACGTCGGCCGCGCGCTCGGCGACGCGCCGGCGGACGCGTCCGGCATCGACGCGCGCGAGGTCACCCGGCTCGATTCGCTCGGCGTGCTGCAGCTGCTGCGCTTCGCCCGGCGGCGCGACCTCGACTTCGAGACCGTGGCGTTCCGCGACGACCACCGCGCGCTGGTGTGCGCGATCGAGGACGTCGCCGACGACCGGCCCAAGCGCAAGCGCGAGTACGGCGTCGCCGCCGCCCTCGCCCGCCTCGGCTACGCAGTCCACGACAACTGGAAGGAATTCCTCGCGCTGGTGGCGTTCTTCGGCGAGACCTTGGTCAAGCTGCTGCGCCTGTTCAAGGAGCCGACCCGGTTCCGCCCGACCGCGACCGTCCACCACATGGAGCAGGTCGGCCTCGACGCGGTGCCGCTGGTGGCGCTGCTGTGCTTCCTGGTCGGCTCGGTGGTGGCGTTCCTCGGCTCGAACATCCTGCGCGACTTCGGCGCGACGATCTTCGTCGTCGAGCTGGTCAGCATCGCGTTCCTGCGCGAGTTCGGTGTGCTGCTGACCGCGATCATCCTCGCCGGCCGCACCGCCAGCGCGTTTACCGCGCAGATCGGCGCGATGGTCAGCCGCGAGGAGGTCGACGCGATCCGCACGCTCGGCATGGATCCCATCGACCTGCTGGTGATCCCGCGCATGCTCGCGCTGCTGGTGATGCTGCCGCTGCTGACGTTCGTCGCGATGATCTTCGGCCTGCTCGGCGGCCTGACCGTCGGCGCCTACGGGCTCGATATCCCGCCGCAGCAGTACCTGGCGCGCATGCAGGACACGATGGAGCTGCGCCACTTCATCGTCGGCCTGGTCAAGGCGCCGGTGTTCGCGCTGGTGATCGCGCTGGTCGGGTGCCTGGAGGGCCTGCAGGTCGAGGGCACCGCGCAGTCGGTCGGCGAGCGCACGACCTCGTCGGTGGTGCAGGCGATCTCGATGGTGATCATCCTCGACGCGTTCTTCGCGATCTGGTTCATGGAGGTGGGGCTGTGACCGCGCCCGCCTTCGCGCAACGCGCGACGGCGCGGGCCGTTGCCCGCGCCGTCGCCGGCAACGCGGAGGGACGGCCGTGACCGAGGCCGAGAACACCCTGCCGACCCCCGCCTCGCCGGACACGCCGATCATCCGCGTGCGCGGGCTGGTCAACCGCTTCGGCGAGCAGGTCGTGCACGACGGACTCGAGCTCGACGTGCGCCGCGGCGAGATCATCGGCGTGGTCGGGGGCTCGGGCACCGGCAAGTCGGTGCTGATGCGCTCGATCCTCGGGCTGCGCGAGCCGGACGAGGGCGAGATCGAAGTGCTGGGCATCGACGCGCGCGACCCCGCGCCGGAGCACCACCGCCTGATCGAGCGCAACACCGGGGTGCTGTTCCAGGACGGCGCGCTGTTCTCGTCGCTGACCGTCGGCGAGAACGTGCAGGTGCCGCTGAAGGAGTACCACCGCGACCTGCCCGACTCGCTGCGCTACGAACTGGCGCTGCTGAAGGTCAAGCTCGCCGGGCTGCCGGCCGACGCGCTCAACAAGCTGCCGTCGCAGCTGTCCGGCGGCATGCGCAAGCGCGCCGGGCTCGCGCGCGCGCTGGCGCTGGACCCGCCGCTGCTGTTCCTCGACGAGCCGACCGCCGGACTCGACCCGATCGGCGCGGCTGCATTCGACCGGTTGATCCGCACGCTGCAGGAAGCGCTGGGACTCACGGTGTTCCTGATCACCCACGACCTCGACACGCTGTACGCGATCTGCGACCGCATCGCGGTGCTGGCCGACCGCAAGGTCGTCGCCTGCGGCACGGTCGAGGAGATCGAGCGGGTCGACCACCCGTGGGTGCAGGAGTACTTCCACGGCCCGCGCGCACGCGCGGCGCAGGTCGCGCGCGACCGCAACGCCGCGGTCGACGGATGACGCCCCGCGCCGTCTCGCCGGCGTTCACCCCCGGCTGGCATGATGCCGCCAGCTCCCTCGCGCCGGTCCCCACCCCGGCAGGTGCCTGATGGAAACCAAGGCCAACTACGTCCTGATCGGCGCGTTCACGATCATCGCCACGATGCTGTTGCTGCTGTTCGCGCTCTGGGCGGCGAAGTTCTCGTCCGAACAGGGCTGGCGCGCCTATGCGGTGATCTTCAACGAGCCGGTCACCGGCCTGTCGGAAGGCAGCTCGGTCCAGTACAACGGCATCTCGGTCGGCACCGTTCAGACGCTGCGGCTGGCGCCGGACGACCCGCGCCGCGTGCTCGCGCAGCTTCGCCTGCAGGCCGACGCGCCGATCAAGGCCGACACCCGCGCGAAGATCTCGATGACCAGCCTGACCGGCACGCCGATCATCCAGCTGACCGGCGGCAGTCCGGGCAGCCCGGCGCTGGCGGACGTCGACCCGCGCGAGATCCCGGTGATCCAGACCGAGCCGTCCGCGCTGCAGAACATCGCCGACACCGCCAACCGCCTGGTCGCGCGCATGGACCAGATGCTCAGCGAGGAGAACGTCAAGCGCTTCTCGGCGACGCTCGAGAACGTCGAGTCGGTGACAGGCTCGATCGCGGGCCAGCGCGAGGACCTGGCGACGCTGATCGTCAACGCGCGCAAGGCCAGCGAGCAGCTCGAGCAGACCCTGGCGACGACCAACGGCGCGGTGCAGGACATCGACCGCGAGCTGGTGCAGAAGCTGCCGGCGCTGATCGGCAAGCTCGACAGCACGCTGGCCAAGCTCGACTCGGCCGCCGCCGGCGCGAACGGCATCCTCAACGAGAACCGCGCCGCGATAAACAGCTTCGCCAACGACGGGCTGGCCCAGCTCGGCCCGACCCTGGCCGAGCTGCGCTCGCTGGTCCGCGACCTGCGCCGCATCAGCGACCGCGTCGACAACAACCCGGCCGGCTACATCCTCGGCCGGCAAGCGCCGAAGGAGTTCGAACCCCAATGAGCACCGTGCGGCTGTCCCTGCCCCTCTCGCTGCGCGTTCCCCTGTCGGCACTGCTGTGCGCCGGCGTGCTCGGCGGCTGCTCGCTGATCGGCCCCAAGCGCGGCGACGAAGTCGTGCAGTACGCGCCCGACCCGCGCGTTGCCGCCGAAGCGTCGTGGCCAACCGTGCCGTGGCAGCTGTCGGTGACCTCACCAGTCGCAGCGCGCGCGATCGACAGCCTGCGCATCGCGGTGCGTCCCAACCCGGCCGAGCTGCAGGTGTACAAGGGCGCCAGCTGGGCAAAGCGGCCCACGGACATGGTCGAGGACGCACTGCTGCGCACGCTGGAGGACTCGGGCAAGATCCCGGCGGTGGCGCGCCAGGGCAGCGGCATCTCGGCCGACTACAAGCTGGTGCTCGACGTCCGCCGGTTCGAGGCCGACTACGCCGGCGCCGCCGTTCCGGCGGCGACGATCGAGCTCAACGCCAAACTGCTGCACGCGCAAGACCAGCAGGTCGTCGCTGCGCGCACGTTCCGCCAGGCGCAGCCGGCAACGTCGACCGCGGTGCCGGACGTGGTCGCCGCGTTCGACCAGGCGCTGGCGCAGAGCACGCGGGAGCTCGCCGGCTGGGTGCTGACCGCCGGCGACGCGCACGAGCGCAGCGGCAAGCACTGAGCGGACGGCACGACGCCACCCGCATTGCGACGCTCGCGTGCGGGCGCCGTCCTCGTGCGACAAGGCTCACACCGCTCAGCGCGGCGCGATCGAGCGAAACGTCAGGTTGATCCGAGGGCCCACCGGCCTGGCGGTGCGCGGCAGCGCGTGCCGATAGTGCTGCTGGGTGTCTCCCGCCATGACGAGCAGGCTGCCGTGGCCGAGCGCCAGCCCCGCGCGCACCGCGGGCGCGTCGCGGCGCTTGAGCAGGAACCGGCGTTCGGCCCCCAGGCTCACCGAGGCGATCACCGGGGCCGATCCGAGCTCGGCCTCGTCGTCGCTGTGCCAGCCCATCGCGTCGCGACCGTCGCGGTACAGGTTCGCCAGCACGCTGTTGAACGGCGCGCCCAGCTCGGTGGCCAGCCGCTCGCGCAGGCGCTGCAGGACCGGCAGCCACGGCCGCGGCTCAAAGCGCGTGCCCGAGTAGCGGTACGTCGCCTCGGGGTCGCCGATCCAGCAGCTCAACCGCGGCGAGTCGACGGTGCGCCCGAACATCCGGATCCGGTGGACGTCCCACGGCACGCCGGCGAGCAGCGCGGCGAACAGTGCGTCCGCCTCGTCCGCGACCAGCCACGCGGGGTCGAGCCGGAGCGACGCGTCGGGCAGCTCGATCGGGGCCAGCGGCATGGGCGTTGTGTTCCTCACCGCGCCGGGCGGCGCACCGGAGCAGGATACGGGCGCGCCCGCCGCGCGGATCCCGCCGCGCCGCGCGCCGGCGCGCCCCGGGGCCGATTTGCCGCACCGCAGGCAAACCGGGGAAAATCGCGGCATTGCCCGTGGAGTGCAGCGCATGACCGAGATCGAACGCGACGTGATGGAGTACGACGTCGTCACCGTGGGCGCCGGCCCGGCGGGGCTGTCGTTCGCGATCCGGCTCAAGCAGCTGAACCCGGACATCAGCGTCTGCGTGATCGAGAAGTCCTCGACGATCGGTGCGCACATCCTGTCCGGCGCGGTCATCGAAACCGGCCCCCTGGACGCGCTGCTGCCGAACTGGCGCGACAACCCGCCGCCGGTGTGCGTGCCGGCGACCGACGACGAGTTCTGGCTGCTGACCAAGACCGGCGGCCGCAAGCTGCCGGTGCCGCCGGGCATGAACAACCACGGCAACGTGATCGTCAGCCTCGGCGCGATGTGCGCGTGGCTGGCGCCGCAGGCCGAGGCGCTCGGCGTGGAGATCTACCCGGGCTTCTCCGCTGCCGAGACGCTGCACGACACCGACGGCGCCGTGGTCGGCGTGCGCATCGGCGACATGGGCGTGGCGAAGGACGGCTCGCACAAGCCCGGCTACACGCCCGGCATCGACATCCGCGCCAAGGTCACCGTGCTCGCCGAGGGCGCGCGCGGCCATCTGACCAAGCGGCTGGTGCAGCAGTTCAAGCTCGACGCGGGCAGCGACCCGCAGGGCTACTCGATCGGCATCAAGGAGCTGTGGCAGGTGCCGGAGGACCGCGTGACGCCCGGCAAGATCGTGCACAGCTTCGGCTGGCCGGCCGACAGCCGCACCTACGGCGGCAGCTTCCTGTACCACCTCGACAAGGGCCGCATCGCGCTGGGCTACGTCAGCGGCCTCGACTACGCCGACCCGCAGTACAAGCCGTGGGAAGCGTTCCAGCAGTGGAAGAACCACCCGATGATCAAGCCGCTGCTCGACGGCGGCACGATCCTCTCGGCCGGCGCGCGCGCGATCGTCACCGGCGGCTGGCAGTCGCTGCCGAAGGTCGAGATGCCCGGCGCGCTGCTGATCGGCGACACCGCCGGCCTGCTCAACGTGCCGAAGATCAAGGGCACCCATCAGGCGATCCGCAGCGGCATGCTCGCCGCCGAGCACCTGGCCGCGAACCAGCTCGCGCCGCAGGGCTTCGACGCCGCGCTGCGCGCGTCACCGGCGATGGCCGAGCTGCGCACCGTGCGCAACGTCAAGCCGGGCTTCAAGCGCGGCCTGTGGTTCGGCATGCTCAATGCCGCGTGGGAAACGCTGACCGGCGGCCGCTCGCCGTGGACGCTGAAGAACAAGGCCGACTGGTCGTCGCTCGACAAGATCGGCGCGCACGAAGCGCCGAAGCGCGACTACGTCGAGCGCACCCTCGCCCCGCGCGACCGCCTGGCGGGCGTGTACTACGCGGCCACCGAGCACGACGAGGACCAGCCGGTGCACCTGCGCGTGCGCGACACGTCGGTGTGCGTGACCACCTGCGCGTCCGAGTATGACAACCCGTGCACGCGCTTCTGCCCGGCCGGCGTGTACGAGATCGTCGCGGACCCCGGCAGCGCCGCCGGCAAGCGCCTGCAGATCAACGCCGCCAACTGCGTGCACTGCAAGACCTGCGACATCAAGGACCCGTACCAGATCATCGACTGGGTGACGCCGGAAGGCGGCGCGGGTCCGAACTACCAGAACCTGTGACGACACCCGCATGACCGAAAACGGATCCGGTCGGACGCTGCGCAGCGCGATCTTCCACGCGCTGCGCGCTGGCTTCCGCGCGCTGCCGATCAGCGAGGCCACGCGGGACGCAATGCGCCAGCGGTTCCTCGAGCGCTTCCCGACAATCCGCCCGATCACCCCGCAGGGGCAGGCGGTGCCGACGATGGAGCGGCGCGCCCGCGTGCACGCCGGCGGCCGCGCGATCGGCTACGTCGAGCGCACCGACGAGCCCCTGCCCGACCCGCTGCCGGCGACGCTGGTCGCGTTCTACCTGCCGCAGTTCCACACCATTCCCGAGAATGACGAATGGTGGGGCAAGGGCTTCACCGAGTGGCGCAACGTCGCCCGCGCGCTGCCGCAGTTCGAGGGCCACGCGCAGCCCCGCCTCCCCGGTGATCTGGGCTTCTACGACCTGCGCAACCCACAGGTGCTGCGCGACCAGGCCGAGCTCGCGCAGGCGTACGGCATCGGCGCGTTCTGCATGTACTTCTACTGGTTCGGCGGCAAGACCCTGCTCGAGCTGCCGCATCAGCAGTGGCTCAACGATCCGTCGATCACGCTGCCGATCTGCCTGTGCTGGGCCAACGAGAACTGGACCCGCACCTGGGACGGCCGCGCCGAGGACGTGCTGATCGCCCAGCAGCACAGCCTCGAGGACGACCTGGCCTACATCGCCCACGTCGCCCAGTACCTGCGCGACCCGCGCTACCTGCGCGTCGACGGCAAGCCACTGCTGCTGGTCTACCGCCCGGGCAAGCTGCCCGATCCCAAGGCCACCGCCGATCGCTGGCGCAGCTGGTGCCGCGACAACGGCATCGGCGAGCTGTGCATCGGCTACGTGCAGTCATTCGAGCGCCCCGACCCGCGCGACATCGGCTTCGACGTGGCGGTCGAGTTCCCGCCGAACCTGTCCACCCCGACCAACATCACCGAGCGGCAGACCCTGCTCAACCCGGATTACCAGGGCGAGGTACTCGACTGGCGCGACGTCGCGCGCGAGTACTCCGAACGCCCGATGCCGGAGTACCGGCTATTCCCGGGGGTCAATTGCGGGTGGGACAACGAGCCAAGAAAGCCTGGAAGAGGGCGGACCTTTATCCACGCCTCGACGCATGGGTTTTCCGAATGGGTTCGAGCCACAATTGATAACCGCCTCTCGCGGACCCCCGACGCGGACAGGCATGTATTCGTCAACGCATGGAACGAGTGGGCCGAAGGCGCCGTTCTCGAACCCGACGGGCGCCACGGCCTAGCTTGGCTTCACGCTTGCAGGCGGGGCCTCGGCGCCCGCCCCCAGAGCTCACTGTCGCTCACGGAGCGCCCGGTCGCCCGACGCCCCTGCGTAGTGCTGCACGCGTGGTATCCCGACATTCTTGAGGAGATTCTCTCCGCGCTCACCGAGTCCGCCATGTCATTCCGACTCGTGGTCACCACGCCCCCAGCGACCGCGCGGGATGTCGATGCCGCCTTGGCGCGCCATCACCTGACCGCTGAGGTCGTGACGATGCCCAACAGGGGGCGCGATGTGCTGCCCTTCCTCCGTGTGGCGAGCCGGCTGCGCGACGAGGGCGAGGAAATCGTGCTCAAGCTTCACACCAAACAGTCGCCCCACCGCGCTGATGGCGGCGCGTGGCGACGGGACATGATTCGTGCCTTGACGTGCCGCTCGAGAGTGGTTGCGATCCAGCGCGCGTTCCACTCGAACCCACGCCTGGGCATCGTGGCGCCGGAAGGACATCTGCAGCCGCTTAGCTACTATTGGGGCGCGAATGCGGCTGCGACTCGCCACGTAGCCAGGCTGATGGGGATTGCCCCTCCCGACTCCGGCAACGACGAGTTCGTCTCCGGCAGCATGTTCTGGGTCAGGCTGTCTGCGCTGGCGCCACTTCTGGACGCCGATCTCGACGATCTCGCGTTCGAGGCGGAGGCCGGGCAAGTCGACGGCACGCTCGCACACGCGGTGGAGCGACTGTTCGCGCTGTCCGCCCGCCAGCTGGGCCTGACGGTCATCACCGCCGCCCACGCCTGCGGCGCGCCGGAGGTACCCCTCAGGCGCTCCTACCCCTATGCCCGCCGCGACTGACGCGCGCGGACTGCGCCTTGGTCAGGGACGCACGCTGACCAGCCGCCAGCCCGCGGGAGGCCGGGTCGAGACATAGGCGGAAGGGCCAAAACTCGCGGCACCCTGGGCCAATGAAACGCGCACCTCGACCACATTGGCGGAGACGATGTCCGATCGGCCATCACCGTTGAAGTCGCCAATCCCGATCGTGGTGTGGCCCGGCGGCAGGTATGCGGCTCCTTGGCCGCCCACGATCGCGGCGCCACTCATGGCCCAGTAGTAGAGTTCGCCCGAGTTGACGTTGTGCCAGATGATGTCCCACTTGCCGTTGCCGTCGACGTCACCGGAACCGGAAAAATTCCAGCCTGCTGGAGGGCGGGTGGAAATGGCGGTGGCGGCCCCGAAGCTGCCCGCACCCAGTGCCAACGAGATGCGTACGTCGGCCGAACTGGCCGAAATCACGTCGACCCGTCCGTCACCGTTCACGTCACCGACCCCGATCGCGGAATGGCCGATCGGCAGGTATGCGGCGCCTTGGCCTCCTGCGATGGACGCGCCGCTCATCGCCCAGTAGTACAGCTCTCCAGAGTTCACGTTGTGCCAGATCACGTCGGCCCTGGCGTCCCCGTTGACGTCACCGGCGCCGGCGAGGGACCACCCCGCCGGCGGACGTGCGGAAATCGTTGCCGACGCGCCAAACGACCCCGTGCCTTGGGCGAGGGAAATCCGCACGTCCACGCTGCTTGCCGAAAGTACGTCGGCTCGTCCGTCTCCATTGAAGTCGGCAAACGCCAAAGTCTCGTATCCCATCGGCAGGTATGCCGCGCCTTGCCCGCCGGCGATCGAGGCTCCGCTCATGGCCCAGTAGTACAGCTCACCGGAATTGATGTTGTGCCAGATCATGTCAGAGCGCGTATCGCCGGAGACATCGCTCAGCGGACCTCCATCATTTCTGCGGCTCGCACCGACGTGACTCCAGCCCGACGGCGGACGGGCGGCGACAAGCGATGGCGAAGCGAGCGCCGCTCCCAGCGAGAAGGACACCCTGACATCCGCGCTTCCGGCAGACAGCACGTCGGCGCGGCCATCGCCGTTGAAGTCGCCAAGCCCGAGCACTGCGTGACCCTCCGCCAAGTACGCAGCCCCTTGCCCTCCCGCGATGGTGGAGCCGTTCATGGCCCAGTAGTAGAGCTCGCCCGAATTCGTGTTGTGCCAAACCACGTCTGAGCGTGCGTCTCCATTCACGTCTGCCGCGCCGGCAAAGCGCCACCCCGCGGGCGGGCGGCCGGCAATCACGACGGGGGCTGCCAGCGCGCCGTTGGCTTGCGCGAACGAAACGCGAACATCCGCGCTGTTCGCGGTCAGCAGGTCGACGCGCCCGTCGCCGTTGAGGTCGCCCAGACCCAGTACCGAATATCCGACCGGAACACTCGAGCCGCCCTGGCCACCCGTGATCACCGCGCCGTTTACGACCCACCAGTACAGCTCGCCCGAGATCACGTTGTGCCAGAGAATTTCGGAACGGCCGTCGCCATTGACGTCGCCCGCTCCCGCGAAGGTCCAGCCCGCCGACGGACGCCCGGATAGCGATGTCGCAGCCCCGTAGGCGCCGGTGTCCAACGCTAACGAAACCCGCACCTCGCTTACACTGGAGGACAGAACGTCGGCGCGACCATCGCCGTTGAAATCACCTGAACCGATTGCCGCGAATCCCATCGGCAGGGTCGCGCTGCCTTGCCCGCCCGCGATGGAGGCGCCGTTCATTGCCCAGTAGTACAGCTCGCCGGAAACCGCGTTGTGCCACAGGATGTCCGACCTTCCGTCGCCGTTGACATCACTGGCAACGCGGCGGGCTGTCGGCGGCGGCGGCGGGGGCGGCGGGGGCGGCGCCACGACCGAGCCCCGGAACTGCGCGACGACGGGCATCGTCTGGGCTAGGGAGCGAGCGTTGTCGGCCTCTTCAGCGACTCCGCACGCCAACCCCCCGCAGAACGAAATACGCGGGTTGGAAAAAACGCGATACGCGATCTGTCCTGTGTCGCCGTACGCCATGACCGTGTAGAAATTACCGGCCGTGGCGGCGGCCTTGTAGCCGAACGAATACGTAAAGACGCCATAGTTCAGCGTTCCGTTCTCGGTAGCCGTGACGCGATCGTGCTGGGAGCCCATGTTGTGCCCCAGCTCATGGGCAAGAGTCTCTTGTCGACAGAAGTAGGTCCGCCCGTCGCTGCCGACATCCTGGCCGTCGCTGACGACCGAGTAGCCAAACGGCGCATCGCCGGTATCGAGCCCGCTGCGGCCACCGCCGATCAGCCACGCGATTCCGCAGCCGTCGTTCTCCGGCGTCTCGAACTTCCGGACCAGCGTGACCAGATCACCACCATACTGGTCGCGCGCTGCCCGCAACGCACTGAAGGCAGGATCGACCGCAATCTGACCGCCCCCGGTGCCCGAGCGATACCCGGTCAGCGACTCGAGAGCGGAGGCGTTCGTGGTAGCGTCCGGGTACTGGACCTGCAGCGCATGCACCAGCCGGATCTCGGCGTCGACCTGGCTGTTCAGGTAGGCCTGATTCGCGATCTCGACCAGATTGTTCAAGCGGGTGATGGCCTGCGATTGGCCGCCGAGCGATGCGGCGAAGCCACTCGTGTAGCCAAGTACGACATCCACCGTCGTGGCGGCGGCCGCGGTCACCGCGTTGGCCGTTGCGGGGGCCGAGCCCGTGCCCGCGGAGGTGCGGCTACTATCGGCGACCGCCGCGACGGCTGCAGGCGGCAACAGATAGTCCGGCGCGCTCGGCCGCGTCGATTCGTTTCGGATGTCCGCAATTTTGGTCGGGTCGGTCTCCACCAACCACGCCGCCCCACGCCACGTGGTCAGACGTAGATCCGGTTTCCCGGGCTCGGAAATCGAGCCGAATGCAGCGCGCTCTCCAAATGTGATGATCGCCTCATCGAATTGCTCGCCGTCGTCAAGTCGGCCGACCCATGTCCAGTCGCCGGACGGGTGCTCGATGTGCCGGACATATCTGTATTGGAGCGGTTGTCCGCTGGGCGAGGTAATGCGCAGCGTGCCCGACCGCAGTGACTGGAAGGCGTGGGCTTCGCTGATCTGCGCCGCGTGCCATGTGTACGCACCATCGTGTCGTGCAGCCCCGCCCGGGGCGTAAGCGAACAGATCGCCGCCGTCCGGAAGCCCGGCAAACGACGAGGCGCGCGGCAGCCGCATCGAAGGGAGCACATTCAGCGCCGTGGGATTGGGCGCGGTCGCAACACCTGCGCCGGCACGGCCGTATCCAGCCGCAGTACTCCCTTCATCGGAGGGCGGACGACACCCCACACAACCGGCCACGACCAGAGCGAAAACGAGCGCCTTCTTCATCATGGCTGCGTGCCGGGGGAGTGGCAGGAATGGGCCATGCTGCAGCGCCGGCCCCCCGTGCGCAAGCTCGCGCGGCCGCCGGCTGGCCTCTGGCCCCTCGCGAGTCCGCCTGACGTTCAGACAGAGCGCAGCTCCGTTCATTCACGTCACATGGGGCCCGGCGCGCTGGGCGGCGGCCAAAGCCGCATTCAGCTTATTGCGGCTCCGGTCCGCTCTTGCAGGTGCTGCATGTCTACGCCCGGCGCCATCTCCACCACCGCGAGACCGGATTCGGTCACATCCATCACCGCCAGCTCGGTGATGATCCGGTTGACCACGCCGACACCCGTCAGGGGCAGCGTGCACTGCGGCAGGATCTTGTGCTCGCCGTTCTTCGCGGTGTGCTCCATCAGCACGACTACCCGCTTGACCCCGGCAACCAGGTCCATGGCCCCGCCCATGCCCTTGACCATCTTGCCGGGCACCATCCAGTTGGCGAGGTCGCCCTTGTCGGTGACCTGCATCGCCCCGAGGATCGCCAGGTCGATGTGGCCGCCGCGGATCATCGCGAACGAGTCGTGGCTGCCGAAGAAGCTGGCGCCCGGCCGCGCGGTCACCGTCTGCTTGCCGGCGTTGATGAGGTCGGCATCGACTTGGTCGTCGGTCGGGAACGGGCCGATGCCGAGCAGGCCGTTCTCGCTCTGCAGCCAGACGTCCATGCCGACAGGAATATGGTTGGCCACCAGCGTCGGCAGGCCGATGCCGAGATTGACGTAGGCGCCGTCGGTCAGCTCCTGCGCCGCACGTGCGGCCATCTCATCACGGGTCCAGGCCATTACTTCGCTCCTGCGCTGACAGTGCGCTGTTCGATGCGCTTTTCGGGAGACGCATTGACGACGATGCGGTCGACATAGATGCCGGGCAGGTGCACGTGGTCCGGGTCGATCTCGCCGACGTCGACCAGCTGCTCGACCTCGGCCACGCAGACCTTGCCGGCCATCGCGCAGGCCGGGTTGAAGTTTCGTGCGGTCTTGCGGAACACGAGGTTGCCGGAGCGGTCTGCCTTCCACGCCTTGACCAGCGACACGTCGGCCTTCAATGCGGTTTCCATGACGTAGTGGTGCCCGTCGAACTCGCGCGTTTCCTTGCCCTCGGCCACGACGGTGCCGTAGCCGGTGCGGGTGAAGAACGCCGGGATGCCGGCGCCGCCCGCGCGCAGCCGTTCGGCGAGCGTGCCCTGCGGATTGAATTCGAGCTCGAGTTCGCCGGACAGGAACTGGCGCTCGAACTCCTTGTTCTCGCCGACGTACGACGAAATCATCTTCTTGATCTGCCGCGTCTCGAGCAGCAGCCCGAGGCCGAAGCCGTCGACGCCGGCATTGTTCGAAATGGCGGTCAGGCCCTTCGCGCCGGAATCGCGCAGGGCGGCGATCAGCGCCTCGGGGATGCCGCACAGGCCGAAGCCGCCGACCGCGAGGGTCTGGCCGTCGGCGACGAGGCCGGAGAGCGCCTCGGCAGCGCTGGGATAGACCTTGCCGGAGCCGGCAGGGCGGGTCGAAGTCGCGTGCGCAGTCATGGCCAGGCCCGATGGAACGAGACGCGCAGTTTACCGGTGGCGGCACGAACGACGATACGTACCAACGGACAAGTACAGTTCGCTCGCGCCGGCTTGCAGGTCAGTGGGCGCCGCGATCGAACGTAGTGGCCAGGGCGGAGCGCCAGTCCGGGAGGGCCAGCCCGTACTCCGATGACAGCCGGGACGTATCCAGCACCGACCAAGCCGGCCGGGAGGCGCGGGTCGGGTACTCGGCGGTGGCAATCGGCACCACGCGTGGCGCGCGTGCCATCAGACCCCGCGCCACGGCCTCGTCGAAGATCGATTCGGCGAACCCGCGCCACGTGGTCTGGCCGCCGGCAACCAGGTGCCGCACCCCCGCGGTTCGGATGCCTTGCGACAGGATGGCCGCGGTGGCGTCAGCGATCAGCCACGCCGGTGTCGGCGTTCCGTGCTGGTCGCCGACGACGCGCAGCTCGTCGCGCTCGGCGCCGACCCGCAGCATCGTGCGCAGGAAGTTGCCGCCGCGCAGCCCGTAGACCCAGGCCGTGCGCAGGATCAGATGATTCGCGCCGCTTTCGGCGATCGCCTGCTCGCCGGCAAGCTTGCTGGCGCCGTACACGCCCAGCGGGGCAACGGGGTCGGCCTCGCGGTAGGGACGCGCTCCAGCGCCATCGAACACGTAGTCGGTCGAATAGTGGACGAGCGTCGCCGCGTTCGCGGCGCACCATCCGGCCAGCACGCCAGGCGCGAACGCGTTGGCGCGGAACGCCGCGTCGGGTTCGTCCTCGGCGCGATCGACCGCCGTGTACGCGGTCGCATTGACGACCACCTCAGGCCGAATCCGATCGAGCAGCGGCGCGATCGCGTCGGCGTGGTCCAGGTCGAGCGTTTCGCAGGGCGAGCCGTCGTCGAGCATGCCGCTTCGGGTCGTGGGGACGACGGTGCCCAGCGGCGCGAGGCTGCGCAGCAGTTCGAAGCCGACCTGCCCGTTGCCCCCCAGCACGAGAATCGACATGCGTCAGGCGCTCGCGGGCGAGTAGACCGGCAGCCGCTCGGCGGCGATATCGGCAAGCAGCGGCGCGCGAGCGTCCTTGTCGGACAGCTGCACGTCGCGGATGGGCCAGTCGATCGCCAGCTGCGGGTCGTCCCAACGAACGCTGGCATCGGCGGCCGGGTAGTACGTCGCGGTGCACAGGTAGGTGAAGACCGCGCGCTCGCTGAGCGTCACGAAACCGTGCGCGAAGCCTTCCGGGATCCAGAAGTGGCGCTTGTTCTCGGCGCTGAGCACGACGGCCGTCCAGCGACCGAACGTCGGCGAGCCGCGGCGGATGTCAACCGCGACGTCCCACACCTCGCCCTCGACCACCGACACGAACTTGCCCTGCGGCTTGGGCCACTGGTAGTGCAGGCCGCGAAGCACGCCGCGCCGCGACGAGGACACGTTGCCCTGCACGAAGTTCGGCTGCAGGCCGTGCTCGGCGAGCTTGTCGTGGTTGAACGATTCGAAGAAGAAGCCGCGCTCGTCGCCGAAGACGCGCGGCTCGAATACCAGGCAGCCAGGCAGGTCGGTTTCGATGAACTTCATGGCACGAACCCGCGCTCGGCGAGCCCCAGCAGGTACTGGCCGTACCCATTCTTCTTAAGCGGCTGCGCCAGCGCCGCCAGATCGGCGTCGCTGATCCAGCCGTTGTTCCACGCGATCTCTTCGGGACAGCACACGCGCAGGCCCTGACGCGCCTCGATCGTCTCGATGTAGTTCGAGGCCTCGAGCAGCGACTGGTGCGTGCCGGTGTCGAGCCACGCATAGCCGCGACCGAGCTGCTCGAGGTGCAGCGAGCCCTCGTCGAGGTAGCGCTTGTTGAGGTCGGTGATCTCCAGCTCGCCGCGCGGCGAAGGCTGCAGCTCGGCCGCGAAATCGCTCGCGCGGCCATCGTAGAAATACAACCCGGTGACGGCGTAATGCGAGCGCGGCTGCGCGGGCTTCTCTTCCAGCCCGATCACGCGCCCTTCCCCGTCGAACTCCGCGACGCCGTACCGCTCCGGGTCGCTGACCCAGTAGCCGAACACCGTGGCGCCGTGCTCGCGCGCATCGGCGCGCTTGAGCATCGCGGTCAGGCCCGGGCCGTGGAAGATGTTGTCGCCGAGCACCAGGCAGCTCGGCTGCCCGGCGAGGAACTCGTGGCCGATCAGGAAGGCCTGCGCCAGGCCGTCCGGGCTGGGCTGGGCCGCGTATTCGATCTTCATGCCCCACTGCGAGCCGTCGCCGATCAGGTGCTGGAACAATGCCTGCTCATGCGGGGTGTTGATGATCAGCACTTCGCGGATGCCGGCCAGCATCAGCACGCTGAGCGGGTAATAGATCATCGGCTTGTCGTACACCGGCAGCAGCTGCTTGCTGATCGCCTGCGTGATCGGGTACAGCCGCGTGCCGGAGCCACCGGCCAGGATGATGCCCTTGCGGTTGATGGCGCCCGTCATGCTGCACCGCCGATGCGTTCGAGGCGGTAGCTGCCGTCGAGGACACGGCGCACCCAGTCCTGGTTCGCCAGGTACCAGTCGACCGTCTCGGCGATGCCGCGCTCGAACGTGTACTTCGGCTCCCAGCCGAGCTCGTCGCGCAGCTTGGACGCATCGATCGCATAGCGGCGGTCGTGGCCCGGGCGGTCGGCAACGTACGCGATCTGCGAGGCGCGCGGCTTGCCATCCTCGCGCGGACGGCGCTCGTCCAGCAGCGCGCAGATCGCCTGCACCACCTCGATGTTCTGCTTCTCCGAGTTGCCGCCGACGTTATACGTTTCGCCGACCCGGCCCTTGGCCAGCACCGTGCGGATCGCCTCGCAGTGGTCGGTGACGAACAGCCAGTCGCGCACCTGCTTGCCGTCGCCGTAGACCGGCAGCGGCTCGCCCGCCAGCGCCTTGGCGATGACCAGCGGGATCAGCTTCTCGGGAAAGTGGTACGGGCCGTAGTTGTTGCTGCAGTTGGTCGTCAGCACCGGCAGGCCGTACGTGTGGTGGAACGCACGGACCAGGTGGTCGGAGGCGGCCTTCGAGGCCGAGTACGGCGAGTTCGGCGCGTACGGGGTGGTCTCGGTGAATTTGCCGGTTTCGCCGAGCGTGCCGTAGACCTCGTCGGTCGACACGTGCAGGAAGCGGAACGCGTCGCGCGCCGGCGCGTCGAGCGACTTCCAGTAGTCGCGCGCCTTCTCCAGCAGCGACAGCGTGCCGACGACGTTGGTCTGCACGAACGCCGCCGGGCCGTCGATCGAGCGGTCGACGTGGCTCTCGGCGGCGAAGTTGATGATCGCGACGGGGCGGTGCTCGGCCAGCAACCGCTCGACCAGCGGGCCGTCGCCGATGTCGCCCTCGACGAAGAAGTGATTGGGATTGCCGTCGAGCGACGACAGCGTGTCGAGGTTGCCCGCGTAGGTCAGCGCGTCGAGGTTGACTACCTTGATACCGCGGCGGACCGCGTCCAGAACGAAATTACCGCCAATGAAACCGGCACCGCCGGTGACCATCCATACGCTCATGCTGCTCCAGCTGCCGTCCTGATATGCGGCCCGCGAGTATACCGGCGGCCCGTTGGCATCGCTCCCCGGGGGAGCGGGCAGGAGCGCCGAGCGCCGCTGTTCAGCTTCGCCCGTACGCGTCGTCGAGGCGGACGATGTCGTCCTCGCCGAGGTAGCCGCCCGATTGCACCTCGATCAGCTCCACCGGCTGTTCGCCGCGGTTGCGCAGCCGATGGACGCTGCCGCGGGGAATGAACGTGCTCTCGTTCTCGCGCAGTTCGAACACGCGCCCGTCGCAGGTAACTTCCGCTACCCCCGACACGACCACCCAGTGCTCGGCCCGATGCTCGTGCTTCTGCAGGCTCAACGCCGCGCCGGGCTTGACGACGATCTTCTTCACCTGGAACCGCCCCCCCACGCCGATCGAGTCGTAACTGCCCCAGGGGCGGTACACCTTCCGGTGCAGCAGGTGTTCGGTGCGACCCGCTGCCTTCAGCCGGTCGACGACCAGCTTCACGTCCTGGACGCGGTCTTTGCGGGCCACCAGGGTTGCGTCGGCGGTGTCGATGATCACCAGATCCTCGACGCCAATCGTGGCAATCAGCCGGCGTTCGGATGCGCGCACCAGGCTGTCATGGGTGTCGACGGCGATCACATCGCCATCGTGCCGGTTCCCATCGTCGTCACGTTCAGCGACCGACCACAGCGACGACCACGAGCCAATATCGCTCCAGCCACAGCTGACGGGCACCACCGCCGCGCGCGCGGTCTTCTCCATGACCGCGTAGTCGATCGAGTCGCTGGGGCTGGCGGCGAAGGCATCGGAATCGATGCGGGTGAAATCCAGGTCCCGCGCGGATACCGCATACGCTGCCCGCGCCGCGGTCGCGATCGCCGGAGCATGCCGCTCGAGCTCGTCCAGGTACCGGTCGGCACGGAACAGGAACATGCCGGAGTTCCACGCATGCTCTCCGTCGGTGACGTAGCGCTTGGCGGTCTCGAGATCCGGCTTCTCGACGAAACGCTCGACCCGGAATCCGCCCGGCGACAGCCCGTCACCGCGGCGGATATAGCCGTATCCGGTCTCCGGATAATCCGGCGTGATTCCAAACGTAACCAGCCAACCGTCGGCGGCCAGCGACTGGGCGGTGGCAGTGGCGGCGCGGAACGCAGCCTCGTCGTCGATGAGGTGGTCGGCGGGCATGACCAGCACCGTCGCGTCGGCGTCGTGCGTCAACGCGTGCAATGCCGCCAGCGCGATCGCCGGGGCCGTGCTTCGGGCAACGGGCTCCAGCAGGATGCCGCCGCTGCGCAAACCGACGGCCTGCAGCTGTTCGCCGACCATGAACCGGTGCTCGTCGCTGCACACGGTGATCGGTGGCTGCGCGTCGGGCAGTCGACTGGCCCGCAGCACCGTCTCCTGGTACAGCGAACGGTCGCCGATCAAGGCCAGGAATTGCTTGGGCTGGTTCTGCCGGGACAGGGGCCACAGTCGCGTGCCGCTGCCGCCGCTGAGGATCACCGGGTAAAGCATCTGCGCTCCGCACTCCGACGCTGCGGCCTGCAGGGTACCGGAACCGCCTCTGGCCGGGTGGGCGTCGCAGGGCCGCAAGACGCCACCCGAGCCGAGGGCTGTCCCGTTCGCCTGCCGGCATTGACGGCCCCGCTCGTGTCGCCCGCCTGCGGCAGACGCGCCCCTCGGCTAGAATTCCGGGCTCTCGGCCGCCCGCGGCCGCGCCTCCCCTGCAAGGAACCCCCGCACGATGAAGATTCTCGTCGGCTACAAGCGCGTGGTGGACTACAACGTCCGCATCCAGGTCAAGCCGGACGGCTCCGGCGTGGTCACCGACGGCGTCAAACTGTCGCCGAACCCGTTCGACGAGATCGCGCTGGAAGAGGCGCTGCGCCTGCGCGACAAGGGCATTGCGACCGAGGTCGTGGTCGCCACGATCGCCCCCGCCGATGCCCAGGCGCACCTGCGCAACGGCCTGGCGATGGGCGCCAACCGGGCGATCCACGTGGTGGTGGAGCCGGGCCAAGACGTGCAGCCGCTGACCGCCGCGCGCGCCTTGCTGAAGCTGGTCGAGAAGGAGCAGCCGGACCTGGTGATCCTCGGCAAGCAGGCCATCGACGACGACGCCAACCAGACCGGGCAGATGCTGGCCACCCTGTGGGGCCGCCCGCAGGCCACGTTCGCGTCGAAGCTCGACGTGGCCGACGGCAAGGCCACCGTGGTCCGCGAGGTTGATGCCGGGCTCGAAACCCTCGAAGTCGACCTGCCGGCCGTGGTCACGACCGACCTGCGCCTCAACGAGCCGCGCTTCATCAAGCTGCCGGACATCATGAAGGCCAAGAGCAAGCCGCTGGAGTCGATCCCGTTCGCCGACCTCGGCGTCGCGAACGGCAACGGCCTGAGCACCACCCACTACGCCCCGCCGGCCAAGCGCAGCAAGGGCGTCATGGTCAAGGACGCCGCCGAACTGGTCGCGGCGCTGAAGGCCAAGGGCCTGCTGTAACCGCCATCGCCCGCTCCCACGAGGGAGCTCCGGGCCGCGGCGCGCGACCGGCACCTGCCGCGCGAGCCCGCCCGACGCCACCGGAGAACGCTTCATGTCCAACGTCCTGATCATCGCCGAGCACCTCGACGGCAAGCTCAACGCCTCGACCGCCAAGTGCGTGTCGGCCGCGCAGGCGCTGCAGCCCGAGGCGATCCACGTCCTGGTGCTGGGCGCCGATCCCGCCGGCGTCGCCGCCGAGGCCGCGCAGATCGCCGGCGTAGCCAAGGTGCTGACCGTCGCCAACCCGGCCAACGCCAATCCGATCGCGCAGGTGCTGGCGCCTCAGGTCGCCGCGCTCGCCGCCGGCTATACCCATGTGTTCGGGCCGAGCACGACGTTCGGCAAGGACCTGATGCCGTGCGTCGCCGCGGTGCTCGGCGTGCCGCAGGTCTCCGACGTCATGGCGGTCGAGGGCAGCCACACCTTCAAGCGCCCGATCTACGCCGGCAACGCCATCGTCACCGTGCAGGCGCCCGCCGATCGGACCGTCGTCGCCACCGTGCGCACGGCCTCGTGGCCGGAGGCCGCCAAGGGCGGCGGCGCCGCGATCGAGACCGCTGCCGTCGCGGCGACGCTGCCCACGCACACCCGTTTCGTCGGCCTCGCCGCCGGCAAATCGGACCGCCCGGACCTGCAGAGCGCCAAGCGCGTCGTGTCGGGCGGCCGCGGCGTCGGCTCGGCGGAAAACTTCAAGATCGTCTACGACCTCGCCGACAAGCTCGGCGCCGCCGTCGGCGCCTCGCGCGCCGCGGTCGACGCCGGCTACGTGCCCAACGAGCTGCAGGTCGGCCAGACCGGCAAGATCATCGCCCCCGAGCTGTACATCGCCGTCGGTATCTCCGGTGCGATCCAACACCTGACCGGCATCAAGGATGCGGGCACGATCGTGGCGATCAACAAGGACGGCGATGCGCCGATCTTCGAGATTGCGGATATCGGGCTGGTGGCGGATTTATTCCAGCTCTTGCCTGCCTTGGAAGCGGAGCTGTAACTCCCGATGCGCACACTGGTTACAGGCGGTACGGGTTACGTGGGGTCGCATACCTGTATCGACCTACTTGCCCGCGGGCATGAGGTGGTCATTTTCGACAACTTGTCCAACAGCAGCAGCGATGTTGTTTCCCGCATCGAAGCAGTCTCTGGACGAGTGGTGTCATTCCATCAGGGTGACGTCCGCGACCAGAAGCACCTAGAGCACGTCATGGCGGAGTTCCGCGTAGATGCCGTCCTGCATTTTGCCGCACTTAAAGCGGTGGGCGAGTCTTGGACTTGCCCGCTGGCCTATTACGACAACAACGTCGGTGGGACGCTTTCATTGCTTCATGCAATGACCGCGACGAGCGCGGGCGCTTTGGTGTTCAGTTCATCAGCAACCGTGTATGGGGAGCCGGAAACGCTTCCGATCCGCGAGGATGCCCCCACGCGGGCGACCAATCCCTACGCACGTACCAAGCTGATGTCAGAGGAGATCATCACCGACTACGGCCACGCAGAGCGCGGTTTCAACGCGGCTATCCTGCGATACTTTAATCCGGTGGGTGCACATCCTTCGGGATTGTTGGGGGAAAACCCGCGCGGCGTTCCGAACAACCTCCTGCCTTTTGTCGCCCAGGTTGCGGCAGGAGAGCGGGAGTTCGTCAGGGTCTTCGGGGGGGACTACCCCACGCCGGACGGCACGGGTGTGCGCGATTACCTGCACGTCGTGGACCTAGCTCGCGCCCATGTGGACGCGCTGGACTATCTTGCGTCGAATCGTCGGAACACTACGGTGAATCTCGGAACGGGGCGCGGGCACAGCGTTCTTGAGGTAATCGCAGCGTTCGAGAAGGCGTGTGGACACGAAATTGAGCGGCGCATCGTGGAGCGGCGGCCCGGCGATGTGTCGAGTTGCTTTGCCGATACAAAGCTGGCGGAGGACGTACTCGGCTGGCGCGCTCAACTCGACTTGGATCAAATGTGCGCTGACGCATGGCGCTGGCAGTGTCGCGTGAGCAATAATAAGAGCGGGAATAGCCAACTCGCAGACTCACCCTTTATCGCTAGTCCATCTACTCTTGGAACAAGGTCATGAAGCTAGGGCCAGCTATTCGCCGCCTCCTGCCGTACTCCCTTGAAAGACGCGCAGCCCAAGCGTATCGCTTGATCTTCGTTGATCTCCACAAGGTCGCGGATCACCTTGCTACAGCCTTGCCACCAAACGCCCATGTGCTTGACATCGGGGGTGGAGACGGGGAACTCCTCAACAGCCTCCTGTCACTGCGGCACGACCTTACTGTATCGATGGTTGACATAGCTCCGTCGGTAGGTCGCTTTCTTGAGCGGGAGCACCTCTCGCGGGTGACGTTTCTTCCGGCCACCCCAATTGAACGTCACGTCGTCGACGCAGCGCAAAAGTACGACGCCGCGATCGTCAGCGACGTGATGCACCACATTCCCACAGACTTCCGCGAAGGATTCATTCGGGATGTGTGCCTTGCACTGAAACCAAACGCACCGCTCTTTGTGAAGGACATCGAGCCCGGGCACCCAGTCGCAACGTTAAGTCTCTATTCGGACCTTTACATCAGCGGTGACCGAGGGGTCTCGCTCGTCTCGATGCATGAGCTAACCAGAATCGTTGAAGCTGCATCCCCCGGCAGGAAATCGAAAGAGCTAGGGCTGTTGCCTAGAAATCGACCGAACTACATTCTTGAGTTCTCCGCCGAGTGATCGGCCCCGCCACCTCGCGGTGCCGCGCCCGACGTAGGCGGTGAGGCCATGGCGATGTGTCGCGCTAACTCTGTAATCGACTGATGGAGTTCGCGCTGCTTTAGCCCCAAGTTGAGAATCATCAGGAAGCTGATGGCGCTGTAGCAATACAGGACGAGATCCGCGCCGCGGCTCACGCCGAACTCAATGGCGATCCTGTCGGCCACCGCGGGGAACCAGACGAAGAGCGCACCAATGGCGCTCACCACGATCAGGGAAAGCCCCACCACCCGGGAGCGCCGCCATTCTCTCAGCCCATAGGCGACTACCAGGAGAGCGAAAACGCTGAGGACGAGCTTGATCATTTCCGCATCCTCGCAAGCAGTAGGTCGAGCAGGATATTGAAGGCTCCAAATCCAGACTGGCCCTTGGCGCGGGAGTATTCCGTGTAACGCACAACCACGGGCGCCTCCACGTAGCTTAGTCCGTGTCGCGCGATTTCCTCCAGGATCTCCGAGGCGTGCGCCATGCGGTTCTGTCGGATCCGGATAGAGGCCGCTGCGTCGGCGCGCAACAAGCGCAGCCCGTTGTGTGCATCCGTCACCTTGAGACCTGTCGTGAGCCGCGTGAACACCGTCGCGGCTCGCAGCAACAAACGGCGCGATACCGGCATGTTCTCCGTAGCGCCGAGGAATCGACTGCCCAGAACAACTTGTGCCTCCTCTCTGGCCATCACCGCGATCATGTTGAGCGCATCTTCGGGGCGATGCTGGCCGTCGGCGTCAAACGTCACCACCTGCTCCGCGCCTAAACGCAGCGCGTACGCTATTCCCGTCTGCAGCGCGGCGCCCTGCCCCAGATTGATCGGATGAACCAGCACGGTTGCGCCCGCGTCCCGCGCGATTCTGGCGGTGCCGTCGCGCGAACCGTCGTCGACCACGATCACCTGATCGAACACGCGCCTGACGTCGGCGACGACCTCGCCGATCATCTTGGCTTCGTTGTAGGCCGCGATCACCACCGCAGCACCGGATTGTTGTTCAGTAGGCATCGCAAACCAAGGGTAAGGGATCCAACAGCCGACCTGACGTCACCATTCGTCAGTTGTGATAGGCCACGAGCAGCACTCCGGCCGAAATCATGAGTATGCCGGCCCACTGCATCGGGCCCAGGCGTTCCCCATAGAGATACCAGGCGGCGAACGCCGTGATGGTGTAAATCAGCGCTCCGCTGAGGGCGAACGAGACGGCCAGCTTCTCCCGTGTCAGCACGAAAAACCAGACGACATATCCGAAGACCTGGAGCGCGAGCGCCAGCCAGACGAGCGGATGCATCGCCGCACCCAGAATGAAGGAAAGAGGGCCGTCCGCCAGCGCCACCTTCAGGTCGGCACCGGTCACCGCCTTCTTCAGGATCAGCTGCGCGGCGAGCGTGCACAGCGTCGTGGTCGCAATGAGCAGGTAAGTCAAGGCCATCAGAGGTATCCCCCGTACGAGTAGCTATAGACGCGCGCCAGCAGGTTGGCGAACGGGGTCGGCCACAATTGCCTGAAAACCATCTGGTCTTCCGCCCAACGCGCGCCATCGTCGAGGCAACGCGCTGTCTCGCTATCGGTATGCACGCGATGGCTGACCAGAGGGCGTCTGATACGGGTGACGGGCCCCATCCCGCTGAGGTCCAGCCAGGCCAGCCAATCCATGTTTGTGCGAAGTTCTTCGCGGAATCTGAAGTCGGCGGCGACCCGGCGGTTGATCGTAACGGTCGGGCAGACGATCGGATTGCCGAATCCGAGAAGCGCGCGGCGGGCAATCGCACTACGAATAGTCTCCCCGCCACCGTACGCAGCGGCCACCATCAGGCGCTTGAGGGCGCTGTTTCGCCCTCCTGCACGGGGCTGGCCGGCCTCGGTGATCTCTTCCGCATCGCAGAAGTACAGCACCGAGTCGGGCCACCGGCGGTGGGTCTCCAAAGTTTCTTCGACGAACCCAGAGCCATACAGGTCGTCCTGGTGCGCAATGGTGACCAGCGCACTCTCGCTCGCCGCGAGCGCGGCGTTCCAGTCGCGCCCGATGCCTGCATTCGGACCGTGCACGACAAGACGGGCTCTGAACGTCTCGCACAGCGATGGCAACTCGGGAAACGGAGTGGACGTGCAGACCACGACCTCACTCCGGACGCGCTGCGCCGCGAGCGACGCCAGGCATGCCTCGAGGTGGGGCGAACGCCCGTACGTCGGCACGACGAACGAATGCTCCTTCATCGAGCATCCCGCCGCTCTGACGGACGACAACGTGCACTGCTTGGCCACTGGCAGGGACCACATGGCTCGCGGTGCAGGGGGACCGTCCGACACCGTCGAATCTGTCCGCTGGCGCCCATGTCCCCTACGTGGCTCATCGCCGCGCCCAGACCGCCCTCAAGGACGGCACGCGCGGTGCGCCGAAGGCGCCCGCCAGGATCACGGCCCAGAGCAGCGAAACGAGACAGATACCCGCGAACAAGTACCGGAAATCGCAGGCGATCGAAGTGGGGAGGTACGAGAGATAGAGCAGCGCCGTTGCCAAGGCAGCCACCAGGGCGCCCGCGCGCAGGCGCACTGGCATCCGCAGCGTGACGAGCGCTACGGCCGCCACAACCAAGGCCAGAACGTAGACCCAGTGACGGTAGACCGGCCAGCGGATGATGTCCTGCGACAGACCCCACAGCGCCTGATCCCGTGCGTCCACACCCGGCGTGAAGCCAATCTCGCGCAGATACTCGTGGTTGCCGTCGATGCCGACGTGGACGGGCAGACAGGCCTTGACGCCGTCGACCGCAAGTACCGCGGCAAACGCCCTCGCTTTGTGCTCCGCGTAGGCGCGCGGTTCGGCGCGGATCAGGGTCGTCCAGCGATCCTTGATCACCTCGTAGGTGGGTGACGACTGCCATTGCGTCACGGCCGGACTGCGCCACAGGAAGTCGCCCCGGTCGGGCGTGTATAGACGGCGGATCTCGCTGCGCAGCTCCTCCGTCATCGGGATGGCGAGCTTGTCCGTAGCCGTAGGTGAGAGCGCGACGATGCCGGCGATGTCGTACTGCATTACGCCCTTGTAGCCCACGCTGTTGCCGAATCGCTCTTCGGTCTGGATCGTGCGGGCCACCAGTGCGCTCATCGCCATCGACGCGCCTGCGAACAAGCACACGAAAACCACGCAGGTCGTCGCGGCGGCCGTCCGGCTCAGCCCTCGCCCCAGGGTCAATCCAATCAGGGGCACGCCGAGCAGGACGGGAGACATAAAAATACCCTGCTGGCGCACTTTCATCGCCACCGCCAGCGCCACGGTGGCGCCCACCGCCCACGCCACTGCGGCCCGGCGATCATCGGCCAGGCACGCAGCCAAACCAAGCGCCAGGCCCAGCATCAGCAGTGAGCTGAAGAGAACGTCCTTCCACACGATGCCGACGTACAGGTAAAGGATCGGGTTGGCCAGCAGCAGCAGGATCAGACCCGCGCGGAGCCATTGCCAGCCGTGGCCCGTGCGATGGACGACGGCGCGTTTGACTAGGACCGCGCCTGCGAGAAGCGCCAGCGTCAGGTAGGTCACGGCGCTGTTGAACACCACCATCCAACTGGATGCCCCCGGCCCGCCCCCCAGCCACCGCAGGATCGCGGTCATGTAGGGCGGATTCCAGGTGATCGACCGTCCCAGGCTCGCTTCGTACAGCTGCATGCTCGCATCCATCGACACCTGCCCAGGCAGGTGTGCGCGCACGCTGAGGACAACGAGCGCTAGGGCCGCGGCGGCGAGGACGAAGGCGGGGCCTAAAGTAGCGAAGCGGATCTTCAAGGGCATGGGCTCAATGGGTGGGCTGGCGACCACGACCTTCACGGTCCCGGAGAGTGCCGGCCCGCGGCGGGCAGGCAGCACCAGCGAAAAGATCAGATGACCGTCACCGACTGGTTGGTCGAGCACGCTGCCTTCGCGTCGGCATGGTGTTCCACCACAAACACCGCGTACTCGCCCGGCTCCACAGCGGCGAAGTCCGCATCGTGCAGGTAGCCGGCGTTGGCGAAGCTGGGATTGTCGAAGAAGTCGGCGACGTCCTCGCGGGGCCGCCCGGTCGACAGGCGGATCGAGTAGGTGCGCATGCCTGCCAGCACGATCTCGATGTCGGCCGGGACCACGCCACGGTCCTTGTTCGTCGCGAACCCGACGATTCGGTAGTTCTGGCCGCGGTCCACCTTGTAGCTGTTCGGCTTGTCGCCCGGACTTGATTCGTTGGCGTCGATGGTGACGACGTTCTCCAGCGAGCACACGCCCGTCGTCTGCATCGCCATCAGTCCTTCGAGCGTTTCCGTCGACGCGGCGAAGCGTGCCTCCGGCGCCAGTGCGGGCTTGGCCTGCTGCTCGGTCGCGGGTGTCTGCTCCGCCGCCGGGGCGGCGGCGGTGGGAGCGCGGTCGGCTCGTTCGCTACACGCTGAAAGGACCACGACCGCGACCAGTGCGGCGATCCGGATGGATTGGGATCCTGCTTGCAGCTTGTTCATGCGTATATCTCCGGGAATGGTGGGAAAGAAATGAAGGTTTGGACCGGTCGGGCGCTGTTGCCCTACGCCCCGACGATCCAGGCCCTGACGCTACTCCAGAAGCCGTGGAGGCGGATTCTGCGGACCGCGCGCTGCACCAGGTTCGATCGGACATTCGAGTCCACCAACGCGAGGCGCGACAGCGCGATCAACTGGCGCGTGCGCGACAGGCTCGGACGCGAGGACGCTAGTTTTTTTTTTCGAAGTACTCCGGATGCTCGATCCGCCCCTGCGTTTCCATCCATCCCCTGAGGTTGAATCCCGCCGAAACGTCGAAAGGATTAGGAAATACAACTTGCAAGTCGGGACGGGCGCGATAAAGGCGGCGGTGCGCCAGGGGAATTGGAGAACCATCCGAGTAAGTGGAAAACTTCCACGCAATCCGGGACACGGGATCCTCCCGGTCGAATCGGGTCGCCTCCTGGTACCAATCCACGAGCTCCATCACCGAATCGTTGCCCGGCGCATTCTTGCCGGCCATCGTGCGGTGAGCTCCACTATCGAACCCGGTGAAATGATAGAAACCGAGCGGCTCTCCGTCCACCTGGAAGCCCGACCCGGCATGGCCGCTGAGGTGCCGGGTGGTCAAGTTCCAGGTGGCCACGTTGAACCGCGGGGACTTGAGGATGCCGACTCCGTCAAAAAAGGCCGGGGCCAAGTCGATCCATCGCTGGTCGGTGAACAGACCGCGAGGGATATCCGCAATGCAGAAGTGGTAGATGCGATCCGCCCACCACTGGGCAAATCGCCGCCCCTCGTCGGTGGGCCGCACCCCGAGGAACCCGAGATTGTAGACGCCATGGCGCAGGCTCGACATCTCGTTGTCCATGACCGCTTCGAGGGTAAGCTCGGGCTTGGTCTGGTGCGGCGTAAGTACGAGGCTGCTCTCGTCGAGCGTCGCGAGCATGTCGTCGAGACGCGAGAACAGCACCATATCAGGGTCGAAGTAGATGACCCGCGCAACGTCGCCCTCGGCAAGAAGGCGCTGGAGCACGAACGGCTTGATCGCCGTCGAGAGCTCCACAATCGTATGGAAGAACGCCCATCGAGTGCGATCGGGAATGTCCAGATCGCTGACGGCCAACACGCGATCCACGGGCTCTTGCGAGAAGTCGACCTCGGTGCTCCGCTCGTCGGAGAGCGCCAGCACTACCTCGAACTCCGGATGAAACCTTTTGATGGACGCGCACAACTTCCGGACCTTGGGAAGGTAGTTCAGCGCGGCGGAGGTGAAGGCTATGGTTCTCATTGCGGGCAATAGCTCGACGAATGTGGGGGCACAGGAAGTGATAAGCGGGTGCGCATCGAGTCGCCGAACTCCAGCAGCTCGGCCACGACGTGGGCGGGCTCCATGGACTCGAGCACCCGCCCGAGGGCATACCCCCGGGTGCGCTCGGCAGGGGCGCCGAGGTCGAATACCGCGAGCGGCATTCCAAAGTGGATCAACTCGGAGGTCACGTACGAGAACGTCTCTGGGCAAATGGAGGGCAACAAGCAGATCCCCACGCCGTGGCGCTCCATAAGGGCGGGCAGATCGGCTGCATCGTACCGGCCCAGCACGTCAAGCAGACCGGGCGGCGCCGTGCCTTCGAGCGTCCCGAAGACCTTGAACCGCAGGGGTGCGCCGGTGCGGCGGACCTCGTCGACCAAGGCAAGGACCAGCGCGGCGCCCTTATGTTCGCTGATGTGGCCCACGATGCCGACTGTAAGCGGCTTGGTTAGCGCCGGCCGGGCCCGCAGTCCGGACGGAAGATAATCCATCCGATGCGGCTCGATGCGGATGCCCTCGCGGGGCAGCTCCGGGAAGGCCTTGACGAGGATGTCGGCCGACGCAACCGAGAACGCCACGAGATCGTCGCAGACGCCCAGCAAGGCCGACCAAGCTGCTCGCCATTGCGGTAGCGAAATTTCGCCGTAGAACGTCAAGAACGGGACGCGGTTGTGGGCGAGACACTGTGCACAGCGCTCCATCTCAGGAATGCCGCAATAGCGTCCTCGGTCGTCCACCAATGTCCAGGAGGGACATGCAGCGAAGTAGTCGTGCAGGAAGAAGCTCAGCCTGCCGCCCTTGGCCTTCTGGCGTAGCGCCCAGTCGACCACCGTGAGCGGCTCACTGAATGACACAAGATCGTTCAGAACCACGTCGCATGCGCCGTACGATTCCAAGTGCTCAAGTGCCTGAAACAGAGTCGCGACCTCGCGGCAACGCTCGCCGACGCTCGTCCACTCGAGGACGTGATACGAGAGTCGCGCAAGCGATGGGGTGACCAGGCACACGTCGCGCCCCGCCGCGCGGTAATCTGCTATGCGCTCGTCGCGGAACCGGTTGGCGCCCCCCCCCATGGCGTGATCGAAGACCACGATGGGTCGGGCGGGCCTGACGCGGCTGAGGCCCGTGGCCAGCCAGCGCTGAACCCGCTTGGCGACACCCTCGAGCCGATCGGCCATGGCGCGGATGGTCGTGACGACCCCGTCGTCGCGCACATGGCGCACAAGGGATACGAGCCGCGCGCGCACGCGCGTCGCCAACGCCGTTGAGACCACGTATCGCGCTGGAAAGTCGGGCAATTGCCGTTCGACCTTGCTGCCGTCCTCAAGATGGGCGACCAGCGTTGCAGGCGCCCTCGGCGGCAGTCCATCGACTCGCCCGACCAGCAGGAAACCACACCCTGCCGCGTGGGCCACGTTGGGAAACGCGGCCGCGAGGTCAGGCCGTGGGCCCGCCCGCAGGCATTCAACGACGGCGACTCGGTCGTCCAGGGTTACCCGCAGCTCCACGCGTCGCGCGGGGATCGACTCGTGCAACAGCCATCCCCAACCGAAGAACCGTCCATCACGAACGGTCAACTGGTCCACCGCGTAGTGCACCGTCATGCGTCCCTCGCGGCCCGGCGCCGATTCCAGGATTCAACGGCCCGGACCGGCGCAGCAACCTTCCAGGACAGCGTTGAACGCAATGCAATCAGCTCGGTCCGCAACGCGAGCACCTCGCTCTCGAGCCGCTCGATGAGGGCGTACTGATCGGCCATTGCCTGCTTGGCGCTCGCCAGCTCCCCGCGCGTCTGCTCCAGCTCGATCTCCTGCTTACGTGCCAGTTCTTGCGAGCGCGCAAGACTTTCCGACAGCGCCTCGATCTGAGTCAGTCGCGCCAACGCCAACTGCTCGATATCTTCCTTCGCCTTCGCCCACGCCTCGAGCTCATCCTGTCGGGCCAGCGCCAGCGCATTGGAGGCGTCGAGTGCGAGAGATAGCTCTCTGACTTCCGACAGGCGCTTCAGGGCCAATTCCGCAGCCTGGTCGTGAGCGGCGGAGAGTTGGTGGAGCTCGCCCAATCGCTGTCGAGCGAGACGCTCAGCGTCTTGGTGCGCCGCAGAAAGCTGCTCGAGTTCGCCCAAGCGCTGTCGGGCGAGACGCTCAGCGTCTTGGTGCGCCGCAGAAAGCTGCTCGAGTTCGCCCAAGCGCTGTCGGGCGAGCCGCTCCGCGTCGTGGTGCGCCGCCGTCAGGGTTTCCAGCTGCGCCTGTCGTTCCAGCGCTAGCGCATTGGAATCATCCAGCGCCACTGCGAGTCGCTCGACCTCGTTCAAACGCGACACGGCGAGCTCTTGAGTGGCGCGGTGCGCGCGTGACAATTCCTCCAGCTCCTCCCGCCGGGCCACGGCAAGCGTCTCGGCCGCCGAGAGCGCCTTCGCGATCGTCTGGGTGTCGGCCAGACGCTGCAGTGCGAGCTGCTGCGCCTCGGACAGTGCTGCACCGAGCGCCGAGAGCTCCTTCTCACGGTCCAACGCCAAGCGGCGCGTTTCCTCGAGTTCGGTTGTCGTGCGTTGCAGCTCCCGCAGCCGATCGATGGCCATCTGCTCCGCGTCGCGTTTGGCGCCTTCAACCGCTTCCATTCGCATCCGGTGGGTGGCGTCATACCTGCGCAACGCCATTGCATCGGCCGCTTGAACTTCCCCGATGGCGTCGGTCCAGGTCGCCGCCGCGTCGAGGGCCGCCGCGCCGGCGTCGAGCAACGGCGCGAATCCGGCCCACTGTCCCTCGTCCTGGCTGACGGCCAGGCAGTGCGCGTACACATCGTGAACAAGCTGGCCAAGTGGACCGGTAGTGGCCGGCATGCCAGAAGCAGCGGCTTGGTGGCGTTCGGCGCTGTCGACGAAGCGCTCCAGCGCGCTGCGCGCCTGCTCGATCGAAACCGGCCACGTGAGTCCCAAGTGCGCCCCAACCCGCTGCAAGCATTCGGTGGGCGAGCCGAGCAGTTGCTCGTACCGAATCATCACGCGAGGCGCGCCGGCGGAGTCCCGCACCGATTCAAGCACGTGTCTCAACCACAGCAGGTGCCCAACCAGACTGGGTAGTCCATTACGCGCACGGAGCGAGGCCGCTACTTCGTCCGGATGGCGCACGACCAGCAAACAGGCAGCGCGCTGGCGCGCTCGGCCGATTTCCTCCAGCCAAAGCGGGACGAACCTCGCCATGCGCGGATCCTTGACCGCCCATAGCGCGTCCCCGGCAAAGCCCGCCACCACCCGACGGATGTGGCCCCTCGCCTGGCGGGTGCACTCCGCCGAGCCCCACTGTGAAGGCAATGCGCGGACGTCGTCCCAGCTGCGCGACAGCCCTTCGAGCAAGCGTTCGTGCAGGTCGACTACGTCGGCATCTTCCCAGTAGCCCTTGGCATTGTCATCCGCGGCAGGCACGAGCCGGTCGCCCAATCGGGCGCCGAGCAGACGCAGGGCGCCAGCGGCGGCCGACGTGCCGCTGCGGTGCATGCCAAGCACCAGGATCGCATCTGTGCCGGTGCCGGGTCGTTCAGCTGGAGCTGTCATCGTCCGCCACCCGGATCTCCGGCGTGATACCAAAATCAACCATCCCCGTCGCCATCCCGTCGCTCACCGGCCCGACGCGAAACATCGCGATATCGACATACCGGCACAGGTATTGTTCCTGCTCGCCCAACAGGCCCACCACGCCGGCATTCAGAAAATACGTGCCCGGTGCGAGCATCGCGCGGAAACGGAAACGCACTGCGACCGATTGACCGCCGGCGAAGTATGCATGCGGTGCCACCTCGGGCGCGGAGGCCGCCCCACCAAGCTCCACGCCGGTGACGGTCTTGATCATCATCCCGAACCGCACCGCTACGGCGGCGGCGTCGAAATGCGCGCGGTAGGCGTATACATACTCCCTGCCCGCCTGCAGGACATTGACCCGTCGCCCCTCGAGGGACTGCAAGTGCGGATCTTCGATTGCACAACCCAGGGACGGGTAGACAACGGTGCTGCGCGGCACCAGGCCGGGATCGAAGTAGGCCGTGTCGACGCCGTCCGCCGATTGCGGCGTATCGGCAGAGTCGGGCCTCGCCAAGCCGGCTCCGGCGCTGGGCGCCTCTTCGTGCAGCGGCCCAATCGACCCGCCCTGCAGATGCTCATGCCTGAGCTCGTCGCGAATCGCCTGCGCTCGGCTCGCGGGTGCGTAAAGCAATTTCTGGTACCGCGAAATCACGTGCTTCGCCGGTCCCACCGACAGCAGTTCACCTCCGTCAAGCAAGATCGCGCGACTGCAGACCTCGGTCACGTGGCCGGCAGAATGGGAGACGAACAGAATGGTCGCTCCGTCATCCCGGATCTTCTTGATTCGTGCATGGCATTTGCGCTGGAACGCCTCATCGCCGACGGAGAGGGCCTCGTCTACGACGAGGACGTCAGGCTCGACGTGCACCGCGATGGCAAATGCCAAACGCATGTACATGCCGCTGGAGTAGTTCTTGACCGGTTGCGCGATGAAGTCACCGACATCCGCAAATGCGAGGATGCGGTCGTACCGCTCCTCCACCTGCTGGCGGCTCAGGCCGAGGACACAGCCGTTGAGGAACACATTCTCCTCCCCCGTCTGCTGGGGGTTGAAGCCGGCGCCAAGCTCCAGCAGGGCCGCCACTCTGCCCTCGACGTTCACGGTCCCAGTGGTGGGCGCCAAGGTGTTGCATATGATTTGCAGCAGGGTCGACTTACCGGCGCCATTGCGTCCCACGATGCCCACCTGCTCGCCACGGGCCACCTCAAACGAGACGTCCCTGAGCGCCCAGTACTCCTCGAAATATCGGGCAGGCTCCCGTCGGGCCAGTCGGCTGAAGCGGGGCAGGATGAACTGCTTGAGCCGGTCGGCGGGACGCTCGTAGAGCGGGTAGCACTTGCCCACGTTCTCGATCCGGATGGCGGCTCGCTCAGAGGACATCCGCGAACCCCTTCCGTGTCTTTTGAAACCACCAGAAACCGACCCATGCGATGGCACTGCCCGCGGCCATCGCGATCAACAGACCCGGCCCATGGGGCAACTCGCCGAATATCAGTACGCGACGCGCAGACTCCACGATGTAGCCGAGGGGATTGAGCAGCACCACTGCGCGGTACTGCGGCGGGACCGCTTCGGCGGGAAAGAAGATCGGGGACAGAAACAACAGCCCGGTGACAACAATCGAGGTGATCTGGCTCACATCGCGTAGATAGACACCAAGGGACGCGAGAAACCAGGTCACTCCAAGCGTCGCCAATGCCAGCGGAAACAGAACGATCGGCAACAGCACCGCGGTCCACGGAATTCCACCGAGCATCACCACAGTGACGACAAGCCACACCAGCATGCTCGCGGAGAAATGAAAGAGTGCATTTCCCAGCGCGATGATCGGTAGCAGCTCGAGCGGAAAAACCACACGCTTCACGTAGTTGGTATTGGCCACGATCATCCCCGGCGCGCGATTGACGCAGTCCGCGAATATATTGAAGACGGCCAGGCCAGCGAACAGGATCACGGCAAACTGGGCGTTGTCCTGCGGCTGCGACTGCGGGAGGTTCCAGCGCGCGCCGAACACCACCGAGAACACGAAGGTGTAGACGGCGAGCATCAGCAGCGGAGCGAGAAACGACCACGACAGCCCGATCACGGAGCCGCGGTATCGACCGACGATCTCCTGCCACGTGAGCTGCCTCAACAGCTCTCGGTGTCCATAAATCGACTTGAGGAGAAACCCCACGCCAACCGGATGCGTGTCGCTTGCATTCATGACTGGCCAGCCGGTCGCCTGTGCGCTGGACACAACGTGGCCAGCGTCATGACAGAGCGCGACTCACATCCCCGCGCAGGTCCACCACGTCCTCCACCCCCACGCTCAGCCGCACCAGGTTGTCGCTGATCCCCAGCGCCGCCCGCCGCTCCGCGGGCACCGACGCATGCGTCATCACGGCGGGGTGGTTGACCAGGCTTTCGACGCCGCCGAGCGACTCGGCCAGCGCGAACAGCTCGGTGCGCTCGCAGAAGCGCCTGGCCGCGTCGTACCCGCCCTTCAGGTAGATCGAGATCATCCCGCCGAAGCCGTCCATCTGGCTGCTGGCCAGCCCGTGCTGCGGATGGGACTTGAGCCCCGGGTACAGGACCTTCTCGATCGCCGGGTGCGTTTCCAGCCATTCGGCCAGCGCCTGTGCGTTCTCGCAGTGCGCCTTCATGCGTAGGTGCAGCGTCTTCAGGCCGCGCAGGGCGAGGAAGCTGTCGAAGGGGCCCTGGATGCCGCCGACGGCGTTCTGCAGGAACGTCATCTGCTCGGCGATCGCCGCGTCGTCGCCGACCACGATCATGCCACCGACGATGTCGGAGTGGCCGTTGAGGTACTTGGTCGCCGAATGCATGACCAGGTGCGCGCCGTGCTCAAGCGGGCGCTGCACGATCGGCGAGCTGAAGGTGTTGTCGACCGCGACGATGAGGCCGCGCTTGCGGGCGATCGCGCTGATCTGGGCGATATCGACCAGCTTCAGCAGCGGATTGGTCGGCGTCTCGATCCAAACCATCTTGGTGTTCGGGCGGATCGCCGCCTCGAACGCGGCGGCATCACTGAGGTCGACCCAGCTGAAATCGAGGCCCGCCGAGCGGCGGCGGACGCGCTCGAACAGGCGGTACGTGCCGCCGTATACGTCGTCCATCGCGATGACGTGGCTGCCGGCGTCCAGCATCTCGAGCACCGTAGACGTGGCGGCCAGGCCGGACGCGAACGCGTAGCCGCGGGTGCCGCCCTCGAGCGCCGCGACGCAGCGCTCGTACGCGAACCGGGTCGGGTTGTGGCTGCGCGAGTACTCGAAGCCCTGGTGTTCGCCGGGGCTGCGCTGCACGTAGGTGGAGGTCGCATAGATCGGCGTCATCACCGCACCCGTGCTGGGGTCGGGAGACTGGCCGGCGTGGATCGCCAGCGTGCCGAGACCCGGCTTGCGGGCCCCGTCGTCCGTCGGGGATGAGCTCATTGCGTCCTTCCAATTCAGCTTGCTTTCGCAGCCGGGCATTCTAGCATCGGGCGCGATGCCGGCCTCCCGACTGCCCCCCGATTTCGCGACAAGTGCCGCGTATCCGCTGTACGCGGTCGATGCGGTTCAGGATCGCGGGTGGGTGCTGCACTTCGAAGCCGGCGACTACGCCAGCGCGCCCTTCCTGGACCAGCGCGGCCTGCGGCCGGGCATGGCCGGGTGGGACGTGGGCCGGGCCGAACTGAACGAGTCACAGGGCACCGCCGGCGCGGCGGCAATCCCCGTGCATTGGCTGTTCCACATCGGCCACTGCGGCTCCACCTTGGCGAGCCGGCTGCTGGATCAGGTGCCCGGGGTGCTCGGGCTCCGCGAACCGCTGCCGCTGCTGCAGCTGATGCACGCGCCGCAGCCACGCGCCGCCGACTGGCTGGCGCCGACGGTGCGCCTGCTCGGCCGCGGCTTCGCCGACACGCGCGCCGTTATCGTGAAGCCCACGAGCGTGGTCACGGCCGACGCGACCCGGCTGCTGGCGCTCAGCGGGGGCCGCGCGTGCCTGCTGTGGATTGCGCTGGATCGCTGGCTCGCGGCAATGCTCCGCAGCGACGCGCTGGTCGCGCGCGCCTTGGACGACGCCGCGCTGGCCGAACGGCTCCGCCCGAGTCCCTTGCCGCCGGCCGACGGCGCTGCCTGCCAGCTCGCGCGATCCTGGCTTGCGACGCACCTGCACTGGGCCTCGCTGGCCGCTGCGCAGCCCGGGCGCGCGATCGACGCGGATTTCGAGACGCTGCTCGCGGCGCCGGCCGACGCGACACGCCGGCTCGCCCGCCACTTCGGGCTCGCAGCGCCCGACGATCTCGAACGGCGGATCGAAACGTCAGGCCTGATGGGCCGCTACGCCAAGGACGCGGCGCAGCCGTTCGACGCCGCGACGCGCCGCCAGGAACTCGACGACGCGTACGCGCGGTGTCGCGAAGCGATCGATGCCGGCGTGGAATGGGCAGCGCGCGAGCTGGCCCGCGGGGACGAACACGGCCTGTCGGCACGGCTCCGGGCACCACCCTGAGTCAGGCGAGGAAGGTTGTCATCGCGTAGCGGACGCCGCGCTCGACCGGCACCACCTCGTGCAGCAGCGAGCACGAAAACACCAGCGCGGTGCCGGTCGGCGGGGAGTACAGATGCGGGCCGAATTCCGGGAACCGGAACTGTCCCCCGGTGAAGTCGCCGGCGTTGAGGTTGACCGACAGCGCGAAGCGGCGGTGGGCGACGTCCGGGGTGTCGTTGTCGCGGTGCGCGCGGAAATAGCCCGCACCGGCCGGATAGGCCAGCAGCTTGAACGGATCGCGGCGCATCACGGCGAAGTTGAACGCGCGGGCAATTTCCGGCAGCGCGCGGCGCATCACGCGTTCGTGCATGCGCGCCTCCAGCACCGGATCGCGGGGCGGCGTTTCGCTGCGAAGTTTGACGGACGGGTCGACCACCGGTTGGGCGCGGCCGCCCTCGTACACGACCACGCGCGAGGGCTCGCCACCGCCGCATTCGTCGACGAGATGGCGGGCCAGTTCGGCGCACAAATCCACTTCGAAAACGCCCGGGATCTGCAGCACCGGCGCGATCGACCACGTCGCCGGGGCGTCGAGCGCGGGTGGCTCGCTGGGCCGCGGCAGCGGCGAGTGCAGCGGCAGATCGCGGCGCTCCTGCAGACGGAAGTTGCCGTCGGCGACCCACAGGCACCCGGCTCCGAGGCCATCGCGCGACGCCGCGTCGACGCGGTAACGCGTCCAGCCAGTCGCGCCGGCGACCGCGTCATCCACCACGAGGCACAGCGCGTCGACCCCGGCAGCAGGCGCCGGCAGCGCCGACGCCTGCGCCGCGTCGGCGGGCATGGCCAGCCACAGCGGGCGGCCGCCGAACTCGGCATGCAGGCGGACCCGTGCCCCGCCGTCGAAGGGCGTCAACAGGACGTCCGGCAGGCGATCGCCCGGCAGCAGTCGCGGTGACGCCGTCGCGGTCACTGCACCCGGCGCCGCAGGAAGTTCAGCAGGTCGATGCGGGTGATCAGGCCGAGGAAGCGTTCGCCCTCGGTGACGATCGCCACGTGGCCGCGGTCGAACACCGGCAGCAGCGTTTCGATCGGCGAGCGCACGTCGACCTTGTCGAGCTTGCTGACCATCGCCGTCGACACCGGATCGCGGAAGCGCGCCTCGTCGCCGTAGACGTGCAGCAGCACGTCGCTCTCGTCGACGATGCCGACCAGCTGGTCGCCGTCCATCACCGGCAGCTGCGACACGTCGTACAGCTTCATCCGCTGGTACGCGGTGACCAGCAGGTCCTTCGGGCCCACCACCACCGTGTCGCGCTGCGAGAACGGCCGCAGGATCAGGTCGCGCAGGTCGTTCGTCGATTCGCGCTCGAGGAAGCCGTTGTCGAGCATCCAGTAGTCGTTGTACATCTTCGATAGGTACTTGTTGCCGGTGTCGCAGATGAACACCAGCACCTTCTTCGGCTTGGTCTGCTCGCGGCAGTAGCGCAGCGCGGCGGCGACCAGCGTGCCCGACGAGGAGCCGCCGAGGATGCCCTCCTTCGCCAGCACCTCCCGCGCGGTCAGGAAGCTTTCCTTGTCGCTGATGGCATAGGCTTTCTTGACCCGGCTGAAGTCGGAGATCGGCGGCAGGAAATCCTCGCCGATGCCCTCGACCATCCAGCTGGCCGACTTGTCCGACAGCGTGCCGCGGTTGATGTATTCCTCGAGGATGGATCCGACGGGGTCGGCGAGGATCAGCTCGGTGTGCGGCGAGTGCTGCGCGAAGCAGCGCGACAGGCCGGTCATCGTGCCCGAGCTGCCGCAGCCGAACACGATGGCGTCGAGGCCGCCGACCTCGGCCATCTGCGCGAGGATCTCCGGCCCGGTGCCGAACTCGTGCGCGGCCGGGTTGTCCGGGTTGCCGAACTGGTTGATGAAGTACGCGCCCGGCGTCTCGCGGGCCAGCCGCTCGGCGAGGTCCTGGTAGTAGTCGGGATGGCCCTTGGCGACATCCGAGCGGGTCAGCACCACCTGCGCCCCCATCGCCTTGAGGTTGAAGATCTTCTCGCGGCTCATCTTGTCGGGCACGACCAGCACCAGCTTGTAGCCCTTCTGCTGGGCGACGAGGGCCAAGCCGATGCCGGTGTTGCCCGCGGTGCCTTCGACCAGGGTGTCGCCGGGCTTGATGTCGCCACGCTGCTCCGCGGCCTCGATCATCCGCAGGCCGATGCGGTCCTTGATCGATCCGCCGGGGTTCTGCGACTCGAGCTTGAAGTACAGCTCGCACGGGCCGGTGTCGAGGCGCTGCGAGCGGACGACGGGCGTCGCCCCGATCAGGTCGAGGACGGAGGAATGGATGGGCATGCAGGGACCGGTGTGGTTCGGGCCGCGGGCGCGGCGGACCGGTCGATTCTACCCGGGCCCCTTTCCATCGGCGGCGCGGCGCGGGCACCCCGAGCGGGGGCGCGAAGCGGGGGCAGCGCGATCAGGTTGCGGCAGGGGCGGGTGCGATGGCGCCGACCGCGAGTGGGGAGCGGCGTCGCACCCCAGGCAACGCGGGCGGTGGTGGCCGACGAGGGAGGCCACCACCGCCCGCGGCGGGATGCAGCTGTCAGTGGTGCTGTGCTTCGTAGATGCGCATCAATCGTTCCTTGGCCGCGAGCTTTTCCCGCTTCATCTGGCCCAGTCGCATGTCGTCGATCGGGAGCACGCCGAGCTCGGCATCGAGCACTTTCTTGTCGAGTTCGCGGTGGCGCTGGTAGAGCTGCTTGAATTCCGGATCGGCCTTGATCAGGGCGTCGATGTCACGCTGCGGCTGTTCTTCGAACATGGATTTGCCTCCTTCAGCACGTCAGGGAGTCCGGTCGGGATCGGCCGGGCTGTCGGGGAGCGACGCCCGCACGCAAAAACGCCCCGGCCGTTCGGGCCGAGGCGTTCGCGAGGGGCGTTGGGATGGACCAGGAGGCGCAGCGGGCCGGGTTCAACCGGACCGCTGCCACCGAGCGATCGGCGGCGGGATCCTTCTGGCTGGGCTGCTGCGTCATCGGCCTGGCTCATCGCCAAGCGGTTACCGGCCGCTTGGGGTATTGAAGCTACTCCTCCAGTCCGGCAGGGGCAACCCGTTGCCGGCGTCATCCGGCCCCGCGGCCGACGAGCGGGGGCCCCGCCGCCCGCTCGCCCGGAGGATTAACGTCATCCTACTGATTCATAACGCTATTTTGACTTCAGGATGATCTCGACGCGGCGGTTCTTCGCACGGCCGGCCGCGCTGGCGTTGTCGGCGACCGGCTTTGCCGAGCCCTGCCCGCGCGACTCGATCCGGGCGCGCGGGACACCCGCCGCCACCAGGGCATCGCGCACGGCGTCGGCACGACGCTGCGACAGCGCCTGGTTCGCCGCCGGCTGACCCTGGCTGTCGGTGTGCCCTTCGATCCGCACGTCCAGCGCCGCGCCCGCCTGAAGGTAGGCCCCGATCGCGCGGACGCTCGCGGCCGCCGCGGCCGTCAGGGTCGCCTGGCCGGACGCGAACGCATCGCCCGCTAGCGTGAACACCTCGCCGCGGCTGTCCCGCGTCGACGCCGGCACTTTCGCACCGGCGACCAGTTCGGCCTCCTCGCGGGCCAGCGCCAGTTCGCGCTCGCGCGCCGCACTGAGCTTGGCGGCCTGCACGCCGGCCACGCCCTCGAGCGCGGCCTCGACGTCCTGCATCGCCTGGTCGGTGCTGGCGGCCTGCTGGCGCAGGCGCTCGGCCTCCTCGGCCTGGATCTGCGCCTCGATCCGCAGCCGCTCGGCCTCGGCACGCGCGCGCGCCGCATCCTGGCGGCTGGCCTCGACCAGCAGCTCCGAGCGCTCGCGGTCCAGTCGGTCGATGTCGCGCTGCGTGGCCTGGGTGCGTGCGGTGATCTCGGCGATCTCGACGCGACGCTCGGCCACGTACAGGGCGCCGTCGCGCGCGCGTCCGCGGGCCTGCAGCAGTGCGTCGAGCGCCTGCCGCGCCTGCAGGCGCTCGTATGCAGCCAGCGACGCCAGCTGCGGGTCCGCGTCGAGCGCGGTCAGCCGTGCGCCGAGCCGTGCGGAGGCGTCACCCGACTGGGCGATCGCCGCTTGCGGCAGGGACAGGGCCGCGACGAGCAGTGCCGCGCACAGGGTGCGCATTCCGGAACGACCGCCGATCACGGCGTGCCTCCCGTCTGCAGTCGCTGCTGCAGTTCGGCCACCTCGGCACGCCGCTGGCTGAGCTCGGCGGTGGCGAGTGCCTCGCGGCTGCGCGCATAGGCGAGGTCCGCGTCGGCGGCGGCGGCCAGCGACAGCCGGCGCGCATCGTCCTCGCGCCCGTCGGCGAGCGCCGACTGGGCCTGCGACAGGGCGCTGCGCGCGGCGTTGATCGACGGCCCGGCGTACTGGTCCGCATCGGCGCCTTCGGCACGCACGACCGCCTGGCGGGCCGCGGCGATCTCGCCGGTCGGCGGCGGCAGGCTCGCGCATGCGACCAATGTCGAAGCGAGAACCAGTGCGAACAGCCCGAAACGAATATGTGCGAAGCTTGGGTTCATAGGGGTGCCGTGGCGGACGGGGTATCGCGCGGCCATTGTCGGAAGCCGGCGGCGTGCTTGCAACGGTACGCCATCGCCAATGAGGGTTGCCTGCATGGACATCGGCTATTTCCTGAAGCTGATGACGGAGAAGAACGCGTCTGACATGTTTTTGACCACCGGCGCGCCGGTGTACATCAAGGTCGAAGGCAAGCTCTATCCGCTCGGCAACACCGGCCTGCCGCCCGGCATGGTCAAGAAGATCGCGTATTCGCTGATGAACGAAGGCCAGGTGCCGCAGTTCGAGCGCGACCTCGAACTGAACATGGCGCTGGCCATGCAGGACTCCGGGCGCTTCCGCATCAACGTGTTCAAGCAGCGCGGCGAAGTCGGCATGGTAATCCGCGCGATCCGCAGCGTGATCCCGTCGATCGAGGAGCTGCAGCTGCCGCAGGTGCTCAAGAGCATCATCATGGAGCCGCGCGGCTTGGTGCTGATCGTCGGCTCGACCGGCTCGGGCAAGTCGACCACGCTGGCGTCGATGATCGATTACCGCAACAGCAACACGTCGGGCCACATCCTCACGATCGAGGACCCGATCGAGTACCTGCACCGGCACAAGAAGTCGATCGTCAACCAGCGCGAAGTGGGCCTCGACACGCACGCGTTCCACAACGCACTGAAGAACGCGATGCGCGAGGCGCCGGACGTGATCCTGATCGGCGAGATCCTCGACGCGACGACGATGGAGGCGGCGATCGCATTCGCCGAGACCGGCCACCTGTGCCTGGCGACGCTGCACTCGAACAATGCCGACCAGACGCTCGAGCGCATCCTGAACTTCTTCAACGAGTCGGCGCACAAGAATGTGCTGATGAACCTGGCGCTGAACCTGAAGGCCGTCGTTTCGCAGCGACTGGTGGTCGGCCTCGACGGCCGCCGCATGCCGGCCGCCGAAGTGCTGATCAACACCCCGCACGTGCGCGACCTGATGCGCCGCGGCCAGGTGCACGAGATCAAGCAGGCGATGGAGGAGTCGCTGGAAGAAGGCATGGAGACCTTCGACCAGTGCCTGTTCCGCCTCTACAAGGAAGGCCGCATCGAGATGGAAGAGGCGCTGCGCGCGGCCGACTCGCGCGACGGCCTCGCGCTGAAGTTCCGCCTCAGCGAGGGCGGCACCGGCGAGCACGACCCGTACGCCGACGTGTTCGACACCCAGTCGGCGCACTGAGGCGCCGCACCCTCGCCGCCCGCCGGCCAAGCCGGCGCGACGGACTGCGCGCGATGGACTGCGCGCGATCGCTTACTGCGGCGGCGCGTCGGGCTGGAGTTCGGGCCGGGCGAGATCGAAGGCCGGCAGCGCCACGCACGCCGCGTCGATGCGCTGGATCGTCGGGTATGGCGACAGGTCGACGTCGAAGCGGCGCGCGTTGTAGACCTGCGGGATCAGGCAGCAGTCGGCGATCGTCGGCATGTCGCCTTCGCAGAAGCGCCCCGTCGACGGATGGTCGGCGAGCATCGCCTCGATCGCCGCGAAGCCGTCCGCAACCCAGTGCCGCACCCAGACCTCGCGCTCGGCCTGGGGCACGCCCCACGTATGCTCGAAGTACTGCAGCACGCGCAGGTTGTTGAGCGGGTGCACGTCGCACGCGATCACCTGCGCCAGCGCGCGCACGCGCTGGCGCTCGCGCGCGCCGACCGGCAGCAGCGGCGGCGACGGCCAGGTCTCGTCGAGGTACTCGAGGATCGCGACCGACTGGCGCATGCGCCGGTCGCCGTGCTGCAGCACCGGGACCAGGCCCTGCGGGTTGGCGTCGCGGAACGGCGCGGCGTGCTGCTCGCCACCGCCGCGCAGCAGGTGCACCGGCGTGGTTTCGTAGCGCAGGCCCTTGAGGTTCAGGCCGATGCGCACGCGGTAGGCGGCGCTCGAGCGCCAGTACGAGTACAGCTGCAGGCGCTCGCTGGCGGGCGCCGGATCACGCGTCATGTCGTCGATGTCCCCTGGCAGCCGGCGGCCCCATGGCGGGCCCGCGCGGCAGGTCTCTGGCAGCGGCGATGCGAACGCCGCCCGCAGCACGACCTTACCGCGATCCCAGTCGCGCCGGTCGCCGGCCGCCGGGGACGGAGGGCCGCCGATCCGGCGGTCGCGGCCCGGTAACGGCTCAGCCGGCCCGGTCGATCCGCTGCTCGATCGCGCCGAACACGCTGTGGCCGTCGCGGTCGAGCATCTCGATGCGGACGACGTCGCCGAACGACATGAACGGCGTGATCGGCTTGCCGGTCTCGAGCGTTTCCACGGTGCGCTTCTCGGCGAAGCACGAGGCGCCGAGCGAGGTGTCCTCGTTGGCGACGGTGCCGGAGCCGACGATCGTGCCGGCCGACAGCGGACGGGTCTTGGCCGCATGGGCAATCAGCTGGCCGAAGTTGAACTGCATGTCGACGCCGGCCTCGGGCGCGCCGAACCAGGCGCCGTTGATGTGCGTGGTCAGCGGCAGGTGCACCTTGCTGTCGAGCCACGCGTCGCCGAGTTCGTCGGGCGTCACGAACACCGGGCTCAGCGCCGAGCGGGGCTTGGACTGCAGGAAGCCGAAGCCCTTGCCGAGCTCGTTCGGGATCAGGTTGCGCAGCGAGACGTCGTTGACCAGCCCGACCAGCTGGATGTGGCCGGCGGCCTGCTCGGGCGTGACGGCCATCGGCACGTCGTCGGTGACCGCCACGACTTCGGCCTCGAGATCGATGCCGTACTCCTCGCTCGGCACGCGGACCGGGTCGCGCGGGCCGTAGAAGCCGGCGCTCACCGCCTGGTACATCAGCGGATCGACGTAGAAGCTCTCCGGCACCTCGGCGCCGCGCGCGCGGCGCACGCGCTCGACGTGCGGCAGGTACGCCGAGCCGTCGACGAATTCGTACGCGCGCGGCAGCGGCGCAGCGAGCGCCGACATGTCGACGTCGAAGGCGCCGTCGGCGGTGCCGGCGTTCAGGGCATCGGACAGCGCGTTGAGACGCGGCGCGACGTTCGACCAGTCCTCCAGCGCGCGCTGCAGCGTGTCGGCGATGCCGGTAGCGCGCACGGCGCGCGACAGGTCGCGCGAGACGACGATCAGCGTGCCGTCGCGGCCGCCTTCCTTCAGGGATCCCAGCTTCATCGCAACTCCACTGTCGGGCGCCTCGGCGCGATGGTTTCAATTGTAACTTGGGCTTCGCGACCGGCGACAACCGTGCCGTTCGTGCTGTCGGCGTGCGGACACGAAAAACGCGCGCTGTGGTGAGCGCAGCGCTCGCGACAGACGATGCCGCGGCGACCGTCACCCACCGTGCCGGGCCCAGCTGTGGCGCCGCGACGATGCTGGCGTTGCGCGCGCAGCCAACAAAAAACCCGCCTTTCGGCGGGTCGTTTGTTGGATCTGGCAGCCCCGGATGGATTCGAACCACCGAATGCCTGAGTCAGAGTCAGGTGCCTTACCGCTTGGCGACGGGGCTATGGAACCGATTTTAGCGCAGTGATTAGCGCTTGGAGAACTGGGTGGCGCGGCGTGCCTTGTGCAGGCCGACCTTCTTGCGCTCGACTTCGCGGGCGTCGCGGGTCATGAAGCCGGCCTTGCGCAGGTCGGACTTCAGCGTCTCGTCGTACTCGACCAGCGCGCGGGCGATGCCGAGGCGGATCGCGCCGGCCTGGCCGGTGATGCCGCCGCCGGCGACCGTCACGGTCACGTCGAACTTGTCGGTGGACTGGGTCAGCTCGAGCGGCTGGCGCACGATCATGCGCGCCGTCTCGCGACCGAAGAACTCCTCGATCGAACGCTGGTTGATGGTGATCTTGCCGTCGCCCTTGCGCAGGAACACGCGAGCGGTGGACGACTTGCGGCGGCCGGTGCCGTAGTTCTGGGTGGTTGCCATGTGCGTGCCTTAGATGTCCAGCTTCTGCGGCTGCTGGGCCGAATGCGGGTGCTCGGAGCCCTTGTAGACCTTGAGCTTGCGGTACATCGCGCGGCCGAGCGGGTTCTTCGGCAGCATGCCCTTCACGGCGGTCTCGAGGACGCGCTCCGGGTGGCGCTCGAGCGCCTGGGCGAGCGTCTCGGTCTTCAGGTTGCCGATGTAGCCGGTGAAGCGGTGGTACTGCTTGTCGGCCAGCTTGTTGCCGGTGACCGCGATCTTCTCGGCGTTGATCACCACCAGGTAATCGCCGGTGTCGACGTGCGGGGTGTAGACCGGCTTGTGCTTGCCGCGCAGGCGGCGGGCGAGCTCGGAGGCCAGGCGACCAAGGGTCTTGCCCTCGGCATCGACGACGTACCAGTCGCGCTGGACGGTCTCGTTCTTAGCAGTAAAAGTCTTCATGACGGCGTTATGGGCACCTGGTCGGGCTGATTCCGCGCACGGCCCGGGCGGGCCGCGGGGCGGAATTTCGCCGCGCGTTGTGTGATTGCGGAACGAAAGAGGCGGAATGATAGCGGGCGATCCGGATCGCCGCAAGTCGGGCTAGACCCCCGTGCTAGCATCGCGGCCCATGCCCGCCCCGCCCTGCCCGCCGTCCGCCGACCCGCTGGTGGCGATGGCCGACCGCTGCGTGCAGTGCGGATTGTGCCTGCCGGCGTGCCCGACGTACGCGCTGTCGCGGCAGGAGGCCGAATCCCCGCGCGGCCGCATCGCACTCATGCGGGCCTGGGCCACCGGTGAGCTTGAGCCCGGGCCGACCGGCGACGCCCACCTCGACCACTGCCTGGCCTGCGGGCGCTGCGAGTCCGTCTGCCCGGCCGGCGTGCCGTACGGCGAACTGCTTGATACGGCGCGGGTTCGCCAGCGCGACCGCGTTGCGCCGGCGTGGCGCCAGCGGCTCGCCGAAGCGATGGTGCGACGCCCGCGATCCCTGCGCGGCGGCCTGGCGCTGTACCGGGCGCTGTATCCCGCGCTTCCGCCGGCGCTGCGCTGGCTGCCGCGTCCGCCGCGGCGCGGGCGCCGCTCGCCCGGTTCCGCCGGCCCCGCACGCGGCGCTGCCGACCCCGCGGTGTTCGTGGGCTGCATCGCCGACAGCTACGAAGCGCCGCTCCGCGACGCGCTGGCGCGGCTGTGCGGGGCCGCGGGCCTGGCCCTGCATGTGCCTGCGGGCCAGGGGTGCTGCGGCGCCGTGCACGCGCACGCCGGCGATGCGACGGGCGCCGCCCGGCTGGGCGTCCGCAACCGCGCCGCGTTCGCCGGACAGAGCCCGGTGCTGACCCTTGCCAGCGGCTGCCGCGAGGCGCTCCGCGACTCCGTGGGCGACACGCACGAGGTGCTCGACGCGGTGGCGTGGCTCGAGCGCGCGGCGCCTGCGCTGCAGTTCGCCCGGCGCGACCTGCGCATCGGCCTGCACCTGCCGTGCACCCAGCGGCGCGACCGGCAGGCGGTGCCGGCGCTGGGGCGGCTGCTCGCCCGGGTGCCGGGACTGACGGTGATCGAACTCGACGCGGGCTTTGGCTGCTGCGGCGCCGCCGGCACGCAGATGCTGACCGATCCGACCCGGGCCGCCGCGCTGCGCGCGCCGCTGCTGGAGCAGATCGCGCGCAGCGGCGTCGTCGCGGTGCTCAGCGCCAATATCGGATGCCGGCTGCACCTGGCCAACGGCACGCACCTGCCGGTGCAGCACCCGCTCGAATTCCTCGCCGCCGCGGTCATCGCCGTCGACAGCGGCCCGCCGCCGCCGGCGTAGACTTCGCGCATGACCTCGCGCTCGCTCTCGCCTTTCGACCGACTGCTGTCCGACGTCCAGCGCGCGCTGGAAACCGTGCACGGCGCGCCGCCCGCCCAACGCGCCAACCCGGCCGCCGACGTGCCAGACGTGGTGCTCGACGAGCCCGAGCGCCGCCACGCCGCCGGGCTGATGCGCATCAACCACGTCGGAGAGGTCTGCGCGCAGGCGCTGTACATGGGCCAGGCCGCCGTCGCGCGCGACCCCGGTACGCGCGAGCACCTGCTCGATGCGGCGCAGGAGGAGACCGACCACCTGGCCTGGTGTGCCGACCGCCTGGTCGAGCTCGACAGCCGGCCCAGCCTGCTCAATCCGGTCTGGTACGCGGGCAGCTACGCGATCGGCGTGCTGGCCGGGCTGCGCGGCGATGGGTGGAACCTCGGCTTCGTGGTCGAAACCGAGCGCCAGGTCGAGGCCCACATCGACCACCACCTCGACACGCTGCCGGCCGCGGACGCGCGCAGCCGCGCGATCCTGCAGGTCATGAAGGCCGACGAGGCGCGCCACGCCGACCACGCCGAGTCCGCCGGTGCGCGCCGGCTCCCGGCGCCGGTCCCGGGCGTCATGGCCGCCGCGTCGAACCTGATGAAGGCCGTCGCCTACCGCGTGTGAGTCCACGGACCACGCGCCCCGCGCGCGTTTCGGCAACAAAGCGGCGTCCCGCTTCGTAGCCCCCTGCGGCCCCATGAAAAAGGCCCCGGATCCGGGGCCTTTTCGTTGCACGCATCGCCACGCAGGCGGCGAACGGGGCGCGTCGATCAGTCGACCAGGTTGCGCCCGTGGTAGAGCTCTTCGATCTCGCGGCGCAGGCGCGCCTCGATCTTCATGCGCTCCTTGAACGACAGGTTCTTGGCCTTCTCCTCGAACAGGTAGTTGTCGAGGTCGAATTCCTTCAGGTGCATCTTCGTGTGGAAGATGTTTTCCTGGTAGACGTTGACGTCGAGCATCTCGTAGCGCGACTTGACGTTCTTGGCCAGGTAGTCCTGGATTGAATTGATCTTGTGGTCGATGTAGTGCTTGCGGCCCTTTACGTCGCGGGTGAAGCCACGGACCCGGTAGTCCATGATCACGATGTCCGATTCGAGGCTCTCGATCAGGTAGTTCAGCGCCTTCAGCGGCGAGATCACGCCGCAGGTGGCCACGTCGATGTCGGCCCGGAACGTCGCGATGCCGTTGTCCGGGTGGGTCTCCGGGTACGTGTGCACCGTGATGTGCGACTTGTCCATGTGCGCGACGACGGCGTCGGAGATGATCTCCTTGCCCGCGTCCTTCTTGTCGATGACCGGCTCCTCGGAGATGAGGATCGTCACCGACGCGCCCTGCGGGTCGTAGTCCTGACGCGCGATGTTGAGGATGTTCGCCCCGATGATCTCCGCCACGTCCGTCAGGATCTGGGTCAGGCGGTCGGCGTTGTAGGCCTCGTCGATGTAATCGATGTAGCGGCGACGCTCGTCCTCGGACGCGGCGAAGCACACGTCGTAGATATTGAACGAGAGGGCCTTCGTGAGGTTGTTGAAACCCTGCAACCTCAGGCGCGGCAACGGCTTGACCACGATGGGGGGATTCCGGTCTGGCGGTGGAGGCCGGGGATTATGCGGCAATTGACCCCGGGGGGAAACGAAGGGCCTTCACGCGCGCCGGCCGCGCAACGACGCGGGGGACTGCCGCGGATGGACAACAACTGACCCAATTTGCGGGTCGACACGCTTTCGCCCTAAGCTCGCCCCGATTACCCCCCGCCCATCCCTTGCCTGGACGGACACCGAATTGATTGCCCTGCACCGCACCCACAGCCCGTTGCTGCCCGACGGGGCGACGATCGAGCGCTTCCTCGCCCACTGCCACCGCCGCCGCTACCCGTCGCGCACCGACGTGTTCCGCCCCGGCGATCCGGCGACGACCCTCTACTACGTCGTGTCCGGCTCGGTCAGCATCATCACCGAGGAGGACGACGGCCGTGAGCTGGTGCTGGGCTACCTCGGCCCGGGCGAATTCGTCGGCGAGCTCGGCCTGTTCGTCGAGAACGACCAGCGCGAGGTGATCCTGCGCACCCGCAGCGCGTGCGAGCTGGCCGAGATCGGCCACGAGCGCTTCTACGACTTGCTGCTGACCCGGCTGTCGCTCGACGCGCCGAAGCTGCTGTATTCGATCGCCGCGCAGATCTCCCGCCGCCTGCTCGACACCAGCCGCAAGGCCGGCCGCCTGGCGTTCCTCGACGTCACCGACCGGATCGTGCGCGCGCTGCATGACCTGGCCAAAGAACCCGAGGCGATGAGCCACCCGCAGGGCACCCAGCTGCGCGTGTCGCGGCAGGAGCTGTCGCGGCTGGTCGGCTGCTCACGCGAGATGGCCGGTCGCGTCCTGAAGAAGCTGCAGGCCGACGGCAAGCTGCACGCCCGCGGCAAGACCGTCGTGCTGTACGGCACCCGCTGATGGAGCCGGTCGCCGTGTCCGTCGCCAGCGCGATCACCGTGCGCGAGGCGGCGCTCGGCGACGCCTGCGACGTCGCGACCCTGCTCGACGTGCTCGGCTACCCGTGCACCCGCGAGGAAGCCGGTGACCGCATCCTCCACGTCCGCCAGGACCCGCGCCAGCACCTGCTGATCGCCGAGATCGACGGCATGGCGTGCGGGCTGGCAGCGCTCGACGTGCGCTTCTCGATCACCCGCGGCGCCGACCTGGCCCGCATCAATGCCCTGGTCGTGTCGCCGCACTGCGCCGGCCAAGGCATCGGCCGCCGGCTGCTGCGCGAGGTCGAGGGCATCGCCCGCCGCGCCGGCGCGGTCCGGGTCGAAGTCACGGCCAGCGCCGCCCGCGAAGGGGCGCATGCGTTCTACCAGTGCTGCGGCTTCAGCGACGGCTCGCAGCACCTGATCAAGCGCCTGGGCGACTGATCGCCTCAGCCCCGCGCAAGCCGACGCCGGAGGACACCGCGTCGCGCGCGGCGATCAGCGCGGCGTGACCGGCTCGCCGGCGCGTCCCGGGCAGCCCCAGTTGAGTATCGGCGTGCCCGGCGGCAGCTCGGCGCGGAACATCGCCACGCGCGAGGCCTTCGGATTGACCACCACCGGCGCGCGCGCCGCGCGCAGCAGCGGCAGGTCGGCGCTGCTGTCGGTGTAGGCGGTCGCGACGTCGCCGTGGAAGCCGGCCTCGCGCAGCATCGTCAGCTTCATCTCGTGGTGGCAGTGGCGCGTGGCCACCACCGCGCCGAGGCGCGGGCCGACTTCGGTCCCGACCACCGGCACGTCTTCGTGCGCGACGAACGACAGGATCGCGCGCGCCAGCTCCGGCGGCGCGCCGGTGGCGACGACCACGCGGTCGCCGGCCTCGCGATGGCGGTGCAGCACGTCGAGCGCGATCGGCAGCAGGCGCGGGCGGATCGCGTCGCGGTGCTTGGCCACGTAGCGCGCGATCAGCTCGTCGAGGTCGCGGCGGCGGTGGAAGCCGACCGTGCCGATCCACACGAACGCGCCGATGCCGCGCCGCCGCGTCGGCAGGAACGCGATCATCGGGGCGAACAGCGGCGCCGCCAGCAGCGCGAGCAGCGTGCGCCACCACGCGCGGCGGATCAGCCACTTGAACAGATGACTGCCGGAATCGCCGTCGTACAGCGTGTGGTCGAAGTCGAACACGACCAGCGGCGCGCCGGCCTGCGACTTCGGGTACTGGCGGCCCTTGACGCTCACGCCCGCGCCCTCACGCCGCGAACAGGCGCTGCAGCGCGACCCCGGGATCGGGCTCGCGCATGAAGGTCTCGCCGACCAGGAAGCTATGCACGCCGGCGGCGCGCATGCGCTGCACGTCGTCGCGCGTCGCGATGCCGCTCTCGGTGACGAGGGTGCGGTCCGGCGGCACCGCCTGCTTCAGCGCGAGCGTGGTTTCGAGCGACACCTCGAACGTGCGCAGGTTGCGGTTGTTGACGCCGATCAGCTGGCAGTCGGTCTGCAGCGCGCGCTCGAGCTCGTCGATGTCGTGCACCTCGACCAGCACGTCCATGCCGAGCTCGTGGGCGAGGTTGGCCATCTCGATCATCGGCCCGTCCTCGAGCGCGGCCACAATCAGCAGGATCGCGTCGGCGCCGATCACCCGCGCCTCGTACACCTGGTACGGATCGACGATGAAGTCCTTGCGGATCACCGGCAGCGAGCAGGCGCCGCGCGCCTCGCCGAGGAACAGGTTGCTGCCCTGGAAGAAGTCCACGTCGGTCAGCACCGACAGGCAGGCCGCGCCGCCGCGCTCGTAGCTGGCGGCGATCTGCGCGGGGTGGAAGTCCTTGCGGATCACCCCCTTCGACGGGCTGGCCTTCTTGATCTCGGCGATCACGGCGGCGTCGCCGGCGTCGAGGCGGCGCTGGATCGCACGGACGAATCCGCGGGTGCCCGGCTGCACCGCCGCACGCGCGCGCAGGTCGGCCAGCGAGCGCACGCGGCTGCGCTGCTCGATCTCCTCGTGCTTGCGCGCGAGGATGGTGTTGAGGATGTCGCTCATGCGTTCAATCCAGTCATGGTGTGGTGCGCGTGTTCGATAGAGGGGCTATTGCGCATTGCGTTCCGGGGGCGATGAACCCGTGGGAGTGCACGCTGCTGTCTACCGACGCAGGCCGCCCGCGCGGCATTCTTCATGGTGGCGACCTGGTGACGCTGGGGGCGGGCTTTCCATACGCCCGCGAGACCTTCGCCACGCGCAGTTCGAAATGCTCGTACCAGTGCGTGCGCCCGTGCGCGCGGGTGGCCGCGTGCTCGGCCTGGTGCTTCCACGCGACGATCGCGGCCTCGCTGTCCCAGTACGACACGGTGATGCCGAAGCCGTCGGCGCCACGCGTCGACTCGGCGCCGAGGTACCCGGGCTGCTGCGCGGCGAGCTCGATCATGCGCTCGGCCGCGGCCTGGTAGCCGGCCTCGTCGTGACCGTTGCGCAGCGAGGCGAAGATCACCGCGTAGTACGGCGGTTCGGGCAGGCGGGCGAACGCGGGGCTCATCGGCAAGTGGTCCGGTGCGGGGCGGGCATGATCGCAGACCCCGCGCTCACGCTGCAGCCAGCGACCGGGTCAACGCAACGAACGCGTCCAGCCGCGCACGCGCCGCGCCGGACGCGATCGCCGCGCGCGCCTGCGCGATGCCGTCGCCGATGCTGTCGGCCACGCCGGCCACGTACAGCGCGGCGCCGGCGTTGAACGCGACGATCTCGCGCGGCAGGCCGTCCGCGCCGGACAGCGCCTGCAGCACCATCGCCTTCGATTCGATCGCGTCCTCGACGCGCAGGTTGCGGCTGTGCGCCATCGTGATGCCGAAGTCCTCGGGGTGGAGCTCGTACTCGCGCACCACGCCGTCGCGCAGTTCGCCGACCAGGGTGCCGGCGCCAAGCGACAGTTCGTCCATGCCGTCGCGACCCCACACGACCAGCGCGCGCTGCGCCCCGAGCTCCTGCAGCACGCGCACCTGGATGCCGACCAGGTCCGGGTGGAACACGCCCATCAGGATCGCCGGCGCGCCGGCCGGATTGGTCAGCGGACCGAGGATGTTGAAGATCGTGCGCACGCCCATCTCGCGCCGCACCGGCGCGACCGCCTTCATTGCCGGGTGATGCACCGGCGCGAACATGAAGCCGATGCCGATCTCGTCGATGCAGCGCGCGACCTGCTCCGGCTGCAGCTCGATCGCCGCGCCGAGCGCCTCGAGCACGTCGGCGCTGCCGGACTTCGACGACACGCTGCGGTTGCCGTGCTTGGCGACCTTCGCCCCGGCCGCCGCGACGACGAACATGCTGGCGGTGGAGATGTTGAACGTGTGCGCGCCGTCGCCGCCGGTGCCGACGATGTCGACCAGGTGGGTGCGATCGGCGACGTCGACCGGACGCGCGAACTCGCGCAGCACGCTGGCCGCGCCGGCGATCTCGCCGACGGTCTCCTTCTTGACCCGCAGGCCGGTCAGGATCGCCGCGGTCATCACCGACGAGACCTCGCCGCGCATCACCGCGCGCATCAGGTCGACCATCTCGTCGTGGAAGATCTCGCGGTGCTCGATCGTGCGCTGCAGCGCTTCTTGCGGGGTCAGGGGCATGGCGGGTCCGTGCGTCGTATCGGGTCGGCGGTGACGGGCGGCCGTCAGCGCTCGAGGAAGTTATTCAGCAGCGCGTGGCCGTGCTCGGTCAGGATCGACTCGGGGTGGAACTGCACGCCCTCGACGGGATGCTCGCGGTGCCGCAGCCCCATGATCTCGTCGAAGCCGCCGTCGTCGGCGTCGGTCCAGGCGGTGACCTCGAGCGCATCGGGCAGCGTGTCGCGCGCCACCACCAGCGAGTGGTAACGCGTAGCCTCGTACGCGTCGGGCAGGCCGGCGAACACGCCGCGCCCGGCGTGGCGGATGCGCGAGGTCTTGCCGTGCATGATCGTCTTGGCCCGCACCACGTCGCCGCCGTAGGCCTGGCCGATCGACTGGTGGCCGAGGCAAACGCCGAGGATCGGCGTGTCGGCGCCGAGCTCGCGGATCACGTCGACCGACACCCCGGCCTCGTTCGGCGTGCACGGCCCGGGCGAGATCACGATGCGATCGGGCTGCAGCGCGCGGATCTGCGGCACGGTCAGCTCGTCGTTGCGCACCACCCGCACCTCGGCCCCGAGCGACTGCAGGTACTGGACGAGGTTCCAGGTGAAGCTGTCGTAGTTGTCGATCATCAACAGCATGGGTCAGTCCGCCAGCAGGAACACGGTGTAGATCTTGTCGGTGTAGGTGACGTAGCCGGTGCGGAACGACTCGGCCTGCTCGGGCGAGATGCGCGTGCCGCTGATTTCGATCCGGTCGAGCGACTGCGCACCGGCGCGGCCGCGCCATTCGTACAGCGCCGGCCAGCGGCCTTCGCGAACGCCGTACTCGAACTGCGGGGCCACATCGGACACGCTGTAGACGCCGCCGAGCCGCGCACCGTAGGCGCGCGCGATGACCTCGGCCTTTTCGCGAGTCGACGCGATCGTCTTCTCGCGCAGCGCCGCGCGCAGGGCCGGCTCGCCGGCGAGCTCGGTGTCGACGCCGCCGATCGTCAGCTCCTTCGAGGTCTGCACCGAGGCGATGAAGCGCTCGAGCTTTTCCTTCGCGTCGAAGCGGGCGGTGACGCTGCGGTTCACCGACGTGCCGATGAAGACCTCTTCGCGGAGCTGGTCGTCGTAGCGCCGGCGCGTCTCGATCTTCAGCGAAGTCGCCACGGTCTCGTTCGATTCCGCGCCGGCGGTATCGAGCTGGCGCAGCACCTGCGCCAGGCTGGCCTCGACGCGCTTGCGCGCGGCGTCGGCGTCGAGGTCGACCGCCTGCAGGTTGATGGTGATGCGGAACCGGTCCGGGATCGCGCGCGCCTGCGCATCGCCGTAGACGAGGATGTGCCGGGTCGGCGGCAGGGCGTTGACCTGGGCGTGCGCGGCGCCGACCAGCAGCCAGCCGGCGAGCAGGATCATCAGGGTGCGGTGCATGGTCGGACTCCTTGTCGAATCGGTCGCGCCGCGTCGGCGCCCTGAATGCAACGCGCGGGCGCCCGCGGCGGGGTTGCGCGCGCTCACAGCCCCTGCGCCGCCTGCGCGACCGCGCGGAACAGCGCGCGGCCCTTGTTCATCGTCTCGTCCCACTCCGCCGCGGGGTCGGAGTCGTAGACGATGCCGGCGCCGGCCTGCACGTGCAGGCGGCCGTCCTGGATCACCGCGGTGCGGATCGCGATCGCGGTGTCGGCGTCGCCGTGCCAGCCGATGTAGCCGACCGCGCCGGAGTACACGTTGCGCTTGACCGGCTCGAACTCGCGGATGACCTCGAGCGCGCGGATCTTCGGCGCGCCGCTGACCGTGCCGGCCGGGAACGTCGCGCGCAGCACGTCGGCGTAGCTGAGCCCGTCGCGCAGGCGGCCGGTGACCTCGCTGACGATGTGCATGACGTGGCTGTAGCGCTCGATCACGAACTGCTCGCCGACCTCGACCGTGCCGGGCTGCGCGACGCGGCCGACGTCATTGCGACCCAGGTCGATCAGCATCAGGTGCTCGGCGCGCTCCTTGGGGTCGGCCAGCAGCTCGGCCTCCAGCGCCTGGTCCTGCTCGGCCGTGGCGCCGCGCGGGCGGGTCCCGGCGATCGGGCGCACGGTGACCTCGCCGCCCTCGAGCCGGACCAGTATCTCCGGCGACGAGCCGATCACCTGGGTGCCGCCGACGTCGAGGTAGTACATGTATGGCGACGGGTTCAGCGCGCGCAGCGCGCGGTACACGTCGATCGGCCGCGCCTTGAACGGCACTGACAGGCGCTGGCTCAGCACGACCTGGAAGATGTCGCCGGCGCGGATCAGCTCCTTGGACTTCTCGACCGCGGCGATGAAGCCGTCGCGGGTGAAGCCGGACACGAAGTCGGCCTCGTCGAGCACGTTGGCGTCGCGCGTCTCCGGGTAGCCGGGGCCGCCCTGCCGCAGGCGGTGGGTCAGCTCGTCGAGCCGGCGCTGCGCGCGGGCGAACGCGCGCGGTTCGCGCGGGTCGGCGTGCACGATCAGGTACAGCCGGCCCTTGAGGTTGTCGAACACCGCCAGCTCTTCGCTGAGCATCAGCAGGATGTCGGGCGTGCCCAGTTCGTCGGGCTTGTCGTGCCCGGCCGCGGCCAGCCGCGACTCGATGTACTGCACGCACTCGAACCCGAACCAGCCGACCAGCCCGCCGGTGAAGCCCGGCAGGCCGGGGATCTTCGGCACCGAGTGCGACGCGCGCAGGCGCTCGACCTCGGCGAACGGGTCGGCGACCTCGCGCGACTCGACCAGCTCGCCGTCCTCGGTGACGAACAGCGAATGCCCGGCGAACGCGTACACGCGTCGCGCCGGCAGACCGATGATCGAGTAGCGGCCGAAGCGCTCGCCGCCCTCGACCGACTCGAACAGGTAGGTGTGGGTGCCGTCGGCGAGCTTGAGGTAGACCGACAGCGGCGTGTCGAGGTCGCTCAGGACCTCGCGGACGACCGGGATGCGGGTGTGGCCGTCAGCGGCCTGCTGCTGGAAGAGCTCTTGCGACTGGGCGGGCGAGATCACGCGGCGAATCCTTGGTGGGCGACGGGGCGACGGCGAGGCGGGCCTGCGGCCACCATCGCCACGCCGGGTGGCCGGCACGGAGCACTGGATTCAGCAGCATCTGGGTCGCGCGAACGTCCATGCGCCTACTGTAGCGGCTGGACGGCGGCGGCGCGACGGGACCGCCGCGCCGCACACCGGTCAGCGCGGCGCCGGCTCGACGGGGGGACCGTGCGGCTGCCGCAGCGGCGAGTCCGCCGGCAGGTGCATGCGCACGCGGCCGGCCACGCAGTCGATGCGGAAGCGGCGCGCGGCCACGGGCTCGCCGTCGAGGTTCAGCGTCAGCGCCGGCTCGGCGTCGATCTCGACCCACGGCACGCGGTGCTGGATCGCGACCCGCTCGAGCGCGGCCTGCCGGCCCTCGCTGACCAGCGTGCCGAGCGTCGCGGCGACCTCGCCGGACAGTTCCGGCACGATGGTCAGGTCCAGCAGCCCGTCGTCGACCAGCGCCTCCGGGCACAGCGCCTGCCCGCCGCCGGCCTGGCGGCCGTTGCCCAGGCCCAGCGCGATCAGCTCGCCGCGCCACTCGACCCCGGGCGCGCGCACCTGCGCCGGCACGGGATCGATCTTGCCGAGCCGCGAAATCCCGGTCAGCAGGTAGGCCAGGCCGCCGAGCATCTTCTTCAGTCCCTCGTCGGTCTCGACCGTGACCTGCGTGCCGAAGCCGCCACTGGCCAGGTTGGCGCACCAGTGGTCCCCGCCGTCGGCGGTGATCCGCAGCAGGTCGATCGGTCGCGGCGGCGTCGCCAGCACGAGCGCGAGCGCGCGCTCGGGTTCGAGCGGAATCCCCGCCGCGGCGGCGAAGTCGTTGGCGGTGCCCAGCGGCACCAGCGCCAGCGACGGCAGCGCATCGGCCGGTGCGTCGCGACGCGCCAGCCGCGTCGAGACCTCGCTGAGCGTGCCGTCGCCCCCGGCGGCGATGATCGTGTCGACGCCGTCGGCGATGGCCTCGGCGACGTAGCGTTCGGCGTCGGCGGATTCCCACGTGACCCGCACGTCCAGCTCGACGCCGCGCGCGCGCAGCGCCATCACCGCGTCGCGCAGCGCATCGTCGCCGGCGGACTTGCCGTTGAGGATCAGGCGCCAGCGTGGCATCGGGGACGATCTCGGCGGGGGACGGGGCATCGCAGGCTAGCAGCGACGCGCGCGGCCGCCGTGAACTCCGCGCGAGGCCGCGCTGTCATCACCGCGTCATCGCCCGTGCGGAGCATGGGAGGCCATCGCAAGGACGACGGAAGGAGGCGGGATTGCCTCCAATCTTCCAGCGGCGGGCCTTCCCCGGGGCCTGCCGCTTTCTTTTTGGCGCGCGTCAGCGGATCGCGGCGACCGCGGCCTTCATGCGCCCGACGATGTCGGCGTAGCCGTGCTCGGCCGCGCCCGGCGCGTTGAAGATCGCCGAGCCGGCGACGAAGGTGTCGGCGCCGGCGGCGGCGATCTGCGCGATGTTGTCGGCCTTGACCCCGCCGTCGATCTCCAGCCGGATCGGCCGGCCGCTGCGGTCGATGCGCTCGCGCACGCGGCGCAGCTTTTCCAGCGCAGACGGGATGAAGCTCTGCCCGCCGAAGCCCGGGTTGACCGACATCACCAGCACCAGGTCGAGCTCGTCGAGCACCCAGTCGAGCACCTCGATCGGCGTGGCCGGGTTCAGCACCAGGCCGGCCTGGCAGCCGTGGGACTTGATCAGCTGCACGGTGCGGTGCACGTGCGCGCTGGCCTCCGGATGGAAGCTGATGATCGACGCGCCGGCCTTGGCGAAGTCCGGGACAATGCGGTCGACCGGCTCGACCATCAGGTGCACATCGATCGGCGCGGTCACGCCGTGCTTGCGCAGCGCCTCGCAGACCATCGGGCCAATGGTCAGGTTCGGCACGTAGTGGTTGTCCATCACGTCGAAGTGCACCCAGTCGGCGCCCGCGGCGAGCACGGCGTCGACCTCGTCGCCGAGCCGGGCGAAGTTGGCCGAGAGGATCGAGGGAGCGATGACGGTCGACTGCATGGGCGGCGCTCGGGCGGGCGAAGGACGCCATTGTCGCCGCCTTGAGTGGCCGCGCCAAACCCGCTGCGTCGCGCGCGGCACGCATCCGCTCGCCGCAGCCTCACGTAAACAGGCACAGCGGACCGGCATGGGACGGGCCGCGCAATGCCGCCATCACGGCACCCCGCACGACATCACACGGAGAGAGACCACATGAAACTGAATCGGATGAGCGCGGCGCTGGTGGCTGGCCTGCTGGTCGCCGCGGCACCGCTGGCCAACGCGCAGGACGCCAAGGGCAGCTGGAACGGCGGCTACGTCGGCGCGTACGCCGGCATCGTCGACAAGCCCGACAACGGCGACAGCGACCGCTTCCTGTTCGACACCAACCTGGACGGCAACTTCAACGACACGGTGCGCACCGGCGCCGGCGCCGATGCGTTCTCGCCGGGCTTCTGCAACGGCGTGGCGCAGACGGCGACGCCGGCCGGCGGCTGCGCGGAGAACACCGGCGGCGCCGACTGGGGCCTGCGCGCCGGCTACGACTGGCAGTTCGACCGCTTCGTCTTCGGCGTGGTCGGCGAGTACGGACTGATGGACGCGCGCGACGCGGTCTCGGCCTTCAGCACCACGCCGGCGCGCTACTCGATGCTGCGCAAGATCGACGGCATCGCCGCCCTGCGCGCGCGTATCGGCGTGGTCGTCGGCGACGACGAGGCCAACCTGGTCTATGCGACCGCCGGCGGCGCGCGCGCCAGCATCGAGAACACGTTCGCGACCAGCAACGGCGTCAACACGTTCACCAACAACGGCGACACCGATGCATCCGGCCACCAGCTCGGCCTCGGTTACGAGCGTCGCTTCGGCCAGGCGTTCACGGTCGGCGTCGAGTACCTGCGCACCGAGCTCGACGACGGCGACTACCGCGTCCGCGCCGCCGGCCCGGCGCCGGCGACCAACCCGTTCATCCTGCAGAACCCGAACGGCACGGATTTCCGCCGCAGCGACACCGACATCGAGCTCGACAGCCTGCGCATCACCGCCAGCTACCGGTTCTGATCCGCGGCGGCATGCCCGCGTCGCCTCGCATGCGAAGGCCCGGCCCCTCGATGGGTCGGGCCTTTTTCTATGATGCCGACGCCGGCGAGGCTCAGCGCTTGCGCAGCGTCTTGATCCGGTCGTACGCGGCATTGATCTCACCGGCGCGCGTTTCGGCCTGCCGGCGCAGCTCGTCGGCCGCGCCGTTGAAGCGGTCCGGGTGGTACTGCGAGATCAGCCGGCGGTAGGCCTGGTCGACCTCGGCATCGCTGGCGTCGGACGTCAGGCCGAGCACCGCGTACGGGTTGTCACGGCGCAGCCGGAACCAGTCGATGTCGAACGCGTGCCCGATCAGCAGGCCGACGACCGCGCCGAACAGCGGGTTCGTGCGCATCAGCGCGGCGCCGGCGAACAGCCCAAGCAGCTTGCCGTACCAGCGTTTCCCCGCCATCGATGCTGCCCCGTTCATCCGCATCCGGACCGTGTCGCGAGTGTAACTGCCCGGCCCGTCCCGACCGGCGTACACTGCCCGGCCCCGTCGCGCCCGCGCGCGGAGCGGCGACGGGGCCCGTGTCTTGCCTGGGGGCCTTCGCGTTGTCCACGACCCTGCTTCAATCCGACCTGCCCGGCCTGCCGCTGCGCCACCGCGGCAAGGTCCGCGACGTCTTCGACCTGCCCGCCGACCGCCTGCCCGACCCGCTGCCGCCGGGCGCCGCGTCGGACCTCGGCCACCTGCTGATGGTCGCCACCGACCGCCTGAGCGCGTTCGACGTGGTGCTGCCCGACCCGATCCCGGGCAAGGGCGAGATGCTGTGCCAGATCAGCAATTTCTGGTTCGGCAAGACCGAGCACATCGTGCGCAACCACCTGACCGGCATCGACGTCGCGTCGGTGCTGCCCGCCGGCGTGGACGCCGCGCTGTACGCCCGCCGCGCGGTGGTGACGCGCCGGCTCAAGCCCGTGCCGATCGAGTGCATCGCGCGCGGCTTCCTGATCGGCAGCGGCTGGAAGGACTACCAGCGCACCGGCCGGGTCAGCGGCATCGCGCTGCCCGACGGCCTGCGCCAGGCCGAGCAGCTGGCCGAGCCGATCTTCACCCCGTCGACCAAGGCCGCCGTCGGCGACCACGACGAGAACATCGACTTCGACACCGCCGTGCGCACGGTCGGCGCGGAGCTGGCCGAGCAGGTCCGCGACGCGACGCTGCGGCTGTACGCGTTCGCGCGCGACTACGCGGCGCAGCGCGGCATCCTGCTGGCCGACACCAAGTTCGAGTTCGGCACCGACGCCGACGGCCGCCTGTACGTGATGGACGAGATGCTGACGCCGGACTCCTCGCGCTACTGGCCCGCCGACGAGTACGAGGTCGGCACCAGCCCGCCGAGCTACGACAAGCAGTTCGTCCGCGATTACCTGGAGACGCTGGGCTGGGACAAGACGCCGCCGGGCCCGCGCCTGCCGGCCGAGGTCATCGAGCGCACCCGCGCCAAGTACGCCGAAGCGCTGCAGAAGCTGGCCGGCATTTCGATCGACTGAGCGGCACGGCGATGGCCTACGAGCTGATCGCCGCCGGCGCCGGGCTCGGGCTCGGCGCGTGGTTCGTGCTCGGCGCCGACGCCAGCGACCGCGCGCGGATCGGCGTCGGCGCGCTGCTCGCGCTGGCGCTGGCGCTGCGCTTCGCGTTCGACCAGTGGCTCGCGGCGACGCTGCTGTTCGTCGCCGTCGCGATCGGGGTGCTGGTGTTCCGGCGCCATCGCGACCACCGCTAGCGCTGCCGCGGGCGCGCCGGCGCATACTGGGCACCCGCCCGCCGCGCCTTCGCCCGAGTCCGCCATGAGCACGCTCGCCGACGCTTCGCCCCAGCCGCTGGACCGCCCGATCGACCGCTGGTTCGCCAGCTACTCCGGCGACCACCGCAACCCGACCAACCAGCTGATCCACGTGATCTGCGTGCCGGCGATCCTGTGGAGCGTGATAGCGCTGCTGTGGTGCATTCCCGCGCCGGGCAGCTGGTTCCGCCCGGGCATCTGGGCCGGCGCGGCGATGGTCGCCGCGGCGCTGTTCTACTACCGCCACTCGCGCCGGCTCGGCCTCGGCATGGTGGCGGTGTTCGTCGCGATGGGGCTGCTGACCCGCGCGATCCACGAGGCGTTCGGCACGCAGGTGCTGCTGGCCGTCGCGATCGCGGTGTTCGTCGTCGCGTGGATCGGCCAGTTCGTCGGCCACAAGATCGAAGGGCGCAAGCCGAGCTTCCTGACCGACCTGACCTACCTGCTGATCGGCCCGGCGTGGGTGCTGGCCAAGGGCTACCGCAAGCTCGGCTGGTCGTACTAGTGCCGGCGGCGCCGCGCGGCCTCGGCGGCCGCGACCTGGTGCTGGTGCTGCTGGTCTGCGTCGCGTGGGCCGGCAACTTCCTGACCTCCGCGCTGGCGCTGCGTGAGATCCCGCCATTCCTGTTCACCGCACTGCGCTTCGCGCTGCTCGCGCTGCCGCTGGTGTTCGTGCTGCGCGCACCGGCGCCGGGGCAGTGGCCGCGGCTGGTCGCGTCGTGCCTGTGCATCGGCGTGCTGCATTTCGGGCTGAGCTTCTCGGCGCTGAAGCTGGCCGGCGACCTGTCGTCGCCGGCGATCGTGCTGCAGAGCTACGTGCCGATGACCGCGCTGCTGGCCTGGTGGGTGCTCGGCGAACGCTTCGGCTGGCGCACCGGGCTGGCGATCGCGCTGAGTTTCGCCGGCGTGCTGGTGCTCGGCTTCGACCCGCTGGTCGTCGACCGCCCGCTCGCGCTGGTGCTGATGCTGGTGTCGGCGTTGTTCCTGGCGGTCGGCACCGTGCTGATGAAGCGGCTGCGCGGCGTCGACGCGTACAACCAGCAGGGCTGGACCGCGGTGCTGAGCGTCGCGCCGCTGCTGGCGATCAGCGCGTGGTGGGAGCCGGGCGCGCTCGCGCGGCTCGGCGACGTGAGCTGGGTTGCGTGGACGGGCATCGCGTATGCCGCGTTCGTTTCGTCGCTGCTCGGCCACGGGCTGTACTACGTGCTGGTGCAGCGGCATCCGGTCGCGCAGGTGACGCCGTGGCTGCTGCTGGTGCCGGTGCTTGCGGTCGGGCTGGGCATTGCGTTCTGGGGCGATCGGCCCGGGCCGCGGCTGCTGGTCGGCGGCGCGATGGTGCTCGGAGGCGTGCTGGTGATCGCGCTGCGGGCGATCGCGAAATCGCGCACCGCGCCGGTGGCCGAGGACCTGTGAGCCGTCAGTCGGCGTCGACGCGCTCGTCGTCGCGCGGCACGAACATCCCCGCGGTCGGGCGGAACGCGCGCGGGGCGTAGCCGAAGTCGCGCTGCGCCGGCGTCAGGTCGAACACCAGGTCGCTGCGCATCCGCCGCACCGCGGCTTCGCCCAGGTGAGTCGCGCGTCCGGTCGCCTGCGCCGCCAGCAGCGCGGCGTTGAACAGCGGCGACGGCAGCTCGACCAGCGCCGGCGGCGGCTCGAGGCAGGCGAGCACGCGCGCCACCATGTCGCGGTACGGCAGCGTCTCGCCGCCCGGCAGCGCGTAGGTGCGTCCGTGCGTCGCGTCGTTTCCCAGGCACGCGGCGGCCGCCTCGGCGAGGTCGGCGACGTGCACCGGCTGGCGCAGGCCGTTCGCGTTGCGCGGCAGCGGGAAGCGACCCCAGCGCTGCGCCAGTTCGGCGATGCGGGTCAGCGTCGCGTCGCGGCCGGCGCCGTACACCAGCGTCGGCCGCAGCAGCGTCAGCGCCGCGTCGCGCCGCGCGGCGGCGTCGAGCAGCGTCGCCTCGCCGTCGCGCAGGCGCTGGGCGACGTCGCGCTCGTCCGGATCCGATGAGCCGCGCTTGCTGTCGGCGCTGGTCGAGCCGAACGCGATCACGCGCGGCGCCGCCGGCGCGTGCGCGGCGTACCAGCGCGCGAACGCGTCGAGCGGACCGCAGCTGACGACCGCCTCGATGTTCGGCGGCAGCGCCGGCACGTTCGACAGGTCGCCGCGCAGCCAGTGCAGGCCGGGCTCGTCGGCGCGGGCGTCGCGCGACACCGCGGTCACGCGCCAGCCGTCTCGGCGCAGCCGCACCAGCAGCGGGCGGCCGATCTGGCCGCTGCCGCCGAACACCAGCGCGTGGCGCACGTCAGCCCTGCGTCGCGCGGGCCGGCAGCACCGCGCGCAGCCACGCGTAACCGACCAGCGCCGCCGCGACCGACGCGCCGAGGATGCCGAGCACCGCCTGCTCGTAGTAGTGCGGGTCGCGGTACGCGAGCGAGGCGATGAACAGGCTCATCGTGAAGCCGATGCCGCACAGCAGGCCGAGGCCGAGCATCGCGCGGGTGTCCATGCCGGCGGGGAAGCGCGCCCACCCGAGCCCGCGCATCGCCAGGGCGACGCCGACGATGCCGATCGGCTTGCCGACGACCAGGCCGAGCAGCACGCCCAGCGGCAGCGCCGCGGTCACGTCGCCGAGCTGCAGGCCGCCGAGCACCAGCCCGGCGTTGGCGAACGCGAACACCGGCAGGATCAGGTACGCGACCCACGGGTGCAGCGCGTGCTCGAGGTGCTCCAGCGGCGAGTGCTCGACCGCGTCGTCGATGGCGTTGCGCGTGTTGACGTGCGGGATCATCAGCCCGGTGGCCACGCCCGCCAGCGTCGCGTGCACGCCGGACTTCAGCACGCACACCCACAGCACCACGCCGAGCAGCAGGTACGGGGTCAGCGCGGTCACGCCGCGCCGGTTCAGCAGCGCCATCAGCGCCAGCGCGGCGGCGGCCCACGCCAGCGCGGTCACCGACAGCCCGTGCGAATAGAACAGCGCGATGATCACGATCGCGATCAGGTCGTCGATGACCGCGATCGTCGACAGCAGCAGCTTCATCCCGACCGGCACGCGCGAGCCGAGCAGCGCCAGGACGCCGAGCGCGAATGCGATGTCGGTCGCGGTCGGCACTGCCCAGCCGCGCATCGCGTCGCCGTTGTCGTGGTTCAACGCGGTGAAGATCAGCGCCGGCACGGCCACGCCGGCGAGCGCGCACACCAGCGGCAGCACCAGCTGTTCGCGGCCGGCCAACTGGCCGCTGAGCATCTCGCGCTTGATCTCGAGCGCGACCAGCAGGAAGAACACCGCCATCAGCCCGTCGTTGATCCACAGCAGCAGCGGCTTGGCGATGTCGAGCCCGCCGATCCGCACCTGCACCGGCAGGCTGCGGAAGGCCTCGTAGGCCTCCTCGAGCGGCGAATTCGCCGCGACCAGCGCCAGCGCCGCCGCGACGATCAGCAGGATGCCGCCCGCGGCCTCGAGCCGGAAGAACTCCGACAGCGCGTGCAGGGCGCGCGCCGGCAGCGGGCGGGCGGCGGGCGAAGGGGGCGTGGGCGTGTTCATCGCCCCAGTATATCGACGCCCCGCCGCGACTCCGCGCAGGTGCTACGGGCTCAGCGCTGCAGCAGTACCAGCTCGAACGCGATCCACACGACCAGCGCGACGAGCAGGCCGATGCCCTCGTTGCGCGACACGCGCAGGTCGCCGCGCAGCACCGGCACCAGCATCAGCGCGAACACCAGCGCGGCCGGCCACTCGAAGCGCAGGAACGACGCCGGCACCGCCAGGCCGTGCGCGGGCGACACCAGCGCGATCCCACCGACGACCAGCAGCAGGTTGACCAGGCTCGACCCGATCACGTGGCCGGCGACGATGTCGCCCTGCCCGCGCCGCGCCGCGGCGATCGCGGCGGCCGCCTCGGGCAGCGCCGTGGCGATCGCGACCGGCAGCAGGCCGGTCACCAGCGGGGTCATGCCCAGTCCCGCGCCGATGATCGACGCATGGCTTTCGGACAGGTCCAGGCCCAGCATCGAGAACGGCAGGCCGCCGACGATCAGTCCCGACCCGAGCGTCAGCAGCGCCGCACCGATCAGCACGCGCACCAGGTTCAGCCCGAGCGCATCCTGGGTGTAGGTGTACTCGGCGATGCCGGCCTGCAGCTCGGCCGACTCGTGCCGGGAGCGCACCAGCGCGTACGCGACGACGGCGACGAATGCGATCACGAGGATCGCGCCGTCGACGCGCGACAGCACGCCGTCGAGGCCGAGCACCATCACGCCGATCGTGCCGGCGATCAGCACCACCAGCAGCGGTGCGAGCGCACGCCACCGCACCAGCAGCGGCGCGGCGAACGCGGCCGCGCCGAGGGTCAGGCCGACGTTGACGACGTTGCTGCCGACCGCGTTGCCGAGCGCCAGCGAGTGCTGGCCGGTGGCGATCGCCATCACGTTGAGCCACAGCTCCGGCAGTGACGTGGCGAAGGCCACCAGCAGCAGGCCGACCGCGAACGGCGCCAGGCCGAGCCGCCGGCCCAGGCCGGCCGCGCCCTTGACGATCGAATCGCCGCCCAGTGCGAGCAGCACCAGCCCCAGTACGAACCACCCGATCGCTGCGAACATCGGCGTCCCCTCTCCTCAGTTGGCCGATTCTATGCGCCGGCCCGCGGCGAATGTGGGGCGGGCTGCGTCAACGCAACGGCAAGGGCGGCCTGCCGCCTGTCATCGCCGCTACATCGGCCGCCGGTAGCGTCGCCGCGTCTCCGGGGGGAAGGACGGGCATGCGACTGGCGAAGACCGATCGGGCGCGCGCGGCGCTGCACGCGCGCGATCCGGCGATCAGCGTGATCGAGCGGCGGGTGCTGATCCTGTGCGACGGCAACCGCAGCGATGGCGACGTCGGCACGCTGCTGGGTGCCGACGCGGCACCGGCGATCGCGCGCCTGCTCGCGGCCGGCTACCTGCAGCTGCCGCCGTCGGCGCAGCCGGCGTCGACGCGGACCGAGCAGGGCGCCGAACCGCGAGGTGCGCTGGCGCGGTTCGCCCGGCCCAGCGCGCCGGCCGCGCGTCCGCCCGCGCCCGCGCCCGCGCCCGCGCCCACGACGGCGACGGCGACGGCGACGGCGGACGCGAGCACGACGGGCGTGCCGGGCGCGACGAAGCGGTCGCTGCTGGCCGCGCGCATGTACCTGATTGACATGCTCGCGCTGCAGCGGGGCGTCGACACCACCGTGCTGCAGTCGGCGCTGCGCGAGGCGCGCTCGGCGGACGCGACGCTTGACGCCATCGCCGATGCACTCGCGCGGCTGCAGCGCGCGACGTCGCCGTCGTATTGCGAGCGCGTCCGCGCGCGCCTGTTGGAGGTGTTGCCGATCGAACAGCTCGACACGTGGGCCACGATCGAGCGCGGGCGCGGCGACCGCTCGTCACCGGGACCCTCGCCGATGACTCCCTCGCCTCAGCTGCAGCCTTCGGCGTAATCGACCTGCGGCGCGATGCCGGTGCGCCAAGCCGCGACCGTGCCATCGGCATCGGTCTCGAACACCAGCACGCCGTTGCCCCCGGCCGGATCGGCAATCCGCAGCACCCGCGCGGTGTCGACGTACTCGTGCCGGCGCACGTCGACGCGCGGCCCGTAGCGCTGCTGGATGTCCGCGGTGGTCATGCCGACGCGACCGCCGCCGGGGGCCTCGACGTCGGCGCGGCTGACGTCGGTGCGCACGAACGCGTCGTTCTCGACCATGAAGGCCAGGCCGCTGCCGCCGCTCGGCGTCAGGTGGTGGCATCCAAGCGGGTCGGACGGCGCACCGTCGAGGTCCTTGCCCCAGGCCATCCGCAGCGATTCGACGCTGCCGCCGTACGCCGCGGGTCCAAAGCCGCCGTAGGCGATCGCCCCCGGCGCCGGCGCCGGCCCGGTCGGCACGGGAGCGGCGGGCGGCGTCGACCCGGTCGCCGAGGCGATCGTGGCGGCCGCATCGGGCACCGTGGCCGGCGGCACGTCCTCGGCGGGCGCGTCGATCGCCGCCGGCGCGGGCGGCGCCACGTCCGCGTCGTCGACCGGCCGCGGGCCGCAGCCGGCCGCGAGCACGCCCATCAACACCGCAGCCACGCCCCTGCCCACGCTCGCCACCATTGCCCGTTCCCGTGTGTGCGCGCCGACCCGGCGCGAATCCGCGCGCAGTCTGGCGCGGCGCGGTGAACGGCGCGCGAAGCGGTCAGCCGGTCGGCGCGACGAAGTGCTTGCGCAGGCCGGACCAGCACGCCTGGTAGTTGCGCTGCCGGTGCGCGGCTTCGACCGCCTGCACCGTCGGCCGGATCACCGCGCGCGACTCGAACATGAAGGCCATCGTGTCGGTGATGACGTCGGGCTTCGACAGGTCCGACGCCGACGCCTTGTCGAACGTCGCCGCGTCGGGCCCGTGCCCGGTCATCGAGTTGTGCAGCGACGCGCCGCCGGGCGCGAAGCCCTCGGCCTTGGCGTCGTACGCGCCGTGCACCAGACCCATGAACTCGCTGGCGATGTTGCGGTGGAACCACGGCGGGCGGAACGTGTCCTGCGCCACCAGCCAGCGCGGCGGGAAGATCACGAAGTCGATGTTGCTGACGCCCTCGCTGTCGCTGGGCGAATGCAGCACGAGGAAGATCGACGGGTCCGGGTGGTCGTAGCTGATCGAACCGATCGTGTTGAAGCGGCGCAGGTCGTAGCGGCACGGCGCATAGCTGCCGTGCCAGGCGACCACGTCGAGCGGCGAGTGGCCGATGTCGGCGCGCCACAGGTGGCCCTGGAACTTGGCGACGAGCTCGAAATCCTTGCCGACCGCCGCACCCTCGCGATCCTCGTAGGCCGCGTGCGGCGTCTCGAAGTCGCGCGGGTTGGCCAGGCCGTTGCTGCCAATCGGGCCGAGGTCGGGCAGCTTGAACATCGCGCCGAAGTTCTCGCACACGTAGCCGCGCGCCTGGCCGTCCGGCAGCGACACGCGGAAGCGCAGGCCGCGCGGGATCAGCGCGATCTGCTGCGGCTCGACGTCGAGCACGCCCAGTTCGGTCTCGATGTGCAGCCGGCCGAGCTGCGGCACGATCAGCAGCTCGCCGTCGGCGTCGTAGAAGAAGCGCCCGTCCATGTCGCGGTTGGCGGCGTACAGGTGCACGCCCATGCCGACCTGCGCCGCGGGACCGCCGTTGCCGGCCATCGTGTACAGGCCGTCGACGAAATCGCACGGCGACTCCGGCATCGGCAGAGGATCCCAGCGCATCTGATCCGGCGACACCGGCGCTTCGTCGAAGCGGTTGTGGAAGCGCGGCTGGTCGATGCGCGAGAACGGCCCGTGCATCGCCGCCGGGCGGATCCGGTACAGCCAGCTGCGGCGGTTGCTGTGGCGCGGCGCGGTGAACGCCGTGCCGGACACCTGCTCGGCGTACAGGCCGTGCGCGACGCGCTGCGGCGAGTTGCGCCCGACCGGCAGGCTGCCGGCGACCGCCTCGGTCGCGAACTCGTTGCCGAAGCCGGATTGGTAGCCGTTGCCGTCGATCGCCATTGCCGCCGCCTTGGGTGGGTGCGCACCCCGGCCGGTGCCGGGGCGCCCGTCAGTTCAGTGGGGTCGCGGCGTCCGCCGGACGCCGCGGTGGAAACGAGCGACGCCGCCCGGTCAGAGCACGCCGCGCTTCATCTGGTCGCGCTCGATGCTCTCGAACAGCGCCTGGAAGTTGCCTTCGCCGAAGCCCTCGTTGCCCTTGCGCTGGATGATCTCGAAGAAGATCGGGCCGATCGCGTTGGTGGTGAAGATCTGCAGCAGCTTGCGCTGCTTGGTCTCGGCGTCGGCGTCGATCAGGATCTTGTTCTTCGCCAGCCGGGCGACGTCCTCGCCATGGTTCGGCACGCGCTGGTCGATCACCTCGAAATAGGTGTCGGGCGTGTCGAGGAACGAGATCCCCGACTCGCGCATCGCCTCGACCGTCGAATAGATGTCGTCGGTGAAGCAGGCTATGTGCTGGATGCCCTCGCCCTTGTAGGCGTCGAGGTACTCGTTGATCTGCGACTTCGGGTCGCTCGACTCGTTCAGCGGGATGCGCACCACGCCGTCCGGCGCGGTCATCGCCTTCGACACCAGGCCGGTCTTGGCGCCCTTGATGTCGAAGTAGCGGATCTCGCGGAAGTTGAACAGCCGCTCGTAGTAGTCCGACCACTTCTGCATGTTGCCGAAGTAGAGGTTGTGCGTGAGGTGGTCGATGAAGGTCAGCCCGAACCCGCGCGGGTTCGCGTCGGCGCCCTGCACCGGCAGGTAGTCGGCGTACGGGTTGCCCTTGGCGCCGTAGGTGTCGACCAGGTACAGCATGCAGTCGCCGATGCCCTTGACCACCGGCGCGTCGATCGCGCGGCTGTCGGCCTTGTGGTCGATCGCCTCGCCGCCGTTGCCGACGACCGTGTCGAAGACCTTGCCGGCCGGCTCCTTGAAGCGGATCGCGAAGCCGCACGCGCACGGCCCGTGGGCGGCGGCGAAGTCGGCGGCGAAGCTGTCCGGGTCCTCGTTGACGAGGAAATTGACGCCGCCCTGCCGGTACACGGTGATCGCGCGCGACTTGTGGCGCAGCACGGGGCTGAAGCCCATGCGGCGGAAGTAGTCGTGCAGCAACTCGCCCTGCCCGGCCGGCGCGGCGAACTCGACGAACTCGAAGCCGTCGATGCCTAGCGGGTTTTCGAACGTGGTGACCTGCATGCCGAGGTTGGGCTGGGCGTTCATGGCACTCTCTTCCAATGGCGGCCGACCCGGCGGGTCGGCTTTGGGGGAACCCTCTTTATAGTTTCACATGTAACCAAGAGCAAGGCACAGCGCACCATGACCGCACGCACGACCGGCCACGCCGAACTGGACCTCGAGCACTTCCTGCCGTACCGGCTGTCGGTGCTCAGCAACCGGATCAGCGCGACGCTGGCCCGGATCTACTCCGAGCGCTTCGGCATCGGCATCACCGAGTGGCGGGTCATGGCGGTGCTGGGCCGCTACCCCGGCCTGTCCGCCAACGAGGTCGCCCAGCGCACCGCGATGGACAAGGTCGCCGTCAGCCGCGCCGTGGCCCGCCTCACCGAGATGGGGCGCCTGGGCCGCGAGATGCACGACGACGACCGCCGCCGCTCGGTGCTGACCCTGTCCGAAGAGGGCTACCGGATCTACGACCAGGTCGCGCCGCTGGCGCTGGCGTTCGAGCGCAAGCTGCTCGGCGGCATGCAGCCGGCCGAGCGCGACCTGCTGTTCGGCCTGCTCGGCCGGCTCGACGAGCTGGAGCTGCGCGCCGAATCCGACGGCACGATCGAGGCGGGCGTCGACGCCGGCATCGGCTGAGCGGCGACGCAATGGCCATGAAAAAGGCGGCCCGAGGGCCGCCTTTCTCTTTCGTGCGGACACTGGACCGGCTTACTTCACGCCGTGCATCAGCTTGTTGATCAGCGGGGCGATCAGGAACAGCAGCACGCCGCTGCCCAGCAGCACCCAGAAGCCGAACGTGTAGCCCGACAGTGCCGACTCGACGGTCATGCCGGTTTCGCCGCTGACGTGGCTGGCGAAGATGCCCGACAGGTTGTTGCCGATCGCGGTCGACAGGAACCAGCCGCCCATGCCGAAGCCGACCAGCCGCACCGGGGCCAGCTTGGTCACCATCGACAGGCCGATCGGCGACAGGAACAGCTCGCCGATCGACTGGATCACGTAGACCATGAACAGCGTCCAGAACGGGATCTTCAGCGTGGCCGGGTCGACCAAGCTCGACAGCGCGAACATCAGCAGCAGGAACGCGAGGCCGTTGAAGATGATGCCGAGGCCGAACTTGCGCGGGATCGACGGGTTGGCGCTGCCCATCTTGATCCACATCCACGCGATCAGCGGCGCCAGCGTGATGATCGCCAGCGAGTTGACCGACTGGAACCAGCCGACCGGGAAGATCCAGCCGCCGAGGTCGCGCTCGACGATGTTCTGGGCGAGGAAGTTGAACGAACTGCCGGCCTGTTCGAAGAACATCCAGAACAGCACGTTGAACGCGAAGATGATCAGCATCGCGATCGCCATGTCGCGCCGGATCGCGCCGTCCTTGAAGCCTTCCTTGAGGATCAGCACGCACAGGCCGACGAACAGCGCGGTCAGCAGCCACTGCAGGTGGCCGGCGTCGATCGCGAGCAGCAGGTAGATGACCGGGATCGCCACCAGCACGCCGGCGAGCACGTACAGCACGTTGCGCTTGCCGCCATCGCCTTCGGGCGGGCGCCCGACACCCTCGAGCTGCGCACGGCCGACCCAGAACCACACCAGGCTGATCAGCATGCCGATGCCCGACGCGATGAACACCACCTTGTACGCCGGCATCTCCGGCGAACCGCCGAACATGCGCTCGGCGAGCCAGCCGGTGAGGATCGGGGCGATGAATGCGCCGGCGTTGATGCCCATGTAGAACAGCGTGAACCCGGCGTCGCGGCGCGTGTCGCTGGTCGAGTAGAGCTGGCCGACCATCGTCGAGATGTTCGGCTTGAACAGGCCGTTGCCGGCGATGATCGTCGCCAGGCCGAGTTTGAACACCTGTTCGTTGGGAATGACGATCATGAACAGGCCGAGCGCCATGACGACCGCGCCGAGCAGGATCGAGCGCTGGTAGCCGATGATCCGGTCCGCGACGTAGCCGCCGAACAGAGCGGCGGCGTAGACCAGCGCGAGGTAGGCACCGTACAGGCGGCTGGCCGGCGCTTCACCGGCGCTGTCGCCGGCGTAGAACTGGGCGACGATGTACAGGGCCAGCGCCCAGCGCATGCCGTAGAACGCGAAGCGCTCCCAGAACTCGGTCATGAACAGCATCCACAGCGGCTTGGGATGCCCCAGGACCTGCTTGAACTCTGGAATGGGCGCGCTGGCGCCCGAGGTTGCGGCTCCGCTCATGCGGTATCCCCCGTCGTGCTTGGACTGAATGAATGAGCCCCGGGCCGTCGGCACGGGGAGCGCGAGGTTTACCGGCTCGCGTCGGGTCCGTCAAACCTCCGGCCGGTGGTGCAACGCAGCAGGGTTCACCTGAACGGCGCGGCCGCCCACCCCGCCGCGCCCGTCAGTAGGCGCCCTCGGCGCCGCCGGCGGCGGTGCTCGGCCCGATGCTGGTGCGGACCGAGAACAGCTCCGGGAAGAAGCTCAGCTGCAGCGCCTGCTGCAGGAAGCCGACCCCGCTGGAGCCGCCGGTGCCGCGCTTGAAGCCGATGATCCGCATGACCGTGCGCATGTGCCGGAAGCGCCACAGCTGGAACTGCGTCTCCAGGTCGACCAGGTCTTCGGCCAGTGCGTACTCGCGCCAGTAGCGGTCGGTGTCCTCGTAGATGCGCTCGAACACCGGGACCAGCTCGGGGTCGGCGACGTGCGCGACCGACCAGTCGCGGTCGAGGTGGCGCGCCGGCACGGCGTGGCCCCAGCGGGCCAGGTACAGCAGGAACTCGTCGTACAGGCTCGGCGCGGCCAGCGTTTCCCCCAGCCCGGCCTGCGCCGGCGGGTCGTACGCGAACACCGGGATCATCTGCGCGTTCTTGTTGCCGAGCAGGAACTCGATCTTGCGGTACTGCAGCGACTGGAAGCCCGACGACGGGCCGAGCACCTCGCGGAAGCCCATGTACTCCGACGGGGTCAGCGTCTCGAGCACCGACCACTGCGCGGTCAGCTGGTGCAGCACCTGCTTGCAGCGGGCCAGCACCTTGCCGGTCTGCCAGACCTGGTCGCGCTGCAGGTGCGCCACGGCCGCCTGCAGCTCGTGGATCAGCAGCTTCATCCACAGCTCCGACGTCTGGTGCTGGATGATGAACAGCATCTCGTCGTGGTGCGGCGGGCTCGATGCGGGGTGCTGCGCCGACAGCAGCCGGTCCAGCTGCAGGTAGCCCGCGTAGGTCATCCGCCCGGACAGGTCGGTGTGGATGCCGCTTTCGAGCGCGCGCTCGTTCTTGTCGACGGTCATGGCGGGGGCGTTCGAACGGGGCGCAAAGGGTAGCGCATCGCCCGCGACGGCCCGGCCGCGGCGGACGCACCGGTCTCGCCGGATCCGCCCGGTCACCGCACTGCAACAACGCCCCGCCACGCTTGCAGGCACAATCGTCGCCGCGCGTGGGGCCGCCCCCGTGCCTTTTCCGGGGAGTTCCAAACGATGACCACCGTCCTGCGCCGCGCGGCGCTCGGCCTGCTGCTGTTGTCCGGCATCGGCAGTGCGCACGCGCAGTCCTGCCTGAGCCTGGCGTCGACCGACGTCGCCGTCACCGAGTCGTTCGACACGCTGGCCAACAGCGGCAGCTCGGCGACGCTGCCGGCCGGCTGGGCGCTTCGCGAAACCGGCACGAATGCCAACGGCCTCTACACCGCCGGCACCGGCAGCTCGAACACCGGAGACAGCTTCAGCTTCGGCGCCAGTGGCAGCAGCGAGCGCGCGCTCGGCGGCCTGCGCAGCGGCAGCCTCGTGCCGGGCTTCGGCGCGTGCCTGCGCAACGACACCGGCGGCGACATCACCGCGCTCGATGTGGCCTATGTCGGCGAGCAGTGGCGCATGGGCACCGCCGGCCGCGTCGACCGCCTCGACGTGCAGGTCAGCTACGACGCGACCTCGCTCGCCGACGGCACCTGGAGCACGCTGACGGAGCTCGCGTTCGTCGCGCCGTCCAACGCCGGCACCGTGGGCCTGCGCGACGGCAACGCCGCCGCCAACCGCACCGCGCTGTCGACCACGATCGGCTCGCTGGCCGTGCCCGAGGGCGCGACCGTGTGGCTGCGCTGGGTCGACACCGACGCCAGCGGCGCCGACGACGGCCTCGCCATCGACGACGTCAGCGTCATCGCGCGCGGCGCAGGCGTCAGCCCGCCGCGCCTGTCGGTGGCCGACGCGGCCATCGACGAGGGCGACGCCGGGTCCTCGCCGCTGTTCTTCACCTTCAGCCTCAACAAGCCGGCCGCTGCCGGCGGCGTGGTCGTCGACTACGCCAGCGCCGACGGCACCGCGGGCGCCGGCAGCGACTTCGTCGCGGTCGCCGGCCAGGCGACGATCGCCGAGGGCCAGACCTCGGTCACGATCAGCGTCGACGTGCTCGGCGACACCGCCGTCGAAGGCGACGAGGCGTTCTTCGTCAACGTCGTCGCCGCCACCGGCGCGACCGTCGCCGACGGCCAGGCCGCCGCGACGATCCGCACCGACGACTTCGTGCTGACCGCGATCCACCAGATCCAGGGCAGCGGTTCGCGCTCGCCGATCGAGGGCCAGTTCGTCACCACGACCGGCATCGTCACCGGCCGCAAGAACAACGGCTTCTTCCTGCAGGCGCCCGACGCCGAGGCCGATGCCGACCCGCTGACGTCCGACGGCGTGTTCGTGTTCACCGGCGGTGCGCCGTCGGCCGCGGCCACGGTCGGCAACCGCGTCCGCGTGCGCGGCACCGTGCTCGAGTTCGTCCCGCCCGCCGCGCCGGCCCAGCGTCCGCTGACCCAGCTCGGCGGCAGCCCGACCGTGACCGCTCTGTCGTCCGGCAACCCGATGCCGGCGCCGATTCCGCTGACGGCCGACATGACCACCGCCGACGGCGGCCTCGAGCAGCTCGAATTCGCCGAGGGCATGCGCGTGACCGTCGCCAGCGTCACCGTGGTTGCGCCGACGCTCGGCAGCAGCCCGGACCCGAAGACCACCGGCACGGTCAACGGCATCCTGACCGCGGTCATCACCGGGGTCGCGCGTCCGTTCCGCGAGCCGGGCGTGTCGGTGTTCGACGCGATCCCCGGCGGCGCGAGCAGTCCGCCGATCCCGGTCTGGGACGCGAACCCCGAGGCGATCACGATCGACAGCGACACCCTCGGCGGCCCGGCGTTCGTGCTCGACCTGCCGGCCGGCAGCGTGATCGAAGGCCTGACCGGCCCGCTCGACTACGGCTTCCTGCGCTACACCGTGCACCGCGACCCGGCCGTGCCGATCAACGTGGCGTTCGTGCCGCAGATCCGCGCCGCGCGCGTGCCGACGGCCGACGAGTTCACCGTCGCCAGCTACAACCTCGAGCGCTTCTTCGACACGGTCAACGACCCGGCGATCGGCGAGCCGGTGCTCAGCGCGGCGCAGTTCGACCTGCGCCTGCGCAAGGCGTCGCTCGGCATCCGCGACTACCTGCACGCGCCCGACGTGCTGGTGACGATCGAGGTCGAGAACCTGGCGACGCTGCAGGCGCTGGCCGCGCGGATCAACGCCGACGCCGTCGCCGCCGGCCAGCCGGACCCGCAGTACGTCGCGTACCTCGAGGAAGGCAACGACGTCGGCGGCATCGACACCGGCATGCTGGTCAAGACCGCCGCGACCGCCGGCGGCGCGCCGCGCGTCGAGGTGCTCGCGGTGACCCAGGTCGGCAAGGACGCGACGTGGACGCAGCCGAACGGTTCGCCCGACACGCTCAACGACCGTCCGCCGCTGGTGCTCGACGCGGTGGTCCGCTTCGACGACGGCCGTGCCTACCCGGTCACCGTGGTGGGCGTGCACCAGCGCTCGCTGATCGACGTCGAGGCCGACACCGCCACCGGCGAGCGCGTGCGCCTCAAGCGCCTGCGCCAGGCCGAGTTCCTCGCCCAGTACCTGCAGCAGCGCCAGGCCGCCTCGGCCGACACGCGGCTGGTCGTGCTCGGCGACTTCAACGCGTTCGGCTTCAACGACGGCCTGGTCGACTCGATGAACGTCGTCACCGGCACGCCGACGCCGGACGCGCAGACCGTGGTCGCCGGCGACGGCATCGACTACGTCGACCCGGACCTGGTCAACCTCGACCAGACGCTGCCGCCGGAGGAGCGCTACTCCTTCATGTTCGACGGCAACGCGCAGACGCTCGACCACGTGCTGGTCAACGAGGAGGCCGTCGTCACCACGCGCCGCCTCGCCCTCGACCACGCACGGATCAACGCGGACTTCACCGACACCAGCCGCGCCAACGCGGCCGTGCCGACGCGCACCGCCGACCACGACCCGGTGATCGCGTACTTCGACCCGCGCCCGCGCGCCGACCTGGCGGTCACCGCCACGGCCGGCCCGGCTACGCGGATCAACCTGCCGGCGACGTTCACCGCGACCGTGCGCAACAACGGCCCGGACGCGGCCGAGGCGATCGGCGTTGGCTTCGCGCTCGACGGCGAGCTGCCGACGATGGCAGTGGTGGCCCCGGCCGGCTGGAGCTGCGACGCGGCCCAGGTCGACGCCGGCCGCACCACCGTCGCCTGCCTGACCGCCACGCTCGCCAACGGCGCGGAAGCCGCGTTCTCGATCAGCGCGACGACCACCCAGGCGCAGGCCAACGCGCCGCTGACCCTGGCGGTGGCGGTCGAGGCGCAGTCGCTGGACGAAGTGCCGGCCAACGACGAGGCCGTCGCCAGCGTGGCCGTCGTCGCCGAGGCCGACCTCGCGGTCGCGCTCGGCGGCCCCGACAAGAAGCTGCACTACGACCGCGTCGAGCCGTTCGCGCTGCTGTTCACGCACCGCGGCCCGGACGCCGCGTGGCAGCCGGTGGTGACGCTCGCCGGCGACGCGCCGGCGGCCAACGTGGCGATCGCGCCGGTGGCCGGCTGGACGTGCGAGGTGGCCGGCGACGCCGCCCGCTTCGTCGCCACGTGCCGCACCGCCGGCGCCTTCGCGGCCGGGGCGTCGCAGCGCTTCGATGTGGCGATCCGCGTCCCGGCGCGGCCCGACAGCACCGGGTTCCTGACGCTGCAGGCGACCGCCGCGTCGGCGACGCCGGAGCTGGTGCCGGCCGACAACACGGCGAGCTACCGCAACCGCATCGTCGGCGTGCCGTGACCGGCGTGCGCTGATCGGCATGCCGTGATCGGCATGCCCTAACCGGCCGGCGCCATGCCGGCAAGTGCACAAAGCGCGGCTCCGGCCGCGCTTTTTGTTTGCGCGGCAGGACAGCGCATTGCCGCAGCGCGCAACGGCGAATGACCGTCCGGTGGTTATCATCGTGCGGTTGATTGACCTGAGGATGCAGTCGCGATGACGACCGCCGCGCGCTTCGAGATCGAATACCTGCAGTACCTGGGCAAGGACGGAAAGCCGGTGGCCGAGCTGCCCGCCGCGTTCGCCGACCCCAAGGCGCTGCTCCCGCTGTTCAAGCAGATGCTGTTCGTGCGCACGTTCGACACCAAGGCGATCGCGCTGCAGCGCACCGGCAAGCTCGGCACGTACGCCGCGTGCCTGGGCCACGAGGCCACCCACGTCGGCATCGGCGCGTCGATGCGGCCGGAGGACGTGTTCGCACCGAGCTACCGCGAGTACGGCGCGCAGTTCATGCGCGGCGTGCAACCGCGCGAGGTGCTGATGTACTGGGGCGGCGACGAGCGCGGCAACGATTTCGCCGGGCCGAAGCATGACTACCCGTGGTGCGTGCCGATCTCGACCCAGTGCCTGATGGCCGCCGGCGCGGCGCTGTCGTTCAAGCTGCGCAAGCAGCCGCGCGTCGCGGTGGCCTGCTGCGGCGACGGCGGCTCGTCCAAGACCGACTTCTACGCCGCGCTCAATTCGGCTGGCGCGTACACCGCGCCGCTGGTGCTGTGCGTGATCAACAACGGCTGGGCAATCTCGGTGCCGCGCTCGGCGCAGACCGGCGCGCAGACGCTGGCGCAGAAGGGCATCGCCGGCGGCCTGCACTGCCTGCAGGTCGACGGCAACGACCTGATCGCCGTGCTCGAGGGCATGCGCCGCGCGGTCGAACGCGCGCGCGGCGGCCAGGGCGGCAGCGTGATCGAATTCATGACCTACCGGCTGCACGACCACACCACCGCCGACGACGCGCGCCGCTACCGCGGCGAAGACGAGGTCAAGGACGCGTGGACGCGCGACCCGATGGTCCGCCTGCGCACCTACCTGACCGCGCAGGGCCTGTGGAGCGAGGCGGAGGAAAAGGCCTGGGCCGAGGAATGCGGCAAGCGGGTCGACGTCGAGATCAACGCTTATCTGGAGACGCCGGTGCAGCCGGTCGAAGCGATGTTCGACCACCTGTATGCCGAACTGCCGCACGACCTGGTGGCGCAGCGCGATGCCGCGCTCGCGCTGGAGGGCCGCGCATGAGCCCGGCCGACGCCAGCGCCGCCGACGCGCGCACCGACGCAGGAGACGCCGCGATGAACGCACCCGCCGCCGCCACGCCAACCGCGATCACGCTGATCGAGGCGATCACCCAGGCGCTCGCCTACGAGATGCGCCACGACGACGCGGTCGTCGTCCTCGGCGAGGACGTCGGCGTCAACGGCGGCGTGTTCCGCGCCACCGCCGGGCTGTCGGCCACGTTCGGCACCGAGCGCGTGCTCGACACCCCGCTCGACGAGACCACGATCGCCGGCCTCACGGTCGGCATGGCCTCGCAGGGCATGAAGCCGGTCGCCGAGGCGCAGTTCGACGGCTTCATGTACCCGATGGTCGACTTCATCGTCTGCCACGCCGCGCGCATGCGCTACCGCACGCGCGGCCGGCTGACCTGCCCGATGGTGCTGCGCGTGCCGTGGGGCGGCGGCATCCGCGCGCCGGAGCACCACAGCGAGGCCAACGAGGCGATCTTCACCAACGTGCCCGGCCTGCGCGTGGTGATGCCGTCGTCGCCGGCGCGCGCCTACGGCATGCTGCTGGCGGCGATCCGCGACCCGGACCCGGTGATCTTTTTCGAGCCCAAGCGCATCTACCGCCAGTACAAGGAGGTCGTGCCGGACGACGGCGAGGCGCTGCCGCTGGACGTGTGCTTCGTGCTGCGCGACGGCAGCGACGTGACGCTGGTGACGTGGGGCGCACAGGTCAAGGAAACGCTCGAGGCCGCCGAGAAGCTCGCCGCCGACGGCATCAGCGCCGAGGTCATCGACGTCGCCACGCTGACGCCGCTGGACTTCGACACGATCGCCGAGTCGGTAGCCAAGACCGGCCGCTGCGTGATCGTGCACGAGGCCCCGCGCACCGCCGGCTTCGGCGCCGAGATCGCCGCGCGGCTGGCCGAACACTCGATGTTCGACCTGCGCGCGCCGGTCGAGCGCGTGACCGGCTACGACACCCACATCCCGCTGTTCCGGCTCGAGATGAAGTACCTGCCGAGCGTCGACAAGATCGTCGCCGCGGCGAAGCGGACGCTCGCGGCCGGCTGATGAAGCGCGGCCGGGTCATCGTGACGCACCGCGCCCCGGACCGGCCGCCGATCCGGGTCGCGCCCGGCGACCCGGTGACGCTCGGCGAGCGCGACCTCGACTGGCCCGACTTCGTGTGGACGACGCTGGCCGGCGGGCTCGGCGGATGGATCCCGGCGGCGCTGTTCGACCGCGACGGCGGCGAGGCCGTGGCGCAGGTCGAGTACGACACCCGCGAGCTCGATGCCGACATCGGCGAACTGCTCACCCTGCACCGCGAACTGGCGAGCTGGTGGTGGGCGGAAAATGCACAGGGCGCGAGCGGGTGGATTCCCGCGCGCGCGATCGACGTGATTCCAGAGGACTGACATGACGGCCAACAAGACCTTTCTCCTGCCCGACCTCGGCGAGGGCCTGCCCGATGCGACCATCGTCGAATGGTTCGTCAAGGTCGGCGACACGATCCGCCTCGACGACAACCTCGTGTCGATGGAGACCGCCAAGGCCGTCGTCGAGGTGCCGTCGCCGGTGTCCGGCAAGGTGCTGAAGCTGGCCGGCGCGCCGGGCGACATCGTCGTCACCGGCACGATGCTGGCCGAGTTCGAGGTCGACCCGTCGATGCCGCAGCGCGCCGAGGGCCAGGACACCGGCCACCACCACGGCGGCGGCCACGCCGCTGCGGCACCGGCCGCGGCACCCGCCCCGGCACCCGCGGCGGCCGCGGCACAGGCCGAGCGCGCCGACAGCGGCACCGTCGTCGGCGCGATGCAGAGTTCGGACGCCGTGCGCAGCGAGGCCGCGGTCGCGGTCGGCGGCGTCAAGGCGATGCCGGCGGTGCGCGCGATGGCGCGCAAGCTCGGCGTCGATCTCGCCCGCGTGCGCGCCAGCGGCGCGGACGGCGTGGTGACGATGGACGACGTCAAGCGCGCGGCCGCCGACGGCAGCGCCAAGGCCGGGGCCGCCCCTGCGCGCGCCGCCGCCGCGGCGCCGTCCGCCGCGCCGGCCTCCGCGCCGGCCACGCCGGCGCGCAGCACCGTCTCGCAGGCCGGCAGGCCGATGCGCACCCAGCCGCCCGGGGTCAGCGCCAGCGGACAGCCGGAGCAGCTCAAGGGCGTGCGCCGCAACATGGCGCGGGTCATGGCCGACGCGCACAGCAAGGTCGTGCCGACGACGCTGGTCGACGACGCCGACCTGCACGCGTGGATCGGCAAGCAGGACATCACCGCGCGGCTGGTGCGCGCGATCGTCACCGCGTGCAAGACCGTGCCGGCGCTCAACGCGTGGTTCGACGGCGACACGCTGACCCGCACCCTGCACCCGCAGGTCGACCTCGGCATCGCCGTCGACACCGACGACGGCCTGTTCGTGCCGGCGCTGCGCAACGCCGACATGCTCGACGGCGCGGGCATCCGCACCGGCATCCAGCGGCTGCGCGCGCAGGTCGAGGACCGCAGCATCCCGGCCAGCGAGCTGTCCGGCTACACGATCTCGCTGTCGAACTTCGGCATGTTCGCCGGTCGCTATGCGACCCCGGTGGTCGTGCCGCCGTGCGTGGCGATCGTCGGCGCCGGCAAGCTGTCGCACGACGTGGTCGCGGTGATCGGCGGCATCGAAGTGCACCGGCGCATGCCGATCTCGCTGACCTTCGACCACCGAGCCTGCACCGGCGGCGAGGCGGCGCGCTTCCTCAAGGCGCTGCTGGACGACCTCGGCCTGCCGCAGTGACGTAGCGAGGCCATGCAGCGGACGGCGCTCGACCCCCGTCGGGCGAGCGCCGGATCCGAAGGAGAACCGCAATGCCGCACCACAGCCGACTGGCCGGCTTCATCATCGACTGCCGCACCGACGACCTCGACGCGGCCGCGGACTTCTGGAGCCAGGCGCTGGGCGTGTCGATTGCCGACCGCGACGCCGGCGACGGCGAGGCCGAGTACCAGCAGTTCGGCGACACGCCCGGCGACCTGCACATCGAGGTGCAGAAGGTCGCGCACGAGTCGCGCGTGCACCTGGACATGGAGGCCGACGACGTCGACGCCGAAGCCGCGCGACTGGAGGCGCTGGGCGCGCGCAAGGTCGCCTTCGTCAAGCGCTGGTGGGTGATGGAAGCCCCGACCGGCCAGCGCTTCTGCGTGGTGCGAATGAAGCACCCCGAACGCGGCACGCCGCCGACGCGCTGGGACTAGCCAGTCGGCCGCGCTGCTGCGCTGGCGCAGTTCAGTCGTGCAGGCGCGGCGTGTCGTCGACGACGATGCGGTCGCGCCCCATCGCCTTGGCCCGGTACAGCGCCTGGTCGGCGCGTTCGAACACCGCCTCGCGCCGGTCGCGCGCGTCGCCCGCGGCGATGCCGGCCGACAGGGTCAGCGGGAACGGCAGCGACGCTTCCGCCACCGCGGCGCGGATCCGGTGCGCGACTTCGGCCGCGCTGGCCAGGGTGCCGCCCGGCAGCACCACCAGGAACTCCTCGCCGCCGTAGCGCACCGGCACGTCGCCGGCGCGCACCGATGCGGTGATCGCGTCGCCGACGACGCGCAGCGCGCGGTCGCCCAGCAGGTGGCCGTGGCGGTCGTTGATCTGCTTGAAGTGGTCGATGTCGAGCAGCACGAGGCTGTAGTGCGACGGCGAGGCGTCGGGATGGGCCTGCGCGTCGTCGCTCAGCCGGTTCAGCGCCGACCGGTTCAGCAGGCCGGTCAGCTCGTCGCGGCCGACGCTCAGCAGCAACTGCTCGTTGTGGCGCTGCAGTTCGGCGCGCGCGCGCTCGGCGGCCAGCGCGCGCAGCTCGCGCTCACGCAGCTGGCGCTGCTGCTCGGCGTCGTAGCGGCGCAGTTCGAGCAGGTGGGTCGTCTGCCGCGCGAGCAGCTCCAGCCCCTCGCGCTGGGTCGCACTGAGCCGGCGCGGCCGCGGCGAGCTGACGAACAGCGCGCCGAGCACCGAGCCGTGCGGGTCGCGCAGCGGCGCGGCGGCGATGAAGCACGCCGGGCCGTCCTCCAGCGGCAGCGACAGGCCGGCCAGCGACGGCACGGCGAGCCGGTCGGGCACTTCGAGCGTTCCGGGTGCCGCCAGCACCGCTTCGCTCAGCGCCGGCTCGCGCGGGATGCCGTCGACGTCGATGCCGCGGCGCGCCTTGAACCAGAAGCGGTCGATGTCGGCAAATGCGATCGCCGCCGCGTCGACGTCGCACAGCATGCAGGCCAGCCGCACGATGTCGTCGAACGCCGCCTCCGGCGCGGTGTCGAGGATCGCGTAGGCCTCGAGCGCGGCGCGGCGGCGAGGCTCGGCGGCAACGGCGTCGGCGGCGGGGGCCCCGGTCGGCATGCGCGAAGGATGCTGCACGCGCCGTGCAATCGCCGTTAGTGAAATGGGTGGCAGTGCGCGGGCCGTGCGCGCGGCGCGCACCGGCGCGCGGCGCCCGCTGCGTTCAGCACGGGCGGTCGAGCCATACCGCCAGCCCTTGGGCGTTGAGCTCGATGTCCATCGCCAGCAGCGCCGTCACCTCGGCCGCGTCCATGGCGACGCCGTGCGCGCGGGCGCGGTCGACGTACAGGTCTGCCAGCTCGCGGACGATGCGAGCGTGGCGGTCGGGCGTGCCGTCCGCCGCGCGCGCGATCGCGACCATCGCGTCGATCTGCCCGACCAGGTCGGCGGCCAGTCGCGGCACGTCGCCGACGCGCCCGTAATGGGTCAGGTAGACGCTGTCCGGCGACGCGGCGAGCAACCGCGCGATCGACGCCTTCAACGCGTCGGGCTCGAACTGCACCGGCGTCGTCGTCGGCAGCACGAACGCGCGGCCGTCGACGTCGAACTCGCGGTACGACAGGCCGAACGTGTCGCCGCTGAACCAGCCGCGGCTGGCCTCGTCCCACACGCACAGGTGGTGGCGCGCGTGGCCCGGCGTGTCGATGCAGCGCAGCGGGCGGCCGGCCAGTTCGATCACGTCGCCGTCGGCGAGTTCGCGCACGCGTGCGGCCGGGACCGGCTGGATCGAGCCGTAGCTGCGCGCGATCTCGGCCTCGCCGTACACCGCGGTCGCGCCGGCGATCAGCCTGGCCGGGTCGACCATGTGCGGTGCGCCGCGCGGGTGCACCGCCAGGGTCGCATTCGGCAACGCCTGCATCAGCGCGCCGGCGCCGCCGGCGTGGTCGAGGTGCACGTGGGTCAGCACCAGCCAGTCGACGGCCTCGGGCGCCAGCCCCTGCGCCGCCAGCGCGGCGAGCAGCGCCGGCTGGGAGTGGTTGGTGCCGCAGTCGACGAACGCGGCGCGGCCGTTCTCGACCAGCAGGTACGCCGCGTCGAAGCGTGGCCGCTGGAAGCCGGTGTCGACGGCAGTGATGCCGTGGGGCAGGTGCATGCGCGCGGTCCGTGGTCGGTCGCGATCGAGTCTAGGGCGCGCGGCGCCGCGCGGCGATGCGACCTCGGTCGAAGGCCGCGACCACCGGCGTCAGGGCACGCGGCTCAGAGCATGCGGCTCAGAGCACGCGGCCCTGCAGTTCGCGCAGCCAGCGGCGGCGCAGCAGGAACGCGACCGTCATCGCCGCCAGGAACACGCCATAGCCGACCGCGGTGGCCAGCACCTGCTTCCACATGCCGCCGTACTTCGGATCGGCGATCTCGAAGGACCAGTACACGCTGGCCAAAAAAAGTGCGGTCGACAGCAGCAGCGCGATCGCATCGAACCAGCGCCGCGCCGGCGGCCGCGGCTGGCGCGGCAGCAGCCAGAACAGCACGCCGAGGATCGTGAACCACGGCAGGAACAGGATCAGGGTCAGGTGCAGCTGGGCGAACGCGCTCATGCCGCGTCCTCGGCAAACTTCGCCAGCGCGTCGACTACCTCGGCCAGCGCGACGCCGTCGCCGAGGGCGCCAATCGCCGCGCCGTCGACGTGCAGCACCCCTCCGGCCTCGCGCAGCCCGTCGCCGCCGTCGCGCTTGAGGCGCGCGACCCACTGCCCCGCGTCGCGGCCGCCATCGAAGCCGGCGCTCTGCAGCAGCACGCGCTCGCCGCGCAGCAGCTTGAAGTAGAAGCGGCCGTCCGCCTCGCGGTACTGCTTGAACGTCGGCGCCACCGGCGCGTCGTCGTCGCCGGCGTCGGCCGTCGACACCGCCACCTGCGACAGGTTTCGCAGGCCGACCGCCTCGCGCAGGCGCTGCAGCGTCGGTGTCGCGTAGCGCGCGCGCAGGCGCTGCGCGCCGTCGCGCAGGATCGCCTCGATCTCCGCTGGCTTGGCCATCAGCGCCTCGTACCGCTCGCGCTGCGGCGCGATCTCGGCGTCGAGCCGCTCGAACAGCGCGTTCTTCGCATCGCCCCAGCCGATCCCGTCGGCGAAGGCCTGGCGCATCGCGGCGGCCTCCTCGGCGCTGGCGAACGCCTGGTACAGCTGGAACACGTTCGACGCGTCGGCGTCCTTCGCCTCGCCCGGCGCGCGCGAGTCGGTGACGATCCCCGCGATCAGCTTCTTCAGCGTCGCGCGCGGCGCGAACAGGGGGATTGTGTTGTCGTAGCTCTTGCTCATCTTGCGGCCGTCGAGCCCGGGCAGCGTCGCCACCTGCGTCTCGATCGCGGCCTCCGGCAGCGTGAAGTGTTCGCCGTAGAGGTGATTGAAGCGCTGGCCGAAGTCGCGCGCCATCTCGATGTGCTGGATCTGGTCGCGGCCGACCGGGACCTTGTTCGCGTTGAAGATCAGGATGTCGGCGGCCATCAGCACCGGGTACATGAACAGCCCGGCGCTGATCCCGGCGTCGTCGTCCTCGCCGCTCTCGCGGTTCTTGTCGACGGCGGCCTTGTACGCGTGCGCGCGGTTCAGCAGGCCCTTGCCGGCGACGCAGGTCAGCAGCCACGTCAGCTCGGGGATCTCCGGGATGTCGCTCTGCCGGTAGAACCACACCGTCGACGGATCGAGCCCGCAGGCCAGCCAGGTCGCGGCGATCTCCAGCGTCGAGCGCTGCACGCGCACCGGGTCGGTGACCTTGATCAGCGCGTGGTAGTCGGCGAGGAAATAGAAGCTCTCGACGCCCGGCGTGCGGCTCGCGGCGACCGCCGGCCGGATCGCGCCCGCGTAGTTGCCCAGGTGCGGGGTGCCGGAGGTGGTGATGCCGGTGAGGACGCGGGTCGGGGTCATCGGGTGCGGCGCGCGCGGGGAGGCCGCCCAGTTTACCCGCCGCCCCGGCACCGCAGCCCGCGGCCGGCGGGCCGCACCGTTGCACAACCCCACCCGGCGCGGTCGCGCGTTCGCCCAGCACCTCCCGAGGAGATCGCCCCGATGCGTCGCCGCCTGCCCCCGCTGCGTTCCCTGCTGTCCGTCCCGCTGGTCGCGCTGCTGTGCGCGCCGGTGGCCTGTTCGCTGCCGGCGCAGGCCCGCCCGCTGGTCGACCTGGCCGTCGTCGACCGCGAGTCCGGCCAGTGGCTGCCCGCGACCCCGCACCGCGGCCGCGACTGGATCGCCGGTGCGCCCGGCCACCGCTATTCGGTGCAGCTGACCAACACCACCGGCGAGCGCGTGCTGGTGGTGCTGTCGGTCGACGGCGTCAACGCCGTGACCGGCCAGACGGCGCATCCGTCGCAGGCCGGCTACGTGCTGGAGCCGTGGCAGAGCACGCAGATCCACGGCTGGCGCAAGTCAATGGACGACGTCGCGCAGTTCGTATTCACCGACCTGCCGGACAGCTACGCCGCGCGCACCGGCCGGCCCGACAACGTCGGGGTCATCGGCATTGCCGTGTTCACAGAGGCGAGGTCGGTTCCGTACTACGACGCGCCGGCGCCGATCGCCGGCCACGGCAGCGCCGCGCGCGAGTCCGCCGCGCGTGGCAAGGTCTCCGCGCCGCCCGCGGCGGCCGAATCGCGCGCCGCCGATGCGATGGCCACGCAGGGCCTCGGCACGGGCCACGGCGCACGCGCGTGGTCGCCGGTCGGTCGCACCGGCTTCGACCGGGCCACGCGTGCGCCGGTGCAGGTGCGCGAAGTGCGCTACGACGATCCGGCCGGGCTGTTGGCCCGCGGCGTGTGGCCGCGCGGCCACCGCTGGCCCCGCCACGACGCGCCGCGCGCGTTTCCCGACGGATTCGTCGCCGACCCGCCGTACTGACGGTCCGGTGCATTCCACCGGCACGTTCCACCGGCACGCCGACTCGAATCCCCGAACTGCGCGAGCGCGACCAGGGGCGCGGCCACCCGACACGAAAACGGGCCGGCTTCCCGGCCCGTTTTTGCCTCGCCAACGCCGCGCATCAGCGCGCGCGGCAAGTCGTGCTGACGCAGCTCAGTTCAGCGTGCGCTCGAAGTCGCGCACTTCCTGCTCGGCGCGGTCGCGCTGCCAGCCGTAGCGCTCCTGCAGCTTGCCCGCGAGGTACTCGGCGTTGCCCTCGCGCACGTCGAGATCGTCGTCGGTCAGATCGCCCCACTTCGTACGGGCCTGGCCTTTCACCTGGTTCCACTTGCCGGCAATGATGTCCTTGTTCATCGATGTTGGTCCTCTTCTTGGGGGAGGCGCGGCGTCTTTGCACCGCAGGGACAGCATCGCAGCGCGTGCATTCGCGTCCGGTCACGAAGCCGTTAGCCGTGCCTGCACGTCGATGAACCCGGTGAAGCCTTCAGCCGCATCGCCCGCAACACGACCGCCAGCCCCCGCCGCGGGCGATCGACGATCAAAAGAAAAGGCCGGATTGCTCCGGCCTTCTCGGCGAAACGTGCTGCGCGTCAGACGCGGATCAGCACTTCGCGTCCTTGCACTCTTCGGCCTTCTCTTCGACCTTTTCGCCAACCTTCTGCACGTCCTGGCCCGCACCCTTCATGGTGTTGCAGGCGGTCAGGGTGCCGGTCGAAAAAGCAACCAAGAACATCAGGGCGATCAAACGCTTCATGCATTCCTCCTCGGGAGTGTCCGGGGTCGCAGCGCACCAACTGCGCCGCCTCGACCGTGGCGCTATAGGACGTTTGCAGGTGTGAATTCCGCGTGGATTGGCCGGCCGGGTGCTGGGTCGCGTTCATCCACCGGCATGGTTCGGCGCGCGCTTCGCGAATCCCGTCGCACAAATGCGGAAGGCCGGCGAGCGCCGGCCTTCGTGCGAGACCACGCCTGCGCCGGGTCAGTTCGCGGCCTTGTCCTCGATCTTGTCGCCGAGCTTCTGCACGTCCTTGCCGAGCCCTTCCATCGTGTTGCAGCCGCCGAGCGCCACGGTGGCCAGCACCAGCAGCGCGGCGAATTTGATCATTTGCTTCATCGTCAGTTCTCCGGGAGGTTGCCAGCGGCGCCGCCGCCTGCGCGACGGCACCGGAAACGGGATCCGCTCAGTCGCGCATCAGCGTCGACTTGCCGAACAGGCTCTCGACCAGGTCCACCGACAGCTCGGCGGTCGCGTTGTGCGAGTCGATGACCGGGTTGAGCTCCATGATGTCGAGCGAGGCCAGCCGGCCGGTGTCGGCGATCATCTCCATCACCAGCTGCGCCTCGCGGTAGTTCGGGCCGCCGGGCACCGTGGTGCCGACGCCCGGCGCGATGCTCGGGTCGAGGAAGTCGACGTCGAAGCTGACGTGCAGGTGGGTGTTCTGGTCGACGCCCTCGAGCGCTTCCTCCATCGCCCGCTTCATGCCGACCTCGTCGATGTAGCGCATGTCGTAGACGTCGAGGCCGTATTCCTTGACCAGCCGCTTCTCGCCGTCGTCGACCGAGCGGATGCCGATCTGGCGGATCTCGTCCGGCCGCATCGCCGGCGCGTCGCCGCCCAGGTGGGTCAGCTCGCGCGGGCCCATGCCGCACAGGCACGCGACCGGCATGCCGTGGATGTTGCCCGACGGCGTGACCTGGCTGGTGTTGAAGTCGGCGTGGGCGTCGAGCCACAGCACGCGCAGCTTCTTGCCGGTCTCGCGGCAGTAGCGGGCGACCGCGGTGATCGATCCCAGGCCCAGGCAGTGGTCGCCACCGAGCAGGATCGGCATGCGCCCGCCGCGCAGCTCAGCGAGCACCGCGTCCATCGCCAGCCGGTTCCACGCGACGACCTCCGGCAGGTGCCGGTAGCCGTCGGTCGGGGCTTCCCACGGGTTGCGCGGGCCGTCGAGGTTGCCGCGGTCGACCACGTCGACGCCGCGGGCGACCAGCGCCTGGCCGAGCCCGGCGATGCGCAGCGCCTCCGGCCCGAGGCGGGCGCCGAGGTGGCCGGCGCCGACGTCGGTCGGCGCGCCGATGATCGACACGGGCGGGTAGGTTCGGCTCATGCGGTGGTCGTCCCTGCGGTGTGGGGCATGCCGGCTGTCGGAATCGAACCGACGACCTACTGATTACAAATCAGTTGCTCTACCAACTGAGCTAAGCCGGCGTGGAACGATGATTCTAGCCCGGCGCAAGGGGCGGCACCGCCGCCGTTGCGACATCAGCGCAGGGCGCTGCAGTCCGCGTCGCGCACCGCGGCGCCGGCCGCCGCGCGGGCGCGCGCGGCGTCGAACGCCGGGCCGGGCTCGACGTCGAGCCAGTGGCCCGGCGCGCCCTGGCCGAGCGGCTCGGCGCGTGCGGCGAAGCCGGCGTCGACCAGGGACTGCGCCCGTCGACGCGCCGCGTCCTCGCGACCGTAGCGCCCGAGCGCGATCGCGTTGGCCTCGGAGCCCTCGCGCACGATCAGGAAATCGTCGAAGCCCTCCTGCGCGAGCCGCTGCGCCGTCGCCTGCGCGTCGACCAGCGACGGCAGCGGCGGCAGGACGACGCGCCAGCCGCTGCCGGCGGCGGCCGTGGGCTCGACGCTCGCGCGCGCGCGCTGCACCAGCGGCTGCAGCCGCGCGCGCGCCGCGGCGGCCGCGGCGGCATCGGCGAACGGGCCGTAGCGGTAGCAGCGCGAAGCCGCGGCGCCGGTCGCGTCCGGTGCAGGCGTCGCGCCGGTCGAGCCGGTCGAGACGCTTGCGGCAGCTGGCGCGATCGGGGACGCGGGCGCGGCGCTCGGTACCGGCGGGGCCGCGCCCGGTTCGCCGACCAGCTGCAGCCGGGCCACCCCGATCGGCGCGGCCGGAGCCGCCGGCGCGGGCGGCGGCACGCGCGTGGCCCACCACGCGGCGACGCCGACGTTGAGCACGAGCAGCAGGACGATCAGCGCGCGGTTCCACATGCGTCGATTGTCCCACGCGATCCGCGGCGCCGGGCGCGGCGGCGCTGTGATCGCGCGCGCGGATCGGCGCCGGCGTGCCGGCGCGCCGCGTTGGTCAGGCCGGCGGGCGCTCGTCGCGCGCCCACACCGCCAGCCCCTCGAGCACCAGGTGCGGCGTGTCGAGCGCGCCCGGCAGCCACGGCCGCAGCGCCGCGGCGCCGCCGCCGTGCAGCAGCAGCGCCGGCGGTGTGGACACCCGCGCGCGCGCCGCGGCCGCGCTGCGCTCGACCAGCGCGATCGCGGCGCCGAGGCAGCCCGATGCGAGCGCGTCGTCGGTGTCGTCGGCGAACTCGCGGTAGGCGCCGCCGTCGACCGGCAGTTGCGCCGCGCGCTGGTGCAGGGCCTCGCGCATCAGGTCCGGCGAGGGCGCGATGCGCCCGCCCAGGTGGCGGCCGTCGGCGTCGAGCAGGTCGATCGTCAGCGCGGTGCCGACGCCGCACACCACCGCGCCGCCCGGCGCGCGCGTGCGCGCGGCGATCAGCGCCAGGTAGCGGTCGACGCCGAGCCGGTGCGGCTGCGCGTACGCGATCGCCACGCCGCCGCCGCGCCGCTGGGTGCGCGCGAGCGAGATGCGACCGCAGCGCGCGGCGAGCGCCTGCAGCACGGCCACGCGCAGGGCCGGGTCGGCGACGCTCGCCAGGTACGCCACGTCGATGCGCGCCGGCAGCGCGCGCTCGAGCGCCGCGGCGACATCGTCGTGGCGGTGCGGCAGGGCCAGCACCTCGCCGACCGCGCCGTCGTCGCGCAGCGGCGTGCACTTCAGCCGGGTGTTGCCGAGGTCGAACAGCCACGCGCTCATGCGGCTGCGTCCGCGAGCGCGCGCACGCTGACCTCGCCGGCATGCAGCCGGCGTTCGACGCCGTCGCCGCCGCGCACGCGCAGCCCGCCGTCGGCCGCGACGCCGAGCGCCACGCCGTCGACTTCGCCGCCTTCGCCGTGCAGGTGAACGCGCCGGCCGGCCAACGCATCCAGCGCGGCATAGCGCGGCAGGAACGGCGCCAGTCCGTCGGCATCGAAGTGCGCCAGCGCGGGCAGCAGGTGCGACAGCACCGTCCCCGCGATCGCGCTGCGTTCGGGCAGCCCGGCGCCTGCCAGCTGGGCCAGGTCGGTCCACGGCTGGTCGATTCGTCCGGCGGCATCGGGCGGCATGCGCACGTTGAGGCCGATGCCCACCACCGCGCGCGCGGGGCCGGCGACTTCGCCGCCGCCTTCGACCAGCAGTCCGCCGAGCTTGCGCAGGCCGTCGCCGTCGGGCACGACCAGATCGTTCGGCCATTTCAAGCGCAGCGCATCGAAGCCGAGCGCGTGCAGCGCCTCGGCGCAGGCGACGCCGGCGGCGAGGCTCAGGCCCCCGAGCCGGGCGAGCCCGCCGCCGAAGCCGCGCGCCGTCGACAGGTACAGGTGCGCGGCCAGCGGCGACTGCCACGTGCGACCGCGCCGGCCGCGGCCGCCGCTCTGGCGCTCGGCCAGCAGCGCCGCGGTCCCGGACGCGGGCACGGGCCGGCGCAGCAGCTCGCTGCTGGTCGAGTCGATCGTCCACGCCACGTCGAGCGCGGCCAGCTCGCGCGCCGCGTCGGGCGCGAGGCGCGCGCGGATCGCGTCGGCGTCGAGCAGGTCAAGCGGCTGGGCCAGCGCGTAGCCACGCCCGGGCGCGGCGTCGATCGCGATGCCGGCCTCGCGCAGAGATTCGATCCGCTTCCACACTGCCGCGCGCGTCTGGCCCGATTCGCGGGCCAGGGCGTCGCCGGTGGCCGGTCCGGCGATCAGCCGCTGCAGCAGCCGGCGGTCGTCGCTCATCCGGCGTCCCGTCCGCGCCGCCAGCGGTGCAGCAGGCGCGCACGGGCGAAGCGCGATTCGGTGCCGGCGCGCAGGCGCGCCAGATTGGCGCGGTGGGTGATCGTCAGCAGCACCGCCACGGCGATCGAGAACGCCAGTCGCGGCGTGCCCGCGTCCGTCCACCATGCAAGCAGCGGCAGGGTCCACGTCGCGATCACCGTCGCCAGCCCGACGTAGCCGGACGTGAACACCACGCCGAACCACGCCAGCAGCACCACCGGCACCGCGTACGGCCACAGCACCAGCAGCGCGCCGATCATCGTCGCCGCGCCCTTGCCGCCGCGGAAGCCGTGCCACACCGGCCACACGTGACCGACGATCGCGGCGAACGCGACCAGGTAGCCGTGCGCCGTGACCGACAGGCCGGTCGCGACCGGGGCGTAGCGCAGCGCCAGCCACGCGGCGAGCGCGCCCTTGGCGATGTCGAACACCGCCACGCCGACCGCGAAGCCCTTGCCCTGCGAGCGCAGCGCGTTGGTCGCGCCGGCGTTGCCGCTGCCGTGCTCGCGGATGTCGACGCCGCGCAGGCGGCCGAGCAGCAGGCTGCCGGACAGCGACCCGAGCAGGTACCCGGCGACGAGCAGCCCCCACGTCAGCGGAGCGAAGTGCAGGGACGACAGCGCGGCGGGTTCGATCGGCATGCGCGAAGTATGCGCGAGCGGCGTGTCGGCCCTGCGATCCGGGGCCTGGAACCGCGCGCGGCGCGAATGCTTCGCCGCCGGCGCCGCGGCGCGGTGCGGCGCGATCAGGCCGGCGACGGCGCCGGCTGCAGCGCCACGACCAGCGCGCCCTGCCCCGCGTGCGCGCCGATCGCCGGGCCGGTCGCGACCAGGTACGACTCGACCGCGTCGATCCGCGCGCGCATCGCCGCCAGCAGCCGCTCGCCGTCGTCCGCCGCGCCGCAGTGGCCGACGATCAGCCGCCAGCGCGTGCCGCGCGGCAGCCGCTTGGCCACGTAGCGTGCGAACGCCTCGGGCGCGCCGGCCTTGGCCAGCAGCCCGCCGGCGATCCCGAGCCGGCCGTCCGCGCGAACCCTGGCGATCGGCGTCAGGCCGCTCCAGCGCACCGCCGGCCCCGCCCACGCCGGGATGCGGCCGCCGCGCACGGCGTGGCGGATGTCGCGCGCCATCGCCCAGGTCAGCGTCAGCGGGCGCAGCCGCTCGAGCTCGGCGACGATCGCCGTGGCGTCGGCGCCGGCGTCGGCCAGCTCGCCGGCCCGCCACGCCAGCAGCGCCTGGCCGCCGGCAGCGTTTACGGTGTCGAACACGGTGACCCGGCCCGGCTCGCCGCGCAGCGCGGCGTGTTCGGCCGACTGCAGGGTGCCGGACACCGCGCGCGACAGGCCCACGTAGACGACCTCGCGCTGGTGCGCGAGCAGGAACTCGAAGCAGCGGCGGAAATCGCCGGGCGGCGGCTGGCTGGTCCGCGGCAGCTCGGCCGCGCCGGCCATGCGCCGGTAGAACGCATCCGCCGTCAGCGCGACCTTGTCGAGGAAGTCCTGGCCGTCGACGTTGACCCGGACCGGCACGCAGTGGATCGCATGGCGCTCGGCGATCGCATCGGGCAGGTCGGCGGCGCTGTCGGTGACGACTGCGACCGGCCGGCTTGATTCGGCGCTGCGCTGCTGCATCAGCATGTCGTCGGCCTTCATGCCGTCGACCCGCCCCTGCGCGGCGCACACCTCGAACAGCGCCTGCGGCGCGGCGACATGCGCGTGCACGCGCATGTGGGTCGCGCCGCCGGCCAGCACCACCGAGTCGGCGCCGAGCGCGGCCAGCGCCGCACCGAGCGTCGCGCGATCGATGCCGTCGCCGTTGATCAGGCATTCGGTGCACCAGCGGCGGTCGGGGTCGACGTGGTCGTGGACGTCGGGCATCCCGGCGGGGCCGGCCGCGTCGAGCGCGGCATCGTTGGCCGCGACGCCGGCGCCGCGCACGCGCAGCGCGCGCGGGCCGCCCTCGACGAACTCGGCGATGCCCTCGAGCAGCTCGAGGAACCCCTTCGCGCCGGCGTCGACGACCCCGGCGCGCTGCAGCAGCGCCATCTGCTGCGGCGTCCGCGCCAGCGCGACGCGCGCGCTCGCCAGGGCCTGGTTGAAGCCGTCGCGCGGCCCGGTGCTGCGGGCCTCGCGCGCGGCTTCGTCGAGCGCGTCGGCGAACGCGCCGATCACGCTGAGGATCGTGCCTTCGGCCGGCTCGGCCAGCGCCGCCCGGGCGCTGTCGGCGCCGCGGCGCACCGCGGCCGCGAGCGTGGTCGCGTCGAGCACCGGCTCGCTGCGCGCATGCTCGGCCACGCCGTAGAGGAACTGGGCGAGGATCGCGCCGGAATTGCCGCGTGCGCCGTCGATGGCCTCGTGGCCGATCCGCAGCAGCAGTTCGCCGATGTGCGCGCTGCGCCGCCGCAGCGCGCCGTTGAGCAGCACCCCGAGGGTCTGCGCCATGTTGTTGCCGGTGTCGCCGTCGGCCACCGGAAACACGTTGATGCGGTTCAGCAGGTCGCGGCCGGCGATGACCCGGCGCGCGCCGGCGATCAGGGCGCGGCGCAGGGCCGGCGCGGTCAGCGATGGGGTGGTCGGGACCGGGGTCGCCGCCGGGGCAGGGTCCGCGGCGTTCGGGGGCGTATTCATTGCGGTCGAGTCTCGCCGATCCGTGCGCCGTAGCCATGATGCGCTGCGCAAGAGAGGGCGCGGACCCTGCCGCCCGTCGGCACGCCCGATCCGGTGCCCGGCGCGGCCGGAGTCGGTCATCTTTTGCCGTTATAGTCCGCAGTCGACCGGCCAGCGTGGCCGGCGCGAGGACCCCGCCATGCTCCGGATCTGCCTGTGCCTGCTGATCGCTGCCGCCAGTGCTGGCGTGGCTGCGCGTGAGCCCAAGTCCGGCGACCTCGACGGCGCCGGGTGCCCGACCAACATCGCCGAGCGCAAGCCGGCCGCGGTCCGCGAGAACCCGGCACCGGTCCGTCCGGCGCGCGAGTCCAAGCTCAAGCCGAGCGTGCACAGCGACGCCCCGGGCGGCAGCCGCTTGCAGCCGCAGCGCTGGCACAGCCTGCTGCCGGGCATGTTCCGCTGACGTGCCGCGCTAAGCACGCCGCGCTGAACCCCCGCACCGCTTGATCGACTGGCTGCGCCGCCTGCGGCGCCCACCCGACCCGATTCCCGCCGAACTCTGGCGCGACACTCGTGCGGCCGTGCCGTGGGTGGCGGCGCTCGACCCAGATCGCGACGCGCGGCTGGCGCTGCTGGCGGCGCGGTTCCTGCACGAGAAGACCATCACCCCGATCGGCGAGCTGGAGCTCGACGCGGCCCGTCGCTGCACGCTGGCCGCGCTGTGCTGCCTGCCGCTACTCGAGTTCGGCGAGGCCGGCCTGCGCGGCTGGTCGCAGCTGATCGTCTACCCGGACGCGTTCCGGGTGAACCGCAGCCACGTCGACGCCGCCGGCGTGCTGCACGAGTGGGAGGACGAGCTGATCGGCGAGTCGTGGGACGCCGGGCCGCTGATCCTGTCGTGGGCGGACATCGAGGCCGACTGCGCCGACCCGCGCGCCGGCTTCTGCGTCGCCGCGCATGAGATGGCGCACAAGCTCGACGTGCTCGACGGCGCCATGGACGGCACGCCGCCGCTGCCGGGCCCGTGGCAGCGCGGCTGGGCACGCGACTTCCAGGCCGCGTTCGAGGCGTTCGTCGCCGACGTCGACGCCGGGCGCGAGACCGCGATCGATCCGTACGCGGCCGAAGCCGAAGAGGAATTCTTCGCGGTCGCCACCGAGTACCACTTCAGCGATCCGGCCACGCTGCGCGGCGCGATGCCGAAGGTCGCCGCGCACCTGGCGCGTTTCTACGGCCCATCGCCGTTCGAGTGACAGCGCGCCGGGGCGCGCAGGACGCGCGCGGGCTCAGAGCCCCGGCGGCAGCCGCACCTCGAAACGCGCGCCGCCGAGTTCCTCCGACGCGCTGACGTCGAGCGTGCCGCGGTAGCCGCGCACGAGGTCCTGCACGATCGCCAGCCCGATGCCATGGCCCTGCACGCGCTCGTCGCCGCGCACACCGCGCTGCAGGATCAGTGCGACCTTCTCCGGCGGAATGCCGGGGCCGTCGTCGTCGACCGCGATCAGCAGCCCCGGGCGGCGGTTCGGCATCGATTCGCCCGGACGCACGGTCAGCAGCACGCGCGAGCGCGCCCACTTGAACGCGTTCTCGAGCAGGTTGCCGAGCAGCTCCTGCAGGTCGCCGGGCTCGCCGTGGAACTGCACGCCCTCGGCCACGTCGAACTCGCACAGCACGCCCTTCGACGCATACACCTTCTCGAGCCCGCGCACGATCTGTTCGGCATGCGGCTCGATCGCGATCGGCGCGGCGAACAGCGCGTGGCCGGCCGACGCCGCGCGCGCGAGCTGGTACGAGACCATTTCGTTCATGCGGCGCAGCTGCAGGTCGACCTCCTCGCGCAGCTCCGCCTCGCTGGCGCGGGTGTCGTCCAGGCGCGCGCGCAGCACAGCCAGCGGCGTCTTCAGGCTGTGGGCGAGGTCGGCCAGGGTGTTGCGCTGGCGGTCGAGGTTCTCGCGCTCGCTTTCGATGAACGCGTTGATGCTTTCGGTCAGCGGCTCGAGTTCGCGCGGGTGGCGCTCGCTCATCCGCGACGCCGCGCCGCGCTGCACGCGCTTGAGCTCGATGATCACGCGCCGCAGCGGCAGCAGGCTCCAGCGCAGCACCAGCGCCTGCATCAGCATCAGCACCAGCCCCGCACCGCCGAGGTACTGCCACAGCGCCTCGCGGAACACCGCGACCTGCCGGCGCAGCAGCGTCGTGTCCTCGATGATGTAGATCGTGTACGGAAACTGCGCGCTGACGCTGCGCTCGGCGTCCCAGATGACCCCGTAGCCGTAGCGGTAGGCCTCGCCGGCGTCGCCGTCGAGCTCGGTGATCGGCAGCGGGCCTTCGAAACGCTCCTGCCCGGCTTCCAGCATGGCTCCCGTCGGCAGCTCAGGCCCGACCGCCGACGGCGAGTCCCAGTGCCCGTTCGGGAACACCACCTCGGCGTACAGGCCGCTGCCCGGCCGCTCGAACCGCGGCTCGATCGGGTCGTACGGGGGGATGAACTCGCCGTTACGGGCGAATTCGCCCTTCCCGGCGTACGCCAGCGCGTAGCTCGCCAGACGCTGGCGCAGGTTGCTCTCCGCGGTTTCAATGAACGCGCGATCGAGGGCGTAGCCGGCCAGCGCCAGGAACGCCAGCAGGCCGAGGCTCGCGGCCAGCAGCTGGCGCGCCTGCAGCGAGCGCGGTTGGCCCCAGCTCATGGGCGGGCGCGTCGGGTGGCGGCGTGGGAGGGCAGCATGCGCAGTCAGGTTAGCGCGGACGCCCGCTCACGGGCGCCGTGCCAGAGGATGGGGATCGTCGGCCGGAGCGGCCCGCGGGGCCGAGGCGCGCTCGCCGACGCTGCACCCGGCAGGGCGCGGTCGCCGCCGGGCGCGCGCCCGCGCGGCGGTCAGTCGCCCGAACGCGGGATCGCGAAGCGGTAGCCGCGGCCGCGGACGGTCTCGATCGGCTTCAGCGCGCTGTCCGGGTCGAGCTTCTTGCGCAGGCGGCCGATGAACACCTCGAGCACGTTCGAGTCGCGGTCGAAGTCCTGCTGGTAGATGTGCTCGGTCAGGTCGGCCTTCGAGACCAGCTCGCCGGCGTGCATCATCAGGTACTCGAGGACCTTGTACTCGTAGCTCGTCAGGTCGACGTTGCCGCCGTTGACGGTGACCGTCTGCGCGGCCAGGTCCAGGGTGACCGGCCCGCACTCGAGCGTCGGCTTGCTCCAGCCGGCGGCGCGACGCACCAGCGCGTTGATGCGCGCCAGCAGCTCTTCGACATGGAACGGCTTGACCAGGTAATCGTCGGCGCCCTGCTTCAGGCCCTCGACCTTGTCCTGCCAGCTCGAGCGCGCGGTCAGGATCAGCACCGGGAACTTCTTGCCTTCCTCGCGCAGGGCGCGGATCAGGTCCATGCCGGACATCTTCGGCAGGCCCAGGTCGATGATGCCGAGGTCGAACGGCACCTCGCGGCCCATGTACAGGCCCTCCTCGCCGTCCTGCGCGGCATCGACCGCGTAGCCCTCGCGCTTCAGGCGCGCGGCCAGGGTCTCGCGCAGGGGGGCTTCGTCTTCGACCAGCAGAATACGCATGGGGGCTCCTAGTTCGGGGTCGGTCCCGCCTGTCGGGGCGGCGTCTGGCCGCAGCGGGCGGCCGTCGTGGCCGCGGTCGGGACCGTGGCGTTCAGGTTAATCTGAATCGCTGTCGTCGCCGCGTATACGCCGCGGGGGCGGCTCCCGGCGGCCCTGCGGGTCGTCCATGTATACGCGCACGCGCCCGTTGGAATCGACCACCTTCACCCGGTTCACGTCGCGGCCGTCGAACGGCACCCGCTCCGCGCTGAGCACTTGGCCGCCGCTCTGGCGTTCGACCCGGCGGACCGCGTCGGACAGCGCGCGGTGATCGGCGCCGCGGTCGTGGTCGCGGCCCCGCTCCGGCGGCGGCGGAGCACCGCGGCCCAGCAGCCCGCCGAGGCTCTGCGCCTGCGCGCTGTCGGCCCCGACCGCAAGGGCAGCCAGGAGCAGCAAGGGCGCAACTCGGGCGATGACGGGCTTCATGGCAGGCGTTTCCGGCTCCGGGAGCGGCGGCGCGGACGAGTGTACGTCCGGTGATGGACGGTCATTCTTGGAACCAGGCGGTGAATCCGGTCTGAACTTTTCCGGGCGCCATTCCCGCCGTTCAGCGGCGAACTTGCCTGCAAAATCCGCGCCGAGGCCGGTTTGCAGGTCAGTAGATCTCGCCGATGCAGCAGCGCAGCGAGCCGCCACCGGCCTCGATCGCCGACAGGTCGACGGTGCGGACGTCAAAGCCGGCAGTGGCCAGCACCTGGCGGTGAGCGGGCGACAGCGCCCGACCGGCGCGCGCGCTCATCCACACGGTGCCGTCCGACAGGGCGATCGCGTTGCCGACGAAGGCGGCGTGCTCGCCCGTGGTACAGACGACCGCGTGCGGCGCGTAGAACCCGGCGATGGCATCGGCCACGGCGCGGTCGGCGAAGCCATCGGGGCACACGATCGCCGCGCGACCGGCCAGCACCGCCAGCACGACGTTGGTGTGGTACTCGCCGGCAGCCAAGTCGAACAGCAGGGTCGCGCGCAGGCCCAGCGCCTCGTGCATCAGCCGCGCGCCGTCCTCGTCGCAGCGCTCGGAGAGGCCGCAGTAGCCCAGTCCGCGGGCGCGGTCGACCACCAGCGCCCCGGTCAGCTCGCACGGGTGCGGCTGGATCGACAGATCCGTCTCGGCGTAGCCCAGCGTGTCGCGGAAGAAGCCGCGGATGTCGGCGCGCCGCGCCTCGCGCTGGCGCACCGGGTGGCGCATGCGCCCGATCACGACCCGCCCGGGCGCCGTGGCGAACACGTTGTTCGGGAACACCGCGTCGGGGGTCGCCGGATCGCCGGCGAAGCACACCGCCGGCAGCACTTCGGCGACGGCGCGGTGCAGCGCGCGGTGCTGGCGCGACGCGGCGTCGGCGTCGAAGCCGTCCGCCGCCGCCATGTAGCGGTTGTCCTGCGCCGAATCGACGGCCAGCGCGAAGCCGTCGGGCGCGACCAGGAACGCGGCCCGCGCGGTGGCGGGGCCGAAATCGGGCCCGCACTGGCGGGCGAGGTCGAAGAAGGCGTGGGCGTTGCGGGTGATCATGCGGCCTGCGGGTCGATGGCGTGGGGCGGGGTCGCGAACGCGTCGGTCACCGCCAGCGCCTGCTCGACCAGCGACCAGTCCGCGCCGGGCTTGTGCGCGCCTTCGCTGAGGACCTGCCGGAACGCGCGGCCGCCGCGCTCGCCGCCGAACAGGCCCAGCACGTGGCGGGTGATGTGCTTGAGGAACACGCCGCGCGCCAGCTGCGCATCGACGTAGGGGCGGTACGCGCGCAGCAGGTCGCCGCGGGTCCGCGTCGGCCCGCCGAACCACGCGGCGTCGAGCCGGTGCAGCAGATACGGATCGTGGTACGCGGCGCGGCCGAGCATCGCGCCGTCGGTGTGCGCCAGGTGCGCGGTCGCTTCCTCGAGCCCGGCGATGCCGCCGTTGACGAGCACCGCCAGCTCCGGCCGCTCGCGCTTGAGCCGGTAGGCCCAGTCGTAGCGCAGCGGCGGGACCTCGCGATTCTCCTTCGGCGACAGGCCCTGCAGCCACGCGTTGCGCGCGTGCACGACGAACAGCCGGCAGCCGGCCGCCGCGACCGTGTCGATGAAGCCGAGGAAGCGGTCCCAATCGTGGTCGTCGTCGACGCCGAGCCGGCACTTCACCGTCACCGGCACCTCGGGCACCGCCGCCAGCATCGCCGCGACCGACTCGGCGACCAGCGCCGGCTCGCGCATCAGGCAGGCGCCGAACCGCCCCGCCTGCACGCGGTCGGACGGGCAGCCGCAGTTGAGGTTGATCTCGTCGAAGCCGGCGTCGGCGCCGATCCGCGCCGCCTGCGCCAGCAGCGCCGGCTCGCTGCCGCCGAGCTGCAGCGCGACCGGGTGCTCGGACGGGTCCATCGCCAGCAGCCGCGCGCGGTCGCCGTGGATGACGGCGTTGGCGTGGACCATCTCGCTGTACAGCCGCGCGTGCGGCGCCAGCACGCGGTGGAACGCGCGGCAGTGCGAGTCCGTCCAGTCCATCATCGGGGCGACGGACAGGCGCAGGTCGGACGGCGGCGGCAGCACGGAGACGGTCATCGGCCGCGCATTGTCCGCCGGAATGCCGCGCGCGCCCAAGCCGCCGCGCGCGCCGGCGTTCATTGGGCCCGGCGCGGGCGCTCAGTGGCGCATCAGCAGCGGCAGCGGGCTGTGCCGGAGCAGGTGGCGGGTGACGCCGCCGAGCGCCCACTCGGCCAAGCGGGAGCGCCCGTAGGCGCCCAGCACCAGCAGTTCGGCGCCGCAGGCGCGCGCGCCGTCGAGGATCGCCTCGCCGGCGTCGTCGTCATCGCTGACCGCCGGCAGCGGTTCGGCCACGACGTGCAACCCGTGCGACGCGCACCAGCGCTCGAGCGGGAACGCCGGCCAGCTGCCGCCGTACGCGCGCTCCTCGCCGACCAGCAGGTGCACGCGTTCGGCCTGCTGCAGCAGCGGGCGCGCGGCGTGCAGCGCGCGGATGGCCTCGACCGAGCCGTTCCACGCCACCGCGACCGATTCCAGCCGGACCGGCCCGGCCGGCGTGGCGGCCGGAACGACCACGCACGGCAGGCCGCTGCCGAGCAGCAGGTCGGCCAGGCCGCCCGGCGTGTTCCAGCCGTCGTCGGCGTCGCCGCCGACGACCAGCACGTCGTGCCAGTGGCCGACATAGCGGACCAGCGCCGCCAGCGGTCCGTCGGCAACGATCCACGCCGGGTGCGCCACCCCGAGCGACCCCGCCCAGGCTTCGAAGCCCGGCGCCATCGCCCGCGCGCGGTCGAGTTCGGCCGCCATCCAGGCCGCGTACTGGGCCATGACGGTGTCGGCGTCGTACGCCGGCAGCGGCCCCGACACGCCGAGCGGCACGTGAAGCCCGGTCAGGGTGGCGCGCATCCGCGCGGCCAGTCGCGCCGCGTACGCCGCGCCGTGGTCCGCCTCGAAGGCCCGGCGGGCCAGCACCAGGAAGTCGCGCATGCGTCGTCTCCGGTCGTCGCCGTGGGTGTCGGCGGGAGCAGCCTGCGCCCGGCGCGACGGCGGCGAATTGATCGCGATCAAGCCCGGGCCGCGCCGCCCGCGTACGGTGGCCGTCGTTCCCCGTTGGAGTGAGCCATGAAGATCCTGCTGGCCGTGGACGGCAGCCCCGCCAGCGTGCGCGCCGCGCGCCACGCGGCGCGGCTGGCCCAGGCGATGGCCGAGCCGCCGACCCTGGTCGTGTTCCACGCCGACCTGCCGCTGCCGCGGATCGCCGCGCTCGAACTCGGCGTACAAGGCACCGCCGACTACCACGCCGACAACGCCAACCACGCGCTGCGCGCCGTGCGCACCGCGCTGCGCCGCGCCCGCGTCGCGTTCACCGAGAAGGTCGTCGTCGCCGAGCCGGCGGCCGCGATCGTGCGCCACGCGCGCTCGGCGCGGATCGACCTCGTGGTGATGGGCACGCGCGGCCGCGGCGCGATCGAGGGCCTGCTGCTCGGCTCGGTCGCGCGCAAGGTCGTCGCCGGCGCCGGCGTGCCGGTGACGGTGGTGCCGTGACGGCGACGACTTGATCCGGATCAAGCCGCCGCCGCGGCCCGATTCCTAAACTGGCGCCACGTTCTGGGAGTGACGATGACGACGCTTGCCTCGCCGCAGCCGCTGCGGACATACAACGACAAAGTGGTGCGGCAGTTCGCCGCAACGACCGTGCTGTGGGGCATCGTCGGCATGGCCGTCGGCGTGCTGATCGCCGCGCAGCTGTACTGGCCGACCATCGGCGAAGGCATTCCGTGGCTCAGCTACGGCCGCCTGCGGCCGCTGCACACCAACGCGGTGATCTTCGCGTTCGGCGGCAGCGCGCTGTTCGCCACGTCGCTGCACGTGGTCCAGCGCACCTGCCACGCGCCGCTGATCTCCGACCGGCTGGCGTCGTTCGTGTTCTGGGGCTGGCAGGCGGTCATCGTCGCCGCCGCGATCACGCTGCCGCTGGGGATGACCCAGGGCAAGGAGTACGCCGAACTCGAGTGGCCGATCGACATCCTGATCACGATCGTCTGGGTCGCGTACGCGGTGCTGTTCTTCGGCACGATCGCCAAGCGCACGGTCAAGCACATCTACGTCGCCAACTGGTTCTTCGGCGCTTACATCATCACGATCGCGCTGCTGCACATCGTCAACAACCTCGCGCTGCCGGTCGGCTTCGGCAAGTCGTACCAGGTCTACACCGGCGCGGTCGACGCGATGGTGCAGTGGTGGTACGGCCACAACGCGGTCGGCTTCTTCCTGACCGCCGGCTTCCTCGGGATGATGTACTACTACGTGCCCAAGCAGGCCGGGCGCCCGATCTACTCGTACCGCCTGTCGATCGTACACTTCTGGGCGCTGATCGCGGTGTACATGTGGGCCGGCCCGCACCACCTGCAGTACACCGCGCTGCCGGACTGGGCGCAGTCGGTCGGCATGGTGTTCTCGCTGATCCTGCTGGCGCCCAGCTGGGGCGGCGCGATCAACGGCATCCTCACGCTGTCGGGGGTGTGGCACAAGCTGCGCACCGACCCGATCCTGAAGTTCCTGATCGTCGCGCTGAGCTTCTACATGATCGCGACGTTCGAGGGGCCGATGATGTCGATCAAGACGGTCAACTCGCTGTCGCACTACACCGACTGGACCGTCGGCCACGTGCACGCCGGCGCGCTGGGCTGGGTGGCGATGATCTCGATCGGCTCGATCTACGCGCTGCTGCCGCGGATGCTCGGCCTGCAGGCGATGTACTCGACGAAGTGGATCGACACGCACTTCTGGGTGCACACGCTCGGCGTGGTGTTCTACATCGCCTCGATGTGGATCGCCGGCGTGATGCAGGGCCTGATGTGGCGGGCGACCAACGACGACGGCACCCTGACCTACACCTTCGTCGAGGCGCTCAACGCGACTTACCCCTACTACCTGATCCGCCTCGGCGGCGGCGTGCTGGTGCTGGCCGGCATGCTGCTGATGGCGGTCAACACGATCAAGACCTTCGCGATGGCGCGTTCGCCGGCGCCGCAGCCGGTGCTGATGCCGGACGCGTCGCAGGCGCGTGCGTGAGGACCGGACGATGAGCGAGAACAACCACAATCCGCACGAGAAGATCGAAAAGAACATCGGCCTGATGGCGGTGCTGATCGCGGTGGCCGTGTCGTTCGGCGGCCTGGCCGAGATCGTGCCGCTGATGTACCAGGCCGAGGCGGTCGAGCCGCTGCCCGGCGTCAAGCCCTACCCGGCGCTGCAGCTGGCCGGACGCGACGTGTACGTGCGCGAGGGCTGCTACAACTGCCATTCGCAGATGGTGCGCACGCTGCGCTTCGAGACCGAGCGCTACGGCCACTACTCGCTGGCCGGCGAGTCGGTGTACGACCGCCCGTTCCAGTGGGGTTCCAAGCGCACCGGGCCGGACCTGGCCCGCGTCGGCGGCCGCTACTCCGACGACTGGCACCGCGTGCACCTGATCGATCCGCGCGCGGTCGTGCCGGAGTCGAACATGCCGAGCTTCCCGTGGCTGGCCGAGAACGCGCTCGACGGCGCGCAGGTCACCCGGCGGATGCGCGCGCTGCAGACCCTCGGCGATCCGTACACCGACGAGGAGATCGCCGGCGCCGCCGCGCAGGTGCAGGACAAGACCGAACTCGACGCCGTGGTCGCCTACCTGCAGGCGCTCGGCAAGCACGCGCCTCGGGGAGGCTGAGCATGCTGTCCGGAATCATCACCGCCATCCTGCTGGTGCTGTTCGTCGCCGGCTGGGCGTGGGCGTGGAGCCCGCGCCGCAAGGCCGCCTTCGACGCCGCCGCGCGCCTGCCGCTGTCCGATGACGCGGAGGACCGCCCGTGAGCGCCGGCTGGTCGTGGTACGTCATCGCCCTGGTGGTGCTCAACATCGCCGGCTGCGCCTGGCTGCTGTGGTGGACGGCGCGCCGTCGCCCCGGCGACCCGAAGCCGGAGGACACCAGCCACGTCTGGGACGGCGACCTCACCGAGTACAACAAGCCGCTGCCGAAGTGGTGGATCAACCTGTTCTACCTGACCATCGTCTTCAGCATCGGCTACCTGCTGTGGTACCCGGGCCTGGGCGCGTTCGCCGGCTACGGCAAGTGGACGTCCACCTCCGAGCACGACCGCCAGAAGGCCGCCGACACCGCGCGCCTCGACGAGACGTTCGCGCCGTTCCGCACCGCCAGCGTCGCCGACCTGTCGCGCGATCCGCAGGCGCTGGCGCTGGGCCGGTCGATCTTCGGCAACACCTGCGCGACGTGCCACGGGTCCTCGGGCCAGGGCGCGATCGGCTACCCGAACCTGACCGACGACGTCTGGCACTGGGGCGGCGAGCCCGAGCGCGTGCTGCAGTCGATCGTCGAGGGCCGCGAAGGCGTCATGCCCGAGTGGGAGAAGGTGCTGACCGGCATGGGCGGCGAGAACGCGGTCGACTACGTGGTCGCCTACGTGCGTGCGCTCGGCGACCCCGACGTGCGGCTGAAGAACAACTTCCTCGCCGCGCAGGGCCGCCCGCTGTACGAGGGCGTGTGCGTGGCGTGCCACGGCGTCGACGGCACGGGCAACCAGGACCTCGGCGCGCCGAGCCTGGCCGACGACTACTGGCTGTACGGCGACAGCAACGAGGCGATCGCGACGGCGATCCGCAGCGGCCGCCACGGCGTGATGCCGGCGCACGGCGAGCTGCTCGGCGAGACCCGCGCCAAGCTGGTCGCCGCGTACGTGCTGTCGCTGTCGGCCAAGCGCACCGCCGCGGCCGGCGGCGCCGGGGCCGGGCAATGAACGCGGTTCCGGTCGACCCGCCGCCGCGTCCGCTGGCGCAGCGGCTGGGCGCGATCCTGTGGCCGAGCTTCTTCGCCGCCGGCGTGGCGACGATGGTGTTCTTCGCCTTTGTCGACCCGATCGCGCTGCGCGACCAGACCTTCCCGCACTGGCCGGTGTCGCGCGAGCTCGGCTACACGCTGGGCTTCTTCGCGTTCTGGGCGGCGACCGCGTCGTCGAGCCTGTTCACGTGGATCCTGCTGCGCCCGGCCAGTCGCTTCAACCGCGCGCTGCGCGACGGATGATCGGCGCGCGATGAACCGACGCATCGACATCGCGCTCGACGACGGCGGTCCGGCGTACGTCAGCGAACGCAAGATCTACCCGCGCGACGTCAGCGGCCGCTTCGACCGGCTGCGCGTGGCCGCGGTGGCGTGGCTGCTCGGCATGTACTACGTGTTCCCGTGGCTGCGCTGGGACGGCCGCCAGGCTGTGCTGTTCGACCTGCCGGCGCGCAAGTTCCACGTGTTCGGCCTGACGTTCTGGCCGCAGGATTTCCTGTTCCTCGCGCTGCTGCTGATCATCGCCGCGCTGGCGCTGTTCTTCTTCACCGCGCTGGCCGGGCGCCTGTGGTGCGGCTACGCGTGCCCGCAGACGGTGTGGACCGAGGTCTTCCTGTGGATGGAGCGCTGGACCGAGGGCGACCGCGGCCAGCGGATGAAGCTCGACGCCGGTCCGTGGACGCGCGAGAAGCTGCTGCGCAAGGGCGCCAAGCACGCGCTGTGGCTGGCGTTCGCGCTGTGGACCGGCTTCACCTTCGTCGGCTTCTTTACCCCGATTACCGAACTGGGCGCGCGGCTGGTGCCGTTCCAGTGGGGCGGCTGGGAAACGTTCTGGGTGCTGTTCTACTCGCTGGCCACGTGGGGCAACGCCGGCGTGCTGCGCGAACAGGTGTGCAAGTACATGTGCCCGTACGCGCGCTTCCAGAGCGCGATGTTCGACCGCAACACCCTGCTGATCGCCTACGACCCGATGCGCGGGGAGCCGCGGGGCCCGCGCCGCCGCGGCCTCGGCAGCGTGCTCGAGCGCGCGCGCGGCCTGCTCGAGAAGACCGTCGCGTACGACTACGTGTTCCGCGCGGCGCGCCACCCGACCGCCGCCGACAACCGCGCCAACGCGCGCGGCACGATCACGTTCGACGGCGAGCTGGCCGAAGCGCTGCCGCTGCCGAAGTTCCCGCCGGAGGAACTGGGCGACTGCATCGACTGCACGATCTGCGTGCAGGTGTGCCCGACCGGCATCGACATCCGCAACGGCCTGCAGTACGAGTGCATCGCCTGCGGCGCGTGCATCGACGCCTGCGACGAGGTCATGGCCAAGGTCGGCTACCCGAGCGGACTGATCCGCTATTCGACCCAGAACGCGATCGACGGCCAGCCCACGCGCGTGCTGCGCCCGCGCATCGTCGTCTACGGCTCGCTGCTGCTGGCGCTGTGCATCGCCTGGGCGTGGGGCGTCGGCACCCGCAGCCCGCTGATCGTCGAGGCGCTGCGCGACCGCAACGCGCTGTACCGCGAGACCGCCGACGGCATCGCCAACGGCTACACGCTGAAGCTGGTCAACAAGGGCGACGCCGCCGCCACGTATTCGCTGCAGCTCGAATCCGGGCTGCCCGGGCTGGCGATCCGCGGCACCACGCCGAGCATCACGCTGGCCCCGCAGCAGGTGGTGTCGCTGCCGATCACGGTGGCTGCCGCCGGCGACGTGCGCGGACGGCACGCGGTGCGCTTCGTCGTCGAATCCCCGGACGGCCGCGTGCGCAAGGTCGTCGAGAGCAGCTTCTTCGGACCGAGCCCATGACCGGCGAACACCCGTCCCCGTGGCGCAACCCGCTGCTGTGGCTGATCGTCGGCCTGCCGGCGCTGGCCGTGGTCGGTGGCATCGCGATGCTGTTCGTCGCCGGCCGCACCGGCGGCACCAGCGACAGCGTGGCCGACCCGGTGCGGCGCACCGGCCAGGTGCAGGTCGCCGCCCTCGACGCTGATTCGCGCGCCCGCGCGGCCGGGCTGCGCGTGGTGCTGCGCGTGCAGGACGGCGTGGTCGAGGCGCTGCCGGCGAAGGGCACGTTCGACCGCACCCAGACGCTGGCGCTGGCGTTCCACCACCCGTCGCACGCCGAGCGCGACGTCTCGCTCGCCCTGCCCCCCACCGAGACCGGCTGGCGCGCCGAACGCGAGCTCGACGCCGGCACCCACTGGAACGTCGAACTGCGCGCACCCGCCGATGCGTGGCGGCTGCAGGGCCGGCTCGGCAAGGGCGAGCACGCGGTGCTGCTGCAGCCGGCGCTGCCGGAGCCGTGACCGTGGCGGTCGCGGCGAACCCGCTGTCGATGGCGACCCCGGCGCGCGACGCGCAGCGCGCGGCCACCGGCGCCTGCGCGCACTGCGGCGAAACGCTGGACGCGCCGGCGTCGCGCTACTGCTGCGACGGCTGCGAAGCGGCCGCCCAGTGGATCAGCGACGCCGGCCTGTCCGACTACTACCGACTGCGCGACGGCTACGCCGCGCGGGTCGGAACCGAGGCGATCGACCTGTCGGCGTGGGACCGCGACGACGTGATCGCCGGGCACGCCCGCGCGATCGACGGCGGCCGCGAGATCACCGTGCTCGCCGACGGCATGCGCTGCGCCGCGTGCGCATGGCTGATCGACCGCGCGATCGCGCGCGAGCCGGGCGTGCTCGAGGTCAATGCCAACGCGGTGACGGGCCGCGTGCGGATCGCGTGGGACCCGGCGCGCACGCCGCTGTCGGCCGCGCTGCGGCGGCTGGCCGCGCTCGGCTACCGGCCGTGGCTGGCGACCGGGCAGGCGCGCGAGGACGCGCTGCGCGCCGAGCGCAACCGCTCGCTGCTGCGGCTCGGCGTGGCGGGGCTCGGCGCGATGCAGGCGATGATGTTCGCCGAGGCGCTGTACCTCGATGTCGCCCGCCAGATGCCCCTGCCGACGCGCGACTTCCTGCGCTGGGTGACGATGCTGGTGTCGACGCCGGTGGTGTTCTACTCGGGCTGGCCGTTCCTCGCCGGCGCCTGGCGCGAGCTGCGCGCGCGCACGCTCGGCATGGACGCGCTGGTCGCCGGCGCGACGCTGCTCGCGTACGGCCCCAGCGTGGTCGAGACGCTGCGCGGCGGCGCGCACGTGTGGTTCGACGCGGCAGTGATGTTCGTGTTCCTGCTGCTGGCCGCGCGCGTGCTCGAGCAGCGCGCGCGGCGCGTGGCCAACGCCCAGGTCGACGCGCTGGCGCGGGCGCGGCCGGCGTTCGCGACGCGCGAGCGCGACGACGGCAGCCGCGAGCTGGTGCCGCTGGCGGCACTGGCCGTCGGCAACGTCGCCTGCGTCGCGGTCGGCGAGATCGTGCCGGCCGACGGCACCGTGCTCGATGCGCCCGCCCGCTTCGAGGAATCGCTGCTGACCGGCGAGTCCGAGCCGGTGCTGCGCGGCCCCGGCGATCGGGTGCTGGCCGGCAGCGCATGCCGCGAGCGGCCGGCACGCCTGCGCATCGACGCCGTCGGCGCGCAGACCCGGCTGTCGCAGGTGACCCGGCTGGTCGAACACGCGCAGGCGCAGCGGCCCGCTCTGGCGACGCTCGCCGACCGCATCGCCTCGCGCTTCGTCGCGGTGCTGCTGGTTGCCGCCGTCGCGCTGTACCTCGCGTGGCGCGTGCATGACCCGGCGCGCGCGTTCGAAGTGACGCTGGCGCTGCTGGTCATCACCTGCCCCTGCGCGCTGTCGCTGGCCGTGCCGGCGGCGCTGGCCAGCGCCCACGGCGCGCTGGCGCGCAGCGGCGTGCTGGCGCTGCGCGGCGACGCGCTCGAGCGCCTCGCGGACGCCACGGACATCGTCTTCGACAAGACCGGCACGCTGTGCGATCGCGCGCCGACGCTGGCGTCGGTCGAGACGCACGGCGCGCTGCCGCGCGACGCGGTGCTCGCGATCGCCGCCGCGCTCGAGCGCGACAGCCGCCACCCGCTCGCGGCCGCGTTCGCCGCGTTCGACGACGCACGCGCGGTCGCCGGCCTGCGCGCGGTGCCGGGGCACGGCCTCGAGGCCGACGTCGACGGCGTGCGCTGGCGGTTCGGCCGCGCGGCGTTCGCCACCGGCGCGGCCGGCGACGACGACGCGCTGTGGCTCGGCGACGGCGCGACCGCCAGCGCGCGCTTCGTCGTCGACGAGGGCCTTCGCGCCGATGCGTCCGCCACCGTCGACGCGCTGCGCGCGCAGGGCCTGGCGCTGCACATCGCCAGCGGCGACGCCGACGCCAAGGTCGCGCCGCTGGCGCAGGCGCTCGGCATCGCCGACGCGCGGGCGCGCCAGGCCCCCGAGGACAAGCTGGCCCGCGTGCGCGCGCTGCAGCGCGACGGCCGGGTCGTCGCGATGGTCGGCGACGGCATCAACGACGCGCCGGTGCTGGCCGGCGCCGACGTGTCGTTCGCGATCGGCGACGGCGCCGCGCTCGCGCACCGCAGCGCCGATTTCGTCCTGGTCGGCACCCGGCTGGCGCCGATCGCCGACGCGATCGCGCTGGCGCGGCGCGCCCGCCGCATCGTCCGGCAGAACCTCGCGTGGGCGATCGCCTACAACGTCGTCGCGCTGCCACTGGCGGCGCTCGGCCTGGTCACGCCGTGGCTGGCGGCGGTCGGCATGGCGCTGTCGTCGCTGACCGTCACCGTCAACGCATTGCGGCTGCGGCGCTCATGAACAGCCTGCTGCTGCTGGTGCCGCTGAGCCTGGTGCTGGTCGTCGCCGCCGGCTGGGCGTTCGCGTGGGCGGTCAAGCGCGGGCAGTTCGACGACCTCGACACGCCGGCGCTCGACATCCTCGTCGACAAAGAGTTCGTCGACGACGTGCTCGTGGACACCGCGCGCGCGGGGCCAGCCTCGGCAGGTCCGGACAATCCGGACGCGGTCGCAAGCGACGCAGACGCGGCCGCGGAGCGCGGCGATGCTTGACTGGCTTGTACTCGGCGGCGCGGCGCTGACCGGCCTGCTCGGCGGCGGCCACTGCGCGGCGATGTGCGGCGGCATCGCCACCGCGATGTCCGGCCGCGGCGGCTGGTGGGAAGCCGCGCAGCCGAACCTCGGCCGCGTGCTCGGCTACGTGCTGGCCGGCGCGATCGTCGGCGGGCTCGGCTACGGCCTGCTCGGCATGGCGCGGGCGCCGTGGCTGGCCACCGCGCTGCGGGCGATGGTCGGCGCGGTGATGATCGTCGCCGCGATCCGCCTGCTCGACCGGCGCGGCCGCCTGCGCTTCTTCGGCGCCCCCGGCGCGCGCGCCTGGCAGTGGCTGCGGCCGCTGCAGCAGCGACTGCTGCCGGCCGACACCGTCGCCAGGCGGATGACGCTCGGACTGCTGTGGGGCTGGCTGCCGTGCGGATTGAGCACGACGCTGCTCGCCGCCGCGTGGCTGCAGGCCGACCCGCTGCACGGCGCGGCGACGATGGCGGCGTTCGGGATCGGCACCCTGTCGGTGATGCTGCCGCTGACCTGGGCCGGCTCGCGCGTGGGCCAGCGGCTGCAGCGCAGCGGCTGGCGCACCGCCGCGGGCTTGCTGGTGCTCGCGGCCGGGCTGGTGACGCTGACCGCGCCGTGGCTCGCGCAAGCGCCGGCGCTGCACGGCGTGCTCGAGGCGCTGGGCTGCCGCAGCCTGCCGCTGGCCTGAGGCGTCAGGCGCGTCCGCGCTTGGCGTCGACCGCTTCGTGCACGTGGGCGAGGCGGTTGAGCTCGAGCGTGTCGAGCACTTCGATGCGCCGCCCGCTGACCGCGATGACGCCGTCCTCGTGCAGCTTGGAGAAGCCGCGGCTGACCGTCTCCAGCGCCAGGCCGAGGTAGTTGGCGATGTCCTCGCGGCTCATCGGCAGCTTGAACTGGATCGCCGACTGGCCGATGTGCCGGTAGCGCTCGCCCAGCCCGTGCAGGAACAGGGCGATGCGCTCGCCGGCCGAGCGGCGCACCAGCATGCCCACGTGGTCCTGGTCGCGGTCGACGCTCTGGCCGATGACCCGCATCAGCTGCTGCTGCAGGCTCGGCAGCTGCGCGGCGACGTGCGCGAGCAGGTCGTACGGCACCTCGCAGACGTTGGCCTCGACCAGGGCGACGCCTTCGCAGCGGTGGTGGCCCGAGCCGAGCGCGTCGAGCCCGATCAGCTCGCCCGGCAGGTGGAAGCCGACGATCTGCTCCTCGCCGTCCTCGTTCAGGGCCACGGTCTTGAACGCGCCGTCGCGGGCGACATAGACCGCCGACATCGGGTCGCCGAGCCGGAACAACCGCTCGCCGCCGGCCACCGGGCGTCGCCGCTTGACGATGTCGTCGAGCTGCTGGAGGTCGCCGGCGCTGATTCCCGCGGGCAGGCACAGCTGCTGCAGCGAGCACTGGGCGCAGCCGCGACGGACGTGATTCAGGTCGAGGACGGTCGAGGCCATGCGCCTATGGTGCCATGCGTGGATGGCCCGGCCGTTTCACGCGCGCCAGAAGCCGGCGCCACGTCAGCTGGCGGGCACCCAGATCATGTGCACGTCCGCGCGGGCGTAGTGCGAGCCCGGCCGCGGCGCCGGGTGGTGGACGAAGCCGGCGCGCTCGTACAGCGCGAGCGCGGGCGCCAGCCGGCTGCTCGACTCGAGGTACAGCTCGCGGCCGCCGAGCTCGCGGTACGCGGCGAGCGCATGCTCCATCAGCGCGCGACCGGCGCCGCGGCCGCGCATCTCGGGTTCGACGGCCATCTTGGTCAGCTCGTAGACCCCGTCGCCGTCGTGGCGCAGCGCGACGGTGCCGACCGCACGGCCGTCGGCGTCGACCGCGAACAGGATCCGCCCGCCGCCGGCGAGCAGGTGGGTGTCCGGGTCGCCGAGCACCTCGCGGTCGATCGGTTCGACCGTGAACCAGCGTTCGAGCCACTCGAGGTTGAGGCGCGCGAAGTCGGCCCGCCAGCGCGGGTCGTAGTCGACGATCTCGATGTGCCCGGAGCTGGCCATCGCGAGACGACGATCCGCCGGGCCGCTCAGGCCCGGCTGAGGTGCGCGAGCGCGGCGGTCGCCGCGTCGCGGTCGGCGTCGTCGAACGCGTCGACGTGCATCGACGCGACGGTGCCCGGATCGAGGCAGCGCACGTTGACGTCGATGCCGTCCGGATGGCTGCGTGGCACGTAGAAGGCCTTGACGCCGCAGTGGCGGCAGAAGCGGTGCCGCGCCACGCCGGTGTTGAAGGTGTACTCGGCCAGCGCGTCGGCGCCCGCCAGCAGGCGGAACCGCGTCGCCGGCACGATCAGGTGCAGGAAGCCGGTCATCCGGCAGATCGAACAATTGCAGTCGAGCACCGTAAGGTGCGCGGGCGCATCGACCTCGAACCGCACGCGGCGGCAGTGGCAGCCGCCGCGGTGCGTGACCCGGTCGTCGCCGGGTCGCAGGTCGGGGGTGACGGCGTTCGCGGGGGCAGTCGTGTCCACCCGCGAAGCTTAGCCCTTGCCGTTGCCCTTGTTGCCCTTGCCCTGGCCCTGCGCCTTGCCGCCGGTCGTCGCGGGTTTGCCCTTGCCCGATGCCGGCGACGTGGTCGGCTTGCCCTTGCCGGCCGCCGGGCCGGTGGACGTCGCCTTGCCCTTGCCCGCGGTCGGGCCGGCACTGACCGGCTTGCCCTTGCCAGCGCCCGCGGTCACCGGCTTGCCGCCGCGGTTGCCGCCGTTGCCGCGGCCTGGGAAGTCGTCGCGCAGGTCGGCGTCGAGGGTGATCGGGCGCGACCAGCGGTCGTAAGTCGGGACGAAGCCGCGCTTCAGGCGGTGGAACTCGGCCGAGCCGGGCTTGATGCCGAGCTCCTGCGCGACGACGCCCCAGCCCTTGCCGTGGTTGCGCTCCCAGTAATCGGCCACGTAGCGGCACGGGCGGCCCAGCGCCGAGGCCAGCGCGCAGGCGTAGTACACGTCGCCCGGCGCCCAGCGGCGGGTGTTGAGCAGGTCGGTGACCAGGTCGCGCGGGGCGCCGTGGTAGCGGACGAGCTCGTCGACGAACGGATCGCGGTAGCGGCTGCCGTAGCGGTTCATGTCGCCGAGGGTGTTGTCGACCCAGACGTCGCCGCTGCGCGGGTTCCAGCCGAACACGTAATCCTGCGCGGCCACGCTGCCGGCGCCGGTGGCGGCGGCCAGGCCGAGCGCGATCGCGAGCAGGCGCGTGCGCAGCGGCGAACGGATCGATCGATCGGTACGGGTGGTCATGGCGAACTCCAGCTGCGGCCGATGCCGCGGTGTGTGGTCGCGAGTCTCGGCGCGCGGCAGTGAACGCGTTCTGAAATCCACCGCGCCGCGTTCGCGCGGTTCAGCCTTGCCGGTGGCGGGGCAATCAGCGCTCGATGACGAACTTGCCGAACGACACGCCCAGGTCCCAGCCCTCGCCCTTGCCGGCCAGCGCCAGCGACACACTGCCCTTGGTCAGCGCCTGCGCGCCGGCCGACTTGCCGGCGCCGGCGTGCGCCTCGGCGGCCGCGTAGGTGCCGAGCACGTCGTCGATCCGGTACACGCCGGAGAACTCGCCGCGCCCGTCGGCGATGCGCGTCTTGCCGACGGTGATGCCGCCGCCGCGCGTCTTGATGCGCACGTCCATGCGCTGGCCGTTGTCGCAGGTGATCGTGCCGGTGCCGTCGGCGCGCTTGTAGAACGCGGACCAGCCGGACAGTTCGAAGCGCAGTTCGCAGTCGATCGGGCCGCCGGACTGGGCCGCGGCGGGCAGCGCGGGCAGCGTCGCGCCGAACGCGATCGCGAAGGCCAGCAGCAGGGCGGTCGGGGGACGGCGTCGACGGGTCATCGGGGCGCTCCGGTGGTCTCGGGTCGGCGCAGGCTAGCACCGCCACCGGTGACGGACGCCGCAAAAGACGACGGCACCGGGTTGCCGGTGCCGTCGGGTGGTTCACGCGCCGATGCGCGGTCGATCAGTCGCGGTCGCGCCAGCGGCGGCCGTCCCAGTAGCGATCGTCGTCGCGATAGCCGTAGCGGTTGTCGTAGTAGCGGTTGTCGTAGCGTGCGTTGTAGCTGCGGTCGTACTGCGGGTCGTAGTAGCGCGTCTCGCAGCGGCCCCGCTTGTCGCACTTCACGCCCTTGTGCTTGTTCTTGTAGTGGCCATAGGCGTTGCCGTACGGCGGACCGCTGCGATAGGCCTCGCGCGGAGCGTAGCGGTAGTAGATCGGGCGGCCGTAACGGTCGCGGTCGACGATCAGGCGGTCGTTGTAGCCGTAGTTGCCATGGCGGTAGTACGGCTGGCCGCTGCGGAAGATCACGTCGGCGACGTCGACGATGACGCGCGCCAGGTCGTCGCCGCTCTGGGCGTGTGCGGGAGCCGGGGCCATCGCCACGGCGCCGAAGCCGGCGGCGAGGACGACGGGGGCGATCCAGCGGGTCAAGGTGGCCATGCGGTTCTCCTTTCGACACCCACCACCGCGGTGGGCACGGGACCGACGATGCGTCCGCGCAGGTGAACCGCCTCCTAATTTTTCCGTCACCCGGCGTCGACGCTCAGCCGCCGTTGGGGTGCCTGTTCAGCTGGCGTGCGCCTGAGCGGCCAGCGCGGCGACCGCATCGGGCAGCTCGCGTGCGTCGCGCACCACCCGCAGTCGCGGCGCGTCGGCGGCGACGTCGGCCTCGTTCTCGTGCGCCCAGGTCGTGTGGTACGGCACGTGAATGCCCCAGCCGCCCAGCTGCAGCACCGGCGCGATGTCCGAACGCAGGGAATTTCCGATCATCACGAAGCGCGACGCCGGCAGGTCGAACTCCGACAGCACGCGCGCATAGGTCGACGCGTCCTTCTCGCTGACGATCTCGATGCGGCCGAACCAGTGGGCCAGCCCGCAGCGGCGGACCTTGGCCTCCTGGTGGAACAGGTCGCCCTTGGTGATCAGCACCACCGGGTGGCGCGAGGCGATCCGTTCGACCGCCTCGGCAATGCCCGGCAGCAGCTCGACCGGGTGCTGCAGCAGGTCCTTGGCCAGGCCGACGATGCGGTGCACGTCGGCGCCGCTGATGCGCTCGCCGGTGATCGCGACGGCCGCCTCGATCATCGACAGCGCCATGCTCTTGACCCCGTAGCCGAAGATCTCGACGTTGCGCTTCTCGAGCTCGTACAGCCGCTGCTGCGCATCGGCGTCGCCGAGGTCGACGTAGCGGCCGACGATGCGCTCGAACTCCAGCTGCGCGGCGTCGAAGTAATCCTGGCTGCGCCACAGGGTGTCGTCGGCATCGAAGCCGACCAGCGCGATCGAATCGTCGGGGGAGGCGGTCATGCGCGCATTCTCCCGCAAGCCGCGTCCGCGCGGCAGCGCCGCCGACGCAACGCAGAACATTGTCCGCCCGGCCCTGAACGCAGAAGGGCGGCCCGAGGGCCGCCCTTGCATGCACGTGGGGGAGTCGTGCAGGCGCGCGTTACTTGGTCTCGCCGGCGGCGGCGCCCTGCTGCTTGCCGACGAACGCCTTGTACTCGTCCGCGGTCAGCGCGCCATCGGCGTCGCCGTCGGCCTGCGCGAACACCTGCGCCAGCGCCGGCACGCTGTCGGCCTCGGCGCGGGTCAGCTTGCCGTCCTTGTCGGCATCGACGTCGGCCCAGCTCTTCTTCGCCGGGGCGGCGGCCGCCTGTGCCGGCTGCGCGGCGGCTTCCTGCGCGACGGGCGAGGCCTGCTCGGCCGGCGGCGCGTCGGTGGCCGCGGACTGCGCGAACGCCAGCGGGGCGCTGAGCGAGGCGACGAGGGCGAAGGCAACCAGACGGTTGTTGCGGGACAGGATGGTCATCGATGGGTCTCCTTGAACGAAAGTGGTCCGCGCGGCGGTGGAACCGGGGATTCCGCACGGCCTGCACCTTGTCGCCGCGTCGATGAACCCAACCGCGACGTGAATCGCACGCACAACGCGCGCTTAACCAACGCGCGTGCCGTTGCCGCTAGGCACGCAGCGCGCGCCGGCGCGAAGCGTGATGCGCGCAGCGGATTGGCGGCGCGCGTGGCGCGGCAGTCGCCTGAACGGAAACGAAATCTTCACGCCCGGTCGCGCAAAGGCCGCGACGCCGGCGCGGCGTCCATCGCCCTCACGCCGTCCGGATCACGCGTCGTCTTCGCCGTACGCGTCGACGCGCGGTTGGCCGTCCTCGTCGTCGATCGACACGACGACGGTGATCGGCCGGCAGCACACCTGGCAGTCCTCGATGTAGCGCTGGTCGCCGGCGGAGTCGTCCACGATCACTTCGATGCGCTCGCCGCAGTACGGGCACTGGATGTCGGCGGTGGGCAGCATGGCGGTGTCCTGCAGGGTCGGTGGTGGCACAGCATCGCACCTGCGCCATCACGGGCCTTGAACCGTCGACGTCGGATCGTGAACGGGCGCCGGCGCGACCGGCTTCGAACAAGGAGTCCCGATGAAAACCCGCCACGTGTTCAGTACGCCCGACCTTGCCACCGCGCGCGCCGCGATGGACGCCGCGCGCCGCGCGGGCGTGCCCGACGACGACCTGCTGCTGGTCGCGCGCTCGGACATCGAGCTCGAAGCGATTCCCGACCGCTACAAGGAAGCCGACACCGACCTGATGCCGGCCGCGCTGCGCGGCGCCGGCTACGGCGGCGCCACCGGGCTGCTGGCGGGCCTGGTGGCGGTGGTCGTGGCGCCGGTGGGCCTGACCCTCGCCGGCGCGGCCGCGATCGGCCTGGCCGGGGCGATGGTCGGCTGCTGGGCGTCGGCGCTGACCGGCTCGTCGCTGCCCGATCCGATCCGCCGCCGCTTCCACGACGAGATCGAGGCCGGCCGGATCCTGGTGATCGTCGACGGCGACAAGGCGATGCTCGACGGCGTCACGCAGGTCATCGAGGCCAGCGGCGCGACGATCCTGCCGTTCGAGGCCGCGAAGGCGCTTTCCTAGCAGGCCCTTACTTTTGAAGCATTACGTGCGCTAGCGCGGCGCAGCGAGCGCTCCGCCGGCGGCGCCGACCGTGGCGCGCAGTGCGGGCGGCGCTGCGCCCACGGCGGCCGCGCGCCGCTTCGGTCGCGCCTTCTGCAGCGCGGCCGCGTAGGCCGACTCGAGCGCAGCGACCTTGGCGATGTAGTCGCGCGTCTCGGTGTACGGCGGCACGCCGCCGTGGCGCGCGACCGCGCCGATCCCGGCGTTGTATGCCGCGGCGGCGAGCACGCGGTCGTTGCGATAGCGCTTGAGCAGCGCGCGCAGGTGCCGCGCGCCGGCATCGATCGACTGTTCGGGCGAGAACGGATCGCGCACGCCGTACTCGCGCGCCGTGGCCGGCATCAGCTGCATGACGCCCTGGGCGCCCTTGTTCGAAACCGCGCGGGCGTCGAAGCCGCTCTCGGCATGCGCGATCGCACGCAGCCACGCTTCGTCGACGCCGGCGCGCTTGGCGGCACTGCGGAACTGCGCGTCGTGCGGCTCGAGCCGCGGCGCGCCGACGCGGCCGAGCCCGGCGTGTGCCGGCTCGCCCGGCGGCGTCTTTACGGTGAACGACAGCACCCTGGTCGAGCCGGGCAGCTTGCGCGTGCTGTAGACGGTGCGCCCATCCTGCTGGCGCTCGTACAGCGTGCCGCTGACCACGCCCATCGCGCCCCACAGGTTGACCTGCACCGCGTTGTCGTCGACCTCGCGGGCGACGCAGCGCGAGCCCGGCTCAGGCGCCGTCGCGAGGCTGACGACGCCGCCCTGCACGCACCGGTACACGGTGCGCGCGTGCGCGGCGCCCGGCGCGACCAGCGCGACGACGGCGACGCATGCGGACAGCAGCGCGGGCAGGGTCAGATTCATCGCGGCCGAGTCTAGGCGCGTGCCCGCGCCGGCGCGTTAGCCCTTCGTCACGGCGACCATCGACACGGTGCAGCGCCGCGCGCGGGATCCAGCGAAAAAGGCAGGGCGGTGGTGCCGCCCTGCCCGCCACCGTCCGACGCGTCCTCTGCGGGACGTTCGCCACCCGCCTGGCGCGCCTCGGCACGGTGCGCGGGTGCGGATGAACCGCAGCGGCGCGGGCTGCGGCCGCGCAACGCCGAATTAACGCGCGTCACCGGCGCGCTGCGCTAGCCGCGCGGAATGCGTGACCGCGTCGCGAACGAACCCGTGACGGCCGCTGCGCTGCGCACGGCGCGCGACGCTGAACGCAACACAACCTTCACGCCGCGGCGCCCGGCGCTACTGCGGCGGCGCCGGCACCGCCGGCTGTGCCGGATCGCGGACGGGCGGCACCGAAGGCACCGGCGTCAGCGGCGGCGACGGCAGGCCAAGCCGCTGTCGCTGCAGGTCGTACAGCACCTCGGCATCGCCGGGCTCCCAGCCGTCGCGGTCGTGGCCGCGGAAGCGGCGGTGGAACGCGCGCAGCGCCGCGGCCGGATCGCGCACGTCGTAGCCGACCAGCGCGAGCGCCGTCCACGGATCGAAACCCGCCGGCGGCGCCTGCAGCGGCTCGCGCGGCCACAGGCCGTAGCCGGCGGCGGCCAGACGCGCCCACGGGAAGCCGGCATGAGGGTCCTGCTTGCGCGTCGGCGCGATGTCGCCGTGCGCGACGATCTGCTCGCGGCGGATCCGCTGCCGCGCGGTGACGTCGTCGAGCAGCCGCAGCAGCGCGTCGACCTGCACGTGCGGAAACGGCGCGACTCCGTCGTTCTCGAGCTCGATGCCGATCGACGCGGAGTTGACCTCGGTGATCGCGCCCCAGCGTCCCGCGCCGGCGTGCCAGGCGCGCGCGTTCTCGTCGACCAGCTGCACGGTGCGGCCGTCGCGCCCGATCAGGTAGTGCGCGCTGACGCGCCCGGACGGGTTGCGCGTGCGCAGCATCCGCAGCGCTTCGTCGAAGGTGGCGGTCTGGGTGTGGTGCAGCACGACCAGCTGCGCGCGGCGCCCGTCGACGTTCGGCGACGGCGTCCACGCGGCCAGTTCGCTGCCCGACCGCGGCGTCGTGCAGGCGGCCAGCACGAGCGCGAGCGCGACCGCGGCCACCCGGCGGAACGGCGAAGGGCGCGGCGGCAGCGGCATGGGCATCGGCGCGGGTCCTGCGGGAGGGGTCGGGCCGATGGTAGGCGATGGCGATTAGGCGCCAACAGCGCAACAACAATGCGCCCGAGGCCAGTCGCGTTCCACGGGCGGCACGCTGCGTCGCCGCCGGCGGCCTTCGGACGCCGCGGGCCGGGCCCATCAAGGGTCCGCAACGATGGCCGTCCAGGCACCCCGCCGGGGCCCATCGCGGACGCCGACTCCCTCCCCCCTCTCGTCGCGCGATCCGCCGCAGGAGTCCATGACATGAGCAAGCGCACCACCCGTTCCGGCCGTCTGCTGGCCCGCACCGTCCTCGTCGCCGCCCTTGCCGCCGCCGCGTTCGGCGCGCAGGCCGCCGAAGGCGGTTTCTACGCCGGCGCCGGCGTCGGCCAGGCCATGGTCGACGAGTCCGGCTACGACGACGAGGACACCGCGTTCTCGGTGTTCGGCGGCTACCAGGTCAACCGCTACTTCGGCGTCGAGGCCGGCTACACCGACTTCGGCACGCTCGAGCCGCGCGGCGTCGGCGCCGACATCGAGGCCGACAGTGCGTACCTCACCGCGGTCGGCTCGCTGCCGATCACCGAGCGCTTCTCGGCGTACGCCAAGGCCGGCGTGCAGCGCTGGAACGTCGACGCGTCGATCCCGGGCCTGACCGGCCGCGTCGACGACAGCGGCACCGACCCGACCTACGGCCTAGGTGTGCAGTACCGGCTGACCGACTCGGTCGCGCTGCGCGGCGAGGTCAGCCGCTTCGAGCTCGACGACGCCGACCTCGACGTCGGCCAGGTGCAGGTGCGCTTCGACTTCTGACCCGCGCCCGCCGCGTCCTCTCTCTCCGCGTCACCCCATTGGCCGCCGGTTTTCCGGCGGCCTTTCTTTTCGTCACGCGAGCGCGTCGGCGCCAACCACGTGGACCCCGGGGGGCGCCCTCAGCGCGGCGTCGACCAGCGCGCGGGCGACGTGGCTCGCCGGGCTGATGCGCCAGCGACGCGGCAGCAGCGGGCCGAGCGCGCCGAGCACGTGCAGGCCGGCGCGTTCGGCCGGCCGCGATTCGGCCCGATCGCCGCCGAGCAGGCCGGGCCGCACAAAGGTCAGCGAGGGGTAGCCGAGCGCGGCGAGGTCGCGCTCGACCTCCCCCTTGGTCCGGCTGTAGAAGACCCGCGACGCCGGGTCGGCGCCCATCGCCGAGGTTAGCGCGAAGCGGCGCGCGCCGTGCGCGAGCGCACGCGTCGCGACCGCGAGCACGAAGCCGTGGTCGACCGCGCGGAACGCCGCCTGCGAGCCGGCCGCACGGATCGTCGTGCCCAGCGCGCACACGACCGCGTCGACGCGCCACCACGGCGCGTCGTCGGGCAGGGCCGCGTAGTCGACGATCGGGTTGTCGAGCTTCATGTGCGCGGGCAGCGCGCGGCGCGTCGGCGCGACCACCCGCTGCGCCCGCGGATCGGCCAGCGCCAGCCGCAGGGCCTGCGCGCCGACCAGGCCGGTCGCACCGGCGATCAGCAGGCGCATGCGCGGGCCTGCGGTGCGTGCGCGCGCACGGGCGCCGTCACTTCGCCGGGGCCACCGGCAGCGCGACGTCCGGCGCGGCCTCGAGGGTGATCTCGACCGCGCCGCCCGGATTGTTGCTGCGCAGGCGGAACGTGCTGTCGTCCAGCTGCAGCACGTCGACCGGGTAGGTGACGCCTTCTTCGGTCATCGTCATTCGGCCGTCGGCCTGCGCCCACGCCCCGACCATGGGAGTGCCATTGGGCGAATCGATAACCAGCGTGCCGTCGTCGAGGAACGCGTACGTCGTGCCCGGCTCGACCGGTCCGCCCGCCGCGGCGCGCCAGACCTTGCCGGCGAAGCGCGGCGGCGTTGCCGGCGTCGGCGCAGGCGGCGCGGCGGACGTCGGTGCCGTCGATGCAGGCGCCGGTGCCGGTGCGGTCGCGGTCGGCGCGGTGGCGTCGTCCGTCGCGGGCGTACGGGGCTGGCACGCGGCCAGCAGCGCGCTCGATGCGACGGCGGCGGTCAACGCGAGGGCGGCGGCCCCCACGGTCGGGCGGTGCACGGGGTTCTGGCGCATGGCGGTTCTCCATGGGGTGCGGCGCGCCAGCATAGTCGCGGCGTGTCGACGCAATGCCAGCTCACCGCCGCATGGCGCGGCCGAGCGACAGGAAGGTGACGACGCCGCTAACGCGGGCGTGCCGCGGCGCTAACGCCGCGCGCGGCACGGTGGCATCGCGGACACACGACGTTCCGCGTCCCCCATGGAGACCGCCGATGACCCAGCGCCAGACCACCCAGGACAAGCAACGCCGCGATCCGACCCGCGACGCCTCGCGCAACGAGCCCAGCCACGACACCCGCGCCAACGACCGCAACGAGAAGCAGCCGACCGCGCACCTGGACGACGACCACGTCACCACGCGCACCAACAACGAGTCCGGCACCAGCGACAACCTGAAGGGCCGTCGCGGCAAGCACTGACCCGCATCGCTTCGTTCGACCCCGGCGCGCGCCGGCGAGACGATCGCCGGTGCGCGCTGCCGTCAGGGCGCTGCGACCTGCCGCCCGGCGGGGCCGCGATCAGCGCGGCCGCGATCCGGTCTGCGCGTCGCGGGCGGCTACGAGCGCGACGTCGCGCCGCCGCAGCATCGGCGCCACCCGCGGCACCGTCAGCATCGTGCTCGCGACCGCCATCAGCAGCAGCGCGGTGAACATGCCGCTGGTGATGATCTGCTTGTCGAGCAGGATATTGGCGAAAATGATCTCGATCAGCGCCTTGGTCTGCAGCAGCCAGCCGATCAGCGAGGCCTCGCCGCGCGGCCACTTCAGGAACCGTCCGGCCAGGTGCACGCCGGCGAGCTTGCCGCCGACCGACGCCAGCAGCAGCGCCGCGGCGGCGAGGAACACCGCCGCGCCGCCGAGCGTCCACGCGGTCTTGAGCCCGGTGCTGAGGAAGAACACCGGCATCAGCACCAGCAGCACGTGGTGGCGCAGCGTGTCCATGCCGTGCTGGTCGAACCACTCCGCGTCCATCACCACGCCGGCCAGGAACGCACCAACCATGAAGTGCAGCCCGGCCCAGTCGGCGCCGAACGCGCACGCGGCCAGCCAGATCAGCGCGACGTACCAGCGGTCGCGTTCGGCCAGCCGGCGCATCAGCCGGCGGAACAGCACGCAGGCCAGCGCGAACGCGACGAGGAACGCGACCTGCCGGCCGATCCGCTCCCAGTCCATCAGCACCACCGCCAGCACGCCCCAGATCGCGATGTCGTCGAGGCTGGCGTAGCGCAGGATGCGCTGGCCGATCGGGTCGCGCAGCAGGCCAAGCTTTTCCATCAGCAGGATCAGGATCGGCAGCGCCGTCACCGCGCACGCCATGCCGACGGCGACGACGAACTGCCACGACTGCGCGCGCTCGCCGATCCAGCCCGGGAACGCCAGCAGCCCCCATGCGGCCGCGCTGCCGAACAGCAGCGGCATGCCGAGCGCGAGCCCCGCGGTGACCGCGCTCTCGCGGCGGCTGGTCCACGCCTTGCGCACGTCCAGCTCGATGCCGGCGATCATCACGAACAGCATCACCGCCCACCACGCCACGCCGTTGAGCGCGGCGACGACGTCGGCGGTGAACACGAACGCGTAGTAGTCGGGAAACGCCTTCCCGAGCACGCCGGGCCCGAGCACGATGCCGGCGATGATCTGCACCACCACCAGCGGGGCCACGTACTCGGTGCGGCCCAGCCGCCAGACCAGGTACGGCACGGAGAAGATGATCGCCATCGCGATCAGGAACAGCTCGGTGGTCGTGACGGCGTGCGGCATGCGGATTCAGGGCGCGGGCGATGGCGCAGTCTGCCCGAGGGCCGGGCGCGTCGCGACCGCGTGAAAACCGCCGCGGCCGGCGCGGCGTAGGATCGGAAACGTGACCACCGACACGCTGCACATCCCGCCCGAGATCGACGCCGCGCTGGAGGCGCTGGAGCGCGGCATGCCGCAGCTGCAGGCCAACGCGGGCGGCATGTTCGAGCTGGCATGCGGCTGGGCCGAACGCCACGACGCCGTGCTGGCGATCACGCCGCCGGCGCTGCAGCCGATCGTGCGCGCGCGGCTGCGGCGCATCGGGATCCGCTGGGGCATGGTCAGCGGCGCGCGGGTGACGACCCAGTTCCCGATCGGGATCGCACCGCCGGCCGGCCTGCGCCGCAAGTACGACCCCGATCCCGACGCCGGCTGAGCGCGGCTCAGTGCAGCGCGGCGGGAGCCTGCGCGCGGGTGGCCCGCTCGGCGCGCTCGGCCTCGAGGAACGCCAGGTACTCGTCGAGCGTGCGGCCTTCGCCAAGAGCCTCGCTCGCGGCGGCGCCCTCGAGCGTCGGCGAGCAGTTCAGCGCGATCGTGCGGCCCGGCGCTTCGAGCACCGTCGCCGCGTGGCGCAGCATCGCAATCATCATCGCCGCGCTCTCGGTGCGCGCGACGACCTGCCCGGCCAGCACCATCAGCCACTCGCCGTCGCGGAACCCGGCACCGCCGAACACCTCACCGGCGGCGTCGACCAGCCGCGCATGCGGCCGCAGCGTGCTGCCGAGGCGCCGGATCGGCCGCGCGGGTTCCTTCTTCTTGCGCGCGTCGCGCTTGGCCTTGGACTGTTTCGACATGGGCGATCCCGGGGTCTGCGCGCATTGTCGCCGATCGCGCGTGGGCGACGCGACGACGCCCCGCTGCGGCGCGGACGTTAAGAACCGGTGATGCATCTGCCCCGGCGGGCCCGGCGTATGTCCCCCGGCAGTTGAAGCCGGCCGCTTGCGTGGCCCGCGCTCCAGCACTGCTCAACTTTCCAGGAGACCCCCATGACGTACAAGCTGCTGACCCTCGCCCTCGCTTCGACGTTCGCCCTCGCCGCCTGCGGCGGCAACCAGGCCGACGCCCCCGCCGACACCGCCGCGATGCCCGATGCCGCCGCCCCCGCCGAAACCGCACCGCCGGCGGAGGCCGCACCGGCCGCCACCAACCCGATGGTCGGCGGCGTCGCGATGGACGCCAGCAAGGACATCGTCGCCAACGCGTCGGCCGCGCCGAACCTGAGCACGCTGGTCGCCGCCGTACAGGCCGCCGGGCTGGTCGAGACGCTGCAGGGCGCCGGTCCGTTCACCGTGTTCGCGCCGACCGACGACGCGTTCAAGGCGCTGCCGGCCGGTACGGTCGAGGGCCTGCTGAAGCCCGAGGCCAAGGCCGACCTGACCGGCGTGCTGACCTACCACGTGGTGCCGGGCAACATCGACGCGGCCACCCTGACGCAGCAGATCACCGACGGCGGCGGCGAAGCCAAGCTGACGACGGTGCAGGGCGCGGTGCTGACCGCCAAGGCCGCCGGCGGCACGGTCACGCTGACCGATGCCAAGGGCAACGTCGCCAACGTCACGACCGCCGACGTCAAGCAGAGCAACGGCGTCGTCCACGTGATCGACAAGGTGCTGCTGCCGTAAGCGCGGCGCGGCGCGACACCTCCGGGAGCGGCTTCGGCCGCTCCTTTTTTTTGCGCGGCGCGTGCGGCCGTCGCCGCCGCGGCGGCGTGCGACCATGCGTCCGCCGCGCGCCCCGCGCGGGGGGAAACCGCATGGACGTCCACTGGCAACGCGCGCTCCTCGCGCAGCTCATCCGCTACGTCGCCGCCACGCAGGCCACGGCCGCCGTGGTCTTCCATGGCGGCTGGATGACGCTGGCGCTCGCGACCTGGGGCCACGCCGCCGGCGACGGCAGCACGACCGAGACCGTGACCCGCGCGTTGACGCGTGCGTTCGTGTGGCTCGGCGGCGTCGATGCCGACGGCCGCGGCGGCATCGACTCGCTGATGCGCGCCTGGGGCGCGCTGACGGTCGGCGTATACGCGGCCGACGCGCTGTGCCGCGCGCTGTTCGGCCAGTGGCCGCGCATCGCGCTGTGGAAGTTCGCCGCCGCGTCGTTCGCGATCGCCGCCGGCGGGTGGACGCTGGCGCTGTGGCCGGCCGAGGCCGGCAAGTCGCCGGCCTCCGACATCGCGCTGCTGGTCGGGGTGTTCTCGACGCTGGCCGGCGCGAGCACGGCCTGGGCGATCGCCGCGCGCCGGCTCGGCGACCGCCTCGTCGACGCGATCGCACCGGCTAACGCTCCGCCGTCTAACGCTCCGCCGCCTGCCGCACCGCCGCCGATCGCGCAGTAGCGACGCAACCCGCCGCTACGACACCTCGTGGCCGCGGCTGGCCTGCCACACCGCGTACCACTCCTCGGAAGACAGCGCGATGCCGAGCCCGGCGACCGCGTCGCGCAGCCCGTCGATGCGGCCGCTCCCGGTGATCGGCCGCGGCCGCGACGGGTGCCGCAGCGTCCACGCGTAGGCCACCGCCGCCAGCGACGCGCCGTGGTGCGCGGCCAGCGCCGCCAGCGCGGTGCGCACGCGCAGCGACTGCGCGTCGACGCCGTCGAACAGCCGGCCGCCGCCGAGCGGCGACCACGCCATCGGCCGCAGCCCCAGCGCGATCGCCTGGTCGAGCGTGCCGTCCTCGAGCGCGCCCAGCTGCAGCGGCGAGAGCTCCAGCTGGTTCGTGACCAGCGGGTGGCACTGGTGCAGCAGCGCGAACTGCGACGGCGCATGGTTCGACACGCCGAAGTGGCGCACCTTGCCGGCCGCGCGCAGCGACACGAACGCCTCGGCCAGCGCGTGCGGGTCCATCAGCGCGTCGGGCCGGTGGATCAGCAGCACGTCGAGGTGGTCGGTGCGCAGCGCGCGCAGCGACTGCTCGACCGACGCGACCACGTGCGCCGGCGAGGTGTCGTAGCTCTTGATCCGGTGCGCGGGACGCTGCGCCGACACCAGCCGGATGCCGCACTTGGACACGATCTGCAGGCGCGCGCGCAGCGACGGTTGGGCCGCCAGCGCCTCGCCGAACAGCGCCTCGACGCGGTAGTCGCCGTAGATGTCCGCGTGGTCGAAGCTGGTGATGCCCAGCGCGAGCGCGTCCTCGATCCAGCGCACGCGCGCGGCCACGTCCAGGTCCCACTCGCCCATCCGCCAGCAGCCGGCGAGCACCGGCGACAGGCCGGCGGGGTTGTCGTCGCGAAGGGTGGCTTTCATCGCAGGCTCCTCGGGCGCAGGGCAACGCGCCGGCATGTTAGCGGCGCGCGCGGACACGGCGCGCGCACCCTCCCGGTCAGCGCGCCGCGGGCACCGCGATACGCGCCGGTGCGCCGGCCAGCACCTCGGCCAGCGGCTGCGGCGCGCCGAGCGCGTAGCCCTGCGCATAGTCCACGCCGATCGCGCGCAGCTCGGCCAGGATCGCGTCGTTCTCGACGAACTCGGCGATGGTCTCCAGCCCCATCACGTGGCCGATCTCGTTGATCGACGCCACCATCGCGCGGTCGACCGGATCGCTCGCCATCGTGCGCACGAACACGCCGTCGATCTTCAGCAGGTCGACCGGCAGGTGCTTGAGGTACGCGAACGACGACAGGCCGCTGCCGAAGTCGTCGAGCGAGAACCGGCAGCCGAGCGCCTTGAGCTCGTTGATCAGCCGCACCGCGCTGGTCAGGTTGGCGATCGCCGCGGTCTCGGTGATCTCGAAGCACACGCGCGAGGCCGGCACGCCGGCCCGCGCCAGCTCGGCGCGCACGAACGGGGCGAAGCCGGCGTCGCACAGCGTCGCGCCGCTGAGGTTGATCGCCACCAGCGGCGCCGGCCGCGCCGCATCGTCGGCGACCGCCTCAGCCGCTGCGGCGATCGCCGCGCGCACGACCCAGCGGTCGATCCGCGGCATCAGGTCGTAGCGTTCGGCGGCCGGCAGGAAGTCCATCGGCGGAATCAGGCTGCCGTCGTGCGCGCGCATCCGCAGCAGCACCTCGACGTGCTGCGGCGGCTCCGCCGCGGCGGCGACGCGGACAATCGGCTGCCCGTGCAGCACGAAGCGGTCCTGCTCCAGCGCCTCGCGGATCAGGCCGACCCAGCGCATCTCGCCGTGCCGGCGCGCCTGCAGCTCGTCGCCGGGCTGGTAGCTGTGGATGCGGTTGCGGCCGAGGTCCTTGGCGACGTAGCAGGCCTCGTCGGCGCGGCTGAGAATGTCGGTCGCGGTCAAGCCGTCGCCGCTGAAATGCACGTGGCCGATGCTGATGCCCGTCGCGAAGCGCTGGTCCTGCCACGTGAACACGAACAGGCCCACCGCCTCGAGCAGCGAGCGGGCGACGCGCAGGGCGTCGTCCGCGCTGCGCTCGCGCATCAGCACGCCGAACTCGTCGCCGCCGAGCCGCGCGAGCGTGTCGCCGCTGTCGAGCTGCAGCGCGAGCAGGCCGGCCAGCTGCTTGAGCAGCTCGTCGCCGGCGATGTGGCCGCAGGTGTCGTTGACGATCTTGAACTGGTCCAGGTCCAGGTACAGCAGCGAGCTGCCGGCCGCGCGCGCGCGGCCGTCGTCGAGCACCGCGCGCAGGCGACGGTCGAATTCGCTGCGGTTGACCAGCCCGGTCAGCTCGTCGTGCGTGGCCTGGAACTCCACCTGCGCGGCGAGCCGGCGCGCCTGCGAGACGTCGCGCAGCGCGACGACCCAGCCGATCGGGCGCGCATCGGCCCCGGTCAGGCGCGCGAGCGAGCCCTCGACCGACACCGGCGGGCCGTGACGCGGCTGCAGCAGCGTTCCGGGCGGGAACGGCAGCGGACCGTCGCCGCGCTCGGCCGCCCACTGCTCCAGCGGCGGCAGCCGGCGCGCGCCCTGCTCGTCGAGCAGCTCCAGCACCACGTGCGCCGGGCGCGACGCGGCTTCGGCCTGCGTCCATCCGATCAGGCGCTCGGCCATCGGGTTCAACGACACGATCCGTCCATCGACGTCGGTCGTGATCACGCCGTCGCCGATCGAGCGCAGCGTGCTCTGCGCGCGCTCGCGTTCGTCAAGCAGCGCGGCCAGCGCGCGCTTGCGCTCGCTGATGTCGCGGATGAAGCCGACGAACTGCAGCCGGCCGTGGATCTCGATCTGCGAGAACGAGATCTCCAGCGGCACCTCCGCACCGGTGGCGTGCAGGCCGACGGTCTCGACCCCGCGCCAGCTGACCCGCCGCTCGCCGGTCCGCAGGTACGCCTGCATCGCGGCGACGTGGGCGGCGCGCAGGCGCTCGGGCTGGATCAGCGCCAGCGGCTGGCCGACCAGGTCGCCGACGGCGTGGCCGAACATCGCCTCGGCGCCGGGATTGGCGTAGCGGATGTGGCTGCCCTCGTCGAGGATCAGCACCGCGTCGGTGGTCGTTTCCCACAGCGAGCGGTACAGGCGCTCGGCTTCGACCAGCCGCGCATTCGTGCGCTCAAGCTGGCGCGAGCGGTCCTCGACCTGCGCCTCGAGCTGCAGCTGCGCCAGGATCAGGGTCGCCTCGCCATCGCGGATCCGGCGCAGGCGCAGGCGCAGCTCCAGCAGCGCGGCGGCCTGGTACGCCAGCGCGGTCATCGTCGACACCTGCTCGGCGTCGAGCCGCCGCGGCACGCGGTCCATCACCGTCAGCGTGCCGACCGTCGCGCCGCCGCCGGGCGACAGCGGGAAACCGGCGTAGAAGCGCAGGTGCGGATCGCCGGTGACCAGCGGGTTGTCCACGAACCGCGCGTCGAGCAGCGCGTCCGGGACCATCAGCGGCGCGCTGCCCTGGATCGCGTGCGCGCAGAACGCGATCGCGCGCGGCGTCTCGCGCACGTCAAGGCCGACCGAGGCCTTGAACCACTGGCGGCCTTCGTCGACCAGGGTGATCGTCGAGATCGGCACCTCGCACAGGCGCGCGGCCAGCGCGACGATGTCGTCGAATTCGCGCTCTTCGTCGCTGTCGAGGACATCGGACCGGCGCAGCCAGTCGAGCCGCTCCGCCTCGTCCCTCGTCGGCCCCGCTCCGCCCGGTGAACTCATGCGCACGGACTCCCCGATGCCCCACCGCGTTGGGCCGAGTGTACGCGCGGCGCATGGCGCCGGGGCCGGGCGCGACGTTGGCGGCTTGGATGGACGCCCGGCGTGGCGCCGCCCCCGGGGTCAGCGCGGCGCAGGGGGCAGCGTGTTGTGGGCGTGGGTCGCGGCGACGGCCGCGTGGCCCACCGCGGCGGCGATCTGGTTGAGGCCGCTGACCATGTCGCCGATCGCGTACAGGCCGGGCACCGAGGTCATCTGGTGGCGGTCGACGACGATCTCGCCGGCGTCGTCGCAGCGCACCCCCGCGGCGCGGATCAGGTCCTTGCAGGTGCGGAAGCCGAGGTACGGGTAGACCGTGTCGAACTCGAACGCCTCGCCGCCGACCTCGTAGCGGCAGCGGCGGCCGTCGAACGCGAGCGTGCCGTCGGGCGCGAGGCAGGCGATGCCGGCCTCGGTCGCGGCGTCGCGGTCGGCCGCCGCCAGCGCACCGATCGGCAGCACGCTGACGTCGCGCGAGTAGCTGCGCAGGAAGCGCGCGTGGCCGATCACGCTGTCGGCCGGGCCGTACACTCCCAGCCGGCCGTCGGTGGCCTCGAACGCGTCGCACACCGCGCAGATCCGCACCGCGCCGCACTGCACGGCGTCCTCGATCCACGGCACGTCGGGCAGCACGTCGGCGGTGCCGCACGCGAGCATGACCTTGCCGGCGCGCCACTGCGCGTCGTCGCTGCCGACGAGGAAACCGTCGCCGTCGGGCTCGATCGACGTCACCGTGGCGTTGGCGAGCCGCGCGCCGAACTGCGCCGCCTGCGCGCGCATCCGGTCCAGCAGCGCGGTGCCGGCGACCCCGGACGGGAAGCCGGGGCAGTTGTGGCTCTCCGGGATCCAGCGCGCGCGGCTGTCGCCGGCGTCGAGCACGACGCAGCGCCGGTGGAAGCGCGCCAGGTAGGTCGCCGCGGTCAGGCCGGCCGGGCCGCCGCCGATCACGATCACGTCGAAGCGCTCGTCGTCGCGCGGCGCGGGATCGGGCAGCACCGCGTCGGCGGGCACGGTGTCGGGCGGCGCGCGGTCGGTGGGCGCGCGGTCGGCGGGCGCCGGTTCGCGGCGTTCGGTGTCGGTCGGCACGGGCGTGGGGGTCGGCATCGCGGAGCTCGGCGCGCGGCGGCGCCGCGGCGGACCCCGACGGTGCACCGGCCGCCACCGAGGCGGCGTGAACGCACGCCCGCGTCGATTACCCTGCCGGCAGTCCCCGCAGGAGCGCCGCATGACGCCGACCACCCCCGCCGCCGACGCCCTCGCCGGCCGCGTCGCCCTCGTCACCGGCGCCTCGCGCGGCATCGGCGAATCGGCCGCGCGCCTGCTCGCCGGGCACGGCGCGCACGTGGTGATCTCCAGCCGCAAGCTCGACGCGTGCGAAGCGGTCGCCGCGTCGATCCGCGCCGCCGGCGGGCAGGCGACCGCGGTTGCCGCGCACATCGGCGACGTCGCCGCGATCGAGCAGCTGTTCGCCACGCTCGACGACCGCGGGCTGGTGCCGGACGTGCTGGTCAACAACGCCGCGACCAACCCGTACTACGGCCCGCTGCTCGACCAGCCGCTCGACGCGTTCCAGAAGACCATCGACGTCAACATCCGCGGCTACTTCGTCGCCACCGCGCAGGCGGCGCGGCGCATGCAGGCGCGCGGCGGCGGCGCGATCGTCAACGTCGCCTCGGTCAACGGCCGCCGCGCCGCGCCCGGCCAGGGCGCGTACTCGCTGAGCAAGGCGGCGATCATCTCGATGACCGAGGCGTTCGCGCGCGAGCTCGGCCCGGCCGGCATCCGCGTCAACGCGGTGCTGCCGGGGCTGACCGACACCCACTTCGCCGCGCCGCTGCTCAACGACGAGGCGCTGATGAAGACCATGCGCCGGCAGATCCCGCTCGGCCGCGCCGCGCAGCCGGACGAGATCGCGCGGATGATCGCGTTCCTGTGCACGCCGGCGGCGTCGTACGTGACCGGCGCCAGCGTCGTCGTCGACGGCGGCTACCTCAGCTGAGGCGCCGGCGGTCGGCGATTGCGTCGAGGGCGCGGCGCGCGAGGGAGTGCCGGTCAGTCGCTCGTAACGTCGTCGAGCACGCGCAGCAGCGCGTCGGGCGCGACCGGCTTGACCAGATGGCGGTCGAACCCGGCGGCCTGGCTCATCGCCACGTCGTGCGGCTGGCCGTAGCCGGTCAGCGCGACCAGCCGCGGCCGCGGCGATGCGTGCGCGTGGCCGGCGGCGATGCGCTGCGCCAGCTCGTGGCCGGTCAGGTCGGGCAACCCGATGTCGAGCACGCACACGTCGTACGCGTTGGCCTGGCACAGCGCCAGCGCGTCGCCGGCGGCATGCGCGGTGCTGACCCGGTGCCCGGTCAGCCGCAGCACCGCCGCCATCGTCCGCGCCGCGTCGACGTTGTCGTCGACCAGCAGCACGCTGAGCGCCCGCGCCGGCGCGCGGTCCGCCGCGGGCGCCGCCGTCGCGCCCGCGCCGGGAGCGTGCGCGGGCAATGAGATGGTGAACGTCGCGCCGCGCATCGCGCCGTCGCTGCGCGCGGCGATCCGCCCGCCGTGCAGCTCGACGATGCCCTTGGCCAGCGCCAGGCCGATGCCGAGCCCGCCGCGCGACCGCGCCGCCGAGGCGTCGCCCTGCACGAACAGGTCGAACACGTGCGGCAGCAGCGGCGCGTCGATGCCGATGCCGGTGTCGGTGACGTCGAGTTCGATGCGCTCGCCGGCGCGCGCCACGCGTACGCCGATGCGGCCGCCGTCGCCGGTGAACTTCGACGCGTTCGACAGCAGGTTCGACACCACCTGCAGCAGCCGCGTCTCGTCGCCGAGCACCCAGGCCGGTGCGTCGGCGCCGTCGACGACGACCTGCTGGTGCTTGCCGTCGACGTGCGGGCGGTTCTGCTCGACCGCCGCGGCGACCACCTGCCCCAGGTCGACCGGCTCCATCGTCAGCCGCACCACGCCGCGGGTCACGCGCGACACGTCGAGCAGGTCGTCGACCAGCTTGACCATGTGCCGCACCTGCCGCCCGATGATGTCGGCGCATTCCTCGACCAGCGCCGGGTCGCGCGACGCGCTGCGCATCAGGTGCGCGGCGGCGTCGAGCGGCGCCAGCGGGTTGCGCAGCTCGTGCGCGAGCATCGCCAGGAACTCGTCCTTGCGCACGTCGGCATCGCGCAGCTGCGCCTCGGACTGCAGCAGCGCGCGCTGGGCGAGCTTTTGCTCGTGCACGTCGGTGCACGTGCCCATCCAGCGGATGATCGCGCCGGCGTCGTTGCGCACCGGCAGCGCGCGGCCGAGCACCCAGCGGTACTCGCCCGAGCGGTGGCGCAGCCGGTACTCGATCTCGTACGGCGCGCCGGTCGCCAGGCTCGCGCGCCACACCTGCCACGCGCGCGGCTGGTCGTCGGGGTGGAAGACGCCATTCCAGCCGTCGCCGTCGGTCGAGCCCTCCGGCACCCCGGTGAACGCGTACCACTGGTGGTTGTAGTAGTCGTGGCTGCCGTCGGGCAGCGTCGACCACACCATCTGCGGCATCGCGTCGGCGATCGTGCGGAAGCGCGCCTCGCTTTCCTGCAGCCGGCGCTCGGTGTGGACCTGGCCGGTGACGTCGATGCCCTGGATGAACACGCCGCTGGGCTGCTCGGGCCGGTCGAAGGTCGGGCTGAACAGGAAATCGACGTAGCGGTCGCGGCGGCCGTCGCCGCGCGCGAACTGCACCTCCATGCGCCGCCCCGCGATCGCGCGGCCGGACTGGTAGCACTCGTCGAGCAGGTCGAAGAAGCGGCCGCCGGCGGCGTCCGGCAGCGCCTCGCGCGCCGGCTGGCCGAGCAGCCCGGCGCGGCCGACCAGGTCGGCGTAGGCGCGGTTGGCCAGTTCGTAGACGTGGGTGGCGCCGCGCACGTGCGCGATGAAGCCGGGCGCATCCTCGACCAGGTGGGCCAGCGCGCGCAGGCTGGCAACTCGGTCTTCGACGGGGTCGAAGGCTTGGCGCATCGGCATCGCACGGGCTCGCAGCACGGGGGAGGGACGTTTCGAGCGCGCGTTATAGCAAAGCGCGTGCAGCGTTCCCGTCAGCGCCGCGGCGCGGCGGCCCGGCCGCGCCCAGCGGCGCGCCGGCGGCTGCGCCAGCGGTCGAGCCAGCGCATCGCCGGCTTGGCCGACAGGCCGTGCAACAGCACCGACAGCAGCACCACCAGCGACACCACCGCCCACAGCGACTCCTCGCGTTCGAACGCGCCGTGGTTGAACGCGAACGCCAGGTAGTAGAACGAGCCGATGCCGCGCACGCCGAAGATCGCGATCGCCGCGCGCTCGCGCCGCGGCAGGCCGCTGCCGACCAGGCTCAGCCAGCCGCCCAACGGGCGCACCACCAGCACGACGCCCAGCGCCACCGCCCACTCGCGCCACGTGACCGTGCCGAGGATGCCGATCGCCAGCGCGCCGCCGAAGCCGATCAGCAGCAGCGCCATCAGCAGCCGCTCGCACTGCTCGGCGAACAGGTTCAGCGCGACGTGGTACTGGTGCTCGCGCTCGGACTGGCGGATCACCACCGCGGCGACGAACACCGCGAGGAAGCCGTACACGTGGCACAGCTCGGCCACGCCGTAGACGATCAGGATGATCGCCAGCGCGCTCATGCCGTCGCTGCTGCGGCTGACCGAGTCCTCGCGCAGCACGCGGAACAGCAGGTGCACCAGCAGCTTGCCCAGGCCCCAGCCGATCAGCAGCCCGCCGCCGAGCCGCCAGCCGACGTCGAGCGTCCACCAGCGCGTCCAGTCCATCGTCCCGTCGCCGGCGGCGACCGCGGCCAGCGCGATCGCCAGCCACACGAACGGGAACGCGAGCGCGTCGTTGAGCCCGGCCTCCGAAGTCAGGCCGAAGCGCACCGGGTCCTCGTCGCCCTCGTGCGGCGCGCCGACCTGCACGTCCGACGCCAGCACCGGGTCGGTCGGCGCCAGCACCGCGCCGAGCAGCGCCGCCGCGGCCAGCCCGTAGCCGAGCACGTGGTGGCCGAGCAGCGCCGCGCCGACGATCGTCAGCGGCATCGCCACGCCGAGCAGCCGCCACGTGACGTGCCAGCCGCGCCAGCTGAAGCGCGTGTCGATGCGGATGCCGGCGCCGAGCAGCGCGACCAGCACGGTCAGCTCGGTCAGCCGCTCGACGATCACGCCGTGCTGCATCGGGTCCGGACTCGGCAGCGGCAGGTTCGGCAGGTACAGCAGCGCGCCGAGCCCGACGTACAGCGTCGGGAAACTCAGCGCGTGGTCTTTCAGCAGGCGCGGCAGCCACGCCGCGCCGAGCAGCGCGACGCCGGCCACCAGCAGCACGAGGCGGTACGAATCCATGGCGCTCCTGCGGCGGGTCGGGACACAGCCGGCGCAGCGTGCCCGAGCGCGCGCGAAGGGCGCGGCATGGCGCCGCGCCGGCTGGCGCTGGCGTCGGCGCACCGGGGCTGCGCTGGCCTCGGAGAGGCGCCGACGGTGCATGAGCGCACGCGACGATCGCATCGACCCGACGACCCGCCGCGCGCCCGGCTGGCCACGCGCGCCCTGGCCCTGGCGCCGGGCGACCCGCAGCTGATGGCATTGCAGCGCCTGCTCGAAGCGCCGGCCCCGCCGATGCGGTAGCCGCGCGCATCGCCGCTTGGAAGGAGGCCGCCCCGCCGCTGCACGCCGGCGTCGGGCAACCCGGCCCGGTGGCGCGGCGTGCTTACTTCCGGGCCACGGTCTGCCGGCAGTTCTCCAGCCAGAACGTGCGCTGGCCGTCGTCGTAGCGCAGGAACGTGCCGGTGAAGTTGGCCTTGTCGCCCTTGCGGAACGTCAGCACGTTGGCCAGCTGGTTCGGGCGGAACAGGCAGGCCACGCCGACCCTCGGCGCGTCGTCGCCGGGCACGCGGATCGCGACGTCGCGCTGGTCGGGCACGCGGAACGACACGTTGTAGTCGCTGCCGTCCTCCTGCACGTAGTCGACCTCGCCCTTGAGCGCGTACTGGCGGCCCCTGTGCCGGGCAGTGACCGCCAGTGCGTTGCCCTTGGCTTCGCGCGCGATCTCGCGCGAGAACACGTACACGTCCTTGGCGGTCACGTCGGCGCTGTTGCGGGCCTTGGCGCCCTGCGCGGCCGCGGCGATGCCGGCCTTCCCGCCCTGCACCTGGCCCAGCAGGCGGCACACCTCGCTGCGCATCGACTCCTGGCGGGCGAACTGGCCCTTTTCGGTCTTGACCGTCATCTCGATCGCCGCCGCGCCGGCGTCGTCGCTGACGTTGATCAGGATCGGTACCGCGCGGGTCATCGCGGTGGAGCGCTGCTCAACCAGCATGGAGCCGCCGTCGGGGTCCTCGGTGATCACGTCCATCTTCTCGGCGATCATGATCCCGCGCAGCTGGCCGAGCGCCTGCCTGACCGACAGCTGCGGCACGGTCACCCGGCTGGCGAAGTCGGCGCCGGTGAACGGATTGCCGGTCTTGCGGAAGTTGTCTTCGCATTCGCCGGCGTGGGCGAACGGGGCGGCGCCGGCAATGGCCAGCGCGATCAGTACGTGTCGCATCCTGCGGTCACTCCATCCTTGAGGAGCGCGCAGTGTTCCCGAGTGCCGCGGCATTCTCAAGCCACCCGGTGCACGCGGCGTGGCTCCGGGACCGGCCTGGGCGCGTCGCCCGCGACCACCGGCAGGCCGGCGCGGCGCCGGCCCGCGGTGTCGGCCGCGTCGCGGCGACCGGCCGGTCTTCGATCAGGTGTTCGGCGCGCCGCAGGCCTGCAGCGCCGCGACCGACTTGGCCGCCATCGCGCAGTCGTAGTGCCGGCGCGTGACCATGCCGGTGTCGGCGCAGGTCGCCGAATCCTTCGCCAGCTGCTCCTCGCCGAGCACGGCCTTCGCGTCCATCCCGTCGAGCCGGTAGGTGTATTCGTAGTAGCTGCGGCACTCCTGCGCGGTGACGTCGCGCGAGTCCGAGCCGGCGGTGCCGCCCGAGCAGGCCGATGCCAACAGCACCGTGAGCGCGGCCGTGATCCGGATTGCGTGCATGTGTTTCCCCTTCCCCTGGCGGGCCGACGTTGGCCCGGGCGACACGGTACCCGCCGCCGCGCGCGGCGCTCAACCCGGCACCCGACCCCGCGGCGCGCCGCCGGTAGCTAGACTGCGGGCTCTCAACGCGTCGGGGAGGACGCATGCCACGCACGAATGCCACGCTTGCCGCGCTCGTCGCGCTCGCCTTTGCGGTGCCCGCTATGACGGCGCACGCCGACGACGCACCGCGCGCGTCGACGCCCGAACAGATCGCGCTCGGGCAGGGCTTGGCCGAAGCGAAGGCCCGCCAGCTCACCGACCGCGCGGCGCGGATCCGCCGGCCGGACGAGCCGATGTCCGACGCGCTCAAGCGGGCCGCCGACGAAGCGGCGATCGAGTCGCTCGGCGCCAGCACCGACCCGCGCCAGCGCGCGATCAAGCTGTCCGCCAGCGTGCAGGGGTTCTACCTGGTCAATTCGGTGGTGCGGGTCGACTACTGCGCCCGACACGGCGTCGACCTGGCCCCGTTCGCCGCCGCGTTCGCGCGCGCGTACGGCGACGACCACCGCCGCGCGGTCGCGCTGGGGCGCCCGCACGGCGTCGACGAGGCGCTGGTGCTGGCGACCGGCCGGACGGCGATGGAGCGCCTGATGGCCGACAACATGCGCGACCTCGCCGCGCAGGCCGGCGGGCTCGACGACGTCGCGCTGTGCGAAGCGATCAACGCCAACGCCGACGCGTTCACCGCGACGATCGTGCTGGCACCGGAGCTGCGCGCCGCGCTCGCCGAGTAGCCGACGACGCGCGCTCAGTCGGCGCGGCCGTGCGCCTCGGGCTGGTCGAGCACGCGGTCGACGCGCAGGCGCGTGGTGCGCCCGCCCGGCAGCGGCCAGTCGATCGACTGGCCCACCGACAGTCCGAGCAGCGCGGCGCCGACCGGCGCCAGCACCGACACGTTGCCCGGCGCGGCGCCGGCGTCGCGCGGGTACACCAGCCGCAGCTCGTGCATCGCCCCGCTGGTCTCGTCGATGCAGCGCAGCTGCGAGTTCATCGTCACCACGTCCGGCCCGATCGCGTCCGGCTCGCGCAGTTCGGCGCGTGCCAGCTCGGCCTCGAGCGCCTCCACGACGTCGGCGTCGGCCGCGCCGGGCGCGGCCAGCAGCGCCTCCAGGCGACGGGCGTCGTGCGTGGACACGATGATCGGCGGTGGATCGAGCGGCGACGGAGTGGACATGCGGTCTCCAGAAAGCAGAAAGGGCAAGGCGCCGGTGCGCGTTGCCCTGGGGCGGTCGATGATGGCGGCATGCTGGCCCCGCGCCGCGGAAAGGTCAAACCGGCGCGCAGCGCTCAGGCGAACTGCAGCGCGACCAGCGCCAGCGCGACGTAGCGGCCGAGCTTGGCCAGCGTCACCAGCAGCAGGAACGGCGCCAGCGGCTCGCGCATGACGCCGGCCACCAGCGTCAGCGGGTCGCCGACCACCGGCACCCAGCTCAGCAGCAGCGACCACTTGCCGACGCGCGCGTACCAGCGCTGCGCGCGCGCCAGCGCGGCCGGCCCGACCGGGAACCAGCGCCGGGCGCGGAAGCGTTCGATCCCGCGGCCGAGCCACCAGTTGACGGTCGAGCCGAGCACGTTGCCGGCGGTCGCGACCGGCACCAGCAGCCACGCCGGGTGGTCGGCCAGCAGCAGCGCGACCAGCAGCGCCTCGGACTGCGCGGGCATCAGCGTGGCCGCGAGCAGCGCGGTGGCGAACAGGCCGACATAGATCATGGGCGGTGCGTCATGCGCGGTGCGCCGTCGGCGATGCGAGATTGGCGTGCGTCATCGGCGCTGCGGCATGCGAGTGGACGTTGGGCGGCCGAGCTTACGCGCGCCGCGTCGCAGCGCGGGCGTCGTGCCCGCGCGCGAACGCGGCTCACGCCAGCCGCGCGCCGGCATCGGCCAGCAGCTGCCGCAGCAGCGAGCGGTGGCAGCGCGCCTCGTCGTCGCAGTAGCAGCCGACCGAGAAGTCCGCGGTGTGCGACAGCGCGGCCAGCAGCCGGATGTCGTGCGCGGCGGCCGGCTCGGCCATCTCGCGCCGGTAGCGACGCGCGAACGCGTTCCACTGCGCCGGCGTCGACGCGGCGCGCCCGAGCGTCATCGCCTCGGCCGACGGCGCCAGGTTCGGGAACCACAGGTCGAACCAGTCGTCGCGGGCGAAACGCGCCTTCGGCACGCCGCGCGGCGGCCTGCGCACGGTGCCCAGCCGCAGGCCCTCGCCGGGCAGGCGCGGCGTGCCGAGGCGGACAATTCGGACGGACATGGCGGGCTCCACAGGGGGATCGCACGGCGACGCCACGATGCTACGGCGCTTCAGCGCACGCGCGCGTCGAAGCGCGGCGACGCGCGCGTTTGGGCCTGCGTTCACCGCCGCGGTGGCACAACGGCGCAACGAACGGAGACACCCGATGCCCAGCCACCGCCCCGCCCCGCCGTCGCGCCTGCTGCTGCCGCTGCTGCTGTTCGCCTTCGTCGTGGCCGGCTGCCGCACCGCGCCGGAACCGGCCGAGCCGGCGCCCGCGGTCGCCGAGGCCCCCGCGCCGCCGACGGTGACGCGCGGCGAGTTCGCGATCGAGGCCGACAAGCTCGACACGTGGAACGCGATCGGCCAGATCGCGGTGCGCACGCCCGGCGTGCACTACGAGGGCCGCGCGCAGATGCTCGACCTGTACGCGCTGCGCTACGGCGGCGCGCAGTTCATGGTGCTGACCAAGGCGGTGCCGGCGGCCGACTCGCCCGGGCGCCTGACGACGCGCGTCACCGCGACCACGCCGGCCGGCAAGCCGATCGACCACGACGCGGTCGCGCAGCTGCTGGCACTGTTCCAGCGCGAGCTGCCGGCCGAGATCACCCGCGTGCGCGCGCAGCAGGCCGCGGAGAAGGCCGCCGCCCAGCGCGCGAAGGCGCAGAAGGCGCGCAAGCGCAAAGGCAAGTAGTCGGCACGGGCAGTCGGCGCCGCGCAGCGCGCACGCCGTCGCGCGCGAGCGGTGCGCAGGGATCGCACCTGTTGGCGCGACTGTTGGCTCGACGCGGTTCGTGCGAGCGACCACGCATCACGCGTCGCGCACTCCGCGCCGCGCATGCGCGTCACGATGCCGAGGCGTGGTCGATCGACCCGCACGCGACCTGCCGATCGCCGCGCGACGCACCGTGAACCGTTCACGCTTCGCGCGCCGATGCGTCGACGCTGAACGCGGCAACCGCGTAGGCATACACGCGGCGACGACCGGCACGCGCGCAGATTGATCGTTCCCGGCGCACACGCGCCGCTCCCCCGAGGACACCACCATGGGCAACAAAGAATCCAATGACATGAACCGCGATCCGATCACCGGCACGCCGGGCGCGCATCCGGTCGGTACCGGCCTGGGCGCGACGGCCGGCGCGGTCGCCGGTGCAGCGGTCGGTTCGGTCGCCGGTCCGGTCGGCACGGTGGTCGGCGGCGCCGTCGGCGCGGTCGTCGGCGGGCTCGGCGGCAAGGCCGCCGGCGAAGCGGTCAACCCGACCGCCGAGAATGCCTACTGGCAGGAGCAGTACTCGAAGGAAGCGTACGTCAAGCCGAACTACAGCTACGACGACTACGCGCCGGCCTACCGCACCGGCTACGAGAACCGTTCGAAGTACGCCGACCGCAACTTCGACGAGGTCGAGTCCGACCTGCGCAGCGACTACGAGCGCACCAAGGGCACCTCGCGCCTGGCGTGGGAAGACGCCAAGGACGCCACGCGCGCCGCCTGGCACCGCGTCGAGCGCGCCGTTCCGGGCGATGCCGACCGCGACGGCCGCTGATCGCAAGCGCGACACCGCAACGCATCGAAGGGCCCCGTTCGCGGGGCCCTTTTTTTGTGCCTTTTGCTCGCGTCGCGCGCGCGCGTCGCGATCACGCGACAAGGACGCGCAGCGTGGACACTGGCCCGGTTCGCTCGCCCACCGGAGACCGTCAATGGCCACGCGCAACCAGGAAATCGAAACGCTCGCCAGGCTGATGAAGAAGATCGACATCGCCATGCTGGCCACGGTCGGCAAGGGCGGGTACCTCGTCAGCCGGCCGCTGTCGACGCAGACCGCCGAGTTCGACGGCGAGCGCATCTGGTTCATGACCGAGGCCGACAGCCCGAAGGTCGCCGAGATCAAGCGCAACCCCAAGGTCAACGTGGCGTACTCGTCGAAGGACGCCAACACCTACATCTCCGCCGCCGGCGACGCGCGCGTGCGCCGCGACCAGGCGCTGATCGATTCGTTCTGGAACGACGCGATGAAGGCGTTCTTCCCGAAGGGCAAGGACGATCCGAACCTGACCCTGATCGAAGTGCAGGTGCGCACGATCGAGTACTGGGACGGCCCGGGCAGCTGGCTCGGAAAAGCCGCCACGTTCCTGGTCGCGCGCTTCACCGGCAACGACGACGTGATGGCCGAGAACCGCATCGTCGACGTCGCCACCGGCCGCAGCGTCAAGCCGCCGGGCACCGACCGCCCGGGCACGCGCCGCGCGCCGACGCCGCGCAAGCCCGCGGCGAAGAAGGCGACGGCGAAGAATTCGCCGGCAAAGAAGGCGGCAACGAAGAAGACGCCTGCCAAGAAGCCCGCGGCGAAGACGCCGGCCGCGAAGCAGACCTCCCGCAAGGCGCCGACCCGGAAGGCATCCGCCGGCAAGGCCGCGACCAGCAAGAGCGCGCCGCGCAAGACCGCGAAGAAGGCCGCAGGCAAGCGCACGTCGCGCTAGCGGCTGCACCCGGCGCGCGCATGCGCGCCGCCGACCACCACATACCGCCCGGCGCGCGCCTCGACGCGCGCCGCGGCTGCACACTCGGTTCAGTCCCCGGCGCGCACGGTGGCGCTCCCACCGCCCGTTCCGGAGCTCCCCCATGTCGTCCCGTCGCACTGCCCGCACCGCGGCCGCGCTGTTGAACACCACCGGCAGCGCCTCGGCCAGCGTGGTCGCCGCGCGCATGCGCGCGTTCGCCAACCCGGCCACCGCGATGTCGCCGTGGCACCAGTCCGAGGCGCAGCGCATGGGCACGGAGAAGTTCGAGGCCGCGCAGGCCGGCCTGGTCGCGGCCAGCGCCGAACTGGCGATGCTGCCGATGCGGCTGATGCAGCTCGCGGCGCGACCGTCGTCGTGGACGCCGTCGGGCTGGATGAACGCGTGGATGGACGGCGCCGGCCTCTGGCTCGGCGTCGGCAACGCCGCGCTGCGCCCGGCCCAGGTCACCGCGGTGCGCAACCGCGACCGCCTCGCGCGCGACGGTCGGTGATCCACGCGCACGGCACGGCGTGCAGCGGATGCAGCCGTCGCGGCCGTCGCTGACGTCGCTCCCATGGCGCACGCCGCGCACCGCGCTCACGGCGTTCGAACCGGACGTCGCGGGCGACGACACCGCGCATGCCCGCGTCCCGCTCCGAATCGACGCCCCATGGACGCGCGGCGGCGCACCGTGCCTGTCCGGCCTGCGACTTCGGAATTGCCATGACCCGCCGCGACGCCTCGTACCGCGCTGACGAGCCCGACGCGGCCGACGTCGCCGCCCTGCCCGGCCTCGTGCTGCTCGACTTCGGCACCGACTGGTGCGGGCACTGCATGGCCGCGCGCGCGCCGGTCGACGCGTGGGTCGCCGCGCACGACGGGCTCGCGCACCGGCGCATCGAGGACGGCCGCGGCCGCCCGCTCGGCCGCGCGTTCCGGGTGAAGCTGTGGCCGAGCCTGGTGCTGCTGCGCGACGGCGTCGAGATCGCCCGCGTCGTGCGCCCGCGCGAGGCGCGCGACCTGGCCGCGCTCGACGCCGCCGTCGACGCGCCCGGCTCCCTCGCGCCCTGACGCCGCTTCATCCGGCTTGCACGCGCAGCGCACAGTTCCGACGACGCGTCGCGCAGCGCGAGCCCGGCACTCACCCGCGCTTGGCGTCGCCGCGGCGATGCTCTTCGCCATGAGGAGCCCCGGCCGGCGCGTGCGTCCCGCAGATTCCGCGGACGCCGAGCCCCAGCACGAGATCACGCGCCTGCAGGCCGAGCTGTCGGCCGTGCGCGCGCGGCTGCGCGCCAGCGAGCTCACCGCCGAACGCAACCACCTCGCGCTGTGCGCGATCGCCGACGGCATCGCGATCGTCGACAACGACGGGCGGCTGACCTGCCTCAACCCGGTGGCGTCGCACCTGAGCGGCTGGAAGGAAGGCGAGTGCCTTGGCCGCCCGCTCGCGTCGGTGCTGAACTTCACCGACCACCAGGGCCGGGCGATCGACGTGGTGGCTGACGGCTTCAGCAGCAGCGACCCCGAGGCCATCGTCACGCTGGGCCGCCGCGACGGCCACGCGATCCTCGTCGACGGCGCGGTCGCGCCGGTGCACGACCGCCGGCACCGCCGCATCGGCGCGGTGGTGACGTTCCGCAACGTCACCGCGTCTACGCGGCTCGCGCGCGAGCTGGCCTACCACGCCAACCACGACCCGCTGACCGGCCTGCACAACCGCCGCGCGTTCCTGTCGCAGCTCGAGCGCGCGATCGGCCACGCCGCGCAGTTCGGCACCTGCAACGCGCTGCTGTACCTCGACCTGGACCGCTTCAAGGCGGTCAACGACCTCGGCGGGCACCTCGCTGGCGACGAACTGCTGCGCCAGCTGGCCGTGCTGCTGCGTCGGCAGCTGCGCGAGCGCGACACCGTCGCCCGGCTCGGCGGCGACGAGTTCGCCGTGCTGCTGGAGAACTGCACGTCCGCGCACGCCACCACCGTGGCCGAGAAGATCCGCAAGGCGGTGATCGAGTTCGCGTTCGCGTGGGACGGCGGCCAGTTCCGCATCGGCACCAGCATCGGCCAGGTCGACTTCGACACCGGCGCCCTGTCGGTCGACGAGCTCATCGCCGCCGCCGACCGCATGTGCTACGTCGCCAAGGACACCGGCCGCAACTGCGTCGCCATCCACGGCCCCGATTCGCATCGCATCCTGCCCGCCGGACATTCGGTGTCGCACCGGCCGGGGGCGCGGCGGGTGGACGAGGATGCCGAGCGCTGACGCACGGTTGGGAGGTGCCGCGTGCCTATGCGATCTCGTGGGCTTCCACTGCGTCGCACAGTGCGTTCGTCAGCTCAACCAGCACCTCGGGGCTGAAGGCATCCATTTGCAGCTCAAACCTTGTCTCGCCCGGCGTCGCGCCCGTTGTTTCGCGACAGACCTGCTTCAGCCGTTCGACCAGAACGCCATTCGCGGTGAGATAACGGAACAGCACGACGACCCGTCCCTGCGGCCACAGCGTGAGAAACCGCGCCCGCCTTCCACCGGGCAGCAGGGCGTACAGATTCAGCGTGCGGGTTTCGAGGTCGAGCTGGATGCGCGACGGTGCCGAGGTCGCCCGCAGAGCGAATGCCGCCGCCAGCGTTCTCGACGTCTCCAGCGTGTCGGGCGCCACGGTGGCCACTTGGTGCAGGTACGCATCGGGGGATTCGAGCTTGCGACCACGCTGCACCGAGACGTCCGGCGCGATGCGCTCGACCGTGACGCGAGCGGCGGCCACCTGCCCCTCCACCTGCACCCGCACCACCTGCCGCACGTCGCTGCGCACCAGCCCCAGCAGCTCCGGCACCAGGATGACCTCGCCAGGGCGGTCCGCATGGCGGAACAGGTTGATGTCGACCATCCCCAGGTCCCACTCGTTGGTGAGGTGCCGGGCCAACAGCGCCTCCGACAGGCGAAGCGCGCGCGGATCGAGCGAGTCGCCGGCGATCAGCAGCAGGAACTTGCCGCTGGACACCGCGTCGACCAGATCCTCCTCGTCCGGGCTGTCGTCGGACTGCGGCAGGTCGGGCAATGCGCTGCGCCCCTTCTCCTGCAGCGAGAGCGCGTAGTCGAGCACCTGCGCCACGACCTCGCGGCGCTTCTGCGGGTTGTAGGACAGCTTCGTTTCGACCAAACCCACGCGGCCGTACGACGACACCAGCAGCACGTCGATGGGGCCGGCACCGAAGTTCTTCTCGATGCCCCACGGCATCCACACTTCCGCATCGTCGACCCGCCCCGCTTCGCGGCACGGCCCGATCACGATTTCGGGATTGTCGAAGATCGCATCGCGAAACCATGTCTCACGCAGCTCAAGGTCGCGCGCGCTCAGTCGCTCGTACGCGACCTTCGGATTCGCCCGCGCCCCGAGCGACGCGGCGAACAGCTCCGTGCCAATTGACTTCATGCCAGCCCCCTTCGATCCGGCTCGAGTGTAAGCGGGGCCGTCGGCCCAGTGATTTACGGACATGGCCGACTGAGTTTCGGATGCTGGCGAGCGATGCCCGGACAACGACGGCTCGATTCCAGACGCCGGTGTGTAATGGACAGGCGACGGTGCGTGATCGGCACTAGCCGCCCGCTGATTTCCACGCACCGGTGAGTGGAATCCAGGCACCGCCGGGTGAATTTTAGACGTCGATGACTGCTTTCCGGGCCCAGCTGTCTGATCTCCGGGGATTGACGACCGCAACCCCTCCCTCGCCGAACCAGGACACTTCGCACGTCAGCCCCGGGACTCGGACGTCGAACCCTCAGGGGTCGAACCTCCGAGCCAAGAGGTCGGACCGTGGACCCCAAAAGGTCGAGTGTTTGACCCTTGGGGGTCGGCGCTCCGGGCCTGCAGGTCCAACCGTCGACCCCTCAAGGTCGGAGCTTCAGCCCTTTGGGTCGACTCGTCGACCCCACAGGGTGGGAGCGCCAAGCCTCGAGGTCGAAGCGTCGACCTGCCCGGGTCCAGCCGTCGCGCTTACGGGTCGACGTCTGGAGCTGTCGAGGTGGAAGCATGGTCCGTCGAGGCCCGGGAACCAGCACCTCGCGTTCCGGGCGGGCGAGTCATCGCGCGCCGCATTACCGATGATGCGTATCGCCTGCGGCTTCCGATGATGGGTATCGCCTGCGGCTCGACCCATCCTACGGGTCGCGTCCATCCCCATCGCCTTCGCCGTTGCCGTTGCCGTTGCCGTTGCCGTGACGTTGAAGTTGATCTTGGGCGCGCCGTAAAGCTCGCCGAGCACCGCAGCGCGTGGCGGCCGCAGAGGCGCCCATGTCTGAGCGAAGCGAGTTTGGGCGCCGTGCCGCCATGCGCTGCGGAGCGCAGGGGATCGGGGCGGCTTCACCGCCCCGACGAGCGTCCGGCGCGGGCGGTTTTGGTCACTTTTGCCAGGACAAAAGCGACTCGCGCGCGACGCGCGTGAAAGCTTTCTGGTTTGCAGTTTGCCCGCACGGCTGCCGCGGCTGGGGCAGCCGCACCTGACTCCATTCCTTCCATTCGTCGGCAGGTGTAGGGCTCAGGCTTGCCCCTGCGGGTTAGCGATTGAGGGGAATGTTCCTCGCGTGGCGATTGGCAACAGTCCACGCTAGGCTTCGGGCAAGAGGGGATCGGAGAGCTTGGATGCGAGCAGAGGACGGGCCCAGTGGCAGGTAAGCGTTCGGGCATACCCGACCCGGCCGTCGTAGCCGAAATCAGACGTACGATCGCCCTCCCGAAGGCGTGGGTCGCGTCGAGTGAGATGACGTGGGTGGATGCTGGAGGCAAGCCGCCTGGGTTCACCTTTCGAGAACGCCTGTCCCTACCTGACGGGTCGCAGCCAGCCAGCCTTTTCGTCCAGTGCTACTTCAAGCCAGCCAGTATCCCGGGATGCGCCGACAAGTTGAGCCTTGGGCTCTACTTCAACCATTCGCGCGTATTCGCCGTCGACGAGAACGGGCCGGGGGGGCACTTTAATAGCGTTGGAGTGGGGAGGCCGCACTTCTGCCAGCGAGTTGGGTTCCCGCATGTCCACACGGTCAGCGATGATTCAATCGAAGGGTATGCCGAGCCGCTCGACGCGGTGCCCTTTGAACGCTATTGGGATTACTTTGTTGCCAAGGCCGGAATAACCGGCGCCCCACCTTTCCAGTTCCCAACTCTCCAACTCGGGCTACTCCCATGAACCACGACGCCATCGCTACCGCGCTCTGTGGCCGCTACGTGAAGCTGGCGGAGGGATCGGGGTATTTGGAATCGAACTGGACGTTCCCTGGCGACGGCACGCTGATCGGCGCTTACATCGTCGCGGCAGATGCTGGGCGGATTCGCGTCACGGACGACGGCGACATCGTGTTCAACGCCGCGGTGGCTGGTGCGAGATTGACCCGCGATCGGGCTTCGCGTTACCGAGCGCTAGCGGAAGACTTCGGCCTGACACTCGGCGACGATGGGGTAATTAGCGCAACATGCAGCCCCGACGAGCTCCCCTTTGCCGTTGCGCGGTATGTGCAGGCAGCGAGCGCGATTGCACACGCGAGCTTGAAACATCGCCCGAGGGACAACGAACGGTTCGAGCGAATCATCGGCACGCTGCTTGAGGCCCAGTTCGGCAAGCGGATTGTCCGACGCCCGGAAGTTGTGGGGATCAGCGGGCATCAGCTTCGGTTCCCCTTCGGCCTCGATCTGGACGGCCAAAGCCCGGCGCTGATCCAGACCATCTCGGCGGATGACAACCAAACCAGTTGGAAGTCGGTTTACGAGGCCGGCGGCAAGTTTGGAGATATCCGGCCGGCGCGCCCGGGCCTACGTTTGATCGCGGTCCTGGAGTCTGCGAAGGACACTGAGAAGGCCGGCCGATACTTCGCTGACGCAGCCGACGTTGTCGTGTACGACGGTGGTGCGCTGGCGTTAGCCGCCTAACATCCACCCAGGGCGGCTTGCGCCCGTAACACCACCAGAAAAAAGGTCAGGTCATCTTTGACCTGACCTTTTTGTTCTCAGAGTGCAAGTTTCATCAACCGCACTTGCTATACCCACAGTTCAAGCAAGTCGCACACCCATCCATGATCACCACAGCCTTGGTGCTGCACTTGTGGCACATCGACGCCGACGGCGGGAACGACGCGCCGTCGCCGGTGACCGCGACGTCCTCGGTGCCCTGCGCGCCGACCTGGTCGGCGGGCGCGGCGACTACGTCAGAGTTTTTTTTTGAGCGCTGCTCGTACGCGGCGCGCTTCTCGGCGATGAGCGCGCGCTGGGCGGGGCTCATCTCCGGGTCGTGGATCATGCCGATCGACTTCAGGTGGTCCTCGACCACCGCGCCGATCTCGGCGACCAGCGACGGCATGTACACGCCGCCGGCCTTGAAGTAGCCGCCCTTCGGGTCGAACACGGCCTTCATCTCGTCGACCAGGAAGGTCACGTCGCCGCCCTTGCGGAACACGGCCGACATGATCCGGGTCAGGCCGACGATCCACTGGAAGTGGTCCATGTTCTTGGAATTGATGAACACCTCGAACGGGCGGCGCAGCTCGTGCTCCGTGCCGGGGTTCAGCACGATGTCGTTGATCGTCACGTACATGGCGTGCTCGGCCAACGGCGTCTTGATCTTGTAGGTGGAGCCGATCAGCACTTCCGGGCGCTCGACGCGCTCGTGCATCTGGATGACGTCGGCGGTCGCCTTGGGCTCGGCGGCGGGCGCGGCGGCGGTCTCGACCTTGGCGGCTTCCTTGGCGCGGTCCTCGGGGGTGAGGACGGCGTAACCCTTGATTTTCTTTTCGATCTTGACGGCCATGGACGTGTCCTGATGCGGGTGCTGGGTGGTGCACTTACGCCCCGGTAATGCGGTCCCCGCGCCGCGTGGGCGCGGGGACCAATCGGGGCAACGTATGCTCGTTGCTTGGGTGTTGCTTACCGCTTCGACGCCTTCTTCGCGGCCTTCTTTGCAGGACGCTTGGCGGTCTTCTTCATTGCCTTCTTGGCGGGCGCCTTCTTGGCCGGGGCCTTGCGGGCCGAGGCCTTCTTCGCCGGGGCCTTGCGGGTCGCCTTCTTGGCGGCCTTCTTCACTGCCTTCTTGGCGGCGGTCGCCTTCTTCGCGACCTTCTTGGCGGCCTTCTTCACCGTCTTCTTGGCGGCGGCTTTCTTCGTGGCCTTCTTCGCCGTCTTCTTCGTCGCCTTCTTCGCCGCGGCCTTCTTGGCGGCCGGCTTGCGCGCGGTCGACTTCTTGGCGGCCTTCTTGGTGGCCTTCTTCGCGGTCTTCTTGGTCGACTTCTTGGTGGTCTTCTTCGTCAGCGAAGCGGCTTCCTTCTTGGCGGCGGCGCTGGCGCTGGCGAGCTTCTTCTTCGCCGTGCCGACGGCCTTCTTCGCGGCCTTGCGGGCCTTGGTCGCGGTCTTCTTGACCGTCTTGACCGCGCCTTCGGCGCCATGGGCGATCGCGCTGCCGATGTTGCTGGCGGTTTCTTTCACGCTGTCGGCGGCCTGCGTCAGGGTCGCCGTCACTCCATTACCGTTGCTCATGTGGACCTCGTCGGATGTGCTTGTGTAATCGGGGCGGGAACACCGGGATGGCGCTCCACGGGGCGATGCTATACCTGCAGCGCGCGCAATGCCGTCAACGACGCCGATCGCGCGGGGCCTGGACACTCGCGACGCAACCGGCCCGGTCTGCGCGCGAGGCGATGCGGTCGCCTCGTCCGGGGTGCGCGCGCGTTGCACCGCGAGCGCACCCGATGCCGCGATCGCCGCCGCCGCGCGTTACGCGCGGCCGGCACCGCGACGATCAGAACTTGCCGTAATAGCCTTCCTTCAGCGCGTCGAACAGGTTGGCGGCGCTGTGCATCTCGCCGTCGTATTCGATCTGCTCGTTGCCCTTGACCTCGACCACGCTGCCGTCCTCGAGCTCGAAGCGGTAGGTCGTGTTCTCCAGGTCCGCTTCCTTGACCAGCACGCCCTGGAAGGCGGCCGGGTTGAAGCGGAACGTGGTGCAGCCCTTGAGGCCCTGCTCGTGGGCGTAGCGGTAGATGTCCTTGAAGTCCTCGTACGGGTAATCGGTCGGGACGTTGGCGGTCTTGGAGATCGAGCTGTCGACCCACTTCTGCGCCGCGGCCTGCACGTCGACGTGCTCCTTCGGCGAGATGTCGTCGGCGGAGATGAAGTAGTCGGGCAGCTTCGCGTCGGGCTCGTCGCTGAACGGCATCGCCTTGGCGTTGACCAGCTCGCGGTAGGCCAGCAGCTCGAACGAGTAGACGTCGACCTTTTCCTTGGACTTCTTGCCTTCGCGGATCACGTTGCGGCTGTAGTGGTGCGCGAACGACGGCTCGATGCCGTTGGAGGCGTTGTTGGCCAGCGACAGGCTGATGGTGCCGGTCGGGGCGATCGAGCTGTGGTGGGTGAAGCGCGCGCCGACCTCGGCCAGCTCGGCGACCAGCTCCGGGGCAACCTCGGCCACGCGCTGCATGTAGCGGCTGTACCTGGCGTGCAGGACGCGGCCTTCGATCTGCTGGCCGACCTTCCAGCCGTCCTTCTTCATCTCCGGGCGCTTGCGCAGCATCTCGGCGGTGACCTCGAAACGCTCGGCCATGATCGGGGCGGCGCCCTTCTCCTTGGCCAGCGCCAGGCCCATCTCCCAGCCGGCGACGGCCATCTCGCGGGCGACGCGCTCGGTGAACTCGCACGACTCCTTGGAGCCGTACTTCATCTTCAGCATCGTCACCGTGCTGCCCAGGCCGAGGAAGCCCATGCCGTGGCGGCGCTTGCGCATGATCTCGTCGCGCTGCTGCTGCAGCGGCAGCCCGTTGACCTCGACCACGTTGTCGAGCATGCGGGTGAACACGCGCACGACTTCCTTGTATTCCTCCCAGTCGAACTGCGCCTGGTCGGTGAACGGGTTGCGCACGAACTTGGTCAGGTTGACCGAGCCGAGCAGGCAGGCGCCGTACGGCGGCAGCGGCTGCTCGCCGCAGGGGTTGGTGGCGCGGATCGTCTCGCACCACCAGTTGTTGTTCATCTCGTTGACGCGGTCGATCAGGATGAAGCCCGGCTCGGCGTAGTCGTACGTCGAGACCATGATCATGTCCCACAGGTGCCGCGCGCGGATGTGGCCGTAGATCTTGCAGGCGACCAGGCCGTCGTCGCGGGTGATGTAGTTGCGGTGGGTCGGCCACTCGCGCCACACGACCTGCGCCGGGTCGGCGAGGTTGATGTCGCCGCGCTCCTTCTCGTTGACCGGGAACACCAGCGGCCAGTCGGCGTCGGTCTTGACCGCGTCCATGAAGCCGTCCGTGATCAGCAGCGACAGGTTGAACTGGCGCAGCCGGCCGTCCTCGCGCTTGGCGCGGATGAAGTCCTTCACGTCCGGGTGCGACACGTCGAACGTGCCCATCTGCGCGCCGCGGCGGCCGCCGGCCGACGACACGGTGAAGCACATCTTGTCGTAGATATCCATGAAGGACATCGGGCCGGACGTGTACGCACCGGCGCCGGCGACGAACGCGCCGCGCGGGCGCAGCGTCGAGAACTCGTAGCCGATGCCGCAGCCGGCCTTCAGGGTCAGGCCGGCCTCGTGGACCTTCTCGAGGATGCCGTCCATCGAGTCCTCGATGGTGCCACTGACGGTGCAGTTGATCGTGCTGGTGGCCGGCTTGTGCTCGAGCGCGCCGGCATTGGAGGTGATGCGGCCGGCGGGGATCGCGCCGCGGCGCAGCGCCCAGGTGAAGCGCTCGTGCCAGTACTGCTGCGTCTCGGCGGTCGGCTCGGCCTCGGCCAGGGCCTTGGCGACGCGCTGGTAGGTGGCATCGATGTCGGCGTCGACCGCCTCGCCCGACTTGGTCTTGAGCCGGTACTTCTTGTCCCAGATGTCCTGGGACGCCGGCTGCATCGGGATGTCTCCGTCAGGCCGGGCCTGCTCGACCGTCGTCATCTTCACCGCCTCGAGGCGCACCGTGCTCATGCCTGACCTGTCTCCGTAGTTCCGGTCGGGGACGGGCCGCGACCGAGTGTGTTCTGGTTGGACGCCGCCGGCGTGAATCCCGCCGACGGCCGTGCCCGCGTCCGCGTGTTCGCGTCGCGTGGCATCGTGTTTTTATCCGCTTGTGGTCGTGTCAGCTCCCGTCCCCCCACCGCTCCCCAGCGGTGGCTGTACGTTCCACACGTCCCAAGCCTGAGAACCCTTTCGCTTGGGCTTCTCCCGCCAGTAACCACTACATCTTGTGGCGGGGGCGGAGACTGAAACTACGCCCGGCTCCGGGTGAAGTCAACGGTTTTTTGATGGCCGTCGCAGCGTTGCGGCGACGCGCCGCGTCGCGTGGGCATCCGGCGCGCGAACGGCGCCGAAGACGCGTGCGCGACGCCGGATTGCACGCGCGCAACGGGCCGCGCGCCGCGTCCGGCCGGCGCGCGGCGCGGCGCGTGACACCCGCCGCCGACGGGGTCGCGCGCGCGGCGCCTTCAGCTTCTTTCAGTTTTTTTCAGCCGCTGCACGTGGCGCGACGCGCCGGCGCGGGCGCAGCGTCGGCCGCACCTGGCGACTCCCGCCGCAACCGGGCACTCACATGAAACGTTCATCGATCGCGGTGCTGTGCGCGCTGTGCTTGAGCCTTTCGGCCTGCGGCGGCGGGGGCGGCGGGGGCGGCCTGGTCCGCAACGACCCCCCGCCTGCTCCGCCGCCCCCCACGCCACCGCCTCCGCCGCCCGGCGGCGCACCGGCGGAGCCGTGCCCGAGCCCGGTGGTGGCGGACTGCGTCGTCCCGGTCAGGTACACGCCGACGTGGGACGAGTTCCGGATGACCGGTGGGCGGCAGAGTGATTTCCGCCTGGTGGTGGCCGGCGACGGCGGGTGGCTGAACCTGTTCGGCGGCGAGTACCGGTTTTCCGGCGGCACCCAGATCGCGGGCGCGGGCCTCGTCGTCCACGACACCCTGGTGTCGAACGTGCACGTGCAGTACGACCCCACCGGACTGGGATTCGGCCCCAGCGAGCTGTGGCTGGCCGGCACCGTGCGCGGCAACGTGCTCAATGAGGACCGGGTGACGCTCCACCACACGTGCGGCACCGGCATCACCTTCTGCGTGCAGCCGCAGCGCAGCCGGATCGAAGGCAACTACATCCAGGCGCCGACCGGAACGCTCGAGGCGGTGCTCGGCTGGGAGCTGCAGGTCACCGGCACCGCGGCGCTCGACGGCCAGCTGATCCTGATGGGCGCGCGGTCGCAGGGCTACGTGCTGCCGACGGCGCCGTCGAGCGTGCTGGTGCTGCGCGCGGACGGCGGAATCAGCGGCGCGTTCGACGGCTGGCGCAGCAGCGGCCTGTTCCTCGACGGCACGCTGCGCTACACCGCGCAGGACGTCTACTTCGACGCGACCCGGATCTCGCTGGCGGCGGCGATGGCCAGCGCACAGGCCTCGCCCGCGGCGCGCGCGTCGGCCGCGCGGCTGGACGCGGCGTTCGCGCACGCCGACCGGTTCGCCGGGTCTCCGGCCGATCGGCTCGCGCCGTCGCAGCGGCACTTCCTCGCGTCGGCCGCGTCGCTGCAGCACATCCGCGACCGCCACCAGGCCGAGCGCAGCCTGTCGAGCCTGTCGGGCCAGGGACAGGCCCTGCTCGGCGATGCGCTGCGTCGGCAGGCGATCCACGCCGCGGGGCAGCTGGACGCCCGCCTGGCCGCCGTCCCGGCCGACGCGCGCACGCATGCGTGGGCCGAGCCCACCGCGCTGCGCGCCGCGACCGCTGGCGGCGCGTCGCTGGACGGCACGACCGCGGGCAGCGCGCACTGGCTCGATCGTCGCTGGCTGGTGGGCGCCCACGTCGCCGCCGGCGACGCCACGGTCGGGTTCGACGCGATGGGCGGGCGCGCCCACGGACGCGCTGTCGCCGGCGGCGTGTTCGCCCACCGCCGCGACGGCGGACGGCATCTCACGGTGCAGGCTGGACACGGCCGCGCAGCGCTGACGACGTCGCGCACGATCGACCTCGGCGACGCCGGGGTGCATGTGGCGACCGCGCGCCGCCCGCTGTCGCACGCGTACGTCCGCGCGGAAGCGGGCCGGCGCGTGCCGTTCGGCGCGGGCGCATGGACGCCGTACGTGGCGGTCGACTACAGCGCCGTGCGCGCCGGGCGCTTCGTCGAAGACGGCGCCACCGGCCTCGAACTCGCCACCGGAGACGGGCACACGCGCGAGTTCGCGCTGTCGGCCGGCGCGCGGTTCGCGCGCGAATGGCCGGTGGGCGCCGCCCTGGTCGGCGTGTCGGTCGACGCGCGGTACCGGATGCGGCTCGACGCAGACGGCGCTGCCGCCCGGGCCGCGTTCACCGGCACGCCGGATGCGACGTTCGCGCTGGACGCCGGCCCGGCTTCGCCCGGGGCCGGGTACGTCGCCGCCGGCCTGACCGGTCGGTTTCCGTCGGGCTGGCAGTGGGCGATGGACTACCGCGACGGCGGCGCGACCGGGGCGCCGGATGCGGGCTGGTCACTGTTCGTGCGTCGCCGGTTCTGACCGAACGCACCCGCGCCCCTGTGCCGGCCCGACCCACACGCCCCTCCTCCCGTTCCTGCCGGCCCGGCCGGCCCCTCCGTACAGGAGCTACGCCATGCGCACGCCTTCGATCACCCTGCTGACCGCCGCCGTCGCCTGCCTGCTGCCCGCCTGCGGCTCGGGCGGTGGCGGCGACAACGTGCGCGCCCCGACCCCGCCGCCGGCACTTCCGCCACCGCCGCCCCCGGCCGCGGCCCCGATCGGTCCGTGCCCGCCGCCGGTGCTGGCCGACTGCGTGGTGAGCGACAACGCGATCATGCTCGGAGGTCGGACCAGCGGCCATGCGCTGATCGTGCGCGGGCAGTACCGGGAGCTGGTCCTTGGGCGCGACGATCCCAGCTTGGACACCACGCTGGGCTGGGGCACGTACACGTTCAGCCGCACCGCGGTCGAACTGGGTTCGCTGTCGATCCGCGCCGGCAACACGCTGTCGTCGCCGCTGGTGGAGGTGGGGCCGGACGGGTACCTGTCGCTCGGCGGCGGACTGCGGGGGGCCGCCCCCGATGGGATGATCCGCGGCACGCTGATCAACCGCGGCTATGCGTCGATCGCCGGCGTCGTCATGGGCGAGGTGGCCAACCTCGGTGCGCTGCGGTTGTTCGGCCAGGTCGCTGGCGATTTCGACAACGACGGCCAGCTGGAAGTCGGCGTGACCGAGCGCGACGTACCGCTCCCCACCCTGCAGAGCAATTTCCGCCAGTCGCCGACCGGCGCGCTGGTGGTCACCCTGATGGTCGACCCGTACGGCCTGGCCCGCGACGTCAGCACCCTGCAGGTGAACGGCGAGGCGCATCTGGCAGGCACGCTGATCGTCCGCAGCTTCGTCGACGGCTGGGGCGAGGGCTATCCGCTGCCCGCGGCGCCGTACAGCGCGCAGATCCTGCACGCCGACGGTGGCGTGTTCGGCCGGTTCGCGCAGTGGACGTCGCCGGGGCTCTTCATCGAAGGCGGCCTGCGCTACGGACCGAACGACGTGTGGCTCGACATGACCCGGCTGTCGATGCAGAGCGCCATCGCGTCGAGCGCCCAGGCGACCCCGGCGGCGCAGGCCGGCGCGGGCGCGGTCGACCGCGCGCTCGAGGTGGCCGACCGCTTCGACCCGGCCGCGGCGACGAACGCCGCCCGGCGGCGCTTCGTGGCGGCGAGCACCGACCTGCTGATGGAGTCCGATCCCGCGCGCGCGGCGCGTCGGCTGGAAAGCCTCGGCGGCGCCGCGCATGCGCGGCTCCAGCACGATGCGCATCGCGCCGCGGCGCGGCTGGCCGCGCGCGTCGATGCGCAGCTCGACGGGCGACGCGAAGGCGAACCTGCCGGTGCGTGGTCGGCCTCGCTCGACGATGGCGGGCGCGTGCACGGCGGCGACCGCTGGCTCGGCGACGGCTGGCTGGTCGGCGCCGCGATGGCGCGCGGTGCGCACGTCTCGGGCGCCGGCGCGCACGACGCCGGCGCGAGCGCGGGCGCCTATTTGCACCGCCGCTTCGGCAGCTGGCGGGCGACGGGCTCGGTGACCATCGGCCACACGACCGCGCTGGTGCGGCGCCCGGTCGACCTTGGCGACGCCGGTCTGCGCACGGCGGCGTCGCAGCGGCACCTGCGCTGGACCGCCGTGCACGCGCAGGCCAGCCGGCCGTTCGACGTGGCCGGCGGCGGGTTGAGCCCGTACGTCGGGCTGGACCACTCGCGCGTGCACGCCGGCGCGTTCGGCGAGTCCGGCGACACCGGCTGGGAACTGGCCGCGGACGGCGCGCGCATCGCGCAGTCCAGCGCGTCGTTCGGCGTGCGCTACGTGCGCGAATGGCGCTTGGCCGGTTCGCGCGGCGTCGAGCTGCACCTCGACGTCCGGCGCGAACGGCGGCTCGGCACCGACGGCACGCTGCGCGGCGGATTCGTCGCCACCCCGGGCGCGGCGTTCGACGTGGTCGACTGGACGGCGGCGCGCGACGCCACGTGGGCGGAGTGGTCGCTGCTCGGCCGGTTCGGGCGCGATTGGGCGTGGTCCCTGCAGGGGACGCACGTTCCGGCCGCCGCCGATCCGGTGCGCTGGCAGCTGGCGTTCGCCCGCCCGTGGTGACGGCGGCGGCGTAGGCTGGGGACGGGGTGCACCGTCCACGTGTGACAGGACGCTGGGAGGAACTGGATGCCAGGCAGACCGACCCGCGCAGCGTGGATGCTGTGCGCGGCCGCCGCGGTGCACGACGCCCGCGGCGCGGAGCCGTCCGGGCCGCCTGCCGCCCCGGCGGCCGGGCCGGCGGCGTTCGAGCTCGACACCATCGTCGTCACCGCGCGCCGCCGCGCCGAGGTGCTGTCCGACGTGCCGATGGCCGTGACCGTGGCCGACGGCGAGGAGCTGGAGTCGCGCGGCGCCGAGACTATTGCCGCGCTCGGCGCGATCACCCCGAACCTGACCGTCTACCCCGCGCGCGCGTTCAACGGCACGGTCACCGCCTTCATCCGCGGCATCGGCCAGTCCGATCCGATCTGGAGCGTCGAACCCGGCGTCGGCGTGTACCTCGACGACGTGTACCTGGCGCGGCCGCAGGGCGCGCTGCTGGAACTGATCGACGTCGACCGCGTCGAGGTGCTGCGCGGCCCGCAGGGCACGCTGTACGGCAAGAACACCCTCGGCGGCGCGATCAAGTACGTCAGCCGCGAGCCCGAGGCGGAGTTCTCCGGCAGCGCGTCGGCGACGATCGGCCGCTACGGGCGCCGCGACGGCAGGCTCGTGGTCAACCTGCCGGCCGGGGATCGCCTGCGCACCCGCGTGGCGCTGGCATCGTTCGAACGCGACGGCTACGGCCGCAACATCGTCACCGGCACCCACGTCAGCGCGCGCGACGCGGTCGTCGCCCGCGCCACCGCGCTGTGGCGCCCGGCCGACGACGTCGAGGTGCGGCTGGCCTGGGACCGCACGCTCGACCAGTCCGGCGCGCAGGGATTCCGCCGCCGCACGGTGAACCCGTTCGATCCGGCGCGCACCCCGCCCGACCCGGGTCGCCACGACGTGCGCAGCAACGCGCCGGACCTGCAGGACCTCGAGGCCGGCGGCGCATCGGCGACCGTCGACTGGTCGCCCGGCGCGGCGTGGACGCTGCGCGCGATCAGCGCGTACCGCAGCGGGGAGTCGCTGGGCTACGTCGACTTCGACACGCTGCCGCTGAACATCTCGACGCTGCGCCGCCGCTTCGAGGACCGCCAGGCGTCGCAGGAATTCCAGCTGCACTGGAACGCCGGCGGCACGCACGCGGTAGCCGGGCTGTACCTGTTCGACGCCGATTCCGGCGGGGTCGGGACGAACAGCTCGCGCAGTCCTAGCGTCAGCGTGACCCGCAGCACGATCGAGACCCGCAGCGCGGCGCTGTACGGCCACCTGACGCGCGCGCTCGGCGACGCATGGGAGCTCGACCTCGGCCTGCGCTACACGGTCGAGCGCAAGGCCACCGACGTGTTCAACCAGGCCTATGCCGATGCAGGGCTGGCGGTGCCGCTCGGCGCGCCATCGGCCGACTACGCCGCGGCGCGCTGGTTCCGGTCGCCGTCCCCGCGGGTCGGGCTGGCGTGGCGGCCGATGGCGGCCACGACGCTGTACGCGCACGCCAGCCGCGGCTTCAAGGGCGGCAGCTTCAACATCGTCCCGAACCCGCGCGCGCCGGGCACCGTGCACGCGGTGGACGACGAGACCGTCACCGCGGTCGAACTGGGTGCCAAGACCGCGTGGTGGGACGGGCGCGCACAGCTTGACCTCGCGCTGTTCCACAACACGTACCGCGACATCCAGCTCAGCGTGTTCGTCAACCACGACACCGACGGCGACGGCGTCGACGACAGCCTGCTGCGCGACTTCCGCAACGCCGGCGACGGCACCACGCGCGGCGCGGAACTCGAGTGGCGCGTGTTCGCCGGCCGGCTGCGCTGGACCGGCCACGTCGGCTACCTCGACGCGGCCTACGACCGCTACGAGGACGCGAGCGGCGACCTGCGCCCCAGTCGCGGCTTCGCCAATGCGCCGCGCTGGACGGCCGGCAGCGGCGTGCTGGTCGACGTGCCGCTGCGCCGAGGCGGCCGCCTCGCGTGGCGCGTCGACGGGCGGTACCAGAGCAGGAGCTGGCCGACGCCGGACCTCAACGACGCGCTGGCCCAGGACGGCTACGCGGTGTGGAGCGCGGGGGTCGCATGGACGTCGCCGCGCGAGCGCTGGCAGCTGGCGCTGCGCGGCGACAACCTGGCCGATGCGTCGTACCGGACCACCGGGTTCGCGTTCCCGACCCTCGGCATCCTGACCGACCACTACGGCCCGCCGCGCACGGTCTCGCTGACGGTGTCGTACGCGTTCTAGCCGGCCGTCAGGCGCATGCGCTGCAGCAGCGCCCGGAAGCGCGGCTGCGAGCGCAGGTTGTGCCAGCGCGTGTCGGAGGCGAGGAAGGTCATGCGCACGTCGCGCTCCGCGTAGGCGCGCTCGAGCAGGTCGAGCGCGGCGTCGGTGTCGCCCAGGGCGTTGTGCACGGCGGCGATGCTGGTCGCGGGCACGTAGTCCTCGCGCCGGCGCTCGTGCATGGCCCGCACCAGCGCGCGCGCGCCGTCGCGGTCGCCGGCGGCGACCAGCGTGGCGCCGAGCACCGCCTCGGCCTGGCTGCAGTTGCCGCACAGCGACAGCGCGCGGCGCATGTCGGCGACCGCGCCGGCGGGATCGCCCTGCTTGATCCGCCGCTGCGCGCGCACCATCAGCGCGGTCCAGAACTCCGGGTCGCGCTCGAGCACGCCGTCGAGCACCGCCGCGCTCTCGTCGCGATGCCCGGCCGCGCCGAGGAACGCCGCGCCGAGCGTGCCCACCAGCGGCGACAGCGGGTCCAGCGCGATCGCCTCGCGCGCGTGCACGGCCGCCTCGGGCATGCGCCCGATGTTGTGCAGCAGGTGCGCGTACGCCAGGTGCGCTTCGGCGAGGCTGGGATTGAGTTCGATCGCGCGCTTGAGCGAGGCCTCCGACGCCGCCCAGTCCCAGCCGTACCAGAACTGGATGAAGCCGCGCGACGAGTAGCCCTCGGCCAGGCCCGGATCGATCGCCAGGGCCTTCTCGACGGCCGCCTCGGCCAGCGGGAAGGCCACGCGCGGGTTCTCGTCGCCGGTCATCACCAGCGCGCGGTAGGCGAACGACAGGCCGGCGTAGGCGCGCGCGCACGTCGGGTCGAGGTCGATGGCGCGGTAGAACGCGGCCAGCGCACTGCGCATCCGCTCGGCCGACGGACGCCCGAGCTGGTAGCTGCCGGTCAGGTAGGCGCGGTACGCGTCGGCGTTAGCGCCTTCGCACGGGGGGCGGCCGGTGGCCGGCGCGAGCTTCAGCGCGAGCGCGGACGTGATCGACGCGGCGATGCGGTCCTGCAGGGTGAACACGCGGCCGATGGACTCGTCGAAGGTGCCCGACCACACCGCGCGGCCGTCGCGCGCGTCCAGCAGCCGGGTGGAGACGCGGATGGCGTCGCCGTTGCGCTGGGTGGTGCCTTCGACGATGTACGTCGCGCCGAGCTTGCGCGCCGCCTCGAGCGGGTCGTGGCGGCTGCCGGCGAAGCGCTGGCTCGACGCCAGCGAACGCACGTGCAGGGTGCTGGCGCTGCTGATGCGCGCGATCAGCGTGTCGGCGAGGCCGAGTTCGAGCAGCTCGTCGCGCGGCCCGGGCGACAGCGAGCGGAACGGCAGCACCGCCAGCGTGTCCGCCGGCGCGCCCGTCGCCGCCGCCGGGGCCGGCGGCACGACGCGCGGCGACGCGGCGCCGCGGTCCTGCGATTGCCAGGCCGCGATCGACATCAGCGCGAGCAGGAACAGCAGCGCCCCGGGCACGAGCGCGTGCTCCCAGCGTGGGCGGCGCGGCGCCGACGCGGCGGCCGGCGTGCCGGCGACGGGCACGGGCGCCCCGGCATCGAGCGGCGCCGGGTCGAGCTCGGCGACGAAGCGGTAGCCGCGGCCGGGGACCGTGACGATGTAGCGGTGTTCGCCCGCGCCGGTGCCGAACGCGCGGCGCAGCGCGGAGATCGCCTGGGTGAGGTTGTTCTCCTCCACGACCCGCCCGGCCCACACGCTGGCGAGCAGCTCGTCCTTGCTGACGACGCGGTCGCGGTGCTCGACCAGGTAGGCGAGCGTGTCGAAGGCCTTGGCCGTCAGCGCCACCGGCGCGCCGGCCTCGGTGCGCAGCTGCCGCGTGGCCGGGTCGAGGCGGAAACCGTCGAAGCGGACGCTGGTGGCCAACCCGGTGACTCCGTTTCAGGGGATTTCAGATTGTTTCAGCGGATTTTGGGCGACAGGCAGGCCATGGACCGGCACGGTCGCCGCACCCCGATCCGGGGCCACCACACAGGAGTGCGCATCATGAACCTGACTACCACGTTCGCCCTTGCCCTCGCCGTCGCCGCCGTCACGCTGCCCGCCGGCGCCGATCCTGCCCGCGATGGCGCCCTGGCGGTGCCGGCCAACCGCATCGTCGGCGCGTGGGACGGCACCGGGCTCGTGCAGCCGTGCGGCAGCGGGCTGCCGTTCCGCACGGTGCGCAACACGATCGTGTTCCAGGCCGGCGGCATCGTGGTCGAGAACGCGCGCTTCCCGCCCAACGGCGTGCCCAACGTGCAGGGCGTGCCCGGCATCACCCAGCGCTCGATCGGGCTGGGGACGTGGTCGTACAACCCCGCCACCGGGCAGTACGCGATGCAGTTGCGCTTCGACTACTTCGTCGACGGCGCCTACCACGGCTACGGCGTCGTCGAGCGGACGATCCTGCTGAGCAACGACGGCACCCAGAACGCCGGGCCCGTCCGCGCGGTCCGCTACCGCCCCGACGGCAGCATCGTCGCCGAGGAGTGCGGGACCGGATCCGGCGTCCGGATCCAGTAGCGCCCGCGTCGAGGTTCGCCCGCGGCGCGCGGCAGCTGCCTGCGCGCCGCTGGCCCGGCGCTGTCGCGGCGTGGCGCAACCGTGCCGCGCCACGCCACCCGCGCCCCACGTGCCATCGGCGCGATCGAGCGCGCATGATCGGCAGGGCGCCACCCTTCAAGGAGATCGACATGCACATGCGGATGCAGGTCCGGAGGCGGCGGGCTCAAGCACTCGCGCTGGCGGCGCTGTGCGCGCTCGCGGCGGTGGCCAGCGCGCAGACGCCGATGCGCATCGTGCCCGGCCCGGTCGACGTCGACGCGCGCGGGATGCACGCGTCGTTCCGGATCGAGGCACACCCCGACGGGATCGTGTCGAACGGGTCCGGCGGCGCGTGCCTGGTCTACAGCAGCGGTCCGAACGGCGGCGAAAGCTGCCGGGCGGACAGCGAGTGCCGGCTCGCGCCGGCGTTCGCGGGCGGCCACGCGTACTGCCTCGACCGGCAGGGCGCGGCCGACGGGCGGGGCAAGTGCTGGGTGCGGCCGCCGGGGGGCGACTACTGCCTGCGCTCGCGCACGCCGCTGCCGATCGGGACCGCGATCGCCGTGCCCGTCGATGCAGACGGTCGCCTGGCACCGGTCGCGCGGCCGCGGCCGGGCTGGTGGCGCGTGCATGCCTGCCTAAACGGCGCGCCGGGCGCATGCGCTCAGGCCGGCAGCGTCGAGCGGATGCTCGTCGATGGCCCGGTCAGACACGTGCGCGGGAGCGACGTCGAGGGCGCGCGCTGACGGCCCGTCTTCAGCGGCGATTGTACGATTCGCGTCGAGACTGACTCCGTTCAGCCGGCAGCCCCGGTTGCCCACTCGCGCCCGGATCGACCCCGCATGAAGAACTCGTCCAAGACCCTGATCGCCCTGTCCCTGGCCGCCGCGTTCGGCGGCTTCGCCGCGACCGCGATGCGCGACGCGGTGCAGGCGCCGGCCGACGCCGCGCCGCTGGCGCAGGCGGCCGCGCCGACCGTCGCGGCGCTGCCGGCGGCGGTCGGCACCACGCCGCTGCCGTCGCTGGCGCCGATGCTCGCGCGTGTCACGCCGGCGGTGGTCAGCGTGCACGCCAAGCAGCGCGTGCAGGTGAGCCCGTTCGGCGCCGATCCGATGTTCCGGCGGATGTTCCCGGAGCTGACCCAGGAGCGGATCAACGAGTCGCTCGGCTCGGGCGTGATCGTCGATGCCGCGCGCGGGCTGATCGTCACCAACCACCATGTGATCGAGGGCGCCGACGCGGTGTCGGTCACGCTCAGCGACGGGCGCACGCTGGCGGCCGAGTTCGTCGGCTCCGACCCGGACACCGACGTCGCGGTGATGCGGATCAAGGCCGACAAGCTCAGCGCGCTGCCGCTGGCCGACTCGGGCGCGCTGCGCGTCGGCGACTTCGTCGTCGCGGTCGGCAATCCGTTCGGCATCGGCCAGACGGTGACCTCGGGCATCGTCTCGGCGGTCGGTCGCAGCGGCCTGCGCGGGCTCGGCTTCCAGAACTTCATCCAGACCGACGCGTCGATCAACCCCGGCAACTCCGGCGGCGCGCTGGTCAACCTCAACGGCGAGCTGATCGGGATCAACACCGCCAGCTTCAACCCGCGCGGGTCGGCGGCCGGCAACATCGGGCTGGGCTTCGCGATCCCGACCAACCTGGCGCGCGACGTGGTCAACCAGATCGTCGCGACCGGCGAGGTCCGGCGCGGCACGCTCGGGCTGGAGGCGCAGACGGTCGACGCGCGGATCGCCCAGGCGCTGGGGCTGGCCGACCCGCGCGGGGCGGTGGTCACGCGCGTGTTCCCGGGCAGCGCGGCGGCCGCGGCCGGGCTGCGCAGCGGCGACGTGGTGCTCGCGGCCAACGGCCAGCGCGTCGACGACGCCGGCGCGCTGCGCAATTTCGAGGGCCTGCAGGCCGTCGGCGCCCCGGTCAGCCTCGATGTGCTCCGCGACGGCAAGCCGCTGACGGTGCGCGCCACGCTGCGCGAGCACCCGCGCCAGATCGCCGGCGTCGAGCTCGATCCGCGGCTCGAAGGCGCGACGTTCGCCGAACTGCCCGAGCGCTACCGCCAGGGCGGGCTGCGCGGGGTGCTGGTCGAATCGGTCGCCCGCGGCAGCCGCGCGGCGCGCAGCGGGCTGCAGCCCGGCGACGTGGTCGTGGCCGCGTCGGCCGGCGCGTTCAGCGACCTGCCCGGCTTGCGCGCGAGCTTCACGCAGGCTCCTGCACAGTTGGTGCTGCGCGTCATGCGCGGCAATCGCCCGGGCACCCTGCTGATGCAGTGACGCCGGTCGCCCCCACCCGAATTCGAGGATCCGCCCCATGAGCCCCACCGCCACCGACGGCATGAAGACCAATCTCGGCGAAGCCGGCAGCAACCTGAAGCAGGCCGCTTCGGACGCGGGCGCCGCGCTCGTCAACGCCGCCAGCGCCGCCGGCGCCGAGCTCAAGATCGGCAAGGCACACGTCAAGGCCGACCTGGCCGACGGCGCGCTGGCCGGCCTCAATGCCGCCGAGCAGGCCGGCAGCGCCGCCGGCGAGCAGGTCGACGCGCTGATGGACAAGGGCCGGGACCTGATCGACAGCGCCGCCGAGCTGATCCGCGAGCGTCCGCTGGCGTCGTTCGGCGTGGCCTTCGCGGCCGGCTGGATCATTGCCAAGCTCGCCCGCAGCGGCGACAAGTAAGCCGATGTCGCCGGCCCGCGCGAACGTCGCGGGCCGGCCAGCCGGTCCGTCCGGCTTCGAACCGCGCGCAGCGCGCGACACGACCTTTGCGTTGCGGCAGGGGAACGCCATGAACGCAGCGCAGACCGCACCGCCACCTGCAGAGGGGATGCACCGTTGAACGACCCGCGCGCCGATGCGCCGCGCGACGGCGACGACGCCACCGGCGCCGCGCCGCCGCCGGACCTGGCCGAAGCGCTGCGCCAGATCGGCGCGACCGGTCGCGCCGGCCTCGGCGCCAGCGTCGATGCGGCCAAGGCGATGCGCTCGCTGGTGTTCGCCGACATCTCGCTGGCGCGCAGCGCGCTCGGCCGCACGCTGGCGCTGACCGGCGTGGCGATCGCGTTCGGCGCGTCGGCGTGGCTGCTGCTGATGGCCACGCTGATCGTGTTCCTCAACGGCACGCTGCAGTGGTCGTGGACCGTATCGCTGCTGCTGACCGCGGTGCTGAGCCTGGTCGTCACCGGCGTCGCCGGGTGGCTGAGCATGCGCTACTTCGAACACACCCGGCTGCAGGCCACGCGCCGGCAGCTGGCGCGGCTGGGGCTCGGCGAGCTGGCCGACTTCACGCCCGATCCCGGCTCGCCGGTGTCGACCCGCGCCGCCGCCGAGGCCGCACCGGTCGAGGCCGCCGACGGCGCGCCGGTCAAGGACCGCCGCGGCATCGACGTCACGCCGCCATGACCGCGCCGCGCCCCTTTCCCGAGCCGACGAGCCGATGAGCGTCGAACAGCCATGAGCTTCGAACAGTTGATCGCGAAGGTGAAACAGGCCGAGGACGCGCTCGAGGCGCAGGAGCGGCGCGTGTCGGCCGACCTGCGCCAGCTGAAGTCGTCGTGGCGCGCGGCGTGGACGCCGGGGCGCATCGTGGTCGCCGGCCTGGTAACAGGCTTCTTCGTCGGCCGCGCGCGGCCGCTGCGCGCGGCAGCCAGCGGCGGCTCGCTGATGCAGATGATCTCGATGGTGTCGAGCCTGGTGGCCGGCGGCAGCGCGCAGGCCGCAGCCGGCGAGGCCGAACGCGCCGCCGAGACGACGACCGAAGTCGCCGAACGCGCCGGCGTGCCGGTCGACGACCTCCCGCACGCCGCCGCCGGTTCTGCCGCCGCACCCGCTTCCCCTCCGGCGCAGGACGCGCGCACGCACACCGCCGCCGAGTCCTGACCATGCCGCCGATCGATTCCCCCGCCGACGCCGCTCCGGCGTCGCCGGCTGCGCCCGGTCCCGACGCGCCGATCCCGAACGCGCCGCCGACCGAACCGCGCCCGCGCTCGTCCGCGGCCGCGGCGTTGCTGGCGACGATCGCCGTCGGCGCGGTGCTGTGGGCGACGCAGGAGCTGATCCTGCCGGTGCTGCTGGCCGTGTTCTTCGCGCTGGTCGGCAACCCGATCATCCGCGCGCTGCGGCGGCTCTACGTGCCGCGCGTGCTCGGCGCGCTGGTGGTGCTGCTGGGCGGGCTGGCGATCGCCGGCGCGCTGGGCACCCAGCTGGTCGAGCCGGCCAGCGAGTGGGTGCGGCAGGCGCCGCGCGCGATGCGCGAGATGACCCCGAAGCTGCGCGAGCTGACCAAGCCGGTGCAGGACGCCAACCGCGCCGCCGAGAACATCGCCCGCGCCGCCGGCGGCGAGTCGAAGCCGGTGCAGGTCGTGCGCACCGAAACCGACGACCCCTACAAGATGCTGACCACGACCCCGAAGCTGATCGCCTCGGTGCTGGCGGTCGTGCTGCTGACGTTCTTCTTCATGGTCTATGGCGAGAACCTGCAGAAGAACGCGATCGCGCTGCTGCCCGGGCGGCAGCAGAAGAAGCTGACGGTCGAGATCATGCAGTCGATCGAGCTGGAGCTGTCGCGCTACGTGCTGACGATCACCGTGATCAACATCGCCGTCGGCCTGATCTTCGCCGGCCTGCTGCACTGGCTGAAGGTGCCGCTGCCCGAGGCGCTGCTGTGGGGCACGATGGCCGCGCTGCTGAACTTCGCCCCGTACGTCGGCCCGCTGATCGGCATCGGCATGATGCTGATCATGGGCTTCGTCGCGTTCGACGACTGGAAGGCGCTGGTGCCGGCCGGCATCTACCTCGGCCTGCACACGCTGGAAGGCCAGATCGTCACGCCGATCGTGCTCGGCCGCAGCATGCGGGTGTCGCCGCTGGTGCTGATCCTGGCGCTGATGGTGTTCGGCTGGCTGTGGGGCCTGATCGGGCTGCTGCTGGCGGTGCCGCTGCTGGTCTGCGTCAAGCTGGTGCTCGAGCGCATCGAGGGCATGGACGGCTGGGCCCGGCTGATGGAGTGAGCGGCGCTAGAATGCGCTCATGGCGCCTTTTCCCGTCCGTGCGATCACCCTCGACCTAGACGACACCCTGTGGCCGATCGCGCCCGTGGTGCTGCGCGCCGAAACCGTGCTCGGCCAGTGGCTGCGCCGGCACGCCCCGCGCACTGCCGAACGGTTCCCGCTGGAGGCGATGCGCGCGCTGCGCGACGAGGTCGCGCGCGAGCACCCGCACCTGGCGCATGACTTCACCCGCCAGCGGATGATCTCGCTCGAGCGCATGCTCGCCGCCGCCGGCGACGACGTCGCGCTGGCGCAGCCGGCGTTCGACGCGTTCTTCGCCGCGCGCTGCGACGTCGTCCATTACGACGACACCGTCGACGCGCTCGACCGGCTGGCCGCGCGCGTGCCGCTGGCGGCGCTGAGCAACGGCAACGCCGACCTGGTGCGGATCGGGCTGATGGACCGCTTCGCATTCCAGCTCGGCGCGCGCGAGCACGGCGCCGCCAAGCCCGACCCGAGCATCTTCCACGCCGCGTGCGCGCGGCTCGACGTGCCGCCGGCCCACGTGCTGCACGTCGGCGACGACATCGAGATGGACGTGGTCGGCGCGCACCGCGCCGGGCTGCGCAGCTGCTGGATCAACCGCGACGGACGCACGTGGCCGCACGCCGCGCTGCGCCCGGACCTGGAATTCACCGACCTCGCCGCGCTGGCCGACTGGCTCGACGCGGCCCTGCAGACGGACAACGCCGCCGCATGAACCTGCCCCTGGGCTACACCGACGCCGGCGCGGACGCGCTGCCCCTGCACCTGGTGTCGCGCGCGACGCTGGCCGACTGGAAGGCCGCGCAGCCGGCGGCCGCCGGCGCATGGCTCGACGCGCACGGCTTCGAGGGCGCGCCGGGCACGGCGCTGGTGCTGCCGGGCGACGGCGGCGCGGCGGCGGCCGCGGTGCTCGGCATCGGCGACCCGCTCGATCCGTTCGGCTACGCGCACGCGCCGTTCGCGCTGCCGGCGCTGCGCTGGCGCGCACCCGACGGGCTGGAGCCGGCGGCGCTCGCCGCGCTGCAGCTCGGCTGGGGCCTGGGCAGCTACCGCTTCAGCCGCTACAAGGCGGCGCCGCGCGCGCCGGCGCTGCTGCAGGTCGATGCCGACGGCGACGCGATCGCCGAGGTATTCGACCAGCTCGCCGCGTGCGTGCGCGTGCGCGACCTGGTCAACACGCCGACCGAGCACATGGGCCCCGACCAGCTCGAGCAGGTGTGCTGTGAACTCGCCGAGCGCTTCGGCGCCCGGATCGACGTGGTCGGCGGCGACGACCTGCTGGCGAAGAACTTCCCGGCGATCCACGCCGTCGGCCGCGCCAGCCACCGCGCGCCGCGGCTGATCGAGCTGGCGTGGGGCGATGCCTCGCACCCGCACGTCGTCATCGTCGGCAAGGGCGTGTGCTTCGACACCGGCGGCCTCGACCTCAAGCCGGCCGACGGCATGCGCAACATGAAGAAGGACATGGGCGGCGCCGCTCACGCGATCGCGCTGGCCGAGCTGGTGATGGCGCGCCGCCTGCCGATCCGCATGACCCTGCTGGTGCCGGCGGTCGAGAACGCGGTCGGGCCGAACGCGTACCGCCCCGGCGAAGTGATCGCGACCCGCGCCGGCATCAGCGTCGAGATCGACAACACCGACGCCGAGGGCCGCGTGGTGCTGTGCGACGCGCTGACGTACGCGGTCGAGCAGTCGCCGACGCTGGTGCTCGACTTCGCCACGCTGACCGGCGCCGCGCGAATCGCGCTGGGCCCGGACCTGCCGGCGCTGTACGCGAACGACGACGCAGTCGCCGACGCGTGGCTCGCCGCCGGGCGCGAGCTGCGCGACCCGCTGTGGCGGATGCCGCTGTGGCGCCCGTACCTGCGCTATCTCGCCAGCGGCATCGCCGACCTGGCCAACGGCGGGCCGTCGAAGATGGCCGGCAGCATCACCGCGGCGCTGTACCTGGACCGCTTCGTGCCGCCGACCCAGCCGTGGGCGCACCTGGACGTCTACAGCTGGAACGACGCCGACCGCCCCGGCCGCCCCGCCGGCGGCGAGGCGCAGGGCCTGCGCGCGGCGTATGCGCTGTTGAAGTCGCGCTGCGGGTGATGCAAGGCGGGCTCGCGCCCGCTGCCGTGCGATTGGGCAGCACTGTAGACCGGCCCGCGCCCGCCTACAGCCAGCCCTTCTGCCGCGCGAGCCGGTACGCCTCGATGCGGTTGCCGACGCCGAGCTTGCCGATCGCCTCGGACAGGTAGTTGCGCACGGTGCCGGCCGACAGCTGCAGCTGCGCGGCGATGTCGCCGGCCGACAGCCCCTCGCCGGCCAGCCGCAGCACCTGCCGCTCGCGCTCGTTGAGCGGGTCGGGCTCGCCCCACGCGTCGACCGCGAGCTGCGGATCGATGACCCGGCCGCCGCGGTGCACCTGGCGGATCGCCTCGGCGAGGTTCTCGGCGGGCGCGTCCTTGAGCAGGTAGCCGCGCGCGCCGGCGTCGAGCGCGCGGCGCAGGAAGCCCGGGCGCGCGAACGTGGTCAGCACGACGACGCGCGTGGCCAGCCCGTGGCGGGCGATCCGCTGCGCGAGCTCCAATCCGGTCAGGCCGGGCATTTCGATGTCGGTGACCAGCACGTCCGGCTGCAGCCGCTGCACGTCGCGCCACGCGGCCTCGCCGTCGGCGGCGGTGCCGAGCACGTCGAGGTCCGACTCCAACTTCAGCAGCGCCGACAGCGCGCCGCGCACCATCGCCTGGTCCTCGGCCAGCAGCACCCCGATCATTGCGCGCACCCCGTGCCGGTTGGCCCTGCGGCACGTTACCGCAGATCGCCGCGCGCGCTTACGCCGCCGCGGACGAGGCGGCGTCGCCGGGTCCGGGCGCGTGCGCGGGCGCTGGCGGGGCGTCGCCGCGCACGCCGTCGGCCGGGCGCGGCATCGGCAGGATCGCTTCGATGCGCGTGCCGCGGCCGGGGGCGGCGTCGACGCGCAGCCGCCCGCCGAGCGCCTCGATCCGCTCGCGCATGCCGCACAGCCCGTTGCCGGGGGCGATGTCGCCGCCGCGGCCGTCGTCCTCGACGCGCAGCACCACCGCGTCGCCGGCGACCTCCAGCGCCGCCTCGGCGCGCCGGGCGCGCGCGTGCCGCTGGATGTTGGTGGCCGCTTCGCGCAGGGTCAGCGCCAGCACCGCCTCGACCTCCGGCGGCAGCACCACCGGCGCCAGCGCGTAATGGAAATGCACGCCGTCGGATTCCAGCAGCAGCCGCGCCGACGCCAGTTCGCTCGCCAGCCCGACCGCGCGGATGCCGGTGACCGCGCTGCGCACCTGGGTCAGCGCCTCGCGGGCCACGCGGGTCACGTCGGCCAGCTCCCTGCGCGCGGCCGTCGGGTCGCGCTCGACCAGCTTGCCGGCCAGTTCCGACTTGAGCGCGACCAGCGACAGCGTGTGCCCGAGCAGGTCGTGCAGGTCGCGCCCAATGCGCTCGCGCTCGGCGGTCGCGGCGAGCCGGCGCACTTCCTCCTGCGACAGCCGCAGCGCGGCGTCGCGCCGCTGGTTGAGGCAATCGACCTGGACCACCGAGCCGACGATCAGGGTCACCAGCGGCAGCCACGCGACCGCCTGCCACGGATAGCCCAGCCACACCGCGTAGCCGACCAGCACCGCGCTGAGCGCGAGCAGCACGGCGGCGTGGCGCAGCAGCGAGTGCGGCTGTCCGCGGCTGAGCATCACGCAGCCGAACACGAAGTAGCTCAGGCCCGACAGGTACCACGGCAGCAGCGCCAGGCTCATCGCGACCATGCCGAGCGCGTAGCGCGGCACCTGCCGCGGCGGCGCCAGCAGCGTCATCGCGAACAGCAGCAGGAACACCGGGTACGACAGCACCGTCACCACCAGCCAGCGCGCGTCGTAGCCGGCTGGCGAGAACGCCGGGGTGATGAAGATCCACGCCGACCACAGCACGTGCACCGCGTCCGACCACGGCGACTTGCCCTCGCGCCGCAGCGTGGCGGCGATCGAATCGGGCGCCGGCTGCAGCCACGCCGGGACGAACCGTGCCACGCCCCCGCCGTTCATGCGCACTCCGCGATGCGGCCAACGGTGCCGATGATGCCACCGCGTCGACGGGCCCGCGCCGCGCTCAGCCACGACGCGCCAGGCGCGCGCGCGCCAGCCCGAAGAACACCGCGGTGAAGGCCACCAGCACGAGCACGTGCAGGGCGATGGAGCCCCCGGCATCCATGCCCACCACCTTCAGCGCGAGCTGCGCGTGGTGGTACGCCGGCCACACCGGCGCGGCGGCCGCGAGCGCGTCCGGCAGCACCCGCAGCGGCAGCCACAGCCCGGACAGGAACGCCATCGGCAGGTACAGCAGGTTCACGACCACCGGCGCCGCGTTGGCGCTGACGCGAGTGCCCAGGTAGAGCCCCATCGCGCAGAACGGCAGCGCGCCGGCCACGTGGATCGCCGGCAGCAGCGCCCACTGCCACGGGTCGAGCACCACCCCGCCCAGCGATGCCGCCAGCAGCAGGAGCAGCAGCGACACCAGCGTCGAGAACAGCATCGCCATCGCCATCTTCGCCAGCAGGTAGGCGCCCGGCGGCATCGGCAGGGCGCGCTTGAGCGCCAGCAGCCCCTGCGTACGCTCGACCGCGATGCTGACGCCGAAGCCGAACAGCGCCGCGCCCATCACGCCGAACACGCCATACGTGGCCAGCAGGTACTGCGCGGCCTGGCCGTCGCCGCGCGAGCCCAGCGCGACCCCGAACAGCAGGTAGAACAGCGCCGGGAACGCGATCGTCGGGACGGCGAACATCGGCGTGCGCAGCAGCCGCACGAACTCGTACTTGGCCTCGAGCCAGTAGCTGCGGATGCGCGCGGGGCGGCGCGGCGCGACCGCGGCGGGTGCGGCGGCGGGTGCGGCAGTGGTGTCGATCATCGTGTCCATCACGCGGCCTCCTTCAGTTCGTTGTCGCCGGTCAAGGCCAGGAACGCGTCGGCCAGGCCGGCGCGCTCCACTTCGAGTTCGCGCAGGCCGGGGTCTTCGGCCAGCAGCCGCCGCACCAGCGGCTCGGCGGCGTCGTGCGCGACCAGCTCCAGCCGCTCGCCGTCGCGCCGTACTTCGCACACCTGCGGCCAGCCGGCGAGCGCGGCGGCGTCGAGGGTCGACACACAGCGCACGCGACGGCGGACGACGTGCGCGCGGACCGCGTCGATCGCGCCGTCGGCGACGACGCGCCCGCGGGCCAGCACGGTGACGCGGTCGGCCAGGCGTTCGGCCTCCTCGAGGTAGTGGGTGGTCAGCAGCACCGAGGCGCCCTGCCCGACCAGCTCGCCGATCGCGCGCCACAGTCCCTGCCGCGCGTGGATGTCCAGCCCGGTGGTCGGCTCGTCGAGGAACAGCACCCGCGGCCGGCCGCAGATCGCCAGCGCGAACTGCACGCGCCGCTGCTGGCCGCCCGACAGCGCGCCGTAGCGGCGGCCGAGCAGGCCGTCGAGGCCCGCGAGCGCGACGCAGTCGGCGACGCTGCGCGGCGCGTCGTAGTAGCTGCGCGTGAGCTCGAGCAGTTCGCCGACGCGCAGCGTGTCCTGCAGCGCGCTCGCCTGCAGCATTACGCCGATGCCGCGCCGCGCGGCCAGCGACTGCGGCGTGGTGCCGAACAGCTCGACGCGGCCGGCGTCGGGCTGCAGCAGGCCGAGCAGCAGGCCCACCGCGGTGGTCTTTCCGGCGCCGTTGGCGCCGAGCAGCGCGGTCACTTCGCCACCGCGCAGTTCGAGGTCGACGCCGTCGAGCGCGACGACCTCGCCGTAGCGCTTGCTGGCGCCGTGCAGGCGCGCGAGGACCGGGGACGGGGACGGCATGGCGCACTCCAGCGGGGACGGTGCGACCACGTTAGGCGCCCGTTCGCGGCGCCGGCAGTCGCGCGCGTCATGCCGATGCCATGACAGTCGTCAGGTGACACGGCCCCGCTGCTCGTCGATGCTGGGTGCCGTCGCGATCGACGCGGTCCGCCGCGGCGACGCCGCCGCGGCCGCGCCTCCGCAGCGCCGGTCCCGGCGTACTGCGAAGGTGACGACCGGCAGGTTGGCGGCGCACCCGAGCACGGCCACACTGCCCCGCGCACGCCCCCATCGCCAGGACGCCCCCGCATGAGCCGCCCCGAAGACGCCCTCAAGGAACTGCGCATCGAGCGCAAGTCGGGGGCGAAGAAGCCCCGCCGACGCAAGTGGCCGCTCGTCGTCGGCGCCGCAGTCGTCGTGGTGGCGCTGCTCGCGGTGCTGGCGATGCGCCGCCCGGTCGCGGTCGAGACGGTCCCGGCGCGCGACGCGGCCGACCCCGCCAACGCGTCGGTGCTCGACGCGTCGGGCTACATCGTCGCCCGCCGCATCGCCACGGTGTCGACCAAGATCTCCGGCAAGGTCCGCGAGGTGCTGATCGAGGAAGGTCAGCGCGTCGAGGAAGGCCAGGTGCTGGCGCGGCTCGATCCGATCGACGCCGGCGCGCAGCAGCAGCTCGCCGCCGCGCAGCTGGCCGCGTCGCGCAGCCAGATCGACCAGGTGCAGGCGCAGCTGCGCGAGGCCGAGGCCAATGCGCGCCGGCTCGGCAGCCTGGTGCAGCAGCAGCTGGTGTCGCGCGCGCAGTACGACCAGGCGCTCGCGCAGCGCGACGCCCTGCGCGCGCAGCTGGCGTCTGCGCAGCGCAACGTCGCGGTGTCGCGCGAGCAGCTCGAGGTCGCCGCGCTCGGCGTCGACAACACCATCGTGCGCGCGCCGTTCGCCGGCGTGATCACCGCCAAGGCCGCGCAGCCGGGCGAGATCGTGTCGCCGGTGTCGGCCGGCGGCGGCTTCACCCGCACCGGCATCGGCACGATCGTCGACATGGACTCGCTCGAGGTGCAGGTCGACGTCAACGAGGCCTACATCGGCCGCGTGCAGCCGGGCATGCCGATCGAGGCGGTGCTCAACGCGTACCCGGACTGGCGCATCCCCGGCGCGGTGATCGCGATCATCCCGACCGCCGACCGCAGCAAGGCCACGGTCAAGGTGCGCATCTCGCTGGCCGAGAAGGACCCGCGCATTGTCCCGGACATGGGCGTGCGCGTGAGCTTCCTCGAGAAGAACGCCGCCAACGCGCCGAAGCCGACCGGCGTGTGGGTGCCGTCGAAGGCGATCGTGCTGCCCGAGGGCACCGATCCGAAGGGCGCGGCCAAGGCGACGCGCGGCACGGTGTTCGTCGTCGTCGACGGCGCCGCCGACGCGCGCGAGGTCGCGCTCGCGGAAACCCGCGACGCCGACCGCCGGCTCGCGTCGGGCGTGAAGCCCGGCGAAGCCGTCGTCATCGATCCGGCCAAGGTCCGCGACGGCCAGCGCGTGACCGTCGCCGGCGCGGACGCGAAGTAGTCCGATGGACGCCGAGCATCGTCCGGTCCACGGCGCGGCGCCCGACCTGCCGCCCGAAGCGCGGCCGCTGGTTGAGATCCGCGCGCTGACCAAGGCCTACGAGCGCGGCAAGCAGCGCATCGAGGTGCTGCACGGCATCGACCTGGACATCCCGCACGGCGACTTCGTCGCGCTGATGGGTCCGTCCGGCTCCGGCAAGACCACGCTGCTGAACCTGATCGGCGGGCTCGACTCGCCCAGCGACGGAGAGCTGCGCGTCGACGGCGTCGCGATCGACGACCTGTCCGGCGACGACCTGGCCGCGTGGCGCGCGGACACGGTCGGCTTCATCTTCCAGAGCTACAACCTGATGCCGGTGCTGACCGCGCAGCGCAACGTCGAGCTGCCGCTGCTGCTGACCGACATGGGCGCGTCCGAGCGTGCGCGGCGCGCGCAGATCGCGCTGGGGCTGGTCGGGCTCGGCGACCGCGCGCGGCACAAGCCGAACGAGCTGTCCGGCGGCCAGCAGCAGCGCGTCGCGATCGCGCGCGCGCTGGTGTCCGACCCGCTGCTGCTGATCTGCGACGAACCGACCGGCGACCTCGACCGCAGGACCGCCGACGAGGTGCTGACCCTGCTGCAGCGACTCAACCGTGAGTTCGGCAAGACCATCGTGATGGTGACCCACGACCCGAAGGCGGCCGAGTACGCGCGCCGCACCGTGCACCTGGACAAGGGCACGCTGGTCGACGAGCCGTCGCCGCACTGAAGGGGCGCCGACGATGATCCGCAAGTACTTCCCGCTGGTCTGGGGCGCGCTGTTCCGCAAGAAGACGCGCACGGCGTTCACCCTGCTGTCGCTGACCGCGGCGTTCCTGCTGCTCGGGCTGCTGCAGGCGGTCAACTCGCTGTTCGCCGGCGGTGCCGATTTCCTCGGCGCCAACCGGCTGATCGTGCAGGCCAAGACCAGCTTCACCCAGCCGCTGCCGATGCGGCTGATGCCGCAGATCGAGTCGGTGCCGGGCGTCGAGCGCGTCGGCCACTCGCAGTTCTTCGGCGGCCAGTACCGCGACGAGCGCGCCGGCTTCCCGCAGTTCGCGGTCAACCCGCAGCGCCTGCGCGACACCTACCCCGAGTGGGTCATGGACGAGGACCAGTGGCGCGCGTTCGTGTCGACCCAGGACGGCGCGATCGTCGGCCGCAAGCTGGCCGAGAAGTACGGCTGGAAGCTCGGCGACGTGGTGCCGCTCAACAGCTTCATCTGGACCAAGGCCGACGGCTCGCGCGTGTGGGAGTGGCGCGTGGTCGGCATCTTCGACGGCAAGGACGCGGAGTGGCAGGACCGCGCGCAGCTGATGTACCTCAACTACGGCCAGTTCGACGAGGCGCGCAGCGCCGGCGCGCGCGGGCTGGCCGGCGTGTTCGTCGTGCGCGTGGCCGACCCGCTGGATTCGCCGCGCGTCGCCGCCGAGATCGACCGCCGCTTCGCCAATTCGGCCGACGAGACCAAGAGCCAGAACGAGCAGGACTTCCAGCTCGGCTTCCTGCGCCAGTTCGGCGACATCGGCTTCATCATGAACGCCATCTCCGGCGCGGTGTTCTTCACCATCCTGATCCTGACCGGCTTCACGATGAGCCAGGCGGTGCGCGAGCGCATCCCCGAACTCGCGGTGCTCAAGTGCCTGGGCTTCACCGACCGCACCGTGCTGTGGCTGGTGCTGGCCGAGGCGCTGCTGCTGTGCACGCTGGGCGCCGCGCTCGGCATGGCGCTGGCCGCGGTGGTGACCGCCGGGCTGCCGCCTGAGTTCCCGCCGCTGCAGCCGGACCGGCGCGTGTGGGTGTTCGTCGCGGTGTCGGTGCTGGTGCTGGCGACCGCGGTCGGCCTGCCGCCGGCGCTGCGCGCGATGCGGCTGAAGATCGTCGACGCGCTGGCGGGGCGGTGACGCGATGACCGCGCTGCGCCAGACCCGCGAGATCGTTGCGATGAACCTGCAGAGCATCCCGCAGCGGTGGGGGCGAAGCGGGGCTGTCGCGCGGCACTGGCGCGCGCCGCTGAGCGCCCGCGCAGGGATGCGCGGGCCGGTTCGGTGCGCCAGGGACGGCTCGGCGGGATGCACGGAGATCGGCCAATGACCGCGCTGCGCCAGACCCGCGAGATCGTCGCGATGAACCTGCAGAGCATCCCGCAGCGGTGGGGCGCCTCACTGGTCATCGTCGTCGGCATCGCCGGCGTCGTCGCGGTGCTCGTCGCGATGCTGTCGATGTCGGCCGGCCTGACCCGCACGCTCGGCACCACCGGCCGTGACGACCGCGCGATCGTGCTGCGCGCCGGCAGCAACGCCGAGCTGTCGAGCTTCCTCGAGCGCGGGCTGGTCACGCTGATCAAGCAGGACCCGGCGGTCGTGCGCGGCCGCGACGGCCTGCCGCTGGCGTCGGGCGAGTTGATCGTGATCACCGAGGTCGCCCGCAAGGGCGAGGCCGGCGGCACCAACGTGACCCTGCGCGGCGTCGAGCCCAACGCGTTCGAGCTGCGGCCCGAGGTCGCGATCGTCGAGGGCCGGCGCTTCCGCCCCGGCCTGCAGGAGCTGATGGTCGGGCGCAGCGCGCAGCGGCAGTTCGACGGCCTCGCGGTCGGCGAGGTGCTGGTGTTCAAGGGCGCCCCGTGGACGATCGTCGGCGTGTTCGCGTCCAACGGCGACGGCCACGAGTCCGAGCTGTGGGCCGACACCGAGGCGGTGCAGAACGCGTTCGACCGCAGCGGCTACTCGTCGGTGCTGGTGCAGCTGGACTCGGCCGCGTCGTTCGACGGCCTCAAGGCGCGGCTGCAGGACGACCCGCAGCTGACGGTCGACGTCGAGCGCGAGCTCGATTACTTCAGCGCGCAGTCGGAATCGCTGACGTTCCTGATCCGGCTGCTGACCAACGTGATCACGGTGATCATGGCGTTCGGCGCACTGTTCGGCGCGCTCAACACGATGTACTCGGCGGTGTCGTCGCGCACGCGCGAGATCGGCACGCTGCGCGCGCTCGGCTTCGGCCGGCTGCCGGTGATTGCCTCGGTGATGGCCGAGTCGCTGGTGCTGGCGGTGACCGGGGGCCTCGTCGGCGCGGTGCTCGCGTACGTGCTGTTCAACGGCTACAGCGTATCGACGCTGAGCCCGGGCTCGTTCACCCAGGTCGCGTTCAACTTCGCGGTGACGCCGGCGCTGGTCGTGCAGGGCCTCGTTTGGGCGCTGCTGATCGGCTTCCTCGGCGGCCTGATGCCCGCCGTCCGCGCCGCGCGCATCCCGGTCACCGACGCGCTGCGCGCGACCTGAGCGCTCGCGTCAGCCGGCGCTGGCCGGCACCGGCGCCGGGGCGCGCGAGCGTCGCCAGCCGTCGATCGCGAACACCGCCAGGCCGAGCCAGATCAGCACGAAGCCGACCGCGCGCTCGCGCGGGAACGCCTCGTGGAACACCAACACGCCGATCAGCAGCTGCAGGGTCGGCGCGATGTACTGCAGGAAGCCGACCACCGACAGCGGCACGCGGCGCACGGCGTAGGCGAAGCCGATCAGCGGCAGCGCGGTCAGCGCACCGCCGACGACCAGCAGCGCGTCGATGCCGACGCCCCACGCCGGCGCGTCGCCGAGGCCGACGAAGCCGCTGCGGCCGGTGGCTTCGGCCCAGGCCAGCCCGGCCAGCGCCGGCAGCAGCAGGTACAGGCTCTCGACGCCGAGTCCGGCGACCGCGTCGACCGGCACCAGCTTGCGCAGCAGGCCGTACAGCCCGAACGACAGCGCCAGCGCGAGCGCGATCCACGGCGGCTGGCCGAACTGCCAGGTCAGCCACGCCACGCCGCACGCGGCCAGCGCGACCGCGGCCCACTGCGCGCGATTGAGCCGCTCGTGCAGCAGCGCCACGCCGAGCACCACGTTGAGCAGCGGGTTGATGTAGTAGCCCAGCGCAGTCTCGACCACGTGGCCGGCGTTGACCGCCCAGATGTACAGGCCCCAGTTGAACGCGATAAGCACGCCAGTCAGCGCCAGCGTCGCGGCCACGCGCGGGCGCGCGAGCGTCGCGCGCAGCCAGCCGCGTCCGTGCTGCCACAGCAGCCACGCCGACACGAGCATCGCGCCCCACGCGATCCGGTGCAGCACGATCTGCCACGACGGCACCGCCTTCAGCAGGTGCCAGTACAGCGGCATCAGCCCCCAGATCACGAATGCGCCGAGCGCCATCCACAGCCCGGCGCGGCGCTCCTGCGCCGCCGACGGGCTCATGCCGCCGGCTCGCTGGCGGGTGCGGCCGCGGGCTGGGGCGCGGCAGTGCGACTGGCGCGCGCCTTCGACAGCGTGATGATCACCACGCCGACCAGGATCACGGCCATCGCGCCGAGGTCGTGCGCGGTGAAGTGCTCGCCGCCGAGCAGCGCGCCGAACAGCACCGCGATCGGCGGGTTGACGTAGGCGTAGCTGGTCGCCAGTGCCGGGCGCACGTGGTGCAGCAGCCAGATGTACGCGGTGAAGCCGAAGATCGAACCGGCGACGACCAGGTACAGCAGCGCCGCGGTCGCATCGAACGACGGCGCGGCGACGATGCGCTCGCCGGTCAGCAGTGCGGCCAGCAGCATCCACGCGCTGCCGGCGAGCATCTGCCCGGCCGCCGACATGAACGGGCCCGGCAGGTCCTGGTCGCGGCTCCAGATCGAACCCCACGCCCACGCGATCGGCGCGATCGTCAGGCACACCAGCCCGAGCAGCGACGACGACAGCTCGCTGCCGGCGTTGAGCCAGATCACGCCGAGGAAACCGACCACCAGTCCCACCCATTCGATCCGCGTCGGGTGGCGGCCGCGCAGCATCGCGAACACGCCGGCGAACAGCGGCATCGACGCGACGGCGATCGCCGCCAGCCCGGAGCCGACCTCGGTCTCGGCCAGGTTCACCAGCCCGTTCGACAGCAGCACCATCCAGATCGACAGCACCGCGAGGGTCTTCCACTGCCGGCGCGTCGGCCCGCGCTCGCCGCGCCAGCGCAGCATCGCGTACATCAGCGCGCCGGCGATCGACATGCGGATCGCGCCGAGCAGGAACGGCGGGTAGCCCTCGAGCGCGAAGCGGATCGCCAGGTAGGTCGAGCCCCACAGCACGTACAGCGTGAGCAGCGCGGCGGCGATCGCCAGCCCGCTGGGCGCGGCGCGCGGGGCTTCGGGGGCGGCGTGGCGCATCGGGGGCGGGCTCAGGCGGAGGGATCGAGGCGGCGCGGGACGTGCTCTTGCGGGACATCGTGCGGCGCGCGGCGGCGACTAGGGTAACGGCGCGCGCACGGCAGCGTCAGTGACACCGGGCGGGACGCTGGCGCGGCACGCGCGCAACGACGCGCCGTGCGAAGGCGCATCGCTCAGCGCGCGCCCTCGCGCTCGAGCAGGCGCTGCTTCATCGCCACGCCCCAGCGGTAGCCGCCGAGCGAACCGTCGCCGCGGACGACGCGGTGGCACGGCACGACCACCGCGACGCGATTGCCGGCGCAGGCGCTGGCCACCGCGCGCGCGGCGCGCGGCGCGCCGAGCGATTCGGCGACCTGCGCATAGCTGCGCGTCTGCCCGGCCGGAATCTTCATCAGCGCGTCCCAGACCCGCTTCTGGAACGCGGTGCCGACCAGCGCCACCGGCACCGCCGCGTGCCGGCCGGCGAGCGCGTCGGCAACCGCGTGCAGGCGCGGAGCGAGGAACTCGTCGCGGCCGGCGTCGACGCGCTCGATCTGGGCGTTCGGGAACTCGCTGCGCAGCTTCGCCTCGAGCGCCTCGCCGTCGTCGCCGAGCTCGACCATGCAGATGCCGCGCGCGGTCGCCGCGACCAGCGCGGTGCCCAGCGCGGTGTCGACCAGGCTCCAGCGGATCTGCTCGCCGACGCCGCCGGCGCGGTAGCGCGCGGGGGTCATGCCGAGCCTGGCGGCACCGTCCTCGTAAACGCGCGACGGCGAGCCGTAGCCGGCGTCGTACAGCGCGGCGGAGACGTCGGCGCCGTCGCGCAGCGCCGCGCGCAGCGCGCCGAGCTTGCGCTGGGCCAGGTAGGCCGACGGGCTGAGGCCGAATCGCGCGGTGAAGCGGCGCTGCAGCTGCGTCGCGCCGAGGCCGAGCGTGCGCGCGAGTTCGGCCAGCGTCGGCTCGCCGGCGTCGAGCAGCGCGCGGGCGCGGTCGAGCACGTCGGCAGGCGCGGGGCGGTCGGACGTCGGCGGGCGGCGGGCGGTCATCCGCGCGGTGTGGGAGACGTGGTCGGACGCCGGGCGCGTGACGGGCCGGGCGGTCGCGGTGCGGTCGGTGGTCGTGTCCATGGCCCAAACGATAGCGGGCGCCCGAAGGCGCCCGCTATCCGTTCCTTGCGCATCGCTCCGCGGCCGTCAGTCGGCCCAGTGGCCCGGCTGCACCGCGGTCGGCAGCACCTGCGCCGACAGCTGGCGGTCCGCGTTGAGCAGGCGCACCGCGTCGGCGAGGATCGCGGCCGATTCGCGCAGCAGCGGGTCCGGGCGCTGGTCGGCGAGCTTCTCGCGCGCAGCGTCCTTGGCGATGTCGCGCTCGCTGGCGGCGAGGCCGTCGTCGGCGTCGTCGTCACCGAGCGGATCGATCGCCAGGCCGAGCGCCCGGCGCTGCTCCTGCCGCTGCTTGCGCTTGGCGTCCTCGCGGTCGCGCTCGGCGCGGCGCTCGGCCTCGTTCAGCGTGACCGACGTCTTGGCGCGCTCCTCGCGGAACTGGGCGACGTCGTCCGACCACCACTGGAACTCCTTGTCGGTGGCGACGCGCGCGGAGTGCAGCGCGCGCAGCTTCGGCACCAGCGGGCCGAAGTTGCCGTAGCGCGTGTGCGGCACCGCGGCTATCTTGGTCCACGGCAGTGCGTTGTCGTAGGTGCTCTCGCCGAACTCGGTCGCGTCGACCGACACCGGGAACGCGATGTCCGGCACCACGCCCTTGTTCTGCGTGCTGCCGCCGCTGACGCGGAAGAACTGCGCGATCGTCAGCTTCAGCTGGCCGTAGCGCGGCGTCTCGTTGGCCGGCCAGCGGTCGAGGTCGACCAGGTTCTGCACCGTGCCCTTGCCGAAGGTCGTCTCGCCGATGACGAGGCCGCGGCCGTAGTCCTGGATCGCGCCGGCGAAGATCTCCGACGCCGAGGCCGAGCCGCGGTTGATCAGCACCGCGAGGGGGCCCTCCCACGCGATGCCGGTGTCGCCGTCGCCCTCCACGCTGACGCGGCCACCGGACTCGCGCACCTGCACGACCGGGCCGCGGTCGATGAACAGGCCGGTCAGCTCGATCGCCTCGTTGAGCGAGCCGCCGCCGTTGTTGCGCAGGTCCAGCACGACGCCGTCTACCTTCTGCGCGCGCAGGCTGACCAGCAGCTTGCCGACGTCGCGGGTCGCCGAGGCGTAGTCGTTGGCGTTCTTCCGCCGGCCCTCGAAGTCCTGGTAGAAGCCCGGCAGCTTGATCACGCCGATGCGCTTGGCCGGCGTCGAGCCGGCGGCCGGGATCGAGATGATCTCGGACTTCGCGGCCTGGTCTTCGAGCCGCACCTTGTCGCGCACCAGCACGATGCGGTTGGGCTTGCTGTCGAGGCCGGCCTCGGCCGGGATCACGTCCAGCCGCACCTTGGTGCCCTTGGCACCGCGGATCTTGGCGACGACGTCGTCGATGCGCCAGCCGATCACGTCCTCCATCGCGCCGCTGTCGCCTTGGCCGACGCCGACCACGCGGTCGCCCGGCTTCAGCTTGCCGGAGCTGCCGGCCGGGCCGCCGGGCACGATCTCGCGGATCGCGACGACGTCGTCCTGCTTCTGCAGCACCGCGCCGATCCCCTCCAGCGACAGCGACATCGACATGTTGAAGTTGTCGGCCGAACGCGGGGTCAGGTAATCGGTGTGCGGGTCGATCGCGTTGGCGTAGCTGTTGAGGAAGGTCTGGAACACGTCCTCGCCCTTGAGCTCGGCGATGCCCTTGCCGAGGTTGGCGTAGCGCTTGTCGAGGGTCTTGCGGATGTCCTCGGGCTGCTTGCCGGCCAGCTTCAGGCGCAGCCAGTCGTTGCGCACCGACTGCGTCCACAGCGCGTCGAGCGCGGCGCGGTCGGCCGCCCACGGCGACTTCTCGCGGTCGAACTCGAAGCGGTCGCTGCCGGCGAAGTTGAAAATGTCGCGCTTGAGCTGCGCGCGGGCGAATGCGACGCGCTCGTCGACGCGCTGGCGGTAGGTCGCGAAGATCGCGTACGCCGGGTCGAGCTCGCCGCTCTTGATCGCGTCGTCGAGCCGCAGCTTGTACGCGTCGAACGTGGCGATGTCCTGCGCGGTGAAGAACTGCTTGCCGGCGTCGAGCGACTCCAGGTAGCGGTCGTACATGTCGGCCGACAGCGCGTCGTCGAGCGCGCGCGGGCGGTAGGCGTAGCGGCTGTCGGACAGCCAGCCGTAGACCATCTTGGCCGCGGTCACCTGGTCGGTCGTCGGCGCGGCGGACAGGGCGGTCGCGGTGGCACCGCCGTCGGCGCGCGCGAGCAGCGCGATCGGCGCGGCGATCAGGAAGGCAAGCAGGGAGGTCTTGGCGTTCATCACGGGAGGCGTCTCGGCCGGGTCGGCCATGGGGTCGAGAATGACGCGGGGTAGGACCACCCCACAGTGCCGAAAGTTGCCGGGGCTGTCACGCGACACGGGCGCGATGAAGCGTGCCACCGACCCCGTTATGGAATCGATACGGGAAAACGTTCAGCTGCGGATGCGCAGGCCACCGCGCGGCGCGGCCTCCGGCGCACGCGATCCGCGTGTCGTGCCCCCTGTTCAGGGGCGACGGACGATCACGCCAGCGCCAGCAGCCCGGCGTCCTTGGCCTGCTGGTCGGCGTGGTACGACGAGCGCACCAGCGGACCGGACGCGACGTGGGTGAAGCCCAGCGACAGCCCGTAGGCCTCGAGCTGCTTGAACTCGTCCGGGGTCCAGTAGCGCAGCACCGGATGGTGGTGCGCGGTCGGCTGCAGGTACTGGCCGATCGTGACCATGTCGACGTCGTGCGCGCGCAGGTCGCGCAGCGTCGCCTGCACCTGCTCCATCGTCTCGCCAAGGCCGAGCATGATCCCGGACTTGGTCGCCACGCCAGGGTGCTGCGCCTTGAACTTCTGCAGCAGGGTCAGCGACCACTGGTAGTCGGCACCGGGGCGCACGTTGGCGTACAGGTCCGGCACGGTCTCGACGTTGTGGTTGAACACGTCCGGCGGGTTGGTCGCCAGGATGTCGAGCGCGCGCTCCATCCGGCCCTTGCCGCGGAAGTCCGGCGTCAGCACCTCGATGCGGGTGCGCGGGCTGTGGGTGCGGATCGCGGCGATGCAGTCGACGAAGTGCTGGGCACCGCCGTCGCGCAGGTCGTCGCGGTCGACGCTGGTCACCACCACGTACTTCAGGCCCATGTCGGCGACGGTGGTCGCCAGGCTCAGTGGCTCGGCCGGGTCCGGCGGCTTCGGCCGGCCGTGGGCGACGTCGCAGAAGCTGCAGCGGCGCGTGCAGACCTCGCCGAGGATCATGAACGTCGCGGTGCCGTGGCTGAAGCACTCGTGGATGTTCGGGCAACTGGCCTCCTCGCACACCGTGACGAGGCGGTTCTCGCGCAGCTTGGCCTTGAGGTTGGCGACCGAGTTGCCGGACGGGATCCGCACCCGGATCCACGACGGCTTGCGCAGCACCGGCGCGTCGGCGAACTGCACCGGCGAGCGCGCGATCTTGTCGCCGCCGAGCTGCTTGACCCCGGCCTGCAGCGGCGCCGGCGCGGCGCCATCGACGACGGCGAGCGGGATGGACTTGGCGGCGGGGTCGGTCATTGCAGGGTGTCCGGGCGGAGCGGGGTCGCCGGCGCGGCGCGCGGGCGTGGGAGGGGCGTCGGGGAGCGGCTTCGCGTCGGGCGCCGGCGGGCCGCGGCGGCTCAGGCCAGCGTCGGCGGCGGGGCCGCGTCGACGTCGAGGCCGAACTGCCGCGCCAGCTGCGCGACCAGCACCGGCTTGACCGGCTCCATGCCCGATGGGCCGCCCAAGTCTAGCACCGAGGTCACCTGCAGCCCTTCGTAGCCGCAGGGGTTGATCCGCCGGTACGGCGACAGGTCCATCGCGATATTGAACGCCAGTCCGTGGAACGTGCAGCCGCGGCGCACGCGGATGCCCAGCGCCATCACCTTGGCGCCGTTGACGTACACGCCCGGCGCGCCGTCGCGGCGCCGGCCCTCGATGTTCCATTCGGCCAGCGTGTCGATCACCGCCTGCTCGATGCGCTCGACGTACTCGCGCACGCCGACCTTGAGCCGGCGCAGGTCGAGCAGCGGGTACAGCACGATCTGGCCGGGCCCGTGGTAGGTCACCTGGCCGCCGCGGTCGACGTGCAGCACCGGGATGTCGCCCGGCATCAGCACGTGCTCGGGCTTGCCGGCCTGGCCGAGGGTGAACACCGGGTCGTGTTCGACCAGCCACAGCTCGTCGGGCGTGTCGTCGGTGCGCGCGTCGGTGAAGGCCTGCATCGCGCGCCACACCGGCTCGTACGGCTGCCGGCCGAGGTCGCGCAGGCGCGCGGCGGCCCGCACCCGGGCAGCGGCCGGTGCGGCCGCGGGTTCGGCGACGCCTACAGCGTCCACTTCACTTCCGGGTGCTCGCGCAGCACCTGGTGCGCGCGCTCGTACTGCTCGCGGCTGTCGGCGCGGATGCTGATGCGGACCGAGACGAAGCGCCCGTTCGACGAGGCCTTCCAGTTGACCGACTCGTGCAGCACCTCGATGCCGGCATCGAGCAGCAGCGTCGGCAGGACGGTCTCCAGGTCCTTCTCGGCCGGGCCCATCGCGGACAGCTCGAAGGTGCCGGGGAACTGGAAGCCGTGGTCGGGGTTGTCGGATTTGATGTCCATCGGCCGATTATGGGTACGGCCGGCGGCGAACCCAAGCGGCGGCCCGCCCCCGTGCCAAGCGTCCCGAGGCGGCGAACAGGACCGCCGGAACGCACAGGGCCGGCTTTCGCCGGCCCTGCTGCATCCCTCGGACGGGGCGGTGGATCAGATCGATTCCCACCACATCCAGAACTCGTCCCACAGGCGCTTGAAGAAGCCGCCCTCCTCGATCGCGTTCAGCGCGACCAGCGGCTGCTGGGCGATCGCCTTGCCGTCGAGCATCACCTTGACCGTGCCGATCTTCTGGCCCTTGGCGATCGGCGCGACCAGCGTCGCCGGCACGTCCATCATCGGCTTGAGCTGCTCGTAGCGGCCGCGCGGCACGGTCACCAGCATCGGCGCGGCGACGCCGAGCTGCACTTCGTCGGCCTTGCCCTTCCACACCTTCTGCTTGGCCACCTGCTTGGCGGCGGCGTACAGCTCGTGCGTCTCGAAGAAGCGGAAGCCCCAGTTCAGCAGCGCCTGGCTGTCGCTCGCGCGCTGGGCCTCGGACGTGGAGCCCATCACCACCGAGATCAGGCGCTGGTCGCCGCGCTTGGCCGACGCCATCAGGCAGTAGCCGGCGCCGGAGGTGTGGCCGGTCTTGATGCCGTCGACCGACGGGTCGCGCCACAGCAGCAGGTTGCGGTTGGGCTGGGTGATCGGCCCGACCGTGAACTCCTTGATCTTGTTGTACGAGTACGCGACCGGGTAGTCGCGCGCCAGCGCGCGGCCGAGCAACGCCAGGTCGCGCGCGGTCGAGACGTGGCCCTCGGCCGGCAGGCCGTGCGGGTTCACGAAGTGGCTGTTCTTCATGCCGATGCGAGCGGCGTACTGGTTCATCAGCGACGCGAACGCGTCGGTGCTGCCGGCGACGTGCTCGGCCAGCGCGATCGCCGCGTCGTTGCCCGACTGCACGACCATGCCCTTTTCCATCTCGAGCAGTGGCGCGGTCTTGTTGACCTCGAAGCCCGAGTAGCTGCCGTCGGTGCCGGCGCCACCGGAGCGCCAGGCGTTCTCGCTCATCATCACCTGGTCGGTTTCCTTGACCTTGCCCGCCTTCATCTCGGCGGCGATGACGTAGCTGGTCATGACCTTGGTGATGCTGGCCGGCTCGAGCGGGGTGTCGTAGTTCTCGCCGGCGAGCACGTTGCCGCTGGCGTAGTCCATCAGCACCCACGCGGTGCCGGTGATCTTCGGCGGCGGCGGCACCGGCAGCGCGGCGCTGGCGGCGGCGGCCGGGGCATCGGGCGCGGGCGCCTGGGCGAGGACGAGGCCGGCGGCCGAGGTGGCCAGGGCGGCGACGGCGATCGCGGCGAAGGTAAGGCGGGCTTTCATCGGTTTACGGCTCCGGGGACCGGCGGCGACCGGTCGGTGGCAGGGGGTGCAGCCGGCGAGGCGCGCGTCCGGCGCGTTTCGCTGGCGGGCGCCGGGTCGGAACCCGGTCGCGGGCAGGGCCTCCGGCCCCGCGGGATGCGGCGAAATCGAGGTGCGTATGGTGCGCTATCCAGGCTGGAGCGGCGCTACTCGCGCACGCGCTGCGGCGTGCCGAACCCCAGTCCGACCACGCGGGCGGCGAGTTCCGGCGCGGCCGTGGCCTGCAGCGGGCCGACGCGCAGGCGCCAGACCTTCTGCCCGTTGGCGTCGGCGTCGAGCACGCGCGCGTCGTCGATGCCCGCGGCGCGCAGCATCGACAGCGCACGGTCGGCGTTGGCGCGGGCGGTGAAGCTGGCGATCTGCAGGGTCACGGCGTCGCCGGCCGGCGCGGCGCGCGCGACCGCGGCGGCGGCCTGCGCCGGCGGCGGCGGCGGCGGCGCGACGGCCTGCGTGGTGGCGGCGCGCGGCGCCGGCTTGCCGGTGGCGACGCGCACCTGGCGCGCCTTCATCCACGCGTCGAACTCGTCGGCGGTCATCGGCTTGCCGTCGCGGCGCATGTCGAACCGGTAGTCGGTCGGCGCGGCCGCGCGCGGCGCCGGCTCGCCGGCGCGCGCGGTGCCGATCGGCGAGACCGCCGCGACCAGCGTGTCGAGGCCGCTGCCGGCGCTGGTCGCGCCGACTGCCGGCGGTGCCGGCGGCTGCGCGCGCGCCAGCACCGGCACGTCCGGATCGCCGGGCTTCAGCGCGCGCACCTCGACATTGCCGGTGCCGCGCCGGGTGATGCCGAGCTTGACCGCCGCGGCGTAGCTCAGGTCGATGACGCGGCCGGCGTGGAAAGGGCCGCGGTCGTTGACGCGCACCACCACCGACTTGCCGTTGTCGAGGTTGGTGACGCGGGCGAAGCTCGGCAGCGGCAGCGTCTTGTGCGCGGCGCTGAAGGCGTACATGTCGTACACCTCGAGGTTCGACGTGCGGCGCCCGTGGAATTTCTGCCCGTAGTACGAGGCCAGCCCGCGCTCGACGTAGCCGTGCGCGCTGTCGCGCACGTGGTAGCTCTTGCCGAGCACCTGGTATGGGGAGCGGTTGCCGTAGCGCGAGCGCGGCTCGTCGACCACCTCCGGCTCCGGGATGCGCTCGACATCGGGCACGTAGTCCGGGGTCGTGTCGGCCACGCCCGGCGCGTACAGGCCGCCGGCGACGTAGTTGCCGCGCTTGCTCGGGTCTTCCTGCGCGGGCGCGTACGGCGACACCTTGGCGCCTCGCGCGGAAGCCGCGGCGGCCGCAGGCTTCGCGGCCGCCGGCGCGGTGGCCTGGGGTTTCTTCGGTGTGCCGGCACACGCGGCCAGCCCGAGCGCCAGCAGCGCCGCGAGCAGCGCGCGGCTCATGCGCCGGCGGCTCCGCTGGCGGTTGCGGCGGGGGTGGCAGGCGCGGGCGCTGAGACCGCGGCGTCGCGGCCCGCGATGGCCTCGGCAAGCTGGTGCACCGCCATCGCGTAGTGCTTGGAGATGTTGTAGCGGGTGATCGCGTAGAAGTTCTGGAAGCCCAGCCAGTACTCCGGGCCGTTGACGCCGTCGAGGTTCAGCAGCGTGGCGTTCTCGCCCGGCGGCACCGCGACGAGCGGGCGGTACCCGCGCGCGGCCAGATCGTCGAGCGTGTAGCGCGGCTCGAGCCCTTCGGCGACGAAATCGGCGGCGGTCGCGTTGCGGTTCGCGCGCGCGACGACCGGGCCGCCGCGGACCCAACCGCCCTTCTTGACGAAGTAGTTGGCGACCGAAGCGAACACGTCGTCGAGGTCGTTGAACAGGTCGCGCTTGCCGTCGCCATCGCCGTCGACCGCGTAGTCGCGGTAGCTCGACGGCATGAACTGGCCCCAGCCCATCGCGCCGGCGTAGCTGCCGGTCAGCGTGGTCACGTCGAGGCCGGTTTCCTTGCCGAGCGCGAACAGCTGCGCGAGTTCGTCGCGGAAGAACGCGGTGCGCGCGTCCTCGCGCGCGGCCTTGGCCGGGTCGCCGGTGCGCGGATACGCGAACGCTAGTGTGTACAGCGCGTCGACCACGGAGAACTTGCCGGTGTTGCCGCCGTAGCTGGTTTCGACGCCGATGATCGCGACGATCACTTCGGCCGGCACGCCGGTCTGCGCTTCGACCCGGGCGAGCGCGTCGCGGTGCGTGGCGAGGAACGCGCGGCCCTGGTCGATGCGCGACTGGGTGATGAAAATCGGGCGGTAGTCGCGCCACGGCTTGGCCTCGGCCGGACGCGACATCGCGCTGACGATGCTGTCGCGGATCTGCGCGCGGGCCAGCACCGACTCCACGTACGCGGCGTCGACGCCGAAGCGCTGCGCCGTCTCGCGCGCGAACGCGGCCCGCTGCTCGGCGGTCGGCTCGACCGTCGGCAGCAGCGTGGGCGCGGTGGTCGGGGCCGCTGGCGGCGCGGGTCGAACCGCGGCAGCAGGCGCCGGCGCCGAGGCGGGCGCAGCCGGCGCGGGCGCTGCGGCGGGCGGAGGCGTGGTCGCGGTCGGCGGCGGGGCCTGGGTGGCGCAGCCGGCGAGGGCGATCAGGACGGCGCCGACGAGGGCGCTGCGAACGTAGGAGCGGCGTCGGATCATCGTCGCGAGGTTATCACGCAGCCACGGCGCGTCTGCCGCGAATCGGGCGCGAATGAACGCGCCAGTCAGCTTGGTCAACGCGTGGCCGCGAGCCCGCGAAGGCGCATCAGCGGCCGTGCACCGGCCGGTGCGCACGCACCGCCATCACGACGCCGAGGCCGGCCAGCAGCGACACCGCCGACGTGCCGCCGTAGCTCAACAGCGGCATCGGCACGCCGACCACCGGCAGCAGCCCGGAAATCATGCCGCCGTTGACCAGCACGTACACGCAGAACGCCAGGCCGAGCGCGCCGGCGACGAGACGCGAATAGCCATCGCGCGCCTCGACCGCGATCCATAGGCAGCGGCCGACGACGAACAGGTACAGCGCCAGCACGCCGACGACGCCGATCCAGCCGAACTCCTCGCTGAGCACGGCGAAGATGAAGTCGGTGGTGTGCTCGGGGATGTAGTTCAGGTGCGCCTGCGTGCCCTCGCCCCAGCCCTTGCCGGTGAGCCCGCCGCCGCCGATCGCGATCTTTGACTGGATGATGTTCCAGCCGGTGCCGAGCGGGTCCGACTCGGGGTTGAGGAAGGTCAGGATGCGGTCCTTCTGGTACGGGCGCAGCAGCCAGAACCAGGCCGCCGGCGCCGCGGCCGCGATGCCGCCGAACGCCGCGCCGAACCACCACCACGGCAGCCCGGCCAGGTACAGCGCGAACGCGCCGCTGATGCCGACCAGCATCGCGGTGCCGAAGTCCGGCTGCAGCAGGATCATGCCGGTCGGCACGCCGATGATCAGTCCCGCCATCAGCACCACCGGCAGCCGCGGCGGTAGCGGGCGGCGGTTGAGGTACCAGGCGACCATCATCGGCAGGCTCAGCTTCAGCACCTCGGCCGGCTGGAAATAGAACACGCCGAGGTTCAGCCAGTGGTTGCCGTGCTTGCCGTCGCCGAGGAACAGCACGGCCAGCAGCGGCACCAGCGAGGCGCCGTAGACCAGCGGCGTCCAGTTGCGCAGCTGCGACGGCGGCATCCGCGACAGCAGCCACATCGCGCCCAGCCCAACCGCGAACCGCGCGCCCTGGGCGAACACCAGCCGCGTCGACTGCTCGCCGGCGCTGTACAGCACCGCCAGGCCGACCGCCATCAGCGCCAGCAGCGCGCCGAGCAGCGGCAGGTCGAGCGTGCGCGTGAAGCGCAGCAGCAGGTCGAACAGCCAGCGCAGGATCACTTTCATCGCGACGGTCCCGTGGCCGGTGCCGGCGGCCGCTGCGTGGACGCGCCCGGACGCGTGGCGGGCGCGGGGGCCGTGGCGGCGGGCGGCGTGCCGGGCGACGCTGCGGGCGTGGCCGATTGGGCCGGCGTCGTGGCCGGCGGCTGCACCACCGGCACCAGCGACGCGCCGCCCTGCGGCGAGCGCAGCACGCCCTCCTCCGGCTCCGGCATCTTGCCGAGCAGCCACGCGTCGAAGACCTTGCGCGCGATCGGCGCGGCCGCGGTGCCGCCGTAGCCGCCGTGCTCGACGACGACCGCGATCGCGATCGTCGGGTTCTCGGCCGGCGCATAGCCGACGAACAGCGCCTGGTGGCGCAGGTGGTATGGCAGCGATTTCGGGTCGACGCTGACGTTGCCGCGGCGGCTGATCTTCTGCGCGGTGCCGGTCTTGCCGGCCATCAGGTACGGCGCGCCGATCGCCATCGCGCGCGCGGTGCCGCCGGCGCCATGGATCGTCGCGACCATGCCCTCCTGCACCGCGCGCAGGTGGTCGGGGTTGTCGGTGATGCGGCGCGGCGCCGGCTGCGGCAGCGGCGTCCACGGCGCCTCGAAGCCGTCGCGGCGCGCCGAGACCAGGTGCAGGCGGCGCAGTTCGCCGCCGTCGGCGACCGCGGCGGTCGCGCGCACCAGCTGCAGCGCGGTGGCGATCCAGTAGCCCTGGCCGATGCCGGCGATGACCGTCTCGCCCGGGTACCAGCGTTCCTTGCTGTTCTTCGCCTTCCACTGCGGCGACGGCACCACGCCGGGGTTCTCGCCGGCCAGGTCGATGCCGCTGGGCTCGCCGAACCCGTACTTGCGCATGTACTGGTCGAAGCGCTCGATCCCCATCTCGTAGGCGAGCTTGTAGTAGTAGTAGTTCACCGACGCGGCGATCGACTTGCGCAGGTCGGTCGTGCCGGCGCCGCCGTGCGCATCGCGGTAGCCGCGGCGCTGGCCGGGGATGAAGAACTCGCCGGTCGAGAACACCGTCGACGCCGGCGTGCGCAGGCCGCTGTCGACGCCGGCCAGCGCGACCAGCGGCTTGACCGTCGAGCCCGGCGGGCCGCCGCCGAGCACGTTGCGGTTGAACAGCGGGCGCGACGGGTTGGTCGTCAGCGCGGTGTAGTGGGTCTGGCTGATGCCGTTGACGAACAGGTTGGCGTCGTAGGCCGGCAGGCTGACCATCGCCAGGATCTCGCCGGTGCGCGGGTCGACCGCGACCGCGGACCCGTCGCGGTCGCCGAACGCCGTGACCATCGCCTGCTGCAGGTCCAGGTCGATGCTCAGCCGCAGGTCGGCGCCGGGCACCGCCGGCACGCGGCCGGCGGAGTGCATCGGGCGGCCGTCGACGTTGGTGACGATCTTCTCGTAGCCGATCTTGCCGCGCAGCGCTTCCTCGTAATAGCGCTCCAGCCCGGTCTTGCCGATGTGGCTCAGCGCCGAGCCGCCCTCGCCGAGCATCGCCAGGTCGTCGGCGTCGACGCGGGCGACGTAGCCGGTGATGTGCGAGGTCAGTTCGCCGTGCGGGTAGCGGCGGTTGAGGTACGACACCAGCTCGATGCCCGGGAAGCGCCAGCGGTCGACCGCGAAGCGCGCGGCCTCCTCCTCGGTCAGCCGCAGCTTCAGCGGCACCGGCTTGAAGCCGCGGGCGACGCGGCGGTTGGCCTCGTAGCGGGCGATGTCCTCGGGCGCGAGGCTGACGATCGCGCCCAGCGCCGGCAGCCAGCGCTTGCTGTCGCCGGCCTCGTTCGGCACCACGTCGAGCCGGTATGCCGGCACGTTGTCGGCGATGATCCGGCCCTTGCGGTCGAGGATCAGCCCGCGCCCGGGCACCACCGGCTGCAGCCGGATGCGGTTCTCCTCGGCGCGGCTGGCGTAGTCGGCGTGCTGCCAGACCTGCAGGCGGAAGTACCACAGCGCCAGCCCGCCGATCATCAGCGCGACCATCGCGAACGCCAGCGCCGAGCGGCGGCGGAACTGCTCGGCCTCGGCCGAGGCGTTCTTCAGGATGCGGCGGCGCGGGCCCACCGGTCAGCGCCTGCGCCAGTGCCCGAGCCGCAGCGCGTCCAGCGCCAGGAACACCGGCGCCCACAGCAGCAGCCCGACCAGCGGTGCGATCCACGCCGACGACGGCGGCGTCGGCAGGCCGAGGGTCAGGTGGATCGCCGCGGTGACGATTCGGTCGTTGAGCAGCAGGCCGCCCATCGCCAGCGCCTGCTGCGACAGCGGGAAGAACCGCAGGCGCGCGCGGAAGCGCTGCAGGATGAAGGTCATCACCACCAGCCGCAGCGCCTGCTCGCCGAACAGGCTGCCGAACGCGAGATCGGCGACCAGCCCGACCAGGAACGCGTAGCCGAGGCCGACGCGGTCGGGGTCCTCGATCACCCAGTACGCGACCACCAGCGCGAGCCAGTACGGCCGCAGCGGCTGCAGCGCCGGCGCCAGCGGCAGCAGGCCGAGCAGCAGCGCGGCGACAAGGCTGGCCGGACGCAGCCACGGCGAACGGGCGCGCATCAGCGGCGCTCCCCGGTGGCCGGCGGCGTGGACGGCGGGCCCGGCGGCGCCGTGGCGGGCGACGCGGGCGATGCCGGCGGCGCGGCGGTCGCCGCTGGCGGCCCAGCGCCGGGCGGTGTTTGCGCGGCCGGCGACGCGGGCGTTGGACCGGCACCCTGCCCCGCCGCGGACGCCGGAGCCGGCGCCGACGCGGCTGCGGGCGCCGGCGGCGCCTCGACCTGCAGTCCGTCGATCCGGACTGCGCCGGCGTTCGCCAGCGGCGCGGTCGGGCCGATCACCGGCCGCGCCGGCGCGGTGCGCAGGATCAGCACGTCGCGGCCGCGGTCGAGCTGCGCGGCCGGGCGCACGTCGCCGACGAGGAACGCACGGCTCTCGTCGGGCCGCAGCGCGGTGACGGTGCCGATCGGGAAGCCGGCGGCGAAGCGCCCGCCGAGGCCGGACGTCACCAGCACGTCGCCGACCTTGATGTCGGTCGACAGCGGCACGTTCGACAGCTGCAGCCGGTCGGTGCGGCCGGTGCCGTACGCGACCAGCCGCACGCCGTTGCGCGCCAGCGCGACCGGCACCGCGTGCGACGGGTCGGTCAGCAGCAGCACGGTGGCGTGCATCGGCGTGGTGTCGATGATCTGGCCGATCAGGCCACCGGCGTCGATGACGCTCTGGCCGACGCGCACCCCGTCGCTGCTGCCGGCGTCGAGCACCAGCCGCTGGCGGGTCGGCTCCAGGTCGATGTCGAGCACCGGCGCGAGCTGGGCGTCCAGCGCGCCCTGCTGGGCCGCGGCGAGCAGCCCGCGCAGCCGCGCGTTGTCGGAGGCGACCGACGCCAGCCGCGCCATGCGCGCGCGGCTGACCAGCAGCTCGTTGCGCAGGCGGCGGTTCTCCTCGGTCAACGAGGAGATCGTGCCGGCGTCTTCGCTGATCGTCTGCATCAGCCGCCCGGGCAGGCCGGCGACCAGCCACAGCGGCTGCACCAGCACGGCGGCCTGGCGTCGCGCCTGGTTGAGCCAGCCGCCGCGGTGGTCGAGCAGGATCAGGGTCACCGACAGCGCCAGGTACGCCAGCAGCTTCAGCGTGCCGGCGACATCGCCCGAGCGGGCGGCGGTGGAGGGACCGGCGTAGGGCGGCACGTCAGGTCAGCGCAGGGTCGGCGGGGGGGACGGCAGGAAGAAGCGGCAGCGGCGACAGCCGCGGCCGGACGGCGGGGACGACGGCAGCGCCGCCCCCGCGCAGCACTTACTCGGGTGCGAAGAACTCGTTGCCGTGCATGTCGACCAGCTCCAGCGCGCGCCCGCCACCGCGGGCCACGCACGTCAGCGGGTCGTCGGCGATCTGCACGTGCAGGCCGGTCTCCTCGCTGATCAGCCGGTCGAGGTCGCGCAGCAGCGCGCCGCCGCCGGTCAGCACGATGCCGCGCTCGGCGACGTCGGCGCACAGCTCCGGCGGGGTCTGCTCGAGCGCGAGCTTGATCGCGGCCACGATCCCGCTGAGCGGCTCGCGCAGCGCCTCGTGGACCTCGTTGGCGCTGATCGTGATCATCTTCGGCACGCCCTCGGCGAGGTTGCGGCCGGACACCTCCATCGAGCGCGGGTCCTTCTGCGGGTAGGCGCAGCCGATCTCGAGCTTGATCCGCTCGGCCGTGGCCTCGCCGATCAGGGTGCCGTAGGTGCGGCGCACGTAGCTGATGATCGATTCGTCGAAACGGTCGCCGCCGATGCGGACCGACGCCGAGTAGACGATGCCGTTCAGCGCGATCACCGCGACCTCGGTGGTGCCGCCGCCGATGTCGACGACCATCGAGCCGCGCGCCTCGGTCACCGGCATGCCGGCGCCGATCGCCGCGGCCATCGGCTCCTCGATCAGGTAGACCTCGCGGGCGCCGGCCTCCTCGGCCGACTCCTTGATCGCGCGGCGCTCGACCTGGGTCGAGCCGCACGGCACGCACACCAGCACGCGCGGGCTCGGGCGCAGGAAGCGCGACTTGTGCACCTTGCGGATGAAGTGCTTGAGCATCTCCTCCGTGTAGGTGAAGTCGGCGATGACGCCGTCCTTCATCGGCCGGATCGTGGTGATGTGCCCCGGGGTGCGGCCGAGCATCTGCTTGGCCTCGGCGCCGACCGCGGCGACCGAGCGGGTCCCGCCGATCAGGCGGTCCTGGCGGACCGCGACCACCGACGGCTCGTTCAGCACGATGCCCTGTCCGCGGACGTAGATGAGCGTGTTGGCCGTGCCCAGGTCGATGGACAGGTCGTTGGAGAACATGCCGCGAAACTTCTTGAACATCGGGGAAAGTGGCCGTCAGGAGGGCGGGAGCAGGCTCGCCAGACTAGCAATCGCGTGCCGTCAGGAGCAAGGAGAATCAACGTTTTGGCGCGATTTGTGACGCGCAGCGGCAGTCGCCGGACCGCCCCGGCCGCAGGCCGCTTCTGGCCGCCCCGGACGTCACCGGCTACCCTACGCGCCCGCGCGGCACCGGCCGCCTGCCCACGGACGTTCGAACCGATGTCAGCCCTGATCTGCGGCTCCCTGGCCTACGACACCATCATGGTGTTCCCGGACCAGTTCAAGAACCACATCCTGCCGGACAAGGTGCACATCCTGAACGTGTCGTTCCTGGTCCCGCGGATGCGCCGCGAGTTCGGCGGCTGCGCCGGCAACATCGCCTACAACCTCAAGCTGCTCGGCGGCGACCCGGTGCCGATGGCGACCGTCGGCCAGGACTTCGGCCCGTACCGCGAATGGTTCACCGAGCACGGCATCCGCCTCGACCAGGTCAAGGAGATCGAGGAGCTGTTCACGCCGCAGGCGTTCATCACCACCGACCACGACAACAACCAGATCACCGCGTTCCATCCGGGCGCGATGATGCGTTCGTACGAGAACCACGTGCGCGACGTGGCCGGCATCACCTTCGGCATCGTCAGCCCCGACGGGCGCGAGGGCATGCTGCAGAACGCGCAGGAATTCGCCGACGGTGGCATTCCCTTCATCTTCGATCCGGGCCAGGCGATGCCGCTGTTCAACGGCGAGGAGCTGCGCGCGTTCATCGAGCTGGCCGACTACGTCACCGTCAACGACTACGAGTCGAACCTGCTGCAGGAGCGCACCGGCTGGAGCGAGGCCGACATCGTCAAGCGGGTCAAGGCGTACATCACCACGCGCGGCCCGCACGGCTCGCAGATCCACACGCCCGACAAGACCTACGACATCCCGCCGGCGCACGAGCGCCGCGTCACCGACCCGACCGGCTGCGGCGACGCGTTCCGCGCCGGGCTGATCTTCGGCATCGAGAAGGGCTACGACTGGCTGACGATCGGCCGCATGGGCAACCTGATGGGCGCGCTGAAGGTCGAGCACCCGGGCACGCAGAACCAGCGCTTCGACTACGCCGAGTTCGCCGAGCAGTTCAAGCAGCAGTTCGGCTACGCACTGTAAGCGACCCTGCGCGATGGGTACCGCGGGCCGTGGCGACGGCCCATGCATCGCCGTTGCACCGTGCCGGTCTGGCGTGCGCTTCGACTGCGCCGGGTTCGCCGAGCAGTTCAAGCAGCAGTTCGGCTACGCGCGTTAGGGCGGGCCCCGGCCCGCCATCGCGCTCCGCGAAATCGCGGCGCAACCCGTCGCATCCCGCACGGGTGGCGGCCGCCGCGCGCCCTCAGCCGAACGCGTGCCAGTCGGGCTCGGGCAGCGCGCCGATCACCGGGCGCGCGAACAGGTGGCCCTGGAACAGGCGCACGCCCAGCTCGCGCAGCACCGCGTAGTCGCGCACGTCCTCGACGCCCTCGGCCACGACGCGGCAGCCCAGCGCCGCGCAGATCGACAGCACGCCGACGACGATCGCGCGCTGCGCCGGCGCCGTGGCGATGCCGGCCACCAGCGCGCGGTCGATCTTGACCACGTCGGGCTGGAAGCTGGCCAGCAGCGACAGCCCCGCGTAGCCGGCACCGAAGTCGTCGATCGCGGTGTTGAAGCCCTGCTTGCGGTACTCGCGCAGGATCGTCATCGCGTGGTCGGGGTTGTCGATGCGCTCGGCCTCCGACAGCTCGAACACCAGTTGCCCGACCGGCATGCCGACCTTGCCGGCCGCGGCCAGGGTCAGGCGGATGCAGCTGCTGGCCTCGTACATCGCATTCGGGAAGAAATTCAGCGACAGCCGCTCGCGCAGCCCGAGGCGCGCCGCGGTGTCGATCGCCAGCACCCGGCAGGTCTGGTCGAACAGGTACAGCTGCGCCGGCGACACGTCGCGCAGCAGGTGGCCGGCGCCCTCTCCGCTCGGCCCACGCACCAGTGCTTCGTACGCGTAGACGCTGCGCTCGACCGCGTCGACCACCGGCTGGAACGCCATCTGCAGCTCGAGGTCGAGCGACCCGCCGCGGCAGTGCACGCATTGACGCGCTTCCGGCAGGTCGGCGAAGAAGCGGTCGAGGTACATCGGCACCGTCCACGGGTCGGCCGCGGCGCGGCCGTTGCGCGAGCTTACCCGGTCGGCCCCGGGGGACGGCGGCGGTCGCCTACATCACATGCGCCAGCCACAGCAGCTCCGGCTCGGCCAGGCGTTCGAACTCGGTGTACGGCATCCGCACCGCGTCGGTGTGGGTGCCGGCATTGAACGCGATCTCCGGCTGCTGGGCCAGGCGCGAATCGACATAGACCGGCATGCCGTAGAGGTGGCCGAACGGCGGCATCGCGCCGAGTTCGCAGTCGGGGAACGCGCCGCGGAACTCGTCCTCGCTGGCGAGCTCCACCGGCGCCTCGCCGAGCGCGCGCGACAGGCGCGTCAGGTCGACGCGGTTGCCGGCCGGCAGCACGACCAGCGCGAGCTTGCCGTCGATGCGAACGACGACGCTCTTGGCGAACAGCATGCGGTCGACGTGCGCTGCCGCCGCGGTCTCGACCGCGGTCAACGTGCGCGGGTGGCGGATCTCGGTGTACGGGGCGTGGCCCTCGTCGAGCAGGCTGTGCAGTCGGGGGGCGAGCATGGCGGCATCCTCGGTCGAGGCGCGGACGGTGCGCTCGGGCAGGCGCCGCGCGTCGTTGGCGTGCGCCGTTCCGTCGCGCACGGGCCGGCGGCGCAGGGACGCACCGCCGTGCAACGAGGCTACGCCTGGGTGCGGCGCAGCACACGACCGCCCGTCGTCGGTCGCCCGCGCCATCCGGCGCGATTCAGTTCCAGCCCGGCAGCTGCGCCGCGTCGAGCCCGCCGACCTCGAACACCGCGGTGTGCTTGCCGGCGCCCTTGACCGGCACCTCGATCGACAGCGTGCGCTCGGCGGACTTCGCCAGCCGCCACAGCGCGCGCTCGTCCTCGACGAACATCGCGATCGCCTCGTCGGTCTTCGGCCGGCTGCCGGCCATCGACTTCGCCGCGCCGTCGTCGACGGCCACCTTCAGTCGGCAGCCGCCGTAGCAGTCGAAATCGCCGGACTCGAGCACCAGGTAGCTGCTGCGGCCCCACTCGGGGTGGTCGCGGAAGATCAGCCGCACCGACCGCGCGGCGCCGTCGATCCGCACGCCGTCGCGCGCGTAGATCGACGCCGACACCTGCGTGCCCTTGCCAGCCGGGACGCGCGAGTACGACCACAGCCCCTGCATGCGGCGCTGCTCGCGCGCGGCGTCGCCCTTGGTGCTGGCCTCGTCGAACTGCGCGGCGATGCGCTTGAACGCGGCGCTGTCGGGGAAGTCGGACTTGAGCGCCTGGCCGTGCATCGCGGCGAGCTCCCAGTTGCCCTTGGCGAACTCGGCGTCGAAGCGCGCGGCGATCTCCTCGGCCTGCCCCTCGATCCGCGCGGCCTCGGCGGCGGCCGCGGCCGCCTGTTCGGCGGGGTCGGGGCCGCGCTGGCAGGCGGCCAGGGCGACGGTGCACAGCGTGGCCAGCAGCAGCGGGCGTGGAATGCTCTGGAGCATCGGTCGGATCATCGGGGCCGTCCTCGTTCGATCAGTGCGGTCACCGCGGCGGCGACCGCGTCGGGGTGTTCCATCAGCGCCATGTGGCCGGCGTCGTCGATCAGCACCTGGGTCGCGTGCGGCATGCGCTGCGCGTAAAGGCCCATCGCGCTCGGGTCGATCACGCGGTCCTGGGCGCCCCACAGCAGCAGCGCCGGCTGGCGGATGCCCACCGCCGCGTCGCCCGGCGCGAAGCGCTCCGGCCCGCGTCCGATGCGCGCGAGCACGTCCTGTTCGAACGAAGCCTGCGCGCGGCGCCGGTCGATGTAGCCGCGCGACGCCGGCCACGGGATCCACGGGCGCGCGTCGTCGCGCTGGAACAGCACGTCGAGGTAGGCGTCCAGCGAAGCCGCATCGGTCACCTCGAACGGGTTGCGCCCGGCGAGCACGTCGACGCCGAACCGGTTGTCGGCGAAGCGCACGCCGGCGGCGTCGAGCAGGCCGATGCGGTCGACGAGGTCCCAGTGGCGCGCGGCCACCAGCGCCGCGATGCCGCCGCCCATCGAGTGACCGAGCAGCACGACCTCGCCGGTCGGCGCGTCGCCGGCGATGCGTTCTATAAACGCCGCGACGCGCTCGGCTTGCGCGCCAAAGCCGTAATCGGCGCCGGCGATGCGCTGGCTCTCGCCCCAGCCCGGCAGGTCCGGCACGACCACGCGGTAGCGGTCGCGCAGGCGTTCGGCCAGCGGGTACCAGTTCTCCTTGCTGCCGGTGAAGCCGTGCACCATCACCACCAGCGGCGCGCCGGGCGGCGCGTCGTCGGCGTGGGCATAGACCCAGCGGTGGCCGGCGACGTCGACGGTCGCCTTGTCCAGGCCCGTCGCGACGCGCTGGCGCGCGAACTGCGCGCGCACCAGTGCGTACGGATCGGATGCGACGAGCGCAGCGGCGCCGAGCACGGCCGCCAGCACGGCGGCCGCAACGAAGCGCATGCGGCGCGACGCCGTCGCAGCCACCGGCTACTTCGCGGCCGGCGGCGCCTTGGCCTTGGCGATCACGCCCTCGACCGAGCCGGTGGTGATCGGGTGGTAGCCCGGCCGCGCCTTGGCGAAGGTTTCCTCGGCGAGCTTCAGGCCTTCGGGGGTTTTCACCAGCGCCTCGTAGGTCGGCATGATCAGCTTGCGCCGGCCGATGGTCTGCAGAAACGCGGCGATCGCATCGTTCGCGCGGGTGTAGCCGCTGCGCACGGCGAGCGGGTACCAGCGCTGCGCGATCTCGCCGTTCGGCGTGCCGGTGAAGCGGTACGCGGCGTCGAGCGCGGACAGCTGGTCGACGCTGAGCGTCTCCGGCATGCCCTCGAGGAAATGCACCCACTCCTGCGTGGTCCACCCGGCGCTGAGCTTGGCGTCCGGCAGCGTGCCGGCGTCGAGCCACGCCTTGCGCGCGGCGTCGACCGCATCGAAGCGTGGCGAAGCGGTCTTCGGCGCGCTGTCCGGCACGCCCGGCTCGTACACCCACTGCTCGACCTCGGCCATCGTCACCTTGCCCGGGTGCTTGTCGATGAGGTTCGCCTTCAGGTACTCGAGGAAGGTCGTGGTCGGGATGCTCTGGAACGCGAAGTGGTCGAAGTAGCCCTTGAGGAACGGATCGAACACCTCGCGGCCGAAGCGCTGCTCGAGGAACTGCAGGAACCACGCGCCCTTGGTGTAGACGGTCGCGCTGCTCGAACCGTCCGGATCCTTCAGCGTGCCCGGCTTCAGCGACAGCACCTGCAGCGACGGGTCGATGGTCTTGAACTCGCTGGCCAGCTCGTTGCGCTCGATCACGTTCTCCATGTCGGCGCGCTCCTTGCCGTACAGCTCCTCGATGATGCGGTTCTCGACGTAGCTGGTGAAGCCTTCGTTGAGCCACGCGTCCTTCGACGTCGCGAACGTCACCAGGTTGCCCGACCAGCTGTGCGCGAGCTCGTGCGCGATCAGCGCGACCAGCGACTTGTCGCCGGTGATCACCGTCGGGGTGATGAACGACAGGCGCGGGTTCTCCATGCCGCCGTACGGGAACGACGGCGGCAGCACCAGCATGTCGTAGCGGTCCCAGCGGTACGGGCCGTACAGCGCCTCGTTGGCCTGGATCATCTTCTCGGTGTCGGCGAACTCGGCGACCGACTTGTCGACCGCGGTCGGCTCGGCCCACACGCCGCTGCGCGCGCTGATCGGCTTGAACACCAGGTCGCCGGCAGCGATCGCCAGCAGGTACGACGGGATCTTCTGCGGCATCGAGAACGTGTAGTCGCCGTCACGCGCGGCGTTCGGGTCGTTGTCGGCGCTCATCAGCACCATCACGTCCTGCGGCGACGTCACCTTGGCGGTGTACGTGAAGCGCACCATCGGCGTGTCCTGCAGCGGCACCCACGAACGCGCGTGGATCTGCTGCGACTGGCTGAACATGAAGGGCGTTTTCTTGCCCTCGGTCATCGCCGGGGTCAGCCACTGCAGGCCCGAAGCCTCCGGCGACGTCGTGTAGGTGACGCGGATGCGCGGATTGCGCTGCGGCGCCTCGATCGTCAGCTTGCTGCCGAGCGTCTCGTCCTCCGGCGCCAGCGCGAACGGCAGGTCGACCCACTTGCCGTCCTCGCGCTCGCCGACGACCTTCTCGATCGTCAGGTCGCGGGTGTCGAGCACCAGCTGCGTGGCCTTCGGGTCCAGCCACTCCAGCGTGTACGTCGCGCTGCCCGACAGGGTCTTGGCGTCGAAGTCGACCTTCAGCGCGAGCGCGAGGTCCTGGGTGCGGACCTTGTCCGGCTGCGCGTACGAATGCTCGTCGAGCCGCGCGTCGGCGGTCGCCGGCGCGGCGGCGGCCGGGGTCGCGGGCTCGGCAGTCGGCGCGGCATCGCGCTGGCAGCCACCGGCGAGCGCGGCGGCGAGGCAGATCGTCAGGACGGAATAGCGCATGGGAGGCCTGCGGTGGTGGAAAGCCGCGAGTTTAGCGCCGGCCCCCGCCGCGGGCGCGTGACCCCCGGGGCCACGCATTCAGTCGTCGGGCGGGCGCAGGCCAACGTGCGCGGCCTCCGCGCGGCACCTCAGCGCGGAAGCCGCGCTGGGCTGCGCGCGAGCCGTCGTGATGGCAACACCGACTTCCCGTCGGGGGGATGACCGGCCGTCGCGGCGGTTGGACGCGCCGCGACGGCGGGCCCGCGCAGGCCTACGCCTTGTAGCCGGTGTGGATCGCGCAGATGCCGGCGGACAGGTTGCGGAAGCTGCAGCGGGCGAAGCCGGCGGCCTCCATCATCGCCTTCAGCTCGGCCTGCGGCGGGTGCTTGCGGATGCTTTCGGCCAGGTACTGGTAGCTGCCGCTGTCGCCGGCGAACAGCTTGCCCAGCCGGGGCAGGATGTTGAACGAGTGGAAGTCGTAGATCGGCTTGAACCACTCGGCGGTGACCTCGGAGAACTCGAGCACGCGCGCCTGGCCGCCGACCTTCAGCACGCGGTGCATCTCGCGCAGCGCGGCGTCCTTGTCGGTGACGTTGCGCAGCCCGAACGCGATCGTGACCAGGTCGAAGCTGGCGTCCGGGAACGGCAGTTTCTCGGCGTTGAGCTGCACGTACTCGAAGCCGGCGACCTTGCCGGCATCGGTCATGCGGTCGCGGCCGACGCGAAGCATCTCGCCGTTGATGTCGCCGAGCACGATGCTGCCGGCGTCGCCGACGCGGTCGCGCAGCAGCAGCGCGATGTCGCCGGTGCCGCCGGCCAGGTCGAGCACGCGGTCGCCACGCTTGACCTGCGCGGTGCCGACGAAATAGCGCTTCCAGACCCGGTGGATGCCGAGGCTCATGAGGTCGTTCATGAGGTCGTACTTGCCGGCCACCGACGAGAACACCTCGCCGACCAGCTTCTGCTTGTCGCCGACCGGCACGTCGCGGAAGCCGAAGTGGGTGGTGCCGGCGCGGTCGCTGCCGGGACGGGCACTGCCGGCGCTGGGGTCCGACGGGGGGCGGGTCTCGTTCATGCGCCGATTATCGCCGATCGCGGGGAAGCGGCCGAACCCGCGCAGCCGGGCGCTCGGCGGCGGCGCGTGTCGCGCGACGCGCGCCCGCGCCGGACCCGCTCGGCGCTGCGCTGGCATCATGGCCGCATGCACGAGCCCGCCGCCCTCGCCCCGCCCGCCGTCGACTGGCACGCGTGCCGATTCGCCGAACTGGCGCCGGATGCGCTGTACGAACTGCTGGCGCTGCGCAGCGCGGTGTTCGTCGTCGAGCAAGCCTGCGCCTACCTCGATGCCGACGGCAAGGACCTGCACCCGCGGGCGTGGCACCTGTGCGGCCGCGTCGACGGCGCGCTCGCCGCGTACGCGCGCGTGCTGCCGCCGGGGTTGAGCTACCCGCAGCCGAGCATCGGCCGCATCGTCACCGCGCCGGCGTTCCGCGGGCGCGGGCTCGGCCTGCCGCTCCTTCGCGAGGCGCTGGCGCTGGTCGCGCGCGAGTGGCCGGGCTGCGACGTGCAGATCGGCGCGCAGGCGCACCTCGTGCACTACTACGGCCGCGCCGGCTTCGTCGCCGTCTCCGACGTCTACGACGAGGACGGCATCCCCCACGTCGACATGCTGCGCCGCCACGGCGCCGCGGAGCCCGCATGACCCTCGAGACCCCCGACTACCGCGCCCTGCTCGCCACCGCCATCGCCGAGGCCCGCCAGGGCTTGGCCGAGGGCGGCATTCCGATCGGCGCGGCGCTGTACCGCAACGACGGCGTGCTGCTCGGCTGCGGCCACAACCGCCGCGTGCAGGAGGGCGACCCGTCCGTGCACGGCGAGACCGACGCCTTCCGCAAGGCCGGCCGCCAGCGCCGCTACCGCGACACGATCATGGTCACCACGCTTGCGCCGTGCTGGTACTGCAGCGGGCTGGTGCGGCAGTTCAACATCGGCACGGTCGTGGTCGGCGAGTCGGTGAACTTCGCCGGCGGCGTCGACTGGCTGCGCGCCAGCGGCGTCAACGTGATCGACCTGGCCGACGAGGAATGCATCGCGATGCTCGGCGACTGGATCGCCGCGAATCCGGACGTCTGGCACGAGGACATCGGCGAGGACTGATCGCGCGCGCGCCGACCGCGCCCCTCCGGTCCACAGGCGACGAACGGAAAGGGCCCGCCGAAGCGGGCCCCTGTCGACGCCGAGATTGCGCGCGTCAGTAGTTGACGGTGGCGCTGCCCGAGCAGCTCGTGGTACCGGCGTTGCACACCTGGTAGGTCAGCGTGCCGCTGCCGCGCACCTTGACCGCGTCGTTGGTCGCGCCGGTGTTGCTGATGGCCGACTTCACCTTCGCGCCATTGCGGTACACGTCTATCGTGACCGCGCCGCCGCTCCAGGCGAGCCCGACCGAGACCTTGCCCTTGACCGTGCCGAGGTTGCTGGCGGTCAGCCCCGAGGGCGCCGGCGCCGGTTCGCCGCCACCGCCGCCGAGCAGCGCCTCGGTCGCGTCGAAGGCCTGCACCAGGCCGTAGCCGTAGCTGGTGTCGCGGCCGGCGGCGCCGAGGTCGAGCGCGGTCGAGGTCAGCGCGCTGCGCACCTGCGCGTTGGTCGCGGTCGGCTTGGCGCTCCACACCACCGCGGCCACGCCGGCCACGTGCGGCGTCGCCATCGACGTGCCGTCGAGGTAGGCGTAGCCGCTGGTGTTGGATTGGGTCACCGAGCTCACCGCCGCGTTCTGGCCGATCGCGCCGGCGACCAGCGACTGGCCGTCCTCCTGGCTCATGCTCAGCGCCGGGATGGTCGACGTCACGCCGGTGCCGAGCGTGCCGGAGAAGCCGCCCGGCGCGTTGTTGTAGACCACCGCGGCGACGCCGCCACCGGCGGTGACCGCGTTGACCTTGTCGGCGAAGCTGACGTCGCCGCGCTCGCACAGCACGACCTTGCCTGCCCAGCTGCCCGCCGCGGTGCAGCGGCCGCCGTTGACGAGCGCGCCGCCTGCGGTGGACTGCACCGAGCCTTCCATCGCCGAGACGATGTAGCTCGACGCGCCGACGCTCATCGAGGCGCTGCGGAACGGGTAGGTGCTGAGCGTGCCGACGCCCGGCCCGGCGATCTCGACCTGCGCGTTGAACTGCGAGAACGATGCCTTGGCGTTGTTCTGGTCGACCGCGGCCACCGACATCACGCTGGGGTACGAGGCCGGGTAGCTGTTGCTGCTGTTGCCCGCGTTGCCGGCCGCGGCGATGCTGAGGATGCCCTGGCTGTCGAGCGTGGCGAACGCGTTGCTTTCGGTTGCGCTGCTGGTCGAGCCGCCGAGGCTCATGTTGATGACCTTGGCACCGGCCGACGCGCAGCGGTTGGCGGCGTCGACCAGCGTCGACGCGTAGCTCCAACCGCAGCTGGCACCGTCGAACACCTTGACCACGTGCAGCGAGACCTTGCCCGGGCTGACGCCGACCACGCCGACGCTGTTGTTGGCCGCGGCGATCGTGCCGGCGACGTGGGTGCCGTGGCCGCAGCTGTCGCTGTTCCAGCCGCTGGGGTAGCCGGTCATCGACACGCCGGCGAAGTCCTCGTGCGCGGCGTTGATGCCCGAGTCGATCACGCACACCTTGATGCCGGTGCCGTCGGCGCCGACCGCCCACGTTTCCGGGGCCTGCACGTTGTTGATGCCGTAGGGCGTGGTCTGCGCGCTCGGATAGCGCGGCGCGTCGAGTTCGACGTACTCGATGTTCGGGTTGTTGCGCAGTCCGGCCAGCGCCTGGGCCGGCACGCTGACGGCGAACACGCGCTGCGGCGCCAGCTGCAGGTGGATGCGGCCGCCGGCGGCGCGCAGGGCGTTCTCGACCTGCGCCGCGGCGCCCGGACGGAACTTGACCATCACGCGGTCGGGGTCGGGCCCGGCGGCGGTGGCGGCGGCAGTGGCGGACAGCGCGAGGGCCGCGACCAGCGCGGCGGCGAGCGAATGCTGCTTCATGCAAGGGTTCCCCGTTGAGTGGACTGCCAAGGTCCGCGCCGCCCCTGTACGGACGCGAGCGCCGACCATACGCCCGGGCGCGGCTGAACACGGTTGTGCACTGCCGCATGGACCCGGACCCGACAGTTCCAACGCGGCGCGGCGACGGCACCGGTCGCCGCGGCGGCGGGGGCGTCGCGCGGACCGGTCCGCAATGGGGCGGCGTCGGCCCGAGATCGACGCCCATCGCGAGCCATCGCGACGCCGTCCCGACCCCGTGCGCCCTGGACGATGGACCGATAATCGGCCCTCCGTTCCGAGGAGTTCCCCCATGTCCGAGCACACCGCCTCGATCCGCTGGTCGCGCGACGACCGCGCGTTCGACGCCGGCTACCCGCGCGAGCACGCGTGGAGCTTCGATTCCGGCCAGACCCTTCGCGCGTCGGCCGCGCCGGGCTACGGCGGCGCCGCCGACGCGGTCGATCCGGAAGAGGCGCTGGTCGCCGCGCTGTCGGGCTGCCACATGCTGACGTTCCTCGCGATCGCGGCGAAGAAGCAGCTCGTCATCGATCGCTACGAGGACGACGCGGTCGGCACGCTGGACAAGAATGCCGACGGGCGCCTGGCGATCACGCGGGTGGTGCTGCGCCCGCGCGTGGCGTTCGGCGGCGACGCGCCCGACGCCGACGCACTGGCCCGGCTGCACGAATCGGCGCACCGCAACTGCTTCATCGCCAACTCGGTGCGCTGCGAGGTCGTCGTCGAGCCGCAGGCCAGCTGACGCCGCCGGCCGATCAGAGGATGTAGCGGCTCAGGTCCGGGTCCTGCACCAGCTCGCCCAGGTGCGCATCGACGTAGGCGCGGTCGATCGTCAGCGCGCTGCCGCCGCGGTCGGGCGCTTCGTAGCTGAGCGTGTCGAGCAGGCGCTCGAGCACGGTGTGCAGGCGCCGCGCGCCGATGTTCTCCTGGCGCTCGTTGACGGTCGCGGCGATCTCGGCCAGCCGCTCGACCGCGTCGGGCGCGAACGCCAGCGTCACGCCTTCGGTCTTCAGCAGCTCGACGTACTGCGTCGTCAGCGCCGCCTTCGGCTCGGTCAGGATGCGGACGAAGTCGTCCTTGCTCAGCGCGGTCAGTTCGACCCGGATCGGGAAGCGGCCCTGCAGCTCCGGGATCAGGTCGCTCGGCTTGGCCAGGTGGAACGCGCCCGACGCGATGAACAGGATGTGGTCGGTCTTGACCGGCCCGTACTTGGTGCTGACGGTCGAGCCTTCGACCAGCGGCAGAAGGTCGCGCTGCACGCCCTCGCGGCTGACGTCGCCGCCGGACAGGCCGGACTCGCCGCGCTTGGCGACCTTGTCTATCTCGTCGATGAAGACGATGCCGTGCTGCTCGCAGGCCTCGATCGCCGCCTCGCGCACGTCGTCCTCGCTGACCAGCTTGCCGGCTTCGTCCTCGGTCAGCTGCGCGCGCGCGGCGCGCACCGTCAGCGTCTTGGAGTGGGTCTTGGCACCGGCCATCTGCGAGAACACCTGGCGCAGCTGCTGGCCCATCTCCTCCATGCCCGGCGGCGCCATGATGTCGACGCCGACGTTCATCGCGACCTCGACCTCGATCTCGCGGTCGTCGAGCGCGCCGCTGCGCAGCTGCCGGCGCAGCTTGGCGCGGGTGTCGCTGGCCTCGGGCGAGTGCTGGTGTGCGGACGCCTCGTCCTTGGCGGCCTCCTGCGGGTTGAAGCCGAACATCGTGGTCGCCGGCGCGCGGCGCGGCAGCAGCGCGTCGAGGATGCGCTCCTCGGCGCGCTCCTCGGCCTGGCTGCGCACGCGCTGCTTGGCCTGTTCGCGGTACAGCTTGACCGCGGTGTCGGCGAGGTCACGGACGATCTGCTCGACGTCCTTGCCGACGTAGCCGACCTCGGTGAAGCGCGTGGCCTCCACCTTGACGAACGGCGCGTTGGCCAGCGTCGCCAGCCGCCGCGCGATCTCGGTCTTGCCGACGCCGGTCGGGCCGATCATCAGGATGTTCTTCGGCATGACCTCGTTGCGCAGCTCGGCCGGCAGCTGCATGCGCCGCCAGCGGTTGCGCAGCGCGATCGCGACCGCGCGCTTGGCCGCGTTCTGGCCGACGATGTGGCGGTCGAGCTCCTGCACGATCTCGCGCGGGGTCATGGAGGCGGAACTGGTGTCGGGCTTGGGGGTCATCTCGGGTCCTGTGGGGGGCAGGGTCGCGACGGCGCGCGCCAGATGGCGTGGCGCGGCGGCGGTCGGCGACGGGCAGCGATCAGAGTTCTTCGACGACGACGTTGCGGTTGGTGTAGATGCACACGTCGCCGGCGATGTTCAGCGCCTCGACCGCGATCGTGCGGGCGTCGAGCGCGGTGTGCTGGGCCAGCGCGCGCGCGGCCGACAGCGCGTACATGCCGCCCGAGCCGATCGCGACGATGCCGTCCTCCGGCTCGATCACGTCGCCGGTGCCGCTGATGATCAGCGAGGTGTCGCGGTCGGCGACGACCAGCAGCGCCTCGAGCTTCCCGAGCCGGCGCTCGGTGCGCCAGTCCTTGGCCAGCTCGACCGCGGCGCGGGTCAGCTGGCCGTGCTTCTCGAGCTTGGCCTCGAACAGCTCGAACAGGGTGAACGCGTCGGCCGCCGCGCCGGCAAAGCCGGCCAGCACCTGGCCGTCGCGGCCGAGCCGGCGCACCTTGCGCGCGTTGGACTTCATCACCGTGTGGCCGAGCGTGACCTGGCCGTCGCCGGCGACCGCGACGCGGCCGTCGCGGCGGATCGATACGATGGTCGTGGCGTGGAACGTGGTGGGGTTCTGGCTGGGGTCCATGCGACCTCCGTGGGGGTCCCACCAACGTGGGGCCGGGGCCGACCCGTTCAAGCGCCAGGGCCGGGCGTGCTCGACGCAGGACGTGGGCAGCCCCGGCACGGGCGGCGCGGGACGCATGGAGGGCGGTCGTGGGGCGGGCGTCGGGTGGGCTCACGCCGCCGCCATCGCTCCGCCTCGGTTACGCCCATCGAAGCCCACGGCTGTAGACGATGGCATGCGGCATCGACGACGCAAACACCCCGCAGCCGGCCGGCTCGAGCCCGCCCTACGCTTTGCGCTTGGCCCGCGGGTGCGCCGCGTCGTACACCTTGGCCAGGTGCTGGAAATCGAGGTGCGTGTAGATCTGCGTCGTGGCGATGTCGGCATGGCCGAGCAGCTCCTGCACGCCACGCAGGTCGCCGGACGACTCGAGCACGTGGCTGGCGAACGAATGCCGCAGCAGGTGCGGGTGCACGCGCTTGAACAGGCCCTGGCGCTGGGCAAGCACGCGCAGCCGCTGCTGCACCGCACGCGGGCTGATCGCCCCGCTGCGCCCGGGGAACACGAACGCGTCGCTGCCGGCTCCGGTCGACGCGCGCCACTGCGCCAGCGCCGAGCGCGCGTGCGAACCGACCGGCACGCTGCGCTGCTTGCTGCCCTTGCCGAGCACGGTGACGAGGCCGTCGTCGAGCGCCAGGTCGCGCCAGCGCAGTGCGCACAGCTCGCTCAGGCGCAGGCCCGACGAATAGAACAGCTCGAGCAGCGCGCGGTCGCGCAGGCCCAGCGGCGCGTCGGTCGGCACCTCGACCAGCGCCTTGGCCTCGTCGGGGTCGAGCACCTGCGGCAGCTTGCGCGGCGCCTTCGGCGCCTTGATCGCCGCCGCGGGGCTCGCGGCGATGCGCCCCTGCTTCAGCAGCCAGCCGTAGAAGCTGCGGCACGCCGACAGCCGGCGCTGCAGGCTCTTGGGCGACAGCCCGCGGCGGTGTTCGGCAGCGACGAATGCGCGCAGCGGTTCGGCCTGCAGCGCGACGACGTCGTGCCCGGCCGCGTGCGCCCACTGCGCGAGCGCGTCGAGGTCGCGCCGGTAGGCGTCGAGCGTGTGCGCCGACACCGCGCGCTCGACGCGCAGGTGCGACAGGTAGTCCTCGATCGCGGCGAGCGGCACCGGCTGCATGCGCGCGCCGCGCGGATCAGCCCTGGAAGCGCCGCAGCGCGGTGGCGAGCGACTCGCCCATCATCCGCAGGAACAGCGTGCCCATGCCAGGGAAGAAGCGGTTCGCGTCGCGGCTGCCGACCGCGATCAGGCCGACGCCGGGCAGCGGCAGCAGCGCCGTCGACTCCACGTCCTCGGCGCGCAGCCCGTACAGCAGCGCGTGCTTCTCCGGCTGCAGCCGGCCGCAGATCGGCTCGCCGTCGGCGAGGCAGTCGCGGAACGGGGCCAGCCGGGCATCGCCGGCGTCAATGACCTGCAGCCAGTCGGCTTCCTCGAGACCGGCGATCGGCTCGAACACAACCAGCCGCACGAGGTCGCCGTTGAAGTCCTCGGCCAACGATGCCGCCATCGCGCGCAGCGTGTCGCCGGCGGTGCCCTGTCGCATCAGCGCCAGCGTCAGCTGGTGCGTGCGCACGGCCAGCCGCTCGTTCTCCTGCGCGTTCGCGAACAGGTCCTGCAGGCGCCGCGACAGCTCGCGGTTCTTGTCGCGCAGTACTTCGAGCTGGTAGCTCGCGAGCGACGCGGCCGGGCCCTCGTCGCGCGGCACGACCAGGCTCAGCGCCAGGTCCGGGAACTGCTTCAGGAAGCCGGGGTGCCGGCGCAGCCACGCCGCGACTTCATGCGCGCCGAGCTTTTCCACGGTGTCGCTCATCGTTCCCACTCCCCCTCGAACACGAATGCGGCCGGGCCGGCCATCGTCAGCGTGGCGTCGTCGTCCGGCCACGCCACCTCCAGCTCTCCACCGGGCAGCGCCAGCGTCACGGCGCGGTCGACACGCCCGCGGCGCATCAGCACCGCGGCGGCCGCGCACGCGCCGCTGCCGCAGGCCAGGGTCTCGCCGACGCCGCGCTCGAACACGCGCAGGCGCACGCGGTCGCGCGATAGCACCTGGGCGAAGCCGACGTTGACCGACTCCGGGAACATCCCGTTCGCCTGCAGCAGCGCGCCGATCTGTGCGACCGGCGCCGCGTCGACGTCGTCGACCTCGATCACCGCGTGCGGGTTGCCCATCGACACCGCGCCGAACGCGAGCACCGTGTCGTGGATCTGCAGCACGTACTCCGGCGCGGCCGTGTCGACGCCGTGCATCGGGATCCGCGACGGGGTGAACTCGGGCACGCCCATCGCGATGCGGAAGCCATCGCCCGCGCGCCCGTCGCCGCGCAGGCGTTCGACCGCATGGGTACCGGAGGGGCTGTCGACGCCGAAGGAGTCGCCGAGCGGATGGCCGTGCCGGGCGGCGTCGCGCGCGAGCCACGCGGCGATGCAGCGCGCGCCGTTGCCGCACTGCTGCGAGGTCGAACCGTCGCTGTTCCAGACCCGGTAGCTGGCCACCGACTCGCCGCTGCGCGGCGACTCGATCGTCAGGATCTGGTCGCAGCCGACGCCGTTGTGGCGGTCGGCGAGGCGCCGGCACTCGTAGGCGTCCGGCGGCGCCATGCCGTCGCGCAGGTCCAGCACGACGAAGTCGTTGCCGGCGCCGTGCATCTTGCTGAAGCGCATGGCGGCCCCGGGGCTCAGCGCAGCGGCGTCGGCGGCGGCTCGGCCGGGGGTAGCGCGTCGGCGCCGGCGTCGGCGTCGGCGTCGGCGTCGGCGTCGGCGTCGGCGTCGGCGTCGGTGTCGGCGTCCGCGTCCGCATCTGCGTCGACGGTCGCGTCGGCGTCGGCGTCGGCGGGGGGCGCGTCGGTGGTGGCTTCGACGGTGGCGTCGGCCGGCTCCGGCGGCGCCTCCAGCGGCATCGATTCCTCGACCGGCACCGGCTTCTGCGGCAGCACCAGCGGGCCCTTGTTGCCGCAGCCGGCGAGCGGCAGCGACAGCGCGATCAGTACGGCAAGCGTCTTCAGGTTCATGCGCCGCAGTGTAGCGCGGCGCCGTGCCCGCTCAATGCGACGGCGGGCGCGGCGGCGGCTCGGGCCGCGCCCACAGCCAGGTGCCGACGGCGGCCATGAACGCGGTGCCGATCGCCGCCATCCACCAGCGCGGCGCGGTCAGGAACAGGATCACCGCGCAGGCGGCCATCATCGTCAGCGCGAGCCGCTTGGCCCGGCGGCTGACCGCGCCGTACGCGTCCCAGTCGCGGATCACCGGGCCGAACTGGCGGTGCGCCAGCAGCCAGCCATGCAGCCGCCGCGAACCGCGCGCGGCCGCGAAAGCGGCCAGCAGCACGAACGGCACCGTCGGCAGCCCGGGCAGCAGCACGCCGACCAGCCCGAGCGCGAGGCTGGCATACGCCAGCAGCCACCACGCCCAGCGCCATCGGGTGGCGATGGGCGGGTGCGCTTCGTCGCGGTCGGGCACGGGCGGGCGGCTCACCGTTCCAGCTTAATGCGCGCCCGGGACACGCGCGCCCCCGCACCGCCCCGTCGCGGGACGTGCGGCGGCGAGGCGAGCCCTACTTCGCGGCCGCGACGCCGCCGGCGCCGTCGGCACCGAGGCGGTCGAGCAGGAACGCGTACATCTCCGCCAGCTCGCGGTAGCGGCGGAAGCGGCCCGACTTGCCGCCGTGGCCGGCGTCGAGGTTGGTGCGGAACAGCACCGGCCGGCCCGAGGTGTTCAGGTCGCGCAGGCGGGCGACGTACTTCGCCGGCTCCCAGTACTGCACCTGCGAGTCCCACAGCCCGGTGCCGACGAACATCGCCGGGTACGCCTGCTTCGACAGCTGGTCGTACGGCGAGTACGACAGCATGTAGTCGTAATAGTCCTGCTTCTCCGGGTTGCCCCACTCGTCGTACTCGTTGGTGGTCAGCGGGATCGACGGGTCGAGCATCGTCGTCACCACGTCCACGAACGGCACCTGCGACAGGATCACCGCGTAGCGGTCCGGCGCCATGTTCGAGATCGCGCCCATCAGCAGGCCGCCGGCGCTGCCGCCGTACGCGGCGACGCGGTCCTTCGCCGCGTAGCCCTGCGCGACGAGGAAGTCGGTCACGTCGATGAAGTCGGTGAAGGTGTTCTTCTTGTTGAACAGCTTGCCGCTGTCGTACCACGCGCGGCCCATCTCCTGGCCGCCGCGGATGTGCGCGATCGCGTAGACCACGCCGCGGTCGAGCAGGCTGACCACCGGCAGGTTGAAGTTCGGGTCGGTCGAGCTGCCGTAGCTGCCGTACGCGTACTGCAGCATCGCCGCGCTGCCGTCGCGCTGGTAGCCGTTGCGGTAGACCAGCGACACCGGCACGCGGGTGCCGTCGCGCGCGGTCGCCCAGACCCGCTCGGTCGTGTACTTCGACGGGTCGTAGCCGATCACCGGCTGGCGCTTGAGTTCGCGGCGCTCGCCGGTGCGCACGTTCAACTCGTACGTCGTCACCGGCGTGGTCAGCGACGTGTAGCTGTAGCGCAGCCAGTCGGTGTCCGGCTCGGCGTTGACGTCCAGCCCCATCGAGTACGCCGGCTCGTCGGCCTTGACGTATTCCTCCGCGTCGCCCTTCAGCAGGCGCAGGCGCTCGAGGCCGTCGGAGCGCTCGGCGATCGCGGTGAACCCGTCGAACAGCTCGAAGCCGTCGATGAACACGTCGTCGCGGTGCGCGACCCAGTCGGTCCACTGCGCGCGCGAGGTGGACCCGGTCGGCGCGGTGACCAGCTTGAAGTTCTTTGCGCCGCCAGCATTGGTGCGGATCACCCAGCGGCCGCCGAAGTGGTCGGCGCTGTACTCGACATCGCGCTCGCGCGGGGCCAGCACGGTGAACTCGCGCGGGTCGCTGGCTGGCGCGCAGCGCGCCTCGCTCGACACGGTGCTGTCGACGCCGATGCAGATGAACCGGTCGTCGCGGGTGCGGCCGATGCCCATGTAGAAGCTGTCGTCCTCTTCCTCGTAGACGACCACGTCCTGCGAGGCCGGCGTGCCGAGCACGTGCTTCTTGACCCGCACCGTCAGCAGCGTTTCCGGGTCGTTCTCGACGTAGAACAGCGTCCGGTTGTCGTCGGCCCACACCAGGTTGGCCGACACGCCGGTGATCACGTCATCGAACACCTTGCCGCTGGCGATGTCCTTGATCCGGATCGTGTACTGGCGGCGGCCGACCGCGTCCTCGGCCCAGGCCAGCAGCGCGTTGTCCTGGCTGACTTCCCAGTCGCCGACGCTGAAGTAGTCCTTGCCGGCGGCCATCGCGTTGACGTCGAGCAGCACCTGCTCGGCGGCGTCCATCGTGCCGGCGCGGCGCGCGTAGATCGGGTAGTCCTTGCCGGTCTCGAAGCGCGAGTAGTACCAGTGCCCGCGCTCGCGGTACGGCACCGAGCTGTCGTCCTGCTTGATGCGCCCGACGATCTCGTCGTACAGGCGGTTCTCCAGCGGCTTGAGCCGCTGCATGTAGGCGTCGACGTAGGCGTTCTCGGCCTTCAGGTAGTCGAGCACCTCCGGCTTCTGGCGCTTGTCGTCGCGCAGCCAGTAGTACTCGTCGCTGCGCGTGGCGCCGTGCGGTGCCTTGACCTCGAACGGCTGGCGCGGCGCGTCCGGCGGCGGCGGGAGATCGGCGGCGAGAATCGGGGAAGTGGTCATCAGCAGCGTCGCCAACAGCAGGGTGGGTTTCATGGATGGGGTCCGACGGCGGGTTTGCAACTGGGTTGGATCACGTATCACGTATCACGTATCACGTATCGCGGCGGCTGCCGCCTTTGACTTGAAGCCTTTGACCCACGAACAAGCTGGAACGTGGCCGCCCTCACCAGACCCGGAGGGCACCGCACAGGGATGTGCGGCGTTTTTCGACACGGCAGGGACGCGTGTCGAAAGATCCCGGCGAAAGCAGCTGGTCGCACGGGAGGGGGTTGTCAGGAGAATTGGCGACTTTTTGAGCGTCAGGGAATCCACTCGGACTCTGCACCAGCAAAGAAACGTTACCCGCCGCAACAGCGGCGGAAGTTTTGGATGTTCACCTCTAATGCCAAGAGCAACAGCAACGGCTTTCGCCTGTCGGCGAGTCACTTTTCTTTGCTCGCCCAAAGAAAAGTAACCAAAAGAAACGGCTTCCTCGACAGATCTCCCGTCGCGACGGACAGGCCCCGCCAGGATTTTCCGACTCGCCATCCTGGCTCAGTCGGAAAACGCCGCACATCCATGTGCGGCGCCCTTCGGGTCTGGGGCGATCGCCCCTCGCCCGCGATTCATTCAACAGCGACAGCGACAGCGACAGCGACAGCGACAGGCTCAGTCATCCCCGCATCAAGGGCAGCGGAGCACCGACAGTCACGCACGCCGCGAAGCGCCCGCCGCCTCGGCGCGGCTACTTCGCCGACGCCGCCGCGCCGCCACCGCCCTTGCCGCCCAGTTCGTTCCACAGGAACGTGAACGCCAGCGCGCTCATGTGCGCGGCCTGCGCGTTGTTGGCCGAACCGCCATGGCCGCCTTCGATGTTCTCGTAGTAGCGCACGTCCTTATCCGCCTCGAGCATGCGCGCCATCATCTTGCGCGCGTGGCCCGGGTGGACGCGGTCGTCGCGGGTCGAGGTCATGAAAATCGTCGCCGGGTAGTCTCGCTTCGGGTCGAACAGGTGATACGGCGAGAACGTGCGGATGAACTCCCAGTCGGCCGTGTCCGGATTGCCGTACTCGGCCATCCACGACGCGCCGGCCAGCAGCTTGTGGTAGCGCTGCATGTCGAGCAGCGGCACCTGCACGACGATCGCGCCGAACAGCTCCGGGTACTGGGTCAGCATGTTGCCGGTCAGCAGGCCGCCGTTGCTGCCGCCCTGCGCGCCGAGGTGCTGCGGCGAGGTGACCTTGCGCGCGACGAGGTCGCGGGCGACCGCGGCGAAGTCCTCGTAGGCCTTGTAGCGGTTGGCCTTCAGCGCGGCCTGGTGCCAGCGCGGGCCGTACTCGCCGCCGCCGCGGATGTTGGCAACCGCGTACACGCCGCCCTTCTCGAGCCAGCCCTTGCCGACCGCGCCCGAATAGCGCGGAAGCTCCGAGACCTCGAAGCCGCCGTAGCCGTACAGCAGCGTCGGCGCGGTGCCGTCGAACGCGAGGTCCTTCGGCCGCACCATGAAGTACGGGACGCGGGTGCCGTCGGCGCTGGTGGCGAAGTGCTGCTCGATCGCGTGGCGCGAGGCGTCGAAGAACGCCGGGTTGGACTTCAGCACTTCCGGCGCCTGGCCGAGCGTGGCCAGCGCCAGCGTGCTCGGGGTCAGGTAGTCAGCGGCACTGAGCCACACCGCGTCGCTGTCGTCGGCGTCGACCGCCGACACCGTCAGCGTGCCGAACGCCGGCGCACCGGTGAACGGTTCGCTCGCCCACGCGCCGTCGCCGGGCGTCAGCACCGAGAGCCGGTTCTTGACGTCCTCGAGCACGTTCAGCACGAGCTTGTTCTTCGTCCACGTGAAGCTCGACAGCGAGGCGCGCTCGGTCGGCGTGAACAGCGCGGTGAACACACGCTTGCCGGCCATGAAGTCGTCGAACTTCGTCGCCAGCAGGCTGCCGGCCGGGTAGGTCGTGCCGCCGGCGGCGTACGGCTCGCGCAGCTCGAGCATCAGCCACTGCTTGTGCACGACCTTGTTGGCCGAGTTCGGCGCGTCGACCTTCGTCAGGCCGGCGGGCGTGCGCAGGTACAGCTCGTCGTTGTAGAACGCGATCGTGCGGCTGACGAAGTCGCGCTCGAAGCCACGGGTGTCGTCGCGGTACGCGGCGATGTACATGTCCTCGCCGGTGCCTTCGTACACCGCGGTGGCGTCGGCCATCGGCGTGCCGCGCGTCCACTGCTTGACCACGCGCGGGTAGCCCGAGCTGGTCAGCGTGGTGTTGCCCTTCGCGTCCTTGCCGAAGTCGGTGTAGACGTAAACGGTGTCGCGGTCGATCCAGCCCAGCGCGCCCTTGGCCTCGGCGCGGTAGAAGCCGTCCTTGACCCAGGTCTTCGTGGCCAGGTCGAACTCGCGGGTCACATCGGCGTCGGCGCCGCCGCGCGACAGCGCGACCAGACAGCGCTCGACCGGGGCCTTCGGGTCGACCGGCTTCAGGCAGTTCGCGCCGTGCCAGACCCAGTTCTCGTTCTCGGCCTTGTTCAGCGCGTCGAGGTCGATGACCGTTTCCCACGTGGGCTTGGCCTTGCGGTACTCCTCGAGCGTCGTGCGGCGCCACAGGCCGCGCTCGTGGGTCTTGTCGCGCCAGAAGTTGTAGTAGTGGTCGCCGATCTTCTCGACCGCCGGGATCTTGGCGTCCGAATCGAGGATCGCGCGGATGTCCGCCTCCAGCCGCTTGAACTCGGGCTTGGCGGCAAGCTCGGCCTCGGTCACGGCGTTGCGCTCGCGCACCCACGACAGGGCCTTTTCGCCACCGACATCCTCGAGCCACAGGTACGGGTCGTTGGCGGTGTTCACCTGCGGGGCCTCCGGGCGGTTGGTCTGGGCGTTGGCGGGTCCGACGGCCGCCACGGCCAGGCCGGCGCTGACGATCAGGCTCTGGCAGGCCTGCGACAGCAGGGTTCCGGGGGCACGACTCGCAACGGGCATGGTCACTCCAGCGGCTGTGGGACAGGGCCCGGCACGCTAGCACAGGGCCCGCGCCGCGCTGGAATGCCCGAAGTCACCCCAGCTCGCGGCCCGCGGCCCCGCCCGACGGACGCGCGCCCGCGCGGCTGCGGCGCCGCGCCTGTTCAGCGCTGCGCCGGCGCGGGCGCACGGTCGGCGCGGCGGCGACCGGCGGCGCAGCCCGGCGCGGCAGCGCGAATCCGTGCAGCGCCCACCACGCCAGCAGCGGCATCGCCACCAGCCACAGCGGCAGCCACCCGATCGCCGCGTGCACCCCGCGCGCGGACGGGACCAGCAGCACGATCACCGTGCCCGCCGCGACGGCGTGGCGCACCGCCGCGTCGAGCAGCGGGTGGACGGGGCGGTCGGTCGGGGTCTTGGCGGTCATGGCGGCTTTCATGGCGGCGCTCCGGGCGGGATGGAGGCACCATCGCCGCCGGCCATCTCACCGGCTGCGACCGCCGTTGACGCGCTGTTCGCCGGACGTCGGCGACGGTGGCGCCTCCCGAACGGGCCGGGCGGCGTAGCTACCCGGTACCCACCGACGTCACGGAGCTGCCGATGCCGCGTTCCCGCCCCCTCCTGCTCGCCACCGTCGCCGGCCTGGCGCTGGTGCTGCTGTCGGCCTGCCGCTCGACCCCCCCGGTCGCCGGCGCCGCCCCGATCGACCTGCAGCGCTTCATGGGCCCGTGGCACGTGATCGCGCGCGTGCCGTACTTCGCCGAGAACGGCGACGTCGCCAGCCGCGACGAGTACACCCTGACGGGGCCGGGAAAGATCGGCGTGCGCTACGTCTACCGCGAAGGCTTCGGCGAGCCGGAGAAGCAGTTCGAATCGCGCGCGACGGTCAAGCCCGACTCCGGGGACCGCGACTGGACCACGTGGTTCTTCGGCGTGATCCCGACCAAGTTCCGCATCCTCGAGGTCGCCCCGGACTACTCGTGGGCGCTGATCGGTTACCCCGGCCGCGACCTGGCATGGGTGTTCGCGCGCCAGCCGCAGATCGACGAAGCGCTGTACCAGGACCTGCTGCGGCGCATGGCCGGCCACGGCGTCGACACCGCCAAGCTGGTGCGCGTGCCGCAGGTGCCCGAGCAGGAAGGCCAGCCCGGCTACGCCGAGGCCGAAAAGCCGCGCGCCCGCTGAGCGGCGCGCACGCCGCCGTCGTCGCTCAGTAGCCGGCTTCGTCGAGCACGCGGTCAGCCTCGCGCCGGCCGATCTCGGCCAGCTCGCGGCCGCGCCAGAACTCGTAGAACTGGCAGGCATCGCGCGGAATCCGGATCACCAGCTCCGGCGGGTCCAGCGCCAGCTGCACGCGCGCGATCTGCGCCTGCATGGTGTCGAGCGAGCGCGCCATCAGCTCGGTGAAGCCGAGCTCGCCGAGGCCGTTGGCCCCCGCCGCCGGCGGCGCGGCGGCCTTGTCCATGCGCCGGCCGAACCACGCCGCGAAGCGCGCCTCGGCGCCCGCGACAAGCCGGTCGGGCGTCGACTCCACCGGCTCGACCGCCTCGGCCGGCTTGCCCGGCGGCCGCGTCGGCCAGCCGTGCATGTCGACCGCGATCAGCCGGTGCGCGTCGGACAGCCGCGTCGCGGCGATCGGCAGCGGCGCCAGCAGCCCGCCGTCGACGAGGTCGCGGCCGTGCACGCGGTGCGGGGTGAACACGCCCGGGATCGCGAACGACGCGCGCACCGCGTCCCACAGGTCGCCCTCGCGCAGCCACACCTCGCGCTGGCGCATCAGGTCGACGGCGACCGCGGTGAACTGGATCGGCAGCTGTTCGATGCGCACGTCGCCGGTCAGGTCGCGCAGCGCGCGGATCAGCCGCTCGCCGCCGAACAGCGCCGAGCGGCCCAGCGCCGGGTCCAGCAGCCGCAGCATCTGCGCGCGGTTGAGGCCGTACAGCCAGTCGCGGTACTCGCCGAGCTTGCCGGCGGCGAACAGCCCGCCGACCAGCGCGCCGCTCGACGAGCCGGCGACCGCGGTCACGTGCAGGTTGCGCGCCTGCAGCGCCTCGATCACGCCGATCTGCGCCAGCCCGCGCGCGCCGCCGGCGCCCAGCACCAGTGCGACGGCTTCGCCGCGCTCGATCTTCGGCGCGTCCGCGGCCGCCATCAGCGGTCGTACTGGCTGAGCGCGAGCGACAGCAGCGAGCGCGCCTGCTCGCGCAGCGACGGCGGCTCGACCACCTCCGCGTCGGCGCCGTAGTGCAGCACGTCCATCAGCAGCTCGCGGCCGGCGCTGTACGGCAGCTTGAGCTCGTAGCGACCGTCGGCGAGGAACCGGCCCTGCTGCTGCGAATGCCAGTGCTCGTCGGCGACCCAGCGCGCGGCCTTGGCGCTGAACACGATCGTCGCCCAGCCCTTCGGCGTGCCGGAGAAGATGCCGTAGCTCGACGCCAGGTGCCGGTCGAGCTCCTCGTCGGGCAGATCGCGCGCGGTCTCGTCGAGCATCCGCGCGGCGGTCATGCGGTCGACCGAAAAGCTGCGCAGCCCCTCGCGGTCGAGGTCCCAGGCGTCGAGGTACCAGTTGTCGCGGTAGTGGGTCAGCCGCTGCGGCGCGACGTTGCGGCGGGTGTGCTCGTCCGTCGAGCGCGCGCGGTAGTCGAACGCCAGCCGCTTGCGGTCGAGCACCGCGGTGGCGACGGTGCGGAACACGCTTTCGTCGAGCTTGCGGGTGCGGTGCGGCACCACGCGCACGCGCTCGACCGGTAGCCGGCGGCCGCCAGCGTGCTCGTCGAGCAGCTTCTCGATGCGCTGCTGCAGCGGCGCGAGCGCGTTCGACAGCACCCCGCCGCCGCTGCGCATCAGCAGCTGCTGCGCGGCCAGCAGCGAGTGCAGCTCCTCCGAACTCAGCCACAGGCCCGGCAGCTCGAAGCGGTCGCCCTCGCTGGTGTCGTAGCGGAACCCGGCCTCGCCGTTGCCGACCACCGGCGCCATCAGGTAGTCGCGCAGGTACGCCAGGTCGCGGTAGACCGTCGCGCGCGAGCACTCCAGGTCCTCCTGCAGGCGCTGCACGGTGACCGGGTAGCGCGCCGCGGTCAGGATGCGGTGCAGGGCGTGGATGCGTTCGATGCGTTCCATGGCGGGGCCGGTGTCAGGGCGGGGGTTCCTCCCGCAAGCATCGCACCGCGCGACGCGCGGCCGCCACTGCTGCGCGGTCGCCGCGCTGCGGCCGATGGCGGAAAGCCCGCGCCGGCGGGCGCTCGCGCGCATGTGCTCACGCCAACTTCGCGCGGGCGTTCGCCGGCGGGCGACGGCGCGGGGCACAATGGCGCGATGCGCACGCCGACACCGCCGGTCCCGCGGGCCCCGAAGGAGCCCGTCATCGACACCTCGCCCTCGCCCGGCGACGAGGTCAAGACCACGACCTGCTACATGTGCGCGTGCCGCTGCGGCATCAAGGTGTGGCTGCAGGACGGACGCATCAGATACATCCAGGGCAACCCCGAACACCCGGTCAACCAGGGCGTGCTGTGCGCGAAGGGCTCGGCCGGGATCATGCAGCACTACTCGCCGGCGCGGCTCGACAAGCCGCTGCTGCGCGTCGGCGAGCGCGGCAGCGGCGAGTTCCGCGAGATCGAATGGGACGAGGCGCTGGCGCTGGCGACGTCGTGGCTGGCGCCGATCCGCGAGCGCAACCCTGACGAACTGGCGTTCTTCACCGGGCGAGACCAGTCGCAGGCGCTGACAGGCTGGTGGGCGCAGCAGTTCGGCACCGTCAACTACGCCGCGCACGGCGGGTTCTGCTCGGTGAACATGGCCGCCGGCGGGCTGTACACGCTCGGCGGCAGCTTCTGGGAGTTCGGCGAGCCCGACTGGGAGCACGCGCGCGTGCTGATGCTGTGGGGCGTGGCCGAAGACCACGACTCCAACCCGATCAAGCTGGGCCTCGGCAAGCTCAAGGCGCGCGGCGCGAAGATCATCGCGGTCAACCCGGTGCGCAGCGGCTACGGCGCGATCGCCGACGAGTGGATCGGCATCCGCCCCGGCACCGACGGGCTGTTCGCGTTCGCGCTGATCCACGAGCTGCTCAAGGCCGACCGCATCGACCTCGACTACCTGGTGCGCTACACCAACGCGCACTGGCTGGTGATCCGCAACCCCGGCGGCGCCGACGACGGGCTGTTCGCGCGCGACGCCGACGGCCAGCCGCTGTGCTTCGACCGCAGCACAAATGCGCCGGCGAACGCGAACGCGATCGGCACCGCGCCGGCGGTGGTCGGCGAGGTCACGCTGGCCGACGGCCGGGTCGCGGTGCCGTCGTTCCAGCTGGTCGCCGAACGCTACCTCGACCCGGCGTTCGCGCCCGACGCGGTCAGCGCGCGCTGCGGCGTTCCCGCCGACACGATCCGCCGGATCGCGCGCGAGCTCGCGCAGGCGGCGTTCGACGAGGCGATCGAGCTGCCGATCGCATGGACCGACGCGTGGGGCCGCGAGCACGCGACGATGACCGGCCGCCCGGTTGCGATGCACGCGATGCGCGGCATCAGCGCGCACAGCAACGGCTTCCACACCTGTCGCGCGCTGCACCTGCTGCAGCTGCTGCTCGGCGCGGTCGACACGCCCGGCTCGTTCCGCTACCAGCCGCCGTTCCCGAAGCCGATCCCGCCGCCGAACCGCCCGGGCAGGCAGCGCCAGGCCAACGGCGTGCTCGACGCCGCGCCGCTGGGCTTCGTGCACGGCCCGGAGGACCTGCTGGTCGACGCCGACGGCCAGCCGCGCCGCATCGACCACGCGTTCTCGTGGGCCTACCCGCTCAGCGCGCACGGGATGATGCACACGGTGATCCGCAACGCGTGGGCCGGCGACCCGTACAAGATCGACACGCTGATGATGTTCATGGCCAACATGAGCTGGAACTCGGCGATGAACACGCGCGAGACGATCGGCTGGCTGACCGACAAGGACGCGTCGGGCGAGTACCGGATCCCGCGGATCATCTACGCCGACGCGTATTCATCGGAGATGGTCGCCTACGCCGACCTGGTGCTGCCGGACACCACCTACCTCGAGCGCTTCGACGCGATCAGCCTGCTCGACCGGCCGATCTCCGACGCCGACGGCGCCAGCGACGCGATCCGCCACCCGGTGCTCGATCCGGCGACGCAGTCACCCGCGTCGGGTGAGAGGCCGCGCGACGTGCGCGGCTTCCAGTCGGTGCTGATCGACCTGGGCGCGCGGCTGGGCCTGCCCGGGCTGGTCAACGAGGACGGCTCGGCGCGCTACCGCGACTACGCCGACTACATCACCCGCCACGAGCGCGCCCCCGGCGTCGGCCTGCTGGCCGGCTGGCGCGGCGCGAACGGCGAGCACGAGGCCAAGGGCGAGCCGAACCCCGACCAGCTGCAGCGCTACATCGACCACGGCGGCTTCTGGCGCAGCGAGCTTCCGCACGACGCGCGCTATTACAAGATGGCCAACCGCGGCTACCTCGACTGGGCGCAGAAGATGGGATTCCTCGGCCACGCCGAGCCGACCGTGCTGCAGCTGTACTCCGAGACGCTGCAGAAGTTCCGGCTCGCCGCGCAGGGATTCGGCCCGCACGTGCCGCCGGCCGCGCACCGCGAGCGCGTGGCGACGTACTTCGATCCGCTGCCGATCTGGTACGAGCCGTTCGAGGGCGCCCAGATCGACAACCTCGACGCCCGGTTCCCGCTCAGCGCGGTGACCCAGCGGCCGATGTTCATGTACCACGCGTGGGGCTCGCAGAACGCGTGGCTGCGGCAGATCGCCGCGCGCAACTACCTGTACCTGCACCCCGACACCGCGAAGCGTCACGGCATCGCCGACGAAGACTGGGTCACCGTGACCTCGCACCACGGCCAGGTCACCGTGCAGGCGAAGTTCGCCGCCAACACGCAGCCGGACACGGTGTGGACCTGGAACGCGATTGGCAAGCGCAAGGGCGCGTGGAAGTTGGCGAAGGACGCGCCCGAAGGCCGGCAGGGCTTCCTGCTGAACCACCTGATTTCCGACGTGACGCCGAGCGGCGCGTACGCCAACGCCGACCCGGTCACCGGCCAGGCCGCCTGGTTCGACCTGCGCGTGCGGATCGAGCGCGCGGACGTCGCCGCGTCGTCGGCCACGCAGAGCGCGCCGCAGTTCGCCCCGGTGGCCGCCGGCGACGCCGACCCCCGACCGCTGCGCTACGGTGCGGACCTGCGCGCCGCGCGCGAGAAGGCGACCCGATGACCCCGTCCCCGCTGCACTCCCGCGCGCGCACCGCGCGCCTCGTCGCCGGCGTCGCGCTGGTGCTGCTCGGCTTCGCGCTGGTGGTCGGCCTCGGCGTCGGCGCGATCGAGCCGTTCGGCATGGCGGCATCGGATGCGGCGTCGATCGGCGCGCTGCTCGCCGGGTTCGCGCCGACGGTGCTGCTGGCGTTCGGCGTGTTCCTGGTGGGGGTGTGGCTGGTCAAGGGGGCGCGTCGATGACCGCGCTGCCGCCGCCGTCGACGAAGAAGCTCGGGCTGGTCATCGACCTCGACACCTGTGTCGGCTGCCACGCCTGCGCGGTCAGCTGCAAGGAGTGGAACGCCGGCGGCATCGCCGGGCCGCTGACCGACGAGCAGCCGTACGGCAAGGACCCGTCGGGCGTGTGGTTCAACCGCGTGCACAGCTACGAGGTCGCCGGCACCGACTACGCGACGCCGGCGTTCGACCCCGGCGCGCACGACGCGCTCGGCCTCGGCGGCGCGGCGCCGGCGACCGCGTGCAGCACGGCCGGCAGCCTCGCGCAGGAAGCCGCGCAGCCGGCAATGACCCTGCACTTCCCGCGCTCGTGCCTGCACTGCGAGCAGCCGGCGTGCGTGACCGTGTGCCCGACCGGCGCCAGCTACAAGCGCGCCGAGGACGGCATCGTGCTGGTCGACGAGTCCAAGTGCATCGGCTGCAAGCTGTGCTCGTGGGCGTGCCCGTACGGCGCGCGCGAGTACAGCGCGGTCGAGGGCGTGATGAAGAAATGCACGCTGTGCGTCGACCGGATCTACAACGAGCACCTGACCGAAGCCGAGCGCCAGCCGGCGTGCGTGCAGGCGTGCCCGACGCGCGCGCGCCACTTCGGCGACCTCGGCGATCCCGAGTCGAACGTGTCGAAGCTGGTCGCCGAGCGCGGCGGCGTGCCGCTGCTGCCGCAGCTGGGCTACGCGCCGGTCAACCGCTACCTGCCGCCGCGGCCGCGCCGCGCGGGCGGCGCGCCGGTCGCGGCGCCGACGACGGAGCCGGCCGAGGCGCTGGACACCGCCGCGTTGCCGCCGCTGCTTCGCTGGCTCGACCGCGCGCTGTCGCGCTGACGCGCCGCGTTCCCGCCGTTCCGAGCCACCGCCGCACCCACCCCGACGTCGCGAATCCCGGCCCGCCATGCACCCCGCCTTCTCGGTCATCTTCTTCACCACACTGTCCGGCGCCGGCTACGGGCTGATCGCTTGGATCGGCGCGATGCTCGCGTGGGGCCACCTGCAGGGCGCGCGGCTCGGCGGCACCACGCCGCTGGTGTTCGGTGCGCTGCTGGCGTTCGCGCTGGTGCTGGTGACGGTCGGCCTGCTCAGCTCGGTCGGCCACCTCGGCCAGCCGCGGCGTGCATGGCGCGCGTTCTCCCAGTGGCGCACGTCGTGGCTCTCGCGCGAGGGCGTGCTGGCGCTGGCCAGCTACGTGCCGGTGCTGGCGTTCCTGGCACTGGTCGCGCTCGACCTCGACCACCCGACCACGCTGCCGGCGCTGCAGGGGCCGTGGCTGCCGGTACTGGCGATCGCGATGACGGCGCTCGCGCTAGCGACCGTCGCGTGCACGGCGATGATCTACGCGTCGCTGAAGCCGATCCCTGCGTGGCGGCAGGCGCTGGTGGTGCCGGCCTACCTCGCGTTCGCGCTGCTGACCGGCGCCGCGCTGCTGGCGATGCTGCTGGCGCTGGTCGGGCTCGACGCCGCGGCCGTGCCGGGCTACGCGCTGGTGCTCGGCGCCGGCGCGCTGGCGACCGCGCTGGTGAAGCTCGGCTACTGGCGCGCGATCGACCGCACCCCGCTGGCCGTCGACCGCGGCGACGCGGTCGGCCTGTCGGGCCGCGCGGTGTCGGTGTTCGAGCGGCCGCACACCGAGAGCAACTACCTGCTGCGCGAGATGGGCTACGTGGTCGCGCGGCGCCACGCGGGCCGGCTGCGCGCGATCGCGCTGGTGCTGTTCGCGGCGGTGCCGCTGCTGGCCGCCGTGCTGGCGGCGCTGCAGCCGGCGGCGGCGGCGCCGGCGTTCGCCGTGGCGGCGCTGGCGGCGTGGCTGGGCGCGGTGGTCGAGCGCTGGCTGTTCTTCGCCCAGGCCCGGCACCTGGTCACGCTCTACTACTGACGCGCCGGCCCGGCGGGGCGGCCGTGGCATCATAGGCTGCTGATGCCGCTGGCTTTTTTCCCCCGCTGATGCTCGAGGCCGTTGCCCTGGCGCTGCTCGGCGCCCCGTTCATGACCGCGCCCGGACCGCAGTACGGCGGCGATCCGGCGCTGGTCGCGCTCGCCAGCCGCCCGGGCGGGCTGCGCCTGCACTGCTACTCGACCCGCTGCGGCGACGAGGAGTGGCGGCGCGATCCGAGCCTGCCGCCGCTGCCGGCGAAACGCGCCGCCGGCCTGCCGGTCCTGCCCGGCGCCAAGCCGCGCGCGCCGCTGGCCGCCGGCGCGACGGCGCGCACCTCGCGCGCCGGCTACTCGAACCCGTTCCGCGTCGGCGGCCGGGTCGGCGTGCAGGCGGTGCGCGAACCCGACACGCGGCTGGGCGTGCAGGTCGGCGCGGGCTACCGGCTGGCGCCGCTGCACGACGACGGCATCGCCGACACCGGCCCGGTGCTGCGCGGCGAAGTCGACTTCGGCCGCAAGCTCGGCGAGCGCGCGCAGTGGACGCAGCGCGTGCAGGTCGAGGCCGGCCGCGACGGCGACACCTTCATCAAGCAGTCGTTCGGGCTCGAGGTCGAGGTGTGGCCGGCGTGGCTGCTGGAGACCGACTACGTGATCCGCCACGGCAGCCAGATCGACGACAGCAGCCGCCACGCCGAGGGCTGGCTGGGCCTGCGCCGCTGGTTCTGAGCGCGGGGCGGCTTATCCGTCGGCGTTGATCAGCGCGCCGGCGCCCTGCGCCAGCAGCGAGGCGGCGACGTCGCGACCGAGCGCGTCCGGGGCGTCGCTGCCGCCGTGCGCACCGGCGCGCACCGCGCGGCCGTCGTCGGCCGAGCCGACCAGCCCATCCAGTCGCAGCGTGTCGCCGTCCAGCCGCGCCAGCGCGGCGACCGGCACGTGGCAGCTGCCGTGCAGCGCGCGGTTCATCGCGCGCTCGGCCTCGACGCAGGTGCGCGTCGCGGCGTGGTCGAGGGCCGCGCACAGCGCGATCGTCGCGGCCACGTCGTCGCGGCACTCGATCGCGATCGCGCCCTGCGCCGGCGCCGGCAGCCACGACGGGGCGTCGAGGCGCGCGCGGATGCGGTCGTCGAAGCCCAGCCGCTGCAGGCCGGCGCAGGCGAGCACGATCGCGTCGTACTCGCCGGCGTCGAGCTTGGCCAGCCGCGTGTTGACGTTGCCGCGCAGGTCGCGCAGCACCAGGTCCGGCCGCAGCGCGCGCAGCTGCGCCTGCCGACGTAGCGACGACGTGCCGACGACCGCGCCATGCGGCAGCGCGTCGATCCCGTCGTAGCGGTTGCTGACGAACGCGTCGGCGTGGTCGGCGCGGGCGAGGATGGCCGGCAGCACGAAGCCGGGCTCCAGCTCCATCGGCACGTCCTTCAGCGAGTGCACGGCGCAGTCGGCGTCGCCGCGCAGCATCGCGAGCTCGAGCTCCTTCAGGAACAGGCCCTTGCCGCCGATCGCCGACAGCGAGCGGTCCAGCACCTCGTCGCCGCGCGTGCTCATCGGCACCAGCACCACGTCGAGCCCGGGGTGGGCCGCGCGCAGCGCGTCGGCGACGTGTTCGCTCTGCCACAGGGCGAGCGGGCTCTTGCGGGTGGCGATGCGAAGCAGGTTCATGCGCGCATTATCGCCGGTTTGGCTCGCGTCCCCGACCTACGCGTGTCCCCGGAACGACTCGGGCCGCTGCCGTTGATTCGGCTCCGGGCCCCGTAGCGCAGCGGCGGAGGGACCGGATCAGGCCCGCAGGGTGCGCGGCAGGGACGCCGCGCATTTTTCGACAGGACAGGGATGTCCTGTCGAAAAACCCCGGTCCGTCCGCGAACCCGCAGCGAAGCGGAGGGCGCGCAGCCCCGGGGTGCCCTTCTCTTTGGTTACTTTCTCTTGGGCATGCAAGAGAAAGTGACCCGCGCCGACGGCGCGGAAGCCTTCGCAGTTGTAGCCGTCGAAGTAAGCCGCGCTCAGAGCCCCAGCGACGATAAGCGCTTCGCCAGGGCCTGCCCGATCAAAGGTGCTTCAGCGTGTCGCGCAGTCCCGCCACGCAGCGGCGGCTGACCTCGAGCGGGGTCTTGCCGTGGCGCAGCACCGCCTGCACGTGGCCGTCGGGGCTGCGCTTGAGCTCGACGATCTCGTGCCGCGCGACCAGGCAGTTGCGGTGGATACGCACGAAGCGCTCGGCGAATTCCTCCTCGAGCGACTTCAGCGACTCCTCGATCAGGTCCTCGCCGCGCGCGTGGTGGACGACGACGTACTTCTCCTCGGCCTGCAGGTAGTGGACGTCCTCGATCGGGATCAGCCGCAGGCTGCCGCGCAGGCGCGCGCACAGGTGGGTGCGTCGCTGGGTCGGCGCGGCGGGATTGATGCCGCGGCCGGCGGCGAACGTGCGCACGCGGTCGATCGCCGCGGCCAGCCGCTCCGGCCGCACCGGCTTGACCAGGTAGTCGATCGCCTCGGCCTCGAACGCCGACAGCGCGTGCGCGTCGTAGGCGGTGCAGAACACCACCGCCGGGCGCGGCTCGAACGCGGCCAGGTGGCGCGCGGTCTCGAGGCCGTCGATGCCCGGCATCGCGATGTCGAGCAGCACCAGGTCCGGCCGCTGCTCGGCGCACGCGTGCAGCGCCTCGTGCCCGTCGGCCGCTTCGGCGACCACCTCGACGCCGTCGATGTCGGCCAGCAGCGTGCGCAGTCGCTCGCGCGCCAGCGGCTCGTCGTCGGCAACCACCACTTTCATCGCCATCGTCATCGATTCAGCGCCTCCATCCCCGTCGGCACCCGAAGTTCACACAGATAGTAGTGGTCTGCCCAGCCCGCGGTCATCTTCGCCTGCGGGCCGTACGCGTAGCGCAGGCGCTGGCCGATGCTGGTCTGCGCGTGCTGCGCGCCGGGGCTGCCGCCGTCGGCGTGCGGTCCGTCACGTTCGCGCGGAGGCGGCGCGGGGTTGCGCACCGCGACCACGAGCGTGTGCTGGTCCTGCGACAGGTCGATTTCGATCAGCCCGCCGGCCGGCAGCCGCGAGATGCCGTGCAGCACCGCGTTCTCGACCAGAGGCTGCAGCACCAGCCGCGGCATCGGCAGCGTCCACGGCAGCGGTTCGTGCTTGCGCCACTCCACCTGCAGCCGATGGCCCAGGCGCAGCTGCTCGATCGCCAGGTAGCGCTCGGCCAGCTCGACCTCCTCGCGCAGCGTCGAGTTCGGCTCGCCGGCGCCGAGCGCGGCGCGGAACAGGTCGGACAGGTCCAGCACCGCGCGCTCGGCCACGACCGGATCGTGGCGGACCAGCCCGGCGATGGTGTTCATGCTGTTGAACAGGAAGTGCGGCTTGATCCGCGCCTGCAGCGCGTCGGCCTCCGCACGCGCCGCGGCGCGCACCTGCGCCTTCCAGCCGTCATTGACGTACAGGTAGCGCAGCACCACGCCGACGATCAGCATCGTCATCGCCGCCGACCCCCACGCGAAGCGCACGGCGGAGACCTCGCGCGGCACCAGCCCATAGCCGAGGCTGTCGTCGATCACGTACATCATCGCCGCGCCGAGGGCGGCCACCGTGCCGCCGCCGACCAGCGCCAGCGCCGTGCCCAGCGCCGGCGGCAGCCGCGACAGCGAGCGGCGCGAGACGCACAGCAGCACCGACGCGGTCAGCGCCAGCCACAGCGAGAAGCCGCTGGCGGTGACGAAGCGCTCGACGTCCCAGCGCGCCCCGCCGTCCGGCGCGAGCGCCAGCACGACGACCACGAGTTCGGCCATGCCCAGCATCACCGCCAGCCGCGGCAGCCGGCACAGGTCCGGCAGCCAGGGCTCGCGCGCGTCGCCGGCGTCGGCCATCGACGCGTCAGCCGGCCCGGAACCGCGCGCCGAGCCACGCGCGCAGGTCGGCGATCTCCTCCGCGCAGACCTGGTGCGCCATCGGGTACGCGTGCCACTCGACGTCGAAGCCCAGGCGCTGCAGCGCGGCGGCGCTGTGCTGGCCGGCGGCGAACGGCACGACCGGGTCGCCGCTGCCGTGGGCGAAGAACACCGGCTGCGCATGCGCGCGCGCGCCGACCTGCCCGAGCAGCTCCTGCGCCATCGGCAGGTAGGTCGACAGCGCGACCAGGCCGGCCAGTGGCTCGGCGCGCCGCAGGCCGGCGGCGAGCGTGATCGCCCCGCCCTGCGAGAAGCCGGCCAGCACGATCCGCGACGCCGGCACGCCGCGTGCCGCCTCGCGCGCGATCAGCGCCTCGACCTGTTCGACCGATTCGTTGACGCCGTCGGCATCGGCGCGATTGGCCAGGTCGAAGTCGCGGATGTCGTACCACGCGCGCATCCGCACGCCGTTGTTGATCGTCACCGCGCGCACCGGGGCGTGCGGGAACACGAAGCGGATCGCCGGCCAGTCGCGCGCCACCAGCTCGGGCACGATCGGGGCGAAGTCGTGGCCGTCGGCGCCGAGGCCGTGCAGCCACAGCACGGTCCAGCCGGGATGGGGGCCGGTCTCGTGCTCGACGGTGTCGAGGACGGCGGCATCGTTCGCAGTCAGGGTCATGCCCGCATTGTGGCGGCAGCGCTCGCCGCGACGCCACTGCGCGGGCGCGGCGAACGCGGCCGGCTGCGGTCGCGCCGCGCAGATCCGTGACGCATCGCAACAAACCCGGCGCGCTCGCCGATGCGTCGCGCTGCGTCGCGTCGCAGCCGATCGCGACCGGCGCGAGTCGCGCGATCGCGCGCTGCGGCAGGCCGCGGCGCCTGCACGACGGCCATCGGCGATGCGACGCGCGACGCGCCGCCGCCGCGCGCGGATGCCGATCACGGCGCGCGTGGCTACACTCGCGGCCGCTCTGCAGCGATCCTCGACCGCATGCGCAAGAAGTCCAAGGCGACCTCGTTCGACATCGCCCACCTCGCCGGCGTCTCGCAGGCCACCGTTTCGCGCGTGCTGCGCGGCAGCCCGCTGGTCAACGCCGAGACGCGCCGGCGCGTCGAGGCGCTTGCGCGCGAGCTGAACTACAAGGTCGACCGCCACGCCTCCAGCCTGCGCACCCAGCGCGCCGGCACGCTGGCGCTGCTGCTGTTCGAGGACCCGACCAGCGACGAGTCGCACATCAACCCGTTCTTCCTGTCGATGCTCGGCTCGATCACGCGCGCATGCGCGAAGCAGGGCCAGGACCTGCTGGTGTCGTTCCAGCAGCTGTCGGACGACTGGCACGCCGACTACGAGGACAGCATGAAGGCCGACGGGCTGATCCTGCTCGGCTACGGCGACTACCTGGCCTACCGCGACAAGCTCGACCAGCTGGTCGCCAACGGCACCCACTTCGTCCGCTGGGGCGCGGTACTGCCCGACCAGCCGGGCCTGTCGATCGGCTGCGACAACTTCACCGGCGGCCGCCACGTCGGCGAGCACCTGCTCGAGCGCGGGCGCACGCGCGTGGCCTTCCTCGGCGAGGCGTCGAACCGCTTCCCGGAGTTCTTCGCGCGCTACCGCGGCTGCGAGGCCGCGCTGGCCGACGCCGGCGTGGCGATGGACGCCGCGCTGCAGGTCGACGCCGAAAGCTCCGAGCAGGACGGGCACGCCGCCGCGACCGAGCTGCTGCGCCGCGGCGTCGCGTTCGACGCGGTGTTCGCCGCCAGCGACCTGATCGCGATCGGCGCGATGTGCGCGCTGGCCGAGCACGGCCGGCGCGTGCCTGAAGACGTGGCGGTAGTCGGCTTCGACGACATCCCGATGGCGGCGTTCGCCAACCCGCCGCTGAGCACGGTGTTCCAGGACACCACCCGCGCCGGCGAGCTGCTGGTCGACACGCTGATGAAGCTGGTCCGCGACGAGCCGGCCGAGAGCACCCTGCTGCCGGCCGAGCTGGTCGTGCGCCGCTCCAGCGGCGGCTGATCCGCGCCTAGGGCTGCTTCGGCGGCGCGTACGGCACCGCCGCGACTCGACGGTTGCGCAGCGGCTCGAGCGCGGCCTTCAGCGACGGGTCGGTGACCGGTGCGTCGAGCAGGTAGACCTCGACCCCGTGCGCCGGCACGGTCGCCTTCAGCGCGCCGCCGGCCGGCACGTCGACCGCGCCGCCGCCGATCGCGGCGGTCCAGCGCCCGGCCTGCAGGTGCTCGCGCACGTCGAAGTTCACCGGCTGGTCGCCCTTGTTCAGCAGCACCAGCGCGATCTGGTGCTCGTCGCCGCGCTGGTACACGCGGTAGAACGCCGCGCGCTGCCCGCGCATCACGACGTTGAGCTGCAGGCCGCGCTGCAGCGCCGGCGACGCCTGCCGCACCTTGGCGATGCGCGCCAGCGCGGCGCGGATCGGGTGCGCGCGCGCCTGCGCGATGCCCTCGGCACCGAAGTAGTTGCGGTTTCCGGCGTGCTCGGCCGCGCCGCGCATGAACGCCATCTCCGAGCCGTAGTAGATGACCGGGATGCCGCGCGCGGTGAACAGCCAGTTGTGCGCGTCGATGAAGCCCGCGTCGTCGGCGTCGAGCCGCGGCATGTCGTGGTTGTCGTAGAACGTCATCAGCTCGTACGGATTGGCGTACGGGCCGGCGTCGAGGTAGAGCCGGCCGGCCAGCTCCTCGAAGCCCGCCGCTTCGTTGCCGAACGCCTTGGCCAGCCCTTCCTTCAGCGGGAAATCGAGAACGCTGACGCCGCCGTTCGCAGCCTGCGTGTGTTCGGCGATCTTGTTCGGGTCGAAGTCGAACGCCTCGGCGAACATGAACATCCCCGGCTTTTCGGCGCGGATTCGGCGGGTGAACTCGCTCCAGAACGAATGGGGCAGCCACGGGATCGTGTCGATCCGCAGCGCGTCGGCGCCCTGGCCCACCCACTGCGCGTACGCACCGACCATGTAGTCCATCACCGCCGGGTTGCTCTCGTTGAAGTCCGACAGCTCGGCCAGCCCGGGCTTGGTGTTGAAGAACGCGTGCATCGGGTTGCCCGCGGGGTCGAGCTGCTCGGGGCGCAGGTTCTGGTGATCGGCGACCTTGTTGCCGGCCGCGTCGAACACCTTGCCGTAGGCCGGGCGGTCGGTCGGCGCCGAGTACGACGGCGTGCCGTGGTTGGCGACGATGTCGAGCACGACCTTGACGTCGCGCGCGTGCAGCGCCCTGGTGAAGCCGGCGAAGTCGAGTCCCGGGCTCGGCAGGTGCTCGTCGAGCTTGTAGAAGTTGACGCCCCAGTAGCCGTGGTAGCCGGTCTTGCCGCCATCGGTCCAGAAGCCGCCCTTCTGCGCGCGCTTGCCGCCGGTGAACGCCTCGTCCGGGTTGTCGACGATCGGGGTGATCCACACCGCCGAGAAGCCCATCTCGCGGATGTAGTCGAGGTGGTCGACGATGCCCTTGAAGTCGCCGCCGAGGTAGCCGACGTTGTCGCCCTCGGCGCGCGCGCCCGGCGTCGGCCGGTCGAACGTGCGCAGCGCCGGGTCGCCGGCGGCCTGGTCGCGCTGGTCGTTGCCGGGGTCGCCGTTGACGAAGCGGTCGGTGACGACGAAGTACACCGCGTCGCTGGCCATCGGCTCGGTGGTGCCGACGTACTCGACGGCGGGCACCTTCGCCGGGGCCGCCGGCGCCGGCGCGTCGGCGGACGGGGTCGGCGTGGACGGCTGGCACGCCGCGAGCGTGGCGATCAGCGCGAGCGGCAGCACGGCAGGACGGAAACGGATCACGCGCAACTCCTTGGGCTCAATGCGCCGGCGCGGGCTGCGGCGCCGCGCCGGTCTCGTGATGGGGTTCGCGCACGCGCACCAGGCACAGTGCGGCCAGCACCAGGCTGACGCCGCTGATGACCAGGCCGTAGATCGCCTGATTGTCGAAGAAGCCGCGCAGCGCCGGGCCGAGCAGCGTGGCCGCGACGATTTGCGGCACCACGATGAACATGTTGAAGATGCCCATGTAGATGCCCATCTTGTGCGCCTCGACCGATGAGGCCAGCAGCGCGTACGGCATCGACAGGATGCTCGCCCACGCCACGCCGACCAGCGCGAACGAGCCGATCAGCCACGCCGGCGACGGCACCCACGCCATCGACAGGAAGCCGGCGCCGCCGAGCAGCAGCGACACGAAGTGCACCAGCCGGCGGTTCAGCGGGCGGCGCGCGGCGTACACGCTCAGCAGCAGCGCGACCACCATCGACGACAGGCCGTAGTAGCCCATGAACGAGCCGACCAGGTCCGCCGCGTCCTGGAACGCGGCGTTGGCCGCGGTGAACGTCGCCGCCTGCGCCGAGTCGGCCATGTCGAACGCGGCCGGGTTCGGCGCCGGCGCCTTGAACACGTGCTCGGTCAGGCCGGGCGTGGCCATCGACCACATCGAGAAGAACGCGAGCCAGCTGAAGAACTGCACCGCGCCGATCGCGCGCATCTGCCGCGGCATGTGCACGACGTTGTGCACGATCTCGCCGACCAGTCCCTTGCCCGACTTCCTGTCGGCGTCGAACTGCTGCAGGTCCTCCGGCGGGTACTCCTTCGTCGTCAGCACGGTGACGAGGATGCTGGCCAGGAACACGAACGCGCCGATCGAGAAGGCGACCTTGACCGACGGCGGCACCACGCCCGGGCCGGCCTCGTTCGACACGCCCATCTGGGTCACGAACCACGGCAGGTTGCTGGCCACCCACGTGCCGATGCCGATGATCAGCGTCTGCAGCACGAAGCCGTACGAGCGCTGGCGCTCGGGCAGCTTGTCGGCGACCAGCGCGCGGAACGGCTCCATCGAGATGTTGATCGACGCGTCGAGCACCCACAGCAGGCCGGCGGCCATCCACAGCGCCGACGAGTACGGCATGAACACCAGCGCGATCGAGCTGAGGATCGCGCCGATCAGGAAGTACGGCCGCCGGCGGCCGAGCAGCGGGTGCCAGGTGCGGTCGCTGAAGTAACCGATGACCGGCTGCACCAGCAGGCCGGTCAGTGGCGCGGCGATCCACAGCAGCGGCAGCGCGTCCTTCTCGGCGCCGAGCGTCTGGAAGATCCGCGACATGAAGCCGCCCTGCAGCGCGAAGCCGAACTGGATGCCGAGGAAGCCGAACGACATGTTCCAGATCTGCCAGAACGACAGCGTCGGTTTTTGGTTCATCGCGAGGAGTCCTTGGGTGCCGGGGCCACGATCAGCGCGCCGAGTGTGGCCGAATTCAGCGGGCCGGTGCGCCCGCCCTTGCCGCCGGTGTAGTCGGCGAAGTGCCGCAGGTAGCTCATGTTGAAGCCGTCGTCGAGGCGGAACGCGCATGCCGCGCCGGCCGGCGCGGTGAACGCCACCGTCGTCGACGCCTGCTCCCCGACGCTGTGCGGCATCACCAGCGTGCCGGCCTGCGGCGGCTGGCCGTCGCAGTCGACGTGCAGGCGCTTCACCGCGGCGGTCACGCCGGTGTTGATCGGGCCGTTGCGGTTGTCGTAGCGCAGCTGCGCGCGGTACGTGCCGGCGGCCGGGGCGGTCCAGCGCCGCGGCCAGTCGCCTTCAACGCTGGTCGACGGGCCGACGCACGCGGTCGGGCCCGGCAGCGATTCGAGGCCGGCCGCGTCGACGCGCGTCAGGCTGGCGCAGTGCTGCGCGCCGTCGTCGGCGATCGCGTTCGCGCCGGCGCCGCGGCGCGCACCGTCGACATACAGCCGCTGGTCGTCGGCGACGTCGACGCGCCAGCCGGCGTCGGCGCGCGTGAATGCCGGCGCGTCCGGCGACGCCGGCGCGAACGCGTCGGCGTGGGTCGCGATCGCGGCGGCCGTCGTGGCGACCGGCTTCAGCTCCACGCGCACGTCGCGGCCGGCGCGGATGGTCCGGCCCGCGACCAGCAGCGCATCGGGTCCGGCCGCCGCCAGCGCGTCGTCGGCGGGCCGGCGCAGCGTGATGCGGCGGTCGCGCAGCTGCAGTGTGATCTCGCGCCGCTCGGCGAACAGCAGCGGCACCAGCTCGGCCGGCAGCTTCGGCGCGACGCGGCCGTCCGCCTCGAGCCCGTACACGCCCTCGATCACCATCGCAGCAAAGCCCGCGACCGACCACAGCTGCCGACGCGAGTTGACCACCGGGCCGCTGAGCGACCGGCCGTCAGGCGCGGTGTCGTCGAACTGCACGGCCTGCGTGGTCAGCTCGAAGTTCTCCATGTTCGAGCCCGACAGCGCCGCGCCGCGCAGCAGCGAGCGCAGCTCGTGGGCGATGCGCGCCGGCGCGTCGACGCGGCGCGCGGCGCGCAGCGCGTACGCGCTGACGAACGGCCAGATCGCGCGGTTGTGGTAGATCGGGATGCCCGGCTGCTGCGGCCAGATCACCGGGCTGCCGCTGGGCAGCGTCGGGTAGTTCGCCAGCGCGCGGCGCGCGCGCGCCGGCGGCGCGATGCCGGCGTCGATCGCCAGCGCGATGCCGAGCAGGTCGTAGGCCTCGATGTCGACCGGGTGCTGGGCGGTGCCGACGTAGCTCATGTACCGGCCGCGGTCCTCGCGCCAGAAGCGCGCGTCGATCGCCTTGGCCAGCGCATCGGCCTGCGCCGCATACGTGCCCGCGCGCGCGTCGCCGCGCGCCCGCGCCATCCGCTCGGCCAGCCGCAGCGCCTGGTGGTGCAGGACGTTGGTCGACAGCGCGAACGATTGGGCGATGAAGGTCACCTCGTTCGCGGTCCAGGCCGGGTAGGTCTGCTCGCGCCAGTCGAGGAACGAGGTCTCGCCCCGATAGAGGCCGCGTGCATCGTCGAAGGCGTGCAGCCGGTCCTGCGCCAGCGTCGCGGTCAGCGCGCGCCAGGTCTGCTCGTCGAAGGCCTTGGCGTCGGCGTCGTCGCCGTCGATCAGGTGCCGCGCGGCGAGAAACCACACCACCCGGTCGGTGCTGACCGGCCAGCTGCCGCCCGAGCCGGTGTCCTGCGCCACGTACAGCCCGGGCGGCGCGGCGGCCACGCGCGGCTCGGACAGCTTGAAGCGCAGCGAGGTGCGCGTACGTTCGGGTTCGAGCCGCGCCAGCGCGAGGTCGGCGGCGAACGAGAGGTCGCGCGTCCACACGTAGCGCCACTTCTCACCGGTCTCGAAGCACGGGCACGGCAGCGGGCGGTTGTCGTTGAAGCCCCAGTCGGTGATCGCCTCGACCTTGGCCGCCTCGATCTCGTTCTGCGCCAGCGCGAACAGCGCGTCGAACAGCGGACTCGCCGTTTCGCTGCGCATCGGCGCGGCAGCGATGCGCTGCTCGCCGCCGGGCGTGCGCAGGCGCGCGCTGCCGTCGGGCTGCACGACCACGCTCGCGCGCAGCCCACGCCACTGGAGCGCGTCGGCGTCGATGCGGTCGTCGGCCGCGGGGACGTCCGCCGTGGGCGACGATGCGGCGTGCGCGGTGAACACGGGCGCGGCCAGCAGCAGCGCGGTGCACAGCGCGGCGCGCGCCGCGCGCGGGGCGGGCGGACGCGATCGCAAACGCCGGGGCAGGAAACTCATCGGGGGCGGCGCTCCGCGGGGTCGGGGATGCTGCAACTGCAGCAATCGCAAGCCGTGCAGGCCGCCGAAACCGCATTGCGCGGCCATGGTAGTCAGCCGCCCGCCCGCACAAATTCACCTGCAAACGTATTCATCGGCGCGTGCCAAACGTTGGCATGCCCGCGGACGCGGCGCGTGGAATAGTGGCGCCCCTGTGCGCCGAGCGGGCGTGCGTTCTTTCATGCGGTGGTGCGGGATGACGACGAGTCGCTGGTGGCGCGGTGCGGTGATCTACCAGATCTACCCGCGCAGCTTCCTCGATACCAACGGGGATGGCGTCGGCGACCTGCCGGGCATCATCGACAAGCTCGACTATGTCGCCAGCCTCGGCGTCGACGCGATCTGGATCTCGCCGTTCTTCAAGTCGCCGATGGCCGACTTCGGCTACGACATCGCCGACTACCGCGACGTCGACCCGATGTTCGGCACGCTGGGCGACTTCGACCGCCTGCTCGCCAAGGCCCACGCGCTGGGCCTGAAGGTGATGATCGACCAGGTGCTCAGCCACACGTCGATCGAGCACGCGTGGTTCAAGGAGAGCCGCGAGAGCCGCGACAACCCGAAGGCCGACTGGTACGTGTGGGCCGACGCCAAGCCCGACGGCAGCCCGCCGAACAACTGGCTGTCGATCTTCGGCGGCGTGGCCTGGCAGTGGGAGCCGCGGCGCTGCCAGTACTTCCTGCACAACTTCCTCGCCAGCCAGCCGGACCTGAACTTCCACAACCCGGACGTGCAGGCGGCGACGCTGGACAACGTGAAGTTCTGGCTCGACCGCGGCGTCGACGGGCTGCGTCTGGACGCGATCAACTTCTGCTTCCACGACGCGCGGCTGCGCGACAACCCGCCCAAGCCCGAGGCGCTGCGCGTCGGCCGCGGCTTCAGCCCCGACAACCCGTACGCGTTCCAGTACCACCACCACAACAACACGCAGCCGGAAAACATCGCGTTCCTCGAGGACCTGCGCGCGCTGCTCGACCGCTACGGCGACGCGACCACACTCGGCGAGATCTCGTCGGAGGACTCGCTGGCGACGATGGCCGAGTACGTCACCGAGCGCCGGCTGCACATGGGCTACAGCTTCGAGCTGCTGACCGACGACTGCACCGCGGCCTACGTGCGCGGCACAGTCGAGAACCTCGAATCGAAGATGTCCGACGGCTGGCCGTGCTGGGCGATCTCGAACCACGACGTGCAGCGCGCGGTGACGCGCTGGAGCCGCCGCGGCGCCGGCCCCGGCCTGGCCGAGCAGCTGGTTGCGCTGGTCTGCTCGCTGCGCGGCTCGGTGTGCCTGTACCAGGGCGAGGAGCTGGGCCTGACCGAGGCCGAGGTGCCGTTCGAGGCGCTGCAGGACCCGTACGGCATCACCTTCTGGCCGAAGTTCAAGGGCCGCGACGGCTGCCGCACGCCGATGCCGTGGGACGGCAGCGCCGACGCCGGCTTCGGCAGCGACGCGCCGTGGCTGCCGATCCCGGCCGCGCACCGCGAGCGCAACGTCGCGCTGCAGGATGCCGACCCGCGCTCGCCGCTCAACGCGGTGCGGCGCTTCCTGCGCTGGCGCAAGACGCAGCCGGCGCTGATGTGGGGCGACATCGCCTTCATCGACGCGCCCGAGCCGGTGCTCGCGTTCACCCGCACGCTCGACGGCGAGCGCCGGCTGGTCGTGTTCAACCTGTCCGCCGAACCGGTGTCGTGGCCGCTGCCGCCGGGCCTGACCGCGCTGGCGCTCGACGCGCCCGGCGTCAATGCCGCACGCCTGGACGCCGGGCAGCTGCAGCTGCCGGCGCATGGCGCGCTGTTCGCCGCGCTGGCCTGAGCGGCCGCGCGCGGCGGGCGCCGGCGGGCTAGGCCGCCGCGCGCTGCTCGGAGTCGCAGTGCCGCGCGATGAACGCCTCGTGGGTCGGCATCGCGCGCACGCAGTTGCCGATCACGCCGCGGATGCCCTCGAGGTACTCGGCGATCTTCTCTTCGGAGTGGATGTCGACCAGGCCGTGGTAGCCGGCCGGCACCATGCGCTGGCCGTGCATCACCTGCACCCAGCTGGGCTCGGCGAACATTTCGGTGTGCTCACGGAACACGCGGCCGTTCGCGTTCCACAGCGCCATGCGGTGCTTGAGCGTGTCGGGCACGTCCATCGTCCGCACGTAGTCCCAGAACGGCGTGTCGCTGCGCTCGGTCGCGTGGTAGTGGAGGATCAGGAAGTCGCGGATCTTCTCGACCTCGAAATCCGAGTGCGCGTTGAACTCGTCGATGTCGGCCGGATCGAAACCGGCGTGCGGGAAGAACGCGGTCAGGCGCGCGATCGCCGCCTGGATCAGGTGGATGCTGGTCGACTCCAGCGGCTCCATGAAGCCGCTGGACAGACCAATCGCGACGACGTTTCGGTTCCACGTGCGCTTGCGCTTGCCGGTGACGAAGCGCAGCGGGCGCGGGTCGGCCAGCGCCTCGCCGTCGAGCCGCGACAGCAGCTTGGCGGCGGCTTCGTCGTCGCTGATGTGCCGGCTGGAATACACGTAGCCGTTGCCGATGCGGTGCTGAAGCGGGATCCGCCACTGCCAGCCGGCCTCGCGCGCGGTCGAGCGGGTGTACGGGGTGATCTCGCCGGTCGACGCGCACGGCACGGCCATCGCGCGGTCGCACGGCAGCCAGTGGGTCCAGTCGACGTAGCCGGTCTTCAGCGCCTGCTCGATCAGCAGGCCGCGGAAGCCGGAGCAGTCGATGAACAGCTGGCCAGCCACCTGCCGGCCGCCGTCCATCGTCACCGAGGCGACGTCGCCGCTCTCGCCGTCGAGGGTCACGTCGACGACCTTGCCCTCGATCCGCTGCACGCCGCGCGCTTCGGCGTACTCGCGCAGGAAGCGCGCGTACAGCCCGGCGTCGAAGTGGTACGCGTAGGCGATGTCGGCCAGCGGCGAGTTCGGCCGGTCGGTGACCGCGCGCATGAACTTGCCGTGGCGCGCGGCCATCGTGTTGATCGAGTACTCGTCCAGCGGCCCGGCCTTGCCGAGCGCGTGCATCTTCAGCCAGTAGTGGTAGAACGGCACCACGCCGAGGTCCTGGCCGATCTTGCCGAAGCCGTGGATGTACGAGTCGCCGATGCGGCCCCAGTCGCGGAACTCGATGCCGAGCTTGAACGAGCCCTTGGTGCGGCGGACGAAGTCGGCCTCGTCGAGCTCCAGCGCCTGGTTGTACAGCTTGATCATCGGGATCGTCGCCTCGCCGACGCCGACGATGCCGATCTCCTCCGATTCGATCAGGCGGACGGTGTACTCGCGCGACAGCACCTTCGACAGCGCCGCGGCCGTCATCCAGCCGGCGGTGCCGCCGCCGACGATCACCACTTCCGTTATCCGGCCCGAACCCGCGTGGACTGCACTCATGACTGACACCCGTTCCCTCGCCCGCGGCGAGTATGCGACCGCATCGGCCGCCCGGCATTCTGCGACGCAGCGACGCAACGCGTCGGCGCCGGGGCCGCGCGCGGCGCGACCTGCAATCGTATTCATCGCCGCTGGCGCGCTGCTGGCGGGACTGAACACGGGCGCGATGGCCGCGCCACAGGGGACGTGGCCCGTCGCGTCGAGCGCCGACTGCGACGCCGCCGAGCCGACCCGCGTGCTGGCGCCAGTGGCGCATGCCGGCACCGACGCGCGCGCGGTCTGGCTGTCGGCCACGCGGCTGCGCTGGCCCGGCGTCGCGCTGGCCGATGGGGAGCGCCTGCGACTGCACCACGCCGCGGCCGGCATCCTGCGCGCCGAGGCCGGCCGCCCGGTGCGCGGCGGCGACGGCGCCATCGCGCTCGAGACGCCCACCGACGCGCTGCCGCCCGCGGTCGCCGCGCGCTTCGGCTTCGTCGCGCCGGGCGTCGACGCCGCCCTGCCGTCCGCGCAGACCGATCGCATCGACGCGCTGCTGCGCGGTCAGCTGCTGCTGGTGCGCGAGGACGCGCGCGGCCGCGTCGTCGATGCGACGTACGTGCAGCACCCGGGCGCGCTCGACGACCGCTACGCCGCCGCGGAGTCCGCGCCGGCGCTCGGCGCGACGCCGCGCGCCGATGGCACCCGCATCGCGCTGTGGGCGCCGACGGCGCAGTCGGTGGCGCTGTGCACGTACGACGGCCCGCAGTCCCCGGCAACGCAGGCGCTGCCGCTGACGCGCGACGACGCCAGCGGCACCTGGACGACGACGCTGCCCGGCGACCGCCGCGGCGCCTACTACACCTACCTCGTCGACGTGTTCGTGCGCGGCGTCGGCGTCGTCCGCAACCGCGCGACCGACCCGTACGCGGTCAGCCTGTCGGCCGACTCGAAGCGCACCCTGATCGCCGACCTCGACGACCCGGCGCTGAAGCCCGACGGCTGGGACGCCACGCCGCGGCCCGCGCCGCTCGCCGCGCAGGTCGACATGAGCATCTACGAGCTGCACGTGCGCGATTTCTCCCGCGACGATGCCAGCGTGCCGGCACCGCACCGCGGCAAGTACCTCGCGTTCACGCAGCGCGACTCGAACGGCATGCGCCACCTGCGCGCGCTGCGCGCGGCCGGGCTGACCGACGTGCACCTGCTGCCGGTGTTCGACCTGGCGACGATCCCTGAGATCGGCTGCGCCACCCCGACCGTGCCCGACGCCGCGCCCGACAGCGACGCGCAGCAGGCCGCGGTGATGGCGGTGGCCGCGCGCGACTGCTTCAACTGGGGCTACGACCCGTACCACTTCAACGCGCCCGAGGGCAGCTACGCCAGCGACGCGATGGACGGCGCGGTGCGCATCCGCGAACTGCGCTCGATGGTGCAGGCGCTGCACCGCGAGGGCCTGCGCGTTGGCATGGACGTCGTCTACAACCACATGACCACATCGGGCCAGGAGCCGCGCGCGGTGCTCGACCGGATCGTGCCGGGCTACTACCACCGCCTCGACGCCAGCGGCACGGTCGAGCGATCGACCTGCTGCGACAACACCGCGACCGAACACCGGATGATGGCGCGGCTGATGGCCGACTCGATCGTGCTGTGGGCGACCGCGCACCGGATCGACTCGTTCCGTTTCGACCTGATGGGCCACCAGCCGCGCGCGGCGATGGAGGCGATCTCGCGCCGCGTCGACGCCGCCGCCGGCCGGCGCATCCACTTCATCGGCGAGGGCTGGAACTTCGGCGAGGTCGCCGACGGCAAGCGCTTCGTCCAGGCCTCGCAGCTGTCTCTGAACGGCAGCGGCATCGGCACCTTCAGCGACCGCGCGCGCGACGCGGTGCGCGGCGGCGGCCCGGCCGACTCGGGCGACGCGCTGGTCAGCGCGCAGGGCTGGGTCAACGGCCTGCACCTGGCGCCGAACGCGCCCTCGGTGCGGCAGAGCGCGGCCACGGAGCAGGCCCTGCGCCACGCCGCCGACCTGGTCCGCGTCGGCCTCGCCGGCACGCTGCGCGACTACGCGTTCACCGCCGCCGACGGCGTGCGCAAGCCGGCGTCGCAGGTCGACTACAAGGGCCAGCCGGCCGGCTACGCGAGCCAGCCCGACGAGGTCGTCAACTACGTCGAGAACCACGACAACCAGACCCTGTTCGACCTCAACGCCTACAAACTGCCGCGCGACACCTCGCGCGAGGACCGCGCGCGCGTACAGGTGCTGGCGCTGGCGACGACCGCCTTCAGCCAGGGTGTCGCGTACTGGCACGCCGGCGTCGAGGTGCTGCGCAGCAAGTCGCTGGACCGCAACAGCTTCGACTCCGGCGACTGGTTCAACCGCCTCGACTGGACCTACACCACCAACCACTTCGGCACCGGCCTGCCGCCGGCGTCGGACAACCGCGCGAACTGGGACCTCATGCGGCCGCTGCTGCGCGACGCGTTGATCGCGCCTTCGCCGCGCGAGATCGCGTTCACCCGCGACGCGTTCCACGACCTGCTGCGGATCCGCGCGAGCACGCCGCTGTTCCGCCTGCGCACGGCAGACGACGTGCAGCGGCGGTTGACGTTCCCGAACAGCGGCGCGGCGCAGAACCCGGCCGTCGTCGTCGGCCAACTCGACGGCAAAGGCCTCGACGACGCCCGATTCGTCCAGGTGCTGTACGCGATCAACGTCGCGCCGAGCGCACAGACGCTGGCGCTGCCCGAGCACGCGGGCGTGCGCTTCGTGCTGCACCCGGTGCACCGCGCGCGCGACGCCGCCGACCGGCGCGCGCGCGACGCGCGCTGGTCGCGGCGCGACGGCCGGCTGACCGTGCCGGCGCGCACCGCGGTGGTGTTCGTCGTCGAGTAGCCCTGCCCCATTCCCATCGAGACCCGCCATGCACGCCGCTCCCCGCCGTTCCCTGCTGTCGTCCGCCTGCGTGGCCGCGTTCGCCGCGCTGCTCGCCGGCTGCGCGCACGTCGCGCCGTCCGACGCGCCCGCGCCCGGCGCGATGCCCGCCGCGTCCCCGACCGCGACCTACACGGCCGAGTCGATCGCGTTCCCGGCGACCGCGTTCGCGCCGGACGGCATGACCGCGACCGTGCTGCTGCCGCCCGGTTACGCCGCCGGCGACGCGCGCCACGCGACGCTGTACGTCAACGACGGGCAGGACCGCGACGCCGTCGCGCTCGCGGACACGCTCGACCGGCTCGCCCGCGACGGCACGATCCGCGCGCCGATCGTCGTCGCGATCGACATGCCGGCCGACCGGCTCGGCGCCTACGGCCTGTCGGATCGCGCGGCCGCGCGCAGCCTCGTCGCCAACACCCGGCACGGTGCCGTCGGCACCCATGCGCACGCCTACTCCGAGTGGGTGGCGACCACGCTGGTGCCGGCGATCGACGCGCGCTACCGCACCCGCGCCACCGCAGATGCGCGCGCCGTGCTCGGCTGGTCGCTCGGTGGCCTCAACGCGTTCAACCTCGGCTGGCAGTACCGCGAGGTGTTCGGGCGCGTCGGCTCGTTCTCGCCGTCGCTGTGGCTGCCGGCGGACTCGAGCACGCCCGAGGCCGCGCAGCGCACCCGGCTGGCCCACGGGCAGCTCGCGCGCGCCACGCCGGCCAACGGCCCGAGGCTCTTCGTCGCCGTCGGCACCACCGAGGAAACCGACGACCGCGACCGCGACGGCATCAACGACGCGCTCGACGACGTGCGCGAGTTCGTGCTCGGCGACGTCGCCGGCGACACCGTGCGCGCCAAGGGGCTGCGCCAGCTCGGCTACACCGTCAACGCCAGCCACGCGGTGCGGCCGACGCGCGCCGACCTGGCGCTGTACGAGCTCGACGGCGGCGAGCACAACCAGGCGACGTGGGCGCGGATGCTGCCGGTGTTCCTGCGGTGGGCGTACGCGGTGCGCGCGCCGGCGATCGACGCGACCGGCACCGTCGAGGGCTGGCACGACGTGCCGTCTCGCCACGTCGCCGCGCGCACCGTCGACGTGTGGCTGCCGCCGGGCTACGCCGACGACCCGACTCGCCGCTACCCGGTGCTGTACGCGCACGACGGCCAGAACCTGTTCGACCCGGCGCAGGTGTGGACCGGCGCCGACTGGGACGTCGACGGCTGGATGACGCGGCTGATCGCCGGCGGTGACATGGAGCTGGCGATCGTCGTCGGCGTGTCGAACACCCCGCGCCGGCTCGACGAGTACATGCCGCGCGCGCCGGTGGTCGATGCCGGCGGCCTGCTGGCTACGGGCGTGCCTGGCATCGCGCCGGTGCCGGCCGCGCAGCTGCAGTCCGACGCGTACCTGCGCTTCCTCGTCGAGGAGCTCAAGCCGTTCATCGATGCGACCTACCGCACGCGCCCGGGGCGAGACGACACCGCGGTGATGGGCTCGAGCATGGGCGGGTTGATCTCGCTGTACGCGGCCGCGCAGTACCCGCAGGTGTTCGGCAAGGTCGCGGCGCTGTCCACGCACTGGCCGATCGGCGACGGCGTCACCGTCGACTGGTTCGGTCGCCACCTGCCGGACCCGCGCACGCACCGGCTGTACTTCGACCACGGCACCGCGACGCTCGACGCCGGCTACGCGCCGTTCCAGCGGCGGATGGACGCTTACCTGCGCGCGGCCGGCTACGTCGACGGCGAGAACTGGACCACGCGCCGCTTCGACGGCGCCGAGCACACCGAGCAGGCGTGGCGGGCGCGCCTCGACGCGCCGCTGCGCTTCCTGTTCGGCCGCGAAGGCGGCGGACGGTGAGCCGCGCCGCTACGGCAGGGTGATCACGCCACTGTCGTCCATCCACAGCGGATCGACGCGGCCGTCGCCGCCGCCGACGGTGTAGCCGCCGGGCGTCGCCGTCAGCCCGCGGTAGCCGCCGTCGTAGTCCCAGGTGTTGACGAACAGCTGCACGCCCGACAGCGACGCGGGCTTGCCGAGCGCGCTCGCCGGCACGGTGAACGTCACCGTGTGCTCGCCCGGACCGAGCGCAAGCGCGGCGACCGGCGTGATCGCGGTGCCTTCCGCCGCGGCGCTGGCGCCGTCGCTGGCGAACAGCGCATTGCTCCAGCCGTGGGCGCGGGCGCGCACGTGCCAGCGCATGCCGCCGGGCAGCGTGCCGTTCTGCAGCGGCATCACCGTCGCGCCGCCGGGGCGGCCGGGCACCCCGACGAACAGCGTGTACGCGACGTGGTCGAAGCCGTTGGCGCCGTTCCACGTGGCGATGCGCCGGTTCGTCGTGATCTCGACCTTCAGCGCGCCGCCGGCGCCGAACACGCGCACGCGGCGCAGGTCGAGCGGACGCGCCTGCCAGTCCGGATCGGTCGGGTAGACGTAGCGGCCGGCCGGACCGGCGTCGTCTCCGGCCGGGTCGGCGACGTCGGCCAGCAGCGCCCATTCGCGCGCGACCCGGAACTCGTGCGCCGTCGCGCGCGCGCCGGTGCCCGGGTCCCAGGCGACGACGCGGTGCAGCGCGTCGCCGTCGACGATCGCCGACGTGTCGACCGTGGCCTGCCAGCGGCCGTCGCGGCCGGGGCGGACGGTGATCGCGTCGTCGAGGTTGCCGTCGACCACCAGCCGGAACGCGTCGACCCCGCGCGCGCTGCCGCGCAGGGTGAAGTCGCCGCCGGCGCGCGCCGGGGCGCCGGCGTCGATCGCCAGCGCGGCCGTCGCCGCGGCGCCGACGCGGCGGGTGCCGGTGTCGAGCCAGACGAAGCCCGCGCGCGCGGCGAGCGGCAGCGTCACCCGGCCGTCGTCGCCGACGACGAGCTCGGGCGCGGCGCCGTCGGCGTCGTCGTCTTGGATGGCAAACACGCCGCGCAGCACCGTGCCGGGCGGCAGGCCGGTGTCGACGCCGTCCATCAGGCTCGCGCGCGGCGCGCTGTTGAACGCGACGATCGCGCGCGCGTCGCCGTGGTCCATCCGGTATGCCAATGCACCGGGCGCGGCGGCGTTGCTGCCGATCACCGTCGGCGTGCCGCGCGAGAACACCGGGTTCGAGCGGCGCAGCGCGATCGCGCGCTGCAGGTAGCGGTACAGCGGCGCGCCGGTGTCGTAGCGGTCGCGCCCGCCGCTGCCGACGCCGCCGGCGAACAGCGCCGCGCGCTGCTCGCGCAGCCCCTGCTCGGTGCCGTAGTAGATGGTCGGGATGCCCGGCAGCGTCAGCATCGCCAGCAGCGCCTGCTTCAGCCCCGCCTCGTCGCCGCTGGCGAGGAAGCGGTCGACGTCGTGGTTGTCGACGAACGTCGGCATCCGCCACGGATCGGCGTGCACCTTCATCATCGATTCGATGCGGTGGCCGAGCTCGGCGCTCGCGTGGCCGCGCGCGAACACGTCCAGCAGCGTGCCGTGCAGCGGGAAGTTGATCATCCCCGGCAGGTACGCCGGCGGCGTACCGGACGGCGCGCCGGGCGCGCGCATATATGCGTCGATCTTGCGCGCCTGCGCGTCGTCGTAGGCGCGGTCGATGCCGAAGCCTTCGCCGAACACGTGGAAGTCGCGGCGCCCTGTGGCGGCGGCCACCTTGGCGATGCCGGGCGCGGCGGGGTCGTCGGAGTGCAGGAAGTCGGTGAAGTACTCCGGCGTGACGTAATACGCGGTGTCGACGCGGAACGCATCGACGCCGGCCTCGCGGATCCAGAAGCCATAGGCGTCGCGCAGCGCGCGGCGCACGGCGGGGTTGTCGGTGGCGAGGTCGTCGAGGCCGGCCAGCTGCCAGGTCAGCTCCTGCGTGCGATCGCCGAAATCGCGGATCGTCGGCGTCCAGTGGTAGATGCCGGCGGCGCGGTCGTCGGGATCGCGCGGGTCGTTGCGATCGAACGGCGGCTGCACCGGCGCCGAGCGGCCCTGCGTGTCGGCGTGGCGCGCGTAGCCGCGGGTCGGGTCGGCGGGGTCGTGGCCGGCGTCGTACTCGAAGAAGTTCGCGGTGTGGTTCACCACCACGTCCTGCACCAGGTACATGCCGGCGCCGTGCAGTGCGCGCGACAGCGCGCGGTAGTCGTCGAGCGTGCCGTAGTGCGCGTCGACCGCCTTGAAGTCGACCGCCCAGTAGCCGTGGTAGCCGCCGTAGCGCGTGCGCGGGTTCCACCACTGGTTCGCGACCGGCGGCGTCACCCACACCGCGGTCGCGCCGAGGCCGCGGATGTAGTCGAGGCGCTGGGCGATGCCGCGCAGGTCGCCGCCGCTCCAGCGCGCGTTGTCGGCCGGATCGTATTCGCCCGCGCCCTGGTCGTTGTTGGACCGGTCGCCGTCGGCGAAGCGGTCGGTCATCACGAAGTAGATGACCTGGTCGCGCCAGTCCGGCGACGGCACGTGCAGCGGGCCGGCCGCGGCGGCGTCGGCGTCAGGCGGCGCGCTCGGCGCTGCGGGCGCGCTGGGAGCGCTGACGCAGCCGGCGCCGGCGGCAACGGCCAGCAGGACCGCGGCCAGCGCCGGCCACTCGCGCATCGGGAAGGTGCTTCGCATCGCCGACTCCTCGCGCACTCGCGTCGTCGCGGACGGCTGAACAGGGCCGTGGACGCGCCGGCGGCTGCCGGCGGCAGACGGGCGGCGGGGGTGCGCGACGGACTGTTGCACGGCCCGCAAAGCCTTGTCCCACCGGGCTGTCACGCAATTTTAATGAATACGTATGCAAGGGGCTTTGTGCAGCCACCCCGCCGACTACCATCGCCCCACGCTCCAGGACCGCCTTTGGTCCCTGGGCGCACCGGATCCCGTGCAGACGCCACCGGCGCCGAGCGGTTCCGCCTACAACATTAGAGAGTTGGAGTGGAGGGGAGATGTTGAGACTCAAGCGCAACCTGCTCAGCATGGCGCTCGCTTCGGCGACCGTGCTGATCGCCACCGGCGCCCAGGCGCAAACCGCAGACCCGCAGACGCAGGCTCCCGCCACCGAGGGCGAGGCGACCGAACTCGACAAGGTCGTCGTCACCGGCATCCGCGCCGGCATCGAGAACGCGATCGAGACCAAGCAGGAGAACTCGTCGATCGTCGAGGCCATCTCGGCCGAGGACATCGGCAAGCTGCCCGACACCTCGATCGCCGACTCGATCGCGCGCCTGCCCGGCCTGACCGCGCAGCGCTTCGGCGGCCGTCCGCAGGAAATCAACATCCGCGGCTTCTCCGGCGACTTCTCCACCACCACCCTCAACGGGCGCGAACAGGTCAGCCTCGGCAACAACCGCGGCGTCGAGTTCGACCAGTACCCGTCCGAGCTGATCAACCAGGTCGTCGTGTACAAGACCCAGGACGCCTCGCTGGTCGGCCAGGGCCTGTCCGGCACCGTCGACCTGCAGACCGTCAGCCCGCTGTCGTACGGCGAGCAGGTGATCGCGGTCAACGTGCGCGGCGACCTCAACAAGCGCGGCGACAACAAGGAATACGGCAACCGCTTCAGCCTGTCGTACGTCGACCAGTTCGCCGACAACACCGTCGGCCTGGCGCTCGGCTATGCGCGGCTGAACAACCCGGTGCAGGGCACCCAGTTCGAGTCCTGGGGCTACGACAACGGCGTGCTGGGCGGCGGCAAGCTGTACCAGATCGACAACGACAACGAGCGCGACGGCTTCGTCGGCGTGCTCGAGTTCAAGCCGAACGACGTCTATTCGTCGCGACTGGACCTGTTCTATTCGAAGTTCGACAAGCTCGAGACCAAGCGCGGCATGGAATTCGGCCTGGTGTTCGGCCCGCCCGGCCAGCCGGTCAGCCGCACCAACAACGCCGAAGGCACCGCGATCCAGGCGACGTTTAACAACTTCGATCCGGTCATCCGCAACGACTACAACGCCGCCAAGGACGACCTGTTCTCGATCGGCTGGAACAACAAGCTGCGCCTCAACGAGGCGTGGACGCTGTCGGCCGACATCAGCTCGTCCAGCGCCAAGCGCGAGGAGCGCATCCTCGAGACGTACGCGGGGCTGGCCAACGGCGTCGCCGGCGACACGGTCGGCATCACGTTCAACCCGGACGGCTACTTCGACTTCGACTTCGGCTACGACTACACCGACCCGAGCATCCTGCGCCTGACCGACGCCGGCGGCTGGGGCCAGGACGGCTACATCAAGGACTTCGAGGTCAAGGACGAGCTGACTTCGGTGCGCTTCGACCTCGAGCGCACGTTCGAGTCGGGCGTCCTGAGCAGCCTGGACTTCGGCGTCAACCTGACCGACCGCACCAAGAGCCGCGCGTCGAACGAGAACTTCCTGTGCCTCAACGCGTGCCGTGACGGCGCCCAGGCGCCGCTGCCGGCCGGCAACGGCTCGGACTTCGACTTCGCCGGCCTCACTGGCCTGTACGGATACGACGCGCTGAACGCGTTCAACACCATCTACAACCGCCGCGCCAACATCAACAACGGCGACATCAACAACAAGAACTGGGAGGTCAACGAGCGCGTCGCGACGTTCTACGTCCAGGCCAACCTCGACTTCGACCTCGGCTCGATCCCGGTGCGCGGCAACATCGGCGTGCAGGGCATCAACGTCGACCAGACCTCGACCGGCGTGTCGACGTTCGAGGGCATCACGCTCGACCAGCCCGCCACCCGCGGGGCCACGTACACCGACTACCTGCCGAGCCTGAACCTCAAGGCGCAGCTTCCGGCCGAACAGTACATCCGCTTCGGTGCCGGCCGCCAGCAGGCGCGTCCGCGCATGGACCAGATGCGCGCCAACGCCGGCTACAGCATCAACCGCACCCCGACGACGTGCCCGGCCGGCGACGCGCCGCCGTGCCCGCAGTGGTCCGGCAGCGGCGGCAACTCCGAGCTGCGGCCGTGGGAGGCCGACGCGCTCGACCTGAGCTACGAGAAGTACTTCGCCGGCAAGGGCTACGTCAGCGCCGGCTACTTCTACAAGGACCTGAAGACCTACGTGTACGACCAGGTCACCCAGTTCGACTTCAGCCAGCTGCCGCTGCCGCCGAACCTGCCCGCGTCCGCCATTCCGCAGTCGTCGATCGGCGAGTTCAGCCAGCCGATCAACGGCGAGGGCGGCACGCTGAAGGGCTGGGAGTTCGCGGTGTCGATCCCGCTGGAGATGCTGTGGGCGCCGCTGGAAGGCTTCGGCATCCAGGCGAACTACTCGGAAGTCGACAGCGAGATCCGCCCGGACGGTCCGGACCGCCCGGCCACCACGCTGCCCGGCCTGTCCAAGTACGTGTCGAACGCAACGGCCTACTACGAGCGCTTCGGCTTCTCGGCCCGCGTCAGCCAGCGCACCCGCTCGGACTTCCGTGGCGAAGTGCAGGGCTTCGGCGGCGACCGCACCGTGCGCATCTTCGAAGGCGAGAAGGTCACCGACGTGCAGCTGGGCTACACGATCCAGTCGGGCCCGCTGGAGAACCTGTCGTTCCTGCTGCAGGTCAACAACGTCGAGAACGAGCCGTTCCGCTCGACGTTCGACGGCCGCCAGGACCGTCCGCGCGAGTTCTTCGAGTACGGCCGCACCTACCTGTTCGGCGTCAACTACCGCTTCTGATCCACGCAGCGGTTTGCGTCATCCCCGCCCCCGCCGATGCGAATCGGCGGGGGTTTTTTATGCGCGGCCCGGCGCGACTGGGCGCAGGTGCAGCGCAGGCCGGCGCGTGGCGTGCGCGCGGGCGGGCGGCGTTTCGCCCGCGCCAGCAGCGACCGGTTGTGCTTGGAATGCGCGGCGACGGCAGACGCAGCGTCGCCGGGCTGAGGGCCCAACAGCGCTTTGGCAATGGGAGGAGCTGTCGCGGCGGATCGCGACTTGGAAGCAAGGGCGCGGGGACCCCGCCGCCCGCGGCCGTGCGGTAATCAGCCGCGCAGCGCGGCCGCCTCGCGCGCCAGCGTGGCGATGCGTGGCCAGTCGCGCGACGCGAGCGCGTCGGACGGAACCATCCACGAGCCGCCGACGGTGACGACGTTCGGCTGGACGAAGTAGCCCGGGGCCTTGGCCGCGTCGATGCCGCCGGTCGGGCAGAAGCGCGCCTCGGCGAAGGGGCCGGCGAAGCCCTTCAGCGCGCCGATGCCGCCGGACGACTCGGCCGGGAAGAACTTGAATCGGCGGTGGCCGTGCTCGAGGCCGCGCATCAACTCGCTGGCCGTCGCGATCGCCGGGATCCACGGAATCGTCGCGGCCTGTGCAGCGTCGTACAGCGCCTCGGTGGCGCCGGGCGAGATCGCGAACACGCCGCCGGCATCGGCCACGGCCGCCAGCTCGGCGCCGGTGCGGATCGTGCCGGCGCCGACCACCGCGCCGGGCACCTCGCGCGCGATCCGCGCGATCGCCTCGACCGCCACCGCGGTGCGCAGCGTGACCTCGAGCACCGGCAGGCCGCCGTCGACCAGCGCGCGCGCCAGCGGCACCGCGTCGTCCACGTTCGCGATGCTCAGCACCGGCAGCACCGGCGCCTGCGACAGGATCGCGTCGACGCGCTGCGCGCGCAGCTCGGGGGTCCACTGGCTCATGCGTCGGCTCCGTGCGCGGCGGACTGGCGCAGCGCCATCGCGGCGCCGAGCAGCCCGGGGTTCGGGTGGGTGATGACGTGGATCGCGACCGACTCCAGGTACGCGGCGAAGCGGCCCTTGGCAAGGAAGCGCTCGCGGAACGCGCTGCTGCGCAGGAACGGCACGAACCGCGGCACGATGCCGCCGGCGATCATCAGCGTGCGCGCGCCGTGGATCAGGCAGGCGTCGCCGGCGACGCTGCCGAGCACGGCGCAGAAGCGCGCGAGCGCGCGACGCGCGGCGTGGTCGTGCCCCTCCAGCGCGGCGGCGACCACCGCGGCCGGTTCGCGCAGCGCCGACGCCGGCGCGCCCGGCTGCACGCCGCGCAGCACCGCGTCGATGCTGGCGATGCCGGCGCCGCACAGGACCCGCTCGGTCGAGGTGCGGCCGTGCTGCCGCGTCAGCCAGCGCGCGATCTCCAGCTCCTCGTCGCCGAGCGGCGCGAACGTCACGTGCCCGCCCTCGGTCTCGACGACGTGCCAGTCGTCGTCGCGGCCGCCGACGAGCTGGGCGACGCCGAGCCCGGTGCCCGGGCCCATCACCGTCACCGGCCCGCGCAGCGGCGCGTCGGTCGGCCCGTACAGCGCGACGCAGTCGTCGGCCTGCAGCGCAGGGACGGCGTGCGCGATCGCGCCGAAGTCGTTGAGCACCCGCAGCTGCGCGAGGCCGAGCGTGCGCTGCAGCTCGCGCTGGCTGAACGACCACGCGCGGTTGGTCAGGCGGATCTCGTCGGCGTCGGCGGGGCTGGCCACCGCGATGCCGGCGCGGGTCGGCGTCGCGCCGACCTGCTGCAGGTAGTGCTCGGCCGCGTGCTGCAGGCTGGCGAACTCGGCCGCCACCAGCGACCGCACCTCGAGCAGCCGCGGCCGCGGCGAGGCCAGGTCGGTCAATGCGAAGCGCGCGTTGGTGCCGCCAATGTCGGCGATCAGCGCCAGGTCGAGCCCGGCCGTCATCGCGCGGCACCCCGCGCGGCGTGGGCCGCGTCCTCGTCGCCGAACAGGCTGCACGCGCCCTGCTCCGCGCTGCCGACCTGCGCACGCATCAGCCCGAACAGTTCGCGCCCCATGCCGAAGCGGTTGCCGGCCAGCGCCAGCGTCGCCGGCGTCCGCGCGGCCCACTCGGCGGCGTCGACGCGCGCGTCCATCGTGCCGGCGTCGGCGTCGATGCGGATGACGTCTCCATCGCGCACGCGCGCGATCGGCGCGCCGTCGGCCGCCTCGGGGCTGACGTGGATCGCGGCGAGCACCTTGCCGGACGCGCCGGACATGCGCCCGTCGGTCAGCAGCGCGACCCGCTGGCCACGGTCCTGCATCACCGCCAGCGCCGGGGTCAGCTTGTGCAGCTCGGGCATGCCGTTCGCGCGCGGGCCTTGGCCGCGGATCACCGCGACGAAGTCGCCGGTCAGCGCGCCGGCCTGGAACGCATGCAGCATCGCGTCCTGCGAATCGAACACGCGCGCCGGCGCCTCGATCGTGCGGAACTCGGGCGCGACCGCCGAGATCTTCGCGACCGCGCGGCCGAGGTTCCCCTGCAGCCGTCGCAGCCCGCCCTCGCGGTCGAACGGCGCGGCGGCACCGCGCAGCACGGTGTCGTCGAGCGACGCCGCCGGCGGCTCGCGCCAGCGCAGCGCCAGGTCGTCCATGTGCGGCTCCATCGCCTGCCGGCGCAGGTCGCCGCCGTGCACGCAGGCGATGTCCGGGTGCAGCAGTCCGGCGTCGATCAGCTCGCGGATCGCGAAGCCGAGCCCGCCCGCGGCCTGGAAGTGGTTCACGTCGGCGCCGCCGTTCGGGTAGATGCGCGCCAGCAGCGGGGTCACGCGCGACAGTTCGTCGAGGTCGTCCCAGTCGATCAGCAGCCCGGCCGCGCGCGCGATCGCGACCAGGTGCAGGGCGTGGTTGGTCGACCCGCCGGTCGCGGCCAGGCCGACCATCGCGTTGGCGATGGCCTTCTCGTCGACGGTGCGCGCCAGCGGACGGTAGTCGTCGCCGAGCGCACTGATGCGCAGCGCCTGTTCGGTCGCGGCGACCGTCAGCGCGTCGCGCAGCGGCGTGCCCGGATTGACGAACGCGCTGCCCGGCAGGTGCAGGCCCATGACCTCCATCAGCATCTGGTTGGAGTTCGCGGTGCCGTAGAACGTGCACGTGCCGGGGCCGTGGTAGCTGGCCGCCTCGGCCTCCAGCAGCTCCTCGCGCGTCGCCAGGCCTTCGGCATAGCGCTGGCGCACCGCGGCCTTCTCCTTGTTCGGCAGGCCCGAGGTCATCGGCCCGGCCGGCACGAAGATCACCGGCAGGTGGCCGAAGCTGAGCGCGCCGATCAGCAGCCCCGGCACGATCTTGTCGCACACGCCCAGCAGCAGCGCCGCGTCGAACATGTCGTGCGACAGCGACACCGCGGTGGCCAGGGCGATCGCGTCGCGCGAGAACAGGCTCAGCTCCATGCCGTCGCGGCCCTGGGTCACGCCGTCGCACATCGCCGGCACGCCGCCGGCGACCTGCGCGCTGCCGCCGGCGGCGCGCGCGGCGGCGCGGATCAGCGTCGGGTACTGCTCCATCGGCTGGTGCGCCGACAGCATGTCGTTGTACGCGGTGACGATGCCGATGTTGCCGCCGCGCCCGCCGCGCAGCCCCGGCTTGTCGACGCCGGACGCGGCAAAGCCGTGCGCGAGGTTGCCGCAGCCCAGACGCGCGCGCGCCGGGCCGTCGTGGCGGGCCGCGTCCATGCGCGCGAGGTAGTCGTTGCGCAGCGTGCGGCTGCGCTCGGCAATGCGCGCGGTGACGCGGTCGAGGGTCGGGTGCAGGGCCATCAGCGGGTCTCTTGGGTCATTGCGCTGCGCTGCGCGGCAGCAGCGAGGGTACGCCCGGCGCGCGCGACGGGAGCGTGGGCGCGGCTCACGCGCACCAGTGCACCTGCACGTCGAGGTCGGGCGCCAGCAGGATCGCGGCGATCGGGTACCGCAGCGGATCACCGGCCGCCGATGCCTGCTCGAGCACCGCGCGCTTGCCGTCGCCGGTGATCACCAGGTGCACCGCGCGCGCGGCGAGCAGCGCCGCCGCCGTCAGGCTGATGCGCGGGTACGGGGCCTCGGGCGGCAGCGGGACGGGGTCGACGCGGCACGCGCGCGCGGCGCCGCGCGGGTCGAGCGCGGCGCGCACCTGCGGCGCACCGGGGAACAGCGACGCCGTGTGCGCATCGTTGCCCATGCCGAGCAGTGCCGCGTCGAAGCGCGCCGGGGCACGCGCGAGCAGCGACTGCGCATGCGCTTCCGACGCGCCGGGCTCGCCGTCGACGGTGGTCAGCGACTCGATCCGCACGCCGGCCGCGGCGGCGAACGCCTCGCGCAGACCGCGCAGGTTGCTGGCCTCGTGCTCGTGCGGCACGCAGCGCTCGTCGGTCGGCACCACGGTGACGTCGGCCCAGCGCAGCGGCCGCGCCGCCAGCGCGCGATAGCCCGGGAAAGGCGTGCGTCCGCCGGCCAACGCGAGCCACGCGTGGCCGCGCTCGGCTAGGGCCGCATCGCACGCGGCGGCGAGCGCGTCGGCGACGCCCGTGGCGAGCGCGTCGGCGTCATCGTAGGCACGCAGCGTCCAGCCCATCAGCGGCTCCTGCGGGTCGCGGCGCGCGCGGGGCGCGCCGCCGGGGCGGGCGATTGCATCACCGTCGGCTCACTCTCGCCAGCTGTGGCCGTGGCGCTCGGTCAGCGTCACCGCGCTGCCGGGGCCCCACGTGCCTGCGGGGTGCGGACGCGGTGCCAGGTTGGCGTGCACCCAGCCGTCGCGGATCGCGTCGACCCAGCGCCAGGCGGCCTCGGTCTCGTCGCGGCGCACGAACAGGGTGCCGTTGTTCTCGATCGCGTCGAGGTAGAGGCGCTCGTAGGCAATGCGCCGGCGGTGCGACGCGAACTCCTCGTGCAGGTCGAGGTCGAGCGCGACCTGCGACAGCCGCAGCCCGGCGCGGTCCAGGCCGGGCGTCTTGTTCATCAGCAGCAGCTCGATGCGCTCCTCCGGCTGCAGCCGGATCAGCAACGCGTTGGGCTGCACGCTGGCGCCGCCGCTGGCGAAGATCGAGTGCGGCACCTGGCGGAACTGCAGGTAGATCTCGGTCGCGCGGCGCGCCATGCGCTTGCCGGTGCGCAGGTAGAACGGCACGCCGGACCAGCGCCAGTTGTCGATGTGCGCGCGCAGCGCGACGAAGGTCTCGGTGCGGCTGCCGCGACCGAGCTCGTCGAGGTAGCCCGGCACCGCCGCGCCGCCGATCGCGCCGGCGGTGTACTGCCCCGCGACGGTCTCGCTGGCCACGTCGTCGCGCCCGATCGGGCGCAGCGACTGCAGCACCTTGAGCTTCTCGTTGCGCACCGCGCCCGGGTCGAACTGCGACGGCGGCTCCATCGCGGTCAGGCACAGCAGCTGCAGCAGGTGGTTCTGCAGCATGTCCCGCAGCGCGCCGGAGTGGTCGTAGTAGTCGCCGCGGCCTTCGACGCCGACGGTCTCGGCGACGGTGATCTGCACCTGCTCGATGTGCCGCGCGTTCCACAGCGGCTCGAACAGCGCGTTGCCGAAGCGCAGCGCCAGCAGGTTCTGCACGCCTTCCTTGCCGAGGTAGTGGTCGACGCGGAACACGCGGTCCTCGTCGAACGACGCGGCGACGCCGTCGTTGATCTCGATCGAACTGGCCAGGTCGTGGCCGATCGGCTTCTCCAGCAGCACGCGCGTGCCGGGCCCGGCGACGCCGTTGGCCGCGAGCGCGTCGCAGATCGTCGCGTAGAAGCGCGGCGCAGTGCTGAGGTGGTAGACCACGTCGCCGCCTTCGCGCTCGGCCTGCACGCGGCGGGCGAGCGCGGCCATCGAGTCGCCGTCGTCGACCACCGCCGGCTGGTAGCCGACGCGGGCGAGCAGCGCGTCGAGCGTCGCGGCGTCCTGCTCTGCCTTCGGCACGAACCGCGCGATCGCTTCCGCCACCAGCGCGCGGAACCCGGCGTCGTCGAGCGCGCTGCGCGCGGTGCCGAGGATGCGCATGCGTTCGGGCAGCAGGCCGTCGGCCTGCAGGCCGTACAGCGACGGCAGCAGCATCCGCTGCGACAGATCGCCGGAGGCGCCGAAGATGGTCAGCAGCGAGGCGGCGTGCGAGGTCATGGGCGGGTCCGTGGACGACCGCCCCAATCTACCGCGCCGGCGCCGGGGCGCAGCCGTGCATACGATTACAGCCCCCGTGCCGAGCGGCCGTGGTGGGCCCACCAGGATTCGAACCTGGAACCAAGGGATTATGAGTCCCCTGCTCTAACCGTTGAGCTATAGGCCCGTGCGACGCGGATGATATCGCGGGCGTCGGCGCGGCCGCCCGCGCTCGCGGCGGCAGACAGCGAAAGGCCCGCACGCGGCGGGCCTTGGCTTGCGGGTCGGCGGCGAGGCCGCCGGTACCGCGATCAGTCGATGTCGAGGAAGGAACGCAGCTGTTCGGAGCGGCTCGGGTGGCGCAGCTTGCGCAGCGCCTTGGCTTCGATCTGGCGGATGCGCTCGCGGGTCACGTCGAACTGCTTGCCGACCTCTTCCAGCGTGTGGTCGGTGTTCATGTCGATGCCGAAGCGCATGCGCAGCACCTTGGCCTCACGCGGCGTCAGCCCGGCGAGCACGTCGCGGACGGTCTCGGACAGGTTGATGTTGGTCGTCGCCTCGACCGGGGACTCCACGTTGGTGTCCTCGATGAAGTCGCCCAGATGCGAGTCCTCGTCGTCGCCGATCGGGGTCTCCATGGAGATCGGCTCCTTCGCGATCTTCATGACCTTGCGGATCTTGTCCTCGGGCATGTCCATTTCCTTGGCCAGCTCCTCCGGCGTGGCCTCGCGGCCGTACTGCTGGAGCATCTGGCGGGAAATGCGGTTGAGCTTGTTGATCGTCTCGATCATGTGCACCGGAATGCGGATGGTGCGCGCCTGGTCGGCGATCGAGCGGGTGATCGCCTGGCGGATCCACCAGGTCGCATAGGTCGAGAACTTGTAGCCGCGGCGGTACTCGAACTTGTCGACGGCCTTCATCAGGCCGATGTTGCCTTCCTGGATCAGGTCGAGGAACTGCAGGCCGCGGTTGGTGTACTTCTTGGCGATCGAGATGACCAGGCGCAGGTTGGCCTCGACCATTTCCTTCTTGGCCTTTCGGGCACGCGCCTCGCCGTAGGCCATCTGCCGGCTGATGTCCTTCAGGTCGGCCAGGGTCACGCCGAGCTTGTGCTCCAGCGCGATCGTCGCCTGCTGCTCGTCGATGATCTGCTCGCGCACGTCGCGCAGGCCCGACGACCACTTCTGCTTGCGCTTGAGCAGTTCGTCGACCCACTCGAGGTTGGTCTGGTTGCCTTCCCACGCGCGGATGAAGTCCTTGCGCGGCATCTTCGCAACGCGCGTGGACAGGTCGAGGATGCGGCGCTCGTGCTCCTTGATCGCGTTGACCGACTCGCGCAGGTTCTTGACCAGGTTGTCGGTCAGGTTCAGCGGGAGCTTCAGCGAGACGAAGACCTCGGCCATCTCCTCGCGCAGCTTCAGCACCGACTTGTGCGACGGGCCGTGCTTGGCGTGGGCCTTCTCGAACTTGGCGTAGGCGTCGGCGATCGCGCCCATGCGGCTGGCGACCTCGGCCGGGTCTGGACCGGTCGGGCCCTCGTCCGCGGTGTCCTCGGCGGCCTCGACTTCTTCTTCCTCGTCCTCGACTTCGTCAGTGGCCTCGACCACCACGACCGGCACCGGCTCGGGCTCGGGCTCGGCGTCGTTGAAGCCGACCACGATCTCGGCCAGGCGCTTCTTGCCGCCCTTGTGCAGCTCGTAGTCCTCCAGCAGCACCTGGATCGTGCCCGGGAACGACGCGAGCGAGGCCTGGACCTGGTTCAGGCCCTCCTCGATACGCTTGGCGATGGCGATCTCGCCCTCGCGGGTCAGCAGCTCGACCGTGCCCATCTCGCGCATGTACATGCGCACCGGGTCGGTGGTGCGGCCGCCCTCGCCGTCGAGCGCGGTCAGCGCGGCGGCGGCTTCCTCGGCGGCGGTGTCGTCGACCTCGCGGCCGCCGGCGCTTTCGCCGGCGAGCAGCAGGGTCTCGGCATCCGGCGCAACTTCATGCACCTGGATGCCCATGCCGTTGATCATGCCGATGATGTCTTCGATCTGCTCGGCATCGACCATGTCGTCGGGCAGGTGGTCGTTGACCTCGGCATAGGTCAGGTAGCCCTGCTCCAGGCCCTTGCTGATGAGCTGCTTGATGTCGGAGGCGGGGGGCTGACGTTCGTTGGCCATGTACTCGGCACCGCGGGTTGAAGCTGGGGAACCCTGCATTATACCAGCCGGCGCGCTGGCGGCCGGCGGCAGGGGCGAATTTCTCCCGCGCTGGCGGGGCGAGGGCCGGCCGACCGGCCTCCCGCGCCCTCCGGTCCGTGTCAGGCCCGCAGCAGGAACGTCACCGGGCCGTCGTTGACCAGGCTGACGACCATATGGGCACCGAAGCGCCCGGTTTCCACCCCGCCGGCGTGGCCCGCCCGGCAGGCCGCGACCAGCCGGTTGAACACGGGTTCAGCCAGTTCCGGCGCGGCCGCGCTGCTGAAGCCCGGCCGCATGCCGCTGCGGGTGTCGGCGGCGAGGGTGAACTGGCTGACCAGCAGCAGCCCGCCGCCGGTCTGGCCGAGGCACAGGTTCATGCGGCCCGCGCCGTCGTCGAACACGCGGTAGCCCAGCAGCCGCTCGGCCATGCGCGCGACCTGGGCGCCGCCGTCGCCGGGCTCGACCCCGACCAGGGCGAGCAGCCCGGGGCCGATGCGGCCGACGACCGCACCGTCGACGCGGACGCTGGCTTCGGTCACGCGCTGGATCAGGGCGAGCATCGGCACCTCCGCGACGGGTCGAGGCGCGCATCGTACGGCGCGCCGGGGCGACGCGAGGCCCCCGCTACACTCCGGCCATGACCGACCTGATCGCCCGCGCGCTGCACGCGCTCGTCGCCGCCTTCGCGCGCCTGCCGTGGCGCTGGCTGATGGCCGCCGGGGACGCGCTGGCCGCGCTGTGGCTGCGCCGCGACGTGCGCGAGAGCCGGGTCGCGCGGATCAACCTGCGGCTGGCGTACCCGGGGCTGCATCCGGCCGAGCGCGACGACCTGCACCGCGCGATCCTGCGCACGACCGCGCGCCAGCTGGTCGAGACGCTGCGGCTGTGGTCGCGGCCGCGCGCCGAGAACCTGGCGCTGCTGCGCGAGACCCACGGCGTCGAACGGTTCGACGCGGCGATCGCCGCCGGCCGCGGCGTCATCGTCGCCGCCCCGCACCACGGCAACTGGGAGCTGCTGAACCAGTGGCTCGCCGACCACACGCGGCTGGCGATCCTGTACCGGCCGCCGGAGTCGGCGATCGGCGAGGCCTTCCTCAACCGCGTGCGCGCCAGCCACGGCGATCCCGACCGCGTGACCCAAGTGCGCGCCGAGGGCCCGGCGGTGCGCCAGCTTTTCAAGCTGCTGCGCGACGGCGGCGTCGTCGGCATCCTGCCCGACCAGCAGCCCAAGGCCGGCGACGGCGAGTTCGCGCCGTTCTTCGGCGTTCCAGCGTTGACGATGACGCTGGTCGGTCGCCTCGCCGAACGCACCGGCGCCGCGGTGCTGTTCGCCTGGTGCGAACGCATCGGCAGCGACGACGGCAAGCCGGCGTTCGCGCTGCACATCGACGAGGCGCCGGCGGCGATCGCCGACCCGGACCCGGCGATCGCCGTCGCCGCGCTCAACGCCGAAGTCGAACGCATCGCGCGCCGCGACCCCGCCCAATACCAGTGGACCTACAAACGCTATACGCTGCGGCCGCCGGGTTCCGGGGAAGAGAACCCGTACTACGAACCGCGCTGACCGGAGCGCGGGCACCGGGGGACAACGGAATGCCGCACCTGCACGCCTCACGACGCCAACGCCAGCCCAGCGGGAGCCCGGCGAATGAATGAGCATCCGACCGACGCGATCGTCGTCGGCCTCGACGCGCTTCCGACTGACCCGGTCCCGACCGGCTGGCAGCCGCTGCCGGCCCGCGCGATGGTGCTGGCGGTGCTTGGCGGCGCGCTGCCGCTGGCGATGCCGGCCGCCGTCGCCGGCGCGGTGCTCGCGCGCGTGTCGGACCTGCTGACGCCGTGGCTCGGCGCCGCGCTGCTGGCGCTGGCCGCGGCGCTTTTCGGCGCGTGGCTCGGGGCCAAGCAGCACCGGAGCACCGCGTGGCGGCTCGACGGCGAGGGCCTCGCGGTGCGACGCGGCCGCTTCTGGCAGCGCGAGACGCGCGTTCCAATCACCCGCGTCCAGCACCTGGACCTCAAGCGCGGCCCGCTGCAGCGCCGGCGCCACCTCGCCACGCTGGTGGTGCACACCGCCGGCACCCGCCACAGCGCGGTGACGGTCCCCAACCTCGACGCCGACGACGCCGAGCACCTGCGCGACCGGCTCGGCCAGCAGATCGACCGCGATGACGATTGAGGTCGGCCCCACGCTGCCGCCGCCGCTGCCGCCCCACCCCGGCGACGCGGCGCCGTCGGACGCCGATCGCCGGCTGCACCCGATGTCGTGGCTGTTCGTGCTGCTCGCGCAGCTGAAGCAGTTCATCGTGCCGCTGGTCGCGCTGGTCGTGTTCGGCCAGCGCGGCGACCGCAACGAGCTGTGGACGCTGATCCCGGTCGGCGCGCTGGTGCTGCTGGCGGTGTGGCAGTTCCTGACCTACCGCTACCGCATCGACGGCGACCGCCTGGTCGTGCGCAGCGGCCTGCTCGAACGCAGCCTGCGGGTGATCCCGTTCGCGCGGATCCACAACGTCGCCGTGCAGCAGTCGCTGCTGCACCGCGTGTTCGGCGTCGCCGAGGTCCGGCTGGAGTCGGCCGGCGGCACCCGGCCGGAAGCGGAGATGCGCGTGCTGCGGCTCGACGACGCGCTCGCGCTCGAGGCGCTGGTGCGCCGCCGCGGCGCCGCGACGGCCGCGGCGGGCCCGGCGGCCGGCGCGGCGGTTGATGGAGAGGGCGACGCGCAGACGCTGCTGCACCTGCCGCTGGGCGAAGTGCTGCGCCTGGGCGTGGTGTCGAACCGCGGCATGCTGGTGGTCGGCGCCGCGTTCGCAGCGGTTTCGCAGTTCAGCCCGAAGCTGCTGACGACGCTGATGCAGAGCGTCGGCAAGGGCGTGTTCGGCTACGCCGGCAGCCACCTGTCCGGCCCGGTGGACTACGCACTGGGCGCGATCGTGTTCGTCGCCGCGTGCGTGCTGGTACTGCGGCTGTTCTCGATCGCGATCGCGCTGCTGCAATACCACGGGTTCCGCCTCAGCGAGCACGGACGCCGGCTCACGGTCGAGCGCGGCCTGCTCGCGCGCTGGCGCACCAGCGCGTCGCGCCGGCGCATCCAGGCGTGGACGCTGCGCGAGGGCGTGCTGCACCGCTGGCTGAAGCGACGCAGCCTCGAGGTCGACATCGCGGTCGCGGTGGAGACCCAGCATTCGCAGCGCGCGCTGCGCGAACTGGCGCCGATCGCCACGCCCGATGCCTGCGACGCGCTCGTCGCCCACCTGCTGCCGCGCGCCCGGTTCGATGCGCTGGACTGGCAGCCGCTGCCGCGCGGCAGCTGGCTGCGGCTGTTCTGGCCGGGCGCGCTGGTCACGCTGGCGGTGACCGCGGTCGCGAGCGCGCGTTTCGGCCCTTGGGGCCTGCTGGTGCTGGCGTGGCTGCCATGGGCGGCCTTGGCCGCGGTCCGCAACGCGCGGCGCGCCGGCTATGCGGTCGACGGCACGCTGGTCGCGGTGCGCGAGGGCTGGTGGTCGCGGCGCTGGCGCTTCGCCGAGATCGACAAGCTGCAGGCGCTGCACCTGAGCCGCTCGCCGATCGACCGCCGCTGCGGCACCGCGTCGCTGTGGCTGGACACCGCCGGCGCCGGCCCGATGGCGCCGCCGCTGCGGCTGCGCTTCATCCCCGAAGCGGACGCGATCGCGCTGCAGGACCGGCTTTCCGCCGTGCTCGCGACCCGTCCGCTGCGCTGGTAGGCCTACCCGCGCGGCCGTCGCGTCACGGCCACCAGTAGTTCATCGCCGCACGGATCTGCAGCGCGCGCAGCCGCGCGGCCAGCGGCTTCCTGCCGAGGCGGCCGAGGCGCCCGGCGATCACCGCCTCGGTCGCCGCGAGCACCCGGTTGGACGAATAGCCGTCGCGGTACGGATGGATCTCGTCGGCGTACGCGGCGATGTGCGCGCGCAGCGCGTCGTCGGGCGCGAACGCGCGCTCCAGCATCGCCGGCAGCCGCGCGGGGTCGTCGAAGTCGAGCATGTGCGGCTTCGGCGCGCGGTTGCGGAACGTCACCACCGGCTTGCGCTGGACCACGAACTCCGAGACGACCGAGGTCGTGTCGGCGACCAGCACGTCGGCGGCGCGCTCGGCCGCGACCAGCTGTTCGCTCTCGACCCACGCGGCGTTGTCGCCGGCCAGCGCGCGGTAGCGCTCGACCAGCGCCGGCGCGGTCTTCGGGTGCAGGGTCAGCAGCCAGTAGCGGTCGCCGCGCGCGATCTCGGCGGCGATCGCATCGAACAGGTGCGGCGCGGCGCTCAGGCGCTCGGTGAACGTCGACGCGAACAGCACCACGGGCCGGTCGTTCGCCGGCGCGCGCAGCGCGGCGGACGCGCCCCGGTCGTCGTGGAACAGCGGGTCGAGCTTCGGCCAGCCGGTCTCGACCACGGCGAAGTGCCGGTGCCGCGCGGCCAGCGCCTTGAACGGCGCGGTCGTCGCCGGGCCCTGCGTGCAGTAGAGGCCGAACAGGCCGCGCACGCGGAAGTGACCGCGCGCGTCGTCGCGCTTCTCGACGTTGAAGCCGTGGAACAGCTGCACCTTGGCGCCGCTGATGAACGGCGGCACCCAGTTGGCGGCGCTGAACACCGCGCGCGGGCGAAGCCGGGCGGCCTCGCGCACGGTGACCATGCGCACCGGCTCGGCCAGGCGCGCGCCGGCGGCGCCGTCGACGAACAGCGCGCACACGGGCAGGCCCTTGGCTTGCAGCGCGTCGGCCAGCGGCTGCAGGATGGGCAGCGCGTAGCGCTCGGTCGCGAACAACAGGTACTCCGCCATCAGCCTTTCCTCGCCATCCCCGCAGCGGGTCCCGCTGTCGGCGGTCATTATCGCGTTCAACGAGGCCGACCGCATCGGCGACTGCCTCGCGTCGCTCGCGTTCTGCGACGAGGTCGTCGTGGTCGATTCGTTCTCGACCGACGACACCGTCGCGATCGCCGCGCAGCGCGGCGCGCGCGTGCTGCAGCGGGCGTTCGACGGCTTCCGCAGCCAGAAGCAGTTCGCGATCGAGCAGGCGGCGCACGACTGGGTGCTGTGCCTGGACGCCGACGAGCGCGTCTCCCCGCCGCTGCGCGAGGCGATCGAGGCCGAGCGCGCGCGCGGCTTCGACGGCGCGGCCGCCTACCGCTTCGCCCGGCTCAGCGAGTACTTCGGCAAGTTCCTCCGCCACGGCAACGCGTATCCGGACCGCGTGCTGCGGCTGTTCGACCGCCGCCGCGGCGGCTGGCGCGGCACCCGCGAGGTGCACGAGGCGGCCAGCGTCGACGGCGCCGTGCGCACGCTGCGCGGCGACCTCGTCCACCATCCGTACCGCTCGCTGGACCAGCAGCTGGCCAAGACCCAGCGCTACGCGCGGATGATGGCCGAGCACGACTTCGCCCGCGGCAAGCGCGCGACGCTGGCCAAGCTGGTGCTGGCGCCGGCGTGGCGGTTCTGGCGCGGCTACGTGCTGCGCGCCGGCTTCCTCGACGGCTGGCACGGGCTGGTCTATGCGTACGTGCGTGCCAACTACGTGCGGCAGAAGACGATCATGCTGTGGATGCTGCGCAACGGGCAGCGCGTGGACTGAGCGATGCAGAGCGAACGACCGGCCCGCGCGAGCGTGGTCATCACCACCTACAACTGGCCGCAGGCGCTCGAGCGCGCGCTGCAGGCGCTGGCCCGGCAGACCGTGCCGCCGCACGAGGTGGTCGTCGCCGACGACGGTTCGCGCGACGACACCCGCGCGCTGATCGAGCGGCTCGCGCGCGACTACCCGGTGCCGCTGCGCCACAGCTGGGTCGAGGACCGCGGCTTTCGCGTCGCGCTCGCGCGCAACCGCGCGATCGCGGCGACGACGGGCGACTACGTGCTGCTGCTCGACGGCGACATGGTCGCGCACCCGCGCTTCGTCGAGGACCACCTGCGCGCGGCCGAACGCGGCAGCTTCGTGCAGGGCATGCGCGTGCTCACCGACGCGGTCGGCCGCGACCGCCTGCTGTCCGGTGAGACCGACCGCCTGCGCTTCTTCGACCGCGGCCTGACCCGGCGCCGCCACACGCTGCGGGTGCCGCCGCTGGCCGCGCTGTCGCTGCGCGCGTCGGCCGGCCGGAGCGGCAGCGCGATCAAGACCTGCAACCAGGGCTGGTGGCGCGACGACCTGGTCGCGATCAACGGCTTCGACGAGCGCTACGAGGGCTGGGGCCGCGAGGACAAGGACCTCGCCCAGCGCGCGTTCCACGCCGGGCTGCAGCGGCGCTCGCTGCGCTTCGCCGGGCTGGCCACGCACCTGTACCACCCGGAGCGCCACGAGGAGGGCGCCAGCCCGAACGACGCGCTGCTGGCCGACACCCGCGCGACCCGGCGCATTCGCGCCGAACGCGGGCTCGACCGGCACCTGCAGGAATTCGCGGCGCGGCCGCTGCCGGACCTGCGCGTAGCCGCGCGCGACGCCTGACGCCGCGCGGCGCTACGGCGCGCAGCCGCGCGCAGCGTCGCCCGGCACCAGCGTCCAGCCGCGCCGGTTGGCGCTGCCCAGGTGCACGGTGCGCGACGCGTCGACGCAGTCGGCCAGCGCGACGTCCTGCACCAGCAGCCAGCGCGTCGCCGGCGCCTCGCGCTGCCACGCCAGCCCGCGGCGCATCTGCTCGGCGAAGTCCAGCTTGAAGCCGAACGTCGTCGCCGGGCGCACGGCCATCAGCAGGTTCTGTTCGCGCCACGCGACCAGCGCGAGCTGCCCGTCGGCGCCGATGCGCCGGTCGACCTCGCGCATCAGGCCGCGGGCGGACGACGAGTCATTGAGCAGCGGCGCGAGCATCACGCCGAAGCCGACCCACAGCGCGACCAGTCCGGCCACCAGCGCCCCGAACGCGCGGCGCTGCCCGGCCCACAGCGCCGCGGCGAGGCCGAACGCGCCGATCGCGGCGAGCGTGGCCGCGAGCGCGGGCAGTTCGCGGCCCAGGCCGCGGTCGTCGACGAGCCGGCGCTCGAAGCCGGGCTCGCCGAACCACATCGCCAGCCCCGCCAGCAGCAGCAGCGCCGGCAGCGCCACCGTGAAGCCGAGGGCCGCGCGCCGCACCGCGAGCTTGCGCATCAGCCCCGGCAGCAGCGGCGCCAGCGCCAGCGCCACCATCGGCAGCGCCGGCAGGATGTACATGTCGCGCTTGCCGGCCGGGATGCTGAAGAACACGATCACCAGCGCCCACCACGCCAGCGGCAGCAGGTAGCGCGGGTCGCGCCGGCGCAGGCGGCGCCACCACGCCGGCAGCGCCCACGGCAGCGCGAGCGCGGTCGGCAGCCACATCAGCGCCATCACTTCGAGGAAGTACCACGGCGGCTGGCCGTGGTCCCACGACGCGCCGTAACGCTTGGCGGTCTGCCGAAGCAGGATGTCGTTGACGTACGCGCGGTACTCGGCCGAGCCGTTGCCGAACGCGGCGAGCAGCATCGGCACCAGCCACACGCATGCGGCCAGCGCGAACGCGAGCGGACCCAGCCAGAACCGCGGGTCCCTGACGTGCACGCGCACGTCCCAGCCGCGCAGCGACGCGATCCCGGCCGGCACCAGCATCAGCAGCGCGATCGCGCCGACGCCCTTGGTAATCGTGCCCAGCCCGGCGGCGGCCCAGCCGAGCATCCACATCGTCCAGTCCGGCCCGCGCTGGCGCGCGACCTGCAGCACGTGGCGCAGCAGGCCGTAGTTGGCCAGCGTGATCCAGAACACCACAACCGGATCGATCTGCGCCTTCTTCGCCTGCCACGTGAACTGCAGCGCCAGCAGCAGCGCCCAGCCGGCGTACAGGCCGACGCGGCGGTTCCACAGTCGGCGGCCGAGGTCGACCACCAGCCACAGCGTGCCGAGCGACGCGAGCAGCGACGGCAGCAGGAACGCCACGCGCCACTCGCGCACGAATGTGTACGCCGCCGCCTGCAGCCACATGAACAGCGGCGGCTTGTCCGAGTACAGCTCGATGCCGCGGTGCGGGAACAGCCAGTCGCCGCTCTCGACCATCTGCCGGGCGACGAGCGCGAAGCGCGGCTCGTCGGCCGGCCACGGATCGCGCAGGCCAAGGCCGGCGCCGAGCATCAGCGCGGCGACGATCCAGAACAGCCACGTGTCGCGGGCGATCGAGGTCTTCGGCATCCGCGAATGATACGGAGCCCCGCGCTGGGACGCGTCAGCGCCTGCGCAGCCGCGCGTAGTAGAAGCCGTCGTGCCCGTGCTCGCCCGGCGGCCGCTGGCGGCCGGCGCCGCTGGCGCGTCCATAGCGCGCGTCGAGCGGCTCGGCGATGGCGTCGGGCGTGCGCGCTAGGAACGCGTTGACCTGCCCTGCGTTCTCGGCGGCCAGGATCGAACAGGTCGCGTACAGCAGCACGCCGCCCGGCGCGAGCGTGCTCCACAGCGCATCGAGCAGCCGCGCCTGCAGCGCGACCAGCGCATCGAGGTCGGACGCGCGCCGGTGCAGCAGCACGTCCGGCTGGCGGCGCACGATGCCGGTCGCCGAGCACGGCGCGTCGAGCAGCACCGCGTCGAACGGCACGTCGTCCCACCACGCGGCCACGTCGGTGGCGTCGGCCGCGACCAGCCGCGCCGACTTGCCGATGCGCAGCCGCTCCAGCGTCATGCGCACCTGCGCGAGGCGGCCGGCATCGACGTCGAGCGCGGTCAGCCGCAGCGACGCGTCGCGCTCGAGCAGGTGCGCGGTCTTGCCGCCCGGCGCGGCGCAGGCGTCGAGCACACGCGCACCCGGCGGCGGCGCGAGCGCATCGGCGACGCGCTGAGCGGCGGCGTCCTGCACCGACACCGCGCCGTCGGCGAAGCCCGGCAGCGTCGCCACCGGCACTGCGTGCGCCAGTTCGATCGCATCGGGGAGCGAATCGTCGATGCGCGGCTCGAAGCCGGCCTCACGCAGCTGCGCCGCGTAGGCGTCGCGCGTGAGGCGGCGACGGTTCACGCGCAGCCACAGCGGCGGCGCCTGCGCGCTGGCGTCGAGCACGGCGGCGGCATCGTCCGGCCAGTCGCGCGCGATCGCGTCGCGCAGCCAGCGCGGCCAGTGCGCGTGCGGATCGCCGGCCGGCAGTCCCTCGCGCTGCGCGCGGCGCAGGATCGCGTTGACCATGCCCGCCTGGTGCGGCCGACCGAGGCCGCGCGCGGCCTCGACCGTCGCGGCCACCGCGGCGTGCGGCGGCAGGCCGAGCGGATCGAGCTGGGCGAGCCCGGCGAGCAGCAGTGCGCGCAGCTCCCCGTCGCGCGCCGGCAACGGGCGCGCGACCCACGCGGCGAGCGCGGACTCGAAGCGCGCCGGCTGGCGCAGCACGGCGTAGCAGATGGCCTCGACCAGCGCGCGGTCGCGCGGGTCGGGCACCGTCGGCAAGACGGCGGCAAGCTCGCCCTTCAGCGAGCGGCCGCGGTGCAGCACCGCATCGAGCACGCGCGCCGCCGCGACGCGCGACGCGCCGCCGCTCATCCGCCCCTCAGGTCGGGCCGGCCGTTGAGGTAGTCGGCGGCGGTGATCGCCTTGCCGCCATCGCGCTGCAGCACGCGGATCCGCAGCGCGCCGTCGCCGCAGGCGACGTCGAGGCCGTCGCGGCCGGCGCGCAGCAGCGTGCCGGGCACGGCGTCGTGCGCCTCGTCGAGCGCGACCGCGCCGTGCACGCGCAGGCGCTCGCCGGCGACGACGGCCTCGGCCATTGGCCACGGGTTGAACGCACGCACCTTGTTGGCGAGCGTGCGCGCAGGCAGCGACCAGTCGAGCCGCGCCTCGGCCTTGTCGAGCTTGTGCGCGTAGGTGACGCCGTCTTCCGGCTGCGGCTGTGGCACGGGGTGGATGCCGGCGCGCAGCAGGCCGAGGCCGTCGCGCAGCACCTGCGCGCCGAGCTCGGCCAGGCGGTCGTGCAGCTGGCCACCGGTGTCGTGCTCGCCAATCGGCAGCGACTGCGACAGCAGCACCGGGCCGGTGTCGAGTCCCTTCTCCATTTGCATCAGGCACACGCCGGAGGCGCGGTCGCCGGCCTCGATCGCGCGCTGGATCGGCGCCGCGCCGCGCCAGCGCGGCAGCAGCGAGGCGTGCACGTTCCAGCAGCCATGGGTCGGGATGTCGAGCACCGACTGCGGCAGGATCAGGCCGTACGCGACCACCACCATCAGGTCCGGCTGCAGCGCGCGCAGCGCGTCCTTCGACACGACCGACCTGAAGTTCTCCGGCTGCAGCACCTCGATGCCGCGCTGCAGCGCTTCGCGCTTGACCGGCGACATCGCCACGCCGCGGCCGCGGCCGGCGGGCCGGTCGGGCTGGGTGTAGACGGCGACGACTTCATTGCGCTCGGCGGCCGCGCGCAGGCACGGCACGGCGAACTCCGGCGTGCCGGCGAAAACGATCCGCAGGGTCATCGGTGCGGCGGCAGGATCAGGCGGCGGCCTGGCGGCGCTGCTTGGCGAGCTTCTTGCGCACCATCTCGCGCTTCAGCGGCGACAGGTAGTCGACGAACAGCTTGCCGGCGAGGTGGTCCATCTCGTGCTGGATGCACACCGCGAGCAGGCCGTCGGCGTCGAGCGTGAACGGCTGGCCGTCGCGACCGATCGCCTCGACGGTGATGCGGTCGGCGCGGGTCACGTCGGCGAAGATCGTCGGCACCGACAGGCAGCCTTCCTGGCACACCTGCTCGCCTTCGCGCGCGGTGATCTCCGGGTTGATGAACACCAGCGGCCGGCTTTTGTCGTCCGAGACGTCGATGACCATGAAGCGCTGGTGCACGTCGACCTGGCTCGCGGCCAGGCCGATGCCCGGCGCGTCGTACATGGTCTCGAACATGTCGTCGAGCAGCTGCTGGAACGCAGGCTCGGTGACGCGCGCTGGATCGACCTTCGCGGCGACGGTGCGCAGGCGCGGATCGGGGAATTCGAGGATCGGAAGCAGGGCCATGGCGTCGAAATGGGGGCGTCGGTCACATCCGCAACCGGTCGTTGGATTGTAACCCCGGCAACGGGCCGGAGCGCTTGTAACCGCGCGGTCCTTCTGGGCTATAGTGCCCGCGCCTGTGGGGAAAACTGGCAAGGGGAATCAGGTACATGGCCACCATGCTTAAACCAATCCGCACGGTCGTGACCGCTGCGCTGCTGACCGTCGCGACCTTCTCGGTTGCCCAGGAAATGGCCGCCGGCCACCCGGACACCTACGTGGTCAAGCGCGGCGACACGCTGTGGGACATCGCCGGCAAGTTCCTCAAGCGCCCGTGGCTGTGGCCGGAGATCTGGCAGGCCAACCCGCAGATCCGCAACCCACACCTGATCTATCCGGGCGACGTGATCTCGCTGGCCTACCTCGACCGCGTGGCGGTGCAGGAAGGCCCGCGCGACGAGGCGCCGATCAACACGATCCCGCTGTCGGACATCGAAGCGTTCCTGAAGAACCTGCGCGTGGTCGACGAGTTCGAGCAGCTGCCGTACGTGGTCGCGCTCGAGGAAGACCGCCTGCGCAGCGCCAGCGGCCAGGTCGCGTACGTCAAGGGCCTCGACGGCGCGGCCGCCGGCCAGCGCTATGCGATCGTCCGCCCGCAGGTCACCTACCACCGCCTGAACCCCGCCCGCTGCTGCGACGTGTCCGGCCAGCGCCAGGACGACCTCGACTTCCGCGGCCGCCCGATCCGCGGCCTCGAGCAGATGTGGAGCCACCTCCTGCCGGCCGGCAAGGGCGAGTTCCTCGGCCACGAGCTGATGCAGCTGACCACGGCGACCGTCAGCAAGGCCCTGGGCGACCAGGACCAGGCCCAGGGCGTCGACGTCACCACGCTGCTGGTCGACAACGAGGGCCGCGAGGTCCGCGTCGGCGACCGCCTGATCCCGGTCGAGCCGCAGCCCTACGACCTGCAGTTCATGCCGCACCCGCCGGCGCGCGAGTTCGCCTACGGCCACGCCAAGATCCTCGCGGTGGCCGACATGCTGACCACCGGCGGCCCGCGCGACGTGATCGCGCTGTCGGTCGGCGCCGCGGACGGCGTCGACAACGGCACCGTGTTCTCGACCTGGCGCGTCGGCAGCACCGAGGTCGACCGGGTGCAGACCGGCTTCGACCGCAGCCCGGACACGGTGTCGCGCGGCGGCAAGGCGCGCCTGCCGGACGAGTACGCCGGCCACGCGATGGTGTTCCGCACGTTCGACAAGGTCAGCTATGCGCTGGTGATGAATTCGATCCGCCCCAGCCGCGTCGGCTACGAGCTCAAGCACCCCGACGCGAAGCGCTGACCGCGGGGTTTTCCGACCCGACCGCACGACGGCGCCCGAGGGCGCCGTCGCTGTTTGTGGGCGACGCTGGGGCATGCCCAACGAGCCCCCGCCCGCGCCGATGTACGCACCCCCGTCCGCCGATGCGTTCGCGCTCGACGCGGCAGGCATCCCGGCAGGTGCTCGATCGCCCCCAGACCAGGGCCCAAACGTGCCGCGCCGTCCCGCCCCGGCATCCGGCAGCGGGGCGCCATGCGTGAGCGAGACGCGCGCGCTGCTGCGCTGGCTGGCGGTCGGCGGGGCCGTGGCCCCGCGCCGGACCGTGCTCGACCGCTGGGGCTCCGCGGCGGCGGCGCTCGACGCCGGACCGACGGCTTGGCGAGCAGCCGGGCTCGACGCGCGGCAGATCGAGGCACTGGGCGGGCCGACGACGCCCGCCGAGCGGCATGCGCACGCGTGGCTGGGCCAGCCCGGCCACGCCCTGCTGCCGTCGTGGGATGCCGACTACCCGCCGTCGCTCCGTGGTGCGCCGCAGCCGCCGCTGGCGCTGTTCGTCGCCGGCGACCCGACGCTGCTGTGGCGGCCGGCCGTCGCCGTGGTCGGCACCCGGACGCCGACGCCTGTCGGTCGCGAGAACGCGCGCGATTTCGCCACGGCGTTCTCGCGGGCCGGACTCGTCGTCGCCAGCGGCTTGGCCGCCGGCATCGACACCGTGGCCCACCACGCCGCGCTCGCGTTGGACGCACCCACCGTGGCGGTGCTCGGCACCGGCCCGGACGTCGCCTACCCGCGCGGTAACGCGGCGCTGCTCGCGCGGATCGCCGCCGACGGCGCGGTCGTCAGCGAGCACCTCCCCGGCACGACCGCCCGGCGCGAGCATTTCCCCAGCCGCAACCGCATCCTCGCCGCGCTGGCCTTGGGCACCGTGGTGATCGAGGCCGCGCACCGCTCGGGCGCGCTGATCACCGCCCGCCTGGCGGCCGAGTCGGGCCGCGAGGTGTTCGCGCTGCCCGGCTCGATCCACAACCCGATGGCGCGCGGCTGCCACCGGTTGATCCGCGACGGCGCCTCGCTGGCCGAATCGACGGCCGACGTGCTCGACGTCCTGGGTCCGCTGGCGGCCGTTCAGGCGGCGGGATTGCGGCGCGAGCTCGGCGCCCCCAATTCGGCCGATATCGCCGAGACCTTCTCCGCCGCAGGTGAGGTCGCTCTCGGCACCACGCGGTCCCCGGAGAGCGATTCCACCGCACCGCCGTCACGGAGCGGGGACTACAACCGGTTGTGGCAGGCCCTGGGTTTCGACCCCACGGCTATGGATCAGCTGGTCGAGCGCACTGGATTGACGCCCGCCAACCTGTCCTCCATGCTGCTGGCCATGGAGCTTGATGGCCGTGTCGCGGTGAAGCACGGCCGGTATTTCCGCATTGGCTGAAACACCCGGGGTTTTCCTGCTTTTTGGCTGCGGTTTGTCTGCAAGTTCCGCCCACCGCGCCGCGTGCGGCGCAGGCCGAGGGAAATGAAAGAGAGCATCCTGGACGTCCTGCTGTACCTGTTCGAGCACTACTTCACCGACAACGCGGACCTGGTCCGCGACAGCGAGTCGCTCCACGGCACCGCCCTGTTCGACGAACTCGGCCGGGCCGGTTTCAGCCCAGCCGAAATCAACAAGGCGATCGAGTGGCTCGACGCCCTCGCCCGCCAGCGCCCCGCGGCGAGCCCTGCCCGCGTCGGCGGCCCGACCCGCGTCTACTTTGGCCCCGAACTCGACAAGCTCGACGTCGAGTGCCGCGGCTTCCTGCTGTTCCTCGAGCAGCACGGCGTGCTCGACGCCGACCAGCGCGAGCTGGTGCTCGACCGTGCGATGGCGCTGGACCACGAGCCGCTCGACCTCGACGACCTGAAGTGGGTCGTGCTGATGGTGCTGTTCAACCAGCCCGGCTCCGAAGCCGCGTATGCGTGGATGGAAACGCAGATGTTCGAGGACGAGCCCGAGCCGGTACATTAGGCCGGACGGGCCGCGCGGGCCGTGACCTGGGGAGGTCGCGGCCACACTCGCGCGTCGATTGGGGGACAGGGATGATCGAGTGGTACTACCACGACGCCGCCAGCGGCCGCGTTGGGCCGATGGCGGCCGACGCCCTGCGCGAGCACTTCCGCTCCGGTCGGCTGGACGCGCAGACGCTCGTCTGGCGCGCCGGGCTGCCCGAGTGGCAGCCGCTGTCGCGGCTGGCCAGCGAACTCGGCCTCGACGTCGCTGCGCTGCCGCCTCCGCTGCCGCCGCCCCGCCTTCCAGGCGCAGCGGCTTCCGCCGCCCTGCCGCACCACGCGCCGGCACCGCGCCGCGGCCTCGGCGGCTGCGCCATCGCGGCGATCGTGCTGGCAGTCGTCGCGGTGCCGATGGCCGGCATCCTCGCGGCGATCGCGCTGCCGGCGTACCGGGACTACACCATCCGGGCCAAGGTGGCGGCCGAGCTCGTGCAGGTCCCCGCCCTGAAGGCGGCGGTGATCGAGCATCGGGACCGCACCGGCGCGTGCGCCGAGGAGGGAACGGCCGGCCCGGCGACCGCCGCGCGCGCGGCCAGCGGCACGGCGCTCGAGACCGTTGCCTTCGGGCGCCTCGCCGACGGCCGCTGCGCATTCGAGGTGACGCTGGCCGGCATCGGTCCCCAGGCCGACGGCCTGACCCTCATCTATGCGGCGCCGGTCGCTGACGGCGACGGCCGCTGGGACTGCAGCGGCGGCACGCTGCCGCCCCGCTACCGGCCCGCTCCCTGCCGCGCGCCGCCGCCCTGAGCCCCGCGCGGCGACCCGCCCCGCCCTTTTCCCGACGAGACCTCGACCTATGAGCCAGTGGTACTACAGCGACGCGCAGCGCAACCGCCACGGGCCGGTGGCGACCGAGACCATGGCCGAGCTCCACGCCGCCGGCGATCTGGCCGCCGACACGCTGGTCTGGCGCGATGGCCTGGCCAGCTGGCAGCCGTGGAGCGCGCTGGTCGGCGAAGTGGTCCCGGCGTCGGCGGGCCCGGCCGCGGCGGTCAGCCACGCGACCGCCGGGCCCGACGCGCCGGCCGACGCGCCGGCCAATCCGTATGCGATGGCCGAGCCGCGTTCGCCGTACGCGCCGCCGGCCACGTCCGTCGATCCGGCCGAGCTGCACGTCGCCGGCGGCGAGGTGGTCTACGCCGGCTTCTGGAAGCGCTTCGCGGCGCTGGCGATCGATTCGCTGCTGGTCGGCGTCGTCTACTACGCGCTGCTGATCGCCGCGGTGCTGGTGGCGGGCGTCGGCATGGCCGGCTTCGGTGCCGACTCGGGGGCGGCGGGCGCGGGCATGTTGGGGCTGCTCGCGATGGTGTACCTGATGTACCCGGTGATCAGCGCGCTGTACTACGCCGGTTTCGAGTCCTCGGCGCGGCAGGCCACCCTCGGCAAGATGGCAGTTGGGATCAAGGTGACCGACGAGCACGGCCGCCGCCTGTCGCGCGGCCAGGCGCTGGCGCGCTGGGCCTCGCACCTGCTGTGCTACGTGACGATCTACATCGGCTACCTGATGGCCGCCTTCACCGACCGCAAGCGCGGCCTCCACGACATGGTCGCCGGCACGCTCGTCGTCGACCAGTGGGCGTACACCGGCCAGCCCGAACGCCAACGGCGCGACCTGGGGACTGTGACGGTCGTCGTGATCGCGCTGGCGGTGCTGGCGATGCTGGCGTACGCCGCGGTGATCGTCGCCATCGCGATCCCGGCCTACCAGCAGTTCGTGCAGGGCGCCGCCGGCGCCTGACCGCGGCCCGCCGGGCCTTGTCGCGCCTGCCCTGCGCGCGCCGTGCGGGGCGCGCGCGGCCGCCGCCGCGCACCCGGCGCGCTTGACACCCGCAGCAGGCGCGTGGTGACACTATTAATAGGAACCATCCTGAACGCCCGCGCCCGATGGCCGCGGGCGTCGCCTTCTCTGCGTCATCCATGCAGCGCCCGGCCGGGCCCTGCGGAGCCAACTCCCCCATGGCCAAGAACCTCCTGATCGTCGAGTCGCCCGCCAAGGCCAAGACGATCAACAAGTACCTCGGCAAGGACTTCACCGTCCTGGCCTCCTACGGCCACGTCCGCGACCTGGTCCCGAAGGAGGGCGCGGTCGACCCCGACAAGGGCTTCGCGATGACCTACGCGGTGATCGAGAAGAACGAAAAGCACGTCGACGCGATCGCCAAGGCCGCCAAGGCCGCCGACCACCTGTTCCTGGCGACCGACCCGGACCGCGAGGGCGAGGCGATCAGCTGGCACATCGCCGAGATCCTGCGTGAGCGCGGCCTGCTGAAGGACAAGTCGCTGGAGCGCGTGGTGTTCACCGAGATCACCCCGCGCGCGATCAAGGAGGCGATGCTCAAGCCGCGCCAGATCGCCGGGCCGCTGGTCGACGCCCAGCAGGCGCGCCGGGCGCTCGACTACCTGGTCGGCTTCAACCTGTCGCCGGTGCTGTGGCGCAAGGTGCAGCGCGGGCTGTCCGCCGGCCGCGTGCAGTCGCCGGCGCTGCGGATGATCGTCGAGCGCGAGGAGGAGATCGAAGCCTTCATCGCGCGCGAGTACTGGAGCATCGAGGCGCAGCTGGCGCACCCGAGCCAGACGTTCAGCGCGAAGCTGACCAAGCTTGACGGGCAGAAGTTCGAGCAGTTCACCGTCACCGACGGCGACACCGCCGAGGCGGCGCGCGCGCGGATCGTGCAGGCCGCGCAGGGCGCGCTGCACGTCACCGACGTCGCCAGCAAGGAGCGCAAGCGCCGGCCCGCGCCGCCGTTCACGACCTCGACCCTGCAGCAGGAGGCCTCGCGCAAGCTCGGCTTCACCACCCGCCGCACGATGCAGGTCGCGCAGAAGCTGTACGAGGGCGTGGCGCTCGGCGACGAGGGCACCGTCGGCCTGATCAGCTACATGCGTACCGACTCGGTCAATCTGTCGGCCGAGGCCGTCGCCGAGATCCGCGACGTGATCGCCCGCGACTACGGCACCCGCGCGCTGCCCGACCAGCCGAACGTCTACAAGACCAAGTCGGCCAACGCGCAGGAAGCGCACGAGGCGGTGCGCCCGACCTCGGCGCTGCACACGCCGGCCCGGGTCTCGCGCTTCCTGACCGACGACGAGCGCCGGCTGTACGAATTGATCTGGAAGCGCGCGGTCGCCTCGCAGATGGTGCCGGCCACGCTCAACACCGTGTCGGTCGACCTCGCCGCCGGCAGCGCCCACAGCTTCCGCGCCAGTGGCACGACCGTGATCGACCCGGGCTTCCTCGCCGTGTACGAGGAAGGCAAGGACACCAAGGCCGCCGAGGACGAGGACGAGGGCCGCAAGCTGCCGGCGATGAAGCCGGGCGAGCGCGTGCCGCTGGACCACATCCTCGCCGAGCAGCACTTCACCCAGCCGCCGCCGCGGTTCACCGAAGCGGCGCTGGTCAAGACGCTCGAGGAGTACGGGATCGGCCGCCCGTCGACGTACGCGTCGATCATCCAGACCCTGCTGTTCCGCAAGTACGTCGAGATGGAGAGCCGCAGCTTCCGGCCCACCGACGTGGGCCGCGCGGTCAGCAACTTCCTGTCGAGCCACTTCACCCGCTACGTCGACTACGACTTCACCGCGAAGATGGAGGACGAGCTCGACGCCGTCAGCCGCGGCGAGGAGGACTGGGTCCCCCTGATGGAGAAGTTCTGGGGGCCGTTCAAGGAGCTGGTCGACGACAAGACCGAGTCGGTCGACCGCAGCGAGGCCACCGGCGCGCGCGAGCTCGGCACCGACCCGAAGTCCGGCAAGCCGGTCAGCGTGCGCCTCGGGCGCTACGGGCCGTACGCGCAGATCGGCGACAAGGACACCGACGAAAAGCTGGAGTTCGCGTCGCTGCGCCCGGGCCAGTCGATGCACACGATCACGCTCGCCGACGCGATGGAGCTGTTCAAGCTGCCGCGCAAGCTCGGCGAGAGCAACGGCGAGGAGGTCAGCGTCGGCATCGGCCGGTTCGGCCCGTTCGCCAAGCGCGGCAGCGTGTACGCCTCGCTGAAGAAGGAGGACGACCCGTACACGATCGACCTGGCGCGCGCGGTGTTCCTGATCGAGGAGAAGGAAGAGATCGCGCGCAACCGGATCATCAAGCAGTGGGACGACTCCGACATCCAGGTGCTCAACGGCCGCTTCGGCCCGTACATCAGCGACGGCAAGCTCAACGGCAAGATCCCGAAGGACCGTGAGCCGGCGTCGCTGACGCTCGATGAGGTGATCCAGCTGCTGGCCGACACCGGCAAGCCGGTGCGCAAGGGCTTCGGCAAGAAGGCCCCGGCGAAGAAGGAGCCGGCAAAGAAGGCCGCAAAGAAGACCGCCGCGGCGGCCGACGGCGCGGCCACGAAGACGCCGGCCAAGAAGGCGGTGAAGAAGGTCGCGAAGAAGGCAGCGAAGAAGACCACCGCGAAGAAGGCCGGCAAGAAGGTCGCGAAGAAGGCGACCAAGGCGCCGGCCGCCACCAAGCGCGCGGCGACCGCCGACGCCGGCGACGACGCGCCGTTCTGACCGCGCGGCACCGGCGATGACCGACGACGGCACCACGCTCGCCGAGACCGTCGCCGCGCTGCGGCACGGCGGCGTCGTGGCCTACCCGACCGAAGGCGTGTGGGGGCTGGGCTGCGATCCATTCGACGAGGCGGCGGTGCTGCGGCTGCTGGCGATCAAGCAGCGCCCGGTCGACAAGGGGCTGATCCTGATCGCCGGCGACGCCGCGCAGCTCGACGCGCTGGTCGACTGGCCGGCGCTCGAACGCGCGCAGCGCGACGCCGTCGACGCCAGCTGGCCGGGGCCGAACACGTGGGTCGTCCCGGTCACCGCGCGCGTGCCGCGCTGGATCACCGGCGCGCACGACACCCTGGCCGTTCGCGTCAGCGCGCACCCGGAGGTCGTCGCGCTGTGCGCGGCGTTCGGCGGCGCGCTGGTGTCGACCAGCGCCAACCTCACCGGCGCGCCATCGGCGGTGACGCGCGCCGAGCTCGATCCGGCGCTGCTCGCGCGCGTCGACGCGGTCGCGCCCGGCGAGACCGGCGGCCGCAACGCACCCAGCGTGATCCGCGACGCGCGCAGCGGCGACGTGCTGCGCGGCTGAACCGCTCAGCGCCGGCGCGCCCGGTGCACGCGGGCGCGCCTTCCGCCGCCCGCCCGCGCAGCGCAAGATGCGCGCATGCCGATGCGCCCCGCCCTCGCCGTTCTCGCGTGCACGACTGCCGCCGTGGCGGTCGCGGTCGCCGGCGCCTGGGCGACGCGCGCACACGCGGCCAGCGTGACGATCTACCGCTGCACCGACGCGCAGGGACGCGAGACGCTGCGGGACACGCCGTGCCTGGCCGGCGAACGCCAGCGCGCGCGGACGATGCTGCGCCCGCAGGACCCGGCGCCGCGTGCGACGCCCGCGGCGCCACCGCCGAGCGCACCCGCGCCCGCGGCGCCGGTGCGGGTGGTCGTCGCGACCGCGCCGCGGCCGCTGTACGAATGCACGACGCCGGACGGCGATCGCTACGAGAGCGAGAACGCCGACGGCAACCCGCGCTGGGTGCCGCTGTGGACGCTCGGCTACCCGATCGTCACCGGCGTGCCGATCGGCCGGCCGACCGGTGGGCTCACTGGGCGCGTCGACGTCGGCGGCGGCGACGTGCGCGGCACGCTGCGGATCGGCGACCCGCGGCCCGCGTACCCGCGCGGCCCCGGCCACGCCGGCCCCGGCATCGTCGCGGTGCCCGCCGGCACGTGGGTGCGCGACGCGTGCCATGCGCTACCGGCGGCGGAAGTCTGCGACCGCCTGCGCGACCGGCGCTGGGCCTTGAACACGCGATACAACAGCGCGATGCAGGGCGAGCGCGCGCAGATCACCTTGGAGCAGCGCGGCATCGACGCGCGACTGGACAGCGAATGCGGCGGACGATGAACGACACACGGGCCCAGCGAATGCGTCACGTGGCGGCGGGCATCGCGCTTGCGGGCCTGCTCGCCGGCATCGGCGCGGCCGCGGCGCAGTCGGGCCGGGTGACGATCTACCGCTGCACCGACGCTAAGGGCGCACTGACCGTGCAGAACGACGTGCCGTGCCCGGCCGGCAGCAAGCAGGATAAGCGCGTGCTCGACGCCGCGCCGCCGTCGGGCCTGTCGCTGCCGCCGTTTCCTGGCGGCGCATCGCCGGGCACGACCGGCGAGCCCGCCGCGCCGCGCGGCAACGCGCGGCTCGACTCGGCGCAGTCCGTGCCCGACGAGTTCGCCGACCTGCCCTCCGCGCAGGTGTCTGCGTCCGAGCGCCTGCCGCCGCCGGCGCTGTTCGAGTGCCGCACCTACGACAAGGACCGCTACCTGCGCGAGGACGCGAATCCGCCGCCGCGCTGCGCGCCACTGCAGACCACCGGCCTCGGCGGCGACACCTCGATGGGCGCGGGCGAGGCCTGCGAGATGGTCAACGACCAGTGCCAGCAGCTCGGCGACGACGCCCTGTGCGACGGCTGGCGCAAGCGCCTGCGCGAGGTGCAGTCGCAGCTGCGCTTCGGCACCGGCGACCGCGCGACGGTCAAGGCCGACTTCGAGCGCATCGCGCGCGTCGTGCGCGAGACCACCTGCGCGCGCTGACGCGGGTCAGAAGCCGTAGCGCAGGAAGCCGCCGTCCACCGCGATGCACTCGCCGGTGACGTAGCCCGCCGCCGGCAGGCACAGGAACGCGACCGCTGCGGCGACCTCCTCCGGCTCGCCGATCCGGCCCAGCGGCGTGCGCAGCAGCACCTCGTCGAGGTAGTCGGGGTCGGCGAGCTTGTCGTGCGTGCGCCGGGTGCGGATGTACCACGGCGCGACCGCGTTGACGCGGATGCCGTCCTCGGCCCACTCGACGGCGAGGTTCTTCGTCATCTGGTGCATCGCCGCCTTGCTCATCCCATACGGCGCGCCGGTGCGCACGTGGGTCAGGCCGGACACGCTGCCGACGTTGACGATGCTCGACGCGGCGTGGCGGGTCAGCAGCGGGTGCGCGTAGCGCGACAGCTCGAACGCCGAGAACAGGTTGACCTCGAACACCTGCCGCCACTCGTCCTCGGTGTAGTCGGTCGCCGGCTTGTTGAGGTTGCCGCCGGCGTTGTTGACCAGGATGTGCAGGCTGCCGTCGCCGAAGTCCTCGACCCAGTCGAGCAGTTCGCGGCGCTGCTCGTCGTCGGCGACGTCGGCGACGAACGCCTCGATGTCGCGCTCGGGAAAGTCCTCCACCAGCTCGGCGCGCGCCGATTCGAGCGCGGCCGCGTCGCGCGCTGCGATCAGCACGTCGGCGCCGAAGCCGAGCAGCTCGCGCGCGATCGCCCGGCCGATCCCGGCGCTGCCGCCGGTCACCAGCGCGAGCTGTCCGTCCAGTCGCCAGCGTTTCGGGTCCATGCGCGTCTCCGGGGCAGCGCCGCGCCACCCGCGCGACCGGCGTAGGATAGCCGCGCCGGCGCAATGCGCTCCGGCGAGCGACGAGGGCGCGCCATGGACACGATGCTCAGGGTTTCCGCCGCGGCCGTGCTGCTCGCGGTGGCCGCGTGCTCGCGGCCGCCGCCGCCGGACACCGACAAGCCGCCGGAGCCGCAGGCGGCGCGGCCGCAGGCGACCGAACTGCGCGACGCGATCCAGGCGCCGCAGGACAAGGCGCGCGCGGTCGAGGACGAGGTGCAGCAGGCCGCCGACGCGCAGCGCGCGGCGATCGACGCCGCCGGCGGCTAGCCGGCCGGCGCGGCGCGTTCGGCGCGAGCGGTCCCGCGAGCAGAAACAAGAAACGCGCGCCGGGTCACCGGCGCGCGTTCGGGTGGAGCGTCAACCGCGGCAGCGCGCCGCGCGTCTCAGTCCAGCGCGCAGAAGCAGTGCACCAGCGCCTTCACCGGCACCCCGGCGGCCGGCTGCAGCGCGCGCTCGATGAAGCGCAGGTCGGCCGCGGCCTGCGGCGACGCGCGCGCGATGAGCGCCTGCGCCATGCCCGACTCGCGCAGCCACTGCGCGCCGATTCGGCTCTCGGCGAAGCCGCCGAACAGCCGCTCGAACGGCGTGGCCGCCTTCTCGAGGTAGCGCACCCGGTACTCGCCGGCCTTGCCGAGCTTGGCGCGCCTGGCGGCGTCGTCGAGCGCGGCCTGCAGCCCGCCGAGGTCGTCGACCAGCCCGCGCTCCTTGGCCTGGGTGCCGGTCCACACGCGGCCGCGCGCGACCGCGTCGACGTCGGCCACCGGCTTGCCGCGCGCCTGCGCGACCTTGCCGGTGAAGTCGCGGTAGCCCTTGTCGATCACCGACTGGATCACCTGCCCGACTTCCGGCTGCAGCGGACGGGTCAGGTCGAACGCGCCGGCGAAGCGCGTCGTGCCGACGCCGTCGCTGTGCACGCCGATCTTGTCGAGTGCGCGCGGGATCGTCGGGATCAGGCCGAAGATGCCGATCGAACCGGTGATCGTCGACGGGTCGGCGTAGATCCGGTCGGCGTTCATCGAAATCCAGTAGCCGCCGGACGCGGCAAGGTCGCCCATCGACACGACGACCGGCTTGCCTTCCTTCTTCAGCGCGTCGACCTCGCGGCGGATCTGCTCGGACGCGAACACCTCGCCGCCCGGCGAGTCGACGCGCAGCACCACGGCCTTGACCTTCTCGTCGTCGCGCGCGTCGCGCAGCAGCGCGGCGGTGGACTCGCCGCCGACCGTGCCCGGCGGCTGCTCGCCGCCGGTGATCTCGCCCTCGGCGACGACGATCGCGACCTGCGGCCGCGCGTCGCTGGCCTTGCGCGACAGGTTCAGGTGGGTCAGGTAGCCGTCGAGCGAGACCTGGCGGAAGCCGCCGGGCGCGTCCTCGTCCTTCTCGCCGCGCTCGGCGACGAGGTCCTCGAACTGCTCGCGCGTCTTCAGCCCGTCGACGAGCTTGCGCTGCAGCGCGTACTGGGCGAGGTCGCCCTGCGCGGCGGCGATCAGCGCCGGCAGCTGGTCGATGCTCTCGGCCAGCTGCGCCGGCGTCAGCTCGCGCGCCTTGGCGACGTCGGCGAGGTAGCGCTGCCACACGTCGTTCATCCAGTAGAGATCGGCCTCCTTGGCTTCCGGCGACGCGTCGTCGCGCACGTACGGCTCGGCGGCGGACTTGTATTCGCCGACCTTGAACAGGTGCACGTCGACGCCGAGCTTGTCCTCCAGCCCCTCGCGGTAGTACGGCCGGTAGCGGCCCAGGCCTTCGAGCAGCAGGCCGCCCATCGGGTCGAGGTAGATCTCGTCGGCCTGCGCGGCCAGCAGGTACTGGCTCTGGTCCAGCGCCTCGGCAAACGCGAGCACCTGCTTGCCGGAGGCGCGCACGCGCGCGAGCGCGGAGGCAACTTCGCGCATCGACGCCATGCCTGTGCCCTGCAGCTCGTCGACGCGCAGCACCACGCGCTCGATGCGCTTGTCCTTTGCCGCCGCGTCGATCACGCGCAGCATGTCTCGCAGCTGCACCTCGCCGGCGCCCCGCCCGCCCATCGCCTTGTTCAGCGCGCGCGTGGCCGGGTCGCTGCTGTACTGCTCGACCAGCCGGCCTTCGGGGGCGACCACCAGCGTGGTGCCGTCGAGCACCGGCTTGCCGGCGCCGGCGCCGAGCGCGGCGATGAACACCAGCAGCAGCAGGAACAGCAGGCCGAAAAAGATCAGGTTCAGGATCAGCTTGCGGGTGAAGTTCACCGCGTTCCAGGCGCCGACGAGGAACTCGACGAGCGGGCCGCGGGGGGAAGACTGGGTCATTGCAGGTGCTCCAAGGATTGCCCGGCCAGCCTAACCGCCGCGCAGGGGGACTTCATCCGCCATTCGTAACCGGGCCGCGCAGGGATGCAGGCGCGCCCCGCGCCAGCCGCGCCGGCGCGCTCGAGCGCAGGAACCGCGCGCCCAGCAGGACCGCCGCGACGCTGAGCCCGGCGATCAGGCCGATCCACATGCCCTGCGGACCCATCGGCGCGACGAACCCGCCCCAGCCCAGCCCGAGCACCGCGCCCAGCGGCATGCCGATGCCCCAGTACGCCAGCGCCGCCAGCAGCATCGGCACGCGGGTGTCGCGCAGCCCGCGCAGCGCGCCGGCCGACAGCACCTGCACGCCGTCGGGGAACTGGAACGTCGCCGCATACAGCAGCAGCACCGCCGCCAGCGACGCGACCGCGGCGTCGCGGGTGTAGATCGCCGCCAGCGCGTCGTTGCCGAGCAGCAGCACCAGGCCCGAGACGAGCTGGGTCGCCAGCATGATCGCGTAGCCGGCGAACGCCGCCCGGCGCACCCCGTACGGGTCGTCGCGGCCGAGCGCGTGGCCGACCCGCACCGTGGTCGCTTCGGCCAGCCCCATCGGGATCATGAAGCACAGGCTGGCGACGTTGATCGCGATCTGGTGCGCCGCCGCCGGCACGTCGCCGATGCGGCCGATCAGCAGCGCGGTTGCGATGAACAGCCCGCCCTCCATCGTCACGGTCACGCCGATCGGCAGGCCCGTCGCGAGCAGGCCGCGGATCGGCCCCCAGCGCGGCGGGTCGAAGCGCGCGAACAGGCCGAGGTCGGCGAAGCGGCGCGCGCGGCGCAGGTACAGCGCGAACGCGATCGCCTGCGCCCACATCATCACCGCCGACGCGCGGCCGAGCCCGCCGGCGCCCATCGACGGCAGGCCGAAGCCGCCGTAGGTGAACCAGTAGCCCAGCGGCACCAGCACGACCAGCCCGCCGAAGCCGAGCAGCATCGTCGGCAGCGTCCAGTGCAGGCCGTCGCTGAGGTAGCGCATGCACAGGTACAGCGTCAGCGCCGGCACCCCCCAGCGGATGCCGTGCAGGAACGCCGCCGCGCCGGGGCGGATCTCCGCGGCGATGCCCATCGGCGCGAGCGCGTGCACGGCCAGCGTCATGAACCCGAACAGCAGCACGCCAAGGCCGACCGCCAGCCACAGCGCCTGGCGGAACAGCGGCGCGATCTCGGCGCGCCGGCCGGCGCCGTCGAGCTGCGACACCGACGGCGGCAGCGACATCAGCGTGCCCATCGGGATCATCATCGGCAGCCAGAACAGCGCGGTGCCGACCGCGACCGCCGCCAGCGTCGCGGTGCCGTGGTGGCCGGCGATGACGCTGTCGACGAAGCCGATCAGCCCGGTGGCCATGTGCCCGAGCACCAGCGGCGCGGCCAGCACCGCGCTGGTCCGCACCTCGTGCGCGAACGCGCGGCGCGCGGGCGCCGTGGGCAGGGCTTCGGACGGGGAGGCGGAGGACATCGGCGGGGGCGGTGCGCGACTGCGGCCGCGCATCGCGGCGGCTGGCGGGCGCTGGCGCCGGGTCGGCGGCCGCACAGTGTACGCGGCGCGCATGACCGCTTCGCGCGCGACGCCGGCGCTCGCGCGGGCCGCGCGCGGGATGCGACCATGCGCGCGGACGAGAGGAGGACGGGATGGGCGTCGAGGGAACCGATCCGCCGCAGGCCGGCGAAGGCGCGGCGCTGCCGGCGCCGGCCGGGCACGGCGCGGGCGCGTGCGAGAACTGCGCCGCGCCGCTGCACGGCGAGTATTGCCACGCCTGCGGGCAGAGCACGCACAGCCCGGTGCGCAGCTTCGGCCACGCGGTCGAGGAGGTGTTCGAATCGTTCTGGCACCTCGACGGCCGCGTGTTCCGCACGCTGCGCGACCTGTGGGTGCCCGGCCGCGTCGCGCTGAACTACCTGGCCGGCCACCGCGTGCGCTACATCGCGCCGCTGCGGCTGTTCGTGGTGCTGAGCGTGCTGACGTTCTTCTTCGCCCAGCTGGTGATCCGCGTCGACGCCACGCCGGAGCAGGCGGCGGAGTTCATCCAGGTCGAGCCGCCGGCCCGCGCCGACGGCGCCGCCACCGGCAGCAAGCGCTTCGTCGCCGCCGACAGCGTGCTCGAGGTCGAGCGCCTGCGCCTGCGCGAGCGGGCCGAACTGCAGCGCGCGCTCGACGCGGTGCCGCCGATGATCGTGGTTGCGCGCCGCGGCATCGAGCGCGAGATCGAAGCGCTGGACCGGGGCGCCGACGCGCGCATCGCGGAACTGCGCGCGGCGCAGAAGCTCAGCGAGGCCGACGTCACGGCGGCCCGCGCGCAGGCCGCCGCCTCGGTCCCGGCCGCGCGCAATCCCCGCGCGGACGCGCGCGATTCGTTCGAGGACGCGCTGGCGAAGGTCGGGACGCTGGCCGACGTCGAGCAGCTGCGCACCGCCCGGCTGGCGTCGCAGCAGGCCCGGCTCGACGCGATCCCCGCGGCGGACACGCTCGAACGCAAGCGCGCGCTGCGCGACATGCGCCGGACCAACGAGGAAGCCGCGTGCCGCGTCGCCCAGCTGCAGATCGCGCAGGCGCGCACGACCGAGGGGCCCCGCCGCCGCAAGCCGGCCGAGGACGCGGCGATCTACGGCGATCCCGAATGCGTGGTCGAGGTGCGGCTGGGCGGCGGCGACGCCGAGCCTTGGGACGAGGAAACCAACCCGGTGCGGCTGCCGCGCGCGCCGGCGTTCGTCGAGCGCTGGGTGAACCGCCAGATCGCGCACGGCCGCGAGAACGTCGGCCGCATGCAGAAGGAACCGAGCCTGTACGTGCGCGCGCTGCTGGCTGCGGTGCCGTCGGCCCTGTTCCTGCTGGTGCCGGTGTTCGCGCTGCTGCTGAAGGTGGCCTACCTGGGCTCGGGCCGGAAGTACCTCGAGCACGTCGTCGTCGCGCTGTACAGCCACGCGTGGCTGGTGATGGCGATCCTGGTGCTGCTGGCGCTGTCGGCCGTGGACCGGGCCGTCGCGCCGTCGTGGTCGCCGATGGCGTTGATCGTCGGCGCGCTGCAGCTGGCGCTGTGGCTGTGGCTGCCGATCTACCTGCTGCTGATGCAGAAGCGCGTCTACGGCGACGGCTGGTGGGTGACCGGCCTGCGCTATCTCATCATCGGCATCTGCTATTTCATGCTGCTCGGCGTGGTGGCGGTGATGTTCGCCCTGGCCAGCCTGGTCCGGATGTGAGGCGCGCGGCGCGCGGCCACGGGAGCAACGGATGCACGACGCGATCGTCTACGAAGTGAACATCGAGGTCGACGGCTCGGCCGCCGACGAGTACCGCGTGTGGCTGCGCGCGCACGTGGCCGAGATCCTGGCGATCGACGGCTTCACCGGCGCGCAGCTGTTCGAGGTCGTCGACCCGCCGGCGACCGCCGGCTGCGTCGGCCTGTGCGTGCAGTACCGCCTGCGCGATGGCGCCGCGCTCGACGCCTACCTGCGCGACCACGCCCCGCGCCTGCGCGCCGACGGCATGGCGCGCTTCGGCGAGCGCATGCGCGCCGCGCGCCGGGTGCTGCGGCCGGCCGACCTCGGCGCTTGAGCGCGGCCGTCGCGAACGACTGAAATCTCGGCCCGAGCGGTCGGCGCGGCGGCCCTACTCGGCCAGCCGCCGCTGCAGCCAGTCGTCGCGTTCGATCGGCGACACCGACGCGAGCTCACGCCGCAGGCGGTCGCGGTCCTGCGGCGGCGTGCGCTGCACCAGCACCGCAAGCTGGCGCCGCTGCGCCGGCGACATCGCGCGCAGCGCGCGCAGCAGGCGCACGTGGTCGTGCGGAGGCACCTGCGCCAGCAGCGGCTGCAGCGCCGCGTAGTCGACGCCGAGCCACGGCCCCAGCCGCCACCCGCGCCGCTCGGCGCCGTCGAGCGCATCGAACTGCGCCCGCAGCGCGGCCTGCTCGTCAGGACCAAGCGTCGCCAGGCGCGCGGCCGCGGCGCGCACCGCCGCGCGCTCGGGCCCGCTGAGCGCCTGCCATGCGCGGTACGCCTCGCGCCGCGCGCCGCGCTCGGCCGCCGGCAGCGCGTCCCACGCCGCGGCGCGCGCGCGCATCGCGTCGCGCGCCGGCGCGTCCATCGCCGCCCAGCGCGCCGTGCGCTCGGCGACCCGCTCGCGCACCGCCGCGGGCAGCGGCGCGGGGGCCTCCTGCGCGATCGCCACCAGGGCGATCGACGCCAGCACGGCAGCAGCGCCCGCCCGCCACGCCCGCGGCGAGCGCATGGCGTCAGCGCGGCGCATCGCGCGTTTCCGACGCGACCGGCGGCAGCGCGAGGCCCGGCGCGCCGGCGGGCCAGGCCGCGTCGGCCGCCGTGACGCCCTCGACCAGGGGATCGGTTTCGGTGCTCGCCGCCTGCGCGGCCAGCCAGCTGTGGAACCCCAGCTCGCGCGCCTGCGCCTCGCCGTCCGGGTCGGCGAGCAGGTCGAAGTCGGGGTGGCCGAGCAGCGCGCCGTCCGGCCCGAGTCGGGCGCGCGGCGGCTCGGCGGGCGGCAGCGGCGCGATCGTGACGCGCGCGTCGCCGGACGCGGCCAGCCAGCCGGGCTGGGGCATCCCCGGCGGCCACCAGAACGTGGCCAGCAGGCCGAGCACGCACAGCACCAGCAGCAGCCACAGCAGCGCCAGCAGCGCGCGGCGTCGCGGCGCCGGCGCCGCGGTCGCGGCGGGGAGCGCCGGCGACGTGCGCGCCGCGTCCCCGCGCAGGGCGCGCTCGCGCGCGTCGGCGAGCCGGGTCAGGCGCTCGGGCGACAGGCCCTTGATCCGGCGGTGGATCTGCTCGCGCAGCTGGGCCCAGGCCGCGGCGGGGTCGCTGCCGTCGGCGACCTGCTCGAGTGCTCGCCGCAGCGCCAGCCGGTAGCTGCCCGGCGCGATGCCGAGCGCCGCGGCGGCCTCGTCGTCGCCAAGGCCGCCGGCCAGCCGCAGCAGCAGGGCAGCGCGCGGCCCGCTGCCGACCGCGCCAAGGCGGTCGGTGGCGTCGATCGCGATCGCGACGGCGGTGCGCTGGTGGAGCCGCGGCTCGGCCAGCAGCCGCGCCCAGAACGCGGCCGGCCACTCGCTCATCGACCGGTCGGCGGCTTCGATCCGGAACGCCGCCATCGCGGCGGCCAGGGCGGCGTCGCCGGCGGCCGCATCGCCGCCCTGCAGCTCGGCCAGCACCGCGCCGCGCCGCTCGACGCCGCGCAGGAAGGCCGCCAGCGCGGCCGGGGCGGGAGGGGTCGCCGGGGCGGCGGGGCTCATCGGTTCGACATCGGCATGGGGCCAAATCATACCGACGCCGACCGGGCCGGCCCGGCCGAAAAACGGGCTTGACTTCCGCGCAGCCGGTGCTCCGCAAGGCGTGGTGAGGCTTTCGTGAAAAAAGCGGTTGTGCACAGCGGTAAAGGAACCGTCACCTTGCCGAACGGTGGCTGACCGCGGCCCCGCATGACAGCGATGTTTCACAGACAAGCCAATGATTCGTATGGATTTTTTGCTTTTGGCACTTTTTTCGCCAATCCACCGGCCGGGCTTGTTGCAGCGTCATCGTGACCGCCTCCGGACCCGGCATGCACAGATTTATCCACAGTCGATGTGGATAAGGACGAAAACGCTTTTGCCACGGCCACTTGCGTGATGTTTGTCACGAACCTTGGGGCAAGCGCCGTGCAACTGATCGACCCGATTGCCGGCCGCCGCATGGACCGGCGCAGGGCCGTCGCGATCCGCGGGCCGCTGGCTAGACTGCAGCGATGCCGGATTCACCGACCCCGCCGACCCCGCCGCCCGCCCCGCGCCCCGAGCCCGACGCGGTGTGGCGCGTGGCCGTGCCGGTGCCGCTGCCGCGGCTGTTCGACTACCGGCCGGCCGACGGCGCCGCGGCGGCGCCGGGCGACGTCGGGCGCCGGGTCCGGGTCGCGTTCGGCCCGCGCGAACTGGTCGGGGTGGTCGCCGACGTCGGCGCGGCCGACCCCGACGCCCCGGCCCCGAAGCCGGCCCTGGCGGCCATCGACGACGCGCCGCTGCTGTCCGGCGAGCTGCTCGACTCGCTGCGCTGGCTGGCCCGCTACACCCACGCGCCGCTGGGCGAGGTGCTGGCGACCGCGCTGCCGGCCGAGCTGCGCCGCGGCGAGGCGCTGCCGGACACCCGGCGCTGGGGCTGGCGGCTGACCGAGGCCGGGGCGACGGCGCTGCCGTCGCTGCGCGCGGGCCGCCCGCGTCGGCTGGCCGAGCGCCTTGCCGGGGCCGCGGGCGGGGCCGAGGACGAGGGCCAGCTCGACGCCGCCGTCGACGGCTGGCGCGCCGCGGCCCGGACGCTGGCCGAGCGCGGGCTGGCCGAGCGCATCGAGCTGCCCGCCGCGGCGCCGCTCCCCGCGTCGGCGGGCCCGGCGCTCAACCCCGACCAGCAGGCGGCCGTCGATGCGGTCGTCGGCGCCGCCGGCGGCTTCGCGTCGCTGCTGCTCAACGGCGTGACCGGCAGCGGCAAGACCGAGGTCTACCTGCACGCGATCTCCGACTGCCTCGCGCGCGGCCGCCAGGCGCTGGTGCTGGTGCCGGAGATCGGCCTGACCCCGCAGACGCTGGCGCGCTTCCGCGCGCGGCTCGGCGTGCCGGTGCACGCGCTCCATTCGGGCCTGTCCGATGGCGAGCGCGCGCGCACGTGGGCGGCGGCGCTGCGCGGCGACGCGCGGGTCGTCGTCGGCACCCGCTCGGCGGCGTTCGTGCCGCTGCCCGAAGCCGGCCTGATCGTCGTCGACGAGGAGCACGACGGCAGCTTCAAGCAGCTCGACGGCATCCGCTACCACGCGCGCGACTTCGTGCTGGTGCGCGGCAAGGCGCTGCGCGTGCCGGTGCTGCTCGGCAGCGCGACGCCGTCGCTCGAATCGCTCCGCCACGCCCACGACGGCCGCCACGCGCACCTGCGGCTGCCGGCGCGCGCCGGCGTCGCGCAGCCGCCGCGCGTGCGCGTGGTCGACGTGCGCAAGCGCCCGCTCGAGGCCGGGCTGTCGCCGGAGCTGCTGGCCGCGATCGGCGCGGCGCTGGCCGCCGACGGCCAGGTGCTCGTGTTCAAGAACCGCCGCGGCTACGCGCCGGCGCTGCTGTGCCACGACTGCGGCTGGACCGCGCACTGCCCGCGCTGCAGCACGCCCGAGCACGGCACGGCGATGACGGTGCACGGCGGCGGGCGGCGCCTGCAGTGCCACCACTGCGGCACGCGCCGGCCGGTGCCGGACGCGTGCCCGGACTGCGGCGGCCTGGCGCTGCAGCCGCAGGGCGCCGGCACCGAGCGGATCGAGGAGGTGCTGGCGCAGCGCTTCGCCGACGTGCCGGTGCTGCGCATCGACCGCGGCACCACCGCCAGGCGCGATGCGCTCGAACAGGCGCTGGCCGGGTTCGGCACGCAGCGCGGGATCCTCGTCGGCACGCAGATGCTGGCCAAGGGCCACGACCTGCCGAACCTGACGCTGGTCGCCGTGGTCGGCATCGACGAAGGACTGTTCAGCGCCGACTTCCGCGCGCCGGAGAAGCTCTCGCAGCTGCTGGTGCAGGTCGCCGGCCGCGCCGGCCGCGCCGCGCGCGCCGGCGAGGTGCTGCTGCAGACGCACCACCCGGAGCACCCGCTGCTGGCGACGCTGCTGGCGGGCGGCTACGGGGCGTTCGCCGAGCAGGAGCTCGCGCTGCGCGAGGCCGCCGAGCTGCCGCCGTTCGCGCACCTGGCGCTGATCCGGGCCGAGGCCAAGGACGTCGAGCACGCGCGCGCATTCCTGCGCGCCGCGCGCGAGGCGCTGGCGCAGGTCGCGGTGCCGGGCGGCGGCCTGGCGCTCAACGGTCCGCTGCCGGCGCCGATGCCGCGCCGCGCCGGCTACCTGCGCGAACAGCTGCTGCTGTCGTCGGCCGACCGCCGGGCGCTGCACGCCGCGCTCGACGCGGCGCTGCCGGCGATCAACGCCCTGCCCGACGCGCGCCGCGTGCGCTGGTCGCTCGACGTCGATCCGGTCGACCTCTACTGAGCGACGCGCGCGGCGCGTCTGAACCGCACGCACGCCTTCGCGCGACTTCGGACCAACGGTCGTGCGGATTACAGGCAGCTAACGGCGCGGCGCGCATGCTCCACCGGCACTACGACGCAACGTCGTAACGGCCACTCAGTCGCGCAGCACCTCCCATTCGCCGACCGCACTGAGCCTCGAACGCTCGCCACCGGCGCGCGTCACGGCCAAGGCCATCCACGATCACGCGCAATGCGGATCGCACAAAAGGTATTCCCATGAGCATCCAGACCCAGACCCCGAACGCCCAGAACCTGGTCGACACCGTTGCCGCCAACGGCTCGTTCAAGACCTTCGGCAAGGCCCTCGAGCAGGCCGGCATGACCGACACGCTGCGCGGCGCCGGCCCGTTCACCGTGTTCGCCCCGACCGACGCCGCATTCGAGAAGCTGCCGGCGGGCCGCCTCGAGACGCTGTTCAAGCCGGAAAACAAGGAAGAACTCCGCGCGCTGCTGAACTACCACGTCGTCAGCGGCCGCAAGCTCGCGGCCGACGTCGGCAAGTGGGAGTCGGCCAAGACCGTCAACGGCCAGATGGCGCCGGTCAAGCTCAACGGCAAGGACCTGACGATCGATGGCGCGCACGTGACCACGGCCGACATCGGCTCGAGCAACGGCGTGATCCACGCGATCGACAAGGTCAACCTGCCCACCAAGCATTGACCTGACACGTACCGACCGCGGCGGGGCCTCGTGCCCCGCCGCTTTGCGTGCCGGAGAGCCATGTCGAGCGCCAAGCGCCACCGCATCGTCCACCCGGCCTGGGCCCGGCACCTCGAAGCGCGCGCTGCCACCGCGTCGCTGCAGTCGGCCGAGAACGAAGGCTGGCCGCCGCTCGCGATCGCAGCGCCCCGGTCGCATTCGCCCACCGCGCCGGCCGTCGCACCGTCCAGGGCCACCACGACCACGAACTGGGCGCGCTGACACGCCCTTGTCATCGCCCAATGCTTCCATGATGCTGGAACCATGGACGCACACCCCGCCATCGACAGCCCCGCCGCCGTCACCGCGCTGGCCGCGCTCGCGCAGGCGTCGCGGCTGGCGGTGTTCCGCCACCTGGTCGAACTCGGCCCCGACGGTGCGCACCCCGGCGACATCGCCGCCGCGCTGGCGATCCCGCCGAACACGCTGTCGTTCCACCTGAAGGCGCTGAGCCACGCCGGGCTGGTCGACGCCGAGCCCAGCGGCCGGCACATCCGCTACCGCGCCAACTTCGCGCGCATGCAGGCGCTGGTCGGGTTTCTCACCGACCACTGCTGCGGCGGCGATCCGGCACGCTGCGCGCCGGCCGCATGCGCGCCCGCGCCGCCCCGCACGCGCGCGCGGCGGCGCGCATGACCGCTCGTCCCTTTCCCCTGCCACGGACACGACCCGCATGACCCTTCGCGTCGGCATCAACGGATTCGGCCGCATGGGCCGCCTGACCCTGCGCGCGGCGTGGGGCGACCCGGCACTGCGCTTCGTCCACGTCAACGATCCCGCCGGCGACGCGGCGACGCTCGCGCACCTGCTGAACTTCGATTCGGTGCACGGGCGCTGGGAGCGCGAGGCGATCGCCGACGGCGACGCGCTGGTGATCGACGGCGTGCGGATCCCGGTGACCCGCAACAGGGAGATCGCGGCCACCGACTGGTCCGGCTGCGACGTGGTCATCGAAGCCTCCGGCAAGTTCCGCAAGCCCGACGTGCTGCAGCCGTACCTCGCCCAGGGCGTGCCGCGCGTGGTCGTGACCGCGCCGGTCAAGGCCGCCGGCGCGCTCGACGTGGTGATGGGCGTCAACCACGCACGCTTCGACCCGGCGGTGCACCGCATCGTCTCGGCCGCGTCGTGCACGACCAACTGCCTGGCGCCGGTGGTCAAGGTGATCCACGAGGGCCTCGGCATCCGCCACGGCAGCCTGACCACGATCCACAGCCTGACCAACACCCAGACGATCGTCGACGCGCCGCACAAGGACCTGCGCCGCGCGCGCTCGTGCGGCAGCAGCCTGATCCCGACGTCGACCGGCTCGGCGACCGCGATCGCGGAGATCTTCCCCGAGCTGCGCGGTCGGCTCGACGGCCACGCCGTGCGCGTGCCGCTGACCAACGCGTCGCTGACCGACTGCGTGTTCGAAGTCGAGCGCGCCACGAGCGTCGACGAGGTCAACGCGCTGCTGCGCGCGGCCGCCGAGGGGCCGCTGCGCGGCATCCTCGGCTTCGAGACGCGGCCGCTGGTGTCGATCGACTTCGTCCACGACCCGCGCTCGGCGGTGGTGGATGCGCCGTCGACGCTGGTCGTCAACGGCACCCAGGTGAAGATCTACGCGTGGTACGACAACGAGTGGGGCTACGTGAACCGCACCGCCGAGCTGGTCCGGCTGGTCGGCGCGGCCGGGCGCTGAGGCGCATGCGCACGCCGCTGGCCAGCGCGTTCGGCAACCCGGCGGTGCGCCAGTATGCGCTGGTCACCGCGAACTACTGGGCGTTCACCCTCACCGACGGCGCGCTGCGGATGCTGGTGGTGCTGCACTTCCACCGGCTCGGCTACACGCCGCTGCAGATCGCGATGCTGTTCGTGTTCTACGAAGTGTTCGGCGTGGTCACCAACCTCGTCGGCGGCTGGCTCGGCGCGCGCATCGGCCTGAATCGCACGATGAACGTCGGCCTGGCGCTGCAGGTCGCCGCGCTGTCGATGCTGCTGGTGCCGGCGGCGGCGCTGACGGTGCCGTGGGTGATGGCCGCCCAGGCCATGTCGGGCGTGGCCAAGGACCTCAACAAGATGAGCGCCAAGAGCAGCATCAAGCTGCTGCTGCCCGGCGATGCGCAGGGCACGCTCTACCGCTGGGTCGCGGCGCTGACCGGCTCGAAGAACGCGCTCAAGGGCGTCGGGTTCTTCCTCGGCGGCGCGCTGCTGGGCGCGGTCGGCTTCCGCCCCGCGGTCGCGGCGATGGCCGGCGCGCTGGCGCTGGTGTGGCTGGCCAGCCTGGCGCTGCTGCGGCGCGACCTCGGCAAGGCGAAGGCGAAGCCGAAGTTCCGCGACGTGCTGTCGAAGAGCCGCGCGGTCAACGTGCTGTCGGCGGCGCGGCTGTTCCTGTTCGGCGCGCGCGACGTGTGGTTCGTCGTCGCCCTGCCGGTGTTCCTCGCGCAGACGCTCGGCTGGGATTTCTGGCAGGTCGGCGGCTTCCTCGCCGCGTGGGTGGTCGGCTACGGCGCGGTGCAGGCGGCGGCGCCGTGGATCACCGGGCTGCGCCGCGGCGCCATGCCCGACGGCCGCAGCGCGGTCGCGTGGGCGCTGCCGCTGGCGGCGGCGCCGGCGGCGATCGCGCTGGCGCTGGCGAACGGCATGTCGCCGTCGCTTGCGCTGGTGGCGGGGTTGACGGTGTTCGGCGTGCTGTTCGCGGTCAATTCGGCGCTGCACAGCTACCTGATCGTCAGCGTCGCGGCCGAGGACGGCGTCTCGCTCGACGTCGGCTTCTACTACATGGCCAACGCGCTCGGCCGGCTGCTCGGCACCCTGCTGTCGGGCTGGGTGTACCAGCGCGCGGGCCTGGGCGCGTGCCTGTGGATCTCGGCCGCGCTGGTCGCCGCGGCGGCGCTGGTGTCGCTGGCGCTGCCGCGGCACCCTCGCGGCGCGCCCGGCTAGGTCTTCGCCGGCACCGCGGGCTTGCGCGCCGGCGCCTTCTTCGCGGCGGCGCCGGCACCGGCCGCGCGCGGCTTGTCGCGCACCAGCACCATCTTGTTGTCGCGCTTGACCTCGAACAGCCCGGTCGCCTCGATCAGGTCGCTGAGCTTGCGGTAGCCGTAGTTGCGCGAGTCGAACGAGGCCTGGTTGCTGACCTGGCTGCCGATGCCGCCCAGGTGCGCCCAGCCGTCCTCGCCGGCGACCGAGTCGACCGCGCTGCGCAGCATCTGCACCAGCCGCGTGTCGCCGCGCAGCTCGCTCGCGCTCAGCGCGCGCGGCTGCGTGGCCGCCGCCGCTTCCGTCGTCGCCGGCTGGCCCAGCGCCTCGACGTATGTGAACTTCGAGCAGGCATTGACGAACGGCGCCGGCGTCTTCTTCTCGCCGAAGCCGTAGACCTTGACCCCGTCGGTCAGCAGCCGCATCACCAGCGGGGTGAAGTCGGCGTCCGACGACACGATCGCGAAGCCGTCGAGGTTGCGCGCGTACAGCAGGTCCATCGCGTCGATGACCATCGCCATGTCGGACGCGTTCTTGCCGGTCGAGTACGCGAACTGCTGGATCGGCCTGATCGCGTACTCGTGCAGCACCGCTTCCCAGCCCTTCAGGTGCGGGCTCTTCCAGTTGCCGTACGCGCGGCGCACGTTGGCCGCGCCGTGGCGCGCGACCTCGGCCAGGATCACGTCGATCTTCGCCGCCGGCGCGTTGTCGGCGTCGATCAGCAGGGCAATGCGGCGTTCGGGCTCGGCCATGGCGGTTCCGGTGCGGGAGGACTGCGGGCGAGCCTACGCCGAACCGCGTGCGCGCGCCCATGACGCGCGCGCGGCGATCGCCGACAATGCCCGCCAGTCCAGGAACGACGCCCCATGACCAGCCAGCTCGACCACCTGCGCGCGCACTCGGCGGTCGTCGCCGACACCGGCGACATCGACGCGATCGCGCGCTACCAGCCGCTCGACGCCACCACCAACCCGTCGCTGCTGCTCAAGGCCGCCGCGCTGCCGGCGTACGCCCCGCTGATCGACGCGGCGCTGGCCGAGAGCCGCGGCGACGCCCTCGACGCGCGCGTCGCCGACGCCGGCGACCGGCTCGCGGTGGCGATCGGCGGCGAGATCCTCAAGCTGATCCCCGGCCTCGTGTCGACCGAGGTCGACGCGCGGCTGAGCTTCGACACCGAAGCCACGCTGGCGCAGGCGCGACGGCTGGTCGCGCTGTACGACGCCGCGGGCATCGGCCGCGAGCGGCTGCTGATCAAGATCGCCGCGACCTGGGAAGGCATCCGCGCCGCCAAGCGGCTCGAGCGCGAGGGCATCCACTGCAACCTGACCCTGCTGTTCTCGTTCGCGCAGGCGGTCGCATGCGCCGAGGCCGGTGTGTATCTGATCTCGCCGTTCGTCGGGCGCATCCTCGACTGGCACCTCGCCAACGGCGCGCCGGCGCCGGTGACGCCGCAGGACGACCCGGGGGTGCAGTCGGTGACGCGGATCTGGCAGCACTACAAGCGCCACGGCTTCGACACCGTGGTGATGGGCGCGAGCTTCCGCAACACCGGGCAGGTGCTGGCGCTGGCCGGCTGCGACCGGCTGACGATCTCGCCGGACCTGCTCGGCGAACTGGCGGCGACCGACGCGCCGGTGCCGCGCGCGCTCGACCACGACGGCGCGCGCGCCGCCCCGCCGGCCGCGCTCGACGAGGCCGGGTTCCGCTGGCAGCACAACGAGGACGCGATGGCCGCCGACAAGCTCGCCGACGGCATCCGCCGCTTCGCCGCCGACCAGCGCAAGCTCGAAGCGCTGCTCGCGGCGCGGCTGGGCTGACCGCGCGATGAGCCCGGCCGACGCGCCGACCGCCGTTCCGCCGATGGCGTCGGTGGCCGCGTCGGCGATGACCCCGGCGCGGCGGCTGCGCAGCATCGTCAGCGGCTCGCTCGGCAACCTGGTCGAGTGGTACGACTGGTACGCGTACGCGGCGTTCTCGCTGTACTTCGCCAAGGCGTTCTTCCCGGCCGGCGACCGCACCTCGCAGCTGCTGAGCACGTCGGCGATCTTCGCCGTCGGCTTCCTGATGCGCCCGCTCGGCAGCTGGCTGTTCGGCCGCTACGCCGACCGCCACGGCCGCAAGGCCGCGCTGATGCGCTCGGTGCTGCTGATGTGCGCCGGCTCGCTGCTGATCGCGGTCACGCCGGGCCACGCGACGATCGGCATCGCCGCGCCGGTCCTGCTGGTGGTCGCGCGGCTGATGCAGGGGCTCAGCGTCGGTGGCGAGTACGGCACCTCGGCGACCTACCTCAGTGAGATGGCCAGCCGCGCGCACCGCGGGTTCTGGTCGAGCTTCCAGTACGTCACGCTGGTGATGGGCCACCTGGTCGCGCTCGGCGTGCTGATCGCGCTGCAGCAGTGGCTGCTGACCGACGCGCAGCTGCACGCGTGGGGCTGGCGCATCCCGTTCGTGATCGGGGCGGTCGCCGCGCTCAGCGTGCTGTGGCTGCGCCGCGGGATGGTGGAGACCGAGGCGTTCGAACGCGCCGGCGACGCGGCCGACCCCGACGCCGTGCCGACCGAGCGCGGCACGCTGCGCGCGCTGCTGCGCCACCCGCGCGCGGTTGCGACGGTGGTCGGGCTGACGATGGGCGGCACGCTCGCGTTCTACACGTACACCACGTACATGCATAAGTTCCTGGTCAACAGCGCCGGCCTCGACGGCCGCACCGCGTCGCTGCTCAACGCGTCGACGCTGTTCGTCTACATGCTGATGCAGCCGGTCGTCGGCGCGCTGTCGGACCGCATCGGCCGGCGTCCGGTGCTGATCGCGTTCGGCGTGCTCGGCACCGCGCTGACGGTGCCGATACTGACGGCGCTGCAGGACGTGCAGACCGTGACCCACGCGTTCTGGCTGATCCTCGCCGCGCTGGCGATCGTCAGCGGCTACACCGCGATCAACGCGGTGGTGAAGGCCGAGCTGTTCCCGGTCGAGGTGCGCGCCCTCGGCGTCGGCCTGCCGTACGCGCTGACGGTGGCGGTGTTCGGCGGCACGGCCGAGTATGTCGCGCTGTGGTTCAAGCGCGCCGGCATGGAGAGCGGCTTCTACTGGTACGTGACCGCGTGCATCGCGTGTTCGCTGCTGGTGTACCTGCAGATGCCGGACACCCGGCGGACCTCGCGCATCGACCGCGAACAGCCAGGCGACCGCGAGCGCATCGGGGCGATGGGATGAGCGGGATCGCGCAACGTCACCGCCCGCACGTGGTCGTCGTCGGCGGCGGCTTCGCCGGGCTGTGGGCCACGCGCGCGCTGGCGTCGGCGGACGTGCGCATCACCCTCGTCGACCGCCGCAACCACCACCTGTTCCAGCCGCTGCTGTACCAGGTCGCGACCGCCGGGCTGTCGGCGCCGGACATCGCCGCGCCGCTGCGCCACATCCTGCGCCGGCAGCGCAATGTCGAAGTGCGCCTGGGCGAGGTCGTCGGCCTCGACGCCGCGTCGCGCACGGTGGCGCTCGCCGACGGCGATGCGCTGCACTACGACCAGCTGCTGCTGGCCAGCGGCGCGACCCACGCGTACTTCGGGCACGACGACTGGGCCGCGCACGCGCCCGGCCTGAAGACGCTCGACGACGCGCTGGCGATCCGGCGCCGGCTGCTGCTCGCATTCGAGCGCGCCGAGGCGACCGACGATCCGGCCGAGCGCGCCGCGTGGCTGAACTTCGCCGTCGTCGGCGGCGGCCCGACCGGCGTCGAACTGGCCGGCACGCTCGCCGAGATCGCCCGGCACACGCTGCGCGACGAGTTCCGCCGCATCGACCCGGCCGACGCGCGCGTACGCCTGATCGAGGCCGGCCCGCGGGTGCTGGCGAGCTTCCCCGAGTCGCTGTCGGCGAAGGCGCGCGCGCAGCTGGAGCGCCTCGGCGTCGAAGTCGTGACCGGCGCGCCGGTGGAGTCCATCGACGCGGCCGGCTACGTGCTGCGCGGCGTCGACGGCGCGACCACGCGCGTCGACGCGCGTACCGTGCTGTGGGCGGCCGGCGTGGCCGCGTCGCCGCTGGGCGCGCTGCTCGATGCGCCGCGCGACCGCGCCGGCCGCGTGCAGGTCGCGGCGGACCTGAGCGTGCCCGGGCACCCGGAGATCTTCGTCGCCGGCGACCTCGCCGGCGTGCAGCTGGACGGCCGCGCGGTGCCCGGCGTCGCGCCGGCCGCGAAGCAGATGGGCGCGCACGTCGCCGCCGCGATCCGCGCGCGGCTGGCCGGGCGCGCGGCGCCTGCGTTCCGCTACCGCGACTTCGGCAACCTCGCCACGATCGGGCGCATGGCCGCGGTCGTCGACCTGCACGGGTTCAAGCTGTCGGGCCTGCTGGCGTGGTGGTTCTGGCTGGCCGCGCACGTGTTCTTCCTGATCGGCTTCCGCAACCGGATCATCGTGCTGGTCAACTGGGCGTGGGCGTACTGGAGCTACCAGCGCCACGCGCGGATCATCCTCGACCCGCCCGACGACGACGACTGAGCCGCCACAACGGCGAAGGCCCGGTTTCCCGGGCCTCCGCTGGTATTGCCGCCGTGCGCAGGTCAGGCCGCGAACAGCGCCTTCATCTTCTTCAGCGCGTTCGCCTCGACCTGGCGGATGCGCTCGGCGCTGACGCCGTATTCGTCGGCCAGCTCCTGCAGCGTCACCTTGTTCTCGTCGTCGAGCCAGCGGCGCTTGATGATGTCGCGCGAGCGCGCATCGAGGTTCGCCAGACCCTCGCGCAGCACGGCGAGCGTGCTGTCCTCCTCGTCGCGACGCTCGTACATCTGCGACGGGTCCTCGCCGTCGGCGCGCAGGTAGGCGACCGGCGACGGCGGCGCGTGGTCGTCGTCCTCGTCGGGCGCATCGAAGCCGATGTCGCGGCCGGACAGGCGCGACTCCATCTCCATGACCTCGCGCTCGGACACGTTGAGGTCCTTGGCCACGGCGCTGACCTCGGCGGCGTTGAGCCAGCCCAGTCGGGTCTTGCTCTTGCGCAGGTTGAAGAACAGCTTGCGCTGCGCCTTGGTCGTGGCGACCTTGACGATGCGCCAGTTCTTCAGGATGAACTCGTGCATCTCCGCGCGGATCCAGTGCACGGCGAAGCTCACGAGCCGCACGCCCTGGTCGGGGTCGAAGCGCTTGACCGCCTTCATCAGGCCGATGTTGCCCTCCTGCACCAGGTCGCCCATCGGCAGGCCGTAGCCGTTGTAGCCGCGGGCCACGTGCACGACGAAGCGCAGGTGCGAATGGACGAGCTCGCGGGCCGCGTCGAGGTCTTCCTCGTCGCGGTAGCGGCGTGCCAGGGCCTGCTCGTCCTCGACCGTCAGCACCGGGATGCGGTGCACGGCGTTGATATACGCGTCGAGCGAGCCGAGCGCGGACGGGATGGGCAGGTTGTGGGGAACGAGCGCGGTAGGGGAGGTCTGGCTCATGGGGTCCGAGTTTAGCAGTCGGGGTCTGGGACTGCTAAAGACCCCGGAAGTTCCCGCAGCGTTGCATTCATGGAACGGCGCTCGGCCGCGGGGCCGGTCACCACCCTGCATGGGGCCGCGTCGACGGCCGGTCAAGCCGTGACTGACAGCCTACCCGACCTCGGCGGCGTCAGGCCGGCAGCGTGGCGCGGGGCGGCAGGGTCCAGTCGATGCGCCGCTGGCCGGTCCGGGCCAGGTACTGGTTGGCCGCGGAAAAGTGGCCGCAGCCGAGGAAGCCGCGGTGCGCCGACAGCGGCGACGGGTGCGGGGCCTTCAGCACCCGGTGCCGGGCGGTGTCGATGACCTTGCCCTTGGCCTGCGCGTAGCTGCCCCACAGCAGGAACACCAGGCCCTCGCGCTCGCGGTTGAGCACGTCGACGACGTGGTCGGTGAAGCCCTCCCAGCCCTTGCCCTGGTGCGCGCCGGCGCGGCCGTCCTCGACCGTCAGCACCGCGTTGAGCAGCAGCACGCCCTGCCGCGCCCACGGCAGCAGGCAGCCGTGGTTCGGCCGCGGCGCGCCGACGTCGCGCGCGATTTCCTTGAAGATGTTGTCCAGCGACGGCGGCACCGGCACGCCCGGGCGCACCGAGAAGCACAGCCCGTGCGCCTGGCCCGGGCCGTGGTACGGGTCCTGGCCGAGGATCACCACCCGGGTCGCGTCGAACGGGCAGGCGTCGAACGCCGCGAAGATGTCCGGGCCGGGCGGGTAGATCCGCGCGCCGGCGGCCTTGCGCGCGCGCAGGAACGCGGCCAGCTGCCGCATCGGCTCGCTCAGCAGGTAGTCGCCGACCCGCGCCTTCCACGACGGCTCGAGCTGGATCCGGTCGGCGTCGCTGGGCGGCACGGCGCCGCTCACTCGGCGTCGAGCGAGGTCGGCTCCGGCAGCCGGGCCAGGCGCAGCTGGAACAGCGCCTTGGTCACCAGCCGGCGCTCCTCGATCGGCTTGAGCACCAGATCGTTGGCGCCCTGCCGCAGCAGCTCGCTCTGGTTGCGCGGGTTGGCGTCGCCGGTCATGACCAGCACCGGCAGGCGGCGCTTGCCGTAGCCGAAGTCGTTGCGCAGGCGGTCCAGCAGGTCGTTGCCGCTCAGCGCGCCCTTCAGGTAGACGTCGGTCAGCACCAGGTCGGCGCCGGGGTCGTCGCCGCCGCGAAGCGGCTCGAGGTACTCGAGCGCCTCCTCGACGCCGATGAAGTGCATCACCTGCATGCCGTGGCGCTCGAGCATGCGCTTGGTCGCCAGCGCGACGACCTTGCTGTCCTCGACGTACAGCACGCGCGCGCCGGGAATCGGCTGCGGATGCACGTAGCCGCGGATGAAGGCGGCGAGGGCCTGGTGGCCGAGCGACTTGTCGAAGTAGTCGGTGACGTCCTCGGTGAAGCGCCGGTCCTCGAGGTGCGCTTGGGCGTCGCCGGACACCACGATCACCGGCACGTACGCCTGCCCGGCGGCCTCGCGGACCGCATGGGCCAGCGCGATGCCGTCGCCGTCGGGCAGCACCAGCGAGGTGGTGACCAGGTCGACCGCGCCGTCGGCCAGCGCGGCGCGCGCCTCGGCGACGCCGGCGCACGGCACCACGACCACGTCCGGCAGCTCGCGCGACAGCACGTCGCCGATCAGCCGGCGCACCAGCTTGGAGCCGTCGACGACCATGATCCGCGGCGCGGCGGTGCCGAGGTGGCGCAGGTCCTGCGATTCGCCGGTCATGTCGTCGGTCGCGTCTGGCGCAGGTAGTGGCCGGTGACCAGCCCCGCGCCGAGCCAGCCCAGAACGCCGGCGCCGGCGACGATGGCCAGCGCCTGGCGCAGGTCGAAGCCGCGCAGCGCGAAGCGGCTGCCGTAGCTGCCGGCAAGCTCGGCCAGCGGCGGGCCCAGCGCCTGGTCGGCGGCGGTCAGCAGGCCGAGCGCCAGGGCGCCGGCGGCCAGCCCGTAGCAGGCGCCGAGGTACAGGAACGGGCGGCGGATGAAGCCGTCGGTCGCGCCGAGCAGCTGCAGCACGCCGATCTCCTCGCGCCGCGACTGGATGTCGAGCCGCACCGTGTTGCCGACCACCAGCAGCGCGCCGAGGCCGAGCAGCGCGGCGAGCACCAGCGCGAGCCGCCCGCCGAAGCGCAGCCAGCCGTCGAGCCGCTGGCGCCAGCCGGCGTCGTGCTGGACCACGTCGGCCTCCGGCAGCGCCTGCAGCGACTGCGCCAGCAGCAGCTCGTCGCCGCGCGGGGTCACGACCAGCAGGCTCGGCAGCGGGTTGGCCGCGTCCCCGTCGGCAGCGACGGCCGCGACCGCGTCGGCAAGCCCGGCGCGCTCGCGCAGTTCGGCCAGGCCCTGTTCGGGCGTGCGCAGCTCGACCGCGGCGACGTCGGCGCGGCCGCGAAGGCTGTCGGCCAGCGCGCGCGCGCGGGCTACGTCGATGGCCGGCTCCAGGAACACCTGCACCTGGCGCGAGCGCTGCACATCGCCGGCGAAACGCTCGACGTTCGCCAGCGCGATCCACAGTCCGAGCGGCAGCGCGATCGCCACCGCCATCACGCCGACCGTCAGCGCGGTCGCCCACGGCTTGCGCAGCATCCGGCCGACGCTGGCCACGATGCTGTAGACGTGGTGGTCGAACCAGCTGCCGAGCCGCGACTGCCCGCCGGGCGAACGCCCGCGCGTGCGCGCCCCGGTGCTGGCCGGTTCCGGCGTCGCGCTCACGAGGCCAGGTCGCCCGGGGCGATGTCGTCGGCCAGCCGGCCCTGGTTCAACACCAGCACGCGCTTCTTCATGCGCTTGACCAGCGCCAGGTCGTGGCTGGCGACCAGCACGCTGGTGCCGCGCTCGGGCAGCGACGCGAACAGGGCCATGATTTCGGCCGACAGGGTCGGGTCGAGGTTGCCGGTCGGCTCGTCGGCCACCAGCAGGCGCGGCTCGGCGACGACCGCGCGGGCGATGCCGACGCGCTGCTGCTCGCCGGCCGACAGCTGCGACGGCAGCGCGCGCTCGCGCGCGGCCAGGCCGACCTTCTCGAGCACCACGCGCACGCGCTTGGCGATCTCGCCGCGGCGCATGCCGCGCAGCAGCAGCGGCAGCGCGACGTTGTCGGCGACGGTGCGGTCGTGCAGCAGGCGGTGGTCCTGGTAGACCACGCCGACGTCGCGCCGGTGGTGGGCCACGCGCGCGCCGCGCACCTTCAGCAGGTTGCGGTCCGCGAACAGCACCGAGCCGCGGCTGGGCCGCTCGCTGAGGTGGATCAGCTTCAGCAGCGTGCTCTTGCCGGCGCCCGAGTGGCCGGTGACGAACAGCATCTCGCCTTCGCCCACGTCGAAGCTGACCTCGGCGAGCGCGGTCTGCCCACCGGGGTACTGCTTGCTGACGTTGTCGAAGCGCAGGACGGCCATCGCGCCACCGGGATCGAGGATGGCGGCAAGTATCGGCGGCGCGCGCGGCGAAGGCCAGCGCACCGGCGTGACGCGGATCGGGTTTGCGACGGAGGGTGCACGCGTCGGGACGGACGCGAGCGCCCGCGATCGGCGATGCGCGCCGGCGCACGCAATGCCGGTCCGCACGAACGACGACGCCGCGCCGGAAGCCGACGCGGCGCCGAGGTGCCGATCCGTGCATCGCCGGCGATCGCCGGCGGGCGGTGGCGTCAGTGCTGCGAGTTCGGCGCGCGGGTGATCAGCTTGCGCAGCCCGGTGCCGATACGGCTCAGCAGCGACGGCTTGTCGCCGCCGGCCGGCGCGGCCTCGCGCGCGGACTTCGGCGCGCGCGCCGGCTTGGACGCCGGTGCGGCCGGTGCCGGAGTCGCGGCCACGGCGTCGCCGCCGTCGATGCGCTTGCCGCCGCGGCGGCGACGGCGCTTGCGCGGCGCGCGCTCGGCGTCGCCGGCACCGCCCGGCACGGCCGTCGGCGCGGCGGCGCGCGCCGGCGCGGCAACCGCCGCGGCGACGTCGGCATCGACCGGGACGCCCGCCTCGGCCGGCTTCGGCTCGCGGCGCGGACGGTCGCTGCGCGGCGCACCGTCGCGACGGCCCTCGCCGCGCGGACCGCTGCGCTCGCCACGACCGCCGCCCGCGCGCGGACCCGCGCCGGGACCGCTGCGGCCGCGACCGGCACCGCCGCCGCGGCGCTCGTCCTCGGCGGCGCGCGCCTCGCGCACCTCCTTGAAGATCGCGCCGATGCTCTCGTTGGCGTCCTCGCCTTCGACGCCCTCCGGCACCTCGCGCGGCGCGCGCGGCAGCGCAACCAGCAGCTCGCGGGTGACCGGCTCGGTCGGCAGCTTCTGCTCGATGTAGCTCTCGATGTCCGGCAGGCTCATCGCGTAGCGCTCGCACGCGAAGCTGATCGCGTCGCCCTCGGCGCCGAGGCGCGCGGTGCGGCCGATGCGGTGCACGTAGTCCTCGGCGTCGAACGGCAGGTCGTAGTTGTAGACGTGCGACACGCCATCGATGTGCAGGCCGCGCGCGGCGACGTCGGTAGCGACCAGGATCTCCAGCTGGCCCTTCTGGAACTTGGCCAGCAGCGACTCGCGCTTCTTCTGCGGCACGTCGCCGCTGAGCACGCCGACGCGGTAGCCGCCGCGCTCCAGCGCGCGCGCGACGCGCTCGACGAACGCCTTGGTGTTGACGAACACCATCGTGCGCGCGCCCTCGCTGCGCGACAGCAGGCCCAGCAGCAGCGGGATCTTCTCGTCGTCGGCCGGGAAGTACACCTTCTGGCGGACCTTCGCGGCGGTGATGAACTCGGTCTCGACGACCACCTTCTCCGGCTCGTTCATGTGCTCGTAGGCCAGCTCGAGCACGCGGTGGCTCAGCGTCGCCGAGAACAGCAGCGTCTGCCGGGTGGTGCGCTCGGGCATGCGCCGCAGCAGGAAGCGGATGTCCTTGATGAAGCCCAGGTCGAACATGCGGTCGGCCTCGTCGAGCACGCAGACCTCGCACGCGTGCAGGCTGACGACCTTGTGCTGCTTGACGTAGTCGATCAGCCGCCCGGGCGTGGCGATGATCACGTCGGCGCCCTTCTGCAGCAGCTCGCGCTGCTTGTCGTAGTCGACGCCGCCGTAGACCAGGGCGAACTTCAGCCCGAGGTCGGAGCCGAACTTGACCGCGTCCTTGTGGATCTGGATCGCCAGCTCGCGGGTCGGCGCCAGGATCAGCGCGCGCGGGTCCTCGGGCTTGCGGTCGGCCAGCGCCGGGCGGGTCATCAGCCGGTTGATCACCGCGACCAGGAACGCCAGCGTCTTGCCGGTGCCGGTCTGGGCCTGGCCGGCGACGTCGCGCCCCGGCAGGGCGATCGGCAGGGTCAGCGCCTGGATCGGCGTGGTGCGGGTGAATCCGGCCGATTCCAGCCCCGCCAGCAGGCTCGGGTGCAGGTCGAAGGAATCGAAGGTGATGTCGGTGAGAGGCTTGTCGCTCATGCGTCTTGGGGGCGTCTTCGAGTAGGGCATGCGCGCGGACTGCGCTTGCGTGGGTGGCGTCGGCGAAGCAGACTGCCGTGGGCGATCGGGGGCTTCCCCGCCGCGGGCGCAGCGCCCTTGAAGCCGCCGCGAAACGCCCCAGTTTAACGCCATCGACCGCCCGGCGCCGGCCCGGCGGCCGGACCACCACCGCAGGAGACCCCCGTGAGCGAGAAAGTGATGCATGTCGGCGATGCCGATTTCGACGCCGTCGTGCTGCAGTCGGCCGAGCCCGTGCTGGTCGACTTCTGGGCCGAGTGGTGCGGCCCGTGCAAGATGATCGCCCCGGCGCTGGACGAACTGGCCGACACGTATGCCGGCAAGGCCAAGATCGTGAAGGTCAACGTCGACCACAACCGCGCCAGCGCGATGAAGTACCACGTGCGCTCGATCCCGATGCTGCTGCTGTTCAAGGACGGCCAGATCCACTCGCAGCAGATCGGCGCGGTCGGCAAGGCCCAGCTGAGCCAGATGATCGACAAGGCGCTCTGAGCGCCGGTCGCACGGACCCGCCCGCGCCGCCCGGCGCGGGCCCGCGGGGCGCCAGGCCGCCCCCGACGACCTGAACAAAGCGCCGCGCCGGCTTGCGCGGCCCGCGGCGCCGGTGCTAGTTTCGCCTCACCCCGGCGTCCTGACTCAGTGGGCCGACGCCGCGCCCCTCTCGCAACACCACCCAATCACCCACGTCCCTGACGTCCCGCTCGCGCACCGCGGGCGCTCGCCGCTTAGCGAGGATTCCACGCTTGTCCGACCAGACCCCCGACGCCGGCGATAACGCCGAGAAGCGCGTGCGCAAGCCGCGCGTGAGCAAGGCCGACGCCGCACCGGCCGCCAGCGAAGCGCCCAGCGCGCCGCAGGCCGCCCCGCCGCCGCCCGCCGCGTCCACCCCGCCCGCCGCGCCGCAGAACGCCGGCCAGGGCCAGCCGCAGCCGGGCCAGTCCCCGCAGGGCCAGCACCAGCACAACCCGCAGAACGCCCAGGGCGAGCCTCGCCAGGGTGGACGCAACGACGGCAGCGACGGCGGCCAGGGGCAGGACGGCGAAGGCGGCAACCGCGGCAACCGCCGCGACCGCTTCCGCAATCGCCGTGACCGCAACCGCGACCGGCCCGGCCGCGACGGCGGGATGGGCGACGAAGGCGCCGGTAACGAGCAGTTCGTGCCGCGCCCGCACCCGCAGGTGCCCGAGGGCTTCCCCACCTACAGCCTGTCCGACCTCAAGCGCATGCCGACCCCGCGCCTGCTCGAGGTCGCCGAGCAGCTGCAGATCCAGGAAGGCGTCGCCCGCGCGCGCAAGCAGGACGTGATCTTCGCGGTCCTGAAGGTGCTGACGCGCCACGGCGAAGGCGTCGTCGCCGACGGCGTGCTCGAGATCCTGCCGGACGGCTTCGGCTTCCTGCGCGCGCTCGAGGCCAGCTACCTGGCCGGCCCGGACGACACCTACATCTCGCCGAGCCAGATCCGCCGCTTCAACCTGCGCACCGGCGACCACCTGTCCGGCCGCATCCGCTGGCCGAAGGACGGCGAGCGCTACTTCGCGCTGTCGGTGGTCGACACGATCAACGGCGAGCCGCTGGAAGCGAGCAAGAACAAGGTCCTGTTCGAGAACCTGACGCCGCTGTTCCCGCGCCGCAAGTTCAAGCTCGAGCGCGGCGACGGTTCGACCGAGGACATCACCGGCCGCATCCTCGACCTGATGGCGCCGCAGGGCAAAGGCCAGCGCGCGCTGATCGTGTCGCCGCCGAAGGCCGGCAAGACGATGATGATGCAGCAGGTCGCCACGGCGATCACGTCGAACCACCCGGACGTGCACCTGATCGTGCTGCTGGTCGACGAGCGCCCGGAAGAAGTGACCGAGATGCAGCGCACCGTGCGCGGCGAAGTGGTCTCCTCGACCTTCGACGAGCCGGCCGCGCGCCACGTGCAGGTCGCCGAGATGGTGATCGAGCGCGCCAAGCGTCTGGTCGAACACAAGAAGGACGTGGTGATCCTGCTCGACTCGATCACCCGCCTGGCCCGCGCCTACAACAACGTCGTGCCGAGCTCGGGCAAGGTGCTGACCGGCGGCGTCGACGCCAACGCCCTGCACCGGCCGAAGCGCTTCTTCGGCGCCGCGCGCAACGTCGAGGAGGGCGGCTCGCTGACCATCATCGCGACCGCGCTGATCGACACCGGCTCGAAGATGGACGAGGTGATCTACGAGGAGTTCAAGGGCACCGGCAACTCGGAAGTGCACCTGAACCGCCGCATCGCCGAGAAGCGCGTGTACCCGGCCATCGACATCAACCGCAGCGGCACCCGCCGCGAGGACCTGCTGATCGAACCGGAGCTGCTGCAGAAGATCTGGATCCTGCGCAAGCTGCTGCACGGCATGGACGAGATCGGCGCGATGGAGTTCCTGCTCGACAAGATGAAGACCACCAAGTCGAACGACGAGTTCTTCAGCTCGATGAAGCGCTGAGTCCCTCGGGGTAAGCGTATGGGGCCCTCCGCTTCGGCGGCAGGGCCTGGGCAGCGAGGCGGGTCACGCCAAAATTTGACCCCCAAGTTTGACCCCCGAGCAGCAAGAAGCCCCCTGACCGTGAAGGCGGGGGCAAGTGAGCAAGACGAAGTACCTCCAGCGGTTGGGCCAGTCCTGGTACGTCAGGGTGAAAGTCCCCCGCGGGCTGCAAGGGCGTGTGGGGAACACCCATATCCGACGGGCGCTAGGCACCCGTGACCTGGATCAAGCGGCCCAGCGGAAATGGGCTGCGTTGGCCCAGATCTGGGGGCATCTCGAGGTCCTTCGTTCGACCTCGCCGGGTCCCCGCCCTGCCATGCCCCCACTTGCCGGCCCTCATCCCCAAAGTGCAGTCGACTGCTTCTCGACAGAAGCGGCCGCCGTGCAATTAATTGCACACGCGCAACTGCCGACCGAAAACAGCCTGGATGGTCTACTCGACAAGTGGATCGACAGCACCGGTTGCCTCAAGACCACCAGTTTTCAGCGGCGGCAGGCGTATGCCGAACTTCGAGACTTCCTAGGTGGCAACCGCAGTCCCACTGTCGTCACGCCCGCCTTGGCGGCGCAGTATGTTGATGAACGCCTTCGGCAGTCGGCAGACAGTCCCAGCACGCGTCGCCGCAAGCTCAGCGCCTTAGGCGCCTTCTGGGCATGGATGGCCACACGAAGGTTCGTGGCCAACGGCGTGAATCCTTGGTCTGGCTTCCGCATTCGAAATTCGGGCAACGCACGCGTAGGGGCCAAAAAGCGCCCTTACACCATGACTGAGCTGCTCCGTCTGTTCTCGGGTTCTCCGACCTACCCTGCACTTCGTGAAGTGATGGCGCTAGGCCTCTTCACTGGCGCCCGAATCAACGAGCTTTGCTCACTGACGCACGCCGACGTCCGCTGGGATCGTGGGGTCGCGATTGTCCAGATCACAAGGACCAAAACGACCGCCGGGGTTCGGAACTTGGCGGTGGCGCATCACATCCCCGTCGCGATCCTCAGGTCGCGCACCCGTAGAAGTGCTCCCGCATCGGCGCAGCTCTTTCCCGAGCTCAGGGGTGGGGGCTACGACAAGAAGCTGTCCTGGCACGTCGGACAAGCCTTCAGGTACCACCGGAATAAGGTGGGGCTTTGTGGCGAGACAGACTTTCACTCGCTGCGCCGCACCTTCATCACGCGGATGGAGAACTTGGGCGTGGACCAGGTGCACCTCGCGCGTTATGTGGGACACGCCCTACCGACGCTCGCCTTCACCCTTTACTCCGGCGGAAGCACGGAGACCACCCAGAGGGCGACGGCACGCGCAGTGACGTACCCACCGCGCGTCGAAGCTGCGGTGAGCAGCTTTCTTAGGTCGCAACACCCCTGAGTCTTGTGTTGGCAGGTGATGTTGGAGGTGATCTCTTAGGGTCTCCCGCGCTCTTTTGCGCACAGTCGAGACCAAGAAAATGAAAAGCGCAATCGAGACGTACGGCCTTAGATCCAAACATGCTGCGGCCTATCTGGGGGTCAGCTGCTCGACACTCCGTCGTTGGCGACAGAACGGGCTCGGACCCGTTTACCAGAAGTATGGGGCACGTACATTTCGCTACCAGTTCGCTGACCTTGATGCGTTCCGGATGGCCTATTCGGTAAGCAAACGACAGGCCACCCCATGAGCCGCGTCAGGACCCTCGACCAACTCAGCTTTGAGCTTCAGGAGCTCGCTCGCCAGAAGGAGGCGGATGCGGCCGCCGAGTTTGAGCATGAGCGAAGCCAGCACGCACGCCTCCACGAGGGGCTCCGCGCCCTTACCGAGCCGGCGACTCCGGCTGCGGCCATCCATTCGGAGTCGCAGGACTTTCGAATGGACTCCACGCTGGGCGTTCGAACCCGGCAAGGCCCTGCGGGCGGGCCGGTGAGAGCGGAGGACGAAATTCGCCTTTACGGCGGATTCGCCTGCCGCAGCGATCTCGCGCGCTGACCCATCCAGGCGCGGCAGGCTGCCCTGCCGCGCACCACTGGAGATTGCAATTAATTGCACTCGGAGACGACATGCCGAACACCATCAGCCCGGGCCCTACGCGACGTGCGAGCCCCGCCAGACTTAAGCCCATACAACTCAAGGCCCTCGAAATGATCGTCGCAGGCAAGGATCTAAGCGACGTTGCCCAGGAGCTCGGCGTAACGAGGCAAACGGTCAGCGAGTGGAAGAATCGGAACACCCTCTTTCGAGCGAAGCTCGACGAGTTGATCCGCGAGATGGAAGATGATCTGCGCTCGACAGCACCGATGCGACACCAATTCGTGGTGAGCCAACTCGTCAAGCTAACTGCGGAGGGTCCACACGAATCTCGACTCAAGGCGATTCAGTGCTTCCTCGACAGGGTCGACCTGCGAGATGTGCGGGCGGAAGCTGCGGCGCCGCTCACTTCCACGGAAGTCATGATCCTGCGATTGGCAGAAAGTCGCGCCTTCGCTGCCGAAACTGGGGAGAGCAGCCAATGAGCTTCCTGCACCCTGTGATTGGAAACCTACCCCTGCTCCATCTCCCTCAGAGAGCAATTGCGAGGCTTGACAGCCAGGCGTACTGGGAATTCTGTAACGAGCTTCGGCACAACTGCCTTCGGAATGCGTGGTTGATTGCACAACGTTCAGGACAGAGTGTCCGACTGGTCTTAGACGTGGAGGTGGGACGGGCTTACGCAGCGGTCGCAGACGCACGGAACCACCGCTTCAGCCACGTGGTCGCGCGAATCGAGATGGATCATGCCCGGCGAGAGAACGAGGTACACACATGTTTCGGCTTTTTCCTTGACGAAGAGATTGGGCATGTCGTGCAACACGGAAGGGCCGGGCCCATACTGCGAAGCGCCCTCCCGCGAGACATGCATCGATTAGGCGCCTTTGCGTACGGCCCCATCCTTCATCAACTGCTCACTGCCTGCAGAGCACACGTGCAGCAGATCGCCCTTGCCAGTGAGACGGTGGAATGGGTCGAAAACGTCACCGGCAGGCCGTCGTGTCAACTGGGACTTTCGGACTACGCAACTTGCTTCTTTAGCCTGCGTCCGCTTCTGGACGAGGTAATGGCGGCTCACCCGGCGTCGTTAGCTACGGCAGACGAGCATCGAAGCGTTTCGCCAGAGCAGCAGAAGCCGATGCCGGACCAGGAAGCCGAGGCGAGAAGCCTAGCCACGCCACCAACGCCGTCGCAGTCGGCGGGTGGCTAGAGCGAATTGAGAGAGCCTTGTGCGACGTCCCTCTTGACTCGGTCGATAACGTCCGCAGGAAGGTCGAAGAGGTCCAAGATCGCCTCAGGAGACATCGGTCGCTGCCGATACGCGTCGACCAGAAGTCCAGAGCTCAATGTCTTGCCGGGGACCCCGTTGGCGCAGTACTCGTTGGCGAGCGCGACGAGCGCCTCGATTCGACCCCGCGTCAACCCAGAGCGTTCGAAGGCGGGAAGCCAGTGTTGAACGGCTTTATCAGCGCGCTGGCCCGTGAGGTACTGCATCGCGGTGAGCAAGCTCCATTGACTGCCGATCTCCGCGCTGAGCTCGCGGCCCAGGCGCTTCCAGGCCTCTTGCATGTCCTGTTCATGACCCTGGAATGTCATCTGTGCCATGGCCAGCACTGCACGCAACGAAGCGGCGGTCTTGACGAAATCGTCCGGAGTGATCGGCGGCCCAACGCGATTGGACTCATAGATGGAGGGCCTGCGACGGCCCTTGTGAATGCTCATCCCTCTTCCCTCTTCCCTCTTCGGATAGAACCTTGGGGCTGCAGGACAGCCGCACGTAGGCGGCATGGCAGCAACCCCAGGCCACAAGTACGCTGAGCAGGTACCTTCGTGTGGCTCTGTGCTCTCAAGGACCTACCGCTGATAGGCTAAACGCATGACCCCATCTCTGCGTGCGCCCAAGTTTGCAATCTTGAAATCGTGTACAGAGTGCCACCGCTGCCAGGCGCGCATTACCGTTTCCGCGCTCATGGTTCCGTCGTATGAAGAGTGCGAGGAAGGCGAATGGAGCGAGGTCGGGGATAGCGCCCTCCTGATGTATGTCGAAGCGATGGACGAGGTTGCCCGGTCTGCGTGGCTGAGCAGCGCGCCTGGGATACGAGCAGTGGAGTCGGATACCGCGGGCTTCGTTTACTTCGGCAACGTATGCGAGTGCGGTGAGCTCCAGGGCGACTGGTTTCTCGGCAAACCTGGCGGGCCGTTCTTCCCCCAGAATTCGACGGACCTGGAAGCCATCGCCGTGGAATGGATCGAGGCTCCGCTTTCGGCGCGAGCGTCTGCCTCTAGGAGCTCTTGGACGGACGACCTAATCGCGCGGTCGGCGGCTTGACCATGGTCCTCATGGTCGGCGACAGTCTGGCCAAGTCGGGGGAACGCTGATGCAAGGCGAGCGCATCGCTCTAGATCAGATGGTCGTTGGGGGAACGTATTCGCGAGAGGGCATCGCCCTGGTAGGGGGTGTCACCGCCCCCGTAGGGCCTCGAGATCCACATTGGGCGAGCGGCATCGTCCGCTTCGACAATGCTCTCCTTCTCCTAGTGACCCTCGTCAAGCCCCAGACCTATCGCGATTACTTCGATGGCCCTCTGTTTTGGTGGCAAAGTCAGACGAGGCAATCGCAGAAGTCGCCGGTCATCCGGCGGCTGGCATCGGGAGAGCTGCCAGCTCACTTGTTTGTGCGCGTGCGTGAAAAGGTTCGAGGCAAGACACAACCCTTCGTCTATTGCGGGCAACTGTCCGCTCCAGAGTTGGAAGGGGAGCTTCCCGTCACGGCCTTGTTCGAGGTAGTCAACTACGTCCCGAGTGCGACCGGCGCACTGGGGGAGGTCTACGCCTGGCATCCCGATAGCCCGCCTGCCGCAGCTGAGGACGAGCGCCGCGAGGCCATCGTGCGACGCCGAGGTGGCGGTGGGCAGGGGCGCCAGAGTGATACGGAGCTGCGTCGCGCGCTGGAGCTCTACGCCATGCAGCACGCCACCGCGCACTACCTCGAAGCCGGATATGAAGTTGAGGACACGTCCGCTAATCGGCCCTACGACCTCGAATGCCGTCGCGAGGGCGTCTATCGGCGGGTGGAGGTCAAAGCCACGCAATCAGCGGGCGAGTCGGTCCTGCTCACCATTGGAGAGGTGAATGCTGCACGTGACCCTGGCTCGACTACCGACCTCTACATCTTGTATGGGATCTCGGTGGCGCGTGAATTGGGGCGGCCTGTGCTGTCGCGCGGCACCGTGAAGCTGATTGAGGATTGGCTGCCTAATGACTGCGACTTATCGCCCACTGCATTCGCCTACCGAACCCCGCGAGAGTGACCAGGCATGAGCCAGCCTGATGCCCTGACAGACCTTCGAGATCGTCTACGTCTGTTCGCTGCAGACCGTGATTGGGATCAGTTCCACACGCCGAAGAACCTCGCGGCCGCGATGACAGTGGAGGCGGCGGAGCTCCTCGAACACTTTCAGTGGCTCACCGCGGAAGAGAGTGCTTCGCTCGACGAGTCGGTGCGTGCGGACGTCGCTGAAGAGATGGCCGATGTTTTGCTCTATCTCGTCCGACTCGCCGACAAGCTAAATGTGAATTTGCATGACGCGGCCCTGGGCAAGTTGGCGCAGAACGCAGCCAAGTACCCGGTCGATAAGGCACGTGGCCATGCCCGCAAGTACGACCAACTTTGAGGCTGTCGATGACCCCTGCGGAGAATGAGCGTCTGACTCAGTTCCTGCGCGACGCGGCCAATAGGGCAAAGCGCGAAATTGGGTACCCACCGAACCACTTTCTGAGCGCGCTGAACAGCAAGGGCGGATACGCCACCGTGCTCGATCTTCTCGCGGCCAATAGGCCGCCCTCTGATGGTTTCGTGAAGCTGTGGGAGAACAAGCGCCTCGATCTTTCCGTGGAGGCGCTCATCCTCGAGAGCGACTGGTACCGGCACTTCCCCGAAGACGTACTCCGTGTTGCTGAGAAGCGTCTCCAGGACGCTAGATACGTGCCCAAGCTCGCTTCGCAGGCTGACACTGCTCCCGAGCCGCCCCCGCCTTCTGACGCAGCCACGATCGCCACGGCACCCCGGCTCGTCTCGAAGTACCGACCCGTCGAGCAGGTGTGGAGGATCACCGGCCCCGTCGAGAACTTCATCACCGCGGTCCAGAGAGGGCACTGGGCGTTGAACGACAACAACGTGGGTTCTTGGGAGGCGATCAAGGAAGGCGACATCGTGGTGTTCCACTCAGTTCGCAGTTCCCTTTATTTCGCTAACCCGCCGTCGGCCATCCTTGGGTTTGCGCGTGTTGGCGCCCGGAAGTTCCGAAAGACAGAGCACTGGTGGGTCGAGGAGATCCAGAAGGGCAGCAATCTTTGGCCCAACGCCTTCGCTATTGAAGATGTTTGCCTCGCGCCAGTCGATTTGGCCAAGCTCGATCTGAGAACGCCGCTCGAGACGAAGACGGAGGAGCGCAGGAGGGCGGAGGTACGTGCGCTAGTTGAGAGCGCCTACCCGTTGAGCGACATCGAGAAGGAGGCGCGCGAGATCGAACCAGACGTGCCGAGCTTCCCCGTCAATGGGTCCATATCCCGAGTTCGGGAGGTGTATCGACGGACCATCATTTCAGATCTCACGTGGGTGCAGGTCGATGCACAGCAGGCCAGCGCCGAGCTCGAGGTCGAGCTGCTGACTGACGGTGAGCGCGAAGAGATTGCTGCCCAGGATCGTGAAGAGCTACTTGCCGCAGCCCAAAAGTATCAAGACCCGCCGGGACCATCACACAAGCAGCGGCAGGCTCGCGTGCGAATAGAAAACGCCAGGCAGAAGTATCGAGTGGCGTGCCTCGAGGGTTTCACATGCCAAGTGTGTGGCTACTGCCAGGGCTACGTAGGCAAATCCGGGGTCCAGCGCTGGATCATCCAAGTCGACCACATCATCCAGAAGGCTGACGCGGGTGGCGAGGCAATCGGGAATTTGTGGGTGCTCTGTCCAAGGTGTCATGCCGAGAAGACGTGCGGCGTGCTCACGATCGACCCGAAAACCTACGCAGTGACTCGCCTCGGCTCTCCCGTTTCTATTCAGAACTCCCACTTGCCCATCGACTAGCGACGAGCGACGGGCAACTAGCAACGAGTAACTTGCAGCGAGCGATGTTCCAACAGGCGTGCCGCCTGCCGTACTCGCGCCCGTGACAGTGCCACGGCGAGCAACTAGCGGGAGAGCATCGATCGAACGGCCGATGCATGGAATGGGTTGCCACGGCCGTTGGTCCAGCCTTGCCGCGCCAGTTCGGCGGCGATCTCTCGGTAGCTCAGTCGGGCACCCGCCCTCTTTCGCCGCAACCTGCGGGCCAATGCGACTGCCTCGGGGCGCAGCTCCTGGTGCGACTTCCGGCCCTCGCATTTCCCGCTAGTGGCGCGCTTGCGCTCCCGCGCCCCTCTCAGTTTCGCTACGACGGTAGCCTTCTCAAACTGCGAGATGGCCCCCATGACCTGACGCACGAGCTGAGCGGTGGGACTGTCGTCCAAAAAGCTGCCTGGGGAGTCAGCGGCCACAAGTTCAATACCGCGCTCCTGCAGGAGGCGGTAGCCAGTTTCCTGCACGATCAGGTCACGCGCAAAACGGCTGGCCGTCTCAACGAGGATCACCCGCACTTCTGGATGTTCCGCTAGGTGGGACAGCAGCATGCGGAACCCCGGCCGGGCGTCTATCGAGTCTGCCCCGGAGACAGCCGCATCGTAGTAGGCGGGCTCTTCAATTGAGTACCCCGCTCGACGGGCGAACCCCTGGATAGCAATCCACTGGCGGGTCTGGGAGTCCTTCCCCTCACCTACGTTGGCTGCAGAGCTGGTGCGAAGGTAGGCAACCGCTGGAATGGCCTTGGGCACCTGCGCCCCTCCCTGAGGCTTGAGAGCAACCCACGCGCCCTCTCGTGGCCCTCACTGTACCGCTTTCTGAAGAATTAGGTACGTCTCGGCTCGGCCCGCAGGGGACGTTGTCCGTACTTTGTCGCGCGGCTACCCTCGGCTGGCAATAAGTACCTGGTCTAGAAGGATGGACCGGAGCGAGCGTCAATGGGCTGCTCAGAACGGCCAAGGGTGGCTCAGGGAAATGAGATGACAGAGGCAACACGCGAACCTAAAGTCGAATCCGAATCCGCAAGCGCGTCGGCTACGCAGGAACCGACGGAAGCGGGGCCGGCCACCCCAACATTCAGGAAGCGGCCCTGGCACAAGCGTCTGCATTGGCTTGCCCACTGGCTTCTTCCAAATCACGTCCCACCTCCTTACGAGTGGGACGCTAGCTACCAACGCGAGCAGGATGCCCAAGACAATGCGTCTTCACGCATTCCCCTAGAACTGGAGCTGCGGGCAAATTGCATCTGGGGCGCAGAGCTCTACGGTCCTGCTGAAATTGAAGGCCTGTACGCGGGACTCCGCAAGCTCGGCTGGTGTAGTGGCACGAGAACTCGTGAACGCGACAGCGCGCTCTTTTGGGTTACACAACATCGTGCCTACGGCTGGCGCGGTTGGTTCAACGTCGGTCCGGTGGTGCGGCGAGATCAACGCGAAAGCTACCTCGGCGTAAGGAATGTCGCTTCGCTCCCAGACGGCGTAAGAGCGTTGATGGTGACGATTCATCAGTTGACGCCGTCGCTCACCGCCGTGCTCATTGGCTTTCGGCTGGAAGATTCGCTCGCGCGGCTCTACGAAGCTGAGCTCAATCGTGATCGCGCGACATATCGAGAGCGTCAGCCGCGCGCCAGGGGCGTAGCGCTAATAGGACCGACGCACCAAAAGACAGCATCTGTCGAACAGGTGCGAACAATGCTGCGACATATGGTTGGCCAGTGGTTCGCCGGACAGCTCCCGGGCTATTTCTCAGGACTGACGCGGCCGGATCGGTTCCCAACAATGGAGCTACTGACCCTTGCAAGCGGATCGATCCTGACGGAGCCGTCTGGCTCGCCACGTCCCAGCATTCATAGCTGGCGCCAGCTCCTTGCGCACGTCTCCAACCGTTACGTGTGGACCTACACTGACCAGCCGGCATTGCAATTAACGATGGACCGATTTGGCGGGGAATACCAGGGCTTGCACATCGTTGCGGCGATGGACTTGGCTGCGTACCCGGAGTCGGCGCTCGCAGCGTTCGGCGGCCACAAAGCCGGAACCTATGCCTATGTTGGGAACGATCTGTTGGGCGGCGCTCTCGTGCGCCTTGCCACAGTCGAATACCTCAAGGAGCACGCACGTTACTTGGGCCTGTCCAGGGAAACACTAAAGCGTGCGCGCTCGGTGCGCGGCCACGTCAAAAGAACGCTAGGAGAGATCGGACGCTTCTTCGACCGCACCCTCGGCTCGCCGCCCGTGATGCGCGAACTGGCGAAGGATTCGGAGAACGTCCACGCCTACCGTCATGTCTGCGAGTCGTTCGTGACGCCCGCTTGGCGTGGGGAGAATCCACTCGAGCTCGCCGATGAAATCCGGCGGCGCGTTCACTTCCTTGCTTCTCGGCTAGATGAGGAAGAGAGCGCCGTACGCTCTCATTTCGAACAGCTATCTGCGATTCTGAGTGTCCAGGAAAGCATCAAAGCACAGCGCCGGATGGAGTGGCTGACGGTCACTGCCGTGACGGTCGCTATCGCCTCACTTTGGGTTGCCCTACCTAGCAAAGTCAAAGACTTGATCTGGAGCAGCATTTCAACGACGGAGCTCCACACCTCGAAGGCGGATGAAACCTTTAAGAGCCCTGGCATGCAAGGGCTCAGACTTCACTGACTGCCGCGGAGCGGCGGAGCATTTGCAAACAATTGCAAATTGGCATCGATGGAAACACTGTGAGCCAGGTTGCGGTTTCCGAAGCGGTTATGGCCGCCATCCCACTCTTGGTGAGCGACAGACAGGTTGAGGTGAAGCGAGCGCCAATGCACTCTGCTGTCGACTTACGAACGAGACCTGAGCCAAAGCATGCGTTTTGTAGATGACGGACCAGATGTCCCTCGCGAACTCATCGTGAGGCAAGAGAGAGGCGAAACCGTCTTTGTATGCGGCGCCGGCGTCTCGCGCACAATCGGCCTACCGCTGTTTGGTGAACTGGTCGAGGCCGTCTATCAGCATCTTGGGGAAGATTGGGAGCATCACCCGGCCGAAAAGGAGGCGATGGATACACGCCAGTACGACCGCGTTCTGCGGTGCCTCGAGCGACGGCTGGCCGCATCGGGGTCGCCGCGGAATCGCAGCATGCGTGAACGCGTTCGCAGCGCGGTCAGCACCGCCCTGGCCCAAGCCGAAGAGTTGGATCTGGCAAATCATGCCGCTCTACTTGCGCTTTCGCGCGATGCTGAGGGACAAGTACGTCTTCTGACCACCAACTTCGACACCCTCTTTGAGCGGGCATGGCACCAAACCCATCGCACGCGGATCGCGAGTCATGCAGGCGTAGCCCTCCCCCAACCGAGAAGTGCAAACGCTACAGGGATACTTCATCTACATGGCCGGCAGGCCGATGAGCAGCTCGACTTGGTGCAAACCGATGTTGTATTGACCAGTGCGGAGTTCGGTGATGCTTATCTCCGGACTGGATGGGCATCGCGCTATGTCTATGATTTGGCCCGCGCGGAGACACTCGTCCTTGTCGGCTACCAGGCCGACGATCCGCCTATGCGTTACCTACTGGAAGCGCTGGAAGCAGACCGAGAGCGCTTTCCAGATCTAAACAGGGTCTACGCCTTTGGGGAATGCGAAATCGGCGACGAGCCGCGTGCGCGCGCACGGTGGTTAGCCAAGGGCGTCGAGCCGATTCTCTATTACGTCAGAGGCCACGACCACGGCGCGCTCTATTCGTCGCTTCGCGAGTGGCGACGATATGCCGATGACCCCACCGCATGGCGCCGCGAGCGCCTTCGTGGCCTGTTCGGCGACCATGCCGGGGGGCCGCCCTCTGATGCTGAGGCGCAAATCTGCTTGCCTTGGCTAGATCGCGGCGATGCCGCGCAGCTCCTCGCCGATCTCTCGCCCCCGTCAGCTTGGCTGCCAATACTTATTCAGCGTGGCGTCTTCCAGCCTGACGCGCTTCCAGCCGAATGGATAGCTAGCCGTCTTGATGACCCGGACATGATCCGGGCGTGTGCCGCGCTTCCACAGCTTGACCTAGCCACTGGTTGGTCCATCGAACGCGCACTTGATCGGCAGCGCGAGACACTCTCGCCGGTACGCGAACGCGCTTGGCGCCTGTTACTGGTCGTGAAGCGCGCTCGGCCGGGGCTCCACGCGCTCAAAGGTCGATGGCTCGATGGATTGCAGGCAGTTCAACGTGGCAACTTCGACTTTGAGACGCGCGACCAGGTGGTCGGCAGCCTGAGGCCCCAGTTGACCATCGAAAGACCCTTTCGCTGGCCAGACGACACAACTGCAGATGAAGAATCATTGCACCGCCTGCTTCGTCTGGAGTTCCAGCCGTTCGACCATTCCGAACCGGGAGAACTCCTTGCGGCATGGCCGGACAAGGTCGGTACGAACGCTGCGCTGTTGCGTGCCTTGGACCGTGCGCTTGTGGACGTGCTCGAGCGTGCGTCGGACCTGGGGCTACTCGAGGGATGGGATGTCCCTAGCCGCGATGTGCCGTCCGTGGCCGAGCATCCGCAGAACCGGAACCGCCGAGGGTTCTATCCGATCACCCGAATGCTGGCGGATCTGTGGACGCGCATCGCCCGGGACGATCCCAATCAGGCCCGAGCCCTTACGAAAAGCTGGCAAGCCTCCCCGTACCTTCTCGTACGCCGCCTGGCGCTGTTTGCCCAGGCCTCCGACCTGTTTGCATCGAGTGAGGTGGCGCAAACGCTACGGGCGCTGGACGACCACACTCTCTGGGTGAGCGGTGCGCAGGTCGAGATCATGCGCCTAGTGACCGGTCACTGGGCGCGATTTAGTGGAGAGGATAGACAGTCCCTCGAGCAGCGTCTGCAAAGGGGAGTGCCGCGGTCGCTGTTCGATGAGGAGGCTCTCGCCGACGCGGATACGTGGCAAACGATCTCGGATGCGTCGATTCACAGGCGCCTATCCCGAATCGTCTCGATCGGCGGTGAGTTGGCGCCTGAGAGTCATGGCTTGCTTGCGGACATTCAGGCCAGGCATCCGGCGTGGGCGCCCGGCGCAGATGACCGGGATGATTTCCCGTCTTGGCACGAAGTACGGCACGGCCCGGACGGGCATCCCGAATTGCTAGCAGGGATTCCTGATTACCAACTGGTGCAGGAGGCGTTCCGTATCCAGGTTGAACGTCGGTTCGAAGAAGGCGATCTGTGGCGCGTGTTCAGCGCTGCCGATCCGGAACGAGCACTGCGCGGTTTGGTTGTCGAAGGTGATGCGGGACGCTGGCCTGTTGAAGCTTGGCGGTATTTGCTATGGGCTGCGGCCGAGCATGAAGGGACTGCCCTTCAGCACGCGGTGTCGGAGCAGATACTGCGGATGCGAGAGGACGCACTCACCTGCCTTTTGGATTCAGCTGCGTCCTGGATCGAGCGCCGACGGGTTCAGCTGTGGGAAACAGAGAACGGGCATTCCCCCTTCTTTCAAGTGTGGGATCGGCTTGCCGCCATCGCCTACGCGCAGCGCGAACCCGCTAAAGCACACGGTGGGTTTGCAGACGATTTGCTATCAGAAGCTCTAAACCGCCCCGGCGGCCACTTGGCTTCTGCGCTGCTTTCAGCGATGGATGCCACGAAGCCTACAGGAGGTGACCTGCCACCGGATTTCGCGCCTCGGTTCAACTTGATCGTGGGCGCCGAGCAGCGGGCGGGCTTGCTGGGGCGAGTTCAATTGATGCGCGATCTGGCCTACCTCGATGCAATCGCGCCCGCGTGGACAGCGGAGCGGTTGGTTCCCCTTCTAGATTGGGCGCATCCAGAAGCGCGCTCGATGTGGAAAGCCTATGGCTCAGGTCACATCGGCTCGTCACGCTTGTTCATGGCACTGAAGCCTCACCTGCTAGCTGGATTTGGTGACAAGGGGCTATCAGACGACGAGCTCGAGGGGCTATTCGGAAAGCTGCTGCAGATCGCGTTCTGGCATCTCCAGGACCAAGGTGCGGATTATGAACTGACGTTCGGCGAAATGAAGCGTGCGCTGACAATGGCAACTACTGCGGTTAGAGGAAACGTTGCCTGGCAGCTCTGGCGCGAGATGGCCGCGGATGACCGAGAAAACAATGACCGACCGAAGCGCTGGCGAACGATCATCGGTCCGATCTTCACCGGAATTTGGCCGTTGGATGCTGCGGCTCGTGATCCAGACGTATCGCAGAAGCTCTCGTTGATGGCGCTCGAATGCGGCGATGCGTTCCCAGAAGCAGTTGAAGCAATCCTTGACGTGCTCGTGCCGTATCGCCTCTATCAGCTCGCGCACGCCTTTCGGCTGGAGACTCGACACGATGCGCTGGTCGCACAGCATCCCTTGGCGTTCATCCGGCTCGTCAGCGCTCTAATCGATCCGGCACTACATCCGGTTCCACCCGACTTACCTGAATTGCTCCAGGCTTGCGTAGCAGCTTATCCAGAGGTTGCACAGGACCCCGCTTACTTGCGCCTGTTCGGGTTGCGTCGGCAATTGGGCGCGTAGTGGCCGGAGATGAACGAGTGCCTCATTTCCTCATTTCTAGGGCAACCGATATATGCGTGTAATGCGAGTTGAGAATGTGGAGGCTGCCATCGAGCTCGCCGCCGATCTAAAGGCGCGAGGCGAGTACGACTGGTTCCGCGGACAGGTGCAATGCTGGCCTCCCGCGTCGACGCTCGAGCGTAGGTTGAGGGAGGGGTCCATCACCCAGGATTCGTATATAGCCGATTTGGGGGCGTTCATCGACTGGGCCGCGACCGTGCCCGAGCTCGCTTATGTCACTCAGGTCGGAGGGGAGGATGCGGCGTGCGCCATCCTCCAGCACCATGGCACGCCGACCCAGTACATCGATTTCACGACGGAGCCGAGCATCGCGGGCTTCTTCTCTGCCGACGCGCTTGATGCCCCACAGCCCGGCACGGAATCGGTGATCTACTGCCTGCAGACCCAAGACCTCCTTAGGTTCTACGAGGACTGGAAGGAGATCCAGCCCGAACTCCAGCTGGAGGCGGTTTCTATCGACGTGTCGAACCTCTGGCGGCTGCAGGCACAGCATGGCTGCTTCATCTACGCGAACCACCCCTGGTACACGATTTACGATCTGGACCGCATCGTCTTTCCGTGGACCGGATATCCGGCATATCCGCAGCGGGACCAGATCTATCCGGCGCACAAGAGTCCGCTAGAGCGTCGACTCGACGAGTATCTTTCCGTGCGGCGCCGACGCGAGGGGTTGATGCACGCGCGCGAGCTACTACGTGATAGCCCGGTTGCATGGATTACCGTTACGGAAGAAGCCGAAGACACCACCCCTGTCGCTGGGCAGCAGCCTGCGAAATGGCCGCAGGAACTGCTCGCGCGGTGGACCCAGCACGCGATCGAGCGATTCGACACCACTGTCGGACCGCAGATTTCGCTCCACTTGCGTGCAGGCCCTAATACGCCAACAGTAGGCAAGCAGGTGTCTGTAGCGATCGCCTCTATGCTTCGCAAGGAATCCGGGCTACGGGGCCGCGCCATCGACTGGCGCTTTTCGGGGTCGCCGCACGCTGCCCTGATGGCGACGCTGTCAGAAGCAAGCCGGACGCTCTGGAACGGACTGCGCTGCTTGCCCGTGAGCGACGAGGACCTTGCGTACGCACTCGGGACGCTGGCCGAGCTGTACTACGCGAAAGTCGACGGCGCCGCACGATGGGACGAACAAGCGGCCGGGTTGGTCTTTAAGGCGCCGCTGTACGTCGAGTTCGCCAACGGCGCGTCCGTTGTATCGCGGGGTTACTGTGACAGCGTCGCAATGCGGGAGGCGGTCAGCTCGCATTGGGAGCAAGCGCTCGCACAAGGATCCGACGCGGGTGACGTCACAATGACCCGCTTACTGTTATTGAACAACAAGCCCAACCAAGTGTTCGAGTTCGAAGCGTTCGCTCGCGTGTTCGCCCGCCAGATCGTGCCTTCGCAGGTGGCGTTGGGCCGAGATCCTGTGCTCTTCAACCCGGCTGAGCTGTCCGTCTTCGGCCTCCCCTGAGGATCCGGGATCCGAGCGGTTGCGTCCCGTCCAGGCAACGCGGTCGGCGGACTGCGGCGGCCTGCTACTTGGGGAGGGCCAATTTGCAATTGATTGCAAGTTCAGGGGGTGGTAACTCCTGCGTAGACCACAGAATCGCAAACACGACCGAATGCCCGATGATTGCAGCGCTAGTGCGCTGGACCGACGTGAGGCCACTGGTGAAGCCACCTTACAAAGCAGCGTGGACACGCTGCTTCACGGGAAGTTGGTGAAACCGCAGGATCTCTTCGGACGCCAAGGCGGACTCCGATCTGAGGCCTAGGAATTTCGAGGCTCGACGGGCATGACCCGGGCGAGTGCGGCAACCGCACTGACGAAGTCAGCGGCGACGCCATTCCGTGACAATTGCACTACCTCATTGAGTCCGGACGTGCTGGACAGCGCGACTTCGTCGTACAGGCAGATGGGCAACTCGGTGTTGTTGCTAAAGCGTCGATCGGGCCCGCCCGACTTGTTGACGTAGCGCCATGTCCGATCGACCACGGTCGCATCGTGAGGCGGTGTACCGTCCTCAATGAAGCGCGCGGATTGGACTGCCAGTCGGAGTTCGCGATAGCCGACTGCCCCCACGCTGCTTGCGTCGTACACCAAGACTCTGTCTGGGAAGAAATGTAGCGTCTGGCGACCAACCGCCACGGCGACGGTCTCAATATTTGTCTTGACGTACGGGGGCGATGCGCGTGCCACGGTTGTCGCCTTGCGACGGACGAGGCTACTTGCGCCTGCGTGGTACTTGGGATCGTGGACGGCGCCTTGTGCTTCGATGTGCCAAACGGCCGCGACCTTCGCCATCTTCTCGGCTGACGCATGGAGCTGAGCATAGGCGCGCTCCATCTCGGAGTCGAAGTGATAGAACAGGACCACCGTTTTCGCCAGCGCATCCCGCATGGAGGCGGCATACGTCAGCGCGAGGCCGAGGCCCAGGGCCGCACCGGTAACGCCTATCGGCCAGGAGCCCAACAATCCCAGGACCGTCAGCGCACCGGTTCCGATAGCGGTGGTCGGCCATAGACGAGCCTTTTGCTGCTTGGCATTCATCTCCTCCAGCAACTCGCGCGAGGAGGAATCCACAATGGTGGACGCATCCGCCGACTCGATATCCTCGAGCGCCGCATGAGTGCCGGCGGGAATGGGCGGATCCATCGAGCCGGGCACAGCCGGGCGCGGCTGACGTACCCGAGGCGTGGCGGGCAGCGTCGCTCGGTAGTACAAGCCACCGCGCCCCATGTGGACGTAGTTGCCGCGAGGGCTAGTTCCGATGCGGAGTCCTTTAATGCCCGCCGACACGCCGACGCCATGTTGGGAAAGATTGAAGCGGAACGGACCGACGCTGATGCTCTTGCGAAGATAGAACCCCATGCTGCGCCCCCTAATTTAAAGCCGTGCTAGTTGGGCCATGCCAATCACCTGAATGAGCTCACGATTTGCTTTGTCAGCGCCAGCGGCCGGGGCGGCGACCTCTACGCGTCAGCGTCGGCTCCGGCTGGCTAGTGGCCTTGCACGGCATGCAGATGCGACCGTGACCACCAGCGCCACCTTTAAGGGCCGGATCGAAGAACTGTGCCTGCTCCAGGATCTCGCCGCAGCGCGTGCAGGGCTTGAGGTCCTTGCTCGCCAAGCCCGCCGCCTGCGCTTGCAGCTCGAGCACTGCGGCGGACACTGGCGCGCCACCGGCCATCTCGACCAGACGGAAAAGGCGGTCAGACATGGTCGCGACCGGATCGGTGCCGAGGTTGAACCGGTTGATGCGGAGGAACCGATAACCATAGCTCTCCAGCGTCAGCTGACGCTCCACGTCGGCTTCGACCAGGTAGCGCTCGTGATTGCCGACGTGAACCGCCTTGCCCCTTTGGAAGTGGTGCTGGAAGCCGTCGTACTCGATAACGATCTGGACCGGCCCCTTGTCACCCTGATAGGTCAGCAGAAAGTCCAAGCGCCAGGCCGGATGCTGATAGGTGGGGTCCAGCTGCCGCAGGTACTCCCCCACCGGGAACTGCGGAATTACCTCGATGCGCTCTTCGTTGGATTGGTAGAAAGGGGTGCTGTAAAGCCACTCGAGGACGCGCGCTTCCATTGGGCTCGACTGGTCGGTCTGCTCGGCGCTGGCCTGCTTGCGGGCCAGCACGTTGGCATAGTAGGCCAGGGCTTGGCTGATCGTGCCTCGGTATTGGTCCAGTGGCATTGAATGCACGAACCAGACCATCTCCTGCGCACGGCTGAAGCCAACATTGAGGCGCTGAACCTTGAGCTTTTCCTCCACCGCCTCCTGGGCGTTGTCGATCGCGACGGGGAAGATGTAGTTCAGCGCGTCGTTGCCGGGCGTGGCCACCATTGAGTAGAAGATGATGTTGCGTTCTTCGCCCTGACAGGAGTCGAACGTCATGACCTTGAGGCGCAGCCGATTTTCGAACTCGCAGCCCTTGGCGTGCCCATGCAGCAGTTTAGTGAGATAGACCTGCTGATCCCGAAACGGGGTAATGATGCCAACTGTGGGCGGGTCTTCGTCTTCGAGCAGTTCCAGCAGGCGCTCGAGGATGAACTGACCTTCGGCCTCGTTTGTGACGCGGGTAACCTTGTGTCGGCCGACCTCAACCTGGTTGAAGCGGATCACATCATCGAGCGGAACCGAACGGATTTTGATCGCCTGAAGTTGGCCGTTGTAAAAGGTCCGCGACGAGTAGCCGATGAGCTCGGCATACGAGCGGAAGTGCTTGCGCAACATGACTGTGTACGACGCTGCGGCCGTGCAGAATTCCAGAATCGAGCGCTTGACGTCGAACATCGCCAGCCGTTGCAGCACATCGGCCTGCTGGGTGACGTGGTTGCGGAAATAGTGGACTAGGTCAGACCGGTATTTCTCGTTCAGCTCGATGCTGGCGTTCGATGACTTGACGTTCGAGAACTGCTTTTCGTCGCCCAGCACCACGATCTTCTTGGCGCGCAGCAACGCCGGCAGCGCCTGGGCCACCGAGACCTGCGAGGCTTCGTCGATAACCACCACGTCGAAGAGGTCCGGTGCGAGCGGCATGAACTCGCCGAATTCCCGGATGCTGGCGATGATCACCGGAAAGCTCTCGCGCACCTGACCGAACTTTTCCTCGGGGAACTTCTGGCGGTGTGTGATGACACCGGCCAACGCCTTGGCATCGGACCGATAATTGTCCATGAAATGAATGAGGCGCCCGTCGACGTGCGCGTTCATCACAGAAGTGTTCAGGCGCTCGAGCTGCGTCTTCGTGCCGACATAGTCGATCTCCGGCGCTTCGACGAAGGCCTGCCGGGTCCGCAGCCAGCTAGCCAGGAACCGCACAGACATTGGCCACAGGCGCGCGTCATCCTTGGGTTGCTCGAGCAGCGCGTCCAAGATGGTCGGATTGATCCGACGGAGCAAAGCGATTGTCTTAGCGGCGCCGGCGGCGGCCTCCGGGATCGTTGTACGCCGCGACAGGAGCCGGTAACACTCGGGGAACACGGCCTGGAGCCCGACTTCCTCCAGCTTGATCCTCAACTTGTTGGCGTCCGGCACGATGCGACCCAGCGTCTCGGCATGGGTCTTCAGCAGCAGCGGCTGCGTCGCCGGCAGCTGGTTGAGCTGGCGCTCGAGCTCGCGAACCCGGCCACCCCTGAATAGGTAGCCGAAGACGGGCATCTTCAGTTGCGCGTAGGCCATGAGGGTGGCGCCGAGCGACCGCACCTGCGCTGCATCCAACCGCTCGAACAGTGCCCAATGCGCCGTGTCGGTGGTCAGCGCGAAGTCCTGCAGCATTTCGTCCCGGCGGACCCGGTCCCACAGCGATGCCGGGGTGAAATCGCCTTCCTCAAATACGCCGACGAAGTAGTCCTGTAGTCCGTCAAGCTGCGGGGCGATCTGATCCAGCTCAGGCAAGTATTTGGCGTCCGTCACGGCCACCAGTGGGGCCAGCACAGCCGGCGCCAGCGCAGCGATCGCGACTTCGTCCTGGTGCATGGCCTGGACACCAGCGAGCGACACCGACCCCAAGGTCTCCACCGTCTTGGCGATCTGAGCCTTCAGACTCGCCGTTGTTTCCTGCCGCTCGTCCTCCAGCTTCTGCTGGTTCGCCTTCATGGCCTTGGCGTAGGAGCTGATCTGGGTGACCGCTTGGCTGGATGTCAGGCGCTTAAAGTTGGTAGCTTCGCGGCCTAAACGTAAGAGCGGGTTCGGGAAGTCGCGGTCATGCCGCACCCGCGACATGGCCTCCGATAGCTTTTCGTAGACCACGTCCAGCGCCTCGGTCTTATCCGACAGGATGAGGCAGGAGCGCTTGTTGAACGCGCAGTCCGCCGCGATTGCGGTGATCGTGTGGCTCTTGCCGGTGCCCGGCGGGCCCGACACGACCACGATCATGCCCTCGGGATTGCGCACAGCCAGCAGCACCTTGCGCTGCTCCTCATTGAGGGGAATGGGCGAGTCGAACACCATCCGGTCGACCAGGGGAAGCGCGTCCCAATCGCGCTCAACTTGGGCTGCGATGGACTTGGGGTTCTCCATCAGCACACCGCCGACGATGCCCTTGAACAGGTCCACCACTGCGGAGCCTCCCCGGAGGGCCTGGTCGATGATTTCCTCGTAGTCGTTGATCAGTGCTTCGTCCGAGCTCTCGAACGCGGCCAGATAGAGGGCACTGGACAGCGACACGCTGGCAGTCGCGGCGTCCGGCGCCGTCGAGGACAGGTCGATCTGCCCTCCCAAGTCGACCGCGTTGGCCACCCGGCGGAACAGGGTGCGCGCCACTTCAAAAACCGACTGCTCCGGGGTCAGGTAGGTAATGCGCTCCGTGATTGGACTAACCCACTCGCGCTGCAGACCGGCCGACAGCTCCTGCAGGACGAAATCGATCGCCCGGCGGTTAGCAAACAGGTGATTCACTAGGCGCAGGGTGTAGACACTGCCGTCCGTCGAGCGATCGACCTGCACTGGCAAGTAAAACAGCGGAAAAGTGACGCCGCGGAACTTGAGCGAGCCGACGTAGAGATACAGCTGTAGGTCGTCCGCGGTGGTGACGTAGGTCTCTAGATCGCGGAACTCGAGAAAGGCATCGGCAGCGACGAAATTCTCAAAGAAGCCGAGCAGGGCCTCGCGCGTCCCATCCGCGGTAAGGAAATGCTCGCTGGCCTGGGCCAGCGGAGTCACGTCCTCAGTGGCGAGCAGCTTCGCCAACACTTCGGGCAGGACCCGGTCCAAATCGCCGCCAACGCGGGCGATCAGGTCGATCTCAGCCGCATATAAGGAGTCCATGATCCAGTACGCCTGCTGGCGCAGCGGGCCGTCGAGGTGGGCGATCAACGGCCGGATGATCTGGGTGCCGATCTCGGCGGCCAACTCGGCCTGAGTCGACTCGACCCACGCCTCAGGGTTGTTCACCGCTTTGGGGTACGTAGCCCGCGCCTTCTCGACGAGATGGTGGCGGACAGTTGTAATTGCGGTATCGGGGATGGCCCGGACCTGCTCCTCGATCACCTTGCGCAGGACCGCGCTGATCGGGCGCATGTACTTGCGTGGCGTCACTTGCAGCGTCAACTCCTCGCCGCTGGGGCGGCCGAGCAGCGCCCACAGGTCGCGGTCCAGACTCGGATAGGGTGAGGCGCGCATGCCGGCCCGAAACCCAGACTCGGTGGTCAGGACAAGGCGCCGCCGCGGCGCCTGCGACTTCTTGAAGTCCGATTGCAGAAAATCCGCGAAGTAGCGAGAAATCCGCCCGGCCACTTCGCCCAACGTCAAGCCATCCATCCCCATGCCGTTTTACTCCTTCCCCTGACCTGGATCATATCGGCGCGGCGCCAGCTGCGGCGGCTCCTAATGGTCTCTCGACGAGTGACAGCGGCGAGGATTTGCAATTGATTGCAATTTCACAACACCCAACGCTGGGGGCGGCGGGAACCAACCGTGCAATTGATTGCAAGAGCCGACACAAGCCGACGAAAGCGGACGCGGGACCGGCGGGAGCCGGTGACATTCCCCCGTCCCGAAGCCCATGGGAACGGGTTGACTGGGGAGGTGACGAGCGCGATTCTTGACCCCCGACCTTGACCCCCACCCGGATCATGGCGGGCTATAGACCCTTAAAAAACAAGGGCTTTTTGCTGCACGGCATGGACGAGATCGGCGCGATGGAGTTCCTGCTCGACAAGATGAAGACCACCAAGTCGAACGACGAGTTCTTCAGCTCGATGAAGCGCTGAGTCCGGTCGACCGCTGCAACGCAAACGCCCCGCACTGCGGGGCGTTTGTTTTTGCGGCGCGGCAGGCCGGCGGGACCGGCCGACGCGAATTCCCGGTCAGCCCTGCGGCTGCAGCGGGGTCAGCAGCTTCAGCCCGGTGCCGACGGCATACGTCTCGCCGGCAACCAGCGCATCGTTGCCGGCGGGCTCCCCGAGCAGCCACGGTGCGATCGTGCGCGGGCCGGGGACGTAGACCTCCCAGCCGCCCCGCCCCAACACATCGGTTGCACCGGGTGGGAAGTAGCTCACCGGCACGCGCACCGAGGCGAACGCGCCTTCCCTGAGTTCTTCCGCGTCCGGCGGCGCGAGCCTCCACTCGCGGGCCGCGGCCACGCTGGCCTGCTCGAACTGCCGCCTCCATCTGGCCATCACCGGTTCGCTGGCCACGAAGCGCAGGTTCGTCTGTTCGGCGACGGCGTCCTGGACGGCGCCATCCGGTGCGACTTTCAAGACCAGGTACACCGTCGCGCCGGCGCCGGCGCGCAACGCCGCCTGCGGATAGCGCGGCGGTGCCATGTCGCGCTTCCAGCGCGCGCGTTCGGCCTCGTCCAACTCGTTCCAGGGACGATCGGCGCCCACGCTCCGGCGGCCGAAGCTCGCGCTGTCGATCCGCACCGCGACCTGGTCCTCGCCCTGCTTGGTGGCCACCAGCCGCAGGCTCATGCGCGCCCGACCGATCTGCGAGCCCGGGTCCAGCGTCACCGGCTCGAAACGCCATCCGGCAGCGGCAGTGGCGATCATGTCGCGCAGCGCCGGCGTCAGCGCAGCCGTCTCATCGAGGGCGTGGTGCACGACGGTGCCGTCGGCACGCAGGTCGATCGTGCCGGTCACCAGCAGACTCGCTTCTGCCTGCTTGCGCACTGTAGCCGCGCTTTGGGCGGCTGCCGGCGCGATCGCGACGAGGCTCGCCCCCACCGTCACGGCGATCGCCACGGCACAGATCCATGCGCGGGTCGCCATCCCACCGATCCTGGCTTCGCGGCCGTCCCGCCGAGGATGTCGCAATCGCACTGCCGCGCACGCTCCGCAGGCGAGGGAAACGTCCAGTGCCATAGAAATTCTCCAGAGATCGTCAGGTCGAGCAGCGGGTGTTCGCCGCGAGCGGATCGGGGAAAAGGGCCGGCAGCTGCCGCTCAGCCGCCGCCGAGCGGGGTCAGCAGGCGCAAACCACCGCCGACCGGATACACGCCGCCGGCGACCAGCGCGTCGCCGCCGTGGTCGGGTTCGGTGGCCCACGGGATCGCCTGCCGCGGGCCGGGGACGTACGCCTGCCAGCGACCGGGTTCGTCGCGCTTCGCGGTGTCGCCGGCGAGCTCGAAGTCGACCGGCACGCGCACGGACCAGAAGGCGTCGTCGGCGTCCTCGCCCCGTGTCGGCGGCCGGAACGTCCACTCCTGTGCCCGGGCCAGCGCGGCCCGAGCCAGGCGGTCGCGCCAGCGCTGCATGCCGCTCTCGCTGTCGATGTAGCGCAGGTTGACCTGCTCGGCGATCGCGTCCTCGACGCGGCCGTCGCGACCGATCTTCAGCGCCGTGTACACCGTGCCGGACACGCCCGCGCGCGCGGCGTCCTGCGGGTAGCGCGGCGGCGCCATCGCCGCGGCGGACACGCGCTCAGCCGGATCGCCGTCGCGCGGCGTGCCGAAGTTCGCGCCGGCCAGCCGCACCAGGTAGTTGCCGTCGTCGAGCCTGCGCGCGACCACGCGCACGCTCATCTTCGCCCGTCCGACCTGGCCGGGCCGGTCGAGGACGATCGGCTCGAATCGCCAGCTGCCGGCGTGGCGGTCGACCATCGCGGCGACGCCTTTCGGCAGCCGGTCGCGGTGGTCGATCGCATGCCCGGCCACGGTGCCGTCCTGTCGCAGGTCGATCGTGCCGGTCACCAGTACGCTCGACTCGACCTGCTTGCGGACCGCCGCCGGGCCCTGCGCCGCTGCCGGCGCCGTTGCGACGAGGCCCACCGCCAGCGCCGCGGCGCACGTCCATGCACGGATCCCCATGACACCCTCCCTGTGTTCCCCGTTGTGCCGCCGAGCATAGCGCAGCGACCGGTCGCGGCACGGCCGCGAGCCGCCGTCGGCGGCGGCGCATAATCGGCGCCTCGGAGGTGTCCATGCACGGCAGCGGTCTCGATCTCGCCCTGGTGTTCCTGTTGGCCGCGGTGATCGCCGTGCCGGTGTTCCGGCGCTTCGGCCTCGGCGCGGTGCTGGGCTACCTGGCCGCCGGCGTGGTGCTCGGGCCGTTCGGCCTGCGCGTGGTCGGCGACGCGGAGCCGGTGCTGGCGGCGTCCGAAATCGGCGTGGTGATGATGCTGTTCGTGATCGGGCTGGAGCTGTCGCCGTCGCGCCTCAAGGTCATGCGCAAGCCGGTGTTCGGCGCCGGCGGCGCGCAGGTCGCCGTCACCGGGCTGGTGCTCGGCGGCGCGGCGATGGCGGCGGGCCTGGGCTGGAAGAGCGCGGTCGTGGTCGGCCTCGGCCTGGCGCTGTCGTCGACCGCGGTCGGCCTGCAGCTGCTCGCCGAGCGCAAGGCGCTGACCGCCGACCACGGGCGGCTCGGCTTCGCGATCCTGCTGTTCCAGGACCTCGCGGCGATCCCGCTGCTGGCGGCGATCCCGCTGCTCGGCCGCGCCGCGGCGCCGGAGGGCGAGCTGGGCGTGCTGGCGGTGGCCAAGGCGGTCGGCGCGATCGTCGCGCTGGTGCTCGGCGGGCGGCTGCTGCTGCGCCACCTGTTCCGCATCGTGGCGCGCTCGCAGATGCCCGAGGTGTTCACCGGCGCCGCGCTGCTGACCGTGCTCGGCGCCGCGTGGCTGATGCAGGTCGCCGGGCTGTCGGCCGGCCTCGGCGCGTTCCTGGCCGGCGTGCTGCTGGCCGATTCGGAGTTCCGCCACGAGCTCGAAGCGCAGATCGAGCCGTTCAAGGGCCTGCTGCTCGGCCTGTTCTTCATGGCGGTCGGCATGAGCATCGACCTGCAGCGCGTCGCCGCCGAGCCGCTGCTCATCGCCGCGCTCGTGGTCGGCCTGCTGTCGATCAAGTTCGCGCTGCTGTGGGCGGTCGGCCGCATGCCCGGCGGTCTCGACCGCCACGAAGCGCTGCGGCTGGGCGCGGTGCTCGCGCTCGGCGGCGAATTCGCGTTCGTGGTGTTCGGCGAAGCGCTGAAGGCCGGACTGATCGACCCGGCGCTGCGCGACCGGCTGGTCGCGGTCGTCGGCGTGTCGATGGCGCTGACGCCGCTGCTGGTTATCGCGATCGACCGCATCACCAAGGGCGCACCGGCTGCGGCGCCGAAGCGGGCGTTCGACTCGGTGCCCGACGGCCACCCGCAGGTGCTGATCGCTGGCTTCGGCCGCTTCGGCCAGGTGGTCGCGCGCCTGCTCGCGGCGCACCGCACGCCGTTCATCGCGATCGAGCACGATGTCGAGCAGGTCGACTTCGTGCGCCGGTTCGGCAACGTCATCTACTACGGCGACCCGGCCAAGCCCGAACTGCTGCGATCGGCCGGCGCGCAGCACGTCAAGGTGTTCGTGATCGCGATCGACGGTATCGAGGACAGCCTGCACACCGTGCGCACGATCCGCCGGCTGTACCCGGACGCGGTCGTCTACGCGCGCGCCCGCGACCGCCGCCACGCGTGGCAGCTGATGGACCTGGGCGCGAAGGCGATCCGCGAGATGCTGCACTCCAGCCTGCGCATGGGCGAAGACGTGTTGCGCGAGCTTGGCGTCGCGCCGGACGTGGCCCGCGACCATGCCGAACGGTTCGCCGAGCACGACGACCGGCTGCTGGCGGCGCAGTACCTGGTGCAGGACGACGAGGCGGCGCTGATGCAGGCCACGCGCGACGCGCGCCTGGAGCTGGAGCAGCTGTTCAGCGCCGACGCCGGCGAAGGCGTGCTCGGCGGCATCACCGGCAGCGCGGACGAACGCAGGAGCTGACGGCACCGCCGTTCGCGTTCACGCGCGGGGCGATTGCACGTTCGGGCGTGGCCGCAGCTGCGTCCGGCCCGGGCTGACGCTCGCATAGCACCGCGCGCCGGCAAGCGCGTGCGGCACCGCCGAGTCTGACGGCCAGCTCAGCGCGGCTCGGCGCGGTCGCGCAGGAACCGCGCCATCGACACGTTGGCGGTCGGCGACGACGGCGCGAACTCGGCGGCGATGTCGACGAAGCCGCGCATCACCGCGATCTCGCGCGGGCTGCGGTTAAGCGCATCGCGCAGGTCCGGGTCGGCGCCGGCGCGCAGCAGCTTCTGCACGACGCGGGGCAGCCCGTGCAGCGCGGCCAGGTGCAGCGGGCCGAAGCCGCGGGGGTCCTTGGCATCGAGCGCGGCGTCGTGGTCGAGCAGCTGGTCGATGCCGGCGATCAGCACGTCCTCGTCGGCCGCAGTGCCCGGCTCGGCGCGCGCGCCGAGCAGCAGCAGCAGCGGGGTCGCGCCGGCGGCCGGCTGGTCGGCCTCGGCGCCGGCCAGCAGCAGCGTGTCGAGCAGCGCGACGAAGCGCGCGCGCTCGCGCGCGGTGAAGCCGTACATCGCCGCGCAGTGCAGCGCGGTTCGGTCCTGGGTGTCGGCGGCGTGCACGTTGGCGCCGGCGGCGAGCAGGCGCGCGGCCAGGTCGGGCAGGCCGAGAGCGCACGCGACCATCAGCACGGTGAGGTCGCCGGGCAGGCGCTGCTCGAGCGAGGCGCCGGCCGCCAGCAGGCGGTCGACGATGTCGACGTGGCGCATGCTGACCGCGGCCGACAGAGGCGTCGCGCCGGAGTTGGCCGCGCGCTGCGGCTCGGCGCCGCGCGCCAGCAGCAGGTCGACGACGGCGCGATGGCCGCCGCCGGCGGCGCGCAGCAGCGCAGTGCAGCCCTGGCTGTCGAGCGCGTCGACCGGCAGGCCGAGGTCGAGCAGGCGGCGCACCGCGTCGGCGTCGCCGACGATCGCCGCGCCGGGCACGTCCTGCGCGTGCAGCGGCCGGCGCGGCAGCGGCCAGCCGCGCCAGTCGAGCCAGTCGGCGAGGTCGCGGCGGCCGGCCGACAGCGCCACGCCGAGCGGCGTCTGGCCGTCGGCGGCGCGCAGGTCGGGCGATGCGCCGTGCGCGATCAGCTGCTTCAGCATCGCTTCGCGCCCCAGCGCGGCGGCCAGGTGCAGCGGGCTCATGCCGTGGCTGTCGCGCGCGTCGAGGTCGACGCCGATCGCCAGCAGCCGCGCCAGCAGGCGGGTCCAGCCCAGGCGCACGGTCAGCGCCAGCGGCGGGTCGCCGCTGCGCGACGGCGCGAACGGATCGGCGCCGCGGTCGAGCAGCTCCAATGCGAGGTGCTCAAGCCCGCGCGCGGCGTGCTCGCCGGCGGCGCAGGCGGCGAGGAAGCGCGCCAGCCCGCCGGCACCGGCGGGCGAAACGCCGCGGCGCAGCAGCACCTGCAGCGCCGCGAGCGCGGCCGGTCCGCGCGACAGCAGCGCGAACACCGGGGTGTCGCCGTGCGCGTCGCGCACATCGGGATCGGCGCCGCGCTGCAGCAGCCAGTCGACCTGTTCGGGCGACGGCGCGGGCGGCTCGTCGTGCAACAGCGCGCCGAGTTCGGCCGGCGTCAGCAGGCCGGCGAGGTTGTCGAGCCCGTCGATGCGGCGGTCGTGCAGCGCCTCGCGCAGCAGCGCGGCCGGCGCGCGCGTCGGCAGCGGCGCCTCGAACGCCTCGCCGGCGTCGTGGACCACGCTCGACGGCAGCGGGTAGGCGCGGTCGAGCGCGGCGACCAGCGACCAGCGCCCGGCGGCGGCGGCGTGGTCGATCGCGCGCTTGTCGTCGAAGTCGCGCTGGTCGGGGTCGAGCCCGAGGTCGAGCAGCCGCTGCAGCAGCGCCGGCGTCGTCGCATCGGCCATCGCCGCCAGCGCCAGCGCGTTGCGGCCGTGCGCGTCGAGCGCTGAGGCCTCGGCGGCGCCGCCGCGCGGCAGGTGTTCGAGCAAGCGTTCGAGCACGCCGAGCCGCCCGCCGCGCGCGGCCTCGAGCAACGGCGTGCGGCCGAGTCGGTCGACCGCGGCGGCGTTGGCACCGGCGGCCAGCAGCGCGGCGGCGATCTCGACGTGGCCGGCCAGCGCGGCCTCGTGCAATGCGGTGCGCCCGGCCGGGTCGCGCGCGTCGACCTTGGCCTTGTGCTTGAGCAGCAGCAGCACGCCGGCGGGGTCGTCCTCCTCGCTGCCGGCCGCGGCGAGCAGCACCGGCTGGCCGCCGGCGGGCTCGGGTCGGGCGCCGCGCTCGAGCAGGAACTTCGCCAGCCGCCAGTTGCCCGATGCGCACGCGACCCCGAGCGGCGACAGGCCGTCGGCGTTCAGCGCGTCGAGCTCGGCCGCCGCGTCGCGCAAAAGCGCGGCCACGCCGGGGTCGGAGCTGCGCGCGGCGTGGTGCAGCGCGGTGTTGCCGTCGGCGTCGACCGCGCGCGGGTCGGCGCCGTTGGCCAGCAGCGTCATCACCGCGTCCGGCCGGCCGTGCCAGCTGTCGCGGGTCGCGGCCAGCAGCGGGGTGACGCCGGCGTGCGAGCCGTTGAGGTCGATGCCGCGCGCGATCAGCCCCCGCAGCAGGCGCAGGTCCGGCAGCACCGACGCGAGCACGGCGAGGCTGCGCTGGTCGCGGTCGTCGGCCGGCGGCGGCGCGTGTACGTCGGCGCCGAGTTCGAGCAGTTCGAGCGCGCGGTCGACGCGTCCGCTGCGCGCGGCGGCGTACAGCGCCTGCTCGAGCGGCTCGCCGCCGAGCGTGGCGGCGACGGGTTCGTCGACGGGCTCGTCGTCGAACAGCACCGGCGCGCTGCGCTCGGCCGGCGCGGTGCGCTGCAGCAGCAGGTGCAGCGGCGCGCCGCCCAGGGCGGCAGCGGCCGCGAGCACCCACCGCACCGTCGGCGAGACCAGGCCCGGCCACGCCAGCACCAGCGTCAGCGCCGCCAGCGCGGCGATGACCGCGGCCACGCCGAGCCCGCGCCACGTCCCGGTGTCGCTGTCGCCGACCGCGCGCCAGTGGTCGCCGACGCTGCCGCCGTCGCGTTCGATGCCGTGCCACAGCGGCCACAGCCGCCACAGGGCGAGCAGCGCGCCGCCGGCGACGACGCTGAGGCCGAGCGCGGCCGACAGCGACCCGGTTTCGCGCAGCGACGCCAGCGGCCACGCCACGACCGCGGCGATCATCGCGAACGCGAGCGCCCACGCCAGCAGCGGCGCGAGCGCCTGTGCGGGCAGGTCGCGCGCGACCAGCGGACGGCCGCGCCACGCCGCGACGCCGACGGCGAACGCCGGCTGCGCCAGGGTCATCGCCAGCGCCGCGACGACGCCGCCGGCGCCGGCGAGCAGGCTCAGCGCGACGCCCGCGCCGAGCAGCGCGGCCATCGGCACGCGCGACGAGCCCGCGCCCGTCGCGTGCGGGCCGCGCGGGCGCCCGGGCAGCGACTCAGGCATCGGTGCCCCAGTCCTCGGTCATCGGATCGACCATCGTCGGCGGGAACTGCACGTGGAAGCCGCGCGCGGCGAGGTTCTCGCGCACTACCGCGGCGTCTTCGCGGGCCAGCCTGCGCTCGGGCGTCAGCGCCAGCTCCATGACGAACTGCAGCGTGCCCAGCTGCGTGCGCAGCGGTTCGGGCAGGCGTGCGAACGCATCGCGTGCGCTCAGGTACACGTAGGTCTCGGCCTTTTTCAGGCTCTTGTAGACGTAGGCTTGCATGCGGGGCTGGCGGGTCGCTGCGCAGCGTGATGATGCGCACAGCATACCCGCCCGCCGCGGCCCCGCGCAGGCCGCGATCCAGCGCCGCTGCGATCCGTCCCTGGCCGGTCTCAGTGGTAACCGGCGTCGGCGGCGATCTTGCCCTTGAACACGCGGTACGACCACGCGGTGTAGCCGAGGATCGCCGGCAGCAGCACGACCAGCCCGACCATCACGAAGCCCTGCGACGACGGCGGCGACGACGCCTCCCAGATCGTCAGCGACGGCGGCACGATGTACGGCCAGATGCCGAGCACCAGCCCGGCGAAGCCGAGCGCGAAGAAGCACAGCGTCAGCAGGAACGGCGTCGCGTCGCGGCCCTCGCGCATCACCGCGCGCCACAGCGCGAACGCGTTGGCCAGCGCCAGCAGCGGCACCGGCGCCAGCCACCAGAAATTGCCGCCGTCGAACCAGCGCGCCATCAGCCGCGAATCGAGGAACGGCAGCCAGGTGCTGACCAGGCCCATGAACGCGACGACGACCAGCACCAGCGGGCGGGTCAGGGTGCGCGCGACCAGCTGCATGCGCCCCTCGGTCTTGAGCACCAGCCAGGTCGCGCCGAGCAGCGCGTAGCCGAACAGCACCGCCACGCCGGTCAGCATCGAGAACGGGCTGAACCAGCCGAACGCGCCGCCGACGTACTTGCCTTCCTGCAGCGGCATGCCCTCGACGAGCGCGCCGAGGATCACGCCCTGCGCGAACGCGGCCAGCATCGAGCCCAGCGCGAACGCCGCGCCCCAGAACGGTTTCGCGCGCACCGCCTTGAAGCGGAACTCGAACGCCACGCCGCGGAACACCAGCGCGATCAGCATCAGCAGCACCGGCAGGTACAGCGCCGACAGCACCAGCGCGTAGGCCTTCGGGAACGCCGCCAGCAGGCCGGCGCCGCCGAGCACCAGCCAGGTCTCGTTGCCGTCCCAGATCGGCGCGGCGGTGTTCATCATGTGGTCGAGCTGGTGCTCGTCCTCGGCGAACGGCGCGAGGATGCCGAGCCCGAGCACGAAGCCGTCGAGCAGCACGTACATCAGCACGCCGAAGCCGATCACCGCGAACCACGCGACCGGCAGCCAGGTCTCCGGACTCATGCCGCACCTCCGGTGGCGCGCGCCGCGTTCTCCGGCGCGCCCTCGACCGGCTCGTCCGGCAGCGACAGCGGGCGCGCCGGCGTCTTGTCGCCGTGCTCGGTGTCGGGCGCCGGCTCGTGCGGCTGCGGGCCCTTGCGCACCAGCTTGAACAGATACCAGGTGCCCGCGCCGAACACGCCCGCGTAGGCCACCACGAACGCGATCAGCGACGCCAGCACGCTGCCGGCGTCGACCGCGCTGACCGCGTCGGCGGTGCGCAGCAGGCCGTAGATCACGTACGGCTGGCGGCCGATCTCGACGACGTACCAGCCGGCCAGCAGCGCGATGAAGCCCGACGGCAGCATCAACCGCCAGCCCTGCAGCAGCCAGCGGCTGCGCTCGAGCGTGCCGCGCCGCCACGCCCATAGCGAGGCCAGCACCAGCAGCAGCATCGCCGTGCCGATGCCGACCATCACCCGGAAGGCGTAGAACACCGGCGCGACCGGCGGCCGCTCCTCGCGCGGCACCGCGGTCAGCGGCTGGATCTCGCCGTCGAGGCTGTGGGTCAGGATCAGGCTGCCGAGCTTCGGGATCGCGATCTCGTAGTCGTTGCGCTCGGCCGTCTCGTTCGGCACCGCGAACAGCACCAGCGGCACGCCCTCGCCCTTGCCGTGGCTGCGCCAGTGCGCCTCCATCGCCGCCAGCTTGGTCGGCTGGTACTGGCCGACGTTGAGCCCGTGCAGGTCGCCGGACACGATCTGCAGCGGCACCGCGATCGCGGCGAACGCGATCGCCAGCTTCAGCATGCGCCGGCCGGCCTCGACGTGCTCGCCGCGGCGCAGGTAGGCCGCGCTGACGCCGCCGATCACGAAGCACGTGGTGATGAACGCCGCCAGCACCATGTGCGCCAGCCGGTACGGGAACGACGGGTTGAAGATGATCTGCGACCAGTCCGCCGGCGAGAACACGCCGGCCGCGTCGAGCGTGTAGCCCTGCGGCGTCTGCATCCAGCTGTTGGCCGAGATGATCCAGAACGTCGAGATCAGCGTGCCGAGCGCGACCATGCAGGTCGAGAGGAAATGCAGCTTCGGCGACACCCGTTTCCAGCCGAACAGCATCACGCCGAGGAACGTCGCCTCGAGGAAGAACGCCGTCAGCACCTCGTAGCTCAGCAGCGGGCCGAGGATGTTGCCGGCCTTCTCGCTGAGCACCGACCAGTTGGTGCCGAACTGGAAGCTCATGACGATGCCGCTGACCACGCCCATGCCGAACGACACGGCGAAGATCTTCAGCCAGAAGAAATACAGGTCGCGCCACAGCGCGTCGCGGGTGCGCAGCCAGCGCCATTCGAGGAACGCCAGCCAGCTGGCCAGCCCGATCGTGAACGCCGGGAACAGGATGTGGAACGAAATGACGAATCCGAACTGGATCCGCGACAGCAGCAGTGCATCCACGCCACGTCCTCCGCGACGCGCGAGGGGGGAGCGCCGCGCCGCATAGTGTCGCCCCGCGCGCCGGCCGGCGCCACGCCCGGCGTGCGCGCGGCCGCGCGGAGCGCGGTGGTAACGGCTGCAGATACGCGCGCGGCGGCGCCGCGGAGGCATGACCGACGGGCCGTCCGGCGTCGCCCCGACGGCTGCTACGCTGCGCCGGTTTTCGTCCGCTGGAAGTCCGCATGCCCTTCGCCACCCGTCCCGCTCCGCCCTTCTTCCTGGCCGGCCTGGCCGTGCTTGCCGGTTCGCTTTGCGCATCCGGCGCCTTCGCGCAGGGCGCTGCGTCGACGCCGCCGCGCGCCACCGCGTCGACGCCGATCACCCTCGACCAGGCGATGGCCGACCCGGACTGGATCGGTTCGTCGGTCGAGAGCGCGTGGTGGGCGTGGGACGGCCAGCGCGTGCAGTACACGCGCAAGCGCGACGGCGCGACGATCCGCGACACGTTCGAGGTGCCGGTCGCCGGCGGCGCGTCGACGCGCGTCGACGGCGCCGCGCGCGCATCGCTCGACGCCGCGCGTCCGGTCTACGACGCGGCGCGCACGCGGATGGCGTACGCGCGCAACGGCGACATCTTCGTGCGCGACCTGCGCAGCGGCGCGCTGACCGCGGTCACCCGCACCGACGCGACCGAGTCGCGCCCGCAGTGGAGCCGCGACGGCGGGCTGGTGTTCCGCGCCGGCAACGAGTGGTTCGCGTGGCGCGCCGGCGACGGCGTGCGCCAGGCGGCGCTGGTCAAGGCCGAGAAGGACCCGGCCGCGCCGCCGAAGGCGGACGACCTGCGCGAGCGCCAGCTGGCGCTGCTCGAGACGCTGCGCGACGACCGCGCGCGCCGCGAGGCCGCGCGCGCGCAGGACGCCGAGTGGCGCCGCGCCGACCCGACCCGCGCGCCGCTGCCGGCGTACCTCGGCGACGAGGTGAAGATCGTCGACAGCGCGCTGTCGCCCGACGCGAAGTGGCTGCTGGTCGTCACTGAGCCCAAGTCCGGCGACGAGGGCCAGGCCGGAAAGATGCCCAAGTACGTGACCGAGTCGGGCTACGAGGAGTTCGAGGAGGTCCGCACCCGGGTCGGCCGCAACGCGCCGCTGCCGCACCGGCTGTGGCTGGTCGAGAACGCGACGGCCAAGGTCAGCGAGCTGAGCTTCGACGGCCTGCCCGGCATCGCCGAGGACCCCCTGGCCGCGCTGCGCAAGGCCGCGAAGCAGGAGCCGCTGAAGGGCAACCGCCCGGTGCGGCTGGAAACCGACGCCGGCGGCAGCGGCCCGTCGATCCAGTGGACGTCCGACGGCCGCAGCGCCGCGGTGCTGCTGCGCGCGGTCGACAACAAGGACCGCTGGATCGCGACGCTCGCGCCGGCCGCCGGCACGGCGCTGACGCTGCGTCATCGGCTCACCGACCCGGCCTGGATCAACTGGGGCTTCAACGACTTCGGCTGGCTCGAGGATGCGTCCGGCAACAGCCGCCTGTGGCTGCTGTCCGAACAGAGCGGCTACGCGCACCTGTACCTGGCCGGCGCCACCGGCGCGCCGCGCGCGCTGACGTCGGGCCGCTGGGAGGTGTCGTCCCCGTTGCCCGCGCCGGACGGGCGCGGCTTCTACTTCCTGTGCAACCGCGCGTGGCCGGGCGACTACGAAGTGTGCGCGGTCGACGCCGACGGCGGCGCCGTGCGCGAGGTCACCGCGCTCGACGGCGTCGAGGACTTCAGCCTGTCGCCCGACGGCGCGCGCGTGCTGGTCCGCCACTCCGACAGCTACCTGCCGCCGCAGGCCGCGGTGGTCGATGCGCGCGGCGGCGACGCGGTCACGCTGACCGACACGCGCACGGCGGCGTTCAAGGCGCGCACGTGGATCGAGCCCGAGTACGTGCAGGTGCCGAGCAAGCACGGCGCCGGCACGATCTGGGGCAAGTTCTACGGGCCGGCGACGTACGAGCCGGGCCGCCGCTACCCGGTGGTGATGTTCGTGCACGGCGCCGGCTACCTGCAGAACGTCAGCGACCGCTATCCGAACTATTTCCGCGAGCAGATGTTCCACAACCTGCTGGTGCAGCAGGGCTACGTGGTGCTCGACCTCGACTTCCGCGCGTCCGAGGGCTACGGCCGCGACTGGCGCACGGCGATCTACCGGCAGATGGGCCACCCCGAACTCGAGGACTACCTCGACGGCCTCGACTGGGTCGTCGCCAACAAGCAGGGAGACCGCGACCGCGCCGGCATCTACGGCGGCAGCTACGGCGGCTTCATGACGTTCATGGCGCTGTTCCGCGAGCCGGGCGTGTTCAAGGCCGGCGCCGCGCTGCGGCCGGTCACCGACTGGTCGCAGTACAACCACGAGTACACGTCGAACATCCTCAACACGCCGGTGCTCGACCCCGAGGCCTACCGCAAGTCGTCGCCGATCGAATACGCCGACCGCCTGCAGGACCACCTGCTGATCGCCCACGGCATGATCGACGACAACGTGTTCTACAAGGATTCGGTGATGCTCGCGCAGCGGCTGATCGAGCTGAAGAAGCACGACTGGGAGCTGGCGTCGTACCCGATGGAGCGGCACGGCTTCACCCACCCGGAGGCGTGGTACGACGAGTACCGGCGCATCTACGAGCTGTTCGAGCGCACGCTGAAGTAGCGCGCGGCGCGGTGGCGCGGCGAACCGGCCGCGCCGCCGCCCTACAATGGCGCGCATGAGCGCACCCGACCTCGAGACCGACGCCGACTTCCTGCGCGTCCGCGACTACCTGACCGGCCTGCAGGACCGCATCTGCGCCGCGATCGAAGGCGCCGACGGGCGCGCCCGCTTCGTCGAAGACGTCTGGCAGCGGCCCGAAGGCGGCGGCGGACGCACCCGGATCCTGCGCGACGGCGCGGTGTTCGAGCAGGCGGGCATCGGCTTCTCCGACGTGTCGGGGACGAAGCTGCCGCCGTCGGCGACCGCGGCGCGGCCCGAGCTCGCCGGCGCCTCGTGGCGGGCGGTCGGGGTGTCGCTGGTGTTCCATCCGCGCAATCCGTACCTGCCGACGACGCACGCGAACGTGCGCCACTTCCGCGCGCTGCGCGACGGCCAGACGGTGGCGTGGTGGTTCGGCGGTGGGTTCGACCTGACCCCGTTCTACCCGTTCGACGAGGACGTGCGGCACTGGCATGCCACCGCGCGCGACCTGTGCGCGCCGTTCGGGGGCGAGGCGCGCTACGCCGCGCACAAGCGTTGGTGCGACGAGTACTTCTTCCTGAAGCACCGCGACGAAACCCGCGGCGTCGGCGGCCTGTTCTTCGACGACCTGCACGACGACTTCGAGCGCGACTTCGCCTACCAGCGCGCAGTCGGCGACGGCTTCCTCGACGCCTACCTGCCGCTGGTCGAGCGCCGCCGCGACACGCCGTACGGCGAGCGCGAGCGCGCGTTCCAGCTGTACCGCCGCGGGCGCTATGTCGAGTTCAACCTGGTGTTCGACCGCGGCACGCTGTTCGGCCTGCAGTCCGGCGGGCGCACCGAGTCGATCCTGATGAGCCTGCCGCCGCTGGTGCGCTGGGAGTATGGCTACGCGCCGGAGCCCGGCAGCGCGGAGGCCCGGCTGGCCGACTACCTGCGCCCGCGCGACTGGCTTGCCGAACGGACGTAGTCGGCGAGCTCCCAGTCAGTCCTCCGCGCGCGGCACAACGGTGATCGCGCCGTCGGTTTCCAAGTACGCCACCGCGATGCGGCTGCGGTCGGTGCAGCCGGCTTCGCGCATCGCCTCGTCGAGGTCGGTGTCGGTCAGCGACTGCTTGCGCAGCACGTGCTCGTACACCTTGCCGTTGCGCGCGAGCAGCACCGGCACGCCTTCGACCAGCTCCTCGACGCGCCGGCTGCGCGCGCTGAGCCGTCCGACCAGCCAGTTCAACCCGATCAGCGTCGCGGCGAGGATCAGCCCGCCGAGCAGCGACACGTCCTCGCCGATCAGCGAGTTCTGCACCGCGGTGCCGAGCAGCACGACGACGATCATGTCGAACGGCGTGAACTGCCCGATCGTGCGCTTGCCCGACACCCGCACCAGCGCCAGCAGCACGACGTAGACGACGACCGCGCGCAAGACGAACTCCCACCACGGCATCGACAGCTCGAACACGGTGCGCTCCTTCCATCCCGACTAGCCCGGGGCGGCGAGTGTCGGCCACGGGGACCGAAGGCCGCGTGTTTGCGGCTAATCAGTCGCAAGTCTGGGAAGGTCGCTCTGACCAGCCCGATCCGACGGCGCCGGTCTACCGTCTGGTGGAGAGCCCCCTTGGTAAGTGGGCGCGGCGAAGCCGCGGGGTTCGGAAGCGCATAGCGGGGCCCAAGATTTGCCCCGGCAAATCTTGGGTTTTATTGCCTGGGCAGAAAGCGCAGGCAATAAAAAGCCCCGCAGGCAGGGGGGGCCGGCGGGGCTGGTGGAACGGGGCCTGGGGAGGGGCCTTACGTTCCGGGGATCACTCCAGGGGAGGGAGAGATCTACGACAGGCGTTGCACCTGTCGCGAGTAATAAGACCACCGGGCACATGGATAGTTCGTGAAGGCGAAAGTTAAGCTTTTGTTGGATTCAGGGTCGATTCAGACCGCCAAATCCGGCTAACTTCCGGCAACGTGCGCGTTCAGTGGGCTTCTTCCCAATTCTGCCCGACCCCGCTGTCGACGACCAACGGCACCCGCAGCTCCGCGGCCGCGGCCATGCGGCGGGTGACACCTTCCAGCAGGCCGGCGACGAAATCGGCATCGCATTCGAACACCAGTTCGTCGTGCACCTGCAGCACCATCAGGGCCCGCTCGCGTGAATCCTTCAGCCAGTCGTCGACGCTGACCATCGCCCGCTTGATGATGTCGGCCGCCGTGCCCTGCATCGGCGCATTGATCGCCGCGCGCTCGGCGCCGGCGCGCAGCCCCTGGTTGCGCGCGGTGATGTTGTCCAGGTACAGGCGCCGGCCGAACACGGTCTCGACGTAGCCCTGCTCGCGCGCCTGCTGGCGGGTGCGCTCCATGAAGTCGCGCACGCCCGGGTAGCGGCTGAAGTACAGCGCGATGTAGTCCTGCGCCTCGCCGCGGCCGATGCCGAGCTGCCGCGCCAGTCCGAACGCGCCCATGCCGTACATCAGGCCGAAGTTGATCGCCTTTGCCGCGCGCCGCTCGTTGCCCGACACCGTGTCGATGGTCTTGCCGAACACCTCGGCCGCGGTGGCCTTGTGCACGTCCGCGCCGGACGCGAACGCGCCGAGCAGGCCGGCGTCCTCGGACAGGTGCGCCATGATCCGAAGCTCGATCTGCGAGTAGTCGCACGCGACGATCACCCGGCCCGGCGGCGCGACGAACGCGGTGCGGATGCGGCGGCCGTCGTCGGTGCGGATCGGGATGTTCTGAAGGTTCGGGTCGCTCGACGCCAGCCGCCCGGTCGCCGCGCCGGCCTGGTGGTAGCTGGTGTGCACGCGGCCGGTGGCGGGGTTGATCATCTCCGGCAGCTTGTCGGTGTACGTGCTGCGCAGCTTGGCCAGCCCGCGGTACTCGAGGATCACGCGCGGCAGCTCGTGCTGGTCGGCGATCGCCTCGAGCGCCTCCTCGTTGGTCGACGGCGCGCCCGATGGCGTCTTGACCAGCGCCGGCAGCTTGAGCTCGTCGAACAGCAGCGCGCCGAGCTGCTTGGGCGAGTCGAGGTTGAACGTGCGCCCGGCCAGCTCGGTCGCCTGCTGCTGCGCGGCGAGCATGCGCTTGGACAGGTCGGCCGACTGCCGGCGCAGCTCGTCGGCGTCGACGCGCACGCCGTTGGCCTCGACCCGCGTCAGCACCGGCACCAGCGGCATCTCGATGTCGCGGTAGACGCGTTCCAGCGCCGGCTCGGCGGCGAGCTTCGGCGCCAGCGCGCGGTGCAGCCGCAGGGTCACGTCGGCGTCCTCGGCGGCGTAGCGCGTGGCGTCGTCGAGCGCGACCTGCGAGAACGGGATCGACTTCGCGCCCTTGCCGGCCACGTCCTCGTACTTGACGGTCTCGTAGCCGAGGTAGCGGCGCGCCAGCGAGTCCATGTCGTGGCGCGTCGCCGTCGCGTTGAGCACGAAGCTCTCAAGCATGGTGTCGTCGGCGTAGCCGGCGACGTCGACGCCGTGGCGGCGCAGCACGTGCAGGTCGTACTTGCCGTGCTGGCCGATCTTGCGCTTGCCGGGGTCGGCGAGCAGCGGCCGCAGCGCGTCGAGCACCTCGCCGCGCGGCAGCTGCGCCGGCGCGCCGGGGTAGTCGTGCGCGAGCGGGACGTAGCACGCGCGGCCGGGCTCGACGCTGAGGCTCAGGCCGACCAGGTTCGCGCGCATCGCATCGAGCGAGTCGGTCTCGGTGTCGAACGCGAACGCATCGGCCGCGTGCAGCCGCGCGACCCACGCGTCGAGCTGTTCGCGCGTTAGCACGAGCTCGTACTCGCCAGGCGCCCCGAGCGCGGGATCGACGCCGTCGACCGGCGCCGCGCTGCGCGCATAGCCGGCTGCGGTGTTGCGCGTGCCGGCCTTGCCGTCGTCGTCGCCGCTGCCGTCGAGCTCGCGCAGCGCCTGCTTGAAGCCGTAGCGCGCGTACATCTCGCGCAGCACCGCGACGTCGCGCTCGCGCAGGGACAGGTCGGTCGGGCCGCGGTCGAGCGCCACGTCGGTCTTGATCGTCGCCAGCGTGCGGTTCAGCGGCAGGCGCCCGAGCACGGCGCGCAGGTTCTCGCCGATCTTGCCCTTGATCGCGTCGGCATGGGCGATCACGCCGTCGAGCGTGCCGTACTCGCCGAGCCACTTGGCCGCGGTCTTCGGCCCGCACTTGTCGACGCCGGGGATGTTGTCGACGCTGTCGCCCATCAGCGACAGCAGGTCGACGATCTGGTCGGCGCGCACGCCGAACTTGCCGACCACCGCCTCGTCGCTGTCGAGCCGGCTGCCGGTCATCGTATTCACCAGCGCCACGTGCGCGCCGTTGTCGAGGCGACGCACGAGCTGGGCGAAATCCTTGTCGCCGGTCGAGATCGTCACCTCGATGCCGCCCTCGGCCGCGCGCAGCGCGAGCGTGCCGATGACGTCGTCGGCCTCGACCCCGGCGACGCGCAGGATCGGCAGGCCGAGTGCCTCGACGATCCGCATCATCGGCTCGACCTGCGAGCGCAGGTCGTCCGGCATCGGCGGGCGGTTGGCCTTGTACTGCGGGTCGAGGTCGTCGCGGAACGTCCTGCCCGGCGCGTCGACGACGAACGCGGCGTAGTCGGGCTTCTCGTTCAACGTCGCCCGCAGCATGTTGACCACGCCGAACAGCGCGCCGGTGGGCTCGCCGTGGTCGTTGGTCAGCGGCGGCAGCGCGTGGAACGCGCGGTAGAGGTAGCTGGAGCCGTCGATCAGTACGAGTCGGGTCATGCCGCGATTCTACGCCGGGGGTCCGGCGCCGCTTCCCGCGGCGGCGGCGCGTCACCGCCGGCGCGCCGGGGCAGCGGGTATCCTCGCGGGACGCCTCCGGCCGCCCGCACCACCCATCGCCGCGGCCGGCGCGCACCAGGAGATCCGACATGCGCACCCCGTCCCTCGCATTTCCCACCCGCTCCGTCGCCGCGTTCGCGCTGGGCCTGGCGATGGCCGCCAGCGGCTGCGCCACGATGGGCGGCGGCGACGACCCCACCGCTGCGCTGCAGGGCGCGGAGGTGACGGCGCGCGAGGGCCGCGACGGCGACGTGATCGAGGAGTACCGCGTCGCCGGCCAGCTCAAGGTGGTCAAGGTCAGGCCGCTGCGCGGGCCGGTGTACTACCTGATCGACAGCAACGGCGACGGACGGCTCGACAGCAGCAAGGGCGAGGGCCCGGTGTCGCCGGTGTACTGGAAGCTGTTCGGCTGGTGAGCGGGACCGGCACCGTGCGCATCGCAAACGCGACCAGCGCAGCCGAGCTGCGCGCGGCGTGGCCGGTGGTCGCACAGCTGCGGCCGGCGTTCGACGAGGACCGCTTCGTCGTGCAGGCGCTGCGGCAGATCGAGGCCGGCTACCGGGCGACGGTGCTGGTCGACGCCGACGGCGTGCCGCGCGCGTACGCGGGCTGGCGTGTGCTCGAGTTCCTCGCGTCGGGTCGCCACGTCTACGTCGACGACCTGGTGACCGATGCGGCCGCGCGCAGCCAGGGGCTCGGGGCCGCGCTGCTCGACTGGCTCAAGGCCGAGGCGCGGCGGCTGGGCTGCACCCGGCTGCAGCTCGACTCGGGCACACAGCGCAAGGACGCGCACGCGTTCTACCTGCGCGAGGGGCTGCGGATCGAGGGCTTCCACTTCGGCATCGCGCTCGACTGAATGCGCGGCAGTCCCGGCGCCGACCCGCGCCCGCCGCCAAGTTGACCCAAATCAAGATGGCGCGCGCGGCCGGGCCCTACCCTGCGGCGCATGGCCACTCCTGCACCCGCCTTCGGCGCCGACCTCCTCCGCCGCTACGACCGGCCCGGTCCGCGCTACACCTCGTACCCGACCGCGCCGCAGTTCCACGCCGGCTTCGGCGAGGCGCAGCTGCGCGACGCGGCGGCGGCCAGCAACGGCGACCCGATCCCGCGCCGGCTGTCGCTGTACGTGCACGTGCCGTTCTGCGAAAGCCCGTGCTTCTACTGCGGCTGCAACCGCGTGATTACCCGCGACAAGGCCCGCGGCGAGGCCTACCTGGCGCGGCTGTACCGCGAGATCGACCTGACCGCGCAGCTGTTCGACCGCGACCGCGAGGTGATCCAGCTGCACTTCGGCGGCGGCACCCCGAACTTCCTGAGCCCGACGCAGCTGCGCGAGGTCGTCGACACCCTGCGCCGGCAGTTCCATTTCTCCGAATCGCCCGACCGCGACATCTCGATCGAGCTCGACCCGCGCTTCGTGTCGCCGGCCGACGTCGCCGAGCTCGCCGCGATCGGCTTCAACCGCGCCAGCTTCGGCGTGCAGGACTTCGACCCGGCCGTGCAGGCCGCGGTCAACCGCATCCAGAGCGTCGAGGAGACCCGCGCGGTGATCGACGCCTGCCGCGCGAACGGCTTCCGCTCGGTCAACGTCGATCTGATCTACGGGCTGCCGAAGCAGAGCCGCGAGGGCTTCGCGCGTACGCTCGAGACCGTGGTCGGCATGCGCCCGGACCGCATCGCGGTGTACAGCTACGCGCACCTGCCGCAGCTGTTCAAGCCGCAGCGACAGATCGAGGCGGCCGACCTGCCCGACCCCGAGGCCAAGCTCGCGCTGCTGCAGCTGGCGATCGAGTCGCTGTCGGCGGCCGGCTACGTGTACATCGGCATGGACCACTTCGCGCTGCCCGACGACGAGCTGGCGCAGGCGCAGGCCCGCGGCGGCCTGCACCGCAACTTCATGGGCTACACGACGCACGCCGACAGCGACCTGGTGGGGCTCGGCGTCAGCGCGATCAGCCACATCGGCGACAGCTTCAGCCAGAACCCGCGCGACCTGCTCAGCTGGCAGGCCGCGCTCGACGACGGCCGCCTGCCGGTGTTCCGCGGCATGCGCCTGAGCGAGGACGACCAGCTGCGCGCGGACCTGATCCAGTCGCTGATGTGCCAGGGCGAGGTGCCGATCGCGGCGCTCGAGCGGCGCTACGACATCGAGTTCGCGCGCTACTTCGCCGACGACCTGGCGCGGCTGCAGCCGCTGGCGGACGACGGCCTGGTACGGATTGCCCGCGACCGGATCACCGTCACACCCGCCGGACGCCTGTTGTTGCGTAACATCGCGATGTGCTTCGACCGCTACCTCGACCAGTCGGCCCCGGTGGCCACGCCCCGCTTCTCGCGCGCGATCTGACCGCGTCGTGGGGTTGGCCGTGAACGACACCGCGTTCCCGCGCAGCAGCGCGCGCACGCTCGCCGACGACGGCGACCGCCTGCACTTCTGCTCGACCTGCGCGTTCTCGCAGGCGTGCCTCGACGAGGGCATGGACAAGGCCGCGCTGATGGACCTGCACGTGCTGGTCGAGCACGTCGGCCCGCTGCGCGCCGGCGAGCACGTGTTCCGCGAGGGCGATCCGTTCGAGGCGATCGCGGCGGTGCGCGCCGGCACCGTGAAAACCTATGTGATCGACCGCGACGGGCGCGAGCACGTGCTCGGCTTCCACCTGCCCGGCGAGGTGATCGGCCTCAACGCGATCGACGGCGAGAGCTACCCGTGCAACGCGGTCGCGCTCGACACGGTGATGCTGTGCCGGTTCTCGTTCCCGAAGATCGCCGTGCTCGCCACGCGCGTGCCGGGCCTGCAGCGCCAGCTGTTCCGGCTGCTCAGCCGCGACATTGGCCGCGCCGCGCTGCTGGCCGGCGACTGGGCGGCCGACCAGCGGCTGGCCGCGTTCCTGCTCGGCCTGTCGCGGCGGCTGGCCGCGCGCGGCTTCTCGCCGAACCGCTTCGCGCTGACGATGGCGCGCACCGACGTCGCCAATTACCTGCGGCTGGCGCCGGAGACGGTCAGCCGCGTGCTCAAGCGCTTCCAGACCGAGGGCTGGCTGCGGGTCGACCGGCGCGAGCTGGAGCTGCTCGACCGCGACGCGATCGAAGCGCTGGCCGCGCCGGTGCTGCGCGGCTGAGTCCGCGGTCGCGCGCAGTGGCGCCGACTTGACCTGAATCAACGCCGGCGACGCGCCGCGCGGGGACCATGCCCGGGTCTGCAAGGAGAAGAGCATGAGCACTACCCGCAAACTGTGGCTGGGCCTGGCGGCCCTGCTGATCGTGTCGTTCTCGGTGCTGTTGTGGGCGGGCACCGAGATCTTCCGCGCCGCCCCGCCGATGCCCGAGCGCGTCGTCAGCACCGACGGCGGCACCGTCTACACCCGCGCCGACATCGAACGCGGCCGCCAGGTGTGGCAGTCGATGGGCGGCATGCAGCTGGGCTCGATCTGGGGCCACGGCGGCTACGTCGCGCCGGACTGGAGCGCCGACTGGCTGCACCGTGAAGCGGTCGGCCTGCTCGACCTGTGGGCCCGCGCCGACGGCGGCATGGCGACCTACGCCGACCTCCGGCCCGAGCAGCAGGCGGCGCTGCGCGGCCGGCTGCAGGCGGTCATGCGCCGCAACACCTGGGACGAGGCGACCAGGACGATCACCCTGGACCGCGACCGCGTGGTCGCGATCTCGAACGTCGCCGCGCACTACCAGAGCCTGTTCGGCAACGACCCGGCCACGCGCGAGCTGCGCGAGGCCTACGCGATGAAGGAAGCGACCGTGCCGGACGTCGAACACCGGCGCGCGCTGACGGCGTTCTTCTGGTGGACGGCGTGGGCGGCGACGACCGAGCGCCCGCTCGAGCCCGGCGACGCGATGGTGCCGGACAAGGCCGGCGCGGTCGCCAAGCAGGTGACGTACACCAACAACTGGCCGAGCGAGCCGCTGGTCGGCAACACGCCGCCGGCGCCGCTGTGGGTCTGGTCGGCCTTCAGCGTGCTGTTCCTGCTGGCCGGCATCGCCCTGCTCGGCTGGCACCACGCGCGCACGCGGGAGGAGAGCCCGGACACGCTGCCGGCGCGCGACCCGTTTGCCGCGCTGCGGATCACCCCGTCGATGCGCGCGACGGCGAAGTACTTCTGGCTGGTGCTGGCGCTGTTCCTGGCCCAGATCCTGCTCGGCGCGATCACCGCGCACTACCAGGTCGAGGGCCAGCAGGCCTACGGCTACGCGCTGTCGGACGTGCTGCCGTACTCGATCACCCGCACCTGGCACACCCAGCTGGCGGTGCTGTGGATCGCGGTGGCGTGGCTCGGCACCGGGCTGTACATCGCGCCGGCGCTGTCGGGGCATGAGCCGAAGTTCCAGCGCTTCGGGGTCAACTTCCTGTTCGTCAGCCTGATCGTGATCGTGGTCGGCTCGTTCGTCGGCCAGTGGCTGGCGGTGATGCAGAAGCTCGGCCTCGACCACAACTTCTGGTTCGGCCACCAGGGCTGGGAGTACGCCGACATGGGCCGCTTCTGGCAGTGGTACCTGTTCATCGGCCTGCTGCTGTGGCTGACCCTGGTCGGCCGCTCGCTGTGGCCGGTGCTGATGGGCCGCGGCGCGGACGGCAAGGCCAGCGAGTCGCGCCACATCGTCGGCCTGCTGTTCCTGTCGACCGTGTGCATCGGCCTGTTCTTCGCGTCGGCGCTGATGTGGGGCGAGCACACGCACATCTCCGAGGTCGAGTACTGGCGCTGGTGGCTGGTGCACCTGTGGGTCGAGGGCTTCTTCGAGGTGTTCGCCACCGCGGTGATGGCGCTGATCTTCACCCGGCTGGGCCTGCTGAAGACCTCGACGGCGACCGTGGCGGTGCTGTTCGCGACGATCATCTTCATGGCCGGCGGCGTGCTCGGCACCCTGCACCACCTGTACTTCGTCGGCACGCCGACGGCGGTGGTGGCGCTGGGCGCGAGCTTCAGCGCGCTGGAAGTGGTGCCGCTGGCGTACATCGGCTTCGAGGCCTACCACACGTACAAGCTCGGCAAGGCGACGCCGTGGATGGTCCGCTACCGCTGGCCGATCATGTTCTTCCTCGCGGTGTCGTTCTGGAACCTGGTCGGCGCGGGCCTGTTCGGCTTCCTGATCAACCCGCCGCTGTCGCTGTACTACATGCAGGGCCTGAACCTGACGCCGCTGCACGGCCACACCGCGCTGTTCGGCGTGTACGGGATGCTCGGCATCGCGCTGGTGCTTTTCTGCATGCGCGGCCTGCGCGGGCAGATGCACTGGGACACGCGCGCGCTGAAGGTCTCGTTCTGGTCGCTGAACCTCGGGCTGGCGCTGATGGCGGTGCTGACGCTGCTGCCGCTGGGCACGATGCAGCTGCTCGCCGCGATCGAGCACGGCTACGCGTACGCGCGCTCGGCCGAGTTCATGCAGCAGCCGATCGTCGACCTGCTGGTGTGGATGCGCGTGCCGGGCGACACGATCTTCAGCGTCGGCGCGCTGGCGCTGGCCTGGTTCGTGCTGCGGCTGTGGGTCGCGCCGCGGCCGGCGACGGTGACCGCGGAGGTGGACGCGAGCGACGCGTGAGTCGCGCCGCTTGGTTGGGCCCTCGGCGCGCGCCGGGGGCCTTTTTCTTTTCCGGGCCGGCTGATTTGGATCAAGGTCGGGCGCCGCGCGCCGGCCGACACTGCACGCATGGACACGACCGTCGCCTCCGCCCGCCCCGCGCTCTCGCCGCGCCGCCTCGCCGACGCCCCGCATCGGCTGCTGTTCTTCGTCGGCGCCGCCAATCTGCTGCTGGCCATGGCGTGGTGGGCGGCGTGGCTGGCCGGCGCGCGCTGGCCCGAACTCGCGCCGCCGCAGCCGTCGCAGGCGGCCGGCTGGCTGCACGCGTTCGTGATGCAGTACCAGGTCCTGCCGAGCTTCGTGTTCGGCTTCCTGCTGACGGTGTTCCCGCGCTGGATGGGCCTGGCCGAGCTCGAACGCTGGCGCTACGTGCCGGTCGGGCTGGGCGTGTTCGGCGGCCAGCTCGCGACGCTGCTCGGCGCGGTCGGCTGGGACGCGGGGCTGGTGGTCGGCCCGCTGATGACGCTGGCCGGCTGGATCGCCGCGCTCGCCAACCTCGGCCCGCTGCTGCGCCGCGAGCACGGCACGACGTGGCATGCGCGCGCGTGCTTCGCCGCGCTGTGCGTCGGGCTGGTCGGCGTGCTGGCGTGGCTGGCGTTCGTGCTGGGCGCATCGCCGCTGTGGGCGTTCACCAGCATCAAGCTCGGCACGTTCGGCGTGCTGCTGCCGGTCTACCTGACCGTCGCCCACCGGATGTTCCCGTTCTTCGCCGGCAACGTCGTGCGCGGTTACGTGGCGTGGCGGCCGCTGTGGGTGCTCGGCGCGCTGCTGGCGCTGTGCGCGGCGCACCTGGCGCTGGAGCTGGTCCATGCGTACGCGTGGCTGTGGGCGGCCGACCTGCCGCTGCTGGCGCTGTCGGCGTGGTGCTGCTGGCGCTGGTGGCCGCGCGGCCCGAAGCCGGCGCTGCTGGCGGTGCTGTTCATCGGGCTGGCGTGGCTGCCGGTGGCGTTCGCGCTGTACGCGGCGCAGAGCGTCGCCTACGTGATGACCGGCGTGTTCTTCCTCGGCCGCGCGCCGGCGCACGCGCTGTTCATCGGCTTCTTCGGCAGCGTGCTGGTGTCGATGGTGACCCGCGTGACCCAGGGCCACTCGGGCCGCACGCTGCGGATGACGCCGACGGCGTGGTTCGCGTTCGCAGCGATCCAGGTCGTGGCGACGATGCGCGTGGTCGCCGAGTTCACCGCCGACCCGCTGCCGTGGCACGTCGCCGCCGCGCTCGGCTGGCTGGTCGCGCTGGCGCCGTGGGTCGCCGGGCTGGGCCGCACGTACCTGGCCGCGCGCGTCGACGGCAAGTCGGGCTGAGGGGCGCGCGATGATCGAGTTCTACGGCCAGATCAAGACCGTGCACATCGCCGCGGTGGTGCTCAGCGGCGCGCTGTTCGCGCTGCGCGGGCTGCTGGTGCAGTTCGGCCGCCCCGCGCTCGGCATGGCCGCGCCGCTGCGCTTCACCAGCTACGCGATCGACACGGTGCTGCTGACGGCAGCGATGATGCTGCTGACAATCCTGCCCGGCGCGCTGTTCGCCAACGGCTGGCTCACGGCGAAACTCGTCCTGCTGGTGGGCTACGTCGGCCTCGGCACGTTCGCGCTCAAGCGCGGCCGCACGCCGCGCGTTCGGACCGCGTGCTACCTGCTCGCGCTGGCGACCTACGCGTCGATGTTCACGATCGCCCGCACGCACCACCCGCTCGGCTGGCTGTGGACGTGGCTGGGCTGAGCGCCGCGCGCGGCTGATCCAGGTCAAGCGCAGCGCGGGGTCCGGCACGCAGTGGCCGTGGATTGACCTCGATCAATTCGCCCGCGACCCCGGGCGCGCACGCTGGGCCCCGACCGGCTCCCATGCCGGAACCACCACGCGACAAGGGGATTCCACGATGACAGGTGCCATCCGAACGCTCGCCCTCGGCCTGATGGCCGCGCTGGCGCTGGCCGCCTGCGGCGGCAACGACGATGCCGCGGGCAAGGACACGACGGCCACGGCCGCGGCCGATGCCGACTCCGGCGGCTCGGCCAAGGGCGACTTCGGCCCGCCGCAGGGCGCGCCGATCGACGCGGTGCTGACCCAGCCGCCGATGGTGCCGCCGGCGACCGGCCGCACCGCGCCGGCGAAGGTCATCGTCAAGCTCGACGTCATCGAGAAGGACCTGCCGATTTCCGAGGGCGTGACGTACACGTTCTGGACGTTCGGCGGCACGGTGCCGGGCAGCTTCATCCGCGTGCGCCAGGGCGACACGGTGGAGTTCCACCTGCGCAACATGCCCGAGTCGAAGATGCCGCATAACATCGACCTGCATGGCGTGACCGGCCCCGGTGGCGGCGCCGCGTCGAGCTTCACCGCGCCGGGCCACTCCTCGCGCTTCACGTTCAAGGCGCTCAACGCCGGCCTGTACGTCTACCACTGCGCGACCGCGCCGGTCGGCATGCACGTGGCCAACGGCATGTACGGGCTGATCCTGGTCGAACCGCCGCAGGGCCTGCCGCCGGTCGACAAGGAGTACTACGTGATGCAGGGCGACTTCTACACGACCGGCAAGTACCGCGAGAAGGGCCACCAGCCGTTCGACATGGAGAAGGCGATCATCGAGCAGCCGACCTACGTGCTGTTCAACGGCGCCGAGGGCGCGCTGACCGGCGACAAGGCGCTGACCGCGAAGGTCGGCGAGAACGTCCGCCTCTACGTCGGCAACGGCGGGCCGAACCTGGTGTCGAGCTTCCACGTGATCGGCGAGATCTTCGACAAGGTCTGGTTCGAGGGCGGCACCAAGTTCCAGGAGAACGTGCAGACCACGCTGATCCCGGCCGGCGGCGCGGCGATGATGGACTTCCACCTCGAGGTGCCGGGCAGCTACGTGCTGGTCGACCACAGCATCTTCCGCGCGTTCAACAAGGGCGCGCTGGCGATCCTGCAGGCGTCGGGCAAGGAGAACAAGGCGATCTATTCGGGCAAGGAGGTCGACTACGTCTACCTCGGCGACCGCGCGCAGCCGAACATGGCCGCCGTCGCCACCGCCGCCGCGTCGGCCAAGAGCGGCGAGCTGACGCTGCAGGAGCAGGTCAAGGCGGGCGAGGCGCTGTTCGCCGGCACGTGCTCGACCTGCCACCAGCCCGACGGCAAGGGCCTGGAAGGCGTGTTCCCGCCGCTGGCGAACTCCGACTACATCAAGGCCAACCCGAAGGCGCTGGCCAGCGTGATCCTGCACGGCCTGCAGGGCCCGGTGACGGTCAACGGCAAGGAGTACAACTCGATCATGCCGCCGATGACGCAGCTGACCGACGACGAGGTCGCCAACATCTCGACCTACGTGCTCAACAGCTGGGGCAACCCGGGTGGCCGCGTGACCGAGGCCGACGCCGCCGCCGCGCGCAAGGCCGCGCCGGCCAACGCCTCGCAGGGCCACTGATCGGTGCGCCGCCTGGCCGCCCTGCTCGTGGTGCTGCTGCCGTTCGCCGGCCTCGCCGGTGACGCGCCGCCGCGCTACGCCGGGCTGCCCGGCGGCACGTTCCGCTCGGCCCTGAACTACGAAGACGCCAAGGACGGCGTGCGCATCGCGCCGTTCGCGCTGATGCGCACGCCGGTCACCAACGCGCAGTTCCTCGCGTTCGTGCAGCGCAACCCGCAGTGGCGCCGCGACCGCGTCGCCCCGGTGTTCGCCGAGTCGCGCTACCTGTCGCACTGGGCGTCGGCGACGCAGCTGGGCGCCAACGCGCGGCCGGACCAGCCGGTGACCTGGGTCAGCTGGTTCGCCGCCGATGCGTACTGCCAGTCGATCGACGCGCGCCTGCCGACGTGGTCGGAGTGGGAGTACGCGGCCGCCGCCGACGAGACCCGCCGCGACGCGCGCGCCGATCCGGCGTGGCGCGAGCGCATCCTGTCCTGGTACTCGCGCCCGTCGAACACCGCGCTGCCGCGTGCCGGCCTGCAGACGCCCAACGCCTACGGCGTGCAGGACCTGCACGGGCTGGTGTGGGAGTGGACCGAGGACTACTCGGCGCTGCTGGTCGACGGCGACAACCGCAACCAGGGCGACGCCGACAACCAGCGCTTCTGCGGCGCCGGCGCGCTGTCGATGGACGACCGCGACAACTACGCGGTGCTGATGCGCGTGGCGATGCTGTCGTCGCTCGGCGGCGCCGACGCCACCGCCAACCTCGGTTTCCGATGTGCCCGGAGTGCCCCATGACGCCCGCGTTGCGCCTGCCCGCCTGCCTCGCGCTGCTTGCGCTCGCGCTGCTCGCGCCGTCGACCGCGCCGGCCGCGCCGCCCGCGACCGCGCTGCCCGGCGATTCGGTCTACCAGCTGCCGCTGCCGCTGACCGACCAGGACGGCCGCCGCGCCGACTGGCGCGCGCGCCGCGGCCGGCCGCAGCTGGTGTCGATGTTCTACACCTCGTGCCAGTACATCTGCCCGCTGATCGTCGAGTCCGGCAAGGCGGTCGACCGCCAGCTGACGCCGGCGCAGCGGCAGCGCCTCGGCGTCGTGCTGATCAGCATGGACCCGAAGCGCGACGACGCCGCGGCGCTGAAGAAGGTCGCGCTCGAGCGCAAGGTCGACACCCGCCGCTGGACGCTGGCCGCGCCGCCGGCCGGCGACGTGCGCGCGGTCGCCGGCGTGCTCGGCATCCGCTACCGCCAGCTCGCCGACGGCGAGTTCAACCACACCAGCGCGCTGGTGCTGCTGGACGCCGACGGCCGCGTGCTGGCGCGCACCGAGCGCATGGGCAGCCAGCCCGACCCGGAGTTCGTCGCCGCCGTGCGCAAGGCCACCTCGCCCTGAGCGCGCGCGCCTCGCCTCCGGCCCGCGCCGGCGGACGTATGTAGGTGGTCCGCGGGCACGGCCCGCCACCGGTTCCCCAAACGCAACGAGAACGACGCAATGAAGCTCCCCCGCACCGCCCTGCTGTCCCTCGCGCTGTTCGCCGCGGCCGGCGCCGCGCAGGCCGCGCCGAACTGCACGATCAAGCTCAAGGGCGACGACCGCATGCAGTACGACCTCAAGACCGCGACCGTGTCGGCATCGTGCAAGACGATCACGATCCAGCTGGCCCACGCCGGCAAGCTCGCCGCGAACGTGATGGGCCACAACGTCGTCGTCAGCGCGACCCCGGACGTCGCCGCGATCAGCGCCGCCGCGATCAAGGCCGGCGCCGCGGCCGGCTACGTGCCCAAGGGCGACGCGCGCATCATCGCCGCCACGCCGATGATCGGCGGCGGCGCCTCGACCAAGGCCACGTTCGCCGGCAGCAAGCTCAAGGCCGGCGGCGCGTACACGTTCTTCTGCTCGTTCCCGGGCCACTCCGGGATCATGAAGGGCACGCTGGTCGTCACGAAGTAGGCGCCGCCCGCTGCACCGGCACGGCGCGCGCCCGCACGGCGCGCGCCGTTTTCGTCTGGATGCGCCTCGACTGCGCCGAGCGCTGCGCCGCGCGCGCTATGCGGGCTGCAGGTTCGCGTAGGCGAGCACCAGCCACTTGGCGCCGACGTCGTCGAAGTTCACCTGCACCCGCGCGTGCGCGCCCGCGCCCTCGACGTCCATCACCGTGCCGGTGCCGAACGTGGCGTGCCGGACCTGCGCGCCGAGCTTGACCGGCGAGGCCTCGATCGCGGCGTGCCCGAAGTCCCTGCGCGGCGACGGCGCGTACAGCGGCCGCGTCACCTGCACCTTCGGCCGCACCTCGTGCAGCAGGTTCGGCGGGATCTCGCGCAGGAACCGCGACGGCACCCCGTACATGTCCTGCCCGTGCAGCCGCCGCGACTCGGCGTAGCTGAGCACCAGCTTCTCGCGCGCGCGGGTGATGCCGACGTACGCCAGCCGCCGCTCTTCCTCGAGCCGGCCGGACTCCTCGGTCGAACGCGCGCTCGGGAACAGCCCTTCCTCGAGCCCGCCGAGGAACACCAGCGGGAACTCGAGCCCCTTGGCGCTGTGCAGCGTCATCAGCTGCACGCCGTCCTCGCCGGCCTGGGCCTGGCCTTCGCCGGCCTCGAGCGAGGCATAGCTCAGGAACGCGATCAGCTCCGGCATCGCCGCGTCGTCCTCGTCGTCGCCGCGGCTGAAGCGCGACGCCACCGAGACCAGTTCGTCGAGGTTGTCGACGCGCGAGTCGAGCTGGCCGCGCGACTCGTTGAAGTAGTGCTCGCGCAGGCCCGAGCGCACCAGCACGTGGTCGATCTTCTCCGGCAGGGTCATCGACGCGGCCTCGGCCTCGAGGTCGTCGATCAGCTTGCCGAAGCCGGCCAGCGCGTTGCGCGCGCGTGCGGCCAGCACCGGCTCGGCGGCCAGCCAGCGCGCGGCGACCCACAGCGGCGCGCCGTCGGCGCGGGCGCGGCGGCGCACCTCGTCGAGCGTGCGCTCGCCGATGCCGCGGGGCGGCGTGTTGACCGCGCGCTCGAACGCCGCGTCGTCGCTGCGGTTGGCGATCAGCCGCAGGTACGCGAGCGTGTCCTTGACCTCGGCGCGCTCGAAGAAGCGCAGGCCGCCGTACACGCGGTACGGCAGCTGCTCGGCCAGCAGCGCCTCTTCGAACGCGCGCGACTGCGCGTTGCTGCGGTACAGGATCGCGACGTCGCCGTGGCTGCCGCCGTCGCGCACCCACTGGCGGATCCGCTCGACGACGAAGCGCGCCTCGTCCATCTCGTTGTACGCGGCGTACAGGTCGATCGTCTCGCCGTCGCCGGTGTCGGTCCACAGCTTCTTGCCCAGCCGCGCCGGGTTGTGCGCGATGACCGCGTTGGCGGCGTTGAGGATGTTGGCGCTGGAGCGGTAGTTCTGCTCGAGCCGGATCGTGCGCGCACCGTCGCCGTCGGCGCCGCCGAAGTCCTTGAGGAACTTCTGCACGTTCTCGACCTTGGCGCCGCGCCAGCCGTAGATCGCCTGGTCGTCGTCGCCGACCACGAACACGTGGCCGGTGTCGCCGGCGAGCACGCGCACGAACGCGTACTGGATCGCGTTGGTGTCCTGGAACTCGTCGACGAGGATCTCGCGGAAGCGGTGGCGGTAGTGCGCCAGCAGCGCCGGGCTGTCGCGCAGCAGCTCGTGCGCGCGCAGCAGCAGCTCGGCGAAGTCGACCAGCCCGGCGCGCTCGCAGCGCTCCTGGTAGGCCGCGTACGCCTTGCGCATCACGTCGGCCCACTCGTCCTGGCCGCCCTGGATGTGTTCCGGCCGACGTCCCTCGTCCTTCTGCGCGTTGATCCACCACGCGATCTGCCGCGGCGGGAAGCGCGCCTCGTCGAGCTCGAGCGCCTGCACGACCCGCTTGACCAGCCGCAGCTGGTCGTCGCTGTCGAGCACCTGGAAGCCTTCCGGCAGCTTCGCGTCCTGCCAGTGCAGCCGCAGCAGGCGGTGGGCGAGGCCGTGGAACGTGCCGATCCACATGCCGCGCGCGCCGTGGCGCAGCTGCGCGTCGACGCGGTGGCGCATCTCGCCGGCGGCCTTGTTGGTGAACGTGACCGCGAGGATGCCGTGGGTCGGCACGCCGTAGACTTCGTTGAGCCACGCGATGCGGTGGGTCAGCACGCGGGTCTTGCCGGAACCGGCGCCGGCGAGCACGAGGTAGTGGCCGGCCGGCGCGCTGACGGCCTCGCGCTGCGCCGGGTTCAGCGCGTCGAGCAGGTGGGAGACATCCATGCGGGCATTGTACGGGGCGGGGTGCGCGGGGCCGATCGTCCCGCGCGGGGTCGGCGCGATCGCGCGGCCGCGCACATGAACGCGCGCGGCGTACGCGTGGCCGCGGTCGTCGCCGTGCTGCTGGCGCTCGGCGGCGGCGCGCGGGCCGACGACGCGGCCGGCGCGCCGCGCTCGGTGCGGACGCTGGCGTTCGACGCGGCGCGGGTCGAGGTCGAGGTCGTCGGCGCCGGCGCGGCGCGCGCCGCGGCGCTGCACGCGTGGATCGCTGCGGTCGCCGGCGACGTCGAGGCGACCTTCGGCCGCTGGCCGCTCGCGCGCTCGCGGATCCGCATCGAGCAGGTCGACAGCGGCGACCGCAGCCCGGTGCCGTGGGGCCAGACGTCGCGGCAGGACCCGGCCGTCGCGGTGCTGCTGTACGTGCGCCGCGACGCCACGCCGGCCGCGCTGCACGCGCACTGGACCGCGACCCACGAGCTGGCCCACCTCGTCCACCCGTACCTCGGCGAGGACGGCCGCTGGCTGGCCGAGGGGCTGGCGAGCTACTACCAGACCGTCGCCCGCGCCCGCGCCGGGCGCATCGACGAAGGCGAGGCGTGGCGCGCGCTCGACGCCGGCTTCGCGCGCGGCCGCCGCGCGACTACCGCCGGCACCGCACTGCGCGAGGCCGGCGATGCGCCGGGCGCGACGATGCGCGTGTACTGGGCCGGCGCGGCGTACTGGCTCGAGGCGGACCTCGCGCTGCGCGCGCACGGCGCGACGCTCGATGCGGTGCTCGCCGACCACGCCGCGTGCTGCCTGGCCGGCGCGGCGTGGGGCGATCCACTGGCGTTCGTGCGGGCGCTGGACGGCGTGCGGCGGCAACGCGATCCGTCCGCCGAAGCCGTGTTCGAGCCGCTGTACCGGCGCCATGCCGAGGCGCGCGCGTTCCCGTCGCTGGACGCGGCCTACGCGGCGCTCGGGCTGCGCAGCGAGGCGGGCCGGCTGCGGCTGTCGGGCGACGCCGACGCGGCGGCGCTGCGCCGCGCGATCATGGGCCCGCGCTAGCCGCGCGCGCCGCGGCCGTCAGTGCGCGCCGTCGGCGCGGTGCGGGCGTGCGGTCTGGCCCATCAGCCGGTCGGTGTAGGCGATGCCGATCGCCGACAGGATGAACACGCAGTGGATGATCGTCTGCCACATCACGCCGGTCGCGGTGGCCTTGGTGCACAGCGCGCCGGCGGTCTCCAGCGCCGCGGTGCACAGCGGCAGGCCGAGCTGGCCGGCCTCGATGAACGTCTTCAGCAGGTGGATCGACGAGATGCCGATGATCGCCATCGCCAGCTTGACCTTCAGCACGCTGGCGTTGACGTGGCTGAGCCACTCGGGCTGGTCCGGGTGGCCCTGCAGCCCCAGCCGCGACACGAACGTCTCGTAGCCGCCGACGATCACCATCACCAGCAGGTTGGAGATCATCACCACGTCGATCAGGCCGAGCACGATCAGCATGATCCCCTGCTCGCTGAGCGTGCCGGCGTCCTGGATCAGGTGCAGCAGCTCCTTCAGGAACAGGAACACGTACACGCCCTGCGCGGCGATCAGGCCCAGGTACAGCGGCAGCTGCAGCCAGCGCGACGAGAAGATCAGGTACGGCATCGGGCCGAGGCGGGGCGGGTTCGGTGACATGCGCAGGTCCAGTGGGGTGGAAAGCCGCGCGGAGCGTAGCGGCGGCCGCCGGTGCTGCCAAGCGCGACGACCCGACCGCGCCGCGCGGCCCGCACCGCGGCCTGCTGCAACGCGGGCGGATGCAACGCTGCGTGCCCCCCGCGCGGTCGTGCCGGTCACGCCGGCGTGCCTACACTCCGGGCTCCCCCGCCTGGACGACGCCGCGATGATCGAGCTGCACTACTGGCCCACGCCGAACGGCCACAAGGTCACGCTGTTCCTCGAGGAGGCCGGCATCGCGTACACGATCAAGCCGGTCAACATCGGGGCCGGCGAGCAGTTCCGCCCCGAGTACCTGGCGATCGGCCCGAACAACCGCATGCCGGCGATCGTCGACACCGCGCCGGCCGACGGCGGCGCGCCGATCAGCGTGTTCGAATCCGGCGCGATCCTGCAGTACCTCGCCGAGAAGACCGGCCGCTTCCTGCCGGCCGACGTGCGCGGGCGCACGACGGTGATGGAGTGGCTGTTCTGGCAGATGGCCGGGCTCGGCCCGATGACCGGGCAGTACGGCCACTTCAGCGTCTACGCGCCGGAGCCGGTGCCGTACGCGATCGAGCGCTACACCCGGGAAGCGCAGCGCCTGCTCGGCGTGCTCGAGCGCCGGCTCGACGGCCGCGCGTTCATCGCCGGCGACGACTACACGATCGCCGACATGGCGTGCTACCCGTGGATCAACCCGTACGCGAAGGCGCCGCTGGACCTGAGCGCGCACCCGAACGTGCAGCGATGGCACGCGGCGATCGCCGCGCGGCCGGCGACGCAGCGCGCATACGCACTCACGAAGCAGGTCAATCCCGACGCCGGCAAGGCCCTCAGCGACGAAGAGAAGAGGCTGCTGTTCGGCGCGGCCGCCGTCGCGCCGCGCTGAGTCCGTCGGCGCTCAGCCGGCGCCGACGGAGCGGTCGCGGCCCTGCATCAGGTCGCGGATGTCCTGCTCGAGCCGCGCAATCCGGCTGCCGAGCTCGCGCGTGGCGTCGCCGTCCAGGTGCACCAGCCCGTCGAGCAGGCTGGCGATGCCGTCGAGCCGGTGCTGGTGGTCGCGCACCGCGTGGCGGCGGCTGTGCTGGTCGATCGCGTCGAGTTCGTGATCGCGCTGGCGCGCATGCGCCGCCGCCCGCCAGCGCTGCTCGCGCAGCAGCGCGTGCAGCCGCGCGGCGCCCCTGCGGTCGGCCTCGCTCCACGGCTCGGCGCGGCCGCGCACGGTCTGCACCCACGTCGCGAAGCTCTTGCGCGGCGCGATCCGCTGGCCGTCGTCGGTCGGCACCATCGCCTTGTCCGGGTCGCCGGCCCAGCGCACGTCTTCGATCTGCTCGCGGCGGAACAGCAGCAGCCGGTCGCCGCCGCCGAGGTGGATCGCCATCACGCCGGCCAGCCCGTCAGGGTCGTCGTTCGGGGTCCGCCAGTCCTCGGCGACGTCGGTCATCGCGACCGGCTCGGCGGCGTGCTGCTGCAGCCAGCGGCGCAGCGACAGCCAGTCCGTGGCCGACGGCACGCGCCCGTCCTCGTGGCGCTCGCCGCCCACGAGCAGCGCGGCGCCGTCGCTTTCCAGCGTGCTGCGCAGCTGCGGCAGCGTCGCGACCAGCGCCGAGTGCGCGTCGCCGGCGCGGGCGAGCTGGTCGCTGATCGCCTCGCGCACGTGCTGCGCGTGCAGGTAGCGCGAGACCATCGCGTCCTGCTCGCGCGCGGCCACGCGCATCGACACGAACAGGCCGAACAGCTCGGCCGCCGCGCGGATGCCCGGCGGCACGCGCCGCGGCGCGCGGTGGTGGCACGCGATCAGTCCCCACAGCCGGTCGCCGCTGACGATCGAGATCGACATCGACGCGGCCACGCCCATGTTGTGCAGGTACTCCAGGTGCACCGGCGCGACGCTGCGCAGCACGTGCTGGCTCAGGTCCAGCGGCAGGCCTTCGCGGCGCAGGGCGGGCAGCACCGACACCGGGTGGTAGTTCGCGTCCGGGATCACCCGCAGGCGGTTGCGCAGGTACAGCCAGCGCGCCTGCGGCGGGATGTCCGACGCCGGGTAGCGCAGGCCGAGGAACGGCTCCATGTCGGCCGGGCACGACTCGGCGATGACCTCGCCCGAATCGTCGGCGCGGAAGCGGTACACCATGACCCGGTCGTAGCCGGTCAGCTGGCGCACCTGTTCGGCGACGCGGTGGTGGAACTCGGCGTCGTCGCTGGCGCTCGACAGGCGCGCGATCATCGCCTGCGCGACGGCGCTCGGCATGCGCTCCGGCTGGCCGTACGGCTGCGGCTCGATCTCGATGTGCACCAGCCCGTCGGCGACGTGCACGGTCAGGTCGCACAGGCGGCCGAGCGCGCCGAAGTTGCCGCCGCCGGCGCGGTGCGCGGGCTGGCCCGGCTCGCTGAGCGCGGCCGCCTCGCCGAGCGCATCGAGCACCTCGTCGCCGACGTGGTCGCGCAGGCTCTGCCCGACCAGCGCCTCGGGCTCGACTTCGAACAGCTCGGCGATGTTGGTCGACACGTGGCGTACGGTCCACGACGGCAGCTCGCAGCTGACGAGGTAACCGTGCGGCTGGATCGCGCCGCACAGGTGGATCGGATCGCGCGCGCAGTCGTTCGCGCTGGGGCGTGCGGTGGTCGTCATGCGAATGCCTCCTCGCGCCCGTGGCGCAGCGCGTCGGCCGCGGCGGCGAACGCCGCGCGCGCGGCCTCGCCCATGCGCAGCAGCTCGTCGTCGGTCAGCGGGGTGTCCTCCAGCCGGTGCAGAACGCTCGGCCAGGCGTCGCCGTCGGCGTGCCCGGCCAGGAAGCGCGCGCCGCGGTGCCGGTCGAAGCCGAGCTCCGCGACGGCGCGCGCGATCACCTTGGCGCCGAGCGACGCGCCGGCGATCACGTACGCCCAGCCGAGGCGATCGGCATCGCCGTGCAGCGGCGCCGGCGGCTCGTCGGCCGCCAGCGGGGCCACGCCGAGCGTCGCCAGGTCGAACTCGATCCACTGCCGGCGCGCGCGTACGTCGGGACCGCTCTGGTCGTCGCGCAGCGCGTGCTCGCCGTGTCGCAGGAAGCGGTGCATGCCGCGCAGGTAGGCGGCGTAGCCGTCGGTGCTGTGCAGCGCCGGCGCGGCGAGCGCGTCGACCTGCGCGTGCGCGGCGGCGGTGGCCTCGCGCAGATACCGGCGGCGCGCACCGCGGCCCGCATCGGGCGTCGGGTCGGGCGTCGCGATGCGCGTCGAATGGAAGGTTGAATCGTTCACGGCGAGGACCTTACCCGAGCGTGATCGTCACGTTCCTGACCGCCATTCATTTGAATGAACGAGTCAGATCGGCGTTGCGCCCGCGTCGATTTGGCGATCCGCGCCGCGCGCGTCATCAGCGGCGTGACGCGGGCTGCCGCGCTCGTCGCCCACCGGCGCGCGCACGTGAAAGCCCCGCGCGGCGGGCATCGCGGCCGGTCGGCGCGGCGCGCTCCGGTACACTCCGGGCTCTTCCCGCTTCGCGCGACGCCGATGCATTCGACCCGCACCGCCACCGCCCTCGCCGCCCTTTTCGCCCTCTCGACATTCGTGAACGCAGACGCCGCCGAATCCGCGCAGACCCGCGCGCGCACGCTGACCCTCGAGGCCATCACCGGCGCCGCTGCGCTGTCGGGCCCGACGCTGACCAAGCCGAAGATCTCCCCGGACGGCACGCGCGTGGGCTTCCTGCGCGGCAAGGACGGCAACCGCAACCGGCTCGACCTGTGGGCGTACGACGTCGCCAGCGGCCGCGCCGCGCTGCTGGTCGATTCGGCGGTGGTGCTGCCGGGCGAAGAGACCCTCAGCGACGCCGAGAAGGCGCGGCGCGAGCGCCAGCGCATCGCCGCGCTCAGCGGCATCGTCGACTACCAGTGGGCGCCGGACGGCCAGCGCCTGCTGTTCCCGCTCGGCGGCGAGCTGTACCTGTACGACCTGGGCAAGTCCGGCCAGGACGCGGTGCGCAAGCTCACCAACGGCGAAGGCTTCGCCACCGACCCGAAGCTGTCGCCGCGCGGCGGCTTCGTCAGCTTCGTGCGCGACCGCAACCTGTGGGTGATCGACCTGGCCAGCGGCACGCCGCTGCAGCTGACGTCCGACGGCAGCGCGACGATCGGCAACGGCGTCGCCGAGTTCGTCGCCGACGAGGAGATGGCGCGGCACACCGGCTACTGGTGGGCGCCGGACGACTCGGCGATCGCGTTCGCCCGCATCGACGAATCGCCGGTGCCGGTGCAGAAGCGCTACGAGGTCTACCCGGACCGCACCGACGTGATCGAGCAGCGCTACCCCGCAGCCGGCGACCCGAACGTGCGCGTGCAGCTGGGCGTGATCGCCCCGGCCGCCAACGCGACGCCGCGCTGGATCGACCTCGGCGACGAGACCGACATCTACCTGGCGCGCGTCGACTGGCGCGATCCGAACCGGCTGACGTTCCAGCGCCAGGACCGGCTGCAGCACGTGCTCGACCTGGTCGAGACCGACCTGGCCAGCGGCCGCCAGCGCCGGCTGCTGCGCGAGACCGCGAAGACCTGGGTGCCGCTGCACGACAGCCTGCGCTTCCTGTCCGGCGACCGCCTGCTGTGGAGCAGCGAGCGCAGCGGCCACGAGCACCTGTACCTCGTGGACGCCAGCGGCAAGGCGCGGGCGCTGACGTCGGGCGCGTGGGACGTCGACGAGCTGCATGCGGTCGACGAGGCCGGCGGCTACGCCTACTTCAGCGCGAGCAAGGACGGCCCGACCCAGAAGCACGTCTACCGCGTGCCGCTGGCCGGGGGCGCGGTCGAGAAGCTCAGCACCGAGCCCGGCCAGCACCAGGCCGTGTTCGCGCGCAACGCCAGCGTCTACGTCGACAGCTGGTCGACGCCGGGCACGCCGCCGCAGATCACCCTGCACCGCAACGACGGCAGCCGCGTCGCGGCGCTGGTCGACAACGTGCTCGACGATCCGAAGCATCCGTATGCGCCGTACCGGGCCGCGCACCGCACGCCGACGTTCGGCACGCTGACCGCGGCCGACGGCCGGACGCCGCTGCACTACAGCCTGATCACCCCGCCCGGCTTCGACGCATCCAAGCGCTACCCGGTGGTGGTGTACGTCTACGGCGGACCGGCCGCGCAGACCGTCACCGAAAGCTGGCCCGGCCGCAGCGACCACTTCTTCAACCAGTACCTGGCCCAGCAGGGCTACGTGGTGTTCAGCGTCGACAACCGCGGCACGCCGCGGCGCGGCGCGGCGTTCGGCGGCGCGCTGTACGGCCGCCAGGGCACGGTCGAGGTCGAGGACCAGCTCAAGGGGGTGGAGTGGCTGCGCAAGCAGCCGTGGGTCGACCCGGCGCGGATCGGCGTGCACGGCTGGTCGAACGGCGGCTACATGACCCTGATGCTGCTGGCCAAGGGGGCCGACGCCTACCGGTGCGGGGTCGCGGGCGCGCCGGTCACCGACTGGGCGCTGTACGACACCCACTACACCGAGCGCTACATGGGCCTGCCGAAGGACAACGTCGCCGGCTACAGGGAGGCGTCGGTGTTCACCCACCTCGACGGCATCCGCCCCGGCGCGCTGCTGCTGGTGCACGGCATGGCCGACGACAACGTGCTCTTCAGCAATTCGACCAAGCTGATGAGCGAGCTGCAGAAGCGCGGCACCGCGTTCGAGCTGATGACCTACCCCGGCGCCAAGCACGGCCTGTCCGGCGCCGACGCGCTGCACCGCTACCGCGTGACCGAGCAGTTCCTGGCGCGCTGCCTGACGCCGGGCCGATGACGGCACGCACGCCGGCGGCGCGCGTCAGCTGACGCGCGCCAGCATCCGCCGGTGGCCGATCAGCCGCGCCCAGCGCGTGCCGAGGTCGACCAGGCACACGTAGCCGGCCTCGCCGGCGAGCCGCGCGAGCGTGCGCGGGTCCAGCCGCAGCGCCGGCTCGGCCGCGCACAGCGCCGGGTCGAACCCGAGCTGGCGCGCGAACAGCGCGCAGCGCGCCAGGTGGTAGCGGCTGCTGAGCAGCACGACCGGACGGCGCGCGTCGTCGCCGAGCAGGGCGCGCGCGTTGCGCAGGTTCTGCAGGGTGTCGCGCGAGGCCGCCTCGAGCCGCAGCGGCGCGTCGGCGGCAAGCCCTCGCTCGATCAGCCCGCGGCGCGCCAGTTCGGCCTCGCTCGGCGCCCCGGGCGGGCCGCCGCCGAGCAGCACCAGCGCCGACGGCGAGCGTTCGCGCCACAGCGCCGCGGCGCGGTCGAGCCGCACCGCGAAGTCGGCATCGAGGCGGCCGCCGGGCGCGTGCTTGCCGAACACCAGCACGCAGCCGTCGCGCGCCGGCACGCACGGCGCGCGCCGCGCGATCGCCCACACGTGCACCAGGTAGGCCAGGTACAGCAGCCCGCCGCTGAGCGCGCACGCGAGCAGCGCGACGCCGCTGGCATGCAGCACGTCGCGGTCGCCGAACAGCGTCAGGCGGTGGGCGGTGCGGGTGGTCATCGAACATCCCCGGGGAGCCCGTCCAGTCTACGGCCGGGCGGGACGACCTGAACGCGTTGCGGACCGACACAGGAGTGATCGAAAACGCGCTGGCTATACTCGCTGCCTGTCCTGCCGGAGTTCTGCGTGACCCACGCCGCCCCGCTTCCCGCCCCGATGCCGCCGCTGGCGATCCGCGCGTACACCGCGACCACCGCGCTCGGCCGCGGCACCGCCGCGCAGGCGCACGCGCTGGCCGACTCGCGCAGCGGGCTGCGCCGCAACGATTTCGGCAGCGACCCGCTCGACACCTGGATCGGCCGCGTCGACGGCGTCGAGGACACACCGCTCCCCGACGCGCTCGCGCACTGGGAGTGCCGCAACAACCGGCTGGCGTGGATCGCGCTGCACCAGGACGGCGTGCCGGCGGCGCTCGCCGACGCCGTCGCGCGCCACGGCGCCGACCGCGTCGCGCTGGTCGTCGGCACCTCGACCGCCAGCATCGGCGCCACCGAAGAGGCGTACACAAGGCTCGACGACGGCCGCTTCCCGCCGGACCTGATGCGGCTCGGCGTGCACCACCCGCATTCGCTCGGCGGCTTCCTGCAGGAGGCGACCGGGCTGCGCGGTCCGTGCGTGACTGTCGCGACGGCGTGCTCGTCCAGCGCCAAGGTGTTCGCGCAGGCCGCGCGCCTGATCCACGCCGGCCTGGCCGATGCCGCGCTGGTCGGCGGCGTCGACACGCTGTGCGGCAGCGTGCTGTTCGGCTTCAACTCGCTGCAATTGGTCTCGACCGCGCCGTGCCGGCCGTTCGACGCCGCGCGCGACGGCCTGTCGCTCGGCGAGGCCGGCGGCTTCGCGCTGCTCGAGCGGGCCGCGCCCGACGAGCGCGACGGCCTGCAGCTGCGCGGCTATGGCGAATCCAGCGACGCCCACCACATGTCCGCGCCGCACCCGCAGGGGCTCGGCGCGCAGGCGGCGATGCGCGCCGCGCTCGCGCGCGGCGGCGTCGCGCCGGCGGACGTCGGCTACCTCAACCTGCACGGCACCGCGACGCCGGCCAACGACACCGTCGAGGCCGGCGCCGTCGCGGCGCTGTTCCCGCCGACGCTGCACGCCAGCTCGACCAAGGGCTGGACCGGGCACACGCTCGGCGCGGCCGGCATCGTCGAGTCCGTCGTCGCGCTGCTGGCATTGGAGAACGGACTGATGCCCGGCACCCTCAACAGCGCCGACCCCGACGTCGCGTGCGGCCCGCAGGTGCGCTTCGCGCATGCGCACGGCGCGCCGCGCTACGCGATGAACAACTCGTTTGGCTTCGGCGGCAACAACTGCTCGCTGCTGTTCGGCCGCGCCGACGCCGCAGCGGCGACGGTGTCCGCATGACGGCGCCGAGCGCACTGACCGCGACGGTCGAGGGCATCGGCTTCTGGACGCGCGGGCTGCCGTCGTGGGACGACGCGTGCGCGTTCGCCAACGGCGGCGCGCTGGTCGACGGCGCGCCGCAGCGGCCGTCGCCCGAACTGCTGCCGGCCAACGAGCGCCGGCGCGCGCCGGAGACGGTCGCCGTCGCGCTGCAGGTCGCGCAGGCCGCGTGCGCCGCCGCCGGCCGCGACCCGGCCACGCTGCCGTCGGTGTTCGCGTCGGGGCACGGCGACTTCGCGATCACCGACTACGTCTGCACCACGCTCGCCGACGACGCGCGCGCGATGTCGCCGACCAAGTTCCACAATTCGGTGCACAACGCCGCCGCCGGCTACTGGACGATCGGCACCGGCTGCATGCAGGCCGCGACCGCGATCGCCGCGTTCGACGGCAGCTTCGCCCAGGGCCTGGTCGAGGCGATGGCGCAGCTGCACGAGGGCGCCGATGCGGTGCTGCTGGTCGGCTACGACGCCGCGGCGGTCGGCGGGCTGGCCAGCGTCGCCGACAGCACCGGCCTGCTCGGCGGCGCGCTGGTGCTGTCGCGCGCCGCGCGGCCGGGCGCGCCGACGATCACCCTCGCGTTCGAGGACGGCGACGGCGATGCCGACGGCGCGCTGCTGCGCCACGGCCGCGGCAATGCGATGGCGTCGATGCTGCCGCTGTTCGACGCGCTCGCGACCGGCGCCGGCGAGGCGCGGCTGCGCGCCGGCCCGGGGCGCGCGCTGCGTTTGCAGATCGTGCACGGCGCCGCTGCCAAGGTGGCCGCGCATGCCTGACCGTCGCCTTCCCGATCGCACCAACGTCGCCGTCGTCATCCCGGCGCTCAACGAGGCGCTGCGCATCCGCGGCGTCGTCACCGAGGCGCTGGCCGAGTGCCCGAACGTCATCGTCATCGACGACGGCTCCGACGACGGCACCGCCGACTGCATCGCCGACCTGCCGGTCACGGTGATCCGCCACGAGCGCCGCATGGGCAAGGGCGCGAGCCTGCGCGACGGATTCCGCGAGGCGCTGGCGCGCGGGTTCGCCGGCGTGCTGACGATGGACGGCGACGGCCAGCACGCGGCCAGCGACCTCCCACGCCTGCTCGACGCCGCGCGCCGCCACCCGCGCTGCATCGTGATCGGCGCGCGCCTGCGCAAGCGCGCCTCGCAGCCGACCTACCGCCGCATCGCCAACGAGTTCGGCGACTGGGGCATCGCGTGGGGCTGCGGCTACCGCATCGCCGACACCCAGAGCGGCCAGCGCTACTACCCGGCCGCCGTGTGCGCGCTCGGCGACGTCCCGGGCGAGGACTTCGTGTTCGAGGCGCAGATCCTGATCTCGTCCGCGCGCGAGCTCGGCTATGGCGCGGTGTCGGTGCCGATCGAGTCGCGCTACCAGGCCCCGGACGGCCCGCGCGAGTTCCGCAAGAGCCACTTCCGCCCGCTGCACGACCTGTACCGCATCACCTCGCACGTGGTCGCCCAGGTGCTGGCCCGCGGCGACGTCATGCGCGAGTACCTGCGCACCCGCGGCACCCCGCCGCTGATCGACGACCCGAGCGGTGAGTTCGCCCGCGGCGTCCCGGCCCAGCAGACCGACCCGACATGAGCCACTCCGCCGCAACGCCCGACACCCGCGACGTCGTGGTCCTCGGCGGCGGCCTCGCCGGCCTGACCCTGGCGATCCAGCTCAAGCAGCAGCTCGGCGACGTCGACGTGGTCGTCGTCGAGCGCAACGCGCACCCGGTGCGCGAGGCCGCGTTCAAGGTCGGCGAGTCGACGGTCGAGATCGGCGCGCGCTACCTCGCCGACGGACTCGGCCTGCGCGACCACCTCGACGCCGAGCAGATCCGCAAGTTCGGCTTCCGTTTCTTCTTCAGCGACGGCCAGCCGGCGCTGGAGCCGTGCACTGAACTGGGCGTCAGCCGGATCCTGCCGACGCCGTCGTGGCAGATCGACCGCGGCCGCTTCGAGAACTTCCTCGGCCAGCGCGCGCGAGAGCTCGGCGTCGACTTCCGCGACGGCGCCGTGGTGCGCACGCTGGACCTGGCCGACGGCGACGCACCGCACGCGGTCGGGATCGAGTCGGCCGACGGCGCGCAGACGCTGCACGCGCGCTGGGTCGTCGACGCGTCCGGCCGCGCCGGCCTGATCAAGCGCAAGCTCGGGCTCGCGCAGGCCAACACCCACGACGCCAACGCGGCGTGGTGGCGGGTCGAGGGCATCATCGACCCGAACGCGTGGTCGAACGACGCCGCCTGGCTCGGCCGCTGCGACCCGCCCGACCGCTGGCGTTCGACCAACCACCTGTGCGGGCCGGGCTACTGGTTCTGGCTGATCCCGCTGGCGTCGGGCGCGCACTCGCTCGGCATCGTCTGCGACGCGGCGATGCACCCGCTGCAGACGATCAACACCCACGAGCGCGCGATGGAGTGGCTGCGCACGCACCAGCCGGCCGTGGCCCGCGCGCTCGATGCGCGCGGCGCGGCGCTGCAGGACTTCGCGTTCCTGCGCCACTACTCGCACGGCTGCCGGCAGGTGTTCTCAGGCGACGGCCGCTGGGCGATGACCGGCGAGGCCGGCGTGTTCCTCGACCCGTTCTACTCGCCGGGCACCGACTTCATCGCGATCGCCAACACCTACATCGTCGACCTGATCGGCCGCGACCGCGCGGGGCGCGCGTTCGCGCCGTACGCGCCGATGTACGAGCAGCTGTACCAGTCGTTCTACGAGAACACCCTGACGCTGTACGAGGCCCAGTACCCGCTGTTCGGCGACGCGCAGGTGCTGCCGGTCAAGGTGATCTGGGACTACACCTTCTACTGGTCGCTGCTGTCGCCGCTGTTCTTCGCCGGACGGCTGACCGACCTGCCCATGCTCGGCCGGCTGCGCGACGCGTTCACTGCCGGCCGCGAACTGAACCTGGCGATGCAGCGGCTGCTGCGCGCGTGGGGCGAGCGCAACGGCGCCGCGACCCAGCCCGACGGCCGCCTGCTCGACCAGTTCAAGCTCGACTGGTTCCTCGAGATGAACCGCGCGCTCAACGACACGCTGGACGACGCCGCGTTCGAAGCGCGGATCCGCGCCAACGTCGAGACGATGCGCCGGCTCGCCGCCGAAGCGCTGGACCGCGCGCGGCGGGTGCACCCGGGCCTCGACGACGAAGGCCTGGCGGCGCTGACCGCCGGCGTGTCGATCACGCCGGCGCTGCTGCCGCCGGCCTGGTACGCGCTCGAGGGCGACAACGCCGCGGCGCGCGCGGCGGCCTGAGCGCCGCGTCGACCGCTCTCAGTTGCCCGGTGCGGGTGCCGGCGGCGGCGGATTGGGCACGTGGATCGCCAGCCCGTGCGCGTACTTCTGCCGCGGGCTGATGTCGACGCCGACCCCGACGCTGCTGAAGCTGCGTCCGCCGCCGCGGCCGTAGCCGCCGCCGACGTTGACCCCGCCGCCGCCGTAGCCGTCGTCGGTGCCGACCAGCAGCACGCCGTTGGCGCCGAGCTTGGCCGCCTCCTTGCGCATCTTCGCCAGCACCGAGTTCATCTTGTTCTGCTCGCCGTAGGTGAACGGACCGCTGGCGGTGTCGAGCCGCGCGATCTCCTCGAAGCCCACCGGCGGCGTGTAGTACACGCGGACCTGCGCCGGATCGATCGGCGGGCGCACCCGGCCGGTGACGAGGTGCGACGTCGCGCACGCGGCGAGCAGCAGCGCCGCAGCGGCGACCGTCGTGAGCTTCAGCAGGGAGGCAGGTGCGTTCATCGGTCGGATCTCCGGGCGGACGGCGCGAGCATACGCGCCCATCGACCCAACGCCGCGTGACCGCCGCGGCGGCGCCTCAACCGTTCAGGCCATGCCGCCGTTGACGCCGATCACCTGGCCGTTCACGTAGGCGGCGTCGTCGCTGCACAGGAACGCGACCACCGCCGCGACCTCCTCCGGCGTGCCGGCGCGCCCGGCGGGCACGACCTGCCGGATCATCTCCGGCGGGAACGCATCGGCGGCCATGCGCCCGGCGATGACGCCGGGCGCGACGACGTTCGCGGTGATGCCGCGCGTGGCCATCTCGCGCGCCAGCGACATCGTCGCGCCGTGCAGGCCGGCCTTGGCCGCGGCGTAGTTGGTCTGGCCGCGGTTGCCGGTGACCGCGGCGACGCTCGACACGCTCACCACGCGCCCCCAGCGCGTGCGCGCCATCGGCAGCAGCAGCGGCTGGGTCACGTGGAAGAACCCGTGCAGCGACACGTCGACGACGCGCTTCCACTGCGCGTCGCTCATGCCGGCCATCGGCGCGTCGTCGTGGACCCCGGCGTTGTTGACGACGACCTGGACCGGGCCGCGCTGCAGCAGCACATCGATCGCGGCGCGCGTCGCGTCGCCATCGGCGACGTCGAACGCGACCGCCTCGGCGCGGCCGCCGGCGGCGCCGATCGCATCGACGACCGCCTGCGCGCGGGCGAGGTTGCCGTTGGCGTGCACGATCACGTCGAAGCCGGCCGCGGCCAGGCGCGCGCAGATCGCGCCTCCGAGATCGCCGCTGCCGCCGGTGACGAGGGCGCGACGCGCGGTGGAGGGTGAAGTCATGCGTTCGATTCCGGAGGGGCGGTGTCGATGGACGACGCCGGCTGCAGCACGACCGCGGCGCGGCCCTCGGCCAGCAGCGTGCCGTCGTGGCGGATGGTGAAACGGTACTGCCAGCCGTCGCCGCCGGCGACCAGCACCTCGGCCTCGCACTCGAGCGCGCCGGGCAGGTCGTCGATGCGGGCGACGTGCAGTTCGACGCCGCGCAGCGCGACCAGTAGGCCGGGCCGCGCGCGGCCGCCGTGCGCACGCGCGATCACGCCGCCGTGCACGGCCATCGCCTGCGCGCCGTACTCGCACAGGTGCACCGCGTGCAGGCGCCCGCGTTCGCGCAGTGGTTGGTCGGCGTCGCGGTGGCGCCACGCGCGCAGGGCGATGCGCTGCGCGTCCCAGTCGACGACTTCGTCCCACAGGCACATGCCGCCGGCGTGCGGCACCAGCGCGGCGATCTCATCGCGGGTCAACGGATCAGCGGACGGCATCGGACGCCTCGGGCGCGGCCGGCACGCGCGTCACCAGCAGCGCCAGCATGAAGTTGAACAGCACGCCGAGCGCGACGGTCAGCCCGATCGCGCGCAGCACCGGGATGCTCGACGCCGCCAGCAGCGAGAACACCGCCAGCGTCGTCAGGCTGCAGACGATCACCGCGTGCAGCGTGCGGCGCTGCTCGTCGCGGCTGTCGCCGGCGTGGTCGAAGAACAGCGCGTAGTCGAGCCCGAGCCCGGCGGCGAGGATCAGCGCGACCAGGTGGAACAGGGTCAGCTCGACCCCGGCGCCGCGCAGCACGGCCAGGATCAGCACGGTCGTCAACGCCATCGGCGCGAGCACGCGCAGCACCCGGCGCGGCGCGCGCAGCGCGATCCACACCGTCGCCGCGAGCAGCACCGCGGCCAGCGCCAGCGCCCACAGCACGCGCTGCCGGTAGTCAGCGACCAGAGATTCGGAGGCCTGCTTGAGGTCGAGCAGCTGCGCGCCGGCCGCGCGCGCGGCGGCATCGACCGCGGCGACGTCGGCGATGCCGGTCAGCGACACCAGCGCGACCGCGCTGCCGTCGTCGCGCTGCACCAGCTGCCCGGCGAGCGCGGTCGCCAGCGGCGTGCCGGCGAGGTCGGCCGGGCGCAGCGGCGGCGCGCGGCGCGCGGCGTCGACGTCGGTAAGGAAGGGCGCGAACGCATCGGCAACGAATGGGCTCTCCGCGACCGCAGCGTCGAGCATCGCCTGCAGCGCCGCCGCGTCGGGCAGCGCGGCCTGGCGCGCGCGCTGGGTGGCGACGCTCGGCAGCACGCGCGCCGCCGACTCGTAGCCGGCGAGATCGCCGTTGCGCTGCAGGCGCTGCAGTGCCGGTTCGAACCGCTCCAGCGCCTGCAGCGCGCGCTCCGCGTCGGGTGCGTCGAGCGCGACGAGGTAGCGCACGTCCGGCGCGCCGAGCGCCGCGCGCAGCTCGGCGTCGCGCGCGAGCGCGTCGGCCGGCACCGGCGTCAGCTTGCCGAGGTCGTTCTGCCAGAACGCGCCGGGCGCGAGCGCGGTGATCGCGATGGCGACTGCGGCGACCGCCAGCAGCGCCGGCGCGCGCAGTCGCGGCAGCCGCGCCAGCAGCGCCCACGCGCGTGCGATGCGCGGCGAGTCGGCCGCGTCGCGCGGCGCCGGGTCGATCAGCGCCGGCAGCACGAAGCGCGTCCCCAGCGCGGCGGTCGCCAGCCCGACGATGGTGAACACCGCCAGCTGCTGCAGCCCGTCGACGCCGGACACCAGGAACGTCAGGTACGCGATGCACGTCGACGCCACGCCGGTGCCGAGCGTAGGCCACAGCCCGCGCGCGCTGGCCCACGGCGACAGCCCGGCGCGCTGGTGCGAGAACAGGTGGATCGGGTAGTCCTGCGCGACGCCGATCAGGGTGAAGCCGAACGCGACGGTGATGCCGTGCACGCCGTCGAACGCCAGCGCGACCGCGCCGAGCCCGGCGATGCCGGCGGTCGCCAGCGGCAGCGCGCCGAGCAGCGGCGCCTTCCAGCTGCGGTACGCGATCCACAGCAGCAGCGCGAAGATGAAGCCGTCTATCGTGCCGATCCAGCGCGCCTCGCGCGCGGTGCGGCCGCCGATCTCGACCGAGAACGCGCCGGGCCCGCTGAGCACGAGCGTCGCCGCGGCGTCGCCGCGCGCGGCGGCGAAGTCGGCGTGGATCGCATCGATCGCCGCCTGCTGGCCGGTCGGGTCGAAGCCGGCCGCGCGCGTCTCGATCATCAGCAGCGCGCGGCGGCCGGCGCGGTCGAACCACACGCCGTGCTGGCGCTGCGGCGCGTTGGCCGGCTGCCAGCGCTCGGCCAGCACCAGCGTTTCCAGGGTCGGGTCCGACGGCAGCAACGGCTCGACCATCGCGGCCGCGGGCGAACCGAGGTCCTGCACGCGCGCGGCGAGCGCGTCGTCGAGCGCGGCGCGGTCGAGCGGCGCGGCGTCGAACGACGGCGTCAGCAGGTAGCGGTACGGGCGCAGGCGCTCGGGAAACGCGTCGAGCCCGTCGTCGCCGCCGTTGGCGACGAAGCTGAGGACCGGCCGCGCCGCGAGCCGAGCGCGCAGCTCGGCCGACACGGCGGCGACGCGCTCGGCGTCGTCGCCGTCGATCGCCGCCAGCAGCAGGCGCGAGCCCGGGCCTTCGCCGAGTTCGTCGATCAGCAGCTTCTGCGCCGGCGTACGCGCGGCCGGCATGAAGCTGCGCAGGTCGCCGCTGAGCGCGAGCCGCTGGCCGAGCAGCACGCCGGCGACCAGCAGCGCCGCCAGCCACGCGAAGGCGAGCAGCAGGCGCGTGCGCGCGCTCCAGCCGCGCGACGCATGCTCGCCGGCCGCGGGACCGGTCCCGCCGTCAGCCACGCGCGACGCCGCGGCACAGCGCGGCCAGCGCCGGCGCGTCGGTCACGCCGCGGGCGTCGCGCGCCGCGCCGGCGAGCAGCGTGCGCTGGACCTCGGCCGGCTTGCGCCCGCGCGCGACTGCGGTGGTCTCGATGCAGCGCAGCTCGTCGGCGCGCCCGCGCAGCACGATCGACGCGACCTTGGCCGCGAGCGCCGCGTCGGTGGGGGTCAGCGTCAGCGTCCACTGCGCACGCGTGCCGTCGGCGGCGACGCGGTAGTGGCGCTCGAGTGCGGCGCGGTCGCCGGCCAGCAGCGCGCCGAAGCTCGCCTGCAGGCCGGCCAGCTCGGGCGCGCGCGACAGCGGGAAGCGCCGCGGCGACTTGCCGACGCGCGCGATCTCGGCCTCGCCGGCGCGGATCGTCGTGGTCTCGGCGTACGGCGCGTTGACCACGCGCACCAGCGTGTCGCCGTCGGGGCGGCGGTACTCACCCTCGATCCGCAGCGGCGTGCGCAGCAGCGCCGAGCCGCGCACCTCGACGAAGCCGGTGCGGGTCGGCGCCGGGCGCGCCAGCTGAGCCAGCACCCAGCCGGGCTCGGCCGGCGCCGCGGGCTCAGGCGGCGCGGCGATCGCGGCGGGCGAGAGGCACAGCGCCGCGAGCAGCGTCGCGTGTCGGATCGTTCGCATCGTCGGCCTGCCAGAAATCGAAGAAGTTGAACCAGTTGAACGGCGCGCTGCGCGCGTGGTGCTGCAGCCGCTGGGCGTAGGCCTGGACCAGTTCGTCCAGCGCCTGCGCACGGTTATGCCGGGCGATCTCGATCCCGGGGCTGAACAGCTCGAAGCGCAGGTCGTAGCGGTTGGCGCCGCGGTACAGCCCAAACGCGAGCACCACCGGCAGCTTCAGCGTCGCGGCGATCAGCCACGGCGCCACCGGAAACGGCGCCGGGCTGCCGAGGAACGGCGCCGGCAACGCGGGCTCGCCGGGGCGTGCGCGGTCGACCAGCAGCGCTACCAGCGCGCCGTCGTCGGCCGCCTGCTTGATCGCCAGCACGATCGACGGGCCGTCCTGGCCGGCGTCGATCACCGTCGCGGCCAGCTTCGGGTCGAGCGCGTCGAGCAGCTCGGTGATCGCCGGGTTGTGCGACTTGTCGAGGACGATGCGCACCTGCACGTCGGGGCGCTCGCGCGCGAGCACGCGCAGCGCGTCGAAGCTGCCCAGGTGCGAGCCGAACACCAGCACGCCGCGGCCGCGGTCGAGCTGCTCGTGCAGCACGTCGAGCCCCTCGGTTTTGATCGCGAAGCGCTCGAGCTGGCCGCTGAGCAGGAACACGCGGTCGAGGATCGTCGAGGCGAACGCGTGGATGTGGCGGGCGACGTCGAGCACGCCGGCGCGGCGGCCGAGCACGCGCGCCAGGTACGCGCGCGATGCGCGGCGCTCCGGCCCGCGCACCAGCAGGAAGTACGCGGTGATTGGCAGCAGCAGCGCGCGCGCGATCGCGCGGCCGCCGCGGCAGGCGATCGCGCGGATCAGGCCGATGGCGAAGCGCCCGCCGCCCTCGGGGCGCTGCTTCCAGTGCGAGTTCACGGTGCGGCCGTCGACGCGCACGCCAGTTCGCCACTGGCCAGCACGGTGTCGCCGCGCAGCACCCGGAACCGCCAGCGCGGTGCAGCTCCGTCGAGCACCTCGATCGCGACGTCGGCCACCTCGCCCGGCAGCAGCGGCTGCAGGAACTTCACCTGCGGCAGCCGCAGCGGCGCCGGCAGCGGGCCGTGCACCGCCTCGATCGCGTCGACCACCCGCTCCAGCACGACCACGCCGGGCACCAGCGGCCGGCCCGGGAAGTGGCCGGGCAGGCACGCGTGGTCGGGCGGGATCGTGAACGGCATGCGGGCGTGCGGCGCGGCGGCGATGGGACGCACAGGATACGGCAGCGGCCGCGACGGGCCGCGCGCGTCGCGCTCAACCGCGCAGGAAGTCGCGCCAGAACGCCGGCCCGAGCCGCGCCAGCTGGCGCACGAAGTCGGGGAAGCCGCGGTACGAGCGCTGCGGGAAGCGGCGGTGGCGGAACGCGAACTCGCCGACGAAGAACAGCGCGACCACGCCGTAGTTCACCAGGTTCGCCCACAGCGACCACTGGGTCTGCGCGATCGCCAGCACGCCGGGCGGGTGGCCGAGGCGCGCGAGCACGCCGCCGGGCACTGCGAGCAGCGCGAGCGTCGCGTTCGCCAGCGACACCAGCGCCAGCAGCCCGGCCCACGCGGCGGTGAGCCGACGCGTGTAGCGCAGCAGGTCCGGCGCGAGCCGATCGGCCGGCATCGCCTCGAGCGCGCAGACGATGCGGGTGATCAGAGCGCCGCGCGGCGAGCGCAGGCTGCGCCAGAACCACCACGCGACCAGCGCGGTGAACAGCACCGGCGGGGCGAGCAGCAGCAGCTGCGGGACCCCGGTCGGCGCCAGCGCCCACAGCGCGGCGGCACCGCCGGCCAGCGCCAGCCACGCGGCCGGCCGGCCGCGCGCGAGCGCGAGCAGCAGCACCACCAGCACGAGGTCGAGCAGCGCGACGCTGGCCGACGCGCCGTCGCCGCGGTGGCTCGCCCAGTGCGCCAGCAGCGGGTACGCCGCGGCCAACGCGATGCGCAGCAGGAGGATCACGGAAGCGCGGGCGGGAGGCGTCGCGCCGGGTCGCCCGGCGCGGCGCGGACGGTCAGCTGGCCCGGTGCTGCTCGACGTGCGCCGACAGCGCGCGCAGCGAGCCGAAGATGCGGCGGTTGTCGTCGCTGTCCGAGCGCAGCTGGAAGCCGTACTGCTTGGAAATCGCCAGCGCCAGCTCGAGCGCGTCGATCGAGTCCAGGCCGAGCCCGTCACCGAACAGCGGCGCCTCCGGATCGATCCCGGCCGGCTCGACGCCCTCGAGGTTCAGGCTTTCGACCAGCAGGGTCGCCAGTTCGCGTTCGGCATTGCTCTGTTCAGACATCGGGGCGGAGTTCCACGGCACGGGCAAGGGCGCCACGATCCGGCATCGCGCGCCGCCGCGCAACCGCGCCGCGCCCGGCGCGGCCGCCTCGCGCCGGAGCGCTCACGCCGCCGGGCTATCATTTCGCGATGACCCCGACCTTTTCCGCGACGCAGCGTCCGCGCGCCGTCGCCGCCCCCGTGCCGCCCGCGGCCGACGCCGTGGTGGCCGCCGTGGTGCCCGCCGCATGAGCGCCGTCAGCGTCCACCCGGCGCCGGCGCGGCTGGCGATGGGCTACGTCGACGCTGACCCGGCGCGCGTGCTCGCCGACGACCGCGTGCTCGCGGCGATCGGCTTCGGCGCCAGTGCGCCGGCCAGCGACGACCCGCGCTACGTGCGCGTCGCGCTCGAGCCGTACGGCCCGGCGCCGCTGGAGGTCTGGCGCAGCGCCGGGCCGGTCGCGCGCGGCCGCGACGCCGACGTCGCCTGGGCCTGCGACGGCGCGCTGATGTTCGGCGTGATCGAACTCGACGAGCCGACCGGCGGCACCACCGGCGACCGCGACAGCGACATCGAGGCCACCGCGGTGGCGAGCTACCAGCGACTGGTCGCCGCGCTCGATGCGCACGGCTACCCGCACCTGCTGCGGGTGTGGAACTACCTCGACGGGATCACCGTCGGCGACGGCGACGAGGAGCGCTACCGGCGCTTCTGCGTCGGCCGCGCGCGCGGGCTCGGCGAGGTCGACGTGCACCGGCTGCCGGCGGCGACCGCGATCGGCCGCGTGGACGGCGTGCGCCGGCTGCAGGTGTACTGGCTGGCCGCGCGCGAGCCGGGCACGCCGCTGGAGAACCCGCGCCAGGTCAGCGCCTACCGCTACCCGCGCCAGTACGGCCCGCAGCCGCCGAGCTTCGCCCGCGCGATGCTGCCGGCTTCGCCGGCGATGCCGCTGCTGCTGTCCGGCACCGCCGCGATCACCGGCCACGAATCGCGCCACGCCGGCTCGGTCTCCGCACAGTTCGACGAGACGTTCGCCAACCTCGACACGCTGGTCGCCGCCGCGCGCGCGCGCCGGCCCGGCCTGCCGGCGGCGTTCGGTGCCGGCTCGCCGATCAAGGCGTACGTGCGCGAGCGCGACGAACTGGCGACCGTGGCCGGGCTGCTCGAGCGGCGCCTGCCGGCCGACGTGCCGCGGCTGGTGCTGCACGCGGCGGTGTGCCGGCGCGAGCTGCGCCTGGAGGTCGACGGCGCCCACGGCTGAACGCCGGCGCGCTATCGTGGCCGCTGTCGAATCCGGAGGTCGTGCGCCATGGGACTGCTGAGCCTGCTGTGGGGCATCGTCGCGATGCTGTGGATGGTGCTGGCGCTGATCCCGCTGCTCGGCGCGATGAACTGGCTGGTGATTCCGTTCGCGTCGATCGGCGCGATCCTGGCCGCGATCGCGATCGCCTTCACCCGCCCGGAGAGCCGCGGCCGCGCGAAGGCCGGGCTGGTCCTCAACGGCATCGTGATCCTGGTCGGCATCGCCCGGCTCAGCCTCGGCGGCGGCATCGTCTGATCGGCGCGCGCGCCCGCCACCGCTGAGCCGCAAAAGAAAACGGGCGCCGGCAATGCCGGCGCCCGTTTCGTTTGTCGCACCGCCGGCGGCGATTACTTGAAGCGCTTCGCCGCGCAGCTGGCGATGCGGCCGCCCTGGTTGCCCTCGAGCAGGCCCGCGGCGTCCAGCCGGTCCTTGTAGCCGGTGATGCACGCCTGGTAGGCGCTCTTGTCGGCCGTCGTCGCCTGGCACAGGCGGTCGTAGGCCTGCACGCTGGCGCCGACGATTGCGCCACCGGCCTCCACCAGTGGCACGCCGGTGTCGCACTGGCCGATCTTCGCGTTGCCGCCGATCAGCGTCCAACCCTCGTCCTGGAACAGCGCCGGGGTCAGGTCGATGTCGAGGTTGGCGGCGAGCGAGCGGGTGATCGCCGGCTCCATCAGCAGGTTCGGGTTCGCCGAGGTGTCGTAGTGCGAGAACGACGAGCCCGGCTGCACCGGGTTCGGCGCATACAGGCGGGCGAAACCGGCCGCGTCGGCGCCGGCGCGCACGCCCGGGATCGGCGCGAGCGCGACGTTCACGCCCGGCAGGCCGGCCTTGATCGTGTTGCCGTCCGCCAGCGACACCATCAGCGCCGGGATCGTGGCCGCGACGGTGGCGTCGTCGCCCATGCTGATCGTGCCGGCGGCGTTGTTGGCCACGATCACTCCGATGGCCCCGGCGTTCTCGGCGTTCTTGACCTTGATCTCGAACGCGCAGGTGCCGCGGTCGACGATCGCGATCTGGCCGGCATAGGCGCCGGCCGGCGACGCCGCGCAGCCCAGCGACGGCGACGCGCTGCCGTCATTGACCTGCACCACCGACCCGCTGAAGTTCGCGCCGGTGGCTTCCGGACCGAACTGCGCGGTGCCGTAGTCGAAGTTGCCGGTGGCGTTGCCGCTGGCACGCACGGCGATCTTCTCGCCGAGCACCAGCGGCACCTGCGCGGTCACGGTCGGGCCGCGGAACACGACGTTGCCGCCGATCGTGGCCAGGCGCCGGCCGGTGTTGTCGAGCTCGTACCAGCCCTTGCCGGTGTTGTTGTCGAACGCGAACTGCGAATACACGTCCGGGAAGCCCGCCAGCGGCGCGCCGGTGCTGACGTTGCCGAAGCCGGAGAAGCCCAGGCCGTGGGCGATCTCGTGCATGACCACGTTCAGGAAGTTGGTCAGCCCGGCCGGGGTGTTGCCGTCGAGGCCGTAGTACCAGCCCGCGCCCGGCGCGCACGGCGTCCCGTCCGGGTTGGTGTTGCCGTACGACGCGTTGAAGCGGCTGACCACGTCGACGCCGGTGCCGTTCTGCAGGTCGCTGCCGACCAGCGCGTCGGCCAGGGCGCCGTGGTACAGCGTCGGCGGCGCCGAACCGCCGCTGAGGATGTAGATCACGCCCGCACCGGCCGAACCGAGCACGGTGCCGGTGGCGTCGCAGCGCAGCGGCGCGAAGCTGGCCTGGACGCGGATCTCCGCCGGGCTGTCGAGCACCGAGCCCCACAGGTCGGCGGCGAACTGGTACGCGATGCGGCGCTGTTCGCCGACCGTCGTGCCCGGGTTGCCACCGGCCGGCGCGGCCGGGGTCATGTCGTTGAGGCCCTGGCCCGCCGGATCGGCGTTGACCGGGATGATCGTGGCGGCCGACGCGGCGCCCGACAGGGCGAGGGCGGCGGCGCAGGCGAGCGCCGAACGGCGCAGGGTCGACTTATTCACCGGCCACCTCCTGCTTCGGGGCGACGTGCACGTGCGCATCGGCGGCATCGAGGTCGACGTGGCCCACGGCGACGCTGCCGTCGGCGCGGCGGACCGCGGCGAGGTTGACGATGCGGTCTTCCGGCAGCTGCATCTCGACGATGTCGGCGCTGATCACGCGGCGCTCGGCGAGCGCTTCGCGCTCGGTCTGCGGCAGCACGACGGGCTTGGCGCGCGACGCGGCGTCGCCGCGGACGAACGACGAGGCGAGCTTGCCCTTGCCCGGATGGACCTCGGGCGGCGCGGCGAAGGCGGTGGACGCGAGCGCGACCGATACGGCGGCCGCGAGGGCCGCGGTGCGCAGATGACTGATGGGTGACATGGAGCCTCCAGGTGGAAGGCGCGCAGGCGAAACGCCGGCGCGTCGGGAAGACAACGACATCCACGGGGCCTGGCGGCCACCGCGGCGTCGTCGATTTGGGTGTCCCCCCGTCCGGGACGCGTCCATATGCGCCCGCCCGGCGCGCGGGCGCAAGTGCAGCGCTGCAGGCCTTGTGCGACGCGGGTCCGCGCATCGCTGCGACGCAGCATCGCGGCGCACCGGGCCGGCGCCGCGCGGGCCGCGTCGTAGAATGCGCGGCATGAGCAGCTTCCCCCACGTCCGCCCGCGGCGCATGCGCCGCGACGAGTTCTCGCGCCGGCTGATGCGCGAGACGGTCCTGACCGCCGACGACCTGATCTACCCGGTGTTCGTGCACGAGCCGGACGGCCGCGCGCCGATCGCGTCGATGCCCGGCATCGAGCGGGTGTCGGTCGACGAGCTGCTGCGCGTGGCCGAGGCCGCGTGCGAACTGCGCGTGCCGGCGCTGGCGCTGTTCCCGGTCACCGCGCCGGAAGCCAAGTCGCTCGATGCGGTCGCCGCCTGGGACGACGACGGCCTGTGCCAGCGCGCGGTGCGCGCGCTGAAGGCGCGCTTCCCGGAGCTGGGCGTCATCACCGACGTCGCGCTCGACCCCTACACCAGCCACGGCCAGGACGGCCTCGTCGACGAGCGCGGCTACGTGGTCAACGACGAAACCGTCGAAGCGCTGGTCAAGCAGGCGCTGAGCCACGCGCGCGCCGGCGCCGACGTGGTCGCGCCGAGCGACATGATGGACGGCCGCGTCGGCGCGATCCGCGCCGCGCTCGAGGCCGACGGCCACGTGCACACCCGCATCCTCGCCTACAGCGCCAAGTACGCCAGCGCGTTCTACGGACCGTTCCGCGACGCGGTCGGCTCGGCGGCCGCGCTCGGCAAGGGCAACAAATGCACCTACCAGATGGACCCGGCGAACTCCGACGAGGCCCTGCACGAAGTCGCGCAGGACCTGGCCGAGGGCGCCGACATGGTGATGGTCAAGCCGGGCCTGCCGTACCTGGACATCGTGCGCCGGGTGAAGGACGAATTCGGCGTGCCGACGTTCGTCTACCAGGTCAGCGGCGAGTACGCGATGTTGAAAGCCGCGGCGATGAACGGCTGGCTCGACGAGCGCGGCTGCGCGCTTGAGGCGCTGACCAGCATCAAGCGCGCCGGCGCCGACGGCGTGCTGACGTACTTCGCGCTCGACGCGGCGCGCTGGCTGCGCGAGTCGCGCTGACGGCCGATGCGGCGACCCGCACGGACGCGTCGCGCATGAAAAAGCCCGGTCGCGAGACCGGGCTTTTTCGTGTCCGCGGGGGACGCGGGCGCGTTACCAGACGACCTCGGCCATCGAGCAGTTCAGCCCCGAGCCGATGCCGAGCAGCGCGACCCGGTCGCCCTTCTTCAGCCGGCCCATCTCGCGCAGCTTGCTCAGCACGATCGGCACCGACGCCGGGCCGATGTTGCCGTGCTCGGCAAAGATCGTCAGGACTTTCTTCGGGTCGATGCCCATCGCCTTGGTGAACGCGGCGGTGTGGACCTTGCTGACCTGGTGGATGACGAACTCGTCGAGCTCCTCGGCGACCCAGCCGAGCTTCTGCTTGGCGACCTGGAAGGTCTTGGTCGCCAGCTTGATGCCCTCGATCAGCAGCAGCCGGGTGTCGGTGACCATGCCGTCGAGGTTGCCGCGGCACAGCTTGTTCCACTCGGTCGCCGCGCGCGTCACGCCGCCCTTGTAGCGCGGCGCGCCCGGGGCCAGCTCGCTGCGCGCCAGCACCATCGCCGCCGCGCCGGAGCCCAGCGTCAGCGTCGCCAGCTCGTTGCGGAAGTCGACTTCGCTGACGTCGGCGCGGGTGATGCGCTCGATGGTCTTCTCGTAGGCCAGGTCGGCGGTCTCGCCGTCGACGACCAGCGCGTAGTCGATCTCGCCGCGCTCGATCATCCGGCTGGCGATGTCCATGCCGTTGATGAAGGCCAGGCACGCGTTGGCGACGTCGAAGTTCTGGCAGGTGTCGGGCAGGCCGAGGTTGCCGCTGACGATCGACGCGGTCGACGGCTCGAGGTAGTCGCGGCTGACCGAGGTGTTGACCAGCAGGCCGACGCGCTCGGGCTCGATGCCGGCGTCGGCCAGCGCCTTGACCGCGGCCAGCGTGGCCGCGTCCGATGCCTGCATCGGGCCGTCCCACAGGCGCCGGGCGTGGATGCCCGCGATGTCGCCGAGCACGTCCGTCCGGATGCCGAGGCGATCCAGGGTCGGCTTGAGCCGGGCGTTGATCTCGTCGGAGCCCAGCCGACGCGGGGCGTCGATGTGGGCCAGGCCGGCGATGGCGACGTGTTGGAACAGCATGGGCATGACCCGGAATCGAAAGAACACGCAAGGTTAACGTGTCGTCGGGCAGGGCGCACGCCGGGGTATGGTCCGCGCCGCGCCGCGCGGGCCGGGGTTCAGGCCGGCGGAGAGTGCCGTTCAGTTTCGACGCGAGGCCGTTCGGCGGCGTCGCCGCCGCCGCTCAGCCGCCGAGCGGGTGGGTCCGCGCCGACGACGGCGGCGCGGACGGCGCGCGCGGCGCGGTCGCGGCCGTGCCGTCGCAGCGGTACGCGGCGAAGCGCTGCTCGCCGTCGCGCGGCTCGGCCAGCGGCTGGACGGTGTCGGCCTGCAGGCCCGGGCCCTCGTTGCGCGCCAGCGTTTCCAGCTCCTCGCGCACGCGCAGGTCGTTGCGCTCGTAGAAGCCCAACCGGTCCTTGACCGACACCGCGATCTCGCCGCGGCGCACGCAGCCGGCCGGCGCCGCGCCCGGTGCGAGCACCCGCACCGACGACGCGCCGGGGGCCATGTGCACCCACGTGCAGCCGCCGGACAGCAGCGACAGGGCGAGGACGGTCGGGACGGCAATGCGCATCGGGCACCTCGGTTGGTGGCGCGCCTGGGAAGGTCCGGGCGGCGGATGGAACGACGGCGGGCCGCAGGGGCCCGCCGCCGTCGGCAGCGCTGGATTGTCACCGCCGCGGGCCGCCGCCGCTTGAACCGGCGATGACCCGGGCCGGCGCCCGCCGCGGGGCCGCCGTTACTTGCCGGCGGCGGGCTTCGCCTCGGCTGCCGCTGCGGCTGCCGCCGTGCGCCCCGTGACCGGGCGGCCGTCGTTGTCGATCACCTGCACCGTGCCGAGGTCCAGCGCGCGCACCGGCTGCTCGATCTTGGCCAGGTCGCCGACGATCACCCAGGTCAGCGCCTTCGGGTCGATCGCCTTCGCCGCGGCCTGCGCCAGCGCCGGGGTCATCGCCTCGTTACGCGCCTGGTAGCGGACGATGTAGTCGTCCGGCCGGCCGTAGCGCAGGTTGCTGCTGATCTGCCCGAGCACTGCGCTGGCGGTCTCGAACGCGCCCGGCAGGCTGCGGGTGTTGCTGGCGCGGATCTTGGCGACCTCGTCGGCGGAGATTGCGCGGGTGCCGTCGGTGAACGCGGTGATCTCGCGGCGCAGCTCGGCTGCCGATTCGGCGGTCTTGTCGCTCTGCACCGCCGCCGACGCGATCCACGGGCGCTGGCCCAGCGTGTTGGTCGCGCTGCTGTACGAGCCGTAGGCCCAGCTCTTGTCCTCGCGCAGGTTCATGTTGAGCCGCGACGAGAACTCGCCGCCGAGCACGCCGTTGGCGAAGTCGAAGTCGATCGTCGACGCGTCGCCGGTCGGCGCCACCACCTGGCTGACGTAGATGTTCGACTGGATCGCGCCGGGCTGGTCGACCAGGAACACGCGCGACGCGTTCGGGCGGGCGACGGCCGGCACCGCGCGCACCGCCGGCGCGCCGGGCGCGCTCTTCCAGTCGCCGAAGCGCTGCTCGAGCATCGGCACGATCTCGGCCAGCGTGGTCGCGCCGGTCACCACCAGCCGCGCGCGCTCGGGCTGCAGCCAGTCGCGGTGGAACGCGACCAGGTCGTCGCGGGTCAGCGACGCGATCGACGCCTCGGTGCCGCTGCCGGTGAACGGGATCGCGTACGGGTGGCCCTCGCCGTACAGCAGCGGCGGCAGCACGCGCAGCGCCGCCGTCTGCGGACGCGCCTTCTCCTGCTTGATGCCGGCCAGCCACGTCGCGCGCACGCGCTCGAGCTCGGCGGCGTCGAAGCGCGGGCGGCGCAGCACGTCGGCGTACAGGTCCAGCGATTCGGCCAGCTTGTCCTTCAGCGCCGACAGCCCGACCGACGCGCTGTCCAGCCCCGCGCTCGCACCGATGTTGGCGCCGAGCGCCTCCTGCCGCGACGCCAGCTGCAGCGCGCCGTACTCGCCGGCCCCCTCGTCGAGCATCGACATCGCGAAGCTGGCGGTGCCGAGCTTGCGGCCGACGTCGGCGCTGTAGCCGCCGGGGAACTCCATCGACATCTGCACCACCGGCACCTCCGGGCGCTCGGCCAGCACGACCTGCATGCCGTTGGACAGCGTCGCGCGCTGCAGCGCCGGGAACGTCAGGTCGGGGAAGCGTTCGGTCGTCGGCGGGCCGGCGCTGCGGTCGACGTCGGACGCGACCGTGGTGAACTTCGGGTCCGGCGCCGGCAGCGCGGCCGGGGCCTTGGCCGGCGCGGCGCTGGCCGCCTCCGGCAGCGACGAGGCCGGGGTCTGGCTCGGCTCGACGACGATCGTGTGCGAGCCGGCGCCGAGCCACTTGCGGCCGGCGTCGCGCACCTGCGCGGGGGTCGCGGCCATCAGCACCGCGAGGTCGTCGCGGTAGCAGTCGGGCTTGCCGGCGTAGACCGCGCACTCGGCCAGCACGTCGGACTTGCCGCCGAAGCCGCCGATGCGCTCGATGCCGCGCACGAACTCGGCGCGGATCGCGGTCTTGGCCTGCTCGAGCTCGGCCGCGGTCGGGCCGTCCTTCAGCAGCCGCGCCAGCTCCTCGCCGACGATCGCCTCGACCTTGGCGGTGTCGGCCGGGTTCTTGATCGTCGTGGTGATGAAGAACGTGCCGCTGATCTCGCTGTTCCAGTACGAGGTGCCGACGTTGTCGGCGAGCTTGTCGCCGTGCACCAGTCGGGTGTCCAGCCGCGACGCCGCGCTGCCGCCGAGCACCTGGCTCAGCAGCGTCAGCAGGTTGCCGTCGCGGCTGCCGTTCTCGGCCACCGGCCAGGCGCGGTAGATGCGCACCTGCGGCACGCGATCGGGGATCGTCTCGCGCGTGTCGGCCGCGCGCTTGGGGATATTGGTCGGCATGTCGGCCAGCGTCGCGCTGGCCGGGATGTCACCGAAGTAGCGCATGACCTTCTGCTTCGCGGTCGCCACGTCGATGTCGCCGGCCAGCACCAGCACCGCGTTGTTCGGCCCGTACCAGCTCTTGAACCAGGTCTTGACGTCGTCGAGCGAGGCCGCGTCGAGGTCGGCCATCGAGCCGATCGTCTGCCAGCGGTACGGGTGGCCCTCGGGGTACAGCGCCTCGAACATGCGCGCGGTGATGCGGCGCCCGTACGGCTGGTTCTCGCCCTGGCGCTTCTCGTTCTGCACGACGCCGCGCTGCTCGTCGAGCGCGGCCTGGTCGATCGCGCCGAGCAGGTGGCCCATGCGGTCGGATTCCATGAACAGCGCCATGTCCAGCGCGGTGGTCGGCACGTTCTGGAAGTAGTTGGTGCGGTCCTGGTTGGTCGTGCCGTTCTGGTCAGTCGCGCCGACCAGTTCGAACGGCGCGAAGAACTCGCCGTCGTGGTTCTCGCTGCCCTGGAACATCAGGTGCTCGAACAGGTGCGCGAAGCCGGTGCGGCCCCGCTGCTCGTTCTTGCTGCCGACGTGGTACCAGACGTTGACCGCGACGATCGGCGCCTTGCGGTCGGTGTGCACGATCACGCGCAGGCCGTTGGGCAGGGTGAACTGCTCGTACGGGATCTCGATGGCAGCGGCCGGCGCGGCGGCAAACGCCGGCGACGGGGCCAGCGCGACGGTGCCGAGCGCGGCGGCGAGCGCCAGGGCGAGGCTGCCGCGCATCAGCGCGCGGGGACGGATCGGTGCAGGCATGGCGACTCCAGACGAACGAGGACGAACGAGCCCGGGCGGTGCCGCGGGCGAAGCCCGCATCGTAGCGGCGGCCCGCGGGCCGGGCACTAGGCCATCAGTCCCCCCGCGCGGTGTGCATCCGCTGCGCGCGAGGCCCCGTAGCTGGGCATGGTTCCCGTTGGCGAGGTTCGCGTGCGCCCCTCGGTTCTGCTGTTGGTCGCCCTCGCGGGCGCGAGCGGTCCCGTCCTAGCCGATCTGCGCTTCGTCGAGGGCGAAGCACGCGACCTCGCCAGCGGGCAACTCCTCTACCGCGAACAGCACTGGATCCGCAGCGACGGCGCCGCGCCGCTCGAGCGGCTGGTGCTGTACCGCTGTCCGTCCGGCATCGCGTTCGCGCGCAAGCGCGTCGACTACCGGCGCTCGCGTACCGCGCCTGAGTTCAGCTTCGAGGACGTGCGCAGCGACTACCGCGAGGGCCTGCGCCGCAGCGGCGCGTCCGCGTCGGTGTACAGCGGCGCCAAGACCGCCGCGCTGCCGGCGCCGACCGGCACGCTGGTCGCCGATGCCGGCTTCGACGAATTCCTGCGCGCGCGCTGGGACGCGCTGGCCGCCGGGCGGCCGCAGCCGCTGTCGTTCGTGGTGCCGGCGTTCGGCCGCGCGCTCGGCTTCCAGGTGCGCAGCGCCGGCCGCGCGCGGCTCGGCGACACGCCGGTCGAAACGTTCCGGCTCAAGCTCGACGGCCTGCTCGGCGCGGTGGCGCCGAGCCTCGACGTCGCCTACGACGCGCGCGACCGCAGCCTGCGCCGCTTCAGCGGCGTCACCAACGTGCGCGACGACCGCGGCCGCCAGGTCAAGGCGCGGATCGACTTCGCCGACCCGGCGCGCGCGGTCGCGCCGGCCGCGCTGCAGGCCGCCGGCGCCGAGCCGCTGGCGCGCTGCACGCTGGGGTCGTAGCGCGCAGCGGAAACGCCGCCCACACCGCGGCGTCGCGGCGCCCGGCCTACAGTGGCCGCCTCCGCCCCGCGGGAGCCCGCCATGACCGTCCGTCCCCACGCGCGCTGCGTCGTCACCGGCGCCAACCGCGGCCTCGGCCTGGCCTTCACCCGGGCGCTGCTGGCGCGCGGCGGCCACGTGCTGGCGACGTGCCGCCACCCGGGCCGGGCCGGGGAGCTCAACCGCCTCGCCGGCGAGCACCCCGGCCGCCTGCACGTGCTGCCGCTCGACGTCGCCGCGCCGAAGTCGATCGCCGAGCTCGCGCGCGAGCTGCCGCTGGTGCTCGACGGCATCGACCTGCTGGTCAACAACGCCGGCGTGCTGCATGCGGGCGAACGCTTCGGCCACGTCGCCGCCGAGCACCTCGACGACAGCCTGCGCACCAACGCCAGCGGTCCGTTCCTGGTGACGCAGGCGCTCGCCGCGCAGCTGGCCGACGGCGCGACCGTGGCCAACGTGTCGTCGCGGCTGGGCTCGATCGCCGCGGTCGAGGCGTTCCGCACGCCGAGCTACGCGATCGCCAAGGCCGCGCAGAACATGACGACCGCGCTGCTGGCCCGCGCGCTGGCCGAGCGCGGCATCGTCGTGCTGGCGCTGCACCCGGGCTGGGTGCGCACCGACATGGGCGGGGCCGGCGCCGAGGTGCCGGCCGACGAGGCCGCGGCCGGGCTGCTGGCGGTGATCGACGCGGCGACGCCGGCCGACAGCGGCCGCTTCGTCGACTGGCAGGGCCGGCCGGTGCCGTGGTGAGCGGGCCGGCTACGATGCGCGGATGTTCGACGTCGTCCTGTTCCAGCCCGAGATCCCGCCCAACACCGGCAACGTGATCCGGCTGTGCGCCAACACCGGCGCGCGGCTGCACCTGGTCGCGCCGCTCGGGTTCACGCTCGAGGACCGCCAGCTCAAGCGCGCCGGCCTCGACTACCACGAGTACGCGACGCTCCGGGTGCACGACTCGCTCGACGCGGCGCTGGCGGCGATCGCGGCGGCCAACGGCGTCGCCCCGCGCGTGTTCGCGCTGAGCACGCGCGGGCGGGTGCGCTTCGACACGCCGGCCTACCGCGCCGGCGACGTGTTCCTGTTCGGCCCGGAGACGCGCGGCCTGCCCGGCGAGGTGCTCGACGCGCTGCCCGAGGCCCAGCGCCTGCGCCTGCCGATGCGCCCGGACAACCGCAGCCTGAACCTGTCGAACGCGGTCGCGGTGGTCGTGTTCGAGGCCTGGCGCCAGCACGGCTACGCCGGCGGCGGCTGAGCCCGGCGACCGCGTCGATGGGGTGCGCGACCCCATCGCATGCGGTCGACGACCCCGTCGAGGCAGTCCGCCACCCCATCGCATGGGGTCGACGACCCCATCGAGGCGGTCCGCCACCCCATCGCATCGGGTCCACGACCCCATCGAGGCAGTCCGGCACCCCATCGCATGGGGTCGATGACCCCATCGAGGCAGTCCGCGACCCCATCGCATGGGGTCGATGACCCCGTCGAGGCCGTTCGCGTCCCCGTCGACGCCGCCCGGACGCCGCGTCCGGCGGACGCGTCCGCGGCCGGGCCGGACACCGCGTCCGCCCCTGTAAATCCAGCAGGATCAATGCGTTACCGGTTGGCACGACTCGTGCTTTGACCTGTGTAACACCGGGCTGCGGCCCGCACACACGACACAGGACCCCGATGAGCATTCGCGACACCTCCGGACAGGACCGCCCGATGGCCTCGGCCCCCGCCGACGCGCGCCGCCGCACCCGCCGCCAGCGCGTGCTCGCCGGCGCCGGCGTCGGCGCGGTGCTGCTGGTCGGAGCGTGGCTGTTCAGCGGCTGGAGCGCCGGCGCCCGCTCGTTCGACGCCGGCCGCGTGCGCATCGCCGAGGTCACCCGCGGCGACCTGGTCCGCGACATCTCGGCCGAGGGCCGGGTGATCGCCGCCAACAACCCGACCCTGTACGCGATCGCCGCCGGCACCGTGACCCTGAAGGTCGTCGCCGGCGACGCGGTCAAGCGCGGCGACGCGCTGGCCGAGATCGACAGCCCCGAGCTGCGCAGCGCGCTCGCGCAGGAGCAGGCGACGCTGGCCAGCCTCGAGGCCGAGGCCGGCCGCGCGGTGCTCGACGCGCAGATGACCCGCTCCAACGCGCGCAAGTCGCTCGACCAGGCGGTGATCGACCGCGAGGCCGCCGAGCGCGACCTCGAGCGCAACCGCCGTGCGTTCGAGGGCGGCGCGGTCGCGCAGATCGATGTCGCCCGCGCGCAGGACGCGCTGAAGAAGGCCGAGTACGCGCTCGGCCACGCGCGCACCGAGTTCGGCCTCGAGGGCCGCGGCGCCGGCCTCGACCTGCGCAACAAGCGCTTGGTCGCCGACCGCCAGCGCGCGGTCGTCGCCGAGCTGCAGCGCCAGGTCGACGCGCTGACCCTGCGCGCGCCGTTCGACGGCCAGGTCGGCCAGGTGTTCGCCGCGCAGCGCGCCAACCTCGCGGCCAACGCGCCGGTGCTCAGCGTCGTCGACCTGGGCGTGTTCGAGGTCGAGATCCAGGTGCCGGAGAGCTTCGCCCGCGAGCTGGCGATCGGCATGCCGGCGCAGCTGACCGGCAACGCCGGCACGTTCGAGGCCGCGCTGTCGTCGATCTCGCCCGAGGTCGTCAACGGCGAAGTGCGCGGCCGCCTGCGCTTCACCGGCGCGCAGCCGCGCGGCCTGCGCCAGAACCAGCGCATGAGCGCGCGGATCCTGCTGGACACGCGCCGCAACGTGCTGATGGTCGAGCGCGGCCCGTTCGTCGAGCTCGGCGGCGGCAATAGCGCGTACGTCATGGACGGCAGCACCGCGATCAAGCGCCCGATCCGCACCGGCGCGACCAGCCTCAACGCCGTCGAACTGCTCGACGGCGTCCAACCCGGCGACCGCATCGTGGTCGCCGGCAGCGACCAGTTCGGCGACGCCGCGCAGGTCCGCATCTCGGGAGAATGAAATGAGCACGTCGATCCCCACCGTCACTGCCTTCCCCGCCGACGCGACCGCCGGCTTCCCGTTCGCACCGGGCTGGAACGCCCGCGACCTGGCCGACGCCGTGCCGCTGCGGCTGTTCGAGCTGATCGACTTCGACGCCCTGCGCGAGGTCGACGCCGCCTGCGCCAACCACCCGGCCCCGCGCCGGCGCGGCTGGCTCGGCGGCTACCGCGCCAACGCCGCGCTGCCGGCGCAGCTGCGCGTGCGCGGCTGAGCCACCGCCTTCCCGGCGCCGCCACCCCCCACGGCGGCGCTACTCCCGCTTTCGCTTCTTCCCGCTTTCGTCCTGCCCCGCCGACCCCTTTCCGGAGCCCCGCCATGCTGCACATGCAAGCCGTTTCCAAGGTCTACCGCACCGAACTGGTCGAGACGCACGCGCTGCGCTCGCTGGACCTGCACGTGCGCGAGGGCGAGTTCGTCGCCGTCACCGGCCCGTCGGGCTCGGGCAAGACCACGTTCCTCAACATCGCCGGCCTGCTCGAGGACTTCACCGGTGGCGTCTACAAGCTCGACGGCGAGGACGTGCGCGGCCTGTCCGACGATGCGCGCAGCAAGCTGCGCAACCGCAAGATCGGCTTCATCTTCCAGAGCTTCAACCTGATCCCCGACCTCAACCTGTTCGACAACGTCGACGTGCCGCTGCGTTACCGCGGCATGAGCGCGGCCGACCGCCGCGCGCGCATCGAGAAGGCGCTGTCGCAGGTCGGGCTGGGCTCGCGCATGAAGCACTTCCCGGCGGAACTGTCCGGCGGCCAGCAGCAGCGCGCCGCGATCGCCCGCGCGCTGGCCGGCACCCCGCGGCTGCTGCTGGCGGACGAACCGACCGGCAACCTCGACTCGCAGATGGCGCGCGGGGTGATGGAGCTGCTCGAGGAGATCAACGCCGCCGGCACGACGATCGTGATGGTCACCCACGACCCCGAGCTGGCCGCGCGCGCGCAGCGCAACGTGCACATCGTCGACGGCATGGCCGCCGACCTGGCGCTCGAGCCGAGCCTGCTGCGCGCCCGCGATGCCGCGTCGCAGCCCGCCGCCGCCCCGTCCATCGCCTCGGCCTGAGCCGAGCCGCACCCGCCCCCGGAGGCTCCCGATGTTCGGCTACTACTTCCAGCTCGCCGTGCGCAGCTTCAAGCGCAACCGCGCGCTCACCGCGCTGATGGTGCTCGCGATCGCGCTGGGCATCGGCGCGTCGATGACGACGCTGACGGTGTTCCACGTGCTGTCCGGCGACCCGATCCCGAGCAAGAGCGACGTGCTGTTCTACCCGCGGCTGGAGCCGCGCTCGATGGAGGGGTTCACGCCGGGCGACGACCCGGAGCAGCAGATGACCCGCTTCGACGCCGAGGCGCTGCTGCGCGAGAAGCGCGGCGACCGCCAGGCGCTGATGACCGGCGGCGGGCTGATCGTGCAGCCGCCGGCCAACGGCAAGGCCGCGGCCGGCGACCCGTTCATGGCCGAGTCGCGCTACACCACCGCCGACTTCTTCCCGATGTTCGACGTGCCGTTCGCCCACGGCGGCGGCTGGCAGGCCAGCGACGACGCGGCGCGCGCGCGCGTGGCGGTGATCTCCAAGGAGCTCAACCAGCGCCTGTTCGGCGGCGCCAACAGCGTCGGCCGCGAGCTGACGCTGGAGCAGACCACGTTCCGCATCATCGGCGTGCTCGACCACTGGCGGCCGGCGCCGAAGTTCTTCGACATGACCAACGACCGCTTCAGCGCGATCGAGCAGGTCTACGTGCCGTTCTGGACGTCGCGCGAGCTCAACCTCGGCACCCGCGGCAACATGAACTGCTGGGGCGACACCGGCGCCGACGAAGAGGGCACGCGCGGCATCAACGCGCCGTGCGCGTGGCTGCAGTACTGGGTCGAGCTCGGCTCGCCGGCCAAGGTCGCCGCATACCGCGCGTACCTGGAGAACTACTCCGACCAGCAGCGCGCCGCCGGCCGCTACGAGCGCCCGACCAACGTGCGCCTGCACAGCGTCATGGAGTGGCTCGACGAGATGAACGCCGTGCCCGGCGACGTGCGCCTGCAGGTGTGGCTGGCGTTCGGCTTCCTGCTGGTGTGCCTGCTCAACACCGTCGGCCTGCTGCTGGCGAAGTTCCTCGGCCGCGCTTCGCACATCGGCGTGCGCCGCGCGCTCGGCGCGACCCGCCGGTCGATCTTCGCCCAGTGCCTGGTCGAGGCCGGCACGGTCGGCCTGGCCGGCGGCATCCTCGGCCTCGGGCTGGCGTGGCTCGGCCTGTGGGCGGTGCGCCAGCAGCCGGCCGGCTACGCCGAGCTGGCCCAGCTCGACGGCCGGATGCTGCTGACCACGTTCGTGCTGGCGATCGTCGCCAGCCTGCTCGCGGGCCTGCTGCCGGCGTGGCGCGCGTGCCTGGTGTCGCCGGCCATGCAGCTCAAGACCCAGTAGCGCCGGCCCGGCGCACCCGACCCCACCGCACGCCCGACGAACGACGCACCACCGGAGCCGACCATGGACATCCGCCCCATCCTTTCCACCCTGCGCCGGCACAAGACAGCCGCCGCGCTGATCGTGCTCGAGATCGCGCTGTCGTGCGCGATCATCTGCAACGCCGTGTTCCTGATCGCCACGCGACTGGAGCGCATGGACCGGCCGACCGGCATGGCCGACGCCGAGCTGGTGCGCATCAACCTGTCGGGCATCGGCCGCGACGAGAACCCGACCGCCCGCGTGCGCGAGGACGTCGCCGCGCTGCGCGCGCTGCCGGGCGTGCAGGCCGCGACCAGCCTCAACCACGTGCCGTTCGACAACTCGTCGTGGAACAGCTCGATCAGCGTCTCGCCCGACCAGCCGATCCCGAACCTCAACAGCTCCGTGTACCTGGGCGAGAACCTGATCGCCACGCTCGGCCTGCGGCTGGTGGAAGGCCGCGACTTCACCGCCGACGAGTACGTCGACTGGGAGGCGCTCGGCAAGCCGAACTCGACCCTGACCATCCCCGCCGCGATCGTCACCAAGACCGTCGCCCAGCGGCTGTTCCCGGACGGCAGCGCGGTCGGCAAGCTGATCTACAGCTGGAACCGCGACGACATCCCGCACCGCATCGTCGGCGTGGTCGAGGACGTGATCCGGCCGAACGACAACGGCGGTCCGGCCGAGAGCCACTACTCGATGATCCTGCCGGTCAGCGGCGTGACCATGGGCCGCTTCGCGATCCGCACCGACCCGGCGCGCCGCGACGAGGTGCTCGAGGCCGCCGTCGCCGCGCTCGAGCGCGTCAGCGCCCGCCGCGTGATCCTCGACCAGGCGCCGTTCACCGACCTGATCGACCGCCACTACCGGCAGGACCGCTCGATGGCGTGGCTGCTGGTCGCGGTCTGCGTCGGCCTGCTGGTCGTGACCGCGCTCGGCATCGTCGGCCTGGCCAGCTTCTGGGTGCAGCAGCGGACCAAGCAGATCGGCATCCGCCGCGCGCTCGGCGCGACGCGCCGGCAGATCCTGCGCTACTTCCAGACCGAGAACCTGCTGCTGGCCACGCTCGGCATCGTGATCGGCATGATCGGCGCGTACGGCCTCAACCAGCTGCTGATGGGCCAGTACGAGCTGCCGCGGCTGCCGGCGCTGTACCTGCCGATCGGCGCGGTCGCGCTGTGGCTGCTCGGCCAGCTCGCCGTGCTCGGCCCGGCGATGCGCGCCGCGGCGGTGCCGCCGGCGGTCGCGACGCGGACGGTGTGAGCGCCGCCGTGCCGCACGCATTCGCCCCGCGGTGCAACGACGACGACGCGCGCCGACCGCGCGCGTCGTCGCCTGCGTGGCGTGCCGTCCTGCCCTTGCGGCCCCGCCGTCCCCGCGCGGTATAAACCCGCATGCCCACGATCCTCGTCATTGACGACAACCCCGCGGTCGTGACCGCGCTCGAGACCCTGTTCGCGCTGCACGAGCTCGACACGGTCGCCGCGCACACGCCGGACGACGGCCTCGCGCGGCTCGCACGCGGCGACGTCGACCTGGTCGTGCAGGACATGAACTTCCACGCCGACACCACGTCGGGCGAAGAGGGCATCGAGCTGTTCGCGCGGATCCGCGCGGCGCACCCGGACCTGCCGGTGATCCTGCTGACCGCGTGGACGCACCTGGAGTCCGCGGTGGACCTGGTCCGCGCCGGCGCGGCCGACTACCTCGCCAAGCCGTGGGACGACCACAAGCTGATGGCGACGGTGAACAACCTGATCGAGCTGTCGCAGGCGCGGCGCGAACTCGCGCGGCGCGTGCAGGGCGAGCGCCGCCGCCGGCACGCGCTCGAGCGCGAGTACGACCTGCGCGGCGTGGTGTTCGCCGACCCGGCCAGCGAGCGGGTGCTGTCGCTGGCGTGCCAGGTCGCGCGCTCGGAGCTGCCGGTGCTGGTGACCGGGCCGAACGGCGCCGGCAAGGAGCGCATCGCCGAGATCATCCACGCCAACTCGTCGGTCAAGGACGGCCCGTTCGTCGCGCTGAACTGCGGTGCGCTGCCGGGCGAGCTGATCGAGGCCGAGCTGTTCGGCAGCGAGGCCGGCGCGTACACCGGCGCGAACAAGGCGCGCGAGGGCAAGTTCGAGGCCGCCGACGGCGGCACGCTGTTCCTCGACGAGGTCGGCACGCTGCCGCCGGCCGGCCAGGTCAAGCTGCTGCGCGTGCTCGAGACCGGCCGCTTCGAACGGCTCGGCGGCAACCGCGAGCGCCAGGTCAAGGTGCGCGTGCTCAGCGCGACCAACGCCGACCTCCCGGCGCTGATCCGCGCCGGCCAGTTCCGCGAGGACCTCTACTACCGCCTCAACGCGATCGAGCTGGCGCTGCCGCCGCTGGCCGAGCGCCCGGACGACATCGTCCCGCTCGCGCAGCACTTCCTTCCGCCCGGCAAGCAGCTCGGCGACGACGCCCAGCGCGCGCTGCTCGCGCACCGCTGGCCCGGCAACGTGCGCGAGCTGCGCAACACCGTGCAGCGCGCGGCGCTGTTCGCGCGCGGCGCGACGATCGCCGCCGCCGACCTCGGCCTGCCGGTGCAGACGGCCCCGCCGCCGCACGGCGCGGACGCGTCGACGGCCGCGCACGACGAGCCCGACCGCGCCGCGATCGAGGCCGCGCTGGCCCGCGCCGGCGGCGTGCTCGCGCAGGCCGCCAGCGACCTCGGCCTGTCGCGGCAGGCGCTGTACCGCCGGCTCGAACGGCTCGGGATCGCGCGGCCGTGACCGCGTGCGCGGCCATCGGCGACGGCGCGCAGGCGCGGACGCGATGAGCCTGCGCCTGCGCCAGCGGCTGCCGCTGTGGGTGACGTTCACCGCGCTGGCGCTCGGCTACCTGCTGGCCGCGCTCGCGCTGGCGCAGCTGCTGTCGCGCTGGATCGCCTCGCCGTGGTGGGCGGGCCTGGCGGCGATCGCCCTGCTGCTGCCGCTGCTGGTCTACCACGTGCGCCGCGCGTTCGCGCCGATGCTGTCGCTGTTCCGCGCGCTGGCCGGCACGGTCAGCAGCTACCGCGACGGCGACTACAGCTTCGGTCTGTCGTGGGCCGGCGGCGGCGAGCTGCGCGACCTCGTCGCCAGCCACAACGCGCTCGGCGACGCGCTGCGCGACCAGCGCCACGCGCTGGTGCAGCGCGAGCTGCTGCTCGACACGCTGGTGCAGAACACCCCGGTGGCGATGCTGCTGGTCGAGCCCGGCGGCCACGTGGTGCTCGCCAACCTCGCCGCGCGCAGGCTGCTCGGCGAGGGCCGCCGGCTCGAAGGCCACGCGTTCGCCGAACTGCTGGAAGCCGCGCCGGCCGAGCTGCGCGACGCGTTCGCCAACGGCGGCGACGGGATGGTCAGCGTGCCCAGCGAAGACGGCACCGACGAGGACGTGTTCCACCTGTCGCGCCGCCAGTTCCGCCTCAACGGCCGCCGCCACGAGCTGGTGCTGCTGCGCACGCTGACCGCCGAGCTGCGCCGGCAGGAAGTGCACACGTGGAAGAAGGTGATCCGCGTCATCAGCCACGAGCTCAACAACTCGCTCGCGCCGATCGCCTCGCTGGCCCACTCCGGCGCCGAGCTGCTGCGCCGCGGCCAGACCGAGCGGCTGCCGGTCGCGCTGGCGACGATCGAGGAGCGCGCGCGCCACCTCGAGGGCTTCATCCGCGGCTACGCGCGCTTCGCCAAGCTGCCCGAGCCGCGCTGCGAGCCGCTGGAATGGCAGCGTTTCGTCGCCCACCTGCGCGAGCAGGTGATGTTCAGCGTCGACGGCGCGGTGCCCGACGGCCACGCCCGCGTCGACGCGGCGCAGCTGGAGCAGGCGCTGATCAACCTGCTGAAGAACGCGCACGAGTCGGGCTCGCCGTCCGACCAGGTGCAGCTGGCGCTGCGCCGGCTGCCGGACGAGTGGCGGATCGACGTGCTCGACCGCGGCAGCGGCATGAACAGCGCGGTGCTGTCGAACGCGCTGCTGCCGTTCTATTCGACCAAGCGCAACGGCACCGGGCTCGGCCTCGCCCTGGCCCGCGAGATCGCCGAGGCCCACGGCGGGCGCATCGCGCTGCTCAACCGCGACGGCGGCGGCCTGTGCGTCAGCCTGGCGCTGCCGGTGCGCTGAGCCCGCCGCCCAGCGCCCGCGCTCGGCTGTCCCTGACACCCCCTCAGCCCTGCACGTCGACCGTCGGGTCGACCGCGCCGCGCGCATCCGGAACGGCGTCGCGCACCCGCGTGCAAGGCCCGAACGGCCAAGCGCCGAAGTTCATTCAGAGTGCGGTTAGTTTCTATACCGTTCAGTTCATAATTCAGTTTTCGTTACGGCAGCGTGCGGATACTGGCCACCAACCGCGGCGTTCTTCACGAACCCGACCGCGGTCCCAACAAACAACAGAGAGAAGCCCCATGAAGCGTTCGCTCCTTGCCCTGACCCTGATGGCCGCCCTGCCGTTCGCCGCTTCGGCCGCCGAGGGCGTCTCCTACACCTACGTCGAGGGCGGTTACGCCGCGACCAACACCGACGCCGGCGACGCCGACGGCTTCGCGATCAACGGCTCGGGCGCCATCGCCCCGAACTTCCACGTGTTCGGCGGCTACAGCAACCAGGAAATCGAAGACACCGACATCGACTTCGACCAGTGGAAGGTCGGCCTGGGCTACAACCACCAGATCGCGCCGAACGCCGACCTGGTGACCCGCGTGGCCTACGAAAAGTTCGACGCCGGCAGCGACATCTTCGGCAACGACCTCGAAGCCGACGGCTACAGCGTCGAGGCCGGCGTGCGCGGCGCGCTGACCCCGAACTTCGAGGGCTACGCCTTCGCCGGCTACGAGGACGGTGACGACCTCGACGGCGCCAGCCGCGACGGCGAGTTCTACGGCCGCCTCGGCGCGCAGGTGAAGTTCAACCAGACCTGGGGCGTCAACGGCGACGTCAAGTTCGTCGACGGCGACACCCAGTGGTTCGTCGGCCCGCGCCTGAGCTGGTAAGCACGAAGCACCACTCGCGATCTCTCTCTCCCCCGAATCGTCGCGAGGGAAAAGCCCGGCTCCGGCCGGGCTTTTCTTTTTGCGCCCGGTTGCCCCGTGCCGGCGCAAGCCTCCCGGCGACGTGAAGAACTTGTTAAGGTGCCCCGCCGCTTCGCGGCTTCGATGCTTTAACCATCACTTGGGGACACACATGAAGAAGCACCTCGCGCTGGCCGTTGCGCTGGCCATCGCTCCGTTCGCCGCCTCGGCCGACGGGCTGGATTACACCTACATCGAAGGCGGCTACGCCAACGTCGAGATCGACACGGGCGACGCGTTCGCCGGCGACGTCGAGTTCGACGGCGTCCAGATCCGCGGTTCGGCCGCGATCAGCGAGTCGTTCTATCTCCTCGGCGGCTACGGCAACGTCACCAACGACGATTTCGGCGCCGACATCGACTTCAACGAGCTGCAGTTCGGCCTCGGCTACCGCCACGGCCTGAGCGAGCGTGCCGACCTGGTGACCGAGGTCAGCTACCTGCGCCAGGAGGTCGACTTCCCCGGCGGCTCCGAGGACACCTCCGGCGGCCGCGTCAGCGTCGGCGTGCGCGGCCTGCTGGCCGACAACTTCGAAGGCTACGTCAAGGGCAGCTACACCGACGGCGGCGACTTCGACGGCGATTTCTCCGGCACGATCGGCGCGCAGTTCAAGTTCACCCCGGTGTGGGGCGTGGTCGGCGAGATCGAAGCCGGCGACGACGTCACCAAGTACCTGGTCGGCGTGCGCGCGAGCTTCTGATCGCGCCGCACCGTCCACGAAAAAGCCCGGCTCACGCCGGGCTTTTTTTGTCCGCGCGCGCCGTGCTCAGCCGAACAGGTCGGTCGGGTACTCGGGCTTCTGTTCGCGCGCCAGCAACTGCTTGAGCCCGTCCGACGGGGTCAGCGTGCCGTGCAGGACGTCGCGCACCGCGCTGGAGATCGGCAGCTCGATGCCGTGGCGCTCGGCCTGGCGCATGACCTCGTCGGCGGTCTGCACCGATTCGACCACCTGGCCGATCTCGCGGACCGCGTCGTCGATCGACTGCCCGCGACCGAGCGCGAGGCCGAGCCGGCGGTTGCGCGACAGGTCGCCGGTGCAGGTCAGCACCAGGTCGCCGAGCCCGGCCAGCCCCATCAGCGTTTCCGGCTGGCCGCCGATCGCCTGGTTCAGCCGCAGCATCTCGTTGAGCCCGCGGGTGATCAGGCCGGCGCGCGCGTTGAGGCCCAGCTGCATGCCGTCGGCGACGCCAGTGGCGACCGCGAGCACGTTCTTCATCGCGCCGCCGAGTTCGGCGCCGAGCATGTCGTCGCCGGTGTACGCGCGGAAGCTCGGGCCGTGCAGCGCCTCGGCCACCGACTGCGCGAACGCGGCGTCGTCCGAGTGCACCGTCAGCGCGGTCGGCAGGCCGGCGGCGACTTCCTTGGCGAACGACGGCCCGGTGACCACGGCCAGCGGCACGCCGTCGCCGAGGACTTCACCGGCCACTTCATGCAGGAACCGGCCGCTGCCCGGCTCGAAGCCCTTGGTCGCCCACGCCACGCCCGCGTGCGCGGGGCGGTGCGGCGCGAGCGCGCGCAGGGTGCCGGCGAACGCGTGCGACGGCACCACGACCAGCACCAGGTCGGCACCGGCCAGCGCGGCGGCCAGGTCGGTGGTCGCGCGCAGGGCGTCGGGCAGCACCAGGCCCGGCAGGTAGCGCGGGTTCTCGTGGCGCGCATCGATCGCCGCGACCGTGTCGGCGTCGCGGCCCCACAGCACGGTCGGGTGACCGTGCCGGGCGATCAGTGCGGCAAGCGCCGTGCCCCACGAGCCGGCGCCGAGGACGGCGACGGCCGGCTTGGGCGCGTCAGGCGGGGACATCGCCATGCCGGCGACGGCTCAGGCGTTGCCCGCGGCCTCGGCGTCGGCCAGGCCGCCACCCTCGCCGAGCTGCTGCGACGACCGCTGGCGCAGGCCCTCGGCGTACAGCGCGTCGAAGTTGATCGGCTGCAGGAAGAACGGCGGGAAGCCGCCGGACTGGATCAGCTCGCTGATCAGCTGGCGCGCATACGGGTACAGCACGCCCGGGCAGTGGGTGCCGAGCATCGCGTCGAGGGTGGCCGCGTCGAAGCCGAGCAGGCCGAACACGCCGGCCTGCTTCACTTCGGCGACGTACAGCGTCTTCTCGCCGGCGGTGCAGGTCAGGGTCACGCCGAGCACGACCTCGAATGCGTTGTCGTTGAGGCGCTGCACGCTCTGGTTGAGGTTCATCTGCAGCTGCGGCTGCGCGGCCTCGTTGAACACGGCCGGTGCGCCCGGCGCCTCGAACGAAACGTCCTTGGCGTAGATCTTCTCGACCGTGAAGGCCGGGCCGGCGGCGTCGACGGGCGCGGCCGCGCCGTTCAGGGTTTCATCGGACATTTCGTGACTCCAGCGCGCCCCGTGGGCGTGGCATTAGAAGGGTGACGTAGGAAAGGTGCAGCGAAGACACCGATTATGGCACGCGCTCCCGGCGCGGCCGGGTTACAGCGTTGGGGCGCCGGCGGGCCCGCACAAGCGGCGGGGATGCGGGCGGGTGCTCACTCGCGGCCGCCGCGTCCGCCCAGTGTTCAGCGGCCCTTGACCAGCGGCAGGTCCGCCTGCTGCCACGCCGCGACGCCGCCGTCGAGCCAGTACACCTGCTCGAAGCCGGCCTTCTTCAGGCGCTTGGCGGCCGCGCCGGAGGCCATCCCGTTGCGGCACACGACGACCACCGGCAGCGCCTTGGCGGACGCGAGCAGCTTGCTCTCGGGGTCGAACTGGCTCGGCTGCACCGACTTGCTGCCGGCGATGTGGCCCTTCTCGAAGTCGCCGCTGGCCGACAGGTCGACGACCAGCGCGTTGTCGCGGTTGATCAGCGCGGTCAGCTCGGCCGGGCGCAGCGCCTTGTAGCCGCGGAACAGCCGCGCAACCTCGGTGTAGACCAGGGCCAGGGTGATGCCGACCAGCGCCAGCGAGAGGAGGTGGTGGCGCTCGGCGAACGCCAGCAGGTCGGGAAGGGTCACGGTCGGGCCAGAAACAAGCGGGGGCGGGATTGTCGCCTACCGCCCATGCCGGCGCAAAAGCGCGCGGCGCCGACGTCGGCCGCCGCGCCTTCCGGCGCGCGGCTCAGGGGCCCAGGTTCGGCAGGCCGCTGGTGATGTACCAGGTCTTGGCCTCGGCATCCCAGCGCCAGACCTCGCGGTAGCGCACGGTCCGCTCGGCCAGCGTGTGCCGGTTGACCACGCCGATCTCGATGTCGCGCACCGCGGTGCCGGCGGCGACGTCGCGGCTGGCGCCGAGCTCGCGGTACGCGGAGATCTGCACCTGCTTGTAGCGCTCGAGCTCGATCGCGCTCGGTGGCTGCTCGGCGCGGGTCTTGGGGTCGAGCATCGCCACGGCGACGTCGACGTCGCCCCAGCGGATTGCGCCGGACCACGCGTACTGCTCGCGATCGAGCGCGTTGGCCTCGCGGCCCTGGCTGGCGCAGGCCGACAGCGCCAGCGCGACGAAGGCGAGCACGGCCACGGCCCGCAGGCGGCGCGACGCGTCGATGAATCGGATCAGGCGCATCGGCGGCTTCCATGGGAACTCCGCCTCATCGTAGCCGCTGCGGTCAGGGTTTCGCGATCGCGACGTAGCGGGCGGTGAACTCGGTCGCATTGCCGCCGCCGGGCAGGCGCGCGCGCGCGACGATCGACGTGCGCGCGCGGCCGCGGTTGCGCAGCGTCGCGACGAAGTCCTCCCAGCGCGCGTCGGGCGCCAGCTCGGCCTCGACGTCGAGGTCGGCGAACAGCGGCGCGAGGTAGCGCAGCTGGCTGTCGGCGACGTAGACATCGGCGTGCAGCCCGGCCGCTTCGACCTGCAGCGTGACCAGCCCCCACGACGCCAGCGTCATCATCGAGGCGAGGCTGCCGCCGAACGCGCAGCCCTTGTCGTTGACGTGCACCGACAGCGGCGCGTGCAGCTGCAGGCGCTGGCCGTCGTAGCCGCCGATCGACAGCTGCATGACCGCCACCGGCGGCATCGAGTGGTAGTGGTGCAGCAGGCGCTGCAGCGCGGGGTCGGCATTCATGTCGGGCATTACGCGGCTCGGGCGGGGGAAGGATGCGCGCGGCGGCGCGCGTGCGGTGGCGTATGCCAAGCTGTGGCGATGACCGCGTCGACGACGACTGCTGCGAACGACGGCCCGCGCACGGCGCCGGGATGGTACGTGATCTCGCTGCGTCCGCGTGGCGACCACGACGCGATGCGCCGCGCCGCCGCGCGCGCCGGCGCGGGGCTGATCGCGCTGTCGCCGTGGCGCATCGACGCGCGCGACGACGGCGCCACGCGCGACGCGCTCGCGCGCGCGCTGTCCGCGCCGGTGATCGTCGTCACCAGCCCGGCGGCGGTGCGCGCGGCCGCGCGGCTGGCCGCGCTGGGCGAGGTGCGCGCGACGTGGCTGGCGGTCGGCCGCACGACCGCCGCGGCGCTGCGCCGCGCCGGCGTCGTCGACGTCACGTCGCCGGCGCGGATGGACAGCGAGGGGCTGCTCGCGCTGCCGGCGCTGCAGGCGGTCGACGGCGTCGACGTGGCCCTCGTCACCGCGCCCGGCGGCCGCGGCGAACTGGCGCCGGCGCTCACCGCGCGCGGCGCGCGGGTGCGGCGCGCCGACGTCTACCAGCGCACGCCGACGCCGCCGCCGCCGCGCGCGCTCGCCGCGCTGCGCGCGCTCGATGCGCCGGCGGTGCTGGCGGTGTCGAGCGGCGAGGCGCTGCAGCGCACGCTGGCCGGCGTGCCGGCCAACGTCGCCGCGATCCTCCGGGCGCAGCGCGTGGCGGTCGCGAGCGCGCGCCTGGGCGAACTCGCGCGCGCGAGCGGGTTCACCCGCATCGTCGTCGCCGACGGCCCGCGGCCGCGCGACCTGGTCGCCGCCGCGGCGCGTTCGCTGCGCTAGCGCCGTTGGCGCCGCGGGCGTTCCGGTAGCATGGCGGGCACTCCGCCCGCGCCCGCCTCCGTGTCGTCGACCCCCGCACCGCCTGCCCCGAACCCCGAGCCCGCGCCGGCCCCGCCGACCCGCGGCGGCGGCGCGCTGGCCGGCATCGTGCTGGTGGTCGCGCTGCTCGCCGCCGCCGCGTTCGCGTGGTCGCAGTGGCGCGAGCGCCAGGCCAGCGCGCGCGACGCCGCCGCCGATGCGGACCTGCGGCTGCAGGCGCTGGAGGGCCGCGTCGACGGCCTGCGCCGCGACCAGCGCGCGCAGACGGGCCGGCTGCAGCAGGCCGATGCGACCAACCGCGTGCTGCGCGACGAGCTGCTCGGCATCGGCCAGCGTGCGGCGCTGATCGAGGACACCGTCGCCAAGCTCGCCGACCCCGACCGCCATGGCGCGCAGGCGCTGCGGCTGGACGAAGCCGAGTTGCTGCTGGTGATGGGCCAGCAGCGGCTGATGATCGCCGCCGACCTCGACGGCGCACGGCGCGCGTACGCGCTGGCCGCCGGCGTGCTCGACGGCATCGATGACCCCGCGTACCTGAGCCTGCGCCAGACCCTGATCCAGGAGCGCGCCGGCCTCGACGCGCTCGAGGCCGAGCCGCGCGTGGTCGCGATGGCGCGGCTGGATGCGTTCGCGACGACGGCGCTGTCGGCGTCGACCGCGCGCCGCGCCGACGCGCGCGATGCGCGTCCGTGGTGGCGGCGCGCGTTCGGCCCGCTGCTCGACGCGCGCCCCAGCGTCGGCGCGGTCGCGATCGAACCGTCCGACCGCGCCGCCGCGCAGGCGGCGCTGCAGCTGGAGCTGTCGATCGCGCGCGCCGCGGCCGAGCGTCGCGACGTTGACGGCTACCGCGCCGCGCTGCGCCGCGCCGGCGGCTGGATCGAACGGCTCTCCGACGACACGACGCTGGCCGCCGAGCGCCGCGCCCAGCTCGAGGCGCTCGCCGCGCTGCCGCTTTCACCTGCCGTGCCCACGCTGGGCAGCACACTCGAGCAGCTCCGGCAGATGCGCGCGTCGCGCTGATGCCGCGCCGCCGCGTCCGCGCGGCGGCATCCGCATCCGCACAAGGACCCTGCCGATGAACCTGTTCCGCAACCTGCTCTTTCTGATCACGCTGGCGCTGGCCGGCGCGCTGGTCGCCCAGCTGCTCGTGCAGGACCCCGGCTACGTGCTGGTCCGCTACGGCGGGTACGACTACACGACCAACCTGCCGAAGGCGGTGCTGCTGCTGGTCGGCGTGCTGCTCGCGCTGTGGCTGCTGTGGAAGCTGGTGACGCTGCCGTTCGCCGCGTGGCGCCGCCAGCGCGACCGGCGCGCGCGTGCGCGCCTGCGCGACGGGCTCGAGGCGCTGCACCTGGGCGAATGGAGCCGTGCCGAGAAGCTGCTCGCGCAGGCCGCCGACGACGAATCCAGCGCCGCGCTGCGGGTCGCCGCGGTGCACGCCGCCGCCGCACGCGGCGACGACGCCGCGGTCGCGCGGCAGCTCGACGCGCTGCGCTCGACGCCGGGCGCGTACGCGGTTGCCGCCGCCGAGGTCGCGATGGCCGATGGCCGGCCCGCCGACGCGCTCGTCGTGCTCGACGACCCGGCCGCGCAGCCGCTGCCGCCGCGCGCGCTCGCCCTGCGCGGCGATGCGCTCGCGGCGCTGGGCCGCGCCGGCGAGGCCTACGGCCTGCTCGGCGCGCTGCGCCAGCAGCAGGCCTGGCCGCCGGCCCAGCTGCAGCGGCGCGAGGCCGCATGGGCCGAGGCCACGCTGCGCGAGGCGGCCGACGCCAACGCGCTGGCCGATCGCTGGGACGCACTGCCGACGGCGCTGAAGACCGAGCCGGCGATCGTTGGCGCGTACGCGACGCGCGCGGCGGCGATGCGCTGGGACGACGCGGCGGCCAAGAGCATCGAGCAGGCGCTGGACGCGCGCTGGGACGAGTCGCTGGCGGCGCTGTACGGCCGCTTGCCGGTCACCGAAGGCGCGGGCCGCCGCGAGGCGCGCCGCGCGAATGCCGAACGCTGGCTGCAGAAGCACCCCAGCAGCCCGGCGCTGCAGCTGACGCTGGCGCGCCTGCGCGGCGCCGACCAGCCGTGGCCGCAGGTCGAAACGCACCTCACCCGCGCGCTCGCGCACGGCGGCGGCGCCGAGGCGTGGGAGGAACTCGGCCACGGCTATGCGGGCAGCGGCGACGACGCGCGCGCCCGGCTGGCCTATGCGAACGCGCTGCGCGTCGCGCGTGGCGAGCCGGCGTTCGAGCTGCCGGGGCGCGACCTGCGCCAGCGCATCGGCGACGAGGCCGCGATCGAGGAGCGCGACGACCACGGCGTGCCGCGCCTGCGCGGTTGAGCGAAGTCACGGGGCCGATGCCCTGACGGCGTCGGCTGCCGTTGCGAACGCCCGGCCGTCGATGGCCGGGCCAGTTGGCTTGAAAGCGAACAGGACGTGCCGCCCGCGATGGCGGCGACGACCTTCGCCATGCGACGCAACGCCGTTGCCGGATCGGCCGCTGCCGCGGCCGCGTCAGCGAACGCGAGCCCTCAGCGCTCGAGGATCGCGACCACGCCCATGCCGCCGGCGGTGCAGATCGACACCAGGCAGCGGCCGCCGCCACGCTGCTTGAGCTCCTTCGCGGCGGTCGCGACGATGCGCGCGCCGGTCGCGGCGAACGGGTGGCCAGCGGCCAGCGACGAGCCGTTCGGGTTGATCTTCGCCGGGTCGATGCGGCCCATCGGCCCGTCGAGGCCGAGGCGGTTGCGGCAGTACTCCTCGTTCTCCCACGCGCGCAGCGTGCACAGCACCTGCGCGGCGAACGCCTCGTGGATCTCGTAGAAGTCGAAGTCCTGCAGGGTCAGGCCGTTGCGCGCCAGCATCTCCGGCACCGCCACGGTTGGCGCCATCAGCAGGCCCTCGCCATGGACGAAGTCGACCGCGGCGACGTGCGCGTCGCGCAGGTGGCACAGGACTTCATGGCCGTGCCTGGCGGCCCACTCGTCAGACGCCAGCAGGCACGCGGCGGCGCCGTCGGTCAGCGGCGTCGAGTTGGCGGCGGTCAGCGTGCCGCGGCCGGAGGTCTTGTCGAACGCCGGCTTCAGCGACGCGAGCTTCTCGAGCGTCGAGTCCGCGCGCAGGATGTTGTCGCGCGACACGCCGCGGAAGCTGACGACGAGGTCGTCGAAAAACCCGCGCTCGTACGCGGCCGCCAGCTTCTGGTGCGACGACAGCGCCCATTCGTCCTGCGAGTCGCGCGCGATGTTCCACTGCTTGGCCATGTCCTCGCAGTGCTCGCCCATCGACTTGCCGGTGCGCGGTTCGGCCACGCCGGGGAAATCGGGCTTCAGTTCGGCGGGCTTGAAGCCCTTGAACGCGGCCAGCTTGTCGCGCGGCGTCTTCGCCGCGGCCGCGGCCAGCAGGCGGCGGCGCAGCTTCTGGCCGTAGACGATCGGCACGTCGGACGTGGTGTCCGAGCCGCCGCCGATGCCGACCTCGATCTGCCCGGCGGCGATCTTGTTGCCGATGTGCACGATCGAATCGAGCGACGTGCCGCACGCGCGCTGCAGGGTGATGCCGGGGGTCAGCGGCGACAGACCGGACGACAGCGCGGCCTCGCGGCCCAGGTTCCAGTCCGACGAGTGCTTGATCACCGCACCCATCGCCACTTCGCCGAGCTGCTGGCCGTGCAGGCCGAACTTCTCGACCAGCGCGCCCAGGGTCCGGACCGACATGCCGAGGTTGCCGACGTCCGCGTAGGCGGTGTTCTGGCGGCAGAACGGAATGCGGACGCCGCCAAGCACGGCGACGGGACGGGATGGGCGCATCGGTTCACCTCGGGCGGACGTCGGGCGGACGGTGGAAAGGGCGGCCCGCCGTGCGTCGCGGGCATAATGACCGCAGTGTAGCGCCGGGCCCGCGCTCGACCAAACGCCTGCGTATTGTCGCGCTCAGCGCGGCGCGCGGCGCCCCGCCCGCGGCCCTCCCCCACGCCCGACAGGCCACCCCGCGCCGATGACCGCCGAGCCGACCGATCGCCCCGCCGCCAACGCTTCCTTCGACCGCACGTCCGCCGGCGACGCCACGCACGTGCTCGGCGCGCTCGCGCTCGAGCTGACCGGCGACGCGCCGGTCGCGCGCAGCGCGCTGGCGCAGGCCGAGGTCGGCGACCTGCTGGCGCTGGTCGCGCGCGACCTCGCACGGCTGGTGCCGGACGCCGCCGCGCTCGACCTGGTCGCGGTCGGGGCGCACTACGACCCGGTCGAACTGCTGCGCCCGGGCTGGCCGCTGCATCGCGAGCTCGACCAGCTCGCCGCGCGCGCGCCGCGTGCCGGCGTCGTCGACGGCGGCCGCGTGATCGCGTTCGGCGCGCACGACGGCCAGCTGCCCGGCGCACTGTCTCCGTCACCGGATTTCGTCGGCGGTCCGCTGCGGCTGGTGCCGTTCGTCGTCACCGGCACACCGGCGCGGGTGGCCGACGTCGGCGCGGCATTCGAGCGCGAGCTGCTCGAGCGCGGCATGGCCGGCGCCGACACCGCGCTCGCCGCGCAGGCGGCGTTCGGCGTGCGCGTCGAGCACGCGCGCTACCTGACCGTGCACGACCTGGCCGCAATGATGGCGCTGCAGTACGAGCACGCCGGCCTCGCGCCGCTGTGGCCGCTGCTGGAGACGGCGCTGCTCGCGCCCGACGACGACGCGTGGCTCGATTCGCCGCCGGAGCCGCTGGTGCATTACGCCGGCGGCGAAGCGCGGATCGCGCTGTTCACGCCGCGTGCGTGGCACCGCCGCTACGCGCCGGAGCAGCCGTGCGACACAGACGAATGCCGGGCCAAGCTCGAGCGCCGGTACGCGCACTTCCAGGCGCGCCAGCGGCAGATCGCCGCCGTGCTCGCCGCGCACGGCGTCGCGGTGAACTTCGTCCACTGCGACGAGGTCGACGCGGCGCGCGACGCGCTCGCGTAAGCCGCGCGGCGCGGACCGGGCCAGCGCGCGCGGCGTCAGCCGGCGGGGGTGAACTCCGCCTCGAACACCCGGTAGCCGGCATCGACCATGCCCAGCGCCGCGTAGGTCTGCTGCGCGCGCGCGTTTGCGTGCTCGACGTACAGGCGCAGGCCGATCACGCCCGGGGTGGCGCGGGCCAGCGCTTCGACGTGGCGGTACAGCGCGGTGTACACGCCGGCGCGGCGGTGGTCGGGCGCGACGTAGACGCTCTGGATCCACCACCAGGTGCCGTTGCGCCAGTCGCTCCATTCGCGCGTCAGCATCAGCGTGCCGGCCGGGTCGGCGATGGTCTCGTGGCCGCCGACGGCGGCCTCGCGCATCGCGACGAAATAGCGGGCCTTGTCCGGATCGGCCAGCGCCGCGGCGATGCCGGCATCGACCGTGTCCGGGTCGAGCCGCTTGTGCTCGGTCTCCCACGCCATTGCCTGCGCCCAGCGCGACAGCAGGTCGCGATCGGCCGGCCGGGCGTCACGGATGCGCAGGTGGCTCATCGATCGGTCGGTCCGGCTACGGGGTCGCGACGATGATGCCGCAGGCGACGCGCGCGCCGGCGTTGCCGGCCGGCTGGCTGGCGTAGTCGTCGGGCGCGGCGTGCACGATCACCGCGCGTCCGGCGATGTCGTTGGCCGCGCCACCGCCGAGCGTCACCCCGCGCAGGTGCGCGTTGACCCGCGCCACGCCGCGCGCGTCGGCGACGATGTTGTCCATGTCGCCGGCGTGGTGGGCGCCGCTGCCGGCGCGACCGTGCGCGGCGCCGGTCGGGTTGAAGTGCGCGCCGGCGCTGCTGGCGTCGACCGCGCTGCAGTCGCCCTTTTCGTGCACGTGGATCGCGTGGGTCGAATTGGCGCCGAGCCCGCCGACCTCGCCGGTGAAGTGCACACCGTCGCCCATCGGCGCGGCGCGCAGTTTGCCGCTGACCAGCGAGGCCGAGGCCGAGGCCAGCACGACGTCGGCACCGCGCGCGGTGGACACGGCGCTTCCGGCCGACGGCGACGGCGGCGCCGTGCGCGAGGCGGTCGGCGCGGTGGTGCAGGCGCTTGCGGCGAGCGCGGCGGCCAGGGCAACGGCGGTTGTCAGCGGCTTCATGCGGGCATCTCCTGTGCGGCGGTGGGGGACGACGGTAGCGACGGCCGGGTTCGGCGCGGGTGAACGGCTCAGCCGCGCGTGCGGCCGGGACCGAGCTTGCGGGTCAGGGTGTTGCGGCCGAGCCCGAGCCGCGCCGCGGCTTCGCTGCGGCGCCCGCCGGTGTGCTCGAGCGCCGCCTGCAGCAGTGCACGGTCGAAGCGCTCGCGCGCGCTGGCGTGCAGGTGCTCGGCGCCGTCGGCGAGCTGGGCGCGCGCCCACGCGCGCAGGCGCGCGTCCCAGTCGTCGTCGCCGGCCTGCGGCGACTGCGCCAGCGCGTCGTCGAGGTCGTCGACGGTGATCGTGTCGCCCGGCGCCAGCGCGGCCAGCCGCCAGCACAGGTTCTCCAGTTCGCGAACGTTGCCCGGCCAGTCGTGCGCCAGCAGTCGCGCCAGCGCCGGCTTGCCGAGCCGCTTGGGCTTGGCGCCGAAGCGCGCAGCCGCGGCGGCGAGGAAGCGCTCGGCCAGCTGCGGCACGTCGTCGCGGCGCTCGCGCAGCGGCGGCAGGCGCAGGCGCACGACGTCGAGCCGGTGCAGCAGGTCGGCGCGGAAGCGGCCGTCGGCGACGAGCTGCTCGAGCGGCTGGTGGGTCGCGGCGATCACCCGCACGTCGACGCGGATCAGCTCGCGCCCACCGACGCGGAAGAACTCGCCCTGCGCGAGCACGCGCAGCAGCCGCGTCTGCAGCGACAGCGGCATGTCGCCGATCTCGTCGAGGAACAGCGTGCCGCCGTTGGCCTGCTCGAAGCGGCCGAGGTGGCGCCGGTTGGCGCCGGTGAACGCGCCGGCCTCGTGGCCGAACAGCTCGCTTTCGAGCAGCTCGGACGGAATCGCCGCGGTGTTCAGCGCGACGAACGGCCCGTGCGCGCGCGGCGACTCGCGGTGCAGCGCGCGCGCGACCAGCTCCTTGCCGGTGCCGGTCTCGCCGGTGACCAGCACCGACAGCGGCGCCTGCGCCAGCCGGCCGATCGCGCGGAACAGCGTGCGCATCGCCGGCGTGCTGCCGACCAGTTCGGGCTCCGGCGAGTCGAGCGCTGCGTCGTCGGGCGCGTCCACGCCGGCCGGTGCGTCCCGCTCGAGCGCGCGCGCGGCCAGCGCGACCGCGTCGTCGAGGTCGAACGGCTTGCTGAGGAACTCGTGCGCGCCGCCGCGGAACGCACCGGCGGTGCTGGCGACATCGGTGTACGCGCTCATGACGATGACCGGCAGCTGCGGCACCTGCGCCTTGAGCTGGTCGAGCAGCACGAGCCCGTCGTCGCCGGGCATGCGCACGTCGGTGAAGAGCAGGTCCGGCGCCCCGCGCGACGCCAGCGCCTCGAGCGCATCGGCCGCGCCCTCGAAGCCCTCGACCGCATAGCCGGCCTCGCGCAGCGCGGTCGCGAGCACGAAGCGCACGCCGCGGTCGTCGTCGACGACCCAGATGCGGGACGGGGTGTGGGAAACGGGCATGGAGGTCGGGGCTCGCTGGGGCTGGTGGATTACCGGGCTACCGGGTGTTGCCGGGTGGTCGTCGATGGCGGCTCCCGCCATCGATGCGGTCGGGGCGAATGCCGGCGCCACGCTGTCGTCGGCGCGGCCCTCACGCGCCCTCCCCGTCGACGTCGTGCATCGGCAGCAGCACCGTGAACACCGTGTGCCCCGGCCGCGACCGGTACGCCAGCGAGCCGCGGTGCTCGCGCGCGGCCTGCTGCGCCAGCGCGAGCCCGAGCCCGCTGCCTTCCGCGCGTCCGGACACCAGCGGCAGGAACAGCTGCTCGGCCAGCGCCTCCGGCACGCCGCGGCCGTCGTCGGAAATGTCCAGCCGCAGCGCGACCGGGTGCAGCTCGTCGCCGATGCGCACGCCGTGCTCGGCGCGCGTGCGAAGCGTCACCGTGGTCGCGCCGGCCTCGATCGCGTTGCGCACCAGGTTCCACACGGCCTGGGTCAGGCGGTCGGCGTCGCCGTCGAGCTCGGGCAGGCTCGGGTCGTAGTCGCGGACCAGCCGCACGGCCCAGCCGGCCTCGCTCTCGGCCAGCCGCAGCACCCGCTCGAGCACGGCGTGGATGTTCAGCGGCTCGTGCGCGCGCGCCGGCACCGGCGCCAGCAGGCGGTCGACCAGCGACGCGAGGCGGTCGGTCTCCTCGGCGATCAGGCCGACCAGTTCGCGTCCGTCAGCGTCTTCGACACGGCGCGCCAGCAGCTGCGCGGCGCCCTTCAGGCCCGACAGCGGGTTGCGCAGCTCGTGCGCGAGCCCCTTCAGCGCGGCCGACAGCGCCGACGGCAGCAGCCGCGCCGGGTCCTCGCCGGGGAACTCCTCGACCGGGTGGACCTCGGCCTGCCAGCCGCCGTCGTCGCGGCGCGCCAGCCAGACGTCGGCGAAGCGCTCGTCGCCGTCGGCGTAGCGCAGCCGGATCCGGCGCGCGCAGACCGGGGCGTCATCGAATCCGAGCCGGGCGATCGCATCGGCGAGCCGGCCGTCGCCGCCGTCCAGCGCGGCCAGCGGCCAGCCGAGCAGGCGCCGCGCGCTGACCCCGAACCAGCGGGCGAACGCGGTGTTGGTGCCGACGATGGCGCCGTCGCGGTCGGTCCACGCCAGCGGCGTGACCAGGGCGTCGAGCTCGGGCGCGGGGGTCGCGGTCATTGCACCATCTTGGTGCGCGCACCGGGACGGTGCAAGACGGCACGCGGTGCGCGGGGCCGGGCGGCGAACCGCCCGGCCTCCGCGCGGTTGCGACCGATCAGTTCTCGTACGCCGCTTCGCCGTGCGAGGTGATGTCGAGGCCTTCGCGCTCGGCCTCCTCCGGCACGCGCAGGCCGACCACGGCCTTGACGATCGCGAACGCGAGCAGCGACACGACGCCCGACCAGACGATCGTCACGCCGACGCCGAGCGCCTGCACGCCGACCTGTTTCGCGATCGAGAAGTCCTCGGCGCCGAAGCCACCCAGCGCCGGCGCGGTGAACACGCCGGTCAGCAGCGCGCCGACGATGCCGCCGAGCCCGTGCACGCCGAACACGTCGAGCGAGTCGTCGACGCGCAGCAGGCGCTTCAACCCGGTGACGCCCCACACGCACAGCACGCCGGCGATCGCGCCGATCGCGATCGCGCCCAGCGGCCCGACCGTGCCGCAGGCCGGGGTGATCGCGACCAGCCCTGCGACCACGCCGGACGCGCCGCCGAGCATCGACGGCTTGCCCTTGATCACCGCCTCGACCAGGCTCCACGCCAGCGCCGCGGCGGCCGTGGCCAGCAGCGTGTTGAGGAATGCCAGCGCCGCGCCGGAGGTCGCCTCGAGGTTGGAGCCGGCGTTGAATCCGAACCAGCCGACCCACAGCAGCGACGCGCCGATCATCGTGAAGGTCACGTTGTGCGGCTTGATCGCTTCGCGCCCGTAGCCCACGCGCTTGCCGACCAGGTACGCACCGACCAGCGCGGCGACGCCGGCGTTGATGTGCACCACGGTGCCGCCGGCGAAGTCGATCGCGCCCTTGGCGAACAGCCAGCCGTCCGGCGCGTACCAGACCATGTGCGCGATCGGCAGGTAGGCGAACGTGAACCACAGCGCCGAGAACAGCAGCACCGCGCGGAACTTGATGCGCTCGGCGAACGCGCCGACGATCAGCGCCCCGGTGATGCCGGCGAACGTCGACTGGAACGCGACGAACACGTACTCCGGCAGCGACACGCCGGCGGTGAACGTCGCCGCCAGCGAGTCCTTGCTGACGCCGGCCAGGAACAGCTTGTCGAAGGTTCCGATGAATGCGCCGCCGCCGGCGAACGCCAGCGAGTAGCCGTAGGCCACCCACAGCAGCACGATCATCGAGAACACCGCCAGCACCTGCATCAGCACCGACAGCACGTTCTTGCTGCGCACCAGCCCGCCGTAGAACAGCGCCAGCCCCGGCACGGTCATCAGCAGCACCAGCAGCGTCGACGTCAGCATCCACGCGACGTCGCCCTTGTCGACCACCTGTTCGACCGCGGGCGCGGCCTCGGCCGCGGTCTCGAGGACGGCGACGGCTTCCTGCGCGTGCGCGGCGCCGAAGGCGAGCGCCGCGACCGCGACCGCGACGCGCAGCGCGTGCCGCGTCGCACCTCCGGCTCGACCGGCAACCGTGGCTGGAGCCGCGGTTGGCGCCTGCCCGCGGGGTTCGTCAATGCAAACGTTCATGGGAGTCCTCGCGGTCGTGTTCACAGGGCGTCCTCGTCGAGTTCGCCGGTGCGGATGCGGATGGCCTGGTCGAGCGCCTGCACGAAGATCTTTCCGTCGCCGACCTTGTCGGTGCGCGCGGCGAGCTGGATCGCTTCGAGCGCGGCCTCGAGCAGCGCGTCCGGGACGGCGCACTCGAGCTTGAGCTTGGGCAGGAAATCGACGACGTACTCGGCGCCGCGGTACAGCTCGGTGTGGCCCTTCTGCCGGCCGAAGCCCTTGACCTCGGTAACGGTGATGCCCGACACGCCGACCTCGCTGAGGGCTTCGCGCACCTCGTCGAGCTTGAACGGCCGGATGATCGCGGTGATCAGTTTCATCTTTCAGCTCCGGTGGGAATGGCGCGGCTCAGAACGACTTGCCCAGCGTCAGCACGAACGCGTCGTCGCCGAGGAAGTTGCCGTAGGGGTTGGTGTAGAGCGGCTCGTCGGCGTCGGTGCCGGTGTAGGCCACCGCGACGGAGAACCCGCCGTCGAACGTCTTGGTGACGCCGAGCTTCCAGTCGGCGTACTCGAACGCCTCGTTGTTCTCGATCCACTGCTTGCCGCCGTGGACGTTGAGCGTCCAGGTCGGCACGAACTCCCAGTTCGCCGAGACGTCGAGGTAGCCGCTGCCGTCCGAGTCGGCGTAGCCGAACAGGTCGGTGAGGGCGTACGAGTACTTCGCCGAGACGATGCCGGCGCTGACGCCGACGTAGAGCTCGGCGGTGTCGGGGCTGTTGAAGCCCGCCGGGTAGTCACCCGGGTACCAGTAGTACAGCGCGCCGACGTCGAACTTCACCGTGTCGGTGAACACGCTGGGCAGGAGCTGCCCCCGATAGCCGGCGTAGGCGTCGAGCTCGACGCTGCTGGACACCGGCGCGCCGACGGACGACAGGTCCGACAGCCAGCTGACGTTGCTGCCCCAGCCGCCGACGTAGAACCCCGCGTCGGTGGCGAATTCCAGGCCGGCCTGCAGCGCGGGCTCCTGGTTGGTTTGCGAAATGCCGCGAAACACGTAGTCGCTGGTCAGCGTCACGCTGCCGGCGGCGCCGGCGTGTGCGCTGGCCATGCCCAGGCCGAAGACCACGAACGTGGCGAGGGTGGCGAGTGAAAGCGTGGTGCGATGGTTTCGAGACGACATGACGCAGGCTCCTCATAAGCGGTGGCCCCTCCCCGGTCATTGCTTCGTGCTCTTGCAACGCGGACGCCGTGTGCCCGGTTCCGCGTTATCTCGGGACGCACTCGCCTGGCGGCGGGCATCGCCCGTCGATCTGGTTCACCTCGTTGCGGTGGGATGGTGGACAGGCCCGCGACGCGTTCGACGGCGCCGCGACGGCCGATGGAAGGGCCAACAACAACGCGGCCCGGGGGAACACCCCGGGCCGCGTTTGAATCAATTCGTGCCGTGCACCGCGCGCGCCAGTCGCCGGGACGCCCACGCGCTCAGGCCGCGTGGCGTGGAGCCGGCCAGCGGCCGGCTCCTCGTGCTCGACGCCCGATGCGCGCGATCGCCCATCAGATCGCGTAGTACATCCGGTATTCGAGCGGGCGAGGTGCGGACGCCTGCGCGGCACTGCCGCGCGTCCGCAGCGAACGCCCGGCGCGCTGCGCCGGGCCGGACAACCGCCGGCCCAACGCGTCGCTGCTGGCGCGCCCGGTCGAGCATCAGATCGCGTAGTACATCTGGTATTCGAGCGGATGCGTCGCCGCGCGGAACGCGGTGACCTCCTTCATCTTCAGCGCGATGTAGCCGTCGATGAAGTCGTCGGTGAACACGCCGCCGGCCTTGAGGAAGTCGCGGTCCTTGTCCAGCGCTTCCAGCGCCTGGTCCAGCGAGTGGCACACGGTCGGGATGTTCTTCTCTTCCTCCGGCGGCAGGTCGTACAGGTCCTTGTCGCTCGGCGCGCCGGGGTCGATCTGGTTCTTGATGCCGTCCAGGCCGGCCATCATCAGCGCGGCGAAGATCAGGTAGCCGGAGTTCATCGGATCCGGGAAGCGGATCTCGATGCGGCGCGCCTTCGGGTTGGCCACGTACGGGATGCGGCACGACGCCGAGCGGTTGCGCGCCGAGTAGGCCAGCATCACCGGCGCCTCGAAGCCCGGCACCAGGCGCTTGTACGAGTTGGTCGTCGAGTTGGCGAACGCGTTGATCGCGCGGGCGTGCTTGAAGATGCCGCCGATGTACCACAGCGCCGTCTGCGACAGGCCGCCGTAGCCGTCGCCGGAGAACAGGTTGACGCCGCCCTTGGCCAGCGACTGGTGCACGTGCATGCCGCTGCCGTTGTCGCCGACGATCGGCTTGGGCATGAACGTCGCGGTCTTGCCGTTGCGGTGGGCGACGTTCTTGATGACGTACTTCATCGTCAGCAGCTCGTCGGCCTTCTTGACGAGCGAGCTGAACTTGGTGCCGATCTCGCACTGGCCGGCGTTGGCGACCTCGTGGTGGTGCACCTCGACCTCGATGCCGACCTGCTCGAGCGTCTTGCACATCTCGGCGCGGATGTCGTGCAGCGAGTCCAGCGGCGCGACCGGGAAGTAGCCGCCCTTAACGCCCGGCCGGTAGCCGGTGTTGCCGCCCTCGTACTCGCGGCCGGAGTTCCACGCGGCCTCTTCGGAGTCGACGTGGAAGAAGGTGTGGCCCATCTCGTTGGCGTAGCGGACCGAATCGAAGATGAAGAACTCCGGCTCCGGGCCGAAGAACGCCTGCTCGGCGATGCCGCTGGACTTCAGGTAGGCCTCGGCGCGCTTGGCGACGCCGCGCGGGTCGCGCGAGTAGGCCTGCATCGTGGCCGGGTCGAGGATGTCGCAGGTCAGCACCAGCGTCGGGTCGGCGGTGAACGGATCGAGGAACGCGGTCGACGGGTCCGGCAGCAGGACCATGTCGGACTCGTTGATGCCCTTCCAGCCGCTGATCGAGCTGCCGTCGAACATCTTGCCGTCCTCGAACAGCGCCGGCTCGATGATCGACTTCGGGTAGGTCACGTGGTGCTGCACGCCGCGCATGTCGGCGAAGCGCAGGTCGATGAATTCGACCTTGTGGTCACGGATCAGCTTTTCGACGTGCTCGTACGACATTGCGGCGGACACCTTGCGTGGACTGGGATGCCAGTATCAAAGCAAGCGGCGTGCCAAGTCTTGGCCCGGTCTAAGTGACTGATCTGTAACGCAAGCGCGCTGCCGCGCTGCCGCATCTGCCCCAAACAGAAGCAGTCCTCATTGCAATCTGCACCGCTTTGGTGCGCGGCGCGTTCGGCTATGCTGGCGCGCGTTTTCGCCCGTCCCGATGCCTGCCCCGGACCCCCGCATGACCGACCTGCTCGCCGCGCTGCTGCTCGGCATCATCGAAGGCATCACCGAGTTCCTGCCGATCTCCAGCACCGGCCACCTGCTGATCGCCCAGCACTGGCTCGGCCCGCGCAGCGACCTGTTCAACATCTCGATCCAGGCCGGCGCGATCCTCGCGGTGGTGCTGATCTACCGCGAGCGGCTGTGGCAGCTGGCGATGAGCTTCCTGCGCCCGCACGCGCCGCGCGAGGGCGCGCTGGCGACCGTGTACGGCCAGCCGCCTCGCGACTACGCGTACAAGCTGGCGACCGCGTTCGGGGTGACCGCAGTGCTCGGCGTGCTGGTCAAGCAGCTCGGCTTCGAGCTGCCCGACGAGGTCGCACCGGTCGCGTGGGCGCTGGTGCTCGGCGGCGTGTGGATGATCGCGGCCGAGCACTTCGCCGCGCGCCGCGCGAAGGCGCTCGGCGAGCGCAGCGCTATCACGTGGAACGTGGCCGTGCTGGTCGGCATCGCCCAGGTCGTCGCCGGCGTGTTTCCCGGCACCTCGCGTTCGGCGGCGACGATCTTCGTCGCGCTGCTGGCCGGCACCACCCACCGCGCCGCGGCCACCGAGTTCGCGTTCCTGGTCGGGATCCCGACGATGTTCGCCGCGACCGCGTACGAGCTGCTTGACGTGGCCGGCACGCCGGCAGCGGCCAACGAGGACTGGGCCGCGCTGGCGGTGGCGTTCGTCGCGTCGGCGGTCACGGCCTTCCTCGCGGTGAAGTGGCTGCTGCGCTACATCCAGACCCACCGCTTCACCGCGTTCGCGATCTACCGCTTCGTGCTCGGCGCCGCGCTGCTGCTGCTGGTGCCGTCGGGCTCCTGATCCGCGCCCCGGCGCGGCCGCTCAGGCCGACCACGCGCGCCAGGCGAGGCGCGCCAGCCACGCCAGCGCGACCGCCCACAGCGCGACGATGACGGCCACCGCCGCGGCGCTCGACGGGCGCACGTCCGCGGTCGCGGCGCGCGCGCGGGCCGCCTCGAGCACCGCCGGCGGCGTCAGCCGCACCACCAGCGCGATGCCCAGCGGCAGCAGGACCAGGTCGTCGAGCAGCCCGAGCACCGGGATGACGTCGGGGATCAGGTCGATCGGGCTCAGCGCGTAGGCCGCGATCGCCAGCGCCAGCGCGCGCACCGGCCACGGCAGGCGCGGGTCGCGGGCGGCGAAATAGACGGTCAGCACGTCGCGCTTCAACGCCGCGACGCGCGCACGCCAGCCCGGTCGGCTCATCGCGGGATCGGCATCGTGGCCGCCACGCGGCGCGCGGCGGCCGCGCCGCTCAGCCTTGGACTGACGGGTTCAGCGAGTAGGTCGCGTGGATTGCGACCTCGTCGAGCACGTGGCCGTGCATCGCGCGCTGCACGTCGGCGGCGGTGAAGCGCTCCGGCAGGTCGAGCGTGGCGACGTCGAGCGCGTACAGGCGGAAGAAATAGCGGTGCAGGCGCAGGTCGTTCGGCGGCGGAAACGGGCCGTCGTAGCCGCGCCAGTCGCCGGCCATCGCCGGGTCGCCGGCGAACCAGCCGGTGTAGTCGTTGAGCCCCTGCCGGCTGCCGGCCGGGCCGTCGGGCGCGGCCTCGCCGTGCGGCACGACGCCGTCGCTGCACGCACCGGCGGCGATCGCGCGCAGGTCGGCGGCGAGGTCGACGATCGCCCAGTGGACGAAGTCGCAGCGCGGCTGGTCGGCCGGGATCTGCACGTCGTCGCGGCCGACCATCTCCGGCACCGTCGGCACGTCGGGGTCGATGCACAGCAGCGCGAACGAGCGCGTGCCGGCCGGCACGTCGTCCCACGCCAGGTGCGGGTTGCGGTTCGGCGCGAAGCCGACGCCGTCGGCGGTGCGCTGGCCGGCGGCGAATTCGGCCGGCAGGCGGTGGCGGTGTTCGAAGCTGTCGCTGTGGAGGCGCATGCGGGGCTCCTGCGAGGGGAAGTCGGTGCGCACCCGGCTCAGCGGGCGCAGGTGGTGCGGCCGTCGGTCTCGCTGGCGCCGCGCGGGCAGCGTGCCCGGATCGTCGCGAGGGTCGCGTCGCGGCGCGCGCGGGTCGCAGCCAGCCGCTGCGACCACTCGCGTTCGACCGTGGCGATCTCGGCGGCGACCGGCGCGGGGTCGGCCGCGCGCCGGCGCTTCTTCTCCAGCGCCTGCATCTGGCCGCTGCGCGCCTGCTCCAGCGCGGTGAGCTCCTGCTCGCTGGCGCGCACCCGGGCGAACAGCACCGACAGGTCCTGCGCGTCGCCGCGCGCACCTTCGCGCGCGCCGTCGCACGGGTGATCCTGGTACGCGACGCGGCCGCCGCTGCTGCACTTGTAGACGCCGTCGGCGGCGAACGCGGCCGACGGCGCGAGCGCGAACGCGACGACGGCAGCGACGAGTCCCCGGTGCAGCGCGCGGCGGGCAGGCAGGGCAGGCGTCATCGGGTGCGTCTCGGGTCGGTGGCCGCAGCAGTATCCGTCAGTCGGCGTAGCCGAGGCGACGGGCGACCGGGGCCAGCGTGGCGAAGGCCGCGGCGAGCGGTTCGGCGTAGGCGCGCCAGTGGCCGGCGGCGAAGCGCACCGGACCGAGCGCCTCGGCCGGCACCGTCGGCAGCGAGAACTCGAGCGCGTCGCCGACCGCCTGCGCCAGCGCGACCGGGTCGGCGGCGATGTCGTCCATCTTCACCAGGCGGTGCGGGAACAGCTCGCCCTCGTGCACGTCCGCGATCTGCCCGAGCATCGTCGCCAGCCACTGCGCGCCGACCTCCGGCGAGGCCAGCGCGAACGGCGCCGGCGAGCCGTGCGCCAGCCACTCGAGCAGCATGTCGCGCGGGTCGCGCACGGCAAACATCACCACCGCCTCCGGCAGGTGCGGGCGCAGCGCGTGCAGCAGCGCGTTGTCCCACCACAGCAGCCAGTCGAACACCTGGCCGTCGTCGATGCCGCGGCCCGGCAGCGCCGCGCGCCACTCGGCGACCAGCGCGGCGCCGTCGAGCTGGCCGTCGACCAGCGCCTGCGCGGTGCCGTAGCGCTGCAGCGCGTCGGTCGGCGGCGTCGCGCCGTAGCGGTCGGCGCGCAGCGGGCCGCCGGTCATCTCGAAGTTCAGCGCGATGCGCTCGACCAGCGAACCCGGCGCGCCCCACAGCCACAGCACCGCCGGGGCCGGGTCCGGCACCGGCGCCAGCGGCGGCAGTTCGCCGAGCGCGTCGGTCGGCGTCGGCAGCGGCAGGCGGCGGTCGACGACCTCCGCGTGCAGCCCCGCCCACGTCGCCACGGCCGCGGCGCGGTCGCCCGCGGCGTCGAACGCGTGGCCGAGCAGCTGGCGCAGCGAGCGCTTGACGTTCGGGTCCTCGGCGCGGCCGAGCAGGTCCTGCACGCGCGCGATCGCGGCGGTCGGCTCGCGCCGCATCAGCCCGTCGAGCACGCGCAGCTCGGCCTGGGTGTGGCCGGGCTCGAGCTCGGTGATGCGCCGGGCGACGGCCTCGGCCGCGCCGGCGTCGCCGGCGACGTCGTGCAGCGTGACCTGCGCCTCCAGCGACGGGATGAAGTCCGGCATCGCCTCGATCCAGCGCTGCACGATCGCGCGCGCCTCGTCGCCGGCGAACGGCTCGACCGCCAGCCGCGCGTGCCACAGTCCGGGCTCGCGCGGGTGCTCGGCCAGCGCCTGGTCCAGCGCCTGGCGGGCGCCGTCCTGGTCACCGAGCCGGCGCCACGCTTCGACCAGCCCGCCGAGCGTGCGCGGGTTGCCCGGCTGCGCGGCGAACGCGGTCAGCAGGCGCTCGAGCGCGCGCTCGTTGCGTCCGGCTTCGAGCTCCATCTCGCCGACCAGCATGTGCAGCGCCGGCGACGCGTCGTCGCCGTCGAGCAGCGGCAGCAGTTCGTCGGCGGCCTCGGCGGCGCGGCCCTGGCGGCGCACGACGTCGGCGACCAGCGCGCGCAGCGGGCGCGACGCCGGGTCGCGTTCGAGCATGCCGCGGAACGCCTGCTCGGCGAACGCGAAGTGGCCCTTGGCCAGGTAAGCGAAGCCGAGCGCGTGGCGCAGCTGCGGCTCGTCCGGGAAGCGCGACGACGCGGTGCTGAGGATCGCCAGGCTCCGGTCGGCATCGCCGCGGCGCAGCGCGAGCGTGCCTTCGATCGCCGCCACGTGCGGGTGCTCGGGCGCGATGCGCGCGGCGATGCGGCTGATGCGCTCGGCCTCGTCGAGGTCGCCGCGGCCGATCGCCAGCTGCGCCTGCACGATGTACGCCGGGAACTGGTTCGGGTCCAAACCAATCGTGCGGGCGAGCGCGGCCTGCGCCTCGTCGACCTGGCGCTCGGCCAGCAGCAGGCCGGCGCGCTCGAGGTGCAGGCTGGCGTCGTCCGGGGCCAGGCCGAGCGCGTGGTCCACCGCGGCGATCGCGCCGGCGCGGTCGCCGCCGAGCCGCAGCGCCGCGGCGAGCAGCCGGTGCGCGGTCGGGTCGTTCGGCTGCGCGGCAACGAGGTCGCGGGCGGCCGCGAGGGCGCCGGTGGCATCGCCGCCGCGCAGGGCCTGGAGGGTCGGTTCGTACATGGACGGCTCTGGATTCGTGACGTAAGCGGTCGATTGTAGCGGCGCGGCACGGCCCGACGCCGGCTGCCGCACGGCTGAACGCGGCACCCGCCGAAGGTCGATGGGTCGGGGCCGTCAGCGCAGGCTACGATCGGCGCCCGTCTTCCGCCGTGCCGAGGTCCGTCCATGCGCCGCCTGCTCAGCCTTACCGTGGCCCTGTGCCTGCCGCTGACGGCCGTCGCGGCCGACCGCATCACCGGGCAGCCGTTCGCGACGCGCAGCGAGGTCTACGCGCCGAGCGCGATCGCCGCGACCTCGCACCCGCTGGCGACCCAGATCGCGCTCGACGTGATGAAGGCGGGCGGCAGCGCGATGGACGCGGCGATCGCCGCCAACGCCGCGCTCGGGCTGATGGAGCCGACCGGCAACGGCATCGGCGGCGACCTGTTCGCGATCGTCTGGGACCCGAAGACGAAGAAGCTGCACGGCTACAACGGCTCCGGCCGCTCGCCGAAGGCGCTGACGCTGGCCGAGTTCCAGCGCCGCGGGCTGACCGACATACCGCCGCACGGCCCACTGCCGGTGACGGTGCCGGGCACCGTCGACGCGTGGTTCGCGCTGCACGCGCGCTTCGGCAGGCGGACGATGGCGCAGAACCTCGCGCCGACGATCGCGTACGCGCGCAACGGCCACCCCGTGCACGAGACCATCGCCTACTACTGGAACCGCTCGGTGCCGGTGCTCGGCAAGTGGCCCGGCTTCACCGAGCAGTTCACCGTCGACGGCGGCCAGGACGGGCGCCGCGCGCCGCGCACCGGCGAGACGTGGAAGAACCCGAACCTGGCCGACACGCTGCAGGCGATCGCCGACGGCGGACGCGACGCGTTCTACAAGGGCGCGATCGCGCGCACGATCGACGCGTACTTCAAGGCAAACGACGGCTTCCTGGCCTATGAGGACCTTGCCGCGCACGCCGGCGAGTGGGTCGAGCCGGTCAGCACCAACTACCGCGGCGTCGACGTGTGGGAGCTGCCGCCGAACGGCCAGGGCATCGCCGCGCTGCAGATCCTCAACCTGCTCGAGCCGTACGACCTGAAGTCGTACGGCTTCGGCAGCCCGGAGCACGTGCACCTGTTCACCGAGGCCAAGAAGCTCGCGTTCGCCGACCGCGCCGCGTCGTACGCCGACCCGGACTACTACAAGGCGCCGACCGCGCGGCTGATCTCGAAGGCTTACGCGCGCGAGCGCGGCAAGCTGATCTCGCTGGACCGTGCCGCGCGCGCGGCCGAACCGGGCGTGATCCCCGAGCTCAACGAGGGCGACACGATCTACCTGACCACCGCCGACGCGGACGGCATGATGGTCTCGCTGATCCAGTCGAACTACCGCGGCATGGGCAGCGGCATGGCGCCGCCGGGGCTGGGCTTCATCTTCCAGGACCGCGGCGAGCAGTTCGTCCTCAAGGAAGGCCACGCCAACACGTTCGCGCCGGGCAAGCGCCCGTTCCACACGATCATCCCGGCGTTCGCGACCAAGGGCGGCAAGCCGTGGCTCAGCTTCGGCGTGATGGGCGGCGCGATGCAGCCGCAGGGCCACGCGCAGATCATCATGAACCTCGTCGACTTCGGCATGAACCTGCAGGAGGCCGGCGACGCGCCGCGCATCCAGCACGACGGCTCGACCGACCCGGCCGGGCAGGCGACCGCGATGGCCGACGGCGGCGAGCTCGACCTCGAATCGGGCTTCCCGTACGAGACCGTGCGCGCGCTGATGCGCAAGGGCCACTCGGTGCGCTTTGCCGACGGCCCGTACGGCGGCTACCAGGCGATCATGGTCAACCCGAACGGCGGCTACGTCGGCGCCAGCGAATCGCGCAAGGACGGCCAGGCCGCCGGGTACTGAGCGGGCGGGCATCGAGCCGACACCCATGATCAACCCCGCGATCGACGTCCGGGCCTGGCACGACGCGCTGGCGCGCGATCGCCGGGTGCAGGTGCCGGAGTTCCTGCAGCCCGACGCCGCCGAGCGACTGCGCGGCTGCCTCGCCGACGAGGTGCCGTGGACGCTGGCGCTGCGCGACGCGGCCGGCGCGCGCACGATCGCGCACGCGGCGTACGCGGCGATGCCCGCAGGCGATCGCGACGCACTGCTGCACGACATCGCCCGCGATGCCGGCGACGCGTTCCGCTTCGCCTACGACAGCTACATGATGGTGACGGCCTACCGCGAGGGCCGCGATCCGGACCTGCTGCTGCACCGCGTGCTCGAGCTGTTCAACACGCCCGAGTACCTGGCCTTCATGCGCGCGCTGACCGGCGACGCGCGGGTGCGCCGGATCAACGCGCAGGCGACGCGCTACCGGCGCGGCCAGTTCCTTCGCGAGCACAACGACGAAGACGCCAGCGAAGGCCGGCTGTACGCGTACGTGCTGAACCTGACGCCGCACTGGCGCGCGGACTGGGGCGGCCTGCTGCAGTTCATCGGCGACGACGGCCGCGTGGTCGACACGATGCTGCCGCGCTGGAACGCGCTGTCGCTGTTCGCGGTGCCGGCCTCGCACGCGGTGTCGCTGGTCGCGCCGTGGGCGGGCCAGGACCGGCTCGCGATCACGGGGTGGCTGCTCGCGTGAGCGCTGCGGGCGCGGCGGCCGCGTTGCGGCAGGCGTGGACGGCGCTGCAGTGCGGTCGCCCCGATGAGGCGCGGGCGCTGTGCGAACAGGCGATCGCGACCGCACCGGCCGGCGTCGACGCATGGCGGATGCTCGCGATGGCGCGCCAGCAGCTCGGCGACGCCGCGGGCGCGGAGGCGGCGCTCGCGCGCGCGGCGGCGCTGCGCCCGGACGATGCGGCGATCGCATTCGAGTTCGGCAGCGTGCGCCTGCAGCGCGGCGACGCGGACGGCGCGATCGCGCCATTGCGCGCGGCGATGGCCGGCCTGCCGGCCGAGCCGCGCGCCGCGTTCCGCTACGGCACGGCTGCGTTCGTGCTGGGGCGCTTCGACGCGGCCGTCGACGGCTTCGCCGCCGCGACGGCGCGCGACCCGCAGTGGGTCGAAGCGTGGAACAACCTCGCCGCGGCGCACGGCCGACTGCAGCAGTACCCGGCCGCGATCGTCGCCGCGCGCGCGGCGCTGGCGCTGCGCCCCGACGCGGCCGGCGCGCACCAGGCGCTGGCCGCGCTGCTGTCGAACCTCTTCGACCGCCCGTCGCTGGAGCAGGGGCTGGCGCACGCGCTGCGCGCGCTCGCGCTCGACCCGGCGTTGGCCGAGGCGCACCGCAATGCGGCGGTGCTGCTGCGCAAGCTCGGCGAGCCGGCCCGGGCCGAGGCGCACGCCCGCCAGGCCTGCGCACTGGCGCCGGACGACGCCGACACCGTCGACACGCTCGGCGAGCAGCTGCTGCTGAACCAGCGCCCGGCCGACGCGGCCGCAACGTACGCGGCCGCGATCGCGCGCGGCGTCGACCGCCCGGCACTTCGCCGACAGCACGGCATCGCGCTGCTGCAGGATCGCCGCGCGGCCGAGGCGGTGGTCGCCCTCGACGATGCGCTGCTTCGGCAGCCGGACGACCAGCGGGCGATCGCGCACCTCGGGCTGGCGCTGGCCGCCGACGGCCGCGCCGACGCGGCGCTCGACCTGCTCGGGCTGCACCGGCACGTGCACGCGGTCGCGCTCGAGCCGCCGCCGCAGTTCGCCGACGCGGCGGCATTCCACGCCGCGCTCGCCGACGACATCCGCCGGCACAGCCAGCAGCGCTGGGAGCCGGCCGGGCTCGCCGCGCGCAATGCCTTCCTCAGCGGCGACCTGCTCACCGACCGCACCGCGGCGATCACCGGTTTCGAGCGGCGACTGCGCGAGGCGATCGACGCGTTCCTCGCCCGCTGCCGCGCGCTGCCGGACGCGCAGCGCGCCGGCGACGCGTTCCTGCGGCATGTGCCCGGCGCCTACCGGCTGCACGTGTGGGCGACCCAGGCCGCGCAGGCCGGCTACATCGACACCCACATCCACGAGGACTCGTGGCTGTCGGGCGCGTACTACGTGACGCTGCCGGACGCGATCGCCGACGAGGACCCGGCGCACGCCGGGTGGATCGAGTTCGGCCGCCCGTACGCGCACCTGCGCGGCTGGCCGGAGCACGCCGTGCGCACGGTGCGCCCGCGGGTCGGCACGCTGCTGCTGTTCCCGTCGTACCTGTTCCACCGGACGCTGCCGTACACCGGCCCCGGCGAGCGCATCAGCATCTCGTTCGACCTCGCCGCACGCTGACGGGCCCCAGGCCCGGCACCGGCCTCAGTCGGCCGGCACCGTGCGCGTGCGCGCCCACTCGCGCAGCGCGCCGACCTGCTCGGCCATGAGCACCGACAGCGGGCGGGTGTGCTTGAGCTCGGCGCGCAGGGTGAAGTCGTTCAGCGGCGCGCCGGCGGCGTGCGCGGTGTACAGCGCGGCGACGATCGCCTGCTCGATCTCGGCGCCCGAGAACCCGTCGCTGGCGATGGCCAGGCCCGGCAGGTCGAAGGCCTTCGGGTCCAGCGCGCGGCGCGCGAGGTGCAGCGCGAACAGCTGCTCGCGCGCGGCGGCGTCGGGCAGGTCGACGAAGAAAATTTCGTCGAAGCGACCCTTGCGCAGCAGCTCCGGCGGCAGCGCGTCGATCTGGTTCGCGGTGGCGACCAGGAACACCCGCGACTTGCGCTCTGCCATCCACGTCAGCAGGTAGCCGAGCACGCGCCGCGACACGCCGCCGTCGCCGTTGCCCTCGTCGGCGGCCAGGCCCTTCTCGATTTCGTCGATCCACAGCACGCACGGCTCGATCTGCTCGGCCGACGCGAGCGCGGCGCGCAGGTTCTTCTCGGTCTCGCCGTGGAACTTGTCGTACAGCGTGCCGAAGTCCAGCCGCACCAGCGGCACGCCGAAGCCGGCGGCGACCGCCTTGGCCAGCATCGACTTGCCGCAGCCCTGCACGCCGAGCAGCAGCACGCCCTTGGGCACGTCGAGCCCGGGCGGCGGCTCGCCACCGGTAAACACGCCGCGGCGCTGCTCGATCCAGCGCTTGAACCGGCGCGCGCCGGCGACGTCGTCCATGCGCGCGCTGTCGTACTCGTAGTGCAGGTGGCCGCTGCGGTTGAGCAGTTCGAACTTCAGCTTGGCCAGCTGCGGCAGGTCGGTCGGGCCGAGCGCGCCGTCGGCGTAGATCAGCTGGCGCGCGATGCGGCGCACGTCGACCGGATCGAGCCCGCGCAGGTTGCGCACGATCTGCTGCACCGCCTCGCCGTCGACCTCGACGCGCCGCCCGCCGTGCTCGCGCGCGTAGCCCTCGGCCTCCTCGCGGACGATCTTCAGCCGCGCGTTGGCGTCGGGCAGGGTCGGCACGTAGCGCACCGCCAGCCCCTCGAGGTCGGCCGGCAGCTCGACCTTGTGCCCGACCAGCACGACCACGTGCGGCTGGCAGTCGCGGCGCTCGACCAGGTCGCGCAGCTGGCGCTGGGTGCTGGCGTAGCCCAGGTACGGGTGCGCGTCGAACAGCAGGTAGATGCCGCGCTGGTCGGCGCTGCGGATCGCGTGCAGCGTGGTCGACGCGTCGGGCGCGACCTCGGGCGGGTCCTCGCGGTCGAGGTCGACGCGGCGCAGGCCCTCGGTGATCGACCAGCGATACAGCGCGCGCCACGCCTGCATCAGCGCCTGCCGGAACAGCTCGACCACGCGCGCCTCGTCGCGGGTCTCGATGACGATCAACGGCGTGTTGGCGCGGATCAGCGCGACCAGGTCCTGCAGTTCGCTCATGCGGCGGGGCGTCCTTGGTGAGCGCCGATCATAGCGAGCCGCCGCGCGTGTCCCACGCGCGCGATGGCGACGGCGTCGTGCCGGTCTTCGACCAAAGGCGGGCACCGTCGCGCTTGAGCGGCCCGCGCGCAGCCGCGACGATGGCGCGTCCCTTCCGCCGGCAGCCCCATGCAGTTCGTCGCCTTCGATGCGTTCGCCCTGGTGCTGGCCATGCTGGCGCTCGGCTACCTGTTCCAGCGCCTGCGCGTGCTGCCGGACTCGGCTGCGCAGACGCTGAACCTGGTGGTGCTGTACGTGTGCCTGCCCGCGGCGGTGCTGCGCTACGCACCGCGGCTGCAGCTGGAGCCTGCGCTGCTCGGCGTGGTCGCGGTGCCGTGGCTGCTGCTGGGCGCGACGGTGGTGCTGGTCGCGGCGCTGGCGCGGGTGATCGCGCTGCGCCACGACGAGCGCGCGGTGCTGCTGCTGACCGTCGCGCTCGGCAACACCAGCTTTCTCGGCTACCCGCTGACCCGCGCGCTGATCGGCGAGGCGGCGCTGCCGTACGCGGTGGTCTACGACCAGTTCGGCGCGTTCCTGATCCTGTCGACGTTCGGGCTGTGGGTGCTGGCCCGCTACGGCGGCGACGCGCGGCCGACGGCGCGGCAAATGGCGCTGCGGATCGTGCGCTTCCCGCCGCTGTGGGCGCTGGCGCTGGGCTTCACGGTGATGCCGGCCGAGCCGCCGGGCTGGATCGCCGGCGCGCTGCAGCGCCTGTCCGACGCGCTGCTGCCGCTGGCGATGCTGGCAATCGGCCTGTCGGTGCGCTTCGCGCTGCCGCGCGACGAACTCAAGCCGCTCGCCGCCGGGCTGGCGCTGAAGCTGGCGGTCATGCCGGCGCTGGCGGCGCTGGTCGTGCCGCTGCTCGGCCTGACCGGCGACATGGCGCGGACCACGGTGCTCGAGTCGGCGATGCCGTCGATGGTCACCGCCGGCGCGCTGGCGATCGCGCACAACCTCGCGCCGCGCCTGGCCGCGGCGATGGTCGGCTACGGCCTGCTGCTGTCGCTGCTGACGCTGCCGCTGTGGGCGATGTGGGGCGCGGGCGGTTAGATTCGGCAGCGGGGCGGGGGACGGCATGGAGCCGGACATGCACATCGGACGCGTTGCACGAAGCACCTTCTGCCTGCGACTGGGCGGCGCCGTGCTGCTGGCCGGCATGCTGGCCGCATGCACAGGTGCGCCGGAATCGGGCGGGACGGGAACGACGACCGCGGCGACCGCGCCGGAGCCGGCCGTTGCCGCCGCGCCCGCGCTGCCTGCGCGGACCGCGCCGAACACTGCGCGAGCCGGGGCTGCCGGCGTGGCGACCGCGCACGACGCCGCGATGGACGCCGCGGTCGAGCGCTGGAATGAGGAGCTGCGGGTCGGGCTGCAGGCCCGGCTCGCCGTGCTCGCCCAGCGCAGCGACGCCGAAGGTCGCGTGCTGTTCGCGCTGCTGTACCCGCTGGCGCAGGATCCTGCCGCGGGCGACGAGGACGCGACGTCGCCCGTCGCCGAGGCGCTCGGCGACGCCGCCCGGCTCGCGCCCGACGACCTGCTGGTCGCCCGGCTGGAGTTCGCCCACTGCCCTCGCGCCGCCACGGCGTGCAGCCGCACCGATGCCCTCGCCCGCTGGCAGCGGCTGGAGCCGGACAACGCCGTCGCGTGGCTGGCCGGCATCGGTGACGCGACGGCGGCGGGCGGGGACGAGGCCGCCGCGGCGCTGCTGGCGCGGGCGGCGCGGGCCGAGTACCACGACCTCGCGTACTTCGCCGACGCGCCGCTGGTGTACGCCGAGCTGCGGCGCATGCCGATGCCGCCGCGCAGCAAGGCGCTGGCGCGCGAACTCGGCGAGCGCTTCGGTGCGGGCGCTCCACTGGGGGATGACGACCTGCGCGCGGCGTGGGCGTCGCTGCCGTCGCTGGCGCGGCAAGTGGCAATGATCGGGCCGCACACGCTGTGCCGCGCGCCGGGCGCCGCCGTTGCGGCCGACTGCCGCGCTGTCCATCGGCTGCTGGCGGCTGGGGACACGCTGATCGAGCGGTCGATCGGCCTCAGCACGATGGCGCGGCTCAGCGCCGGCACCCCGGACGCGGCGTACTGGCAGGAGCAGCTGCGCCAGTTCAACTGGCTGCGCGCGGCCAGCGTCGGCCCGCACCACCCGTTTCCGGCGACGCTGCAGCGCCGCTGGGCGATCGGCGAAGTGCCGGCGCTGCAGGAGTGGCTCGCGGCCCAGGGCCGGGCGACCCCGCCGCCCGGCTGGCAGGCCCCGGGCCGCCGGTGACCGCCCTCACGCCGGCGGTGTAGGCTGCAAGCCCGTCCGGGGTGACCAGGGGTGCCGATGAAGATCGTGCTGGTGGCCAGTTCGAAGGGGGGCGTCGGCAAGACCACGATCGCCACCCACCTCGCCGCGCAGTCGGCGCTCGACGGCCTGCGCACCGCGCTGGTCGACGCCGATCCCCAGCACTCCTCGACCCGGTGGGCGCAGCGCCGCGCCGGCATGGAGAGCGCGGTGCTGCCGCTCGACGGCACCCGCCGCAAGGCCTGGCGCAAGCAGCTGCCCGACGACACCCAGCGCGTGGTGATCGACGCCGCGGCCGGCGCGATGGCCGACGAGCTCGGCCCGTTCCTCGACGTGGCCGACGCAGTCGTCGTCCCGGTCGCGCCGTCGACGCTCGACATCGAGGCCACCGTGCCGTTCCTGGATTCGCTCGCCCGCCACCCGCGCGTGCGCAAGGGCGACCTGCGCGTGGCGGTGGTCGGCAACAAGCTCAAGCCGTGGACCAACGCTTCCCAGCAGGCTGTCGAGCTGCTGAAGCAGTGGCCGTACCCGGTGGCCGCGCAGCTGCGCGACAGCCAGGCCTACGTGCTGATGACCGGGCTCGGCAAGAGCCTGTTCGACTACCACTCCGCGCAGGTGCTCGAGCACCAGGCCGACTGGGCGCCGCTGCTGAAGTGGCTCAAGCGCTGAACCGCCACCACATGCCATGCACCGGCGCGGCATGATGCTGTGACCTTTCCCTTCCTCGACCCAGGGCGTCCTCCATGCGCGAACTGATCCTGCTGCGACACGCCCACGCCGAAGCCGCCGCGCCGGGGCAGGCCGACCTGGACCGCCCGCTGTCGGCGGAGGGGCTGGCCGAGGCCGAGGCCGCCGGCCGCTGGCTGGCCGAGCGCAAGCTGGTGCCCGACTGCGTGCTGTGCTCGCCGGCGCGGCGCACGCGCGAGACGCTCGAGGCGGTGCTCGGCGCGATCGGCTACGTCGACCAGCGCATCGAGCCGTCGATCTACGAGGCCACGCCCGGCGCGCTGATCGCGCTGGCCGACAGCCACATCGAGGTCGGCCGGCTGATGGTCGTCGGCCACAACCCGGGGCTCGAGCGCCTGGCCGCCCTGCTGCACAGCGGCCAGTCCGGCGACTACCGCGGCATGCCGCCGTCGGGCATCGCGGTGCTGCAGATCCCGCTGGACACCGCGCTGGAGCCGGGCATCGCCAAGCTCAGCGCGTTCTGGTGGCCGTGACGCGCATCCGCGCGATCGTCGCCTTCGCCCTGCTGACGCTGCTGCTGCCGTGCACGGCGGCCGGACAGTCGTTCGACCCGGAACGCACGCGCTTCGAGTTCGAACTGCGCACCCGCTGGGGCCAGCGCGTGGTCGGCACGTTCCCGCGCCACGCCGGCGAGGTCGTCAACCTGCCCGACGGCCGGCGCCGGGTGCGGATCGAACTCGACGCCCGCGCGCTCAGCGTCGAGGGCTCGACCCGCTACACCGAGCTCGCGCGCGGCCCGCGCTTCTTCGACGCCGAACGCCACCCGGTCGTCGAGTTCGTGTCTGAACCGTACGAGCCGGCGCTGGCGCGCACCGGCGGCCCGCTGCGCGGCCGGCTTACCATTCGCGGCGTGAGCCACACCGAAACGTTCAACCTGTCGCCCGCCGAGTGCGAGCGCCCCGGCATCGACTGCGACATCCGCGGCCGCGGCGACGTGCGCCGCGACACCTACCGCCTCGACAGCTGGCGGTTCGCGCTGGGCGACTGGGTCAAGTTCGGCCTGCGCGTGCGCCTGCAGGGCGCGCCGCAGTGAACGCGCGCTGGCGCCTGGCGCTGGCGTTCGCGCTGGCGGCGCTGCTGCCGGCGTGCAGCTCGCTGTCGGGCGTGCAGCGCGCGCGCGTCGACGCGGTCACCGAATCGGCCCGCACCGCCGCGCTGAGCTGCGAGCGCGACGACGCGTGCGCCACGCCGTCGCCGCTGCACGACCTGTCGGCGCGCGCGTTCGCGCAGTCGAGGCCGACGCAGCCGCGGCACTACGCGCTGATCCTCGACGGCGGCACCGACGCGCTGGTGTCGCGGATCAACCTGATCCGCAGCGCGACCACCGCAGTCGACGTGCAGACCTACATCTTCGACGAGGACGACGCCGGGCGGCTGGTACTCGACGAGCTGCTCGACGCCGCGCGCCGCGGCGTTCGCGTGCGCGTGCTGATCGACCAGATGGCCGCGCTGCGCCGGGTCGAGACGCTGGCGGCGCTGGCCGGCGCGCACCGCAACTTCGAGCTGCGGATCTACAACCCGGTGCTCGGGCGCGCGCGCATCAGCTACTGGCAGTACGTGGTCGGCACCGCCTGCTGCTTCCGCAAGCTCAACCAGCGCATGCACACCAAGCTGCTGGTCGTCGACGGCGCGGTCGCGATCACCGGCGGGCGCAACTACCAGGACGATTACTACGACTGGGACGACGAGTACAACTTCCGCGACCGCGACGTGCTGGTCGCCGGCCCGATCGTGCGCGCGATGGGCAGCGACTTCGACGCGTTCTGGGACGACCGCCGCAGCAAGCCGGTGCGCCACCTCGTCGACGTCGGCCGCCACCTGCTCGCCAACGGCGCCACCCCGCTGGCGCCGGCCGAGTTCGAGCGCCCGGCGCGCGCGCAGGCGATGCGCACCGCATCGGTCGACGTCGCGCAGGCGCAGGCGCTGGCCGACCGCGCGATCCCGGTCGGCGAGGTGCGCTACATCTCCGACCTGCCCGACAAGCACCGCGAGGAAGGCGCCAACGGCGCGGTCGCGTCGCGCTCGCTGCGCGAGCTGATCGAGTCGTCGCAGGACGAAGTGCTGCTGCAGACGCCGTACCTGGTGCTGTCGAAGGCCGCGCAGGACACGTTCCGCGCGCTGCAGCAGCGCGAGCAGCCGCCGCGCGTGCTGGTGTCGACCAACAGCCTGGCGTCGACCGACGCGTTCATCGCCTACGCGCTGTCGTACAAGTACAAGCGCCGCTACCTGCGCGAGTTCGGCTTCGAGATCTACGAGTACAAGCCGTTTCCGGCCGACGCGCCGATCGACCTGGCGCAGACCGGCGCGCTGCCGCCGCTGGCGCACGCCCCGAACGCATCGGACGCCTCGGACGCCTCGGACGCCTCGGACGCCTCGGCAATTGATGCGCCGGCGTCGACAGCGATCACACCGTCGGTGGCGCCAGATCCGTTGGCACCGGCTCCCGCCGTCGTGGCGGACGCGCCGGGCCCGGCGGCGCAGGGCGCGCCAGCGCCTGCGGTCGCGGCGACCGCGCCGGCGCGCGTGCGCGAGCGCCCCGACCGACGCAGCGTCGTGTGGCGCGGCAGCTCCGGCCGCCGCGACTTCCGGCCGCCGCTGTCGCGCGAGAACGCCGCGCTGCGGTTCGGCTCGCGCGGCGCCAACGAGCCGGTGCCGCTGCAGCACGCCGGCGTGCGCATCGGCCTGCACGCCAAGTCGCTGGTGATCGACGAGCGCATTGGCGTGATCGGCACCCACAACTTCGATCCGCGCGGCGACCACTACAACACCGAGAGCGCCGTGGTCATCGACGACCCGGTGTTCGCGCGCGCGCTGGCCGACAGCATCCGCCGCGACATCGCGCCGGCCAATTCGTGGGTGATCGCGCGGCGCGACAGCGCGACGCCGTTCTCCGGGCTGGAGTACTCGATCGCCAAGGTGTCGGAGTACCTGCCGCTGTTCGACCTGTGGCCGGTGCGCTATGCGACCAGCTACGAATTCGTGCCGGGGCCGCGCTGCCCGGCGCCGCTGTCGCCGCGCCACCCCGAATTCCGCACGTGCTACCGCGCGGTCGGCGATTTCCCCGAGGTCGACCTCGGGCTCAAGAGCGTGACCACGCGGATCTTCACCGCGTTCGGCGCCGGCCTGGCGCCGATCCTCTAGCGGGCGCTTCGCCCGGCCAAATGTGACGTGCGTCGCAAAGTGCGTTGGGCCCCGCCGGGCCCGGCGGCGCCGCCGCGCGGGCGACCCCTGTCGTCAGTCATGGCAACCAATCGCGCCGTAACCCCATCTATATCAGGGACTTCCGGCTGTGCCGCCCCGTTTCGAACCAGGTCTTAGGTGGGGTGACTTCTGGCCCATGGCGGAATCGAATTGGTGTTGTACTTTACCAACACACCACCGCACACACACACCCGACAGGACCCCGACATGAACGCCTACCGCACCCTGCTGAACCGCCGCCCGAACCCGAACCCGGACGCGCCGGCCGCCCCCGCCAGCAACGTCGTCGCCCTCGGCGATCGCACCAGCCACCGCCCGCGCGACTTCGGCGTCGGCTACGGCTCCAGCTCCGGCTACGCCAGCGCCCGCCGCTACACCCAGGACTGGGCCACCCCGCGCTTCCGCTGCGCCTGATCCGTCCCGCTTCGCCCGTTTCGACGCTGCACCGCCCCACCCGCTTCACCCGCCGCACCACTGCCCCGCCCGCTGTACCGCCGGCCACCCCCGACCGGCACGCCTCCAGGACCCTTGCCATGAACGCCTTCCGTCCGCTGTCCCTCTCCGCTTCGACGTCGCTGCCGGCGCGCACCGCCGTGGCGGTCGCCGCCCTCGACATGCCGGCCGCCCTGGCCCGCCGCGAGCGCCGCGAGCGCGACTTCGGCGTCGGCTACGGCAGCAGCTCGGGCTACGCCAGCCCGCGCCGCTATACCCAGGACTGGGCCACCCCGCGCTTCCGCTTCGGCTGAGCCCCCTTCCCGGTCCGGCACCGCGCCGGACCGGCGCCCACGGCCCAACCGGCGCGCGTCCCGCTTCCCGCCGACGCGCACCGCACGCCCGCTTTCCCCTCGACCGGCCGCCGCCCCCTCCCCCTCTCTCCGGTGGCGCGCCGGTCGGCTTTTTTCCGGCCAACGGCTATCGTGGCGCGATGACCGACACCGCCGCTCCCGTCGCCGCCACGCCGTCGCCGTTCCGCCACCGCCTGTCGCTCGACGCGCTCAACGCACTGTCGAAGGACACCGCGATGGAGCCGCTGGGCATCGTGTTCACCGAACTGGGCCACGACTTCGTCCGCGCGACGATGCCGGTCGACGCGCGGACCAAGCAGCCGTACGGCCTGCTGCACGGCGGCGCCTCGGTGCTGCTGGCCGAGACGCTCGGCAGCACCGCCGGCGGCCTGTGCGCGCCGGACGGCTACGGCGTCGTCGGCATCGAGATCAACGCCAACCACCTGCGCGGCGTGCGCAGCGGCACCGTCACCGGCACCGCGCGGCCGCTGCACGTCGGCGGCCGCACCCAGGTCTGGGACATCCGCATCGAGGACGAGGCCGCGCGGCTGGTGTGCACGTCGCGACTGACGCTGGCCGTCGTGGCGCGGGCGTGACGCCCGCGCTGGCCGGGTCCTGCGCGCTTCGGTATCGTGGCGCGCGATGACCCCGCCCCCTGCATCCGCCGGCGCCGTCGCGCCGCACGGCACGGGCGTCCGCCGCGCCCTCCGCTACCTCGTCCGCATCCCGCTGCTGCTGGTCCACCTGCTGGTGGGCCTGCCGCTCGTGCTGCTGCTGCTGACGCCGGTCACGGCCGGCATGCGGGTCGGCGACGAGCCGCTGCAGCACCGGGTGATCCGCGCGTGGCAGGCCGGGCTGGTGTGGATCTTCGGCTTCCGCCCGCGGCGCCTCGGCACCCCGCTGCCGGGGGCGACGATGTTCGTCGCCAACCACGTCAGCTGGGTCGACATCAGCATGCTGCACAGCCAGCGGATGATGGGCTTCGTCGCCAAGCGCGAGATCGAGTCGTGGCCGCTGGTCGGCTGGCTGGCCGCGCGCGGCGAGACGATCTTCCACCACCGCGGCAACACCGAATCGCTCGGCGGCGTGCTGCACGAAATGCTGGCGCGGCTGCGCCACGGCCGCTCGGTCGGGGTGTTTCCCGAAGGCGGCACGCGCGGCGGCGGCGAAGTGGGCCCGTTCCACGCGCGGATCTTCCTGGCCGCGGTCGAGGCCGGGGTGCCAGTGCAGCCGGTAGCGCTGCGCTACGGCGACCGCGGCGTGGCCCAGACCGTCGTCGCGTTCGGCCCGCGCGAGAACTTCCTGTCGAACTTCGTGCGCCTGCTCGGCGAGCCGCCGCGCCGCGCCGAGGTGCACTTCCTCGCCCCGATCGCGCCCGGCGACGCCGACGGCCGCCGGCGCATCGCCGAACTGGCCCGCGCGCGCATCGTCGACGCGATGGCGCGCTGAGCCGGTAGTGCGACGGCTCGACTCCACGCGGCTAAGTTCGTGGGCATGGACGCGCCCGGGATGCTGACCGCCGCCGACTACCGCCCCGCGCGCTGGCTGCGCAACCCGCACCTGCAGTCGGTGCTGGGCTCGAGCCCGCTGCGCCGCCGCGTCGGCGAGCGCCGCCTGCTCGCCGCCGGCGCGACCACGACCCCGCACCTGGTCGACGCCGGCGACGGCGTGCGCCTGATGGGCCTGCGCAGCGTCGTGCCCGGCATGGACCCGCGCGGGCTGGTGCTGCTGCTGCACGGGTGGGAAGGCAGCGTCGACTCGAGCTACATGCGCCTGACCGCGGCCGAGCTGCTGGCGCGCGGCTTCGAGGTGTTCCGGCTGAACTTCCGCGACCACGGCGACACCCACCACCTCAACGAGGGCATGTTCCACTCCAACCGCATCGACGAGGTCGTGCGCGCGGCGGTGGAGGTCGCGCGGCGGTTCCCGCGGCGGCCGATGGCGGTGGCCGGCTACTCGCTCGGCGGCAACTTCGCGCTGCGGCTCGCGCTGCGCGCGCCCGGCGCCGGGCTCGAGCTGGCGCACGCGTGCGCGGTGTGCCCGGTGCTCGACCCGGCGCGCACGATGGAGGCGATGGAGAGCGGCTTCCCGCTGTACATCCGCTACTTCGAGCGCAAGTGGCGGCGCTCGCTGGCGCGCAAGCGCGCGCTGTTCCCGCAGGCGCACGACTTCGACGACCGCGCGCTCGGCCTGCGCATGCGCCCGCTCACCCAGTGGATGGTCGAGCGCTACACCGACTTCGGCACGCTCGAGCGCTACTTCGACGGCTACTCGGTCGCCGGCGAGCGGCTGGCGGCGCTGCAGGTGCCGGTCAGCATCCTGATGGCCGAGGACGACCCGGTGATCCCGGTCGACGCGTTCCGCGCGCTGGCGCTGCCGGCGCACGCGCGGCTCGAGATCGCCCCGTGGGGCGGCCACTGCGGGTTCCTGCTCAACGCCCAGCTCGACGGCTTCGCCGAGCGCTGGATCGCCGACCGGCTCGCGAGCGAGCGCGACCGCCGCTAACCGGCCCGCTCAGCGCGCGCGGCGCGCGACCAGCAGCCGCAGCCGCTCGGCGGCCAGTTCGACGTCGGCCACCAGCGGCAGCAGCGCCGCCAGTTCGCCGTCGTGCGCGCGCAGCTCCAGCGTCAGCGCGGTGGCGGCGATTTCGGTCGCGCCGACCAGCCGCGCGGCGCCCTTGATCTTGTGCGCCTCGCGCGCCATCCGCGCGGCGTCGCCGGCGTCGCGCGCGGCGGCGAGTTCGCGCAGGTCGGCCGCGGTCGCCTCGAGGTACTCGTCGAGCACCGCGGCGGCGGTGGCCGCGTCGCCGCCGCTGATCGCGTCGAGCACGGCCGGGTCGAGCGCCGTCGCGGCGTCGAGCTGCGGCATCGGCGCGCCCGCATCGGCGGCCACGCCGGTGCCGCCGGCCGCCGGCGCGGTGTGCGGCAGCCAGCGCTGCAGGCACGCGGCCAGCGTCGCCACCGGCACCGGCTTGGGCAGGTAGTCGTCCATGCCGGCGGCAAGGCAGCGCTCGGCCTCGCCCTTCATTGCCGCCGCGGTCAGCGCCACGATCGGCGTGCGCGGCCGGCCGCCGGCGGCCTCTTCGGCGCGGATCGCCTGCGCCAGCCCGTAGCCGTCGAGGCCCGGCATGTGCACGTCGCTGAGCACCAACGCGTAGCGGCCGCTGCGCCAGCGCTCGAGCGCGGCGGCGCCGTCGTCGGCCGATTCGCTGGCGTAGCCGGCCAAGGAAAGCTGGCGTCCGATCACGAGCCGGTTGATCGGGTGGTCGTCCACCAGCAGCACCAGGCTGCGCTCGCGCTCGGCCTGGTCGACCGCCGGCAGCGGGCGCGGCACCAGCGCCGGCGACGCCGGCGCGGCGTCGACCGGCTCGACCGGCAGCTCCTCGGCGCGCGCGCGCGGCACCGTCAGCACCAGCCGCATCGTCGTGCCGACGCCGGGCACGCTTTCCATCGTGACCTCGCCGCCCATCAGCTCGGCCAGTCGCCGGCAGATCACCAGCCCGAGCCCGGTGCCGCCGAAGCGCCGGGTGGTGTCGCCGTCGGCCTGGCTGAACGCCTGGAACAGGCGCTGCTGCTGTTCGGCGCTGACGCCGATGCCGGTGTCGGTGACCCGTACCTCCAGCCGCTGCGCGCCGAGCACGCTGCCGTCGGGCACCGGGCCGTGCGAATCCAGCGCGACCTCGACGCTGCCTTCGCGGGTGAACTTGATCGCGTTCGACAGGAAGTTGGCGACGATCTGCCGCACCCGCAGCGGGTCGACGCGGTGCGCTGGAGCCACATCGGGCCCGATCGTGCAGTTCAGCGCCAGCCCCTGGCTCGACGCCGCGCCGGCGTAGTTGGCGACGGTGCTGCGCAGCAGCGCCGGCAGGCTGACGACCACCGGCGCGAGATCCAGCCGTCCGGCCTCGATCTTCGAGAAGTCGAGGATGTCGCCGAGGATCTGCAGCAGCGACTGCGACGACTGCTGGATCACGTTGAGCGCGTGGCGCTGCTCGCCATCGAGGCGGGTGTGCGCGAGCACCTCGATCATCCCGGTCACGCCGATCATCGGCGTGCGGATCTCGTGGCTCATCGCCGCGAGGAACTGCGACTTGGCCTCGTTGGCCGCCTGCGCGCGCGCCTCGCTGGCGCGCAGTTCGCCCTCGAGCTGCTTCAGCGGGCTCAGGTCGGCGGCCGCCACGATCACGCCGGCGTGCTCGCCGTCGTCGTCCTGCAGCGCCGACAGCGCCAGCAGCACCGGCACGTCGTGGCCGTCGCGGTGGCGCAGCACCGCCTCGGCCGGCGGGCGCCGCAGCTCGGCCAGCGCGACCAGCACGCGCCAATCGGTCGGCACCTCGCGCCCGAGCCGCTGCGACAGCCGCGCGGCGGTGTGCTCGACCTGCTCGGCGGTGACCAGCATCGGCCCGTCGTCGTCGCGCGTCGCGCCGCCGTAGCGCACGACGCGGCCGAGCATCTCGTCGGCACGCCAGCCCAGCAGCGCCTCGGCGAACGGGTTCACCACGCTCCAGCGCCCGTGCGCGTCGATGGCCAGGATCGCCACCTGGGCGGCGTCCAGCAGCGAGCGCTGGAACGCCTCGCGCCGGGTCAGCTCGGCGCGCGTGGCCTCGTTGCGCATCAGCTGGTCGGTCAGCTCGGTCTCGAACGCCAGCACGTCGCGGCGCATGTCGAGGAACGCATCCATCACCGTGCCCAGTTCGCCGCGCGGGTGGTGCGCCGGCACCGCGGTGAAGTCGTGGTCGCGCATCCGCCGCACCAGCCAGGTCAGGCTCTCGACGCCGCGGTAGGCATTGCGCAGCACGACCCGGCCGAGCAGCGCGATCAGCACCAGCGCGAGCAGCGACAGGCCCACCCGCATCAGGCTGACGCGCTTGCTGCGCGCCAGATCGCGGGCGACGGCGACCTCGGCGTCGGCCAGCGCCAGGTCGGCCAGACGCTGCAGCCGGTGGGTGACCGGGTCGATCGCCGGGTACAGCTCGACGTCGGCGAAGCGGCCCAGCGCGTCGATGTCGCGCGCGACCAGGATCACGCGCAGGCTGTCGGCGGCGCGGTCGGCGCGCACCCGCGCGCGCTCGGTCTGCGCGAACAGTTCCTGCTGCTCGGCGGTGCGCGGCATCGCCGCGAGGCGGGCCCAGTCCGCCTCGATCCGCGCGGTCGCGCCGTCGAGCGTCTCCACGCCGGTGTCCCAGCTGACCAGCGCGTTGCGCACGCGGAAGGTGGTGTCGACCACGTCGAGCCCGTACGCGTCGGACACCGACTTCAGCAGCCGCATGCGCTGCAGGCTCTCGTCGCGCAGCGCCTGCAGCGACTGCCGCGCCTGGTAGCGGGCGACCTCGTCGATCACCAGCACCGCCGCGCCGGCGAGCAGGAACATCGCGAACAGCGCCCACAGCTGGTAGCGCATGCCGCGGCGGGTGAAGCGGTCGCGCAGCCGCATCGCGGTGCCTAGTGGCCGGGCCTGCGCCACTGCGCGATCGTGTCGGCCAGGTCACCGCCCGGCACCGCCTGCGCAATCAGGTACCCCTGGGCCACGCCGCAGCCGAGGTCGGCGAGCATCTGCCAGTCCTCGACCGTCTCCACGCCTTCGGCCACGACGTTCAGCGACAGCTTGCGCGCGAGCTCGAGGCTGGCCTCGACCACCGCGCGCTTGCGCGGCTGCGCGTGCGCGCCGGACACGAAGCCCTGGTCGATCTTCAATTCGGTGAACGGCACCTGCGACAGCTGCGCCAGCGACGAGTAGCCCGTGCCGAAGTCGTCGATCGACAGGCCGAAGCCCTTGAGCCGCAGCCGTGCGAGCACGCCGAGGCTCTGCGCCGGGTCGGTCGCGACCGAACTCTCGGTGACCTCGAGCACGATGTCCTGCGGCTCCAGCCCCTGCGACTGGACGATGTGCTGGAAGCGGTCGGCGGCGCCGGGATCGACCAGCGTCGCCGGCGAGACGTTGACCGAGACCTTCAGCCGCAGGCCCTGGCGGTCCCACTTCCGGCGCCACTGGCACGCGTGCAGCAGCATGTGGTCGGTCATCACGTCGAGCAGGCCCTCGCGCTCGACCACCGGCAGGAACTGCGCCGGGCGCATCACGTGGCCGTCGGGCTGGTGCCAGCGCGCCAGCGCTTCGACCCCGACCACGCGGCCGTTGCCGAACTCGACCTGCGGCTGGAACCACGGGCCGATCTCGCCGCCGACCAGCGCGGCGTGCACGGCGTTGGCCGGCGGCTCGGCGTGGACGACGTCCTCGTCGAGCGCGTGGCCGTCGTCGGCGCGCTCCAGCGCGGCCAGCAGCTTGTCGCGGGTCAGCGGCTTCTCGACGCTGCCCAGCACGCGCAGCCCGTAGGCGCGCGCCATCGTCTGCACCGTGTTGATCAGCGCCGGATCGAGCGCGCTGACCAGCAGCACCGCGCGGGCGAAGCCGCGCTCGGCGACCTGGCCGATGAACTGGATGCCGTCCATGCCGGGCATGTCGAGGTCGACCATGACCACGTCCGGCGGGCTGGGCAGGCGTTCGAGCAGCTGCAGCGCGGCGAGGCCGTCGGCGGCCTCGTGGACCGCGCCGACGTCGAGCTCGGCGAGCAGACGCAGCGCCATCCGGCGCTGGAAACCGTGGTCCTCGACGACCAGAACGCTCAACCCCGACACGGACATCCGGTCCCTCCCCCTGGTCACGCGCCGGGTGCGGCGGCGTGGCGCGGCCGCGTGCGGCCGGGCCCCGACTCTAGCGGCAATGCCAAGCCAACGCGATCAGCCTCGACCAGCGGTCACCGCGCGGCGCCGCGCGGTCGGCGCGCGGTCAGGGCCAGCGCGGCGGGTTGGCGGCCCAGGCGGCGTGCACCTGCGCGAGCGTGGCGCGCTCGCTGTCGCGCCACTCGGGCAACAGCGTGGCGTAGCCGGCGGTGGTCGCCCACTGCTGCGGCTCGCTGCGCACCGCGGCGGCGTACCACTGCACCGCTTCGTCGCGGCGGCCGGCGGTCCACAGCGCGAGCGCGAATGTCGGCGGCATCCACGCGGCATTGACGCTGCGCGACGCGTGCAGCGTGCGCCACTGCGCGAGCGCGCCGTCGGCATCGCCGGCGCGGTACAGGTCCCAGCCGTAGCGCCACATCAGCGCGCGCCACATCACGTCGGTGCGGTCGATGCGCGCCAGCGCGCGGGTGTACATCTCGCGGCCGACGTCCTCGCGGCCGCCGGCCATCGCCAGGTGCGCCAGCTGCGCGTGCTCGGCCTTCGCGCGCGGATTGCGCTCGATCGCCTTCAACAGCTTCTGGATCGCCACGTCGCCGGTGTCGCGAACGGCCACGATCGGGCGCAGCGCGTTGGCGTCGGCATCAAAGTAGAACTCGGCCGGCTTCGGCAGCGTCTGCGCCATGCCGGGGCCGGGCGCCAGCAGCGCGGCGGCGAGCAGGACGGCGAGCGCGAGCGGGCCGGGCCCGGGCGTGCGGATGGACATGGCATGGAACCCCCTGTTGCGCCGCGTCATCCTAGCGCGCGGCGTGCGCGCGGTCACGGCGGCAACGTGACGACGTCGCGGCCGGCGGGGCAGCCCGGACTCAGGCCTCGCCTGGCGAGCGCCCGGGGCACCAGTACAGCGTCGGCACGACCGGCGCCTGCGCCAGCAGCGCGCGGATCGGCAGCCGGCTGGCCGGGTCGGCGAGCGCGGCGTCGAGGGTGCGGCGCTTGGCGTCGCCCTCGACGTGCAGGTACAGCGCGGCGGCGCTGAATAGCGCGCTGAGGGTCAGGCTCATGCGCGGCTCCGGCGACAGCGCGCTGCGCACCGCGACCACCGGCGCGCGACCGGCCGGCTGCAGGCCGACGTCGCGCCGCGCCATGTCGGAAAACAGCGACGCCACGTGGCCGTCGACGCCCATGCCGAGCACGCACGCGTCCAGCGGCAGCGCCTGCGCGGCGACCTGGGCGCTGACCGCCTGCAGCGCGGCCTCGGGCGTCGGCAGCGGGCGCAGCAGCCGGATCAGCGTCGCCGGGGCAGCCGGGCCCTGCAGCAGGTGCTCGCGCAGCAGGCGCTCGTTGCTGCGCTCGTGCACCGGCGAGCGCCAGCGTTCGCCAACCGGCACCACCCGCACGCGCGACCAGTCGAGCTCCTGCCGCGCCAGCCGCTGCAGGAAGCGCCGCGGCGTGCGCCCGCCCGACAGCGCGACGCGGGCGTCGCCGCGCGCCGCGATCGCCGCGCGAAGGTCGTCGCCGATGCGCTGGGCGAGGGCTTCGGCGAGCGCCTCGCCGTCGGCGAACGCGCGCTCGGACAGCGCGACCGCGGCCGGCGCGACCGCGCGCAGGCGCTCAGGCGGCATCGTCATGCCAGGTGCGGCCGTCGCGCTCGATCATCGCCACCGCGGCGCTGGGCCCCCAGGTGCCGGCGGTGTAGGACTTCGGCGCGTCGCCGGCGGCCTCCCACGCGGCGCGGATCGGGTCGATCCACGCCCACGCCGCGTCGACCTCGTCGCGGCGCATGAACAGCATCGCGTTGCCGCGCACGACGTCCATCAGCAGGCGCTCGTAGGCGTCGGCCTGGCGGCCGCCGAACGCCTCGGCGAAGCTCAGGTCCATCGGCACCTGGCGCAGCCGCAGCCCGCCGGGGCCGGGCACCTTGTTCATCAGCCACAGCGTCACGCTCTCGTCCGGCTGCAGGCGCAGCACCAGCCGGTTCGGCGCCAGCGCGCTGATGCCTTCGAAGTTCGAGTGCGGCACGTCGCGGAACGTCACCACGATCTCCGACACGCGCGCCGGCAGGCGCTTGCCGGTGCGCAGGTAGAACGGCACGCCGGCCCAGCGCCAGCTGCGCACCTCGGCCTTCAGCGCGACGAAGGTCTCCGTGGCCGACGCGTGGCCGAGTTCGTCGGCGTAGCCGGGCACCGCGCGGCCGTCGGCGACGCCGGCGCGGTACTGCCCGCGCACGCTCAGCGCGCCGACGTTGCCGGCGTCGATCGTGCGCAGCGCGCGCAGCACCTTGAGCTTCTCGTCGCGGATAGCGTCGGCGTCGAGCGAGGTCGGCGGCTCCATCGCCACCAGGCACAGCAGCTGCAGCAGGTGGTTCTGGATCATGTCGCGCAGCGCGCCGGAGCGGTCGTAGTACGGCGCGCGGCCCTCGACGCCGACCGTCTCGGCGACGGTGATCTGCACGTGGTCGATGTGCTCGGCCCGCCACAGCGGCTCGAACAGCGCGTTGCCGAAGCGCAGCGCGGTCAGGTTCTGCACCGTCTCCTTGCCGAGGTAGTGGTCGATGCGGAACACCTGGCGCTCGGCGAACACCGCGCCGAGCGCGTCGTTGATCCGCTGCGCACTGGCGCCGTCGCGGCCGATCGGCTTCTCGACGACCACGCGGGTGTCGGCGTCGACCAGCTCCCACGCGTGCAGCTGCTGCGCGGCGGCGGCGAACAGGTCCGGCGCGACCGCGAGGTAGAACACGCGGACGCGGCGCTCGGCGCGAATCTCGTCGGCGAACGCCGGCCAGCCGTCGTCGCTCGCCAGGTCCAGCCGCCGGTAGTGCAGCAGGGCGAGGAAGCCGTCGAGCTTGGCCTCGCCGCCGGGGTCGCGCGCGGCCACCGGCGCGAGCGCGTCGCGGACGCGGGCGCGGTAGTCGTCGTCGCTGCGCGCGTCGCGCGCGATCGCGACGATCCGGGTGCCGTCGACGATCTGCCCGTCGAGGTAGCGGTGCAGCAGCGCCGGCAGCAGCTTGCGCAGGGCGAGGTCGCCGGAGCCGCCGAAGATCACCAGGTCGAACGGGGCCAGCGGGACGAGGTGCGGCGCGGTCATCGGCGGGCCGGGAGCAGGGGGACGCCGACGATAGCAAGCGCCGGCGGCCAATCGCGGCGCCGCCGGCCCGCCCCGGCGGCGGCCCGGCAGCCGGCCCAAGGGCCCCGGAGCCGGCGCTTGGTACAATTCCGAGTCTTTGCTCGGCACTTTGCCGCGGCGCGCCCCGGGCGCGGTCGTGCGGCACGGCGCCGGGCGTCCCGTCGTCAGCCACGCGGCCCCCGCCGCGCCGGAGCCCCGCATGACCAGCACCGCCGAACTCAGCTCGCCGTCCTCGGCCAACACCGCGCTCACCAACTCGGTGCTCGACGTCGACTACACGCTCGAGCACAAGTACACGCGCACCGACGGCCGCATCTACCTGTCGGGCGTGCAGGCGCTGGTGCGGCTGCCGCTGATGCAGCGGCTGCGCGACCAGGCGGCCGGCCTGAACACCGGCGGCTTCATCTCCGGCTACCGCGGCAGCCCGCTCGGCGGCTTCGACCTGGAGCTGTGGCGCGCGAGCAAGCACCTCGAGGCGGCCGGCGTGAAGTTCACCCCGGGCCTCAACGAGGACCTCGGCGCGACGATGGTGTGGGGCACCCAGCAGACCAACCTGTTCCCGGGCGCCAAGGTCGATGGCGTGTACGGCATGTGGTACGGCAAGGGCCCGGGCGTTGACCGCTGCGGCGACGTGTTCAAGCACGCCAACGCCGCCGGCACCGGCCGCTACGGCGGCGTGCTGGCGCTGGCCGCCGACGACCACGCCTGCCGCAGCTCGACCCTGCCGCACGGCAGCGAGGACGAGTTCGTCAGCGCGATGATGCCGGTGCTGAACCCGGCCGGCGTGCAGGACATCCTCGACATGGGCCTGGTCGGCTGGGCGATGTCGCGCTACACCGGCCGCTGGGTCGGCTTCAAGACGATCGCCGAGACGGTCGAGTCGTCGGCGTCGGTCGACGTCAACCCGATGGCGCAGCAGATCGTGCTGCCCGGCGACGACGCGTTCGAGATGCCCGCCGGCGGCCTCAACATCCGCTGGCCGGACCCGCCGATGGACCAGGAGATGCGCCTGCACCGCTACGCGGTCAAGGCCGCGCAGGCGTTCGCGCGCGCCAACCGCATCGACCGGCTGGTCCTCGATTCGCCGCGCGCGCGGCTGGGCATCGTCACCACCGGCAAGAGCTACCTCGACGTGCTGCAGGCGCTGGAGTACCTCGGCCTCGACGCGCAGGCGTGCAGCGACCTCGGAATCCGCGTGTACAAGGTCGGCATGACCTGGCCGCTGGAGCCGGTCGGCATCCGCGCGTTCGCCGAAGGCCTCGAGGACATCGTCGTCGTCGAGGAGAAGCGCGCCTTCATCGAGCGGCAGATGAAGGAGTACATGTACAACTGGCCGGGCCAGCGCCCGAGCATCGTCGGCAAGTACGACGAGGCCGGCGAGTGGATCCTGCCGAGCACCGGCGAGCTGACCCCGGCGACGATCGCCGGCGTGATCGGCCGGCGCATCCAGCGCCTGCAGCTGGTCGAGGGCAGCGCGTCGGACAGGATCAACGACGTGCTGCGCTGGATGGCCGAGAAGGAATCCGAGCTGGCGCTGCCGCGCGCGCAGTTCCCGCGCGTGCCGCACTACTGCTCGGGCTGCCCGCACAACACCTCGACCGTGGTGCCCGAGGGCAGCCGCGCGCTCGGCGGCATCGGCTGCCACTATATGGTCACGTGGATGGACCGCAGCACCGATACGTTCACGCACATGGGCGGCGAAGGCGTCACGTGGGCCGGGCAGGCGTCGTTCACCGACACCCCGCACGTGTTCCAGAACCTCGGCGACGGCACCTACTTCCACAGCGGCTCGCTGGCGATCCGCCAGTCGGTCGCCGCCGGCGTCAACATCACCTACAAGATCCTCTACAACGACGCGGTCGCGATGACCGGCGGCCAGCCGGTCGACGGCACGCTGACGGTGCCGCAGATCGCCCACCAGGTGCGCAGTGAAGGCGTGTACGCGATCGTCGTGGTGTCCGACGACATCGCCAAGTGGAGCCGGCGCGACCTGTTCCCGTCCGACGTGGAGTTCTACGACCGCAAGGAGCTCGACGCGGTGCAGAAGCGCCTGCGCGAGGTCAAGGGCACCTCGGTGCTGATCTACGACCAGACCTGCGCGACCGAGAAGCGCCGCCGCCGCAAGCGCGGCAAGATGCCGGACCCGCAGAAGCGCATCGTGGTCAACTCGCTGGTCTGCGAAGGCTGCGGCGACTGCGGCAAGAAGTCGTTCTGCGTGTCGGTGCTGCCGAAGGAAACCGAGTTCGGCCGCAAGCGCGACATCGACCAGAGCAACTGCAACAAGGACTACAGCTGCGTCAATGGCTTCTGCCCGAGCTTCGTCTCGGTCGAGGGCGGCCACCTGCGCAAGCAGAAGGGCTCGTCGGCAAAGGACAAGCTCGCCGACCTGCCGCTGCCGACGTTCGCCACCGACCTGTCGCAGCCGTGGAACATCCTGCTGACCGGCGTCGGCGGCACCGGCGTGGTCACCATCGGCGCGCTGCTCGGCATGGCCGGGCACCTGGAGGGCAAGGGCGCGACCGTGCTCGACCAGACCGGCCTGGCGCAGAAGGGCGGCGCGGTCACGACCCACATCCGCATCGCGCCGACCCCGGCCGACATCCACGCCGTGCGCATCGCCGCCGGCGAGGCCGACCTCGTGCTCGGCTGCGACATGGTCGTCGTCAACGACTACTGGGTGCTGTCGAAGATCCGCGCCGGCCGCGCCAACGTGGTGCTGAACACCTACGAGGCGATGCCCGGCACCTTCACCACGCGCCCGGACATGCAGTTCCCGGCGACCGACATCGTCGCGGCGATCACCACCGCGCTCGGCGGCTCGGGGCTGCACCCGGTCGACGCGACCCAGCTGGCCACCGCGCTGATGGGCGACGCGATCGCGACCAACCTGTTCATCCTCGGCTACGCGTGGCAGAAGGGCCTGGTGCCGCTGTCGCTGGGGTCGATCCTGCGCGCGGTCGAGCTCAACGGCGCCGCCGTCGAGATGAACAAGACCGCGTTCGCGTGGGGCCGCCTGGCGGTGGTCGATCCGCAGGCCGTCGCCCAGGCCGCCGGGCTGGTGCGCAACGTCCCCACCGCGGCCGAGGCCACCCCGCACGCGCTGCCGATGCTCAAGGCCGGCGCGTGGGAGGGCAACGAGTGGGGCGCGACGTCCGCGCCGCGCCCGACCCGCGAGGCCGACGACCTGCGCCACCTGCCGAACTCGCTCGGCAGCGCGCAGACCGACGCCGACACCGTCGCGTTCCTGCCACTCGACGACGCGCGCCTGTCGCGCTCGCTCGACGAGCTGATCAGCCGCCGCATCGCGTTCCTGACCGACTACCAGGACGCCGCCTACGCCAACCGCTACGCCAGCTTCGTCACCCGCGTGCGCGACGCCGAGCAGTCGAAGGCGCCGGGCAGCACCGACCTGACCGAGGCGGTCGCGCGCTACGCGTTCAAGCTGATGGCGTACAAGGACGAGTACGAGGTCGCGCGCCTGTACACCAGCGGCGAGTTCCAGCGCCGGCTGCAGCAGCAGTTCGACGGCGACTACAAGCTCAAGTTCCACCTGGCCCCGCCACTGCTGGCGAAGAAGGACGCCAACGGCCAGCTGATGAAGGCCGAGTACGGCCCGTGGGTGCTGACCGCGTTCAAGTGGCTGGCGAAGTTCCGCCGCCTGCGCGGCACGCGGCTGGACGTGTTCGGCTACACCGAGGAGCGCCGCGGCGAGCGCCAGCTGATCGAGGACTACGTGGCCACGATCGACGGCCTGCTGGCCACGCTCGACCGCGGCAACGTCGGCCTGGCCGCCGAGATCGCGTCGATCCCGGAGCACATCCGCGGCTACGGCCACGTCAAGGAAGCGCACCTGCACCAGGCCAAGGCCCGCGAGGCCGAGCTGCTGGCGCAGTGGAACAACCCGCTGCGGATCGTGCAGGTCGCCTGACCGCGCCGACCGCGTCGCGGCGTGACCCAAGGGCCGGCGCGCAAGCGCCGGCCCTTTTCCATGCGGCGCCATCCCCCATCGCGGGGACCGCGCGATGGCCGCAGGCCGGGGCGCGGCGCGTTGGCCCGGTGAGCGGCACCGCGGCCGCGCCGGGGCTCGCCGATGGTCTTCAACTCGCTCACGTTCGTCGTGTTCTTCGCGCTGGTGCTCGCGCTGCACGCGATGCCGCTGCGCTGGACCACAAAGAAGGTCAACCTGCTGGTCGCCAGCTACCTGTTCTACGCGGCGTGGAACCCGCCGTTCGTGATCCTGCTGTGGGTGTCGACGGTGGTCGACTGGTGGGCGGCGAAGAAGCTGGTCCACGCCCAGGGCCACGCCGCGCGGCGCGCGTGGATGCTGCTCTCGGTGGTGGTCAACCTCGGGATGCTCGGGTACTTCAAGTACGGCGGCTTCCTGATGGAGAACTTCAGCGCGCTGATGGCGTCGGCCGGCGTCGCCTACGCGCCGCCGGCGCTCGACATCGTGCTGCCGGTCGGCATCTCGTTCTACACCTTCGCCACGCTCAGCTACACGCTCGACATCTACCTGCGGCGGGCCAAGCCGGCCGACAACTTCCTGGACTACGCGCTGTTCGTGACGTTCTTCCCGCACCTGGTCGCCGGGCCGATCATGCGGCCGACCGAGCTGGTGCCGCAGTTCGCGCACGAGCGCCGCGCGACGCCCGACCAGCTGCGCTTCGGGCTGGCGCTGATGACGCTCGGCCTGTTCCAGAAGGTCGTGCTGGCCGACGGCTTCCTCGCACCGGCGGCCGAGTCGGTGTTCGACGCGCGGCCCGGCACGGTCGCCGGCGCGCTCGACGCGTGGACCGGCACGCTGGCCTTCAGCGGGCAGATCTTCTGCGACTTCGCCGGCTACTCGACCACCGCGATCGGCGCGGCGATGTGCCTGGGCTTCGCGATGCCGGACAACTTCCGCTTCCCGTACGCGGCAATCGGCTTCTCGGACTTCTGGCGGCGCTGGCACATCACCCTGTCGGCGTGGCTGCGCGACTACCTGTACATCCCGCTCGGCGGCAATCGCCACGGCCCGGCGCGCACGTACTTCGCGCTGATGGCGACGATGCTGCTCGGCGGCCTGTGGCACGGGGCCAGCTGGACGTTCGTCGCGTGGGGCGGGCTGCACGGGCTGTACCTGGCGGCCGAGCGGGTGCTGCGCGCGCGCTTCGCCGGGTACCGGCCGGGCCCGCTCGCACTGTTCGCACTGGCGCTGCTGACCTACGCGCTGGTCAACGTCACGTGGGTGTTCTTCCGCGCCGACAGCTTCGGCGAGGCGTGGTCGCTGCTGCGCGGCATGGCCGGGTTGAACGCGGGCGCCGCGCCGATCCTGCCGACGTCGGAGCTGGTGCCGGCGCTGGCGATCGTCGCCGGGATCGTCGGCGCGCACTGGCTGATGCGCACGCGCACGCTGGAATCGTTCATCGCCGGGCGGCGCCCGGCGGTGCTGTCGGGCGCGTGGGCGCTGATGCTGTTCGCGGTGGTCGTCACCCAGGGGTCGGGCAATGCGTTCATCTACTTCCAGTTCTGACGCCGCCGCGACCGACGGCGCCGCGACGTTCGACGCCGCGGCCGACGCCGACCGCTTCGAGCGCCCCGGCTTCGTCCGCCTGACCGCGTCGGACCGGCCCGGCGTGGCCCAGCCGGTGCCGGAGCGCGACGTGCCGGCGCAACCGTGGCGGCGCATCTTCGTCCTCGCGATGCTCGGCGCCGCCGTGCTGCTGGCCGGCTGGGAGGCGTACTGGCGGACCTGGGACGCGACGCCGGGCTACCGCAACAGCGCCGGCGCGTGGGCCGAGCAGCGCGCGCGGATCAACGCCGGCGAAGGCGACGCGACGGTGCTGGTCGGCACCTCGCGCGTGCTGTTCGACGTGCAGCTGCCGGTGTGGGAGCAGGTCACCGGCGAGCGGCCGATCCAACTGGCGCTCGAGGGCACCTCGCCGCTGCCGGTGCTCGAGGACCTCGCCGCCGACCCCGATTTCACCGGGCGGGTGCTGGTCGACGTGACCCCGGACCTGTTCTTCAGCGGCTACGCGTACCGCGGCGACGCGGTGAAGCACTACCACGACCGCGGGCCGGCGCAGCGCATCGGGCACTGGCTCAGCAAGCACCTGCTCGAAACGCGGCTGGCGTTCTACGACCCCGACTTCGCCCTGCCGACGGTGCTGCGCCGGCAGGCGTGGCCGGCGCGCGACGGGCTGCCGCCGCGCACGCGCGTGCGCAAGCTGATGGTCCTGGGCCCGGATCGCAACACCCACATCTGGCCGCGGGTCGAGTTCGACGCCGCCTACCGCACGCTGGTGCAGGACATCTGGGCCGAGGACTTCGGCGGACCGCTGCCGGGCATGCACACGCCGGCGCTCAAGCGCGCCGCGATCGACGCGCAGATCGCGCGCACCCTCAAGGCCGTCGACGCGCTGCGCGCGCGCGGCGTGCGCGTGGTGTTCGTGCGCCCGCCGAGCGACGGACGCTACTACGCCTACGAGCAGCAGCACCTGCCGCGCGCGGAGACCTGGGACCTGCTGCTGGCGCGCAGCGGCCTGCCTGGCGTGCACTTCGAGGACCACCCGTCGATGCGGGGGCTCGAGCTGCCGGAGTGGTCGCACCTGTCGGCGCGCGACGCGCGACGCTACACCGCGGCGCTGGCGACGACGATCGAGCGCGAGCGGCTGTGGGACGCGGCCGCGCCGGCGGCCACGCGCACCGCCCAGCGCGCGCCCTGAGCGCGCGGGCCACGCCCTTCACGCTCAGGCCCCCCGCGCCCACGTAACTCACCCGCGCGGCAGCGCCTGCCGGGTCGCGGCGAGGTCGTGCCACGGGTCCTGCGCCAGCGTCGCGGCGCGGCGCAGCGCCTTCTTCAGATCGTAGTCGGCGGCGCTGCGCGTGCGCGCCAGCTCCTCCCAGCGCAGCGGCATCACCACCGGCGCGCCCGGGCGCGCGCGCAGCGACCAGTTGGCGACGCTGGTCGCGCCGCGCGCGTTGCGCAGCCAGTCGATGAAGATCCGGCCCTTGCGCCGCGCCTTCGACGCGGTCGCGACGTAGGTCAGCGGCGCCTGCGCGACCATCGCGTCGGCGAACGCCTCGCAGAACGCCTTGGCCTGCGCCCACGTCGGCCCGCACCGGATCGGCACCACCACGTGCAGCCCCTTGCCGCCGGACAGCCGCACCCAGCTGCGCAGGCCGATCTCGGCGAGGCGGTCGCGCACGTCGCGCGCGGCGGCCTGGATGTCGCGCCACGCGATGCCTTCGTCGGGGTCGAGGTCGAACACCAGCCGGTCGGGCTGCTCGGGCCGGTCGACGCGCGCGCCCCACGGGTGGAACTCGATCGCGTTCATCTGCACCAGCGCGAGCACGCCGTCGACGTCGCGCACGTACAGGTAGTCGTCCTCGCCGTCGGACTCGCGCAGCGGGATCGCGTGCACGGCCGGGCCGAACGCCGGCGCGTGGTGCTTCTGGAAGAAGCACGTGCCGGCGGTGCCGTCCGGACAGCGCAGCAGCGACAGCGGGCGATCGGCCAGCTCGGGCAGCAGCCACGGCGCGACGGCGGCGTAATACGCGGCGACGTCGGCCTTGGTCAGCTTGGCGTCCGGGTAGACGATGCGCTCGGGGCTGCTGATCTCGAATGCGACCCCCGGCGCGGATTTCGCAACGCGGCTTTTCGTCGCTTTCGTCGCTTTCGTCGCTTTCGTCGCTTTCGTCGCTTTCGTCGCTTTCGTCGC
>NZ_KZ987400.1:0-282605 GCF_003586305.1 Cognatilysobacter tabacisoli | reverse complement strand
CGTCGCTTTCGTCGCTTTCGTCGCTTTCGTCGCTTTCGTCGCTTTCGTCGCTTTCGTCGCCGGCGCGGCCTTCGCGGCGCGCTTCGCAGGTTTGGTCGGCATGTCGGGCTCCACGTCGCGCAGCGGTTTGTCGTCGCGCACGCGGGCGAAGCTGGCCTGACGCACCAGGCCCTCGCTGCCGCGCCCGCGCAGGTTGACCTCGACCACCAGCCGCGGCGTCACCCAGTGCACGCTGCGCGCGGCGAACGGCACGTGTGCCGGCAGCGCGACGGCCGGCGCGTCGGTGTGCAGCGCGCGCAGGCGCTGGCCGAGCGAACGCAACGTCGCGTCGTCGAAGCCGCTGCCGACGCGGCCGGCGTAGCGCCAGCCGCCGGCCTCGCGCGTGGCCAGCAGCAGCGAGCCGAAGCTGCCGCGGCTGCCCTTCGGCGCGGTGTAGCCCACCACGACGAAGTCCTCGCTGGCCGCGTGCTTGACCTTGATCCAGTGGCCGCTGCGGCCGCCGCGGTACGGCGCGTCGACGCGCTTGCTGACGATGCCTTCGAGCCCGGCCGCGACCGCCGCCTCGAACGCATCGCGCCCGCTGCCGGCGACCGGCTCGCTGAACGCCAGCGCCGGCGACGGCGCGGCGTCGAGCACGTCGCGCAGCAGCGCCTGGCGCTCGCGCAGCGGCGCGTCGCGCAGGTCGACGCCGTCGACGTACAGCAGGTCGAACGCGACCAGCCGCAGCGCGTCGACGCGGCCGCCCTTGATCGCCTTCTGCAGCGCGGCGAAGTCGCTGCGGCCGTGGCGATCGAGTGCGACGAGCTCGCCGTCGAGCACCAGCGTCGACGGCCCGAGCGCCGCCAGCGCGGCGCTCACCGCGGGAAAGTCGCCGCTCCAGTCGAGCCCGTTGCGCGAGCGCAGCCGCGCCTTGCCGCGCGCGATGGTCGCCAGCACGCGGTAGCCGTCCCACTTGACCTCGTGCTGCCAGCCGTCGCCCGGCGGCGGCTGCTCGCGCAGCGTGGTCAGCGCCAGCTCGACGTCGTCGGGCAGCGGCGCCAGCGCGCCCTTGCCGGCGACGGCCAGCGCGCGCGCGCGCCAGCCGGCGCCGCGCGCGGGCCGGGCGGCGGCGCGCTTGGTGGGTCGCGGTGTCGTCGGTGACGGCTCGGCTGACGCGGTCTTTCTCGTCCTCGTCGCCGCTTTCGTCGACGCCGATGCCGCAGACCGCGTCTTCGCGGTCGCGCGCTGGCCTGCCGCAGTCGACTGCGCCGCAACGGCCGTCGTTCGCGCGCGCGCCGCCGCGCGCTTGGCGACGGGCGCATCCAACGGCGCATCGAGCAGTCCATCGGCGTCGATGTCGCGCACGTGCTCGTCGCTGCGCTTCATCAGCAGCCATTGCGGCTGGCGCGCCGGCTTGCCGGTGCGCACCAGGGTGAAGCGGCCGCGCAGCCGTTCGCCGTCGAGCGTGAAGTCGAGCCGGCCGGCGGCGATCTGCGCGAGCGCGTCGCCGTCGGTGAACCAGGTGCCGCGGTCGAAGCGGTCGACGTGGCCGGCACCGTACTGGCCCGCAGGGATGTCACCCTCGAACTCGGCGTAGGCGATCGGGTGGTCCTCGACCTCGACCGCCAGCCGCTTCTCGCCGGCGCGCAGCGACGGCCCCTTCGGCACCGCCCAGCTCTTCAGCACCCCGTCGACCTCGAGCCGGAAGTCGTAGTGGCGCGCGCGCGCGTGGTGCAGCTGGATGACGAACATCGGCTCGCGGCGGCCGCGGCGCGCGCGCGGGCGGGCGTCGTCGCCGGGCTCGGGGGTGCGGTCGAAGCGTCGCTTGCGGCGGTATTCCTCGAGCGCCATCGCCGCGTCCTACGCGCCGGCGAAGCGCAATGGCGCCGCGCGACCGGGGACGTCGGCGCCCGCGCCGCGCATCACCCCGCCTTCCGCGCGGGCTTGCTCTTGGCGGCCGACTTCTTTGCCGGGGCCTTGGCCGCCTTCTTCGCCGGCGACTTGCTGGCCTTCGCGGCCGCCTTGGCCGCAGCCTTCTTCGCCGGCGCCGCACCGCCCTTCTTCTCGAGGCTGCGGCGCAGCAGCTCGGCGAAGTCGATGACGTTGGTCGCGGCGTTCTCCGGCAGCGCGTCCTCGTCGACCGGCGCGCGCACGACCTCCTTGGTCTTGACCCGCTGCTCGATGACCTTGTGCAGGCGGTCGCGGAAGTCGTCCTTGTAGGTGTCGGGCGCCCACTTCGACGCCATCGAATCGATCAGCTGCTGCGCCATCTCGACCTCGCGCGGGCTGATCTTCCACTTCGCCAGGTTGCCCTCGGGCAGCTTGTAGTCGGCCGGGTCGATGATCTCCTGGGCGAAGCGCAGGATCAGCAGCAGCAGCGCGTCGTCCTTCGGCACCACCGCGGCCAGGTACTCGCGGGTGCGGATCACCACGCGGCCGATGCCGACCTTCTTGGTCTTCTTCAGCACTTCGCGCAGCAGCACGTAGCCCTTCTCGGCCTTCTTGCCGGGCTCGAGCACGTACGGTTTCTCATAGAACTCCGGGCCGATCGACGCGGCGTCGACGAACGCGTCGATGTCGACCGACTCCTTGTGGTCGGGCGCGGCGGCGGCGATGTCGGCCTCCTCGAGCACGACGTAGCTGCCCTTGTCGTACTCGTAGGCCTTGACGATCTCCTTCCACGGCACTTCCTCGCCGGTCTCGGCGTTGACGCGCTCGTAGCGGATCGGCGCGTTGTCGCGGCTGTCGAGCATGCGCAGCTGCAGGTCGACGCGGCGCTCGCCGGACATCAGCTTGACCGGGATGTTGAGCAGGCCGAACGACAGCGTTCCGGTCCAGATCGGGCGGGCCATGGCGACGCGTCCACAGGCGGGGGTCCCCGACTGTCCGACCGGCGCCGTCGCCGGGCGGTGAACGCCGGGGGCCCGGTCAGCCAGGTTGCGCGCCGTCGAGCCCGTCGAGCCCGTCGAGCCCGTCGAGGATCGGGCACTCCGGGCGGCCGTCGCCGTGGCAGCGGCGGGCGAGGTCGTGCAGCGTGCGCTGCATCGCCTGCATCTCGGCGATCCGCGCTTCGAGCTCGGCCGCGTGCGCGAGCGCGAGCCGCTTGACGTCGGCGCTGGCCCGCGACCGGTCGTTCCACAGCCCGAGCAGCGCCTCGATCTGCTTGATCGAGAAACCCAGCCCGCGCGCGCGGCGGATGAAGCGCAGCCGGTGCACGTCGGCATCGGCGTACAGCCGGTAGCCGGCGAACGTGCGCGCCGCCGGCGGCACCAGCCCGATCGCCTCGTAGTGGCGGATCATCTTGGCGCTGACGCCGCTGAGCGCGGCGGACGCGCCGATCTCGTGCAGGCCGTCGGCGCGCGCGTCGGCCAGTTCGGGTCGCGGGGTGCGGTCGCTGCGGGGCATGGCGTTTGGCTCCGGGTGGACGGTGGGTCAGCTGCGCGCGTGCCAGGTGCGCAGCAGCAGGGTGTTGGCGACGACGCTGACCGAGCTCAACGCCATCGCCGCGCCGGCGACGACCGGGTCGAGCAGGCCGAACGCCGCCAGCGGGATGCCGACGACGTTGTAGACGAACGCCCAGAACAGGTTCTGGTGGATCTTGCGCGTGGTCCGGCGCGACACGTCGATCGCGTCGGCGACCAGCCCGGGCTCGGGCCGCATCAGGGTGATGCCGGCGGCGTGCATCGCCACGTCGGTGCCGCTGCCCATCGCGATGCCGACGTCGGCCGCGGCCAGTGCCGGCGCGTCGTTGATGCCGTCGCCGACCATCGCCACGACGCCGTCGGCGGCCAGCGCGCGGATCGCGTCGGCCTTGTCGCCGGGCAGCACCTCGGCGCGCACCGCGTCGATGCCGAGCGCGGCGCCGACCGCGCCGGCGGCGCCGCGGTTGTCGCCGGAGATCATCACCGTGCGCACGCCCATCGCGTGCAGCCGCGCGACCGCCTCGCGCGCGTCGGCCCGCGGCTGGTCGCGGAACGACAGCAGGCCGAGCAGGCGCGCGCCGGCCGCGGGTTCGCCGCGCTCGGCCAGCCACGACACGGTGTGGCCGGACGCGGCCAGCACCTCGGCGCGCGCGTCGAATGCGGCGAGGTCGACGCCGGCCTCGCGCATCATCCGGCCGCTGCCGAGCAGCAGCGCGCGGCCGTCGACCGTCCCGCGCACGCCGAGCCCGGACACCGCCTGCACGTCGCGCGCGGCGGTGGCCGCGATCCCGTCGGCGTCGGCCGCGGCGACCACGGCGCGCGCCAGCGGGTGCTCGCTGCCGCGCTGCAGCGCCGCGGCCCGCGCCAGCAGCGCGCGGTCGTCGCCGTCGGCGGCGATGCGCTCGGCCAGCCGCGGCCGGCCCTCGGTCAGCGTGCCGGTCTTGTCGAACGCGACGGTGGCGATGCGGTGCGCGGTCTCCAGCGCCTCGGCGTCCTTGATCAGGATCCCGGCCTGCGCCGCGACGCCGGTGCCGGCCATGATCGCGGTCGGCGTGGCCAGCCCGAGCGCGCACGGGCACGCGATCACCAGCACCGCGACCGCGTTGAGGATCGCCGCGTTCCAGTCCCCGGTCGCCAGGCCCCAGCCGAGCGCGGTGACCAGTGCGATCGCGACCACCACCGGCACGAACACCGCGCTGACCCGGTCGACGACGCGCTGGATCGGCGCCTTCTTCGCCTGCGCGTCCTCGACCAGACGGATGATCCGCGCCAGCGCGCTCTCGGCGCCGACCGCGACGGTGCGCACCGCGACCGCGCCCTCGCCGTTGACCGCGCCGCCGGTGACGCGATCGCCGACCTGCTTGGCGACCGGCAGCGATTCGCCGGTGATCAGCGATTCGTCGGCGTGGGTGCGGCCCTCGAGCAGCTCGCCGTCGACCGGGTAGCGTTCCCCCGGGCGCACGACGACGACGTCGCCGACCGCAACCTGCGCGACCGGCACCTCGACCTCGACGCTGTCGCGGCGCACGCGCGCGACGCTCGGGCGCAGCGCCTGCAGCGCGCGGATCGCCGCGGTGGTCTGGCGCTTGGCGCGCGCCTCGAGCCACTTGCCCATCAGGATCAGGGTGATGACGATCGCCGACGCCTCGAAGTACAGCGGCGCGGCGCCGTGGTGCGGCGGCGGCACCAGCAGGTGATAGACACTCAGGCCGTACGCGGCGCTGGTGCCGAGCGCGATCAGCAGGTCCATGTTGCCGGTGCGCGCCTTCAGCGCGCCCCACGCGGCGCGGTAGAAGCGCGCGCCGAGCCAGAACTGCACCGGCGTGGCCAGCAGCAGCTGCAGCCAGCCCGGCAGCATCCAGTGCGCGCCGAACAGCAGCCCGATCATCGGCAGCGCCAGCGGCAGCGACAGCGCCGCGGCGATCAGCAGGTGCCGGGCCTCGCGCGAGGCGCGCGGCGCCGCCGACGACGACGGGCCGTCGCGCTGCGCGGTCGACGGCGTGGCGGCGTCGCCGGCGACCGTCGCGGCATAGCCGGCGGCAGCCACCGCGGCGACCAGCGCGGCATCGTCGACGTCGTCGCCGACCTGCACGCGCGCGCGCTCGGTCGCCAGGTTGACGCTGGCCTCGACCACGCCGGGCACTGCGGCCAGCGCACGCTCGATGCGGGCGACGCACGACGCGCAGCTCATCCCGGACAGCGCGAGGTCGACCGTGCGCAGCGCGACGCCGTATCCGGCGCCGGCGACCGCGGCGACCAGCGCGGCGCTGGTCACCTCGGGCCCGGCGACGACGTCGGCGCGCTCGGTGGCGAGGTTGACGCTGGCGTCGCTGACGCCGGGCACCGCGCGCAGCGCGCGCTCGACGCGGCTGGCGCACGACGCGCAGGTCATGCCGGTGATCGCGAAGCGGCGGGTCGGGGCGGGGGCGGCGACAGCGTTCATGGCGGGGGACCGGGTGCGGGACAGGCGGGTAGCGTCCGCCTTCCCATCATGGGAAGGTCAAGCCGCCCGCTCAAGCCGCGTCCACGCCGCGAGCGTGGACCGGCGGGCGCCGTGCCCGGGTGATCGCGGCGCCGCGGGCGTCGCGCGCCGCACCGCGCCGGTCTCACCGCGTGAGACGCCGCGGCAGTCCACTGGCGCCCCCCAGGAGGACGCGCCATGAACGAGCATGCGCTGGTACCCGTCACCCACGGCGCGATCGACGACGGCGCCGGCGCCGAGGCCGTGCCGGCGACCGAAAGCAGCACCTCGCTGGCGCCGGTGCGCGACCGCGCCGACGGCGCGCAGCTTGGTGCGCGGCTGGCGCGGCGCTACGGCGACCGCATCACCGGCCACTTCACGATCCCCGGCCGCGCCGGAGACTATGCCGCGCTGCCCGACGACCTGCCGCCGGCGCTGGCCGCGGCGCTGCGCGCGCGCGGCATCGACCGGCTGTACGCGCACCAGGCGCAGGCGTGGCAAGCCGCGCAGCGCGGCGAGCACCTGGCCATCGTCACGCCGACCGCGTCCGGCAAGTCACTGTGCTACACGCTGCCGGTGATCGCCGCGGCGCTGGCCCGGCGCGATGCGGCGCGCGCGCCGCTGGCCGATGTGCATCGCGTCGACGAGGCGTCCGGCACCGGACCGGCCGCCAGCGACCTCGACGTGGCCGGCCACGCCGGTGCGTCCGCGCGCGGCGGCCACAAGGCGCTGTACCTGTTCCCGACCAAGGCGCTGGCGCAGGACCAGGTCGCCGAGCTGCTCGAGCTCAGCCGCGCCGGCGACCTCGGCCTGAAGGCCTTCACCTTCGACGGCGACACCCCCGGCGACGCGCGGCTGGCGATCCGCCAGCACGGCGACATCGTGGTGTCGAACCCGGACATGCTCCACCAGGCGATCCTGCCGCACCACACCAAGTGGGCGCAGTTCTTCGAGAACCTGCGCTACGTCGTCATCGACGAGGTCCACACCTACCGCGGCGTGTTCGGCAGCCACGTCACCAACGTGCTGCGCCGGCTCAAGCGCATCTGCGCGTTCTACGGCGTGCGCCCGCAGTTCATCCTGTGCTCGGCGACGATCGGCAACCCGCGCGAGCACGCGCAGGCGCTGATCGAGGACGGCGTCCACGCGATCACCGAGTCGGGCGCGCCGACCGGCGACAAGCACGTGCTGCTGTGGAACCCGCCGGTGGTCAATCCCGACCTCGGCCTGCGCGCGTCGGCGCGCTCGCAGAGCAACCGCATCGCCCGGATCGCGGTGAAGGCCGGGCTGAAGACGCTGGTGTTCGCGCAGTCGCGGCTGATGGTCGAGGTGCTGACCAAGTACCTCAAGGACGTGTTCGACGCCGACCCGCGCAAGCCGCCGCGCATCCGCGCGTACCGCGGCGGCTACCTGCCGACCGAGCGCCGCGCCGCCGAGCGCGACATGCGCGCCGGCCGCATCGACGGCATCGTCAGCACCTCGGCGCTGGAGCTCGGCGTCGACATCGGCGCGCTCGACGTGGTCGTGCTCAACGGCTACCCGGGCTCGGTCGCGGCGACGTGGCAGCGCTTCGGCCGCGCCGGGCGGCGCCAGCAGCCCAGCCTCGGCGTGCTGGTGGCCAGCTCGCAGCCGCTCGACCAGTACGTGGTGCGGCACCCGGAGTTCTTCGCCGGCGCGCCGCCGGAGCACGCGCGGATCGCGCCGGACCAGCCGCTGATCCTGTTCGACCACATCCGCTGCGCCGCGTTCGAGCTGCCGTTCCGCGTCGCGGAGATGTTCGGCCCGATCGAGCCGTCGGTGTACCTGGAGGCGCTGGCCGAAACCGGCGTCGTGCACCGCGAGGGCGAGCGCTGGGAGTGGATCGCCGACAGCTACCCGGCCAACGCGGTGTCGCTGCGCTCGGTCGCCGACGGCAACTTCGTCGTCGTCGACCGCACCGACGGACGCCAGCAGATCATCGCCGAGGTCGACTACTCGGCCGCCGCGCTGACCCTATACGAGGGCGCGATCCACATGGTCCAGAGCACCCCGTACCAGGTCGAGCGGCTCGACTGGGAGGGTCGCAAGGCCTACGTCACGCGCACCTTCGTCGACTACTACACAGACTCGATCGACTACACCCAGCTGAAGGTGCTCGAACGCTTCGACGGCGGCGCCGCCGGGCGCGGCGACTGCCACCACGGCGAGGTGCACGTGGTCCGCCGCGTCGCCGGCTACAAGAAGATCCGCTACTACACCCACGAGAACATCGGCTACGGGCCGGTCACGCTGCCCGACCAGGAGCTGCACACCACCGCGCTGTGGTGGCAGCTGCCGCACGCGACGCTGCTGGCGTGGTTCGCCAGCCGGCAGGAGGCGCTCGACGGGTTCCTCGGCGCGGCGTACGCGCTGCACGTGGTCGCCACCGTCGCGGTGATGGCCGACGCACGCGACCTGCAGAAGGCGGTCGGCAACGGCGACGGCGCGTGGTTCGCGACGCCCGACGCCGGCGGCCGCGGCCAGCTGCGCGGGCTCGACGGGCGCGCGCTGGCCACTGCCGGCGCCGATGCGGTGGAGCTCGACCAGGGTCGCCAGTTCGTGCCGACCGTGTACCTGTACGACAACTTCCCCGGCGGCGTCGGCCTCAGCGAGCCGCTGTGGCTGCGCCAGGCCGAGCTGGTGCAGCGCGCGGTCGAGCTGGTCGCGCGCTGCGACTGCCGCGCCGGCTGCCCGGCCTGCGTCGGCCCGGTGCTGGCCGCCGACGAGCACGACGGCGACGCGACGCCGAAGGCGCTGGCGCGGCGCGTGCTCGCGCTGCTGGCCGATGCCGAACTGCGGCCGGAGTCGCTGCGCCACGCGGTCGCGCCGTGAGCGTCACCCTCGAGCGGCTGCGCGCGCTGAAGCGCGAGGCCGGCGGGCACGCGCCGCCGCCTGCTGCACCCGTGGCCGTGGCCGTACATCCGGCAATCGTCGAGTCGCCGTGCGCGGGCGACCCGACCGCACCGCCGCCTGCCGCGCTGGAGGTGCGCACGCCCCCGATCACCACGCCCGCGCCGCGCGCGGCGACGTCGATCGAGGCGCTGCGGCGGCTGCTCGGCGTGCGCGAGCGCCCGGCGGTGGCGCTGCGACCGCACGGCCCGGTCGACCGCCACGTGCCCGGCGAGGAGATCGCGCCGGGCCTGTTCTACGTCGAGGAGCGCGTGCCGCTGCCGCCGCCGGACGCGCCGGTGCCGCTCGCGTTCGCCCGGCGCGACGACGCCGTCGACCCGCACGCGCTGCTGTTCTTCGACACCGAGACCACCGGGCTGGCCGGCGGCACCGGCACGCGCGCGTTCATGGTCGGCGCGGCCGACTGGCACGACGGCGGGCTGCGCGTGCGCCAGCTGACGATCGCCACGCTCGCCGCCGAGGACGCGATGCTGCGCACGTTCGCCGGCTGGCTGCGCCCCGGCACCGTGCTGTCGAGCTACAACGGCCGCTGCTACGACGCGCCGCTGCTGAAGACCCGCTACCGGCTGGCGCGGCAGCCGTGCCCGGTCGCGCCGCTCGACCACGTCGACCTGCTGTTCCCGACCCGGCGCCGCTACCGCGGGGTCTGGGAGAACTGCCGGCTGGCGACGGTCGAGCGCGAACTGCTGCGCATCGTGCGCGAGGACGACCTGCCCGGGTCGGAAGCGCCGGCCGCGTGGCTGGCCTACCTGCGCGGCGGCAGCGCGCGCAACCTGCGCCGCGTGCTGGCCCACAACCGCCAGGACGTGATCACGCTGGCGCGGCTGCTGCTGCGACTGGCCGAGGCCTGAGGCCGGGCGCCGGGGCGCGGCGGGTCTGCGTATACGCGGCGCACACGCGGCCCGGGCGACGGTGCCGCCATCCGTCCACCGGAGTCCGACCATGCGCCCCCTGACCCTTGCCGCGACGCTCGCGGCGCTGACTGCCCTGACCGCCTGCGCGCCGATGCCGCCGGCCGGTGGACCGCCGCCGGTGTCGGGCGTGTGCAACGCCGACGGCGCGCGCAGCGCGATCGGCATGGCGCCGTCGCCGGACGTGGTCGAGCGCGCGCGGGTCGGCTCGGGCAGCGCCACGGTGCGCGTGCTCGGCCCGAATGACGCAGCGACGATGGACTTCCGTCCGGACCGCCTGAACCTGATCACCAACGACCGGGGCGCGATAACCACCGCGCGTTGCGGCTGATGCGCCGCCTGCACCGTGCCCCGCGCGGGCTGCTGCCGCGCGGCCTGCGCGCCAGCGGGCTGGTCGCGGCGATCGCGATCGCCTTCTCCGCCTGCACCACGAGCACCCCGCCCATGGCCGACCCGACCCCGCCCACCGGCCTGAGCTGCAACGCCGACGCCGCCCGCGACGCCGTGCTCGGCCAGGTCGCCTCGACCGAGGTCGTCGAGCAGGCCCGGCTCGCCGCGGGCGCGCAGATGGCGCGCGTGCTCTCGCCCGGCCAGATGGTGACGATGGAGTACCGCGAGGGGCGGTTGAACATCGACGTCGACGCGAAGAACGTCATCACCAACCTGCGCTGCGGCTGACGCGCGCCGCGGCGCATAGACTGGCGGCACCGTCCGCCCCGGAGCCGCCGCCATGCGCCGCCACCACTGGTTGCTCGCCGCGCTCGTGCTGGTCGGGCTGTGGGTCTGGTCGCACGGCCTGCGCGACGGCTCGCCGCCCCCGTCCCCCGCCACCGTCCCCGCACCGGCCACCGCGCCCGGCGCCGGGCGCGACGTGGAACTGCCGGCGTCGACGCCGACCCCGGCGCAGCGCCCCGCCGCGCCGCTACCGGATTTCCTGCCGCCGGAAGCCGGCCCGGTGCTCGCCGCGATCGAGCGCGGCGGTCCGTTCGAATACCGCCAGGACGGCGGCGTGTTCCAGAACCGCGAGCGCCGTTTGCCGGCGCGGCCGCGCGGTTACTACCGCGAGTACACCGTCGACACGCCCGGGTCGGACGACCGCGGCGCGCGCAGGATCGTGACCGGCGGCGACCCGCCGACCGAGTACTGGTACACCGCCGACCACTACCGCAGCTTCCGCCGCTTCGATCCGCCGGGGGCGACGCGATGAGCGCCGCCGAGCTCGCCGCCCAGCTCGCCGACGCCGGTCACGCCGGCGCGTACTTCGTCAGCGACGACGACCGCGACGGCATGCTCGCCGCCGCGCGCACGCTCGGCTTCGCCGTGGCGCGCGTCGACCTGGCCGGGGCGACGACGAAGGCCGACGTGCTGGCGCGGATCGCCGCCGCGCTCGCGTTCCCGGACTGGTTCGGCCACAACTGGGACGCGCTCGCCGACGCGCTCGGCGACCTGTCGTGGGCGCCGCCGGCGCCGGGTCGGGTGCTGCTGTTCGAGCACGCCGACGCGTGGCGCGACGCCGAGCCGGACGAGTTCGACACGCTGCTGGCGATCCTCGACGAGGCCGCGTTCGACTGGGCCGACCGCGACGTGGCGCTGTGGTCGCTGCTGACGGTGCCGCCGGAGCGGCTCGCCGTCGACGCCGACGACGACCGGGATTGACCGCGGCCGCTCAGCGCGCCGCGGGTGCTGCGGGCGCGCGCGTGCGCGGCGCCCGGTGCGCGCGGCGCAGGAACCGCAGCGCCGCCTGCTCCCACTGCCGCGCACCGCGCGCGTCGGCCGCGGCCCGCGCGAGCGAGCCGTCGAGCCAGCCGGCCGGCACTGCCGGGTCGACGTACGCCTTGCGGCACACCGCGACGGTGTTGCCGAGCGTCTGCGCGACCTCGGCGATCACCTCGCGCACCGCGCGGTCGCGCGCGGTCTGCGAGGCGTCGGGCTCCGGCGCCGGGCGCGCGGCGAAGCGGCGGAACGCCTCGAGCGTGCCGCCCCAGGTGCGGAAGTCCTTGGCGGTGAAATCCTCGCCCATCGCCGCGCGCAGGTAGTCGTTGAGCTGGCCGGAGTCGACCGGCTGCACCGCGCCGTCGTCGTCGCGGTACTGGAACAGCGCCTGCCCGGGCAGCTGCTGGCAGTGGCGCAGCAGCCGCACCAGCGCGCGGTCGTCGAGCACGCGCTCGTGCACCAGCCCGCCCTTGCCGCGGAACTGCAGCCGCGCCCGCCCGCCCTGCACGAACGCGACGTGGCGGTTGCGCAGCGTGGTCAGGCCGAACGAGCCGTTGTCGCGCGCGTAGGCGTCGTTGCCGACCCGCACCAGCGTCTGCGCCATCACCGCGACCGCGATCGCCAGCACCTTCGGCTGCGGGAACCCGCGCAGCGCCAGGTCGCGGCGCAGCGTGCGGCGCAGCCGCGGCAGCGATTCGCCGAACGCGACGATCCGCTCGAACTTGCCGTCGCCGCGCACGTGCTGCCAGTCGCGGTGGTAGCGGTACTGCTTGCGCCCGCGCGCGTCGCGCCCGGTCGCCTGCAGGTGGCCGTCGGCGCGCGCGCAGATCCACACGTCGACGTAGGCCGGCGGGATCGCCAGCGCGCGGATCCGCGCGAGCGTGTCGGCGTCGCGCACCGGCGCGCCGTCGGCGTCGCGGTAGCCGAAGCCCTTGCCGCGGCGCACGCGGGTGATCCCGGGGTCGGCGTCGCTGACGTAGCGCAGGCCCGCCTGCCGGGCGGCGTGCGCGTTGGCGTCGGGGACGGACGGGGACGCGGCGCGGGCAGGCATGCGCCGAGCATCGCGGCGCGCGCGTCAACGCGCCGGCAAGCTGCGCTCGGCCGGGCTCAGGCCGCCTGCGAGGCCGACGCTGGCGACGCCGCGGGCGCGCGCGCGTAGCGCCAGCCGATCAGCACCGCGCTGGCCAGCACCGCCGAGGCGATGAAGAACGGCGCGCCGGGCAGCTTCAGCGGCGCCGCATCGCGGATGAACCAGCCGAAGCTGCCGGCGAACAGCGCCGGCCCGGCGATGCCGGCCAGGCTGACGAGGCTCATCAGCGCGCCCTGGATGCGGCCCTGCACGTCGGCGCCGACCTGGCGCGTGATCAGCGCCTGCGTCGCCGGCGCGGCCAGCGCCCACAGCGCGCTGATCGGCAGGCCGACGTAGAACATCCAGCCGCGGTCGGCGAGCGCGTAGATGAAGAAGCCGACCACGCCGCAGCCGAGACCGAACAGCAGCGTGCGCCGCTCGCCGAGCGCCTTGACCACGCGCCCGACCAGCAGTGCGTTGACGATCACGCTGAACACCCCGACCAGGGCCAGCACGTAGCTGACCTCGCCGGGGCCCCAGCCGTAGCGGTAGTCGGCGAACAGCACGAACACGCTCGGGTACACGTAGTGCGCGAGGTTGGCCAGGAACACGACCGCGGCCAGGCCGAACACCTGCGGGTAGCGCTTGAGCAGCAGCAGCGAGCCGACCGGGTTCGCGTGCGACCAGTCGAAGCGCGCGCTGCGTCGCTCTTTCGGCAGCGACTCGGGCAGCACGAACAGGCCGTACAGGAAGTTCAGCAGCGCCAGCCCCGCGGCGAACCAGAACGGCAGGCGCAGGTCGATCGCGCCGAGCTGGCCGCCGATCAGAGGGCCGACGATGAAGCCCAGCCCGAAGGCCGCGCCGATCATCCCGAAGCTCTTCGCGCGCTGCTCCGGCGGGGTCACGTCGGCGATGTACGCGTTCGCGGTGCTGAAGCTGGCCGACGTCATCGCCGAGATGATCCGGCCGACGAAGAGCCACGCCAGCGACGGCGCCAGCGCCATGAACACGAAGTCGAGGCCGAGCCCGAGGCACGACAGCAGGATCACCGGGCGCCGGCCGAAGCGGTCCGACAGCGCGCCCTGGATCGGCGAGCAGAGGAACTGGATCGCCGCGAACACGGTGCCGAACGCGCCAACCCAGTACGCCGCGTGCGCGGTGTCGCCGCCGGCGAACTGTTCGACCAGGTGCGGCAGCACCGGAATGATCAGGCCGAACGACAGCACGTCGATCAGCACGGTAACGAAGATGAAGACCAGCGCCGCGCGGCGCGGGCCGGGCGCGGCCGGGGCGGCCGGGGCGGCCGGCGAGGGGGAGTCGGTCACGGGGGATCGGCGCGGAACAGGCAGGCGCGCAGTCTAGCGCCAAGGTCGCGCGGGGCCCGGAGCCGTTGCGCGGGCGGGTCGCGCGCCGATTCGCGGCGGTCTCCACGCACCGCCCGAGCGGCCCGCACGCCGCCGTACGGTTACAGCGGAAACCGTTTCATTTTCAACGGTTTACCGGTTTGCCGCAGCGCACAAATTGTGCTCTAGTCGGGCCACGCTTGGACCGATCGCCTGCCCCCGCGCCGCCCGGTGCGGCCGGGCCGGCGGGGGGTCCTGCGCGCCGCGCTCCCGCGCCCGCCCGGGAGCCCGACCCCGCCGTCGAGGACCCCCGCGATGCCCGCAGCGCCGCCCCGCCCGTCCCCGTCCCCGCCGCCGGCCCCGCTGTGGGACCCGCGCGACGAGCACGACGCCTGCGGGTTCGGACTGATCGCCCAGCTCGACGACCAGCCCAGCCGGGCGATCGTCGACCGCGCGATCGAGGCGCTGGTGCGCATGACCCACCGCGGCGGCGTCGCCGCCGACGGCCTGACCGGGGACGGCTGCGGCCTGCTGCTGCGCCAGCCGGACGCGTTCCTGCGCCGGCTCGCGGCCGAGGCGGGCCTGCCGCTGCCGCGCACGTTCGCCGCCGGGCTGGTGTTCCTGCCGCACGACGACGCCGGCGCGCGCCGCGCGCGCGAGACGCTGGCCGCGCAGCTGGCACGCGAGCAGGTCGACGTTGCCGGCTGGCGCGCGGTGCCGGTCGACGCGAGCGCGTGCGGTGAGCGCGCGCGCGACTCGATGCCGCGGATCGAACAGGTGTTCGTGGTACCGGCTGCCGGCGGCGCCGACGCGACCGGCTTCGAGCGCGCGCTGTTCCTCGCGCGCCGGCGGGCCGAGCAGGCGCTGCGCAACCTGGCCGACTTCTACGTCGTGTCGCTGTCGGCGACCACGCTCGGCTACAAGGGCATGGTGCTGCCGGACCGGCTGGTGCAGCTGTTCCCGGACCTGCGGCGCGACGACCTCACCACCAGCGCGGTCGTGTTCCACCAGCGCTTCTCGACCAACTCCGCGCCGCGCTGGCCGCTCGCGCAGCCGTTCCGGCTGTTGGCGCACAACGGCGAGATCAACACGATCGCCGGCAACCGCGTGTGGGCGCAGGCGCGCGCGCATGCCTGGCACACGCCGGCTCTCGACCTGCGCGAGTTCGACCCGGTGATCACCGTCGACGGCTCCGACTCGCAGAGCCTCGACGACATGCTCGGCGTGCTGCTGGCCGGCGGCATGGACCTGCTGAAGGCGATGCGGATCCTGATCCCGCCGGCGACCCAGTCGCTGGAGTACCGCGACGCCGACCTCGCCGCGTTCTACGAGTACTACGCGCTGAACTGCGAGCCGTGGGACGGCCCCGCCGGCATCGTCACCCTCGACGGTCGCTTCGCCGCGTGCACGCTCGACCGCAACGGCCTGCGCCCGGCTCGCTGGCTGCGCACCCGCGACCGCCACTTCCTGATCGCGTCGGAGGCCGGCGTGTGGGAGCTGCCGCCGGACGAGATCGAGGCCAAGGGCAAGCTCGGTCCGGGCGAGATGATCGCGGTCGACCTGTCGGCCGGCGAGCTGCTCGACAGCGAGGCGATCGACGCGATCAACCGCAAGCGCGCGCCGTACAAGCGCTGGCTCAAGCAGGGCACGACCTACCTGCAGACCGAGCTGATCGACCCGAGCCTGACCGCCGACCCGTTCGAGCGCGAGACGCTCGCGGGCTTCCAGAAGCTGTTCCAGCTGACCCGCGAAGAGGTCGAGCAGGTGCTGCGGCCGCTGGCCGAGACCGAGCAGGAGGCGACCGGCTCGATGGGCGACGACCTTCCGGTGTCGGTGCTGAGCCAGCAGGTGCGGCCGCTGTACGACGGCTTCCGCCAGGCGTTCGCGCAGGTCACCAACCCGCCGATCGACCCGCTGCGCGAGGACTGCGTGATGTCGCTGGCGACCCAGATCGGCCGCGAGGGCAACGTGTTCGCCGACGGGCCCGGCAACGCCAACCACGTGCTGCTGAACTCGCCGGTGCTGTCGCAGCGCAAGGTCAAACAGCTGCTCGCGATGGCCCCGTTCGACGGCGCGCACCGCTACCTCGACCTGAACTACGCGCCGGACGAAGGCCTCGAGGCCGCGCTGCGCCGGATCTGCGCCGAGGCCGAGGCCGCCGCGCGCGCCGGCCACGTGCTGCTGATCCTGTCCGACCGCCGGCCGCAGCGCGACCGGCTGATGGCGCACGCGCTGCTCGCGACCGGCGCGGTGCACCAGCACCTGGTGCGCACCGGGCTGCGCTGCGAGAGCAACCTGATCGTCGAGACCGGCACCGCGCGCGACCCGCACCACTTCGCCTGCCTGATCGGCTTCGGCGCCACCGCGGTGTACCCGTACCTGGCGTACCAGACGCTGCACGACCTGGGCACGCGCGGGATCCTGAAGACCCTGCACGGCGAAGTCACCGAGATCGGCCGCAGCTACCGGCGCGGGATCAAGAAGGGCCTGCTGAAGATCATCTCGAAGATGGGCATCAGCACGATCGGCAGCTACCGCGGCGCGCAGCTGTTCGAAATCATCGGGCTCGACCGCGAGGTCGTCGACCTGTGCTTCGCCGGCGCGGCCGCGCGCATCGGCGGCGCCGGCTTCGCCGCGCTGCAGGCCGACGCCGCGCACCTGGCGCGGCTGGCATGGGACGGCAACGCGCTGCCGGAGATCGGCGGGCTGCTGCGCTACACGCCCGACGGCGAGTACCACCTGTTCAACCCGGACGTGGTGGTTCGCCTGCAGCAGGCGGTGCGCAGCGGCGACTGGGCCGACTGGCAGGCGTATGCGACGACGGTCAACGAGCGCCCGCCGTCGACGCTGCGGGACTGGCTTCAACTCCGACCCGCCGGCCCGGCCATCGACGTGGACGCGGTGGAGCCGGTGGCGGACATCGTTCGCCGCTTCGATTCGGCGGCGATGAGCCTGGGCGCACTGTCGCCGGAGGCGCACGAAGCGCTGGCCATCGCGATGAACCGGCTCGGCGGCCGCAGCAACTCCGGCGAGGGCGGCGAGGACCCGGCGCGCTACGGCACCGCGAAGGTGTCGAAGATCAAGCAGATCGCGTCCGGCCGCTTCGGCGTGACGCCGGAGTACCTGGTCAATGCCGAGGTGCTGCAGATCAAGGTCGCCCAGGGCGCCAAGCCCGGCGAAGGCGGCCAGCTGCCCGGCCACAAGGTCGACGCGACGATCGCGCGGCTGCGCCACGCGCGGCCCGGCATCGGCCTGATCTCGCCGCCGCCGCACCACGACATCTATTCGATCGAGGACCTCGCCCAGCTGATCTTCGACCTCAGGCAGGTCAACCCCGACGCGCTGGTGTCGGTGAAGCTGGTCTCGCACGCCGGCGTGGGCACGATCGCCGCCGGCGTGGCCAAGGCCGGCGCCGACCTGATCACCGTGTCCGGCCACGACGGCGGCACCGGCGCCAGCCCGATCAGCTCGATCCGCTACGCCGGCACGCCGTGGGAGCTGGGCCTGAGCGAGGCACGCCAGGCGCTGCTCGGCAACGGCCTGCGCGAACGGGTGATCCTGCAGACCGACGGCGGACTCAAGAGCGGGCTCGACGTGGTCAAGGCCGCGCTGCTCGGCGCGGAAAGCTTCGGCTTCGGCACCGCGCCGATGATCGCGCTGGGCTGCAAGTACCTGCGCATCTGCCACCTCAACAACTGCGCGACCGGCGTGGCGACGCAGGACGAGCGCCTGCGCCGCGACCACTTCACCGGCCTGCCCGAGCGCGTCGAGAACTTTTTCCGCCTGCTCGCCGAGGAGGTGCGGCATTGGCTGGCGCAGCTCGGCGCGCACACGCTCGGCGAGGTCGTCGGCCGCGTCGACCTGCTTGAGCAGCTGCCCGGCGACACCGCGCGCGGACGCCACCTCGACCTGGCGCCGCTGCTCGCCCACGACGGCCTCGCGCACGGCGGCCACTGCGGCGCGCCGGTGCCGCGCGCCGCGGCCGACGGGCTGGCCGCGACGCTCGAGCGCGACCTCGCCGACGCGATCGCGCAGCGCGCCGGCGGCGTGTTCGACTACCCGATCCGCAACACCGACCGCAGCATCGGCGCGCGCCTGTCCGGCCGCATCGCGCGCGCGCACGGCAACCACGGCATGGCCGAGTCGCCGCTGCACGTGCGCTTCCGCGGCAGCGCTGGGCAGAGCTTCGGTGCGTTCCAGGCCGGCGGGCTGCACTTCGAACTCGAGGGCGAGGCCAACGACTACGTCGGCAAGGGCATGGCCGGCGGCCGCATCGTGATCCGCCCGCCGACCGGCGCCGGCTGGGTGCCGCACGAGTCGCCGATCCTCGGCAACACCTGCCTGTACGGCGCCACCGGCGGCGCGCTGTACGCGGCCGGCCGCGCCGGCGAGCGCTTCGCAGTGCGCAACTCCGGCGCGACCGCGGTGATCGAAGGCGCCGGCGACCACTGCTGCGAGTACATGACCGGCGGCGCGGTGGTCGTGCTCGGCCGCACCGGGCTGAACTTCGGCGCCGGCTTCACCGGCGGCATGGCCTACGTGCTCGACCTCGACCGCGATTTCGTCGACCGCTACAACCACGAGCTGGTCGACATCCTGCGCATCGGCGGCGACGGCTTCGACCACCACCGCGCGCACCTGCGCGGCCTGCTCGAGACCCACATCGCGCTGACCGGCAGCCGCTGGGCGCTGCGCGTGCTCAGCGACCTGCGCGACTACCTCGGCAAGTTCTGGCTGGTGAAGCCCAAGGCGGCGAGCCTGGAGTCGCTGGCCGACACGCTGAAGAGGGCCGCATGAGGGCTGCGTTCTTCCTGCTGCGCACGAACACCCCCACGGTCGGCGTCGCCGACCGCGGGCCCCGCCGTGCGCTCTCCATCCCCGCGCCTGTGGCGCGCCCCCTTGCGAACGGGGCTGTTGCTGCCCCGCGCGCGCGCAGCTGCGGAGAGAGTAGCGCATGAGCCGGAAGACCGATCCACGGCGCGATGGCGCTTTCAAGCAGCCTTTTCTCTTCCGCGACGCGCCGCGCGCGATGCCGGCGCGGATCCCGCTGCAGCTGCGCCTCGACGGCGACTTCGGCGAGCTCTACGGCCGCTTCGGCGAGGCCGAGGCGAAGGAGCAGGCCGGCCGCTGCCTCGACTGCGGCAACCCGTACTGCAGCTGGAAGTGCCCGCTGCACAACGCGATCCCGCGCTGGCTGGAGCTGGCGCGCGAGGGCCGCGTCGTCGAGGCCGCCGAGCTGTGCCACGAAACCAACCCGCTGCCGGAGATCTGCGGCCGCGTGTGCCCGCAGGACCGGCTGTGCGAGGGCAGCTGCACCCTCGACGACGGCTTCGGCGCGGTCACGATCGGCGCGGTCGAGAAGTACATCGTCGATCGCGCGCTGGCCGAGGGCTGGCGCCCGTCGCTCGCGCATGCGCCGCGCACCGGCCGCCGCGTCGCGGTGGTCGGCGCCGGGCCGGCGGGCCTGTCGTGCGCCGACCGCCTCGCGCGCGCCGGCATCGACGCGGTGGTGTTCGACCGCTACGAGCAGGCCGGCGGCCTGCTGCAGTTCGGCATCCCCGGCTTCAAGCTCGACAAGGGCGTCGTCGCGCTGCGCCGCGAGGTGCTCGAGGGCATGGGGGTGGAGTTCCGTCTCGGCGTGGAAGTGGGCCGCGACGTCACGCTCGACGCGCTGCTCGACGACTTCGACGCGGTGTTCCTCGCCACCGGCGCGACCCGCTACACCGACGGCGGCCTGCCCGGCCAGGAGCTGGCGAACGTGCTGCCGGCGCTGCCGTTCCTCGTGCAGAACGGCCGCGTGGTGACCGGCGCGGACCCGGCCGGCCGGCCGATCGCCGGCTGGGAGGACCGCATCGAGCTGCCCGACCTGCGCGGCCGCCGCGTGGTCGTGCTCGGCGGCGGCGACACCGGCATGGACTGCGTGCGCAGCGCGGTGCGGCTGGGCGCGCGCAGCGTGCAGTGCGTGTACCGGCGCGACGAGGCGAACATGCCCGGTTCCGCGCGTGAGGTCGCCAACGCGCGCGAGGAAGGGGTGCAGTTCCTGTTCAACCGCCAGCCACTGGCGCTGCTCGGCGACGGCGCGGCCGATGACGCAGCGGTGCGCGGCGTGCGCGTCGCGCAGACGGTGCTGGGGGCACCGGACGCGCGCGGCCGCCGGCTCGCCGAGGTGGTGCCGGGCAGCGAGGCGGTGCTCGACGCGGACGTGGTGATCATCGCGTTCGGGTTCCAGCCGGATCCGCCGGCGTGGCTGGCCGCGCACGGGGTCGCGCTCGACGACGCCGGGCGGATCGCCACGTCCGGCGCGCGCGGCGCGTTCCCGTTCCAGACGGCGCACCCGCGGCTGTTCGCCGGCGGCGACTGCGTGCGCGGCGCCGACCTGGTCGTCACCGCGGCGTTCGAGGGGCGCGAGGCGGCCGTGGGGATCGGCCGCTACCTCGCGACGCTGCCGGCGCGCGCGGTCGCGGGCGCCAGCGCGGCGGCCTGACGCGACGACGCCCGGCTCCACGTGGGGCCGGGCGTCGGGTCGAACGGCGTCGCGGCGCTGGCCGCGCGCTACAGCATCAGCGGCCGGGGCCGACGTCGATGAAGCGCAGGAACTCGGCGCGGGTGCGCGCGTCGTCGCGGAACGTGCCGAGCATCTTCGACGTGATCATGCTGACCCCGCGCTTGTGCACGCCGCGGGTGGTCATGCACTCGTGCGCGCCTTCGATCACCACGCCGACGCCGCGTGGCTGCAGCACCTCCTGGATCACCTGCGCGATCTGCGCGGTCATCTTCTCCTGCACCTGCAGGCGCTTGGCGTAGGTGTCGACGACGCGCGCGAGCTTGCTGATGCCGACGACCTTGCCATTGGGCAGGTAGCCCACGTGCGCCTTGCCGATGATCGGCGCGAGGTGGTGCTCGCAGTGGCTCTCGAACTCGATGTCGCGCAGCACGATCATCTCGTCGTAGCCCTCGACCTCCTGGAACGTGCGCTGCAGGTACTCGCCCGGGTCGACCGCGTAGCCGCCGAACCATTCGGTGTAGGCCTTGACCACGCGCTTGGGCGTGTCGAGCAGGCCTTCGCGCGTCGGATCGTCGCCGGCCCACGCCAGCAGGGTGCGGACCGCGGCTTCGGCCTGTTCGCGGGAGGGCTTGGTGGAGTCGGCCATGGCGGCGGGGTCTCGGTGGGGAGGGGCATGCTACTGCAATCGATCCTTACGCCCGCGCGCGGCGCGGGGATGCACGACCGGCGCGACGCCGCGTTCCACCAAGGTGGGCACCGCGGCGGGCGCGTTCAAGCCGGCGGTCAGTCGATCGGCGTGCGCAGCCGCCACGCCAGCCCCGATACGCGGCCGGCATGGCGGGCCAGCGCCGCGCGCAGCACCGGCTCGGACGCGCAGACGTGCAGCTCGGCGCGCGCGCGGGTGATCGCGGTGTAGACCAGCTCGCGCGACAGCACGCGCGCGTCCTGCCGGGGCAGCTGCAGCCACACGCGGTCGAACTCCGAACCCTGCGCCTTGTGCACCGTCATCGCGAACGCGCTGTCGTGCGCCGGCAGCGCCGCGGGGTGGAAGGCGCGCGGCGCGGCGGCGTCGGTGCCCGGGAACCACGCGGCGACCGCGCCGTCGTCGTCCTGCAGGCACACGCCGATGTCGCCGTTGAACAGGCGATGGCGGTAGCTGTTCTCGGTGACCAGCAGCAGCCGCCCGTGGAAGTAGCGCTCGCCTGCGGCCGCACGACGCGACGCCACGCCGGCCGCCGCGGACTGGGCGCGCGCCGACAGCAGCGCCTCGATGCGGGCGTTGAGCCCACGCGCGCCCTGCGGGCCGTCGCGCACCGCGGTCAGCACCCGCAACCGGCCGGCCAGCGCCAGCGCCCGCGCCGGGTCGTCGGCGTCGGCCAGCGCCGACCAGTGCGCGATCAGCGCGTCGCGCCGCGCCTGCAGCGGGTCGGCGAGCCCGTCGTGGAACTGCACGCCGCCCAGCGCGCCGCCGCGCAGCAGCGCCAGCGCGGCGTCGGCGTCGCCGTCGCGGACCGCGGCGGCGAGCGGCGCGAGCTGCAGCGCGGCGCTTTGCCGGTAGCCGCGGGTCAGGTGCACGTGGCGGCCGGCAAACGCCGGCGCGCGCGGCAGCGCGTCGGCGCCGGGGGGGCCGAGCAGCGGCTGCAGCGCGACGGCATCGTCGACCACGATTGCGCCGCCATCGCCGGCGGCGCGCAGCACGCCGCTGAGCACGTCGCCGGCCTCCACCGACGGCAGCTGGTCCGGGTCGCCGAGCAGCAGCAGCCGCGCGCCGTCCGCCACCGCCTCGACCAGCTTGGCCATCAGCGGCAGGTCGATCATCGACGCTTCGTCGACGACGACGACGTCGAACGGCAGCGGGTTCTCGGCGTCGTGGCGGAAGCGCGGCGCGTCGGGAATGGTGCCGAGCAGCCGGTGCAGCGTGGTGCCGCTGGCCGGCAGCGCGGCAACGTCGGCCGCGTCGATGCCCGCATCCAGCAGCGCCTGGCTCGCCGAGCGCACGCTCTCGGCCATGCGCTCGGCGGCGCGCCCCGTCGGCGCGGCCAGCGCGATGCGCGGCGCCGGCCGGCCGGCCAGCCGCGCCTGCGCGACCAGCAGCACCAGCAGGCGCGTGACCGTCGTGGTCTTGCCGGTGCCGGGGCCGCCGGAGACGAGCACCAGCGCGTGGCGCAGCGCGACCGCGGCGGCGCGCGCCTGGCGGTCGCCGCTCCCGGCGTCGGGGAACAGCCGCGCGAACAGCGGCGCGAGCGCCGGCAGCGCGTCGGCCGCGCCGGGCACGTCTTCCTTCGGCGCCTGCGCGCCGGACACGCTTTCTTTCGGCGCCTGCGCGCCGATGCGTCGCAGCCCGAGCGCGAGCCGGCGCTCGTACTCGCGGTAGCGGCGCAGGTACAGCAGGCCGCGCTCGAGCACCAGCGGCGCGTCGGCGGCCGAGGCGTCGTCGCCGGCAATCGGCCGCGCGACCCAGCGCGACGCCTCGAGCGCGGCCCGCCATTCCGCCGCGTCCGGCCAGTCGATCGGCGCGTCGACGAGCACGCGCGGGTCGGCCGGATCGAAGCCGGCGTGGCCGGCGGACACCGCCAGCGACGCCAGCGCCGCGGCGGCGAGCACGCTGTCGGGCGTCTGCGGGTCGAGCCGGCGCAGCGTACGCGCCAGCGCCTGGTCGAGCGTGCGCAGCGCGCCGGCCTCGACGAGGGCCTGCAGCACGCTCATGCCGCGGCCTCCGCGCTACGGCCGGCGAACAGCGCGTCGAGCGCGTGCACCAGCCCGGGGTCGAAGCGCCACGCGTGCACGCCCGGCGCGTCGGCGCGGGTCGCGTCGAGCCCGCGGCAGAACAGGTAGCGCGCGCCGCCGAAGTCGCGCGCGTAGTCGTACCCGTCGCCGAGGCGGAAGCGCAGCCAGCGGTGCAGCGCCAGCGTGTAGATCAGGGCCTGCAGCTCGTACTCGCTGTGGGCCATCGCCTCGGCCAGCTGCGCGGGCGCGTAGCCGGGCAGGCGGTTGGACTTGTAGTCGAGCACGTACCAGCGGCCGTCGTGCACGTAGGTCAGGTCGATCAGGCCGGTCATCAGCCCCTCGAGCCGGCGCCGCGCACCGAAGCCTTGGCGCGCGGCCAGCAGGCCGTGGCGGTGCAGCAGCGCGAGCAGCGCGTCGACCCGGGTCGGCGCGAGCGCGAACTGGAACTCGATCTCCGCGCGCCGCGCGTCGGACGGCACGTCGGCCAGCCGAACGCCTTCGGGCAGGGCCACGGTCAGCGTCTGTCCGACCAGCGGCGTCAGCGCCGCGGCGCCGTCGTCGACGTCCGCGCCCGCGTAGCCGGCCGCGCGCAGGCGCTCGACGATCACGTCGGCATCGGCTGCCGGCGCCACGTCGCCGGGCCGCCAGCGCGCCCACCCGGCGAAGTCGACGCGCTCGAGCACGTCGTGCAGCACCACGCCGAAGCGCGCGCCGGCGAAGCGCGGGTCGAACGCATCGCCGGCCGAACCCGGGTCCTCACCGTCGGGCGTCGCGCCCGGCTCGTCGTGGCCGCCGGGCGCCGGCTGCGTCGCCGCGCTCGTCGCGTCGCCGTGGCCGTCGGCGTTGGCCAGCTGGGTGAAGCTGTACACCCACCAGTCGCTTGCGATCGCGCGGGTCGCCACGCGCGCGGCCGGCACCGCGTCCTCGCGCTCGGGCGGCAGCCACGGCAGCGTCGCCGGCGGCACGCTGTCGTCGATGCGCACGTCGCCGCCGAGCGCGTCGGCCAGCGCCGACGGGTCCGCGATCATGCCGGCGATCGCCGACTTGTCGTGGCCGCAGAACGCGCCACCGGCCAGCCACAGCGCGTCGCGCGCGCGGGTCAGGCCGACGTACAGCAGGCGCGCATCCTCGGCCTGCTGCGCCGTGATCCAGCGCTGCTTCGCGTCCTCCCAGCCGGACACCGACGGCAGCAGTTTCCAGTGCAGCGCGCGGCCGTCGTCGCCGGCCACGGTGACGCGATGGCCCGGCGTCGGCGGCTTGCCGACGATGCCGGCGAACGGGAGGAACACCAGCGGGTACTCGAGCCCCTTGCTCTTGTGCAGCGTGACCACCTGCACCCTTCGCGCATCGGATTCGAGGCGCAGCAGCTGGCGGTCGTCGTCGGCACTCGCCGACGCGATCGCGCGCGCCAGCCAGTCGACCAGCCCGTGCAGGCCGAGCGCCTGCGCCTGCGCCTCCTGCAGCAGCTCGGCCAGCTGCAGGTAGTTGGTCAGGCGGCGCTCGCCGTCGAGCAGGCCGAGCAGGCGTTCGGCGTGTTCGGCGCACAGCCCGGTGACCAGCGCGAGCGGCCCGCCGCGCTGCAGGCGCTCGCGCCAGCCGAGCGCGGCGAGCTGCCAGTGGCGCAGCGCGTCGCCGTCGGCGTCGAGCGCGGCGATCCCACGGGCGTCGACGCCGACCAGCACCGTTGCCAGCGCCGCGCGCAGGCGGCCGTCGTCGGCGCCGTGCAGCAGCGCGAGCAGCAGCGCGTGCACGTCGCGCGCCTCGCCGGTGGCGAACAGGCTCTGCTTGCCGGCCGCGACCGCCGGAATGCCGACCAGCGCCAGCGCGGTGCGGATGCGGGTGGCTTCGCTGTGCGACCGCACCAGCACTGCGATGTCGCCGGGCTGCACCGGTCGGCCGCCGATCGTGGCCAGGCTCGCGCGCGCGTCGAGCAGCACGCGGTGGATCGCCGCGACGCAGGCCTGCGTCGCCAGCTCACGCGAACGCGCGGCGCTGTACGGCTTGACCTTGCCGCGCTCGTCCGGCGGTGGCGCCGGGGCCTGCCACAGGGTCAGCGCGGGCGCGGGGGCGCCGTCGCGGAGGTGGTCGTCGTCGCCGCGGGTGCCGCCGGGTTGGACTTCGCGGAAGGCGATGCGCGGGTCGACGAACGGCGCCCTGCCGTTGGACTCCGCCTGCGCGTACAGCGCGGCGATCGCGCGCAGCACGGCGGGGCGGGAGCGGAAGTTCGCGGCCAGCGGCGGGGCCTCGTCGGCGGTCGCGCGCGCGGCCAGGTAGGTTTCGACGTCGCCGCCGCGGAAGCCGTAGATCGCCTGCTTCGGGTCGCCGATCACGAACAGCCCCGGCGCGCCGCTGCCGGCGCCGAACGCGCGCTCGAAGATCCGCCACTGGCGCGCGTCGGTGTCCTGGAACTCGTCGACCAGCGCGACCGCGTACTGCGCGCGCAGCCGCGCGACGAGGGCGTCGCCGTGCGGCCCGTCGATCGCGTCGGCGACGCGGTCGATCAGGTCGTCGTAGGTCTGCACGCGCTGCTGCCGCTTGAACGTCGCGATGCGCACGCGGGCGTCGTCGCGCAGGCGGTGCAGCAGGCCGACGCGGCGCGCGTCCTGCCACTCGGCCATCGCGGCCAGCGCGTCGAGGTACGCCGGCACCGCGTCGCACACCGGCGATTCGGGCGTTCGGCCGGCGCCGGACTTGCTGGTGCGCAGCTGCAGCGTGGCGCGAGTCAGGTTCTCGAGCTTCGCGTGCTCGAACGGCACGCGCGGGTCGCCGGCGTCGCACCACGCTTTCAGCGCGTCGAACAGCGCGGCAATCCAGTCGGCGCGGTAGCTGCCGCCGTGCAGCACCTTCGACTCGACCGCCGCCAGCAGCGACGCGCGGAAGCCGTCGCCGTGCGCGCGCAGCGCATCGGCGAGCGCGGCGCCGGCGGCGTGCAGGCGCGGGCCGGGGTCGTCGGGCACCTCGGCCAGCGCCGGACGCAGCGCGCGCTCGCGCACCAGCGGCGACAGGTCGGCGCCCAGCGCCGGCGGGCCGCCTTTCCACAGCGCGAGCAGGTCGTCGGCGGCGCCGGCGTCCACGCCGTGCGATCGCCACAGGTCGGCGGCGATCGCCTCGCGCAGCGCCGCGTCGTCGGCCATCAGCTCGGGCGCGTCGAAGCCCTGTCCCGCCTCGAGCGCGTGGTCGCGCAGCACGCGCGCGCAGAAGCCGTGGATGGTGAATATCGCGGCCAGGTCGACGTCGCGCGCGGCCTCGTGCAGGCGCCGGCGCAGGGCATCGGCGTTCTCCGTGCCGCGCGCCAGGTGCGCGTCGAGCACCGCGCGGGTCAGCGCGGCTTCCGGTCCGTCCACGTCCGTCGCGTCGGTGCCGACGAGCGCGGCGGCCATCACCAGCCTCGCGCGGATGCGGCTGCGCAGCTCCTGCGTCGCCGCCTCGGTGAACGTCACCGCGAGGATCTGGCCGATGCGCAGCCCGCGCTCGACCACCAGCCGCACGACCAGCGTCGCCAGCGTGAACGTCTTGCCGGTGCCGGCCGATGCCTCGATCGCGCGCACGCCGTCGAGCGGCAGCGCGAGGTACGGGTCGCGCGCGACGGCGTCGTTCATTCCGCGTCCTCGACGTCGAGGCCGGCGGCGATCGCGCGCAGCGCGGCGGCGTCGGTGCCGGCGTAGTCGGTGCCGGCGACGAGTGCGCCGTAGATCGTCATCGCCAGGTCGACGAACGCGACCTGGGCCGCGGCGTCGTTGAACGGGTCGCGGCCGCGCAGCGCCAGCCGCAGCGCCTCGCCGTCGCCTTCGCTCCAGCTGCGCTCGCTGCCGCGCCATTTCTTCGCGGCCGCGTCGAAGCCCCTGTCGAGCGACGGGGCCGAGTACAGCGCCCAGCCGGCGTACGGCGCGAACGGCAGCGGCTCGCGCAGGCCGCGCGCGCGCAGCGCGACGAGCCGCTTCAGCAGCGCGCGCGCCGCGTCCGCCGCGAGCGGCGCGCGCACGTGCGGCCCGACCCCGGCGTCGCCGCCGTCGTGGAACTCGACCAGCGGCGCGCCGAGGCCGGCCGCGCTGGCGAACAGCCAGTCGAGGCCGTTGCGGATCGCCGACGGACCGTTCGGCACGTCGAAGCGGATGCGGGCAATGCCGTGCGGGTACACGTCGGCCACGCGCCCGTGCAGTACGACGCCGTCGAGGTCGACCTCGCGCCGCGGCGCGTCGGCCAGCGCATCGCCGCGCCACGCGCCGAACGCCTGCGCGTACGCATCGACGTCGGCGCGCACCTGCTCGAGCGTGCGCCGGCCGAGCGGGCCCGACGGCAGCAGGCCGCGCGCGCGCAGCAGCGCGTGGGTGGCCGCATCGTCGTCGCCGCGCAGGCACGCGTCGAACACCGCGCGCTGCAGCGCCTGCTTCGCCAGCCCGCGTGCGGGTGCCAGCAGCGGCTCGACGTCGGCGTCGCCGTCATCGCCGTCGACCTCGGCCAGCCGCAGCCCGAGCCGCTGGCGCAGGAACGCGTCGGCCGGCGCCTGCAGGAAACGGCGCAGCGCGTCGAGCGGCAGCGCGGCGTCGACATCGGTGTCGACCGGGGCGAGCGCGTCGCCGTCGAACCACGCCGGCAGCGGCACGCGGCGCTGCGCACGCTGCGCCGCCGCCGGCCACCACGCCTGCCGGTACGAGAACCGGCGCGGCTCGTCGCCGGCGCCGAACGCGGCCGGCGCAAACGGCTGCAGCGGGTGGTGCACGACCAGCGCGCGCGCCGCGTCGGCGCAGGGCGCGTGCTGGTCGGCCGCGGCGGCGAGCAGTTCGGTCACCAGCACCGACGGCGCGCGCACGCTGCCGTCGCGCGGGTCGACGCCGCGGTAGCTGACGTAGAACACGTCCTGCGCCGCGGCGAACAGCTGCAGGAACAGGAAGCGGTCGTCGTCGCGGGTCGAGCGGTCGCCAGGGCGGCGCGCATCGCCGCCGAGCTCGGCGGTCAGCCGGTTGAGCCCGGCCGACGGATCGCGGCGCGGGAACTCGCCGTCGTCCATGCCGAGCAGGCAGATTGCGCGGAACGGCAGCAGCCGCATCGGCACCATGCGGCCGACGCTGACGCCGCCGGTCAGCAGTGGCGCGCGCGTGTCGGCCTCGGCGAGCGCGGCGGCGAAGTGCGCGCGCACCGCCTCGGCCGGCACCGGCGCGTCGAAGCCCGCGCGGCGCGCGTCGGCGGCGAACGCGTCGATCAGCTGGCGCAGGCGGTCGAGCGCGCGCTGCGTCGCCGGCGCCGACGGCGGCCGCGGCAGCAGCTGGTCGAGCAGGCCGACCAGGCGCGTGCGCCACGCCTCCGGCGGCAGCGCATCGCCGAGCGTGGTCGCGTGGCGGGCGAGCACGCGCAGCAGCCGCACCAGCGTGTCGAGCGCGTCGAGCGCGCGGCCTTCGAGCTCCGGCAGCGGCGCGACCACGTCGCCGGCGGCGGTCGCGATCGGCGCGTCGCTGCCGCTGGCGTGGCCGAGCAGCAGCCGGTCGAGCGCGAACGCCCAGGTGTAGGCGTCGTCGGCGGGCGCATCCAGACGGGCGCGGTGCGCGGCGTCCAGCCCCCAGCGCGCGCCGGCGGCGTGCAGCCACGCGTGCAGCCGCGCGAACGCCTCGGCGTCGAGGCCCGCGGCCTCGGCCAGCGGCGGGCTGGCGAGCAGGTCCAGCGTTTCGTCCAGCCCGAAGCGCGCGACCGGCAGCGCCAGCAGGCGCAGGAACACCTCGGCCAGCGGCTCTCCGGCCAGCGGGCTGGCGTCGGCGAGCGCGTACGGAATCGCGTCGTCGCGCCCGCGGCTGCCGAACACCGCGTCGAAATACGGCAGGTACGGGTCGATGTCCGGCGCCAGCACCGCGACCTCGCGCGGCTGCAGCGGCGGGTCGAAGCGTGGGTCGTCGAACAGCGCGCGCAGCTGGTCATGGAGCACCTGCAGCTCGCGCAGCCGGGTGTGGCAGGCGTGGACCTGCAGGCTCGGGTCGTCGCGTCGCACCGCCGGCAGGCGCGTGCGCGGGTCGTCGCCGGTCGGCGCGAGGGGCGGCGGGGGGCGGCGCTGGAACAGGTCCGACTGCAGCCGCCGCAGCAGGCTGCCGAGCAGCGCGCCGCCGCCGTCGCCGGGGTCGGCGTCGGCGCGCAGTTCCAGGTCCGGATGCACGACCTCGTAGCCGCCGAGCACCGCCATGAAGTCGCGCCCGGCCGCGCCCCAGTCCTGCAGCAGCGGGTTCTCGCTCGTGACGGCGTCGGCGCCGGCGGCGCGCACGCGCTGCAGGTCGCCCCAGTAATCGCGGCTCGGCGACGGCACGTACAGGTGCAGCGTGCCGACCCGCGCCTGCGTGGCCAGCACGCGCAGCACGTCGGGCGACACGTTGAGGGTGGCGAACGCGAACAGCCGCGCCGGCAGCCCGCGCGGCCGCGCAGAGCCGTCACCACCGAAGCGGTCGAGATAGTCCTGGATCCGCCGTGCGCGGTGCGCGCGGCCGCCGGCGACGTGCCGCCACAGCCGCGCCTGCGGGTCGTCGGGGTCGGCGCCGGCCTCCCAGCGCAGCAGCCAGTCGCGGCGCCACGCCTGGTACTTCTCGTAGACGCCGCCGAGCTCGCCGGCCAGCGCCCACGGCTTGACCGGGTCGCGGTCGGACAGGTAGCCGCGAAGCGCGGCCATCGCCGGCGCGCGCAGCACGGCGTCGTCGGTCAGCGCCGCGTACAGCCGCCAGCGCAGCGCCGGGGCGTCGAGGTCATCGCCGTCGCCCGGCACGTTCGCCTGCAGCGCGCGCGCGACGAACTCGCCGGGGGTCAGGAACTCGAGGTTCGCGGCGATCCCGTACTGCGCCGCCAGCGTGGCCTGCAGCCAGCGGCGCATCGCGACCTGCGGGATCAGCACGGTGTCGGGCGCCAGCAGCGGCTGTCCCGGCGCCGGCGCGCGCAGCTCGGCGGCGAGCAGGCCGGCGAGCACCTCGAGCGAGTTCGAGTGGTACAGGCGGAAATCGGTCGCGCCGGCGCCGTCGTCGATCGCACCTTCGGCGCCGACTGCACCGCCGCGCTGCCCGGGGGCGGTCGGCGGTCGGTCGGGGGCGGCGGGCATGCGGCCATGGTGCCGGACGCGCGTCGCATTGCGCGAGACGGCGCGCCGCCGCGCGCGGACGGTGCCGCGCACGACCTGCGACAATGGCCGCGCGACACCCCCCGTTCAGCCCCCGTACGCGAAGCTGCGCGCGCGTTTTTGCCTGCTGTTCGCCCGCGCGCGTGGGCATCCGAGAGCCCATGACCAACGCCCCGCCCATCGTCCGCCTGTCCGGCCTGCGCCTCGAGCGCGGCGGCCGCGCCGTGCTGCGCGGCATCGACCTCGACGTGCCGCGCGGCGCGGTGGTCGCCGTGCTCGGCCCGTCCGGCTGCGGCAAGTCGACGCTGCTGTCGGCGCTGACCGGCGAGCTCGAACCGTCGGCCGGCACCGTCGAGGTCCTCGGCCAGCCGGTGCCGCGCGCCGGCCGCGCGCTGCTCGAGCTGCGCAAGGGCATCGGCGTGATGCTGCAGGGCAACGGCCTGCTGACCGACCTGACCGTCGCCGAGAACGTCGCGCTGCCCTTGCGCACGCACACCCGGCTGCCCGACGCGGTGCTGCGCCAGCTGGTGCTGATGAAGCTGCACGCGGTCGGCCTGCGCGCCGCCGCCGACGCCTACCCGCGCGAGCTGTCCGGCGGCATGGCGCGGCGCGTCGCCCTGGCCCGCGCGCTGGCGCTGGACCCGCCGCTGATGATCTACGACGAGCCGCTGACCGGCCTCGACCCGATCGCCAGCGGCGTGGTGATGAGCCTGGTGCGCCGGCTCAACGACACGCTTGGACTCACCAGCATCGTCGTGACTCACCACGTGCACGAGACCCTGCCGATCGCCGACCACGCGATCGTGCTGGCCAACGGCGGCATCGTGTTCTCCGGCACCCCGGCGCAGCTCGAGGGCACGTCCGACCCGTTCGTCCGCCAGTTCCTGACCGGCGCGCCGGACGGGCCCATCGCGTTCGACGCCGCCCCGCGCGGCGCGGACGCCGCCGTCGCCGGAGCGCCCTGATGCCGTTCGTCGCCGCCACCCGCTCGCTCGGCCGCGCCGGCCTGTTCACGCTGGCCGTGCTGCGCGCGTCGAAGCCGACCGCCGACTTCTTCCGCGAGCTGACCCGCGAGATCTACAAGATCGGCGCGCGCTCGCTGCCGATCATTGCCGTCGGCGGCGCGTTCGTCGGCCTGGTGCTGACACTCCAGGGCTACCGCACGCTGGCGACGTTCGGCGCCAGCAACTCGCTGTCGACCCTGCTCGGCCTGTCGCTGTACCGCGAACTCGGTCCGGTGCTGACCGCGCTGCTGTTCATCGGCCGCGCCGGCAGCTCGATCGCCGCCGAGCTCGGCCTGATGCGCGCCACCGACCAGATCACCGCGCTCGGGCTGATGGCGATCGACCCGGTCGGCAAGGCGGTCGCGCCGCGCTTCTGGGCCGCGGTGCTGAGCGTGCCGCTGCTGACCGGGCTGTTCTGCAGCTTCGCGATCAGCGCCAGCTACCTAGAGGCCGTGCACGTGATCGGCCTGGACCCGGGCTACTTCTGGCCGGGGCTGAAGGACAACGTCGACTTCATCGACGACTTCAGCGTGGCCCTGCTGAAGTCGGCGGTGTTCGGCGCGACCGCGGCGCTGGTCGCGGCCTACGTCGGTTTCCATGCCGAGCCGACGATCGAGGGCACCTCGGTCGCCACCACCCGCGCGGTGGTCAACGCCTCGCTGCTGGTGCTGATGTTCAACTTCGTGATGTCCGCGCTGCTGTTCCAGTAGTCCCTTTCACCCCCGGCGACGGCGCACCCCGCGCCGGCGTCCGCTCCGGCATCCGCCGGGCACCGAGATCCAGGAAGACACCGCCATGAGCATCCGCGCTCCCCGTATCGAATTCGCCGTCGGCGCGTTCCTGCTGCTGTCGCTGGCCTCGCTGCTGGTGCTGGCCTTCGCCTCCACCAACGGCAAGTGGGGTTTCGGCGGCGATACGTACCCGATCACCGCACGTTTCGCCACGATCGGCGCACTTCGCCCCAACGCCCCGGTCAAGATCGGCGGCGTGGCGATCGGACAGGTCGGCAGGATCGAGCTCGACCCGGTCAAGTTCGACTCGGTCGTGACCCTCGACATCAACCGCCGCTACGACGCCCTGCCGGCCGACACCGCGGCCAGCATCCTGACCAGCGGCCTGCTCGGCGAGAGCTACATCAACCTGGCCCCGGGCGGCGACCCGGACACGCTGAAGCCGGGCGACGAGCTGGTGCTGACCCAGCCGGCGGTCGACCTGATCCAGCTGGTCGGCAAATACATGTTCAGCGGCGGTGGCGAGAAGGCCGGCGACACTGGCGCCGCAGCCGAGGGGACCGATCCGGACAGCGAGGCCCCGGCCTCCGACGACGGCACCCCCGCGTACCTGCAGGGCGAGTAATCGCCCGCCTCCCCCCACGGACGAGACCCCCCGAATGAAGCGTTCCGCCCTGACCGTACTGATCAGCGCCGCCCTGCTCGCCGCCGCGCCCGCCGCGGTGCTGGCGCAGGCCGCCCCCGCCGCGACGGCCGCCGCCGCGACGCCGAGCCAGCTGGTGCTCAACAACAGCACCCGCATCCTGACCACGCTGGAAACGCGTCGCGCCGAGTTCACCAAGGACCGGTCGAAGCTGCGCCAATTCATCAGCGGCGAGTTCAACGCGATGTTCGACCGCGACTACGCGGCCCGGCTGGTGCTGGGCGCGCACGGCCGCGGCGCGGCCGACGCCGACGTCAAGCTGTTCGCCGACGCGCTGACCGACAGCCTGATGCAGCGCTATGGCTCGTCGCTGCTCGACTTCAACACGCGCCTCAAGGTGCGGGTGAAGTCCGAGACCCCGCTGCGCAACGGCGCGATCGTCAAGGTGTCGAGCGAGTTCCTGCGCCAGGGCGGCGAGCCGATCCCGGTCGACTACCTGATGCGCAAGAGCGGCAGCCAGTGGAAGGTGTTCGACGTGATGGTCGAGGGCGTCAGCTTCGTGCAGACGTTCCGCAACCAGTTCGACGCCCCGCTGAAGCAGAAGTCGATCCCGCAGGTCGCCGCCGACATCCGCGCCGGCAAGCTGCAGGCCAGCGCCAACTGACATGGACGCGAGCGTGCGCCAGGACGGCGATGCACTGGTGTTCGGCGGCACGCTCGACCGTGCCGCCGTCGCGCGTCTGTGGCCGCAGCTGCAGGCCGTACCGGCGGACACCGCGCGGCTGGACCTGACCGCCGTCGAGGCGGTCGACAGCGCCGGCCTGGCGCTGCTGGTCGAGCTGCGTGCGCGCCTGCCGCGCGCGGCCGTGGTCGGATCGCCGCCCGGACTGTCCGAACTGCGCGCCGCGTACCGGCTCGACGAGGCCCTCGCGTTCGCGGCCTGAGCCGCGCTCCGCACCATCGCTCCCCGCGCTTTCCGACACGCACCGGTCCACGCGTTGCGTGGCCCCGGCCCAGCCCCGGCCCGTAGACTGCGACCATGCGCCCCCACGCCCCCGCCCTCGCCCTTGCGCTGCTGGCCCTGCCGCTGGTCGCGACCGCCCAGATCGTGACCCGGCCGATGTCGGCCGCGCAGCGCGTCGAGTTCGACCGCTGCATGGCCGCCGCCGGCCGCAACGAGGCCGCCATCCGCGCCTGCGTGAAGGCGGTCGAGGACGGTGCACCGGCGGCGCCGGTCGATCCTGCACCGCCGCCGGCCAGCGAGCCCGCACCGGACGCCTTCGACCCGCTGCCGGCGCCCGAGCCTGCCGAGCCGCAGCCATCGGCGCCCGACGCGACGCGAGCCAAGACAGCCGACCCGGCCCACGCGGAGCCCACGCCCGGCGAGCCGGACGCCGCAGACGCGGGCGCCGCGACCGAACCGACCGGACCGACCGACGCCGAGCGCGACTTCAACGCGCTGTACGGCAGCGGCCAGGACTACGACCCGGTCGCCGACCCGTCGCTGCCGTCGCCGGCGAACGTGCCGGGCACCTACGACCCGTGGGAGCGCTACAACCGCTCGATGCACCGCTTCAACAACGCGATCGACCGTGGCGTCGCGCGGCCGCTCGCGCGCGGCTACGTCAAGGTCGTGCCGCGCCCCGTGCGGCTGGGCGTCAGCAACTTCTTCAACAACCTCGGCCAGCCGGTGTCGGCGGTCAACGCGCTGCTGCAGGGCAAGCCGAAGCAGGCCGCGCAGTCGCTCGGCCGCTTCGCGCTGAACTCGACGCTCGGCATCGCCGGCGTGTTCGACCCGGCCAGCGACGCGCAGCTGCCGAACCGCAGCGAGGACTTCGGCCAGACACTGGGCGTGTGGGGCTGGAAGCGCTCGCGCTATGTCGAGCTGCCGCTGTTCGGCCCGCGCACCGTGCGCGACTCGTTCGGCCTGGTCGCCGACGCGCCGCTGAGCCCGCTGCGCCAGGTCGACGCCGACAAGATCCGCATTCCGGTGCAGGGCCTGCAGCTGGTCGACGTGCGCGCGCAGTTGCTCAGCACCGACAGCCTGCGCGAGGGCGCCGAGGACGACTACACGCTGGTCCGCGACGCGTGGACCCAGCGCCGCGACTACCAGATCTTCGGCGACCGCATGCGCGCCGACGACGACCAGCTGCCGGAGTACCTGCGCGACGACAGCAACCCGCAGGTGCCGGTCGACGCGATGCCGGTGCTGCCGCAGGACCTCGGCGGCGGCGGCTGACGTCCTTCGCGCGGCGACATGATCGCCGCCTCGATGAAAAAGGCCCGCCGTGCGCTGCGGCCGCGGCAGCGATTAAGCGATGACCGCGCGCGTCTTCGCGCGCCGCTACGGGCGCCGGACGCCTAGTCGTCGTCGCCGTCCGGCTCGGCGTCGCCATCCGCCACCGCGTCGATGCCGAGCAGCCGCTGGCTCTGTTCGGACGGAAGCGCCTCGACGTCACGCAGGCGGCGCGTCAGCACGTTCGTGCGGGTCTTGGTCTGGTCGATCTTGGCGCTGGCCTCGTCGAGCTTCTTCTTGACCCCGTCGAGCACGGTGCCGAACTTCGCGAACTCGGTCTTGACCGCACCGAGCGTGCGCCAGACCTCGCTCGAACGCTCCTGGATCGCCAGCGTGCGGAAACCCATCTGGAAGCTGGTCATCAGCGCCAGCAGCGTGGTCGGCCCGGCGACGGCGATGCGCGCGTCGCGCTGCAGCGCGTCGACCAGGCCCGGCCGGCGCAGCACCTCGGCGTACAGCCCCTCGGTCGGCAGGAACAGGATCGCGAACTCGGTGGTGTGCGGCGCGGCCACGTACTTGTCGCGGATGCGCGCGGCCTCCAGCCGCACGCGGCGCTCGAGCGCGTCGCCGGCGGCGCGCGCAAGCTCCGGCTCGCCGCGCTCCTGCGCGTCGAGCAGCCGCTCGTAGTCCTCGCGCGGGAACTTGGCGTCGATCGGCAGCCACACCGGCGCCTCGCCGCTGGAGCCGGGGAAGCGCACCGCGAACTCGACCCGCTCGCTGCTGCCGGGCACCGTGGCGACGTTCGACGCGTATTGGTCCGGCGCGAACACCTGCTCGAGCAGGCCGGCCAGCTGGACCTCGCCGAACACGCCGCGCGACTTCACGTTGGTCAGCACGCGCTGCAGGCCGCCGACGTCGGCGGCGAGCTTGTTCATGTCACCGAGGCCCTGGTGCACCTGCGCGAGCATCGTGGTGACGTTGCCGAAGCTCTCGGTCAGGCGCGTCTCCAGCGTCGCGTGCAGCTTCTCGTCGACGGTCGCGCGCATCTGTTCGAGCTTGGCGGCGTTGTCGGCCTGCAGCCGCTGCAGCTGCTGCTCGAGCGTCGCGCGCATCTCGCCGAGGCGCTGCTCGTTGCGCTGGGTCAGCTCGGCCAGCTTCTGCCCGAGCGATTCGGCGAACTGCTGCTGCAGTGCCGCGCCCTCGCTGCGCGACTTGCGCGCGTCTTCGGTCAGCGCCTCGCGCAGCGTGTCCAGCCGCGCGTCGGTGCGCACGGTGAATTCGTCCAGGCGCTGGTCGGTGCGCGCGGCGACCGCCTGCAGCTGGGTGCCGAAGCCGTCGATGCGCAGCGCCTGCGCGGCCGACAGGCTGTCGAGCTGGCCGCGCAGCTCGGCGCGGCCGTCGCGCTGCTCGTCGCGCAGCGTCGCCGCCAGCCGCTCGCGCAGCGCGTCGAGCGCGGCGTCGGGACGGCGCAGCAGCAGCACCACCAGCAGGGCGATCGCGACCAGCGTCGCGACGAGGAGGAGGACGAGCAGAACGGAGGCGTCGGGCATGGCGCCAGTGTAGTCGGGCCGGTCGCAGCGGCTGCGATGCGGCCCTGCGCGCGCTCAGTCGCGCGCGCTCGATCCACGCGGGTCAGGCCGCCGTGGATCGGCCGGGACTCAGTCCAGCACCCGGCAGAACACCGCCTTCAGGTAGCGGCTCTCCGGCACCTGCGCCAGCCACGGGTGGTCCGGGCCGGCGCCGGCAACCTTCAGCACCTGCACGGTGCGGCCGGCGTAGAACGCCGCGCGGCGCAGCATGTCGAGGAACTGCTCCTCGCTGACCAGCCCGGTGCACGAGAACGTCGCCAGCAGGCCGCCCGGCTTGACCACGCCGAGCGCCAGCTTGTTCATGTCGAGGTACTTCTTCAGCGCCGGGATCACCTGCTCGCGGTCGCGGGTCATCTTCGCCGGGTCGAGGATCACCACGTCGAAGCGGTCGCCGCGGTTCCCGGCGTCGCGCAGCCACGGGAAGATGTCGGCCTGCACGAACTTGACCTGGGCGTTGTTGAGCTTGGCGTTGCCGCGCGCGATCGCCAGCACGTCCTCGTCGATGTCGATGCCGACCACCTCGTCGGCGCCGCCCTTGGCCATCGCGTAGACGCCGAAGCCGCCGGTGTTGCAGCACAGGTCGAGCACGCGCTTGCCGGCGACCTGGCGCGACAGCCATTCGCGGTTCTCGCGCTGGTCGGCGAAGAAGCCGGTCTTGTGCGCGCCCGCGGGGTCGGCGCGGAACCTGACCCCGTACTCGGTGATCACCGCCGGCGCGGCCGGCTCGGAGCCGCGGAAGTCGAACGACTCCTGCTTCTGCACGTGCTCGTCGGCGAACGCGTGGAAGCGGCAGCCTGGGAACTGCGCGCGCAGCGCCTCGTAGATCCACTCCCGGTGGCGGAACATGCCGGCGCTGAAGTACTCGACGACCAGCAGGTCGCCGTAGCGGTCGACGACCAGGCCACTGAGGCCGTCGCCTTCGCTGTGCACGACGCGCCAGGCGTCGGTGGTCTCGTCCAGCCGCAGCACGTCGCGACGCAGCGACACCGCCGCGGCGATCTTGCGCGCGAACCAGCCGGCGTCGACCGGCACGTCGCGGTCGGTCTCGAGGATCCGCAGCGCGATGCGCGAGTGGCCGTTGTAGAACCCGCGGCCGATCCATTCGCCCTCCGGGCCGACGATGTCGACGATCGTGCCCGGGCGCGGCTTCTGCGCGGGCTTCTCGACGAGCTTCTGGAAAATCCACGGGTGGGTCGAGCGCCACGCGTTGCGCAGGCGGACCAGGGGGAAGTCGGCAGTCATCGCGCCATTCTACCGGCCGCCATGCGGGCGCCCGGCGGCGCGCGGGGTCGGACCCGTGCCGCGTTCAGGCCGGAACGGCGCCGGACCCGGCATCGCCGGCGGCGTCGACGACGCGGTTGCGGCCGGCGTCCTTGGCCTCGTACAGGCGCAGGTCGGCGCGGCGCAGCACCGCGTCGAGCGGCTCGCCCGGCCGCTGCGCGGACGCGATCCCGACCGACAGCGTCACGCGCAGGCCCGGCGCCGCGCCGCCGAGGTCGATCGCGCCGACCCGCTCGACGATGCGGTGGGCGATCTCGAGCGCCGCCTCCGGCGAGGCGCCTGGCAGCAGCACCGCGAATTCGTCGCCGCCGTAGCGGGTGGCCACGTCGCTGCTGCGCACCGCGCCGAGCAGCGCGGCCGCGACGCCGCGCAGCGCGTCGTCGCCGGCGGCGTGGCCGTAGCGGTCGTTGATGTCCTTGAAGCGGTCGACGTCGAGCATCAGCACCGACATCGCCCGGCGTCGGCGCGCGGCCTCGCGCATCGCGCGGTGCGCGTCGGCCAGGAACGACTCGCGGTTGGGCAGCCCGGTCAGCGGGTCGTGCATCGCCAGGTAGCGGATCTGCGCGCTGCGGCGGCGGTACTGCATGTGCAGGAAGCCGAACGTCGCCAGCACCGGCACCTGCACGAAGTACACCAGCACCACCGCCTGCACCGCGCTCATGCCGTCGCGCAGCGCCGGGCCGTCGGCGGGCGCGGTGAGCTGGTCGAACGCGCGCCACACCACCAGCGGCGCGGCCAGCAGGAAGATCAGCGCCATCGACCGCTCCGGCCACCAGCGCGGCGACTGGCGCAGCCCGCGCACCGTCCACACCGCAACCAGCATCGCCCCCAGCGCGCAGCACCAGAACGCCAGCAGCCGCGCCTCGATCGACCAGCCGTGCAGGTGGCCGATCGCCAGGACGATGACCGCCAGCAGCGGCGGCAGGTGCACCAGCGGGCCGGGCACGGGCGTGTCGGCTTCGATCGCCAGGGCGCGCGCCATCTCGATGTAGCCGGCCAGCAGCACGCCGCAGGCGAGCGGTTCCAGCCACGGCATCGGCAGCAGCCAGCGCGCCGCCAGCAGCAGCCAGGCCAGCAGCTGCAGCCCGAGCGCCGTCGCCCAGCTCAGCGTGGCGCGGTCCGGCGCGCCACGGGAGGCCCCGCGCGAGGCCAGGCCCAGGGTGCCGGCCAGCATGGCCGCGAGAAGCAGCAGGTAGGCGGTGAACAGCACGCCGACGGTGGTCACTTCCGGCTCCGGCCCGGGGATCGCCGGACGCTAGCACGGCCGGCCGTGAACGCTCCCGGACCGGCGTCCGGATGCGCGCGTCCACCCGACCGCCGGCGCGCATGGGCCTGGACGCATGGGCCTGGATCGGCCCGGATGGGTTAAGCTTCGCCTCGAAGGGGAGTAGCTCCCACCTCGTCGCGATCGTCATTTCGAGCGCACCCGCCAGGGTCCGCTCCGGTCCGGCGGCAGTCACACGACTGCGAGCAAGACCTTCGCCGCCCCGCGGCGAAGGTGCGTCCATCGGACGCCCCGGGCCGCGGCCACGTCGCGCCAACCGGGAGTTTCCATTCCATGCAGTCCATCGGCAGTCCCCTGCTGTGGGGCGTGTTCGCCTCGCTCGTCGTCGTCGCCCTGCTCATCGACCTGGTGCTGATGCGCCACGGCGGTCCACACAAGGTCACGTTCCGCGAAGCCGCGTGGTGGAGCGTCGGCTGGGTCGCGCTCGCGCTCGCGTTCGGCGGCTGGCTGTGGTGGCACGTGTCCGGCCAGTCGGGGCCCGACGAGGGCCAGCGCGTCGCGCTCGAGTACCTGACCGGCTACCTGGTCGAGAAGTCGCTCGCGGTCGACAACATCTTCGTGTTCCTGATGCTGTTCACGTACTTCGCGGTGCCGGAGGAGCAGCGCCAGAAGGTGCTGATCATCGGCGTGGTCGGCGCGATCGTGCTGCGCGCGATCATGATCTTCGCCGGCGCGCTGCTGCTGCAGAAGTTCCACTGGGTGCTGTACGTGTTCGGCGCGTTCTTGCTGCTGACCGGCCTGAAGATGCTGTGGGCCGCCGGCAAGGAGCCCGACCTCGACAACAACCCGATCCTGCGCTGGCTGACCGGGCACGTGCCGATGACGCGCGGCTACGTCGGCGGCAAGCTGTCGGTGGTCGAGGCCGGCAAGCGCCTGTACACGCCGCTGTTCATCGTGATCGTCATGGTCGGCATCACCGACCTGATCTTCGCGGTCGATTCGATCCCGGCGATCTTCGCGATCACCGACGACCCCTTCATCGTGCTGACGTCGAACGTGTTCGCGGTGCTCGGCCTGCGCGCGATGTTCTTCCTGCTCGCCGGCATGGCCGACCGCTTCCACTTGCTGCCGTACGGGCTGGCGCTGGTGCTGATGTTCATCGGCACCAAGATGCTGATCGTCGACGTGGTCAAGATCCCGGTGCTGGTGTCGCTGGCGGTGGTCGCGACGATCATCGGCGCGACGGTCGTGCTGAGCCTGCTGCGCCCGGCCCCGGACAAGAAGGCGTCGTGGTAGCCCACCGGCACCGCTGCGTTGCGTAGGGCGCGCCGCCGCCGGCCTTGCAACGGCCGGCCGGCGGCGCCACGTGATGACGATGCACCTGCCGACCCCCGAACCCGTCCCCGACACCCCGGCCCAGCGCGCCGCCGACCTGCACCGTTGGCGCCGCGCATTCAACGCCAGCCTCGCATTCGTGCTGCTGCTGGCCGCGGTCTACAGCGCGCAGGGCGGGTTCGACGTGCGCGCGTGGGCGCTGCAGCCGTGGGCGTGGGACGGCTGGCGCGGGCTGCTCGCCGCGCCGCTGCTGCACGGCTCGTTCGAGCACGTCGCCGCCAATGCGCTGTCGCTGCTGGCGCTGGGCACGCTCGCCGGCGGCCTGTACCCGCGTGCGACGCTGCGCGCGCTGCCGCTGATGTGGCTGGGCTCGGGGCTGGGCGCGTGGCTATTGGGAGCGCCTGGCACGTTCCACCTCGGCGCCAGCGGCGTGACCCACGGACTGATGTTCCTGGTGTTCGTGCTCGGGCTGCTGCGCCGCGACCGGCCGTCGGTGGCCGCGGCGATGATCGCGTTCCTGCTGCACGGGAGCATGCTGCTGACGATCCTGCCGCACGAGGCCGGGGTGTCGTGGCAGTCGCACATGGGCGGCGCCGCCGGCGGCGTGCTCGGCGCGCTGCTGTGGCGGCTCGCCGACCCGCTGCCGCCGCGCAAGCGCTACAGCTGGGAGCTCGAGGACGAGCTCGAAGCGGTACCGGCGCACGACGAACTCGAACCGCCCGCCCCGCGCGACGTGCCGGTCCTGTGGCATCGGCCGGGCACGACCGACGATCGCGGCGCGGTGCTGCCGTTCCGGCCGCGGCGCGACGATTGAGGGACGTCGCGCGTCGCATGACCACCGGCGTTTGTGGGCGCCGCGCGCGCGGTGCTAGCGTCCGGGGCTTCCGTCCGTCCCGGACCCCGTGAGCACCCGCCGATGCGCCAGCACCACCGCGTTCGCACCTGCCTGACCCTCGCCGCCCTGACCGTGGCGATCGCCGCGTGCCAGCGCCAGGACGCGCCGCCGGCCGCGCCGAAGGCCGCGGCCACGGCCGCCGCGGACACGTTCGATGCGAGCGCCGGCGCCGACGCGCGCCGAATCGAAGCCGACGTGCGCTTCCTCGCCGACGACCTGCTCGAGGGCCGCGAAGCGGGCACCCGCGGCTACGACCTGGCCGCGCGCTACGTCGCCGAGCGCTTCCGCGCGATCGGCTTGGCGCCCGCCGGCGACGACGGCGGCTACCTGCAGCGCGTGCCGCTGCTGCGCGCGGTGCGGGTCGCCGACGGCGCGCGGCTGGCGATCACCCGCGACGGCACGACCACCGAGCTGCGCTTCAAGGAGCAGTTCCTGCCGTCGCTGAACTTCAACGCGGCCAGCGCGACCGTCACCGCGCCGGCGGTGTTCGTCGGCCAGGGCGTGCACGCGCCGGAGCTCAAGCACGACGACTTCGCCGGGGTCGACCTGCGCGGCAAGATCGCGGTGCTGTTCGGCGGCGCGCCCGAGCGCTTCGACAACGACCGCCGCGCGTTCTATTCGTCCGGCCGGCAGAAGATGCAGGCGCTGGCCGAACGCGGCGCCATCGGCGTGCTGTACCTGGGCAACCCCGAGGACGAGAAGCGCTCGCCGTGGGCGCAGGGCGCCGAGAACTGGCAGCGCCCGGGTATGCGCCTGCGCGGCGACGACGGCAAGGGGCTGGACACCTGGCCGCAGCTGCAGGTCGCCGCGTCGGCCAACGCCGACAGCGTCGAGGCGGTGCTCGGCGGCAGCGGGCGCACCGCGGCGGCGCTGTTCGCCGCGTTGAAGTCCGGCACGCTGCAGGCGTTCGACCTGCCGGGCACGCTGACGCTGGCCGCGACCACGCGGATCGAGAACGCCGAATCGCACAACGTCGTCGCCAGGCTCGCCGGCGCCGACGACGCGCTCGGCAAGGAGCACATCGCCTACAGCGCGCACCTGGACCACGTCGGCATCGGCGCGCCGGTCGACGGCGACGCGATCTACAACGGCGCGCTCGACAACGCGCTCGGCGTGGCGGTGATGCTCGAGGCCGCGCAGCAGCTCGCGCGCGCCGAGTCCCGGCCGAAGCGCTCGCTGCTGTTCGTCGCGGTGACGGCCGAGGAGAAGGGCCTGCTCGGTTCGGACTGGTTCGCCCAGCGCCCGACCGTACCGCGCGATTCACTGGTCGCCAACGTCAACCTCGACATGCCGGTGCTGCTGACCCCGACCACCGACGTGGTGCCGATCGGCATCGAGCACTCGACGCTGCAGCCGCTGGTCGCGCAGGCGGCCAAGGACATCGGCGTGCAGCTGTCGCCCGATCCGTTTCCGGAGGAGGTGGTGTTCGTGCGCAGCGACCAGTTCTCGTTCATCCGCGCCGGCATCCCGGCGGTGTACCTGGACGGCGGCGTGGTCGGCACCGGCAGCGTCGACGGCAAGGCGGCGTTCGAGGATTTCCTGCGCGGCCACTACCACCGCCCGAGCGACGAGACGTCGCTGCCGATCCAGTACGCCGACGCGGCGCGGCTGGCGCGGCTCAACGCGCGCATCGGCCAGCTGATCGCCGACGCCAAGGACCGGCCGGCGTGGAACCCGGGCGACTTCTTCGGCGAGCGCTATGGGCGCAAGCCGGCCGACGCCGCGCCGACGCCCGCGGTCGCCCCGGCCGGGGACGCCGCCGCCGGCGCCGCGCGATGAAGACGCTCGGCTTGATCGGCGGGATGAGCTGGGAATCGACGATCCCGTACTACCGCGTGATCAACGAGACGGTGAAGCAGGCGCTCGGCGGCCTGCACTCGGCGAAGCTGCTGCTGGCCAGCATCGACTTCGCCGAGCTCGAGGCGCTGCAGCGCGCCGGCGACTGGGACGCGGCCGGCCGGCTGATGGCCGATGCCGCGGGCGCGCTGCGCGCCGGCGGCGCCGACGCGGTGGTGATCTGCGCGAACACGATGCACATCGTCGTCGACGCGGTCGAAGCCGCCGCCCAACTGCCGGTGCTGCACATCGCCGACGCGACCGCCGACGCCGTGCGCGCGCAGGGCCTCGACACCGTCGGCTTGCTCGGCACCCGCTTCACGATGGAGCAGCCGTTCCTGCGCGAGCGGCTCGAATCGCACGGCCTGCGCGTGCGGGTGCCCGACGCCGACGCGCGCGCGCTGGTGCACCGGGTGATCTACGACGAGCTGTGCCGCGGCGAGATCCGCGACGCCTCGCGCGACGGCTACCGCGCGGTGATGGCGGCGCTGGTCGACGACGGCGCGCAGGGCGTGATCCTCGGCTGCACCGAAATCGGCCTGCTGGTCGGCGACGCCGACGCGAGCGTGCCGCTGTTCGACACCGCCGCGCTGCACGCGCGCTACGCCGCGCGCTGGGCGCTCGACGCCGCCTGAGCGGGCCCCGCACGCGCCGCACGCGGGTCACCCTGCGCGCACCACGAATTCCAAAACACGATCCAAGAGTCACGCACCACGCCATTCCCCCATCGCAAGGACACGGACATGAACCACTGGTACTTCCACGCCGGCTCCGACCAGACCCGCGTCGGCCCGCTCGACGACGACGCCGCGCGCGAGCACGCGCTGCGCAACCCGAACGCGCAGTGCTGGCGCGAGGGCTTCTCCGGCTGGAAGCCGGTGCGCGAGGTGCCCGAGTTCGGCGCCGACGGCGCGCCGGCGATGCCGCCGCCGCTGTCGTCGACCGCCGGCGGCCGCGCGCGCAGCGACGACATCGACTACACGATCGTCGGCCAGGACATGCAGTTCGTCGAGATCGAACTCGACCCGGGCGAAAGCGCGATTGCAGAGGCCGGCGCGCTGATGTTCAAGGACGCGTCGGTGCAGATGGACACCGTGTTCGGCGACGGGCGCGCCAGCGGGCCGGGCGGCGGCTTCATGGACAAGCTGCTCAGCGCCGGCAAGCGCGTGGTCACCGGCGAGAGCCTGTTCACCACCGTCTACACGCAGACCGGCACCGGCAAGGCCAAGGTCGCGTTCGCCGCGCCGTACCCGGGCACGGTGCTGGCGATGAAGCTCGACGAGCACGGCGGCCGGCTGATCTGCCAGAAGGACAGCTTCCTGGCCGGCGCGCGCGGCGTGCAGGTCGGGATCTTCTTCCAGCGCAAGATCCTCACCGGCCTGTTCGGCGGCGAGGGCTTCATCATGCAGAAGCTCGAGGGCGACGGCTGGGTGTTCGTGCACGCCGGCGGCACCGTGGTCGAGCGCGAACTGCGCGCCGGCGAGCGCCTCGACGTCGACACCGGCTGCGTGATGGCGTTCCACGACACCGTGCAGATGGACGTGCGCGCGGTCGGCGGCATCAAGAGCATGCTGTTCGGCGGCGAAGGCGTGTTCCTGGCCACGCTGACCGGACCGGGCAAGGTGTGGCTGCAATCGCTGCCGTTCTCGCGCATGGCCGGGCGCATGCTCGCCGCGGCGCCACAGGGCGGCGGGCAGAACCGCGGCGAGGGCTCGGTGCTCGGCGGCCTCGGCCGCATCCTCGACGGCGACAACAGCTTCTAGCGTCGCGGCGCGCTCAGGAACCCAGCAGGTCGCCGTACTCGGCGGCGGTGTGCCAGCCGCCGTCGTCCTCGCTGACCATCACCTGGGTGGCGACGCGCTGCTGCTGCCACATCGCCAGCGCCGCGGCGTCGGCCGCCGCGCGTGCGCTGGCGCGGTCCGGATGGCCTGACTCGTGCGCGCCGCGCAGCGAGCACGAGACCGTCCAGCGGTCGCCGACCTGCAGCACGAAGAAAGTGGTCCGGCGCATGCGCGACTCCTGTCGTGGCGATCCCCCGCACACAGGGTGCCCGGTCCGGCGCCCGCGGCAAAGTCCGGCGTTCAGGGCGGGCCGGTATCCTGCCATCCGCCCTCCTCTTCCGCGTTCGACCGAGTCCTTCCCGCCATGCGCCCGACGCCGACCCGCCTGCTGCTGACCTTCGCCGCCACGCTCGCCCTCGCCGGCTGCGGCGGGCCCGACGCGGTGCGTTCCGACCCGCCGCCGGCGGTGCGCGCGGCGCCGGTCACCGTGCCGCCGGTCAAGGTCGGCATCGCCCTGGGCGGCGGCGCGGTCAAGGGCTTCGCCCATATCGGCGTGATCAAGATGCTCGAGGCCAACGGCGTGCAGCCGGTGGTCGTGTCCGGCACCAGCGCCGGCAGCGTCGTCGGCGCGCTGTACGCCAGCGGCATGGACGCGTTCGCGATGCAGAAGCAGGCGTTCGCGCTGGACGAGGAATCGATCCGCGACGTCAGCCTGTTCTCCGGCGGCGTGGTGAAGGGCCAGAAGCTGCAGGACTACGTCAACCAGCTGGTCGGCCAGCGCAAGCTCGAGGCGATGAAGCGCCCGCTCGCGGTGGTCGCCACCCGGCTCGAGGACGGCCAGCGCACGGTGTTCCGGCGCGGCAACACCGGCCAGGCGGTGCGCGCGTCGAGCTCGATCCCCGGCGTGTTCGAGCCGGTCAGGATCGGCGCCAGCACCTATGTCGACGGCGGCGTGGTCAGCCCGGTGCCGGTCGACGCCGCGCGCGAGCTCGGCGCGGACTTCGTCATCGCCGTCGACATCTCGAGCAAGGCCAGCGGCAAGTCGCCCGGCAGCCTGCTCGGCAACGTCAACCAGTCGATCACGATCATGGGCCAGAAGCTCGGCGCGCTCGAGCTGGCCCGCGCCGACGCGGTGATCCGCCCGGCCGTGCGCGACATCGGCGCGGCGGACTTCGAACTGAAGAACGACGCGATCCTCGAAGGCGAGCGCGCCGCGCTGGCCGCGCTGCCGCAGATCAAGGCGAAGATCGCCGCGCTGCAGCGCCAGCGCCAGGCCGCAGCGCAGGCCAAGGCCGACGCGGCCGCCGCCGACGCCGCGCGCGCCCGCGCCGCCCGGGCGAAGGCCGCATGCGAAGCGCAGCAGGGCCGCGTCGGCAAGCTGCTCGGGCGCGACGCGGACTGCTGAGACCGATCGGACTAGCGCGGCGGCAGCGGCATGCCGCCGAACGCCTTGACCGTGCGCAGCACGAAGCTCGAATTGACGTCGGCGACGCCGGCCTGGTTGAGGAGGCGGTCGAGCAGGAACCGCGAGAAGTGCTCGAGGTCGCGCACGACGATCTGCAGCAGGTAGTCCATGTCGCCGGTCAGCGCGTGGCAGGTGACGACCTCGTCCCACTGGTTCACGAATGCGCTGAAGGCCTCGATCGCGTCGGCATCGTGGCGGCTGAGCTGGATCCGCACGAACGCCTGCAGGCCCAGGCCCAGGCGTTCGGGGTCGAGCTCGGCGCGGTAGCCGGCGATCACCCCTTCGCGCTCGAGCCGCTGGACCCGGCGCAGGGTCGCCGACGCCGACAGGTGCACGCGCTCGGCCAGCTCGGCGTTGGTCAGGCGGGCGCCGCGCTGGAGTTCGGCGAGCAGCTGCAGGTCGGTGCGGTCGAGCTCGACGCTGGCCATGGTTTCGTGTGACTCGGCTGTCAAATACGCAATAATCGTGCGCCATGCGCCGCCTGGAGCGCAACAACGCAATCCCATTGCGCGGCTTGACCGATAGGGTGACGGAATCGTCCCGTGCGCCCGATCGAGCCGCCATGACCCCCGCCAGCCCGCAGCGCGTCGAACACCAGCTCACCGACAAGGGCTATGTGCCGGTCTACACCACGGCGGTGGTCGAGCAGCCGTGGTCGAGCTACACCGCCAGCGACCACGCCGTGTGGGCGCAGCTGTTCGCGCGGCAGCAGGACATCCTGCAGGGGCGCGCCAGCGACGAGTTCCTGCGCCAGCAGCGCGCGATGGGCATGAGCGCGCACCAGATCCCGAAGTTCGACGAGCTCAACCGGGTGCTGCGCGCGGCCACCGGCTGGGAGCTGATCGGGGTGCAGGGGCTGCTGCCGGAGCTCGACTTCTTCGAACACCTCGCCCACCGCCGCTTCCCGGTGACGTGGTGGATCCGCACGCCCGAGCAGCTCGACTACCTGTCCGAGCCGGACCTGTTCCACGACCTGTTCGGCCACGTACCGCTGCTGATGAACCCGGTGTTCGCCGACTACATGGCCGCGTACGGCCGCGGCGGAGTCAAGGCGCACGCGATCGGCGCCGACGCGCTGGTCAACCTCACCCGCCTGTACTGGTACACGGTCGAGTTCGGCCTGATCCGCCAGGCCGACGGCCTGCGCATCTACGGCAGCGGCATCGTCAGCTCGAAGGGCGAGTCGATCCACTGCCTCGAGAGCGCGGCGCCGAACCGCATCGGCTTCGATCTGGAGCGGATCATGCGCACGCGCTACCGCATCGACACGTACCAGAAGACCTACTTCGTCATCGACAGCTACGAGCAGCTGATGGAGGCGACGGCGCCGGACTTCACCCCGATCTACGCGCGCCTGGCCGAGCAGCCGTCGATCCCCGCCGGCGACGTGCTGGCGACCGACACGGTCTACCAGCGCGGCAGCGGCGAGGGCTGGCTGACCGACGGCGACGTCTAGTCCGTCGCGGGCCTAGGCGCCCGACAGCCCGCGCGACGGCGCCGGGCGCGGCTGCGGCCCCGACGGCAGGTACTTGCGGGTCAGCACCACCGCCGCGGCGGTCGCCACCACCACCGGGCCGAGCCACGCGAGGTTCTGCAGGGTCGGGCCGGCCAGCATCGGCAGCAGCTTGGGCAGGCCGATGCTGAGGAACGCGATGTGCGTCGCCACGCCGTTGCCGAGCATCGCCAGCAGGTGCTCGCGCATCCACCAGCGCGGCGCGGCCGGCGCGGCGCGCGAGAAGCGCCACATGCGCACGAACGTCGCCAGGCCGATCCCGGCGAACGACACGATCACCACCTGCGCGAACTGCGCGAGCAGCACGCCGACCGCGCCGATCGCGAGCGCGCTGGCCAGGTTCGCCCACATCAGGGCGCGGTAGGCGCGACCGGTGTAGCGGGCCCAGTCGCGCTTGTCCTTGATCGCGCGCCAGCTGGTCCACACCGCGGTGCCGGTGATCACCAGCAGGTACAGCAGGAACGCGCCGGCGACCGGACGTTCGACCAGCGTCGCGATGCTCAGCGGCACGGCGATCAGCAGCAGCGCCACCATCGCCAGCAGGTAGATGCGACCGGCGGCGACGTGCACCGGACTGCCCTTGCGCGCGAGGCCGGCGGTCCAGAACGTGGCCAGCGCGAGCGTGCCGAGGCCGGCGTGGACGAGGACGAGGATGGAATAGGCGGACATGGCGCGGCTCCCGGGAACGTGCGGCCACTTTCGGCCGGCGCGGCGCGCCGCTCAGGTGCCGGCCGTCATCGGATCGACCTGCCGGAAGTCACTTTCTGCGCCGCGGCGCTTGAGGCGCGCCGGGCGCAGGCCCAAGCTGCGCGCATGTCGACGACCACCCGCACCCTGCTGTCGCCGCTGAACTTCGCCGGCTACCTCGCGTGGGCGGGCATCGGCTGGGAGCTGCTGTTCTCGCGCTGGGACCCGCCGGACTGGCTGGCCGGGCGCGAGCCGCCGACGCCGCTGCTGGCGGCGCTGCTGCTGGCGTTCCTGGCGATGTTCATGCTCACCACCGGCACCGAGCGGCCGAACGCGCACAAGCGCGCGCTGGTGCTGGCGCAGGCGGTCATCGCCTTCGCGCTGATGGCGATGGCGCGCAGCAGCACGCTGCCGATCCTGCTGCTGCTGGTGCTGGTGCAGGCCGTGCACCTGTGGTCGACGCGCGCGCTGGTGGTCGGATTCGTGCTCGGCAACGTGCTGGCGTACGGCGTGTACCAGTACGTGTGGGACCTGAACTCGCCGTGGGTCTCGACGCTGATGCAGATGAGCTTCCAGGGCTTCGCCGCGCTGACGGCGTGGTTCGCGTTCCGCGCCGAAGCCACGCGCGACGAGCTGGCGGCGGTCAACGCCGACCTGCGCGCCACGCGCGAGCTGCTGGCCGAGTCGAGCCGCGAGTCCGAGCGCCTGCGCCTGTCGCGCGAGCTGCACGACGTCGCCGGCCACAAGCTCACCGCGCTGAAGCTCAACCTCGGCGCGCTGCAGCGCGACCCGCGCCACGTCGGCGACGCGCAGGTCGCGCTGTGCGCGCGGCTGGCCGACGAGCTGCTGGCCGACATCCGCGGCGTGGTCGAGCAGATGCGCCACGACGACGGCCTCGAGCTCGGCCCGGCGCTGGCCGCGCTGGCCGCGCCGTTCCCGCGCCCGGCGCTGCAGCTGCAGGTCGACGCCGATGCGCGCGCCGGCTCGCTGGCACAGGCCGAGGCGGTGCTGCGCACGGTGCAGGAGGGCCTGGTCAACGCCGCGCGGCACTCGCAGGCGCAGACGCTGTGGGTGGTGCTGCGGCGCGACGGCGGCGAGCTGCGGCTCGACATCCGCGACGACGGCCGCGCCGGCGGCGCGCTGCAGCCGGGCAACGGCCTGCGCGGCATGCGCGAGCGGCTCGAGGGCGTCGGCGGCGGCCTCGACGTGCGCCGCACTGACACCGGCGGCGTGCACCTGCGCGCGTGGCTGCCGGCCGCGGCCGCATGAGCGCGTCCCCGCGCGTGCTGCGGCTGGCGCTGGCCGACGACCAGGCGCTGGTCCGCGGCGGCCTCAAGGCGCTGCTGTCCGGCTTCGCCACGCTCGAGGTCGTGCTCGAGGCCGGCGACGGCCAGGCCCTGCTCGACGCGCTCGCCGGCACCGCGGTCGACGTGGTGCTGTCCGACATCCGCATGCCCGGCCTCGACGGCTTCGGCGTGGTGCGCGGGCTGCGCGAGCGCGGCGACGCGACGCCGGTCGTGCTGCTGACCACGTTCGACGACGAGGCGCTGCCGCTGCGCGCGGCCGAGGCCGGCGCGCAGGGCTTCCTGCTCAAGGACGCCTCGCCCGAGGACCTGTGCGAGGCGATCACGCGCGTGGCCGCCGGCGAAACGCTGCTCGCACCGGTGCCGACCGACCCGGTGCGCGCGCGCTACGCGTACCGCGACCAGGCCGCACCGACCGATACATTCAGCGAGCGCGAGGTCGCGATCCTGCGGCTGCTCGCCGGCGGCTACTCGAACAAGGAGATCGCGCGCGCGGTGTTCCTGTCCGAGGGCACGGTGAAGAACTACGTGTCCGAGATCCTCGACAAGCTCGGCACCCGCGACCGCACCCGCGCGGTGCTGAAGGCGATCACGCTGCGGGTGATCTGAACGCTCGCGCGGGCCGCCAGTGCCTGGTCCGTTCAGCGTGTTCAGCCACGCCGCCGGCCGCTTCGCCCGCGCCGGCCCGTATTCCACAGCGACCGCCGCCCGGCCTCACCGCGCACTCACGGGGGCGTGCGAATGATTCCAGACGCGCCGGTCTCATCCGGTGCGACCCACGAGAACGATCCTGCCGCCATGCACCCCGACGCCGACGAACTGCTCGAAGAACTGGCCCGACTCGACGCCACGATGGCGCACGTGGTCGCCTCCGCCGGGGACGGCGGCAATCCGGACCTGGAGCGCGTGCTCGACAAGCACGCCCGCCACCTGCGCGCGCTGCTCGGCAGCGACGGCGGCGAAGTCGCCACCGACGCGATCGACGCCGCCAAGCGCGCGTTGAACACCGCTGAGCCGGCCGCGCCGCTGCGCATGCTGTCGATGGCGCGCGACACCCTCGGCGCGGTCGTGCGTCGCCACGCGGCGCGGGCCACGACGTTCCACAAGGTCGCCTGACGCACGCGGGCGCGGCCACGCCCGCCCGGCTTCGCCTCTCCTGCTCGCCCGGACGCATGGGCCGCCCCGGCGCCGCGCGTGCGGCCGATTAGAATGGCGCCCTCCTTGGCCCGCCCTTCGTCCCCATGACCAGTCCGTCGTCGTCGATCTCCCTGACCCGCTACCTGATCGAGGAGCAGCGCGCCGGGCGCATCAACGCCGACCTGCGGCTGCTGATCGAAGTGGTCGCGCGCGCGTGCAAGTCGATCTCGATCGCGGTCGGCAAGGGCGCGCTCGGCGGCGTGCTCGGCGACGCGCTCAGCGCCGGCGAAGCCAGCATCAACGTGCAGGGCGAGGCGCAGAAGAAGCTCGACGTGCTCAGCAACGAGATCCTGCTCGAGGCCAACGCCTGGGGCGGCCACCTCGCCGGCCTGGCGTCGGAGGAGATGGACACCTCGCACCCGATCCCCGACGTCTACCCGCGCGGCAACTACCTGCTGCTGTTCGATCCGCTCGACGGTTCGAGCAACATCGACGTCAACATCTCGGTCGGCACGATCTTCTCGGTGCTGCGCTGCCCCGACGGCGTCACCCGCGCGCAGGACGAGCACTTCCTGCAGCCGGGCAGCGCGCAGGTCGCGGCCGGCTACTGCACGTACGGGCCGAGCACGATGCTGGTGCTGACCGTCGGCCACGGCACCCACTCGTTCACGCTGGACCGCGAGGTCGGCGGCTTCGTGATGACCACGCGCGGCATGACGATCCCGGAGGAGACGAGGGAGTTCGCGGTCAACATGTCGAACCAGCGCTTCTGGGAAGCGCCGATGCAGCGCTACGTCGGCGACCTGCTGGCCGGCCGCGAGGGCCCGCGCGGCAAGGACTTCAACATGCGCTGGGTCGCGTCGATGGTGGCCGACGTGCACCGCATCCTGACCCGCGGCGGGATCTTCTCGTACCCGCTCGACAGCAAGTGCGCGGCCAAGGGCGGCAAGCTGCGGCTGATGTACGAGGCCAACCCAATGGCGTTCCTGGTCGAACAGGCCGGCGGCGCGGCCAGCACCGGGCGCGAGCGGATGATGGACGTGGCGCCGACCGGGCTGCACCAGCGCGTGCCGGTGTTCCTCGGTTCCAGGCGCGAGGTGGAGGCCGCCGTCGAGTACCACCGCGCGCACGACGCCGCCGCCTGAACGCGGATCCGCCCGCCATCCCCTGATTCGACCGCGCGCCGCTGACCTGCGGCGCGGCGCCGTCGCGTTGTAGTTCTTGCCTGCTGGAGCGCTCCCCCCGCGCGGCAGGCGAGGAGCAGGCGATGTTGATGGACGATGGCGACCGAGGGACCCGCGACACGCGCGAACTGATCCACGTGACCCGCGGCACCGCGCCGTCGCGCGCGCTGCCGCTCGCGCGGCTGAGCCAGCTGGGCTGGCACGTGCACCGCGCGCCCGACGTGCGCGCGGTGCTGAAGCTGCTGCACCGCGACGCCTCGCTGCCGCACGCCGGCCTGATCGAACTGCGCGACGGCTTCGGCGAGCACGACCTGGCCGCGCTCGGCCCGGCGCTGTCGGCGGCCAACGTCGGTTGGGTCGCGGCCGTCGAGCCCGGCCAGCTCGACGACGACGCGGTGCGCCGGCTGGTCCGCGACTACTGCTACGACTACGTGACCCTGCCGTGTCCCGAGGCCGTGATCGACACCGTGATCGGCCACGCGCATGGCATGGCGCGGCTGGCCTGCCACGACGGCGCCGACGCGGCCGAGGTGCGGCTGGAGGGGATCATCGGCGACTGCGCGGCGATGCGCGAACTCTCGCGGGTGCTGCGCAAGGCGGCGATGACCGAGGCGCCGGTGTTCATCGCCGGCGAGACCGGCACCGGCAAGGAGCTGGCCGCGATGGCCGTGCACCGGCATTCGCGCCGGCACGACCAGCCGTTCGTGGCGATCAACTGCGGCGCGATCCCGGCCAACCTGCTGCAGTCCGAGCTGTTCGGCTACGAGCGCGGCGCGTTCACCGGCGCGCAGGCGCGCAAGATCGGCCGCATCGAGATGGCCCACGGCGGCACGCTGTTCCTCGACGAGATCGGCGACCTGCCGATGGAGAGCCAGGCCGCGCTGCTGCGCTTCCTGCAGCAGGGCACGTTCGAACGCCTCGGCGGCCACGAGTCGATCCGGGTCGACGTGCGGATCATCTCGGCGACCCACCACGACCTCGACGACGCGATCGCGCAGGGCCGGTTCCGCGCCGACCTGTTCCACCGGCTGTGCGTGCTGCGGCTGCGCCAGCCGCCGCTGCGCGAGCGCGGCGCCGACATCGACCGGCTCGCCGACCACGCGCTGCAGCGCTACTCGCAGGAGGGCCAGCGCCCGATCAAGGGATTCGCGCCGTGCGCGCGCCACGCGATGCACACCTACGCGTGGCCCGGCAACGTGCGCGAGCTGATCAACCGCGTGCGACAGGCCGTGGTGATGGCCGAAGGCCGGCTGCTGACCGCCGCGGACCTGCACATCGACGAGGCTGGAAGCACTGCGCCGCCGACGCTCGAGGAGGCGCGCGACGCCGCCACGCGCGAGGCGATCGAGCGCGCGCTGCAGCGCAACCGCCACCGGCTGGTCGATGCCGCGCGCGAGCTCGCGGTGTCGCGCGTCACGCTGTACCGGCTGATGGTCCGCCACGGCATGCGCGAGGCCGAGGCCGAGCGGCTCGACATCGCCTGACCGGCGGACACCGCCGGGAAGGCGCGTCCATCCGTGGACGCAGAGCACTCCGCGGCCGGACGTGGCGGCGCACGGAGGGCGCGCGCGGCGCGGGGGAACGCCGCGCGCGCACGGGACCCGATCGCGGCGGTTCCGCCGACGCCGCCGGGCACGGCGGTTTCCCGTGCAGGCAGGCCCTGCGTGCGTGCGGGACGCGCGGCGGTCGGGCGGCGGCGGCGGAACGGGGCATGGCAGCGACTCGGGGCGCCGCGGCACGGACGCCGCGGACAGACGACACCACGCCGGTTCCGTGCCAATCGCGCAAGCGCTTGAATCGGCGGGAGAATTCCGCCGCGCCGTTGCGCCTGCGCGGGCGCGGCGGCCGGAAACGTTGCATCGCGGTAACTCACCCGTTCGGGGGACGCGGTCGCGGCCGCCGCCCGCCGCGGGACGCCCGCGCCCGCGCCCGCGACCCGCTAGGCCCGCGGGTCGCGCGCGCGCCGGTGGCGGCCTCCGGCGCGCGACGTTGCAGTTCCGTAACGCGTTTTGCCCGTGCGACGATGGCCGCCTCCGCCCGCGGCGACGCGCCCGGGCCGCCAGCCGAGACGACCGTGAGCGAACCCGCCGCCCTGCCCGACTTCATCGAGGTCTACGACGACGCGCTCGATGCGGCGACGTGCGCGGCCCTGGTCGCGCGATTCGACGCCAGCCCCGACACCCACCCGGGCCGGGTCGGCGGCGGGGTCATGACCGACCTCAAGGACAGCCTCGACCTGACGATCTCCGGCAACGCGGCGTGGCGCGACGCCGAGGCCGCGCTCAACAGCGCGCTGTTCAAGGGTCTGATGGCGTACCTGCGCCGCTATCCGCACACGATCATCGCGCCGCTGATGCTGGAAGTGCCAGCGGCCGACGGCAAGCGCCACCGGCTGACGCCCGAGCGCATCGCCGCGATGGACGATGCGCAGCTGTCCGGCATCGTCCAGGCGGTGCTGCGCCCCGGCGCGATCAACCTGCAGCGCTACACCGGCGGCCGCGGCGGCTACCCGTACTGGCACTGCGAGCTGTACCCGCGCGACCCCGGCGCCGAGACGCTGCACCGGCACCTGCTGTGGACGCTGTACCTCAACGACGGGTTCGGCGACGGCGAGACCGAGTTCCTGTACCAGCAGCGCAAGATCGCGCCGCGCGCCGGCTCGCTGCTGATCGCGCCGGCGGCGTTCACCCACACCCACCGCGGCAACCGGCCGAGCGGCGGCGACAAGTACATCGCGACCAGCTGGGTGCTGTTCCAGCGTGCCGAGGCGCTGTTCGGCGCCAACCGCGGGCACAGCGGCTAGCCCGCGCCGGCGGCGCGCGGACTCAGGCCGGCAGCGGCCGGCCGCGGTAGGTGGGTGGTCGGCCAGCGCGAGCAGCGCGGCGTCCTCGCCGGTGTCGCCGTAGGCGTGCACCGCAGCGAACGCGTGCAGCGCGAAACGCTCGCGCACGCGCCGGGCTTTCTCCGCGCCGACGCACTGCGCTCCGCGGTAGTGCCCGGTCAGCACGCCGTCGCGCGACGCCAGCGACGAAGCGAGCAGTTCGATCCCCTGCGCCGCGCACCACGGTGCCAGGTACGCATCGAACGCACCGGACACGACGGCGACGGTGTCGCCGCGTTCGCGGTGCCGGTCGAGCGAGACCATCGCCGACGGACGCAGCAGGCCGGGGATGACGTCGCGCGCGAAGCCCGCGCCGTGCGCGGCGACGTCCGCCTCCGGCACGCCGGCGAAGGCCACCCGCACGATCGCCGCGCGCACGCTGCTGCCGGACACCAGCCCGGCGCGGTAGCCCAGCACCAGCGGCGCCAGCAGCGGAGCGCCGACGCGCACCCGCGCGCGCGGCGCGGCGCGCCGCACGAACGGGCCGAAGGTCTCCGCGGTGGTCAGGGTGCCGTCGAAATCGAACAGCGCGAGCGCGCGCGGCGCCGCGTCGTGGCCGTCGTGCATGCCGCTCAGGGGCGCGCGGGCTGGTTCAGCACCAGCCAGTACAGCCCGACCTGCTTCACCGCCCAGACGAACTGCTCGAAGTCCACCGGCTTCTGGATGAAGCTGTTGACGCCGAGCGCATAGCTGGCGTCGACGTCGAACGGCTCGGCGCTGGTGGTCAGCACCACGACCGGCAGCGTGCGCGTGCGTTCGTCGGCGCGGATCGCCTGCAGCACCTCGCGGCCGTCGAGCTTGGGCAGGTTGAGGTCGAGCAGCACGATCGACGGCAGCGCGTCGCGATCGCGGTCGGCATGGCGGCCGCGCGCGAACAGGTAGTCGAGCGCCTCGACGCCGTCGCCGACGACGACCAGCCGGTTGGCGATCTTGGCCTCGTCGAACGCGAGCCGGGTCAGCTCGACGTCGTCGGGGTTGTCCTCGACGAGCAGGATTTCCTTATGCATGCGCCGCAGCCTCCCGCGGCGAGCCCGCCGGGAGGTCGAGGGTGAACGCCGCGCCCTCGCCGACGTGCGACTGCGCGTGGATCGCGCCGCCGTGGCGCTGCACGATGCGCTGCGCCACGGTCAGGCCGAGCCCGTGCCCGCCGCCCTGGTCCGGGCCGTGCAGGCGCTGGAACGGTTCGAACAGCTTGTGCACGTAGCGCATGTCGAAGCCGGTGCCGTGGTCGCGCACGGTCACGCGCAGGCGGTTGCCGTCGACGGCCCCGTCGACCTCGATCCGCACCGGCTGCGCGGGGTCGGTGAACTTCCACGCGTTGTCGAGCAGCTGGGCGAGCATCACCTTCAGCAGCCGCTCGTCGCCCCAGCAGGTCAGGCCCGGCTGGATCCGCACCTGCGCCGCGCGCGCCGGATCGGCGTCCTGCAGTTCGGCGCCGACCCATTCGGCCAGCAGGCTCAGGTCGACCCGGCTGCTGCGCAGCTCGGTCCGGGTCGCGTGCGAGAGTTCGTTGAGCGCGTCGAGGAGCGCGGTCATGCGCTTGGCGGCCTGGCGGATGCGCTGCAGGTGTTCGCGCTCCTCGTCGTCGAGGCGCTCGCCGGCGCGCTCGGCCAGCCGCCGCGAGAAGCTCTCGATCGCCCGCAGCGGCGCGCGCAGGTCGTGCGATACGGCATCGGTGAACAGCTGCAGCTGGCGGTTCGAGCGGTCGGCCGCTTCGGCGCGTTCGCGGCCGTGCGCTTCGAGCGCGCGCTCGGCGGCGATCTCCGCGCCGATGTCGCGCAGCTGCACGACCAGGTACAGCGGCGCGCCGCTGGCGTCGCGCATCGTCGCGACGTTGGCCTGCACCCAGACCTCGCTGCCGTCGCGGTGCACGTAGCGCTTGCGCACGTCGAGCACCGGGATGAAGCCGTCGACCAGCCCGATCAGGTAGCCGCGCGAGGCCTCGAGGTCGTCCGGGTGGGTGAACTCGGCGGCGGTGCGGCCGAGCATCTCGGCCGCCGTGTACCCGAGCATGCGTTCGAGCGCGGGATTGACCTCGAGCCAGCGCCCGTCGAGGTCGACGATGGCCATGCCGATGCCCGCCGCCGTCATGGCCAACCGGAAGCGGTCGTGTTCGCCCAGTGGCGGTCGTGTCTCGCCCATGCCCATGGTCTAGCGGAAGTCCGGCGCAGTGTAGCCGCGTGGCGTGACCACATCGTGCACGGGTCCACGGTTTGCGATGCGCCACAATGCCGGCATGGAGCTCCACGCCCTGCTGTTCCTGCTGATCCTGGCCTGCGCGCTGTACCTGTTCGTCAGCGAACGGTTGCGCGTCGATGTGACCGCGATGCTCACGCTGCTCGCGCTGGTGCTGACCGGCGTGCTCGACGCGCGCCAGGCGCTGTCGGGGTTCGCCAGCGAGCCGGCGATCATCGTCGCGGCGGTGTTCGTGATCTCCGGGGCGCTGGCCGCGACCGGCATCACCGAACGCATCGGCCAGTGGGTCGAGCGCGCCGCCGGCCGCAGCGAGGGCCGCGCGATCGCAGTGGTGATGCCGGTGGTCGCCGCCCTGTCGTCGTTCACCCACCACGTGATGGTGACGGCGATGATGCTGCCGATCGTCAGCCGGTTCGCGCGCGACCGCGGCCTGTCCGCGTCGCGGCTGCTGATGCCGATGTCGTTCGCCGCGTCGCTCGGCACCACGCTGACGCTGGTCAGCGCGCCGGCGTTCCTGCTGGCCGACAACCTGATCGAGCGCGCCGGCGAGGACGGGCTTGGGATCTTCTCGATCACGCCGATCGGGCTGGCGCTGATCGCGATCGGCGTCGTCTACATGTGGCTGGCGCGCTGGCTGCTGCCGCGTCGGCCGGGCGAGCACGGCGACGACGGCTACCTGCGGCTGGACCGCTATCGCACCGAGCTGGTGATCGTCGACGGCTCGCGCTGGAGCACGCGGCCGCTGGCCGAGCTGCAGAAGGCGCAAGGCGACAAGTTCCGGCTCGTCGGCTGGCTGCGCGACGGCGTCCGGCGCGACGACCTCACCGCGAGCAGCGTGCTGCTCGGCGGCGACGTGCTGCTGGTTGAGGCGTCGGCCGACGCGCTGGCGACGCTGCACGACGACGCCGGCCTCGACCTCAACGCGATCGCCCGCTTCGGCGCGCGCACCGACGGCGACGGCGAGTCGCAGCTGGTGCAGGCGGTCGTCGCGCCCGGTTCGGAGTTCATCGGCCATTCGATCCGCGAGCTCGACTTCGCCCGCCGGTTCGGCGCGGTGATCGCCGGCCTGTGGCGACGCGATGCCGAGGTCACGCCGCGGCTGGCCGACGCGCGCCTGCGCGAGGGCGACCTGCTGGTGCTGTGGGGCCGGCCGGCGCGGTTCTCCGAGCTGGCCGCGCACCACGGCTTCCTGATGCTGGTGCCGTTCGCCGGCCAGGCGCACCGCCGCATCCGCGCGCCGCTGGCGCTGTTCGTGCTGGCGGCCACCGTGCTCGCCGCGGCGACCGAGTGGCTGCCGGCGCCGGTGGCCTTCCTGCTCGGCGCGGTCGCGATGGTCGCGACCCGCTGCGTCGACATCGACCAGGCCTACCGCGGCATCGACGTGCGGATCTTCGTGATGATCGCCGGCGTGATCCCGCTCGGCATCGCCATGGAGCAGACCGGCACCGCGCAGCTGCTCGCCGACGGCCTGCTGTTCGTCGTGCAGGGCTGGCCACCGCTGGCGGTGCTGATGATGATGTTCGCCGTGGCCGCGCTGATGACCCAGATCCTGTCCGACGCGGCGACGACGGTGCTGCTCGGGCCGGTGGCAGTCGAGCTGGCGCAGGCGCTGGGCCTGCCGGCAACGCCGTTCGTGGTGTGCACCGCGCTCGGCGCGGTGGTCGCGTTCCTGACCCCGATTGGCCACCACGGCAACCTGCTGATCCTCGGCCCGGGCGGCTACCGATTCGGCGACTTCCTGCGGGTCGGGCTGCCGCTGACCGTGCTCATCGGCGCGGTCAGCGCGTGGATGGCGCGATGGCTGTGGCTCGGCGGGCCGCTGTGGGCATGAACGCCGGCGGGGTCGCGCGCAAACGCTAGAACAGCTGGCCCTGCGGGCTCGGCGGCGCGGCCTTCGGCGGCTTCGGCGCGCGCGGCGGCGCGTCGGGCGCGACGAAGGCGCTGGCGTCGAGCGGCGGCAGCCGGCCGAAGCCCAAACGTGCGTGCGCCTTGGCGAAGCGCTGCGCGATCAGCTGGGCGAACGGCCCCTCGCCGCGCATGCGCTTGCCGAACGTGCTGTCGTAGTCGCGGCCGCCGCGCATCTGCTGGACCAGGCTCATCACGTGCGCGGCGCGCTCCGGGTAGTGCAGCTGCAGCCACTCGCGCCACAGGTCCTTGAGTTCGTGCGGCAGGCGCAGCAGCACGTAGCTGGCGCTGCGCGCGCCGTGGGCGTGTGCGGCCTCGAGGATGTGCTCGAGCTCGGCGTCGGTGATCATCGGCACCACCGGCGCGACCAGCACGCCGACCGGCACGCCGGCGTCGGCGAGCGCGCGCATCGCGCGCAGCCGCGCGTGCGGGGCCGCGGCGCGCGGCTCCATCCTCCCCGACAGGCGGTTGTCGAGCGTGGTCACCGAGAAGTAGACGTTGACCAGCCGCTGGCCCGCCATCCGCACCAGAACGTCGAGGTCGCGCTCGATCAGCGCGCTCTTGGTGACGAAGCTCACCGGGTGCCGGCACTGCGCGAGGAGCTCCAGCGTGTCGCGGGTGATCCGGTGGTCGCGCTCGATCGGCTGGTAGGCGTCGGTGTTGATGCCCAGCGCGATCGTCGACGGGACGTAGCCCGGCCTGGACAGCTCCCGGCGCAGCTGCTCGGCGGTGTTGGTCTTGGCGTACAGCCGCGTCTCGAAATCCAGCCCCGGCGACAGGTCGAGGTACGCGTGCGACGGCCGCGCGAAGCAGTACACGCAGCCGTGCTCGCAGCCGCGGTACGGGTTGACCGACTGGCTGAAGCCGATGTCCGGCGAATCGTTGCGGCTGATGATGCTGCGCGCACGCTCCTCGGTGACCTGGGTGCGCGGCCGCGGCGCGTCGGCCAGCTCCTCGTAGACCGAGCCCCAGCCGTCGTCGACGCCGTGGGTCGTCGATTTCTCGAAGCGGCCCGCGATCCGCGAAGCCGCGCCGCGGCCCTTGATCGGGGCCTGTGCTTTGCGGGCGTCGTCCATGCGCCCTAGGCTACGCCAGCGGCATCGCACGGATTGCGACGACGGCCGCGCCCTTCCCGCCCCGGAGCCCGGATGTTCCTGTCGCTGCAGTCGCTGTGGACGACCGTGTCCGGCTGGCCGTACCTGACCGCGCTGCTGGTGTTCGGCTGGGTCGCGTACGTCATCGGTCTGGGCCTGTGGATCGTGCTGCAGAAGCGCGAGCCGGTGGCCACGCTGAGCTGGCTGATCAGCCTGGCCGCGCTGCCGTACGTCGGCTTCGTCATCTATCACTTCTTCGGCCCGCAGCGGATCGAGCGCCAGCGGCTGCGCCGCGGCCGCAACCGCGCGGCGCTGCCGCCCCCGGCCGGCTTCAGCACCGACCCGGACGCGGTCGAGATGGCGCGGCTCGCGCAGGCCGTGACCGGGCTGCCGCCGACCACCGCCACCGCGGTGCGGCTGCTGATCGACGGCGGCGCCAAGTACGCCGCGCTGCTCGACGACGTCGCGCGCGCGCGGACCCGCATCGACCTGGAGTACTACATCTTCCTGCCCGACCGCACCGGCACCGCGCTGCGCGACGCGCTGATCGAGCGCGCGCGCGCCGGGGTCAAGGTGCGGCTGCTGCTCGACGCGGTCGGGTCGGGTCAGACGAAGCAGCGGTTCCTGCAGCCGCTGCTCGATGCCGGCGGCGAGGTCGCGTGGTTCCACCCGATGCGCCTGCACTGGTTCTGGCACCGGCCGTGGCTGAACCTGCGAACGCACCGCAAGGTCGTCGTCATCGACGGCGAAGTCGGCTTCACCGGCGGCATCAACATCACCGACGAGGAGGACGAGCGCCTGCGCGACGATGCGTACCGCGACCTGCACCTGCGCGTCGAGGGCGAGGTCGTGCAGGCGCTGGCGCTGGTGTTCGCGGAGGACTGGGCCTACGCGACCGGGGTCGTGCCGACCGACCTGCCCGGCGCGCGCAGCACCGCCGGGGCCGTCGTCACCCAGGTGCTGGTGTCGGGTCCGGACTCGTCGTGGGAGGCGATCCACCGCCTGCACGTCGGCGCAATCCACGCCGCGCGCCGGCGGGTGTGGCTGGTGACGCCGTACTTCGTGCCCGGCGAGGCCGCGCGGATGGCGCTGACCTCGGCCGCGCTCGGCGGGCTCGACGTGCGCCTGCTGGTGCCCAAGCTCAGCGACAGCCGGCTGGTGACGTTCGCCGCCCGCTCGTACTTCGACGAGCTGCTCGCGGCCGGGGTCAAGATCCACGAGTACGGCCCGCGGATGCTGCACACCAAGGCCCTGCTGTGCGACGACGAGGTTGCGATCATCGGCAGCGCGAACTTCGACCACCGCAGCTTCCGGTTGAACTTCGAGCTGTCTCTGCTGTTCCGCGACCGCGGGCTCGCTGGCGAACTGGCGGCGCTGGTGGCGTCGGAACTGGAGTCGGCGCCGCAGGTGAAGCACCAGCGGGCGCGGCCGCTGTGGCGCGCGCGGCTGCCCGAGGCGCTGGCGCGGCTGGTGTCGCCGCTGCTGTAGTCGCGGCCGCCGGGGCGGCGGGGCGCGTTGGCGAAACTGCGACGGGCGGTCGCGCGCCGGGCATGCGCGGCGCGGCCGCCACGCTACACTCGCATCGCCTCCCGCACCGGGAGCCTGTCCGGAGTCGCCGCGATGCACTGGTTGTACCTGCTGCTGGCCCTGGCCGCGTTGGCGGTCGCGTTCAAGACCACGTCGGTCGCCGTGCTCGCCGTCGCGCTGCTGGCCGCACTCGGCCTGCTGCTGGCCTGGGTGCTCGGGCTGCTGGCGCAGCGGGTCGGCAGCCGCGCCCGCGACGAGGGCCTGATGCTCGACCCCGCCGAGCTGCGCCGCCTGCGCGAGCAGGCCGAAGCGCGCAAGCTCGCGGCCGCCCAGGCCGCGCCGCCGAGCGAACCGTCGAACTGATCCGGTCGCGGCGGCGCGCTAAGCTGTCGCGATGACCGTCCTCAGCGTCAACGTCAACAAGATCGCGGTGCTGCGCAACTCGCGCGGCGGGGCCGAGCCCGACATCGTCCGCGCCGCGCGCGCTTGCCTCGACGCCGGCGCGCACGGCATCACCGTGCACCCGCGACCCGATGCGCGCCACGTGCGCCACGACGACGTCGTCGCGCTCTCGGCGCTGACCCGCGAGCGCGGCGTCGAGTTCAACCTCGAAGGCAATCCGTTCGCCCCGCCCCGCCCCGGGTACCCGGGCTTCCTGGCGCTGTGCGAGCAGGTGCGCCCGGCGCAGGCCACCCTCGTGCCGGACGGCGACGGCCAGCTCACGTCGGACCATGGGTTCGATTTTGTCCGCGATTCTGACGCGCTCGCACCGCGGGTCGCCGCGCTGAAGGCGCTTGGCTGCCGGGTCAGCGTGTTCGCCGACGCGCACGTCGAAGCCGCGCCGGGTGCTGGGCTCGAGGTCGCCGCCCAGCTCGGTGCCGACCGCGTGGAGCTCTACACCGGCCCGTACGCGGAGGCGTTCGCGCGCGGCGACGGCACGGCGATGCTGCAGACGTTCGCTGCGGCCGCGCGACGGGCGCAGGCCGCCGGGCTCGGCGTCAACGCCGGCCACGACCTCAGCCAAGCCAACCTCGGCGCGTTCCTGGCGGCGGTGCCGCAGGTGCTGGAGGTATCGATCGGCCACGCGTTGATCAGCGAGGCGCTGTACGACGGACTCGACGCCACGGTGCGCGCCTACCGGGCGATCACGGACCGCGCCGCGAGCTGAGCGCCCCCGGATCGCGGCGGCCGTGGCGACCATGTCGGCAACTGCTGGTCCGCACTGCTCCGCACCTCAACGGGAACCGGCGGGCACGGCTGTCGAACGACGTCCGCCGACCCGTCTGCGGCAGCTCACTCCGCCAGCGCGATGTGGCGCACGCCGCTGCGCTGGGCCTGCGCCAGCGCCGCGGCAAAGGCCTGGTAGTCGCTGTCGCTGCTCGTCCGCAGCTGCAGCACGAGTCCCGGCTCGCGCGCGAGGCGCTCGGCCAGCGCGGCGTCGAGCGCCGCGGCCGGCAACGCGGCGCCGTCGAGCCGCAGCTCACCGGCGGCGCTGATGTCCAGCGTCAGCCGCGTCGGCTGGACCGGCTGCGGCGGGCTGGCGGCGGGCAGCTGCAGCGGCAGGGTGCGGGTCACGATCGGCATCGACAGCATGAAGATCACCAGCAGAACCAGCATCACGTCGACCAGCGGGGTGATGTTGATCTCGGCCATGGCGCGCTCGCGCGCCGGCGAAGCGTAGAGGGAGACGGCCATGCGCACTCTCCTCGTGGGCCCGATGCCCGCGTTCGACGCTACGCCGGCCCCGGTGAAGGGGCAAGCGTCTCCCGACCTGCGCGCTGCGGCAAAAAAAACGCCGCCCGGAGGCGGCGTCTTCACGACAGGTAAGCGGTGTTACTGCGTGGCCTGGACGAAGCCGATCTTCTGCATGTCGGCGTTCTTCGCATGGGCCAGGACCTTGGCCAACACGCCGTAGTCCGCCTCGTTGTTCATGTCGATCTCGAGCATCGGCTGGTTCGTCGGGTCGCGGGCGACCTCGGCGTCCATCATGCCGCGCAGCGCGGTGATCGGCTGCGGCGCCTCGTTCCAGTAGATCTGGCCCGAAGCATCGATGCGCAGACGGATCGGCTCGCGCGGAGCCGTCGGCGGCGGCGGGGTCGTGGTGCGCTGGGGCAGGTTGACGTCGATCGGGTACGACATGATCGGCGCGGTCACCATGAAGATGATCAGCAACACCAGCATGACGTCGACGAGCGGCGTCACGTTGATGTCGGCCATCGGCGAGCCGGCCGCGGAGTTCGAAGTAAATGCCATGTCGGTCTCCTCAGCGTTCCTTGGTGGCCACGAAGCCGACCTTGCGCATGCCCTGGGCCTGCGCGGTCTTCACGACTTCGTTGACGATCCGGTACTTGGTCGTCCGGTCACCGCGCACGTTGACCTGCGGTTGCGGGGTCTTCTGGGCCTCGCTCGAGAGACGGCTCTCGAGCACGTTCTTGGTGATCGGCTCGTCGTTCCAGAACAACGAGCCGTCCTCCTGCACCGCCACCGTGATCGGCGGGACCGGCGGTGCCTTCTCGTCCTTCCGCTCCAGGTTGGCCTCGGGCAGCTTCACCTGCACCTTGTGCGACATCAGGGGCGTGGTGATCATGAAGATGATGAGCAGCACCAGCATCACGTCCACGAGGGGCGTGACGTTGATTTCGGCCATCGGGCCGCCGCTTTCATTGCCTGTGCTGAAGGCCATCTCGGAACTCCGGGCTGTACGACGGGTTTAGCGCTTCACGGCCAGCTCGCCAACGCGCGAGCCGGTGGCGAAGAAGTCGTGCAGGTCGTGCGCGAAGGTGTCGAACTTGTTGTTGGTCACGCGGTTCAGGCGCACGAAGAAGTTGTACGCGAGCACCGCCGGGATCGCGACGAACAGGCCGAGCGCGGTCATGATCAGCGCCTCGCCCACCGGGCCGGCCACTGCATCGATCGACGCCGAACCGGTCGCACCGATCTTGATCAGCGCGCCGTAGATGCCCCACACGGTGCCGAGCAGGCCGACGAACGGCGCGGTCGAACCGACGGTGGCGAGCACGGTCAGGCCGGACTCGAGGCGCGAGCTCTCGCGGGTGACGCCCTGGCGCAGCGCGCGGTCGACGAACTCGGAGCGGTTCAGCGACTCGACCAGGCGCGAGCCTTCGTGACGCTGGTGGTGCGCGGCGGCCTGGGCAGCGTCAAGGGCGATCTTGGAGAACGGCTCGCTCTTGGACTGCTCTTCCATGAAGCGAATTGCGTCCTGCGCGTTCGGGGTTTCCCAGAACGTGCTGGTGACGCGGTCCGACGTGCCCTTCAGGCGCATGTTCTTTACGAAGTTGATGATGATCCAGTACCAGGACATCGCGGACATGATCACCAGCGTGATGAGCACGATCCACGACACGGCGAACTCGCCCGGCGCGGAAAGCATTTCGTTGAGCAAGTGGCCGAAGCCCATCTGGCTGAGCGCGGAGGCATTGCCGCCTCCGGTGGCGGCGGTGGTTTCCTGCAGCATGACGCTTACCTTTAGTCGTGGAAGTGGGTGTTACGAAATGTTGGGTACTGGATGAAGCCTTGCAGACGTCCCGTGACCCCGATCAGGTCGGCGGGACGAAATCGACCGGGACGCGCACGCGGCTCGGCACGCCGACGCCACCGCGCATTTCCGGGTTGAACCGCCACTTGCGGGCCGCGTCCATCGCGGCGCGGTCCAGGTTGCGGTTGCGGCTGGACTTCTCGACGGACACGTCGAGCACGTTGCCCTGGCCGTCGATGCTGATCACCAGCACCACGGTGCCGCCCACGCCCTGACGCAGTTCCGTCGGCGGGTAGCGCGGCGGATTCATTGCGCGCGAAGACGGATCGACGCCCGACTGGATCGTCGTGGCCGGAGCCGGCGGTGAAGGCGGCGACGGCGGCACCGGCGGCAGGTCAACCGGGCTCGGGTCCGGGAACTCGACCGGCGGCTGCTCCGGCGGCGGCGGCAGCGGGGTCGGCTGCGGCGCGGCCAACTGGCGGATCTGCTGCGGCGGCGGCGGTTCCGGCGGCGGCGGCGGCGGCGGCGGGGGCGGCGGCGGCGGCTTGATCACGCTGACCGTGATCACGTCCTCCTGGTCCTGTTCGGCCGCCGGCGGACGCGCCGGGATCAGCAGCAGCAGCAGGGCCGCCGCATGCAGCGCAATCACGAACGTGATGCCGGCGATGCGCGTCCAGTTCAGCTCTTCGCGCTCGTCGTGTTTAACGTGGTTGAGGTCTTGCGTCATGCGCCGTAGCTCGGGGGGTGTTTCCGGACGCCTGGGCGCCGCGGGCCAACGTTCGATTCCTGCAACCGTTTACAGTCGCGGGAACCTCCTAGCATATACCAAACGCCGCGCCTCGTTCCAAGCGCGGATTGGCGGTTTGCGTGTATTGACGCCCGCTTATTTGCCGGGCAGCGCGATGATCTTGCGGGCGTCCTCAGGCTTCTTGACGCCCTTGGCGACCGCCTGCCGCGCGGCTTCCTTCGCTTCGGGAATGCGGTCTTCCTGCCACAGGATCTTGGCCAGGTTGAGGTAGGCCTCGCCGTCCGGCGCCAGCGGGGCGGCCTTCTGGTAGGCCTCGATCGCCTGCGGCACCTGCTCGGAGAAGTAGTACGACTGGCCGAGCGCCAGGTACGTCTGGAAGTCCGGCTTGAGGATGCCCTTGTCGAGGCCTTCCTTGATCACCGACGTGACTTCCTTTTCCTTGCCGTCCATGTTCGCGTAGGTCGCGTACAGCTGGCGGTAGTCCTTTTCCTCGGTGAACAGTCCGGCGGCGCGCATCTTCTCCATGACCGCCGCGGCCTGCGGGTACATCTCACCCTGCAGATACGCTGCCGCCAGGTTCGACTGCGAGCGCTTGTCGGCCGGATTCTTCGCGGCGATGCTCTCGGCGAGCTTGGCGGCTTCGGCCGACTTGCCCATCTCGAAGTAGGTGCCCATCAGCAGCTGCAGCCAGTCGGCCTTCGGCTCGGGCGACGCATCGACTGCCTGCTTCAGCACCGCGGACGCTTCCGGGAAGCGCTCCAGCCGGTACAGCGCATTGCCCTTGAGCACCAGCTGCTCGGGCTTGCTGGACTTGCTCTCGGCGAGGAAGCGATCGAACGTCGCCAGCGCCTCGGCGTACTGGTCTTCCTGCAGCTGGAGCTGGCCGAGCATCATCATCGCGTCGAAGTGCGCGTTGTTGTCGAGTCCGTTGAACTCGATCGCCTGCTTCAGGTACTTCATCGCGGTCGCGGTGTCGTCGGCATCGTAGGCCGCCTGCGCACCGATCTGCGCGGCGAACGAGCGGTCGTACGCATTGGCCGTCGCGGTCGCGATGATCTCGTCGGCGAGCGCACGCGCTTCGTCGGCCTTGGCGTCGTCGTACGCCTTGACCATCTTCTGCAGCTTCGGCGTGACCTTCGCCGACGCCTTGGCGTCGGGCGACGTGCGCGTGGCCTCCGGGTACTTCGCCTCGACCTTCTCCGCCTTGGCGCCGCGCTGCTGGTCGGCGCGCGCGCGACGCTCCTGGGCGCGGGCGGCGGCCTGCGCGCTGACCTCGGCGACGACGCCGAACGCGAGCACGGTGGCGATGGCAACCGTCAGCACGGTGCGACGGGAGGCGGAGTTCTTCATCGGTTTCACCTTGGATCGTGGGCCTGCACGACACGTCGGGCCCGGGGGGCGGTCACGCTAACAGAAACGCGCCGCCGCCGGGAACGGGGTTGCGTGGCGCCGTTCACCCGCAGGCAGGACGGCGGCCGGCGGCGCGCGCCTGCTGGTACACCGGCATCAGACCGGCGGCACGGGCCTGCAGTTCCGCGATCCGGGCGCGGGGGTCCGGGTGGGTCGACAGCCACTCGGGCGCGCGCGAACCGCTCGCGGCGATCATGTTCTGCCACAGCGCCACGGACTGCTCGGGATTGAAGCCGGCCTCGGCCATCAGGCGCTGGCCGACCACGTCGGCTTCGCTTTCCTGCTGCCGCGAACCCGGCAGGAGGAAGGTGCTCTGCAGCAGCGCGCCGCCGAGCTGGCCGGCCGTCTGCGCGGCGCCGGCGCCGACCCGCGAACCGAGCAGCGCGCCGCCGATGCCGAGCGCGGTCTGCGCGCCCAGCTGGCGGGTGATGCGCTCGTCGTGGTGGTTCGACACGACGTGGCCGATCTCATGGGCGATCACGGTCGCCAGCTGGTCCTGGTTCTGCGCGACGCGGAAGATGCCGGTGTAGATGCCGACCTTGCCGCCGGGCAGGGCGAACGCGTTGGGCTGCTGGTCGACGAACAGGGCCGTCTCCCAGCCGACGCTGCGCTGGGCGGGCGGCAGCTGCGCGACGACGGCATTGACGACGCAGCGCACGTAGCCGGTCTGACGCGCGTCGCTGCTCTGCGGCGTCTTCGCCTTCGCCTCGGCGAAGGCCTGGGCACCGAGCTGGTTGAGCTGCTGCTGCGATACGGCACCGACGTACTGGCGTCGGCCGGTCGGGGAAGTGGTCGTGGCGCAAGCGACAACGGCGGCCGCGATGGCCGTGGCGAGGAGGAGGGCTTTCATGGTCGTTCCCAAAGGCGAGTGGACCGGTTGTAGCGGCCGCCCGATCAACGGGCCGTCAATCTGAACATCGCGCCTGCGGCCGCGGTTCCGTCCCGTTCATGCGCGCGCGGGTCACCCCACACGCGCCAGCCGGAGCTGCGTGGACCGCGCGCGGGGCAGGGCTGCGATCAGACGTCGAGGTTGGCGACCTTGAGCGCGTTGTCCTCGATGAACTCACGGCGCGGTTCGACCACGTCGCCCATCAGCGTGCTGAAGATCTGGTCGGCCGCGACCGCGTCCTCGATCCGCACCTGCAGCAGGCGGCGCGTTTCCGGGTTCACTGTCGTGTCCCACAGCTGCTCGGGGTTCATTTCGCCCAGGCCCTTGAAGCGCTGGATCTGGCGGCCCTTCTTGGCCTCCTCGAGCAGCCACTCCTGGGCCTGCGCGAACCGTGTCACCGGCTGCGCGCGGTTGCCGCGGATGATCTGGCCGCCTTCGCGGATCAGCCCGTGCAGCAGCGACGCGGCTTCGCGCACCGCGCGCAGCTCGCCGCCTTCGAACGCGGACAGCGGCAGCACCTGGGTCAGCTCCTGGCCCATGTGCGTGCGCTTGACCAGCAGCGCGGCCTGGCGCGCTTCGCCGCCGGCGTGGAACTCCAGCGCGTAGCGCGGCTTGCCGAGGCCGGTCTGGTTGAGCCGGGCGGCGAGGGCAGCCAGCTCGTGGTGCTCGTCGGTGTTGGCCGCGAGCGACGCGGCGTCGAGCGGGGTGAAGTCGATCAGCGCCTGCAGCACCTGCGGGTCGTAGCGGTGCGCGTTGCGCGCGATCGCGTCGCGCGCGCCGGCGTAGGCCAGCAGCAGCTTTTCGAGCTGCGCGCCCTCGATCGGCGGCTCGCCGGTGGCCGGCACCAGGCTCGCGCCCTCGACCGCATTCCCGGCCAGGTACGCGTCGAGCGCCGCGTCGTCCTTGAGGTACAGCTCGGTCTTGCCCTGCTTGATCTTGTACAGCGGCGGCAGGCCGATGTAGACGTGGCCGCGCTCGATCAGCTCCGGCATCTGCCGGTAGAAGAACGTCAGCAGCAGCGTGCGGATGTGGCTGCCGTCGACGTCGGCGTCGGTCATCAGGATGATGCGGTGGTAGCGCAGCTTGTCCGGGTTGTACTCGTCCTTGCCGATGCCGGTGCCGAGCGCGGTGATCAGCGTGCCGACCTCGGCCGACGCGAGCATGCGGTCGAAGCGCGCGCGCTCGACGTTGAGGATCTTGCCCTTCAGCGGCAGGATCGCCTGGGTCTTGCGGTTGCGGCCCTGCTTCGCCGAGCCGCCGGCCGAGTCGCCCTCGACGATGAACAGCTCCGACAGCGCCGGGTCCTTTTCCTGGCAGTCGGCGAGCTTGCCGGGCAGGCCGGCAATGTCGAGCGCACCCTTGCGGCGGGTGAGGTCGCGCGCCTTGCGTGCGGCCTCGCGGGCGCGGGCGGCGTCGACGATCTTGCCTGCGATCGCACGGGCCTCCTGCGGGTTTTCCTGCAGGAACTCCTCCAAACGCGCACCGAACGTGTGCTCAACGACCGGCCTCACGTCCGAACTGACCAGCTTTTCCTTGGTCTGCGACGAGAAGCTCGGGTCCGGCACCTTGACCGACAGCACCGCGATCATGCCCTCGCGCATGTCGTCGCCCGACAGCGAGACCTTGGCCTGCTTGGCGATGCCGTTCTGCTCGATGTAGTTCGTCAGCGTGCGCGTCAGCGCGGCGCGGAACCCGATCAGGTGGGTGCCGCCGTCCTTCTGCGGGATGTTGTTGGTGAAGCAGAACATCGTTTCCTGGTAGGCGTCGGTCCACTGCAGGGCGACGTCGACGGTGATGCCGTTCTGCTCGCCGGTCACCGAGATCACGTTCGGATGCAGCGGGGTCTTCAGCTGCGCCAGGTGCTCGACAAACGAGCGGATGCCGCCTTCGTACTCGAACACGTCGCGGCGGCCGTCGCCGCGCTCGTCGGTCAGCGTGATGCGCACGCCCGAATTGAGGAAGCTCAGCTCGCGCAGGCGCTTGGCCAGGATGTCGTAGTGGAACTCGACGTCGCTGAAGATCTCGGCGGCCGGCTTGAAGCGGAGCAGGGTGCCGCGCTTCTCCGACTCGCCGAGCTGCTTGAGCGGGTAGATCGGCTCGCCAAGCGTGTACTCCTGCCGGTAGTGGCCGCCGTCGCGCCAGATGTCGAGCCACAGGTGCTCGCTCAGCGCGTTGACCACCGACACGCCGACGCCGTGCAGGCCGCCGGAAACCTTGTAGCTGTTGTCGTCGAACTTGCCGCCGGCGTGCAGCACGGTGAGGATGACCTCGGCCGCGGAAACGCCTTCTTCCTTGTGGATGTCGACCGGGATGCCACGGCCGTTGTCGGACACCGATACCGAACCGTCGTCGTGCAGGGTCACGTAGATGTCGTTGGCGTGGCCGGCGAGGGCCTCGTCGATCGAGTTGTCGACGACCTCGAACACCATGTGGTGCAGGCCGGTGCCGTCGTGGACGTCGCCGATGTACATGCCCGGGCGCTTGCGGACGGCCTCGAGGCCGCGCAGCACGGTGATCTTGCTGGAATCGTAGGCCGTGTTGGCCGTCGGGACCTCCGCGGACGGCGCGAGCGAGGGATCGAGTTCGACGTGGTCGTTTTCGGGGGTCATTCGGCAGCGGACTCCGGGGACGCGACCCGCAGGACGGGCGCATCGGACGCATTGGCGAGGGGTGCCCGAGTATACCGCGCGGGGCCGTCCCCCGTCCGTTCCGGGGCCCGTGACGGCCCGGCCGGCCCGCTCACTCGGCGGGTTCGAGCGGTCGGATCTGGTCGTGTTCCACGTGGAACCGTGCCACCGCTGCACCCAATCCGGCGAGCGCCGGCGGGGCATCGGTCCCCGTGATCACGACCTGCGCGCCTCCTGCAAGCAGGTGCTCGAGCACGCGGCGCTGGTGCGACCGGTCCAGCTCCGATGCCAGGTCGTCGAGCGCGATCACCGGCCACTCGCCGCGCGCCGCCGCATGGTGTTCGGCCTGGGCGAGCAGGGCGGCCAGCGCCGCGAGCTTGGCCTGGCCGCGCGACAGCGCGTCTCGGCCGGGAATCGTCACGAACCCGATCCGCCAGTCGGCTCGGTGGGGCCCGACCGAGGTGAACCCCGCCGCGAGGTCGCGGTCGCGCGCCAGCAGCAGGGCGTCGAGCAGCGACAGCTCGTCGTGCCGCCAGCCGGGGGCGTAGTCCAGGGTGCGGGCGCCCAACGCCGGAGCCAGCGCGTGGGCGAGGGCAACGAAGCGGGGCGCCAGCGCGTCGAGGTAGCCGGCTCGGTGGCGACTCAGCGGCTCGCCGGCCTCGGCCAACTCGTGGTCCCACGCGTCCAGCTGGGCATCGCGCGCGCGACCCTTCAACAGGGCGTTGCGCTGCTTCAGGGCCCGGGTGTACCGGCGCCACAGCGGCATGAACTCGTGTTCCACGTGGAACAGGCCCCAATCCAGATAGCGGCGTCGCGATTCCCCGCCTCCTGTGATCAGCGCGTGGCTGCCGGGCTCAAAGCTGACGACAGCCAAGGCCGCACAAAGCTCGCCGAGCTGGGCGACCGGTTCGCCGTCCAGGCGGCCGGTCCACGCCTGGCCCGAGTGCCGCAAGCCGGCCTTCCGAAGCCGCGGCGCACCCGCTCCCGACTCCTGCCATTCGACAAACACCTCGAGTTCGCTGGCGCCCGACTGGACCAGGCCGTCGCGGACCCGGCCCCGGAAGCTGCGGCCGTAGGCCATCAGGTGCAGTGCTTCGAGCACGCTGGTCTTGCCGGCGCCGTTGTCCCCGGTAATGAGGTTTAGCCCCGCGGCCGGCGTGAACCGGGCCTCGCGAAAGCGGCGAACGTGGCGGAGGTCGAGTCGGATGACGTGCATGGGGTCCGGAAACGAACACGCCCGGTCGGACCGGGCGTGTTGAAGAAAACCGCTACTGTTCCACGTGGAACAGCGCCGTGTGGTGCAGCCCGCCGGTCAAAGCCGAAGCGGCATCACCACGTGCCGGCAGCGGTCGCTCGACGCCTCGCGGACCAGCGCCGACGAGTTCGCGTCGCGCAGGGCAATTATCACGTGCTCCTCCTTCAGCGCGCTGAGCGCGTCGAGCAGATAGTTCACGTTGAAGCCGATCGCCAGGTCGTCGACCTTGGTGTCGGCCTCGACCTCTTCCTGCGCCTCTTCCTGCTCCGGATTGTGCGCGCTGATCCTCAGCTGGCCCGGCGACACCTCGACGCGCACGCCGCGGTACTTCTCGTTCGACAGGATCGCGGCGCGCTGCAGCGAGGCGCGCAGCGTCTCGCGGTCGATCTTGACCTCGCGGTCGGCGCCGATCGGAATCACCGCCTCGTAGTCCGGGAAGCGCCCGTCGATCAGCTTGCTGGTGAAGGTGACATCGTCGCGCTTGACCCGAAGGTGGCCGCGGCCCATCTCGAGCTCGAGCTCGCGGTCGCCGCCCTCGAGCAGGCGCTGCAGCTCCTGCACGCCCTTGCGCGGCACGATGATCTGGCGCTTGGTCTGGGCGCTGCCTTCGTACGCGGCTTCGCACAGGGCCAGCCGGTGACCGTCGGTCGCCACGCAGCGGAGGCTCGACTCGCGCAGGTCGAACAGCAGGCCGTTGAGGTAGTAGCGCACGTCCTGCTGGGCCATCGCGAACGCGGTGCGTTCGATCAGCTCCTTCAGCGCCGACTCGGGCACGCGCACGCGCTCGGTGGCTTCGACCTCGTCGATCGACGGGAAGTCGTTCGCCGGCAGGCTGGCCAGCGTGAAGCGCGAGCGACCGGCCTGGACGGTGACCTTCTCGGCCGTCTGCGACACGGTCACCTTGCTGCCGTCGGGCAGGGCGCGAACGATCTCGAACAGCTTGCGCGCCGGGATCGTGGTTTCGCCGTCCTGGGCGTCGTCGACGGCGACCCGCGAGATCATCTCGACCTCGAGGTCGGTGCCGGTCAGCGACAGCTGCCCGCCTTGGACCTGCACCAGCAGGTTGGCCAGCACCGGCAGCGTCTGGCGGCGTTCGACGACATTGACGACTTGCCCGAGCGGCTTCAGAAAGACTTCGCGTTGGAGGCTGAAACGCATGCGAACCGGTCCCCTTCCCTATGCTTCAAGATGTGGAATAAATCAAAAGCTTTGTGGCGGTGGAGGGCCGAAAAACCCGGGAAAACTCGCTCAAGCTTTTGATTATTAACGTTTTTATTGCCGTGCAAACCCCGGTACAACCGCCCCGGCAGATCCCGGACAAGCTGTGGACAACTTTACCGCAGCCCCCGCGTCGCCGAACTGTCCACAGCTTGTGCGCCCGGCGCCCACCGGTTGTCGGTGGGGGCCTGTGGACAGCGCACGTTACTCGCTGAGTTTACGGATCAATTTGTCCCAGTCCTCGCGCAGCTTGCCATCGGTCTCCATCAGCGTGCGGATCTGGCGGCAGGCGTGCAGGACGGTGGTGTGGTCGCGGCCGGCGAAGGCGTCGCCGATCTCCGGCAGCGAGTGCTCGGTCAGCTCCTTGGTCAGCGCCATCGCGACCTGGCGCGGGCGCGCCAGCGAGCGGGTGCGGCGCTTGGACAGGAGGTCCTTCATCTGCAGGCCGTAGTAGTCGGCCACGGTCTTCTGGATGTTGGGAATGCCGATCGCCTGCTGCTGCGCGCGCAGCAGGTCGCGCAGGGTCTCCTGGGCGAACTCGACGGTGATCGGGCGGCCGGTGAAGTTGGCCCGCGCGGCCAGCGTGTTCAGCGCCCCCTCGAGGTCGCGCACGTTGCTGCGCATCTTCTTGGCCATCAGGAAGGCGACTTCCTCGGGGATCTGCGCGCCGCGCTCGCGGGCCTTCGACAGCACGATCTGCGCGCGCGTCTCGAAGTCGGGCGGATCGATCGCCACCGACAGGCCCCAGCCCAGCCGCGACTTCAGCCGCGGCTCGAGGCCTTCGACCTCGCGCGGGTAGCGGTCGCAGGTCAGGATGATCTGCTGCTTGCCGTCGAACAGCGCGTTGAAGGTGTGGAAGAACTCCTCCTGCGTGCGGTCCTTGCCGGCGAAGAACTGGATGTCGTCGATCAGCAGCGCGTCGATCTGCTGGAACTGCCGCTTGAACTGGTCGGCGGTCTTTTCCTGCAGCGAGCGGAAGAACGCGTTGTAGAACTCGTTGCTGCGCAGGTACAGGACGCGCGCGCCGGGGTTGATCCGGCGCATCTCGTTGCCGGCGGCGAACATCAGGTGGGTCTTGCCCAGCCCGGTGCCGCCGTACAGCAGCAGCGGGTTGTGGGCGCGGTCGCCGGGCTTCTGCGCGGCCTGCCAGGCCGCGGCGCGGCCGAGCTGGTTGCTGCGGCCCTCGACGAAGTTGTCGAAGCTGTAGTGGCTGTCGAGGTTGCCGTTGAACGGGACGTTCGAGGCCGGGGCGCGCGGGATCGCCGGGGCCGGGTTCGCGGACGCGACCGGCTCGAACTCCCGCGGCGGCGCGGCCGCGCGCGGCATCGACCCGATCTCCAGGCTCACCTCGCCGCTGCCGGCGAAGTGCACGAGCAGCTCGCGGATCCGCGCCAGGTAGCGCTCGCGCACGTGCTCGACGACAAACGCATTGGGCGCGTACAGCACGGTGGCGTCGTCGCGGCGGGTGGCCTGCAGCGGCTTCAGCCAGGTGTGGACGTCCTCGGCCGGCAGTTCGGCTTCAAGGCGTTCGAGGCAGCGGGGCCAGGCATCCATGGGTCGGGCGGGTTCTTCTTGTTCGATGCGTCCGGCCGGCGACGGCGGACGAAAAAGCGGCCCGCCGCGCGATGCACGCATCGCGGCGGACATGGCCAGGTCGTGGCGGGTGGAGGGGGGCAGACTACCACCGCACCGGAGGACCGAACAGGACTTGTCCACAGGCCGTCCGACCGGTAGTCCACAGCGCGCGGCCTGCGCGGACCAAGCCGCGACGGGCATCGGCCATCGCGTGGCGGCACCGCCGGCAGACCCGTCTGCGCCCCGGCGGACGACGCCCCGCTTGCCCCTCGGCCGCGGTCGGGTTGACCCGACCCCGCCGGGCTCGCTAGACTCCGCGGTCTTTTCCGCCGTAAACGCAGACGCCGCCATGGCCACCAAGCGCACCTACCAGCCCAGCAACCTCAAGCGCAAGCGCGACCACGGCTTCCGTGCCCGCATGGCGACGGCCGACGGCCGCAAGATCCTGGCGCGTCGCCGCGCCAAGGGTCGCAAGCGTCTCTGCGCCTAAGCAGTTGACCGCGGCCGCCGCCGGCGGCCGTTCGGCGCCCGCCGGCGTTCGTCCGGCCCGCCCCGCACCACCGATGGTCAGCTTCCGCTTCCCGCGCACCGCGCGGGTGCGAGAGAAATCCGACTTCGACCGCATCTTCGAGCATGGACGGCGCGTGGCGCTGCCCGTGCTCGCGCTGCATTTCCAGCTCGGGCAGGCACCGGCGCGGCTCGGGCTGGCGGTCTCGCGCAAGGTCGATCCGCACGCCGTCGGACGCAACCGCATCAAGCGGATCCTGCGCGATCACTTCCGGCACTGCCGCGACCGGCTCGCGCCGGGCGACTACGTGCTCGTGGCTCGGCCCGAGGCCGCCCGCCGCACGCCGGCGCAGCTGCGCGACGCGTTCGACCAGCTGCTGCGCCGCGCCGGCGCGTTGCCGCTGCCGACGCCCGCCGGCACAATGCCCGCCGATCGCCCGGACGGCGATTGCCCGCCGGGCGCCTCGCCCCCATCCCACTGATCCTGTGCGCCGACCCCCCGCGTCGGCCGAGCCCGCCTGCCGCCCATGAACCAGACCCGTGCCCTCCTGCTCATCGCCTGGCTGATGGTGGCGACCTTCCTGTGGATGGAATGGAACAAGGAGCAGGTCGCCGCGCGCGCACCGGCCGTTGCGTCCGCCGTCACGCCGGGGCCCGCGGCCCCTGGCAGCGCAGGCGTCCCGCTCGCCAGCGGCGTACCCGCGGCCGGCGTGCCGTCGGCGACGCCCGCCACCCCCGGCCTGTCGCCGACGCCGGCGGCCGCCGCGCCGGTCACCGTGACCACCGACGTCCTGCGCGTCGTGCTCGACGGCGGCGAGCTGCGCGAGGCCGACCTGCTGGGCTACCCGAGCACCCGCGATCCGAATAGCCCCCCGGTGCGCCTGCTCGCCCAGGACCCCGCCAACTACTTCGTGGCCCGCAGCGGCTGGGTCGGGCAGGGCGTCGCCGCCCCCGGCGCCGGTGCGTTCCAGCCCGACGGCGTGGCCGGCACCGTGGCGCTGGCCGCAGGCGCCAACGAGCTGAGCGTGCCGTTCACGTGGACCGGCGCCGACGGCGTCACCGTCCGCCGCACCTACACCTTCCGCCGCGGCCAGTACGTGGTCGACGTGCGCGACGAGGTCGTCAACCGCGGCGCCGCGCCGTGGTCGGCGTACGTCAGCCGCGAGCTGACGCGCGTGCCGCGCGCGCTGGTCAGCGGCGGCCCGATGAGCGCCGAGCAGTACAGCTTTCAGGGCGCGGCGTGGTTCAGCAGCGAGGAGAAGTACGCCAAGCGTCCGTACGACGACTTCGTCGACGACGGCCCGCTCGACCAGCAGGTCACCGGCGGCTGGATCGGCATGCTGCAGCACCACTTCTTCGCCAGCTGGATCCCGCAGGCCGACCAGGCCGCGCTGTTCACCCTGCGCCAGGCCGACGGCCGCTACACGATCGAGGCCCGCGGCCCGGCGTTCACCGTCGCGCCGGGCACCCAGGCGACGACCCAGGCGCGCCTGTGGGTCGGGCCGAAGCTGGTCAAGCAGATCGAGGCCGAGAACGTGCCGGGGCTCGAGCGCGCGGTCGACTTCAGCAGCTACGACCTGTTCGCCACGCTGGCCGGCTGGCTGTTCTGGGTGCTCGAGAAGATCCACGCGCTCGTGGGCAACTGGGGCTGGGCGATCGTCGGCCTCGTGGTGCTGCTGAAGATCGCGCTGTACCCGCTGTCGGCCGCGCAGTACAAGTCGATGGCGAAGATGCGCAAGTTCCAGCCGCGCATCAAGCAGCTGCAGGAGCGCTACGGCGACGACCGCCAGAAGCTGCAGATGGCGATGATGGAGCTGTACAAGAAGGAGAAGATCAACCCGGTCGGCGGCTGCCTGCCGATCCTGCTGCAGATGCCGGTGTTCCTGGCGCTGTACTGGATGCTGTCGGAGTCGGTCGAACTGCGCCACGCGCCGTGGATCGGCTGGATCCAGGACCTGACCGCGCGCGATCCGTTCTTCGTGCTGCCGGTGCTCAACATCGCGGTGATGTGGTTTGCCCAGAAGCTCAACCCGACCACCGGCATGGACCCGATGCAGGCCAAGATGCTGCAGTTCATGCCGCTGGTGTTCGGCGTGATGTTCGCGTTCTTCCCGGCCGGCCTGGTGCTGTACTGGGTCACCAACGGCGCGATCGGCCTGCTGCAGCAGTGGTGGATGATCCGCCGCTACAGCGAGGAGCCGGTCAAGGTCTGACCGCATCGCGCACGCAACGAAGAGCCCGCCACCCGGCGGGCTTTTTCGTTGCGGCAGCGGAAGCGCCGTTGCGTGCGTGAGAAACTGGCGGCGATGAACGAACGCGATGCCCTGCCGCCCGACCGCGACACGATCGTCGCGATCGCCACCGCGCCCGGCGCCGGCGGCGTCGGCATCGTGCGGCTGTCAGGCCCGCGCGCGCACGCGATCGGCGAGGCCGTGTGTGCGCGTGCGCTCGCCTCGCGGCGCGCGCACTACGCGCGCTTCGGCGACGGCGACGGCGGCACGCTCGACGACGGCATCGCGCTGTACTTCGCCGCGCCGGCCAGCTTCACCGGCGAGGACGTGGTCGAACTGCAGGCGCACGGCGGCCCGGCCGTGCTGCAGGCGCTGGTCGCGCGCTGCGTCGCACTCGGCGCCCGCCGCGCGCGCCCCGGCGAGTTCAGCGAGCGCGCCTTCCTCGAAGGCAAGCTCGACCTCGCCCAGGCCGAGGCGATCGCCGACTTGATCGCCGCCGGCGATGCGCGCGCGGCGCGGGCGGCGCGGCGCGCGCTCGACGGCGCGTTCTCCGATCGCGTCGACGCCCTCGCCGACGCGCTGCTGGCGATCCGTATCCACGTCGAGGCGGCGATCGATTTCGCCGACGAGCCGCTCGAGACCCTCGGCGGGGCGCAGCTGCGCGTCCGTCTCGACGACGCGACGCGCGACCTCGATGCGCTGCTGCACGCCGCCGAGCGCGGCCGCCGCCTGCGTGACGGCCTGCATGCGGTGCTGGTCGGCCCGCCGAACGCCGGCAAGAGTTCGCTGCTCAACGCGCTGGCCGGGCGCGAACGCGCGATCGTCACCGACATCGCCGGCACCACGCGCGACCTGCTGCACGAGACGGTGCGCATCGACGGCGTCGAGCTGACGCTCGTCGACACCGCCGGCCTGCGCGACGGCGGCGACGCGATCGAGCGCGAGGGCATGCGCCGCGCGCAGGCCGAACTGGGTCGCGCCGACCTCGCCATCGCGATCGTCGACGCGCGCGATCCGGCGGCCGGCCGGGCCGCGGTGGCCGACGCGGTCGCGGGCGTGCCCACGGTGCTGTGGGTGCACAACAAGTCCGACCTGGTCGTCGCGACGCCGGGCGCCGAGCCAGACCGTGTCGACGTGTCGGCGCGCACCGGTGCCGGACTGGACGCGCTGCACGCACGGCTGCACGCGCTGGCGCACGCGGACGTCGGCGCCGAAGGAAGCGGCGAGTTCACTGCGCGCGCGCGCCACGTCGAGGCGCTCGCCGCGACGGCGGCGCTGCTGGCCGAGGCGCGCGCGCAGCTCGACCACGACGCGCTCGACCTCGCGGCCGAGGCGCTGCGCCGCGCGCACGATGCGCTCGGCACGATCACCGGCCACGTCGGCGCCGACGACCTGCTCGGCCACATCTTCGCCAGCTTCTGCATCGGCAAGTAGCGACGCCGGTCGCCGCGTGGCCGCGACCGGCCGCACGCGCGTTCAGCCGCACCGGCTTGACAAACCCCCGCGGCAGCGGCCTCACTACGCGCGTGCGGGAACGTCGCCGCACTACAGGGGAGAGTGTTACCAATGATTCTGAATTCGAACGCCCGGCCGGGGAGCCGGGTCGCCACCGTGGCCCGCATTGCGCTGGTCCTCGCCCTCGGCGCGGCCGTCGCCGCGTGCGGCAAGGACGAGCCGGCACCGACCGCGGCCACCGCGCCGGCCGCCGCCACGCCCGCCGTGACCGCCGAGACCGCCGTCTCGGCGAAGGTCGCCGGCATGAGCGTCGACCAGCTCCGCGAGGCGGCCCGCACGGCGTACGCCGAGAACCGCCTGTACGCGCCGGCCGAGAACAACGCCGTCGAGTACTACCTCGCGCTGCGCGACAAGCAGCCCGGCGACGCCGCCGTGGCCAGCGCGCTGACCGACCTGCTGCCGATGACCGTCATCGCGATCGAGCAGAGCGTCAACCGCGAGGACTTCACCGAAGCCCAGCGCCTGGCCGCGCTGCTCGAGAAAGCCGATGCGCAGCATCCGGCGCTCGCCCGCTTGGAGACCAGCATCACCGCGCAGCAGCAGGCCGTCGCCGCGCGCGCCGCGCAGCAGACGCTGACCGCCGAGGAAGAGGCCAAGCGCCAGGCCGACCTCGAGAAGAAGCGGCTCGAAGACCAGAAGCGTCAGCAGGACGAGGCCGCGCGCCAGCTGGCCGCGAGCCAGACCAGCGAGCGCCAGCAGGCCGCCGCCCGCCAGGCCGCCGAGCGCGAGGCAGCCGAACGCCAGGCCGCCGAGCAGCGCGCCGCCGAGCAGCGGGCCGCCGAGCAGCGGGCCGCCGCGGCGACCACCGCCGCCGCCGCGCCAGCCGCTAGCGAGCTGCGCGCGCTGTCGACGCCGGCCCCCCGCTATCCGCCGGAGGCGCTGCGCGCGAACCAGTCGGGCGAGGTGCAGGTCGAGTTCACCGTCGGCACCGACGGCTCGGTCACCGCCGCCCGCGTGGTCCGCGCCAATCCGCCGCGCGTGTTCGACCGCGAGGCAGTCAACGCGGTGCGCCGCTGGCGCTTCCAGCCGGTCGCCGCGCCGGTCACCACGCGCCGCACGATCGGCTTCAACCCGGGCGGCTGATCGCCCGCGCGGTTGGCGTCATCGGGAGCCCGGCATCGCCGGGCTCTCTTTATTTCAGCTGTCGAGTTCCGGGAAGTCAAAGCGCGCGCTCAGCCGCGCCCCGGCAGCGGCAGCGAGTTCGCCGCCGGGCGGGCCAGCAGCCACACGCCGGCCAGCACCACCGCGGTGCCGAGCACCTGCACCGGCGTGATCGGCTCGCCGAGCAGCCAGCCGCCGAGGAACAGCAGCGACACCGGGCCGAGCGCCGACAGCTGCGCGGTCTGCCCGGCGCCGAGCCGCGCCACCGCGCCCATCGTGAAGGTGACCGGCAGGAACGTGCAGAACACCGCGTTGGCCAGCGCCAGCACGTACACCGGCGCCGGCAGCGACAGCAGCGGGGCGACGTCGCGCAGCGCGAGGTAGTGCACCGCGGTCGCCGCGGTCGACACCACCATCGCGTAGGCCACCAGCCGCAGCGGCCCGAGCCGCGCGATCATCTGCCCGGACAGCGCCAGGTACAGCGCGTAGCTGACCGCGGCCATCAGCACCAGCGCGCTGCCGAAGCCGATGTGAGGCCCGTCCAGCCGCAGGTTCTCGACGAACACCAGCGCGACGCCGGCGTAGCTGACCGCCAGCGCGGTCCACTCGCGCCGCGCGACCCGGCGGCCGAACGCCACCAGCCCGATCAGCAGCACGAAGGTCGGGTTGAGGAACAGGATCAGCCGCTCCAGCGAGACCGGCACGTACTGCAGCCCCCAGAAGTCGAGCAGGCTCGACAGGTAGTAGCCCAGCACGCCGAGCACCAGCAGCAGGCCGGCGTCGCGGCGCGACAGCGGCGCGCGGCCCGGATCCCGCCGGGCCTCGCGCACGCCCAGCGCGACGAACAGCGGCAGCGAGAACGCCATCCGCAGCGCCATCACGTCGAGCGCGTCCAGCCCGTACCGGAACTGGTACTTGGCGAGGATCGCTTTGGCCGAGAACAGCACCGCGCCGGTCGCGGCGAGCAGCAGTCCGAGGCGCCGTGCGGAGGGGTCGGGCAGCATGCAGGCGGCGGATCCGTTGCGGGGCCCGCGATGGTAGCCGCGCCGCACCGCCAGCACCCGGGCGGGTGACCTCCCGCGGGGGTGCTTGCGCGCCGGCGCCGCGGCGTGAACCATTCATCGACGGCGCCTATCGCGTATTCAGGAAACCGCGCCCTTTCTGTTAACGTGCCAGCGGCGTTTGCGATGCGTCCACGGGCCGGGCCCGCATTGCGCCACCGGGGACCGATGACCACCACCACGACCAGCGCGGGGACCGTCCTCGTCGTCGACGACCAGTCGGCGAACCTGCGCGTCATTGCGATGCTGCTGACCCGCCAGGGTTACGAAGTGATCACCGCGTCCGGCGGCGAGGAAGCGATCGCCCGCTACAACGAGCGCGCGCCGGACCTGGTGCTGCTCGACATGATGATGCCGGGGCAGGACGGGTTCGAAGTGCTGCAGGCGCTGCGCGAGCAGCCGGTGCCGCTGCGCGCGCCGGTGGTGTTCGTCACCGCCGCGCACGACCGCGACCTGCTGCTGCGCGCGTTCGAGGCCGGCGCGGTCGACTACGTCACCAAGCCGTTCCTGCCCGAGGAGCTGATCGCGCGCGTCAATGCGCACGTCGGCCTGAAGCTGACGCGCGACCGGCTCGAGCGCGTCGCGCGCGAGCGCGAGGAGCTGGTCAACCTGGTCGCGCACGACCTCAAGAATCCGCTCACCAGCGTGCTGTTCGCCAGCGACGTGCTGCGCACCGACAGCTGCAAGCCAGAACGCGTGCCGCGCTACCTGGAGATGATCTACGAGAGCGCCAACGACGCGATCGGCTACATCCGCCACTACCTCGAGGCGCAGGCCGGCCGCACCCGGCTCGAGGCCGCCGAGGCCAGCGTCAACGACACGCTGGACTGGCTGCTGGCCCGCTACGAGATGCAGCTCGAGGCGCGCGGGATCGCCGTCGAGGTGGTGCATGCGCCCGCCCACGCGCGGGTCGCGATCGACGAGCGGGTGCTGCGCCAGGTCAGCGAGAACCTCGTCACCAACGCGATGAAGTACGCGCCAGGCGCGCCGCTGCTGCTGGCCGGCCGCCAGAGCGCGCCGGGCTACTGGCAGCTGGTCGTCGCCGACCGCGGTCCGGGCATTCCGAAGGCGCGCGAGCGCGAGCTGTTCAAGCCGTTCGTGCGCCTGCACGAGGGCGACGCCGAGGAAGCGCTGTCGAGCGGGCTCGGCCTGTCGCTGGCGCGCCGGATCATCGACAACGCCGGCGGCCAGCTGTGGCACGAGGCGCGCAAGCATGGCGGCGCGCGCTTCATCGTCGAGCTGCCGGAACCGCCGCGCGCGGCGTGATCGGGGCGCAACCCCGACGCGCCTGCCGGCGCCGTCCGCGACCGACTCCTCCGGACGAAAAACGCCGCGTCCCGGCGATCGCGTGATCGCGGGGCGCGGCGTCCTGATGGCCGCCTGCGGTGCGCAGTTACTCGGCGGTCGCGCGGGTCGTGCGCGAGGTCCGCTTGCGGGCGGTGGTCTTGCGCGGCGCGGTGCGGCCGTTGCCGGCGCGGGCATCGACGCGGCGCGCGCTGCCGTTGATGCTGCCGTCGGCGTTCTCGCCGGCTTCGGCGCGCTTGGCGCGGCGGTGCGCCGCGTACCACAGCAGGCCGGCGCCGGCGGCGGCGGCGGCGACCATCACCGGGTTGCGGCGTGCCACCGCGGTCGCCACGCGCACGCCGCCGCGCAGCGCTCCGAGCTTGGCGCCGGTCTCGAGCCACTTGCCGGCGCTCGGCACCACGTGGCGCAGGTTGTCGCCCATGCTGGACGCCAGTTCCAGCGCTCGCTCGGGAAGATCGGTCAGCTTGCTCATGTCGGGTCCACGGGTGGGGTCGGAAGGCCCGCAGTGTCGGTGCGGCGCCGTTGAAGCAGCGTGAGCGGTTGCCCGCCCGCAGCTGAATGCCGATCATGCGGCAGCGGCCGCGTCGCGGCCGCGCCTGCCGGGAATGACGATGATCCGCCTGCTGCCCAACGTGCTCAACGCCGCCGACCTGCAGGCCGTGCGCGAGCTGCTGCCGCAGGTCGGGTTCGCCGACGGCCGCGCGACCAACCCCGACTCGCGGATCAAGCAGAACCTGCAGGCGCCGCAGGAGGACCCGGCCAACCAGCGCATCGCCCAGATCGCGCGCGACGCGCTGGTGCGCCACCCCGACCTGCGCACCTACGCGCAGCCGCGCAACATGGCGCGCACGACGGTCGTGCGCTACGAGCCGGGCATGACCTACGGCTGGCACGTCGACGAGGCGCTGTTCCCGTCGACGCCGCCGATGCGCAGCGACCTGTCGTGCACGATCTTCCTCAACCCGCCGGGCGACTACGACGGCGGCGAACTGACGATGCAGCTCGGTGAGCAGGAGCTGGCGTACAAGCTCGAACCCGGCAGCGCGCTGCTGTACCCGTCGACGACGATCCACCGCGTCGCCCCGGTCACGCGCGGCGTGCGCATCGCGGCGATCACCTGGCTGCAGAGCTGGATCGCCGACGCGCAGCAGCGCGAACTGCTCGTGCAGCTGGCCGAGGCGCGCGCGCGCACCAACCTCAACGACGAGCGCCTGCAGGTGCTGCTCGAGTCGCTGCGCACCAACCTGTTCCGGATGTGGGCCGACACCTGAGCGCGCACCGCTGACGGCCGCGCGGCGGAGTGTCGTTCGTCGCCGAGCGACTGCTCGCCGCGGGCCTCAGCCGGCGTCGCCGTCCAGCACCGCCGCGGCCACGTCGGGGTGGCGCGCGAGGAACTCCGCCACCCAGCGTTCGCCTTCCTCGACCTGCGGCGCGTGCCGCTGCAGCGACAGCGCGAGGTCGTGGGCGCGGTCGTCGCGCCCGTAGCCGTGGTCCTGCGCCTTGGCATAGCGGCCCCACGCCGGCGCCGCGACCGCGGCGTCGACGCCGTCGACGGGCAGCGACAGGTGCGAGGCGACGCGCGCGAGCACGTCGCGCGGCGAGTCCAGCAGCGCATCGAAATCCACGCGCAGCATGCGGTCGCCCAGCGCGCCGGTGGCCAGCCGCGCGAAGCGCAGCCGCTCGGCAACCCAGCCCATCGCGCACTGCTGGGGCAGCGACAGCGCGTGCAGCCGCAGGCCGTCGCCGACGCCGGCGTCCATCAGCGACGCCAGCCGTTCGGGCGCAGCCACGGCGGCGTCCAGCGTGGCTGCCGGCGACTTCAGCAGCGCGGCGAGGTACGGCCGCAGGGCGACGTCGAGCAGCACCGCCCGCATCCCCGGCTGCGCGTCGAGGAGCGGCGCGGCCAGCGCGTTGCAGCTGCTGGTGGCCTTGATGACGGTCCGCGTCGCCGGCGGCAGCGGTCGCGACCACGCGCGCCACAGCGCCTGCAGCGCGCCGTCGAGTTCGTCCGCCGACAGCCGCGCCAGCGCACCGTGGCGCGTCGGCCAGGCCTCGGCCACCGTGCGCAGCGGCAGCGGCTCGCGCAGCGCCTGCACGCCGGGCCACGCCTCCAGCAGCCGGCTCAGCAGGGTCGAACCGCAGTGGCCGATGTGGAACACGCCGTCGGCGCTGGGCGCGTCCCCGGCCGCGAACGCGTCGAGCGCCTCCAGCGGCAGCCAGCCGCCGGCGTCGTCGGCGCCGATCGCGCGTTCGTCGAGGAACGCCGCCTCGCGCCGCCGCGCCGCGTCCAGGCGCAGCCACAGCACGCGGCGGCCGACCGGGTCGAGCTTGAACGGCAGGAACGACGGATCGGTCAGCGGCGACATGCGGGATCGGTGGGCGGATCAGCGCGCAGTGTAGGCGACGGGCCCGCGCCACACGGGTCGCGACGATACGGGCTATGCGGACGAAAGCCGGTGCGCGGCCCCGTGTCGGATCCATTGCATCCGGACATCGCCATCAAACGCCAGGTCAGGTACCGCGCGGCTTCGCGCGGTGCGTCGCGGTCGCGCTCCACGGATCGTCGGGCCACGGGTGCTTCGGGTAGCGGCCCTTCATTTCCTTCTTCACTTCCGGGTACGTGCGGTCCCAGAAGCCCTTGAGGTCGCGGGTGATCTGCAGCGGCTTGCCGCCGGGCGACAGCAGGTGCAGCGTCAGCGGCACGCGGCCGTCGGCGATGCGCGGCGTGTCGGCCAGGCCGAACAGCTCCTGCAGCTTGACCGCGAGCACCGGCGCGGTCGGCGTGCCGTCGTGCTCGAGTCCGTATTCGATCCGCCGCTCCATTCCGGACGGCACCGTGATGCGCGTCGGCGCGAGCGCGTCGATGCGCTGGCGCGCGGCCCAGTCGACGCGATTGCGCAGCGCCTCGGCGAGTTCGTGCTCGTCGAGCGCGTCGAGCCGGGTCTTCCCGGCGAACGCCGGGCGCAGCCAGTCGTCGAGCGTGGCCAGCAGCGCGTCGTCGCGCAGGTCGGGCAGGCCGAGCTCGGGCAGCCACGCGTGCAGCGCGACCACGCGCGCGCGCCACTGCCGCGCCGACTCGCTCCACGGCAGCGCGTCGAGGCCCAACGTGCGCACCGCGTCGGTCAGCGCGCGCGCCGCGTGCGCCGGGTCGACGCGGCCGGCCGGGCGTGCGTCGAGGACGATCGCGTCGAAGCGCTGCACGCGCTCGGCGACCAGTGCGCGGCGCGCCTCGTCCCAGCGCACCGCGTCTTCCTCGACGAAGCGCGCCGGGAACTCGCGGCGCAGCCGCGCCTCGTCGAGCGGCGCGGCGCGCAGCAGCAGCGCGTCGCCGCGCGTGTCGAAGCGCAGCTCGGTCGCGACCAGCCACGACTCGCCGAACACTGCGCTGTCGTCGAACAGCTTGGCCATCCGGCCGTTGGCCAGCGCGTAGCGGCGTGGGTCGCTGCGGTGCTGGCGCGCGATGCGATCCGGAAACGCGTGCAGCAGCAGGTCGCCGAGCGCGTGCGGCGGCGCGGCGGACGGCGGTGCCGCGTCGACGCGCAGCCGCCGGCGCCACTGCTTCGCGGCCTGGTCGATCGCGGCGAGCGCGCTGCGCGACGCATCCGGTCCGACCCGGCCCGCGCGGAACGCGGCGAGCGCCTGCCAGCGTGCGGCCAACGCATCGCTGCGGCCGCTGCCGCCTCGCGCCAGCAGCGGATCGCGCGCTTCGAGCAGCGCGGCGAGGTCGCAGGCGAGCGCGCGCTCTTCCGGTGCGCTCGGCGCGAGCAGCATCGCCGCCAGCCGCGGATGGGTGCCGAGCGCGAGCACGCGGCGGCCGAACGGCGTGATCGTGCGCTCGCCGCCCGGCCCGCTGTCGAGCGCGCCGAGCCGCTGCAGCAGGTCGCGCGCGGCGGCCATCGCGCCGGCCGGCGGCGGGTCGACGAAGCGCAGCGCGTCGCTGCCCCACGCCGCGAGCTCGAGCGCCAGCGCCGACAGCTCGACCTGCGCGATCTCCGGCCGCCGCTGCGGCTCGAGCCGCTGCGACTCGGGCCACAGCCGGTACGCCCAGCCGTCGGCCACGCGGCCGGCGCGGCCGGCGCGCTGGTCGGCCGACGCCTGCGCGATCGCGACCACGTCGAGCCGGGCGAAGCCGGAGTTCGGGTCGAAGCGCGGTTCGCGCGCCAGACCGCTGTCGACGACCACGCGCACGCCGGGCAGGGTCACGCTCGACTCGGCCACGTTGGTGGCCAGCACCACGCGCCGCCGGCCGTCGTCGCTGGGCTGCAGCACGCGCGACTGCTGTTCGACCGGCAGCTCGCCGTGCAGCGCCAGCACCTCGACGCCGCGCAGCGCATCGCTGGTCGCGAGCGCCGCGTCGACGCGCGCGATCTCGCGCTGTCCGGGCAGGAACACCAGCACGTCGCCGGGGTGCGCGGCGACGGCGTGCTCGATCGCGCGCCGCGCCTGGTGCTCGAGCGCCTCGTCGCGGCGCGCCGGGAAGTGCGAGACCGCGACCGGGAAGCTGCGGCCGGCGCTCGACAGCCGCGGCGCGTCGAGGAACTGCGCCAGCCGCGCGCCGTCGAGCGTGGCCGACATCACCACGATGCGCAGGTCCTCGCGCAGTCCGGCCTGCACGTCCAGCGCCAGCGCCAGGCCGAGATCGGCGGCGAGGTGGCGCTCGTGGAACTCGTCGAACAGCAGCGCGCCGACGCCTTCCAGCAGCGGATCGTCCTGCAGCATCCGGGTCAGGATGCCTTCGGTGACGACCTCGATCCGCGTGCGCGCCGACACGCGGCTCTCGAAGCGGATCCGGTAGCCGACGGTGTCGCCGACGTCCTCACCGCGCTGGCGCGCCATGAACGTCGCCGCCGCGCGCGCGGCGACGCGGCGCGGCTCGAGCATCACGATCCGCCGGCCGGCCAGCCACGGCGCATCGAGCAGCGCCGGCGGCACCTGGGTGGTCTTGCCGGCGCCGGGCGGCGCCTCCAGCACCAGCCGCGGGTGCGCGGCCAGCGAGGCGCGGACGTCCGGCAGCAGCGCGTCGATCGGGAAGGCGGGGCGATTCACCGCGCAAGGATACGGGCTGCCGCGCGCGCGCCGCCGCGGTGGCGCGGCACGCGCCGGCTAAAATGCACCGATGGAACTGATCGACATTGGCGCCAATCGCGCCGCGAGCACCCCGACGCGCGACGCGGCTGGAACGCGCCGCAGCGCGCTGCGAACGCCGGCCATCCTCGACCTTGCTGGAGCCGGCCCGTGCAGCTGATCGACATCGGCGCCAACCTCACCCACGAATCGTTCGACGCCGACCGCGACGCGGTGCTGGCGCGCGCGCGCGACGCCGGCGTCGTGCAGATGGTGATCACCGGCGCCAGCCGCGCGCACAACCCGCAGGCGCTGGCGCTGGCCCGCGCGCACCCGGGGGTGTTGTTCGCGACCGCCGGCGTGCATCCGCACCACGCGGCCGAGTACACCGCCGAGTGCGACGCCGAACTGCGCGCGCTGCACGCCCATCCGGAAGTCGTCGCCGTCGGCGAGTGCGGGCTCGACTACTTCCGCGACTTCTCGCCGCGCCCGGCGCAGCGGCGCGCGTTCGAGCAGCAGCTGCAGCTCGCCTCGGAACTTGCCGTCAACGGCGTGCGCAAGCCGCTGTTCCTGCACCAGCGCGACGCGCACGACGACTTCGTCGCGATGATGGCCAACTTCGACGGCCGGCTCGGCCCGGCGGTCGTGCACTGCTTCACCGGCACGCGCGAAGAACTGTTCGCGTGCCTGGACCGCGACTGGTACATCGGCATCACCGGCTGGCTGTGCGACGAGCGCCGCGGCCAGCACCTGCGCGAGCTGGTCCGCCATATCCCGGCCAACCGGCTGATGATCGAGACCGACGCGCCGTACCTGCTGCCGCGCACGGTCAGGCCGGCGCCGAGCCACCGCCGCAACGAGCCGATGTACCTGGCGCACATCGTCGAGGAGCTCGCCCGCGACCGCGGCGAGGACGTCGCCACGACCGCTGCCCACAGCACCGCCGCGGCGCGGACGTTCTTCGGGCTGCCGGCCCGGTGAAACCGGCGTTAAGCCAATACTGAACCGGCAAGTACACTAGCGGCCCCCATCCAGCGGAGCGCCGCGTGGCCGCGACGATCCTTGCCTCCGACGCGCCCCGTGCGCACGCCCCCGTCCGATTCCTTGCGCTCGTGCTCGCTTGCGCGCTGCTTGCCGCCTGCGGCGGCGACGAACCCGCCGCCGACGGCGATGCCGCGGCGGCCGTGTCGGCGATGGCGGTGACCACCGTGCGCGCGCAGACCCGCGAGGTCGCGCGCACGATCACGGTGTCCGGCCCGGTCGCCGCGGTCGAGGAGATGCAGCTCGGCGTCGAGCTGTCCGGCCAGCGCGTGACCTCGCTCGACGTCGACGTCGGCGAGACCGTGCGCCGCGGCCAGGTGCTGCTGACCCTCGACCACCGCCTGCTCGACGCCGACCTCGCCCAGGCCAACGCCGCGCTGCGCGAGGCCGAGGCCAGCGCGGCGCTGGCGCGCAGCAACCTCGCGCGCGCCGAGCGCCTGGCGCAGGGCCAGTTCGTCAGCGCGTCGCAGGTCGACGAGCTGCGCGCCGCGCGCACCCAGGCCGACGCCCGCGTCGGCACCGCGCGCGCGTCGCGCGATGCGGTCGCGCTGCGCCGCAGCTTCGCCGAGCTGCGCGCGCCGGCCGACGGCATCATCAGCCGCCGGCTGGTGCAGCCGGGCCAGGTCGTCGCCGCCGGCAGCGAGCTGCTGCGGCTGATCAAGGACGGCCGGCTCGAGTGGCGGGCCGAACTGGCGGCCGAGCAGCTGGCCGCGGTGTCGCCCGGCGACGTGATCGCGCTGACCGCGCGCGACGGCACCACCGTCGACGGCCGCGTGCGCGCGGTGACGCCGGGCGTCGACAGCGCCACGCGGACCGGCACCGTCTACGCCGACTTGCCGCAGCCGGGCGCACTGCAGCCGGGCACCTACCTCGAAGGCCGGATCAGCACCGGCCGCGGCCCCGCCACGGTGCTGCCGGCCGCGGCGGTGGTGCTGCGCGACGGCTTCGCGACCGTGTTCACGGTGGAGGCGAACAACACGGTCAAGCAGCGGCGGATCGTCGCCGGCAGCCGCGACGGCGACCAGGTCGTGGTCGCCAGCGGGCTGCCGGCCGGCGCGCGCGTCGTCGTCGACGGGGCCGGCTTCCTCGCCGACGGCGACGCGGTCCGCGTGGTCGAGGCCACCGCGGCGACGCCGGCGCGCCCGGCCGCCGACGCGGCGCCCGCGCGATGAGCGGCGGCGGCTCGCTGTCGACGTGGGGCATCCGCAACCCGGTGCCCGCGGTGATGCTGTTCTTCGTGCTGTGCGTCGCCGGCCTGTGGGGCTTCCGCGAGCTGCCGGTCGCGCGCTTCCCGGACGTCGCGTTCCCGATGACGACGGTGACGATCACCCAGCCGGGCGCGTCGCCGTCGCAGCTGGAGACCGAGGTCACGCGCCGGGTCGAGGACTCTGTCGCCACGCTCGACAACGTAAAGCGCGTGACCTCGACCGTGGTCGAGGGCGCCAGCACCACCGCGATCGAGTTCCACCTCGACAGCGACCTGATGGTCGCGCTCAACGACACGAAGGACGCGGTCACCCGGATCCGGATGGACCTGCCGCAGGACATCCAGGAGCCGATCATTTCGAAGGTCGAGATCGGCGGCTCGCTGCTGACCTACGCGGTCAGCGCGCCGGGCCTGCGCGACGACGAGCTGTCGTGGTTCGTCGACCGCCACGTGACCCGCGCGCTGTATGGCGTCGACGGCGTCGCCGCGGTCAATCGCATCGGCGGCGTCGACCGCCAGGTGCGCGTCGACCTCGACCCGCAGGCGCTGCAGGCGCACGGCGTCACCGCCGGCGAGGTCAACCAGCAGCTGGCGCAGACCCAGGTCGAGCGGCCGGGCGGCAAGGCCGAGCTGCAGGGCGGCCAGCAGACGATCCGCACGATCGCCACCGTGACCGACGCGCCGTCGCTGCGCGACTTCAGCATCGCGCTGCCGAACGGCCAGAGCGTGCGGCTGTCGGCGCTGGCGACCGTCACCGACGGCGCCGCCGACCCGAGCCAGCTGGCGCTGCTCGACGGCACGCCGGTGGTCGGGTTCTCGCTGGCGCGCACCCGCGGCGCCGACGAGCTGAAGGTGCGCGATGCGGTCAAGGACGCGCTCGACACGCTGCGCGCCGCGCACCCGGGCACCGAGTTCCGGCTGGTCACCGACATGTCGGAGGAGACCGAGCGCTCGTACGACTCGTCGATGCTGATGCTGGTCGAGGGCGCGCTGTTGGCGCTGGTGGTGGTGTGGTGGTTCCTGCGCGACTGGCGCGCGACGTGGGTGTCGGCGATCGCGCTGCCGCTGTCGATCATCCCGACGTTCGCGGTGATCCACTGGCTCGGCTTCTCGCTGAACATGATCACGCTGCTGGCGCTGAGCGTCGTCGTCGGCATCCTCGTCGACGATGCGATCGTCGAGATCGAGAACATCGTCCGCCACCTCGGCATGGGCAAGGAGCCGATCGACGCGGCGCGCGACGCGGCCGACGAGATCGGCACCGCGGTGATCGCGACGTCGGTGACGCTGGCCGCGGTGTTCGTGCCGGTGGCGTTCATGCCCGGCATCGCCGGCAAGTTCTTCCGCGAGTTCGGCTGGACCGCGGCGACCGCGGTGCTCTTCTCGCTGCTGGTCGCGCGCCTGCTGACGCCGATGATGGCCGCGTACCTGCTGAAGCCGCACGGCGAGACGCCGAAGGACAGCGCGCTGATGACCCGCTACCTGCGCTGGGTCGACGCCGCGCTGCGCCACCGCTGGCGCACGCTCGGGCTCGCGACCGCGCTGTTCTTCGCCTCGCTCGCGCTGATCCCGTTCATCCCGACGACGTTCATCCCGGTCACCGACCAGGGCCGCAGCATGCTGTCGCTCGAGCTCCCGCCGGGCGCGGCGATCGAGCAGACCGCACGCGTGGCCGAGCGCGCGCGCGCGCAGCTCGAGGCGATCCCCGAGCTCGAGCAGGTGTTCACCCAGATCGGCAGCGTCCCGGACCTCGGCGACCCGAGCAAGACCGGCTCCGGCGACGCGCGCAAGGCGGTGCTGACGCTCGACTGGGGGGCGGCCGACGACCGGTCGCGCAGCCAGCGCGAGCTCGAGCAGGCCGCGCGCGCGGCGCTGGCCGACCTGCCCGGCGTGCGCACCAGCTTCATCAGCAGCGAACCGGGCGAGCAGCTGCAGCTGGTGCTGGCCGGCGACGACCCGGCCACGCTCAACGCCGCCGCCAGCGCGGTCGAGCGCGACCTGCGCCGGCTGCCGGGCCTCGGCAGCGTGTCGTCGTCGGCGTCGCTGCTGCGGCCGGAGCTGCAGATCCTGCCCGACGCCGCGCGCGCCGCGGACCTGGGGGTGTCGACGGCGACCATCGCCGAGGCCGCGCGCATCGCCACCGCCGGCGACTACACCCAGCGCATGGCCAAGCTCAACCTGCCGGACCGGCAGATCCCGATCCGCGTCGGCCTCGACCGCGACGCGCTGCGCGACCCGGCGACCGTCGCCGGGCTGCGCGTGCCGGGCAAGGCCGGGCCGGTGCCGCTGACCGCGGTCGCCGACGTGCGCGAAGGCAGCGGGCCGTCGGTGATCAGCCGCTACAAGCGCCAGCGCAACGTGACCCTGACCGCCGAGCTCAACGGCCGCCCGCTCGGCGAGGTGATGGCCGAAGTCGAGAAGCTGCCGTCGGTGACCGGCGTGCCCGCCGGCGTGTCGTTCATCAACACCGGCGACGCGGAGATCTTCGTCGAGCTGTTCACCGGCTTCCTGCTGGCGATGGCGGCCGGCATCGCGTGCATCTACATGGTGCTGCTGCTGCTGTTCAAGCACCCGATGCAGCCGCTGACGATCCTGACCGCGATCCCGCTGTGCGCCGGCGGCGCGTTCGGCGCGCTGCTGATCACCCAGAACATGCTGTCGCTGCCGGCGCTGATCGGCCTGCTGATGCTGATCGGCATCGCGACCAAGAACTCGATCCTGCTGGTCGACTACGCGGTCATGGCCGAGGACCAGCACGGCATGAGCCAGCACGACGCACTGGTGGACGCGTGCCACAAGCGCGCGCGGCCGGTGATCATGACCACGATCGCGATGGGCGCCGGCATGCTGCCGCTGGCGCTGGGCTTCTCCGGCGACAGCAGCTTCCGCGCGCCGATGGCGTGGGCCGTGATCGGCGGGCTGATCACCTCGACCGCGCTGAGCCTGATCGTGATCCCGGCCGCGTACACCGTGCTGCACGACCTCGGCGACTGGTTCGCCGCGAAGTGGTCGCGCCGGCCCGCACACGCGCGCTGACGCGCCGCGCGGGCCGGGGCCGCCGCGCGATCAGCCGGCGGCGTCGCGGCGCGCGGCCGGCGCGGCGTAGACGTCGATGCGCACGTGGGTGGCGCCGCTCCAGCACTCGTCGCGGCCGGCGCGGCGGATGTGGCGCTGCGCGTCCTCGGCGCTGGCCACCGCCTGAGCGCCGGCCGGCGCGGCGTCGCGCGCGGGGTAGCTGCGCGTGCCGACGATCACCGTCGGGCCGTGCAGCGCGGTGCGCAGCTCGCCGGCGGTCGGCCAGTTCGGGTGGGCGCAGCTGACGACGGTCGAGCGCGTCGGCTCGGGCGCGGCGGCGGCTGCGGACAGCGGCGCCAGCGCGGACAGCAGGGACAGGGCGATCAGCATCGGCTTCATGGGGGAGGCTCCGGCGATGGGGCCGCGAACCGTTCGCGGCGTGCGACGAGTAGGCGGCCGTCGCGCCCGCGGGCGCATGCGCCGTCGGTCGGCGTGACTTTCGACGCGGTGCCGCCGGTCACGAGGACATCCGGCACGGGGCACGCGTGGTGCGCGTCGCGGTGCGCGTGGCTCAGCGCAGGGCGCGTTCGATCCGGGCGAGCGCCTGCATCGGCGCGCCGGCGGCGGGCGGGCGGCGCTCGAGCACTAGGCCGACCTGCTCGATGCCGCTGCGCTGGCAGGCCCGCGAGACGGTGACCATCAGCCGCTGGCGCGCGGCGTAGACCTGGCCGAAGTTGTGCTGGCCGGTCCATTCGCCGATCTCGCGCTGGCTCGGCAGCGCGCGGTCGTCGCAGTCGACGAGGTAGTGCATGGCGCGGGCTTCGACCGCGGGCAGGGTGGTGCCGGGCTCCTGCGCGGCGGCGGGCGAGGCGGCGGCGAGCAGCACGACGGCGAGGGGGGCGAGGGTGCGCATGGCGTTCTCCGGCGGGGTGGCGGACGCAGCGGTCCGGTGCCGCCACCGTGCGCCGCGCCGCGCCCGAGGTCTTGAGGGGCTTCGCAGGCCGCGCTGAGGGTTCGCTGCGGAAGCTTGGGGAAAGCTTGGGGCCGCCCGCCGGCGGGCACCGCGTTTGCTCCGGCGAGTCCGGCATCGAGGTGAGTGCATGGCCGCGCCCGAGCCCAGCCGGCTGTCGTTCGACAACGTCGTGATCGATTTCGCGGGCCGCCGGCTGCTGCGTGACGACGTCGAGCAGCCGCTGGAGCCGAAAGCGTTCGGCGTGCTGGCGCTGCTCGCGCGCTCGCCGGGGGTCGCGGTGCCGCGCGACGCGATCCTCGACGCGGTCTGGGGCCACCGCCACGTCACCCCCGGCGTGCTGAACCGGGTGATGACCCTGCTGCGCCACGCGCTCGGCGAGGACGCGCACGCGCCGCGCTACCTGCACACGGTGCACGGGGTCGGTTACCGCTTCGACCTGCCGCAGGGCGCGCCTGCGGGCGATGCGGCCGCGACGGCTGTCGGCGTCGACGCGCCGGGCGTCGATGCCGGCCCGTCTGGCACCGGTTCGTCCGGCACCGGTTCGCCGACGTCGGCCGGCCCGGCAGCCGACGATGCAGACGCCGCCTCGGGCGATTCCGGCGCCGCGCCGTTCCACCGTCGCGCCGCCGACCGCGCGCCGCCGCCGCGGACGCATCGCGCCGCGTGGCTGCTGGTGCCACTCACCGTGGCGGTGGCCGTCGCCGTCGTCGCCGCACGCTGGTGGCCGAACGAACGGCCCGCCGCGCGCGCGCCCGCGGCCGCGTCCCTTGCGACCGCCGAGCCGACGCTGGTGGTGATGCCGCTGAAGGCGATCGGCGACGATGCCGGCGCGCGCGTGCTCGCCGAGGGACTCAGCGAGGAGCTGATCGGGAACCTTGCACGCATCGACGGGCTGCGCGTGATCGCGCGCGAATCGTCCAGCCTCGCGGCCGGCGACCGCGCCAATCTGGTCGCCCGCCTCGGCGTCAGCCATGCGCTCGAAGGCAGCCTCCAGCAGGCCGACCAGCGGCTGCGCGTGCGCCTGCGGCTGGTCGAGGCCGACACCGGCCGCGCGCTGTGGGCGCGCGACTTCGATCGCGACGCCGCCGAGGTGCTGCTGCTGCAGCGCGAGATCGCCGAGGCCGTCGCGGCGTCGTTGGCGCTGAAGCTCGGGCTGGCCGCCGCGCCCGCGCGCAGCGGCGATGCGGACTTCCTGCGCCGCTACCTCGCCGCGCGCGCGCTGATCGGCCGCCGCGACCTCACGGTCGAATCGTCGTCGGAGACCGCCGAGAGCGAGCTGCGCGCGCTGCTGCGCGAGCGTCCCGACGACGCGCGCGTGCACGCCGCGCTCGCGCTCGCGCTGGAGATCCGCGCGCAGCGCCGCCCGTCGGTGGCGCCGGTGCTGCGGCAGGACGCCGCGCGCGAGGCGGCGATCGCACTGCGCCTGGACCCGCGGCTGCCGGAGCCGTACGCGGTGCTCGGCTCGGCCGACTGCATCGCCAACCGCTGGGAGCGCTGCGTGACCCTGCTCGAGCGTGCGCGCGCGCTGGCGCCGAGCGAGCCGGGGCTGGTCTACCTGTACACGTCGGCGCTGGCGCGGCTGGGCTACCTCGATCGGGCCGAGGCGATCGCGCGCGAGACGCTGCGCCGCGACCCGATCAACCCGGTCGGCCACTTCCAGCTCGGCCGCCTGCTCGACACGCTAGGGCGCCACGACGAGGCGCGCGCGCACCTGGACCGCACCGCGATCGACGGCGCCTACGCGCGCTGGTTCAACGCCGTGTGGCGGCGCGACTACGCCGCCGCGCTGCGCATCGCCGAGCGCGAGATCGGCGCGCCCGACCACCCCGATCCGTACGCCGCGCGGCTGGCGCCGGGCTACGCCGCCGCGTCGCGCGCGTTCGCCGACCCGGCGCTGTGGCCGCAGGCGATCGACGCGTTCGCGCGCTTCGACCGCGTCGCCGACCGCCCGAACTTCTTCGACGTGCTGCGCCCGGACGCGCCGTCGCGCGCCGCGCAGCTGATCGCGACGCTCGACGAGGTGCGCCGGCGCGGCTACTCGAGCTGGGACTTGCTGCTGTGGACGCGCGACTACGCGTTCCTGCGCCGCGACCCCGCGTTCCAGCGCTACCTGCGCGACAGCGGCATCCTCGCGTACTGGCGCCGCCACGGCTTCCCGCCGCAGTGCCGCCCGCAGGGCGACGGCGCGCGCTGCGAGTGACCGCGCGCGCCGGCCCCGCAAACGCGAACGCCCCGGCGGTGGCCGGGGCGTCCGTGTCGCGAACCGCGGTGGATCCGATCAGTACTTGTATTCGAACGACACCGCGTAGCGGCGGCCGAGCAGGTCGTACGTGCCGACGCCGATCGCCGGGAACGGCGGCTCCTCGTCGGTCAGGTTGGTCACCGCGAAGCGCAGCATCGCCTTCTCGCCGAACCGGTAGGACGCGCCGGCGTTGAACGACCAGTAGCTGTCGACCGACAGGATGTCGCGGCTCTCGACCGTGTTCAGCAGGTCGAACACCGCGCCGCTGAGGTAGTTGGCCGAGAACGTCAGCCCGAGGTTCTCGCGCTGCCAGGCGGTGTTGAACTGGTACTGGCGCTCGGAGTTGCCGATCTCGCCGACGCCCTCGTCGCTGACCACGCCGTTGTTCGACCCTTCCAGGCTCTTCGGGAAGTTGCCGATCCACGCGAAGTTGAAGTCGCCGTACCCGTCCGTGCGCAGCTGGTAGCGGACTTCGGCCGAATAGCCCTCGTAGTTCAGGAACTCGCCGTTGACGAAGCCGGTGCGGATGCTCGTCACCTGCCCGTTCGCGTCGCGGGTGATGCGGCTGCAGAACTGGTTGGCGTTCGGCACGTCGGCGGCGTTGAAGTTGTCGTTGTCGAAGCAGCCGGTGGCGATGTCGGCCTGGCCGAGGTTGGCGATGACGCCGTCGATCTCGATCTTGTAGTAGTCGGCCGCCACCACCAGGCCCTCGAGGAACGACGGCGACCAGGTGAAGCCGTACGTCAGCGAGTCGGCCGCCTCGTTATCCAACCCGGTGTTGCCGCCGGTCACGCCCTGCACGGTCGCGCTGACCGCGTTCGACGTGAACGACGCCGGGTTGAGCCCGTAGAACTGGTAGAACGCGGCGCAGTTCGCCGCGCGCGTGGCCGGCCTGGCGCCGCCGGCGACGAGGCGCGTGTCGCACGGGTCGTTGACGAAGGTGAAGATGCTCGCGGTCGGCGTGAACAGCTCGGTGATCGACGGCGAGCGCAGCGAGCGGGTGAAGTTGCCGCGGAACTCGAGGTCGCCGTACGGCTTGTACTGCAGACCGTAGGTGTAGGTGTCGAACTTGCCGTTGATGCTGTTGTCGACCTGGCGGTACTTGCCGATCACGTCGACCTTGTCGAGCAGCGGGATGTCGCTGTCGGGGTTGACCAGAGGCAGCACGAACTCGCCGAACCACTCGTTGGTGTCGAAGCTGCCGCGGGTCGGCGTGATCGGCACCGCGCGGCCGAGGCCGGCGGCGAGGAACGGGCCCGGGTCGAACAGGCCGCTCTCCTTGCGGTACTCGTAGCCGAGCGCGTACTGCAGCGGCCCGCTCCACAGGTCGACCAAGGTGCTGGCGATGTTGACGTTGAACACCTCCTGCTCCTGCAGCGCCTGCGACTGGGTCAGCTCGGTGACGTAGTTGCGCGCCGCGGCGCTCGGTCGGCCTTCGCCGAACAGGTCCAGCGGCACGCAGTTCGGGTCGGCGACCGGCGCGCCGCCGCCGGGGATCACCAGCCCGGCCACCGGCGTCGTGGTGCACACGACGTTGCCGGCCGCGTCGCGGGTGACGTTCAGCGCGTTGATGAAGTTCTGCTGGATCAGCGAGGTGCCGAAGAAGCGCGCGTCGCTGCGGCCGTAGTTGGCCGACGCCTCCCAGAAGAACGTGCGGTTGGCCGCGTCGAAGCTGCCCTCGAGCCCGACCACCGCGCGGCCGACGTCGGTGGTGCCGCTGGCGTTGTTCTCTACCAGGTCGCGCGAGGCGCGCGACAGGAAGAAGCCGGTCTGGCCGAAGCCGGCCAGGGTCGCCTGCGCCTGCGGCGTCAGCAGCGCGTACGTGCTCGGGAAGCGGATCGCGCCGCTGGCGGCGGCGAACAGCGGCGAGTTGTAGATCGACTGGTCGGTCAGCTCGGTGCTTTCGGCGGTGTAGAAGCTGCCCTCGAAGAAGGCCTCGACGTAGTCGTTGAAGCGCCAGCGCGCCGTGGTGAACACGGTCATGCGCTCGAGGTCGGAGATGATCTGGCCCTGCTCGACCAGGTCGAGGCCGTCGCCGCCGCTGGCGTCGACCGCGCTGAACGCATTGCCCTGGTTGTACGGCACGAGGTTGCCGTTGCCGTCGAACGCGTACGGCTGGAACGTCGGGCCGTAGCCGTTGAGCAGCAGGTTGCCGGTGCCGGCGCGGAACGGGCCCGTGGTCGGGTAGATCAGGCCGCCCGGCGGGGTCGAGAAGATCCGGCGGTTGCGGATCAGCACCGCGTTGGGGATGCCGTCGGTGTTGCTGGTGTTGAACGGCACGCTCGGGTCGAAGCGACCGTCGTTGCCGGGCGTGCGGCCCGGCTGGGTGGTGGCCAGCAGCGAGGCGTTCGGGTTGGTGGTGTTGAAGAACGCGTCGGCGAAGTAGTCGCGCTTGCTCTGCAGCACGCCGTCGGAGTTGTCGTACGACATCGAGAACGTGACGTTGCCGCGGTCGTCCTCGCCGAAGTTCGCGCCGATCAGCGCGTAGGCGTTCATGCGCTGGTTGTCGCCCTGCTCGGTGATGCCGTACGTGGTGCCGAACTCGGCGCCCTCGTAGTTGCGGCGCAGGATCAGGTTGACGGTGCCGGCGATCGCGTCGGAGCCGTACGTCGGCGCGCCGCCGATCGCGAGGTTCTCGACGCGCTCGACCATCTGGGTCGGGATGACGTTGAGGTCGACCTGCAGGCCGGGCGCGGCCGGGCCGAAGATCGTCGAGGCGTTGCTCGACACGAAGCGGCGGCCGTTGACCAGGGTCAGCGTGCGGTTGCTGCCGAGGCCGAAGCGGTTGACGAAGTTCACGCCGACGCCGAACGACGACTGGCCGCCCTCCGGGGTCACGCCGGCGCCGAAGCCCGGGATCTCGTTGAGCGCGTCGGCGACGTTGGTCAGGCCTCGGGCGTCGATGTACTCCTTCGACACGACCGTGGCCGGCTCGAGCGTGTCGAAGCCGGCGCGGCGGATGCGCGAGCCGGTGACGACGATCGCCTCGAGTTCGCTGACCTCGTCGTCGGCGGCGGCCTCGGTCGCCGGCGTCGCCGGGGTGGTGGCGGCTTCCTGCGCCTGGATCTGGAACGACAGCGCCATCGCGACGGCGACGGCCAACGGCGCGCGGACCTTGCGCACCGGCATGGCGGGACGGATACCCATGGTGTTTTCCCCAACGGTTGGCTGTTCAGGCAAGACCCGCACGGTGGCCAGACAGCCGCCCCGCGGAATGGACCCCGCTGACCGCCCGAGCGGGTGTCACAGTCGCCTGGGACACTGGAGGGTCAGCCTTGCCGTTACGGCGCATCGCCGCGGCGGGATGCGCCGGCCGCGGGAATTTCCCGGAACCGTGACCGGGGTCGAGTCCGTCCGCGACGGCGGGGCGCCCAGCGCGTATCAGCAGCGGACCGACAGGGGGCGGCGGCCGGGCTGGCCGCCGTCGCTCAGCTGCGCAGGCCGACGCCCTTGCGCAGCAGCCACAGGCCCAGCGCCGCCAGCGCGGCGACGAAGCCGAGCATCAGCGCATAGGCGACCCACAGCGGCACGTCGGACACGCCGAGCAGGCCGTAGCGGAACGCGTTGACCATGTAGAAGATCGGGTTCAGGTGGGTCGCGGCCTCGGCCCAGTCGGGCAGCAGCTTGACCGAATAGAACACGCCGCCCAGGTACGTCAGCGGGGTCAGGATGAAGGTCGGGACGATCGCGATGTCGTCGAACTTCTTCGCGTAGACGGCGTTGACGAAGCCGGCCAGCGAGAAGATCGTCGCGCCCAGCAGCACCGTGGTCAGGGTCACGAACGGGTGCGGCACGCGCACGTCGGTGAACAGCAGGGCGATCGCCAGCACGATCGCGCCGACTGCCAGGCCGCGCGCGACCGCGCCGGCGACGTAGCCGGCCAGGATCACCCAGTTCGGCATCGGGCTGACCAGCAGCTCCTCGACGTGGCGGCCGAACTTGGCGCCGAAGAACGACGAGCTGATGTTGCCGTAGCTGTTCTGGATCACGCTCATCATCACCAGCCCGGGGACGATGAAGTCCATGTAGCGGATGCCGTCCATCTCGCCGACGCGCGATCCGATCAGCCCCCCGAAGATCAGGAAGTACAGCGTCATCGTGATCGCCGGCGGCACCAGGGTCTGGCCCCAGATGCGCAGGATGCGGTTGATCTCGCGGCGCACGATCGTGCCGAGCGCGACCCAGTTGCGGCGCGCGGCGGTGGCGGGCATGTCGACATTGGCCGGCGTGACCGCGGGCCGGGACGGCTGCATCGGCGTGCTCATGCGACCTGCTCCGGCAGCGGCTGCACGGTGCTGTCCTGGGCGTTCTCGCCGGTCAGGCGTACGAACAGTTCTTCCAGCCGGTTGCTCTTGGTGCGCATCGAGCGCACCCGGATGCCGGCTGCGCCGAGCGCGGCGAACACGCGGTTGAGGTCCATCGCGCGCGGCATCTCGATGTCGAGGGTGTGGTCGTCGGCGGCCACCAGCACGGTGCCCTCGATCGCCGGCAGCGCGGCCGGCAGGGTGCCGTCGATGTCGAGCACGAAGCCCTCGACGTCGAGCTTGGCCAGCAGCGTCTTCATCGGCCCGGCCTCGACGATCCGGCCGCGGTCGATGATCGCCACGTTGCGGCACAGGCTCTCGGCTTCCTCGAGGTAGTGCGTGGTCAGGATGATCGTGGTGCCGGCGGCGTTGATCTCCTTCAGCGTCTTCCACATGCCGCGGCGGATCTCGATGTCGACGCCGGCGGTGGGCTCGTCGAGGATCAGCAGGCGCGGGCGGGTCATCATCGCGCGGGCGATCATCAGCCTCCGCTTCATGCCGCCCGACAGCGTGCGCGACATCTTCTCGGCCTTGTCCCACAGCTGCGCGCGGCGCAGCTCCTCCTCGGCGCGCTGGCGCGCGACCGCGCGCGGCACGCCGTAGAAGCCGGCGTAGTTGCACAGGATGTCGAGCGGCTTCTCGAACATGTTGAAGTTGAGTTCCTGCGGCACCAGCCCGACCAGGCGCATCGCGCCGGAGCGGTCGCGCTGCAGGTCGGTGCCGAACACCGACACCTGCCCCGACGTCGGGTTGACCAGCGAGCTGACGATGCCGATCAACGTGCTCTTGCCGGCGCCGTTGGGGCCGAGCAGGGCGAAGAAGTCGCCCTCGGCCACGTCCAGCGACACGCCCTTGAGCGCTTCGACGCCGCCGCCGGATCCGCGGCTGTCGTAGGTCTTGCGCAGGTCGCGCACGCTGAGGGCCGGCGCGGCGCCGGCGACCGGGCGGGTGTCATTCATCGGACGGGCTCGTGCCGCGAGGCGCGCGGCGAACCCCGGTAGTATAGGCGCCGGTTTGGCGGCCCCTCCGCCACACAGCGTTGCAGCCGCGGCCGACCCGTGCGCCGCGCCCCACCGCGCCCGAAGGCGCGATCGAGACCGAACCCCCGCATGGCCATCCAGCACTTCCCGCTCAAGCTCGCCTCGCGCCGCATGATCGCCCCGTCGGTCGGCCACTACGTGTTCGTGCGCGACGACGGCCAGCCGCTGGACTACATCCCGGGGCAGTTCATCCAGGTCCACTTCACCTACGCCGACGGCAGCGCGACCAAGCGCAGCTACTCGCTGGCGACCCAGCACGACCACGCGATGGGCCCGGGCGAGGCGGTCGAGATCGCGGTCAGCTACGTGCCCGGCGGCGCGGCGACCGCGCTGTTCGAAGGGCTGCAGATCGGCGGCACGCTCGAGGCCAGCGGCCCGTTCGGGCGCTTCTGCCTGATGCCGGGCGACACCAACGCGCGCTACCTGCTGATCGGCACCGGCACCGGCGTCACCCCGTACCGCGCGATGCTGCCGGAGCTGGCGAAGCTGATCGCGCAGCGCAACGTCGAGGTGGTGCTGCTGTTCGGCGCGCGCACGCCCGACGAGCTGCTGTACGGCGACGAGTTCCGCGCCTTCGCCGACGCCCACCCGAACTTCCGCTTCGTGCCGTGCTTCTCGCGCGAGCTGCCGGCCGCCGGCTCGCCGCACGCGCACGCCGACGTGCGCCACGGCTACGTGCAGAACTTCCTTGCCGAGTTCGGCCCGAACGCGGCCGGCGACATCGCCTACCTGTGCGGCAACCCGAACATGGTCGACGCGTGCTTCGAGGCGCTGAAGGCGTTCGGCCTGCCGGTGCCGCAGGTCCGGCGCGAGAAGTACGTGAGCAGCAAGTAGCCGGCGCCCGCAACGCGTCCCCGCCGCCGGCCGCACAGGTCGTCGGTCACATTCCGCGTGTCGCCTCCGTCTGACATCCTGACGGCTGGATGGCCACACACGGACAGGGACACATGCGCACCACTCGATCCACCCGCCGACGCCCGGCCGCGCGCTGGGCGCTGGCGCCACTGGCGGCCGCGCTGCTGCTGGCCGGCTGCGACCGCACCGCAGCGCCCGACGCGGCCGCCGCCGCGGGCGCGACCCGCGCGTACGGCGACATCGCGTTCAAGCCGTGCACGCTCGCGAACGACTTCAGCACCGCGAGCATTCCGGCCCAGTGCGCGCGCTTCGCCGTGCCGGAGAATCCGGCCGCGCCGGGCGGCCGGACGATCGAGCTCAACATCGCGTGGCTGGCGGCGACCGACGAAAGCGCCACCGCAGAGGACCCGGTGTTCTTCCTCGCCGGCGGACCCGGCCAGGCCGCCACCGAGGTGTGGCCGATCCTCGACGCCGCGTTCGCCGAGGTGCGCAAGCACCGCCACGTGGTCCTGGTCGACCAGCGCGGCACCGGCAAGTCGAATCCGCTGGTCTGCCGCGACGCCCAGGGCAACAGCGCGGTCATGGACCCCGAGGCCACCCCCGACGCGTCGGCCGCGATCGAGTTCGCGCGCCGCTGCGCCGCGTCGCTGAAGGCCGACACGCGCTTCTATTCGACCAGCGACGCGATCGCCGACCTCGACCGCGTGCGCGCGGCGCTCGGCGCCGAGAAGATCAACCTCGTCGGCGGCTCGTACGGCACCCGCGTCGCCCAGCAGTACGCGGCGCGCTACCCGCAGCACACGCGCAGCGTGGTGCTCGACGGCGTGGTGCCGAACGAACTCGCGCTCGGCAACGACCACGCCAAGAACCTCGACGCGTCGCTGGCACTGCAGTTCGCCCGCTGCCAGAAGCTGCCGGCGTGCGCATCGAAGTTCGGCAGCGACCCGCGCGCAAGCCTGCGCGCGCTGATGGCGCGGCTCGAGCAGGCGCCGGTCGAGGTCGAGTACCGCGACCCCGGCACCGGCGCGCCGCGCACCGAGACGCTGACGTCCGACACCGTCGCCGGCCTGACCCGCATGTTCGCGTACGCGCCGCAGGCCGCCGCGCTGCTGCCGCTGGTGCTCAACGAGGCCGACCAGGGCCGCTACGCGCCGCTGATGGCGCTGGCGCAGATGATCCAGGGCCAGGTCAGCGAGCAGATCATGCACGGCATGCAGCTGTCGGTGATCTGCGCCGAGGACGCCGACCTGCTGGTCAAGGACCCGGCCGACGACGACACCGTGCTCGGTAACACCCTGGCCGACGTGCTGATCGAGCAGTGCAAGGCATGGCCGCACGGCAAGCGGCCGGCCGACTTCCACGCGCCGTTCAAGTCGGACCTGCCGACGCTGCTGCTGTCGGGCGAGTTCGATCCGGTGACGCCGCCGCGCTACGGCGAGCAGGTCGTCGCGACCCTCGCCAACGGCCGGCACGTGGTGCTGCAGGGCCAGGGCCACGGCACGTTCGGCGTCGGCTGCATGCCCAAGCTGCTGGCGCGCTTCATCGACACCACCGACGCCAAGGCGCTCGACACCGCGTGCCTGGACAGCGTCGGCTACGTGCCCCCGTTCACCGGCTTCAACGGTTGGGAGCCGTGAGGCGCCCCCGACAAGGATCGACCCGATGATTACCGCTCACCAGCTGCACAAGCAGTTCAAGACCAAGACCGGCGTGGTCAACGCCGTCGACGGCGTCAGTTTCGAGGCGCGCGACGGCGAGATCACCGGGCTGCTCGGCCCGAACGGCGCCGGCAAGACCACCACGCTGCGGATGCTGTACACGCTGATGCAGCCCGACCAGGGCCAGGTCGTCGTCGACGGCGTCGACGCGGCGCGCGACCCCGAGGCGGTGCGCCGCGCACTGGGCGTGCTGCCCGACGCGCGCGGCGTCTACAAGCGCCTGACCGCGCGCGAGAACATCGCGTACTTCGGCGAGCTGCACGGCCTGTCGAAGGCGACGATCGCGCTGCGCACGCGGGCGCTGTCGACCGCGCTCGACATGGACGACATCCTCGACCGCCAGACCGAGGGCTTCAGCCAGGGCCAGCGCACCAAGACCGCGATCGCGCGCGCGCTGGTCCACGACCCGCGCAACGTGATCCTCGACGAACCCACCAACGGCCTGGACGTGATGACCACGCGCGCGATGCGCGGGTTCCTGCGCCAGCTGCGCGACGAAGGACGCTGCGTGATCTTCTCCAGCCACATCATGCAGGAGGTCGCCGCGCTGTGTGACCGCATCGTCATCGTCGCCAAGGGCCGCGTGGTCGCGTCGGGCACCGCCGACGAACTGCGCGCGCAGACCGGCGAAGCCAACCTGGAAGACGCCTTCGTCAAGGCGATCGGCAGCGACGAGGGCCTGCACGCATGAAGACGTCCACCTTCGCCGCCACCTGGGCGGTCATGCGCAAGGAGCTGCGCGACATCGGCCGCGACCGGCGCACGCTGGCGCTGGCGCTGCTGCTCGGCCCGCTGCTGTACCCGGTGCTGATGCTCGGCATGGGCTCGCTGGCCGAGAAGCGCGCCAAGACCCAGCTCGACACCGTGCTCGAGGTGCCGGTGCTCGGCGCCGAGCGCGCGCCGAACCTGGTCGCGTTCCTGGCCACGCGCGGGATCAAGGCGGTCGCGCCGCCGGCCGACCTCGACGCGGCCATCGTCCGCCAGGACGTCGACGTCGCGCTGCAGGTCGGCGCCGACTTCGCCGACGACTGGCGCGCCGGCCGGCCCGCGCTGATCGAGATCGTGCAGGACAGCACCCGCCGCGACGCCGAGATCCCGAGCGCGCGCCTGCGCGCGGCGCTCGACGCCTACGGCCGCCAGGTCGGCGCGCTGCGCCTGCTCGCCCGCGGCATCGCGCCGACGGTGGTCGAGCCGGTCAACGTCGCCGCGCGCGACCTGGCCACGCCGGAGGCCAAGCGCGGCCAGGTCCTGGCCTTCATCCTGCCGTACCTGCTGATCTTCTCGTCGTTCATCGGCGGCGCGGCGTTGATCCTCGACGCCACCGCCGGCGAGCGCGAGCGGCAGTCGCTCGAGCCGCTGCTGGCCACGCCGGCGCGGCGCGGCGCGATCGTCAGCGGCAAGATCGCCGCGGCGTGCGCGCTCGGGCTGGCGTCGCTGGTGCTGACGATGCTCGCGTTCAAGGTCAGCGCGCAGCTCGGCGGCGCGAGTGCGCGCTCGCTCGACGTGAGCTTCCCGGCGATCGCGACGATCCTGCTGATCCTGGTCCCGATGCTGTTCGTCGGCACCGCACTGCTGACCTACCTGGCCGCCGGCGCCAAGAGCACCAAGGAAGCGCAGAGCCACATGACTTGGCTGATGCTGATGCCGATGATCCCGACGCTGGTGCTGGCGATCAATCCGCTGAAGACGCAGCTGTGGCAGTTCGCGGTGCCGTTCCTCGCGCAGAACCAGATGCTGCTGAAGGTGATCCGCGCAGAGCCGATCACCGCGCAGATGTGGATCGTCTACCTCGTCGCAGGCTTCGGCCTGGCCGCGGTGCTGTGGTTCGCCGCGGTGCACCGCTACGGTCAGGAAAAGCTGGCGATCTCCGGCTGACCGCCAGCGCGGATGCCGCAACGCAAAAGCCCGGCTTCGGCCGGGCTTTTTCTCGGACGGTTCGGCCCCCTCTGCCGTGGCCGCGCGGCTACCGCTGCAGCACCCGCCACTGGCCCGGCGCGAGGTCGCCGAGCGCGTGCTCGCCGATCGCCACCCGCACCAGCCGCAGCGTCGGCAGCCCGACGGCGGCCGTCATCCGCCGCACCTGGCGGTTGCGCCCTTCGCCGATCGTGATCGCCAGCCACGCGTCCGGCACGGTCTTGCGGAACCGCACCGGCGGATCGCGCGGCCACAGCGCCGGCGCGTCGATGCGCTCGACCGTGGCCGGCCGCGTCGGCCCGTCGTTGAGCACGACGCCGCGGCGCAGCGCGTCGAGCTGCGCGTCCGCCGGTTCGCCTTCGACCTGCACCCAGTAGGTCTTGGGCTGCTTGTGGCGCGGGTCGGTCAGCCGGTGCGCGAGCGCGCCGTCGTCGGTCAGCAGCAGCAGCCCCTCGCTGTCGTGGTCGAGCCGCCCGGCCGCGTACACGTCCGGCGGCAGGCCGAGGCCGGCCAGCGTCGGCCGCGGCGGATCGCTGCGGTCGGTGAACTGGCACAGGACGCCGTAGGGTTTGTTGAGGGCGATGAGCATGGGGGTGGCTGTCGCCTTGGGTTGCTCGAGTTTGAAGCAAGGGCTTCCACGCGCTGCGCGCGCGGGTCACCTTTGGACCCGCAACGAGACGTGACTCGGGCGCGAAGCGCACGAAAGCCGTTGGCTTCTGCGCGAAGGCAACGGCATTGCTGGAGAATGACTTCGCGTGCCTGCAAGCGCGCCACTTCCATCGAGAACGCGCTGCAGCACGAGGTCGCAGGCCGCGCCGGCCCCGACCTCACCCCACGCCGGGCTTATGCCTGGGGGGGCTTCTTGAACCGCAGGGTCATCCGGTCGCTCTCGCCGATCGCCTTGTACTTGGCCGCATCGGCCGGCTCGTGGCGGTTGACCGGCGGCAGCATCCACACGCCGTTCGGGTGGTCCTTGGTGTCCTTCGGGTTTGCGTTGACCTCGCTCTGGCCGTCGAGCACGAAGCCGGCGGCCTGCGCCAGCGCGATCACCTGCGCCTGGCCGACGTAGCCGGAGCGGTCGTCGGCCGGGACGTCGGCCTTGGCGCGGTGCTCGACCACGCCGAGCGTGCCGCCGGGCTTGAGCACGTCATGGAAGCCCTTGAACATCGCCTCGGCGGTGCCGCCCGAGCGCCAGTTGTGCACGTTGCGGAACGTCAGCACCACGTCGGCCGACCCCGGCGCGCCGAACACCGGCGCCTTCGGGTTGTACGCGACGATCGCGGTGCGGTCGTACTGCGCCGGCCCGCCGGCGAGCTTGGCCTCGAAGTCGGTGCGCGCCTTGGCGTAGTAGTCGCGCTGGCGGCCGGCGTCGAAGGCCATCGGGTCGACGATCGCGGCGACGTAGCGGCCGCGCTCGCGCAGGTACGGCGCGAGGATCTCGGTGTACCAGCCGGCGCCCGGGGTGATCTCGACGACGGTGTCGTCCGGCTCGACGCCGAAGAAGCCCAGCGTCTCCTTCGGGTGGCGGAACCCGTCGCGGGCGACGTTGGCCGGCGTGCGCCAGCTGCCGGCGATGGCAGCGTCGAGCGACGCGGCGGCGGCGGAGGCCGAAGCCCCGGCGCTGGCGTCGATCGACGGGGCGGTCGTGGCGCAGGCGGACACGGCGAGGGTCAGGGCGGCGGCGAGCAGGAGGGTCGAACGCATGGCGGTGGCCTTGTCTGGAGAAAGCGGATGGAGGGAGGCGGGGATGCAGCGCCCACCGTCGCAGCGGCCGTGTTAGCCGGGCGCGAGCGCGGCGGTGCGGCGGTTCTCCGCGGCGATCAGCACGGCCGCGACGAAGTAGCACGCGGCCATGCCGAGCGGGATCACGGTGAATACGGACGCGGGCGCGAGCAGATGCAGCGCGGTGGCAACCACCACGCTGCCGATGCCCAGCGCCGCGTAGCCGCGCGAGCGGTACAGCCACCCGTACGGCAGGAAGTGCGAGCCGAACAGCGCGCCCATCGCCAGCGGCACCAGCCGCGGGTCGCGCGCGAACACCGCGATCACCACCGGCCAGTACGCCAGCTGCACGAAGTTCAAGGTCATGCCGAGCCCGGCCAGCGGGTGGCGCTTCTCCATCAGGTCGCCGCCGAACGCGCGGGTCAGCGCCCAGCCGAGCGGGAAGATCGCACCGGTGCCGAAGAACAGCGCCAGCGAAAGCAGTCGGTCGCCCCAGCCGGAATAGGCGCCGAGGCCGGCCATCACCAGCCAGTACACGCCGCCGGCGATCGGCATGCCGATGCCGCGTCGGGTGATTCGGGCGAGCTGCTCGCGCAGCAGGTCGATTTCCGTCATCGGGCGGGCTTCCGTCGGGTGGCGCGTGCGGGCGCGGGTGGGCCGGGGACGCCGAAGGTAGCGCGGTCGGTGCCGCCCGCGCCCGTGTCGTCGGTCGCGGCCTGGTAGGCGGCCGCCTCGTCGAGCAGCCAGCCGCGCAGCGCGGCCAGGCCGGCGTGGCGCTCGCTGCGCGGCGGGTACACCAGGTAGTGGGCGAACTCGGCCTTGAGCCGCTGCGGGAACAGCGACTCGAGCAGGCCGGCCTCGACCAGCGGCCGGGTCAGGCTGAGCCGGCCGAGCGCGATGCCCAGGCCCTCGACCGCCGCGCGGTGCAGCGTCTCGGAGTCGTCGAAGCTGGCGACGTAGCGCGCCGGCGCGGCGCCGCCGAAGCGCTCGAACCACGCGCTCCAGCGCCCGCCGGGCGCGCCCAGCAGCGGGAACTGCCCGAGCGTGGCCAGCGTCGGCCGGCCGAGCCGGGCGATCAGCGCCGGGCTCGCGGTCGGAATCACCCAGTCGTCGAACAGGTGCACCGCCACCAGCCCCGGCCACTGGCCGCGGCCGTAGCGCAGGCCGGCGTCGACGCGTGCGTCGCGCTCGAAGTCGACCAGCGAGATCGTCGACTGCAGGTTGATCTGCAGCTGCGGCTGCGCGGCCAGGAAGCGCGGCAGCCGCGGCAGCAGCCAGCTCGACGCGAACGACGGCATCACGGTCAGCGTCAGCATGTCGTCGCGGCGCACGCGGAACGGACGCAGTGCCTCCTCGATCTCGTCCAGGTGCGGAGCCACGCGCTCGAACAGCGCGCGGCCGTCGTCGGTCAACGCCACCCCGCGTGCGGCGCGCACGAACAGCGGGTGGCCGACGCGCTCCTCGAGCGCGCGGATCTGGTGGCTCAGCGCGCTGACCGTCAGGTGCATCGACTCGGCGGCGCGCGACAGGTTGCCGGCGCGCGCGGCGGCGACGAAGCCCTGCAGGGCGTGCAGCGGCGGGCGGCTCATCCGGGCTCCTTGGCTTGAATCATATTCAACACTGGCTTGCAGAAGTATCGCTTTTTCAGCCGAAAGGCGGGGAATAACCTGCGAACCATTCAAGGAAGACCCCGCGCGACGGACCGCGCACCGCCACGGAGCAACGCCATGAACGTCTACAAGAACCTGATGTTCCTGCACGGCCATTTCGCCCACCCGCGCGATGCCGACGGCCCGCCCGCCCCCGCGGCGCAGCCGTCGCCGACGCCGCGCACCGCCCCGCGCACGGACGCGCTCACCGCCCTCCGGAGCACCACGATGAACCTGTTCAAGAGCCTGATGTACCTCGGCGGCCTCGAGTCGGTCAGCCTGCGCATCGACGAGCCGGACGACGCGTTCGGGCCGACCTACGGCAACCGCGTCGCCGCCGAGCGCAGCTTTGGCCGCGCACCGGCCGCGCCGGCGCCGTTGCCGCCCGCGCCCGAGCGCTCCCGCTGCGTCGACCGCTTCGACCTCGACGCCTGCGCCGCCGGTGCCTACCGCTGACCGCGGGCGTCGCGGCGCCGTTACCCCGCGCACACGCCGACGCACTACCATCCACGCGTCGACCGCCGCCGGGCGCTGACCGCCACGCGATCGCGCCCGCCGCGCGCCCGCTGCGAAGTCCCGGCGCCGGCGTCGTGCCACGGGGGGCGCATGCTGCAGAAGATCATCATCGCGGTGCTGTCGCTGGCGCTCGCCGCAGTCGGCGGCGCGTTCGCGTTCTCGCTGTGGGCGCCGAAGGCGGTGCAGCCGGCGGCGGTCGCGCCCGGCGCCGCCGCGAGCCGCTTCCTGGCCCCGGTGGCGGCGTCGCTGGCGCCGCTGACCGCCGGCCCGATCGTGTCGAAGTCGGCGGTGGTTTCCGCCGAGAAGCCCGGCGGCACCGCGTTCGCGTACGAGTACGTGCCGCCGAAGAACGCATCGCTGCAGGACACCTTCGCGACCGTCCGCGACCGCGACCTGCTGCGCAAGCTGCCGGAGATCCAGTCGATCGACGGGCTGCTGACGCTGCCGGCGCCGCTGCGTTTCCTGACCGCCGAGTGCAAGAGCGTCGACGCGTTCTACGAGCCGGAGCGGCGCGAAATCGTGCTGTGCTACGAGACGCTGGAGATGCTGTACGCCCAGGGCGAGGCCACCGCGGCGGCGAGCGAGCTGGGCAAGGACTTCCCCGAGCAGTACGTGCTCGCCAACGTGCGTTTCATCCTGCTGCACGAGACCGGCCACGCGCTGGTCGACCTGCTCGAGCTGCCGATCACCGGCCGCGAGGAGGACGCCGTCGACCAGCTCGCCACCGTGCTGATGCAGAAGTTCGCCAGCGTCGACGAGACCCCGACCCAGACCGCCGAGAACCTGCGCATGGCGGCGAACTGGTTCCTGCAGCGCAGCAAGGGCCAGTACAACCTCGACGCGTACGCCGACGAGCACGCGCTCGGCGAGCAGCGCTACTTCAACCTGCAGTGCCTGATCTACGGCCACGACCCGGTCGGCTTCGTCAGCATCGTCAGCGACGGCGACCTGCCCGAGGCGCGCGCGGCGCGCTGCCCGGCCGAGGTCGAGCGCGTCGAGCGCTCATGGCTGCGGCTGCTGCTGCCGCACATCGCGCCGAAGTTCCAGATGACCGAGCAGCAGGCGCAGCGCTACTTCGAGCAGCGCGAGCGAGAGCGCAGCAAGGGCGCCGAGGCGCCGTACGTGCGCTGAGGCCCGCCGCGGCTAGCGCGGCGCGTCGGCGCCGAGCGCCGCGTCCAGCGCCGCATCGATCGTCGACACCGCCGCGACGAACACGTTGGCCTGGCCGTTGAACAGGTGCCCGGCCTCGGCCAGCCATGCCGGCTTGCGCCGGCTGGCGAAGCGCAGCGTGCGGCCGTCGGCCGAGAACGACGGGGTGAAGTCCAGGCCGGCGGCATTGAGCGGCGACGGCAGGCGCACCGCGCGCGACCAGCCGTCGCCGTCGCGCCGCACCGCGAACAGGTCGCCGTCGGCGATGCCGTCGCGCTGGCTCCAGAACACCGCGGTGCGGCCGTCCGGAGACAGGGTGAAATCGCCCTGCTGCCGGCCGTCGTTGAACGGCGCGCCGAGCGGCTCGGGCGCGCCGATGCCGCCGGCGCCGACGCGCGCGCGGTAGATCGCCAGCGGCGCGGGGCCGCCGCCGCGGGTGCTGTTGAAGTACAGCCAGCCGCGGTGCAGCTCCGGGCCGAGCTCGACGCCGGGGCTCGACAGCGCCGGCAGGTGCTCGGGCACGCCGAAGCCGCCTTCGTCGACCGCCACGCGCCACACGTCGAGGTCGGCGCGCGGCGCGTCGCCGCGCAGCGGCCGGTTCGACACGAAGTACAGCGTGCGGCCGTCCGGCGTCAGCCACGGGTCGGAGTCGCTGTAGCGCGGATCGGTGAACGGCACCGGCTCAGGCGCGGTCCAGCCGGCGCCGTCGCGACGCGCGGCCAGGATCACCGCGCCGTCGAAGTCCGGCCCCGACCGCGCAAACACCAGCCGTTCGCCGCGCGCGTCGACGCTCAGGTTGTAGTCGTTGCGCGCGCCGGACAGCCAGCCGGCGCCGACCAGTCGCGCCGCGCCGTCCGGCGTCGTCGGCAGCACGCGTTCCGCGTCGCCGACCGGCATCGATGGCGCGCCCGGCATCGGGGGCAGCGCCGCGTCGGCGGCGGTCGACGCGACCACGTCCGAGAACTGCCCGCGCTGGGCGACGCCGCCGTCGCCGAGCACCTCGAACGCCATCGGCCACGGCACGCCGGCGACGTCGCGGTAGTCGAGCTCGCGCACCACCGTGCCGCCGTCGAAACGGTTCTCGACGACGCGGCCGCTGGCCGGATCCAGCCGCACCTCGAACGGCGCCACGCCGCGCGGCGACACGCGCACGCGATCGCCATTGCCCGGCGCCGCCTCGTAGCCGGTGCCCGGGTCCTGCAGCATCGGCAGGAAGTGGTACGCGACGTGGTCGCGGTACGGCTGGGCCAGCGCCGGGCCGAGCACGTCCCACTGCCCGCCGGACCAGCGCCAACTGCCGTCCTCGCCGGACCACACGCGGGTGTCCGCCGACGCGTCGTGCACGTGGAGCGCGCGGGTGCGCGGCAGCAGCGCGTAGCGCGCGTCGCGGCGCACGCGGCCGGCGGCGTCGGTCACCACGAGACGGTAGTCGAACCGGGCCACCGCAGCGGCGGCGTCGCCGCCGAACGCGCCGCGCACGCGCGCCTGCGCGGAAGCGTCTCGATCGCTGCCGCGCTGGGCGACGGCGTCCTGCGCGGCGGCGGGAACCGCCGCGCCGGCGAGGCACAGCAGCAGCGACAGCGGGGCGGTGCGGTGCATGGTCGGCCCAACGTACGGAAGAGCGCCCACGCTGCCGCGGCCCCGGTGGGGCCGCATGTGCGGAATGTCAGGGGATCGTGCGTCGGCACGACCCGGCGCGCGCCGGGCCGGGCGCGCGGGCCGCGCTCAGCCGGCGGCGCTCAGCCGGCGAGCGCCGCCAGCGCCGCGTTGAGCGTCGCGCTCGGTCGCATCGCCGCCGACAGCTTGGCCATGTCCGGCTGGTAGTAGCCGCCGATGTCGACCGGCTTGCCCTGCACCGCGGCGAGCTCGGCGACGATCGTCGCCTCGTTGGCGGTCAGCGCCTCGGCGAGCGGGGCGAAGCGCGCCTTCAGCCCGGCGTCGGCGTCCTGCGCGGCCAGCGCCTGCGCCCAGTACATCGCCAGGTAGAAGTGGCTGCCGCGGTTGTCGATGCCGCCGACCTTGCGCGACGGCGACTTGTCGGTGTCGAGGAACTTCGCGTTGGCCGCGTCGAGCGCGTCGGCGAGCACGCGCGCGCGGGCGTTGCCGGTGGTGTCGGCCAGGTGCTCGAGCGACGCGGCCAGCGCAAGGAACTCGCCGAGCGAATCCCAGCGCAGATAGTTCTCCTCGACGAACTGCTGCACGTGCTTGGGCGCGCTGCCGCCGGCGCCGGTCTCGAACAGGCCGCCGCCGGCCATCAGCGGCACGATCGACAGCATCTTCGCGCTGGTGCCCAGCTCCATGATCGGGAACAGGTCGGTCAGGTAGTCGCGCAGCACGTTGCCGGTGACCGAGATCGTGTCCTGCCCGCGGCGGATGCGCTCGAGCGAGAACTTCATCGCGTCGACCGGCGCGAGGATGCGCAGGTCAAGCCCGGCGGTGTCGTGGTCCTGCAGGTAGCGCTCGACCTTGGCGATCACGTTGCGGTCGTGCGCGCGCGCGGCGTCGAGCCAGAACACCGCCGGCGTGTTCGACAGGCGCGCCCGGTTGACCGCGAGCTTGACCCAGTCCTGGATCGGCGCGTCCTTGGTCTGGCACATGCGCCAGATGTCGCCGGCCTGCACGGCGTGCTCCATCAGCACGGTGCCGGCCTCGTCGATCACCCGCACCGTGCCGTCGGCGGGGATCTGGAAGGTCTTGTCGTGGCTGCCGTACTCCTCGGCCTTCTGCGCCATCAGGCCGACGTTCGGCACCGAGCCCATCGTCGCCGGGTCGAACGCGCCGTTCGCCTTGCAGTCGTCGATCACGACCTGGTAGATGCCGGCGTAGCAGCGGTCCGGGATCACCGCCTTGGCGTCCTGCAGCTGGCCGTCGGCGTTCCACATGCCGCCGCTGTCGCGGATCATCGCCGGCATCGACGCGTCGACGATCACGTCGCTGGGCACGTGCAGGTTGGTGATGCCCTTGTCGGAGTTGACCATCGCCAGCGCCGGGCGCGACGCGTACTGCGCGGCGAGGTCGGCCTCGACCTGCGCGCGCACGTCGGCCGGCAGCTGCGGCAGGCGCGCGACCAGGTCGCCGATGCCGTTGTTGGCATCGAAGCCGACCTCGTCGAGCACCGCGGCGTGCTTGGCCAGCACGTCGGCGTAGAAGCGCTTGACGACGATGCCGAACATGATCGGGTCGGAGACCTTCATCATCGTCGCCTTCAGGTGCAGCGAGAACAGCACGCCGCGATCGCGCGCGTCGGCCAGCTGCGCGTCGACGAACGCCGACAGCGTCGAGGCGCTCATCACCGCCGCGTCGATCAGCTCGCCGGCGCCGACTTTGACGCTGCTCTTGAGCAGGCTGCTGCGGCCGTCGCGGCCGACCAGCTCGATCTTGACGCTGCCGGCCTTCTCGATCAGCGCCGACTGCTCGCTGCCGTAGAAGTCGCCGCCGTCCATGTGCGCGACGTGCGACTTCGAGTCGGCGCCCCACTTGCCCATGCGGTGCGGGTGCTTGCGCGCGTACGCCTTGACCGACGCCGGCGCGCGGCGGTCGGAGTTGCCTTCGCGCAGCACCGGGTTGACCGCGCTGCCCATCGCCTTCGCGTAGCGCGCCTTGATCTCCTGCTCCTGCTCGCCGCGCGGCTCCTCCGGGTAGTCCGGCAGCGCGTAGCCGTGGGCCTGCAGCTCGGCGATCGCGGCCTTGAGCTGCGGCACCGAGGCGCTGATGTTCGGCAGCTTGATGATGTTCGCTTCCGGCGTGGTCGCCAGCTGGCCGAGCTCGGTCAGGTCGTCGGCGACCTTCTGTGCGTCGGTCAGGCGCTCGGGGAACAGCGCCAGGATGCGGCCGGCGAGCGAGATGTCGCGGGTTTCGACCGCGATGCCGGCGGGGGCCGTGAACGCCTCGACGATCGGCAGCAGCGACTGGGTGGCCAGGTACGGGGCCTCGTCCGTCAGCGTGTAGAGGATCTTCGGCGTGTTGGGCATGGTGGCGTCGGCTCGCAGGGGGACGGGAGGGCGGGACGGGCGGGGCCGGCGCGGGGCCGGGACCGCGGTCGAGCGGCACGCGCACGTGGGCGGCGGACCGGTCGCCAGCGCGCCGGATCGGCCGCGCAGCCCTGCATTGTCGCGGTTTCACCGGGAGCGCGGAACCCCGCGCGGCGCGTGCACCGCGACGCACGCAGGCGTACGGTGGGCCGGGGCGCACGCCCACGCGGCACGTCCGCCGCGCACGCGCGGATGCGTTGGACCGGTCATCGCAGACCGCTGCAATTCAGTGCGCAGGCGCCACAATGCTCCCGTGTGCCGCGAGGGCCGCGGCGCCGCGACCGGAGACCGATGTGGGCAGGTGGCTTTTCCCGTTGGCGATGTGCCTGGCGCTGGCCGCATGCGGCGGCGGCCCGGCGGCCGACGACGCGGAAGCACCCACCGTGACCCTGGCCGATGCCGACGCGCCCGTGCGCAGCGGTGCGGCGACCCGCCGCCGCGTGGCCGGCGACGCGCCGACCTACTACCCCGACGTCACCTACTGGCCCCCGGTCAGCCTCGACGGCGGCCGTGCCCGGATCAGCTGCGAGTACGACTACGCCGCGCACGGCGACGGCGAACCGCTGGCGACGCTCGAGTTCTTCGGCGTCGTCGAAGCGCTGCAGGACTGCCGCGAGCTCGGCCTGGTCCGCGTCCGCTACGAGGGCCGCATCGATGCCGGCTTCACCGCGCTGGTGCAGCGCGTGGCCGAGGTGGCCGACCGCATGGAGATCGGCACCCGCCTGCTCGACCTCGACTCCGCCGGCGGCCACGTCGAGGAGGCGATCAAGGCCGGCGACCGCATCGGCGAGTCCGACTGGACGGTCTGGGTGCGCCGCGACTCGCTGTGCCACAGCGCCTGCGTGCTGATCCTGGCCGCCGGCGACCAGCGCACCGTCGACGGCAAGGTCGGCATCCACCGGCTGATGCGCGACCGCTCGACCGCCAGCACCCGCGCTGAACTCAGCGCGGAACTCGCCCAGGTCAACGGCGAGCTGCGCCAGTACCTGGCGCGCAACGGCGCGGCCGAGACCCTTGCCGACCTGATGATGACGGTGCCGAACCGCAACCTGCGCCTGCTCAAGCCCGAAGAGCTCGACCTGTACGGCCTGCAGGGCACCAACCCGGTCGAGGACGACCTCAATCGCATCCGCGTCGCGCGCAAGTGCGGCGAGGACTTCGCCCGCCGACGCGATGCGTTCCAGCGCGCGTTCGACGAGCGCTGCATGGCGACCGGCAAGGCCTACGGCGCGATGGCGTCGTGCGGCCTCGCGCTGTACCCGCGCTTCGGCTTCCCCGATCCGGAATGCCCGGACGACGCGCCGCTGGCCGCGCTGCCGAAATCGCGCGCGGGCGCCGCGCCGCTTGCGACGCCGGCCGGCGGGCGCGGCGCGGCCGAGTAGTTCAGCAATCGGCGCAGTTCAGGCGCCGGCGCAGGCGTCGCCCGGCGCGTTCGCGAACTCCACCCAGTCCGACGGCTGCAGCGGGGCCAGCCCGTGGCGTTCGCGCGCGCGGTCGCACTGCGGGCTCGCGCTGCCGTCCTCCCACGCCGCGGCGAGATCGCGGCACGGCGACGGCCGCAGCGGGTAGATCGTGCAGTGCGCGTCGACGCCGACCGCGCCGGCGAGCGCGACGCAGCGCAGCGGCGGCGCGTAGGTGCCGCGCATCACGACGCGGTGCGGGTCGAGCCGCTCGGTCAGCGCCGGCGGCGTCGCGCCGCCGAGCTCGGGCGCGGCCTCGGACCAGTGGAAGGCCACGCGCAGCGCGGCGCAGCAGGCGCCGCAGCGCAGGCAGGGGTGGGTCGACATCACGGCGCGTCGGGCGGTACGTCGGGCGCGCGGCGCCCGGGGCGGGACGGCGCGCTCAGGCGCTGCAGCACTTCTTGTACTTCTTGCCGCTGCCGCACGGGCACGGCTCGTTGCGCTCGGGCGTGGCCTCCTTGCGGATCGGCTCGCGCGGCGTCAGCGCGTCGATGCGGTGCAGGTGCAGGTCGGCGAGCATGCCCGGCAGCCCGGCGATCACTTCCAGCCGCTCGCGGTAGCCGACCGGTGTGCCCGGCTCGGCGGGGTCCTCGCCGACCACCTCGCCGCTGGCGAGCTGGTCGAAGCGGCCGAAGATCTCGTCGATCCAGTCGTTGTCGTCGAGCCACGCGTCCCACTCGGCCTCGGCCAGGCCGACCCCGGTGAAGAAGCCCATCGCCCAGTCGCGGCCGACGTCGAGTTCGTCGGGCTGCTCGGCCTCGGCCTCCTCGGGCAGCCACAGCAGCGGGGCCAGGTGGTCGGGCAGATCGTCGTCGCCATACCGCACGCGCGCGGCGACCATGTTCCAGTGGCTGAGCAGCAGGTCCTCGACCGACGCGCGCTCGGCGTCGTCGCCCCAGCGCGGCGCCTTGCCGCCCCACACGATCGGCTGCCACTGCTCGAACGGCACCGTGGTCGGGCCGACCGCCAGCGCGGACAGGAAGCCGTCCAGCGCTTCGAGGTTGAAGCCCTTGAACGGCACCGCGCGCTGGTCGAGCAGGTCGGACAGGCGGTCGATCTGGGCGTCGTCGAGGTACGGGGAGGCGGGCATCGGGGGCACTTCGCTGGGCGGGGCAGGCGCGCATGGTAGTCCCTGCGCGCGTACGGCGGCGCGACAATGCGCCGATGAAGCGACCCGTCAAGCGACCCGACCCCAGCGCCGCGTGCCCGTGCGGCCGCGGCCCCGACTACGCGCGCTGCTGCGGCCCGCTGCACGCCGGCGCCGCCGCGCCGGATGCCGAGGCGCTGATGCGCTCGCGCTACAGCGCCTACGTGCTCGGCGACGCCGACTACCTGCGCGCCAGCTGGCACCCGGACACCTGCCCGGCCGAACTCGACCTGTCCGACGCCGCGGCGACGCGCTGGCTGGGGCTCGACGTCAGGCGCCACGCGATCGACGACGCCGACCACGCCACCGTCGAGTTCGTCGCCCGCTACCGCGTCGGCGGCGCGCCGGCAGTGCGGCTGCACGAACGCAGCCGCTTCGCGCGCGTCGAGGGGCGCTGGCTGTACATCGACGGCGAGGTCCAGGCGCGCTGATCCACGCGCGGCGCCGGAGCGGGCACCGTGCAAAAAAACGGCGCGATGTCGCCATCGCGCCGATGCGTGCCCGCCGCGCGGCGGGGGAGAGAGGGAGCGCGCCGCGCGGCCCTGCGCTTACTTGACCTCGAACTCGCGGGTCTGGACGGTCATGCCGTCCATCATCACCGCCAGCGTGTACTTGCCGGCCGGCCAGCCGTCGGGCTTGCTGATCTCGAAGTTGGTCACGCCGGTGCCGGTCAGGTTCACGTCGCGCGATTCCTCGTGCACGGTCTGGCCGTCCTGGTAGGTCCACTTCGCCGACAGCTTGCCCGGCACGGTCGCGGCCGGATCGCTGGTCGAGGTCGACACCGCGGCGATGATCTTGTCGGTCGGCTTGAACGTCGTCGACGGCGCGGTGACCTTCATGTCGGCGCCGACGGCGGTGCCGAGGTCGACCGACGTGACCGAGGCGGACGCGGCCGGGGTCGGCATCCTCGGCGCCGGTGCCGGAGTCGTGGCGACCGGCGGGGTCACGACCGCCTCTTCCTTCTTCTTGCAGCCGACCAGGGCGATCGAGCCCAGCAGGGCGGCGGCGACGGCGGTGTGCAGGGTGCGGCGGTTGAGGTGCATCGGGTTCATGGGGGTCTCCTGTCCAGGGAAGGGGTGGGGCGGGTGCGTGTCGGCTCAGTCGTGCAAGTCGTCGTCGGCCGGGATCCTGAGCACCTGCCCCGGCTGGATGCGGTCGGGGTCGTCGAGCTGGTCGCGGTTGGCGTCGAAGATCCGGCGCCAGCGGCCGGCCTTGCCGTAGAAGTGCTGGGCGATGTGCGACAGCGTGTCGCCCTTGATGACGGTGTACATCTGCTCCGACGGGGCGCCGCCGGTGATTTCCTCGGTCGAACGCACGCTGCCCTGCACGTTGCCGAAGTCCGCCTGCGGGCGGATCTGCTCGGTGCTCGTCACCTTGCCCTGTACGTTCGAGAAATCGGCTTTCTTGTCGCTGCTCATGCGTGGGGTCTCCCCGTCGGGTGTCGACGCGGGGGACCATGGCACGGCCCGTGTTAAGGCGAGATGGCGCGCGCGTGAAACCCGGCCGTCACGCGCGTCGCGGCGGTGCGGCTACTGGCGCTCGTCGCGGCCCGGCGTGGGCGCGGCGCGGTCCGCCGTCGCGCGCCACGGGTTGATGTCCAGTCCGCCGCGGCGCGTGTAGCGCGCCTCGACCGACAGCGACTCCGGCCGCGCGCGCGCGCGCAGGTCGGTGAACACGCGCTCGACGCACTGCTCGTGGAACTCGGCGTGGTCGCGGAACGACACCAGGTAGCGCAGCAGCGCGGCGCGATCCAGGCGCGGGCCGCGGTAGGCGATCGAAATGCGCGCCCAGTCCGGCTGGCCGGTGACCGGGCAGTTCGACTTCAGCAGCGCGCTGGTCAGGGTCTCGTCGACGATCGCGTCGGCCTCGATCGCCAGCAGCGCCGCGTCCGGCGGCCCGTAGCAGTCGATGTCGACGTCGAGTCCGTCGATCGATTCCGCGCGCGCGTGCGCCTCGGCTTCGTCGATCGGCGGCAGCCCGAACGCGACGTCGACCGGTGCGCCGGCGCACGCCGACAGGTCGGCGGCCATGCGCGCCGCGACCTCGTCGTCGGACCCGAAGCGGGTGGCGTTGAACGAGTTGAGGTACAGCTTCAGCGACTTCGATTCGACCAGGTTCGGCGAGTGCGCCGGCACGGTGATGGTCGCCGTCGCCACGCGCGGCTTGCCGCGGCCGTCGAGCCAGCTCAGCTCGTACGCGTGCCAGCGGTCGACGCCGACGAAGCCCGGCGCCGCGTCGTCGACGCCGATCGCGGCGCGGCCGAGCGCGCGCGGGATCGGGTACAGCAGCGCGGCGTCGTAGCCGGTCGGGTAGTCGACGTGGCGGCCCAGCGGGAGGTCGGTCGGGTTCATTACAGCATTATCGCGCGCCGTCGCCGCCACCGCCTCGCCGGCTGCCCGCTCAGCCGTCGCCGTGCAGGTAGTCGAGGGTGACCTGCAGCATCGCGCGCAGGCCGACGTCGAGCGCGGTCTCGTCGAGCAGGAACTTCGGCGAATGGTTGCTCGGCGCGGCCACCGGGTCGATGCCCGGCCCGGTCGCGCCGACGAAGAAGAACATCGCCGGCACCTCGCGCGCGTAGTACGAGAAGTCCTCGGCGCCCATCTGCAGCGACGGCTCGACCACGTTCGCCGCGCCGACCACCGCCTCCAGGCTCGGCCGCATCCGCGCGGTCAGCGCCGGGTCGTTGGCCGTCACCGGGTTGCCCTCGCCGTCGGGCACGCTGGCGACCGCGGTCGCGCCGTGCGCCGCGCTGACGTGCTCGGCGACGTTCTTCAGGTCCTTGAAGATCGCCGCGCGCACGCCCTCGTCGAAGGTGCGGATCGTGCCGACCAGTTCGACCTGGTCGGGGATGATGTTGTAGCGGATGCCGCCGTGGATCGAGCCGAAGCTGACCACCGCCGGCAGCTTCGACACGTCGGTGCGGCGGCTGACGATCGTCTGCGCGCTGGAGACCAGGTCGGCCGCCGCGACGATCGGGTCGATCCCGCCCCACGGCCGCGAGCCGTGCGTCTGCCGGCCCTTGATGACGATGTTGAAGCGGTCCGAGGCGGCCATCAGCGGGCCCTGGCGCACGCCGATCGTGCCGACCGGCAGGGTCGAGAACACGTGCAGCCCGAACATCGCGTCGGGCCTGAAGTCCTTGAACAACCCTTCGGCCAGCATCACCGACGCGCCGCCGGTCTCGCCGACCGGCGCGCCCTCCTCGGACGGCTGGAACACCAGCATCACCGAGCCGGGCAGGTCCTTGCGCATCGCGACCAGCGCATCGGCGACGCCGAGCAGGATGCCGGTGTGCGCGTCGTGGCCGCAGGCGTGCATAACCCCGGTCGTCTGGCCGGCGAACGTGGTCGTCACCTTCGACGCGAACGGCAGGCCGGTCTGTTCGGTCACCGGCAGCGCGTCCATGTCGGCGCGCAGCGCGACGCGCGGGCCGGGCTTGCCGCCCTCGATGATCGCGACGACGCCGTGCCGGGCGATGCCGGTCTTCGGCGTCAGGCCGAGCGCACGCAGGTGCTCGGCGACCTTCGCCGCGGTGCGCTGCTCGCGGTTCGACAGCTCCGGGTGCTGGTGGAAGTCGCGGCGCAGCGCGACCACGTCGGCCTGCACCCGGCGGGCCGCGGCGTCGACCTCGGGGCGCACGCTCGACTGCGCGGCGGCGGAGAACGCGAACAGGCCGGCGCAGGCGAGCAGCGGCGACAGCAGCGAGGGGTGCGGTGCGCGCATGGTCGGTTCCGTGGGAATGAGCGTATGGCCGACGATGCTAGCGCGCCGCTCGCGCCGCGTGCGACGCTCCGGCCTCCGCCCCAGGTCGAACCCGCCGATGAACGACGCCGCACGCCCTGCCACTGCGCCGCTGCACGGCGACGCCGCGCTGGTGCGCGCGATCGGCTCGTTCGCGCTGGCCGCGGCGGTGATCAACGTCATCGTCGGCGGCGGGATCTTCCGCATGCCGTCGGCGCTGTCGACGCAGATGGGCGCGGCGGCGCCGCTGGCGCTGGTCGCCGGTGCGCTGGCGATCATCCCGATCGCGCTGTGCTTCGCCGCGGTCGGCAGCCGCGTGCAGGCGACCGGCGGGCCGTACAGCTACCTCACCGCGACGTTCGGCACGTTCGCCGGTTTCCTCGGCGGCGCGCTGCTGTGGATCAGCAACTTCACCTCGAGCGCCGGCGTCGCCGCCGCGCTGTCGGTGCAGGTCGCCAACCTGGTGCCGGCGTTCGCGCCGCCGCTGCCGCGCGCGCTGCTGATCACCGCGGTGTACGCGACGCTGTTCGCGTTGAACGCATTCGGGGTGAAGCTCGGCGCGCGCGCGATCGCGGTGCTGGCCGCGCTGAAGCTGACGCCGCTGTTCCTGCTCGCCGGCATCGGCGTGTTCTTCGTCGACTGGTCGCAGGTCAGCTTCGCGGTCGGCGACGTGCCCAGCTGGGGCGCGCTGGGCGCGTCGATGGTGCTGGTGATGTTCGCTTACTCGGGCATGGAGACCGCGCTGGTGCCGTCGGGCGAGGTCACCGATCCGGCGCGCAGCGTGCCGCGCGCGACGATCGCCGCGATCCTGCTGGTCGTGCTGCTGTACCTGGGCCTGCAGATCGTCGGCCAGGGGCTGCTCGGCGCGCGGCTGGCCGACAGCGGCGTGCCGGTCGCCGACACCGCCGCGGCGCTGTGGGCGCCGGGGCGCACCCTGCTGCTGGTCACGGCGTGCATCTCGATGGCCGGCTTCCTGATGGGCAACCTGCTGGGCACCTCGCGGCTGGTGTTCGCGCTCGGCCGCGACGGCTACCTGCCGCGCGTGTTCGGCAACGTCACCGCGACCCACCGCGTGCCGATCCTCGCGCTGGCCGCGCACGCCACGCTGGCATGGGTGCTGGCGCTGCTCGGCAACTTCGACACGCTGGCGCTGATCTCCGGCGGCGCGATCTGTGTGGTCTACGGGCTGGTCAGCCTGGCCGCGTGGCGCGCGCAGCGGCTGGACCTGCGCGAGCGCGGCACGCCGTTCGTGCTGCCCGGCGGCGCGGCGGTGCCGGCGCTCGCGCTGGCGGCGATGCTGGCGATCGTGACCACGCTGAAGGCGCAGGAGTGGCTCGCGATCGGCGTCGCGCTGGCGGTGCTGGTCGCGGTGTACGGGTTCGTCGCCGCGCGCCGGCGCGCCGCCGGCTGATTCACCTGCCCGCTGATTCGGGACGGCGCGCCGATCAGCCGCGGTGCTCGAGCGCGAGGTATTCGGCGCTCTGCATCTCGATCAGGCGCGAGGCGGTGCGCTCGAACGCGCCGGCCAGCTTGCCGCCGGCATAGAGCTCGACGGGAGCCGCCGCCGCGGTGCAGACCAGGTTGACGTGGCGGTCGTACAGCTCGTCGACCAGGTGCACGAAGCGGCGCGCGGCGTCGCCGTTGGCCGCGTCGGTGAACACCGGGATGCCGCCGACCAGCACCGTGTGGCATTCGGTCGCGATCTCGATGTAGTCGCTCGCCGCGCGCGGGCCTTCGCACAGCGCGGCGAAGTCGAACCACGCGTGGCCTTCGGCCAGCGCGCGCACCGGGATCGTGCGGCCGTCGATCTCCCAGACGGTCGCGGCGTCGCGCGGGCAGGTTGCGGTCAGCTCGCGCCAGCGCTCGTCGAGCCACGCATCCGACTGCGGGTCGAGCGGCGCGCGATAGACGGGCGAGCGGGTCAGCGCGCGCAGCCGGTAGTCGTTCGGGCTGTCGAGGTGCACGACCGCGCAGTGCGCTTCGATTTGCGCGATCGCCGGCAGGAAGCGGTCGCGCTGCAGGCCGTCCTTGTACAGGTCGCCCGGCGCGGCGTTGGAGCTGGTCACCAGCGCGACGCCTTCGGCGAACAGCCGCTCCATCAGCCGGCCGAGCAGCATCGCGTCGCCGATGTCGATCACGAAGAACTCGTCGAGCACCAGCACCCGCAGTTCGCGGCGCCACAGCCGCGCGATCGTCGCCAGCGGGTCGCGCTCGCCGGCGTGCGCGCGCAGCTGTGCGTGCACCTCGCGCATGAAGCGGTGGAAGTGGATGCGGCGCTTGCCGCCCAACCGCGGGTCCGGGCGCTGCGCGCTCGCGCCGACGCCGATCGGCGCGGTCGCGTGGCCGGCGCCGACGTCGGCCAGCGGCAGGCCGTCGAAGAACAAGTCGATCAGGAAGGTCTTGCCGCGGCCGACGCCGCCCCACAGGTACAGGCCGCGCGGGGCCTCGGGGGGCTTTCCGAACAGGTTCGACAGCAATCCGCGCGGCGGCGCGGCGACGAGCGCGTCGTGCAGGCGGTCGAGCTCGACCAGCGCCGGCTGCTGGGCCGCATCGAAGCTCCAGTCGCCGCGCTGCACGCCGGCGGCGTAGGCCGCGGACGGACGCAGGGTCGCGCTCATGCGCGCGGCCGCGCCGCGCGGGGCGGCGCGCGATGGCCGGCGCGTCGGCTCATGCGGCCGGCGACTCCGGCGGCAGGTAGGCGTGCACGCCGTGCTTGATCGCGCCGCGCAGGTCGATCAGCCGGCGGTGGAAGAAGTGGCTGGTGTCCGGCATGCGCACGATCTCGGGCGGCTCCGGCAGCGCCTCGAGCCAGCGGTACACCGCCTGCGCGTCGACGATCTCGTCGGCATCGCCCTGGATCACCAGCCACGGGCAGCGCGGCGGCGGCAGCGCTTCGATGTTCCAGCTGCGGCCGGCCGGCGGCGCGATCGACAGCAGGAAGTCCGGCTCGACGTCGCCCGCGCACTTCAGCGACACGTACGCGCCGAAGCTGAAGCCGCCCAGCCACAGCTGCGCGTCCGGGCGGTGCCGGCGCACCCACGCGACCACCGCGAGCAGGTCCTCGGCTTCGCCGCGGCCCTCGTCGAACGCGCCCTCGGACTGGCCGATGCCGCGGAAGTTGAAGCGCACCGTGGTCGCGCCGGACTCGCGCAGCGCGCGCGCGGCCATCGTCACGACCTTGTTGTGCATGGTCCCGCCCTCGGTCGGCAGCGGGTGGCAGACGATCGCCACCAGCGGGCGCGGGGCGGACTCGGGCAGCTCGACGCTGGCCTCGAGCGCGCCGGCGGGGCCGGGCAGCAGCACGGTCGCATCGGCGGTGGGGAAGTCGGGGACGGCCATCGCGCCATGATACGGCGCCGCGTTCACGCGCCGTGACCGCGCACCGGCCGCGTTGCCGGTCGAGGCGGCCCACACCAACGAAAACGCCGCCCGGAGGCGGCGTTCGCGAATCGGCGCGTCGACGGCGCTTACTGCAGGTTGGCGACCATCCAGTCGACCGTGGCGATGACCTGCTCGTCGGTCAGCGCCGGGTTGCCGCCCTTGGCCGGCATCACGCCGGCGGCGCCGGTGTAACCCTCGATCGCGTGGCGGTGCATGGTCTCGCTGCCCTGCGCGATGCGCGCGGTCCAGGCCGAGGCGACCAGCATCGGCGCGCCACCGGCGCCCGACTTGTGGCAGCCCGCGCACAGGTTGTCGTAGATCACCGCGCCGTCGAGCGTGCCGCCGTAGGCGACCTGCGAGGCGGCGGCCGCCATGGCGGCAGCGGCCGCGGCGGCCTGCTGGGCGGCGCCGGTGCTGCCGGCGTAGACCGCGCCGACCGGCGCGATGCGGCGTTCGGTGGCCTTGGCCGCGGCCACGCTGGGCTCGCGCGGGATCTGTCCGTTGATCACGATCGAGCCGATGATCAGGCCGACGGTCACGACCATCAGGAACACGATCACCAGCGAGAATTTCTTCAGGAACTCGAGGTCGTAATTACGCACGATCCACCTTTAGGACACGTCCGCGGACCGGACGCGTTCGACAGTCGAAAGCCAATTGAGCCGGCCGCCGGCGCGACCGCCCGCCATTATAGGACCGGCCCCGGTGCCGAGGCACGGAGATGGCGCGCCCGGAGGGATTCGAACCCCCGACCAATGGCTTCGGAAGCCACTACTCTATCCGGCTGAGCTACGGGCGCCTGGCGATTCCCGCGGTCCGTGCAGCACGTGCAGGGCCTCGCGGGGCTGGCATTCTAGCGGCAAATGCGCGGCAGCGGGCTGCCTGCCGCCCCGCGCGCCCCGCGCCGTTCCCCTTCCGGCCGATCGATGAGCTACGAACGCTTCGAAACCCCCGCGCGCCGCCACTGGCGCGAGCGCCTGGCGGCGTACTGGCAGCTGGTGCGCGGAGACCGCCCGATCGGCTGGCTGCTGCTGCTGTGGCCGACCTGGTGGGGGCTGTGGCTGGCCGCAGGCGGCGTGCCGCCGTGGTGGCCGCTGCTGGTGTTCACCCTCGGCGTGTGGCTGACGCGCTCGGCCGGCTGCGTGATCAACGACTACGCCGACCGCTGGCTGGACCCGCACGTCGAGCGCACCCGCAATCGCCCGCTGGCGACCGGCGCGGTGTCCGGGCGCGAAGCGCTGATCGTGTTCGCGGTGCTGATGCTGGTGGCGTTCACGCTGGTGCTGACGCTGAACCGGCTCACCATCGCAATGAGCGTGGTCGGCGTGCTGCTGGCCGCCAGCTACCCGTACCTGAAGCGCTACACCTACCTGCCGCAGGTCTACCTCGGGCTGGCGTTCGGCTGGGGCATCCCGATGGCGTTCGCCGCGGTCCGCGGGGAGGTGCCGGCGGTGGCGTGGCTGCTGTACGTGGCCAACATCCTGTGGGCGACCGCGTACGACACCTGGTACGCGATGGTCGACCGCGACGACGACCTGCGGATGGGCAGCAAGTCGACCGCGATCCTGTTCGGCGAGCTCGACCTGGCCGCGCAGGCGGTGCTGTACGCACTGTTCTTCGCGGCGCTGGGGCTGGTCGGCCAGCGCGGCGCGCTCGGCCTGTACTGGTGGATCGGGCTCGGCGTCGCGGCGCTGCTCGTCGCCTGGGAGTTCCGCATCGCCCGCCACCGCAAACGCGACGCGTGCTTCCGCGCGTTCCTGCACAACCACTGGGTCGGGCTGGCGGTGTTCGCCGGGCTGGCCGCGGACCTGGCGCTGCGTCCGGCCGCGTAGCTGCTGGGCGCGCCGGCCGAACGGTCGCGACCGTTGGGGGCCTCCGGGCTTCCTGCGACCGGCATTCGCGTGACGGGGAGGAAGTCACCGTGACTTGCGCCGCGCGCGCGCCGCGCCGCCCGCTGCTGCAATGCGCGCGGTCTCCCATCGCCCGTGCCGCCATGCCCCGGATCGCCTTCGCACTGCCCGCCCTGCTTGCGCTGCTGCCGTCGCCGGCCGCCGCGCAGGACGCCGCCCCGTCGCGCGAGCACTTCGCCCCGCGCGGCATGGAGCGCAGCTACCACGACTACCACTACAGCCCGGTCGTGCGCGTCGGCGACATGGTCATCGTGTCCGGCATTCCGGCCGGGCGCGGCGACACCTACGAAGCCAAGGTGCGCGCGATGTTCGAGTCGCTGCGCGCGCACCTGGCGACCGCCGGGGCGACGCTGGCCGACGTGGTCGAGCTGACCAGCTTCCACGCCGGCGCGACCGACAGCGCGACGTTCGGCGCCGAATTCGCCCGCTTCGCGCCGATCCACCACGAGTTCTTCCCAGACCACTACCCGGCGTGGTCGGCGGTGGGCACCACCGCGCTGCTGCAGCCGGGCGCACCGGTCGAGCTGCGCGCGGTCGCGGTGATCGGGTCGGGCCGGGCGCCGCGCGCCGACATCGCGCGCCCCACGGCGCGCCCGGCCCCGCCGCCGCCCGCTCCGGCACCGGCACCGACACCGACGCCCGCCGGCGGCGGCTGAGCGTCACGGCACCCGCGCGCACACCCAGGCATCGATCCGCGCGACGCCGGCCCGCCGCAGCGCATGCGCGGCCGCGCGCAGCGTCGCGCCGGTGGTCATGACGTCGTCGACCAGCGCCACGTGCGCCGGCAGCGCCGCGCCCGGACGGACCGCGAACGCGTCGCGGACGTTGCGCCGGCGCGCGTCCGCGTCGAGCCGCGACTGCGGCGCGGTCAGGCGGGTGCGCACCAGGGCCTCGGCGAGCAGCGGCAGCCCGAGCGCGCGCGCCAGCGGCCGGGCCAGCTCCAGCGCCTGGTCGTAGCCGCGGGCGCGCAGCCGCGCGCGGTGCAGCGGCAGCGGCACCACCGCGTCGGGTCGCGGCGCATCGGCCAGCGCTTCGGCCATCAGTTCGGCCAGCAGCGCGCCGGCGGTCAGGTCGTCGTGGAACTTGAAGCGCGGCAGCAGGCGGTCGAGCGGCGCGGCGTACAGGCAGGCCGCGCGCACCGTCGCGAGCGGTGAGCGGGCGGACTGGCATGGGCCGCACAGCCGCGCGCCCTCGCCGCCGTCGACCGGCGCGCCGGGGGGCAGCGGCAGCGCACAGCCTGCGCACGCGTCGGCCAGCCACGGCAGCGCGTCGAAACACGGTGCGCACAGGTCCGGCCCGTCGCCGGCCGGCGCGTCGCACAGCAGGCAGGTGCCCGGCCACAGCAGCCGCGCGGCGTCGTGGCGCAGCCAGAACGCCAGCCGCGCGCGGCGGCCGTCAACTTTCGTCGGGGGAGCTTGGTTGACAGGGCCGGGCATGGTTTCCAGACTGCCGGCCTCGGCCGGTCCGGTCTGTCGGAAGTCCCCCATGTCCGCTGTTGTTGCCCCCCGCGCCGCCGGGTCGGAGAAGTCCGACGCGCTGCGCCACGACTGGTCGCGTGCCGAGGTCCGCGCGCTGTTCGACCTGCCGTTCCCGGAACTGCTGCACCGCGCCGCGACCGTGCACCGCGCGACGTTCGACCCCGCCGAGGTCCAGGTCAGCACCCTGCTGTCGGTCAAGACCGGCGGCTGCCCCGAGGACTGCGGCTACTGCCCGCAGGCGGCGCGCTACCACACCGGCGTCGACGCCACGAAGCTGATGAGCACCGAGGCGGTGCTCGAGAAGGCCCGCCAGGCCAAGGCCGCCGGCGCCTCGCGCTTCTGCATGGGCGCGGCGTGGCGCTCGCCGAAGGACCGGGACATCCCGAAGGTCGCGGCGATGATTTCTGAGGTCAAGGCGCTCGGGCTCGAGACCTGCGCCACGCTCGGCATGCTGTCGGGCGACCAGGCCCGCGCGCTGCGCGACGCCGGCCTCGACTACTACAACCACAACCTCGACACCGCGCCGGAGTTCTACGGCGAGGTCATCCACACGCGCGAGTTCCAGGATCGCCTCGACACCCTCGGCCACGTCCGCGACGCCGGCATGAAGACCTGCTGCGGCGGCATCGTCGGCATGGGCGAGACCCGCGACCAGCGCGCCGGCCTGCTGCAGGCGCTGGCCAACCTGCCGGCGCACCCGGACTCGGTGCCGATCAACCGGCTGGTCCAGGTCGAGGGCACGCCGCTGAACGGGACCGCCGAGCTCGACCCGTTCGAGTTCGTCCGCACGATCGCCGTCGCCCGCCTGCTGATGCCGCGCTCGATGGTGCGGCTGTCGGCCGGCCGCGAGGCGATGAGCGACGAGCTGCAGGCGCTGTGCTTCCTGGCCGGGGCCAATTCCATCTTCTACGGCGAGAAATTGCTGACGACCGGCAACCCCGACACCGAGCGCGACATGGCATTGTTTGCACGTCTCGGCCTGCGCCCCATGCAGGTGATCGAGTCACCTGCACATGGCCGGGGGGGCACCGTGCACGCCGACATCATCGAACTGCCCGCGATCGACGGGCCGGGCGTCGCCGACGCCGCACCGTCCGCGTCCTGCGCGGCTGCCGCGCAGGCCTGACGATGGCCCGCGCGCAGTGGCGTGAGCGGATCGAGGCGGCCGCGGCCGAGCGCGTCGCCGCCGCGCGCGTGCGCTCGCGCCGCAGCGTCGGACACCGCGACGGCGCCCGGGTCGAAGTCGACGGGCGCAGCCTGCTGAACTTCTGTGGCAACGACTACCTCGGCCTGTCCCAGCACTACGCCGTGGTCGGCGCGCTGCAGGACGCGGCCGCGCGCGAGGGCGCCGGCGGCGTTGCCTCGCACCTGGTCTGCGGCCACCACGCGCTGCACGACGCGCTCGAGAAGGAGCTGGCCGACTGGCTCGGCGCGCCGCGCGCGCTGCTGTTCGGATCGGGCTTCCTCGCCAACCTCGCGGTGCTGCAGGCCCTGCTCGGCGACGACGACGTCTGCGTGCAGGACCGCCTCAACCACGCCAGCCTGGTCGACGCCGCGCGGCTGGCCGGCTGCAAGCTGCGCCGCTACCCGCACGCCGACGCCGAGGGCGCGCTGCGCCAGTTGCGCGCGCAGCCCGAAGGGCTCGCGCTGCTGGCCACCGACGGCGTATTCAGCATGGACGGCGACATCGCCCCGCTGAAGGAGCTGGCGCTGGTCGCGCGCGTGCAGAAGGCGCTGCTGTACGTCGACGACGCGCACGGCGTCGGCGTGGTCGGCGCCGACGGTCGCGGCAGCGTCGCCGCGGCGAAGCTGTCCACCGCCGAGGTGCCGCTGCAGCTGGTCACGCTCGGCAAGGCGCTCGGCGGCTACGGCGCGGCGCTGGTCGGCGACGCCGACCTGCTCGACCACCTCGCGCAGAGCGCGCGCCCGTACATCTACACCACCGCGCTGCCGCCTGCGCAGGCCGCGGCGACGCTGGCCGCGGTCAAGCTGGCGCGCGGCGAGCACTGGCGACGCGATCGCCTGGCCGAGCTGGTCGCGCGCTTCCACGAGCGCGCCGACCGCGTCGGCCTGGCGCGGTTGCCGTCGGACACGCCGATCCAGCCGGTGCTGTGCGGCGACAACGCGCGCGCGCTGTCGATGGCCGGCACGCTCGAGCGCGCCGGCTACTGGGTCGCGGCGATCCGCCCGCCGACCGTGCCGGAAGGCCGCGCGCGGCTGCGCGTCACGCTCAGCGCGCTGCACGGCGTCGCCGACGTCGACGGCCTGGTCGAGACCATCGCGCGCGCGCGCGATCGCGCCGAGGCCGAGGCGCGCGTCGCCGAGATGGGCCTGCTGGCCTCGGCCTGACGAGCGCGCACCCGATCCCCCGTCGACGCGGCCGCGGCCGCGCCGTCCCCCACGCAGCAGACATCGCATGCACATCGAAACGCGCGGGCGCGGCCCGGCGCTGGCACTGATCCACGGCTGGGCGATGCACGGCGGCCTGTTCGCGCCGCTGGTCGAACGCCTCGAGCACCGCTACACGCTGCACCTGGTCGACCTGCCCGGCCACGGCCACGCGCGCGACAGCGACACCGCGCTCGAGCCGGCGACGCTGGCCGCCGCGCTGGTCGCGCGCGTGCCCGACGCGGTGTGGCTGGGCTGGTCGCTCGGCGGCCAGTTCGCGCTGCGCGCCGCGCTCGACCATCCGGACGCGGTGCGCGGGCTGGTGATGCTCGCCTCGTCGCCGCGCTTCGTCGGCGACGCCGCCGACGGTTGGCCGCACGGCGTGCGCTCCAGCCTGTTCCGCGAGTTCGGCGACGCGCTGCGGCGCGACTTCCGCGGCACGCTCGAGGGCTTCCTCGCGCTCGAGGCGCTCGGCTCGGCGCACGCGCAGGACGAGCTGCGGCGCCTGCGCGCGCAGGCGTTCGAGCGCGGCGAGCCGAGCGAGCACGCGCTGCTGCAGGGCCTGGTACTGCTCGACCGACTCGACCTGCGCGGCGAACTGCCGGGGCTGCGCGTGCCGAGCCTGTGGGTGTCCGGCCGCCGCGACAAGCTGGTGCCGTCCGGCGCGATGCCGGCCGCGGCCGCGCTGGCGCCGGATGCGCGCAGCGTCGTGATCGCCGACGCCGGCCATGCGCCGTTCCTCGGCGCCGCCGACGCCGTTGCCGACGCGATCGTCGAATTCGTCGACGCGCTGCCGGCGTCGCAGCCCGCGCGCGCCGCCGGGGCCGCGCGATGAGCGCATCGCCGCCGCTGTTCGACCACCGCCAGGTGCGCCGCGCGTTCTCGCGCGCGGCCGCGCACTACGACGATGCCGCCGCGCTGCAGCGCGAGGTTGGCGCGCGGCTGTCGGAATCGCTCGACTACTACGACGACCCGTCGCGCGGCGCGGCGCCGCCGGCGGTCGTCGTCGACCTCGGCTGCGGCCCCGGCCACGCCGCGCTCGCGATGCAGCAGCGCTGGCCGAAGGCGCAGGTGCTGGCGATCGATCTCGCGCCGGGCATGGCGCAGGCCGCGCAGCGCAACGCCGGCGCGCGCCGCGGGCTGTTCGACTTCGGCCGCCGGCCGCGCGCGCTGTGCGCCGACGCGCGCGCGCTGCCGCTGCGCGACGCGAGCGTCGACGTGCTGTATTCGAACCTGTGCCTGCAGTGGGTCGAGGACCTGCCGGCGGTGTTCGCCGGCTTCCGCCGCGTGCTCAGGCCGGGCGGGCTGCTGCTGGTGTCGACGTTCGGGCCGGACACGCTGTTCGAGCTGCGCGGCGCGTTCGGGCAGGCCGACGACGCGCCGCACGTCAGCCCGTTCGCGTCGATCGCGCAGTTCGGCGACGCGATGATCGCCGCCGGCTTCAAGGACCCGGTGCTCGACCGCGACGAGTTCACGCTCGGCCACGCCGACCTCGGCGCGCTGATGCGCGAGCTGCGCACGCTCGGCGCGACCAACGCGATGCGCGGCCGGCGGCGCAGCCTGACCGGCCGCGCGCGCTTCGCCCGCGCGGCCCAGGCGTACGAGCCGCTGCGCCGCCCGCCCGGCGAACCGCTCGGCGGGCTGCTGCCGGCGACGTGGGAGGTCATCTACGCGCACGCCTGGGGGCCGCCGCCGGGCGCGCCGATCCGCGTCGGCGGCGTCGACGAGGTCCGCGTGCCGGTCGGCGCGATCCCGGTGCGCCGGCGGTGAACGCGCCGATGCGCCGCGTCGCCCTGGTCGCGGTCGGCGTGTCGCTGCTGTCGGCGCTGTTCTTCACCTGCACCTACGTGCTCAACCGCGCCGCGGTCAACGCCGGCGGGCACTGGGCGTGGACGGCGGCGCTGCGCTACCTGATCACGCTGCCGCTGCTGCTGGCGGTGATGCGCTGGCAGGGCGGCGTCGCGCCGGTGTGGCGCGCGATCGCGCGGCACCCGGGCGCGTGGCTGCTGTGGAGCGGCATCGGCTTCGTCGTGTTCTACCTCGGGCTCAGCTACGCCGCCGCGAGCGGCCCGGCGTGGCTGGTCGCCGGCACGTTCCAGCTGACCGTGATCGCCGGGATGCTGGTCGCGCCGCTGCTGTACCGCGGCGCCGGTGCGCGCGACCACCGCGCGCGGATCCCGCGCGCGGCGATGGCGGCCGGGCTGGTGGTCGTCGCCGGCGTGCTGCTGATGCAGGTCGGCCACGCCGGCGGCGCGCTCGACCGCGGCGCGTGGCTCGGCCTGCTGTTCGGCGCGATCGCCGCGTTCGCGTACCCGCTCGGCAACCGCGGGCTGCTGCTGCACCTCGAGCGCCACCACCCGGCCGGCGAGCCCGAACTCAACGCGACCCAGCGCGTGTTCGGCCTGACGCTGGCGAGCCAGCCGCTGTGGTGGGCGATCGCCGCGGTCGCGTGGGCGCAGCTCGGGCCGCCGCCGGCCGGGCAGGTGTGGCTCGCCGCGGGGGTCGCGCTCGGCGCCGGCGTGATCGCGACGGTGCTGTTCTTCCAGGCCACCGGCATGGTCCGCCACGACCCGACCGGGCTGGCCGCGGCCGAGGCGATGCAGGCCGCGGAGATCCTGTTCGCGACGGTGATCGGCGCGCTGTGGCTGGGCGAGGCGTGGCCTCAGGGCCGCGCGCTGCTCGGGGCCGGCGTCGTCGTGGTCGGCATCGTCGCCTTCAGCATCGTCGCCGCGCGCGCCGCGTCGGGCGATCGCCACGCGACCCAGGAGCTGCGCGGCGACCGCGGCGCGTGACGCCGCGCGCTACCGCGGCGGCGCGACCGGCTCGACGCGGAACAGCACGCGGCCCTCGTACGGCGCGCCGAGCGGCGACGCGCGGTAGCCGAGCGCGCCGATCCGCGCGGCCAGCGCCGGCCACTGCGCCTGCTTGCAGACCCACACCACGTGCGGCTCGCGCTCGGCCAGCTCGGCGGCGAGCGATTCGTCGAACGCCGGATTGAAGCGCGCCTGCGGTGCATCGCCGAGCGAGACCTTCTCGATCTGCACCCCGCGCCCGAGGTGGACGTGCAGCCCGTAGCGCGCCATGTCCTCGACGAACACCACCTCCTCGATGCGCTCCGGCGCGCGCGCGCGGATCGCCTCGGCCCATGCTGCCGCGTTCTTGTGCGTCGGCCACGCCGCCGCGCCGAGCTTCAGCGCCAGCAGCAGCGCCGCCCACGCCGCCAGCCACGGCCAGCGCGGCAGCGCGCGGCCCTCGCGGCCGTGCTGCAGCGCGACCAGCAGCGCCAGCGGCGCGAACAGCGGGAGCAGGTACAGCGGCAGGCGCGAGCGCGACGCGCAGAACACCGCCAGCGGCAGCAGCACCCACAGCGCCAGCAGCAGCCACGGCGCGTCGTCGGCGCGCCGCGCGCGGTCGCGCCGCCACGCGCGCGCTTGCGCCGGCAGTCCGTGCGCCCAGCGCAGCAGCGTCGGCGTCCACGGCAGCGTGCCGACCAGCAGCGTCGGCGCGTACACCTTCAGCCATCCGTACCACTCGCCGTTGCGTCCGAACTCGTTCGTCGTCACCCGGTTCACGACTTCGTCGCCGATGAAGTACGCGAACAGGCCCGGGTTGCCGTGGATCACCGCGACGTACCACGGCAGCGCCAGCAGCGCGAACAGCCCCAGCCCCGACCACTGCAGCACCCGGTGGGTGCGCGGGCCCGGCACCAGCGCGTCGGCGGCGACGACCACCAGCAGCGGCAGCAGACCTGGCGGCCCCTTGGTCAGGAACGCCAGCGCGAAGCCCACCCACATCAGCGCGACCCACGCCAGTTCACGCGCACCCACGCGCGGCGCCGCGGCGGCCGCGCCGAAGCGCGCCTCGACATACCCCCACATCGCCAGCGTCGAGAACGCCGCGAGCAGGTAGTCGGTGGTGATCAGCTGCGACGCGCCGAACGGCAGCAGCATCGTCGCGTAGGCGAGCGCGGCGACGGGCGCGTGGCCCGGCGCGAGCCGGCGGCCCAGCCGCCACACCAGCCAGGTCGACAGCAGGTACGCCAGCGCGGCCGGCAGCCGCGCGGCGAACGCGTTGGCGCCGAACGCGGCGACGCTCGTCGCGATCGCCCAGTACGTCAGCGGCGGCTTGGTCCAGTGGCCGACTTCGTGGCTGCGGCGCGGATTGAGCCAGTCGCCGCTGTCGAGCATGTTCAGCGCGACGTTGGTGTAGCGGCCCTCGTCCGGGTCCCAGATGCCGCGGCTGCCGAGGAACGCCAGCGCGAGCACCAGCGCGAGGCCGGCGATCCACGGCAGGGGAGAGCGCAGCGGTCGCGGCATGCCGTCGGGGTCGCGCAAGAGGTGCGGCGCAGGGTAGCGGCGCGACCGGTAAGAAATACGTTACTTGCCGCGCCCCCCGACCAAGGTCGATGCGCGCGGCCGCATCGCGGCTCAGCGCACCTGCGCGAGCCAGTCCTCGAGGTTGTAGTAGTTGCTGACCCGCGCGATGCGGCCGTCGCGGATCGCGAAGAACGCGCCGCCGGGCAGCACGTACGCCTGGCCGCGCGCCGGCGGCAGGCCGGCGTCGTCGGCGAGGTACTGGCCGTGCACGACGTACTCGGCCGCCGCGCGGGTGCCGTCGGGCGAGACCATCACGACGATGTCGCGCAGCTGTTCGCGGTAGCTCGCCGCCATCCGCTGCAGGAACGCGGCGAACGCGTCGCGGCCGACTTCACGCGGGCCCTGGTTGAGGTCGTGGACGACGTCGTCGGCCAGCAGCGCGAGCATGCCGTCCCAGTCGCCGCGGTTGAACGCGGCGTAGTAGCCGAGCAGCAGCTCGGTCGCGCGGTCGTGGGTGCGGGTGCCGTCGATCTTCATGGGGTGTCCTGGGCGGGGGTGGCGAGCGCGAGCAGGCGGGGCAGCGCGTCGAGGTCGACGTTGCCGCCGGACAGGATGATGCCGACGCGGCGGCCGGCGAAGCGTTCGCGGTAGCGCAGCACCGCGGCCAGCGGCACCGCGCACGACGGCTCGATCACCACCTTCAGGCGCTCCCATACCAGCCGCATCGCCGCGACGGTTTCGGCGTCGTCGACCAGCAGGATGTCGTCGACGTGCGCGCGCAGGATCGGGAAGGTCAGCGTGCCGAGCTCGGCGCGCAGGCCGTCGCTGATCGTGTCGACCGGGCGGCCGGTGACGCGCGTGCCGCTGGCGAGCGAATCGTGCGCGTCGCGGGCGCCTTCGGGCTCGGCGCCGAGCACGCGGATCGACGCGTCGATGCCGTGCGCGGCGATCGCGGTGCCCGACAGCAGTCCGCCGCCGCTGACCGGCGCCATCACCGTGTCGAGGCCAGGCGCCTGCTGCAGCAGCTCGAGCGCCGCGGTGCCCTGGCCGGCGATCACGCGCGGATCGTTGAACGGGTGGACCAGCACGCCGCCGGTGTCGGCCAGCACCTGCGCGGTCACCGCGTTGCGCGCGGCCTGGCCCGGATCGCAGTGGACGATGCGGGCGCCGAAGTCGGCGATCGCGGCGAGCTTGATCCGCGGCGCGTCGTGCGGCACCACCACGGTCGCGGCGATGCCGCGCAGGCGGCAGGCCAGCGCGATCGCGGCGCCGTGGTTGCCGGAACTCTGCGTCACCACGCCGCGCGCGGCCTCGTCGTCGCTCAGCGACAGCACTGCGTTGCTGGCGCCGCGGAACTTGAACGCGCCGATGCGCTGCAGGTTCTCGCACTTGAAGTGCAGCTCGCAGCCGGCCAGCGCGTCGAGCGAGCGCGAGCGCATCACCGGGGTCACCCGCGCCTGCGGCGCGATGCGCGCGGCCGCGGCGAGGATGTCGCTGAAGTCGACCGCCAGCGGCTCGCCCTTCGGCGGGTGGGCGGGGTGGGACGCGGACGACGGATCGGTCAGGGCGGCGCTCATCGCGGCATGGTAGCCGCTTGCCGTCGCCGCCCGCGTCGCGCGCGCGACGTCAGCCGGGCTCGGCGACCGGCGCGGCCGGACGGCGGTTGAGCAGGCTGACCGCCGCCGAGCCGGCCACCGCCAGCAGCGCGCCGAGCCAGCCGAGCCACGTGATGCGTTCGGCCGCGAGCCACTGCGGGAACAGCGCGTGCACGACCGCGGCCGCGCCGAGGCACAGCAGCGGCGTCGTCGCCAGCACCGCCGACACGCGCGAGGCCTCCCAGTGGGCGAGGGCCTCGGCGAACGCGCCGTACGCACCGACGGTGTTGAACGCGCAGAACAGCAGCAGCGCCCAGTGCACCCCGTCGAGCCGCAGCAGCGCAGACGGCGTCGCGAACGGCCACAGCGCCAGCGCCGCGAACGCGTAGATCGCCAGCAGCACCTGCATCGAGCCGAGCTTCACCAGCAGCTGCTTCTGCGCCAGCGCGTACACCGCCCACACCACGGCGGCGACCAGCACCAGCGCCGAGCCGAACACGTAGGCGCCCGGGCGGGTCGCGCTGGACGCGAGCGACTCGGCCGCCGACGCCAGCGCCAGCTGGTCGTGGAAGAACAGGCCCAGGCCGGCCACCAACACCGCCAGGCCGAGCCACTGCCCGCGGTGGAAGACCTCGCCGAACACCCAGATCCCGCCCAGCGCCATCAGCAGCGGCGCCAGCTGGATCAGCAGCTGTGCGTTCGCCGGCGAGGTGTGCTGCACGCCCAGCAGGTAGAACACGTAGTTGCCGACCAGCATCAGCGCGGCGACGCCGAGCAGCGTCCACCCGCGCCGCCCGAGCGCGCCGTAGCCGCGCAGCTTGCCGCGCAGCCCCAGCCACGCCGCGGTCACCAGCGCGGCGACGAGGAAGCGGAACCAGGTCAGCGTCAGCGGATCGAGCGAGTCGAGCACCAGCTTCAGCGCGATCGGCAGCGTCGCCCACGACAGCGCGGTGATCAGCGACAGGGTCAGGCCCAGCCGCCAGTGGCCGGACGCGCGGTGCAGGGTCATCGTGGCGTCCGAGGGCGGGGCGGCGCATGCTGGCACCGCGCGCTCCCGTCGGCAATGCGCCCGGCAAAGGCAGCGCGGCCGCTGAACCCTTCAGCGGTACGCGTGGCCGTGACGGCAGGGTTAAGCACGAGTTCAATCCGCCGGACCGAAGCTGCGGTCTCGACCCTGGGGGGCTCCGCCATGATCCGCAAACTCCTTGTCCCGCTCGCAGCCGCGCTGCTGCTGGGCGGCTGCGTCACCGGTTACGGCTACCGCGCCGGCGCCGGCGACTACTACTACGGTCAGCCAAGCACCCAGTACCGCTACTACGGCAGCTACCCGTACTACGGCGGGGTCGGCGGCTATCCCTATTACGGCGGCTACGGCAGCTACGGCTACCCGTACCGTTACGGCTACGGCTATCCGACGCGCCCGTATTACTACCGGCCGGGCTACCCGTATTACGGGCACCCGTATCGGCCGCACTACCCGCGACCCCCGGTCACCGGCACGCCGAACCCGAACCCCGACTACCGCCCGCGCGATCGCGACGGCTCGCCGTGGCGCAACCTCGACCAGCTGCGCCGGCGCCAGCAGGCCGACGGCGGCGCGCTGCGTCCGGCCCCGTCGGGCATCAGCGGCGCCGCGCCGCGCCCGGTGATTTCGTCGCCGGCGCCGCGCCGCGACGACTCGGGACTGGGCCAGCGCATCCGCCAGGCACAGGAGGCGCCGCGCCGCCGCACGGTCCAAGAGCAGGAGCCGTGACCGAAGTCTCTTGCGCGACGCGCCTCGTCACCTCACAGTAGGGCCACTGACGGTCTGCGTCGGCAAGTGACGCAAACCGCGACCGGCAAGTGCCCATGTCGGCGCCCGGCGAGGAATTCACGGATCCCCCCTGTTCCGTCCTTGTCGGGCGTCGGCGCCTCGCCGGCCCCGTGCCGCGACCACCGCCGGCACCTCCAGCCCGAAACCCTGCAGACCGCGCCCACGCTGGCGCCCAGCGCATTGGCACCGATTCGCGTGTCGATCGCGGATGGGTCACCGCGGCGTCGGGATCGACGCATCGTCGAACCGGCGATGCGGATCGGGCAGACAAAAAAAGGGGCCGAACGTCCCCCGACATTCGGCCCCCGTGCTTCCCCATGCGAGCGCTTGGCCAGCCCCTGTTCCAATTCCGACCGGCGCTTAGCGCCTGCCCCGCTGGGTGCAAGGAGTATGTCGCAGGAACCGTGCCAACTTTGGCGGGCCGATCCCGCGCTGTCGCCGGCGGCCCCGGTCCGAACGGCCTAGAATGCGCGCGCGCCAACGGCGCGATGGCCAGGATGTGATGAGCGATTCCTTCTACCAGTACGACGTGATCGTGATCGGCGGCGGCCACGCCGGCACCGAGGCGGCGCTGGCGTCGGCGCGCGCCGGTGCGCGCACGCTGCTGCTGACCCACAACGTCGAGACCGTCGGCGCGATGAGCTGCAACCCGGCGATCGGCGGCATCGGCAAGGGCCACTTGGTCAAGGAGATCGACGCGCTCGGCGGCGTGATGGCGCGCGCGGCCGACGCCGCCGGCATCCAGTGGCGCCACTTGAACGCGAGCAAGGGCCCGGCCGTGCGCGCGACGCGCTGCCAGGCCGATCGCTCGCTGTACCGCGCGTTCGTCCGGCGCGCGGTCGAATCGCAGCCGAACCTGACCCTGTTCCAGTCCGCGGTCGACGACATCCTGTTCTTGCACGGTCCGTCCGCGGCCGGCCGGGTGACCGGCGTGCTGACCCAGGCCGGCCTGCGCTTCGACGCGCCGGCGGTGGTGCTGACCGCGGGCACCTTCCTCGCCGGCAAGGTCCACGTCGGCGACACCACGTACGCCGCCGGCCGCGCCGGCGACCCGCCATCGATAGCGCTCGCGCAGCGCCTGCGCGACGGCCCGTTCGTAGTCGACCGGCTCAAGACCGGTACGCCGCCGCGCATCGACGGCCGCTCGCTCGACTATTCGGTGATGGAGGAGCAGCCCGGCGACGACCCGCGCCCGGTGATGTCGTTCACCGGCCACCGCGACGACCACCCGCGCCAGGTCTCGTGCTGGATCACGCACACGTCCGAGCGCACCCACGAGATCATCCGCGCCGCGCTCGACCGCTCGCCGCTGTACACCGGCCAGATCGAAGGCATCGGCCCGCGCTACTGCCCGTCGATCGAGGACAAGGTGGTGCGCTTCGCCGAGAAGGCGTCGCACCAGATCTTCGTCGAGCCCGAAGGCCTCGACGTCGCCGAGATCTACCCGAACGGCATCTCGACGTCGCTGCCGTTCGACGTGCAGCTCGCGCTGGTGCGTTCGATCCGCGGCTTCGAGCGCGCGCACATCACCCGCGCCGGCTACGCGATCGAGTACGACTTCTTCGACCCGCGCGGGCTGAAGACCACGCTGGAAACCAAGTCGGTCGCCGGCCTGTTCTTCGCCGGCCAGATCAACGGCACCACCGGCTACGAGGAGGCCGCCGCGCAGGGGCTGCTGGCCGGCCTCAACGCCGCGCGCTTCGTGCGCGGCGCCGACGGCTGGACGCCGCGGCGCGACCAGGCCTACCTGGGTGTGCTCGTCGACGACCTCACGACGCACGGCACCACCGAGCCATACCGGATGTTCACCTCGCGCGCCGAGTACCGTCTGCAGCTGCGCGAGGACAACGCCGACCTGCGGCTGACGCCGCTCGGCCGCGAATTCGGCCTCGTCGACGACGCGCGCTGGGACGGCTTCGCGCGCAAGCGCGAGGCGATCGAGCGCGAATCCGCGCGCCTGGCCGCGCTGTGGGCGGCGCCGAACAACGCGCTCGGCCGCGCCGTCGCCGACGCGCTCGGCGTCGAGGTCTCGCGCGAGACCTCGGCGACCGAGCTGCTGCGGCGGCCGGAGCTCGATTACGCCGCGCTGATGCGCGTGCAGGCGATCGGTCCCGGCGTCGACGACGCGGCGGTGGCCGAGCAGGTCGAGATCGAGACCAAGTACGCCGGCTACCTCGAGCGCCAGCGCGAGGACATCGCGCGCCAGCAGCGCCACGAGCACACCGCGATCCCGGCGTCGTTCGACTACGCCGTGGTCAGCGGGCTGTCGGCCGAGGTGCGGCAGAAGCTCGAGCGCGTGCGTCCCGAAACGGTCGGCCAGGCGCAGCGGATTCCCGGGATGACGCCGGCCGCGGTGTCGCTGCTGCTGGTGCACCTGACGCGCGCGAAGCGCAGCCGCGTCGCCTGATCGAGCGCGTTCGCGCGGCGGCGTCGCGCAGGACGGGCGATCGCGGGAGACCACGCGAGAGCGCAGCGACGCGAACTGGCGCAGCTGCGCATTCATTCGGGTGAACGACGCACGCGCAGCGCCTTCGATTTGACGGCATCGTCCGCGCCTCGCATCGTGCACGTTCCACGCGCGCGCCGCGCCTCGTCCAGGACCTCGCCCCATGCCGTTTTCGCCGCCGCGTAACGCACTGCTCGCCTGCCTGCTGATGGCGATCGCCGCGTGCAGCGCCGATCGTCCGCCGGTCGACCCGGCCGCGTCGACGGCCGCTCCGGTTGCGCCGACCCCCGCGCCGGCATTGACGGCGTCGCCGTGGACGCTGCCCGCGCCCGACGGCGCTGCGCAGCCGGACCTGATCGCGCTCGACAACGGGCAGGTGCTGCTGTCGTGGATCGAACCGCGCGACGGCGGCGGCCACGCGCTGAAGTTCGCGCGCTGGGAAGCGGACGCATGGAGCGAGCCGCGCGAGATCGCCCGCGGCGACGACTGGTTCGTCAACTGGGCCGACACCCCGCACCTGCGCGCGACGCCCGACGGCGCGCTGTGGGCGCACTGGCTGCGCAAGTCCGCCGCTGCGCCGTACGCGTACGACGTCGTGCTGACGCGCTCGGCCGACGGCGGCGCGACGTGGTCGACGCCGCTGGAAGTCAACGACGACGGTACCCCGACCGAGCACGGCTTCGTCGCGATGTGGCCGGCCGCAAACGACCGCATCGGCATCGCCTGGCTGGACGGGCGCAAGACTGGCGGCGGCCACGAAGGCCACGCGCAGGGCCACGACGCCGGCACGATGGCGATGATGACGCTGCGCACCGCGCACTTCGATGCCGCGCTGGCGCGCAGCGACGAAACCGAGGTCGACGCATCGACCTGCGACTGCTGCCAGACCGACGCGGCGCTGACCGAGCGTGGCCCGCTGCTGGTGTACCGCGATCGCACCGAGGGCGAGATCCGCGACGTCTACACGACGCGCTGGCAGGCCGGCGCGTGGACGCCGGCGCGCGCGGTGCACGCCGATGGCTGGCGCATGCCGGCGTGCCCGGTCAACGGGCCGGCGGTCGCGGCGCGCGGCGCGCAGGCAGTCGTCGGCTGGTACACCGCCGCCGGCGGCGCTGCCAAGCCGGAAGCACAGGGCGAGCCGACACTGTGGCTGGCGGCCAGTCCGAACGCCGGCGACGCGTTCGCCGCGCCGGTGCTGGTCGATTCCGGCGCGCACGTGCAGGGGCGCATCGACCTCGCGCTCGACGCCAGCGCGGCGACCGCGCTGTGGCTGCGCGAAGGCCCGGACGGCCAGGCGCTGTGGCTCGGCCGCTGGACCCCCGACCTCGCGCGCGAGCTGCAGCGCATCGAGGTCGCGCGCATCGAAGGCAAGGGCCGCGGCACCGGCTTCCCGAAGCTCGCCCAGCACGCCGCCGGCACCTACGCCGTGTGGACCGAGCTCATCGACGGCACGCCGCGGCTGCGCGGCGCGCGCCTGCAAGCGGGCGCGGCCGAGCCGCTCGCCGCGGCGGTCGTCGTCAACTGAGGCGAGGCCTCAGGTGTAGCCGACGCGCCAGCGCCGCGGGACGAAGCGGATCGGCGGCAGCGGTGGGTGGGCGGGCGACGACAGCGCCTGGGACAGGTCGAGCTCGATGAAGCGGCGTCGGCTTGGTCGAATTGTTAGGCCTCATGGAGCGTGAAGCCCGCAGACGTGTTGCCGTCCCATTCGTGCACGGGACACCAGACATGGAGACGCCACAGGTGATCTCCCCTAAACCACAGCTCCGCATCCACCGGAACGCCACTGGCTAGCTCAATCTCCGAGTCCAGCGACAGACTGTACTCAGGGCCTACCGGAACATTCTCGAACGTGGTCCATACGCCGCGGGAGTATGCTTCGCGGCGCTCTACAGCAAGCCGAGCGATTTGCTCCCGTTCGGCCGGACGGTGGAAGCAGAACTCGTCGAGAAGTGTTCTCTCAAACTCGCTGAGTGGCTGCGGCATGAGGCCTAACACCTGAGTTAAGCCGCGGCGCGAAGCGGCGTCGGCTTGAACGAACTGTTAGGCGCCATTCTTGCGTGACGCCCAATTGCGAATGCTACGAATGCCATGCCCGAGCGAGAACAGCGCACCACACGCCGCGACTGTTGAACCGGCAACAACTGCAAAGAACGAAGAATGCAGTGAGCGCACTCGCCAATAGGCTTGCGCCGGCTAGGGCAAGGCCCACAAGAACGGCAAAGAATCCTCCGGCCCAATGTTCAAGGTCGTGCAAGAGCCAGATCGCGAGCCCTACACCAAACACCACAGGAAAGAGGTTCCACACAGACTCCGCCATGGCGCCTAACGCCTGAATTAAGCCGAGCCGCGAAGCGGCTTCGGCTTGAATGAATTGTTAGGCATTGAGCCCGGGACACACAAACTGAAGGGCGCAGAGTAATGCACCTGACCCGCCAGATCCTCAAACTGCAAGCGGTAGCGCAGCGCACCAGAGATTGGCGTGCGCTCCGGCAGATAGATCAAGAACTGCGTTTGATCACCAGGCCCGATAGAGACCGTTGCCAGAGGCAGTGGCCCATGCCCGGCAGGGCTTTGGTAGGTTTGCGCGGGATCAGATGTACCGCTGAGCACTGAGTAGTAGGGCCAGCCCATCCGGAATGGCGGGCCCAACTGGCCCTGCGCCTTGATGCGAAGCTTGCCCGGCCCGGAGTTGCGGACTGTGAGTAGGACGGACTGCTCTTTGGCAAAGAGTTCGCAGCTCTCCGCAGAGGTACTGACGAGTGACGTGACAGACGAGGTCTGGGCGGGACCATTCGCGCAGCCGGCCAATAGAACCATTAGCAGCGGCGGACTCGATCTCATATGCCTAACACCTAAATTAAGCCGACCCGCGAAGCGGGTTCGGCTTGAATGAATTGTTAGGTGCGCAGCGAGCTTTCCACAAGAAGTGAACTGCGCACAATACCGGCCCGTAGAACACCCATGCGCGTTTTGTCAGATCGCCAAGCGCCACAGGCAATGGGACGCCGGCTGTGCCAGCAACTAGGTCAGCCGCCGTGCCATAACCGATTGCCAAGGAGTACGGGAGGATTGCGACAAGACCGGCACCCAAGAGGACTGCGATGGACCAGTAAACTGGTCTAGCAACAGGAAACCACGCAGCTGTAGCGAGCAACAGCCCGGTAGTGCCTGCGAGGGCCCCGAGGAGAAAGACACCGCCCAGCGCCGATGCCATCAGGACGCCGAAGCAAGCTGGAGCAGCGCCAGCTGTGAGATAGGTGATTCGGCGACCCAACTGTGTCATGCGCACCTAACACCTGAGTTAAGCCGCGCCGCGAAGCGGCGTCGGCTTGGACGAATTGTTAGCTTGCGTCACGTGCTGCGGCCCACGCAAACACCGTAGCCGAGACCCAACCGAACGCCAGTCCAGACGCGCCGAAGGCAAGGAGGCCAGTAGGGCCACTCTGCATGTAGATGCCCAGTGCTAGAGCAAGGCATGCGAACACTGTGGCAGCCAGACTCGGCCGGTAGGCGTGGGCGGCGCGCAGGAAAAGGAACACGGGTAGAAAGGCGATTGCGGCGAGCGGTCCGAACGTAAGTGCAGCCAGAAGCGCGACACCGAGAGTGACTACGAGCGTAGCAAGCAACGGCTCACCGCCAGCTACAGCTGCTGCCCCGTTTACCGTCATGCCGGCGAGCAGAGCCGCCGGCAGCCCCCCAAAAAACGCAGGGACGCCGTGTACTGCACGCGGGAGCTGCTGAGACCTCAAAGCAAGCTAACACCTGAACTAAGCCGAGCCGCGAAGCGGCTTCGGCTTGAATGAACTGTTAGGCGGCAGACAGGTCACCGCCGTGCCTTGGAAACGAGGTGCCAAACGAGGCCGAAGCACAGCCCAGTCAGCCACACGGCAAAAGCGATGGCGGCGGAGGCAGGGTCCTGACCGGCTGCGTAGTACACGAAGAGACCAACGGCAACGCCAACAGCCGAAGCCAAGAAGAAGCGCCAAAGTGCAAAGGCGTGTAGGAGCTCGGACACGCTATGGATGCACATGGAGTCTCCGTTGCCGCCTAACGCCTGAATTAAGCCGAGCCGCGAAGCGGCTTCGGCTTGAATGAATTGTTAGACCGCGCCTGCCATGCCCCAAGCGCTGCGAGCACGTTGGCGGCTACGGCAAACCAAAAGCCACCTTTGATCTCATGCCAGAGCCCGGAGCTGGCGAAGTAGAGGCATGCGGTTGCTACCAAGGACAATGCGAATCCCACGCGTGGAGCACGATAAAGCAGAAAGGCAGTAGCGAAACCCAACGCCACAAAAGCAAGCCATAGGCCTTTCACTAGTGAGCTAGTAGCCCACAAAACCTGGAACTCGGGTGTGTCGGGGAAGAACTGCAGGACCAGGTCAAGTGCAACTAGGGAATGCATGATCGCAGCGAGGCCCATGAGGATGGCTGCGTAGCGGCTGGAGATGGGCGACTTTGGCTGCATAGGAACCTTGCGCGGTCTAACGCCTGAATTAAGCCGAACCGCGAAGCGGTTTCGGCTTGAATGAATTGTTAGGCATCAAGCCGGCACCAGAAGGCCAGCGTGTACCTGCCGAGGCCTATTGACTCCCAATCTGAGGACTCATGGATTGGCATGTCAAGGCTTACTGTCTTTAGGTCAACGTGAGCCGGGAAGTTGAATAGAACAATGTCGGCCGTTTCCTGGCCCAACTTGTACGTGGCATCAAAGAGCGGGAACGTACTTACAAGTTCCGCGGCGCCGACGCGAAACTCATTGCGGCTCAGTAACTCGTCGCCGTCAAAGAGGGCTAGGTCAACGCGCATGGAACTGTCTCTTGATGCCTAACACCTGAGTTAAGCCGCGCCGCGAAGCGGCGTCGGCTTGGACGAACTGTTAGCCAACAACTACCACTTCCAACCTTGCGCCTTCAATGCGGCCTTAGACGCTTCGTCGTCCTTCACCTGGATCATTAGCGTGCCGTTGGTCGTGGTGCCACTCAGCGACATGTAGGTGAGCCCGCCGGTGTCCTTGAGCTCCACGAGCTGCATACCCTTGTGCGCAGTCGGGGTCAGGGTGATCTCGCGCCTGGAACCATCCGAAAGGGTGATCGTCTTTGAGTAGGAGCCGGAGAAGGTATCCCCGAAGACGTGGTTTTGCTTCACCTCGTCGATGAACACGGTGAACTTGCGCTTGGAAAGATCAAGCGCAGGCTCTGCCGAGGCGCTGGCAGTGGGCAGGTTGGCAATGCCTAGGCCGGCTGCAAACGACACGACTGCAAGGGCTACGGCTTTCGTTGTGCTCATGCTCATGCGTACTCTCCTTTGTTGGCTAACGCCTGAATTAAGCCGACCCGCAACGCGGTAGGCGGTGAATGGTTGTGATGGACCAACGACACAACTGAACCGTCTAACGAAGCGGGGTCGGCTTGAATGAATTGTTAGGCATACCAGACCAGGGAGTCACCATGCTCTAAGCACTCCTCGTAGTGGTGCTGGAACACCCTCATTTGCTGTGGGTTGATGCTCTCGGACTGGAAAGGCCCGGCGCGCCTCATCTCTGAGTCCGACCAGCCATGTTTGGCAAGCAGGGCGCGCGCCGCCTCGAAGTCGTGGTCTGGAGCGTCCTGCGATACGAACAGGATGCAATCGTGCGACGAGCCAATCTCTGGTGGTGTCGCGTACGGAATGGCGCTGCCACCAGCGAACTGCGCTCTGCACAAATACAAGATCACGTGTTGTGTCACTGGTATGCCTAACGCCGGAATTAAGCCGAGCCGCGAAGCGGCTTCGGCTTGAATGAATTGTTAGGTGCCATCCGTGAGTCCACCCGAGAAGCTCTTGCTGTACTCACAAAGTGACTGGTTGCATCTAGCCATGATCTCTTGCTCAAGCACGGCCGGGCTGAGGTCGTAACGGAGGGATAGGGCCTTTGCGAGGTGTTTCACTGTATCTGCAAGGATGTCTCCCCATGCAGTGGTCTCGCCGGCACTCTCCTCTGGCGGGTAAAGACCGACGTTGAGTGACACCAGAAGATCCTGGCGCGTCACCCAGACACGAGCGACCTCAATGGCATCCGCGTCCTCGGCAGCCCCATCTGGCAGCGATAGTTCTCTTTCCATGGCACCTAACACCTGAATTAAGCCGACGCCAAGCGCGCAGCGATTGGTGTTCGGCTTGAATGAATAGTTAGACCGCGGCGGCGATGGACTTACCGACGGTGGCCTTGCCCAAAGACTCTACCGCGGGCCTTACCGAAAGCGCTTGATGCGTGGTGTCAGGCGAAGCAGGGTCGGACGTGGACGCAGCGATCGATCCGCGCTTGACCCACGACACTCCCCACTTCCAACGCGGCCTAACACTTAGTAGACCCCAAAAGCGGGGCTATGTACCCGATGTTCATCGTCCCGCGCGGCGGCCGTCAAGCCAGAATCCTACGCAGCCACGCGCGGGTACCCGATTCCGGTCGCGCGTGCGGCGCTCGATCCTGCCCGGAGTTATCTACGCGGGCCGGGTGGTATGGCGTATCAACGCGAACGCGGGGTGGTATCGACGCGCGGAAGCGAGGCGGAGCGGGGCGAGCGTCGTGACGGCGATTCAGCTCAGCCGCGGCGCCTGCTCGACGAGGTCAGGCGCCGGCTGCGGGTGAAGCACTACAGCCTGCGCACAGAGCGGGCCTACGTGGGGTGGATCCGGCGATACATCCTCGCCAACGGCAAGCGCCACCCGCGCGACATGGGCGGGCCGGAGGTCGAGGCGTTCCTGAGCGACCTGGCGGTGCGCGGCAACGTCGCCGCGAGCACGCAGAACCAGGCGCTGTCCGCGCTGCTGTTCCTGTACCGCGAGGTGCTCGGCATCGAGCTGCCGTGGATGGAGTCGGTGGTGCGCGCGAAGCGCCCGGCGCGGGTGCCGACGGTGCTGTCGCGCGACGAGGTCCAGCGCGTGCTCGCGGCGATGGACGGGCGCCTCGGGCTGGTCGCGGCGCTGCTGTACGGCACCGGCATGCGGCTGATGGAAGGGCTGCGGCTGCGGATCAAGGACGTCGACTTTGCGCGCAACGAGATCACCGTGCGCGGCGGCAAGGGTGGCAAGGACAGGCGCACCGTGCTGCCCCGATCGCTGGCCGAGCCGCTGCTGCGCGAGGTCGAGCGCGCGCGGGTGCTGCACCAGGCCGACCTGGCCGCCGGGCTCGGCGCGGTGTGGCTGCCGCACGCGCTGTCGCGCAAGTACCCGAACGCCGCGCGCGAGCTCGGCTGGCAGTACGTGTTCCCGGCCGCGTCGCGTTCGATCGACCCGCTCGACGGCGCGACCCGGCGCCACCACGTCGACGACGCCGCGCTGTCGCGCGCGCTCAAGCGCGCGTGCCGCGCCGCGGGCATCGTCAAGCCGGTGTCCGCGCACACGCTGCGCCACAGCTTCGCCACGCACCTGCTTGAGTCCGGCTACGACCTGCGCACGGTGCAGGAGCTGCTCGGGCACCAGGATGTGGCCACGACACAGATCTACACGCACGTGCTGAACCGCGGCGCCGGCGGCGTGCTCAGTCCGCTCGACCGCTGACCGCCGGTGCGCGCCCATCGCGAATCGCGAATCGTGAATGCACACGAATCGCAAATCGCGGCGCCTACTTCTCCCGCCGCCAGTTCAGCGATGCGCGGTTCTCGACCGTGCTCGATTCGATCTCGATGTCGAAGCCCTTGCGCAGCAGGTACTTCAGCATCAGCACCTGGCCGGTGCCGAGCAGCGAGACGCCGTAACCGACGTACAGGCGCGGCGAGAGCTTCTTGCCGAAGCCGAGCACGCTGCCGCCGAGCGCGCGGCTTTCGCTGACGCCGGCATCGTCGAGCCCGATCGCCGCGCCGATCTGCGACGCCAGCAGGCTGCCGCCGGCCGACAGCGCGGCGCTGGCGGCGTTGAGCTGGCGGCTCTCGTCGCCGGTCAGCGTCGACAGCGGGCGGCCGAGCGTCAGGTACGACAGCGCCTCGGACTGCGACGTGGCCGGGTCGGACCACACGGTCGCGGTCGGCGCGCTGGCGCGGCCGCGGATGTCGACGCCGGCGGTGACGTCGCCGACCTCGCGCTCGGCGCGCACGTCCAGGCGCGGGTCGGAGATCGGGCTGTTCGACCACGTCAGCTGGCCGCGGGTGATGTCGAGGTCCTGCCCGTACGCTTCGTACTGGCCCTCGACGTCCAGCTGGCCGTTGCCGACCATCTCGCGCCCGGGCCGCGCGCGCACGCGCAGCTGCCCGGTCAGCGCGCCGGTCAGGCCGAAGCCGTTGAGCCGCACGTCGTCGCCGAGCACCAGCGCCAGGTCGAGGTCGAGCGGCGAGTCGGCCGTGCGCTCCGGGTCGACCGGATCGAGCACGACCACGTCCGGCGACGCCGACACGCCCTGGTCGAGGCGCTCCAGGTCGATCACCGCCGACGGCACGCGCACGGTGCCGGTCACCGTGATCGGCTGGCCGGCGGCGTAGCGCACCTGCAGGTCCGGACTGGCGACCGCGCGCAGGTCGCGAGTGTCCGACACCAGCACGTTGTCGCCGCGCAGCGTCAGCAGCAGCGGCGCGTCGGCATTCCGCCAGTTCAGCGCGCCGCCGACCGCGAGCACGCCGTCGCCGGAGCGGACGCTGCCAGTGATGCGCGCGCTGCCGTCGGGCTGCGCATCGAGGCGCACGTCGCCGTCCTCGAGCACGATCGCCAGCGCCGGCAGCTCGGTGGTGAAGCCGGTCAGCCGCGCCTGGCCGCCGAGCTGCGGCTGCGCGCGCGTGCCGGCCAGCGAGATGCGGCCGTCGAGCCGGCCCTTGGGCTCGACGATGTCCGGCGACAGCAGCTCCATCCACGTCAGCTCGTCGGTGTTCAGCGCGATCTCGCCGGCCAGCGGCGCGTAGCCGTCCCAGCCGGTGGCGATGCGCGCTTCGAGCCGTCCGTCCTCGTTTAATGCGCTGGCCAGCTGCAGCGTGAGCCGGTTCGGATCGAACGTCGCGTCGAGCGTGAGGTTGTCGTAGCTGAGCAGCTCGCGCCGCGCGCGCGCGCTGTTGCGCAGGCCGCCGTGCGCGGAGCGCAGCGTCGCGGTGCCGCGCCACGCGTTGCCGACCGGACGCACCTGCGCGTCCAGCGCGACCTCGCCGTTGAGCAGCCACGGCCGGCGGTCGTCGCGCTCGGGAAGATAGGGAATCGCCAGCGCCAGCGGCAGGCCTTCGCCGCGGACCTCGAGCCCGCGCCGCGGCCAGTCGGCGCTCGCGCACAGCGTGCCGCCGTCGCTCGCGGCCAGGCAGCTGCTCGACAGCGCGCCACTTCGGCCGTCCCAGCGCCACGTCGCCGGCTGCTGCAGCCGCCACGTCGCGCCGCGGCTCGGCGCCAGCTGCAGCGACGCCAGCGCGCCCTGCCACGTCGCGCCGCTGCGGCGCGCGCTGCCGGCCAGCGCCAGGGTGCCAACGTCGCCGCGCGCGTCGGCGTCGAACTGCAGGTTCTCGACCGCACCGCGCGCGTCGAGCGCCAGCGTGTCGAACGGCAGCCCGGCCGACAGCCCGCTGGCGCGCAACGCCAGCGCGCCGCTGCCGCGCGCCCACGGCAGGCGGCCGCGCAGCGACAGGGTCTCGGCGGCGTAGTCGCCGTAGCGCAGCGCGCTGCCGGACAGGTCGGCGTCGACGTCAGGCGCGGTGCGCGGCCCGCGCAGCCGCAGCGTGCCGCGCAGCGTGCCGCTGGCGTCGGGCAGCAGGTCGCCGAGCACCACCGGGCTGAAGCGCGCGTCGATGTCGAGCACGTCGGCGACGCGGCCGCGCGCATCGAGGCGGCTGCCGCCGAGCGTCAGCGCGACCTCGCCGTCGTACGACGCGTTCGCGCCGGCGCGCGCTGGCCCGTGCATCGCGACGCGCGCGCTGCCGCGCAGCGGCCGGCCGCGCAGGCGACCGACGAGGTCGCGCGAGGTGAGGCTCGCTTCGAGCCCGCCGTCGTCGCGGGTGCGGCCGTCGCTGGCGAGCTGGCCGCTGACCGCGCCGCCCCAGTCCGGCGCGAAGTAGCCCGGGTCGAAGCCGGCCAGTCGCGCGTCGAACGTCCACGCCAGCGCCGGGTCCCACGTCACCGTGCCCTGACCGGCCAGCGTGCCGGTCGGCATCGTCGCTTTCAGCGTGCGCAGCGTCGCGCGGCGGTCGTTGCCGCGCGCGTTGAAGTCGAGCGTCGCGTCCTGGCCGTCGCGTGCGAGCCGCGCCTGGCCGATCGCCGCCCACGACTGCAGCGTGCCGGCGACGCCGAGGTCGGCATCGCCGGTGACGGCCGGCATGTCGTTCGCGGCGCGCGCCGGCGTGGTCGCGGTCGTCGATGCGCCGCCCCAGGTCAGCCCGCGCGCGTTGACCGCGAAGCGGAAACGCGCGTTGGCCGGGTCGGTGAAGTCGGCGCGGCCGCGCAGCGTCGCGCGGCCGTCGAGCAGTTCGAGCGCGAGCGGCGCGACCTCGAGCACCTGGTCCTCGACGCGCACCTTCGACGGCAGCACCGTCGCGCGCAGCTCGCCCTGGGCGAACGTGCCGCGCAGGTCGGCCTGCCCGCCGACGCCGTCGGCATCGAACGCGAACGTCATCGGCACCGGCGATTCGCCGGCCGGCGCGCCGGTCAGGAAGCCGACGTCGAGGCCTTCGCTGCGCGCGCGCAGGCGCCAGCGCGGGTCGTCCTGCCCGCGCAGCGCCAGCGTGATGCGCGTCGGGGCCGGCGCGTTCCCGGCCGCCGCGACGTCCATCCGCGCGAGGTCGCCGCGCGCGACGAAGCCCAGCACCGGCCGCGTGCGCCCGGTCGCCGCCGGCAGTTCGAGCCGCGCGGTCACATCGGTGCGGTAGTTGTCGGCCGGCACGTAGTCGCCGCGCGCGCTGAGCCGGCCGCGGTCGCTGTCGAGCTCGAGCCGGTCGACGTGCAGCCGCCCCCGGCGCGCGTCGACACCCGCGCGCAGCGTGCGGATGTCGAGCAGCGGCTCGCCGCCGCGGGTGATCGCCAGCCCGTCGACGCGCACGTCGTCGGCCTGCAGGCCGAGCGGCGGGTTGATGTCGGGCAGCACGTCGGGCCAGCGCGGCAGCTCGAACGGCTCGTCGCTCTCGGGCAGCGCGAGCCGCGCGCCGGACACGTGCAGCGCGTCGAGCCGCAGGCGCCGGCCGAGCAGCGGGCGCAGCGCCGGGTCGAGGTGCACGCGGCGCGCGGTGAACACCAGGTGGTCCATCGCGAAGCGCACGTCGGTCAGCGTCATCGGCCCCGACACCGGCCCCTCGGCGCGGCTCCACGTCAGCGTGGCGTTGGCCGGGAGCCGCGCGACGATCTGCGCCAGCAGCAGGTCGCGCCCGCCCACGGTCGTCAGCAGCCAGTACAGCGCCAGCACCAGCAGCACGCCGAGCGCGCCGGTCAGCAGGCTGCCGCGCACGACCAGCCAGCGCACGCGCGCGCGCCGGCGCTCACGCAGCTCGGCGATGCGCGCGTCGCGCGCGGGGTCGGGCGCCGGCACCGGCGCAGGCGTGCGTCGCATGCGGCCGATCACCAGTCCGCTCCGATGTTGAGGTACAGCTCGAACGCCGAGTCCGGGTCGTTGAGCCCGCGCGCGATGTCGATGCGCACCGGCCCGACCGGCGAGCGCCAGCGCGCGCCCACGCCGACGCCGGTGCGCAGGTCGGGCGTGTCGTCGAACGCGTCGCCGGTGTCGACGAACACCGCCGCGCCCCAGCTGTCGTTGAAGTAGCGCTCGAACTCGGCGCTGGCGGTGACGACGTTCTTCGCGCCGAGCGCGTAGCGCTTGCCGTCGGCGCCGACGTTGCTCGGGCCGACCTCGCGGTAGCCGTAGCCGCGGATGCTGCGGTCGCCGCCGGCGAAGAAGCGCAGGCTCGGCGGCATCTGCACCAGCGCGTTGGTCCACGTGCTGCCTGCTTCGGCCCGCACGATCAGCCGGTTGCGCGCGCCGATGCCCTGGTACCAGCGGCCGATCGCGTGGGTCTGCAGGAAGTTCGCGTCGGAGCCGACGCCCTCGAGCCCGCCCTTGACCTCGGCGGTCACGCCGATCGCGTCGCGCGGGAAGATCCGGTCGTCGGCGTCGATGTACTCGCCGCGCAGTGACGGGTACAGGAACGTCGCGTAGCGGTACTCGACCGGCGGCGCCGGGAACGGCAGCGTCTGCACGCGGTCGACGTAGCTCCAGCGCTCGCGCAGCGCGGTCACCGACGCGACCGCGTTGAGCCGCCGGTTGATCTGCCCGCTGCGGCTGCCGACGAGGGCTATGCGGCGGGTGTCGATGTAGTCGGTCTGCTCGTCGGCGAACTGCAGGCTCGCGGTGTACCAGCCGTCGAGCCACGCGAACGCCGGCACGCGGTACTGCAGCGTGGCGGTCTTGCGCCGCTGCGCGTAGTCGATCTGCGCCAGCGCCTTGTGCCCGCGGTCGTTGACGTAGCGGCGCTCCACCCCGAGCCGCACGCCGGCGCCGCTGTCGGTGCCGTAGCTCAGGCCGGCGGTGTAGATGCTGCGCTTGGCCGGCGTCAGCGTGACGGTGACCGGCACCTGCCCGTCGACCGCATCCTCGGGGTGCGGGACGATGTCGATGCTGCTGAAGTAGTCGAGCTTGGCCAGCGACTCGCGGAAGCGGTCGAGCTTGCCCTGGTGGTAGTAGCTGCCCTGTTCCCAGTAGACCAGCTGGTCGACGATGCCCGGCCGCAGCACGCGCCGCGGCGACTGCACGATGGTGATCTCGCCCATGTCGTAGCGCGGGCCGCTGGTCCAGCGCAGGTCGATGTCGGCGGCGCGCTCGGCGCGGGTGACCTCGACCCGGCGGGTCAGGAAGTCGGCGTCGAAGTAGCCGCGCTCGGCCAGCCGCCGGGTGATGCGCGTCTTGCTCGCTTCGTACAGCGCATGGTCGAACACCGCGCCCACGTCGGGTTCGAACGCGGCGAGGTCCTCGCGCAGGTAGCGGTCGCGGCTGCCTTCGCCGTCGATGCCGACGTCGGCGCGGCGCACGGTCACCGGCTCGCCGAGCTGCACGGTGATGGTCACCGCCACGGGCGATGTGTTGGGCGACGTGTTCGCCGCGCGCGTGCGCGCCGCGTCGTCAGCGGTCGCGGGGTCGGTGGTCGCGGCGTCGCCGGGTGCGGCGGCAGCGGGTTCGTCGCCGACCACGGTGGTGACGCCGTCGCGGGTGCGCTCGACGGTGATCGTCGGCGAGTAGTAGCCGAACGGCTCCAGCGCCTCGCGCGTCTCGCGCTCGGCCTCGCGCAGCAGGTAGCCGATGCGCCGTCCCGAGGTCTCGCGGCCGATCGCGTCGACCGCCGACAGCGCGGTGCGCACGTTGAGCTCCATCGCCTCGTCGAGGCCGCGGATCTCGACGCTGCTGATCTTCGCGGCGTGCGCGGTGCCGGCGGCGAGCAGGCACAGCGACACCGCGATGAGCAGTCGGGGGAGGGCCGTCATGCGGCGAGGATACCTGCCGCCCGTTCGTGCGTCGTTACCGCGCCGCGACGGAGGGGCGCGGCCCGGTCGGCGGGGTCGTGGCGGGTGCACGTGCCTACGCCGCGCCGTCGCCGGCGCGGCGCGCGGACGGTCACATCGACAGGTGCTCGATCGCGGCGACGCCGCCGAGCCGGTCGGACAGGCGCTTGAGCAGCGCCAGCCGGTTGTTGCGCACCGCGGCGTCGTCGGCGTTGACCAGCACCTGGTCGAAGAACGCGTCGACCTGCGGGCGCAGCCGCGCCAGCCGGCCGAGCACGGCGACGTAGTCGCGCTGCGCGAGCAGCGGGTCGGTGTCGGCGATCGCGGCGTCGACGGCCTCGTGCAGCTCGCGCTCGGCCGTCTCGGTGAAAAGACGCGGGTCGATTGCGGTCGGCAGCGCGCCGTCGACCTTCTTCAGGATGTTGCCGATGCGCTTGTTGGCCGCGGCGAGCGCGTCGGCCTCGGGCAGCTTGGCGAACTCGCCGATCGCCTGCAGGCGGCGGTCGAAGTCGAGCAGCGAGTCATGCTCGACGCTCGACACCGCATCGAACTGTTGGGGCGACACGCCACGATCGGCGTAATACGCACGCAGCCGCTCCTTGATGAAGTCGAGGATCTCTTTGCCGAGCAGGATGTTCTCGAGCGACAGATCGCCGGAGACGTCGACCTTCGCGGTGCCGAGGCGGGCCATGTCGGCCTGCACCCGGAGAAGTGCGCCGTCGATGGCGTCCTGAGGAGCAATGTCGATCTTCCCTTCCAAGAGCGTCCGCGCCAGCCCCAGCGCATTGCGCCGCAGCGCAAACGGGTCCTTGTTGCCGGTCGGCTTCAGGCCCGCGGCGAACCCGCCGGCCAGCGTGTCGAGGCGCTCGGCGATCGCCAGCACCTGGCCGAGCTTCGACGGCGCGATCGCGTCGCCGGCGAAGCGCGGCATGTACGCCTCGTCGATCGCGTGCGCGACGTCGATCGGCTGGTTCTCGACCGCCGCGTAGTAGCGGCCGGCGATCCCCTGCAGCTCGGGGAACTCGTTGACCAGGCGCGACTGCAGGTCGGCCTTGGCCAGCGACGCGGCGCGTTCGGCCTGCACCGGGTCGACGCCGACCTGCGCGGCGATGGATTTCGCCAGCGCCGCCACGCGCGCGACCTTGTCGGCGACGGTGCCGAGCTTGTCCTGGTACTTCACCGTGGCTAGGCCGGCATTCATCGACGCCAGCCCCTGCTTCATGTCCTCGACGAAGAAGAACTTCGCGTCGGCGAAGCGAGGGCGGATCACCCGCTCGTAGCCGGTACGCACCGCGGCCTCGTCCTTCGACTCGATGTTGGCGATGCCGACGAAGCGTTCGCTGAGCTTGCCGTCGGCGTCGAGCACCGGGAAGAACTTCTGGTTGGCCTCCATCGTCGCGATCAGCGCTTCCTGCGGCACGGCGAGGAACTCGCGCTCGAACCCGCAGGCGATCGCCTTCGGCCACTCGACCAGGCCGTTGACCTCCTCGAGGATGCCGGCGTCGATGCGCGCGGTCCCGCCGGCGGCGCGCGCGGCGCCTTCGACCTCGGCGACGATGCGCGCGCGGCGCTCGTTCGGGTCGACCAGCACCTTGGCGCCGCGCAGGAACGCGACGTAGTCGTCCGGCGTGCTGAACCACACCGGCTTGTCGTGCATGAAGCGGTGGCCGCGGCTCATGCGGTCGCTGCGCGCGCCGAGCACGGTGGCGTCGACGACGTCCTTGCCGAGCAGCAGCACCAGCCAGTGCACCGGCCGCGCGAAGCCGTGCGCGTGCGCGCCCCAGCGCATCGGCTTGGGGATCGGCATGCCGGCGACCGCGGCGTTGACGATCTCCGGCAGCAGGGCGGCAGTGCGTGCGCCCGGGGTCACCGAGCGGTGCACGAAGCGCTCGCCCTTGGCGTCGGTGGCGCGCTGCAGCTGTGTCCAGTCGATGCCGGCCTTCGCCGCAAAGCCCTGCAGCGCCCGCGTCGGCTGGCCGTCGGCGTCGAGCGCGATGTTGAGGTACGGGCCGAGCACCTCGGACGACTGCTCCGGCTGCTCGAGCGCGACGCCCGGCAGCAGCACCGCGAGCCGGCGCGGCGAGTACAGCGGCTTGGCGCCGTCGCGGTCGAACGCGATGCCGCGCTGCGCGAGGCCGTCGATCACCCCGTCGAAGAACGCCTGCGCGAGCGCGGGCAGCGCCTTGACCGGCAGCTCCTCGGTGCCCAGTTCGACCAGCAGCGGCTGCATGTCGGCGCGCACCATCACGCGGCCTCCCGTGCGTCGCGCTTCAGGCCCGGGTGGCCGAGCTTCTCGCGCTGCGCGGCGTACGCCTCGGCGACGCCCTGTGCCAGCCGGCGCACGCGCAGGATGTAGCGCTGGCGCTCGGTGACCGAGATCGCGCGCCGCGCGTCGAGCAGGTTGAAGCTGTGCGAGGCCTTGCAGACCTGCTCGTACGCCGGCAGCGGCAGGCCGAGTTCGATCAATGTCAGCGACTCCTTCTCACACGCGTCGAAGCGGTGGAACAGTTCGGCCACGTCGGCGTGCTCGAAGTTGTAGGCCGACTGCTCGACCTCGTTCTGGTGGTAGACGTCGCGGTAGGTCACCGGGGTGCCGTCCGGGCCGTGCGTCCAGACCAGGTCGAACACGTTGTCGACGTTCTGCAGGTACATGCACAGGCGCTCGAGGCCGTAGGTGATCTCGCCGAGCACCGGCCGGCACTCGAGCCCGCCGGCCTGCTGGAAGTAGGTGAACTGGGTGACCTCCATGCCGTTGAGCCAGACCTCCCAGCCCAGGCCCCACGCGCCGAGCGTCGGCGACTCCCAGTTGTCCTCGACCAGGCGCAGGTCGTGCACCAGCGGGTCGATGCCGAGCTGCTTGAGCGAGTCGAAGTACAGCTCGACGATGTTGTCCGGCGACGGCTTCATCGCCACCTGGTACTGGTAGTAGCGCTGCAGGCGGTTCGGATTCTCGCCGTAGCGGCCGTCAGTCGGCCGGCGGCACGGCTGCACGTAGGCGGCGTTCCACGGCTCCGGGCCGAGCGCGCGCAGAAACGTGGCCGGGTGGAACGTGCCGGCGCCGACCTCCAGGTCGAGCGGCTGGATCAGCACGCAGCCCTGCCGCGCCCAGTAGGCGTTGAGCCGCTGGATCAGCTCCTGGAAGGTCGGGGCGGTGGTCGGCGGGGAGGCGTCCATGGGCTCGCTCTTGCACTGCAGCAAAGCGCGCTAGTATAGCGACGGGCCTTGCGGTTCCTGGCCTGCGCGCCGCTGCAGGGGCGCGATTTTCCCGCCGTTCCCGCCGCCCCGGACCCCGTCGCCCGCCGTCGTGACCCAGCCCTTCCTGATCCTCGAAACCGGCCAGCCGGTCGCGTCGATGCGCCGCCATCGCGGCTTCCCGCACTGGATCCGCGTCGCCGCCGCGCTGCCGGCCGACCACGCGGTGGTCGTCAACGTCCAGGCCGGCGACCCGCTGCCGACCCGCGAGGGCTTCGCCGGCGCGATCGTCACCGGCTCCGGCGCGATGGTCACCGAGCGCCACGACTGGAGCGAGCGCAGCGCCGACTGGCTGCGCGAGTCGGTGCACGCCGGCCTGCCGGTGTTCGGCATCTGCTACGGCCACCAGCTGATCGCGCACGCGTTCGGCGGCCAGGTCGACTACAACCCGGCCGGCCGCGAGATGGGCACGGTCGACATCGACCTGCACGACCACGCCGGCGACGACCCGCTGTTCGCCGGCCTGCCGCCGCGCTTCGCCGCGCAGGCGACCCACCTGCAGAGCGTGCTGCGCGCGCCGGACGGCGCGACGGTGCTGGCGCGCTCGGCGCAGGACGACTGCCACGCGTTCCGGGTCGGCGACCGCGCCTGGGGCGTGCAGTTCCACCCGGAGTTCAGCGCGACCCACATGCGCGGCTACGTCCACGCGCGCCGCGACGCGCTGCGCGACGAGGGCACGTGCGCGTCGACGCTGGCGCGCAAGGTCAGCGCGACGCCGCATGCGCGCCGGGTGCTGCGCCGCTTCGTGCGCCACGCGCGCGCGCTGTCGCGCTGACGCGCGGCCCGCCGACCACCCCGAGTTCCCGCCACCGATCGGCGCGCGCCCGCGCGCCCGGCCCCCTTCGACGGACCCTGCCCACCATGACCACCCGCTCCCTCGGCCCGCTCGCCGGCCTGCACTGGCTGCGACGCAGCATCAATCTCGGCCGCCGCAACCCGCGCGCGGTGTTCGGCGGCGCCGCGCTGCTGGCCGGCGTCGCGCTGGTACCGAGCATCGTGCAGGTGCTGCTGCTCGGCGCGGTTCAGCCCGGCGGCGAAGGCGCGATGGCGGTCGCCTTGGCCGCGACGCTGCTGTCGCTGGTGCTGATGCCGCCGCTGATCGGCGGCTACCTGCGCGTGATCGACGCCAGCGAGCGCGGCCTGCCGGCGCGGTCGACCGACGTGTTCGCGCCGTTCAAGCAGGGCCAGGGCGCCGGACGGCTGATCTCGCTCGGCCTGCTCATCACCGGCCTCTACCTGCTGATGGCGTGGGCGGTCGTTTCGATCTTCGGCGACGGGCTGCTGACCTGGTACCAGCAGGTGGCCGAGCTGGCGCAGCGCCCGCCCGTCGAGCCGGAGGACCTGCCGGCGCCGCCGGACGGCTTCGGCCGCGTGCTCGGGCTGGTGTCGCTGCTGGCGCTGTTCCTCGGCGGCGTCTACGCGATCGGCTTCGGCCAGGTCGCGCTCGGCGCGCGCCGGGTCGGCGCTGCGATCGGCGACGGCATCGTCGGCACGCTGAAGAACCTGCTGCCGCTGCTGGTGCTGGCGATCGTCGCGATGGCGGCGATGCTGGTGATCGCGCTGGTGCTGGGCATGGTGCTGGCGGTGCTCGGCGTCGTCGGCGCGCTGGTCCATCCGCTGGTCGGCGCGGCGCTGGCGCTGCCGGTGTACCTGGGCTTCCTGCTGGTGCTGTACGTGGTGCTGTTCGGGGTCATGTACTTCCTGTGGCGCGACGTCTGCGGCGACGTGCCGCCGCCGCCCGCGAACCCGGGCGAAGTCGCGGCCTGAGCGGGCGCGCTGGGGCTGTCTAGTACGGCATCGCGCGCGCGGTCGCCGCGACGATCGCCGCGGCGAGCCCGCGCGCGGCGAACAGTCCGGCGACGACCCCCAGCACCAGCTGCAGCGCGATCCACCCGCGCGCCCAGCCGGGCATCGGCGCATTCGCGGTCGCCAGCACGCGCGTCGCGCTGAGCCGGTCGTGCAGGGCGAGGTGCCGGGGCCCGCGCAATGCGAGCAGGTGGCCGATGTTCAACGTCAGCCACGACGCGCCGCCGGCGACGAACCGGCCCAGCGCGCGGCCGGTGCCGAGCCGGCGCCCGTCGGCATCGACCACCACCAGCCCGAGTGCCCGCTTGCCCGGGCTGCCGCGCCAGCGCGACCGTTCGCCGGCGACGTGCAGTACCGCCAGCACCAGCGCGAACGCGGCCAGCGGCCATGCAGCGGCGCGCACCGCATCGGCCTGCAGCGCCGTGCTTGCCGCGTGCACCGCCGGGTCGCGCAGCAGGCGCAGCATCGCGGTGAGCACGGGGTCGCCGTCGCGCGCGCTGGCGGCCAGCGCCTGCATCTGCGCGTCGAGCACCCGCTGCAACGAGGCCGCGGCGTCGGCGAACGCGCGCGTCGCCGGCCCGGCGACCAGCGCCCACGCCGGCAGCGCCGCGAGCGCGGCGTCGAGCGACCAGGCCGCGTAGCGGTGCCAGAAACCGGCCGCCACCGCGGCCGACGCGTCGCCGGCGCGCGCGGTCATTCCGCGGCGGCGTTGGGGTCGGGTCGGCCCTTGAGCCAGCTGGCCGCGACGATGCCGACCTCGTACAGCAGGCACATCGGAATCGCGAGCATCAGCTGCGAGACCACGTCGGGCGGGGTGATCACCGCGGCGATCACGAACACGCCGACGATCGCGTAGCCGCGCCACTCGCGCAGCTGCGCCGGCGTCACCCAGCCCAGCAGCACCAGGATCACCAGCGCCACCGGCAGCTCGAAGCTCAGGCCGAACGCCAGGAAGATCACCAGCACGAAGTCGAGGTACTTGGCGATGTCGGGCGTCATCGCCACGACTTCGGGGGTGAACTTGGCGAGGAAGCCGAACACCATCGGCAGCACGAGGAAGAACGCGAACGCGCAGCCGGCGTAGAACAGCGTCACCGCCGACGCCAGCAGCGGCAGCGCCAGGCGCTTCTCGCGCCGGTACAGTCCGGGGGCGACGAACGCCCAGGCCTGGTACAGCAGCCACGGGACCGAGATCAGCAGTGCGGTGAAGAACGCCAGCTTGACCGGCACGAAGAAGCCGCCGGCCGGGTCGACGGCGACCAGCTGGCCGTTCGACGGCAGCGTCGCCAGCAGCGGCTGCGCGAACAGTCCGTACAGCTCCGACGCGAACGGCATCAGCGCCGCGAACACGACCAGCAGCCCGATCACCGAGCGCAGCAGGCGCGCGCGCAGTTCGATCAGGTGGTCGATCAGGCGCGGCTCGACCGCCGCGTCGGGCTCCGGCCCGAAACGGTCAGCGGCGCTCATCGGAATCCTGCGCCAGCGACCCGGGCGTATCGGCGGGCCCGGAGTCGGCGGGCCGGGAGTCTGCGGGCGCACCGTCGACCGGAGCCGGCGTCGCGGCGGGCGGCGCCATCGCGTCGGGCGCGGCCCACGCCGCGTCCTCGTCGTGCACGTCGCGCGTCGTCGAGCCCACCGTCGCCGCCGGCGCGACCGCGCTGCGCACGTCCCGGATCATCCGCTCGCCCTCGCCGTGCACCGCGTCGCGCGCGTCGCGCAGCTGCTGGCCGGTGTCGCGCAGGCTGCGGCGCAGCTCGTCGTCGGCCAGCTCGTTCTCGAACTCGGCCTTGACCGCGTACCACTGCGCGCGCGCGCGCCGCACCCACAGGCCGGTGTAGCGCGCGGCCTTGGGCAGGCGTTCGGGACCGAGCACGATCAGCGCGACGACCGCGATCACGAACAGCTCGGAAAAGCCGATGTCGAACATGGCCGGTCGGCGCGCGCGGGCGCGCGGTCAGCGCGGCGCGTGGTCGTCGTTGCGGACGTCGCTCGGCTTGGCCGCGTCCTCGCGGCGCGACTCGTCGGCCAGCGAACCGGCCGGCTTGTCGTCGTCCTGCATGCCCTTCTTGAAGCCCTTGACGGCTTCGCCGACGTCCTTGCCGACGCTGCCCAGGCGCTTGGTGCCGAACACCAGCACCACGATCACCAGCACGACCAGCCAGTGCCAAATGCTAAAGCTGCCCATCGGGACGCTCGGTAGGAATCAGGGCCGGCAGGATACCGCAGCGCCCGGGTCGGAATCGTTACGGCGCCCGCGCGCGGCGGGCGCCGTCGGCGGTCACGGCAGCGGCTCGACCTGGGTCGGGCTCTCGACGGTCTCGAAGCCCTGGGTCTGCGGCTGCGGCTCGGCGGCTGCCGGCTGCGGCGCCGTCGCGGCCGGCGCGGGGCGCGCGGCCGGACGCGTGACCGGCTCGTCGGTGCGACGCGCGCGGGCGACGCTGGTCGCCTCCTCGAGGCGGTCGCGGAAGTCGACGATCGCGCTCGACGGCGCGCCGCCGGCGCGGCCCTCGAAGATCATCCGCGGCGTGGTGTCGCGGCCGTAGACGGACTCGTTCGCCGCGTCGTCGATCGACAGCACCGCGCCGTCGAGCGCGACGCCGGCGAACAACCCGCGTGCGCGCGACCACGACCAGATCTCGGCCTTGAGCTGGCCATCGGTCATCGTGCCGGCGTTGCGGCCGACCGGGCCGGCGGCGACGCCGGCATCGGCGCCGAGGGTGATCTTGCCGTTGACGATCGAGTCGAGCCCGCGCTCGCTGCGGAACACCAGCACGATGTCGGACGATTGCACGCCGGCCTGGAAGCCGATGCTGCCGCCGGTCAGGGTCACGAAGCTCGGGTTAGACCAGGTGCCGTCGGGCGACTTGACCGAGACCAGCCCGTGGCCGCGCCGGCCGCCGAGCACCAGCCCGACCTTGACCGCGTCGGGCACCACGACAATCGCGCGGGCCTCGTCGAAGAGCTTGTCGGGGATCGCCGACTCCGGGATCTGCTGGATGTCGGTCAGCACGCGCACCGCGTTGCGGGCGCGCTCGTCCTGCACCGGGCCGGCGACCACGGTGCCGGCGGCGAGGCTGAGGGCGACGAGCAGCGGCGCAACCAGGCGCGCGGCGCGCGGACGGCGGGGCGGGGGGGCAAGGGGCATGGCGGACTCCGGCGGGGCAGCGGCGGCAGGGGTGCGGTCGACACGCGGCGGTGATCGAGCGCGGGCGGCGGTCGTGGGTTCGACCGCTCGGCGTTCAGGCTAGTAACGCGGCGATGAATCGGGACGGAACCCGACCGCACCGCGGACGACCCGCGCCACGGATGCGCATCGCGCGCGGGACGCCCCGTTGCGGTGTGCGCCGCGCGGGCGCCGACCCGCGCTGTCATCCTATGCCGATGAACAGCCTGCCGATCACCCGCCGGACCGACGACTCCGCCGCCGCGACGCCCGACCGCCCCGACATCGCGGTGCTGCTGGTCAACCTCGGCACGCCCGACGCGCCGACCGCACCCGCCGTGCGCCGCTACCTGGCCGAGTTCCTGCACGACTACCGCGTGGTCGACCTGAGCCGCTGGCTCTGGTGCCCGCTGCTGCACTTCGTGATCCTGCCGATCCGCTCGTCGAAGGTCGCGCGCAAGTACGCCAGCATCTGGCTGCCCGGCGACGACGGCGGCTCGCCGCTGGCCGCGTACACGCGCCGGCTGGCCCGCGCGGTGCAGCGCGAGCTGCCCGGCGTGCGGGTCGAATCGGCGATGCGCTACGGCAACCCGTCGATGGCGTCGGTGGTCGAGCGCCTGCGCGGCGAGGGCGTCACGCGCGTGCAGGTGCTGCCGCTGTACCCGCAGTACTCGACGTCGACCACCGCGTCGGTCGAGGACGCCGCGGCCAAGCTCGGCGGCATCGACGTTGCGCTGGTGCGCGACTACCACCTCGATCCGGGCTGGGTAGAGGCCGTCGCCGGCTCGATCCGCGCGCACCGCGCCGCCAACGGCGACGACGGCCACCTGCTGTTCTCGTTCCACGGCCTGCCGCAGCGCTTCGTCGACCGCGGCGACCCGTACGCGACCGAGTGCGTGGCCGGCGCCCGCGCGATCGCCGCGGCGCTCGGGCTGGCCGACGACGCCTGGACGCTGAGCTACCAGTCGCGCTTCGGCCGCGAGAAGTGGCTGGAGCCGTCGACCAGCGACACGCTCAAAGTCCTCGCCGCGCGCGGCATCACCACCGTTGACGTGGTCGCGCCCGGCTTCGCGGTCGACTGCATCGAGACGCTCGAGGAGATCTCGATGGAGCTGGCCGAGGAGTTCCACGCGGTCGGCGGCACGCTGCGCTACATCCCGTGCCTCAACGACAGCCCGGCGCACGCGCGAGCGATCGCCGACGTCGCCGCTCGCGCGCTGGGCGCGGCGCGATGAGCGCGGCGCCGGTCGCGGCGGCGATGCGCGAATTCAGCCTCGACACGCGCGGCGGCCGCATCGCCGGCCTGCGAGCGGGCAAGCCCGGCGACGTGCGCGTGCTCGCGCTGCACGGCTGGCTCGACAACGCCGCCAGCTTCGTGCCGATCGCCCCGCTGCTGCCCGGGCTCGATCTGGTCGCGCCGGACCTGCCCGGCCATGGCGCCAGCGCGCACCTGCCGCCCGGTGCGGACTACTCGTTCGCCGCGGCGGTCAACGGCGTGCTCAATATCGCCGACGCGCTCGGCTGGGAGCGCTTCAGCCTGCTCGGCCACTCGATGGGCGCCGGCATCGCGAGCCTCGTCGCCGCCGCGTGCCCGCAGCGGGTCGAGCGGCTGGTCGCGATCGAGGCGCTCGGCGCGCTGGCCGAGGTGCCCGAGCGCACGGTGGCGCGGCTGCGCGATGCGATCGCCGCCGCGCGCACGCTGCCGGGCAAGTCGTTGCGCGTGTTTCCGGACCTCGCCGTCGCCGTGCGCGCGCGCGCCGCGGCCGGCGCGATGGTCGGCAGCCGGCTGTCCGAGGACGCCGCGCGGCGGCTGGTCGAGCGCGGCGTCGTGCCGGTCGAGGGCGGCTTCACCTGGTCGAGCGACCCGCGCCTGACCCTGCCGACGATGCAGCGCATGACCGAGCCGCAGGTGCGCGACCTGGTCGCCGGCATCGAGTGCCCGACCCGGGTGATCTTCGCCGACCCGGCCCAGCCGTACCTGCCCGACGCGCTGCGGCGCGAGCGCGCGGCGCTGCTGCCGCGCGGCGAACTGGTCGTCGTCGACGGCGGCCACCACCTGCACATGGAAGATCCGGAGCGGGTCGCGGCGCTGATCGGCGATTTCTTCACCGCGCCGGCGACGGCGGGCGCGACCGCCGCGTGACCCGCATGCGCGGCGCCCGCGCGGCTACTTGGCCGCCAGCAGCACGCGCAGCGAGGCCTTCAGCCGCCGGCCCTCGGCCTTGAAGTAGTCGCGCTCCTCGCGCCACGCCGGGAAGCGCGCCTCGACCTCGCGCCAGAAGCGCCGCGAGTGGTCGGCGTGGATCAGGTGGCACAGCTCGTGGACGAGCACGTACTCGAACGCGCTCGGCCGCGCGACGACCAACGCCAGGTCCAGCGACAGCGCGCCGTCGGGCGACAGCGAGCCCCACTGCGACGAGGTCATCCCCAGCCGCACCCGCGACGGCGGCCGCGGCAGTCCCGGCAGGTAGCGCGGCATCCAGCGGCCCACGTCGGCGCGCGCCTGCGCCTCGTAGAAGTCGCGCATCGCGCGGCGCAGCGACGGCAGCCGCACGTCCGCCGGCGCGGTGATGCGCAGGCCGTCGGCGTCGTGGTCCAGGCGCAGGAACCGGCCTTCGCGCCACGCCAGCGGCAGGAGCGCGTCGCGCAGCGGCACCGCGTCGGTGACGAACGGCTGCAGCGGCGGCGGCGCGGCGCCGAAGCCGGCCAGCTGGGCGCTGAGCCAGTCGGCGTGCTCGAGCACGAAGCGCTCGCCGCTGGCGTCGCTCGCGCGCGGCGGCAGCGTCAGCCGCGCGCCGCGCTCGTCGACGCTCAGCCGCAGCCGGCGCGCGCGCGGGTGGCGCACGCGCAGCAGCTCGACGCACTGGCCGTCGGGCAGGGTGATCGACAGGGAGTCACGCGCGATCGTGCGGACGCGCGCGCGCGGTTTGCCGGCTAGCAATCGGAACAAGGGCGTGCGGACGCGGGGGCGTGGCCGTCAGGATAACGCGCGGCGCGCGTCAGCCGTCGACCTTCGACAGCTTCAGCGCGGCCTCGAGCACGGTGAACAGCCGCTTGAACTCGCCGGCCATCAGGATGAAGCGCGCGTCGAGCTCGGCGCGCAGGTCGTCGCGCTCGCCGGACTCGAGCTCGTCGACGGCGCCGTCGAGCAGCTTGAACTTGCGCACGACCAGGTCCTCGCCGAGCACGAACGACACGTGGTCGTCGAGGTTCAGCGCCAGCCGCGTGACCTGCTTGCCGGACTCCAGGTGCTTGGCGATCTCGTCGCTCTGCAGCTCCATGCGCTGCACCTTCACCACCGCGCCCTGGTCGATCGGGTCGCGCAGCTCGCACTCGTCGCCGAGCGACAGGCCGTCGGGCATCGTCTCGCCGGCGACCCAGCCGGTCAGCACCGAGCGCGGCGCGACTTCGGCGTTCAGCGGCAGCGCCGGGAAGCTGCCGAGCGCGCGGCGGATCTCGCTGACCACCGACTCGCCGGTCTTGCGGCTCGACGTGTCGACCGCGACCACGCCGTGGCCGAGGTCGAGGATCGCGTCGGTGCGGCTGGGCTTCACGAACGCCCGCGGCAGCAGGTCGGTGACCAGTTCGTCCTTGATCCGCTTGCGCGTGCGCCCGCCGGGCTTGCGGCCTTCCTTGCGCTCGATCTCGGCGAGCTTCTTCTGCAGCAGGTCGTTGACCACCGCGCCGGGCAGGATCCGGTCCTCGCCGCCGACGCTGAGCCAGATCGCGTCGGACTGGCGGTGCGACAGCGCCTCGGTGTCGCGGCCGAACGGCGGGATGAAGCCGCGCGTCGACAGCTCCAGCGGGCCGACGGGCGTGAGCTCGCACTCGCCCAGGCCGGCGTCGAGCGCGTCGAACGTCATCGAGGTGGGGAAGCGGAACAGGGTCAGGTTGCGGAAGAACATGCAGTGCGGTCTCTCGAATGTCGGGGCCGGGCGGCGCGGGGCGGCGCGACGGCGGACGCCGCGCCGGGCGCGGCGCGCGTCGGCAGGGCGGAAGGGTTCGGGTCAGTCGTGCTGGTCGTGCGGGTCGCCGGCGAGCCAGTCGTGCGCGGCCGGCGGCGGCGCGTCGGCGCGCGCGCCGAGCGAGAGGAAATCGAACAGCTTCGGGTCGCTGAGCTGCGACGGCCGGATGTCGCCGAGCGCGCGCGCGATCGTCTCGATACGCCCGGGCGACTCGGCCTCCCACGCGTCCATCATCCGCTTGACCTGCTTGCGCTGCAGGTTCTCCTGCGAGCCGCACAGGTTGCACGGGATGATCGGGAAATCCTTCAGCGCGGCGTACTGGGCGATGTCGTCCTCGCGCACGTAGGCCAGCGGGCGGATCACCACGTGCTTGCCGTTGTCGCTGAGCAGCTTCGGCGGCATGCCGCTGAGCTTGGCGTGGAAGAACAGGTTCAGGAAGAACGTCGCCACCAGGTCGTCGCGGTGGTGGCCGAGCGCGATCTTCGTGAAGCCGTTCTCCTCGGCGTACGTGTACAGCGCGCCGCGGCGAAGGCGCGAGCACAGCGAGCACATCGTCTTGCCCTCGGGCACGACGCGGGTGACGACCGAATACGTGTCCTGCTCGAGGATGCGGTACTCGACCCCGATCGAGGCCAGGTACGCCGGCAGCACGTGCTCGGGGAAACCCGGCTGCTTCTGGTCGAGATTGACCGCGACCAGCTCGAAGCGCACCGGCGCCTTCTTCTGCAGCTGCAGCAGGATGTCGAGCATCGTGTAGCTGTCCTTGCCGCCGGACAGGCACACCATGACCTTGTCGCCGTCCTCGATCATGCCGAAGTCGGCGATCGCGCGGCCGACCTGGTGGCGCAGTCGCTTGGCGAGCCGGTTCAGCTCGGTCGCGCGACGCCGTTCGCTGCGCGCGTGCGGTGCGGGCTCGGCCAGCGGCAATGCGGGCGACAGCGTGGGCAGGGGCAGGACGGTGCTCATCGACCGGCCATTCTACCGGCCCGCGCCACGGTGTCGGGCGCCGCGGCCGCGCGTTAAGCTCGAACGATGATCGAGAACCTCGACCCCGCCCAGATCGCGCGCAAGCTGGCCGAGCTGCGGATGGAGCATCGCGATCTCGACGCGGCGATCGACCGGCTGGTCCGCGATGCCGACGCCGACGAGCTCTCGGTCAAGCGCCTGAAGAAGCGCCGGCTGCTGCTGAAGGACTGCATCTCGCGGCTGGAAAGCGCGCTGATCCCCGACGAACCGGCCTGAGGCCGGGGTCAGCCGGACGCGCCGCCGCCGAGCGCCGCGGCCTCGCGCTGCAGCGGGTGGCCCGGCGGATAGAACGCCGCCAGCCGCTGCACGCAGGTGCGCGATTCGCGCCGCGCGGCTTCGCCGTCGCCGGCCACGCGCAGCCAGCGTGCGCGCAGGCACGTCGCCTCGGCGCGCAGCGGGTGCGGATCGGGCAGCTGCGACGCGGCGGCGTCGAACGCGCGCAGCAGCTCGTCGGCCTGGGCCACGCGGTCGAGCGCGAGCGCGGTGCGGGTCCAGCGCAGCGTGCGGTACGCCGCGGTGCGGTCGTCGCGGCGCTCGAGCAGTTCGGCGCGCAGCGTGGCCTCGAGCATGTCGCCGGCCAGCGAGCGCTGCCCGTCCATCGCCAGCGCCCACGCCAGGTTGGCCTCGATCCGCAGCCGCAGCGGGTGGTCGGCGGCGAGCTTGCCGCCCCAGCCGGCGAGGATGCCGCGCAGCATCGCGATCGCCTCGTCCCACTGCCCGCGCTGCAGCCGGATCTCGGCGCGCCACGCGTCGGGCATGTAGGTCTCGATCTGGTTCGGGCCTTGGCTGCGCGCGAAGGCGCTGCGCGCGCGCACCAGCATCGCGTCGGCGCGTTCGTACTCGCCGGTCTCGACCAGCACGCTGCCGAGCGAGTTGTAGGCCCAGCCGATCCAGGTGCTGTCGGGGCCGAGCTCGTGCGCGACCGCGGCGAGCTGTTCGAAGTGCGCGCGCGCCTGCGGGTACTGGCCGAGCGCGCGGGCCGCCAGTCCGAGCGCCCAGTGCAGCTCGCCGCGCGCCTTGCGGTCGCCGAGCAGCGCGGTGTCGGCGAGCAGCGGCTGCAGCAGCGCCTGCGACTGGCGGTAGCGCCCCTGCTCGCCCCGCAGCTGGCCGAGCTTCAGCGTCGCCAGCGCGACGCCGGTGCCGGCCTCGCGCGCGCGCCGCAGCGCCGCCGTGCATGCCGCCTCCGCCTCGATCAGCCGCGCGGCGATGCGCTGCACGTCGCACAGCGAGGTTTCGACGCGCACCATCGCGTCGGACTGCAGCGGCCGCGCGCGCCGGTACAGCGCCAGCGCGCGGCGGTAGTGGTCGATCGCGGCGGCGTGTTCGTCATGGCCGAAATAGACGTCGCCGACCAGCGCGTGGATCGTCGCGGCGGCGGCCGGGTCGACCTCGGCGCGGCGGTCGACGGTCGCGGCGGCGCGGTCGATCGCCGCGCGCACGCTCGGGTCGCGCTCGACGGCGCGCGGGGCGTACGGATCGGCCTGGCCAAGGATCTCGTCGGCGACGAAGCGCAGCGCGGCCTCGCGCTGGGTCGCCGTCGCCTGCGCCCGGTCGCGGCCGCGCTCGGCGGACACGTACGCGGCCGTCATCGCGAGCAGGCTCGCGCCGAGCAGCGCGCACAGCGCCGGCCACGCGATGCAGCGCGGCGAGCGTGCGGCGTCGTCGCCGCGGTCCGTTGCGGATGGCGTGGTGCGATCGGTCATGCGGCGCGCCCCCTGACGCGAAGGCGAGCGTATCGCGTTTGCCGCCGCGCGCCTGAATGGGCGCGGCGGCGTGGGGCGCGATGGCGCCAGGCCCGCGCGGTCGCGGACCCGGTCGACCGGCCAGTCGTGCGGCCGGGTGCGGCCGGTCAGGCCGCCGGCGGTGCCGCTTCCGGGCTCACCTTCTCGATCGTGTGGCGCAGCTCGCGGCCGAGGATGAACTTGGCGTCGCGCGCCCACGTGTCGAGGCGCTGGTCGAACGCCAGCTTGCCGTTCTGGTCCGGCCACACCAGCTTGAGTTCGCGCAGCTTCTGGATGAAGCCGCGGAACAGGGTCTTGTCAAAGAACTCCGGCGCGGCCGGCGCGTACAGCAGCGACAGCCGCTGCGCGGCGAGCTGGCACAGGCTTTCCAGTTCGCCCGACGACAGCGTGCCCGGGCCGTTCTTCACCAGCACCGAGATCGCGATGTAATAGCGCTCGAACGCCTGCTGCAGCGAGTGGCCGATCGCGCGCAGGCGGAACACCTCGTCGGTCTGGCCGGCATTGCGCCCGAGGATGCCGCCGTCGTCGTCGCTGACGTGCTCGAGCAGGCCCTCGCGGACGAACACGTCGACGGTGCGCTCGAGCCGCTGCGCGAACTCGTCCTCGCTCCACGGCAGGAACAGCTCGGCCTGCAGGAACGGGTACACGCTGCGGCCGACGCGCAGCACAGAGTTCAGCGACATGCGCCTGGTGTTCTGGAAGCAGCACGCGATCCACGACGCCGCGGTGAACAGGTGCAGCACGTTGTTGCGGAAGTAGCTCAGCAGCACCGCGTTGTCGCCGGACACGCCGAGCACGTCGCCGAGCGGGTGCGGCGTGCGCTGCAGCACGTTGATCTCCTCGCCGTGGGCGACGATCTCGCGCGGCGTGTGCGGGGTCACCGTGATGCGGTCGGAGTACGGCAGTTCGGCCAGCAGCGTCTTGCTCAGCGCGATCTGCTCGAGCAGGTCGGACTCGCCCATCGCGTGCTTCGGCGTCGACAGCAGCGCCAGCGCCAGCAGGTTGATCGGATTGACGTCGGCGGCGCGGTTGACGTTGACCTGGATGCGCTCGGCCAGCACGTCGACGGTGTTGGCCAGCCACGCCGGCTTCTCTTCCTCCGGCACGGCGCGGCCGTCCCAGTCCGGCGCCTGCTCGGCGAGCACCTCGGTCAGGCGGATCGGCTCGCCGAAGTTGACCACCACCTGGCCGTAGTTGCTTCGCAGCACCTTCGGGATGCCCCATAGCAGCTGCCAGATCGATTCCTTCTCCTTGGGCTTGCCGGTCAGCTCGTCGAGGTAGCTGTTGCCCTCCATGAGCTTTTCGTAGCCGATGTACACCGGCTGGAACAGCACCGGCCGGGTCGGCTGGCGCAGGTACGCGCGCAGCGTCATCGCGACCATGCCGCCCTTCGGCGGCAGCAGCCGGCCAGTGCGCGAGCGCCCGCCCTCGATGAAGTACTCGATCGAGTAGCCGCCGGCGACGAGCTGGGCGACGTACTCGCTCAGGACCGCCGAATACAGCATGTTGCCGCGGATGCTGCGGCGGATGAAGAACGCGCCGCCCTTGCGCAGCAGGCTGCCGACCACCGGCAGGTTGAGGTTGATGCCGGCGACGATGTGCGGCGGCACGATGCCGCGCGAGTACAGCAGGTAGCTCAGCAGCAGGTAGTCCATGTGACTGCGGTGGCACGGCACATAGACCACTTCGTGGCCGGGCGCGTCCTGCTTGAGGCGGTCGAGGTGGTGGACCAGCACGCCGCGGTAGATGCGGTTCCACACCGGCGTCAGGATGAAGCTCAGCGAGCGCACCACCGGGTGCGAGTAGTCGGCAGCCAGCTCGTAGGCGTAGGCGTGCGCCTTCTTCCACGCATCGGCCGGCTTGCTGTTGTCGCGGCGGGCCTGGTCGACGATCGCTTCGCGGACCGATTCGGAACCGAGCACGCGGTCGACCAGCAGCCGCCGGGTCGACAGGTCCGGGCCGATCACCGCCGCGCGGATCCGGCGGAAGTGCGCGCGCAGCACGCGCGACAGCTTGCGCACCGTGCGCTCGGGCGGCAGGCCCTCGTCGATCACGCCGCGCAGCGACACCGGCGGCGAGAACCGCACCAGGGTGTCGCGACCGTTCAGCGCGATCGCCAGCAGCCGGCGGAAGCGGCCGACCAGGGTCCAGTTTTCGGAGAACAGCACCGAGAACCAGCCGCTGGTCTTGTCCGGCGCGCGGCCGACGAAGATCGACACCGGCACCAGCTGCACGTCGAGCGCCGGATCGGCGCGGTGCGCGGCGAGCAGCCGCGCCAGCGAGCCCGAATGGGTCTTCGGCGACGGCGGCTCGGCGGTCAGCGCCTGCAGCTGCGCCAGCGTGTTGACGTTGCGCCGCGACAGCGCGAGGTAGGCCCGCTTGCGGCCGACCGGGTCGCCCGGCAGCGTCTGCAGCGGCGACGGCAACCCGGCCTCGCGGCACGCGCGCTCGAGGATCAGCGCGTTCGACAGGCCGTAGTCCTCGAGCACGTAGCAGACCGGGCGGCCGCTGCCGTCGTCGAACTGGGCCGGGTCGGCCGGCTCGATCGTCAGCGACACCCACGGCGCCATCATCCGGCCGAGCACGCGCGACCACCACGGGCGGCGGCGCAAGGCACGCAGGTCGGGGCGCGACGCGGCCGTGGCGGCCGCCGGCGGCGGCATGGGCAGCTCCGGCTGGGCCGGATCGGGCTCGGGCGCGAACGCAGTCGGTTCCGGCGCCGCGGTGGCCGGGCCGTGCAGCGCACCGTCCGCGCGGCCATCGGCGGCCGCGTCGGGCGTTCCGGCCGGCGGCGCGCGCCGCGCGTCGGCCGCGGCGTCCGCGCCGGCGTCGGCGCCGGGGAAGGGAAGGGGGGGCTGGTTGGGCATCGGCGGCATTATGCCGATTCGGCCCCGACGCCCGGCGTGGGCCGGGCTCAGCGCGGGGCGGCAGGCGCCTCGGCCGGCGCGGCCTTCGTTGCGGGAACGCCGGGCGTCGTCGCCGGAGGACCCGCCGCCGCACCCGCCACGGCGGTGCCCGCGGCGTCGGCCGGCGGGGCGACCGCCGCCTCGGCGTGGCGCAGGATGTCGCTGAGGTACCAGGCCCCGTCGCGGCGCTCGAGCTGCACGTGCGCATCGATCGGCTCGCCGGCCAGCGTGTAGCGCAGCCGCACCCGGGCGCGGTCGCCGTCCAGCGCGACCCGTTCGGCCTGTACGCTCGCCAGCGCCGCCCCGACGTCCAGCCCGTACGCGGCGGCCACCTGCTGCAGCCGGGCGAAGAACGGGCCGAGTCGCTCGAGGCTGCCCTCCATGCCGGCCTCGCGCATCGCCCCGGGCGCGCCCAGGCCGGTGGTGCGGGCGGCGGCGACCAGCTGCGGCAGCGTCGCCTGCGCCCGCTGCGGGTCGCCGAGCGGTGCGCGCTGGCCCCAGCGGCCGAGCGCTTCGATGATCTGGACGTAGTGGTCGCGCGTGTCGGCGCTGTAGTCGCCTTCCTGGCGCACGTACTTGACCGCGAACAGGCTGATCGTCGTCGCGGCCGAGCGCAGCTCGCCGTGCGCGCCGGCGAACTGCTGGCGGTAGGTCGCCTGCAGCGCCTTGTCGGCGCCCGGCGCCGACAGCGCCGCGAGGAAGCCGGGCAGGCGGTCGTGCAGCGGCAGCTCGGTCAGCGGCCAGCGGCTGCGGTCCTCGCGCCAGGCCTGCTCGAGCCGGGCGTGCAGCGCCGGCGGCACGGCGTGGCGCGTGTAGGCGACCAAGTCGTGGCGGCGCAGGTCGTCGACCAGCTGCCTTACCGCCGCGGCCGGCTCCGGCGGCGTCGGCGCGGCGCGCTGCGGCGGCTCGCGCGTGCACGCGACCAGCACGAGCGCCCCGAGCAGGGCACCCCGGCACGTCGCGCGGCGCAGTGGGTGGATCGATGGCATTGCGGGCGGCTCCCCAGTCGCGCGGCCATCTTGGCGGGCCGGCGCGGGCGGGGGCAAGCCGCGCCGACGCGCGATGCCCGGTCTGGAACCGGGCGCAAGCTTTGGCCGACCCCGCCGGGGGCTGGCCAAGGGCGACCCCCCGGCCGAGGCCTAACGGCAGCTGAACCAATGTGCCCAAACCTGCCGATGAGCGGCACCTTTTGACGACAGGAGGTGGCCGCTTTTGCCTCCATTCAGTTTTGCGACCGATTCCGCAAGCCCCATAGGCCGCGACTTTGGTCTAACCGTGACGAGGTTGGCATAACTTTTGCGACCCCGGTCCGGGTCCGGCGCGTGCCGGTCCGTCCACCTGCCTGCCGGAGCCGTCCTGATGAACCGTTCCACGTCCCGCCTGCTTGCCCTCGCGCTCGTCGCCGCCCTCCCGCTCGCCGCGCACGCGGAGTCCGACGTCGTCATCGACGCCACCAACGGCAACCCGACCCTGACGGCCGAGGCCAGCCTCGACTTCCAGGTGGTCGTGCCGAAGGTGCTGTTCCTGCAGGTCGGTACCGGCACCTCGCTGACCGACGTGGCCACCGTCGACCTGCTGACCTTCACCGTTCCCGGCGCGACGCTCGGCGACGGCACCGACGTCGCGGCGACCGGCGGCAACGGCGCCAGCGGCGTGACCGCCCGCCTGATCGGCAACGCCGGCAACATCACGCTGGCGTCCTCGACGCTGGGCGCGCTGGCCAATGGCGCCGGCGACACGATCTCGTTCACCCAGATCAAGTCGGAGACCAGCAACACCGCGCTGCCGGTGCCCGCGCTGGTGGACGGCGCGTCGACCTCGGTGACGGTCAACGCCAGCAACCGCGTCGTCAACCAGACCGCGACGTGGAGCTACGCGTACGACAACTCCGTGATTCCGGCGGCCGGCACCTACGGCGGCCAGAACCTCAACAACGGCCGCGTCACCTACACCGCGTCGCTGCCCTGATCGGCGCCTGACGCCGCGCCCCCGCCCCGCCCGCGCGGGGTGGACGGGCGCGCGTCGTCCTGCGATGGCTACCGCCCGCCCGCTACTGGTGATCGCGCTGGCCCTGGCCGCGGGCTGGGCCGGCTGCGCGCATGCGTTCACCGTCGACATCACCCCGCGCAACCCGCGCACGCTGTACCTGCGCGTCGGCGACGGCGCGTTTTCGGGCGGCAACTTCGACTCGGGCGGCCAGCCTGGGACCCTCGGCACCGTCAACACGGTGTCGGTCACCGTGCCGGCCGGCCAGATCGGCAGCGGCACGGCGCTGGCGATGAGCGGCAACGCCAGCCAGCTGATCAGCAACTACGACGGCTTCGCGTTCTGCGCGGCCGGGCAGATCTACGTCGGCGGGTTCTACCGCCGCAACGGCCAGGGCGGCAGCGCGTCGCTGACGGTCGCCGCGCCGTCCGCACTGACCAGCGGCAGCAATGATCCGATTCCGTTCTCGCAGATCAGCTGGACCAGCAGCGGCATCGGCGACACCGGCGCCCAGCCGATTCCCGGCGGCACGTTCACCGGTGGCGCACAGGCGCTGGCGACGTTTCCGGCCAACAGCTGGCGCGAGAGCTGCCTCAGTTTCCGCTACGCGAACACGCTCGTGCGGCCCGCCGGCGTGTACCGCGGCACGGTCACCTACACGCTGACCGCGCCATGACGGCGGCGCGTGCCTGCGTGACGCTGCTTGCGCCCGCGCTGGCGCTGCTGCTGGCCGTCGCATCGGCGCACGCGCAGTCCGCGCGGGTCGACGACAGCGCGAGCACGGTGCTCGGCGGCGCGGTGCCGATGCGCTGGGACAGCGGCGCGCCCGGGCCGGGACGCGCGCAGACCATGTCCGGCGAGGTCACCGTGCTGGCCCGGCTGGACCTCTCGCCGTGGCGCGGGCGCAGCGCGCGGCTGTACCTGGTGCTGCCGGCGCAGCCGTTCGGCCCGGTCGGCGCGTCGTGGAGCACCCGCGGCCGGCTGCAGCCGGGCCTCGTCCGCGCCGGCGAGCGCGCGCTGGTGTTCGCCGGTCCGGTCGTCGACGACCGGCTCGAGGACACGTTGCGGCTGCGGCTGGAGATCGACGGCACCCGCCTGCAGCGCGCCGAGTCGCTGCAGTTCCACTTCGAGATCGACGTCGAATGAATGCCCCACGTTTCCCCGTCCGCCTGCTGGCGGCGCTCGCCTGTGCGTGCCCGCAGCTGGCCGGCGCGCAGGAGTTCGCCGCGCTGGTGTCGCCGCCGCGCTTCGAGGCGACCGCGCGCGCCGGCACGACCTACCGCGACGTCATCGAGATCAACAACGTCACCGCGCAGCGCGCGCACTTCACCGTGCGCACCGCGGACTGGACGCTCGATGCCGGCGGCGCGCCGTCGTTCTCTGACGCGCTCGCGCCGGGCAGCTGCCGGCCGTGGGTCGGCATCGAGGCCGCCGACATCCACGTGCCGGGCAACGGCCGCGTGCGCTACCGCTTCGAGGTCGCGGTCCCGGCCGACGCGCCCGACGGCCAGTGCCGCTTCGCGATCATGATCGAAGGCGACCCGCAGCCGGCGCCCGGCAACGTCGCGCTGCCGGTGGCCGGGCGCATCGGGGTAATCGTCTACGTCACCGTCGGCGATGCGCGACCGCGGCTCGAACTGCTCGAGCAGCGCGTGCGGACGGTCGACGGCCGGCCGCTGCCGGTACTGCGCGTACGCAACGGCGGCAACGCGCACGGCCGCCTGCTCGGGCTGGTCGACGGCGTCGACGCGCGCGGACGCACGGCGGTGTTCGAGCCGGCGTCGCTGCCGATCCTGCCCGGCGAGACGCGCGAGATCGTGCTGACGCCGCGCGCCGACGACGCGCAGTCCGCGCCGCCGCCGATCGCCTGGCCGCTGGCGCTGAAGGGGCGGCTCGAGGCCGGCACCGAGCGACTGCCGCTCGACGCGACCCTGGCGCCGTGAGCGCCGCTGGCGGTCCGCGCCGGCTGGCGCTCGCGGCCGGCGTCGCCGCCGCGCTCGCGGCCGCGGCGGTCGCGGCCCAAGCTCCGGCTCCGGCTCCGGCGCCAGTACAGCCGTACGCCGACCGGATCATTGCGCCCGACCGGCTCGCGCCGCTGCCGGCCGACGAGGACGCCGCCGCCGACTACGACGCGCAGGGCCTGCCGCGCTCGCTGTGGGTGCAACTCGACGCCAGCCGCAGCGACCACGACGTCAGCGACCGCCGCGAGGGCGGCCTGTCCGCCGGCGGCTTCTGGGAAACGGCCGGCCACGGCAGCTTTTCGCTCGACGCCAGCGTGTTCGACCGCGGAGACGGGCTCGACGGCCGCAGCGGCGAGCGCACCGGCAGCGCGACGCTGTGGCAGCGCAACCTGCACCTGCCCGGCGGCTGGCGCGCCGACCACGGCGTCGGCGTGCTCAACACCCCGTCGCTGCCGCTGCAGCGCAACCAGTACCGGTTCTTCCTGCCGACCACGCCGCTGGCCGGCGCCGCCGGCGACTGGCTGCACGCCGGCAGCGGCCTGCGCCTGCAGGCGGCGTACGGGCGCGCGGGCAGCTACACCGGTTCGCGCCTGGTCGGGTTCGACGTCGCCGACGGCCACGTCGCCACGTTCGGCCTGCAGGCCGACTGGGACCCGCGCTGGAGCAGCGCGCTGTCGTTCCTGGCCACGCGCGGGCGGATCGTGCCGGACGGGTTCGGCGGCGGGGTGTTCGACCCGCGCGACGCGCAGGCCGTGCACGCGGCCACCCAGTGGCGCGGCGACGCCGACGAGGTCCAGTTCAACCTGCTGTCCAGCGACGGCGACGACGGCCGGGCCGAAGGCGCGTGGATCGATGCCACCGCGCGGCGCGGGCGCTTCGTCCACCACTACGGCGCGTTCCGGCTCGACCCGGGCCTGGCGTGGGGCGCGCTGCCGATCAACCAGGACGCGCAGGGCGCGTACTACCGCGCCGCGTATCAGTACGGCCGCTGGCTGTGGAACGCCGGCATCGACGTCGTCGGCTCGCCGAGCGGCGCCGGCTTCGACGGCGCCTACGCGACCGGCTACCTGCGCTACCAGGCCAGCACCACGGTCGGCTACGGCGGCAGCGCCAGCGTGCGCGACGCCGACGCGCGCGCGTGGGCGGCGCAGCTGTTCGTCGACCGCGCCGGTGCGTGGGGCACCACGCGGGTGCAGTTCGACCAGGCCGACAGCGCGGGCCGGCGCAGCTGGCAGCTCGGCGTCGACCAGGCGTGGCCGGCCAGCGAAGGCAACCGCCTGTCGACGTCGATCGCGCACGGCGAGCTGTCGTACGACGGCGCCGCGCCGACCCGCACGACCCTGCTGGCCGCGTACGGCGGCCGCGCGCTGGGCGACCGCGTCAGCCTCGACGGCAGCGTGCGCTGGGCCTACGGGGACGGGCCCGACGCGGCGCGCACGCGCGACGCCAACGTCTCGCTGAACTGGCAGGTCGCCCGCGGCTGGACGCTGGCCGCGTCGGTGTTCCAGAGCGAGGGCTCGCGGCGCTCGCCGTTCCAGCTCGACCCGCTGGTGCCGGACCCGGGCTTCGTGACGCTGCCGCGCGACCGCTCGGTGTTCCTGACCGTGCGCTATGAGCGCCAGGCCGGCCGGCCGCAGGGCGTAATCGGCGGGGCGCCCGGCGCCGCGGTCGGTGGCGTGCGCGGCAGCGTCTACCTCGACGACAACGGCGACGGCCAGCGCGCCGCGTCCGAGCAGCCGGCGGCGAACGTGACCGTGGTGCTCGACGGACGCTACGCGGTGCGCACCGACGCGCAGGGCGAATTCGCGTTCCCGCGCGTGGCCACCGGCACCCACCGGCTGACCGTGGTGCCGGACAACCTGCCGCTGCCGTGGCGGCTGGACGGGCCCGCGGCCGAACGCACCGTCGAGGTCACCGTGCGCGACGACGCGCGCGTCGACGTCGGCGCGCTGCGCCCGCGCTGACCGCCCAGCGCGCTCGCCCGCCGCGGACAAAGAAAAAGGAGGCCGGGGCCTCCTTCAAATCCGGCCGGGGCCGGAGGACGTGAGTTGTGGCATGGCGCCGGCCAAAGCCGGACGGGACGAGCCTACGCGGATCGGCGAGCTGAGGCAATGCCTCAGCTGATCGATATAACCTATTGATTCGTATGAACGATCACGCCGCCCTGCCTCAGGGCGCGACGTCGAGTGCGGCCCGCTTGGCGGCCCGACGGGCCTCGCGCGGCTGCTTGTAGTCGTTGTTGAACACCGCCGGCTCCCACGAGCCGTAGGTCGGGTTCGGCAGCATCCACCAGCGCTCGCCGAACCAGTCGCGGTGCTCCTCGTACAGCGCCGCGCGCGCGTCGGGCGTGTTGGCCGTGATCTCGGCGAAGTCGCCGAGCTGGTCGCCGAACTGCATCAGCACGCGGTACTGCTGCCCGGCCAGTCGGCGGCGGCACAGCTTCTCGCTGCCGTTCTGCTCGCAGTCCTGCACGAACGTGCCCAGCCCGAGGAACACGTCGTCGCTCGCGACCGGCAGGCCGACGGCCTTCAGGTTGGCGATCGTCGCGGCCTGCAGGTGCTCGGCGCGGTTGGAGATGTACAGCAGGGTCACGCCCTTCGCGGTCGCGGCCCGGGCGAAGTCGACGACGCCCGGCAGCGGCTTGGCTTTCTTTTCGGCGACCCACGCGTCCCACGTCACCTCGTCGTATTCGGCGCCGTCGCGCACCAGGCGCGCCTGGTACGGCGAGTTGTCGAGCACGGTCTCGTCGACGTCGAGGATCACCGCCGGCTTTAGCCCGGCGCTGGCGTTGCCGCGCTCGGCCGGCACCAGCGCGTCCCAGTTGGCCTCGGCCAGGGCCTTGTCCAGGTGGTCGGCGGCGGCGCGGTAGGTCTGCGCGCTGATCGCGCGGTACTCGGCCGAGCGCTGCACCCACAGCACCGCGTTGAGGTTGTCGTCGGCGCTGCCGGCGTCGGGTTTGGAGGGCGCGGCCGGGGCGGCGGCGCCGGGCTTGGCCGCGTCGGCGGCCGGTGCGGTCGGCGCGGTGGGCTTGCACGCGGCCAGCGCGAGCGCGGCGGCGAGGAGCGGAACGGAAGCGAGGGTGCGGGAAGTCGGGCGCATGCGGGACCGGGTCGGGAGAGCGAACGGCCGAGTGTAGCCAATGCTGGCGACGCGCCTGCGACAGTCCGGTCCCTGCGGCCAGCACGCGGCGTCGCCGCGGCGCGGCGCGTCAGCCCTCGAGCATCGCCCGGATCGCGGCGAACCCGGCCGCGGCGCGCTCCTGCTTGCGCTCGGCGTCGGCGGCCGGGTCGGCGCCGTCGCGCTGCAGTTCGGCCGCCGGCAGTTCGTCGAGGAACCGGCTCGGCTGCAGCCGCAGCTTGTCGCCCCACTTCTGCGCCTCGCGCGAGTGCGACAGCCACAGCTGCTCCTTCGCGCGGGTGATGCCGACGTACAGCAGCCGCCGCTCCTCCTCGAGCGAGCCCTCCTCGAGCGCCATCTCGTGCGGCAGCGTGCCGTCTTCCATGCCGACGATGAACACGTAGCGGAACTCCAGCCCCTTGGCCGCGTGCAGCGACATCAGCCGGACCTGGTTGCCGGCGTCGCCCTTGTCGGCATGCGACAGCAGCGCCAGCTGCGCGGCGAGTTCGCCCGGCCCGCTGCCCTTGCCGCCGTCGAACCAGTCGGCCAGCTCCTCGAGGTTCGCTTTGCGCCGCTGGAACGTGCCTTCGTCCTTGCACTGCGCGCGGATCGCCGCGAGCAGGCCGCTCTTCTCGGCCAGCACGCGCACCAGCTCGGCCGGCGTGGCCTGGTGGGCGAGGCCGCGCAGGCCGCGGACGATCGTGGTGAAGCCGTCGAGCGCGTTCGCCGCGCGCGGCGCCAGCTGCTTGAGCGCGCCGATTTCGCCGGCGGCGCGCGACATCGGCAGGCCGGCGTGCTGGGCGATCTCGGCCAGCTTGGCCAGCGTCGTCGCGCCGACCTCGCGCTTGGGCGACTGCACCGCGCGCAGGAACGCCGCGTCGTCCTCCGGGTTGGCGACCAGCCGCAACCACGCCAGCGCGTCCTTGACCTCGCCGCGGTCGAGGAACGCGGTGCCGCCGGTCAGGTGGTACGGCACGCGCAGCAGCTGCAGCGCCTTCTCCAGCGCGCGGCTCTGGAAGTTGCCGCGGAACAGGATGCAGAAGTCGCTCCACGGCACCTGTTTCGCGGTGGCGAGGAAGTGGATCTCGCCAGCGACGCGCTCGGCCTCGTGCGACGCGTCGCGGCACTCCCACACGCGGATCCGCTCGCCGTCCTTCTGCTCCGACCACAGCGTCTTCGGGTGTGCGTGCGGGTTGTGCGCGATCAGCGCGTTGGCGGTGCGCAGCACGCGGTTGGAGCAGCGGTAGTTCTGCTCGAGCTTGACGATCTGCAGCGACGGGTAGTCGACGCCGAGCTGCAGCAGGTTGTCGGGGTTCGCACCGCGCCAGGCGTAGATCGACTGGTCGTCGTCGCCGACGCAGGTGAACAGCCCCTTCGGCCCGGCCAGCGCCTTCAGCAGCCGGTACTGCGCGTCGTTGGTGTCTTGGCACTCGTCGACCAGCAGGTAGCCGATCCGCTCGCGCCACGCCAGCCGCAGCTCTTCCTCCGCCTCGAGCAGCTGCACCGGCAGCCGGATCAGGTCGTCGAAGTCGACCGCGTTGAACGTCGCCAGCCGCGCCTGGTAGCGCGCGTAGACCGTCGCGGCCTCCATCTCGCGCGCGCTCTGCGCCCTTGCCAGCGCCTCCTCCGGCGACAGCCCGGCGTTCTTCGCCCGCGATACCAGGTTGCGCACCTGCTCGATGCCGTCGGGCTTGGTGCCCGGCGGCAGCAGGTCCTTGAACTGCGCGGTGCTGTCGTCGCTGTCGAAGATCGAGAAGCCGCGGCGCAGGCCGGCGCGCGCGTGCTCGATCTGCAGGAACTTCAGCCCCAGCGCGTGGAACGTGCACACCGTCAGGCCGTCGGCGGCATCGCCCTTGATGCGCTTGGCGACGCGCTCGCGCATTTCCTTCGCCGACTTGTTGGTGAACGTGATCGCGGCGATGCGCTTGGCCGGCATGCGGCTGGAGGCGATCAGGTGCGCGATCTTCTCGACGATCACCCGCGTCTTGCCGCTGCCCGCGCCGGCGAGCACGAGCAGGGGACCGTCGGTGTGCAGGACGGCGGCGCGCTGGGGAGGATTCAGACCGTGCATGGGGCTTCCGTGTAGCCCATCAGTTTACCCGCGGCGCGGCGTCCGACGGTCTACGCTGTGGCTCCCCGCGTCGATATGGATTGTCCGCCATGAACCTCCGCCTGCGCCCGTCCGCGCTGCTGCTCGCCGCCGTCATCGCCGGAGGCGCGGCGGCCCAGTCCCGCGTCGCCCCGCCGCCCGATCCGGCCGACGACGCGCTGATGAGCGCGGCCGGATTCCTGTCCGCGCACCCGGACATGGACTACCGGATCAAGGGCATGAACGCGTACCGCGCGAAGTCGTTCGACGATGCGCGCCGCTTCTTCAGCCGCGCCGCGTACTACGCCGACAAACCGTCGCAGGGAATGCTCGGCGAGATGCACTGGAACGGCGACGGCGTGCCACGCGATCCGGTGCTGGCGTACATCTGGATGGACCTGGCCGCCGAGCGCGGCTACCGCGGGTTCCTGCGGCTGCGCGAGCACTACTGGGACCGGCTCGACGAAGCCCAGCGCGCGCGCGTCGCCGTGGAAGGCCCGGCGCTGTACGCGCGCTACGGCGACGACGCGGCGCGCCCGCGCTACGCGGTGCGGCTGCGCGCGACGCAGCGCCAGTTCGTCGGCAGCCGGCTGGGTTCGTCGACGCAGAGCGTGCAGGTCAGCGTGCCGACGCTCGCCGGCTACGAGACGATCGACGGCAGCAAGATGTTCGACGAGCGCTACTGGGACCCGGACAAGTACTTCGCGTGGCAGGACCAGATCTGGATGAAGCCGCTGGTCGGGCGCGTCGACGTCGGCGCGATCGAGACGCTGGACGCCGACGCGCGCATCCCGAAAACGGCGCCGCAGGTCGATGCGCCGGAGCCCGACGTGCCCGAACCCGACGGCGACGCCCCCGGCGCGCGCGCGCCGGCCGCGGCCGGCGGTGGCCGTCCGGCAGGCTGAGCGCGTGGACGCCGCGCCGATCCGCCCGCGCGCGACGGCCGCGCTCCTGCTCGCGGCGCTCGCGTGTATCGGCAGCGCCACCGGCGCGGAGCCCGTGCCTGCCGATGCAGCGACCGGCGCCGCGTCGCCGACCGACCGCCAGCACTGGCAGCAGCGCGAAGCCGCGCTGCGTATCGCCGCGAGCCATCCGAACGAGCTGTGGCGGCTGCATGGCGCCGAAGCGGCCGCGGCGGGGCAGTGGCGCGACGCGTTCCGTCACTTCCGCAACGCCGCACAGTACGCCGACAAGTATTCGCAGCACCGCATCAGCCTGCTGTACTGGCACGGCGCCGGCGTGACCCGCGACCCGGTGCTGGCGTACATCTGGGCCGACCTGGCCGCCGAGCGAGGCTACCCGCGATTCGTCGCGCTGCGCGAAAAGATGTGGGAGACGCTGTCGCCGGCCGAGCAGGCGCGCGTGCGCAGCGACGGCCCGGCGCTGCATCGGGAGTTCGGTGACGAAACCGCCAAGCCGCGGCTGGCCCGTGCGGTTTCGCGCGCCAAGCGCGCGATCACCGGCAGCCGGGTCGGCAACATCGGCAAGCTGCAGGTCAACGCGCCCGGCGCGGACGGCGACGCGCTCGGCGGCGTCGGCGGCGCCGACATCGCGACCTACCTGCACGAGAACCGCTGGGACCCGGAGCGCTACTGGGCGGTCGAGGACGCGCTGTGGAAGCAGGGCCAGGTCGAGGTCGGGCCGGTGCAGCGCACCGCGCCGCAGGACGACTGAGCGGCCGCGCGGCCGTCGGTAGAATCCGCGCATGGCCAAGCTCTACTTCTACTACTCGGCGATGAATGCCGGGAAGACCACGACGCTGCTGCAGTCGGCGTACAACTACCGCGAGCGCGGCATGCGCGCGGCGATCCTGACGCCGAAGCTCGACCACCGCGCCGGCAGCGGCACGGTCGCATCGCGCATCGGGCTGCAGTCCGACGGCATTGCGTTCGACCGCGACGCCGACCTCGAGGCCTGCGTGCGCGCCGACGTCGCCGCGCACGGCCGGCTGCACTGCGTGCTGGTCGACGAGGCGCAGTTCCTGACCCGCGCGCAGGTGTGGCAGCTGAGCGAGGTCGTCGACGCGCTGCGCATCCCGGTGCTGTGCTACGGCCTGCGCACCGACTTCCGCGGCGAACTGTTCGAGGGCAGCCAGTACCTGCTGGCGTGGGCCGACGAGCTCAGCGAGATCAAGACGATTTGCCACAGCGGCAGCAAGGCGACGATGACGGTGCGCGTCGACGAACGCGGCCGCGCGGTGCAGGACGGCCCGCAGGTCGAGATCGGCGGCAACGAGCGCTACGTGTCGGTGTCGCGCGCCGAGTTCAAGAAGGTCATGCGCGGCGAAGGCGCGATCGACCCGCTGCAGGTGCCGCTGCCGCTGTAGCCGCGTGCGCCGGGCTCAGCGGCAGCGCCCGCGCAGCGCCTCGATCTCGCGGTTGACGACGCCGCCGTCGGGCTGGGCCCGGCCGACGATCGCGGCGATCTGGTCGAGCTGGCGACGCGCGGCGTCGACGTCGTCGCCGTCGCAGCCGGCCACCGCGGCATAGGCGCGCGCGCGCCAGCTCACCTGGCGCTGCGCGGGCGTGCCGGCCGGGCGATTGGCCAGGGCGCGCAGCTGCGGCGCGGCGCCGGCCTCGCCGTCGTCGAAGCGCTGCGCGGCCAGTGCCAGCTCGGCGCTGCGCGCGCTGGCCGCCTCCGGGCCATAGCCGCGGCGGGTCAGCTGCACCGCACGCTCGAGCCGCGCACGGCCGCCGTCGCGGTCGCCGCGGGCGACGAGCACTTCGCCCAGGAGCCGGTCGGTGTCGCCGACCAACGGGTGGTCGGCGCCGTAGCGGCGCTCGCGCAGCGCGCGCGCCTCCTCGAGCAGCGGCTGGGATGCGGCGGCGTTGCCGCGCGCCAGCTCCAGCTGCGCCAGCGCGTGCAGGGCGTCGGCGATGTCGCCCTCGTCGCCGCCGGCGCGGGCCAGCGCCAGCGCATTGCCCTGCGCGGCGAGCGCCGCCGGCAGGTCGCCGAGCTCCCATTCGACCCGCGCGACCAGCGCGTAGCCGGTGCGCAGTTCGGCATCGCGTCCGTCGCTGCGCGCCAGCAGCAGGCGCTGGGCTTCGCGCAGCATCAGCCCGGCCTCGCCGTAGCGGCCCTGGTCGATCAGCACCTCGCCGAGCGTGCGGCGCAGCGCGAGGGTGTCCGGGTGCGACGGGCCGTGCAGCTCGATCGACATCGCCAGCGCATCGCGCAGTTCGCGTTCGGCCGCGGCGGGCTGGCCGGCCGCGCGCTGCAGATCGCCGAGCTTGCGCCCGATGTCGACCAGCAGCGGGTGGCGGTCGCTGGCCTCGGTGCGCAGCTTCGCGCGCGCGGCGTCGTAGCCCTGTTGCGCCTGGGCGAGGTCGCCGGCGTCGCCGCGCAGGTCGGCCAGGTCGATGAGGCTCTCGACCTCGCCGACCGGCGAATCGCCGAGGTCGCGCTGCTGCTCCAGCGCGCGCTCGAACAGCTGGCGGGCGACCGCGCGCTCGCCGTTGCCGCGGTGGCAGCGGCCGAGCTGCGAATAGAACTCGGCCGCCTGCAGCGGCAGCTGCGACTGCTCGCGGCGGGCGAGGTCGAGCGACGGCCGCATCAGGTCGATGCACGCGCGCGGGTCGCCGAGCCGCGCCAGCACCTGGCCGCGCTGGGCCAGCGATTCGAGCAGCAGGCTCGACGGCACGTCGTCGAGCGCGTCGAGGATCAGCGCCTGGCGGTCGAGCAGCGACTGCGCCTGGCGGTAGTCGCCCAGCCCGGTGCGGATCCGCGCGACCACGCCGAGCAGCTCGGCGCGCGCGCGCGGCTGGCGCGCCAGCTCGCGGTTGCCGCGCTCGACCGAGGTGTCGAGCAGGCCGCGCAGGTCCAGCGCCTGGCCGCTCTGCGAGGCGGTGCCGGCCTGTTCGAACAGCCCGGCGAGGAAGTCCTGCATCGCCTGCGCGCGGCTGGCCTCCTGCACCGCCTCGCGCGCCTGCCAGCCGACGATCGCCAGCGCGCTGGCCAGCACCGCGGTCACCAGCGTGCCGGTGGCCAGCGCCCAGCGGTGGCGGCGCAGGTACTTCTGGGTGCGGTAGGTCCAGCTCTGCGCGCGCGCCTGCACCGGGCGGCCGGCCTCGAAACGCTCCAGGTCCAGCGCCAGCGCCTCGACCGACGGGTAGCGCTGCTCGGGGCGCTTGGACAGCGTCTTCAGCACGATGTTGTCGAGGTCGCCGGCGAGCCAGCGCGAGCGCCGGCGCTGCGCGCTGCGGTCGGTGCCGGTCGCCTCGTCGGGGCGCAGCACCGCCTGCGACGGGCGCATCGGGTCGGCGGCGAGGATCGCCTCCTCCCACTCGGCATCGGTCTGGCGCTTGAGCCGGTACGGCTTGAGGTCGGTCAGCAGCTCGTACAGCACCACCCCGAGCGAGTACACGTCGGTCATCGTCGTGACCGGTTCGCCGCGGATCTGCTCGGGCGCCGCGTAGTGGAGCGTGAACGTGCGCACGCCGGTGCGGGTCTGCTCGACCACCGGCAGCTCGCCGTCGAGCAGCTTGGCGATGCCGAAGTCGAGCAGGCGCACTTCGCCGGCCGGGGTCACCAGGATGTTCGACGGCTTAAGGTCGCGGTGCACGATCAGGTTCGCGTGGGCGTGGCTGACCGCGTCGCAGATCTGCCGGAACATCCGCAGCCGCGCCGCGACCGGCACGTTGCGGTGGCGGCAGACGTCGGTGATCGGCTCGCCGTCGACGTACTCCAGCGCCAGGTACGGCAGGCCGTCGCCGCTGACGCCTGCGTCGAGCAGCCGGGCGATGTGCGGGTGCGCGAGCCGCGCGAGGATCTGGCGCTCGCGCGAGAAGCGCAGGCGCAGGCTGCTGTCGGCCAGCCCGGGGCGCAGCAGCTTCAGCGCGACCCGGCGCTGGTACAGCCCGTCGGCGCGCGCGGCGAGCCAGACCTGGCCCATGCCGCCTTCGCCGATCAGCCGCTCGAGCCGGTACGGCCCGATCGCCGAACCCGGCCGGGTGCCCGCCATCGGCGCGACCAGCGGCTCGGCGAGGAAGTCCTCCTGCCCGTCCTCCAGCGCCAGCAGCGTTTCCAGCTCGGCCGCCATCGCCGCGTCGTCTTCGCGCAGCGCGTGCAGGCGCTGCGCGCGCTCGTCGGGCTCGAGCTCGAGCAGCTCGTCGAGCAGCGGGGACAGCCGTTGCCAGCGTTCGGTGTCCATCGGCGAGGAGCGGTCGGTCCCGGGGTCAGGTTTCGGCGGTCGGTCACAACGTCACGCGGTGCGCCGCCCGGGGCGGACAGCGGTCCCCGCCGGCGGACCGCTCCGCCACGCCGGCGTCGGCGACTTTCCGTCGCCGCGGCGGCTCCGCCGTCAGGCGTCTTTCAGCGAGGCGAGCAGGAACAGGCGCGCCTTCTGCCAGTCGCGGCGGATGCTGCGCTCGGAGCGCTGCAGCAGCGCGGCGATCTCCAGCTCCGACAAGCCGGCGAAGTAGCGCAGCTCGACCACCTGCGCCAGCCGCGCATCGACCGAGGCCAGCCGCGTCAGCGCCGTGTCCAGCCCGAGGGTGTCCTCGTCCAGCCGCAGCCCGCCCTCGAGGTCCTCGGGCAGTTCGGTGACGCGGTGCAGGTCGCCGCCGCGCTTCTGCGCCAGCCGCTGGCGGGCGTAGTCGACGACCACGCTGCGCATCGCCGACGCAGCGTAGGCGAAGAAGTGGGCGCGATCGTCGAACTGCGCCTCGCGGCGGCCGATCAGCTTCAGGTAGGCCTCGTGCACCAGCGCGGTCGCATCGAGCGTGTGCCCGTGCTGCCCGGCCAGCTGGCGGCGGGCCATCGTGTGCAGTTCCTGGTACAGGGTGGCCAGCACGCGGTCGAGCGCGCCGCGGTCCCCGTCCCGCGCTGCATCCAGCAGTACCGTGATTTCCGCGGTGTCCGACATCAGGTGCCCCCAAAGTGCGCCCGACTATAGCGCGATCATCCGGTCGCGACGGCGGCGCGGGTCACGACCGGAAACGGACCGGCGACCGGCGGACGCGGCGGCCCCGCCAGCCAGGTCAGCGCTGGCAATACGGGCACCACGCCGTCGTGCGCTGGCCGACCGCGGCCTGGCGCAGCGGCCGGCCGCAGCGCCGGCACGGCTCGCCGCCGCGCCCGTAGGCCGACAGTTCCTGTTCGAAGTACCCCGGCGCGCCGTCCGGGCTGAGGAAGTCGCGCAGCGTGGTGCCGCCGCGCGTGATCGCGTGGCGCAGGATCGCCTTCACCGCGTCGGCCAGCGCGCCGTAGCGCTCGCGCGACACGCGCCCGGCCGCGCGCAGCGGCGCGATGCCGGCGCTGAACAGCGCCTCGGCGGCGTAGATGTTGCCGACCCCGACGACCGTCTTCTGGTCCATCAGGAAGGTCTTCACCGATGCGGTCCGGCCGCGGCTGGCGGCGAACAGGTAGTCGCCGTCGAACGCGTCCGACAGCGGCTCGGGGCCGAGGCCGGCGAGCAGCGGGTGGGTCGTGCCCGGTGGCTGCCACAGCAGGCAGCCGAAACGGCGTGGGTCGTTGAAGCGCAGCACCCGGCCGGCGGCGTCCGCGTCGCCGTCCAGCTGCAGGTCGACGTGGTCGTGGTCGCGCACCGGGGTGTCGGCGGGCAGCACCCGGAGCGAGCCGGACATGCCCAGGTGCAGCAGCGCGCTGCCGGCCGCGGTGTCGATCAGCAGGTACTTCGCGCGCCGGCGCACCGCGTCGATGCGCTGGCCGGGCAGGGTCTCGACGACGTCGAACGGGATCGGCCAGCGCAGGTCCGGGCGGCGCAGCACCACGCCGGTGACGCGGCGGCCGACCAGGTGCGGGGCCAGGCCGGCGCGGGTGGTTTCGACTTCGGGCAGCTCGGGCATCGCGCCAGCTTAGCGCCGGCGCCGCGGCGTCCGCGCGCGATGAACGGGCGCACCAAACTGAACGCCGCCACGCTTGCATTCGACCTTCACGACCCGCATCACGAACCCGATGACGCCGAGGTCGAGGGCGGGCCGCGCGTGGCATCATGCGACGGGGCCCGCGCGCGCGGCGCCCGCGCCCGGATCGAGTCTGTCTCCGCGGCGGCCTTTCCTCCCGGAGTCCGTGATGCCCCTGTTTTCTTCCGAGTTGTCCCTGGTCGATTTCCTCGCCGGCGGCCTGACCCAGGCCGGCGTCGGCGCGCTGCTCGTCTACCTGCTGGCCGCGACCCAGCTGACGATCTTCGCCGTCACCCTGTACCTGCACCGCAGCGCCGCGCACCGCGCGGTCGACTTCCACCCGGCCGTGGCCCACGTGTTCCGCTTCTGGACGTGGCTGACGACGTCGATGATCACGCGCGAGTGGGCGGCGATCCACCGCAAGCACCACGCGAAGTGCGAGACCGAGGAAGACCCGCACAGCCCGCAGGTCAAGGGCATCGGGATGGTGTTCTGGCGCGGCGTCGAGCTGTACCGCGAGGCGCGCGCCGACCGCGCGTCGATCGAGAAGTACGGCAAGGGCTGCCCGGACGACTGGATCGAGCGCAAGGTCTACACCCCGCACGCCACGCTCGGCCCGACCCTGCTGCTGTTCATCAGCTTCGCGCTGTTCGGCTTCAAGGGCGTGGCCGTGTGGGCGATCCAGATGGCGTGGATCCCGTTCTGGGCCGCCGGCGTCGTCAACGGCCTCGGCCATTGGTGGGGCTACCGCAACTTCGAGACCACCGACACGGCGACCAACCTGACGCCGTGGGCGTTCTGGATCGGCGGCGAGGAGCTGCACAACAACCACCACGCGTTCCCGTCGTCGGCGAAATTCGCGCTGCGCCGGTTCGAGTTCGACATCGGCTGGAGCGTGATCAAGCTGCTCGAGAAGGTCCGCCTGGCCAAGGTGCTGCGCGTGGCCCCGACGCTGGACGTGCGCCCGAACATCGCCATGCCCGACAGCGAGACGCTGCGCGCGCTGCTGGCGATCCGCTTCCAGGCGATGACCGACTACTACCGCGGCGTCACGCTGCCGGCGCTGCGCGAGGAGGCCGCGTCGGCCGGCGCGCGCATGCGCGCGCTGCTGCCGCGGAAGCTGCGCAAGGGCCTGGCCGACGACGGCCGCTGGCTCGACGACGACCAGCGCGCGCGGCTGCAGGCGTGGATGGCCGAGCGCCCGCGCATGGCGCAGGTCGCCGAGTTCCGTGCCCGCCTGGCCCAGGTCCTCGACGACCGCTCCAACGACGCCCAGGCCACGCTGCAGCGCCTGCACGCGTGGTGCGCCGAGGCCGAAGCCAGCGGCATCCGCTCGCTGCAGGCGTTCTCGGCGCGGATGAAGGGCTACGCGCTGGCGCCGATGCCGGCGTGACCCCGTGCCGATGACCGCCACCGGCCGCATCCGCCCCGCGCCGCACGGCGCGCGCGCGCTGTGGATCGCGCTGGCGGCCGTCGGCGCGCTGCTGCCGCTCGCCTCGCCGGCGCAGGTGACCGCGACCGGCGAGTACCTCGCACGGATGGATGCCGACCGCGACGGCCGCGTCTCGCTGGCCGAGTTCCAGGACTGGATGGGCTACGCGTTCGCGCGGATGGACCGCGACGGCGACGGCGTGCTCTCTGCGGCCGAGCTGCCGGGCGGGCGCGGCAAGCCGATCGCGCTGGCCGACCACCGCGCCGCGCTGGCGGTCACGTTCGGCCGCCAGGACCGCAACCGCGACGGCTGGCTCGACGCCCGCGAACTGGCCGCGCCGCCGCAGTAGCGCGCAGCGGCTCGGCAGCCACGGCGCGGGTGGCCACAGTGACGGCGTCCACGGCCCGGGCCGGCGGCCTCTGCTAGATTGCAGTCCTCTGCCGCGACGGGGCGATCCGTGGCACGTCGATTCCTGGGACGCAATGCGCTGCTGGCGGTCGCCGGCGCTGCGCTCGTGGGCGCGGGCCTCGGCGCGGCGTGGCAGGCGATCCAGAACCGCGACGCCGCCCAGCGCCACCTTGAGCGGGACACGCGCGCCGTCACCAGCGACATCGTCCGCCGCGTCGCCGCGTTCGAGACCGGGCTGCGCGGCACCCGCGGCGCACTGATTGCCGCGACGCCGCGCGCGATCACCCGCGAGCGGTTCCGCAGCTACGCGCGCTCGCGCGATTTCGAACGCGAGTTCCCCGGATCGCGCGGGTTCGGCTTCATCCGCCGCCTGCCCGAGGGGGCCGGGCCGTCGTTCACCGCCACCGCGCGCCGCGACGGCTGGCGCGACTTCCGCATCCGCGAGCTGGCGCCGCACGACGGCGAGCACTTCGTGATCCAGTACATCGAGCCGCAGGCGCCCAACACCGAGGCGATCGGGCTCGACATCGCTTCCGAACCCAACCGGCGGCAGGCGGCGATCGAGGCGATGACCAGCGGCGAGCCGCGGCTGACCGGCCCGATCACGCTGGTGCAGGCCTCCGGCGCGCGCAACCGCGGGCTGCTGTTCCTGCTGCCGGTCTACGAAGGATCCGACGCGCCCGCCACGCGCGAGGCGCGCCTGCGCCGCACGGTCGGGTGGGCATACACGCCGATCGTCGTCGACGAGCTGCTCGCGACCGGGGCGCGCGAGGCCGACGCGCCCGACCTGCGCATCAGCGACGTGACCGACGGCGCGGCCGTGCTGCTGTACGGCGCGGCGCAGGCGCCCGACACGATCGGCAACGCGGTGACGATCGAACTGTACGGCCGCCGCTGGCAGCTCGAGGTGTTCGCCACGCCCGGCCTGATGCGCGAGGTGGGCCCACCGGTGTGGCGGACCGCGCTGTCGACCGGCCTGTTCGCGCTGCTGCTGGCGGTGCTGGTCGCGTTCGCGCTGGGCCTGCGCGCCGGCGGCGCGCGGCTGCGCGAGCACCGCGAGCGGCTGGCCGCGCTGGTCGAGGATTCGGCCGACTCGATCATCGGCGTGACGCCCGCCGGCCGCGTGCTCGAATGGAACCCCGCCGCGGCGCGGATGTTCGGCTACAGCGCCGACGAGGCGATCGGCCGCTCGCTGGTCGACCTGGTCGTGCCGGCCGAGCGCGTCGCCGAGGACGCGTTCCTGCTCGCGCGCGCCGGCGCCGGCGAGCGCATCACCGGATTCGAGACGATCCGCCGCCACCGCGGCGGCGGGCTCGTCTACGTCGACCTCAACGCCAGCGTGCTGCGCGCGGGCCTGCAGGGCGACGTGATCGCGATGACGCTGCGCGACATCGGCGAGCGCAAGGACGCCGAGGCGCGCCTGCAGCAGCAGCAGGCCGCGCTCGAGGACGAGGTCCTGCAGCGCAACGAGGAACTTGCATCGGTCGGCGCGCTGCAGCGCGCGATCCTCGACAGCGCCAGCTACGCGATCATCGCCACCGACACCGAAGGCACGATCACCCTGTTCAATCCGGCCGCCGAGGCGATCCTAGGCTACGCGGCGGCCGAAGTGGTCGGCCGCGACACGCCGGCGCTGTTCCACGACCGCGCCGAGATGGCCGAGCGCGCCACCCGCCTGAGCCTGGACCTCGGGCGCCCGGTGCAGCCGGGCTTCGATGTGTTCGTCGCGCGGGTGCAGCAGGGCGGCTACGAGACCAGCGAGTGGACGTTCATCGCCCGCGACGGCACGCGCGTGCCGGTGCTGCTGACGGTCACCGCGATGCGCGCCGAGGACGGCATGCTGCTGGGCTACGTCGGCATTGCCGTCGACCGGCGCGACGCGCTGGCCCGGCAGGAGGCGCTGGAGGTCAGCGAGCGCAAGCTGCGCGGGCTGTTCGAACTGTCGCCGGTCGGCATCGCGCTGACCGATGCGCGCGGCCGGTTCGTCGAGTTCAACGAGGCGTTCCGCGCGCTGGTCGGCTACGAGGACGACGAGCTGCGCCAGCGCGACTACGAGGCGCTGACCGTGCCGGGGCTCGAGGCCAAGGAGCGCGCGGCGATCGAGCAGGCGCGCCGCACCGGGCGCTACGGCCCGTACGAAACCCAGTACATGCGCAAGGACGGCACCCGCGTGCCGGTGCGCCTCAACGGCGTCTCGCTGCGCCTCAACGGCCGCCTGCACTTCTGGTCGCTGGTCGAGAACATCACCGGCCAGCGCGAGGTCGAGGACGCGATGCGCCAGGCGCTGGCCGCGGCCGAGGGCGCGAGCGCGGCCAAGAGCGACTTCCTGGCCAACATGAGCCACGAGATCCGCACGCCGATGAACGCGATCATCGGCATGCTGCAGCTGCTGCAGCGCTCGGGCCTGCAGCCGCGCCAGCTCGACTACGCCGACAAGGCCGACACCGCCGCGCGCGCGCTGCTCGGGCTGATCAACGACATCCTCGACTTCTCCAAGATCGAGGCCGGCCGGCAGGTGCTGGACCCGCACCCGTTCGAGCTGCAGCCGCTGCTGCACGAAATCTCGGTGCTGGTCAGCGCCGGCGTCGCCGACAAGGACATCGAGGTGGTGTTCGACGTCGACCCGGCGCTGCCGCCGCGGCTGGTCGGCGACGCGATGCGGCTCAAGCAGGTGCTGATCAACCTGACCGGCAACGCGATCAAGTTCACCGCGTTCGGCGAGGTCGTCGTGTGCCTGCGCCAGGTCGCCGACGACGGCGAACGGGTGACGGTCGGCATCGAGGTGCGCGACACCGGCATCGGCATCGCGCCCGAGCACCTGGAGCGGATCTTCGAGGGCTTCTCGCAGGCCGAAGCCTCGACCACGCGGCGCTTCGGCGGCACCGGCCTCGGCCTGGCGATCAGCCGCCGGCTGGTGCAGCTGATGGGCGGCGAGCTGCGCGTCGACAGCGAGCGCGGGCGCGGCAGCCGCTTCCATTTCGAGGTGCCGTTCGAGCGCGACGCGAGTCCCGTCGCGGTGCCGGCCGAGGCCACCGAGGCTGCGCTGCTGGCGGCGACCCCGGGCCTGCGCGTGCTCGTCGTCGACGACAACCGCACCGCGCGCGAGTCGATCAGCGAACTCGGCCGCGCGCTGGGCTGGACGGTCGAGACCGTCGACAGCGGCGCGCGTGCGCTCGCGCGGCTCGAGGGCGCGCGCATGTCGGCCGAGACGTTCGACGTGGTGTTCCTCGACTGGCGCATGCCCGGGCTGGACGGCTGGGAGACCGCGCAACGCATCCGCGAGCGCGGCCTGCAGGGCGACGCGCCGCTGGTCGCGATGGTCACCGCGCAGGGCCGCGAACTGCTCGACCGTCGCGCCGAGGACGAGCCGTCGCCGCTCGACAGCTACCTGGTCAAGCCGATCACCGCGAGCATGCTCGCCGCGTCGGTGCACGCCCCGCGCACGGCGGCCACGCCCGATCCGGCGGGCGAGCCTGCGATCGCGGCCACCGGCACGCTGCGCACCGGCAGGCTCGACGGCCTGCGCGTGCTGGTGGTCGAGGACAACCCGGTCAACCAGCTGGTCGTGCGCGACCTGCTGACCGGCGAGGGCGCCGGGGTCGAGATCGCCGACGGCGGCCACGCCGCGCTGCGCGCGCTGGTCGGCGAGGCGCACCGCTTCGACGTGGTCCTGATGGACATCCAGATGCCCGGCATGGACGGCTACACCGCGACGCGGCAGATCCGCGGCCGGCTCGGCATCGGCACGCTGCCGATCATCGCGATGACCGCCAACGTGCGCCCGTCCGACCGCGACGCCGCGCTCGCCGCCGGCATGAACGACCACATCGGCAAGCCGTTCGACCTCGACGCGCTGGTCGCGCTGCTGCAGCGCTGGACCGGGCGCGCACCGGGCGCCGCGGCGTCGAGCCCGTCGCCCGCGCCGAGCGAGCCGGTCGAGCCGCCGCCGCCGGCCGCCGACGCGCCGGTGTTCGAGCCGGATGCGGCGATCGCGCGCTTCGGCGGCAAGGTGGCCACTTTCCGCGCCGCGCTGGACCGCTTCGACGACGACGTCGCCGCGCGGCTCGACGCGTACGGCAAGGCGCTGGCCGGCGGCGCGCACGACGTCGCCGCGCGCGAGCTGCACACGCTCAAGGGCGTGTCCGCGACGATCGGCGGCACGCGGCTGGCGCGCGCGGCGGCCGAGATCGAACACGAGGCGCCCCAGGCCAGCGGCGGCCTAGTCGTGCTGGCGCGGGTCAAGCGCCTGCGCGGGGAAATGCACGCGCTGCGCGCGGCGATCGACGGCTGGCGCGACGCGCATGCCGAAGCGGCGCCGCCGCCGGCGGCCTCGACGCACACGCTCGACCCGGCCGCGCTGCAGTCGCTGGCCGCGCTGCTGGCCGACTCGAACCTGCGCGCGCTGGCCCTGTGGGGCGACCTGGAGCCGGTCGTCGCCGCGCACGATCCGGGCACCGCGCGCGCGGTCGGCGAGGCGATTGGCCGGATGGACTTCAGTGCGGCACGATCGGCGCTGACCCCGATGCTCGAACGACGCGACGCCACATCCCGATGATGCCGCCCCCGGTGATCGACCCGAAGCCCGACCCCGCCGCCGCTGCCGCCGGCGGAGCCGAGGTGGCCGCGTTCTCGCCGCCGCCGCGCGCGCGCCTGCTGGTCGTCGACGACCAGCCGGTCAACATCCACGCGCTGTTCTCGGTGTTCGCCGACGACCACGACGTGTTCGCCGCGACCAGCGGCGAGCAGGCGCTCGCGTTCTGCCAGCAGACCCCGCCCGACCTGATCCTGCTCGACGTCGTGATGCACGGCATGGACGGGCTCGAGGTGTGCCGGCGGATCAAGTCCGATCCGGAGCTGCGCGGCATCCCGGTGGTGTTCGTCACCGGCCAGAACAACCCCGACGAGGAAGCCGCGTGCTGGGACGTCGGCGCCGTCGACTTCATCACCAAGCCGATCAACGCGCGCACCGTGCGCAACCGCGTGCGCGCGCACCTGACCCTGAAGCACCAGGCCGACCTGCTGCGCCGGCTGGCCACCGCCGACGGCCTGACCGGGCTGCCGAACCGGCGCCAGTTCGACGAGCGCATGGAAGCCGAATGGCAGCGCGCGCGCCGCAGCGGCACCCGGCTGGCGCTGCTGATGATCGACATCGACCACTTCAAGGCGTTCAACGACAGCGTCGGCCACCTCGCCGGCGACGACTGCCTGCGCGCGGTCGCCGTCGCGATCGACAGCGCGATGCGCCGGCCCGGCGACCTCGCGGCGCGGCTCGGCGGCGAGGAGTTCGGCTGCATCCTGCCGGAGACCGAGTCCGCCGGTGCGCTCGGCGTTGCCGAACGCGTGCAGCAGGCCATCGGCCGGCTGCGCATCGGCCACCCTGCCAGCCCGCACGGTTCGGTGTCGGCCAGCATCGGCGTCGCGGTGGCGACGCCGGCCGACGGCGGCAAGCCGGCCGACCTGCTCAAGGCCGCCGACGCGCAGCTGTACTCGGCCAAGCGCGACGGCCGCGCCCGGATCGCGGTCGCCGGCGACTGATCCGGGAAACCCGCCGCACGCCGCGCGATCCCGACCCACCGAAACGACGACGCCGGCTTGCGCCGGCGTCGTCGCGAGGGCCAAGGCCCGCGGGGAGCGCACTCACTCGGTGATGTCGACGTCCTTGGTCTCGCGCAGGAACAGCGAGCCGATCACGAACGTCATCAGCGCGATCACGATCGGGTACCACAGGCCGTAGTAGATGTTGCCGGTGGCCGCGACCAAGGCGAACGCGATCGTCGGCAGGAAGCCGCCGAACCAGCCGTTGCCGATGTGGTACGGCAGCGACATCGAGGTGTAGCGGATGCGGGTCGGGAACAGCTCGACCAGCCACGCCGCGATCGGCCCGTAGACCATCGTCACGTACAGCACCAGGATGGTCAGGATCAGCAGCACCATCGGCTTGTTGATGCGCGCGCCGTCGGCCTTCTCCGGGTAGCCGGCGGCGGTCAGCACCGGCTTGAGCTCGCCGAGGAAGCGGTCGGCGGCGACCTTGGCCTGCGCCTTGTCGAGCCCGGCGCCCTCGTAGCTGGCGGTCTGCACGTCGCCGATCATGACCTGGGCGATGCTGCCGGCCGGTGCGGACTCGACCGTGTACGGCACGCCGGCCTTGGCCAGCGCCGAGGTCGCGATGTCGCACGAGCTGTTGAACACCTTCTTGCCGATCGGGTCGAACTGGAACGAGCAGGTGGCCGGGTCGGCGATCACGCGCGCCGGCGCGCTGGCGCTGGCCTCGCCGATGGCGGGGTTGGCGTAGTGGGTCAGCGCCTTGAACAGCGGGAAGTACGTCAGCGCCGCGATCAGGCAGCCGGCCATGACGATCTTCTTGCGGCCGATCTTGTCCGACAGCCAGCCGAAGAACACGAAGAACGGCGTGCCGATGATCAGCGCGCCGCCGATCAGCAGCCACGTCGTGGTCGCGTCGACCTTCAGCGACTGGGTCAGGAAGTACATCGCGTAGAACTGGCCCGCGTACCAGACCACCGCCTGGCCGGCGGTCGCGCCGAGCAGCGCCAGCAGCACGATGCGGCCGTTCTTGGAGAAGAAGCTCTCAGTCAGCGGCGCCTTCGACAGCTTGCCCTCGTTCTTCATCTGCTGGAACAGCGGCGACTCGGACAGCTGCAGGCGGATCCACACCGAGATGCCGAGCAGCACGATCGACAGCAGGAACGGAATGCGCCAGCCCCACGCCTCGAACGCCTCGACGCCGACGGTCTCGCGCACGCCGAGGATCACGATCAGCGACAGCAGCAGGCCGATTGTCGCGGTGGTCTGGATGAAGCTGGTGTACAGGCCGCGCTTGCCGTGCGGGGCGTGCTCGGCCACGTAGGTCGCCGCGCCGCCGTACTCGCCGCCGAGCGCCAGGCCCTGCAGCAGCCGCAGGACGATCAGGATGATCGGCGCGGCGATGCCGATCGTGGCGTAGTTGGGCAGGATGCCGACGAGGAACGTCGCGAAGCCCATGATCACGATCGTGACCAGGAACGTGTACTTGCGCCCGATCATGTCGCCGAGGCGGCCGAACACCAGCGCGCCGAACGGACGCACCGCGAAGCCGGCCGCGAACGCCAGCAGCGCGAAGATGAAGCCGGTGGTCTCGTTGACGCCGCTGAAGAACTGCTTGGCGATGATTGCCGCCAGCGAACCGTACAGGTAGAAGTCGTACCACTCGAACACGGTGCCGAGGCTGGACGCGAAGATGACCTTCTTGTGCCCCTGGGTCAGGGGCACGCTCGAAGGCGCGGAAGCTGCAGTGGTTGCCATGAGGTATGCCCCTTAGAAGCTGTACTTGACGGTGGTGTGCAGGCGGCGCAGGTCGCCCTCGCGGTCGTCCTCCAGCGAGCGCTGCCCATAGATCAGCTCGGCGCCGACGTCGAGCTTCGGGAACGGCGAGTAGATGACGTTGGCGTGGATCGACTGCGCGCGCTCGGTCACGCCGAAGCCGGTCAGCGCCTTGTCGTTGTCGAAGTGCGCGGCCGAGTACATCAGGTTGGTGCGCAGTTTCGGGTTGAACACGTGCCGCCACGAAACGAAACCGCCGTAGCCGTCGAGCGGTTCGAGCGAGCCATCGGCCGCCTGCACCACGTCGCTGCCGAGGCCGAACGCGAGGTAGCGGCCGATGCCGCTGCCGGCGTTGACCGCGTAGCGCAGGTCGTCGCTCTTGCCGAGGTTGAACTTGCCCGAGACGCTGACCGCGCCGCCGGTCGAGGTGTCCTCGACGCCGGTGACGAGGTTCTCGTACTTGAACTGCCGCGCCATGCCGGCGACGGTGAAGTGGCCCCAGTCGCCGCGCGTGATCCAGCGCGCGGTGAGGTCGGGCATCAAGTTGTCGCCGGTGTTGAAGCGCGCGCCGGCGTTCTGGAACGGCGTGACCGTGGTCTGCGGGTTCTCGGCCGAGAACGACCACGCGCCGGTGGTGTAACGCAGCTGCGCCTGGCGGACGAAGATCGTGCCGTCGGTCGGGCCGACGAAGTCGACCGCGTCCGGAAGCGCGGCGGTGTCCATGAAGTTCGACCACGTCTGGCCGGCCAGCCACTTGCCGTAGCTGACGTAGGCCTGGCGCAGCGACACGGCGTAGGTGTTGGTGGCCGTCTCGTTGCCGACCAGCGCGTTGCTGCCGCCGCCGAACATGTCGGCCTCGATGTAGGCCTTGACCTTCTGCCCGCCCTCGGTGGTGTGGTCGGCGGAGAACCAGAAGCGCGAGAACAGCGCGTGCACATCGGTGTAGGCGTCGCCGCCCTCGGCCGTGGCGCCGCCGACCGGGATCGCCGACGGCAGGTAGAACAGGCGGCCGGACGAGCCGTCGGCGATCTTGCCGTCGCTGGTGTCGGTCGCCATCGCGTCGAGCTTGATGAAGCCGCCGTACGAGAACGCGGTGTTCGGATTGGCCGCGGTCATGATCGTGGTCGGCTGGATCGCCTTGCCGGCCGCCGGTGCGGCCGCCGGTGCGGTCGCTGCGGCGGGCGCGGCGGGCGCCGCGGCCTGCGCGGCCCTGACCTCGGTCACCTGGCCCTGGGTCTGCTGCTGCTGCGCGGCGAGCTGCTGGACCATCTTCTCGAGTTCGGCGATGCGCGCTTCGAGTTCGCGCTCCTTCGCCGTCTGCGCGAACGCCAGTCCGGGCAGGCAGAGTGCGACCAGCATCGCGGCCGCGAGCGGCCGTCGGCGCGCGGTGGTCGAGGCCCGGGTCGATGTCGTGCTGGTGGTCATGTATCCCCTCCCAAGGAACGCCACGCCGATCGCGCGGTCCGACGGAGACTGGGACCGCACTGCGCTGCACAACCATTCGCCATTGGTCGAACCTAGCCATTGGTCGAAGCCGCCGCGGGTTACGACCAAGGTCTAGCGGCGCGGACGGCGTGCCGCGCGGGCGATGCGGCACACTCGGGGTTCCATCCGCGCCGCGCAGGCGGCGCCCGTCGCGTCCTGGAGTGCGCCATGAGCCCGTCGTCCCCCGTCTACCCGGTCCAGCCCACGTTCGCCGCGCAGGCGCGCATCGACGCGGCCGCGTACGAGCGCATGTACGCCGAGTCCGTCGCGCACCCGGACAAGTTCTGGGGCCGCGTCGGCGAGCGTCTGGAGTGGATGCGCAAGCCGACCCAGGTCAAGGACGTCAGCTTCGCGCTCGACGACTTCCACATCCGCTGGTACGCCGACGGCGAGCTCAACGCCAGCGTCAACTGCCTCGACCGCCACCTGGCCACCCGCGGCGACAAGACCGCGCTGCTGTTCGAGCCCGACGACCCGGCGCAGCCGGCGCAGGCGATCAGCTACCGCGAGCTGCACGCGCGCGTGTGCCGGCTCGCCAACGCGCTGCGCGCGCTCGGCGCGCGCAAGGGCGACCGCATCACGATCTACCTGCCGATGATCCCCGAGGCCGTGGTCGCGATGCTGGCGTGCGCGCGCATCGGCGCGATCCATTCGGTGGTGTTCGGCGGCTTCGCGCCGCAGTCCATCGCCGACCGCATCGCCGACTGCGGAAGCAAGCTGGTGATCACCGCCGACGAAGGCCTGCGCGGCGGCAAGAAGGTGCCGCTGAAGGCGAACGTCGACGCCGCGCTGAAGATGCCCGGCACCCACAGCGTCGAGACCGTGCTGGTGGTCCGCCACACGCACGCGGCGGTCGACATGCAGATGCCGCGCGACCGCTGGTACGACGCCGTCGTCGAGGGCCAGCCGCTGACCTGCGAGCCCGAGCGCATGAGCGCCGAGGACCCGCTGTTCATCCTGTACACGTCCGGCTCCACCGGCAAACCCAAGGGCGTGCTGCACACCACCGGCGGCTACCTGGTCTATGCCAGCTACACCCACGAGTCGGTGTTCGACCTGCGCGAGGACGACGTGTACTGGTGCACGGCCGACGTCGGCTGGGTCACCGGCCACAGCTACATCGTCTACGGACCGCTGGCCAACGGCGCGACCGCGGTGGTGTTCGAGGGCGTGCCGAACTACCCGACGGTGTCGCGCTTCTGGGAGGTCATCGACAAGCACCAGGTGACGATCTTCTACACCGCGCCGACCGCGATCCGCGCGCTGATGCGCGACGGCGACGAGCCGGTGCAGCGCACCTCGCGCGCGTCGCTGCGGCTGCTCGGTACGGTCGGCGAGCCGATCAACCCCGAGGCGTGGCGCTGGTACCACGAGGTGGTGGGCGATTCGCGCTGCCCGATCGTCGACACGTGGTGGCAGACCGAGACGGGCGGCATCCTGATCACCCCGCTGGCCGGCGCGATCGACCTCAAGCCCGGCTCGGCGACCAAGCCCTTCTTCGGCGTGCAGCCGGCGCTGGTCGACGCCAACGGTGGCGTGCTCGACGGCGAGGCCGAGGGCAACCTGGTGCTGCTCGACTCGTGGCCGGGGCAGATGCGCACGGTGTACGGCGACCACGAGCGCTTCATCGACACCTACTTCCGCACGTACCCGGGCACGTACTTCACCGGCGACGGCTGCCGCCGCGATGCCGACGGCTACTACTGGATCACCGGACGCGTCGACGACGTCATCAACGTGTCCGGCCACCGCATCGGCACGGCAGAGGTGGAAAGCGCGCTGGTCAGCCATCCGAAGGTCGCCGAGGCCGCGGTCGTCGGCTTCCCGCACGACCTCAAGGGCCAGGGCATCTACGCGTACGTGACGCTGATCGCCGGCGAGCCGGCGTCGGACGAACTGCGCAAGGAACTGGTCGCGCACGTACGCAAGGAGATCGGGCCGATCGCCACGCCGGACCACCTGCAGTGGGCGCCGGGCCTGCCGAAGACGCGCAGCGGCAAGATCATGCGGCGCATCCTGCGCAAGATCGCCGAGAACGCACCCGACCAGCTCGGCGACACCAGCACGCTGGCCGACCCGTCGGTGGTCGATTCGCTGGTGCGCGAGCGCCGGGTCCCGTAGCCTCGGGCGCATGCCGATGCTGTCCTCGCCCGTGATCCTCGTTGCCGACGACCACCCGCTGTTCCGCGAGGCGCTGCGCGGCGCGGTCGCGCGCGTGGTGCCCGACGCGCGCCTGCACGAGGCCGACAGCGTCGACGCGCTGCACGCGCTGGTCGAGCGCGAGCCCGACGCCGACCTGCTGCTGCTCGACCTCAACATGCCCGGCGCGCAGGGGTTCAGCGCGCTGGTGCACCTGCGCGCGCTGCACCCGCAGCTGCCGATCGTCGTGGTGTCCGCGCGCGAAGAGCCGGCGGTGATGCGCCGCGCGCTCGACCACGGCGCGATGGGCTTCATCCCGAAGTCGGCCGATTCGGCGCAGCTGGGCGAGGCGATCGAGCGCGTGCTCGACGGCGACCGCTGGGCTCCGCCGGCCGCGTTCACCGCGCCGGCCGCGGCCGCCGACGAGCACGACGCCGCGCAGCGGCTGCGCGACCTCACCCCGCAGCAGTTCCGCGTGCTGCAGATGCTCGGGGCCGGCCTGCTCAACAAGCAGATCGGCTACGAGCTCGGCGTGTCGGAGGCGACGGTCAAGGCCCACGTCACCGCGATCCTGCGCAAGCTCGGCGCCAACAACCGCACCCAGGCCGTGCTGATCGCCGGCCGCCTGGCGCTGGACCCGGGCGCGATCGTGCTGCCGCCCGAAGACGCCGAGTAGCGCCGCCGGGCCGCCGTGCCGCGCCGCCCGTCGCGCTCCCGCGGCGCACGCTGCGACGGCGCCAGCAGATCCTTCGCCGCCCGCTTGCTGCGCTGGCGCTCCCGGTTCAGCATCGGCGCAGGCGCGCCGGACCGTCCTCCGGCCGACCCCTACGCCCCGGGGACCCGACGATGCAGACGAAGCCGACCGCCCGTCCGTTGCGCGCCGACGCCCGCCTGCCGCGATCGCTGCGCCGCGCGCTGCTGTCGCTGCTGGCGCTGATCGTGGTGCTGCTCGCCGCGTGGTGGTTCTACTCGCGCCCGGTCGCGCCCGAAGCGTTCTACGTGCCGCCCGACGACGTGCCCGCGCGGCCCGGCGCGCTGCTGCGCAGCGAGCCGTTCACCCGCGGCGTGCCGGCCAGGGCGCAGGCGTGGCGGATCCTGTACACGACCACCCGCGACGCCGGCGCGCCGGCGATTGCCAGCGCGATCGTCGTCGTCCCGGCCGCACCCGCGGCGACGCCGCGACCGGTCGTCGCGTGGACCCACGGCACCACCGGCGTGATGCCGGGCTGCGCGCCATCGCTGCTCGACGCACCGTTCGCCAACGTGCCGGCGTTCGAGCCGGCGCTTGCCGCCGGCTGGGCGATCGTCGCCACCGACTACGTCGGCCAGGGCACGCCGGGGCCGCACCCGTACCTGATCGGCGAGGGCCAGGCCCGCTCGGCGCTCGACGCGGTGCGCGCCGCGCGCGCCGTCGAGTCGGCCGCACTTGGCGCGGTCACGGTGGTGTGGGGCCATTCGCAGGGCGGCAACGCCGCGCTGTGGACCGCGATCCGCGCGCCCGGCTATGCGCCCGATGCCGGCGTCGTCGCGGTCGCCGCGGTCGCGCCGGCCAGCGACCTGCGCGCGATGATCCGCCGCATCGCCGACGCGCCGGTCGGCCGGATCATGACCTCGTACGTGCTGCAGGCCTACGACGCGCACTACGACGACGTCGACTTCGACGCGTACACGCGGCCCGAAGCGCGATGGCTCGCGCGCGACATGGCCGGCCGCTGCCTGGCCGGTCGCCAGTCGCTGCTGTCGGTGGCCGAGGCGATGGCCGCCGGCGGCAGCATCTTCGCCCGCGACCCGGCCGGCGGCGCGCTCGGCGAGCGGCTCGCGCAGAACACGCCGGACGCGCGCATCGGCGTGCCGGTGCTGCTGGCCCAGGGCGACGCCGACGACCTGGTGCTGCCCGACGTGCAGCGCGCGTTCGTCGCCCGGCGCTGCGCGGCCGGCCAGGCGATCGACTACCGCCGCTACCCCGGGCGCGACCACCTCAGCGTCGTCGCGCCCGACTCGCCGTACACCGCCGACCTGATGGCGTGGACGCGCGACCGCTTCGCCGGCAAGCCCGCGCCGGCAACGTGCTCGGGGCTCGACGCGCGCTAGGCCGCCCGGCGCACGTCGTCGCTAGCGCGCGGCGGCCCGCGGCTGGAAATCCGGGTGGCCGAGCTGCCAGAGCAGGAACGCGAACTGGTCGGTGTCGAGCTGCACGTAGTCGACGCCGGCGTTGTGCCCGCCCTCCCACTTGATGTCCCACAGCACCGGCGGTCCGTCGGGCGCGGCGGCGTTGAGCCGGGCGACGAACTTGCCGCCGACCCACAGCGGGATCGTGTAGTCGGTGGCGCCGCTGCCGATCAGGAACGCGGGGCGGCGGGCGCCGTCGAGCACCTGCTGGTACGGCGACAGCGCGGTGATGCGGCGCACGCCCTCGGCCGTGGCCGGGTCGCCGATGTCGCGGATGCTGCGCGCGCCCGCGGCGGAGCGGTCGGCCATGCGCAGCTGGTCGAACGCGCCGACCGACAGCACCGCCGCGCCGATCAGGTGCGGCGCCTCGAGCGCGGCCATGCCCATCGTCATGCCGCCGCAGCTGCCGCCGGTCGCGCCGATGCGGCCGGGGCGGGTGACGCCGGTGCGCACCAGGTCCTTGGCCACGTCAATCGCATCCTCGAACGCGGCCGGCTTGTTGCGGTCGCGGCCGGCGCGGTGCCAGTCGGCGCCGAGTTCGCCGCCGCCGCGCAGCGCGACGCGCACGAACGCGCCGCCGCGTTCGAGCCACGCCTGCAGCGACGGCCAGTAGAACGGGGTGTTGTTGACCCCGAAGCAGCCGTAGCCGTCCATCATCACGAACGCGCCGCCGTCGTCGCGCGCGCCGGCCGTGCGCACCAGCGTGTATGGAATGCGCTCGCCGTCGCGGGCGATCGCCCAGCGCAGCTCGGTGCGCGCGTCGAGTGGCGTCGCGTCGCTGCCGGCATCGAGCGCGGACGCACGCGGCGCCCGGTCGCCCGGGTCCACCAGCCACCCGCGCCGCGGCGACAGCCAGTCGACCTGCGACAGCCACGCGCCGCGGCCCTCGACGCCGACGGCGAGCGACTCGACCACGCCGGCCGGCAGCGCGATCGCGCGCGCGCCGGCGTCGTCGATCACGTGCAGCCGCGCCTGGCTCAGCAGCGACTCGACCGCGTACACGCCGTCGGCCGCAACGGCCAGCTGGGTCAGCACGCCCTCCTGCTGCGGCAGCACCACCTGCGGCTGCGGCGCGGCCTCGCGCAGGTCGTAGCGCACCACGCGGAAGCGCGGGCTGCCCGCGGCGTCGGCGGTATAGAGGAAATCGCCGCGCACGCCGAAGCCCGGTACGCGGATGTCGGACGACCACACCCGTCGCGACGGCGGCGGCGCGGTGCCCCCCGCGGCGTCGAGGTCGACGATCCACAGCTCCAGCCCGGACGGCTTACGCCGCCAGATCGACAGCCAGCGCGGGTGCGGCTCGCCGTTGACGTACAGCGTGTCGGCTTCGTCGATGCCGGCGGTGAGCCCGTGGCCGAACAGCGCGCGGTCGTCGGCCACTGGCGTGCCGAGGCGGTGCACGAACACCTGCCCGCGGCGCGCGCGCGCGGTGTTGTCCATCGCGTCGCTGGCGTCGGGCCGACGCACGTAGAAGAAGCCGGAGCCGTCGGCGAGCCAGCGCGGGCGGAAGCCGTTGGAGTCGGCCCACAGCGGCCAGCGGATCGCGTCGGGCAGCAGCCGGTTCGCGACGAGGTCGTACACGCGCAGGGTCGGAAACTCTTCGCCCTTCTGCGTCGTGCCGAACGCCAGGTGGCGGCCGTCCGGCGACAGCACGCGCGCGGCGGCGACCTCCGACCACGGCCCGTCGGCTGCGGGGAGGGCGGCCATCAGGTCGACGACGCGCTCGCGCCCCTGCGCGCCGTCGCGTACCAGCAGCTGCAGCGCGCCGTCGCCATCCGCGCGCCGGTACAGCCAGCGGTCGCCGCGCACCTGGAGGTCCTGGATCGCGCGGCCTGGGCGGTCGAGCCCGCGGATGCGCTCGCCGAGCGCGACGCGGCCGTCGATCGTATCCAGCACGGCGCGTGCATGCGCCGCCTCCGCGCGCGTCCACGCGTCGAAGTCGGCGCCGCCCGCTTCCATCCACCGGTACGGATCGGCGATGCGTACGCCGTGCACCGTGTCGACGACCGCCTCGACGCGCGGCGGCGGCGGCCGCGGCGGCGCGGCGATCGCGACGCCGGCGATGAGGCCGCACGCCAGCGTCGCGGCGAGGGCGTGGCGAAGCCGGCGTGCGCTTGCGTCGTTCATGCAGTCATCCCCGTGCGTTCCCTTGCGAAACGCGGCGCGAACCGCGCGCCGGACAGTGGCCCTACGCCTGCACGGCGTTGCGCTGCGCGGCCAGCCACGCGCGCAGCGACGCCGGCTTGACCGGCTTGGTCAGCACCCGGCAGCCGCGCTCGCGTGCGGCCAGCTTGACCGCGTCGCTGCCGTCGCCGGTCAGCAGCAGCGCCGGAAGCGCGAAGCCGAGCTGCGCGCGCAGCGCGTCGATCACGCCGAGGCCGTCGAGGCGGTCGTGCAGGTGGTAGTCGACCAGCGCGACGTCCGGCTGCTGCGCGAGCAGCGCGATCGCCTCGTCGGCGGTCGCGGCGGTCAACGTCACCGCGTGCCAGCGTGTCAGCAGCGCGCGCATCCCCTCGAGGATCTCGTGGTCGTTGTCGACGCACAGCACGCGCAGGCCGGCGAGCGAATCCGGGATCGGCTCGACCGCGTCGGCCGCGTGCGGCGTTGCGGCAAACTGCGCCCGGCCGAACGGCACCGCGATCGAGAACACGCTGCCGCGCCCGACGCGCGAGCGCACCGACAGCGGGTGGTCGAGCGTGCGCGCGATGCGCTGGCAGATCGACAGGCCCAGCCCGAGGCCGCGCTCGCCGCTGGCCGCCGGCGGCTCGAAGCGGCGGAACTCCTCGAAGATCTGGCCGAGGTGGTGCTCGGAGATGCCCGGGCCGGTGTCCCACACCTGCAGCTCGACCGCGCCGTCGCGCACGCGCGCGGCCATCAGCACGCCGCCCTCGCGGGTGTAGCGCAGCGCGTTGGCGAGGAAGTTCTGCAGCGCGCGGCGCAGCAGCCGGCGGTCGCTGCGCACCGGCAGGGTCGGGTGCGGCGTGCGCACGCGCAGCTGCAGGCCGCGGCCGGACGCGGTCGGCGCGTACTGCGCGGCCAGCTCGCGCAGCAGCTCGACCGCGTCGAAGTCGCTGACCTCCGGCTGCAGCGCGCCGGCGTCGAGGCGCGAGATGTCGAGCAGGCCGTCGAGCAGGTCCTCGGCCGCGCGCAGCGAGGCGTCGATGCGCTCGCCCAGGTGCGACTGCTCGGTCGCGCTGTCGCTCTCGCGCAGCGCCGAGGTGAACAGCCGCGCGGCGTTGAGCGGCTGCAGTACGTCGTGCGACACCGCCGCGAGGAAGCGCGTCTTCGACTGCTGCGCGGCCTCGGCCTCGCGCGTGCGCTGCTCGACGCGCTGCTCGAGCGTCTCGTTGACGTCGCGCAGCGCCTGCTCGGCGCGCTTGTAGTCGGTGACGTCGCTGTAGCTGGTCACGTAGCCGCCGCCGGGCAGCGCCTGCCCGCGCATCTCGATCACCTGGCCGCTCGGGCGGATGCGTTCGAACACGTGCGGCGTGCCGGCGCGCATGTGGCCCAGCCGCCGGCGCACCTGCTCGTCGATCTCGCGCTCGCTCAGCGCGCCGCCGCCGGCCGCGGCCGACAGCTCGCCGCGCTCGGCGTTCCAGCGGATCAGGTCGCTGGCCGGCCGGCCGACGTAGAGCATGCCGTCGGGGTAGCCGAACAGCTCCTGGTAGCGGCGGTTCCACGCGACCAGCCGCATCTCCGGGTCGACCACGCTGACGCCCTGGCTGATGTTCTCCAGCGTCGTCGACAGGATCTGCCGGTTGAAGCGCAGCTCCTGGTTGGCCTCGTCGAGCAGGGCGACGACCTCGCCGAGCTCCATGCCCGAGCCGCGCAGCGCGCTGGTGAGAGTCAAGCGTGCGGACGCCGCGCCGATCGCCGACGCCAGCAGGCGCTCGGTGAACTGCGCCATCGCGCGGTCGGCCGGCTGATCGGGCTGCCATGCGCCGCCCTGCTGCTGGGCGTAGTCCTCGAACGCGCGGCGCGCGTGGCGCTCGCCGACGATGCGCTCGGCCAGCGCCAGCAGCTCGCCGCCGCGCACGCTGCCGGCCCAGCCGCCCGGGCCCAGCGGCGGCCGGCGCACGTACGGGTCGAGGAACGGCGCCGCCAGCAGCTGGTCCTGCATGCGCGGGCGCTGGCGCACCGAGAAGAACAGGAACGCGCCGACGTTGCACAGCAGCGACCAGAACACGCCGTGGGTCAGCGCGTCCCAGCCGGTCAGGCCGAACAGCTGCTCCGGGCGCAGCCACACGATGCCGAGCGGGCCGTCGTCGATCCACTGCGTGGCCAGCCCGGCGCTGCGCGCCAGCGCCGGCAGCAGCAGCGTGTACAGCCACACCGACGCGCCGGCGAACAGCCCGGCGAACGCGCCGGCACGGCTGGCGCCGCGCCAGTACAGCCCGCCGATCAGCCCCGGCGCGAACTGCGCGACCGCCGCGAACGCCAGCAGGCCGTGCTGGGCGAGGGTGTCGCCGCCGGAGCCGCGGTGCCACGCGTAGGCCATCAGCGCCAGCGCGACGATGGTCGCCCGGCGCACCCACACGACGCGGCGGTCGAGCCCGACGCCGTCCTTCAGCGCGCCGCCGCGCAGCAGCACCGGCACGACCAGGTCGTTGCTGACCATCGTCGACAGCGCCACGCTGGCGACGATCACCATGCCGGTCGCCGCCGAGAAGCCGCCGATGTAGACCATCAGCGCGAGCAGGTCGCGGTCCAGCGCCAGCGGCAGCGCCAGCACGTAGGTGTCGGGCGAGGCGCCGGTGCCGGCCAGCACGGTCTGCCCGGCCAGCGTGATCGGCACGACGAACACGCAGATCAGCGCCAGGTAGCCGCCGAACAGCCAGCGCGCCGGGCGCAGGTCGCCGGCGTCTTGGCATTCGACCACCGCGACGTGGAACTGCCGCGGCAGGCACACGATCGCCGCGAACGCGAGCAGGGTCTGGGCGAGGAAGCCGGCCGGCAGCCCCGGCGCGGTGACGACCTGCGCGGCCTGCACGACGCGGTCGACCATGCCGCCGGTGCCGGGCAGGTGGAACAGCGCGAACACGCCGATCGCGACGAACGCCAGCAGCTTGACCAGCGACTCCAGCGCCACCGCCAGCACCATGCCGCGGTGGTGCTCGGTCGCGTCGATCTGGCGCGTGCCGAACAGGATCGCGAACACCGCCAGCAGCAGCGCCACGTACAGCGCCGGGTCCGACAGCACGCTGGGGTCGGCCGGCGCGCCGGCCAGCACCTGCACGCTCATCGCCACCGCCTTGAACTGCAGCGCGACGTACGGCACTGCCGCGGTCAGCGCGACCGCCGCGACCAGGGCGGCCAGCCCGGGCGCGCGGCCGTAGCGCGACGACAGGAAGTCGGCGATCGACACGATGCGCTGCTCACCTGAGATCAGCACCAGCCGCTCGAGGATGCGCCAGGCGAACAGCAGCAGCAGCATCGGGCCGAGGTAGATCGGCAGGAAGCCCAGCCCGGTTCGCGCGGCGGTGCCGACCGCGCCGTAGAACGTCCACGACGAGCAGTACACGGCCAGCGCCAGCGAGTAGATCGCCGGGCGCATCCACGGCCAGCGCGGCGAAGCGGCGCGCAGGTCGCCGTAGTAGGCGACCGCGAACAGCACGCCGACGTAGCCGGCCGACACCAGCAGCAGCACCCAGCCTGGGATCACGTCGGCCCCCGCCGCGTCACGATGGCCCGAGTGTACGGCCGGGCCGGCCGCGCACGGGTCCGGCGGGGGCGCGGGTCGACCAAGGTCGCAGGCGGCGCGCGCGTCGGGCGCGACGGCCCGCCGCCGGTGCGCGGAACCCGGAAACGACGAAGCCCGCCTTGCGGCGGGCTTCGGGGATGCAGCGATCAGGCGAGCCGCGGGCGGCTTACTTGATCTTGCCTTCCTTGTACGGCACGTGCTTGCGCACGACGGGGTCGTACTTCTTGACCTCCATCTTGTTCGGCGTGTTCTTCTTGTTCTTGTCGGTCGTGTAGAAGTGACCGGTGCCGGCCGTCGAGATGAGGCGGATCTTGTCGCGCTTGGAAGCCATCGTTCAGTCCTCCTCAGATCTTCTCGCCGCGGGCACGGAGCTCGGCGAGCACGGCGTCGATGCCGTTCTTGTCGATGGTGCGCAGGGCAGCGGTGGAAACGCGCAGCTTCACCCAGCGGTTCTCGCTGGCAACCCAGAACCGGCGCTCGTGCAGGTTCGGGAGGAAACGGCGGCGGGTCTTGTTCATGGCGTGCGAGACGTTGTTGCCGGTCGTCGTACGCTTGCCGGTTACTTGGCAAACTCGGGACATACGCACCTCGAAAGGTAGTTGGGCTTCCCATGGCCTGGGAGGCGGCGGCCCCAGCGCCGGTGCGGGTGCACGTGGCGATGCGCGATGCGGGTGGACGTCCCTCGCTGCACGAGGCGGGCCGGAATCGCGCTTCCGGGTCCGCCCGGCGGTGCCCTCACAGGCAGGCCGGACGCAGCGAGCCGCGCATTATGCACGCCGGCCGCGAGCCGGGCAAGCACTTATCCACAGGGGCGGGCGGGCCCGCGCGGCGCCTTGCCGGGGTCGGCGGCCCGTGCGACGGATGCGGCTCCCGCCGGCGGCCCGACCCTGCAGCCCGCAGGTCGAAGCCGAGGTCGTCGGACCCGGTGCGCCGTCAGTGCGTGGCCCGGTCCCGGTGCCAGCCGCGGTGCTTGATGTCCAGGTACAGGCTGTAGGCCGCGGTGAACGCCGGGAACAGGTTTTGGATCACCCCGACCGAGTCCTGCTTCTGCGAGAACACGAAGTAGCTCAGCGTCATCGCGCTGCCGACCAGGCTCATGTACCAGAACAGGCGCGGGATCACCGGCTTGCCCTGCCGGCGCGAGGCGACGAACTGCACCAGCCAGCGGCCGCCGAACATCAGCGCGCCGGTCAGGCCGATCACCTTCCACGGCGACATGTGCAGGCCGGTCCATTCGAGCCAGGCGATCGGGGTGTTCATGAAGTCGACGGCCATCGGCGCCTCCGCGTCAGAGCTCGCGCACCGCGGTGCGCCGCGACCGCGCGATCAGCCATGCGACCCCGCGCAGGTCGCGCAGTCCGACCAGCGCGCGGTTGAGGTTGTTGTACTTCGACACGCCGGAGGTGCGGTGGCGGTGGTTGACCGGCACGCTGACCGTCGTCCAGCCGGCGCGCTGCATCAGCGCCGGCAAGTAGCGGTGCATGTGGTCGAAGTACGGCAGGTCGAGGAACGCCTCGCGCTCGAAAAGCTTGATCCCGCAGCCGGTGTCGGGCGTGTCGTCGCGCAGCATCCGCGCGCGGATCGCGTTGGCCCACTTCGATGCCCAGCGCTTGCTGCCCGAGTCCTGGCGCTGCACGCGCCAGCCGGCGAACAGCTTGACCGCGTCCGGGGACCTGGCGCGTTCGGCCAGTAGCTTCGGGATGTCGGCCGGGTCGTTCTGGCCGTCGCCGTCGAGCGTGGCGATCCACGCGCCGCGCGCGGCCTTGACGCCGTTGCGGATCGCGGTGCTCTGGCCGCTCTGGCGCTCGTGGTGCAGCACGCGCAGCTCGGGCACCTCGGCCTGCAGCTGCCGGAGCACCGCGAGCGTGTCGTCGCGCGAGCGGTCGTCGATGTAGACGATCTCGAACGCGCCGCCGTCGCCGGGCGCGCGGCCGCGCAGCGCGGCGGTGATCTCGTGCACCAGCGGGGCGACGTTGTCGCGCTCGTTGAACACCGGCACGACGACCGACAGCTGCGGCAGTGCCGTCATGCGCGGTGGCCAGTGGCGGCAGAGGCGTCAGCGACGCCGGTGTGCGGGTTCGTCATGGGGGCGCATTGTGCGCCGACGCGCGCGCTTCGGCGACGGCCGGCGCGCGCGGCGTTGGGTTCCGCTCAGCCGGCGCGGGCGGAGCCGCTTATTCGGCGCGGTTGCGCAGCCGCTCGAGCACGCCCTCGAGCGAGTCGAGGTCGCTGTAATGGATGACCAGCCGGCCCTTGCCGCCGCGCCCGTGCAGCACGTTGACCTTGGTGCCAAGCGTCTCGGCCAGCTCGCGCTCGAGGGTGACGATGTCGGCCTGCGGCTTGGCCTTGGCCGGCTTGGCCTTGCCGTTGGTCGGGATCACGCCGGCGCTGAGCTGCTGCACGCGGTGCTCGACCTCACGCACCGACCAGCCGAACTCGGCGGCCTGGCGCGCCAGCGCGATCGCGGCCTGCGGCGCCAGCGCCAGCAGCGCGCGGGCGTGGCCCATCTCGATCGCGCGGGTCTCCACCAGCGTGCGGATCTCCGGCGGCAGCTCGAGCAGGCGCAGCAGGTTCGACACCGCCGCGCGCGAACGCCCTACCGCCTCGGCGGCCTGCGCGTGGGTCAGGTCGAACTCGTCGATCAGCCGCTGCAGCGCGGTGGCCTCTTCCAGCGGGTTGAGGTCCTCGCGCTGGATGTTCTCGATCAGCGCCATCGCCACGACCGTGCGGTCGTCGACCTCGCGGATGACCACCGGGATGTCCGCCAGCCCGGCCAGCTTGCTGGCGCGCCAGCGACGCTCGCCGGCGATGATCTCGTAGCGCTTGCCACCGACGTCGCGCACGACGATCGGCTGGATCACGCCCTGCGCCTTGATCGACTCGGCCAGCTCGGCGAGCTTCTCGTCGTCCCAGTGCTTGCGCGGCTGGTACTTGCCGGCCGACAGCGCGTCGACCGGCAGCACGCGCAGGCTGTCGTGCTCGGTGGCTTCCAACACCGGCGCCTCGGCGGCGGCCTTGGGGCCGAGCAGCGCTTCCAGCCCGCGGCCGAGGCCGCGCTTCTTCGCCGTGCTCATGCCGCGGTCTCCGACGTCGCCGGTTTGGCGGCGGCCTTCGCCGCCTGCTCGCGCTCGCGCTGGCGGCGCAGCACCTCGCCGGCAAGCCCGAGGTAGGCGATGCCGCCGCGGCTGGCGCGGTCGTAGCCGACGATGCTCTGGCCGTGGCTCGGCGCCTCGGCCAGGCGCACGTTGCGCGGCACGATCGTGCGGAACACGCGCTCGCCGAAGTGGTTGGTCAGCTCGGCCGACACCGCGTTGGCGAGGTTGTTGCGCACGTCGAACATGGTCCGCAGCACGCCCTCGATTTCCAGCGCGGGGTTCAGCCGGCCCTTGATCGCCTCGATCGTGTCGACCAGCGCGCTGATGCCCTCCAGTGCGTAGTACTCGCACTGCATCGGCACGATCACCGAGTCGGCCGCGGTCAGCGCGTTGAGGGTCAGCAGCGACAGCGCCGGCGGGCAGTCGATCAGGATGAAGTCGTAGTTGCGGTGCAGCGGTGCCAGCGCGTCCTTGAGCCGCTGCTCGCGCGCGTCCTCGCCCATCAGCCGGATCTCGGCCGCGGTCAGGTCGATGTTGCCCGGCAGCAGGTCGAACTCCTCGCCGGTGCGCACGATCGCGTCGGCGACCGTCGCCTCGCCCATCAGCACCTCGGTGATCGAGTTGCCGATCTCGCGCTTGTCGACGCCGCTGCCCATCGTGGCGTTGCCCTGCGGGTCGAGGTCGACCAGCAGCACGCGCTTGGGCGCGCGGGCGAGCGCGGCGGCCAGGTTGACCGCGGTGGTGGTCTTGCCGACCCCGCCTTTCTGGTTGGCGACGGCGATGATGCGGGCCATGCGGCGCGATCCCCTGAAGTTGAGCGGGCGGTGCGGAAAAAGGCGGGTGCCGGCCGGGGCCGGACCGGGGATTATGCCCGCTGGGTCGCCGCGGTGTCCGAACGGGGGGTCGCGTAAACGCCGTGCCGCGCTCAGGCGCCGTCGCGGCGCTCGACCACGACCAGGTGCCGCTCGGCGGCCAGCCCCGGAACCCGCAGCGGGTTCGATCCGGTCGCCGCCCAGCCGGCCGGCAGCGCGGCGATCTCGTCGGCCGGGTGCACGCCCTTCATCGCCAGCAGCCGGCCGCCGGGGGCGAGCAAATGGCCGCCGAGCTCGACGATCAGCGGCAGCGTCGCCAGCGCGCGCGCGGTGATCGCCGCAAACGCGCCGGGCTCGTCGAGCGCCTCGATCCGCGACTCGGCCACGCGCACGTCGCGCAGGCCGAGCTGGCGCACCGCCTCGCGCAGGAACCGCGCCTTCTTGCCGTTGCTCTCGACCAGCGTGACCTTCAGGCCCGGCTTGACGATCGCCAGCGGGATGCCGGGCAGGCCCGGGCCGGTGCCGAGGTCGGCCAGCGCGCCGCCGGTGGCGACGAGTCCGTCGACGAACGGGTGCATCGCCAGCGAGTCGAGCAGGTGCTTGCCGACCATCTCGCGCAGGTCGCGGATCGCGGTCAGGTTGTAGGTGGCGTTCCAGCGCGCCAGCAGCGCGAGGTAGTCGAGCAGCGGCGCGGCCAGCGTCGGGTCGAGCGCCAGCTCGCGCAGGCCGGCCTCCAGGGTCGGGCGCAGGTCGGCGGGAAGGGCGGCGGCGGAGGTCGGCGTGCTCATGCGGCGCGCAGTATCGCCGATGCCGCCGCGGGGCTCAGCGCGCGCGCCAGGCCAGCGCGCCGACGTAGCCGTCGGCCGGGCGCAGTTCGTGCAGGGTCCAGCGCGCCACCGGGCCGAGTGCGGCATCGCATTCGACCAGTGCCAGCGCGCCGTCGCGCTCGGCGAAGCGCAGCCGGTGCAGGCCGAACGCGAGCCCGTGCCCGTGCGCCTTCAGCACCGCCTCCTTCGCGCACCACAGCCGCACGAAGCTGCGTTCGCGCGCGCCGGCATCGGGCTGCGCCGCGAGCCAGTCGCGTTCGGTCGCGGTGAAGAAGCGGCCGGCGAGCTCCAGTGCGCGCGGCCGCGGGCGCACGCGCTCGAGGTCGACGCCGACGTCGACGCCATCGGCCAGCGCGACGACCAGCCCGTCGCCGCTGTGGCTCCAGTTGCAGTCGAGGCCGGCGTGCGGTCCGGCCAGCCGCGGCTTGCCGCGTGCGTCGCGGACGAGCGCCAGCGCAGCGGGGTCGTCGAGGCCGAGCTGCGCCGCCAGCCAGACGCGCGCCAGCGCCTCGCCCGGCGCGCGCGGCGCGTGTGGCAGCCAGCCCCACGCGACGGGGCCGTGACGGTGGCTCGACGGGTTCGCGGGCATGCTGCGCTTGGTCTCGGTCCGGCACCCCAGCGTAAGCTACCGGTTGGGGGAGCGGCCGCAGTCCGGCCGGGGAAACGCAGTCCATGTCGGCAGTGATCGAAACGGCGCAGCTCATGTCCGGCGCAGGCGCGTCGGGCTGCAGTGCGCTGGTCGCCGGCGCGCCGGCGCGCGCGGTCGCGTTCGGCCCCGACGGCCCGGTCACGCTGGAGCGCTTCGTCCGCGAGGTCCGCGCCGTCGCCGCCGGGCTGCCGGCGGCCGGCCACGCGATCAACCTGTGCGAGAACCGCTACGACTTCCTGGTCGGGTTCTGCGCGGCGGCGATGCGCGGGCAGACCACGCTGCTGCCGGCGTCGCGCGCGCCGGCCGAGGTCAGCCACGTGGTCGACCACTACCCGGACAGCTACTGCCTCGGCGACACCGCGCACGCGCCGGACGCGCCGAAGCCGCCGCGCTACCACGAGCTGCCCGATGCGCTGCCGCAGGCCGACGGCGTGTCGCCGCGCATCGGCGACGACGCGCTGGTCGCGATCGGCTTTACGTCCGGCAGCACCGGCCAGCCGAAGCCGAACCCGAAGACCTGGGCCAGCTTCCGCGCGAGCACCGCGCAGAACGTGGCGGCGCTGGCCGGCCTGCTGCACGACGGCGGCACCGAAGTGGTCGCGACCGTGCCGCCGCAGCACATGTACGGCATGGAGCTGTCGGTGCTGCTGCCGCTGCTGGCCGACGTGGCCGTGCACGCCGCGCGGCCGTTCTTCCCCGAGGACATCGCCGCCGCGCTGCGCGACGCGACGCGGCCGCCGCTGCTGGTGACCACGCCGATGCACCTGCGCGCGCTGCTCGGGTCGGGCGTCGCGCTGCCGCCGCTGGCGGGCATCGTCTCGGCGACCGCGCCGCTGTCGAGCGAACTGGCCGCCGAGGCCGAGGTGCGCTACGGCTGCGAGGTGCGCGAGATGTTCGGCTCGACCGAAACCTGCGTGTTCGCGATCCGCCGCACCGCGCGCGACGCGGCGTGGACGCCGCTGCCGGGCGTGCGCATCGCGCCGCAGCCGGACGGCACCGCGGTGCACGCGCCGCACTTGGCCGCGCCGGTGGTGCTGGCGGACCTTGTCGAACTCGACCCCCTGGGCCGGTTCGCGCTGCGCGGCCGCAGCGCCGACCTGCTCGAGATCGCCGGCAAGCGCGCGTCGCTCGGCGACCTGACCCGCCGGCTGCTGGCGGTGCCCGGCGTCGTCGACGGGGTGGTGGTGCAGCTCGAGCCCGACGACCGCGGCGTGCGCCGGATCGCCGCGCTGGCCGTCGCCCCGGGGCTCGACGCGGCGGCGATCGTCAGCGGCCTGCGCCCGCACGTCGACCCGGTATTCCTGCCGCGCCGGGTGCGCTGCGTAGCGCAATTGCCGCGCAACGAGACCGGCAAGCTGCCGCGCCAGGCCCTGCTGGCGCTGCTCGGCGCCTGATCACGTAGTGCTCACGTCCCGGGCACGTCTCCGTCACGGGGCCCTATACACACTCCGTCCCGCCTCCCAACAACGGGAGCGGAATTTCACCCCAGGACAGGAGAGAGCGACATGATTGGTTTCATCATTTGGCTGATCGTCGGCGGCATCATTGGCTGGATCGCCAGCATGATCATGAAGACCGATGGCCAGCAGGGCATCTTCCTCAACATCATCGTCGGCATCATCGGCGCCTTCCTCGGCGGCTGGATCGGCGGCATGCTGGGTCTGGGCGGCGGCGACATCAACGACGGCAACTTCAGCATCGCTGGCCTGCTGATGTCGCTGGTCGGCGCGATCGTGCTGCTCGCGATCGTCAACCTGTTCCGTCGCGGCCGCGTCCGCTAAGACGCGATCCGAACGGACAGAAGAAGGCCCGGCATCGCCGGGCCTTCTTCGTTGCGGGCTCCAGGCGGACGCGCCGGTCCGCGCGTCAGCCCAGCGCGACCCACGCCGGCGCGTGGTCGCTCGGCCGCTCCCAGGTGCGCGGCTCGCGGTCGATGCCGGCGGCGCGGCACTCGGCGCGCAGCGCGTCCGACAGCAGCGTCAGGTCGATGCGCAGGCCGAGGTCGCGGCGGAACGCGGCCTGCCGGTAGTCCCACCAGCTGAACACGCCGGCGTCGTCGTGGTGCAGGCGGAAGCCGTCGTGCAGGCCGAGGCCCTGCAGCGCCAGCAGCGCGTCGCGCTCGGCGCGCGAGGTCAGGATGTGCGCGTCGTTCCACACCGCCGGATCGTGCACGTCGCGCTCGTCGGGCGCGATGTTGAAGTCGCCCATCACCACCGTGCGCGGATGCCGCTGCAGCTCGTCGGCCAGCCAGCCGCGCACGGCCTCGAGCCAGCGCAGCTTGTACGCGTACTTGTCGGTGCCGACGTCCTGGCCGTTGACGACGTACAGGTTGACGATGCGCAGCGCCTGCGGCGATCCGGGCGCGCCGACGGTCGCGGCGATGACCCGCTTCTGCTCGTCCTCGAACCCGGGGATGCCGACCTGCACGTCGCTGATCGGCTCGCGCGACAGGATCGCCACGCCGTTGTAGGTCTTCTGCCCGGCGAATACGCTGCGGTAGCCGGCCTCGAGCAGCACGTCGTCGGGGAAGCGCTCGTCGTCGAGCTTGGTTTCCTGCAGCCCAACGATGTCCGGCGCGAACGTGCCCAGCCACTGCTGCAGGTGCGGCAGGCGCACGTTGAGGGAGTTGACGTTCCAGCTGGCGATCTTCATGCCGCGCAGTCTAAGGCAGCCCCCTCGCGCTCTGGCGCTCTGGCGCGCAGGCGCTCCGCGCCGTCGCCGGCAGGCGGGATGGCATGCTGTCGGCCCGCGCCCGACCGAGCCCGCCCGATGCCCGCAACCTCCATCGCTTCCGCTGACCGCGACGCCGGCGACGGCTGGGTCGACCTGCGCAGCGACACGGTCACCCGGCCGACCGCGCCGATGCGCGAGGCGATCGCGCGCGCGGCGGTCGGCGACGACGTCTACGGCGAGGACCCGACCGTCAACGCGCTGCAGGCGCGGCTGGCCGACGAGCTCGGCTTCGACGCCGCGCTGTTCGTGCCGACCGGCACCCAGTCGAACCTGCTCGCGCTGATCGCGCACTGCGCGCGCGGCGACGAGTACCTGGTCGGCATGGACGCGCACACCTACAAGTACGAGGGCGGCGGCGCGGCGGTGCTCGGCTCGATCCAGCCGCAGCCGATCGTGCACGCGGCCGATGGCACGCTGCCGCTCGATGCGGTGGAGCGCGCGATCAAGCCGATCGACCCGCACTTCGCCCGCACCCGGCTGCTGTGCCTGGAGAACACCTGGCACGGGCGGCCGCTGCCGCTGGACTACCTCGCCGCCGCGCGCGCGCTGTGCGACCGGCGCGGGCTGGCGCTGCACCTCGATGGCGCACGCGTGTTCAACGCCGCGGTCGCATGCGGCGTGCCGGTGCGCGAGATCGCGCGGCACTTCGACAGCGTGTCGGTGTGCCTGTCGAAGGGGCTCGGCGCACCGGTCGGGTCGGTGCTGCTCGGTTCGGCCGCATTGATCGAAAGCGCGCGCCGCTGGCGCAAGGTCTGCGGCGGGGGCATGCGCCAGGCCGGGCTGCTCGCGGCCGGCGCGCTGCACGCGCTCGACCACCACGTCGCGCGGCTGGCCGACGACCACGCGCACGCAGCCGCGCTCGCGGCGGGGCTGGCCGGCCTCGACGGCGTGCGCGTCGCGTCGCAGCACACCAACATGGTGTTCATCGAGGTCGACCCGGCGCGCCTGGACGCGCTGCGCGCCCATGCCGACGCCGCGCGCGTGCGGCTGTCGATCGGCTACACGCCGTCGATCCGGCTGGTCACGCACCTGGACGTCGACGACGACGGCATCGCGCGCACCGTCGCGATGCTGCGCGCATTCGCCGCCGGCTGAGCGGGGCCGCTCAGCGGTAGCCGGTCAGCACCGCGAGCGCGACGAACGCCATCGCCAGCAGCCCCATCAGCAGCGCCAGCCGCCACACGATGCGCAGCCACTGGGTGTAGCCGAGCCCGGCCACGCCGATCGCGCCCATCATCGCCGCCGAGGTCGGGATCAGCACGTTGGTCAGGCCGTCGCCGAGCTGGAACGCGAGCACGCTGGTCTGCCGGGTGACGCCGACGAGGTCGCCAAGGCCGGCCATCAGCGGCATCGTGATCGCTGCCTGCGCCGAGCCCGACGTCACGAACAGGTTGAACACGCTCTGCGCGACCAGCATGCCCTGCGCGGCGAGCAGCTCCGGCGTGCCCTGCAGGCTGCTGCCGAGCGAGAACAGCAGCGTGTTCAGCACCGACGGCGCGTGCGGGTCCGAGCCGCCGAGCAGGCCGAGGATGCCCTTGGCCAGCGCGATCACCAGCGCGCACGGCACCAGCTGGCGCACGCCGTTGACGAAAGCCTCGGCGGCGCCGTTGGCGGTGATGCGGCCCGACGCGACCGCGACCACGCCGGCGAACAGTCCCAGCGCGAAGAACTGGCTGGCGATCTCGGCGATGTAGTAGCCGCCGGCGACCACGCCCCAGACGATCCACGCCACCGTGGCGAGCGTCGCCGCCAGCACCAGCCAGTCGGCGCGCTCGAGCGGCGCCGCCGCGACTGTCGACTCGACCGTCGACGCGACCGGCGCGGATGCCTCGCCGCGCAGGGCCGGCGGCGCGCGGTGGCGGCGCGCGTAGTGCAGCGTGTAGGCGATTCCGACCACGGTGAACGTCGCCCACATCGCCATGCGCAGGCCGGCGCCGGACAGCAGCGGCAGGCCGGCGAGGTTCTGCGCGACCGCGACGCTGAAAGGGTTCATCCACGACGTGCCGAAGCCGACCTGGCTGGCGAGGTAGGTGACCATCACCCCGACCTCGGGCGGGTAGCCGAGCTTGCGCACCAGCGGCAGCAGCAGCGCCAGGAACGCGATCGTTTCCTCGCCCATGCCGAACACCGCGCCGCCGAGCGAGAACGCGACGAACAGCACCGACAGCAGCAGCGTCGGGCGGTCGCCGGTGGCGGTGACCAGCTGGGTCAGGCCGCGGTCGACCGCGCCGCTGGCCTGGACCAGTCCGAACGCGCCGCCGACGATCAGCACGAACGCGATCACGCCGACCGCGGCCGCGCTGCGGTTGCCCGAGGTCAGCCCGTCGAACAGCAGGTTCAGCAGGCCGACCTCTCCGTCGCCGCTGGCAAACAGCTGCAGCGGCACCCGCGCGTCGGCGTAGTGGAAGGTGTCGAGCGCGACCGCCGCGCCCGGGGTGAAGTAGCCGGCCGGGACGAACGGCACGATCGCCGCGGCGAGCAGTGCGGCCGCGAGCAGGATCAGCAGCGTGTCGGGGCTGCGGGCGGGGGCGCCGGCGCGTCCGGCGGCGAGGGCGTCTTCGGCCGACGACACGGGCTCAGGCCCCTGCAGCGCGGCGGCGCGCGCGCGGCGCGGCGGAATCGTGATCGTGACAGCGGCAGGGACGGATCATGGCGGGAGGTTCTCGCGGCAGCCGCGTGGCACGTGGGTTCGGTCGGTGTCGGCGGCGACCGGGGGCCGCCGCGCGCCAGCGGCAAGCATCGCAGGCCCGGCGCGCCGACGGCAGCGGCGCGATTGCGGCCAGCGGCCGTTAAGTTGCGCGAATCGGACGTCCCGCGCGCGACCCGGCGGTGCCGGACCGCGCGCGACGCGCGGCGGGTCAGTACGGGTTGGGCGGGGTGAACGGCGTCGCGTTGCGGCCGTCGACCCCGATCACCGCGCGGGTGCCGGTGTGCGCGCCGGTGAAAAAGTGGAACGTCTGCCCCTCGACCAGCTTGGTGCGCTGCAGGTCGCGATAGACCAGCGGCTGGCCGGACACCACCTGGGTCCGCAGGGTCGCGGCGTCTTCCTCGACCACGTAGACCGCGCCGTCGCCGTCGGCGCGCGCCAGCCCCGTGCGGTCGACGAACAGCGACGTGGTCTCGTCGATGCCGACGCCGACGATGCGGCCGGTGGTGTTGTCCTGCCGCAGGCGCGCCATGAACGCCAGCAGCCGGCCCATGCGGTCGCGCTGGGCGAAATGGCTGTCGGTGATCACGTCCTCCATCAGCGGCGTGTCGAGGAAGCCGCTGTTGAACAGGATGCTGCCGCGATACGGGTTGGCGATCGCCTCGGCGCTGGTGACCGCGGTGACGCCGTCGGGGTCGTAGACGAACTCGCCCTGCACCGCCAGGCCCGCCGACGTGCCGCCGACCACCGCGCCGCGGTCGTACGCCGCCTGCAGCGCGGTCTGCGCGCGCGTGCCCTGCCACTGGTTGAGGTAGTCGGACTGGTCGCCGCCGGCGATGAACACCAGCTCGGCGTTGCGGATGACCCACTCGGCGTAGTCGGAGTTGGCCTTGTCGCGGGTGTCGAGCAGCAGCGTCTCGACCGAGTCGGGCCGGGTCGCGCCGGTCGTCAGGTTGTACAGGTAGTCGTTGTAGCCGTTGCTGCCGCTGGTGCGCAGGATCACCACGTCGCCGCCGTTGGCGACCGGGAACGCGCGCAGCGTGAACGCCTCGTCGTTCTCGACGCCGCCGCCCATCAGCAGCAGCGCCGGGCCGTTGACCGGCTGCCGGCCGGAGTCGGCGGCGCTGCCGGTGAGCCAGTTCTGCAGGTTGCCGGGCTTGGTCGGTCGCGGGTCGGTGCCGCCGCCGCCGCTGCCGTTGGGCAGGCTCATCGACAGCGAGTACGCGCCGCTGCCGCTGTACGCGGTGACCTTGACGAAGTAGCGGCCCGCCGCCGGCGCGGTGTAGCTGCCGGTCTCCGGGATCGAGCTGCTCGCGCCGGTCGCGACCGCCGACCCGCTCGCCGGGTACAGCGCCCAGTCGAAGTCGCGGCCGCTTGCGTGGCCGAGGCTCACCGAGACCGTGCCGGGCGCCGGCACGTCGGCGTAGAACCAGTCGACGTCGCGGCGGGTCGACAGGCTGCCGGCCACCGGCACGCCCGACGCGATCGGCCCGTCGGCGCGGCCTTCGGTGTTGTTGTCCTCGGACTCGGTGGTGATCGACGCCCACGCGGGGGCGAGCAGGGCGCCGCACAGGGCGGCGGCGACGGCGGTGCGCTGGAGCGGTGCGAAGCGGCGGGTCGGCGAAACGGCGCGCGACGCGGCGCGCGGAAGCAAACCGGACATGGACGGTCTCCGATGCGGTCGCCGCCACGGCGCATGGCGCCGCGGGGCGTGGGGTCTGGATGCGATGCAGCGATCGGCCGGCGGCGTCGCCGGCGTGCCCGGCGCGGCCGGGAGGGCTCAGCGGGACGCTATTCGTCCCACCATTCGCTCAGGTAGTAGGTCCGGCACAGGTGGCGGACATGGAAGCGCGGCTTGGGCATCACGCAGCCGGGTTCGACGGTGCGCCGTGAGTACGCCCCCGACGAACGCGGCGTCAAGCTGCGCTGCAGCGAAGCGGCGCGGACGGGTGCGGATGGGCGCGTCGGCGTGACGTGCGTCGTGGTCCCGGCGGCGTCCGTGCCGCGCCGCATCACCGCCGCGCGCGGCACGCCGCTCAGCGCGCCAGCCAGCGGATCATCCGGTCGATCGGCCCGGTGTACGGCGGCTTCAGCCAGTCGCTGGCGGCGAAGCGGCGCTGCCGCAGCACGGGCAGCTGCTTGCTGAAGGTTTCGAAGCCGTGGCGGCCGTGGATCGCGCCGATGCCGCTGGCGCCGATTCCGCCGAAGGGCAGGTTGTGCGCTCCGAAGTGCAGCAGCGTGTCGTTGACGGTGACGCCGCCGGCCAGCGTGTTGGCGAGGATGTGGTCGACGCGCGCGCGGTCGTGGCTGAAGGGGTACAGCGCCAGCGGCCGCTCGAGCGCGTTGATCCGCGCGATCGCGTCGTCGAGGTCGGCGTAGGCGAGCACCGGCAGGATCGGACCGAAGATCTCGTGGCGCATGACCTCGGCGTCGGCCGCCGGTTCGACCACCAGCACCGGCGGGAACAGGTGCTCCTCGTCGATCAGCCGCGCGTGCCGGTCGGCCGCGCCGGCGAACGGCTCGATGACCCGGTGGCCGCGCTCGCGCGCGTCGCGGACGTAGCCCTGCAGCCGGCGGTACTGGCTGTCGTTGATGACCCGGGTGTAATCCTCGACCTGGGTGAAGTCGTCGCCGTAGCGGCGGCGCAGCTCGGCCACGAGCGCGTCGACGAGCGCGTCGCGGCGCGCGGCGTCGACCAGCACGTAGTCGACGCCGATGCAGGTCTGCCCGGCGTTGAACCACTTGCCGCTGGCGATGCGCGCGGCGGCGACGTCGAGCGGGAAGTCGTCGCACACCAGCGCCGGGGCCTTGCCGCCGAGTTCGAGCGTGACCGGCGTGAGGTTCGGCGCCGCTGCGGCCATGACCTTGCGGCCGACCGCGGTCGAGCCGGTGAACAGCAGGTGGTCGAACGGCAGCGCCGAGAACGCCGCGCCGACGTCGGCGCCGCCGAGCGCGACGGCGACGCGGTCGGCGGGGAACACCGACGCCAGCAGCTGGCGCAGCCAGGCGCTGGTGCGCGGGGTGTGTTCGGACGGCTTGAGGAAGACGTGGTTGCCGGCGGCGATCGCCGAGGCCAGCGGCACCAGCGCCAGGTTCACCGGGTAGTTCCACGGCGCGATGATCCCGACCACGCCGACCGGCTCGCAGCGCAGCTCGGCGGTCGCCGGCCACAGCTTCCAGCCGACCCCGACCCGTCGCGGCCGCATCCAGCGGCGCAGGTTGTCCAGCGCGTGGTCGATCTCGGCCAGCGTCACCATCGCCTCGGAAATCAGGTTCTCGTGGCTGGAGCGGTGGCCGAAGTCGGCGCGGATCGCCGCGTCCATCGCCGGGATGGCGGCGCGGAACGCGTCGCGCAGGCGCTCGAGGTCGGCGCGGCGCTGGGCGAGGTCGGGCTTGCGGGCCTGCCAGGCGATGCGCAGTCGTTCGCGCGTGCCGGCGAGGTCGTCGATGGGGGTGTCGGCGAGGGCATCCATGCGTCCGAGTCTACGGCGCGTTGCGCGCCTCCACGTTTCGGGACGCCGACGCGAGCGCACCGACCGGCCGCGACCCGGCGGCGAGCGCCTAAACTGCCGCCATGACCCTGCGCAGCTACCTCGGCATCGCCCCGACCCTCGGCGAACGCGTCTACGTCGATCCCGCCGCGACCGTGATCGGCGCAGTGAGCCTCGGCGACGACGTCTCGATCTGGCCCGGCTGCGTGGTCCGCGGCGACGTCAATTCAATCCACATCGGCGCGCGCACCAACGTGCAGGACGGGACCATCGTCCACGTCACCCACGAGGGCCCGTTCACCCGGCCCGGCGGGCTGCCGACGGTGATCGCCAACGACGTCACCGTCGGCCACGCGGCGATCCTGCACGCGTGCACGCTCGACGAGTTCTGCCTGGTCGGCATGGGCGCGAAGATCCTCGACGGCGCGCGCGTGTCGCGCTACGGCTTCGTCGGCGCCGGCGCGGTCGTCGCGCCGGGCAAGGTCGTCGGCGAGGCCGAGCTGTGGCTCGGCAGCCCGGCGAAGTTCGTGCGCCGGCTGACCGACCGCGAGATCGAGCAGCTGCAGTACAGCGCCGGTCACTACGTGCGCCTGAAGGACCACTACCTCGACGCCGACGCGTGACGCCCGCGGCTGGCCAGCCCCGGCGCCTTGCGCGTACGCTCGGCGGCGGGGACGCACGACGATTCGAGGGACCAGTGCACACGGATGCGACCGGGAACGACGGCCGCGCGCCACGCAGTGCGTGGCGGGCGGGGAACCGCCGCTGATGCTCGACACGCGGCGCGAGGTGGTCACGCCCGAGGGCGTGGCGCTGCGGCTGCCGGCGGCCGGCCCGGTGCCGCGCGCGCTGGCGTGGGCGATCGATTTCGCGATCCGGTTCGCGCTTCTGTCGGTGCTCGGCATGGTGCTGGCGCTGCTCGGCACGGGCGGGCAGGGGCTGTACCTGGTCGTGCTGTTCGCGGTGTTCTGGCTGTACCCGGTGGTGTTCGAGGCCGCGTGGCGCGGGCAGACGCCCGGCAAGCGCGCGCTCGGCCTGCGCGTGGTCGCCGGCAACGGCGCGCCGGTCGGCTGGCTGGCCGCGTTCACCCGCAACCTGCTGCGCGTCGTCGACATGCTGCCGTTCGGCTACGCGGCGGGGCTGCTGACCAGCCTCGCCGACCCGTGGGGCCGCCGGCTCGGCGACCTGGTCGCCGGCACGCTGGTGGTCCACGCCGACCGGCCGAACCCCGTGCACGCCGCCGGCATCGGCGACGCGCTGGCGCCGCCGGTGCCGCTGCGTCCGGGCGAGCAGGCCGCGGTGATCGCGTTCGGCGAGCGCGCGCCATTGCTGACGCCGGCGCGCCAGGTCGAACTGGCCGAGCTGGCCGAGCCGCTGGTGGGCGCACGCGGCGAGCCCGCCGTGCGCCGCCTGCACGGCGTGGCGAACTGGCTGCTGGGGCGGCGATGAAGCAGGAGCATTTCGTCCAGCGCCACCAGGCCGAATGGCAGGCGCTCGAGCAGTGGCTCGACGCGCGCGGTGGCAGCGCGCGACGCGCGCGCGCCGAGCGCCGCGGCTGGCGCGGGCTGGCCGACCCCGAAATGCCCGAACGCTACCGCCGGCTGTGCCAGCAGCTGGCGCTGGCGCGCCGGCGCGGCTACAGCCCGGTCGTCACCGACCGGCTGCAGGTGCTGATGGAGCGCGGCCACGCGGTGCTGTACCGCACGCCGCCGCCGCGCTGGCGCCGCGCGGCGGAGTTCCTGCTGGCGGGGTTCCCGCGGCTGGTGCGCGCCGAGCGCGGCTGCATGCTCGCGTCGCTGGCGCTGTTCGCGCTGCCGCTGGCCGTCATCTTCGCCGCGATCCAGTTCGATCCGGAGCTGTCGTCGGCGCTGTTCGACCCGGGCCAGCTCGCGCAGTTCGAGGCGATGTACGACCCCGACGACCCGGCGCGCAAGCTTGGCCGCGAGAGCGGCACCGATCTGGCGATGTTCGGCCACTACGTGTGGAACAACGTCAGCATCGGCTTCCGCACGTTCGCCAGCGGCCTGCTGGCCGGCGTCGGCACGATCGTCGTGCTGCTGTTCAACGGCGTCACCATCGGCGGCGTCGCCGGGCACCTGCAGGCGGTCGGCCACGGCGACCCGTTCTGGCGCTTCGTCGTCGGCCACGGCGCGCCGGAGCTGACCGCGATCGTCATCGCCGGCGGCGCCGGCCTGCAGCTCGGGCTGCGGCTCGTCGCCCCGGGCCGGCGCCGGCGCATCGACGCGCTGGTCGAGGGCGGCCGCCGCGGCGCGCTGCTGTGCGCGGGCATCTTCGCGATGCTGGTGTTCGCCGCGTTCGTCGAGGCGTTCTGGTCGTCGATCGCGTGGATGCCGGCGTGGATCAAGTACAGCGTCGGCGGCGCGCTGTGGGCGCTGGTGCTGGGCTGGCTGCTGCTCGGCGGCCGCGGCCACGCCGGCGGGGTCGACGTCGACGGCACCGCCCCGGGGCGCGCCGATGCGCATTGACGCGCTGACGGTGGCGCTGCGCCCGCGCAGCGCGTGGGAGGCGGTCGAGCTCGGCGGCGCGCTGCTGCGCGCGCACGCCGGCGCGGTGTGGCGGCCGTGGCTGGCGCTGACGCTGCCGCTGTTCGCGCTGCTGAACCTCGCCCTGTGGGCGGTCGACCTGCTGTGGCTGGCGGCGCCGCTGATGTGGTGGCTGAAGCCGCTGTTCGACCGCGTGCCGCTATACGTGCTGTCGCGCGCGGTGTTCGGCGACGTGCCGGCGCCGCGCGCGACGCTGCGCGCGCTGCCGCGCTTCGCCCGGCCATCGCTGCTGGCGGGCCTGACCTGGCGACGCCTGAGCCCGGTGCGCTCGCTGTACCTGCCGGTCGACCTGCTCGAGGGCGCCGACGCGGCCGCGGCCCGCGCGCGGCGCGGCGCGCTCGGCGGACCGGTCTACGGCGTGGCCGCGCTGCTGACGCTGGTGTGCGTCAACTTCGAACTGGCGCTGATGGCCGGCCTCGGGTCGCTGGCGTTCGTGTTCATCCCGCCGGAGCATTTCGTCGACGCCGCGCGCGGGCTGTGGGAGCTGCTGGTCGCGCAGCCGCCGTGGATCCAGTTCAGCTACAACGCGATCGCGTACCTGGCGACCGCGGTGATCGAGCCGTTCTTCGTCGCCGCCGGCTTCGGCCTGTACCTCAACCGGCGCACCGAGATCGAAGGCTGGGACATCGAGCTGGGCCTGCGGCGGCTGCGCACGCGGCTGCTCGAGCAGGCGCGGCCGCTCGCCCTCGCGCTGCTGTGCGCGCTGGCGTGGACGGCCGCGCCGGTCGCGCAGGCGCAGGACGCCGACGAGGCCGCACGCGCGCAGCGCGCGGCCGAACGCGCGGGCCGGGCGACCGAGGACCTCCGCGACGGCCAGCCCGCGGTCACGCCCGACGACGTGTTCGGCCCCGAGCGCGCGCCGACCGCGGACTTCGAACGTGCGGTCGGCGAGGCCTACGCCGGCCCCGCGCTGAAGCCGACGCGCAAGGTCGTGCGCTGGAAGGAACGCAACCCGGACAAGCCGTCGGAGTCCAAGCCGCCGCCCTTCCTCGAGGCGATCGCCAAGGCGGTCGCGCTGGTCGGCGAGTTCGTGCTGTGGGGGCTGTTCGCCGCGCTCGCGCTGGTGCTGCTGCTGACCGCCAGGCACTGGCTGCCGTGGCTGCGCGGGACGCTCGCGCGCGAGCGCCCCGAGCCCGCGCCGGTGCAGCACCGCTCGATCGCCGACGCCGCCCCGCTGCCCGACGACGTACCGACCGCGGCGCGGGCGCTCTGGGCGCAGGGTCGCGCGCGCGACGCGCTGGCGCTGCTGTACCGCGCGAGCGTCGCGGCGATGGTCGAGCGCGCGCAGGTGGTGCTGGCGCCCGGTGCAACCGAGGCGCAGTGCCTGCGCGCGTCGCGGCAGATGCCGCGCGCCGACGACCGCGAGGCGTTCGCCGAGGTCGTGCGCCGCTGGCAGCTGGCCGCGTACGCGCGGCGACTGCCGGGCGCGGACGAGTTCGATGCGCTGCTGGCGCGGCTGTCGGAGCGGTTCGGATGGGCGCGGTGAGCGCGCCGGCGGCCGGGCGTCGCGGCGCGGCGTGGCGCGTCGCCGCGATCGTCGCGGCGGTGCTGCTGGTGGTCGCCGCGGCGGTCGGCTGGTTCCTGCACGCCTACGAGCGGGTCGAGGAAACGATCGACCTGCCGCGCACCGGCGAGGCCGCGCGCAATCCGCTGTACGCGCTGAAGCTCGCGCTCGAGCGCGACGGAGTGCGCGTCACGACCCAGCGCCGGCTCGACCTTGACGCGCTCGCGCCGGGCCGGCGCGACACCGTCGTGCTGCACGTCGACCCGCGCACGCTGTCGCCCGCGCAGGTCGATGCGCTGCTCGGGTGGGTCGCGCGCGGCGGGCATCTGGTCGCGCGCACGCCGGCGCCGGGGCGGCTCGGCAACGGCGGCCGGGTGGCGGTGCTCGAGCGGCTCGACCTGCAGGCGCTGCCGGCGAGCGGGCTCGGCCGCAAGTGCGCGGACTTCAGGGTGCGCGGTGAAGGCAACCACGTCGAGTTCTGCGCCGGGCGCCGGTTCACGCTGCGCGGCGCGAACCCGCGGCGCAGCTGGGGCGATCTCGCCAACGGCTACGTGTTCGCGCGCGTGCCGCACGGGGCGGGCACGGTCGACATGCTCGCCGCGCTCGACGTGCTGACGACCGGGCAGCTCGACGAAACGACGCACCTGGTGCTCGCCCGCCAGCTGCTCGCGCCGAACTACCGCGCCGGCGCCGTGCACCTGGTGCACGCCAGCGAGCTGCCGTCGCTGTGGGCCACGCTGCTGCGCGAGGGCTGGATGGCGTGGGCGCCGCTGGCGCTGCTGCTGCTGGCGTGGCTGTGGCGGCGCATGCAGCGCTTCGGCCCGCTGCTGCCGGCGCCGCAGGCCGAGCGCCGCTCGCTGCTCGAACACGTCACCGCCAGCGGCGAGCACGCCTGGCGCTACGGCTACGGCCACCTGCTGCACGCGGCGGTGCGCGACGCGTTCCTCGCCCGGCTGCGCCGCCGCGACCCGGTCGCCGCCGCGCTTGACGGCGAGGCCCAGGCCGCGCTGATCGCCGCGCGCCTCGACCTCACCCCGGCGCAGGTCCGCGAGGCCCTGTCGACCCCGACGCCGCGCGATCCGGCCGGCTTCCGCTCCCGCATCGCCACCCTGATCCGACTGAGAAACCGACTATGAGCGCCGACGCCGCTGCCCCGATCCTGCCGATCACCGGTCCCGACCTCGCCGCGCGCGCCGCCGCGGTCCGCGACGAGGTCGCCAAGGCCTTCATCGGCCAGCCCGACGCGCTCGACCAGGTGCTGATCGCGCTGCTCGCCGGCGGCCACGTGCTGATCGAGGGCGTGCCCGGGCTCGGCAAGACCCTGCTGGTGCGCGCGCTGTCGCAGGCGCTGGCCTGCGGCTACGCGCGCGTGCAGTTCACCCCGGACCTGATGCCGAGCGACATCAGCGGCCACGCGGTGTGGGACCCGAAGAACGAGACGTTCAACATCCGCCGCGGCCCGGTGTTCACGAACCTGCTGCTGGCCGACGAGATCAACCGCGCGCCGGCCAAGACCCAGTCGGCGCTGCTCGAGGCGATGCAGGAGATGCAGGTGACGATCGAGGGCCACAGCTTCGCGCTGCCGCCGCCGTTCCTGACCCTGGCCACGCAGAACCCGGTCGAGCAGGAGGGCACCTACCCGCTGCCGGAGGCGCAGCTCGACCGCTTCCTGCTGAAGGTGCTGATCGGCTACCCGTCGCGCGCCGACGAGACCCGCATGGTCACGGCGATCAGCCAGGGCCGCACCGCGTCCGACTTCGACCTGTCCGCGGTGCAGCGCGTGGTCGGCCCCGACGACATCGTCGCGATGCAGGCCGGCACCGCGCAGGTGACCGTCGACGCGGCGGTGATCGACTACGCGGTGCGGATCGTCACGGCCACGCGCGAGTGGGCCGGCATCGCGCTCGGCGCCGGCCCGCGCGGCAGCCTGGCGCTGGTCCGCGCCGCGCGCGCGCAGGCGGTGCTGGCCGGGCGCGACTTCGTGACGCCGGACGACGTGCGCGAGATCGCCAGGCCGGCGCTGCGCCACCGGATCGCGCTGGCGCCGGAGCTGCAGATCGAGGGCCAGTCGCCCGACGACGTGCTGCACGCGCTGCTGGCCAAGGTCGACGCGCCCCGCCAGTGACGACGTCGACCGTCCCCGCTGCCGCCGACGGCGCCGCCGCGCGCGCCTGGCCGCGCCCCGCGCCGCCGCTGCTCGCGTTGCTGCCGGCGTGGTCGGCGCTCGGGCTGGCGGTGGCGGTCGGCCGCGCACCGGCGGCGTGGTGGGTGGTCGCCGGCCTCGCGCTCGCGGCGGTGGCCGCGCTCGACCTGGTGCGGCTGCTGCGGCGACCGACCCCGCACGTGCAGCGGCGCACGGCGGACACGTGGCCGGTCGGGGTCGAGCGGGCGGTGACGCTGACCGTGACCGGCGACGCGCGCCGGCAGTCGGTCGACGTGTTCGACCTGCACCCCGGCGGCTGGGCGATGACCGGCCTGCCGCGGCGGCTCGCGCTGCGCCGCGGCCAGGCCGCGTCGGTCGACTACGCGCTGCGCGCCGACGCGCGCGGCGACTTCGCGTTCGCCGGCGTGCAGCTGCGGCTGCAGTCGCCGTGGCGGCTGTGGCAGCAGTCGCGGATTGCCGGCGCGGCGCAGCGGGTGCGGGTGTTCCCGAACTTCGCGCCGCTGGCGAAGTTCGCGATGTTCAGCGCCGAACAGGCGTCGCGGCTGGTCGGCGCGCACCTGAAGCGCCGGCGCGGCGAGGGCACCGACTTCCACCAGATGCGCGAGTACCGGGTCGGCGACAGCCTGCGCCAGATCGACTGGAAGGCCACCTCGCGCGCGCGCCGGCTGATCTCGCGCGAGTACCAGGACGAGAAGAACCAGCAGCTGGTGCTGCTGCTCGACACCGGGCGCCGGCTGCTGGCCCGCGACGGCGCGCTGGCGCACTTCGACCACGTGCTCGACGCGGCGCTGGTGGTGGCGTACCTCGCGCTGCGCCAGGGCGACGGCGTCGGCCTGCTGGCCACCGGCGGCGACGGCGCGTGGGTGCCGCCGCGGCGCGGCGTCGGCGCGATCGACGAGCTGCTGCGCGCCAGCTACGCGCTGCAGCCGCAGCCGGTCGCCACCGATTTCCTCGCCGCGGCGACCGAGCTGTCGCTGCGCCAGCGCCGCCGCGCGCTGGTGATGCTGGTGACCAACCTGCGCGACGAGGACATGGACGACCTGCTGGCGGCGGTGGCGGTGCTGCGCCGGCGCCACGTCGTGTGCGTCGCCAGCCTGCGCGAGGGCTCGCTCGACGAGGCGCTCGCCGCCGACGTCGTCGACCTGCCCGGCGCGATCCGCGCCGGGGCGACCGCGCAGTACCTCGCCCAGCGCAGCGCGGCGCACGAGCGGCTGCGCGGCCACGGCGTCATGGTCCTCGACGTGACCTGCGCGCAGCTCGCGGCCGCGCTGGTCGAGAAGTACCTGGCGGTCAAGCGCGACGGCCTGCTGTAGCCGCGGCCGGCGTTGGACAAGGTGGGCACGCCGTTTTCGCCGCACGCGCGCCTCGCCGTCCACGCCGCGGTCACTGCGATGAAATGGCCCTGAACGCATTCAGTGGATAAGCGCGCGCTTCACCGCGTCCGCACGCGCGACAGCGCGCAATGCGGGCACAGGAGGACGCCATGCACACCCCGACCCACCCGCTCCACTGGATCCTGATCGCCGCCGGCGGCACCGTCGTCGCCGGGATGATCGGCGTCGCAGTGAAGATCGGCAGCGACACCGCCAGCTACCTCGAGCACTCGACCGTCATGTCGGCGCAGGGCGTCGAAACCGCGTCGCCGAATCCGTTCGTCGCGGCGCCGGTCTCCGCCGCCGTCGCCGACGCCAGCGCCGAGACGGCGGCAGCGGCGCAGGCCGAAGCGGCCGCGCAGCGCGCCCGCGAGGACGCCGCCGACCTGGCCCGACCGACCGCGCTGGTCGCGGCCGCGAACTGACCGCGACGCGGTCAGTCCGGCCGCGTCACCCGTTCGAGCAGCGCCAGCGTCGCGATCGCCTCGTCGCGCGAGGCGCCGCACATGCCCGGCGACGGGCGCAGCGAGGCGCACACCGACGGCCGCTCCGGCCGGCCGAACAGCCGGCAGCCCAGCGCCTCGTCGAGCTGGACGCACGGCATTCCGGCCGGTTTGCCGTGCGGCATGCCCGGGATCGGCGACGTGATCGACGGCGCGATGCAGCACGCGCCGCAGCTGCTGCGGCAGTCCATGCCGATGTCCGCGCTCAGTAGTCCGTCCACGCTCAGTCCGCGGTGACCAGCGTGTCGTCGCGCTCGCGCAGCAGCGCGTACACCGCGTCCGTTTCCGGCCGCACGCCGTGCCAGCGCAGGAAGCTCTCGGCCGCCTGTTCGACCAGCATCCCGAGCCCGTCGACCGCCTCGCGCGCGCCGGCCGCGCGCGCCCACGCCAGGAACGGGATGGCGACCTCGCCGTAGCTCAGGTCGACCGCGGCCGCGCGCGGCGCGACCAGCGTGCCCGCCAGCGGCGGCAGGGCGGCGTCGCGGCTCGCCGAGGTCGCGTTGACGATCAGGTCGAAGCTGCCGATCGCGCCGACGTCGTCGAGGTAGCGCGGGTGCACGCGCCCGGGCTGGCCGAGCGCGTCGGCGAGCGCGTCGGCGCGTTCGGCGGTGCGGTTGACGATGTACAGGTCGCCGATGCCGGCATCGAGCAGCGCCGGGGCGACGCCGCGCGCCGCGCCGCCGGCGCCGATCAGCAAGGTGCGCCGCCCGCGCAGGTCGAGCCCGTGGCGCTCGGTCAGGTCGCGGACCAGCCCGACGCCGTCGGTGTTGTCGCCGTGCCATTCGTTCCCGACCCGCAGCAGCGTGTTCACCGCGCCGGCGCGCTGCGCGCGTTCGCTCAGCGCCGTGCACAGCGCCGCGGCGCGCGCCTTGTGCGGCAGCGTGACGTTGGCGCCGACGCCGCCGCGCGCGGCGAACGCGTCCAGCGCGTCGGCGAAGCGCTCCGGCGTCGCGTCGATCGCCACGTACTCCAGCGCGATCCCGGTCTGCCGGCCGAACGCGGCGTGGATGCGCGGCGACAGAGAGTGCGCGACCGGGTGCCCGATCACCGCGTAGCGCGGGGGCTGGGACGGATCTGTGACGTGCTCCGGACGGGTCATGACGGCCCTCGCTTAGACTCCGACGACTTTCAGATGGAGACGCACGATGCGTCGCACCGCGGCCGTCCGCCCGAGTCTACTCCCGGCCCTCGCGCTGTCCGCGGCGCTGGCGTCGGGCGCCGCGTGGGCGCTGTCGGAGTTCGGCATCGAGGGCATGGGCGTGGTCGCCACGCGCGCCGACGAGGTCCACGGCACGGTGTCGCCGGACGGCCGGCGCATCGTCTGGGCCAGCCCGAACCGCGACGGCGGCGCCGGCGGCTGGGACCTGTGGCAGGCCAGCCTGCGCGACGGCCGCTGGCAGGACGCGCGGGCGCTGGCGCTGAACACCCGCGACGCCGAGCGCGACCCGGCCTTCAGCGCCGACGGGCGCTGGCTGTACTTCGCGTCCGACCGCCGCGGCGGCCGCGGCGGCCTCGACCTGTACCGCGCGCCGGTCGAGCGCGACGCCATCGGCGCGCCGCGCGCGCTGGCCGGCGCGGCCAACACCCGCGCCGACGAGCGCTCGCCGGCGCCGTCGCGCGACGGCCGCGCGCTGCTGTTCGCCGGCAACGGCGGCGCCACGTCGGGTGGCTACGACCTGTTCGCCGCCGCGCTCGACGGCGACGCGGCCGCGGCCCCGCGCGCGCTCGACGGCGTCAACACCCGTGCCGACGAGTTCGACGGCGCGTGGCTCGACGGCGGCGGCCTCGTGTTCGCCCGCGCCGACGCCGCCGACGCCGGCCCGTCGCGGCTGCACGTGGCGCGCTGCGATGGCCGCCGCTACGCCGGCGTCGCGCCGCTCGCGCTGTCGTTCAACACCGCCGACGGCCGCACGCTCGGCGCGATGCTCGACTGGAACAAGCCGGCCGAATTGCTGGTCACCGGCAGCGCGCGCTCGCCGCGCGCCGGCGGGCTCGACCTGTACCGGATGAAGGCGCCGACCCCGGGTGGCCAGGCCGGCTGCGCCGGCTGAGCGCGCCCGTGCGGCCGGCCCGCGGTGCCGGCCCGGGGGCCGGCCTTCATAATGCGGGGCTTCCCGCGCGCCGCTGGCCGCGGGCACCGCCCTGCCGAGACCCCCGCATGCCGTCCACGCCGCTGCCCGACTACCCGTTCACCCCGCAGCGCGTCGAGGTGCGGCCCGGCATCGCGATGGCCTACCTCGACGAGGGCCCGCGCGACGGCGAGGTCGTCGTGATGCTGCACGGCAACCCGTCGTGGAGCTACTACTGGCGGCACCTGGTGCTGGGGCTGCGCGACCGCTACCGCTGCATCGTCCCGGACCACGTCGGCATGGGCGGCTCGGACAAGCCCGGCGACGACCGCTACGCGTACACGCTGCAGTCGCGCGTCGACGACGTCGCCACGCTGCTCGCCCGGCTGGGCATCACCGGCCCGGTGACGCTGGCGGTGCACGACTGGGGCGGGATGATCGGCTTCGGCTGGGCGCTGTCGCACATGGCCCAGGTCCGGCGGCTGGTGATCCTGAACACCGCGGCGTTCCCGCTGCCGGCGGCCAAGCCGATGCCGTGGCAGCTGTCGTTCGGCCGCGACTCGCGCGTCGGCGGCGCGCTGATCCGCGCGTTCAACCTGTTCTCGGCCGGCGCCTCGTGGCTCGGCGTCGAGCGCCGCATGCCGGCCGACGTGCGCCGCGCGTACGTGGCTCCGTACGACACCTGGGACAACCGCATCAGCACGCTGCGCTTCATGCAGGACATCCCGCTGTCGCCGGCGGACCGCGCGTGGCCGCTGGTCGAGCAGGCCGGCCAGCGCCTGCCGCAGTACGCCGACCGCCCGGCGTTCATCGGCTGGGGGCTGCGCGACTTCGTGTTCGACCGGCACTTCCTCGACGGCTTCCGCGCCGCGCTGCCGCAGGCCCAGGTGCATGCGTTCGACGACGCCGGCCACTACGTGCTCGAGGACAAGCACGAGGTGCTGGTGCCGGCGATCCGCGCGTTCCTCGACGCGCACCCGCTCGACGGCCAGGCGCTCGCGCCGAATCCGGTGGGCCCGCGCGGGGACGCGGTCGACCCCGACCCGCTGGACCGGACGGCCGACGCGTGAGCGACGCGGCGCGCGCCGACGGCACGTGCAACATCGCCGCCGCGCTGCCGCGGCTGGCGGCGCAGTTCCCCGAGCGCATCGCAATGCGCTGCCCCGGCTCGCGCGGGCCGGACGGGCTGGCGCGCTACGACGTCGCGCTGAGCTACCGCGAGCTCGACGCGCGCAGCGACGCGATCGCCGCCGGCCTGGCGCGGCGCGGCGTGGTCCGCGGCACCCGCACCGTGATGATGGTGCGGCCGTCGCCGGAGTTCTTCCTGCTGATGTTCGCGCTGTTCAAGGCCGGCGCGGTGCCGGTGCTGGTCGACCCGGGTATCGACAAGCGCGCGCTGAAGCAGTGCCTCGACGAGGCCGAGGCCGACGCGTTCATCGGCATCCCGCTCGCGCACGTGGCGCGCGTCGTGCTGCGCTGGGCGCGCTCGGCGCGCCTGCGCGTCACCACCGGCGCGCGTGCGTGGCTGGCCGACACGACGCTGGCGCGCGTCGAGCGCGACGGCGCCGGCGCCGGGCCGCAGCTTGCCGACACGCGGCCCGACGACGTCGCGGCGATCCTGTTCACCAGCGGCTCGACCGGCGTGCCGAAGGGCGTGGTCTACCGGCACCGCCACTTCGTCGCGCAGGTGGCGATGCTCGGTGAGGCGTTCGGGATCGCGCCCGGCGGCGTCGACCTGCCGACCTTCCCGCCGTTCGCGCTGTTCGACCCGGCGCTGGGGCTGACCTCGGTGATTCCCGACATGGACCCGACCCGCCCCGCCCAGGCTGACCCGCGCCGGCTGCACGACGCGATCGCGCGCTTCGGCGTCGACCAGCTGTTCGGCTCGCCCGCGCTGATGGGCGTGCTCGCGCGCCACGGCGCGCCGCTGCCGGGCCTGAAGCGGGTCACCTCGGCCGGCGCGCCGGTGCCGGCCGAGGTGGTCGCGCGGATGCGCGCGCTGCTGCCGGACGACGCGCAGTTCTGGACGCCGTACGGCGCCACCGAGTGCCTGCCGGTCGCGGTGATCGAGGGCCGCGAGCTGCAGGCCACGCGCGCGGCGACCGAGGGCGGCGCCGGCACCTGCGTCGGCCGCGCCGTTGCGCCGAACGACGTGCGCATCATCGCGATCACCGACGCGGCCATCGCCGACTGGGACGGCGCCGTCGAACTGCCGGCCGGCGCGGTCGGCGAGATCACCGTCGCCGGGCCGACCGCGACCGACCGCTACTTCCGCCGCGACGCGCAGACGCGGCTGGCGAAGATCACCGAGACGCTCGGCGACGGATCGACCCGCGTCGTGCACCGGATGGGCGACGTCGGCTACGTCGATGCCGACGGGCGGCTGTGGTTCTGCGGGCGCAAGTCGCACCGCGTCGAGACCGCGGGCGGGCCGCTGTACACCGAGCAGGTCGAGCCGGTGTTCAACGTCCATCCCGGGGTCCGCCGCACTGCGCTGGTCGGCGTCGGCGCGCGCGGCGCGCAGCGGCCGGTCCTGTGCGTCGAGCTCGACGACGGCGTCGACGCGCGCGAGTGGCCGCGGATCGAGGCCGAGCTGCGCGCGATCGGCGCCGGCTTCGTGCACACCGCCGGCGTCGCGCGCTTCCTGCGCCACCCGAAGTTCCCGGTCGACATCCGCCACAACGCGAAGATCGCCCGCGAAACGCTCGCGGCGTGGGCGGCGGCGCGTGCATGACACAGACGCGAATATGACGGAGAGAGGGCGATGAAGATCCTGGTCACCGGCGGCGGCGGGTTCCTCGGCCAGGCGCTGTGCCGCGGCCTGCGCGCGCGCGGGCACGAGGTCGTCAGCTTCAACCGCGGCCGCTACGACGCGCTCGACGCGCTCGGCGTCGCGCAGGTGCAGGGCGACCTGGCCGCGCGCGACGCGGTGCTGGCCGCCGCGGCCGGGTGCGAGGCGGTGTTCCACAACGCGGCCAAGGCCGGCGCATGGGGCAGCTACCGCAGCTACTTCGACGCCAACGTCGTCGGCACCCGCAACGTGCTCGACGCCTGCCGCGCGCACGGCATCGGCCGGCTGGTCTACACCTCGACGCCGAGCGTGACCCACCGCGCCACCCACCCGGTCGCCGGCCTCGGCGCCGACGACGTGCCCTACGGCACCGACCTCAAGGCGCCGTACGCGGCGACCAAGCTGGTCGCCGAGCAGGACGTGCTCGCCGCCAACGACGCGTCACTGGCCACCGTCGCGCTGCGGCCGCGGCTGATCTGGGGCGTCGGCGACAACCAGCTGCTGCCGCGGCTGGTCGAGCGCGCGCGCGCCGGCCGGCTGCGCCTGGTCGGCGACGGCAGCAACCTGGTCGACACCACCTACATCGACAATGCCGCGCAGGCGCACTTCGACGCGTTCGAGCACCTCGCGCCCGGCGCGGCGTGCGCCGGCCGTGCGTACTTCATCAGCAACGGCGAGCCGCGCACGATGCGCGAGACGGTCAACGGCCTGCTCGCCGCGGTCGGTGCGCCGACGGTCGACAAGACCCTGCCGTTCGCCGCGGCGTACGCAATCGGCGCGGTCTGCGAGGGGCTATGGCACGCGCTGCCGCTGCGCGGCGAGCCGCCGATGACGCGGTTCCTTGCCGAGCAGCTGGTGACCACGCACTGGTACGACATGGGCCCGGCGCGCCGCGACTTCGGCTACGTGCCGGCGGTGTCGTTCGACGCCGGCCTCGCGCGGCTGCGCGCGGCCAGCGCGCCTGCGTGAGCGGCGCCGGCGCGGGGCCCGTCATCGCACGCGGCTAGAATGCGGGGCATGACCGACCGCTCCCCGCTCGACGCCCTGAAGCCGCTGGCCGGCCGTGCGCTGGAGGCCGCGCTGAACCGCGCGCTGGCGCTCGACCCGGAGACCCGCGAGTCGCTGCGCCCGCTCGACGGCCGCCGCGTCGCCCTGCACGTGGCCGCGCCGCCGCTCGCGCTGCAGGTGCGCGTCGACGGCGAGCGGCTGGCGGTAGGCCCGGTCGACACCGCCAATGCGCCCGACCTGTCGGTGCGCAGCACGCTCGGCGGGCTGCTCGCGCAGCTGCCGGACTTGCTAGGGCTTGGCCTGCGCAACGACGACGCGCCGCCGGTCGGCCAGCTGCGGATCGAGGGCGACGCCGACCTCGCGCGCCGGCTGCAGCGGCTGGCCGAGCGCTTCGACCCGGACTGGCAGCAGCCTTTCGCCGCGGTGTTCGGCGATGTCGTGGGCGTGCAGATCGCCAACGCGATCGCGTCGGCGCTGCGGCACGCGCGCGGCGCGGCCGGCGCGTTCGCGGTCAATGCCGCCGAGTACGTCACCGAGGAATCGCGCGACGTGGTCCCGCGCGACGAGCTCAACGCCTTCCACGACGACGTCGACGCGCTGCGCGACGACGTCGAGCGCGCGGCCGCGCGCGTCGACCGCCTGCGCCAGTCGGTGCAGGCGCGCGGCGCCGGCGACGCTCCGCGCGACGGCGCCGGAGCTGGCGCATGAGGTCGGCGCTGCGCGCGTGGCGCATCGGCCGCGTGCTGCTGCGCTACCGCCTCGACGACCTGCTCGACGGCACGCCGGTCGAGGCCTGGCTGAAGCTCGCGCGTCCGTTCGTGCCGCGCGCGGCGCCGGCGATCGCGCACATGGGCCGCGGCGCGCGGCTGCGGCTGGCGCTGCAGGAGCTCGGCCCGATCTTCGTCAAGTTCGGGCAGATCCTGTCGACCCGGCGCGACCTCGTGCCGGCCGACGTCGCCGACGAGCTGTCGCTGCTGCAGGACCGCGTGCAGCCGTTCGACGGCGACGTCGCGCGCGCGCTGATCGAACGCGCGCTCGGCCGCGACATCGCGACGGCGTACCTCTCGTTCGACGCCACTCCGCTGGCGTCGGCGTCGATCGCGCAGGTGCACGCGGCGACGCTGGCGACCGCCGACGGCGGTGCGCGCGAGGTCGTGGTCAAGGTGCTGCGCCCCGGCATCGACCGCCAGATCGCCGCCGACATCGCGCTGCTGACCTCGGTCGCCGCGGTGGTCGAGCGCGCGCACCCGGCGGCCGACAAGATCCGCCCGCGCGAGATCGTCGCCGAGATCGAGAACACCCTGGCCGCCGAGCTCGACCTGCCGCGCGAGGGCGGCAACGCCAGCGTGCTGCGGCGCTTCTGGACGACGCCGGGCGGCACGCCGGGCGCCGACCTGTACGTGCCCGAGGTGATCTGGTCGCACACCGCCGATGGCGTGCTGACGCTCGAGCGCGTGCGCGGCATCCCGTCGGACGACATCGCCGCGCTCGACGCGGCCGGCATCGACCGCAAGGCGCTGGCCGCCAAGGGCGTGCAGGTCTTCTACACGCAGGTATTCCGCGACAACTTCTTCCACGCCGACGCGCACGCCGGCAACATCTGGGTCGACACCGACCCGTCGCGCAAGGCGAACCCGCGCTTCATCGCGCTGGATTTCGGGATCATGGGCCAGCTGTCCGACGAGGATCAGTACTACCTCGCCGAGAACTTCATGGCGATCTTCCGCCGTGACTACCGCCGCATCGCCGAGCTGCACGTGCGCGCCGGCTGGATGCCGTCGCACATCCGCATCGACGAGCTCGAGGCGGCCGCGCGCGCGGTGTGCGAGCCGTACTTTACCCGCCCGCTCAGCGAGATCTCGCTGGCCGAGGTGCTGGTCAAGCTGTTCCGCACCGCGCAGCGCTACGAACTGACGCTCCAGCCGCAGTTGATCCTGCTGCAGAAGACCCTGCTGAACATCGAGGGCGTCGGCCGCCTGCTCGATCCGCAGCTGGACATCTGGGCGGTCGCGCAGCCGGTGCTCGAGCGCATCCTGGTCGAGCGCTACAGCCCGCAGCGGCTGGCCGGCGAATTCCGCAAGCGCCTGCCGGAGCTGGTCACGCACGCGCCCGAGATGCCGCGGCTGCTGCATGCCTGGCTCGACCAGCAGGTGCAGGGTCGGCATGAGACGCGCGTGCGCTCGGACGACATCCGCCAGATCGCGCGCGTGATCCACGAGACCCAGCGCCGCGCGGTCGCTGCGATCCTCGGCACCGGCCTGCTGATCGTCGCCGCGGTGCTGTACGCGCTCGAGGCCGGCGGGCCGCGGCTGTGGTCGATCCCCGCGTCGGCGTGGATCGCCGGACTGGGCGGGCTGTGGGCGCTGCTGGCGGCGTGGCCGCGGCGGCGGCGCTGATCCGACGCCGGGGGTGAGCCGGCGCGTCGGCGCCGCGTCGATCGAATCTGTCGACCCAAAACGAAAGGGCGCCTCGCGGCGCCCTTTCTCTTTGCCGCCATCGCGCCGCACCGCTGCGGCGCGTCGCGGCGCGTCGCTACTTCGCCCCGGTCGCCGCCGCGCCGGCCGCGGCCTTGGCGAAGTCGCCGGCCGCGTACACGCTGATCGTCTCCGGCTTGACGTGCCTGCGGATCGCGGCGTTGACCTCGTCGACGGTCAGCGCCTTCAGCCGCGCCTCGAACTCGGCGGTCCACGCCATCGTGCGGCCGAGGTAGAGGTTGCGCGCCAGCATCGCCGACACGTTGGCGTCGGCGGCGCGCGACTGGCTGCGCTGGGTCAGCAGGTTCGCGACCGCGTCGGACAGCTCGGTCGCGGTGATGCCGTCGCGCGCCCAGCGCTGCACTTCCTCGTTCATGCCGGCCACCAGCCGCGGCACGTTCTGCGGCGCGGCGATGGCCTGGATGCCGAGGCTGCCGGCGTCGTCGCGGCCGTCGGGGCTGGCGTCGGCGTTCAGCGCGCTCGACACGCCGTAGGTCAGCCCGTCCTTCTGCCGCAGCCGGTCGCCCAGACGCGAGGCCAGCGCGCCGCTGCCGAGCACGTGGTTGGCGACGACCAGCGCCGGGTAGTCGGGGTCGGCATCGCTGAGCGCCAGGTTGGTGCGCGCGACCACGACCGCGTTGGCCTTGTCCGGGGTCTCGATCATCTCGACCTCGGCGGCGACGGCGTTGTGGCGCGTGCGGATCGGCGCGTACGGCTTCGGCGAGGCCCAGCCGGCGAACAGCGTCTCGAGCTGGGCCTTGACCGCGGCCGGATCGAAGTCGCCGACGACCACGATCTCGCCGTTGGCGGTGCCGTAGAAGTCGCGGTGGAACGCGACCACGTCGTCGCGCTTGAGCGCACGCACGCGCGCCAGCGACTCGTCGATCGACTTGTGCGCCAGCGGGTGGTCGCTGGGCCACGGGTCGAAGTGCTCGCCCATCGCCTGGCCGGCGACGGTGCCCGGCTCCTTGCGCGCGGCCTCGAGGCCGGTGATCGACTGCAGCCGCAGCTGCTCGAACTCGGCCTCCGGGAACGACGGGTTGCGCAGCACGTCGGCGGCCAGCGCCAGCGCGTCGGCCAGCGTCTCGCGCTTGCCGCTGAGGTTGATCGACGCCGACTGCAGCCCGCCGGACACGCCGCCGGTGGTCTTGAGCGCCTCCAGCCGCTGCGCGATCTGCTCGCGGCTCAGCGTCGTGGTGCCGCGCATCAGCAGTGCGCCGGCCATGCTGCCCGCCGGGTCCGGGCTGCGCTTGAGCGACTCGACGTCGCCGAAGCGGAACGTGGCGTTGACGACGACGGTGTCGCCGCGCGTGTCCTTCGGCAGCAGCGACACCTTGAGCCCGCTGCCGAGCGTGAACGTCTGCGTGCGCGCGTCGATGTTGGCCGGGGTCGGGTCGAAGGCCTCGCCGGCGGCGACCGCGGCGCGCCCGGTGTAGCCCTTCAGCGCGTCGGCTGGCGCCGGCGCGGCGGTGATCTCGGCGCGCTGCGCGCTGTCGGTCGGGATGAAGCGCGCCAGCGTGCGGTTGCTCGGGCGCAGGTAGGTCGCGGCGACGCGGTTGACGTCCGCGGCGGTGACCTTGGCGATCGCGTCGCGCTGCAGGAAGTACAGGCGCCAGTCGCCGTCGGCGACCGACTCGGTCAGGCCCATCGCGACCGCGTTGACGTTGGTGAAGCCGGTCTCGTAGGCATTGGCGAAGCGCTGCTTGGCCTGCTCGACCTCGGCCCCGGTGACCGGGCGTTCGGCCAGCGACTCGGCCTGGCGCAGCAGTTCGGCCTCGGCCTTGGCGATGTCGGCGTCCTTCGGCGCGACCAGCAGCAGCGTGGCCAGCCCGCGCGTGCGCATCGCGCCGTTGCCGGCGCCGGCGCCGGCGGCGAGCTTGGTGTCGACCAGCGCCTTGTGCAGGCGGCCGGTCGGCGTGTCGCCGAGGATGTTCAGCAGCACCTCGAGCGCCGGGGTGTCCGGGTGGGTCGCCCCGGGCACGTGGTAGCCCAGCGCCGCCAGCCGCACGTCGCCGCTGCGGCGCACGGTGACCTCGCGCTCGCCGTCCTGGGTCGGCTCGTCGGTGTAGTACGCCGGCAGCGGCTGCGCTGGGCGCTTGATCCTGCCGAAGTGCCGGTTGACCCGCGCCAGCGTGTCGGCCGGGTCGATCCGGCCGGCGACGATCAGCGTCGCGTTGTCGGGGCGGTAGTGGGTCCGGTAGAAGCCCTGCAGCCGCTCGATCGGCACGTTCTCGACGTCCGAGCGCGCGCCGATCGTCGAATTGCCGTAGTTGTGCCACAGGTACGCGGTCGAGCGCAGGCGCTGCAGCGTCACCGCGTTCGGGCTGTTCTCGTTGCGCTCCATCTCGTTGCGCACGACGGTCATCTCGCTGTCGAGGTCCTTCTTCGCGACGAACGAATTGACCATGCGGTCGGCTTCGAGGCCGAGCAGCCAGTCCAGCGTGTCGACGTTCTCGGGGAACGAGCCGTAGTAGTTGGTGCGGTCGAGCGAGGTCGTGGCGTTGGCGCTGATGCCGCGCTTCTTGAACTCGCCGGGGATGTCGGCGTGGGTCGGCGTGCCCTTGAACAGCAGGTGCTCGAGCAGGTGCGCCATGCCGGTCTCGCCGTAGTTCTCGTGCACCGAGCCGACGCCGTACGCCAGGTTCACCGTGACCGTCGGCTTCGAGGCGTCCGGGAACAGCAGCACGCGCAGGCCGTTGGCCAGCGTGTACTCGCAGATGCCCTCGACGCACGGGCCGGCGGCCACGCCCTTGGGCGGCGCGACGCCGTCGGCGGCGATCGCCGCGGGCGAGGCGAGGGCGAGGGCGCACGCCAGCGCGAGCGCGCCGGTGCGCAGGGCGCGCGGAAGCGACGGGGAAGACGGCAGCGATGACGGCACGGAAACCTCCTTGTGGATGAGCGGTGGGCGACACTAGCACCCCTTCCAGCGCCCGTGGCCCCGTGACCGACCCGACTGCCGCCGCCGCGCCTTTCACCGCGCACCGCGCCACCGACCCCGCGGCTGGCCCCGACGCCGGCCCCGCGCCCGCGCTGCCGGAGCTGGGGGTGCTGTACCGCGACGACGTGCTGGCGGTGGTCGACAAGCCGGCCGGGCTGATGGTCCACGACAGCGCGCTGGCGCGCGGCGAGACCGACTTCGCCGCCGACCGGCTGCGCGAACAGTTCGGGCGGCCGATCTTCCTGGTGCACCGGCTCGACCGCGCGACGTCCGGCTGCCTGCTGCTGGCGTTCGACCGCGACACCGCGTCGGCGCTCGGCAAGACGCTGATGTCGCACGCATTCGAGAAGGACTACTGGGCAATCTGCCGCGGCTGGCCGGACGAGGCATTCACCGTCGACCACGACCTCGACGGCGGGCCGGGCAAGCCGCTCAAGAAGCCGGCGGTGACGCACTTCACCCGGCTGGCGACCGCGGAGCTGGCGCAGCCGTCGTCCGGCTTCGAGACCTCGCGCTACGCGCTGCTGCTGGCGCAGCCGCAGACCGGCCGCTTCCGCCAGATCCGCCGCCACCTCAAGCACGTTTCGCACCACCTGATCGGCGACACCAGCCACGGCGACGGCCGCCACAACCGCACGTTCCGGATGCTCGGCGTGCACCGCATGCTGCTGCACGCGCGCCGGCTGGCCTTCGCGCACCCGCACACCGGCGTGGCGGTCGAGGCGATCGCGCCGCTCGACGCGGAGTTCGAACGCGCGTTCGACCGGCTCGGCTGGCCGCGGCCGGCGGCATGAGCCACTGCAGGGCCGCCCCGGCCCGTCGCTTCCACCGGCCCGTTGCGGATGGCGCGGGTCGGCGGCGCGGGGGCGGCGGCAGCGGACTGGCTAGAATCGCCCGATGCTGGCCGTAGGCGACGCCCTCGAGATTTCCGACGACGAACTGGTCGAGCGCTTCGTGCGCGCGTCCGGCCCCGGCGGGCAGAACGTCAACAAGGTCGCCACCGCGGTCGAGCTGCGCTTCGACATCGCCGCGTCGCCGAGCCTGTCCGAACCGGTGCGCGCGCGGCTGCTCGCCAAGCGCGACCGCCGGGTGACCGACGACGGCGTGCTGGTGATCAGCGCCCAGCGCTTCCGCACCCAGGACCGCAACCGCCAGGACGCGCGCGAGCGGCTGGCGGCGTTCATCGCTACCGGGCTGCAGCCGCCGAAGCCTAGAATCGCGACCCGCCCGAGCCGCGCCTCGAAGGAACGGCGGCTCGACGCCAAGCGCGGCCGCAGCACCATCAAGCGCGGTCGCGGCGGCCGGGACTGGGACTAGCAGAGCATTCGCGCGGCGCCGAAGGGCGCCGCGATCGCGAGGAGCCGATGGCCGACACCGCCGCACCGCATTCGCCCGACGACCGGGTCCTGCCGCTGCCGCCCAGCGCGCCGCGGGTGCGCCACGGCCGGGCGCTGGTGTGGGTCGCGCGCACGCTGCTGCGGCTGGGGGGGTGGCGGATGGTCGGCGAGTTCCCCGACATCCCGAAGCTGGTGCTGATCGGCGCCCCGCATTCATCCAACTGGGACGGCATCTGGGGGTTCGCCGCGAAGGTCGCGATGGGCCTGGACATCAAGATCCTCGGCAAGCACTCGCTGCTGCGGGTGCCGGTGCTCGGGCCGTTCCTGCGCGGCATCGGGGTGATCCCGGTCGACCGCAGCCGGCCGCAGGGGGTGGTCGAGCAGTGCGCCGCGCTGATCGCCGAAAGTGACAATTTGTGGTTCGGGTTGGCCCCGGAGGGCACCCGCAAGCCGGTCGAACGCTGGAAGACCGGCTTCTGGAAGATCGCGCACGCCGCCGGCGTGCCGGTGCTGCCGGCGTACTTCCATTACCCGGACAAGATCATCGGCATCGGCCCGCCCTTCGCGCTGAGCGACGACATGGACGCCGACGTCGCGCGCATCCGCGCGTGGTACCGCCCGTGGCAGGGCAAGCACCACGGAACCACCTGAACCGCAGGAACGACCGTTCGTCCCCCTTCACGTCCCGCATGGCACGGCATTTGCGTCAATCCGTGCACCACATCACAGTTTTCGGACGTTCCGTTCGGCGGCTAGGCCTCAGGGGGGCCGAATCCAATGCACATCCTCATCACCGGTGGGGCCGGCTTCATCGGCTCGCACCTGGTCGACCTGCACCTGGCCCGCGGCGACCAGGTCCACGTGGTCGACGACCTGTCCACCGGACAGCGCGCCAACGTCACGCCGCACCTCGACCATCCCCGCTATCGCTTCGACGAAGCCGACATCCTGACCTGGGACCGGCTCGATCGCGCCGTGGCGTGGGCCGACCGCATCTACAACCTGGCCGCCGTCGTCGGCGTGTACCGGGTGCTGGCCGAGCCGACCAACGTACTGGCGGTCAACATCGCCGCCTGCGAGCGCCTGCTGCGCGCCGCGCGCGACGGCGGCTGGAAGCCGCAGGTCGTGCTGGCCTCGAGCTCCGAGGTCTACGGCCACAACGACGAGCACGTGCTGCACGAGGACCAGGACCTGGTCGTCAGCTCGCGCGCCGGCACCCGCTGGGGCTACTCGGTCAGCAAGATCGCCGACGAGGCGCTGGGCATGTCGTACGCGCAGCGCTTCGGCATCCCGGCGGTGATCGCGCGGTTCTTCAACACCGTCGGCCCACGCCAGGTCGGCCGCTACGGCATGGTCGTGCCGCGGCTGGTCGGGCAGGCCGTGCGCAACGAGCCGATCACCGTGTTCGGCGGCGGCACCCAGAGCCGCTCGTTCTGCGACGTGCGCGACACCGTCGTCGCGCTCGACCAGCTGGCCACGTTCAGCGGCAACAACACGGTCGTGTGCAACGTCGGCAACGACCGCGAGATCAGCATCCTGGCGCTGGCCGAACTGATCATCGAGCGCTCCGGCAGCCGCTCGCCGATCCTTCACCAGAGCCTGCGCGAGGCCTATGGCGAGGACTTCGAGGACATCCGCCGCCGCCGCCCGAACCTCTCGCGACTGCGCGAGATGACCGGGTTCCAGCACCAATACTCACTGGAGCGCACGATCGACGACCTGATCGCCATCGAACGCGCCCGCATGCAGGAAGAAGGCGATGGCCACCGCACCCTGGTTCGTAATCAGTCCGACCGCGCTGCTTAGCACGATCGGGCTGCTGCGCGGGCCCGATCGCACCGTACCGACCCCGACCGAGGACTGGCGCACCGCCATCGTCGACGTGGTCATCCCGGCGTACAAGGAAGAGGACAACATCGTCCACTGCCTAGCGTCGATCGCGCGGCAGACGCGGCAGCCGCGCCACGTGATCCTCGTCGACGACGGCGGCAAGGACCGCACGGTCGAGCGCGCGCGCGAGTTCGCCGCGGCGATCGGGCTGGACCTGACCGTCATCGAGCGCGCCTCGTCGATCGGCAAGACGCCGACGATCAAGCGCCAGTCGCGCGAGTTCGACAGCGACGTCGAGTTCATCCTCGACGGCGACACCTTCCTCGAGTCGCGCGACTACATCGAGCGCTGCGTGCAGGAGCTCTACCAGGGCGTCGGCATCGCCAGCGCGTGCGGGGTCATCGAGCCGGTGCGCCTGAAGGACCGCGCCGAGTTGGCCCGCACGCCGGAGTTCCAGCGCTGGTCCGGCGCGGCCGAGTACCGCGACGCGCACGCGCAGCGCAGCCTGCCGCGACGCATCGCCTGGTGGATGACCAACGTCTACCGCGAGTGCCTGTACACCTTCCTGCAGCGCTTCGTGTACCGCGGCCAGATGGTGTTCTTCGGCGGCATCACCAACCCGGTCGGCTGCGCGGTCGCGTACCGCCGCCAGTACGTCAAGAACCTGTTCGACCGCTACGAGCCGATCTTCGGGGACGACCTCACCAACTCCGAGGACATCTTCATCGGCTTCGCGCTGAACAACGAGGGCTACCGCAACATCCAGCTGCAGGACGTCGTCGCCCGCACCGAGGAGCCCGAAGCCCAGCGCCTGCCGCGGCAGACCTACCTGTGGTCGTCGTCGTTCCTGCAGAGCTGCTACTACTTCGACCACCTGCTGCGCACGCCGTTCCGGGTGTTCAAGCGGATGCGCAAGAACCACCGAGACCAGCGCAGCGGCGAAGCCCAGCGCGTGGCCGAGATGCGCAAGGTGCAGGAGCAGTACCGCCAGCCGTTCGGCGAGCGCTTCAGCCAGGAGTACGGCCGGCCGATCGGCTGGGCGATGTTCCTGTCGGCGCTGGACAAGATCTTCTTCCCGGCGGCGCTGATCATCATGATGGTCCTGCGCATGTGGGAGCCGCTGGCAGTGACGATCATCGCCGAGATGCTGGTCTCGCTGACCGTGCTGGTCGCCGTCGCCAAGGGCGCGCGGCTGTCGATGCTCGGCAAGGCGCTGCTGGTCACGCCGATGCGCTACGTGCTGATGTTCCTGGACTTGCAAACGATCGGGCGCTTCGCCACCGATCTGTGGATCACGGGGAATCGCAAATGGCGCAAGTAACCGCATCGATCGGCGCGTCCGCGCTGCGCCGCGCCTGCGCCCTGGCGTGCGCGCTGATGGCCGCCGGCACCGCGTTCGCGCAGGAGCCGACCACGCTCGAGGCCGCCCGCAGCGCCGCCGCCGCCGGACGTATCGGCCAGGGCCTGAAGCTGCTCGACCGCCATCTGGCCGCGAACCCGGACGACCGCGCCGCGCGCATCGATCGGGCCCGTTTCCTCGCCTGGCGCGGCGACCACGCCGCGGCGCTGGCGACGCTCGACGGGCTCGGCCCCGACGACACCGAAACCGCCCTGCTGCGCGCGCGGATCCACGCGTGGGCCGGCCGGCGCAACGCCTCGCTGGCGCTCAACGCGCCGGTGCTGGCGGCCGCGCCGGACAACCACGATGCGCAGTGGAACCACGCGTTGGCCTCGCGGCTGGGCGAGCGTCCCGAACAGGCGCTGCCGGCGCTGGCGCAGGTCACGGCCACCCAGCCCGACGGCCGCGACACCCGCGACCTCGCGCGCGCGGTGCGCCTGCCGCTGTTCTCGTCGGTCGGCCTGCCGATCAACCGCTACAGCGACGACGACGACATCGAGATCGATTCGGTCGGCCTCGACGCCAGCGTGCGCGTCTCCGAAGCGTGGCGCCTGCACGCCAGCGGCACCCGGCGCACCCACCGCGCGCCGGTCGGCAACCCCTTCGCGCCGGTCACCGGCGGCGACGAGGTCGACGAGAACCGCGTCGGCGTCGGCGCGACGCTGTCGCTGTCGCCGTCCACCGCCGTGGCCGCACACGTGGTCCAGTCGCGGCTCGACCCGGCCGCGGGCGACCGCACCGCCACGCTTGGCAGCCTCGCGCTGCGCCATCGCGCGTCGGACGAATTCGCGGTCGGCGTGCGCGCAGAGCGCGAACGCGTGGCCGCGTCGCCGCGCGCGATCTCGCTCGGCGTGCTGCGCAACACCGTCGCGCTCGACGCGCTGTGGCAGCCGACGCTGCGCGACCGGATCGGCCTGTACGGCTGGTTCGACGACTACAGCGACGACAACCGCCGCCGCGCGGTGCTGGCCGACTGGCGCCACGCCGTGGTCCGCCACGAGCGCGCGATGGTCGACCTGGGCCTGCAGGCCGAATGGCAGGGCTTCTCGCACGATCCGGGCAACGGCTACTACAGCCCGGACCGCTACACGCGGATCGCGCCGGTGGCGTCGGCCTACCTGCCGTTCGGGCAGGACGCCGGCCTGTACCTGCAGACCTCGCTCGGCGTGCAGCGCGACGAAACGTTCGACCGCTGGAAGCGCGCGGCCAGCGTCAATGCCGAGCTGACGCTCGGTATCTATTCGCGCTGGCAGCTGGTCGGGCGCGCTGCGTACAGCCGCCAGCTCAACGAGTTCGGCCAGTACGAGGGCCGCAGCGTCGGCCTCGAGCTGCGCTACCGCTTCTGCGACCACCGCCGGGCCGAGTGCCCGGCCGCGGCCGAGTAGGGCCCACGCCCCCGGCCACCGGTCGCCCCCTCTCTCGGGGGAGAGCGGTTCCGGTCGCGACGCAACGCCCCCTGAGCGTTCGTCGCGGCCGGCGCCGTCTCCTCCGGGGACCACCGCCCGCCTGCCGCGTCCCGGCGTCTCAGCGTTCGGACTGCCCGGTGGCGTAGTAGTCGGCGCGCTCGAACAGCGCCGGCTGGATCAGCTCGGTGAACGCCCGCGCCTGCGGGCTCAGGAACTTGCCCTTGCGCACGACGACGCCGTAGCTGCGCGACGGGAAGTACCGCGCGAGCGATCGCGCCGACAGCCGGCTGCGGTCGGCCTCGGTCAGGCAGATCGAGGTGACGATGCTGATCCCCAGCCCCATCGCGACGTACTGCTTGATCACCTCCCAGCCGCCGACCTCGAGCGCGACCGTGTACGGCACCCGGTTCTGCTGGAACACCAGGTCGACCAGCCGGTAGGTGGTCAGCCGCTGCGGCGGCAGGATCAGGCCGTACGGACTGAGGTCCTCGAGCCGCAGGTCGGCCTTGTCGGCCAGCGGGTGGTCGCGCGGGGTGATCAGCATCGGCTCGAACCGGTACACCGGCGCGTAGCTGAGGTCGCCGGGTACGTCGAGCATCGAGCCCACCGCCAGGTCGACCGCGTCCGAGCGCAGCAGGTCGAGCCCGCCGGCGCCGGTGACGTTGTGCAGGCTCAGCCGCACCTCGGGGTGCTCGCGGCGGAACGCTTCGACGATCCGCGGCAGCAGGTACAGGATCGTCGAGCTGCCGGCGGCGACGTTGAGCTCGCCGCCGTCGAGCCCGCGGACCCGCTCGCGGAAGGCGGCGTCGAGCGCGTCCAGCCCTTCGACCAGCGGGCGCGCCAGCTCGTACAGCTCCTCGCCCTCGCGGGTCAGGGTGATCCGGCGGCCGCTGCGCTCGAGCAGGCGCACGCCCATCTCCCGCTCGAGCGCCTGCAGCTGCAGCGTCACCGCGGGCTGGCTGAGGTACAGCGCCTCGGCCGCGCGCGAGACCGAGCCCAGCCGCGCGGTCTGGCAGAAGGCCCGCAGCGGCTTCAGGCGGTCGCCCTTGTAGGCGAAGCGGGGGCTCGAAACCGGTCCGGGCGGCATGCTCTGGCCTACATATAAGAGAACCAAATGTGACACATTGAAAAATCTGCTTTGTTAAATACTATGCGCCGCAGCATGGTGGATTCCGGTCAACGTTCCGGTCCCAGGAGTCCACCCGATGTCGGCAGTCATGAAGGAATCGTCCGCCCCCCGCGTTGCCGAGGGCGTTGCCGTGCTGGCCCCCTCGCCGGCGCAGGACGCGCTGCTGACCCCGGGCGCGCTGGCGTTCCTGGCCGGGCTGCACCGGCGCTTCGAGCCGGCGCGCCAGGCGCGGCTGGCCGCTCGGGTCGAGCGCCAGGCGTTCTTCGACGCCGGCGGCCTGCCGGACTTCCGCGCCGACACCGCGGCGATCCGCGCCGGCGACTGGCGGGTCGCGCCGCTGCCGGCGGCGCTGCAGGACCGCCGGGTCGAGATCACCGGCCCGACCGACCCGAAGATGGTCATCAACGCGCTGAATTCCGGCGCCAGCTGCTACATGGCCGACTTCGAGGACAGCACCTCGCCGACCTGGCCGAACCTGCTGGCCGGCCAGCACGCCCTGCGAGCCGCCGTCGCCGGCACCCTCGAGTGGACCGCGCCGGGTCCGCACGGCAAGCACTACGCGCTCAAGCCGTTCGCCGAGCAGGCGGTGCTGATCGTCCGCCCGCGCGGCTGGCACCTCGACGAGAAACACCTGAGCATCGACGGCCGGCCGCTGTCGGCCAGCCTGTTCGACGCCGGCCTGTTCGCGTTCCACAACGCCGCCGCGCTCGCGGCCAAGGACCGCGGCCCGTACCTCTACCTGCCCAAGCTGCAGTCGATGGAGGAGGCGCAGCTGTGGAACGACGTGCTCGACGCGGTCGAGCACGAGCTCGGCCTGGCGGCGGGGCAGATCAAGGTCACCGTGCTGATCGAAACGCTGCCGGCGGTGTTCGAGATGGACGAGATCCTGCATGCGCTGCGCGGCCGCATCGCCGGCCTCAACTGCGGGCGATGGGACTACGTGTTCTCGTACATCAAGACGTTCCGCGCCCACCGTGGCCGCGCGCTGAAGAGCCGGGTGCTGCCCGAGCGCGGCCAGGTGACGATGAGCCAGCCGTTCCTGAAGGCGTATTCGGAGCTGCTGATCCGCACCTGCCACCGGCGCGGCGCGCACGCGATGGGCGGCATGGCCGCGCAGATCCCGATCGCCGGCACGTCGCCGGCCGACGTCGAGGCCAACGCCGCGGCGATGGCGCGCGTGCAGGCCGACAAGCTGCGCGAGGCCACGGCCGGCCACGACGGCACCTGGGTCGCGCACCCCGCGCTGGTGCCGCTGGCGCGGGCGATCTTCGACCAGCACATGCCCGGGCCGAACCAGCACCACGTCCGCCGCGACGACGTGCAGGTGACCCGCGACGACCTGATCAAGCCGTCGCTCGGGACGATCACCCGCGCCGGGTTCGAGGGCAACGTCGAGGTCTGCGTGCGCTACCTCGCCGCGTGGCTCGACGGCCAGGGCTGCGTGCCGATCCACCACCTGATGGAGGACGCGGCGACCGCCGAGATCGCGCGCGCGCAGCTGTGGCAGTGGCTGCACTGCGACGGCCTGTCGCTCGACGACGACACGCCGGTCGACTTCGCCCTGCTCGAGCGCGCGCTGATCAACCTGCCCGCGCGGCTGGGCGACCGCACCCGCCTGCCCGGCGGCAGCCGCATCAACGAGGCGATCGGGATGCTCGACCGCCTGACCCACGCCGACGAGCTGGTCGAGTTCCTGACCCTGCCGGCGTACGCGCGCCTGGACTGACGCCCGCGTCCTTCCGACCCCAGCACCTGCTCCGTTCCGTCCCCACACCGACCTGAAGGAACACCGCCATGACCACCCACACGCTGCCGACCGCCGACCAACTGCGCCACGACTGGGCGACCAACCCGCGCTGGGCCGGCGTCACCCGCCCGTACTCGGCCGAGGACGTCGTGCGCCTGCGCGGCACGGTGCCGGTCGAGCACACGATCGCCAAGCTCGGCGCGCATAAGCTGTGGCGTTCGCTGCAGACCGAGGAATTCGTCAACGCCCTCGGCGCGATGACCGGCAACCAGGCGATGCAGCAGGTAAAGGCCGGGCTCAAGGCCATCTACCTGTCGGGCTGGCAGGTCGCCGCCGACGCCAACATCGCCGGCGAGATGTACCCCGACCAGTCGCTGTATCCGGCCAACTCGGTGCCGCAGGTGGTCAAGCGCATCAACAACACGCTGCTGCGCGCCGACCAGATCCAGTGCGCGGAAGGCCAGGGCGACATCGACTTCCTGCAGCCGATCGTCGCCGACGCCGAGGCCGGCTTCGGCGGCGTGCTGAACGCGTTCGAGCTGATGAAGGGGATGATCGAGGCCGGCGCGTCGGGCGTGCACTTCGAGGACCAGCTCGCGTCGGTCAAGAAGTGCGGGCACATGGGCGGCAAGGTGCTGGTGCCGACCCGCGAGGCGGTCGAGAAGCTGGTCGCCGCGCGGCTGGCCGCCGACGTCATGGGCACGCCGACGCTGATCGTCGCGCGCACCGACGCCGAGGCCGCCGACCTGCTGACCGCCGACATCGACCCGAACGACCGGCCGTTCACGACCGGCGAGCGCACCGTGGAGGGCTTCTACAAGACCCGCAACGGCCTCGACCAGGCGATCAGCCGCGGGCTGGCGTACGCGCCGTACGCCGACCTGGTATGGTGCGAGACCGGCAAGCCGGACCTCGAGTTCGCGCGCCAGTTCGCCGAGGCGATCCACGCGAAGTACCCCGGCAAGCTGCTCGCGTACAACTGCTCGCCGAGCTTCAACTGGAAGAAGAACCTCGACGACGCGACGATCGCCAAGTTCCAGAAGGAGATCGCGTCGTACGGTTACAAGTTCCAGTTCATCACCCTGGCCGGCTTCCACGCGCTGAACTACTCGATGTTCAACCTCGCCCACGGCTACGCGCGCCGGCAGATGAGCGCGTTCGTCGAGCTGCAGGAAGCCGAGTTCGCCGCGGCCGACAAGGGCTTCACCGCGGTCAAGCACCAGCGCGAGGTCGGCACCGGCTACTTCGACACCGTGACCCAGACGATCCAGGGCGGCCAGTCGTCGACCGTGGCGCTGAAGGGCTCGACCGAGGAAGAGCAGTTCCAGGAGAAGGCGGCGGCCTGACCGGGTCAGGCACGCAGCGCCCGCCGCAGGCGGCGCCGGGCGCTCGGCCCGGCGCCTCCGGGCGCATTCGCGAACCGCCCTGCAGCGCTGGCCGGTAGGGCCCTGCGACCGCGTTAGCCCCCTTGAGACTCGGTGCTATCCTGCGCCTGATCACCGTCGGGGGTGTGGGATGAAGGGCGACTTCGCGGCCGCCGGTCGGCTCCGCGAATCCATCGAAAAGACCGTCACCGCCGCCGCCCCCGCGGACCGGGCGGTCGCGTCGTTGACCCCCGCCGAGTACGCCCTGTTCGCCGAGATCGGACGCCGTCGCCGCTGCGACGCAGGCGACGTGCTGTTCCGCCGCGGCGACCTCGGCACCACCATGTACGTGGTCGCCTCCGGCGGCGTCGAACTCGACTTCGGTGAGGACCTCACCGGCAAGCGACTCGGCCCGAACGAATTCTTCGGCGAACTCGGCCTGCTGATCGGCGACCACGCCCGCAGCGCCGATGCCGTCGTCACCGTCGACAGCGTGCTCGTGGAACTCGACGAGGACGAGTTCGACCGCCTGGTCGAACGCGACCCGGCGCTGGTGTCGTACTTCCTGCGCCGCGCGATCATGCGCGTGGTGCTGAACGAACAGGGCCTGATCCGCCGGCTGCGCCGCCGCAACCAGGACCTGCAGACCGCGCTCGACACCCTGCGCGCGACCGCCCACCAGCTCAACCAGACCGAGGCGCTGATCCGCACCGACGAGCTCACCGGCCTGCACAACCGCCGCGGCCTCGCCCAGCACCTGCTCGACCGCCGCCGCAACGGCACCCTCGACGGGCTCGGGCTGGTGCTGATCGACTGCGACCGCTTCAAGGCGGTCAACGACGAGTACGGCCACCTGGTCGGCGACCGCGTGCTGCAGTCGGTGGCCAACATCATGCGGTCGGTGGTCGGGGTCGGCGAGCTGGCGTGCCGGCTCGGCGGCGACGAGTTCTGCCTGCTGATCAAGGCCGACACCCGCGACGAAGTGCTGCGCTTCGCCGAGTTCATCGTCAGCACCGCGCAAAGCCTGATCCAGATGCCGCGCCCGAGCGGCGGCGGCCAGCCGCCGCTGATGTGCACGCTGAGCCTCGGTGCGTCCCTGATCAACGGCGACGGCGACTGGAACGACTGGTACGCGCAGGCCGACGCGGCCCTGTACCGGGCCAAGCGGCTCGGCGGCAACCGCATCGAATGGCAGGAGGCCGTGCCGTCGCCCGCGTGATGCGGGCCAGCGCGCGAAGGACATGAGCGCCGTCCCCCACAGCCCGAACGCACGTCCCGCCGATCCGACCGGCGCGCCGCAGCTGCGGACGATCCTGCTGACCGACCTGTGCGATTCGACCGCGCTGGTCGAACGCCTCGGCGACGCCGCCGCCGCCGAGCTGTTCCGCGCCCACGACACGCTGGTGCTGGTGCTGCAGCAGACCTGGCGCGGCCGCCTGATCGACCGCTCCGACGGCCTGCTGCTGCTGTTCGAACGGCCGATCGACGGGCTCGGCTTCGCGCTCGACTACGTGCGCGGACTGGCCGAGCTCGGCCGCGCGCGCAAGATCGAGCTGCGCGCACGCGCTGGCCTGCACGTCGGCGAGGTGCTGACCTGGCGCAACAGCGACGAGGCGGTGCGGATCGGCGCCAAGCCGCTCGAGGTCGAGGGCCTGGCCAAGCCGATGGCCGCGCGGCTGATGACGATGGCCCGCCCGGGCCAGGTGCTGCTGTCGGCGGTGGCCGAGCCGCTGGCGCACCGCGCCGCGCGCGAGCTCGGCGAGCGCGGCCACCAGCTGCTGTGGAAATCGTGGGGCCGCTGGCGCTTCAAGGGCGTTCCCGAGCCGCAGGAAATCTTCGAGGTCGGCGAGCCCGGGCTCGCGCCGCTGCGCGCGCCGCCGGCGGGGCCGAAGGCGTGGCGCGACATCCCGCTGTGGCGGCGGCCGGCCGCGCTGGCCGCGCAGGCGGCGGTGGTCGGTGGGCTCGCGATCGGCGGCTGGTTCGTGACCCGGCCGCAGCCGGCCATCGCGTTCGGCGACCGCGACTGGGTCGTCGTCGGCGACCTGCGCAACCTCACCGGCCAGCCGCTGCTCGACGACTCGCTGGAGCAGGCGTTCCGCATCAGCCTAGAGCAGTCGCGCCACGTCAACGTGCTCAGCGACCTCAAGTCGCGCGAGACGCTGGCGCGCATGCAGCGCGCGCCGGACACCGCGCTCGATCGCGGCGTCGCTTCGGAGATCGCGCTGCGCGACGGCGCGCGCGCGGTGATCCTGCCGACCGTGTCCGAACTCGGCGGGCGCGTGCGCGTCAGCGCCGAGGTGATCGACCCGCACTCCCAGGCGACCGTGTATTCCGAATCGGCCGACGGCCAAGGCATCGGCTCGACGCTGCAGTCGATCGACCGCGTCACCGCCGCGCTGCGCGGCAAGCTCGGCGAGAACCTGCAGTCGGTCGAGCGCGACTCCGCGCCGCTGCCGCAGGTCACCACCTCCAGCCTCGATGCGCTGCGTGCGTACGCGCTGGGGCAGAAGGCCTACGGGCGGGGCGAGTTCAAGCAGGCGCTGCAGTTCTACGAGCGCGCGACAGCGCTGGACCCGCAGTTCGCGCTCGGCTGGATGGGCCAGATGCGCGTGCGCTATTCGCAGATGGACACTGCCGGCGCGGTGGCGCCGCTGCGCCGCGCGCTGGCGCTGAAGGCGCGGCTGGCGCCGCGCGAGGCGATGTACCTCGACGCGTGGGCCGCCCGCTTCGACGCGCCGGCCGAGGCGACCGGCAAGTGGGTCGAACTGGCGCGGCTGTACCCGGATTTCGCCGCGGCGCAGACCAACGCCGCGCTGTGGCTTGCGGTCGACAACCGGTTCAAGGACGCGCTCGGCTTTGCCCAGGCCGCGGCCACGTCGCAGGGTGTCGACGTCGGCATCGACTACGACGCGATTGGCCGCGCGCACCTGGCGCTCGGCGACTACCGGGCGGCCGCGCGCGACCTCGACCGCGCCATCGCCGAGGGCTACCGCGGTGCGCTGCGCCGTCGCGTCGCGGTCGAGGCCGCGCGCGGCGACTTCGCCGCGGCCGCGCGCTTCGAGCGGCAGCTGCGCAAGGACGACCGGCACACCTACCTGGAGCGCGTCTCGCTCGCGGTCGACCGCGGCGACCTGGCGCAGGCGCGCGCGCTGGCCGCCACCGGCGTCGCGCTGGCGGCCGGCAGCGCCCACGACGCGCGCAGCCTGCAGCTGCCGGCGGCGGTGGTCGAATCGCTGTCCGGCAACCGCCGCGCGGCGCTGGCGTCGACGCGGCGCGTCGCCGACGCCGCGCTCGCCGCGCTGGCCGCCGGGTTCAATCCCGATGCCGAGGCCGACGCGGCGCTCGCCCTCGGCGCGGCGCTGGTCGCGCTGCGCGACGGTGACGACCGGGTCGCGACCGACGTCCTCGCGGCGCTGTCGTCGCGCCGGGACCTCGCCGCGCTGCCGGCGGTCGCCGAGCTCACCACCGTGGTGCGCGCTGAGCAGGTGCGGCTGGGCGGGCGGCCGCAGGTCGCCATCGACCTGCTGACCCCGCTGCTGTCGGGCAACGAGCGCTACCAGACCCGCGTCGCGCTGATGAAGGCCTACCGCGATGCCGGGCAGGCGGACGCCGCGCGCGCGCAGTCCGAGTGGCTGCAGCGCCGCCGCGGCCTGGCCTACGTGGACAACCCGTGCGGCTACTGCCTGCAGGCGCTGAACGTGGCCGACGCGCGCGCGCTGCGCCCGCAGACGGCCGCGGCGTCGACGCGGCCGCCCAAGCCGGCGACGGACAGCCGGGGCTGATCCGCTGACGCGCCCCGCGCGACCGCGCGGGGCGGATGGATCACTTGCGGACGAAGCGGTCCGGGCCGAGCGTGGCGTCGAGCTTCGGCGTCTCCTGCGCGAGCCCGCGCAGCAGCATCGCGCGGATTTCGCCGCGGGCGGCCGCGATCGTCTCCTTCGGCGCGAGCTCCTGGACCTTGCACTCGGCGAACGGCTGCGGCATCGCGCCGAGCGTCTCGCCGCACGCGGTCATCTGCGACGGCGCTTCGGGCTCATGGCCGATCGACGCAAGCGCGGCCAGCGGATCGCGCTGGAAGCGCTCGCGGAACAGGTCGTCGGTGCTGAGCAGGTCGAGCAGGCGGTCGGCAACCGCCGGCGCCAGCGGCGCAGTCGTGGTCTTGATGGTCATCCCCAATGTCCCCTTTTGCTGGCCCGGACGGGCCGTGATGGCCGACCCGCAACGTCGCGGCGCGGTGGATTCTGGCGACGCGGCCCTGGGTCACACCCGGGGCGGCCGCTGCGCAAAGCAACGGCGTGGGCGTCGACGAGCGGCCGCTTCTGTCCACCGGGCGCTTCCTTCCGCCGTCGGGTGCAGGCACCGTAACCGGTTTCCGCCGTGGAGTGCCACCGATGCGAATCCGTCGCTGCGCCGTGGTCTATCTGGAGCCGCGCGAACAGGCGCAGTTCGACCTCGGCGTGCTGCTGGCCGGCGGCGACGGGCTGCAGCGCACGCGCCGGTGGCTGGCGCTCGCGCCGCACCTGGGCGAGGAGGTCGAGGTCGACGCCGACGGCCGCGAGCTGCTCGGCCAGCTGAGCCCGGCGCAATGGGTCGACGTCGATGCGGTGGCGCCGGGCCTGCGGCCGGCGCTGGCGCGGCTCATCGCGGCGGGGCTGGTGATCGTGGACGGTGACGACGGCGGCGGCCACGGCGGTGCCCGCGCGCGCGACGATCGACTGCGCGGCGCGTACTGGCACCCGCTGGCCGCGACCCTGCACGCCTTCACCCGCTGGAGCGGCGTCGACACGGTGCAGAACTCGAAGGACGCCGGCACCGAAACCGCCGTGGCGATGCGCGGGGTGCTGGGCACGCCGCCGGTCGAAGCGGCGCGCCGCGCCGCGCCGGAGGCGCGCGTGCCGCTGCCGCGCCCGGCGCCGAACGACTTCGACGCGCTGCTCGCCCGCCGCACGACCTGCCGCAATTTCGACCCGTCCCGACCGGTGCCGCTGGCGCTGTTCGCCCAGCTGGTCCAGCGCGTGTTCGCCGCCCACGGCCACGTGCGGGTCGGCGAGGACCTGGTGTTCCTGAAGAAGAGTGTCCCGTCCGGCGGCGGCCTGCACCCGATGGAGGCCTACTTCATCGTCCAGCACGTCGACGGCCTGGCGCCGGGGCTGTACCACTACGGCGCCACCGAGCACGCCCTCGAGCCGCTGCCGGGACCGGACCGCCCGCTGCGTGAATTCGTGATGGACATGGTCGCCCAGCAGCACTGGTTCGCCGACGCCCACGTGCTGGTGGTGCTCGCGCCCCGGTTCGACCGCACCTTCTGGAAGTACCGCCACCACGCCAAGGGCTACCGGGTCGTCGCGCTGGAGGCCGGCCACCTGTCGCAGACGCTGTACCTGTCGGCCACCGAGGCCGGGCTGGGCGCATTCATCACCGGCGCGATCAACGAGGTCGAGCTCGAACGGGCGTTCGGCCTCGACCCGATCCACGAAGGCGCGCTCGCGGTCTGCGGCTTCGGTTGGCGCGGCGAGGCGATGGTGAATGCGGAGCTGGATCCGGGCGGCGGGGTGTGGCGATCCGTCGCGTCGGAGCCGCATGACTGAGTCGTCGCCGGATCCATGCCGATCGGCAGTCGACGCCGGTGCTGCCGACCGGGTACTTTCCGCGCTACTCCACCCCGAGACGCAAGCATGCGCAAGTTGTTCAAGCCGATGGCCACGATGGCCCTCGCGTTGTTCCTGACCGCCACGGCGCCCTCCGCGTTCGCAGCCAAGGCGCTCGATCTCGACTCCATCCGGACGCAGCAGGCCGAAATCCGACAGGGGATTGAGGCACGCACCGGGCGCTACGCTTCACTGTCCGCGGACAAGCGCACCGCGCTGCTGGTGAAGCAGACGAATCTGCTGAAGACGCTGGAAGGCAAGACCACGGCCGACGACCTCAGCGAGCACCAGCGCGTCGAAGTGTTCAACACCCTCGAATGGATCGAGGCGGCCATCAACGGCACGGAAGGCGAGGAGCTGATCTGCCGCCGGGAGAAGACGATCGGCAGCACGCGCCTGACGCGAGTCTGCCGCACGGCCGCCGAAGAAGCCCGGATGAAGGAAGAGGCGCGCCGCCGCATGCTCGAAGGGAGCATCGACGGCAGTCGCTGAATCTGCTCGGGCCGAAACGCCAAGCGAGGGCGGCCGTCGGGCCGCCCTTTTTTTGTGCTCGTTGCCCCGTCGCGACAAGGGGCGTAGCGTCGGGGGCGTCCAGCGCAGCCGCCGCGGGGCAGCCCCGGGCGCTGGGACGTCCTTCGCCGCGCGCTCCCGGGCGGGCCCGTGTGGTGGCGAGGACTCCCGCCGGCCGGTTGTCCACCGGGACGTCGTCTCTCTTTGAGGGCACGGCTCTTCGGCGCCTTCGGTCACGGAGACGCGCAGCTGCCTGTCCGGTGCGAGTCGATTCGTGGTCAGCCGGCGCGCTCGCGCGGGACGAACCCCAATCTAGAGTGGTCCATCAGGAGGTCGGGATGAAGACGCAGATGTTGGCCGCCGCGGCGGCGGCGCTGATGCTCGCGATGGCGCCTGGCGCGCTCGCACAGGCCGAGAAGGTCAGCCGGATCCTGTCGCAGCAGAAGGAGATCCGCGAGGCGTCGGAGGCGGCGACCGGCGCGTACTCGCGCTTCGAGCATGACGAGAAGGCGCGGCTGCACGCCACGCAGGACCGCATCTTCACCCTGCTCGACGGCGTGTCCGACGTCGAGCAGCTGCGCGAGGACCAGCGGGTCGAGCTGTTCAACGCGCTCGAGCAGGTCAAGGCCATCCTCAACGCGAACGAGGACGACCGACAGGAGTGCTGGCGCGAGCGCAAGATCGGGACGACGATGCGCGAAACGCGGTGCGCGACGGTTGCCGAGATCCGCGAACTGCGCGAGGGCGCACGCGACTTCAAGGGCGAGCCCTCGATCTGCGGGCACCAGGCGTCTGGCATCTCGTGCGGACAGGCTCGCTAGCGCCGGCGTGGCCGGTCAGGAGGCAAGCCCTGAAACGGATCGTGTGGACACTGGTACTGGCACTGGCCTCGGCGACCAGCGGGGCCTCGGCGCAGGACGTCACCCACGGCGGCACCGCTGGCGATGACCTGCAGCGGATCGTGGCGCAGCAGCACGCCTTGAGGTCCGACCTGGCGGCCGGGAAGCATGGCGGGCTGACGCCGAGGCAGGTGGTCCAGGTGCAGCGCGCGCAGCAGGAGGTTCTCGCCCTTGCCGACGGCAAGTCGGATTTCGATGCGCTGTCGATGGACGAGAAGGTGCGGCTCGAGAACGCCCTGGAGCGGATCAACGCGCTGATCGTCAATACGCGTGAAGGCGACGACGCCCAGAACGTCTGCTGGCGCGAGCGCGTGATGGGCACCGGCGTGAAGCAGACCCGCTGCGGGACGAAAGCGGAAATGCGCGAGGCCCGCGAAGGCGCCCGCGACTGGATGGAGCGCCCCAAGACCTGCGGTGCGCGCTGCGGCTAGCGACCAGCGGAGTACTCGGGCCGATCCTGCCGCTCGACGCTAGGCGGCGCGGCTGTCGCCCTGGAACTCCACCCGCCGGTAGCCGATCGCCTCGGCCAGGTGCGCCGAAGCGATCGCTTCGGCCCCGGCGAGGTCCGCGATGGTGCGGGCCACTCGCAGGATCCGGTGCATCGACCGGGCGGTCAGCTGCAGCGCGTCGACGGCGCGCTCGAGCAACGCCTGGTCGGCCTCGGCCAGGCGGCAGTGCGCGGCGAGCGCGGCCGGGCCAAGCTGGGCGTTGGGCATGCCGCTGCGCGCGATCTGGCGCGCCCGTGCGGCGACCACGCGCGCCTGCACCTGCGAACTTGATTCGCCGGCGGGCGCGTCCGGCCGCAGCTGCGCCGACGGCAGGCGCGGCACGTCCAGGTGCAGGTCGATGCGGTCGAGCAGCGGGCCGGACAGCCGGCCGCGGTAGCGGGCGATCGCGTCGCTGCTGCAGCGGCAGCGTCCACTGCTGTCGCCGGCCCAGCCGCACGGGCACGGGTTCATCGCCGCGACCAGCTGGAAGCGTGCCGGGAACTCGGCACTGCGCGCCGCGCGCGAGACCGTCACCGTGCCCGACTCCAGCGGTTCGCGCAGCACTTCGAGCGCCTGGCGGCTCCACTCGGGCAGTTCGTCGAGGAACAGCACGCCGTGGTGCGCCAGCGAGATCTCGCCGGGTCGCGGCTGCGCACCGCCGCCGACCAGCGCCACCGGGCTGGCGGTGTGGTGCGGCGCGCGGTACGGGCGCTCGCGCCAGCGGGCCGGATCGAGCCCGCGCCCGCTGACCGACGCGATCGCGGCCGATTCGAGCGCTTCTTCCTCGCTGGCGGCCGGCAGTAGACCGGGCAGGCGCGACGCCAGCAACGTCTTGCCGCAGCCGGGCGGACCAACCATCAACAGATGGTGGGCACCGGCCGCCGCGATCTCGAGGGCGCGCCGGGCCTGCGCCTGCCCGCGCACCTCGGCGAGATCCGGGCCGGTCGCGGTCCGCACCGGCAGCGCGACCGCCGCCGGCAGCGTCTTGCGCCCCTGCAGCATCGCGCAGACCTCGAGCAGCGTGCGCGCGGTGCTCGCTTCGGCCCGGCTCGCCAGCGCCGCCTCGGCGCCGTTGCCCGCCGGCACGACCAGCCGCCGGCCGGCGTCGGCGGCCGCCAGGGCGGCCGGCAGCACCCCGTCGATCGCGCGCAACTCGCCGGTCAGGCCGAGCTCGCCGATGAACTCGCAGCCGCCCAGCGCGTCGAGCGGGATCTGCCCGCTCGCGGCGAGGATGCCGAGCGCGATCGGCAGGTCGAAGCGGCCGCCGTCCTTCGGCAGGTCGGCCGGCGCCAGGTTGACGGTGATCCGCCGCTGCGGGAACTCGAACTGCGCGCACTGGATCGCCGCGCGCACGCGGTCCTTGGCCTCGCGCACCGCGGCCTCCGGCAGCCCGACCAGCGACATTGCCGGCAAGCCGCCGCCGAGGTGCACCTCGACCCGGACCTCGGGCGCGCGCACGCCCGTGCGTGCACGGCTGTGCACGAGTGCGAGGTTCACGGTGGGCGCCGCTTACTGGCGCGGGGCGCGGGACGGGTCGAGCTGCGACTCGAGGTCGGCGACCGCCTGCTGCAGCTGCTCGAGCTTTTCGCGCGTGCGCAGCAGCACCGCGCGCTGCACCTCGAACTCCTCGCGCGTCACCAGATCCAGCCGCGCCAGCCCGGTCTGCAGCACCGACTTGAAGTTCTGCTGGAGCTCCTCGCGTACGCCGTCGTCGAACGTGCCGCGAACGCCGGGCGGCACCAGCGCGCTGAGGCGGCGGGCGAGGTCGTCGAGCTGGCTGAGGTCGATCATCGGGGCGTCTCCAACGGGGTGCATCCAGCGTGCCTGCCCGGGCGCATCCGCGCCGTCGGCGGGTGCCGAACCGGCGTGTCGGAAAAGTCCGATCCGCGCGGCGCCGGGGCCTGCAGTGTACGCAGCGCTCCGGCCGGCCGCGACGCACGGCGCCGCGGCGCAGGCGCTATCCTGCGCGGCAGTGCGAACGGAGCGTGGCGATGAAGATGGTGATGGCGGTGATCAAGCCGTTCAAGCTCGACGACGTGCGCGAGGCGCTGGCCGAGGCCGGTGTGGCCGGCATCACCGCCACCGAGGTCAAGGGCTTCGGCCGGCAGAAGGGCCACACCGAGCTGTACCGCGGCGCCGAGTACGTCGTCGACTTCCTGCCGAAGATCAAGCTCGAGGTCGCAGTGACCGACGACCAGGTCGACACCGTCGTCGAGGCGATCATGAAGGCCGCCGGCACCGGCAAGATCGGCGACGGCAAGATCTTCGTCTGGGACCTCGACAAGGCGGTGCGCATTCGCACCGGCGAACTCGACGGCGACGCGCTCTGAGCGTGCGTCCGGGGCTGGCGACGGCGTACGAAAAAAGCCCCGCGCGAGCGGGGCTTTTCGCTGGTGGCCTCGCGCGGGCGAATTACTCGCCCAGCGCCTGCGCCACGAATGGCGGCGTGCTCAGCGCGCCGCGGTGGATGTCGGCGGTGTAGTACTTGGTGTCGAACGCCTTCGCGCGCGCGTCGGCATCGCGGAACTCGAAGCTGCCGGACTTGCGCGCCAGCGTCACGCTCCACCAGCCGGTCGGGTAGCACGGCTGCGGGAACGGCAGCGTCTTGAACGCGGTGAAGCCGGCCTTGCCCATCTCGGTGCGCATCTCGCGGATCAGCTTCAGCAGCATCAGCGGCGATTCGGACTGCTGGACGAGGATGCCGTCGTCCTTCAGCGCGCGGAAGCAGCTGTCGTAGAAAGACTTGTTGAACAGGCCCTCGGCCGGGCCGACCGGGTCGGTGGAATCGACGATCACCACGTCGACGCTGCCGGCCGGGCAGTTGGCCATGTACGCCACGCCGTCGTCGAACAGCAGCTCCGCGCGCGGGTCGCCGTTGGACTCGCACAGCTCCGGAAACCACTTCTCGGCCATGCGCGTGACCTGCTCGTCGATGTCGCACTGGGTGGCCGACTGCACGCCCGGGTGCTTGAGCACCTCGCGCAGCGTGCCGCAGTCGCCGCCGCCGATGATCACCACGCGCTGGGGCGCGGCGTGGGTGAACAGCGCCGGGTGCGAGATCATCTCGTGGTACAGGAAGTTGTCCTGCGCGGTCAGCATCAGCGCGCCGTCGATCAGCATCAGGTTGCCCCAGTCGGTGCTGCCGAAGATCTCGATCTTCTGGAACGGCGACTGCACCTCGTCGAGCTTGCCGGTGATGCGGAACCCGATGGCCGAGCCGGTCGGTTCGAAGTTCTCGTAGTGCCAGCGCTGGTCGGTCATCGTCGGTCCCGGTGGGTGCGTGAGGGGCGCGGATTGTACCGGAGCGGCCGTTACGCCCCGGCGTGCCGCGGCCGACGGCGGGACGGGCGTCGACGCGCCGGGGGGTAGAATGCGCGTCCCCCACCGCCCCCCAAGGGTTGCCGCCGATGTCCGACTGGTCGATCGACCACGCCCGCCGCACCTACTCGATCCCGTACTGGTCCGAGGACTACTACGACGTCGACGCGGGCGGCCGCATCGTGGCGCGCCCGCGCGGCGAGCACGGCCCGGCGATCGCGCTGCCGGAGGTGGTCGACGCCGCGCGCGCCGCCGGCGCCAAGCTGCCGGTGCTGGTGCGATTCCCGGACATCCTCGCCGACCGCCTCGGCCGGCTGCAGGACGCGTTCGCGCAGGCGATGGGCGAGTGGAACTACCCGGGCGGCTACACCGCGGTGTACCCGATCAAGGTCAACCAGCACCGCGGCGTCGCCGGCACGCTGGCCGCGCACGGCGCCGGCAGCCACGGGCCGGCCCGCACCGCGTTCGGACTGGAGGCCGGCAGCAAGCCCGAGCTCATGGCAGTGCTGGCGCTGTCGGCGCCCGGCGCGCTGGTGGTGTGCAACGGCTACAAGGACCGCGAGTACATCCGGCTGGCGCTGATCGGCCGCAAGCTCGGCCTCGACACGTGGATCGTGGTCGAAAAGCCGTCCGAGCTGACCGTGGTGCTCGAGGAGGCCGCCGCGCTCGGCGTCAAGCCGGGCATCGGCGTGCGCATGCGCCTGGCGAGCCTCGGCGCCGGCAAGTGGCAGAACAGCGGCGGCGACAAGGCCAAGTTCGGCCTCAGCCCGCGCCAGGTGCTGGACCTGTGGAAGTCGCTGCGCGACGCCGGCATGGCCGACTGCCTCGGCCTGCTGCACTTCCACATGGGCTCGCAGATCTCCAACGTGCGCGACATCGCCAACGGAATGCGCGAGGCGACGCGCTACTTTGTCGAGCTGTCGAAGCTCGGCGCGCAGGTGCGCTACATGGACGTCGGCGGCGGCCTCGGCGTCGACTACGAGGGCACGCGCTCGCGCAGCTACTGCTCGATCAACTACGGCGTCGGCCAGTACGCGTCGACGATCGTGCAGCCGCTGGCCGAGGCCTGCGAAGAGCACGGCATCACCCCGCCGCGGATCGTCACCGAGTGCGGCCGCGCGATGACCGCGCACCACGCGGTGCTGGTGGCCAACGTGTCCGAGGTCGAGCGCGCGCCGGAAGGCCGCGTGCCGGACGCGCACGACGACGAGCCGGCGGTGATCCGCCACCTGCGCGAGATCCACGCCGAGCTCGGCCAGCGCCCGGCGGTCGAACTGTTCCACGAGGCCGTGCACCACCACGGCGAAGGCCTGAGCCTGTACGCGCTCGGCCAGATCGACCTGACCCACCGCGCGCGCATCGACGACCTGTTCTACGCGATCGCCAACGACGTGCGCGCGCGGCTGAATCCGGCCGAGAAGAGCCACCAGGCAGTGCTCGAGGAGCTCAACCAGCGCCTGGTCGACAAGCTGTTCGTCAACTTCAGCGTGTTCGAGTCGATGCCCGACGTGTGGGCGATCCAGCAGGTGTTCCCGATCGTCCCGATCGAGCGGCTCGACGAGGCGCCGACCCGGCGCGGCGTGATCGCCGACCTGACCTGCGACTCGGACGGCCGCATCGACACCTACGTCGAGAACGAATCGCTGAACACCTCGATGCCGGTGCACGCGATGCGCCGCGGCGAAGCGTACCGGCTCGGCTTCTTCATGGTCGGCGCGTACCAGGAGATCCTCGGCGACATCCACAACCTGTTCGGCGACACCGACGCCGTCGAAGTGCGCGTCGACGGCGACGGCTACCGCATCGTGCAGCAGCGCCGCGGCGACACCACCGACGTGATGCTCGACTACGTCGGCTACGACCTCGCGCAGCTGCGCGCGGCGTACGGCGACAAGGTCGCGGCGGCCGGGCTGCCGGCGGACGAGGCGCAGCGCCTGGCCGCCGCGCTCGAAACCGGCCTGACCGGCTACACGTACCTGGACGACGCGCCGATCGATTGACGCCGCGGGCACGCGCCGGGCCGGCGCGACCCGCACACACCCCACGCGTGGCCGGCCCGGCCAGCCGCGATGCAACGCAAATGCCCGCAGCAGGGCAGGAAGGACACATGAAAGTTGGATTCATCGGCCTCGGCGCGATGGGCGCGCCGATGGCGCGGCACCTGCATTCCCGCGGCCTGCTCACCGTCGTCGGCAACCGCACCCAGGACAAGGCCGACGCGCTCGCCGCCGAACTCGGCGTGCGCGCCGCTCGCAGCGCCGACAACTTCGCCGACTGCGACGTGGTCGTGCTGTGCGTGTCGCTGGACATCGACCTGCTCGAGAACGCAAATGCGCTGGCCGACGTGCTCAAGCGCGGCGCGCTGGTGATCGACCACACCACGGTCGCGGTCGAGTCCGCGCGCCGGGCCGCCGCGGCGCTGGCCGCGCACGACATCGCGTTCGTCGATGCACCGGTCTCCGGCGGCGTCGAGGGCGCGCGCAACGGCAAGCTGTCGGTGATGGCCGGCGGCGACGCCGACGCGGTCGAACGCGCGCGCGCGGTGCTCGAATGCTACGCCGCGCGGGTGACCCACATGGGCGCGACCGGCGCCGGCCAGGCGACCAAGGCGGTCAACCAGGTGCTGGTGGCCGGCATCAACGAGGCGGTGTGCGAGGGTCTGGCGCTGGCCGAGAAGCTCGGCCTCGACCCGGCGCTGCTGCTGCCGACGCTGACGGCGGGCGCGGCGAACAGCTGGTTCCTCGAGAAGCGCGGCGCGACGATGCTGCGCGACGACTTCACGCCCGGCTTCAAGTCGGCGCACATGCTCAAGGACCTGCGCATCGCCCAGGCGATCGCGCGCCAGGCCGGGATCCGCACCAGCACGATCGACCAGGCCACCGCCGACTACGCCGAACTGGTCGAGCACGGGCAGGGCGACGCCGACACGTCGGCGCTGATCACGCTGAAGCGCAACGGCTGACCGGCGCGCGCGTCCGACCGGTCCAGCCCGGCGAGCGCGGGCGTCACCGCGAATCCCGCGGATGCAAGAACAAAAAGGCCGACGCGGAGCGATCCGCGTCGGCCTCATCTTTTGCCGGGTCCGCCAGTCGCGTCCCGCGTCGGCCGCTACTTCACCTGGATCGCCATCGCCGGCAGGCCGCCGCTGGCCAGCTTGCGCTTGGCCTCGGCCAGCTCGCCGGCGGTGCCGTAGGGTCCCATGCGCACGCGGTACACGGTCTTGCCCCCGATCGCGGCCGACTCGACGCGCGCGCCGAGGCCGAGCAGGGCGATGCGCGCCTTCAGCTCCTCGGCCTGGCCCGACGCCTGGAACGCCCCGGCCTGCAGCAGGTAGCGGGCGGTGGTGTCGTCGGTGCGCGACGGCACCGCCGTTGTGGTCGAGGGGCTCGCCGCGGCCGGGGCCGGCGCGGGCGTGGCGGCCGCCGGGCGCGCCGGCCCGTCGCTATCGACCGGGGCCGGCAGCGTCGCAGCCGTCGGCGTGTCGCCCTGCGCGCCGTCGGTGTCGTCGCGGTCGTCGGCGGTGGCGCGCTGCGCCTCGCGCGCGGCCTCGGCGCGCTCGGTCGCGGCGAGCTCGGCGTCCGACATCTCGACCTCCTTGCCGGGCAGCAGCGTGTAGAAGTCGTAGTCCTTGTCCTTGCCGGCGGCGGGCGCCTTGCCGTCGTCGCGCGTGGCGGCCGGCGCCCCGGCGCCTTCCGGCACCACGGTGTCGTCCTCGCCGACCGCGGCGGGCTGCGCGTCCGGGTTCGGCTGCGGGCGGAAGAAATCGTTGCCGTCGGACTTCAGCACCTTCGGCGCCGCCAGCACCACGACGATCGTCAGCACCACGCCGAGCACCAGCCACGCCCAGCCGGGCAGGCCGCCGCCGCTGCTGCCCGCGTTGCGTCGCGCCTGCGACTTGCCGCGCCGGGCCGCCACTTACATCGCCTCCGGCGCGTGGATGCCGAGCAGCGACAGGCCGTTGGCCAGCACCTGGCGCGAGGCCATCGCCAGCACCAGCCGCGCATTGCGCGTGGCCGCGTCGTCGACGAGGAACTGGTGGTCGTTGTAGTAGCTCTGGAACACCTGGGCCAACTCCAGCAGGTAGGCGGCGATCTGGTGCGGCTCGAGGTCGCGGCCCGCGCTCTCGACCACGTCGGGGTAGCGCAGCAGGGTCGTCACCAGCTCGTGCGCGGCGTCGTCGCTGACGTCGAGCGGCTGGGCGAGCCCGGCGTCGGCGTCGAACGACAGGCCGCGCTCCTTCAGCTGGCGCAGCAGCCCGCACATGCGCGCGTGCGAGACCTGCACGTAGTACACCGGGTTGTCGAGCGACTGGCTGCGGGCGAAATCGATGTCGAACGTCAGCTGCGAGTCCGGCTTGCGCGCGATCAGGAACCAGCGCGTCGCGTCCTTGCCCACCTCGTCGACGAGGTCGCGCAGGGTCACGTAGCTGCCGGCGCGCTTGGACAGCTTCACCTCCTCGCCGCCGCGCATCACCGTGACCATCTGGTGCAGCACATACTCGGGCCAGCCCTGCGGAATGCCGCAGTCCAGCGCCTGCAGGCCGGCGCGCACGCGCGCGAGGCTGCCGTGGTGGTCGGCGCCGAGCTCGGTGATCGCGCGCTCGTAGCCGCGCTGCCACTTCGACAGGTGGTAGGCGACGTCCGGCACGAAGTAGGTGTAGGTGCCGTCGGACTTGCGCATCACGCGGTCCTTGTCGTCACCGAAGTCGGTCGTACGCAGCCACAGCGCGCCGCCCTCTTCATAGGTGTGGCCGTGGGCGATGAGCTCGCGCACCGTCTCCTCGACCTTGCCGTCGGTGTACAGCGACGACTCGAGGAAGTACACGTCGAAGCCGACGCCATACGCGGCGAGGTCAGCATTCTGCTCGCGGCGCAGGTACGCCACGGCGAACGCGCGGATGTGATCAAGATTGCCCGCGTCGAGGTCGGCCGGGTCCTTCGCGCCGGTGACGACATGGCCGTCGACCTCGACGCTGTCGCCCCGCAGGTACGCCTGCGCCACATCGGCGATGTAGTCGCCGCGGTAGCCGTCCTCCGGCCAGCCGGCGTCATCGGGGCCGCGGCCCTGCGCGCGCGCCTGCACCGAGATGGCGAGGTTGTTGATCTGCGCGCCGGCGTCGTTGTAGTAGAACTCGCGCTTGACGTCCCAGCCGTTGGCTGCCAGCACGCGGCCGATGCAGTCGCCGATGACCGCCGCGCGGCCGTGGCCGACGTGCAGCGGGCCGGTCGGGTTCGCCGACACGTACTCGACGCCGGCGACGTGGCCGCGGCCGCCGTCGTTGCGGCCGAACGCCTCGCCCTGCGCCAGCACCTGCACCAGCTGCGCGCGCCAGGCCGATTCGGCGACGTGGAAGTTGATGAACCCGGGCCCGGCGATCTCGACCTTCGCGATCGCGTCGTTGGCCGGCAGCGCATCGACCAGCTGCTGGGCGATCGCGCGCGGATTCGGCTTGGCCCCGTCCGCGGCCACCGCGTGGCGCACCAGCAGCATCGCCGCGTTGGTCGAGAAGTCGCCCTGCGCGCGGGTCTTCGGCCGCTCGATCACGAAGTCCGGCGCGGTGAGGTCGGCCCGCAGCGTGCCGCGGGCGCGCAGCGCGTCGATGGCTTGCGCGACGAGGGCGCGGAGGGTGGCTTTCACAGGGGCTCGTGCGGGCGATGCGGGATCGCGCATTGTACGCGAGGGGTCCGGCGCGCGGCCCGGCCGCGCGCGTTGCGACGCGCCACGCGGGGCCGCGCGCGCAGCAGTGGCTGAACGACTTCAGTTCGGCGGCGGGGCGTCGCGCGCGCCTGCGCGCATGCACCCGGCGTGCGGAGCAGCGTCGGCGCCGCTACACCCAGCCGCGCGCGGCCAGCGACACCGGCGCGCCGTCGCCGATCACGAAGTGGTCCAGCAGGCGCAGGTCGACCAGCGCGAGCGCCTGCTTCAGCCGCGCGGTGACGGCGCGATCGGCCGCGCTGGGCTCGGGATTCCCGCTCGGGTGGTTGTGGCCGACGATCACCGCGGCCGCGTTCAGCGCCAGCGCGCGGCGCACGACCTCGCGCGGATGCACTTCGGCGCCGTCGAGCGTGCCGCGGAACAGCTCCTCGAACCCGAGCGAGCGGTGCCGGGTGTCGAGGAACAGCGCTGCGAAGACCTCGTGCGGGTAGCCGCGCAGTCGCTGGGCAAAGTACCGGCCGGCCGCGGCCGGGTCGGTCATCGCCTCGCCGCGCTCGAGCGCGGCGCTCAGGTGCCGACGCCCGACCTCGAGCGCCGCGGCCAGCGCGCAGGCGCGGGCCGGGCCGAGCCCGGGCAGCCCCGCCAGTGCCGACGCGGGGCGGTCGAGCAGCGCGCGCAGCGGCCCATGCGCGCCGAGCAGCTCGCGCGCGGTCGTGACCGCGTCGCGGCCGCGCAGGCCCGAGCCGAGGAAGATCGCCAGCAGCTCGGCGTCCGACAGCGCCGCCGCGCCGCGCGCGAGCAGTTTCTCGCGCGGTCGCTCGTCGCTGGGCCATTCGCGGATGTGCATCGCGGCGTCCTTGCCGGCGGCGTGCCGAGGGGGGGAGGGAGGTGCAGCCGCGACCCGACAAGGAGGCAAACGAGGAGTCAGGCCCGGTTGCGGGGACCGTGTCGCGGCTGCGGCACCAGTACACCGCGCACGACGCGGTCGCGCCGTCGGGCGCATGCGGGCCATCGGGTAAGCTAAACGCTCGTCCCGCCGTAGGAATGTTCTGACGCGATGACCCGGCCCGAGCCCCTGCGCGGACACAAGGTGCTGCTGTGCGTCTGCGGCGGCATCGCGGCGTACAAGTCGGCCGACCTGGTGAGGCGGCTGCGCGACGCCGGTGCGTCGGTCCGCGTGGCGATGACCGAGAACGCCCAGCATTTCGTCGGTGCGACGACCTTCCAGGCGCTGTCCGGCGAGGCGGTGCGCACGTCGCTGTGGGATGCCGCGGCCGAGATGGCGATGGGCCACCTCGAGCTGGCGCGCTGGGCCGACCGCATCGTGGTGGCGCCGGCGACCGCGAACACGCTGGCGAAGCTGGCGCACGGCTTTGCCGACGACCTGGTCAGCACCCTGTGCCTGGCCACGACCGCCCCGATCGCGGTGGCCCCGGCGATGAATCACCGGATGTGGCTGCACGCGGCGACGCAGGCCAACGTCGCCACGCTGCGCGAGCGCGGGGTGGCGGTGATCGGACCCGACGACGGCCCGCTGGCCGAAGGCGAGTCGGGCCCCGGGCGCATGAGCGAGCCGGCGGCGATCGTCGCCGTACTGGCCGAACTGGCGGCGCGGAGCCCGGCATGAGCGGGCGGCCGCTGGCCGGCCAGCGCGTGATCGTCAGCGCGGGGCCGACCTTCGAGGACATCGACCCGGTCCGGTTCATCGGCAACCGCAGCAGCGGCAAGATGGGCTTCGCGGTCGCCGCCGCGGCCGTCGAGCTCGGCGCGCAGGTGGTGCTGGTCGCAGGCCCGGTGTCGCTGCCGACGCCGGCCGGCGTGCAGCGCATCGACGTGCGCTCGGCCGCGCAGATGCACGCCGCGGTGTTCGCCGCGCTGCCGGCCGACGTCTACATCGGCGCCGCCGCGGTCGCCGACTTCACCCCGCGCGCGGTGGCCGGCAGCAAGATCAAGAAGCGGCCCGGCGACGACGGCCTGGTGCTCGACCTGGTCCGCACCCGCGACATCCTCGCCGAGCTCGCCGCCGATGCCCGGCGCCCGGCGCTGGTCGTCGGTTTCGCCGCCGAGACCGACGACGTCGCCCGCTACGCGCGCGGCAAGCTTGCGGCCAAGCGGCTGGACCTGATCGCCGCCAACCGCGTCGGCGTCGCCGGCAGCGGCTTCGAGAGCGACGACAACGCGCTGACCGTGTTCGACCGCGACGGCGGCGAGCACGCGCTCGGCCCCGCGCCGAAGGCGCAGCTGGCGCACGAGCTGCTCGAACTCATCGCGCGCCGGCCGCGCGCCGCCTGAACCGCACCGCATGACCCCTGCCGCATGAACCACACCCTCGAACTGAAATTGCTCGACCCGCGCTATGGCGCCGAATGGCCGCTGCCGGAGTACGCCACCGCGGCGTCGGCCGGCCTCGACCTGCGCGCCGCGCTCGACGCCCCGCTGGTGCTGGCGCCGGGCGACGCCGCGCTGGTGCCGTCGGGGCTGGCGATCCACGTTGGCGACCCGACGATGTGCGCGGTGATCCTGCCGCGCTCCGGGCTTGGCCATAAGCACGGGATCGTGCTCGGTAACGGCACCGGCCTGATCGACGCCGACTACCAGGGCCCGCTGCTGATCAGCGTGTGGAATCGCGGGCGCGAGCCTTTTACGATGCAGCCGGGGGATCGCATCGCGCAGCTGGTGGTGCTGCCGATCGTTCGGGCGACGCTGCAGGTCGTCGACACATTCGAAACCAGCGCGCGCGGGGCCGGTGGCTTTGGCCACACCGGCGTGCGCTGACAGGGGACCACGGGACGATGAGCGATACGAAGAACGGGCTGCGCCTGTCGGCGCCGCAGCAGCAGTTGGCGTCGCGGATCGCCGCGGTGGCGCTGGTGGCGGTGGCGGCGTGGCTCGGATGGGCCGCGTGGGACCAGTTCCGCGACGACGCCCGGCGACAGGCGGTGACGGTCGCGCGCGACAGCGCGGTGCAGGCCGCGTCCGGCGCGATCAAGCGCGAGCAGCAGCGCATGGTCGAGCGGCTCGCGAGCGCGCCGGTGCAGCAGGCCCTCGTCGACGGCGACCTGGCCGCGGCCGGCGTCCAGCTCGGCAGTGACTGGCCGGGCGCCGGCGCCGCGCAGGTGCTGGCTCCCGATCTGGAGCAGGCGTACGCGGCGCTCGGGTCGCCGGGCGCGGACGTCGGCGGCTTCGGCGCGCTCGCCGCGCTCGAGCACGCCCTTGCCAGCGGCACGACGGTCGCGTGGGTGGCCCGCGACTCGGGCAAGCCGGCGCTGTTCATCGCCGCGCCGGCGCGACTGGCCGACGAGGTCGTCGGCGTGGCCCGCGTCCGGCTGCCGCTGGACACGATCGCCAGCGGGCTGGCATCCGCCGAGGTCGCCGACGACAGCTACCTGGCCCTGCGCCAGGGCGGCGCGACGCTGGTCGAGCGCGGCGATCCGGCGCTGGCCGGCGGCGCCGAAGTGCTCGCGGCAAAAGTGCCGGGCACCGAGCTGCGCGTGGCGGCAGCCGTGCCGGGCATTGCGGGCGGCCCGCTCGGGATGGGCGCGCTGGCCTGCGCCATCGGCGCGGCGCTGGCGCTGCTGATGGCCGGAATCGCACTGGCGGCACCGGCGCTGGCTCGGCGCCGCGGCGCCGTGATCGAAGACGACGGCGTGCCGCTGCCGACGCTGGCCGACGTGGCCGCGCATCGGCCCGAGCCGCCCAAGGTCGAGCCGGGCCCCGCCGCGCAGCCGCCGGCGGTCGACGACGTTGTGGCCGCCGCCAGCGGCACCGGGCTGGCCATCGACGCGGGCATCTTCCGCGCGTACGACATCCGCGGGATCGTCGGTACGACCCTCGACGCCGGCGTCGCCCAGCGCATCGGCCAGGCGGTCGGTACCGTCATGGCCGACCAGGGCCTGACCGACATCGTCATCGGCCGCGACGGGCGCCTGTCCGGCCCGATGCTGACCGAAGGGCTGATCGCCGGCCTGCGCCGCGCCGGGCGCAACGTCATCGACATCGGCCTGGCGCCGACGCCGCTGGTGTACTTCGGCGCGTACCACCTGCGCGCCGGCAGCTGCATCGCGGTGACCGGCAGCCACAACCCGCCGGACTACAACGGCTTCAAGATCGTGGTCGGCGGCGAGACGCTGGCCGGCGACGCGATCACCGACCTGTACCGCCGCATCAGCGAGGACCGCCTGCTCGCGGCCGAGCAGTTCGGCACGCTGCAGCAGCGCGACATCAACCAGGACTACGTCGACCGCATCGCTGGCGACGTGCAGATCGACCGTCCGCTGCGCGTGGTCGTCGATGCCGGCAACGGCGTCGCCGGCGAGCTCGGTCCGCGCGTGCTGGCCGCGATCGGCGCCGAGGTCACGCCGCTGTACTGCGAGATCGACGGCACGTTCCCGAACCACCATCCGGACCCGAGCGAGCCGCACAACCTCGCCGACCTGATCAAGATGGTCCGCCAGCTCGATGCCGACCTCGGCATCGCGTTCGACGGGGACGGCGACCGCCTCGGCGTGGTCACCCGCGACGGCCACAACGTGTTCCCGGACCGGCTGCTGATGCTGTTCGCCGCCGACGTGCTCGAGCGCAACCCGGGCGCGATGATCATCTTCGACGTCAAGTGCACCGGCCGCCTGCCGGGCCACATCCTGCGCCACGGCGGCAGCCCGCTGATGTGGAAGACCGGGCACTCGCTGATCAAGGCGAAGATGCGCGAGACCGACGCCGAGCTGGCCGGCGAGATGAGCGGCCACTTCTTCTTCAAGGAGCGCTGGTACGGCTTCGACGACGGCATCTACGCCGCCGCGCGCCTGCTGGAGATCCTCGCCGGCCAGCCGCGCGCGCCGAGCGAGACGCTGGCCGGGCTTCCCGACGGCATCTCGACGCCGGAGATCAAGGTCGATGCGCCCGACGGCGACCCGCACAGCTTCGTCGAGCGCTTCCGCAGCGCCGCCGCGTTCGAGGGCGGGCGGCTGTCGACGATCGACGGACTGCGCGTGGACTACCCGGACGGCTGGGGCCTGGTGCGCGCGTCGAACACGACGCCGGTGCTGGTGCTGCGCTTCGACGCCGACAGCCGCGAGGCGCTGGCGCGGATCCAGGCCGACTTCCGCACCCAGCTGCTGGCGCTGCGCCCGGACCTGAAGCTGCCGTTCTGACGGCGGCGACCGCGCAATGCGAAACGGCGAGCCCCAGGCTCGCCGTTTTCGTCTGCGCGACGCATGGGCCGCAGCGGCCCCACGTGGTCAGCCCTGGGTCGTGCCGGTCTCCGCGGTCGCGGTGCGCTTGAGCGCGCGGTAGCGCTCGATCGCGCGGGCCAGCTCGGCATCGATCTCGACCCGGTCGGCGCGCTGCTGGGCGAGCATCGCCTGCTGGCGCAGCAGCTCGGCATGCTGCAGCCGGATGTTGTCGGCCAGCGCCTTGGCCACCGGCTTGCCGGCCAGTTCGGATTCGCCGGCGCGGCGCAGCAGCGACAGCAGGCTCTGGCGAAGGCCGCCGACGCTGAGCTGCGACGCCTTGACGGTGCCGTCGAGCAGTTCAATGCGGGCATTGAACGCGCGACGCAGCTCGGCTTCGCTGGCGTACGACTCGACCATGGCCTGCTCGCGCCGGGCGATCGCCTCGGCGCTCATCGCGGCCTGGCGGTCGGCGTCGGCCTGGGCGGCGGCCGCCGCGCGCTCGGCGTCGGTCAGCGCGCGCGCGACTTCGCCGGTCTTCAGCCCGCTGCGCGCGCTGATTTCGGTGCGCGCCGCGTCGACGGCGGTGGCCGGCAGCGCGTCGCCGCAGACCCGGCGGCCGTTCTCGTTCCAGCAATAGAGCTTCTTGGCGCCGGCGGCGGGCGCGCCCTGCGCCAGCGCCGCGCCGGGCGCCAGCGCGATCAACGCCGTCACGGCCAGCAGTTGGAGGGGTCGGTTCATGTCGTTCGCGCCCGCGGTTCGGTCATCCGACAGTGCAGTAGCAAGAGTCGGGCCAGCGGTGGGCCGGCCACGATGCCCAACTAACTCCCGCGACGTTAGCGCACCGTGTGCACCGCGGCCGCGTCAGCCGCCGGCGCCGCTGCCGTACGCGGCGCGGTAGGCCAGCAGCCGCTCGCGCTCGCTGGCCAAGCGGGGGTCCCCGCCGGCGTAGCCGAGCAGGTCGTCGAGCGTCGCCACCGCCACCACCGGCAGGCCGTGTTCGGCCGCGACCGTTTGTGACGCCGAGCGTCGGGAAGTGGCCGGGTCGACCACCTCCTGGCGATCGAGCGCGATCACGATGCCGGCGACCGTGCCGCCGGCGCCGGTGATGATCGCCAGCGCTTCGCGGATCGCGGTGCCGGCGGTGATCACGTCGTCGACCACCAGCACGCGCCGGCCCGCCAGGGGCGCGCCGATCAGCGTGCCGCCTTCGCCGTGCGCCTTGGCTTCCTTGCGGTTGAACGCGACCGGCAGGTCGCGCCCGCGCCGCGCGTACTCGCACGCCAGCGCCGTCGCCAGCGGGATGCCCTTGTAGGCCGGTCCGAACAGCAAGTCGAACGTGCCGATCGCGCCCGCGGCGCCGGCCGCGTCGAGCGCGTCCGCGTAGCACGCGGCCAGAGCCGACAGCGTCGCACCGGAGTTGAACAGCCCGGCATTGAAGAAATAGGGACTGGTGCGGCCCGACTTCAGCGTGAACTCGCCGAAGCGCAGCGCGTCGGCGCGCAGCGCCAGCTGCAGGAAGCGGGAGCGGTGGTCGGACACGGCACGATCCGGCGAAGTTGGGCAGGCGCGCATCGTAATTCAGCGCGCCGCCGGCTGCCGGCGCGCGCGCGCATCGGCTAGGCTGCAGGCTGCCCGGTTTCGCCCATCTCCCGTGAGAATCATCAGCTTCAACGCCAACGGCATCCGCTCGGCCGCCAACAAGGGCTTCTTCGACTGGTTCCGCGCGCAGGACGCGGACGTGCTGTGCCTGCAGGAAACCAAGGCGCAGGAGTCGCAGCTGGCCGACCCGCAGTTCCGCCCGGACGGCCACCACTGCTTCTACAAGGACGCCTCGACGAAGAAGGGGTACAGCGGGGTGGCGATCTACGCGCGGCGCGAGCCCGACGAGGTCCGCACGTCGCTGGGCTGGGCGCCGTTCGACGACGAGGGCCGCTACATCGAGGCGCGCTTCGGCAACCTCAGCGTGGTCAGCTTCTACATCCCGTCCGGCTCGTCCGGCGAGCTGCGCCAGGGCTTCAAGTTCGAGGTCATGGACTGGCTGCGGCCGGTGCTCGACGGCTGGCTCGCCAGCGGCCGCGACTACGTGCTGTGCGGCGACTGGAACATCGTGCGCAGCCGGCTCGACATCAAGAACTGGACGAGCAACCAGAAGAACTCCGGCTGCCTGCCGCCCGAGCGCGACTGGCTCAACGGCGTGTGCGCCGACACGTCCGGCTGGGTCGACGCCTACCGCGCGCTGAACCCGGAGGGCCAGGACTACACCTGGTGGAGCAACCGTGGCGCGGCGCGCGCCAACGACGTCGGCTGGCGCATCGACTACCAGTTCGTGACCCCGTCGCTGCGCGAGTCGCTGCGCGGCTGCGCCGTCGCCCGCGCGCCGCGCTTCTCCGACCACGCGCCCTTCACCGTCGACTACGACCGCCCGCTATGACCGCTGCCGCCCCGACCCCCGCGCCCTCCGCGACGCCGACCGGCTGGCGCGGCGTCGTCGCCAACCTGCGCGAGCCGAAAGTGCTGGCGATGCTGCTGCTCGGCTTCAGCTCGGGCATCCCGATCTACCTGGTCGGCAACACGCTCGGCTTCTGGATGCGCGAGAACGCGATCGAGCTGTCGACGATCGGGTTCCTGTCGTGGGTCGGACTGGCGTACTCGCTGAAGTTCCTGTGGGCGCCGCTGATCGACAAGGCCGACGCGCCGCTGCTGGGGCGCTGGCTCGGCCGGCGCCGCGGCTGGATGCTGCTGGCGCAGGTGGTGGTGGCCGCGGCGCTGTTCGGCATGGCGCTGGTCGAGCCGCAGCAGGGCCGCCTGCTGCTGGCCGGCGTCGAGGTCGACCAGTTGCTGGTGTTCGGCGCGCTGGCGCTGGTGGTCGCGTTCGCCTCGGCGACGCAGGACATCGTCATCGACGCGTGGCGCATCGAGATCGCGTCGAGCAACGAGCAGCAGGGCCTGCTGACGTCGACCTCGGCGCTCGGCTACCGCGGCGCGCTGCTGGTCACCGACTCGCTGATCCTGATCCTCGCCGCGCACGCCGGCTGGTCGCTGTCGTACCAGACGATGGCCGCGCTGATGGGCGTCGGCGTGATCGCCACGCTGATGGCGCGCGAGCCGGCCGCGACGACGCGCGCGGCGGTCGTGCCGCACGCGGCGCCGTACTCGCCGCAGGCGCTGTTCGACGCGGTGGTCGGCCCGTTCATCGCGTTCTTCCGCGCGCACGGCCGCTGGGCCGTGCTGATGCTGCTGGCGATCAGCCTGTACCGGCTGCCGGACTTCCTGCTCGGGCCGATGGCCAACCCGTTCTACGCCGACCTGGGCATCGACAAGGAAACCGTCGGCGCGGTGCGCGGCTCGTTCGGCCTGGTCGCGACGATCGCCGGCATCGCCGCGGCGGGCCTGAGCGCGGTGCGGTTCGGCTTCTTCCCGACGCTGATGGCCGGCGCGGTGCTGGGGCCGGGCTCGAACCTGGCGTTCGCCTACCTCGGCCAGCACGGCGCCGACGCGGGCGTGTTCACCGCCGTGATGGCGATCGACAACTTCTGCAACGGCTTCGCCGGCGTGGCGCTGATCGGCTACATGTCGAGCCTGACCAGCGTCGGCTACACCGCCACCCAGTACGCGCTGCTGAGCTCGTTCTATGCGCTGCCGGGGAAGGTGCTCAAGGGGCTGTCGGGCGTGGTGATCGAACAGCTCGAAGTCGGTCGCAGCCTGCTGGACGCGTATTCGCTATTCTTCGTCGGCACGGCGGTGATGGGCATCCCGGCCCTGCTGCTGTGCCTGTGGCTGGCGCTGCGCCAGCCGACCGCCCCGCCGGCGCCCGCGTCGGCGGGTGGGGGATGAGGTTCGGCCGCCGGACGCGGCGGCACGACGTGGGGATGCAGCCATGACCGAGATAGTGGTGCGCGACATCGACCCGGTGCTGAGCGAGCGGATCGCCCGCGTCGCCCAGGCCCGCGGGTGGACGATGCAGGACGCGCTGGTCCACCTGCTCGAACAAGGACTGTTCGCGTGCGAGGCCGAACTGGCCGCGCGCTTCAACGATTCCGACGCTCAGGCGCTGCAGGAGGCGATCGCCGCGCTCGAGGGCATTCCGAGCGATCCCGGGTTCTCGCTGATCGGCCGGCTCGAAACGTCGAACGGCTGACCCGGCGCGCGGGAGCCGCGGCTACTTCGGGTAGACCGCGCCGAGCACGCGCGGCCCGCGCGCGCCGGTCACGCTGGCGACGTTGCCGGGCAGGCCGGCCAGCGTCTGCCGCGCCAGCCACGCGAACGCCATCGCCTCGACGAAGTCCGGGTCCAGCCCGTGCGCGGCGGTCGATTCGACCTGCGCGTCCGGCAGGTGCGCGGCGATCCGCGCCAGCAGCGGCCCGTTGTGCACGCCGCCGCCGCAGGCCAGCACGCGCCGCGTCGCCGGCTGCGTTGCCTGCAGCGCGCGCGCGACGGTCGCCGCGCTGAGCTCCATCAGCGTCGCCTGCACGTCCGCCGGCGACTCGCCGCCAGCCAGCCGCGCCTGCACCCAGTCGAGGTGGAACTGCTCGCGCCCGGTGCTCTTCGGCGGCGGCTCGGCGAACCACGGGTCGTCGAGCAGCCGCTGCAGCAGCGCGTCGTCGACGCGACCGGACGCGGCGTAGGCGCCGCCGGCGTCGTAGGCCGCGCCGGTGTGGCGCTGGCACCACGCGTCCATCAGCGCGTTTGCCGGGCCGGTGTCGAAGCCGCGCACCGGGCCGTCGGCCGGCAGCAGGGTGAAGTTGGCGATGCCACCGAGGTTGAGGATGGCCCGGTCCTCGGCGCGCGAGTGCAGCATCGCCGCGTGGAACGCCGGCACCAGCGGCGCGCCGTGGCCGCCGGCGGCGACGTCGCGACGGCGGAAGTCGGCGACGGTGGTGATGCCGCTGCGCTCGGCGATGACGTTGCCGTCGCCGAGCTGCCACGAGAACGGGTCGCGGCCGTCGAACGCCGCGCCGCCCGGCCGGTGCCGCACCGTCTGCCCGTGCGAACCGATCGCGCTCACGCGTTCGGCGTCGATGCCGGCCTCCGCGATCAGGCGCCACGCCGCGTCGGCGAAGCAGGTCGCGACCTGCACGTCGAGCGTGCCGAGTTCGTCGAGCGAGCGCGCGTCGCCGCCTTGGCCGAGCGCGATCAGGCGCGTCCGCAACGCGGGTTCCCAGGGGTAGGTGCGGCCGAGCAGCAGGCGGCCGTCGGGCGCGCCGTCGCCGTCGTCCTGCGCGGTGGGCGGTCCGTCGAACGCAACCAGCGCGGCGTCGATGCCGTCGGCGCTGGTGCCGGAGATCAGCCCGACGTACAGCGACGCGCCGTCGGGCGCGCCTGCGGGGCCGGCCACGTCAGGACTTGGGCTTGGACGCGGCGCGTGGCGCGGCCCGGGCGACCGACTCGTCCGACGGCGTGGACGCGTCGGCGTAGATGATGTTCTCGACTTCGCGGATGCGCGCCAGCGCCGGCCCGGTCTGGGCGCGGAACGCGGTCAGCGCGGCGCCGCTGAGCGGCTCCGGCGGCGGCATCGTCACCGACAGCGGGTTGCGGTGCACGCCGTTGATGCGGAATTCGTAATGCAGGTGCGGGCCGGTCGACATGCCGGTCGAGCCGACGTAGCCGATCACCGTGCCCTGGCCGATGCGCTGGCCGGGCTTGATCTTGCCGAAGCGCGACATGTGCGCGTACAGCGTGGTGTAGCCGCGGCCGTGGTCGAGCACCACCGCGCGGCCGTAGCCGCCCTGCCAGCCGACCGACTTCACCCGCGCGTCGCCGGCGGCCATGATCGGCGTGCCGGTGCCGGCGGCGTAGTCGATGCCCTTGTGCATGCGCACGCGCCCCATCACCGGGTGGCGGCGCGAACCGAAGCCCGAGCTCATGCGCGCGTACGGGATCGGCATGCGGATGAAGCTCTTCTTCAGCGGGCGGCCGTCGCCGGTGAAGTACTCGGCCTTGCCGTTGCGCTCGTAGCGGAAGCCGGAGTGGATCTTGTTGCCGGTGGTGAAGGTCGCGGCCAGCACCGGGCCGGTCTTGATCAGCTCGCCTTCGCGCCAGGTCTGCTCGACGACGACGCTGAAGCGGTCGTTGGCGCCGACGTCCTCGTTGAAGTCGATGTCGTACTTGAAGATCTCGTCGGTCAGGGTGTTGATGTTGCTGCCGGACAGGCCGAGCTTGCGCGCCGAGCGGAACAGCGACTTGCCGACCTTGCCGCTGATCACGACGGTCTTGGTCTCGACCGGACGCACGATGACCTTCTCGCGGATCTCGTCGCCGACAAAGCTCAGTTCGACGCGCTCGCTGTCGCTGCGGTCGAAGCGGAACGTGCGCAGGCCGCCGTTGACCGGCAGGTCGAAGCCCAGCTCGGTGCCGGGCTTGAGCCGGGTCAGCGCCTGCTTGGCGCCGGGCTGCGCCAGCACGTGCTGCAGCGTGCGCGCCGGGATGTCGAGGTCTTCGAACACTTCACCGAGGGTCTGGCCGCGCTCGATCCTCACGATCTGCCAGCTGTCGCCGCTCTGCCCGCGAAGGCGTGCCAGCGGCAGCGGCGGCAACGAAAGCGCCATCGAATGACGGGCGGTCGGCGCGGTCGGCGTCGCCGAGCGATCGAAGCCGGGCACGATTGCCGCGACCAGCATGCCGATCGTCGCGAACAGGCTCGCGTGCACCCACTGGCGCCGCGACCAGCGGCCGGTGAAGCCGTCCGAGAGGTGGCGCGCAAGCACCGGACGATGGAGCGAGGCCTCGCGCAGCGCCTTCAGGCGCTCGCGCCGTTCCTGTCCCAAACCCGATGCCGTCATGTGCTGTGCCCCCCGTTGCCCAATGTGTAGGCCGCGTAACGGGGGTACCATAGACACGCGAGCAACCTGCGTCAAACCCTTGAGCTGAATAGGGTTTTTCGTTTCGGCCCGGATTAACTACCCTTTAACTTCATTCCTAGAGCGCCGTCGCATTCAGCTGTGCGGCGGCCAGCGAGCCCGCCCGTGTCCCTCCAAGAAACCCTCGATCTGATCGGCCGCGGCGCCGACGAAATCCTCAAGCGGGACGAGCTCGAGGCCCGTTTGCGCCTCGGACGACCGCTGCGGGTCAAGGCGGGCTTCGACCCGACCGCGCCCGACCTGCACCTGGGCCACACGGTGCTGCTCAACAAGATGCGGCAGTTCCAGGAACTCGGGCATCAGGTCATCTTCCTGATCGGCGACTTCACCGGGATGATCGGCGACCCCACCGGCAAGAACGTCACCCGCAAGCCGCTGACCCGCGACGACGTGCTCGCCAACGCCGAGACCTATGCCGACCAGGTGTTCAAGGTGCTCGACCGCGATCGCACCGAGGTGCGCTTCAACAGCGAGTGGTTCGGGCAGATGTCGGCGGCCGACATGATCCGGCTGGCCGCGCAGCACACCGTGGCGCGCATGCTCGAGCGCGACGACTTCGCCAAGCGCTACGCCGGGCAGCAGTCGATCGCGATCCACGAGTTCCTCTATCCGCTGGTGCAGGGCTACGACTCGGTGGCGCTGACGGCCGACGTCGAGCTCGGCGGCACCGACCAGAAGTTCAACCTGCTGATGGGGCGCGGCCTGCAGGAGCACTTCGGCCAGCCGCCGCAGATCGTGCTGACGATGCCGCTGCTGGAGGGGCTCGACGGCGTCAACAAGATGTCCAAGTCGCTGGGCAACTACATCGGCATCAACGAGCCGGCCATCGACATCGTCACCAAGACCATGAAAATCGACGACGCGCTGATGTGGCGCTGGATCGAACTGCTGAGCTTCGAGATCACGATGGCGCAGGCCGCGGCGCTGAAAGGCGAGATCGACGCCGGCGCACTGAACCCGCGCGATCTCAAGCTGCGGCTGGCGCGCGAGCTGGCGACGCGTTTCCACGGGGCGGCCGCGGCCGAGCAGGCGGTTGCCGGCTGGAACGCGGCGGTGCGCGGCGAGGGCGACACCGCGGCGCTGCCGCTGACGGATGTCGCCGTTCCGGCCGACGGCGTGCGCATTGCGGCGCTGCTGACGGCGGCCGGCCTGACGCCGAGCAACTCCGAGGCAAACCGCAAGCTCAAGGAGCGCGCAGTGCGCATCGACGGCGAGGTGGTCGAGGATGCGCAGCGCACGTTCACCCCGGGCTTCGAGGGCGTGCTGGCGGTCGGCAAGCGCACGTTCGCGCGGGTGCGCCTGGTCACTCGGTAGTGCAGCGCTGCGGCCCAATCCGCCACGGCGATTCGAGGCCGGGGCGCGGAGGAGGCGGCACGTCGATCGGAGGCCTTCCCAAAGGCGTTGTGCATGTGCACAATGCGCGCCCCGCCGAGGCAGATGTATCGCCGCCGAGGACGCGACAAACGGCAGGAAGACGGGGCGGTTGACGCTCTACAAGCTTCCTGTAAGATGCGCGGCCCGCCGCTCCGGCACGCACCTGCACGGTGCTGAATCGAAGCGCGGGGCAGCCGAAAAAAGCAGTTCACAAGGTGTTGACGACTGCGAAATTGGCTGTAAGA
>NZ_QXJI01000001.1 GCF_003586305.1 Cognatilysobacter tabacisoli | reverse complement strand
CAGGGGCTTTACCCTAAAACCCCGCCTTCGAAAGAGGGCGGGGTTTTTCTTTGTCTGCGCGCCGCCGCTTCAAGGCCCGGGACCCCGCGAGGCGCTTGGGGATTACCGCGATGCGTCACCGCCGCTATGCGCAGTCGCAGTTGTGATTATCACTGCGGGCATCGGGCGACTACCGCGGGTGTCTTGAGGATTATCGTCGCGATTATCCCCTCGATTATTCACGTGCCCCCGAGCCCACAGGACCCATGAAAAAGGCCGCCCCACGGCGGCCTGTTCATCGCGTACCACCTGCCGCCGAGCGCCCTGCTACAGCACGAGCGGCGGCTCACCGCCCACGATCACCACGTCGGCCGGCCGCCGAGCGAACAGACCCACGCTCACCACACCCGGAATCTGGTTGATCGCCGACTCCAGGCCCACCGGGTCCACGATCCGCAAGCCGTGGATGTCCAAGATCCAGTTGCCGTTGTCCGTTGTGACGCCGTCGCGCCACACCGGTTGGCCGCCGGTCTGGGCCAGGATTTCCCGAGCGACGAGGCTGCGTGCCATCGGGATCACCTCGACCGGCAGCGGGAATCTGCCGAGCACGTCGACGCGCTTGGCCGGGTCGACGATGCAGACGAATGTCCTGCTCGCCTCGGCGATGATCTTCTCGCGCGTCAGCGCCGCTCCGCCGCCCTTGATCAGGCGCTTGTGCGCGTCGCACTCGTCTGCGCCGTCCACGTACAGGGGCAGGGGCCCCGTGGCATTCAGGTCCATGACTTCGATGCCGAGCGCTCGCAGGCGCTGCGTGCTCTGTTCCGAACTGGAGACGGCGCCTTGGATGCGGTCGCGGATGCGACCCAGCGCGTCGATGAAGTAGGCGACCGTCGATCCGGTGCCGACACCGACCACCATGCCGTCCTCGATGTAGTCGATCGCTTTCTCGCCGGCCAGCCGTTTGGCTTCGCTCATTTCGGATTCTCGAGGGAGAGGATGAATTTCCACTGCGCGGCGGTCACCGGCAGGATCGAAAGCCGGTTCCCGCGACGGATCAGCGCGAACTCCTCGCCGAGCCGATCCGCGTGCTGCTTGAGCTCGTCGAGCGACACGGTGCGCTTCAACTTGCGGTCGAACGCGACGTCGACCAGCAGCCAACGCGGTTCCTCGCGGCGGCTTTTCGGGTCGTGATAGTCGGACTTCGGATCGAACTGGGTCGGGTCCGGGTAGGCCGTGCTGGCAATGGTTGCGGTGCCGACAACCCCCGGCACGTCGGTGCTGGAGTGGTAGAACAGCACGCCATCGCCGACCTGCATGCCGTCGCGCATGAAGTTGCGCGCCTGGTAATTGCGGACCCCGTTCCAGGGCTCCACGCGTACGCGGGCCAGGTCGTCGATCGAGAACGTGTCCGGCTCGGACTTCATAAGCCAGTAGCGGCGGCGCGCGGTCATGCGGTTGTAGGGTCCAGGTCAAGAGCGGGATGCAGGTGCGTACCGGCCTCGGTGCAGACGGCGTCTAGCGCCACGTCCCAGTCGGCGTTGTCGAGCCTCACCACCTGCTGGACCTCGAACGCCGCGCCGACCAGGTGCGGCGGTGCGTGGCGCGCGTGTCGGAACGCGAAGCTGCGGTCGTACCAGCCGCCGCCCATGCCCAGCCGATGGCCGCGCGTGTCGAAGCCCACCAGCGGAAGCACCGCAAGCGTCAGCTGCTCCGGGTCCAGCAACGACGCCGGATCCAGGTCCGGTTCCGGGATCCCGAACCGGTTGCTGACCAGCGCATCACCGGGCCGCCACGGCGCGAACCGCAGCCGCCCGTCGTCGCCCAGGACCGGCAGGCAGTACACACAGGTGTCGGGCAGGCGCAGCTGCCATGCGTGCAGCGCAATCTCACCGTCGACGGCCCAGTAGCCGGCGACGTATCCATGGGTCGGCGCGAACGGCAGGGACAGCAGGTGGGCGGCGATGTGCTCGGCGCCCGCGATGCGCTGCTGCGGGGCGAGATCGCGGCGCCGGGCGCGCAGTTCGCGCCGCAGCGCGTCACGATCGTGGGTCATGCCGGATCCCGGAAATGCGAACGGATCCATGCGCGCGGCGCGCCGGACCCGTTCGACGAAAGAAGAAGTCCTCCACCATGCCGATGCGTGCGAAACGACCTTGAACCCGGGGTTCAAGTGGGGACGCTTGGTCGCCTTCGGGCGTTCCGCTCGAGGGCGGACGTGCACTCCGGGCTACCGCTGCGCCCCCGTGGTCGTCATTAAGGGACAAGGCGAATGTTTGCACACGCCGTCGAACACAGCAGAGGACGTGCGCGGAGTATAGCGCGCGAGTTGCTGGTCGATTCGTCCGCCGGTCGGCTCCGGTCCGACGCGATTCAGTGCGCGGCTGCGCGGCCCGCGGTGGCGTCAACGCGGTGGGTCGAGCAGCCCGTCGAGGCGGCGATGCAGGTCGCCGAGCGTACGCGCGAGCTCGCGGTCGCGGCCTTCGCCGTCGTTGCGCAGCTGCAGCAACTCGTGGGCGAAATTCAACGCCGCCAGCACCGCGACCCGGTCCAGCGCGGCCATGCGGTTGCTGCCGCGGACCTCGCGCATTTTCGAGTCGAGCAGTTTTGCGGCGGCCAGCAGGCTGTCGCGCTCGTCCGGCTCACAGCCGACCGTGTACTCGCGGTCGAGCAGGCGGATCGTGACCGGCAGCGACGCGCTCACGTGTGCTGCTCCAGTGACTTCAGCCGCGCGATCATCGCCTCGACCCGCATGCGCGCCTGCTCGTTCTTGGCCAGCAGCGCCGAGCGCTCGCCGACCAGCTGCTCCTGCTGCTGGCGCAGGCTGCGGTTTTCGTCGGCCAGCCGGCGCATGCGATCGGACAGCTCGTCGATGCGGGCGGCCAGCGACTGCATCTGCTCGAGGAGTTGGGCGCGGTCCATGCCCGGCACGATAGCAGTGCCCGGGGCCGGGTCAAGGCGTCGCCGGGGCGACGGCGTGCGGGCCGCGCGCGGCAGTGGCGCCGGCGGACCAGGTGCGGATGAACGCGAGGCAGTGCTGCGCCTCGAGCGGCCGGGCCAGCCAGTACCCCTGGATCTCGTCGCAGCCGTGGTCGCGCAGGAAGTTCATCTGCGCCTCGGTCTCGACGCCCTCGGCCACCACGGTCAGGCCCAGCGAGTGCGCCATCGTGATGACCGTGGTGGTGATGGCCTCGTCGTCCGGGTCGCGCGTGAGGTCGGCGACGAATTCCTTGTCGATCTTCAGCGTGTTGATCGGCAGGCGCTTGAGGTAGGCCAGCGACGAATAGCCGGTGCCGAAGTCGTCGATCGCCAGGCTGACGCCGATCGAGCGGAACGCCTGCAGGGTGGCGGCCGTCTGCGCGGCGTTGGCCATGATCACGCTTTCGGTCAGTTCGAGCTGCAGTTGCTCCGGCGGGACGCCCGACTCGACCAGCGCGCGCGCGACGACCTTCGGCAGGTTGCTGCGCAGCAGCTGCAGGGCCGAGACGTTGACGGCCATCGTCAGTTCGTCGAGTCCGTGCTGGCGCCAGTGCTTGAGCACGCTGCACGCCTCGCGCAGCGCCCACTCGCCGATGTCGAGGATCAGGCCGCTCTCCTCGGCCAGCGGGATGAACTGCGCCGGCGAGATGTCACCGTGCTCGGCGCTCGACCAGCGCAGCAGCGCTTCGACGCCGGTGATGCGCTGGTGGGTCAGCGACAGTTTCGGCTGGAACACCAGCCGCAGTTCGTTGCGGTCCAGCACCTTGCGCAGCGCCGCCGAGATCGTCGCGCGGCGGCGGATCTCGACGTCCATCGTCTCGGTGTAGGCCATGAACGTGCGGCGGCCGGCCGACTTCGCCTGGTACATCGCAGTGTCGGCGTGCTTGAGCAGGTCGGTCGGCACCTGGGCGTGGTCGGGGTACAGGCTGATGCCGATCGACGGGGTGATCGACACGTCGTGGCGCTCGTCGACGTCGAGCGGCTCCTCGAATGCCGCCAGCACGTTGCGGGCGACGCGCACGGCCTCCTCGGCGCTGGCGATGTTTTCGGCGACGATCGTGAACTCGTCGCCGCCGAGCCGCGCCACGGTGTGGTGCGGGCCGACGGTCTGCTGCAGCCGCGCGGCGGCGGCGCGCAGGATACGGTCGCCGGCCGCGTGGCCGAGGGAGTCGTTGATGTCCTTGAAGCGGTCGAGGTCGAGGAACAGCACCGCGATCTTGCTGCCCTGGCGGCGCGCGCGGACGATCGCGCGCGACAGGCGCTCCGACAGCAGCGTGCGGTTCGGCAGGCTGGTCAGCGTGTCGTAGTTGGCGAGGTAGCGCAGCTCCTGCTCGGCGCGCTTCTGGTCGGTGATGTCGCCCAGCACCGCCACGTAGTGCGAGCGCTGGCCGATCGCGTCGAGCACGACGCTCGCCTGCAGCCAGCACAGGAACTCCTGGCCGTCCTTGCGCTGCTGCCAGATCTCGCCGGACCAGCGGCCGTTGCGCTCGAGCTCGGCGCGCATGGTCTGGTAGAAGTCCGGGTCGTGCTGGGCGCTGTCGAGCACGCTGGTGGGCAGACCGATGACCTCGGTGTCGCCATACCCGGTCATGCGGGTGAAGGCGGGGTTGACCGACACGAACACGAAGTCGCGGTCGAACACCGCGACCGCTTCGGCCATCGAGCGCAGCACCTCGCTGGAGATCCGACGTTCGCGCTCGGCGCTGCGGCTGGCGGTGATGTCGCGGGCGGTGCCGGCGACGCGCAGCGCCCGGCCGTTGTCGTCGCGCTCGACCACGCGGCCGCGGGCGCGCACCCAGTTCCACTGCCCGTTCTCGCCGCGCACGCGGTGCTCGGACAGGAACAGCGGCGTGCTGCCGCGCAGGTGCTGGCGCATCTGCTCCGCCACGCGGGGCTCGTCGTCGCGATGGATCTCGTGGTCGTCGACCGCCCGCATCTCGACGGTGGCCTCCGCGCCCGCGCCGGACTGCTCGTCGGCACGCATGCGGTGCATCGTCCGGGTGGCCAGGTCGTAATCCCAGAACTGCTCGCCCGAGGCCCACAGCGCCAGCTTGAGGCGCTCCTCGCGCTCGCGGATCGCATGGAAGTAGCCGCGCTCGCGCTGGCGGCGCTCGTGCCACTGCACGCCCAGCCACAGGGCGAGCGCGAGCGCGACCATGACTGCCGCGGCGAGGGTGCTCGGGTGCAGCCACCACGGCGGCGCGATCCGGACCGGCAGGCGCAGTTCGTCGCTGCCCCACACGCCGTCGCGGTTGGTGGCCTGTGCGCGGAACACGTAGTCGCCGGGCGGCAGGCGGGTGTAGGTAACGTCCTGCTGATCGCCGTTGTCGATCCAGCCCAGGTCGAACCCGTCCATCCGGTAGCGGTAGCGGATGTCCGCGGCGGGGGCGAAGTCGAGCGCGCCGATTCGCAGGCGCAGGATGTCCGCGCCGTCGGCGACGTCGAGCCGGCTCGGCTGCGACAGCGCCGGCGTGGCGCTGGGCGCATCGGCGCCGACGCGCACCGACAGCAGCCGCACCGGCGGCACGTACGCCGAGTCGGCGATGCGAGTCGGATCGAAGACGTTGAGCCCGCGCACGCCGCCGAGCACGATCCGGCCGTCGGCCAGCCGGGTGGCGGCACCGCCGTTGAACTCCAGGTCCTGCAGGCCGTCGGCGAGGCCGTAGCGGCGCACGCGGTCGGCGCCGGCGTCGAAGCGGACGATGCCGACGTCGGTGCCGAGCCAGAACCGGCCGGCGGGCGCCTCGACGATCGAAAACACCACCGGCGCGGCGCGCTCGCGCGTCGCCTCGTTGAGCGGATTGACGAAGCTGATCCGCCCGGCCGCCGTCTCGACCGCCCGGCTCAGTCCGGCGTGGGTGCCGATCCAGACCGTGCCGTCGGCGGCTTCGTGCAGCGCCCGCACCAGGTTGCCGGGCAGGCTGTCGTCGCTGTCGGGAGCGTGGCGGTAGTGGCGCACGCGCCCGGTCGTCGGCTCGAGCACATCGAGCCCGTCGCCGGTGCCGAACCAGATCCGGCCGCGGCGATCCTCCAGCAGCGCGTGCACGCTCGGATGCGACAGCTGCCCGGGGTCGTTCTCGCGGTAACCGTACTGCGTCACCTGCCCGGTGGCCGGCCGGTAGTGGACGGCGCCGCGGCCGTTGGTCCCGACCCACACGTCGCCGCGGCGGTCCACCATCAGGCTGCGCAGCGACGCATCAGTCAGCCCGCCCAGCGCGATCGGCTGCGCCGGCCCGCCGTCGGCGTCGAGCCGGAACAGGCCCGCGGTGGTCGCGACCCACGCCCGTCCCGCGCCACCCGAGGCCAGCGCCATCACCCGCCGCGGCTCGCCCTGGTGCGGCGGCAGGCGAGCACTGATGTCCTCGAAGCGGGAGTCCTCGAAGCGATAGCGCAGCAGGCGGGCGTTGTCGGTCCCGACGAGCAGCGCGCCGCCCGGATCCTGCAGCACCGCGCGCACGCTGTCGTCGGCCGCGCCGCCGCCGGCGTGCTGGCTGTCGGCGTCGAACACGTAGCTGAAGCGGGTGCCGCGGGGGTCGGTCACCGACACGCCGCGGAACTGACCGCCGACCCACAACAGCCCGCTGCGATCGACCATCAGCGCGTTGATCGTGTCTTCCTGCAGCCCGGAGTCGACGCCGCCGAGCTCGCGCAGCGCGAGCACGCGCCCGCTGTCGGGCAGGTAGCGGCGCAGGCCGCTGCCGTGCACGGACACCCACAGGGCGCGGTCGGGCGCTTCCACGATCGCCCGCACCGGGCCGCGGGCGTCGGCCGCGGCGCTGGCGTCGACCAGCGATCGCCCGTCGGAATGCAGCCGCCACAGCCCGTCGGTCCGGCCGACCCACAGCTGCCCGCGGTGGTCGTAGGCGAGGCTACGGACCGCCACGGCGGGCCCGATGCGCTCGCTCGCGCCGCGCGCGCCGATCCGGTACAGGCCGGCCGCGCTCGCGTACCAGACGCCGCCGTCGCGGCCGGCCAGCAGCTGCTGCGGCGGTCCACCGCGGAGCAGGGTGCGGTCGAGGTCGAGCACCCGCCGCACCTGACCCGTCGCCGGGTCGAGCTGCTGCAGGCCCGCCAGCGTGCCCACCCACACCCGGCCGCCGGCCGGCAGCAGCGCCGCGACCTGGCGTTCGGCCGATCGGTCGCCAAGCGCGCGGAACCGCTCGATGCGGCCGCTGCGCAGGTCCAGGCGCGCGACGTACTGGGAGTACGTGCCGATCCACAGCGCCTGGTCGCCCTGCATCGCCAGCGCGGTGACGTAGCTGTCGGGCAGCGAACCCGGGTCGCGCGGATCGTTGCGGTACAGCTGGTAGCGCTGGCCGTCGTAGCGGTGCAGGCCGCCCTGGGTACCGACCCAGACGAACCCGAGCGGGTCCTGGGCAAGCGCGTTGACCGAGTTCTGCCCGAGCCCGCGCTCGGAGCCGAGGCGGGCGAAGTAGTAGTCGCGCGTGGCCGCGTCCGCGCCGGGGGCCCACAGGGCGGCCGAGGCGGACAGCAGTCCGGCCAGCAACGCGGCGAAGGAAGGAATGAGACGCACGGGCCCCTGCAACAGATGGCGTCCGCGGCAGTGTACCGTCCGCCGCCGGCCACGCACGCAGCGCGTTGCTACACTGCGGCGACTGCCACTGCCTGCCGCCACGTGTCCGATACCGAACTGCCCGGCCTGAACGCCGTCGACGACGAAATCCGCCGCTTTGCCCTGTCCGTGTCGCCGTCCGAACTGCACGGCAGCCTGTGCGGCTGGCTCAGCGGCGGCGGCGCTTCGCTGCGCGGCTGGCCGGCGAAAGTGCTGGCCGACGACGCGATCCTCGCGCCCCAGCCGGACAGCCCGCTCGACCGCCTGCGCACGGTCAGCGCCGAGCAGCTGGCCGACCGCAGCTTCCGTTTCGAGCTGCTGCTGCCGGAGGGCGACGCGTCGCTGGCCGACCGCAGCGGCGCGCTGTTCGACTGGTGCCGCGGCTTCCTCGGCGGGTTCGGACTGGCCGCCGGCGCGGACCCGAAGCTGTCCGACGAAGGCCGCGAGGCGCTCGGCGACCTCGCGCGGCTGGCCGGCGCGCAGGCCCAGGACGAAGGCGACGACGACGATGAGGAAGCGCTCGTCGAGATCGAGGAGTTCGTCCGCGTCGCCGCGCTGCTGCTGCACGGCGACTGCGTGCTGGCCGCGCAGCATCGCCAGCGTCTCAACTGACCGCCGCGCCGGTGCACGGCGCCACCGCACGACCCCACTGCACGCCGCGATGACCAAGCCGCTGTCGATTCCCGCCAAGGCCTACGCCCGCCGTCGACGCCAGCTGATGCGGATGGCCGGCGACGACGCCATCCTGGTGCTGCCGGCCGCGCCCGAACGCATCCGCAGCCGCGACACGCACTACCCGTTCCGGCAGGACTCCGACCTGCTGTACCTCACCGGCTTCCCCGAACCCGAGGCGGTGCTGGTGCTGGTGCCGGGGCGCAAGCACGGCGAGACCCTGCTGTTCTGCCGCGAGCGCGATCTCGAGCGCGAAGGCTGGGACGGCCCGCGCTTCGGCCCGGAAGGCGCGGTCGAGGCGTTCGGCATGGACGACGCGTACCCGATCACCGACCTCGACGACATCCTGCCGGGGCTGCTCGAGGGCCGGTCGCGCGTGTACTACCACTTCGGCCGCGACCAGGAGTTCGACCTCAAGCTGATCGGCTGGCTCAACCGCGTGCGCGCGATGGTGCGCCAGGGCGCGCAGCCGCCGCACGAGTTCCTCGAGCTCGGCCACCTGCTCGACGAGCTGCGGCTGTTCAAGGACCGCGATGAGCTGAAGCTGATGCGCCGCGCGGCCGAGATCAGCGTCCGCGCGCACGAGGCGGCGATGCGGATCGCCCGGCCCGGGATCCGCGAGTACGAGCTGCAGGCGGAGATCGAACGCGAGTTCCGCCGCCACGACGCGCAGCCCGCGTACGGCAGCATCGTCGGCGCCGGCGCCAACGCGTGCGTGCTGCACTACCACGCCAACGCCGCCGCGGCGAAGGACGGCGACCTGGTGCTGATCGACGCCGGCGCCGAGTACCGCGGCTACGCGGCCGACATCACCCGCACGTTCCCGGTCAACGGCCGCTTCACCGCGGCCCAGCGCGCGCTGCACGACCTGGTCTGCGATGCGCAGGCGGCCGCGCTGGCGCAGGCGCGGGTCGGGGTGCCGTACGAGGCCGGCCACGTTGCCGCGGTCGAGACCCTGACCGAAGGCCTGCTGCGTCTGGGCCTGCTGAAGGGCAAGCTGGGCAAGAACCTCGCCGACGGCAGCTACAAGCGTTTCTACCGGCACAAGACCGGGCACTGGCTGGGCCTTGACGTGCACGACGTCGGCGAATACCGCATCGACGGGCAGTCGCGGCTGCTCGAGCCGGGCATGGTGTTCACGATCGAGCCGGGGCTGTACATCGGCGCCGACGACACCAGCGTCGAGGCGAAATGGCGCGGCATCGGCATCCGGATCGAAGACGACGTGCTGGTCACGGCCGACGGGCCCACGGTGCTGACCGACGCGCTGGCGCGCCGCGCGGACCAGGTCGAGGCGCTGATGGCGGACCCGGCCCGCGCCGCCTAGCGCGCGGCACCTGCATCCTCCGGCTCAGATGCGAACAGGCGCGGACATCCGCGCCTGTCTGCGTTCGTGCCGCCGCGTAGCGTCAGGCCGCCTCGGCGAACCCTTCGCGGGTGAGGTTGATCGGGTCGGCGTCGGTGCAGACCACGTCGTCCTCGATGCGGATGCCGCCGTACGGCTTGAACGCCTCGACACGGCTCCAGTCGACGCTGTCGCCCCGACCGTCGGCCTTGAGCTTGTCGAGCAGCAGGTCGATGAAATACAGGCCCGGTTCGATGGTCACCGCCATGCCCGGCGCGAGGTCGCGGGTCAGGCGCAGGTACGGATGGCCTTCGGGCTTGGGGATCGTGCCGCCGGCGTCGCTGGCGGCGAAGCCGGCGACGTCGTGCACCTGCAGGCCGATGCCGTGGCCGATGCCGTGCGGGAAGAACGCGCTGCTGACGCCGGTCGCGACGGCCGCTTCCGGCGACACCGTGACCAGCCCGAAGTCCTTGAGGATCGCAGCGAGCGCCTGGTGCGCGTCGAGGTGCAGCTGCCTGTAGTCGACGCCGGCGCGGACCTGGTCGCACATCGTCCGCTGCGCAGCATCGACCGCGTCGACCAGCGCCTGGAACTCGCTGCCGGTGTCGGCCGCGTAGGTGCGGGTGATGTCGCAGGCGTAGCCGTCGTGGCTGGCGCCGGCGTCGATCAGGAAGCTGCGCGACGTCGCCGGGGCGACGCGGTCGCGTTCGGTGTAGTGCAGCACGGCGCCGTGTTCGTTGAGCGCAATGATGTTGTTGTAGGGCAGCTCCATCGCGTCCTGCGCGGCGGCCTGGCAGTAGACCAGGTGGATGCCGAACTCGCTGGCGCCGGCGCGGAACGCGCGCTCGGCGGCGCGGTGCGCGCGCACGCCGCGGCGCGTCGCCGCGCGCATCATCGCGACCTCGTACGGCGTCTTGTAGGCGCGGTGGAACTCGAGGTACTGCAGCACCGGCGCCGGGTTGTTCGGGGCGAAGCCACCGACCGTGCTCTGCGGCTCGCCGAGGATCGCGCAGCGCGCCGGGTCGCGCGGCAGGTGCTGCAGCGCCTCGTCGGGCTCGCGGATCACGACCACGTCGAAGTGCTCGAGCCAGTACCCGGCCGGTGCCTGCGGCACCACGTGCCAGTAGTCGAACGGCTGCAGGTACACCAGCTTCGGGCGCTGGCCCGGGGTGAACACCAGCCAGCTGCCCGGGTTGCGCACCAGCGGCAGCCAGGCTTTGAACTGCGGGTTGACCGCGTACGGGTAGTCCCGATCGTCGAACAGGTGGTAGTGCGAGGTGCCGCTGGGCACCACGAGGTGGTCGAAGCCGCCACGCCCCAGCGCCTCGGTGGCGCGCCGCTGCATCTCGCTCACGTGAGCCGGGTATACCATCGCTAGGTCTTGGACGGACATGGGGTATTCCTTGGGGGCGTCGGGGAATTTTGACGGATTCTCGCCTTCGCCGCAGGCCGACGGCCTGATGCCTGCGCGTCTGCCGCATCGCCGTTCCGCATGGCTGTGGAGCCTGTTCGCCCTGGTGCTCGGCGCGTCGTTGACGCTTTGGGTCGCCGCGCGCGAGCGAGAACGCGTGCAGCGCGACGCGATCGGGGTGCTGACCGCGACCGCCGAACGCAGCTACGCCGCGCTCGAAAGCCAGCTGCGCGCCTGCGGGATGCTGGTGCGCTCGGTGCAGACCCTGTTCCTGACCTCGACCGAAGTCACGCCGGGCGAGTTCGCCGACGTCTACGCGAATCTCCGGCCGCGCGAGCAGTTTCCCAGCCTGATCGCACTGGCGTATGCCCAACGCCAGGACGACGCGCGCGGCGAGCGCTTCGTGACGACGATGGTGGCCCCGCTGCGCGGCAATGAGCCGGTCCTCGGCCTAGACCTCAGTCGTCAGCCGGCCAACCTGGCGGCCGTGCTGCGCTCGCGCGACACCGACCAGCCGTCGCTGTCGGCACCGTTCATGCTGATCCAATTGGCCGAGCAGGGCCGTGGCCCCGAGGGCGTGACGCTGCGGCTGCCGGTGTATGCGCCGGGCTCACCGCCGGACGCGCAGCCCGACCGGCGCGCACGCATGCGCGGCTCGATCGCGGTGTCGTTCCGGGTCGGGACGCTGATCGACAACGCGCTGCCGACGGACGTTCGCGACTCCATGCACGTGCGCGTCAGCGACGTGACCGACGGCCGCGACGGCGACGCGCGCGGACTGTTCGATTCGCACCCGGAGCGGCACTTCCACGCCGACGGCGACTTCGCGTTCGACCGCGACCTGACGTACGGCGGACGCGTGTGGCGGATCGAGATGCACCCGGTGCGCGAGGCCGCGATCGCACCGCTGTGGCAGCAGCCGGGGCTCTGGCCCGGGCTGCTGGCAAGTGTGCTGCTGGCGCTGCTGGTCTGGTCGGTCGCGAGCACCCGCCGCCGCGCGCTGGAGCTGGGCTGGCGCATGAGCCACCGCTTCCGCGAAAGCGAGGAGCGCTTCCGCGCGCTGAACGAGCTGCTGCCGGCGCTGGTGCTGCTCGCGCACGGCGACGACCGCCGCATCCGCTATGCGAACCAGGCCTCGCGCGTGCGCCTGGGTGAGGACGTGCAGGGCACCGAACTGCCGGCACTGTTCGAGGACGAAGACCTGCGTGCGCGCCTGCGCGGCTACGAGCCGCCGACGTTCAACAGCGCCGAGGCGGTGCTGCGCAGCGTCGCCGGCGACCACTTCTGGGCCAGCGTGTCGATCGCCCCGGTGACGCTCGGCGGCGAATCGAGCCTGCTGATGGTCGCCACCGACATCTCCGAGCAGCGCCAGCTGACCGAGCTGTTGACCTACCAGGCCAGCCACGACGCGCTGACCGAACTGTTCAACCGGCGCGAGTTCGAACGCCGCGTCGAGCGCGCGCTCGACGGCGTGGCGCGCGGCGGGCCGGCGGCGGCGCTGCTGTTCATCGACCTCGACCAGTTCAAGCTGATCAACGACACCTCCGGCCACATGGCGGGCGACCAGCTGCTGTCGCAGCTGGCGGTGATGATGCGCGAGCAGCTGCGCACCGGCGACGTGCTGGCGCGCCTGGGCGGCGATGAATTCGGCGTGCTCAGCGCCGGCATCCGCGACGAGGCCGACGCGCGCCAGGTCGCCGAGCGCATGCGCGAGCGCATCGACGGCTACGTGTTCGTCTGGCAGCAGCGCACGTACACGGTGAGCGCGAGCATCGGCGTGGTGATGATCGACCGCGCCGCGCTGGACCTGCGCGACCTGTTCGCCCAGGCCGACACCGCGTGCTACATGGCCAAGGAATCCGGCCGCAACCGCGTGCACTTCTACTCCGAGCAGGACGACGACATCGCGCGCCGGCGCAGCGAGATGGAGTGGGTCAGCCGGCTGCGCTGGGCAATCGACGAACAGCGCCTGCGGCTGGAGTACCAGGAAGTGTGGCCGCTCGGTGCGCGCACGCCGCGTGGCCCGCACATCGAGCTTCTGCTGCGCTTGCGCGACGAGCACGGCCAGCGCGTGCTGCCGGGCGCGTTCATGCCGGCGGCCGAGCGCTACGGGCTGATGCCGCTGATCGACCGCTGGGTGATCGAGACCGCGCTGGGCCACTTCGACCAGCTGCATCCGTCCGGCGCGGACCTGCAGCTGGCGACGATCAACCTGTCCGGCGCCAGCATCGATGACGAGTCGCTGGTCGACCTGATCCTCGACCGCATGCAGCACTACGGCATCGCGCCCGAGCGCGTGTGCTTCGAGATCACCGAGACGGTCGCCGTTCGCAACCTGGCGCAGGTGGGGCGGTTCATCCAGCGCCTGCGCGAGGTCGGCTGCAAGATCGCCCTCGACGATTTCGGCGCCGGCATGTCGTCGTTCGGCTACCTGAAGAACTTGCCGGTCGACATCATCAAGATCGACGGCAGCTTCATCCGCGACCTGCTGGTCGACCCGATGAGCCACTCGATCGTGCGCGCGGTGACCGACATCGGCCACCAGCGCGGGCTGGCCGTGGTGGCCGAGTGGGTGACCAGCACCGAGATCGCCGACGCGCTGCGCGGCATCGGCGTGGATTTCGCCCAAGGCTATGCGCTGCACGTGCCCGAGGCCGTGCTGTTCCAGCGGGCCGAACGTGCGTTCGGCGGCGCGGGCTGAGCGCCCCTACTCGAACCGGCCGCCCGGCGAGTCCAGCCACTGCCGCAGCTGCAGCATCTGGCTCTCGAGCATCGTGATGAAGCGGAAGCCGGACCAGTTGTGCCCGGCCGGGCCGCCCTCGTCCTGCCAAAGCAGGTGCGCGCCAACCTCGATCGGTTCGCCGCCGCTGGGCGAGTCGCCGAGCGCGAAGCGCACCTGGTACAGCGCATCGACCATCAGCGGCGTGCTGGCGACCATCAGCATGCCGCTCTCGGACACGTTGCCCAGCCGCCCGATCACCGTGTCGGTCATCGTGTCGACGACGTGCACGGCCTGCTCGACGCGGCGGCGGCGGACGCGGCGGTATTCGTCGATCACGTGGCGTCCTCCGTGGTGGCGTCCTTGTGCTTGCGGCGGGCGAAATTCTTCAGCGCGTTGAGCGCGCTGTGCCAGGCGCGGTCGACCAGCCGGCCGCGCTCGGCGGGCACGATGCGTGCCTGGCCGGCCGCGACCATCCGCGCCAGGCTGTCGAGCGAATGCTCGCCGACGCGCTGGCCGCGCTGGTTGACGAACAGTGAGTTGTCGGTGACCGGGCTGAACCACGACAGCCGGCGGCGCACGAAGTCGCCCTGCTGGTTGGTCACGAACTCGAACCACGTGCCGAACGGCAGCAGGCGCAGCCGCTCGTACGCGGCCTGCTCCTCGGCGGAGCGGGGCGTCGCCGGTGCGCGCGCCGGTGCGTTGTCCTCGCCCAGCCGCGCGCGCGCCTTGAGCTTCATCGCCAGCTCGGTGCGCGATGCCGGGTCCTCGTCGGCGTTGGGGCCCGCGGTCAGCCGGCGCGCGATCTCGCTCGCGTCGTCGGCGTGGTAGCCGACCAGGCTCAGCGCGTGCTCGATCTGGCCGGGCAGCGCCTGGTCGATCGCGCGCGCCTGCGGACCGTTAGCCGCGACGATCTCGTGCGTGGCCGCCAAGTGGCGGCGCCAGTCGTCGGAGTCCTCGCCGTGGCGCAGCAGCGACAGGGTCAGCACGTCGGACCACGCCTGCGTCAGCAGGCTGCGCAGGAACTTCGGCAGCTTGTGGTCGTGGACCGCTTCCTCGATCACCTGCGCGGCGCGGTGCTTGGCGAGCTCGAGCTTCTCCTTGCCGCGCGCGGCCTCGACGTGGCGGCGTTCGGTGACCTCCGCCTTGCGCGCCATCGCCTGGAGATGGTCCTGCAGCCGGTGGTTGGCGGCCTCGAACACGGCGGCGTCGCCCTGGTAGTGCTCGACCACGTGGTCGACGGCGTGGCGCAGCTGGTCGTTGAGCTGGGGATCGGCCTCGTCGTCGGCCAGCCACGTGGCGCCGGCTTCGGCGACGGCATTGAGCAGCTGCCGCGCCGGGTGCTGGCTGCGGACGAAGAAGCCCCGGTCCTGCAGTGCGACGCGCAGCAGCGGCACCTGCAGGCGGTTCATCAGGCCCGCGCTGGGCGCGTCCTGGCGCAGTTCCCGGCCGATCTCGGCGTACAGCAGCGACAGCAGCTCGAACGCGTCGCTGTCCTCGCGCGACATCGCCGTGGCCTGGCCGCGTTGCTGGCGGGTCTGCACCAACAGCGCCTGGCGCACGTCCTGCACGCTCGCCGGCGGCGCGGCATGCGGGGCCGCGGTGCGGGTCGCGGCCGACTGCAGCTTGGCCAGCGCGGACAGCACGTCGGCCGTGCTCAGTTGCGGCTGCGGGGCGGCCTCGGCGACGCCGGGGCGGAGCTTGCCGAGCAGGTCGCGGCGGCTGGCCAGCAGCTCCTGCAGGCTGACGAAGGCCGAGGTCTCGTCCTCCTCATCGCGCGGCGCGGGGGCATCGCCATACCAGCCGGTGTGCGGACGCTGCGCGTCGCGCGCTTCGGCGGCGGCGGCGCGTCCTTCGCGGCGCGCCTGCGCCGTCTCGCCGCTGAGGTCGGCCTGCAGCGTCGGTCGGATCCGGATCGGCACGAACGCCAGCCCGGGCAGGATGTTCTCGCGCGCGAGCAGCGCGTTCATCGTTTCGGCGAGCTGCGCGTAGCCGGCCATCGCCTGCTGGTCGAAGCTGCGGAACAGGGTGAGACGCGCGTCGACGTCGATCTGCAGCACGCGCGCGGCGTCGGCGAGCAGGTGCGCCAGCCGGTGCGGGCCGACCGGAAGCCGCTCGGCGTCGAACGCAGGCGCGCCGGCCAGCACGCCGAAGCGCTGGCCGAGCAGGTGCAGGGCCAGGCCCGCGCGCGATTCGTGGCGCACGGCGATGCCGCGCATGACGCTCTCTTCGCTGATCTCGCTGTCGTCGACCAGCCGCAACTCGCGGAACTGCAGCGGAACGTGCAGCTGGTCCGGCGCGACGTAGGGGTCGCGGATCTGGCACAGGCCGCTTTCGAGGCCGCCGAGGAAGCGCGGGATCAGGTCGGCGCGATTGAGCCGAACGATGCGCAGCGTTTCGAAATGGACGGCCTGCAGGCCCGGGTTGCGCGCGTGGTCGGCGAGCCGGAACAGCTGCTGCTCGAAATCGGCGAGCATCCGCTCGAGCGCGCGGGCCATGTCGTCGGACACCAGGGCATACAGGTGCTCGAGCACCCGCCGTACGCGCCGGGGCAGCGGGGCCGCCGCCAGGGTCGGCCGGGCGACCGCACTGCCGAGAGGTTCGAAACTGGCCGACATGGAAGGTACCCGGTGCGATTGCCGCGATCTAATCACGCCGGCAGGGGGGGCGCCAGCTCAGCCGACGTCCGGCCTATTGGGTAGAGCGTACGGCCGGCCCGAAACCGGCCACGCGCGCTTGCAGGAGCAAATTGGATGCCAGCGCCCTCGGGCGCCTGTTCAGAATGCCGCGGATACGGCCGCCCGCGCGCGCCACTCAGGCGTCGAGGAACAGGGACACCACGTCGTTGGTGAAGCGCCGGCCGGCGTCAGTCGGGTGCACGCGGTCGCCGTCCACCGTCAGCCAGCCACGGGCGACCGCCTCGTCGAGCTGCGGCGCGATGTGCGCGCGCGGCAGCCCGGTGCGCGCCTCGAACGCAGCCAGGTCGAACCCGTCCACCAGCCGCAGCGTGTTGAGCATGTACTCGAACGGGCGACGCGCCGGCGCGATGCGCTCGTCGGCGCCGATCGCCGCCGCGGTGCCGGCCTTGGCCATGAAGTCGGCCGGGCGCTTGTGCTTCCAGCGGCGCAGGATCGTCTGCTCGGCGCCGAGGGTCAGCTTGCCGTGCGCGCCGGCGCCGATGCCCAGGTAGTCGCCGAAGCGCCAGTAGTTCAGGTTGTGCGCGCACTGGCGGCCCGGCTGCGCGTACGCGCTGACTTCGTACTGCGCATAGCCGGCGTCGGAGAGCATCGCCTGGCAGTGCTCCTGCATGTCCCAGCTGGCGTCGTCGTCGGGGATCCCCTGCGGCGGACGCGCGGCGAACACCGTGTTCGGTTCGAGCGTCAACTGGTAGTGGCTCACGTGCGCCGGCTGCAGCGCGAACGCGCGCTCCAGGTCGTGCTCGGCCATCGCCAGCGACTGGCCGGGCAGGGCGTACATCAGGTCGAGGTTGAGGTTGTCGAACCCGGCATCCTGCGCGAGCTTGACCGCGGCCTCGGCCTCGCCGCTGTCGTGGATGCGGCCGAGCCGCTGAAGGCAGCCGTCGTCGAAACTCTGGATGCCGAAGCTCAACCGGTTCACGCCGGCGGCGCGGTAGCCCTCGAAGCGCCCGTGCTCGGCGGTGCCCGGGTTGGTCTCCAGCGTGATCTCGCAGCCCGGCGCGAAGCGCAGCCGGCTGCTCGCGCCCTGCAGGAAGCGGTCGATGCACTCGGCCGGCATCAGGCTCGGCGTGCCGCCGCCGAAGAACACCGTGTGCACCGTGCGGCCCCACGCCAGCGGCAGGTCGTGGTCGAGGTCGGCCAGCAGCGCGTCGACGTAGGCATCGAACGGCAGCGCGCCGCGCCCCTCGTGCGAGTTGAAATCGCAGTACGGGCATTTGCGAACGCACCACGGGACGTGGACGTACAGCGACAGGGGCGGCGTGGTCAGCACGGGCGGTAGGCGCCGACGCGCTCCTCGGCCAGCGTCAGCGCGTCACCGCGTTCGTCGAGCGCCGCATAGCGCTCGCTCGCATCGGCGAGGAACGCGACGTACGCGTCCTCCGACGTCCAGCGGTCGATGGTCAGGTAACGGCCTGCGTCGTCCTCGCGCAGCAGCTCGGTGCCGAGCCAGCCGGCGTAGTCGGCGAACAGCGTGGTCCACGGGCCGTCGGCGCCGTGCAGCGCCTCGAACGCCGCTTCCGCTCCCGGCCGCACCACGTAGCGCCACAGCACCACGTGCATGGTCAGGTCGCCCCGGCGAGCTGCGCGCGCAGCGCGGCCAGCGCGCGGCCGCGGTGGCTGATGCGGTTCTTGGTCGCCGGTTCGATCTCCGCGGCCGAGCGGCCGCGCTCGATGTCGAGGAACACCGGGTCGTAGCCGAACCCGCCGGCGCCGCGGCGCGCGTGCAGCACGCGCCCGTGCCATGCGCCCTCGGCGATGATCGGCTGCGGGTCGTCGGCGTGGCGCAGCAGCACGATGACCGCGTAAAAGTGCGCGCCGCGGTCGGCGTCGGGTAAGTCGCGCAGCGCGTGCAGCAGCTTGTCGATGTTGGCGTCGGCGTCGCCGTGCCCACCTGCATAGCGCGCCGAATACAGGCCCGGCGCGCCGCCGAGCGCGTCGACGCACAGGCCCGAGTCGTCTCCGAGCGCCGGCAGGCCGGTCGCGCGTGCCGCGTTGCGCGCCTTCAGCAGCGCGTTCTCGACGAAGGTCAGGCCGGTCTCGTCGGCATCGGCGACGCCGAGTTCGCCCTGGGTCACGCAGGCGATGCCGCTGTCGGCCAGCAGCGCATTGAACTCGGCCAGCTTGCCGCGGTTGCTGCTGGCCACGACCAGCCGCGGCGGCAGGGCGAAACGCGCCGGGCTCATGCGTGCACCCTTGCGGCGTCGCTCAGCTCCAGCAGGTCCCAGGCGTTGCCGTACAGGTCCTCGAAGACCGCGACGCTGCCGTAGGCCTCGCGGCGCGGCGCCTCGCGGAATCGCACGCCGCGCGCGACCATCGCAGCGTGGTCGCGGTCGAAGTCGTCGGTGTGCAGGAAGAACCCGACGCGGCCGCCGGCCTGCCGGCCGATGCACGCGGCCTGCGCGTCGTCGTTGGGCTGGGCCAGCAGCAGCGCGGCGCCGCCGCCCGGGCCCACCCGCACCCAGCGCTTGCCCGCGCCGCGCGGCGTGTCCTCGAGCAGTCGGAAGCCGAGTGCCTCCGTGTACCACGCGATCGCCTCGTCGTAGTCGCGCACCACCACGGTCACCAGCGCGATGCTCGACGCCACGGTTCGCCTGCCCGGCTCAGCGCGCCAGCGCGGCGCGCTGCAGCGCGACCAGTTCGCCGATGCCGAGTTCGGCCAGCGCGGTCATCGCCTGCAGGTCGTCGCGCCGGAACGCGTGGCCCTCGGCGGTGCCCTGCAGCTCGATGAAGCCGCCGCCGTCGTTCATCACGACGTTCATGTCGGTGTCGCAGTCGCTGTCCTCGGCGTAGTCGAGGTCGAGCACGGGAACGCCGCGGTAGACGCCCACGGACACCGCCGCGACCGCGCCGAACACCGGGTCCTTGCTGATCTCGCGCCGGCCCTGCAGCCAGCGCACCGCGTCGACCAGCGCCACGTACGCGCCGGTGATCGCGGCCGTGCGCGTGCCGCCGTCGGCCTGCAGCACGTCGCAGTCGAGCGTGATCGTGCGCTCGCCGAGCAGCTTGCGGTCCACGCAGGCGCGCAGCGAGCGGCCGATCAGGCGCTGGATCTCCAGCGTGCGCCCGCCCTGCTTCCCGCGCGCGGCCTCGCGGTCATTGCGGGTGTTGGTCGAGCGCGGCAGCATCCCGTATTCGGCGGTGACCCAACCCTCGCCCTTGCCGCGCAGGAAGCCCGGCACGCGGTTCTCGACGCTGGCCGTGCACAGCACGCGGGTTTCGCCGAAGGCGATCAGCACCGAGCCCTCCGCGTGCTTCGTGAAGCCGCGCTCGATGCGCACGTCGCGCAGCTGGTCGGGTCGCCGACCGCTCGGTCGGGCCACGGCGGGAACAGCAGACTCTGTCGCAGCCGTCATGGCGTCGATTACCGGTAAGGGGGCGTGCGAGTTTACCATTCGCCCCTCTCCGGCCTGCCGCGCCGGGACTGGACCCGCGCATGATCCGCAGCATGACCGCCTTCGCCGGCGGCGAACGCGTCACCGACGTCGGCACGCTCGGGTGCGAACTGCGCTCGGTCAACCACCGCTTCCTCGAGCTCGGCCTGCGCCTGCCCGACGAGCTGCGCGCACTGGAGCCGATGCTGCGCGAGCGCGTGGCCGCGCGCGTCGCACGCGGCAAGGTCGACCTGACGCTGCGGCTGCGCTCGGCCGACGGCGCGGGCGCGCTGCAGCTCAACCCCACCCGCGTGCGCGAATTGAGCGACCTGGCGATCGACCTGTCGGCGCGCTTTCCGGGCCTGCGGACCGAGCTGACCGATCTGCTGGGCTTCCCCGGCGTGCTGGAGACGCCGACGCTCGACCCGGCCGAACTGCATGCGCAGGCGCTGGCGCTGCTCGACGCGGTGCTCGACGAGTTCGTCGCCGCGCGCGAGCGCGAAGGCGGCAAGCTGGCCGCGGTGATCGGCGAGCGCATTGACGCGATCGCGCGGATCGGCGCCGAGGTCCGCACGTTCATGCCGGCGATCCGCGCGGGCCAGCGCGCCAAGCTCGAAGCGCGGCTGGCCGACCTGGCCCAGCCGCTGGACCCGGGCCGGCTCGAGCAGGAGCTGGTGCTGTCGCTGCAGAAGCTCGACGTCGAGGAGGAGCTGGACCGGCTCGACTCGCACGTGGCCGAGGCCCGCCGCGTGCTGAAGCTGCGCGAGGCGGTCGGCCGCCGGCTCGACTTCCTGCTGCAGGAGTTCAACCGTGAGGCCAACACGCTCGGCTCCAAGTCGGTCGACGCGCGCAGCTCGGCCGCGGCCGTCGACCTGAAGGTGCTGATCGACCAGGTCCGCGAGCAGATCCAGAACATCGAATAACGACGCGGACGACCCGACCCATGCGTGGAACCCTGTTCATCGTCGCCGCCCCGTCGGGCGCCGGAAAATCCAGCATCGTCAACGCGGTGCTCGCGCGCGACCCGAACATCTGCCTGTCGATCTCGTTCACGTCGCGCGCGCCGCGACCGGGCGAGCGCCACGCCGAGCACTACCACTTCGTCAGCGAGGCCGAGTTCCAGGCCATGATCGACGCCGGCGACTTCTTCGAGCACGCCCGCGTGCACGGCGACTGGAAGGGCAGTGCGCGGCAGTCGGTGGAGCCGCAGCTGGCGGCCGGCAAGGACGTGCTGCTCGAGATCGACTGGCAGGGCGCGCGCCAGGTGCGGGCCAAGGTGCCCGATGCGGTCAGCGTCTTCATCCTGCCGCCGTCGCGCGAGGCGCTCGAGCAGCGCATGCGCAGCCGCGGGCAGGACAGCGAGGCCGTCATCGCCCAGCGGCTGGCGGCCGCACGCGACGAGATGAGCCACTACGGCGAGTTCGACTACGTGATCGTCAACGAGACGTTCCCGGTTGCGGTCGACGACATGTGCTCGATCTTCACCGCCAGCCGGGTGCGGCGGGACCAGCAGGTCGCCCGCCATTCGCGGCTGATCACCCAGCTGCTCGCCGATGATCCGACGGGTTAGCGAGGGGCCCACGTCCCGGCTAAGTTTCGGGTTCCAGGGCAGAAAAGTGCGCCTCGCGGCGCGTAAGCCACTGATTTCCAAGGAATGGCTTGCGTTCCGCCGGGGCGGGCCCTTACACTTCACGCCCCCTCAGAGTCTGGACGGACGACCCCCGTGGTCGCCGGGAGCCCCATGGCGCGCATCACCGTAGAAGATTGCCTGCAAGTCGTCGACAACCGCTTCGAGCTGGTCATGATGGCCGCCAAGCGCGCCCGCCAGCTGGCCAACGGCGTCGAGTCGCAGCTCGACAACAGCGAAGCCAACGACAAACCGACCGTGCTGGCGCTGCGCGAGATCGCCGCCCGCCGCATCGACACCGCGTACATCGACGCGGTCGAGAAGGCCGAGCGCGAGCGCAAGGAGCGCGAGGCGCTGGAGTGGGCCGCCGCCGAGGTGGTCGCCGACGACGACCTGTCGAAGGGCGACGACTGATCCACGCCGCCTGATCCTCGGCCGGTCCGCCGGCCGGGCGCCCGCGAAGCCCCGCTCCGGCGGGGCTTCTGCATTTTCGCGACCGATGGGATGCGGGGCCGGTCCGCGGTCGCGTCAATGGGCACGGTCGCGTCGATGGGCGAGACCCGCGGCGCGCATTGATCCGCGCGCCTCGGCACGTATATTCAACGGTATGACCCCCGCCCAGCCCGCGCTGCTCGCCACCTTGCCCGCCGCCGACGATGCGTCGGTGCCGGACTACGTGCGCGACCTCGAGCGCTCGGCCGCCTACCTGCCGGCCCCGCAGCGCGAGCAGCTGCGCCGGGCATGGGCGATCGGCGCGGCGGCCCACGTCGGCCAGAGTCGCAAGTCCGGCGAGCCGTACATCACCCACCCGGTCGCGGTCGCGGGCGTGCTGGCCGACCAGGGCCTGGACGTCGAGACCCTGGTCGCGGCGATCCTGCACGACACCATCGAAGACACGCCGCTGACCCGCGAGGCGATCGCGACTGAGTTCGGCGACACCGTCGCCGAGCTGGTCGACGGCGTCACCAAGCTCGACAAGCTGCAGTTCCGCGACCGCCAGGAAGCCACCGCCGAAAGCTTCCGGAAGATGCTGCTGGCGATGTCGCGCGACCTGCGCGTGATCCTGATCAAGCTCGCCGACCGGCTGCACAACATGCGCACGCTCGGCGCGCAGTCGCCCGAGGCGCGCCGGCGCATTGCCAGCGAAACGCTGGAGATCTACGCCCCGATCGCCCAGCGGCTCGGCATGAACCTGATCAAGGCCGAGCTGCAGGACCTCGGCTTCCGCGCGCTGCACCCGTGGCGCCATGCGGTGATCGAGAAGCGTATCCGCACCCAGCCGGTGGTGCGGCGCGAATCGCTGGTGCAGATCGAAGCGCACCTGGCCCAGCGGCTGGCGAAGGAAAAGGTGCTGCACCGGCTGGTCAGCCGGGTGAAGTCGCCGTGGAGCATCTATTCGAAGATGCGCGCCGAGCACAAGACGCTGGCGCAGGTGATGGACGTGTTCGGCTTCCGGATCGTCGTGCGCTCGGTGCCGGACTGCTACCACGCGCTGGGCGTGGTGCACGCGGCGTACAAGCCGCTCGACTCGCGCTTCCGCGATTTCGTCGCGATCCCGAAGGCGAATGGCTACCAGTCGCTGCACACGGTGCTGTTCGGCCCGTACGGCTCGCCGATCGAGGTGCAGATCCGCACCGAGGAGATGGACCTGGTCGCCGAGCGCGGCATCGCGGCGCACTGGACGTACAAGCACGGCGGCGAGGGCCCGAATATCGCGCAGAGCCGCGCGCACAGCTGGATTGCCGGGCTGGTCGAATCCCAGCGTGCGACAGGTTCGTCGCTGGAGTTCCTCGAGAACGTCAAGGTCGACCTGTTCCCCGACGAGGTGTACCTGTTCACGCCGAAGGGCGACATCATGGCGCTGCCGCGCAATTCCACGGCGCTCGACTTCGCCTACGCGGTGCACACCGATGTCGGCAACCGCGCGGTGGCCGCGCGCGTCGACGGCAAGCTGGTGCCGCTGCGGACCAAGCTCGCCAGCGGCCAGCGGGTCGAGATCATCACCGCGAAGTCGTCCGCGCCGAAGCCGCAGTGGCTGGAGTTCGTCGTCTCCGGCAAGGCGCGCACGTCGATCCGCCAGCAGCTCAAGCAGCTCGAGCACGAGGACGCCGTGCAGCTCGGCCACCGCATGCTCGACCGCGCGCTGGAGGCCCTGCAGACCTCGCTCGAGCGGGTTCCGGCGGTGCGCCTGGATGCCTACCTGTCCGAGCACCGCTACCCGCGGCTGGAGGCGCTGCTGGCCGACATCGCGCTCGGCAACCGCATGCCGCAGCAGGTCGCGCAGGCGCTGGTGCGCGAGTCGCCCGGCAAGGCCGCCCAGCGCGCCGCCGACCGCGTGCCGCGCGCCGGCGACAAGATCCTGATCACCGGCGCCGAGCGCGGAGTCGTCAGCTTCGCCAACTGCTGCCTGCCGGTGCCGGGCGACGAGATCATGGGCTACCACACGGCCGGCAAGGGCGTGGTCGTTCACCGGCTCGACTGCCCGAACGTCATCGACTACCGCAAGTCGCCGGACCGCTGGGTCGACATCGGCTGGGACCGCGAGGTCTCCGGCGATTTCTCCGCGGCGCTGAAGATCGAGGTCGACAACCGCCCCGGCGCGCTCGCCCAGGTGGCGGCGGCGATCGCCGAAGCCGAATCGAACATCGACCGCGTCGAGTACCTGGACCGCGATGCCAACATGGCGGTGATGCGGTTCGCGATCGAGGTGGGCGACCGCCGCCACCTCGCCGACGTCATCCGCCGCGTGCGCCGGCTCGGCGTGGTGCTCGGCGTGCAGCGGATGTAGCCGGCGCGGATGGACCGGCGCGGCTAGAATCGTGGCCTGACGCCGCATCGCCACGAGGCCCGCCATGTCCCGCCAACCGATCCACACCGACCAGGCGCCCGCCGCGATCGGTCCGTACTCGCAGGCCGTCCGCGCCGGCGACAGCGTGTTCCTGTCCGGCCAGATCCCGCTCGATCCGGCCACCGGCCTGATCGTCGACGGCGACATTGCCGCGCAGGCGCGGCGCGCGTTCGACAACCTGCGCGCGGTGTGCGCCGCGGCCGGTGGCTCGTTCGACGAGGTGGTGCGGCTCGGCCTGTACCTGACCGACCTGGACGACTTCGCTGCGGTCAACGCGGTGATGGCCGACTACTTCGACGCCCCGTACCCCGCGCGTTCGACCGTGCAGGTCTCCGCGCTGCCGCGCGGCGCCGCGTTCGAGGTCGACGCGATCATGGTGCTGCGCTAGGCGGATCGTGCCGCGCGTCGCCCGTCCTGCGCCCGCGCTCGCGGCGGTCGGCGAAGCGCCGCTGACCACGCTGCCCGGCTGTGGGCCGAAGGTCGCCGAGAAATTGGCCGCACGCGGTCTGCTGACGCTGCAGGACCTGTGGCTGCAGCTGCCGCGCCAGTACGAAGATCGCACGCGCGTCACGCCGATCCGGCTGCTGCAGCCCGGCGTCGCCGCGCAGGTCGAGGGCCGGGTCGAAGCCGTCGAGCGCGGTTTCCGCTGGCGCCCGCTGCTGCGCGTGGCGGTGGGCGACGAGTCGCACGCGACGCTGGTGCTGCGCTTCTTCCACTTCCGCGCCGCCCAGGTGTCGCAGTTCGTGCCCGGCACGCGACTACGGTGCTACGGCACGCCGCGACCCGGCCAGCACGGGCTGGAGATCGTGCACCCGAGCTACCGGGTGCTCGACGATGCCGACGATGCTGAGCTCGGCAGCAGCCTCGACCCGGTCTACCCGGCCATCGAGGGGCTCGGGCCGGCGTCGCTGCGCCGGCTAATCGGCCTGGCGCTCGACCGTCTGCCCGCCGCCGAATCGCTCGAACTGCTGCCGGCCGACCTGCGCGCGGCGCTGAACCTGCCGTCGCTGCGCGACGCCTTGCTGACCGTGCACCGTCCGCCGGCCGACGCCGACGTCGCCGCGCTGCTCGCCGGCCGCCATCCGGCCCAGCGCCGGCTCGCGCTCGAGGAGCTGCTGGCGCACCACCTCAGCCTGCGCCGCCAGCGCCTGGCGCAGCAGGCCCACGCCGCACCGCCGCTGCGAGGACTGGCGCTCGCGCGGCAACTGCGCGACCGCCTGCCGTTCGCGCTGACCGGCGCGCAGCAGCGCGTGTTCGCCGAAATCCTCGCCGACCTGGCCAAGCCGTCGCCGATGCTGCGGCTGGTGCAGGGCGACGTCGGCAGCGGCAAGACCGTGGTGGCCGCGCTCGCGGCGATGCTGGCGGTCGAGTCGGGCAAGCAGGCGGCGCTGATGGCGCCGACCGAGCTGCTCGCCGAACAGCACCTCAACAACCTGCGCGGCTGGCTCGAGCCGCTCGGCGTTCGCGTGGCGTGGCTGGCAGGCAAGGTCACCGGCAAGGCGCGCCGTGACGTGCTCGCCGCGGTGGCGTCGGGCGACGCGCAGGTGGTCGTCGGCACCCATGCGCTGATGCAGGAGGGCGTCGCGTTCCGAGACCTCGCGCTGGCGATCGTCGACGAGCAGCACCGCTTCGGCGTGCACCAGCGCCTCGCCCTGCGCGACAAGGGCGCGGCCGCGTCGCCCGACGCGCCCGGCTCGGTTCCGCACCAGCTGGTGATGACCGCGACCCCGATCCCGCGCACGCTGGCAATGGCCGCGTACGCCGATCTCGACGTCTCGGCCATCGATGAGCTGCCGCCGGGCCGCACGCCGGTGCAGACCGTCGCGCTCAGCGGCGAACGCCGTCCCGAACTGGTCGAACGCATCCGCACCGCGTGCGCCGAGGGGCGTCAGGCCTACTGGGTCTGCACGCTGATCGACGACAGCGACGAGGTCGTCGCGCAGGCGGCGCAGGGCACGTTCGAGCAGCTCTCTGCGCAGCTGCCGTCGGTGCGCGTCGGGCTGGTCCACGGGCGCATGAAGCCGGCCGAGAAGCAGGCGACGATGCGCGCGTTCAAGGACGGCGCGATCGACCTGCTGGTCGCGACCACGGTGATCGAGGTCGGCGTCGACGTGCCGAACGCCTCGCTGATGGTGGTCGAGAATGCCGAACGCCTCGGCCTCGCCCAGCTGCACCAGCTGCGCGGGCGGGTGGGGCGGGGCAGTGCGGCGTCGAGCTGCGTGCTGCTGTACCAGCCGCCGCTGTCGGCGATGGCGCGCGAGCGGCTGGCGACCATGCGCGAGACCAACGACGGCTTCGTGATCGCCGAGAAGGACCTGGAGCTGCGCGGCCCCGGCGAACTGCTCGGCACGCGCCAGACCGGCCTGGCCGGGTTCCGCGTCGCCGACCTGGCCCGCGACGCCGACCTGCTGCCGCAGGTGCACGAGCTCGGCGAACGCCTGCTGGTCGACGCGCCGGACGTGGCGGCCCGCATCGTCGCGCGCTGGGTCGGCGGGGCGGTGCGCTACGCTGGCGCGTGACGACGAGGGCGCGCGATGAGGCGAGTGCTGCTGCTGTTGCTGCTGGGGTTCGCCGCATGGCGGGGGTATGCGCACCTCACGGGCGCTGCGCCTGCGGACGCCGTCGAAGCGGCAGGCCCGCAGTGGCCCAGCGGGGCGGCGACCGTGGCGGGACGGCAGGGCCTGCGGCCCGCGGGCGCATCCTTCCGTTGCGACGGCCGCACGCATTGTTCGCAGATGCGTTCGCGGGCCGAGGCCGAATACTTCGTTCGCCACTGTCCGGACACGAAGATGGATGGCGATGGTGACGGCGAACCCTGCGAGAACGACAGCCGGTGGTGACGCGACTCCCGCGCGCCCGGCGCACACCAAGGATGCCCCGATGACCGACAAGATCCCGCTGCTGATCGACACCGACCCCGGCGTTGACGACGCGCTCGCGCTGCTGATGGCGTTCAACGACACCCGGCACGAGGTGGTCGGGTTGACGATCGCCGCGGGCAACGTCGGCCTCCAGCACACCGTCGCCAATGCGCTGAAGCTGTGCGAGGTGGTCGGCGCCCAGGTGCCGGTGTTCGCCGGCTGCGTCGCGCCGCTGCTGCACCCGGCGCGCGACGCGGCGTACGTGCACGGACGCGACGGCTTCGGCGACGTCGGTTACACCCCCGCGACCCGCTCGGTCGAGGCCGAGCATGCGGCGCTGGCCATCCTGCGCCTGTCGCACGCGCACGCCGGTCGACTGCTGCTGGTCGCGCTGGGGCCGCTGACGAACCTGGCGCTGGCGCTGAAGCTGGACCCGAGCCTGCCGTCGCGGGTCGCGCGCCTGGTCGTGATGGGCGGCGCCGTCAGCGCGCACGGCAACATCAGCGCCGCGGCGGAGTTCAACGTGGCCTTCGACCCCGAGGCCGCGCACCTCGTGTTCGAAGCGTTCCCGGCGTTCGATCTGGCCGACTGGGAGGCCACCATCGCCCACGGCCTGCACCACCCGTCGGTGGTCGAGTGGCTGGCCGCCGACAGCGAGCGGGCCCGGTTCTACGAAGCGATCTCGCGCAAGACCCGGGAGTGGTCCGCCGACCGCCGCGGGGACCACTGGCATTCGGCCGACGGGCTGGCCATGGCGTACGCGCTGCATCCGGACGGGGCCGCGGAGACCGCCGAGCGCCCGGTCGCGGTCGAGCTGGCCGGCCGGCTTGCGCGCGGGGCGACCATCGTCGACTGGAACCGGCAAGAGGGGCGGCCGGACAACGCCCGGATCCTGCTGCGCTACGACCAGGGCCGCTTCGAAACGCTGGTCCGCGAGGCACTGGCGCGTCGCTGACCGCGGACCGGCGGCAGGCTTGCGCCCCGGCAGGGACGGCCGGTATACTGCCCCGCTTTCCGCATGCATCTGTGAGTGCCATGAAGACCGGCATCCATCCCGAGTACCGTGACGTCGTCTTCCAGGACGTGACCACCGATTTCTCGTTCCTGACCCGTTCGACCCTTGGCAGCAAGGAGTCGATCAAGTGGGAAGACGGCAACGAGTACCCGCTGATCAAGGTCGATATCTCGTCCGCTTCGCACCCGTTCTACACGGGCAAGCACAAGATCATGGACACCAGCGGCCGCGTGGACAAGTTCCGCAAGCGCTACGCGAAGTAAGCGTCACCGCGTTCGATCGACCGACGGCTGCCGAGAGGCGGCCGTCGTCGTTTCCGGGCCCGTCCAGTCGCCTGCCGTCCGCGCCGGTCCGTTCCACCCAGAGACCAAAGTCCGGGGGTCGGGCCCGGGCCGGTATGCGATAATTCGCGGCTGTCGCGGCCCGTCCGCGCGTCCTTTCCCTTCCTCCTGTCGAGCCGCGGCCCGGCAGGCAGACATGAGGAGTGCTTCGTGTCCGATTCCACGTCCGGCCTGACCCAGGTCACCCTCGCCGCTGGCGACAAGAACGTCGTCCTGCCCGTGCAGCACCCGACCCTGGGCGCGCCCTGCATCGACATCGCCAAGCTGCCGAAGGAAACCGGCTGCTTCACGTACGACCCGGGCTTCACTGCGACCGCAAGCTGCAAGTCGGCGATCACGTACATCGACGGCGACGCCGGCGTGCTGCTGTACCGCGGCTACCCGATCGAGCAGCTGGCCGAACAGTCGAGCTTCCTCGAGGTCGCGTACCTGCTGATGAATGGCGAGCTGCCCAACGCGGCCCAGTTCGGTGCGTTCGAGCACGAGGTCACGCATCACACGATGATGCACGAGGCCTTCCGCACGTTCCTGTATGGCTTCCGCCACGACGCGCACCCGATGGCGATGCTGGTCGGCATGCTGGGCTCGATGGCGAGCTTCTACCACAACGACCTCGACCTCGAGGATCCGGAGCAGCGCCGCCTCGCCGCGATCCGCCTGATCGCGAAGGTCCCGACGATTGCCGCGGCGTGCCACCGGTATTCCATCGGCTGGCCGATCCGCTATCCGCGCAACAACCTTGAGTACACCACGCGCTTCCTGCACATGATGAAGGAAGTGCCGAGCGAGCCGCTGGAGCTCAATCCGGTCGCCGCCAAGGCGATGGACCTGCTTTTCATCCTGCACGCCGACCACGAGCAGAACGCGTCGACGTCGACCGTGCGCCTGGTCGGTTCGACCGGTGCCAATCCGTACGTCAGCGTCGCCGCCGGCGTCGCGGCGCTGTGGGGCCCGGCGCACGGCGGCGCCAACGAGGCGGTGCTCAAGATGCTCGAGGAGATCGGGCGTCCGGAGAACGTGAAGTCCGCGGTCGACAAGGCCAAGGACAAGGAGTCGGGCTTCCGCCTGATGGGCTTCGGCCACCGCGTCTACAAGAACTACGACCCGCGCGCGGCGCTGGTGCGGAAGATGACGCACGAAGTGCTCGGCGCGCTGAACATCAACGACCCGCTGCTCGAGGTCGCGATGAAGCTGGAGGAGGCCGCGTTGAAGGACGAGTACTTCGTCCAGCGCAAGCTCTACCCGAACGTCGATTTCTACTCGGGCATCATCTACAAGGCGCTCGGCATCCCGGTGGAGATGTTCACGGTGATGTTCGCGATCGCCCGCACGGCCGGCTGGGTCAGCCACTGGCTCGAGCAACAGGACGACCCGGAGAACAAGATCGGCCGTCCGCGGCAGATCTACACCGGCGCGGCCAACCGCGACTACGTGCCGCTCGCCCAGCGCTGAGCCCCCGTGGTCGGCGCTCGGGCCGATGTTCCGACGAAGCCGCGGCCCCGCCGCGGCTTCGTCGTTTTCAAGTGGACGGTGTATGCGCTGCTCGCGCTCAACATCGTGCTCTATGGCGCGCATGGCACCGCGAACGAGCAGCTCGATACCGCCGCGTGGGTGGTGCTCCTGCTTCTGTTCGAATGGGAGACCGGCGGCTGGGCGCTGGCGCCGCGCTGGCGTCCGCTCGTGCACGGGCTGCGAGCCGCGGCGAGCGTGGCCGTGGTCTGGGCGTGCATCGCGTATGCGCGCGACGGGGCATGGCTCGACTTCGCCAATGCGCTGGCATGGTTGGGCGTCGTCGTCGCACTCGAACTCGAAGTCCGCGTGCCCGCCTCGCGTCGGCCACTGCATCGCGGGCGGCTGGTCGTGCTTGGGGTGCTCTACGCGACGCTGTTCGCGCTGATGCTGGGCTGGCTGGCGATGGGCCTGCGCGACGTCGACGACGCCGGCGCCTGGCTCGACGCGTGGGACGCGCTGCTGTGGCTGGTCGCGTTCGTCGCGATCGAGCTCAACGTGTTCGGCGGATCCTCGCGCCCGGCCGGCGCGGACTAGCCGGCGTCGCGCTCGTAGCGTTCGATCTCGTCGCTCGCCAGCAGGGCCCGCAGCTGCGCGGCCGATGCGCGCCGCATCGGCTTCTCGTCGACGCTCGACAGCGGCGCCTGCCGCAGCACGTCGTGCGGCAGCACCGTAAGGTCGAAGCTCAGGTCCTCGGCGCTGAACACCCACACCGGGGCATCGATCGTCCGTTCGCGGTCCAGCCGCAGGCGCCGCGTGCGCGGTTCGGCGGGGATGCCGTGCTGGTCCAGGAACCGCGACGGCGCGTCGGCGTCGTCGCTGTAGAGGTGCAGCGCCACCGGGCTGTGGGCGTCGGCGGTGCCGTCGAGCACCGCGCCGACGAGGCGGGCGTCGAAGCCGGCGAAGAACTCGAGCGCGCGCATCGCCGCCTCGCGCCGCAGCCGCAGTGCGCCGGCGTTGTCGCGCTGGAACAGGCGCTGGTACTCACGCAGCGCGTCCTCGATCTCGCGGTTACGCGGCAGCGAGGCGTCGTCGAGGATGCCGAGCCGCTCGGCGGCTTTCAGCTTGGCCTGGTGGAAGTCGCGCATGCCGCCTTCGGCCATGAGCCGTGCCGCCTCGTGGGCGACGCGATGCCGACGTTCGCGGGTACGCGTCTCGGCGTGCAGCTGGGCGTGCTGTCGGGCGTGGCGGTGCATGGCGACCTCCGCGGCTGGCACGTCCGCAGCGGATGGCTCCGCCGCGGCCGGCCCGATGCCGGCGCCAAAACCCTATCACGGGCGCGACGGCGCGCAATGACGCGCCGTTGATCGGCGCGCAGCGCTGCTCAGAAGATGTCGAACGACTCTTCCGACGGAGCGGAGTCCCGGTCGCCGTAGTCGACGTAGCTTTCCATCCGCTCCAGGTCCTCGGCCTTGACCCACTCGAGCACGCCGCCGGCGCCCTCGGGCAGCAGCGCGCCGTTGGCCGCGACCGAGACCTTGACCATCCCGTCGGGCGGGTCGTTGGCGGCGATCGGCTGGTCCTTGAGCGCAACGCGCATGTACTCGATCCAGATCGGCAGCGCGGCCTTGCCGCCGTACTCGCGGTAGCCGAGCGACTGGAAGTTGTCGCGCCCCACCCACACCGTGGTGACCAGTGGACCACCGAAGCCCGAGAACCACGCATCGCGGTGGTCGTTGGTCGAGCCGGTCTTGCCGGCGATGTCCTCGCGCTCGAGCACCTTGGCCGCGGTGCCGGTGCCGCGCAGCACCACGTCGCGCAGCATCGACACCATCTGGTAGGCGATGCGGCCGTCCATCGCGCGCGGCGCGACCCGCGTGCCTTCCGGCAGGGCGGCGGGCGCGGCCTTGGGCTTCGCGACGTCGGCCTTCGGGTCCGACTGGGCCACCGTCGTCGGCGACGTCCCGGAGGCGGGCCCGAGGTCGAAGCCGTCGACGACCGCGCCGGTCGTCGCGGCGCGACCGGCCGTTCCCGGCACGCCGCAGCCCGGGCACGCGGTCGCAGGCTTCTCCTTGAACACCACCGCGCCGTCGCGGTCGCGGACTTCGTCGATGAACCACGGCGTCACCAGGAAGCCGCCGTTCGCGAACGCCGCGTAGCCGCGGGCGACCGACAGCGGCGTCAGCGACGCGGTGCCGAGCGACATCGACAGGTTCGGCGGCAGCTGGTCGAGCTCGAAGCCGAAGTGGCTGATGTACTTGCGTGCGTAGTCGACGCCGATCGCATCGAGCAGGCGCACCGACACGAGGTTGCGCGACTGCACCATCGCCTCGCGGATCCGCATCGGGCCGGCGAAGTTACCGGTGTCGTTCTGCGGCCGCCACAGGTGGCCGCGGCGGTCCTTGAACACCACCGGCGCGTCGAGGACGATCGAGGCCGGATTGAACCCGCGCTCGAACGCCGCCGAGTACACGAACGGCTTGAAGCTCGAGCCCGGCTGGCGCCGCGCCTGGGTCGCGCGGTTGAACTTGTTGCCTGCGTAGCTGTAGCCGCCGGACAGCGCACGCAGCGCGCCCGTTGCGGTGTCCATCGACACCAGCGCGGCCTGCGCGCGCGGCAGCTGGTCGAGGTGGTGGACCACCTTTGCCGGAGCGACCGCCTTGTCGCCGGGCTTCGGCGCCGGCGGCTCGACGCGGCGCACGCGCACCACGTCGCCACGCTTGAGGCCGAGGCTGGCCGGCGCGCGCCCCGCCCAGCCGTCCTTCGGTCCGAGCGCGAGCTCGGTGCCGTCGGCCAGGACGACACGCGTGGCGCCGTCCGACGCGCCGAGCACGATCGCCGCCTGCAGGCCGGCCTGCGCCGGCACGTTGCGCAGGCGGGCGCGGGCGGTGGCGGCGTCCTCGTCGGCGCCCAGTTCGAAGCGCTGCTCGACTCCGTGCCAGCCGTGGCGCTTGTCGTAGGTGTGCAGCCCCTCGCGCAGCGATTGGTCGGCCGACGTCTGCAGCACCGGGTCGATCGTGGTGGTGACGTGATAGCCCTTGGTCAGGGCCTCGGTGCCGTAGCGGGCGACCATTTCCTGCCGGACCATCTCCGCCACGTACGGCGCGTAGACCTCGACCGGCCGCTCGTGCGGGGTGGCGTGCATCGGCGCGGCCTGGGCCTGCGCGGCCTCGGCCGGCGTGATGAACTTGAGCTCCTGCATGCGCTGCAGGATGTAGTCGCGGCGTTCCTTGGCGCGCTCCGGGTTGCTCAGCGGGTTGCCGCTGGACGGGAACTTCGGGATGCCGGCGAGCGAGGCCATCTCGTCCAGCGTCAGCTCCGACATCTTCTTGCCGTAATAGAACTCCGCCGCGGCGCCCACGCCGTAGGCGCGGTTGCCGAAGAAGCTCTTGTTCAAGTAGAGCTCGAAGATCTCGTCCTTGCTGAGCTCCTTCTCCATGCGGATCGCCAGCATCATCTCGGCCAGCTTGCGGGTGTAGCTGTACTCCGAGCTCAGGAAGAACTGTCGGGCCACCTGCTGGGTGATCGTCGAGCCGCCCGGCACGCGCCGATCGTCGGTGGTCGCCAGCAGCCACACCGCGCGCGCCACGCCTTTGTAGTCGACGCCGTGGTGCTGGTAGAAGCGCGCGTCCTCGATCGAGATGAACGCCTGCTTGAGCCGCTCGGGAACGTCTTCGATCGACACCGGGTACCGGCGGGTCTCGCCGAACAGCGCCATCAGGCGGCCGTCGCGGGCGTAGACGTACATCGGCTCCTGCATCTCGACGTTCCGCAGCTGCTCGACATCCGGCAGCTTGGGGGCGACGAGGTAGTAGACGACCCCGATGGCGATGGCGCCCAGAACAGCCAGGCCTGCGAATGCGATCAACGCCCAGCGCAGCAGGCGACGGAAACGGGACATCGAGCGGGATTCCGATTGCGGGTGTCGGGGGCGTGGAGTATAGAGGAGCCGGGGAATCGTCCTTGCGCACGCGTCCAATCGGCCTGAGTTCTCGGCCGGGGCCGTTTGGGTTCAGGGAAAGAAAGAATGCGGACCGGGTTGGCAATCCGTGAGGAAACTGTTGCCAGCCCGTCAAAAGTCCGTTATTTAAGGCGGGGCCACACAAAGTCCGCGTAAGCGCTTGTGGCAAGGGGAGAAAACCGTGGGAGTGATCACAAAAAGCCAGCCGGCCCTCGTCGGCGTGGACATCAGCTCGACTGCGGTCAAGCTGTTGCAGCTGTCGCGTGCGGGCAACCGCTATCGCGTCGAGCATTACGCGGTCGAACCGCTGCCGCCGAACGCGGTCGTCGAAAAGAACATCGTCGAAGTCGAAGCCGTCGGTGAAGCGATCAAGCGCGCCGTGGCGCGCTCGGGCACGCGGACGCGCTTCGCCGCCGCCGCCGTGGCCGGCTCCTCGGTGATCACCAAGGTGATCCCGATGCCGGCCGACCTCGACGAGGACGACCTGGAGTCGCAGGTCGAACTCGAAGCCGTCAACTATGTGCCGTACCCGATCGAGGAAGTGAACCTCGACTTCGAGGTGCTCGGCCCGATGCCGAACAATCCGGATACCGTCCAGGTCCTGCTGGCCGCCTCGCGCACCGAGAACGTCGAGGTCCGCGCCTCCGCGCTCGAGCTCGGCGGCCTGACCCCGCGAGTGATGGATGTCGAGGCCTTTGCGGTCGAGAACGCTTTCGCCCTGATCGCCGACCAGCTCGGTGGGCCCAAGGATGGGATCATCGCGCTGATCGACTCGGGCGCGACGATGACGACGCTCAACGTGCTGCGCAACGGGCGCAGCCTGTACAGCCGCGAGCAGGTGTTCGGCGGCAAGCAGCTGACCGACGAGGTCATGCGCCGCTACGGGCTCAGCTACGAAGAGGCGGGCCTGGCCAAGCGCCAGGGCGGGCTGCCGGACAGCTACGAGGCCGAGGTCCTGGATCCGTTCAAGGAGGCCATGGTCCAGCAGGTGAGCCGACTGCTGCAATTCTTCTACGCCGGCAGCGAGTTCAACCGCGTCGACCACATCGTGATCGCAGGCGGCAACGCCGCGATCCCGGGCATCGCCGCGATGGTCGAGGAACAGCTCGGTGTTCGCACCACGATCGCCAACCCGCTGGCGCAGATGACGCTCGGCCCGCGCGTGCAAGCCCACGCACTGGCACAGGACGCGCCCGCACTGATGATTGCCTGCGGCCTCGCCCTGAGGAGCTTCGACTGATGGCACGGATCAACCTCCTTCCGTGGCGCGCGGAGCGCCGCAAACAGCGGCAGAAGGAATTCGGCATCATGCTCGCCCTGTCGGCGCTGGGCGCGGTGCTGCTGTCGTTCATCATCATCAGCTACTACAGCGGGCAGATCAGCGGCCAGAACGAGCGCAACGCCTTCCTGCGCGAGCAGATCACCGAGGTCGACAAGAAGATCACGGAGATCGAGGAGCTCGACAAGAAGAAGGCCAAGCTGCTGGCGCGCAAGGAAGTCATCGAGCAGCTGCAGTCGAACCGCTCGCAGATGGTCCACCTGTTCGATTCGCTGGTGCGCACCATCCCTGACGGCGCCGTGCTGACCTCGATCAAGCAGGACGAGTCGCAGCTGACGCTCGAGGGCAAGGCGCAGTCGAACGCGCGCGTGAGTACCTACATGCGCAACCTCGAAGGCTCGGGCTGGATGACCAAGCCCGACCTGTCGATCATCGAGGCCAAGGGCGACGACAAGGGGCTGCCGTACCAGTTCATCCTGACGGTCACCCTGGCCAATCCGAACGCGCCGAAGGACGAGGACGGCGACGGCGTGCCCGACGCGCCCGCCGCGCCGGTGGTCCCGGCGCCGGCGCCGGAAGGCACCACGGCCCCGGCTGCGCCCGCGAGCCCGGCGGCCACGCCTGCGGCTCCGGCCAGCCCGGCCGCCACCCCGGCACAACCAGGAGCCGCGTCGTGAGCCAGAAGAAGCTTTCGCTCAAGGAACTCGACTTCAACAACATGGGTGCCTGGCCGCAGCAGGCCAAGATCGGTTTCTGCGTGATCATCGGCCTGGTGATCGTCGGACTGGCCTGGTACCTGTTCGTGCAGGACAAGCGCGTCGAACTGGAGAGCCTCGAGCGCCAGGAAGCCGACCTGCGCAATGAGTTCGAAACCAAGCAGGGCCGCGCCGCCAACCTCGATCCGCTGAAGCAGCAGCTGGCCCAGATGGAGCAGCAGCTGCAGCAGATGATGCGCCAGCTGCCTAGCAAGACCGAGATGCCCGACCTCATCGTCGACATCTCGCAGACCGCGCTCGCCACCGGCATCACCAACGAGCTGTTCCAGCCCGGCCCCGAGATCCCCAAGGATTTCTACGCCGAGAAGCCGATCGCGCTGCGCATGGTGGGCACGTACCACCAGTTTGGCGGCTTCGTCAGCGGCGTCGCGTCGCTGCCGCGCGTGGTCATCATGACGATGCACGACATTTCGCTGAAGCCGAAGGCGGGCAACAAGGACGGCACGATCACGCCGAACAGTCCGCTTGAGCTGGCCGGCACCGTCAAGACCTACCGTTACCTCGACGAAGAGGAAATGGCGGAGCAGGAAAAGGCCGCACAGCCGGCTACGCCGGGTGCGACGCCGGCCGCAGCGCCGGCCACGGCCCAGGGGGGAGCCTGACATGCATCGTTTCCAGCCTCGCCTGACACCGGCGATCCGCACCGGTGTGGCACTCGCGGCGCTCCTTGCGCTCGCCGGCTGCACCCGCGGCATCACCAGCCAGCCCGGTGATGCGCCGAACCTCGAGACGTGGGTCGCCGAGGTCAAGGCCCGCCCCGCACCGCCGCTCGATCCGCTGCCGGTGATGCAGCAGTTCGAGACGTTCGAGTACGCGGCGCAATCGCTGCGCGACCCGTTCAGCAATGCGTTCACCGACGACGGTGGCGGCAGCGGTCCGCGGCCGGATCCGTCGCGTCGCAAGCAGACACTGGAACAGTTCCCGCTCGACAGCCTCGACATGGTCGGCACGCTGGGGCGGGGTGCAGCAACGGTCGCGCTGGTGATGGCGCCCGACAAGGTTACGTACCGTGTGCGCCCTGGCGCGTACATGGGACAGAGCGATGGTCGCGTCACCGGGGTGTTCGAAGATCGGATCGAACTGGTGGAGCTCGTGCCGGACGGCGCAGGCGGATGGCTGGAGCGACCGGCCACGGTCGCGCTTGAAGATCAATGATTGGGGGAATGTCACGATGACCGTTTTCAACGCCAAAGTTCCGCAGCCGGCCCGACGCCCCTTGCCCGTGCGCCTGGGCGCGCTCGGGCTTGCGATCGGTCTCGCCGCCGGCTTCTCCGCCGTGCAGGCGGCTCCCCAGTCGGCGACGGGTGGGGCCAATGCCGCCGCGCCCGCGTCGAGCCTCGACCCCGCCAAGCAGCTGCCCGGCGCGATCGCGGTCTCGGACATCGACTTCAAGCGCGGCGATGGCGGCGCGGGCAAGCTGATCCTGCGCTTCAACGGCGACGGAGCGGCCCCCGACCTGCGCGCGACCGGCTCGACGGTCACGATCAACGTCGGTAACGCGCAGCTGCCTGCCAGCCTGCAGAAGCCGCTGAACGTGTCGGACTTCGCCACGCCGGTGCAGCGCATCCAGGCCCGGCCGGCCGGGGCCGGTACGCAGCTGGTGCTCGAAACCGCGGGCGTGTACGAGTCCATGGCGTACCAGAGCGGCCGCGAGTACATCGTCGAGATCATGCCGCGCGCGGCCAGCGCCAAGCGTGCGGTCGGTGCGACCGCTGCGGCCGTGGGCCAGGTCGCCACCGGCACCGGCGCGCGCTACGGCGGTCGCCCGGTGACGTTCAACTTCCAGGACGTGCCCGTGCGCACGGTGCTGCAGCTGATCGCCGAGGAATCGAACCTCAACATCGTCGCTGCCGACACGGTGCAGGGCAACGTCACGCTGCGGCTGGTGAACGTGCCGTGGGACCAGGCGCTGGACATCGTCCTGCAGGCCAAGGGCCTGGACAAGCGCCGCAGCGGCAATGTCGTGTGGGTCGCCCCGCAGTCCGAAATCGCCAAGTACGAGCAGGACCGCGAAGACGCCCGCATCGCGCTCGACAACCGCGTCGACCTCGTGACCGAGTACGTGCAGATCAACTACCACAACGCCGCGCAGATCTTCAAAGCGTTGACCGAGGCCAAGGGCATCGGTGGCGCGGGCGGCGGTGGCCAGGGCGGCCAGGGCGGCGGCAACAACAACGACAACGGCTTCCTGTCGCCGCGCGGCCGTCTGGTCGCCGACGAGCGCACCAACACGCTGATGATCAGCGACATCCCGAAGAAAGTCGCGCAGATGAAGGAACTCATCCGCGTGATCGACCGCCCGGTCGACCAGGTGCTGATCGAAGCCCGCGTCGTCATCGCAACCGAGACGTTCTCGCGCGAGCTCGGTGCGAAGTTCGGCATCAACGGCGCGACCGGCAAGCCGGGCGACCGCAGCTCGCTCGGCTTCGGTGGCGACACCGACGCGTCGTCGGCCAACGCCTTCGCCCGCCAGGAGGCCATCCTGACCGGCGAGCGCCAGGCGCTGACCCGCACGCTCGGCACCAACCTCCCGGTAGCGAATCCGGCCGGCGCGCTCGCGCTGTCGATCCTCAACGCCGGCTACCTGCTCGACATCGAGCTGTCGGCGATGCAGGAAGAGGGCCGGGGCGAGGTGATCTCCAACCCGCGCATCGTCACCAGCAACCAGCGCGAAGCGGTGATCAGCCAGGGCCAGGAGGTCGGCTACGTGACGATCTCGCCGCAGCAGGGCGGCAACTCGATTCCGATCCCGAACGTGCAGTTCAAGGACGTGCTGCTCGAGCTGAAGGTCACACCGACGATCACCAACGACGGCCGCGTGTTCCTGGCGATGAACGTCAAGAAGGACGAGGTCGAGGGCTTCATCGACACGTCGATCGGCCAGGTGCCCAGCATCAGCAAGCGCAACGTCAACACCGCGGTGCTGGTCGAGGACGGGCAGACCGTCGTGATCGGCGGCGTCTACGAGTTCCGCGACCGCAACGACGTGCAGAAGGTGCCTTTCCTCGGCGACATCCCGTTCCTCGGCAACCTGTTCAAGAAGAAAGGTCGCGCCAAGGACAAGGCCGAACTGCTGATCTTCGTGACGCCGAAGGTGCTGGCCGTCGCCCAGCGCAACTGATCGTCACCTGCGACACCGGAGTGCCGGAACGGGGCCCTGAGGGGCCCCGTTCCTTTTGAGGGGGTCGACCGGACGTTCGGTGGCGCCGCGCCGCGCACCAAACAGCCACCACGCCTGAACCGCTGCGCGGCTGCGTGAACCTTGCCCGCCGCGATCGGTCAGAATCGGACGACCCCGCCGACGAGACCGCGATGGACGCTCCGCCGATTCCTCGACCGTACGACGCGCCCTCGGCGCCCGATGCCGGTCGCCTGCACGACGCGTTCCGCGGGCTGCGCGAGGCGCTGGCCGGGCAGATCGTGGGGCAGGCGGCGCTGATCGAGCGGCTGCTGATCGCGCTGCTCGCCGACGGACACCTGCTGGTCGAAGGCGCCCCGGGCTTGGCGAAGACAAGCGCCATCCGCGCGCTGGCGGCGCGGCTGGAAGCGGACTTCGCGCGGGTCCAGTTCACGCCGGACCTGCTGCCGGCCGACCTGACCGGCACCGAGGTCTGGCGCCCTCAGGATGGCCGGTTCGAGTTCCAGCCGGGACCGATCTTCCATCCGATCCTGCTGGCCGACGAAATCAACCGCGCGCCGGCCAAGGTGCAGTCGGCGCTGCTGGAGGCCATGGGCGAGCGCCAGGTCACGGTCGGCCGCGCGACGTATGCGCTGCCGGCGCTGTTCCTGGTCATGGCGACGCAGAATCCGATCGAGCAGGAGGGCACGTTCCCGCTGCCGGAGGCGCAGCTCGACCGGTTCCTGATGCACGTCCGGATCGGCTACCCGCGCGCGGAGGCCGAGACCGAGATCCTCCGGCTTGCGCGCAATCGGGCGCGCGAGGGCGCGCTCGATGCGCCGGCGCCGGAGCGCGTGCCGCTCGCGGACGTGTTCGCCGCGCGCGCCGCGGTGCTGGCGATCCATCTGGCCCCAGCGGTCGAGCGCTACCTGATCGAGCTCGTCCTCGCGTCGCGTGACGCATCCCGCTACGACGCCGCGCTGGGCCGCCGCATCGCGTGGGGCGCGAGCCCGCGCGGGTCGATCGCGCTCGAGCGCTGTGCCCGCGCGCACGCGTGGCTGCTCGGGCGCGACTTCGTGACGCCGGAGGACGTACGCGCGGTCGCGCCGGACGTGCTCCGGCACCGCGTGCTGCCCAGCTACGAGGCCACGGCCGAGGGTTGGGACGGCGACCGCCTCGTCGCGGAACTGCTGCGGCTGGTGCCGTTGCCCTGAGCGCGATGGCCGTTGCACGCGCACTCGATTGCACGCAGCGCATCCCGTGCGCGCCGCGTGGTGGGCGCCTCGGGCGCGCGACGGACCCGCGCCGATGACGCCGCGCACGCCAGCGTCCGACGGCATCGTCCCCACGCTCGCCGAACTGACGGCGCTGCGGGCTGCGGTCGCCGGTCGCCGCGCCGCGCGGCGCGGGCGCGTCGGCGTGCACGGCCAGGCGCTGTCGCCGCTGCGCGGGCGCGGCATGGAGTACGCGGAGTCGCGCGAGTACTCGCTCGGCGACGACGCGCGCCACATCGACTGGCGCCTGACCGCGCGCACCGGTCGCGCCCACACCAAGCTGTTCCAGGCCGAGCGCGAGCGGCTGACCCTCGTCGTCGCCGACACCGCGCCGGCGCTGTACTTCGGCACGCGCGCGCGCTTCAAGTCGGTGCAGGCGGCGCGCGCCGGCGCGGTGGCCGCGTGGATGGCCGTCCGCGACGGCGACCGGATCGCCGCGCTGCGCGGCAGCACGCGCGAAGCGCCGATCGCGCCGGCCGCGGGCCCGCGCGGCGCGCTGCGCGTGCTCGATGCGCTGGTGCGCTGGTACGCCGCGCCGCCAGCGGACGACGCGGGTCTGGCGGTCGCGCTCGACCACGCTGCGCGCGTCGTGCGGCCCGGCTCGCGGGTCGTCGTGCTGGCCGACGCCGCCGAGGTCGTTGCGATCCCCGAGCAGCGGTGGCCGGCGCTGGCGCGCCACAACGAGGTGCTCGTGCTGCTGCTGGTCGACCCGCTGGAACTCGACCCGCCGCGCGCGGCACTGCCGTTCCTTGCCGAGAATGCACGGACGGGCGCGCACCGCGTCGAGCTCGACCTCGCCTCGGCCCCGCAGCGCCAGCGCTGGCGCCAGCAGTTCTCCGCGCCGATCGCCGCAGCCCTGGAGCGCCTGCCGCGCGTGGGCGTGCGGGCCCACGTGCTCGCCACGGACGCCGCGAGTGAGTCGTGGCTGCCGCAGCCCGCGCGCGCGGCCGTGGGTGCGGGCTGATGGCCGCGGCAACGCTCGTGCTGCGCGACATCCACCAGCCGCCGGCGCCGCCGTGGTGGCCACCGGCACCCGGCTGGTGGCTGGTGGCGGCTGCCGTCGTGGGCGTCGCGCTCGCGGTGTGGTGGTGGCGCGGGCGCAAGGCGCGACGGCACCGCCGCGCCGTGGCGCTGTTCGACGAGGCGCTGGCCGCGGCGGGCGACGCGCCCGCGCGGGTGGCCGCGATGTCCGAGCTGCTGCGCCGCGCCGCGCGCCGCCGCGATCCGGCGGCCGATCGGCTCGAAGGGGAGGCGTGGCTGGCGTTCCTCGATGGTGGCGACGACAGCGACGGCGCGCGCACGTTCCGCGACGGACCCGGCCGGCTGCTGTCCGACGGCGCGTTCCGTCCGCAGCTGGATGACGACGCGGTCGCGCAGCTGCGCGAGGTCGCGCGCAGGCGCTTCGTCGAGTGGATGCTGCGGCGATGAGCGACTGGACGACCGTGCTCGATCCGCTGCGTGCGCTGTTCGCGTGGCCGTGGGCGCTGCTGGCGCTGCCCGCGCCGCTGCTCGCGCGCTGGTTGCTGCCGGCGGCGCGCGACGGCTCGCCCGCGCTGCGCGTTCCGTTCGGCGATCGCGTCGATGCCGTTGCGATCGCGGCGCGGCGCGGCCTGCGCGGTGGCGGGCCGGGCCTGCTTGCGTGGCTGGCGTGGGCGCTGCTGTGCGTCGCCGCGGCGCGACCGCAGGAGCTGGGCGAGCCGGTGCGCCCCCCGCAGGCCGGTCGCGACCTCATGCTCGCCCTCGACCTGTCCGGCAGCATGAGCGAGCCCGACATGGAGCTCGGCGGCCGCCCGGTCGATCGGCTCACCGCCGCGAAGGCGGTGCTGGCCGACTTCCTCGATCGTCGCGGCGGCGACCGCGTCGGCCTGCTGGTCTTTGGCCGCCGCGCGTATGCGCTGACGCCGCTGACGCTGGACCGCGACTCGGTGCGCGAGCAGCTGCTCGACGCGGTGGTCGGCCTGGCCGGGCAGGAGACCGCGGTCGGCGACGCGATCGGGCTGGCGGTGCGCCGCCTGCGCGAGCAGCCCGCCGGCCAGCGCGTGCTGATCCTGCTCACCGACGGCGTCAACACCGCCGGCGCGCTGGAGCCGAAGAAGGCGGCCGAGCTGGCGCGCGACGAGGGCGTGCGCGTCCACACGATCGCGTTCGGCGGCGATGGGTCGCTGTCGCTGTTCGGCCTGCAGCTGCCGATGCCCGGCGCCGGCGACGAGATCGACGAGGCGTCGCTGCAGGCGATCGCGACCGCGACCGGCGGCCGCTTCTTCCGCGCCCGCGACACCGGCGAGCTCGTGCAGATCTACGCCGAGCTCGACCGCATCGAGCCGGTCGCCCGCGAGGGCGTTGCCGTGCGGCCGCGGATCGAGCGCTACGCGTGGCCGCTGGCCGCGGCGTGGGCGTGCGCGGTGCTGGCTTTCGCGCTGCCGCGTCGAACGCAGCGCTGGAGGCCTGCATGGAGGCGGTGACCGCGCTGCACTGGCTGCGTCCGCAGTGGCTGTGGGCGCTGCTGGCCCTGCCGCTGCTGGCGCTGTGGTGGCGCGCGCGGTCGCGGCGTCGCCACGCGTGGACCGGCCTCGTCGATGCGCACCTGCTGCCCTACCTGCTGGAGCCGCGCGGCACGACGCGCACGTGGGCGCGCATGGGCGCGGCCGCGCTGGGCTACGCGCTGGCCGTCGTCGCGCTGGCCGGCCCGGCGTGGCGGCAGGTCGAGCAGCCGCTGTGGCAGTCGGCGATGCCGCTGGTGATCGCCGTCGACCTGTCGAGCGCGTCGCTCGCCGCCGACGTGCCGCCGTCGCGGCTCGCGATCGCGCGGGCGAAGGTCGCGCGCGTCCTGGCCGCGCGCGACGGCGGCCAGGTCGGGCTGGTCGCGTTCGCCGGCGATGCCTTCACCGTCGCGCCGCTGACCGAGGACGCGGCGAACGTCGCGCTCTTCCTCGATGCCTTGGCGCCCGACGTCATGCCGGTCGACGGCCAGCGCGCGGACCGCGCGATCGAACAGTCCGCGAGGCTGCTCACGCGCGCCGGCTTCGATCGCGGCCGCATCCTGCTGATGACCGACCACGGCGACGCCGACGCCGACGCCGCGGCGGAACGCGCCGCGCGGGCCGGCTACCGCGTCGACGTGATCGGCGTCGGCGGCGAAGCCGGCGCGCCGTTCCGCGGAGCCAACGGCGCGCTGCTGCAGGCGCGGCTGGACGCTGCATCGCTGCGCACGCTTGCGGCCAGCGGTGACGGCGACTACCGCGCGGTCACCCTCGACGACGCGGACCTGCGCGCGCTCGGCGTGCTCGACGCCAACGCGGTCGACGGCGCCAGCCAGTCGGGCGAGCGCGGCCGCGCCTGGCAGGACGAGGGCTATTGGCTGCTGCCGCCGCTGATGCTGCTGGCGCTGTTCGCGTTCCGGCGCAGCGGGGGTGCGGTCGCTGCGCTGGCGCTCGTATTGCTGTTGCCCTGGTTGCCCGCGCAGGCGGCGGACCTGTGGCGGCGGCCCGACCAGGCGGCGCATGCGCGCCTGGTCGACGGCACCGCGGCGTACCGCCGGGAGGACTATGCGCGCGCCGCGGCGCTGTATGCCGGCGTCGACAGCGCCGATGCCCACTACAACCGCGGCAATGCGCTGGCGCGCGCGGGCCGCTATCCGCAGGCGATCGCGGCGTACGACGCGGCCCTGAAGCGGCAGCCTGGCATGGCCGATGCGATCGCGAACCGGCGCGCCGTCGAAGCGGCGATGAAGCGCAAGCCGCCTCAGGGGCCGAAGGACGGCGGCGCGCCGTCGGCGGGCGGGCAATCGCCGCAGCCCGGCCAGCAGGGCCAGGCCGACCCGCAGCGGTCGTCGCCGCAGGGCGCGCCGGGCGAGCCGACGCAGCCCGATCGACCGGCGCCCGCGGCGGCCGACAACCGCACGACGCCCGAGGCCAAGCCGGCCGATGCACAGGCGCAGGCCGAGGCCGACCGCGCCCAGCGGCAGCGCATCGAGCAGGCGCTGGCGCGCGCCGGTCGCGCCGAGCCACCGGATGCGGACGCCGACGCGCCGCGCGCCGAGACCGCGGCGCAGCGCGAACGCCGGCTGGCCAACGAAGCGCTGCTGCAGCGCGTGCCCGACGATCCGGGCGGCCTGCTGCGCGCGAAGTTCCGCCTCGAGCACGAACGCCGCCTGACCCAGGGACGCCCGACCGAATGACGTCGAACTGCCGATCGATGCTCCGCCTGGCCTCCGTCGCGCTGCTGATCCTGTGCAGCGGCGTGGCGTTCGCGCAGCCGCGCGCATGGCTTGATCGCGACCGCATCGGCCCGGGCGAGACGGTGACGCTGAACATCGAGACCACCGACCGCGGCGTGCCCGACTACGCGCCGCTGCAGCGCGACTTCAGCGCCAGCGGTCACACCAGCCGCAAGTCGTTCGACATCGCCAACGGCCGGGTCACGACGCGCTCGCTGTACGCGGTGGCGCTGCGGCCGCGGCGCGACGGCATGCTGACCGTGCCGGCGCTGCGCGTCGGCGCCGGCATGACATCGGCATTGACGCTGACGGTCGACGCCAGCCTCGGTGCCGCGCCGGCGCGATCGGGCGACGACGTGTTCATCGAAAGCGAGGCCGACGACGACGATCCGTACGTGCAGCAGTCGGTGGGCTGGGTGGTGCGCCTGTACTCACGCGCGCCGCTGGTGTCGGGCCACCTCGACCAGCCGGCGCCCGACGGTGCCTCGCTGCAGCGGGTCGGCGACGACGCGCAGTACTCGCGAGACCTCGGCGGGCGCCGCTACTACGTCATCGAACGCCGGTTCCAGCTGGTGCCCGAGCGCAGCGGCACGCTGACGATGCCGGGTGCGACGTTCTCCGGGCGCGGCGCCGGCGGGTTCTTCGACGACCTGTTCGGCGACCGCGGCGGCGCACTGGCCGCCACCGCCCGCCCGCGGTTCCTGCAGGTGCGCGGCATCCCGGCAAACGCCCCGCAGCCTTGGCTGCCGCTGCGCGGCCTGAGCCTGCGCTACGTCGCAACGCCGTCGTCGCTGCAGGCCGGCGCGGCGGCGACGTTGACGATCGAAGCCGTCGCCGACGGCGCGCAGGCGGCGCAGCTCCCGCCGCTGCAGCTGCCGCCGATCGACGGCGTGCAGGTGTTCGCCGATCCGCCGCAGTCCGACGACAGCACCCGCGGTGGGCGGCCGCGCACGCGGGTGACCCGCTCGTTCGCGCTGGTGCCGACGCGCGCCGGCGAGGTGGAACTCGCCGGCCTGCGGATGGGCTGGTGGGACGTCGCGCGCGGCGCCGCGCGTACGGCCGAATTGCCGCCGATGCGCTGGACAGTGGCGGCGGGAACGCTCGACGCTGATGCGGACTCGCCGGCGGTTGGCCAAGCGCCGGCAGGCGAGCTTGCCGGGCGCGTCGCATCGGCGACGACCGGCGCGAGCCGCGGCTGGGTCCTCGCCGCGTTGCTGTTCGCCGCGCTGTGGCTGTTCACCCTGGTGTGGGCGCTGCAGCACCGCAGCCGTCCCGCCCCCGCCGCGGACGGCCCTGCGACGCCGCCGCCGGCCGCAGACGGCCGCGTGCGCATGAGCGCGGCCGACCTGGGCCGGCTGCTCGAGCGCGGCGACCTGTCCGACATCGCGGCCGCGCTGCCGCGCCTGGCCGAGCCGCCGCTCCCCGACCTCGACGCGGTGATCGCCGCGCTCGACGACGACGCGCAGCGTGATGCGGTCGGCGCGCTGCAGCGCGCGCGCTGGGGCGATGGCGACGGCACTGCGGCGCGCGCGCAGCTGCGCCGCGCGTTCGCGTCGGGCATCCGCTGGCGGGCCGCCGTGCCGACGGCGAAGGCCTCGCCGCTGCCGCCGCTGTACCCGCCCGGCTGATTCTCCTCATTCGGCTGCGGCGCGCGCAGCGCAGCGCGGCAAGGGCCCGGGACGCGTTTGCTAAGCTCCCGCGACTGTCCGCGGAAGCCCACCAATGAACGAAACGACGACCCGCGCCGGCAAGGCGAAGCTGCCCTTGCACTGGAAGATGGCGATCGGCTTCGTCGCCGGCCTGCTGTTCGGCTTGGTGGTGTACTACGCGATCGGCGCGGACACGCCGTGGGCGCAGGCGTTCACGACCTACGTGACCCAGCCGTTCGGCACGCTGTTCTTGCGCCTGATCTTCATGCTGGTGATTCCGCTGCTGTTCTCCGCGCTGGTCATGGGCGTGGCCGAGATGGGCGACGTGCGCTCGCTCGGCCGGATCGGCTGGAAGACACTGGCGTACACGATCGTGGTCTCGGCGATCGCCGTGGTGATCGGCCTGGTGCTGGTCAACTGGTTCCAGCCCGGCGCCGGCGTCGATCCGGCGCAGGCGCAGCGCATGCTGAGCGAAGGCTCCGAGCGCGCCAGCGCCATCGTCAGCAGCACCGCGACCCAGCCCAAGGGGCTGGACATGGTCCTGTCGATCGTCCCGGACAACGTGGTCAAGGCCGCGGCCGACAACACGATCCTGGCGGTGATGTTCTTCGCGCTGATGCTCGGCATCGGCCTGGTGCTGACCCGCAGCGCGGCCACCGACACGCTCAAGCGCGGCATCGAAGGCCTGTTCGAGGTGTCGATGACGCTGATCGGGCTGGTGATCCGGCTGGCGCCGTACGCGGTGTTCTGCTTCATGTTCAACCTGGCCGCGCTGTTCGGCTGGGGGCTGTTGAAGAGCCTCGGCGCCTACGTACTGGTCGTGGTGCTGGCGCTGGCGATCCACATGTTCGTCGTCTATTCGCTGGCGCTGAAGTTCGTCGGCGGCTACTCGCCGCTGCGGTTCTTCCGCGGCGCGCAGGAGGCGATGCTGATGGCGTTCTCGACCGCGTCGAGCAACGCGACGCTGCCGACCGCGCTGCGCGTGGCCGAGGAAAAGCTCGGCCTGCCGCGGCGGGTATCGCGTTTCGTGCTGACCGTCGGCGCCACCGCCAACCAGAACGGCACCGCGCTGTTCGAAGGCGTGACCGTTCTGTTCCTGGCCCAGTTCTTCGGCATCGAGCTGTCACTGGCGCAGCAGGTCACGGTGATGTTCGTGTGCATCCTCGGCGGCATCGGCACGGCCGGCGTGCCGGCCGGCTCGCTGCCGGTGGTCGCGCTGATCTGCGGGATGGTCGGCGTGCCGCCCGAAGGCATCGGCCTGATCCTCGGCGTCGACCGCTTCCTCGACATGTGCCGGACCACGCTGAACGTCACTGGCGACCTCGCTGCGGCGGCGGTGGTCTCGCGCGGCGAGGCCGACCTGCCGGCCGAACGCCTGGCCGACTGACGCAACGGGGGCCCGATTCGCCCCCCCAGCGGTGGGCGGGAAAGCTCGGCCTGCGCCTGGCCGGCTCCGCGCGCGCGGCCTCGCCCGAGCAGGAGACCGACGCCGGCGGCACGGAATCGGGGCGACAGGGCCGGCCCCGGATGGGACAATGGCGCCCCCGCCCGGTCCGGCCGCCACCGCCGACCCCTGCGCGGGCCTCCCGCCGCCTCCCCGGACCCAGCACGACGCCATGACGCCTGCCCTCGATACGCCCGCGCGCCGCGAGCTCGCCAACGCCATCCGCTTCCTCGCCATCGACGCGGTGCAGGCGGCCAACTCCGGCCACCCGGGCATGCCGATGGGCATGGCGGACATCGCCGAGGTGCTGTGGAACGACTACTACAGCCACAGCCCGGCCAACCCGAAGTGGTTCAACCGCGACCGCTTCGTGCTGTCCAACGGCCACGGCTCGATGCTGCACTACGCGCTGCTGCACCTGTCCGGCTACGACCTGCCGATCGAGGAGCTGAAGAACTTCCGCCAGCTCGGCAGCAAGACCGCCGGCCACCCGGAGAACACCCACACCCCGGGCGTCGAGACCACCACCGGTCCGCTCGGCCAGGGCTTCGCCAACGCCGTCGGCATGGCGCTGGCCGAGAAGCTGCTCGCGCAGCGCTTCAACCGGCCCGAGCACGAGGTCGTCGACCACCGCACCTGGGTGTTCATGGGCGACGGCTGCCTGATGGAGGGCATCTCGCACGAAGCCGCGTCGCTGGCCGGCACCTGGGGCCTGCACAAGCTGGTCGCGTTCTGGGACGACAACAAGATCTCGATCGACGGCAACACCGACGGCTGGTTCACCGACGACACCCCGGCGCGCTTCGAGGCCTACGGCTGGAACGTGATCCGCGGCGTCGACGGCCATGACGACGTCGAGATCAAGACGGCGATCGAGACCGCGCTGAAGTCCACCGACCGGCCGACCCTGATCTGCTGCCGCACGACGATCGGCTTCGGCTCGCCGGCCAAGGCCGGCAAGGAGTCGTCGCACGGCGCGCCGCTGGGCAAGGACGAGGTCGCCGCCACGCGCGCGGCGCTCGGCTGGACCCACGGCCCGTTCGAGGTCCCGCAGGCGATCGCCGACGGCTGGCGCGCCACCAATGCAGGGCAGGTGCGCGAGCACCAGTGGAACCAGCGCTTCGACGCGTACGCGCAGCAGTACCCGCAGCTGGCCGAGGAGCTGGTGCGCCGCTCGCACGCCGAACTGCCGGCGAACTTCATCGCCGACGCCGACGCGTACATCGCCAGGCTGCAGGCCGAGGGCCCGGTCGTCGCGTCGCGCAAGGCCTCGCAGATGGCGATCGAGGCGTTCGCGCCGCTGCTGCCGGAGCTGGTCGGCGGTTCGGCCGACCTGGCGCACTCGAACCTGACCCTGTGGAAGGGCAGCAAGTCGGTCGCCACCGACGACCCCAACGCCAACTACATCTATTTCGGCGTGCGCGAATTCGCGATGACCGCGATCAGCAACGGCCTGAACCTGCACGGCGGGTTCATTCCGTACGACGCGACGTTCCTGGTGTTCAGCGACTACGCGCGCAACGCGGTGCGCATGAGCGCGCTGATGGGCGCGCACGCGATCCACGTCTACACGCACGACTCGATCGGCCTGGGCGAGGACGGCCCGACCCACCAGCCGGTCGAGCACATGGCCTCGCTGCGCTACATCCCCGGCAACGACGTGTGGCGTCCGTGCGACGCCGTTGAGTCGGCGGTGTCGTGGAAGGCCGCGATCACCCGCGCCGACGGCCCCAGCTGCCTGGTGTTCTCGCGCCAGAACCTGCCGCACCAGCCGCGCAGCGCGCAGCAGGTCGCCGACATCGCGCGCGGCGGCTACGTGCTCAAGGATTCGGTCGGCGCGCCGCAGGTGATCCTGATCGCGACCGGCTCGGAAGTCGGCCTGGCGATGCAGGCGGCGGAGCAGCTCGGCGACGGCGTGCGCGTGGTGTCGATGCCGTCGAGCGACGTGTTCGACCGCCAGGACGCCGCCTACCGCGAGTCGGTGCTGCCGAACGCGTGCCGCCGGCGCGTGGCGATCGAAGCCGGCGTGTCGGACTTCTGGCGCAAGTACGTCGGCCTCGACGGCGCGGTGATCGGCATCGACACGTTCGGCGCCAGCGCGCCGGCCGAGCACCTGTTCCCGCACTTCGGCTTCACCGTCGACAAGGTCGTCGAGGCGGCACGCGCGCTGGGCTGATCGACGCGGTCGACGGCAACCGAAACGGCGCCCGAGGGCGCCGTTTCGCTGTCTGCCACGGGACGCGGCGCGTCAGGCGGTCACCGGCCGCGGCGTCTCGAAGCGGGTGAAGTAGCGGTGGTGCCGAAGGTGGTCGTGCTGCTGCCCGATCGCGAAGTAGGCCTTGCCCCCGCGACGGCCCGGCTGCAGGCACGGAAGTTCGTGCTGCGCGTCGGGGTTGTTGGTGTAGTAGTGCGGGATCTTGTCGACGAACCGGCCCAGCATCTCCGGCCCGCACTCCATGTCGTTGTACTTGTCGAAGCCGAACCGCGGGTGGCCGATGTTGAAATCGTCCACGCACACGACGCCGTTCTCGATCAGCGACAGCTCGCGCTCCAGCGGCCAGGCGTCGTACCAGTGGGCGTCTAGGTAGTACAGCGGGCAGCGGAACTGGTCGCGGAACTTGGCGATCAGCTCGGGCGAGTCGATCTTCTCGACGTGGGTGTGCGGCATGAAGCCGACGCGCCGGCGGGCGAGCTCCACGTAGCGGTCGACGACGTCGCAGGTGACGATGGTGAGGTGCGGGTAGGTGCGCGCGAGGTACTCGGTGGTGTCGCCCGCATTGCAGCCGGTTTCGATGATCGCGTCGCACTGGTAGCGCTCGATCAGGTAGTCGAATTCGAGCGCGGTGGTGATGTCGAAGCCGAACGGGCCGCCCCCGTCGCTGAGCTCGGCCGCGCCCAGCCGCAGCGTGCGATAGAAGTGGCGGTACACAGTATCGGCGGACATCCGGCGCGCTCCCCAGCGTGGTTTCTCGGCGCCGACGAGTATAGGCAACCGGTCAGCGCTTCCGCCCTCCCGGATCGGCGAGCACGGCCGGACGCGTCGGCGTGCGCGGGCGGAGCGCGGTCGGCCCGCCTCAGCGAGCGGTCGCGCGCAGCGCCAGCGCCAGCAGCCGGGCCTCGAGCCGGGCCGCCAGCCCGCGCGGCGCGGCCAGGTCCATGCGCGCGGTCGCCTCCGGGTCGAACGGGCCGCCGTCGGCGAGCGCCTTCAGCACCGTGCGCAGCTTGCCGCCGCGGGTGGCGGTGCGCGCCTTCAGCCAGCCCAGCGCGTTGACCAGCCGCTGCTCGACCGCGGTGAAGTCGCTGCCCAGCGGATAGTCGGGCAGGGTCCCGTCGGCGCGCAGCGGCGCCAGCGCCGAGGCCAGCGCATCGGGCGTGTTCGACGACCACTCCGCCGGGGCCGCGAAACCGTCGCGCAGCTTGCCGTTCGCGCGCGCCCGCTCCAGCAGCGCGGCCTGGAAGCGCGCGTCGGCGACCGACGCCATCGCCACCACGCAGTCCTCGTCGCTGCGGCCGTGCACGTCGGCAATGCCGTACTCGGTCAGGTACACGTCGCGCAGATGGCGGGGAATCGTCGTGTGGCCGTAGCTCCACACGATGTTCGAGCGCGCCGTGCCGCCGCTCTCGCGCGTCGACCGCAGCATCAGCACGCTGCGCGCGTCCGGCAGGGCGTGCGCCATCGCCACGAAGTTGTACTGGCCGCCGACGCCGGACACCACGCGGCCGTCGTCGAGCGCGTCGGACACCGCGGCGCCGAGCGCGGTCGCCATCATGCAGGTGTTGAAGAAGCGCGCGTGCCGGCGCTGCAGGCGCTCGAGCGCTTCGTTGCCGCCGTACAGCTCGTTGACCTCGCCGACGCGCTTCATCCCGATCGCGGCGCGCACGTCCGGTGCCAGGTCGCGCAGCCAGCCGTAGAACTCCGGCGAGCCAAGGTAGAACGCGCCGTGCAGGAACTCGCCTTCGCGCGCGAGGCGGGCGCGGTCGTCGGCATCGGCGCTGCCGTCGACGAGGCGCTGCATCAGCGCGACGTCGTCGACCACCTTGCGCCGGATGACACCGGCCTGGACCAGTCGGCGGAAGCCCTCGTTGATCATCTCGCTGCAGCCGTACAGGCCTTCGACGAACGGCCCCAGCCCGGGCGAGTCCGCCGCCGGCGAGCGCAGCGCATGCAGGACACGCCGGTATGCGTCGTTCTCGATGTGCCGCAGCGCCAGGGCGTGGCACAGCGCGTCGGCCAGCGCGCCGATCCCGATCTGCAGCGTGCCGCCATCGCGGACCAGGGTGCTGGCGTGGAAGCCGATCGCGTAGTCGACGTCGTTGACCGGCTGGCGCGGCAGGCCGAACAGTTTCGGGTGCGGCCCCGTTGGCGACACGACGAGGTCGAAGAAGTCCGCGTCGACCGCCGCGCCGCCGCCGATCCACGGCAGTTCCGGGTCGACCTCGGCGACCAGCAGCGGCCGCGGGCGGCCGGCGGCGGCGAGCGCGTCCAAGGCATCGAAGGTGAGATCGGTGTTGCACGACAGCGACAGGCGCGCAGTGCGTCCCGGCGCCACGTCGGGCTCGCGCGCGACCTTCTGCACGATGACGTTGACGCCGCGGTCGGCCAGCGCGCGCGCGACGTGCGTGTAGTTCAGGCTGGCGTAGTGGCGCTGGGCCTGCGTCGACGACAGCATCGCGCCGGACTGCAGGTAGAACTCCTCGACCGCGATGTTTGGCGGCAGCGCGTCGCGACGCAGCGCCTGCACGTAGGCCAGCCGCGGGAAGTCGACTCCGAAATGGCGGGCGACGAACGGGCCCAGGAAGCGCGCTTCAAGCCCCTTGCCGGCGGAGGGAGGATCCAGCGACAGCGCCGTGTACAGGTGCATCGAGCGCGACGGCTCGCCGGCGATGCGCGCGTACAGCGAATTGAGCAGCCGATGCGGCTTGCCGAGACCGAGCGGCGCGCCTATGTGCAGCGGCCCCGGCACGCGGGCCAGGACGGCGTCGACGGCGGCGTCGAGGGATTCGGTGGGCGGGAGCTGGACCATGGCGCAGTATCGCACCAGGGTCCGAGGGGTCTTGACAGCGTCGATTACAGGTGTAAATTCGAATCAGATTACGGGCGTAAACGATGAAGATTACCGAAGCCGAATCCGTCGTGATGGAAGTGCTCTGGGCGCACAGCCCCATGGCCGCCGAGGAGGTCGTACGGGCCGTCGGCGACGCCCAGCGCTGGCAGGAGGCCACCATCAAGACGCTGCTCAACCGGCTGTTGAACAAGGGCGCCATCCGGGCGACCAAGGACGGACGCCGGTACCTGTACGCGCCCGTGCTCAAACGCGAGGCGTGGGTCCAGCAGGAAAGCCAGGGACTGTTGGCGCGCTTGTTCGACGGCCGCGTGGCCCCCTTGGTCGCGCACTTCAGCCAGCACCACAAGTTGAGCCGCAAGGACGTGGCCGAGCTGCGCAAGCTGCTGGAAGAGCTCGACGATGGCGCCCGCTGAGATCCTCGGGATCCTGCTCGAAACGGCGGTCGCCTCCACCGCGGCCATGCTCGCCGTGCTGGCGCTGCGGGTGCCGACGCGAAGGGGTTTTGGCGCAGGTATCGGGTATGCCCTGTGGCTGTTGCCGGTTGCTGCGATGCTCGCGGTCGTGCTGCCGCCTGCCCGCGAGGCAGTCGTCCAGTTGCAGCCGACGCGCCTGGCGCGCGTGTCGATGCAGGTGTTCGACGCCGAACAGTCGCCGTTGGCGGATTCCTCCACTCTCTGGGTGGTCGCGTGGCTCGCCGGCGCCGGGGCAACGTTCGCGCGGATGGCGCTGCACCAGCGCCGTTTCATTCGCGCGTTGGGCACCATGAGGCGCCGGGAGGACGGCACCTTCATGGCGCAGGCTCGCGTCGGGCTGCCAGCCGTGATCGGCGTGATACGCCCGCGAATCGTGGTGCCCTTGGATTTCGACAGTGGCTTCGACCCAGTGGAGCGCACGCTGATGCGCGCACATGAGCGTGCCCACATCGCGGGTGGCGATCTCCTTGCCAACGCGGCTTGGGCGGCGCTGTCGTGCGTGCATTGGTTCAACCCGCTGCTGCCGTATGCCGCGAGCCGCTTTCGTCACGACTAAGAGCTTGCCTGCGACCGCCGCGTGGTCGCGCGCCACCCGAACGCGCGCCGCGCCTACGGCGAGGCGATGTTGAAGGCTCAGCTGGCGGGGCAACCGCTGCCGCTGGGGTGCCGCTGGGGCGAAGGCCACCCACTCAAGGAGCGAATCGAAATGCTGAAACTGCCCAGCTTCTCCCTCACTCGCCGGTTCGCCGGCGGCACCGGCATCTGTATCGCGCTCGCAGCCACTGCCATGGTCGCGTGGGCCGCTCAACCGGCCGCGTCGCCCAACGCTGCGGCGCGGGCGTTGTCTGGAACCGGCCGCGTCGCGGTCGACATTTGGCTCCAAGTCGATGACGGGGATCGGCAACGGTTCCTCCAGGCCATGACGCCGCGGGTTGCATTCCCGTTCGTGTTCGAAGACGGGGCCGGACGTGGCACCGCCTTTGTTACGGTGACGCCGCTGGATGCGACACGGTCCCAGATCGACGTTCGGCTGGAGCGCGACAACGGGACTGCCGCGCAGCCGCGGCTCGTGGTCGAGAATGGCAAGCAGGCGCAGATCGCGATCGGCGAAGGTCTGCAAGAAGGCTTTGCCGGCGTGCGAGCGGGCTTTGAGGTGTTCGCAAGTGAGCCAGCGCCCCCGGCACAAGCCTCGGACGAGGACGCGCGCGCGTCGACCTCGGTGCCCTGGGAAGGCGAGACGCCCGTGTACCCCGGCAAGGCGCTGCGGGAGCGCATCGGGGGCAAGGTCGTCCTGCTTGTCGACCTCGATGCCCAAGGCCGCGCCACGGCGATGGAAGTGGCCTCGTCGGAACCGAGGGGCGTGTTCGACCAGGCAGCGATGGACGCCGCGCGTCGATGGCGCTTCAAGCCAAACGTCGAGAACGGCAAGGCCGTGCCTGGACGCGTGAGTGTGCCGATCGAGTTCCGGCCTGACCGTCCCCCGCCGCGCGATGCATCCGAGCCAGCGGGCCGTACATCGTCGGGCACGGGTGCGTCTGATGCGGCCTTCGACTGGATCGCGCTTGAGCCTGCCGAAGCCAAGGTCCAGAGCTTCGAGTGCGACCGTTTCGTCGGTTCGGTGTTCGACGAGTCCGCGACAAAGTGCGGAGTCCGTCGGAGCGAACGGGCGCGTTGACCTGCGGCCTGCGCTGGTGGCGCCGACTCAAGCGAACAGCAGCTTGCCCGCCGCGATCAGCAGCACCACGCCCAGCGTCTGGCGCAGGCGCCGCGCCGGCAGCCATGCGAGGCCGAGCTGGGTGCCGAGCACGGCGCCCAGCGCGACCGCGGAGAGCCAGACCGGCAGCGCGTCGGGCAGGGCGATGTCCGCGCGCAGCAGGCCGGCCAGCGCGGTCAGCGAGTTGATCCAGACGAACGCGACCGACGTGCCGCTGGCCTCGCGCGTCGGCATCCAGTGCGCGAACAGCAGCAGCGGGGTCAGGAAGATCGCCCCGCCGGTGCCGGTCAGGCCCGACAGCACGCCGATGACGGCGCCGACCAGCAGCCCCGGCGCCCACGGGACGCGGCGGCCTTCGGCGTCGCGGTCCTCGCGTTCGGCGCGCGCGGCGTGGCGGAACACGCCGATCGCCGCCACCACCAGCACCAGCCCGAGCAGGACCGAATAGCCCTGCTTGGGCAGCTGCACCTGCGCGGCGAAGAACGCCGCCGGCGCCGAGGCGAGCACGAACGGCAGCACGTTGCGCCAGCGCACGTGGCCACCGCGCCAGAAGCGCAGCAGGCCGATGCCGCCGACGAGCAGGTTGAGCACCAGCGCGGTGGGGCGGATCTGCTCGGGCGCGAGTCCGAGCAGCGCCATCGCGGCGATGTAGCCGCTGGCGCCGGCGTGGCCGACCGACGAATACAGCGCGGCGACCGCGAAGAAGGCCAGGGCGAGCAGCAGGACGGTGTCGGTCATGCCGCGATGCTAGCGGCAACGCGCGCGCTCGCGTCCGCGCGACCGGTGCGTCAGCGTGCGACCCGCGGGTCAGCGCGCGACGGTGCGTCGCGCCAGCTGCGAGCCGGCGAGCATCGCCGCGACGAACACGACGGCTTCCGCGCTGCCATGCGCGAGGTTGGCCAGCGCCGGCCCGGGGCAGTACCCGGCGACGCCCCAGCCGATGCCGAACAGCGCGCTGCCGATGACGAGACGCGCGTCGACCCGGGTCGCCGACGGCAGCTGCAGCGCGTCGCCGCAGACCGCCCGGCCGCGCCGCCGCACCCAGGCGTAGCCGGGCAGGGTCACCGCGAGCGCGCCGCCCATCACCATCGCGAGCGACGGGTCCCAGCGGCCGGCGACGTCGAGGAAGTTCAGCACCTTGTCCGGATCGGTCATCCCGGACACGGCGAGTCCGAGCCCGAACAGCGCACCGGCGAGCGCCGCGTACAGCGCGCGGTTCATGCCATCACCCCGATCGCGTGGCGCAGCACGTAGACCGTCGCGACGCCGGCGCCCATGAACGTCGCCACCGCGACCAGCGAGCGCTTCGACAGCCGCGCCAGCCCGCAGATGCCGTGCCCGCTCGTGCAGCCGCTGCCCAGCCGCGTGCCGAAACCGACCAGCAGCCCGCCGGCGACCAGCCACGGCATCGGGAACCCGCTGCGCGGCGTCGCGCCCGAGACGGTGAACCAGAGGCCTGCGGCCACCACCAGCCCGAGCAGGAAGGCGATCCGCCAGTCGCGTCCGTCGCGCTGCTCAATCGCATGGTTGGCGATACCGCTGATCCCGGCGATGCGGCCGATCGACCACAGCAGCACCACGGCCGCCAGGCCAATCAGCGCGCCGCCGAGCAGGGCGGGAATCGGGGTGAAGTCGGTGGGCATTGGAGTCGCCTACAGCTGGTCGATGGGGAGCTTGAGGTAGCGCACGCCATTGGCGTCGGGCGGCGGCAGTTCGCCGGCGCGGATGTTGACCTGCACCGCCGGCAGGATCAGCACCGGCATCGGCAGCGTCGCGTCGCGCGCGTCGCGCATCTCGACGAACTGCGCCTGGCTGGTGCCGTCGCGCACGTGGATGTTGCTGCGCTTCTGTTCGCCGATCGTGGTCTCGCACGCCACGTCGCGCCCGCCCGGACCGTAGTCGTGGCAGACGAACACGCGCGTGTCGTCGGGCAGCTCGGCGAACAGCCGGCGGATCGAGCGGAACAGGGTGGCCGCGTCGCCGCCGGGGAAATCGCAGCGCGCGGTGCCGCCGTCGGGCATGAACAGCGAGTCGCCGGTGAACAGCGCATCGCCGATGAGGTACGCGTTGCTGTCGCTGGTGTGGCCGGGCACGGCGATCACGCGCGCCTGGACGCTGCCGAGCGCGAACCTGTCGCCGTCGGCGAACAGGCGATCGAACTGGGAACCGTCGACGGGGAAGTGCTCGCCGAGGTTGAAGATCGGCCGGAAGGTCTTCTGCACCGCGCGGATGCCTTCGCCGATCGCCAGGGTCGCGTGGGGCCAGCGGGCCTTGAGCCACGCGCCGGCGCTCAGGTGATCGGCGTGCGCGTGGGTCTCGAGGATCCACCGCACGTCCAGCCCCCGTTCGGCGACGAAGTCGACCAGCGCCTGCGCCGAGGTGGTCGAGGTGCGCGCGGCCTTGGGGTCGAAGTCGAGCACCGGGTCGATCACGGCCGCCGCACCCGAGGCCGGGTCGGCGACGACGTAGCTCCAGGTGTTGCTGTCGGCGTGGAAGAACGGGTGGACGGTCGGCGTCATGACGCGCTCCGGTTGGGACGGCGGGATAATATTAGCTATTGCTAATTAAGACAAGTCTAATACAATGGCGCCACGGCGCAGTCCCGCGCCGCCGCTGGAGCCGGATCGCCGTGACGCCCGTCGCCCCCCTTCGTACGAACGCAACCCCGCCGAAGCGACCGGCCGCCCCGCTCAAGGCGATGCAGGCGCATGCCGCCGAGGCCGCGGCGCTGCTGCGCTCGCTCGGCAACGAGCACCGTCTGCTGGTGCTGTGCCACCTGGTCGAGGGCGAGCTCGGCGTCGGCGAGCTGCTCGCGCGCGTGCCGCTGTCGCAGTCGGCCCTGTCCCAGCACCTGGCGGTGCTGCGCGAGGCCGGACTGGTCAGCGCGCGGCGGGAGGGAGTCCAGGTCTTCTACGCGCTCGCGCCGGGGCCGGTGCAGCCGCTGATGGCCACCCTGCACGACATCTACTGCCATGACTTGAGGAGCACCCCATGAAGACCCCGCTGTCGGCCGGCCTGATCGCCGGTGCGCTCGCCGCGACCGGCGCCACGTCCACCGCTGCCCATGACGCCCGCGCCGAGGCCGCCGCCGCGCCGGCAGCGACGGCCACGCCCCTGCGCGCGCCGCGCGCGGGCCTGCTGACCGGCGCGCAGCCGGACGCCGGCGAGTGGAATGCGCTTGCGGCCCGCGGCGTCACCACGGTCATCAACCTGCGACCCGATGCCGAAATGGCCGGGCGTGACGAAGCCGGCGAAGTGCGCGCGGCCGGGCTGCGCTATGCAAGCCTGCCGGTGGCCGGGCCGGCCGACATCACGTTCGAGAAAGCGCGCGAACTCAAGCGCCTGATCGACGCGGCCGACGGCACGGTGATCGTGCATTGCGCATCGGGCAACCGGGTCGGCGCGCTGCTGGCGCTCGCGGCCGCCGACAGCGGAGACATGGCGGTGGACGCGGCCATCGAGTTCGGCCGCGCGGCCGGCCTGACCGGCGCGGAGCCGCGCGTGCGCGAGGTGCTGGCGCAGCCCGCCAGCGAGTGACTCAGCGCGCGAGGGTCTCGTTGAGCAGCTGCGCCAGCCGGTACGCGGCCTGGCGCACGCGCTGCTCGGCCAGCGGGCGGTGCTGGTCGAGGTAGCCGTGGTCGAGCTTGTGCCCGTCCGGGTACAGCTTGCGACCCGGGATCAGCCGGCACGACTCCGCGGCCCAGGCGTCGGCCGCGCTCAGCGGCGTCGTCTGCGGCGGCCACGGCAGCGCATCGAGCTTGCGCGCGTAGCGCGGCACGTCGAGGCCCAGCGACACTAGCACGTAGTAGTCCCAGATCGAGTGCAGGTTGGTGCCCATCACGCCGTCGACGTAGCGGCTGCGCGCGTAGGCCTCCGGCTCGATCGGCGTGCGCAGGCTGATCTGGTAGCTGTTGCCGCCGCGGTCGTCGGTGCTGTTGGCGTGGAACGGCTGGTGCACGTCGCCGACGAAGTGGACCAGGAACTTCAGCGCGTCGCGACGCGCTTCGATCGGCTGGGCGCGGTCGGCGAGGATCGCGCGCTGCGCGTTGATCGCGCCGACGACGCACTCGCCGCCTTCGCACTGGTCGGCCTGCACGCGGCAGGTGCCCGGCTCGGTCTTGACGTAATGCCAGCGCGAGGTGCGGCGGAACGCCTCGGGGCTGCTGCTGCGCAGTTCGTCGGCCCAGTTGGCGACGCCGGCCAGCGTCGGCTCCTTCTCGCCGGCGAGCAGCTCCTGCACCTGCGCGCGCGCGGCGGGATCGAGGTGGCGCTCGGCCAGATCGCCGACGAGGCGGTGGCCGAGCGCGCCCCACGCGTCGACGCGCGCGGGCAGCAGGACGAGGAGGGCGACGAGGCAGGCGAGGGCGATCCGGTTCATGCCGACAGTCTAGCGGACCGCCCCGCGCCCGCGCCGCCGCGGCCGGGCGCTCAGAACCGCCAGACGTACGTCGCGCCGTAGGCCAGCGGATCGATCTCCACGGTGCCGAGGCCGGCGCCGTCCAGCGAGACGTCGGTGTCGATGTCGATCCAGCGCGCGTCCACGCGGATTGCCCCGCGTTCGCCGACGCGGACGTCGACACCGGCGTGCAGCGCCGCGCCCCACGAGTCGTCCAGCGCCAGCCGGCTGCCGGCCAGCGCGCCGCGCTTCTCCTCCTTGAAGAAGGTCGTGTAGTTGACGCCCGCGCCCACGAACGGCGACACCGCACCGGCGTGGTTGAAGTGGTACTGCAGCGACACGGTCGGTGGCAGGTGGCGGGTCGATCCGACCTCACCGAGCCCGGCGACGGCGATGTCGTGCTCGAACGGCAGCGCCGCGAGCAGTTCGATCCCGAGGCCGTCGCGGATGAAGTACTCGGCCATGACCGTCGGACGGGCGTCGCCGCCGACGTCGACCGCGAGCGTGCCGCCGGCGAGGCGGCCGTTGCCGGACTTCGGGTCGACCTGGTGTGCGCCGATCGCGACGGTCCAGTCACCCTGCGACTGGGCGGCGGCGGGCAGTGCGGCGGCGGCGAGGCTGGCGGCGAGCGCCAGGCGGATCAGGGTGGACATGGCGGTGCTCCTCGGAAGATGGCGCCAGTTTGGGCAGCGGCTGAATGCGCGGCTTGACCGCGATCAAGACGCCGCGGGTGGCCGCGTGCAGCGGCGTCCGCAGGTGGCCGCCGTCCGGGCGGCCGGCGCCGCGCTGGTAGAATGGGGATCCACGTTTCGCATCCACCGCCCTTCAGGACAGGAGCCCCACGCAATGGCGATCAAGGTTGGCATCAACGGCTTCGGCCGCATCGGCCGCAACGTGCTGCGCGCCGCCGTGCAGAATTTCGCCGACGAGATCGAGATCGTCGCGATCAACGACCTGCTCGAGCCCGACTACCTCGCCTACATGCTGCGCTACGACTCCGTGCACGGCCGCTTCCAGGGCGACGTCTCGGTCGACGGCAACACCCTGATCGTCAACGGCAAGAAGATCCGCCTGACCCAGGAGCGCGACCCGGCCAACCTGAAGTGGGACGAGGTCGGCGCCGAAGTCGTCATCGAATCGACCGGCCTGTTCCTCGACAAGGCCACCGCGCAGAAGCACCTCGATGCCGGCGCGAAGAAGGTCGTGCTGTCGGCGCCGTCGAAGGACGACACGCCGATGTTCGTGCACGGCGTCAACTGCAAGACCTACGCCGGCCAGGCGATCGTCTCGAACGCCTCGTGCACGACCAACTGCCTGGCGCCGATCGCCAAGGTGCTGCACGACAAGTGGGGCATCAAGCGCGGCCTGATGACCACGGTGCACGCCGCGACGGCGACGCAGAAGACCGTCGACGGCCCGTCCAACAAGGACTGGCGCGGCGGCCGCGGCATCCTCGAGAACATCATCCCGTCCAGCACCGGCGCAGCCAAGGCCGTCGGCGTGGTGCTGCCCGAGCTGAAGGGCAAGCTGACCGGCATGGCGTTCCGCGTGCCGACCTCGGACGTGTCGGTGGTCGACCTGACCGTCGAGCTGGAGAAGCCGGCGACCTACGCCGAAATCTGCGCCGAGATGAAGGCGCAGTCCGAGGGCGCGATGAAGGGCGTGCTCGGCTACACCGAGGACAAGGTCGTGGCGACCGACTTCCGCGGCGACGCGCGCACGTCGATCTTCGATGCCGAGGCTGGCATCGCGCTCGACGGCACCTTCGTCAAGATCGTCAGCTGGTACGACAACGAGTGGGGCTACTCGAACAAGTGCCTCGAGATGGTCAAGGTCGTCGCGGCCAAGTAAGCCGCCGCCACCGCGCACCCCTACGAAGCCCCGGTTCGCCGGGGCTTCGTCGTCTGGGTCAGTCGCCCGGCGCGCGCCAGGACAACGAAAGATCGAAGTCGGCGACGTCCGTGTCGCCATTGTCGACGGCGTCGTGCCGTCCCCTGTGGCGTCCTGCCGTGACCGCCGCGACGCTCCGGTCGCGGCCGATGGCGCTCCGGCCATCCCTGGGCGGCGTCCTGCCACCCATTCCATTGCCCACGCGCATCGGCGCGCCGGGCAACCCTGCGCGACGCGCCTTGCCGCGCGCCGCGCAATCCGTCGTTTCGCGGCGCGTCAGAACGCCGCGTCGAACGCGACCTCGCCCTGCACGCCGACCTGGTATGCCGACACGCGGCGCTCGAAGAAGTTGGTGACCTCCTGCACGTCCTGCAGGTCCATGAAGGCGAACGGGTTGCTGGCGCCGAAGTGCCGCGGCAGGCCGAGTTGGGCGAGCCGCTGGTCGGCGACGTACTGCAGGTACTGGCGCATGTCGCGGGTCGACAGGCCGGCCACCCCGCCCGACAGCACGTCCTCGGCGAACGCCATCTCGCACTCGACCGCGTCCTCGAGCATGCGCACGACCTGTGCCTGCAGGTCGGCGTCGAACAGGTCCGGCTCCTCGCTGCGCGCGGTGCGGATCACCTCGAACGCGAACGCCATGTGCCCGCTCTCGTCGCGGAACACCCAGTTGGTACCGGACGCCAGCCCGTGCAGCAGCCCGCGCGAGCGCAGGTAGTAGACGTAGGCGAACGCGGCGAAGAAGAACAGGCCCTCGATGCAGCACGCGAAGCAGACCAGGTTCAGCAGGAATCGCCGGCGGTCGTCGCGCGTGCCCAGCCGCTGCAGCGACTGGATCGAGTCCATCCACCGGAAGCAGAACGCGGCCTTGGCGCGGATCGACGGGATGTTCTCGATCGCGGCGAACGCCTTGGCGCGCGCGACCGGGTCGGGCAGGTAGGTGTCGAGCAGGGTCAGGTAGAACTGCACGTGCAGCGCCTCCTCGTACAGCTGGCGCGACAGGTACATGCGCGCTTCCGGCGCGTTGATGTGCTGGTACAGGTTCAGCACCAGGTTGTTTGACACGATCGAGTCGCCGGTGGCGAAGAACGCGACCAGCCGCTCGATCAGGTGGCGCTCCGCCGGGCCGAGCTTGTGCTTGAGGTCGTTGACGTCGAGCGCGAAGTCGACCTCCTCGACCGTCCAGGTGTTGCGCACGGCGTCGCGGTACATCTCGTAGAACTGCGGGTAGCGCATCGGCCGCAGGGTCAGGTCGAAGCCGGGGTCGAGCAGGCGGGGCGCGGCGGGGTCGGTCATCGTTCGGGTCTCGGTGGGGCCCGCCCTTCAGCGCGGGCGGCGGTCGCGGTCGGCGGGGGAGGAAGCGGACCGCGGTCGCGCCGGCCGGCTGAAGGGAAGGGAGGCGGTGTGGTGCGGTGCGCGCCTACTGGCACGCCTCGCAGCTTTCGGGGTTTTCCAGCGAGCAGGCGATCGACTCGGCCGACGCGGTGTCTGCATACGCAGTGCGCGGCTCCTGCATCGCGCCGGCCGACACGGTGGCCTTGGCGATCTTCGTGGCCGGGCGCGAGCGCAGGTAGTAGGTGGTCTTGAGCCCCTGCTTCCACGCGTACATGTACATCGACGACAGCTGGCCGATGTTCGGGCTCTCGATGAACAGGTTGAGCGACTGGCTCTGGTCGATGAACGCGCCGCGCTCGGCGGCCATGTCGATCAGCGAGCGCATCGGCAGCTCCCACGCGGTGCGGTAGACCTGCCGCAGCGACTCGGGGATCTGCGCCAACCCCTGGATCGAGCCCTCGGCCAGCTTGACCGCGTCGCGCAGCTCGGCGGTCCACAGGCCCAGCGCCTTGAGCTCCTCGACCAGGTAGCGGTTGACGACGAGGAAGTCGCCCGACAGCGTCTCGCGCTTGAACAGGTTCGACACCTGCGGCTCGATGCACTCGTAGCAGCCGGCGATCGACGCGATCGTCGCGGTCGGCGCGATCGCGATCAGCAGCGAGTTGCGCAGCCCGCGTTCGCGGATCCGCACGCGCAGCGCGTCCCAGCGCTCCGGCTGCGACGGCGCCACGCCCCACGCGTCGAACTGCAGCTCGCCCACGGACGCGCGGGTGTCGGCGAACGCAGGATGCGCGCCGCGTTCGATGGCCAGCTCGTTCGACGCCGACAGCGCGTGGAAATAGACCGCCTCGGCGATCTCGCGCGACAGCGTGCGCGCGGCGTCGGAATCGAACGGCAGGCGCAGCTTGAAGAACACGTCCTGCAGGCCCATCACGCCGAGCCCGACCGGGCGCCACTTCAGATTGGCGTTTCGCGCGGTCTCGATCGGGTAGTAGTTCAGGTCGATCACGCGGTCGAGCTGGCGCACCGCAAGTCGCACGGTTTCGGCCAGCCGGTCGAAGTCGAAGCGGCCGATCGACGCCCGTCCCGCGTCCCCGTGCACGGGGCCGTCGGCGAACAGCTCGACGTGGTGCGACAGGTTGATCGAACCGAGGTTGCACACCGCGGTCTCGTCCTGCGAGGTGACCTCGAGGATCTCGGTGCACAGGTTCGACAGGTGCACGACGTTGCCGTCGCGCAGGGTCTGATTGCACGAGCGGTTGGACTTGTCCTTGAAGTTCATCCAGCCGTTACCGGTCTGCGCGAGGCTGCGCATCATCCGCGCGTACAGCTCGCGCGCCTTGACGGTTCGAACGGCCAGGCCGGCGGCTTCCGCGGCGCGGTAGGCGCGGTCAAACGCGTCGCCCCACAGGTCGGTCAGCTGCGGCACCCGGTGCGGGTCGAACAGCGACCAGTCGCCGTCGGCCTCGACCCGGCGCATGAACTCGTCCGGGATCCAGTTGGCGAGGTTGAGGTTGTGCGTGCGCCGCGCCTCGTCGCCGGTGTTGTCGCGCAGCTCGAGGAACTCCTCGACGTCGGCGTGCCACGGCTCCAGGTACACGCAGGCCGCGCCCTTGCGCTTGCCGCCCTGGTTGACCGCGGCGACCGAGGCGTCGAGCGTCTTCAGCCACGGCACGATGCCGTTGCTCAGGCCGTTGGTGCTGCGGATCAGCGAGCCGCGCGAGCGGATGCGGGTGTAGCTCAGGCCGATGCCGCCGCTGAACTTGCTCAGCTTGGCCACGTCCATGTAGCGCCGGTAGATGCTCTCGAGCGAGTCCTCGGGCGAGTCGAGCAGGAAGCAGCTCGACAGCTGCTCGTGCGTCGTGCCGGCGTTGAACAGCGTCGGCGACGACGGCAGGTAGTCCAGCTGCGCCATGCGCCGGTACAGCGCCAGCGCGTCGCCGACGTCCTCGCTTAGCGCGCAGGCGATGCGCAGGAAGAACTGCTGCGGCGTCTCGATCACCGTGCGCGCGGTCGGGTGGCGCAGCAGGTAGCGGTCGTACAGCGTGCGCAGGCCGAAGTAGTCGAAGCGCTGGTCCAGCGCCGGGTCGATCGCGTCGTTGAGCTTGCGCGCGTGCGCCTGCACGAACGCCAGCAGGCGGTCGTTGATCAGGCCGGCGTCGACGCCGCGTTGCACCGACTGCGAGAACGCGTGGATCTCCTGCCCGGCGACCTCCTTCTCGATCACCTGCGCGAGCAATCGCGCCGCCAGTCGCCCGTACTCGGGCTCCTCGGCAGTCAGCAGCGCGGCGGTGCGGATCGACAGCTCGTCGAGCTCGCACGTGCTGGCGCCGTCGTACAGGCCGGAGATCGTGCGCGTCGCCACGCGCATCGGGTCGACCGCGTACAGGCCCTCGGCGTTGCGCTGGACCGCGCGCACGATCTTGTTGAGGTCGACCGGCTCGCGCCGGCCGCTGCGCTTGGTCACGGTCATCGTCAGGCTGGTCGCCGGCGGCGTCAGCGCGAAGCCGGGGGCGGGCGGAGCGGGGGTGGCTGCGGCGGCGTCGGCAGCGGATGCGGCGACGGGCTCGACGAGGTCGACGTCGGACGGAACGGTCATGGCGGTCTCCAGTGCATGGCGCACGTTCGCCGCCCCTCCCTCGGGGACGACGCACGGGAACGCGGATGCACCGGCGGCGCGCGAAAGGCATCGCGCCGACGGCACCGCCACGCCCCCGCGGGCGCGGAATCCGGAGGGTGGGGTGCGGGTGTCGCGCAGGCCGAGACGGCCCGCCGCGGCGACTGAGTGGCCGGCGCCGTGCGACACCGACCGTCCTCCCCCGAGGACTCGCTGGCCGGTCACCGCGCGGTGTGCTTCGCGCGGCTGTCGGCAGGTCTTCGGACTCGTGGACCGGACGCGTGCGCCGTGCGCACCGCATCGCCTACTGGCCGTCGCTTCCCAGGGCGCGGGGCCCCAGTGCATGTGACGGCGGTCGTTTCCACTTACCGCTGCGGGGCAGTGCCGGAATTGGATCGGCCTGACTGGCCGCGCCGCACCGGACTTCCCTTTTAAGCCGACCGCGAGGCCGGCACCGACTGCCACAACATAGTGGGGTGGATGGAGTGCGTCAACACGAAATGTAGGTTTCATTCGGCGACGCCCGTCGCTGAACGGCCGCCGCGGTGCTGGTGTAACGTGCGCGCAGGACAGGGGTGCCGGGGACGGGGATGTCGGGACTGATCGGATTGCTGGTGCTGGCCCTGTTGGCCGTGCCGGTGCTGCTGGTGATCGCGCTGGTGATGGTCGCTGGCCTGCGACGCCGGGTCGCGGCGCTGGAGGCGCAGGTCGCCGGTTTGGCCTCGCGTGCATCGCCGGCCGCAGCCGCCGAGCCCGCCCCCTTGGCCGACAGCGAGCCGACGCTGCAGGACTGGATGCGCGCGCGCGCCGCGGCGCCCACGGTGGCCGCGCCACCCCCCGCCGCCGGCAACCCGCCGGCGTCGCCGCGCGCCGCCACCGACCCGGCGCGCGCGGTGTTCGACGGCGCGTCCGCGGGTGCGCCACCCGCCGCGACCGATGCCGCGCTGGACGCCGCGGCGCCACCGGTGCCGCCGCCGCTGCCGCTGCCGCCGCGCGCCGCGCCCGCGTACGCACGCCGCCCGCCGCCGCCGAACCCGTTCGACCTCGCCTTCCGCGCCGCCCGGCGCTGGTTCACCGAAGGCAACCTGCCGGTCAAGGTCGGCGTGCTGGTGCTGCTGGCCGGCGTGGCGGCGCTGCTGAAGTTCGCCACCGACGCCGGCCTGCTGTCGCTGCCGATCGAGCTGCGGTTGGGCGCGGTCGCGCTCGCCGCGATCGGCGGGCTCGTGTTCGGCTGGCGCCAGCGCGAGGCGCGCCGGCCGTTCGGCCTCGCGCTGCAGGGCGGCGCGATCGGCGTGCTGCTGCTGGTGGTGTTCGCCGCGTTCCGGCTGTACGGCCTGCTGCCCGCCGGCGCCGCGTTCGCGCTGAGCGTGGCGCTGGTCGCCGGCATGGGCGTGCTGGCGGTGCTGCAGAACGCGCTGGCGCTGGCCGTGTTCGCGGTGCTGGCCGGCTTCCTCGCGCCGATCTGGCTGTCGACCGGGCAGGGCAACCACGTCGCGCTGTTCGGGTACTACGCGGTGCTCAACGTCGCGATCGCGGCGATCGCGTGGTGGCGCCCGTGGCGGCTGCTGAACGTGCTCGGCTTCGTGTTCACCTTCGCGATCGGCACCGCGTGGGGCGTGCTGCGCTACCGGCCGGACGATTACGCGACGACGCAGCCGTTCCTGCTGCTGTTCTTCGCGCTGTACCTGGCGATCCCGATCCTATTCGCGCGCCGTCGCGGCGCCGCGCGGCGCGACGCGATCGACGGCTGCCTGCTGTTCGGCACGCCGCTGGTCGCGTTCGCGCTGCAGGCCGCGCTGCTCGACGGTGAGCGGCTGCCGCTGGCGTACTGCGCGCTGGCGCTGGGCGCGATCTACGCGCTGCTCGCCGCCGCCCTGCGGCGATACGAGCACTTGGCCGCGCTGGTTGCGCCGTACGCGGTGCTGGCGGTCGGCTTCGCGACGCTCGCGGTGCCGTTGGCGCTGTCGGCCAGCGCGACCGCCTGCGTGTTCGCGCTCGAAGGCGCCGGGCTGGTGTGGCTCGGCCTGCGCCAGCAGCGCGCGCTGCAGGTGTTCGCCGGCGTCGTGCTGCAGCTCGCCGCGGCGCTGGCGTTCGTGTTCGGCAGCGGCGACGCCGGCAGCGCGCCGATCGCCAATGGCGCCTTCATGGGCGCGCTGCTAATCGCGGTCGCCGCGCTGGCCAGCGCGTGGAGCTTCCACCGCGCCGGCTCCACCGCCGCGGCGGCGCTGTTCTATGCGTGGGGCCTGGCATGGTGGGCCCGCGGCGGACTGGGCGAGATCGAGCGTTTCGTGGCAATCGACGCGCGCGCCGACGCGGTGCTGGCGTGGTCGGCCGCGACCGGCTGGCTCGCGGCGGAAGCGCTGCGCCGAGTAGAGGCGCGCGCGCTGGCGTGGACGGTTGCGGCCGCGCTGTGGGCGGCCGTGCCGCTGGCGTGGTGGCAGGACGCGGCGCATGCGCAGCCGTTCGCGGGCCTTGGCTGGGCCGCCTGGGCGGCGTACGCGCTGTTCGGCGTGCTGGCCCTGCGCCGGCTGGCCGCGCGCGACGACGAGGCCAGCGGCGCCGCACACGTTGGCTGGCTGGCGTCGTGGACGATGGCGCTGTCCCTCGCCGCGTACGAAACCGCGCGCGTCGCGGGCCTCGGTGACGGATGGCGATTCGCCGCGGCCGCCTTGCCGACGCTGGCCGTCGCGGCGCTGCTGCACCGGCGGCCGGGTACGCTGGCGATGCCGTTCGGCGCGCGCTTCGACGCGTGGCGCGACAGCGCGCAGGGCGCGACGGCCGCGGTGCTGGTCGCGCTCGGCGCGGTCAGCCTCGCCGCGCTCGGCGGCAGCGCGCCGCTGCCGTGGGTCAGCGTGCTCAATCCGCTCGAGCTGTGGCAGCTCGCCGCGCTCGGCGTGCTGGAGGCGTGGCTCGCGTCGGACCGCGCGCCCGACGGGCTGCGCGCGCGGCGCGTGCCGCTGCTCGCCTTCGCCGGGTTCGCGTCGATCACCGCCGCGACGCTGCGCGCCTGCCACCACTGGGGCGACGTGCCGTGGGGCGCCGGCATGCTCGGCTCGAACCTCGTGCAGACCAGCCTGACAGTCGTGTGGAGCGTGCTCGGCGTCGTCGGCTGGATCGTCGGCTCGCGCCGCGGCCAGCGCGGGCTGTGGCTGGCCGGCGCGGTGCTGATGGGCGTCGTGCTGGTCAAGCTGGTGCTGGTCGACCGCCAGCACCTGGGCAACCTGACCGGCATCGTTTCGTTCCTCGCCTACGGCGCGCTGTGCGCGGTCGTGGGCTACTTCGCGCCGCAGCCGCCGCGCGACCCCGACCTCGGCCCCCTCGAACCGGAGCAGGCGCGATGACGCGTTTGACCATGCCAGTGCTGCTGGGCCTGCTGCTCGGCCCGCTCGCCGCCACCGCCGCGCCGCGCGACGACTACGCCGCGCAGTGGCCGCTGACGCTCGGCCGCGACGGCGACGGCGCGTACCGCGTCGTGCTCGATGAGGCGGTCTACCGCCAGGTCGGCCGCGCCGACATACGCGACCTCGACGTGCTCAACGGCGACGGCCGCAGCGTGCCGACGGCGCTGTTCGCGCCGGACAACGCGGTCGCGCGGCCGGCGCCGCGCATCGCGCTGCCGTGGTACCCGCTGCCGGCCGTCGCGCCTTCGCCGTCCAGCGGCTGGCGGCTGTCGACGCAGGCCGATGCCGACGGCCACCTGCGCCGCGTCGACGTGCAGGTGACCGACCCGGCCGCGGCGACCGCGCCGCGCACCGCGGTGCTGATCGACCTCAGCCGCGTGCGCGAGGCGGTGACCGCGCTGTACCTGACGTGGAAGCCGGTCGACGAGCTCGACGTCGGCCTGCGCGTGGAGGCAAGCGACGACCTCGACCGCTGGCAGCCGCTCGCCGCGCGCGGCCGGCTGGTCGACCTGACCCGCGAAACCCAGCGGCTGGTGCAACGACGCGTCGCGCTGTACGGGCTGCTGCCGCACTACCAGCGCGCGCGCTACCTGCGGCTGGTGCCGGACCGCCTCGACCAGGCGTTCGAGATCACCTCGGTGCAGGCCGAACTCGCGTCCGCGGTCGGCGCCGCGCCCACGGCGTGGCTGACGCTGGACGGGCGCCGTCAGGAAGCCGACGGGCGCACGACGTTCGAGTTCGACCTCGGCGGGCGTTTCCCGATCGAGCAGATCGACCTTGCGCTCGACGGCTACCACGCCGGCGAGTGGCGGCTGGAGAGCCGGGACGATGCGGACGCCGACTGGCGCCCGCGCAGCGCGCCGTGGGTCGCGTACCGGATCGACGGCGACGGCGGGCGTTCGCCGGCGCGGGCGCTCGGCGCCGTCGTGCGCGACCGCTACTGGCGGCTCGGCACGGTCGGCAGCGTCGACGGCACGCCGCGGCTGCGCGCGGGCTACCGGCCCGAGGTCGTCGTGTTCGTCGCCCAGGGCGCCGGGCCGTACACGCTGGTGGCCGGCAGCGCGCACGCGGCGCGGGCCGACGCGCCGCTGCCGCACCTGGTCACCGCGATCCGCCGGCAGCGCGGCGCCGAGTGGCAGCCGACCACCGCATACCTCGGGCGAACGGAGCCGCTGGCCGGCGATGCCGCGCGTTCGCCGCGGCGCGACTGGAAGGCCTGGCTGCTGTGGGGCGTGCTCGCGCTCGGCGCACTCGTGGTCGCCGCGTTCGCGCTGACGCTGCTGCGGGTGTCGCGCCCGGCCTATTCGGCCGATGCCGCCGATGCCGCGAGCGATCGCGCGGTGGATGACACTGCGGCGCCCGAGCCGGCCGACCGCAATCCCTCGGCCTGACGCGCGCGCCGCGCCGGCGGCGCGGTTCCCATCGCCGCGCCGGCCCGCGACAATAGCGGGCTCGGCGCCCGCGCCCGTCCCGATGCCCCTGGAGGCCCCCGTGTCCATCGTCCGCATGTCCGACCTCGACCTCGCCGGCAAGCGCGTGCTGATCCGCGAAGACCTCAACGTGCCGGTCGAGCACGTCGACGGCCAGCCGGCGCGGATCACCTCGGAGCAGCGGATCATCGCCGCGCTGCCGACCCTGTCGCTGGCGCTGGAGAAGGGCGCGGCGGTGATGGTGATGTCGCACCTGGGCCGGCCGAAGGAAGGCAGCTGGAGCCAGGCCGATTCGCTCGCGCCGGTGGCCGCGCGCCTGTCCGAGCTGCTTGGCATCGACGTGCCGCTGGTCAAGGACTGGGTCGCCGGCGTGGACGTGCAGCCCGGCCAGCTGGTGCTGCTCGAGAACTGCCGCATGAACGTCGGCGAGGGCACGGACGACGAAGCGCTCGCGAAGCAGTACGCCGCGCTGTGCGACGTGTTCGTCATGGACGCGTTCGGCACCGCGCACCGCGCGCAGGCGTCGACCCACGGCGTGATCCGCCACGCGAAGGTCGCCGCGGGCGGCCCGCTGCTGATGGCCGAGCTCGACGCGCTCGGCAAGGCGCTCGACCACCCGGCGCGGCCGCTGCTGGCGATCGTCGCCGGCAGCAAGGTCTCGACCAAGCTCGAACTGCTGCAGTCGCTGGTCGGCAAGGTCGACCAGCTGATCGTCGGCGGCGGCATCGCCAACACGTTCATCGCCGCGATGGGCCACAACGTCGGCAAGTCGCTGGTCGAAGCCGACCTGCTCGACACCGCGCGCACGATCATGGCCGACGCGAAGGCGCGCGGCGCCGAGATCCCGGTGCCGACCGACGTCGTCGTCGCGCCGGAGTTCAAGGCCGACGCGCCGGCGACGGTCAAAGCGGTCGATGCGGTCGACGCCGGGGACATGATCCTCGACATCGGCCCGGAGACTGCGGCGCGCTACGCCGAGATGATCCGCGGCGCCGGCACGGTGGTGTGGAACGGCCCGGTCGGCGTGTTCGAGTTCGACGCGTTCGGCAAGGGCACCGAGGCGCTGGCCCGCGCGATCGCCGCGTCGAAGGCGTTCTCGATCGCCGGCGGCGGCGATACGCTGGCCGCGGTCGACAAGTACGGCATCGAGCGCGACGTCTCGTACATCTCCACCGGCGGCGGCGCGTTCCTCGAGTTCCTCGAAGGCAAGGAGCTGCCGGCGGTCACCGCGCTGAAGGCGCGCGCCGGCTGATCTGACCGCTCCGGACGCGGGGCGAGCGCCCCGCCGCGCCCGCGCTCAGTCGAGCGCGGTGCGCGGCCGCGAAGCAGGCGGCGCGTCGATGAAGTCCCGCGCCAGCAGTCCGTACAGCGCGGTGTCCTGCAGTTCGCCGGCCACGCACCAGCGCTCGCGCAGCAGCCCCTCGCGCACGAACCCGAGGCGCTCGACCAGCCGGCACGACGCGAGATTGCGCGGGTCGATGTCGGCCTCGATCCGGCGCAGTGCCAGCAATGCGAACACATACGCGAGCGCCAGCCGCAGCGCCTCCTGCGCATGGCCGCGTCCCCACGCCGACGATCGCAGCGCGTAGCCGACTTCGGCGCGCCCCTGCGCGCGATCGATGCGGAACACGGTGACGCCGCCGAGCAGGCGGTCGTCGTCGCGGTCTGCGATCGCCCAGGCCAGGTACGCATCCGGGTCGTTGCCGGCCTGCGCAACGGCCAGCCGTTCCCGGGTGCGATCGACGTCGGTCCACGCCGGCGTGCTCCAGAAGCGCATCACCGCCGGGTCCGAATGCACCGCGTGCAGGTCGTCGAGGTCGTCGTCGCGGTGCGCGCGCAAGCGCACGCGCGCGCCTTCGAGCGCAGGCGGAAACGCGGGTCTGGCGAGGGTCGATGCGTCCATCGGCACAGAATACGTATGCAGTCCGTGACCGTGGAACGCCTGTGCTAGCGTGGCCCGCAACCACCCACCCGTGCATCCCATGTCCGTCCCGCCACGCCGCACCAAGATCCTCGCCACCCTCGGCCCGGCGACCGACGCGCCCGGCGTGCTCGACGCGCTGCTGCGCGCCGGCGTCAACGCGGTGCGGCTGAACTTCTCGCACGGCGACCCCTCGGCGCAGGTCGCGCGGGCGCAGGCGGTGCGCGAGGCGGCGCAGCGGCTCGGCATCGAGGTCGGCATCCTTGCCGACCTGCCCGGGCCGAAGATCCGCATCGAGAAGTTCGCCAACGACAAGGTCCGGCTGAAGGCGGGCGACCGCTTCACCCTGGTCGCGAATGCGGACGCGCCGCCCGGCGACGAGACCCAGGTCGGCGTCAGCTACCTCGGGCTGCCCGGCGACGTCGCTCCGGGCGACGTGCTGCTGCTCGACGACGGCGTGGTGCAGCTGCAGGTCGACGCCGTCGACGGCGAGCGCATCGTCACGACCGTGCTCAACGACAGCACGCTGTCGAATCGCAAGGGGCTCAACAAGCAGGGCGGCGGACTGTCGCTCGGCGCGCTGACCGAGCACGACAAATCCCTGATCGCGGTGGCCGCGCAGATCGGCGTGGACTTCATCGCCGTGTCGTTCTGCCGCAACGCGCAGGACATGCACGACGCGCGCGCCGTGGCGCGGGCGCACGGCTGCGACGCGGCGCTGGTGTCGAAGATCGAACGCGCGGAGGCGATCGAGAACCTCGCCGAGATCGTCGAGGCCAGCGACGTGGTCATGGTCGCGCGCGGCGACCTCGGCGTGGAGATCGGCGACGCCGAGCTGCCGGGCCTGCAGAAGAAGATCATCCGCGAGTCGCTGGCGCAGAACCGGGTGGTGATCACCGCGACCCAGATGCTGCAGTCGATGGTCGACTCGCCGATCCCGACCCGCGCCGAGGTGCTCGACGTCGCCAACGCGGTAATCGACGGCACCGACGCGGTGATGCTGTCGCAGGAAACCGCGGCCGGCAGCTTCCCGGTCAAGGCGGTCGAGGCGATGGCGCGCATCTGCGCCGGCGCCGAGCGCCACTTTGCCCACGACACCGATTTCGAGAAGGCGCAGCGCGGCCTCGAGCGCGCCGACCAGGCGATCGCGATGGCGACGATGTTCCTGACCGAGCACATCGGCGTGCGCGCGATCGTCGCGATGACCGAGTCCGGCGGCACGCCCCGCTACCTGTCGCGGTTCCGCTCGAACGCGCCGATCTACGCGTTCGCGCGCCACGACGGCGCGCGCCGGCGCATGGCGCTGATGCGCGACGTGTTCCCGATGGGCTACGACAGCCGCGGCCAGACCCCGCGCGAGGCCGCCCGCGGCAGCGTGCGCACGCTGGTCGAGGCGGGCCTGCTGTCGCCGGGCGAGCGCGTGGTGTTCACCAGCGGCGAGCACATGGAGACCCACGGCGCGACCAACACGCTGCGCCTGCTGCAGGTCGGCGCCGACGGCCGCGCCGAGGGCCTCGGCGAGCTCTGACGCCGCGCGGCCGCGGCCGCGAGACCGGGCGCCGGTGCGGCGCCGCGTGGGACCCTGGGCCGACCGGCAGCCGGGGCGGGCTATAATTCCGCCTCTTTCCACCCGCTGCCGCAGGACGTCCATGAGCATCGAACAGCTTGCCGAAACCGCCCTCGCCATGGTTGCCCCGGGCAAGGGCATCATCGCGATCGACGAGTCGAACGCCACCATCGCCAAGCGGTTCGCCGGCGTCGGCATCGAGAACACCGAGGAGCACCGCCGGGCCTACCGCGAGCTGCTGCTGACCACGCCGAAGCTGGGCGACTACATCTCCGGCGCGATCCTGTACGACGAGACGATCCGGCAGTCGACCAAAGACGGCGTGCCGTTCGCCCGGCTGATGGCCGAGCGCGGCATGATCCCCGGCATCAAGGTCGACAAGGGCACGTTCCCGCTCGCCGGCTGCCCGGGCGAGGTCGTCACCGAGGGCCTCGACGGCCTGCGCGCGCGGCTCGAGGAGTACTACAAGCTCGGCGCGCGCTTCGCCAAGTGGCGCGCGGTCATCAACATCGGCGACGACATCCCGTCGGGCACCTGCATCGACTCCAACGCCCACGCGCTGGCCCGCTACGCCGCGCTGTGCCAGGAGCAGGGCATCGTGCCGATGGTCGAGCCGGAAGTGATCATGGACGGCAGCCACGACATCGAGACCTGCTTCGAGGTCACCGAGGTCACCCTGCGTTCGCTGTTCGCGTCGCTGTACGAGCACAGCGTGATGCTCGAGGGCACGATCCTGAAGGCGTCGATGGTGCTGCCGGGCAGCACCTGCGCCGAGCAGGCCACGGTCGAGGAGGTCGCCGCGGCGACGCTGCAGTGCCTCAAGGCGACCGTGCCGGCGACGCTGCCGGGCATCGTGTTCCTGTCGGGCGGCCAGAGCGACGAGGCCGCGACCGCGCACCTCAACGCGATGAACCAGATGGGCCCGAACCCGTGGCCGCTGTCGTTCTCGTACGGCCGCGCGATGCAGTCGGCCGCGCTGAAGCTGTGGTCGCAGGACCTCGCCGGCAACGTCGCCGCCGCGCAGGCGACGGTGTATGCCCGCGCCCGCGACAACGGCCTGGCCGCGCTCGGCCAGTGGCAGGCCGCCGCGTAATCCGCGCGCGCTACGCTGCAAACGCAGAACGCCGGCCTCGCGCCGGCGTTCTGCTGTGTGTGCGTCGCGATCGCCCGGTGCCGCGGTGGCTCAGGCCTCGCTGGGCGCCGGCAGCACGGCCGCCACCGCGTCGCGGTAGCGCGCGGTCATCGCGGCGTCGAAGCAGCAGAACACCACCTGCCGCGGCGGCGTGTCGCGCAGCAGCCAGTCGTGCACGGTCGAGACCGCCAGCGGCACGGCCAGCTCGGCCGGGTAGCCGTACACGCCGCAGCTGATCGCCGGGAACGCGATCGAATGGGCGCCGCGCAGTGCGGCCAGCTGCAGGCTGGCGCGGTAGCAGGCCGCCAGCAGCGTCGCCTCGTCGGCGTGGCCGCCCTGCCAGACCGGGCCGACCGTGTGGATCACGTGGCGCGCGTGCAGGCGGTGGCCGCCGGTCGCGCGGGCCTCGCCGGTCGGGCAGCGTACCCCCGGGCGTACCTCGGGCAGCGCCGCGCATTCGGCCAGCAGGCGCGGGCCGGCCGCGCGGTGGATCGCGCCGTCGACGCCGCCGCCTCCGAGGAGGGCTTCATTCGCCGCATTGACGATCGCGTCGACGGCGAGCGCGGTGATGTCGGCTTGGAGGACCTGGATGCGCAAGGACGTGCCGGAAGCGGAAACCGGTTCCATCTTCGTGTGTACGTGCCGTGCACGGCAATCCCGCCGACGCCCGCTGGGCCGCCGTTCGTCGCGCGGCACCGGCGCGCGTGGCCCGTTCCGTGCGCGCGTTCGCAGTCCGCGCGCGCGCCGGCGACTACAGCGTCGCCAGCCAGTCGTCGTCCGAGCCGTCCGCGACGCCCTCCATCAGGATCGTCGACAGGTAGCGTTCGCCGGTGTCGGGCAGCATCGCGAGGATCACGTCGCCGTCGTTGGCCCGGGCGGCCACGTCGAGCGCCGCGGCCATCGTCGCGCCCGCGGAAATGCCGACGAAGATGCCTTCCTCCGCGGCGAGCCGGCGTGCGGTGTCGCGCGCGACCAGGTCGTCGACCGGCAGCACCTCATGGGCGACGTCGCGGTTCAGCACCTCGGGGATGAAGTCCGGCGTCCAGCCCTGGATCTTGTGCGGCTGCCACTCCTTGCCCATCAGCAGCGCCGCGCCGGCCGGCTCGCACGTGGTGATGCGGACCTCGGGGCGGCCGGCGCGCAGCATTTCGCCGACGCCGGTCAGCGTGCCGCCGGTGCCCCAGCCGGTGACGAAGTGGTCGAGCCGCCGGCCGGCGAAGTCCTGCAGGATCTCCGCCGCGGTGGTCTGCCGGTGGTACGCCGGGTTGGCCGGGTTCTCGAACTGGCGCGCGTAGAACCAGCCGTGCTGCTCGGCGAGCGCTTTCGCGCGCCGGACCATGCCGCTGCCGCGCTCGGCCGCCGGGGTCAGGATCACCTTCGCGCCGTATGCGCGCATCAGCTTGCGGCGCTCGATCGAGAACGTTTCTGCCATCGTCGCCACGAACTTGTACCCGCGCGCCGCGCACACCATCGCCAGGGCGACGCCGGTGTTGCCCGACGTGGCCTCGACCACGGTGTCGCCGGGTTTCAGCAGGCCGCGGGCTTCGGCGTCGAGGATGATCGCCAGCGCCAGCCGGTCCTTGACCGAGCCGCCGGGGTTGAACGATTCGACCTTCGCGTAGACGGTGACGTGCGACGGGGCGATGCGGTGCAGCCGGACGATGGGGGTGCGTCCGACGGTGTCGAGGATGCTGTCGTGGATCATGGGCCGGTGACTCCGGGGTCGGGGGATGCAGGATGCATCCGGATGAGACGGCGTGCCGTAGGAAAGGAGGCCGCGCGGGGTGACGCGTCGCTCACTGCGCTGTGCCAGAGTGGGACGCTGCGCCAACCCGGTCACGGGCTTTGCCGAGTCGGCTGTAAACCCCACCCCGTCAACCTTTGGCCCACGCGGGCGTTGATGCTCCGCGGCTAGACTCGCCGCTGCCCAGCGTCGACCCCCATAGAGAGAGGCATGCGTAACCAGATCCTGCCCGGCGCGCTAGGCGCCTTCGCGTTCGCCCTGCTGCTTGCCGCGTGCGGCAAGGACGCCGCTCCCCAGCAGGGCGGCGACCGCCCGGTCACCGTCACCACCCAGGTGCTGCGTCCGCAGCCGTGGAACGATACGTTGCAGGCGCTCGGCACGGTCAAGGCGCGCGAGTCGGTGACGATCACCGCCAAGGTCAGCGAGACAGTGCAGCGCGTGCACTTCGACAGCGGCGACGTGGTCGCGGCCGGGCAGCCTTTGGTGACGCTGAGCGGGCAGGCGCAGCAGGCCGAGCTGGCCGCCGCGCAGGCGCAGGCGGTCGAGGCCGACCGGCTGTTCCGCCGCCAGAGCGAGCTGGCCGCCCAGCAGCTGGTCGCACGCTCGGCGCTCGACACCCAGCGCGCCGCGCGCGATGCCGCGAACGCGCGCGTCGCCGAGATCCGCGCCAACCTCGGCGACCGCGTGATCCGCGCGCCGTTCGCCGGCGTGCTCGGCCTGCGCCAGGTCAGCCCCGGCACGCTGGTGACCCCGGGCACCGCGATCGCGACGCTCGACGACACCGCGCGCGTGTTCGTCGATTTCCCGGTGCCGGAGCTGCGGCTGGCCGAGCTGGCCGCGGGCCAGCGACTGTCCGGGCGCACCGACGCCTACGCCGACCGTTCGTTCGACGGCATCGTTTCGACCGTCGACGCGCGCGTCGACCCGACCACGCGCGCGATCACGGTGCGCGGCGACTTCATCAACACCGACCGCACGCTGCGGCCGGGGATGCTGCTGCGGGTCGAACTGCAGCGCCCGCAGCGGCAGGCGCTGCTGCTGCCGGAGATTTCGGTGGTGCAGGTCGGCAGCGACACCTTCGTGTATCGGGTCAAGGCGGACGGCACGGTCGAGCGCGTCGACGTCACGGTCGGCACGCGCCGCGACGGCCTGGCCGAGATCGCGACCGGCGTGCAGGCCGGGGACCGCATCGTCGTCGACGGCACCGGCAAGCTGCGCCCGGGCGCCAAGGTGGTCGAGGCCAAGGCCGCGGCCCCGCAGCCCGCCGACGCCGACGCCAAGCCCGCCGCGCCCGCCACGCCGTGATGCCCCGCGCGGCCGCCGCGGCCGCCCCTGCAGGACCCCGCCGATGAAGCTTTCAGACGTCTCGATCCGCCGCCCCGTGTTCGCCACGGTGATGAGCCTGATGCTGGTCGTGCTCGGCGCGATGGCCTTCATGCGCCTGACGCTGCGCGAGCTGCCGAACATCGACCCGCCGATCGTGTCGGTCGACGTGACCTACCCGGGCGCGTCCGCGGCCGTGGTCGAGACCCGCGTCACCCAGATCCTCGAGGACGCGCTGTCGGGCACCGAGGGCATCAACACGATCCAGTCGCGCAGCGTCAACGGCCGCTCGCAGGTCACCATCGAGTTCAACCTGTCGCGCGACATCGAAGCCGCCGCCAACGACGTACGCGACGCGATCAGCCGCGTCGCAGACCGCCTGCCCGAAGAGGCCGACCCGCCGGAGATCGAGAAGGTCGAAGCCGACGCCGACGTCATCGTCTGGTTGAACATGCGGTCGGAGAACATGGACACGCTGCAGCTGACCGACTACGCCGAGCGCTACGTCGTCGACCGGCTGTCCGCGCTCGACGGCGTCGCCCGCGTGCAGCTCGGCGGCGGCCAGCGCTACGCGATGCGGCTGTGGCTGGACCGCGACGCGATGGCCGCGCGCGGCGTCACCGCCGGCGACGTCGAAAGCGCGCTGCGGCGCGAGAACGTCGAGCTGCCGGCCGGCCGCATCGAATCCAACACCCGCGACTTCACCCTGCGCGTCGAGCGCGGCTACCGCACGTCCGAACAGTTCGCCCAGGTCCCGCTGATGAAGGGCGACGACGGCTACGTGGTCAAGCTCGGCGACGTGGCGCGGATCGAAGTCGGCCCGCAGGAGCGCCGCTCGTACCTGCGCAGCAACGCCGTGCCGAACGTCGGCATCGGCATCGTGCGCACGTCGACCGCCAACGCACTCGACGTCGCCCGCGCCGCGCGCGCCGAGGCCGAGCGCATCGCGCCGACGCTGCCGGTCGGCACCGAGATCTTCGTCGCCTACGACAGCACCGTGTTCATCGAGGCCTCGGTCGAGCGCGTGTACTGGACGCTGGCCGAGGCGCTGGTGCTGGTGTTCCTGGTGATCTGGCTGTTCCTCGGCAGCCTGCGCGCGGCGCTGATCCCGGCGGTGACCGTGCCGGTGTGCCTGGTCGCGTCGTTCATCGCGCTGTATGCGTTCGGCTTCACGATCAACCTGCTGACGTTGCTGGCGCTGGTGCTGTGCATCGGCCTGGTCGTCGACGACGCGATCGTCGTGCTCGAGAACATCCAGCGGCGCGCCGACTTGGGCGAGCCGGCGCTCGTCGCCTCGCGCCGCGGCACCGCGCAGGTCGCGTTCGCCGTGATCGCGACCACCGCCGTGCTGGTGGCGGTGTTCCTGCCGGTGGGCTTCATGGACGGCAACGCCGGCCGCCTGTTCCGCGAGCTGTCGGTCGCGCTGGCCGCGGCGGTGGCGATCTCGGCGTTCGTCGCGCTGACGCTGACGCCGATGATGTCGTCGAAGCTGGTGCGCGCCCACACCGAGCCGCGCGGCTTCAACGCGTGGACCAACCGCACGTTGAATCGCCTCAGCCAAGGCTACGGCCGCCAGGTCCAGCGCATCGTCGCGCTGCCGAGGACGCGCGTGATGGTGCTGGTCGGCGGCGCGATGCTGGCGTGCCTCGGCGCCGCGGCACTGCTGTTCACGATGGTGCCGAGCGAACTGTCGCCGGCCGAGGATCGCGGGCGCTTCTTCATCTCGATCCAGGGGCCGGAAGGCGCCGGCTTCGACTACACGGTCAAGCAGGTGCAGCAGGTCGAGGCGATCCTCGCCCCGAGCATCGGCGATGACCGCCCGATCCAGCGCGCCAACTCGCGCGTGCCGGGCGGCTTCGGCGCCAGCGAGGAGATGCACACCGGCAACGTGATCGTGTTCCTGCAGGACTGGGACAAGCGCGACACCACCACCGACGAGGTCGTGACCAAGCTGCGCGGCCAGCTGGCCGAGCTGCCCGGCGTGCAGGCGCGAGCGCAGGTGCCGTCGGGCCTGCTCAGCGGCCGCGGCCAGCCGTACCAGCTGGTGCTCGGCGGACCCGAGTACGCCGAGCTCGCGCAGTGGCGCGACCGGATCCTCGCGCGGATCGAGCAGAACCCCGGCCTGTTCGGCGCCGACTCCGACTACAAGGAGACCCGGCCGCAGATGCGCGTCGACATCGACCGCGACCGCGCGGCCGACCTCGGCGTCTCGGTGCAGGAGATCGGGCGCACGCTCGAGACGATGATGGGCTCGCGCCAGGTCACGACCTACGTCGACAACGGCGAGGAGTACGACGTGTTGCTGCAGGCCGACCGCGGCGACCGCGCGACGCCGGCCGACCTGGGCAACACCTATGTGCGCGGCAGCGATGGGCTGGTGCCGCTGTCGAGCCTGGTGACGCTGCGCGAAGTGGCCGAACCGGGCAGCTTCAACCGCTTCAACCGCCTGCGCGCGATCACGATCAGCGCCGGCCTGTCGCCGGGCTACACGATGGGCGAGGCGATCGAGTGGACGCGGCAGGTCGCCGCCGAGGAACTGCCCGAGACCGCGCAGCTGGACTGGAAGGGCGAGTCGCGCGAGTACCTGCGCGCCGGCGGCGCGATCGCGCTGACGTTCGGGCTGGCGCTGCTGATCGTGTACCTGGTGCTGGCCGCGCAGTTCGAGAGCTTCATCCACCCGCTGGTGATCATGCTGACGGTGCCGCTGGCGGTGCTCGGCGCGCTGATCGGCCTGTTCGTGACCGGAGGCACGCTCAACCTGTTCAGCCAGATCGGCATCGTCATGCTGATCGGCCTGGCGGCGAAGAACGGCATCCTGATCGTCGAGTTCGCCAACCAGCTGCGCGACGAAGGCAAGAGCATCGCCGCGGCGATCACCGAAGCGTCGGCGGTGCGCCTGCGGCCGATCCTGATGACCTCGGTGGCGACGGTGGTCGGCGCCGTGCCGCTGGTGATCGCCGGCGGCCCGGGCTCGGCCAGCCGCGCCACGATCGGCGTGGTGGTGATCTTCGGCGTGTCGTTCTCGACGCTGCTGTCGCTGTACGTGGTGCCGGCGTTCTACCTGCTGCTGGCCAAGTACACGCAGTCGCCGGAAGCCGTGGCGCACGAACTGGAGAAGCTCGAGGCGGCCACGCCGCCGGTCAGCGGCCACGCGTAAGCGCGGCTGCTCGCGGTCGCTCGGGACAGCGGCGGACCGCGCGTCCACAATGGCGGTCCCGCCGCGTGCACCTTGGCACGCGGCCGACGCCAGGACCGCCCCGTGACCGACCACCGCAATCGCCCGCCCGGCCGCCCGCCGCACCGTCCCGCCGCTCCGACCGAGGGCGAAGCGTCCTCGCCGTGGCGCCGCGGCCCGCGGTCGGACGCGCCGCCGCGCGACGTCATGGCGCGGGACCCGATCGGCCGCGAACGCGGGCCGCGCGACGCGGGCGCCGTCGGTACCGCGCGCGCGCGCGGACCCGCCGCCGGGCCCAGCCGGCGCGACCCGCGCCTGGCCGAACCCCCGGTGGCCGAGCCCGCTCCAACCCAGCGCCAGACCGAGCTGCGGCTGTACGGCCTCAACGCGGTGCATGCGGTGTTCGCGCGGCGGCCCGCGGCGATCCGCAAGGTCTACCTGGCCGAGGCGCGCATCCCGGCGCTGCAGCCGCTGCTGAAGTGGTGCGTCGCCAACCGCGTCGGCTACCGCGTCGTCGAGCCGGCCGACCTCGACAAGCTCGCCGGCTCGGGCCACCACGAGGGCGTCGTCGTCGACGTGCTGCGCGCCGAGCCGGCGTCGCTGTCGGAGTGGCTGCGCACGCTGCCGGACGGCCCGCAGTGCGCGCTGTGGCTGGACGGCGTCGGCAACCCGCACAACTTCGGCGCGATCCTGCGCTCGGCCGCGCACTTCGGCGCCGGCGCGGTGCTGCTGCCGAAGCATTCGACGCTGGCGCTGTCCGGCGCGGCCGCGCGTGTGGCCGAGGGCGGCGCCGAGTCGGTGCCGCTGGTTCGGCTGGGCCGCAGCGACAACGCCATGGCGCAGCTGCGCAGCTCGGGCTTCACGCTGGCGGCGACCGTCGTGCACGGCGGCCGCAGCGTGTTCGCCGCCGGGCTCGGGCCGCGGGTGGTCTACGTGCTCGGCGCCGAAGGCGAGGGCATGGATCGCGAGCTGGTCGCGGCGTGCGACCAGCGCGTGTCGATCCCCGGCAGCGGCGCGGTCGAGAGCCTCAATGTCGCCGCCGCGACCGCGGTGCTGCTCGCCGAGTGGGCGCGCACGCGCGCCTGAGCGCGCGGATCACGCGGGTCGGTCAGTCGGCCGCTGGCGCCGCCGGCTTCGGCGCGCTGCCGAAATTCCCGTCGGCCGACGCGGCCAGGTAGGCGAACACCGCGTACGCCGCGACGTTCTGCGCCAGCGCCTTCGGATCGATCTTGTCGAAGGTGTCGTCCGGCGTGTGGTGCAGGTCGAAGTAGTCGGTGCCGTCCTGCGCCAGCCGCGCCCACGCCGCGCCCTTCGCGGCGATCGGGCCGATGTCGGGGCCGGGCCCGCCCTTGCCGGGGGTGTGCTCGATGCCCAGCGGCGCGAGCGCCTGCGCGATCTGCGCATCGGCGCGCGCCGCATGGGCCGGCGCCGAGCTTGAGTACGCGTAGATGCGGCCGGCGCCGAAGTCGCTCTCGGCCGCGATCAGGTGGCGCTTGACGTCAGCCTGGTACTTCTCGGCATAGGCCTTGCCGCCCCACAGGCCCTGTTCCTCGTTGGCGAACGCGACCACGCGGATGCTGCGCGCCGGGCGGCGCTTGAGCTCGCCGATCAGCTTGCCGGCGGCCATCGTGATGCCGATGCCGGCGCCGTCGTCGATCGCGCCGGTGCCCAGGTCCCACGAATCCAGGTGCCCGCCGATCAGCACGACTTCGTTCGGCTTCGTGCGCCCGCGCATCTCGCCGATCACGTTGTACGACGTCGCCTCGCCGTCCCAGCCGCAGTCCAGCGCCACCCGCAGCGTGACCGGGCCGCGCTGCAGCAGCCGCGCCAGCTGGTCGGCGTCGGGCACCGACAGCGCCGCCGACGGGATCGGGGTCAGGCCGTCGTCGAAGCGCGTGATGCCGGTGTGCGGATTGCGGTGCGAGTCGGTGCCGGCCGAACGCATCACGAACGCGGCGGCGCCGGCGCGGATCGCCGCCGACGGGCCGCGGCTGCGCACGCGCGAGCCCGGGCCGTAGCCGCTGCCGTCGCGTGCGCGCTCCATCCGGTAGTCGACGAAGGCGATCCTGCCGGCGAGCGAACCGGCCGGCGCGGCCTCGAGCGCCGCCAGGTCGGCGAAGCGCACCACCTGGGCCTCGACCGTCCCGCCCGGGCTGCCGCCGAGCGCGGTGATCGCCAGCGGCTGGGCGCTGGTGCCGACCACGGCGGCGCTCTCGCTGCGGCGCACCCACTTCGGGAACGTCACCGGCTCCTTCCACACGCGGTCGTAGCCGAGTTCGCGGAACTTCGCCTCGGCCCAGGCGACCGCGCGCGCGTCGGCCTCGCTGCCGGCCAGGCGCGGGCCGACCTCGGTCGTCAGCGCCTCGGTGATGCGGTAGCCCAGCTCGCTGGCCAGCGCGGATTCGCGCAGCTGCGCGGCCGCGGCCAGGGCGTCATCGGGGATGCGCGTTTCGCGCGTGGCGGCATGCGCGCCTGCGATCGGCGACAGCGAACCCAGCGACAGCCCCTCGGACGACGGTGCCGCCGCGGAAGCGAGCACGCTCCCGAACATCGCGGCCGCCACGGCCGTCCACAACGCGTTGCGCATCCGATTCCCCAGCAAGAAACGACAAGGCCGCGAGCTTAGCAACCCGCGGCCCGGGGCCGGCATGCCGCAAGTCACGCGCAGGCGTGACCGCGATCGGGGTCTGGCCCGCGCGGCGCGCGTGGCTCAGCGCGCCTTGAGCGCGTCGCGGATCTCGCGCAGCAGCAGCACGTCTTCCGCCGGGGCGGCCGGCGGGGCCTCCGCCGGCTTGCGCATGCGGTTGTACGCCTTGAGCACGAGGAAGATCACGAACGCGATCAGTACGAAGTCGATCAGCGTCTGCAGCACCAGGCCGTACTTGATCGCGACCTCGGCGGCGATCTCCTTGCCGGCGGCATCGACCTGCGCCGGGGTGACCAGGTATTTCCAGTCCTCGACCGCCACGCCGCCGGTGGCCATCGAGACGACGGGCATCACGATGCCGTCGACCAGCGCGGTGACGATCTTGCCGAAGGCCGCGCCGATCACCACGCCGACGGCGAGGTCGACGACGTTGCCGCGGGAAATGAACTCCTTGAACTCGCTGATCATGCCCATGCGTGCGCTCCTTCGGGTGGTCGACGCGTCGGCGCCGGGGATCGGGCTCGCGTCAGCGCGGGTCGCTGACCTGTCCGCGCAGTTCGAGGATAGCGTCGATGCGCGCGACGTAGACGTCGCCGGGCACCAGCGGGCCCACGCCGGCCGGCGTGCCCATGAACACCAGGTCGCCGGCGCGCAGCGCGAACAGCCGCGACAGCTCGTGCACGATCTCCGGCACCGTCCACACCAGGTCGTCGAACCCGCTGTGCTGGCGCACGCGACCGTTGACCGACAGTTCGATGGCGCGTGCGGCGACGTCGCCGAACGCACCCGCCGGGACGATCTCGCTGATCGGCGCCGAGTGGTCGAACGCCTTGCCGGTGTCCCACGGCAGGCCCTTGGCCTTGGCCTCGGTCTGCAGGTCGCGACGGGTCAGGTCGAGGCCGAGCGCGTAGCCGAACACGTACGAGGCCGCGTCGGCCGGCGCGATCGGATCCGGGCCGGCATCGCGGCCGATCGCCACGACCAGTTCGACCTCATGGTGCAGTTCACGGGTGCCGCGCGGGTAGGGCACCTGGCCGTCGAGCACGATCGCGTCGGCAGGCTTGCAGAAGAACACCGGGCTGCCGCGGTCGGCGGTCGAGGTCGGCACCGACGCGCCCATCTCGCGCGCGTGCTCGGCGAAGTTGCGGCCGACGCAGTAGATCCGGCGAACCGGGAACGTGCCGCCGCCGCGAACCGGAATGCGGACCGGTGGCGGCGCGGCGACGACGTCGCCCACGCTCAGCGCGACGGCAGCGCGAGCTTGCCGACCACGCGGTAGTCGGCGTCGACGACGCGCGGGTCGCGCGCCAGCGGCTTGTTGCGCCCGCGCCACAGGCGATAGGCCACGCCCGCGGCGAGCATCGCCGCGCCGACCACCACGCCGAACACGACCAGCGCCGCGAGCAGCGCCAGCCCGACCAGGCCCAGCACCACGCGCAGCACGCGGTGGCGCGGCTTGCGCGGCGCGAAGGCACTGCGCATGCGGGCGTTGAACAGGTGGGAATCGAAGCGGAACGAGCGGACGGACATTCGAGGGGCCATGACACAATGCGGCGGGTGCCGGTCGCCGAAGTATCGGGTGACGGCCATGTGAAGTTGTGAGAAACCCGTTAAACCATTCGCCCCGCCACCGGAGCCCAGTCGTGACCGACGTCGCCGATCCGCGAGTTCCCGTCGCGCTGCTGTCGCTGGACCGCATCGCCGATGGCGGCTTCGCCGAGGCGGAGGTGGTGCTCGACGGCGACGCCGAATCGCTGCTGCTGTTCCGCGACGGCGACGCCGTGCGCGGCTGGCTCAACGTGTGCCCGCACGCCGGACGGCGACTCGACTGGGCGCCGGGCCAGTTCCTGCGCAGCAAGGACGGTCTGCTCGTGTGCGCCGCGCACGGGGCCAGCTTCGAACTGGTCGGCGGCCACTGCGTCGCCGGGCCGTGCCGCGGCGAATCGCTGCGCGCGGTGCCGCTGGCGGTCCGCGACGGCGCGGTGTTCCTCGACGCCGGCTGACGCCCGCCCGGCTCAGAACAGCAGGTTGACCATCGCGACGATCACCACGGTGTAGACCAGCGATAGCGGGCCGCCGATCTTCCACAGCTCCTTGCCGGTGTAGCCGGCCGGCCCTGTGATCATCGAGATCACCGGATTCGACGCGGTCATGAAGTTGTTCGACGCCGACAGCGCGACGATCAGCGCGAACGCGGTCGGGTCGCCGCCGGCGGCAAGCGCAAGGTTGATCGCCAGCGGCACCGCGACGATCGTCGCGCCGACGTGGCTGATCACCAGCGAGAACGCCGTCGTCAGCAGGCCCAGCGCGATCTCCAGCAGCCACACCGGCGTCCCGTCCGGGAGCTGTTCGATCGTGTTGCCGGCGACCCAGGCGGCCGCGCCGCTGGAGTCCATCGCCCAGCCCAGCGGGATCAGGCACGCCATCAGGAACACGGTCTTCCAGTTGATCGCCGCGTAGGCCTCGTCGATGTGCAGCACGCCGGCGATCAGCATGCCGGCCACGCCGGTCATCAGCGCGATCGACACCGGCAGCCGCGACGACAGCGCCAGCAGCATCGCCACGGCGAAGATCGCCATCGCGATCTTGAACTTGTGCGGGCGCTGCTCGCCCTTCGGGTAGTCGGTAACGACCACCAGGTCCTTGCCCGAGGCCAGTTCGCCCAGGTCGGTCCAGATGCTGTGCAGAACCAGCATGTCGCCGGCGCGCAGCGGCACGTCGCGGACGTTGTCGCGCAGCACGTGCTTGTCGCGGTTGACCGCCAGCAGGCTGACGCCGAACTGCTTGCGCAACTGCAGGTCCGCGCCGGTCTTGCCGATGAACTTCGAAGTGGCCGGCACGACCGCCTCGGAAATGCCGGCGCGGCTCGGGTTGAACAGGTCGCCGAACGTGCGCAGCCGCGCGCTGACCCGCAGGAAGTGGTTCTGCGCGAAGTCCGCGACCTGCTGCTTGGGGCCCATCGCGCCGAGCACGCTGCCGACCCAGATCCGCGCGTCGGCCGGCGGCGCCAGCCGCGATTCGTCGCCGGTCTTCAGCGCGAGCAGCAGCGGCGCGCCGATGCGGGCCTCGGCCTCGCCCAGCGACATGCCCACGAGCGGGCTGTCGGCGCTGACGGTGAGCTCGTAGACGTCGCCGTCGATGCCGTAGGCCTGGGCGAAGTAGCTCTCGGTGCGCGCCGGCGTCACGCCCTTGCCGTCGTCCTCATCGCGCAGGCGCTTGTCGCCGAAGAAATGGAAGTACGCCAGCGAGGCGCCGAGCAGTGCCAGGCCGATCGGCAGCGGCGCGAACATCTTCAACGGCTCCAGCGTCGCGGCGCCCGACGGCAGGTTGGCGTTGGCCGCCAGCAGCAGGTCGTTGAGCAGGATCAGCGGCGAGTTGCCGACCATCGTCAGCCCGCCGCCCATCACGATCGCCGCGGCGAGCGGCAGCAGCAGGCGGGGCAGGGCGATGCCGGTGCGCGACGACAGCCGCGACGCCACCGGCATGTAGAGCGCCATCACCGACGGGTTCTGCATGAACGACGAATTGAGGCCGGCGATGCCGGTCGTCAGCAGCAGCAGCCGCTGCTCGACGCCGTGCGCGCGGCGCAGCAGCCAGCCGGCGAGGCGGTTCAGCGCGCCGGTGCGGTCGAGCCCGGCGCCGAGGATCATCGTGGCGATGATGCTGATCACCGCGTTGCCGGAGAAGCCGCTGAACAGCGCATCGGGCTCGACCAGCCCGGACAGGCCCAGCAGCACCAGCACGACCAGGGCGACGACGTCGGCGCGGATGCGCTCGAACAGGAACATCACCATCGTGAAGCCCACCAGCCCGAGCACGAGCTTCATCTCGGTGGTGAGCGTCAGCGCGGTATCCATGCCGTGGGGTCAGGTGCTCGTCAGGTGCGGTCGTACAGGAGGTCCCACACGCCGTGGCCGAGCTTCTGGCCGCGGGTCTCGAAGTGGGTCTGCGGTCGCCATTCCGGCCGCTCCACCGCGCCGCGTGGACCGGCCCGGTTGCGCAGCCCGGGTGTCGCATCGAGCACGTCCCACATCTGCTCGGCATAGTCCTGCCAATCGGTGGCGAGGTGCAAGCGCCCGCCCGGCGCGAGCTTGCGCACCAGCAGCGCGGCGAACGCCGGGTTGACCAGCCGGCGCTTGTTGTGGCGCTTCTTGTGCCACGGGTCCGGGAAGTAGATGCGGATCTCGTCGAGCGACCCGTCGGCGATCTCGTGCTCGAGCACTTCGACCGCGTCGTGGTGGTAGACGCGCACGTGCTCGCTGCCGTCCTCGGCCAGCGCGTTGAGCACGCGTCCGACGCCGGGCGCGTGCACCTCGATGCCGATGACGTTGCGGTGCGCGTCGTGGCGGCCGGCGAAGCGCAGCGCCTCGCCGTTGCCGAAGCCGATCTCGACCACCAGCGGTGCGCTGCGCCCGAACGCGGCGTCGAAGTCGCGCGGCGCGCCGCTGGCCGGGACCGGCCTGAAGTCGAGCCCGTACCGCGGCCACAGTTCGTCGAACGCGCGCTGCTGGGCCGGGGTGAAGCGCCCCTGCCGCAGCACGAAGCTGCGCACCTTGCGGTGGCCTTCCTCGATCGTGAACGGCTTCGGCGGGGTCTTGGCGCCGTCGCTGGAGAACGGATCGGTCATGCGCGGCGTCAGGCCACCAGGCCGTCGATCGGCGACGACGCGCTGGCGAAGCGCTTGCGCGGGATGCGGCCGGCCTTGAACGCGGCGCGGCCGGCCTCGACCGCCAGCTTCATCGCGTGCGCCATCAGCACCGGGTCCCTGGCGCCGGCGATCGCGGTGTTCATCAGCACGCCGTCGCAGCCGAGCTCCATCGCGATCGCGGCGTCCGACGCGGTGCCGACGCCGGCATCGACGATGATCGGCACGGTCGCGTTCTCGACGATCTCGAGCAGGTTGTATTTGTTCTGCACGCCCAGGCCCGAGCCGATCGGCGCGGCCAGCGGCATCACCGCGACGCAGCCGATCTGCTCCAGCCGCTTGGCCAGGATCGGGTCGTCGGACGTGTAGACCATCACCTGGAAGCCATCGGCGACGAGGGTCTCGGCGGCCTTCAGCGTCTCGACGACGTCCGGGTACAGCGTCTTCTGGTCGCCGAGCACCTCGAGCTTGACCAGCGCGTGGCCGTCGAGCAGTTCGCGCGCCAGCCGGCAGGTGCGCACGGCCTCGTCGGCGGTGTAGCAGCCGGCGGTGTTCGGCAGGATCGTGTAGCGGTCCGGCGGCAGCACGTCGAGCAGGTTCGGCTCGCCGGGCTGCTGGCCGATGTTCGTGCGGCGGATCGCGACGGTGACGATCTGCGCGCCGGCGGCCTCGGTGGCCAGGCGCGTCTGCTCCAGGCCGGTGAACTTACCGGTGCCGGTCAGCAGGCGTGAGCGGTAGGTCTGGCCGGCGATGACGAGGGCGTCATCGGCCAGGGGGCGGGGGGTGTCGGGGGTCATCCCGACATTCTAGTGCCGCGTGCCCCGCGGCCGAAGCCCGAGGCGGCGCGAGAAGGACGGGCGTTGGGTTCGCGTTCGGCCGCGAAGCCGCCCCCCGGACGGGGGATAACCGGCCGCCGCCGGTCGGCGCCGCGCGACCGACAGTCCGGCGCGCCCGCATTCATCCGTTCGCGCCTGACCGTCCGCCACGGGCCACTGCGTACAGGCCATCGAGCACAGTGCATTCGCGTCGCGGGACCCCCCTGTATCCCGCCACCGAGTCGCTGCGCCGCGCGCGGTGCTGCACCGTGCGGTACGCAAAGGCACACCCGGCGCAAGCCGGGGCCGCAAAGCCGAGGGTCCCCGCTGCCTCCCCGCAGCGTGGATGGCCGGGTTCCCGTTACCGCCGGTGCCGCACCGCGCGGTTCCACCAGGTTCTCGATAACGGCACACCCGGCGCGAGCCGGGGTCGCAAAGCCACGGGTGCCCGCGCAACGCGGGCACGGCCGGACTGCCGAGGGGTTGAACGGGCGGCCCTGCCCCATTCACGGACTTCGGACATGAAAACTCTCAAGCACTGGCGATCGCTGCTCGCGGTCGCCGCCCTCGTGGTGTCGGGAGGCGCGTTTGCCGTCACCCCGACCCCCACCAGCTACGAAGGCAACTTCACCGACTGCGACGACCTGCCGGGCGTGGGCACGTGGCCCGGCATCGGCTATTCCACCGGCGACGCGCCGGTCAACGGCGAGTCGTACGACCTCGGCAACGGCCAGTCGATCACGTTCAACTACACGCCGCCGGGGCAGAACCAGTACATCGGCTTCACCGCGACCATTCCGATGGACTACATCGTCGTGAAGGGCGGCAACGCGTACAACGTGTTCGCATACAGCCCTGGGCAGCTTTCCGACACCGGCCTGTACGCGCCGGACAACGGCAGCGGCGAGCCGGCCGGCGTCAGCCATGTGGTGTTCTGCGCGCTGCCGAAGCCGACCGGCTCGAAGACCGCGAAGGCCACCTGGAAGCGCTACACCGACTGGACCGTCGAGAAGTCGGTCACCCCGACCCAGATCACGATGTTCGACGGCGACCAGCACGAGGCCGAGTACACCGTGACGGTCGAGCCGACCACGCGCGGAACGTACCGCGTCTACGGCGGAATCACCGCGAAGGACCCCTACGGCTTCGGCTGGACGGCGACCAACGTCGCGGACGTCATGACGTTCAACAACAGCGCGACCGAGTTCACGCTGGCGTGGGACGGACCTGGCGGCAACGCCGACACCATCGCGTGCACGACGCCGGCCAACGATCCGAACAAGATCATCCTCAGCTGCACGTACGAGTTCATCCTGCAGAGCACGAGCCATCCGTTCCTGCTCGCGGCCACCGGCGGCACCAACACCGCCGCGATCCGCACCGTGCGGCAGGGTGAGGTCTACATGCTGACGCCGAACGCCGCGTTCTCGATCCCGGCCACGCCGGCCGAGAGCTACGGCGACACGCTGTCGGTCGACGACTCGATGCTGCCCGGCAACCCGGACAAGACGTTCGGCCTCGGCGACAGCTACGTGTGGACGTACGACAAGACGTTCACCTGCGATGCCGACGAAGGCATGAAGCAGAACACCGCCAGCGGTTCGTGGAGCACCGGTCCGTCGACCAGCGGTTCGGCCAGCGACTCGGCCACGGTCCAGGTCGTGTGCGAAACGGTTACCGTGCAGAAGACCGCCGTGACCCGCTACAGCCGCGACTACGCGTGGACGCCGGAGAAGAAGATCGTCGCCAGCGCGGCCGACGCCGCCGCCAATGACGCCAGCTGCGACGACGCGCCGATCGTCGGCGGGACGTACGCGGGCAGCTACCTGTGCGACGACCTCGACATCGAGCTCAACGCCGGCGGTTCGTACGACACCGTGTACTGGCTGTCCGCGGCCAAGAGCGTCGAGGACGAGTTCGGCTTCGCCGTCAGCGGCAGCATCACTGTCAGCTGGCCGGCCGGCCTGACCCCGGTGTTCGATCCGGCCAACCCGAGCGACACCCTGACCTTCACCGACGCCACCAACGGCACGCAGGCGGTCACGCCGACGTGCGGAGCGCAGGGCGCGACTTCGCTGGCGTGCACCTACGACGCCAACCTGCCGCGCGATTTCGTCCCGGGCTACAACGAGGCGAGCATCGACCGGGTCAAGCAGTGCTACGACGCGCAGGGCAATGCGACCCCGTGCGGCACGCGCACCTACACCTCGAACCAGGCGGCCCTGACCTACGCCGCCGAAGCCGACGTGAACCTGGATGCGTGCGCCGACCTGGGCGACCTGTTCAACGGCGTGGCCGGGCTCAACCTCGGTGCCAGCTTCAGCTTCGGCCTGGGCAACCAGTGCGCCAGCTTCAGCGGCTACTACACCGGTGACGTGTTCGACGGTGCCACGCTGCTGGGCAACCTGGCGATCTTCGCCGACTGGATCCTGCCGACGCAGATCGAGGATGCGACCTGCGAGTTCATGGTGCCCAACCTGCTGACGGTCACCACCGCCGGCGACGGCGCCAGCACCGACGAGGCGATCGTCAGCGTCAAGGTGCCGGAGCTGTGCACGCAGGGCTGCACGTACACGCAGGGCTACTGGAAGACCCACGTGGACTACGCCGCCAAGCCGCAGTTCTCGAAGAAGCGCGACGCCAACTGGGACCTGATCGGTGCGGACGGCGAGGACACGCTGTTCTTCGCCAGCGGCCAGAGCTACATCGCGGTGATGTGGACGCCGCCGCAGGGCAACGCGTACTACAACCTGGCGCACCAGTACATCGCCGCCAAGTTGAACGTGCTGTCGGGCGCGGGCACCACGCCGGCGGTGGCCTCGGCCATCGCGCAGGCCGAAGCCTGGTTCGTCGGCCGCAGCCCGGCGACCAAGGTCAGCGGCACGGCGCGCACCACGGCGATCTCGCTGGCCGGCACCCTCGGTTCGTACAACGAAGGCGCGATCGGTCCGGGGCACTGCTCCGAATCGCCGGCGACGCTGCTGTCGTCGAAGTAGCGCACCGCAAGACGCGCAGGACGCGCGAGGAAAGGCCCCGGCTCGCGCCGGGGCCTTTTCGTTTGCGCGGAAGCGCGATCGTGGCCGGGGCTCAGCCGCCGCCGAGCGCGTGCACGATCTCGACCCGGTCGCCGGCGGCGAGGGCATGCTCGGCGTGGCGGCCACGCGGCACGATCCGGCCGTTGACCTCGACCGCGACGCGGCGTTCGGCCAGCCCTTCGGCGCGCAGCAGGTCGGCGATGCAGGTGGCGTCGGCGAGCTGGCGCGGTTCGCCGTTGAGCAGGATGTCCATGCCGCCATTGTCGCCGGCGCCACCGCTCACACCAAACCGACTCGGCGCGCGCCGCGTTCAGGTGCCTTCCGGCACGCGCGTTTTCCGCGCTGCCCCTTGAGTCTGTGAACGTTGCGTGATCCGATGCAGCCCGTGCGCCGGCGTACGTGCCGCGCGACGACCGACATATCCATCCTGGGGAGCTACCGAATGACCTTTGTCCGTACCGCGCTGGCCGCCGCCCTGGCCCTCGCCGCAACGCCCGCGCTGGCGCAGACCTATTCGCAGACCGTGTTCTTCGGCGACAGCCTGACGGACGCCGGCTACTTCCGTCCGCTGCTGCCGGCGAGCGTGCGTCCGGTCACCGGGCAGTTCACGACCAACCCGGGCCTGGTCTGGGCGCAGGTCCTGGCCGACTACTACGGCACCCGCGCCGACCCCAACGGCAACGGGCAGACCGGCACCAACTACGCCGCCGGCGGCGCCCGCGTGGGCACCAACACCACCGGCGCGCTCGGCCCGATCCCGTCGCTGGCCACGCAGGTCAACACCTACCTGACCGCCAACGGCGGCCGCGCCGACGGCAACGCGCTGTACACCGTCTGGGGCGGGGCGAACGACCTGTTCGCGATCACCAACGCCGGCGCCAATCCGACCACGACGATCGCCGGCGCGGTCGGCGCGCAGGTCGGCATCGTCGCCACGCTGCAGAACGCCGGCGCGCGCTACATCCTCGTGCCGACGGTGCCGGACCTCGGCATCACCCCGGCGTTCCGCGCCCAGGGCGCGACGGCGCAGGCGCAGGGCACCGCGCTGACCACCAGCTACAACACCGCGCTGTTCGGCGCGCTGGCCAGCGGCGGCTACCGCGTGATCCCGGTCGACACGTTCAACTTGCTGCGCGAAGTCGCCGCCAATCCGTCGGCCTTCGGCTTCACCAACATCACCGGCACGGCCTGCCAGCCGCAGATCACGGCGAATTCGCTGACCTGCAACCCGACCTCGTACGTGTCGCCGGACGCGCCGTACACGTACCTGTTTGCCGACGGCGTGCACCCGACCACCGCCGCGCACGAGGTCGTCGCCGACTACGTGGTGTCCCTGCTCGAGGCCCCGCGCCAGATCGCAATGCTGCCGAACTCGGCGGCCATGACCGGCCGCGCGCGCGCCGAGCAGGTCGCCGCCCACGCCGGCAAGCCGGTGGCCGACGGCATGCGCTGGTGGGCCGACGTGCGCGGCGACTTCCAGCGCTACGGCGGCGGCGACGTCTACGACGGCGTCGGCCCGGCGCTGACCGGCGGCGTCGACTGGAGTCGCGGCAACCTGGTGTACGGCGCGTTCGCCGGCTTCGGCCGCTCGCAACTCGACTGGGGCCGCCGCGGCGGCAGCTTCGACCAGGACGAAGTCAGCCTCGGCGGCTTCGTCGGCTGGTACGGCGACGCGGCGTGGGTCAACGCCCAGGTCAGCTACAGCCAGCTGGGCTTCGACACCGAGCGCAACGTCGTGCTCGGCCGCACCGAGCGCACCCACACCGGCTCGGCCGACGGCAGCAACCTCAGCGTCGGCGTGAAGGGCGGCTGGGAGTTCGGCGACGGCGCGCTGCGCCACGGCCCGGTGCTGGCGGTGCTGGCCCAGCAGATCGACATCGACGGGTTCGCCGAGAGCGAGCCGACCCTGTCGACCTCGCTGGCCTACCCGGACCAGACCTTCGACTCGCTGATCGGCAGCGCCGGCTGGCAGGTGCGCTACACGATCAACGAGCACCTGCAGCCGTACGCGCAGGTGACGATCGACCGCGAGTTCGAGGACGCGCCGGCCGAGGCGTTCGCGCAGTCGCAGTCGATGCCGGGCACGCTGCCGTACGCGGTGCCGGGCGTCGCGTTCGACGACAAGTACGCCACGGTCCGCTTCGGCGCCCGCACCCAGCTGTTCGGGCTCGACGCGAACCTCGGTGCCAGCGTCACCACGAACCAGGGCGGCGGCAACCACGCCACCCTGTTCGCGACGGTCGGCACGGGGTTCTGATCCACGGCCGATGTCGCGTGCCCGGTCGCCGCTCCGGCGGGTGACCGGGCGTCTCCGACGGGGATGCCAAGGCGCGCGGCATTGGCTTAAACTGGACCGGCGCGGGTGTAGTTCAATGGTAGAACTGCAGCTTCCCAAGCTGCTAGCGTGGGTTCGATTCCCATCACCCGCTCCAGACAATGCAACGGCGGCCTGCCTCGGCAGGACCGCCGTTGTTGTTTGACGCGGCTGCCCGCGGCGCGCGCTTCGCCGTTTCCTCCGTGCCGCACGCGTGCCGCGCGGCGTTCAGATCCAGACTTTCGGACCACGGCGCCAGGCCGCGCCGACGCGAGGGCTCCCGACCATGGCGACGCGGATCATGCTGGGCTGGCGCGAGTGCGTTGACCTGCCCGTGCTCGGGCTGGCCGGACTGCGCGCCAAGGTCGACAGCGGGGCACGCAGTTCTTCGCTGCACGTCGACGCGCAGTGGCGCTTCGTCGAAGCCGGCACGCCGTGGGTCGGCTTCCGCGTCAGCCAGCGCGCCGGTATGCCAGGCATCGAAGCGGCCGCGCCGGTGCTCGACGAGCGCGAGGTCACCGACTCGGGCGGCCACCGCACCGTGCGGGCGTTCCTGCGGACTACCCTGCGGCTGGCCGGCGTCGAGCGCGAGATCGACATCAACCTGACCGATCGGCACGGCATGCTGTTCCCGATGCTGCTCGGCCGATCGGCGATGGTGCGGCAGTTCACCGTCGACCCGGCCCGCTCCTTCCTCCATGGGCGCGCGCCGGTTGCCGGCGCCGCGCCCCGTCCCGGTACCGCGCCATGAAGCTGGCCATCCTGTCCCGCAACACCAAGCTGTATTCGACCCGGCGGCTCGTCGACGCCGCGCGACAGCACGGGCACACCGTGCGCGTGCTCGACCCGCTGCGCTGCTACATGCGCATCGCCAGCGACGGCTTCGCGATGCACTACAAGGGCCGTTCGATCGCCGGCTACGACGCGGTGATCCCGCGCATCGGCGCGTCGGTGACCCGCTACGGCACCGCGGTGCTGCGCCAGTTCGAGCTGATGGGCTGCTACACGCCGAACTCGTCCGACGCGATCGTCAAGGCGCGCGACAAGCTGCGCTGCCACCAGTTGCTCGCCGCGCAGGGGATCGGGCTGCCCGACACCGTGTTCGGCGACAACCCCGACGACACCAACGACCTGCTGTTGCTGCTCGGCCCGCCGCCGCACGTGGTCAAGCTCAACGAGGGCACCCAGGGCGCCGGCGTGATGCTGACCGAGAAACTCTCGGCATCGCGCGGGGTGATCGAGGCGCTGCGCGGGCTGTACGCGAATTTCCTCGTGCAGGAGTTCGTCGAGGAAGCGCGGGGCGCGGACCTGCGCTGCTTCGTCGTCGGTGGGCGCGTCGTCGCGGCGATGAAGCGGCAGGCGCCGAAGGGGGACTTCCGCTCGAACCTGCACCGCGGCGGCACGGCCAAGGGCGTGCGCGCGAGCGCCGCCGAGCAGGACGTGGCCGTTCGCGCCGCCGGCGTGCTCGGCCTCGGCGTGGCCGGTGTCGATCTGATCCGTTCGGCGCGTGGTCCGCTGGTGCTCGAGGTCAACGCGTCGCCGGGCCTCGAGGGCATCGAGGAGGCAACCGGGGTCGACGTCGCCGGGGCGGTCATGGCCCACCTGGCGACCGCGGTCCAGCGCCCGGTCGGGCGACGGGTCGGCGGTCGCGCGCTGCGGTGAGAATGCTGGCGCCACTCAGGAAAAATCGTTTAATTACAGTTGCTTATCCGAACGTCTAGCAGCTTGATGAGACGACGACTGCCCCAAATTGGCTAAATTTTCGCCGCCGTTTTAACGGCGGTTTAATCGAAATCCGCGTAGCCTAGGTGGACCGGAACACTGCCTGTCCCGCTCCTCGTCAGTTCGGTCCCAGCAGGTTGCGGTAATCGGGGCAACACCCTTTTGACCCAGGCGCGGCAGCCCCGCGTCTGGGTCTTTTTCATCCGGCTCCTGGATCCGGCCCGGCGTGCACGGCGCGCGTGATCGGGCCGACCACCGCCGCTCTGGCAGAATCGTTAAGACGCGGCCTCCGGGCCCAGATGCCTCTCCCGCCATCGCAGCGTCGCCGGAACCCCAGCGCGGGAATCCGGTCGAACGCCCAAACAGGACGACCGCATGCGCATCCTCGTCATTGAAGACAACCAGGACATTGCCGCCAACCTCGGCGACTTTCTCGAGGACCGCGGCCACACCGTGGACTTCGCCGCCGACGGCATCACCGGGCTGCACCTGGCCGTGGTCCACGAATTCGACGCGATCGTGCTCGACCTCAACCTGCCGGGCCTCGACGGGCTGGAGGTCTGCCGCAAGCTGCGCAACGAGGCGCGCAAGCAGACCCCGGTGCTGATGCTCACCGCGCGCGACACGCTCGACAACAAGCTGGCCGGCTTCGACTCCGGCGCCGACGACTACCTGATCAAGCCGTTCGCGCTGCAGGAAGTCGAGGTCCGGCTGAACGCGCTGTCGCGCCGCGGCCGCGGCGTACAGACCCGGGTGCTGAACACCCACGACCTCGAATACAACCTCGACACGCTCGAGGTCCGCCGCCAGGGCAAGCTGCTGCAGCTCAATCCGACCGCGCTGAAGATCCTGCAGGCGCTGATGGAAGCCTCGCCGGCGGTGGTCACGCGGCAGGAGCTCGAGACCCGCGTCTGGGGCGAGGAGCTGCCCGACTCGGACAGCCTGCGCGTGCACATCCACGGCCTGCGCGCGGTGGTCGACAAGCCGTTCGACGTGCCGCTGATCCAGACGCGCCACGGCATCGGCTACCGCATCGCGCCGCCGGAAAACGGGTAACCGCATGGCGGCAGCCGACGCGTCGCCCGCGCCCGCGCCGGCGCGGCGCAAGATCCGCTACCGGCGCCGGCTGCGCAGCCGCATCATCCTGGCCTTCGTGCTGCTGGGCTTCGGCCTGACCGCGCTGTTCGCGTTCGCCACCAACTGGACCCGCAACCGCGTGGAGAACCAGCTGGTCGAGGACGTGATGAACCGCAACATCGACGCCTACGCCCAGCAGTACTTCGCCGACCCGAGCGGCAAGCCGGAGTTCGGCGTGCAGCAGATGCTAGGGCGCGTCGTCCGGCGCGACCGCTTCGAGGACCTGCGCGTCGAGCAGCCCGACTGGTACGCGCTGCCCGACGGCATCCACAGCATCAACGGCACCAACCCCGACGGCAGCCCGTTCTCGTACAAGCTCGCCGTGCGCAAGACGCCGAACGAATGGTTTTTCCTGGCCTACGACATGACCCAGGCCACGCGCGGCGAGGCCCAGTTCAACCGCGCGATCTACAGCTCGGTGGTGGTGTTCTCGCTGCTGTCGCTGGTCGTCGGCTGGTGGGCGGCGTCGCGCGTCATGAGCCCGGTGTCCGAGCTGGCCACGCGGCTGAAGCTGTCGGGCCGCAGCGCGCAGCCCGAGGCGCTGGCGTCGCACTTTCCCGACGACGAGGTCGGCCAGCTGGCCGAGGCGCTCGACGACTACGCCGCGCGGCTTACCGATGTGGTCCAGCGCGACCGCGAATTCAACGCCGACGTCAGCCATGAGCTGCGCACGCCGCTGGCGGTGATCAAGGGCGCGGTCGAGCTGCTGCTGTCGCGGCCGGACCTCGACGACAAGACCCGCAGCCGGCTGCTGCGGATCCAGCGCGCCGAGCAGCAATGCACCGACCTGATCAGCGCGCTGCTGCTGCTGTCGCGCAACGAGCGCGGCCACGGCGCGACCGACGTGGCCAAGGTCGCCGAGCAGCTGCTCGACGCGCACCGCGCCCAGCTCGGCGGCAAGCCGCTGGCGCTGCGGATCGAGGGCGAGCGCGGCCTCGTGGTCGACGCGCCGGAGGCGGCGGTCGCGGTGGCGCTGGGCAACCTGATCGGCAACGCGGTCAAGTACACGCCCAGCGGCGACGTCGTCGTGCAGCTGTGGCCGACCTCGGTGACGGTGATCGACTCGGGGCCCGGCCTCAGCCAGGCCGACGCCGCCAAGCTGTTCGAGCGCGGCTACCGCGGCACCCACGCCGGCCACTCGCAGGGCGGCGGCATCGGCCTGTCGATCGTGCGCCGGCTGTGCGACCTGTACGGCTGGGGCGTGTCGGTGAAGCCCGGCGACGAACGCGGCGTGGTCGCGACGATGAACTTCCTCGGCGCTGCCGACGCGCGCTGAGCACGCGCGCCGGCCGCCGGCTCAGCCCTGCAGCGGCTCGAGCCAGCCGTGCGTGTCGGGCGTGCGGCCGTCGAACAGGCCGAAGAACAGGTCCTGGATCCGGCGGGTGAGCGGCCCGGGCTTGCCGGTGCCGACCTGGCGGCCGTCGACCGAGCGGATCGGGGTGATCTCGGCCGCCGTTCCGCACATGAACAGCTCGTCGCACAGGTACAGGTACTCGCGCGGCAGGTCGCGCTCGACCACCTCGATCCCGTTGGCGCGGGCCAGGGTGATGATCGTGTTGCGGGTGATGCCGTTGAGCAGGGCCGCGCTGACCGGGGTGGTGTGCAGCGCGCCGTCGAACACCAGGAACAGGTTCTCGCCGGCGCCCTCGGACAACAGGCCGGTCGATGCCAGCGCGATGCCTTCGCCGAAGCCCAGCCGCCGCGCCTCGCGCGCGACCAGCTGGCCGGACAGGTAGTTGCCGCCGGCCTTCGCGCCGGCCGGGATCGTGTTCGGCGCGAACCGCTGCCAGCTCGACACGCAGGCGTCGATGCCGGCGTCGAGCACGCCCTCGCCGAGGTACGGGCCCATGAACCAGGTCGCGACCGAGACGTCGACCGGCGTGTCGGCCGAGAGGCCGAAGCCGCCGAGGCCGCGGTAGGCGAACGGGCGCAGGTACGCCTTGCGCAGCCCGTTGCGGACGATGACCGCGTGGCACGCGGCGTTGATCTCGTCGAGCGTGTACGGGATCGCCATGTCGTAGATCTTGGCCGACGCGAACAGGCGCTTGTTGTGGTCGGTCAGGCGGAAGATCGCCGGCCCGTTCGGCGTGTCGTAGCAGCGGATGCCCTCGAACACCGACGAGCCGTAGTGCAGCGCGTGCGACATGACGTGGGTGGTGGCCTCAGCCCACGGCTTGATGACGCCGTTCTGCCAGATCCATTCGGGGTACTGCTGCGTGCTCATGCGGGGCTCTCGGAAGGCGCTGCGAAGCCCGCAAGTCTACCGGGGCGACGGTCGGGGCACCCGTGCCCGCGGCGCCACGAGGCTAGCGGGTCAGCCACCAGCAGCCGAGGTGGCGCTGCAGTCCGAACACGGTCCGCGACGGGGTGGTGCCGTTGGCCAAGGTCTGCTCGACCCGCAGCGCCACCGGCGCCCGCGCGCGGCGGGGCGGCGGCGAGTCGCCGAGGTCCGGGGTGGGCGTCGCCGCGTCCACGGCGCCGGTTGGGGCCGGTAGCGGCGGCACCTCGCTGACGGTCCACTCGGGCCGCGGCAGCGGTTCGGCGTCGGGTTCGGCCGGCATGACCGGCACCAGGTCGACCAGCGGCCGCTGCGCGATGGCGTCCAGCCGCGCCAGAACGCGGTACGCGGCGTCGGACGACATGCCGGTCCAGTGGTACACGCCGGCGAGCCGGTTCGGATCGCGGCCGTCGATCGCGCTCGTCACCTCGTACATCAGGTCCTGCAGGTTGCGCGCGCAGCCGCCGCGATAGGTCTGGCGCGCGCCGATTGTGGCCGCCCCGTTCCTTGGCAGCCGCTCGGTGGCCCCAACTTCGTCGCAGCGGCGGTCGGTGAAGATCGTCCGGCCGTCCGGGAGCGCGCAACGCCGCACCTGTGCCTGCGCGGGCGTCGGCCAGCCGCACGCCACGGCAAGCAGCGCGGCGGAGCAGGCGAGGGCGGTGTAGTGGACGTGCAACGGCATAGGCGCGCAGCCTAGCCGCGGGCGGCGGGGCGCGACAGTGTGCGGATCACATGCGCGCGGTTACGCCGGGGGCTTCGTTCAGAACCTGACGAAATAGCACCCGGCGTAGCGCTGCACGTCGAAGTCAACCACGCGGCGCGCGCTGCCCTCGCCGAACATCACCTGCAGCATGCCGCCGGCCGCAGGGGCCGACGACGACGCGTCGGCCATCGCGAGTGCACCGCCGATCTGCGCGTTGAAGTACTGCGCGTGCACGACCGGGCGGCGGGTCAGGTCGTCGAGCCGGGCAAGGACCTGCTGCGCCTGGCGATGACCCATGCCGACCCAGTGGTAGCTCTCGGCCACGCGGTTGACGTCGCCGAGCGCGAGCGCGCCCTGCAGGTCCATCGACAGCTGGGTTGGCGTGCGCGCGCAGCCGGCGTGGGCCGAGCGGCGGGCCGGGGCAACGGCCGACGGGGCGACGCGGCCGTCGATCGGCGCCAGGCTGGCGTCCTCGAAGGTCTTGGCCTCCTCGTAGGCGATGCGGGTCAGCAGTTCGCCGGACATCGGCACCGCGGCGGCGCCGAACGACGCACAGGCCTTGTCGGTGTAGACCACTTCGCCGTTGGCGCCTTCGCAGCGCTGCAGGCCGGTGGCGGCGGCCTGGACCGGCTGCGCGACCGGCAGCATCGCGGCGGCCAGCAGGGTCAGCGAGAAGGCGGCAACGGGCAGCTTGCGGGACAGCGTCTTCATGGCGGGGGCGAGCGTCGCGTGGAGGTGCGACTAGGCTCGGTACCGCGGCGTCAACGCATTGTTCGAAACGAGCCTCTGGCGCTTAACCCTCACCGAACGCGTCGTGTATCGACGCGCGCGTTCACGAGCGGTTCCCGGGCGGCTCAGGCCGCGATCAGCGACGCGAAGCGCGCGTGAGCACGCGCGCTGCAGGCGGGACGCTACGCGCGCAGCCGCGCCAGCACCTGCTGGGTCGGCTTGGCGAGGTTCAACGTGTAGAAGTGCAGCCCCGGTGCACCGCCGTCGACCAGCCGCTGGCACAGCTGCGCGACGACCTCGGCGCCGAACGCGCGCACGCTGTCGGCGTCGTCGCCGTAGGCGGCCATGCGCTGGCCGATCCAGCGCGGGATCTCCGCGCCGCACATCTCCGAGAAGCGACGGACCTGGCTGAAGTTCGAGATCGGCATGATGCCGGCGACGATCGGCACGTCGATGCCCAGGGCGCGCACGTCGTCGACGAAGCGGAAGTAGGCGTCGGCGTTGTAGAAATACTGGGTGATCGCCCCGTCCGCGCCGGCCCGGACCTTGTCGGCGAAATGCTGGACGTCGCTGGCCGCGTCGCGCGCCTGGGGGTGCATTTCCGGATAGGCGGCGACCTCGATGTGGAAGTAGCCGTCGTGCTCGCTGCGGATGAACTCGACCAGGTCGCGCGCGTAGCGGAACTCGCCGGCCTGGCCCATGCCCGACGGCAGGTCGCCGCGCAGCGCCACGATGCGGCGGCAGCCCATTTCGCGGTAGCGCTGCAGCAGCTCGCCCAACTCGCTGCGGGTGCCTCCGACGCACGAGACATGCGGCGCCGCCTCGAGCCCGTGGTGGGCCCGCAGGCGTTCCACGGTCTCGGGCGTGTAGCTCAGCGTCGAGCCGCCGGCGCCGAACGTGCACGACGCGTACTCCGGCCCCAGCGGGCGCAGCTTGTCGACCGTGCGGTCGAGCTGCGCGCGCTGCTCATCGGTCTTGGGCGGGTAGAACTCGAAGCTGATCGGGGTCATCGCGGCACGCCGTGGAAGTCCGGGGGAGAGTATCGCTTCATCGCGATGCAAGTAAACGAAGAAGTTCGATGCAACGGGCCAGCGGGCGCGCCCCCGCAACGAAAACGGGCGCCGAAGCGCCCGTTCCCGTGTGCCGTGACCGCAGTGCGCGATCAGTAGCGGTAGTGCTCCGGCTTGTACGGGCCGTCCTTCGAGACGCCCAGGTACGCGGCCTGCTCGTCGGTCAGCGTGGTCAGCTTCACGCCGATCTTCTCCAGGTGCAGGCGCGCGACTTCCTCGTCGAGCTTCTTCGGCAGGATGTAGACCTTCTTCTCGTACGCGTCCTTGTTCGCCCACAGGTCGATCTGCGCCAGCGTCTGGTTCGAGAACGAATTCGACATGACGAAGCTCGGGTGGCCGGTGGCGCAGCCGAGGTTGACCAGACGGCCTTCGGCCAGCAGGAAGATCGCGTTGCCGTTCGGGAACGTGTACTTGTCGACCTGCGGCTTGATGTTCAGGCGGACCGCGCCCGACTCGTTGAGCTTGTCGACCTGGATCTCGTTGTCGAAGTGGCCGATGTTGCAGACAATCGCCTGGTCCTTCATCTGCTGCATGTGCTCGAGCGTCAGCACGTCCTTGTTGCCGGTCGTGGTGACGTAGATGTCGCCGCGGCCGAGCGTCGCCTCGACCGTGTTGACCTCGAAGCCCTCCATCGCGGCCTGCAGCGCGTTGATCGGGTCGATCTCGGTGACCACGACGCGGCAGCCGTACGCGCGCAGCGAGTGGGCCGAGCCCTTGCCGACGTCGCCGTAACCGCACACGACCGCGACCTTGCCGGCCAGCATCACGTCCATCGCGCGCTTGAGGCCGTCGGCCAGCGACTCGCGGCAGCCGTACAGGTTGTCGAACTTCGACTTGGTGACCGAGTCGTTGACGTTGATCGCCGGGACCAGCAGCTTGCCGGCCTCGAGCATCTGGTACAGGCGGTGCACGCCGGTGGTGGTCTCTTCCGAGACGCCCTTCCAGTCCTTGACCACGTTGGTCCAGAAGCCCGGGCGCTCCTTGGCGACGCGCTTGAGCAGATCCTTGATCACCTGCTCCTCGTGGCTGCCCGAGGCCGAGTTGACCCAGCTGCTGTCGCCCAGCTCGAGCTCATAGCCCTTGTGGATCAGCAGGGTCACGTCGCCGCCGTCGTCGACGACCAGCTGCGGGCCGTTGCCGTTCGGGAACGAGACCGCGTCGAGCGTGCAGTCCCAGTACTCCTCGAGCGACTCGCCCTTCCACGCGAACACCGGCGTGCCGGTGGCGGCGATCGCGGCGGCCGCGTGGTCCTGGGTCGAGAAGATGTTGCACGACGCCCAGCGCACGTCGGCGCCGAGGTCCTTCAGCGTCTCGATCAGCACGGCGGTCTGGATGGTCATGTGCAGCGAGCCGGTTACGCGCACGCCGGCGAGCGGCTTGGCGGCGGCGTACTTCTCGCGGATCGACATCAGGCCGGGCATTTCCTGCTCGGCGATGTCGATTTCCTTGCGGCCCCAGTCGGCCAGCGAGATGTCGGCGACCTTGTAGTCGTTCCCGGGCGGGAACAGATTCGTTACTGCGTTCATTGTGAGCTCCGATAGTGGGGAGACCGATCCGGGGATCGGACTTCCGCGGTGGTCCGCGGACATCGGGCGCCGTTGCAGCTGGTGCGTCCATCCGAGCCTGGCCGTGCCCTTGCGTCACGGTCGCAGCGCCCCTCGGCGAACGGGCGCCATTGTACCGGTTCGCCCGCCGCGAAGCCGCTATCCTCGCGGGCCGGGGCCGGCGCGCGCCTGCCCCGTTCATCGACGGGCCCGCCGGCAGGGGACGATGCCGGCCCGCGGCGCGTCCCCTTGCTCCGTTCCCACGATGGGTCGCCCATGAACCTGCCTTCGCGGCGTCTGAAGTTGTCCGGGCTGCTGTCCGGTTTCCTGCTGCTCGTCCTCCTGCCGGCCGCGGTGCCGGCGCAGGAGGCCGCGCCCCGCTCCAATCCCGCCCCGACGGCGGCGAACGGCTACCGCCTGCCGCCACCGGCGTTGCAGGCGCTGGTCGATGCGCCACGTCCGCCGCAGCTGTCGCTGGGCCCCAAGCGCGACGTGGCGGCGCTGATGCAGGTGCCGAACCTGCCCGGCATCGACGTCGTCGCCCAGCCCGAGCTCAAGCTCGCCGGCACCCGCATCAACCCGCGCACGTACGCGCAGAGCCGCTTCGTGTTCGGCAGCGACCTGTGGCTGCTCGACATCGCCACGCAGGCCGACCGGCGCCTGCAGGGCCTGCCGCAGCCGCTGGCGATCGCGAGCATGAGCTGGTCCCCGGACCAGTCGCACCTGGCGTTCAACCACGTCGACGCGCGCAGCGGCCGCAACGAGCTGTGGGTCGTCGACGTCGCCCAGCGCCGCGCGCGGCGCCTGACGACGCGGCCGCTCAACACCGTCAGCGGCCGCGGCTACACCTGGATGCCCGACAGCCGGCGCCTGGTCGTGCAGCTGCAGCCCGAAGGGCAGGGCGCGGCGCCGTCGCTCGGTGGGATCCCCACCGGACCCGCCACGCAGCAGACCGACGGCGGCGGCAGCGTGCGCCAGCTGCGGACCTACCAGGACCTGCTGCGCAACGAGTCCGACGCGCAGGTGTTCGCCCACTACCTGCGCTCGCAGACCGCGCTGGTCGGCCTCGACGGCCGGGCGGTGCCGGTTGGCGCGCCCGACCTGTTCGTCTCGGTGCAGCCGTCGCCGGACGGCACGCTGCTGCTGTCGCAGCGGATCGAGCGGCCGTTCTCGTACGTCGTGCCGTGGTTCTACTTCCCGCGCCGCATCGAAGTGCTCGGGCTCGATGGCAGGCGCGTGCACGAAGTCGCCGCGCTGCCGCTGTTCGAGGGCCTGCCGACCGGCAACGACGCGGTGCCGACCGGCGTGCGCGACATCGAGTGGCGCAGCGACGCGCCGGCGACGCTGGCGTGGGCCGAAGCGCAGGACGGCGGCGATCCGTCGCGCGCGGCCGACGTGCGCGACGCGGTGTTCCTGCAGTCGGCTCCGTTCAAGGACCCGCCGGTGACGCTCGCGCGGCTCGGCACCCGGCTGGCGCGGATCGACTGGGGGCGCGGCGACCTCGCCCTGCTGTCGGAGGCGTGGTGGAAGACGCGGCAGACGAAACAGTGGCGCGTCGCGCCCGATGCCCCGACGACCGCCCCGACACTCGTGTTCGAAGGGTCGTACGAGGACCGCTACCGCGACCCGGGCACGCCGGCCACGCGCGCCGACGAGAACGGCCAGTCGCGGCTGGTGCTCGATGGCGACGCGGTGTTCCTGCTCGGCGACGGTGCGTCGCCCGAGGGCGACCGCCCGTTCGTCGACCGCCTCGACCTGGCGACGAAGGCCAAGACCCGGCTGTTCCATTCGCAGGCGCCGCACTACGAAGTGCCGCGCGCGATGCTCGACGACACCGGCCGGCGCATCGTCACCACCCGCGAGTCGCCGACCGAGCCGGCCAACTACTACGTCCGTGATCTTGCGGCGGCGACCGCGCCGGTGGCGCTGACCCGCTTCCCGCACCCGACGCCGCAGCTGCGCGACGTGCGCAAGGAGCAGATCCGCTACCGCCGCAAGGACGGCGTCGAGCTGACCGGCACCCTTTACCTGCCGCCGGGCCACGACGCCAAGCGCGACGGCCCGCTGCCGCTGCTGATGTGGGCCTACCCGCAGGAGTTCAAATCGGCCAGCGCGGCCAGCCAGGTCACGGACTCGCCGTACCGTTTCAACGCGATCGGCTACTGGGGACCGCAGGCGTTCCTGGCGATGGGCTACGCGGTGCTCGACGACCCCTCGATGCCGATCGTCGGCGAGGGCGACCGCGAGCCGAACGACACCTACCTGCAGCAGCTGACCGACAGCGCCCAGGCCGCGGTCGACGCGGTGGTCGCGCGCGGCGTCGCCGACCGCGACCGGATCGCCATCGGCGGCCACTCGTACGGAGCGTTCATGACCGCGAACCTGCTCGCGCACACCCGGCTGTTCAAGGCCGGCATCGCGCGCAGCGGCGCGTACAACCGCACGCTCACGCCGTTCGGGTTCCAGGCCGAGGAGCGCAACTACTGGCAGGCGCAGGTCACCTACGCGGCGATGTCGCCGTTCAACCATGCGCAGAAGATCAAGGACCCGATCCTGCTGATCCACGGCGAGCAGGACAACAACTCCGGCACGTTCCCGATCCAGAGCGAGCGCATGTTTGCCGCGATCAAGGGCCTGGGCGGCACCGCACGTCTGGTGATGCTGCCGAACGAGTCGCACGGCTACCGCGCGCGCGAGTCGATCCTGCACATGCTGGCCGAGAGCAACGACTGGCTCGAGCGCTACGTGAAGCAGGGCGGCGGCGCGGCGCCGGCGCCCGCGTCGAAGTAGCGCGGCGGCGATCGGACACGACAGCGGGGCGCTCCGGCGCCCCGCTGTCGTTTGCGGCCTTCATGCGCTGCGCCCTGCATCCGCAGTCCACGCAGACGCGATCGACGCAAAAAGGAACGGGCCGCGATTGCGGCCCGTCCAGACTGCTTCAGCGGCCGCAGGGCGGCGCGAGGCTGTGTTACTTCTTCAGCCCGGCGTCCTTGCGTAGCGCCTCGGCGCGGTCGGTCTTCTCCCACGAGAAGGCCGTCGCCTTGTGCTTCTTGCCGGCGCCGTCGGTGTAGCTGATTTCCTTCGGCTTGCGGCCGAAGTGGCCGTAGCTGGCGGTCGGCTGGTAGATCGGGTGCTCCAGGTCGAGCATCCGGGTGATGCCGTACGGGCGCAGGTCGAAGTGCTTGCGGATCAGCTTCTCGATCTTGTCGTCGCTGATGTGGCCGGTGCCGAACGTGGTGACCGAGATCGAGGTCGGGTCGGCCACGCCGATCGCGTACGAGACCTGCACCTCGCACTTGTCGGCCAGCCCGGCGGCGACGATGTTCTTGGCGACATAGCGCGCCGCGTACGCCGCGGAGCGGTCGACCTTCGACGGGTCCTTGCCGGAGAACGCGCCGCCGCCGTGGCGGGCCATGCCGCCGTAGCTGTCGACGATGATCTTGCGCCCGGTCAGGCCGCAGTCGCCCACCGGACCGCCGATCACGAACTTGCCGGTCGGGTTGATGTGCACCTTGTTCTTCGACAGCGCTTCCAGCCACTTCTTCGGCAGCACCGGCACCAGGATCTCGGCGCGCACGGCCTCGATCAGGTCCTTCTGCTTGATGTCCGGATCGTGCTGGGTCGACAACACGACGGCGTCGAGGCCGAGGATCTTGTTGCCGTCGTAGCGCAGGGTGACCTGCGACTTCGCGTCCGGACGCAGCCACTTGAGCTTGCCGCTCTTGCGGACCTTGGCCTGCTGCTCGACCAGGCGGTGCGAGTAGTACAGCGGCGCCGGCATGTACTCCGGGGCCTCGTTGCAGGCGTAGCCGAACATCAGGCCCTGGTCGCCCGCGCCCTGTTCTTCCGGCTTCTTGCGGTCGACGCCCTGGTTGATGTCGGGCGACTGCTTGCCGAGCATGTTGATGATCGCGCAGGTGTGGCCGTCGAAGCCCACCTCGGAGTTGTTGTAGCCGATGTCGTTGATCACCTTGCGCGCGAGCGACTCGATGTCGACCCAGGCGTTGGTGGTGACCTCGCCGGCGACGATCGCCGCGCCGGTCTTCACCATCGTCTCGCACGCCACGCGGGCGCGCTTGTCCTGCGCGAGGATCGCGTCGAGGACGGCATCGGAGATCTGGTCGGCGATCTTGTCCGGATGGCCTTCGGAGACGGATTCGGAGGTGAACAGGTAGCTCGACATCGGGCTATATCCTTGCATTCGGATAAAAGGATGGCCGCGCATGATACAGGCTCGGCCGCGCCGGTGCATTCTGCGCCGGGCCGATGTTGCCATGGGGTTAAGCGGCCCGACCACGGCGCGCCGGACGCCGGCCCGCCGCGTGCAGCCGGTACGATCGGCGGATGGATTCGCTCAGCCAGATCGTCCTCGGCGCCGCCGTCGCCGCCGCCATCGCCCCGCCGCAGCACCGCCGCGCCGCGCTGCTCGCCGGCGCCGCGCTCGGCACGCTGCCGGACCTCGACATCATTCCGATCAACCTGCTGACCGAGGACCCGGTCGCGCGGATGACCTGGCATCGCAGCGCGAGCCATTCGCTGTTCGTGCTGCCGGTCGTCGCGTGGGCGATCTGGGCGTGGTGCCGCACCCGCGGCGGCCGCGTCGCGCAGGCGCCGCGGCGCTGGTTCTGGGCGATCGCGCTCGCGCTGGTCACGCACCCGCTGCTCGACGCCTTCACCGTGTACGGCACCCAGCTGCTGTGGCCGCTGCCGCTGCCGCCGGCGATGTGGTCGAGCGTGTTCATCATCGACCCGCTGTACACGGTGTGGCTGCTGGCCGCGTGCGGCGTCGCGTGGTTCGCGCGTGCGTCGCAGCGCGGTCAGCGCGCGCTCGTGATCGGGCTGGCACTGAGCACCGCCTACCTGGGCTGGTCGCTGGTGGCCAAGGCCGTGGTCGAACGCGACGCCGAGCGCAGCCTCGCCGCGCTGGGGCTGCAGGACGCGCCGCGCTTCTCGACGCCGGCGCCGTTCACCACGCTGCTGTGGCGGGTGGTCGCGATGACGCCGCACGGTTTCGTCGAAGGCGAGCGCTCGCTGGTGGCCGATCGCGGGCCGATCGCGTTCCGCTCGCACGGTTCGGACGTCGCGGCGCTGCGCATGGTCTCCACGCAGCCGTCGGTGCAGCGGCTGTCGTGGTTCAACCGCGGCTTCATGAAGGCCGAGCAGCGCGACGGCGCGCTGGTGCTCAGCGACCTGCGGATGGGATCGGAGCCGGACTACACGTTCCGCTTCGCCGTGGCGCGGCGCGAGGGCGGCGCTTGGCGCGCGACGCCGCCCCGGCAGCTGCAGTGGCCATGGCAGGCCACGCAGCGGCTGGGGGCGCTGTGGCAGCGGATCTGGCGCGAGCCGACGATCGCGCAGTCGCCGGCGACGCCGTCAGGGGCGCCGCCCGCGACCGCGCGATGACGTCGTCACAGGCGGGCGGCGACGTCGGTGCGGGCGCTCTGCGCGGTGGCGCGCGCACGCGCGACGGCTTCGAGGTCGATCGGCTGGCCGGCGACGAAGCGCTGGTACTGCTCCTCGCCGACCGCGTCGCGGAACTGCTCGAGTGCACGGTCGTAGGTGTACCGGTACTCGGCGAACGAACTGCGCGTGCCGAGGACCATCTGGACCTTGCGTTCGCTCAGGCCGGTCGCATCGGCCAGCTGGCTGATCGGGTCTTCGGCGAACGCGGGCGTCGCGAAGCACAGGGCGAGGGCTGCGATGGCGTAGCGGATCTTCATGGTGCTCTCTCCGGTGGGGGGCCGGGCGGCGGGGTGCGGTCGGCGCGCCGCGCGGCAGGGGGCATGACCGCCACCGAATCATTCGCTCATGCGCGCAGGAAAACGCGTGCCGGACGCACCCCTGACTGATGCCATGGCCGCGCGGATTCGTGCCCGTTGCGGCACGGCCCTTGCTGACGTGGGGTAACCCACCGCTTTGGGCACGATCGATGCGGGAGCGATGCGCTGCACGCGGGCCGCGTGCCAACCGCGCGCATCAGTCGAGTGCGCGTCAGTCGAGCGCGGTGTCCGTCGAGGGCTCGTCGCGCGCGTCGCCCGCGCCCTGCCGCGACACGATGCTGTTCGCGGTGAGGTCGGCGGTGACGTTGCCGACCGTGGCGAATACGTCGGGAATCGTGTCTAGCGCCAGCAGCAGGCCGAGCGGCTCGACCGGCAGGCCCATCGCCTGCGACACCGGCATGTTCGTCGCCATGAAGCTGACCTGCCCGGGCAGGCCCACCGAGCCCATGCTGATCACCACTGCGAGCGCGGCGCCCGCGGCGAGCTGCGCGATCGACAGGTCGATGCCGTAGGCCCAGGCGATGAACGCCGCGACGCCGACGTACTGCATCGGGCTGGTCAGCCGGAACAGCGTGACCGCCATCGGCAGCACCAGCGACGTGGTCGCGACCGGGTGGCCGAGCCGGGTGCGCGCGCTTTCGATCATCGCCGGCAGCGACGCCAGCGAAGACTGCGTGCTGGCGGCGATGGTCTGCGCCGGCAGGATCGCCGCGGCGAAGCGGCGCAGGCGCTCGCCGCCGGCCAGTACCGCCACGGGGTACAGCAGCAGCGTCGCGGCGACGTACAGCACCACCTGCAGGCCGATGTAGGTGCCGAACGCGCCGAGCATGCCGCTGCCAACGCGCGCACACACCGCGAGAACCAGCGCGAATACGCCCAGCGGCGCGGCCCACAGCACCCAGCGCACGATCACGATCATCACGTCGGCGACGGCCTGCACCAGCTCGAGCAGCCGGTGCCGACGCTCCGGCTCGATCCGCGCGAGCGCGAAGCCGAAGAACAGCGCAAACACCACCAGCGGCAGCATCGCGTTCTGCGCGGCGGCGGCGATCGCATTGCTCGGGATGATCGCGGTGAACCACTCGCCCAGCGACGCCGGCACCGACAGCGTCGAGGCCTCCGGCGATGCCGCGCGCAGCGATTCGGCCAGCCCGGCTGGGCGCGGCAGCAGCGACAGCAGCAGCGGTGCGGCGATCGCGGCGAACGCGGCGCCGGCCGACAGCAGCACGACGAACGTCGCGATCGCGCGGCGCGCGGTGCGCCCCGATGCGGCCGCGTCGCGGGCGGCGTTGACGCCGATGATCACCAGCGCGACGACCAGCGGCACCACGGTCATCTGCAGCGCGTTGAGCCACAGGCGGCCGATCGGCTGGACCGCGTCGGCGACGACTGTCGCGGTGGACGCGTCCCACCACGCGAGCGCCAGGCCGATCGCGGCACCGAGCAGGAGGCCGAGCAGTACGCGGGCAGTCGTCGACACGTGGCGGATTCCAAAGGAAGCGGAAGAGGAGGGGCGTGGACCTACGCGCGGCGCGGCAGCGTGGACGCGCCGGCGCGCGTCACGGCAGCGGCGGCAGGCCCCATTCGGCCTGGACGCGTCGGTACTCGGGCTCGGGCAGCAGCACGAACACCGGCTTGCGGTTGGGCCCCAGCCACGCCAGCAGCTCGCGCATCGCTGGCTCGGCCATCGCGGTGCAGCCCGCCGTCGGCCGCGACGGGCCCCGCCACAGGTGGGCGAAGATGCAGCTGCCGGCGTTCGCGCGGCCGCCCGCGTTGTGCTCGATCACGAACCCGAGCCGGTACACGTCGTCGCCGTCGAGGTGGATGTCGCGGCGCATCGGCTCGGTGGATCCCTTGACCGCTTCGGCGCCGACGTCCTTGGTATCGACGATGCGGTTGTACAGCGGCGAATCGGGCACGTCGATGCAGTAGTCGCCGGCATCCATCGCCTGGTACGGCAGCGCGGTGTCGGCGCTCGGCGCGTAGCCGAACGCAGGACCGATCGCGAACACGCCGGCGGGCGCGCGGCCATCGCCTTCGCGCTTCTGCGGGCCGGTCGCCTGCGTCGGGTGCAGGCCCAGCCCCCATCCGCTGCCGCTGCGGCCGATCACGATCGGCGCGCCCGGGCCGACTTCGCGCCAGCCGGCGGGGGTGCGTTCGAACCGGCGAAGTTGGCCGTCGATCGCGTCCCAGCCGGGCGTGGTGACGACGACCATCTGCTGCGCCTGCGCCCACGCCTGCGCGTCGGTCGAGGCGGCCGGCTCGGCCACCGTGGTGCAGCCGGTGGCCGCCAGGGCGATGCCGAGGAGCGCGGTGCGCACGGTGGCGGCGAGGAGTCGGGGCATCGTCGGTGTGGTCCTGTACGGGAAGGAAGGGGCGTGCGCCGGGCGGTGCGGCATCACAGCGTCCACGGCCGCATCAGCCATCGGGCAGATCGTGCATGCGATCGAGGTTGAGGTCGAGCCGGTCGCGTCGCGCCGCGCTGCCTTCGCACAGCAGCACGAACAGCACGTCGAGCAGGTGCTGCAGGGCCGACTGGTACAGCAGCGGCTCGATGTAGCGGCACTCGTGGTGCGCGGACACCAGCAGCGCATGGTCGGCGTGCGCGCGCAGCGGGTTGGGCGTGTGCCGGGTGACGGTGACCACGCTGCCGCCGAGTTCGCGCACGCCGCGCCCGATCTGGCACAGCGACGGCTGGCGCCCGTGTTCGGAGAACACCAGCAGCACGTCGCCCGGCGCGGCGCTGGACACGCCGGCCTGCATCAGCGCCGCATCGACGTAGTGGACCGTCAGCACCCCGAGCATCGACAGCCGGGTGGCGAACGCGCGCGCCGGGATGCCGTCTTCGCCGAGCCCGATGATGTAGACCTTGCCGGCGGCTTCGATCGCCGCGGCGATCGCATCGATGCGCGCGGGCGGATTGATCAGCCGCGTCGCGGCCTCGGCCTGCGCCTTCATCTGCCACAGCGAATCGGCCAGCGCCGCGTGCGGGTCGCCCGCGTCGTCGGCGCGCACGGACGCCTCCTCAATGCCGGTGCCGCGTGCGATGGCCTGCCCGATCGTGTACTTGAGGTCCGGGTAGCCCTTGAAGCCGAGCTTCTGGCTGAACTTCACCACGCTCGACTGGCTGATCCCGAGCGCGTCGGCGAGCTGCTGAGACGAGTAGTCGCGCAGCAGGTGCGCGTTGTCGAGCAGGTAGTCGGCGATGCGGCGCTCGATCGCCGACATGCGGTCGCGCTCGGCGCGGATCTTCAGCAGCGGTGGCATGGCGGAATCATCGTCGATTCAACTCCGGGCCGCGCGTCAGGCCCGGTAGGGTTCGAGCCCGCGGATCTCGCGGATGCCGAGGCCGGGCGCATCGGTCACCGAGATCTCCGACTCGTTGAACTGCACTCCGCCGTCGACCGGGTTGAACGCGCACAGCGACGGGCCGTCGAGGTCGACCTTGGTGATCACGTTCGACTTGGCCACCGCCAGGTGCACGGCCGCGGCCACCGAGATGCTCGTTTCCAGCATGCAGCCGATCATGCACTCCACCCCGTACAGCGCGGAGATGTCGGCAATCCGGATCGCGTTGGACAGGCCGCCAGTCTTCATCAGCTTGATGTTGATGATGTCCGCGGCGCGCATCCGGATCAGGTCGATCACTTCGCGCGGGCCGAACACGCTTTCGTCGGCCATGATCGGCGTGTTGACCCGCTCGGTGACGTACTTCATGCCCTCCAGGTCGTGCGCCTTGACCGGCTGCTCGACCAGTTCGAGGCGCACGCCGGCGTCCTCGAGCGTGCCGATCGCATGCACGGCCTGCTTCGCCGTCCAGCCCTGGTTCGCATCGAGGCGCAGCAGGGCACGGCCCTCGACCGCAGCGTAGATCGCCTTGACCCGCTCGACGTCGACGCCCATGTCCTTGCCGACCTTGATCTTCAGCGACTCGAAGCCGCGGTCCACCGCGCTGATCGAGTCGGCGACCATCTTGTCGATGTAGTCGACGCTGATGGTGATGTCGGTGGTGATCACCGGGTCGCCGCCGCCGAGCAGCCGGTACAGCGGGGCGCCGTAGAGCTGGCCGAACAGGTCGTAGACGGCGATCTCGACCGCCGCCTTCGCGCTGGTGTTGCGCTCCAGCGCGCCCTGTATGAGCTGGGTGATGCGGTTGAGGTTGGCGATGTCCTCGCCGACCAGCCGCGGCGCGATGTAGCGGCCGATGGCTTCCACGATCGAGCCGTGGGTGTCGCCGGTGATCACCGCCGTGGCCGGCGCCTCGCCGTAGCCGACGTGGCCGGTGTCGGTGTGGACCGTAACGACAATGTCCTCGACCGCCTCGACCGTGCGCAGCGCGGTCTTGAAAGGCGTCTTCAGCGGCACGCGCAGCAGGCCGAAACGGATGTCGGTGATCTTCATGAAGGGGGTGGCTCGGCGGGTTCGTCGGCGGGAGTGCGGTCAGCGCGCGGCGTGGCGCACGTGGCGGATGGCGGTGATGCGGTCGACCTTGCGCTCGCGCGCGTTGAACATCAGCGGCAGCAGCGGAGTGACAGCGACCTGGTTCAGCGGCATGCGCACCAGTGCGCCGCCGGCGCCGCGGTAGGAGATGCCGGTGGTGTCGTGGATGACGTACGGCGCGCCGTCGACGTGCCCGATCACCATCATCACGTGGCCGGGGATGTACACCAGGTCGCCGACCTGCAGCGCGCGCACGGCGGCCTCGCGCGCCTCGCGTCCGTCGCGCTCGCCGAACACGACCCCGGCCAGCGCCGGACTGCGCGCCTGGTCGCTCGTGTTGCGCGGCAACTCGACGCCGAGGCTGCGATAGACCTCCGACACGAAGCCGCTGCAGTCGCGCCCGTTGTACGCGTGCCCCCACCCGTAGCGCTCGCCGAGGAACTTGAACGACTGCCCGATGAGGTTGCGCGGGGTCAGCGCCAGCGGGGTGCCCGCGGTGTCCTCGCGGCGCGGCAGCAGCGCGGGGGCGAACCGCAGCCGCCCATCGGCGTCGCGCGTGGGCAGGTCGACGACGTGCGAGGCGTAGGGGTGCTGCCCGTGGACCGCGCGGTCGGCGGGCCAGTCGGTGCGCAGCGGCATCCGCACCCCCATGTCGAGCTGCAGTTCCGACACGGCCGGCAGCTCGGGGTTGTAGACCGTGTGCGCCGTCGCGCCGGTGACGATCCGGTACGGCGACCGCGTCGTGTGGCCGAGCACCTGCCCGGCGTCGCCCTCGGCGATGTGGCGGCGCTCCACCCACGCGGCATAGCGCGGGCTGACGACGAACCACCACTGGCCGTCGGCGCTCTCGTGCGCGATCACCACCGGGTCGCCCGGGAACAGCGTGCTTTCCTGGAAGCGGTCAATGTCGGTGTCGCCGACCTCGCGGAACACCCGCAGCGCGGTCGGGAACGTGCGCAAGTCGGCGCGCCGCACGGCGAGCCCGTAGCGCGCCGGCCGCTCGGCCGGGATCGCCGCGACCGCAGCGTTGGCGACGATGCCCGCGAGCGTGGCGGGCGGGAGCGGAGCGCCCTGCACGTCGTAGAGCGTTCGCGATGGCGGCGCCGACAGCGCGCCCACCCACTGCGCGACCTGCTCCCGCGGGAGCACCCGCGGGAGGGCCTGCAGGTCGTGGACGCTGCGGTCGGTCGCCCGAAGGGTCGCGTTGTGCGCGTCGATGGCGGGCCGGTCGAGGTACGCCGCATCGGGGTTCGGATGGCGGGCCACCCAATAGCGGGGATCGAGCTGGGCGTCTTCGACGCCGACGACCCCGTGGGGCGGGTTCGCAGACGGGCCGGTCGCCGCGGCTGCGAGCGCGAACGGCGTCGCGAGCGCGAGCACCACGGCGGTGGCGCGCAGCGGCAGCATCCACGCCCGCCGGAGGGCCATGGCACCGGCCTGCGGCGGGGGTGCTGGGGAAACGCAAACGGGCATCGGGGCGTCTTCTTCCGCGGGCAGCGCCCGTCGAAGTGGAATAGATACTTCAGTCGATGTTTTAGTCAAGAATAAATTATTGACGCGCCCTGATCCCCATGTTACACAGCCGCGACAGTCAGCCAGGGGCGGTCGGCGGCGTGAGCAGGGGCAGCATCGAGCAGGTTTCGCCGACGCCGGCGCGCGTGGTGTCCGCGCTGCTGGCCTGCGCGTGCCTGGCCATGGCGGCGCGGCCAACGCGGGCCGTCGAGGACCCGCTGCCGGCGGTCGCGTCGCTGGTCGATCGCGGCGCCTTTGCCGACGCCGGCCGCCGCATCGACGCAGCGCTCGCCGACGGCGCGCTGGCCCCCGCGACCCGCGATGCGCTGGCCTTCGAGCGCGAACGCATGCGCCGGATCCGCTTGGACTTCCCGCTCGACGAGGCGGCCGCGCGCGAGCGGCTGCGGGCGCAGGTGCCGGACCTGCGCGACGACGAATTCGACCGTTGGACGCGGGCCGGGCAGCTCGAGCACCTGGTCATCGACGGCGAGCCCCGCTACTTCGCCCGCGCAGTCTCGAACCTGTTCCTGCTCAGCCCCGACGCGGCAGCGCGGCGCGCCCGACCGGCCGCGGGCGGCGGCGGACCGATGGAGTCCCCGCACGCGCACCACGCCGAGGCGCTCGCCCACGCGCGCGCCACCGGCGCGAGCAGCGTGGCCCCGCGCCGCGTGCGGGTCACGCAGTCCCTCGTCGTGGAGGCCGACGCGGTCCCCGCCGGCGAGACCGTGCGCGCGTGGATCCCGTACCCGCGCGCCCTTCCGGGCCAGCAGGATGGGCTGCGCCTGCACGCGACCACGCCGGCGCAGGCAGTCGTCGCGCCCGAGGACACCCGCCAGCGGACCGTCTACCTCGAGCAGCGCGCGGTGGCCGGCCAGCCGACGCGCTTCGCGATCGACTACGAACTGACCGTCCACGCGCAGGTGCACGCGATCGATCCCGACAGCGTCGTGCCGGTCGTGCCGACCGCCGCGCTGGCCGAGCACCTGGGCGAACGACCGCCGCACATCGTCTTCAGCGACGAGATCCGCGCGTTCTCGGCGCGCGTCGTCGGCGACGAATCCAATCCGTACCGCGTCGCGCGCAAGCTGTTCGAGGCCGTCGACCGCATCCCGTGGGCCGGCGCGCGCGAGTACTCGACGATCCGCAACATCCCCCACTACGTGCTGGCCACCGGACACGGCGACTGCGGGCAGCAGACATTGCTGCTGATGACGCTGCTGCGGCTCAACGGTATTCCCGCGCGCTGGCAGTCGGGGATGGTCTTCTCCGACGGCGACTACGACAACCTGCACGACTGGGGCTGGATGTACCTCGCCCCGTACGGCTGGCTGCCGATGGACGTCACCACCGGCCGGTTCGAGGGCGAGCGCGACCCGGGGCTGGAGTGGTTCTACTTCGGCGGGCTCGATGCGTATCGCATCGCCTTCAATGACGACTACGGAACGCCGCTGGTTCCGCCGAAACAGCATTTCCGATCCGAGACCGTGGACTCCCAGCGCGGCGAGGCGGAGTGGAGGGGAGGGAACCTCTACTTCGACCAGTGGGATTACACGTTCGAGGCCAAGGTACTGCCGCCATCGCCGGGCCACTGATGCCGGCGACTCGCGGTCCACATCACGCGTTGGAGGGGACATGAAAGCCAGGCGGTCGTTGTCGAAGCGGATGAAGAAAGCGGCGCTGTGCCTCGCGCTGGGTGCGTGCCTGGGCACGGTGGCGCCGATGGCGCTCGCGCAGAGCGTGACCGGCGCCGTCGCGGGCCGCGCCAGCGCCGGCGACCAGATCACGGTCAGCAACCCCGCCACCGGCGTCACCCGCACGGTGACCGTCGGCTCCAACGGCGCGTACCGGCTCAGCCAGCTGCCGGTCGGCGACTACACGCTGCAGGTGGTTCGCGACGGCCAGCCGGTCGGCGCGCCGGTGCAGGTCAACGTGGCGCTGGGCGGCACGACCACGGTCAACCTCGGCAGCGGCGGTGACGTCGTCAACCTCGACTCGGTGCAGGTGATCGGCTCGCGCGTGGTGAACCGCGTCGACGTGCGGTCGACCGAGACCGCCACCAACATCACGCGCGAGGAGATCGCGCGCATCCCGGTGGACCAGAGCCTGACGTCCGTCGCGCTGGTGGCCCCGGGCGTGATCGGCGGAAACTCGTCGTTCGGCGGCATCTCGTTCGGCGGCTCGTCGGTGGCCGAGAACTCGGTGTTCATCAACGGCCTCAACGTCACCGACTTCTACCGCCGGCAAAGCTTCTCCGCGGCGCCGTTCGACTTCTTCCAGGAGTTCCAGGTCAAGACCGGCGGCTATTCGGTCGAGTTCGGCCGCAGCACCGGCGGCGTGATCAACGCCGTGACCCGCCGCGGCGGCAACGAGTTCGACGGCGGCGTGACCTTCACCTTCGAGCCCAGCGCGCTGCAGTCCAGCGCCGACGACCACCAGTTCTCCGACACCGACGCCGCAGGCAACCCGGTGCCGGTGTACTACCGCGCCAGCCGCGACTCGCGCAGCTTCATGAAGGGCAATGTCTGGGCGTCCGGCCCGCTGCTGCGCGACCGCGTGTTCCTGTTCGCGATGTACGAGCAGCGCGAGACCGACGCCAGCAACACCAGCACCAACGGCGCCAGCTGGACCGACTCGGAGAACGGCGACGGGTTCTGGGGCGCCAAGCTCGACTGGAACATCACCGACAGCCACCTGCTGGAGGTGATGGGCTTCTCCGACGAGACCGAGACCACCGCCGAGACCTACGCCTACGACTGGGACAACGCCCGCACGACCAGCTTCACCGGGAGCAGCACGGCTGAAAGCGGCGGCACCAGCGGTTCGGCCACGTACACCGGTCGCTTCGGCGAAAGCTTTACCGCCAAGGCGATGTACGGCATCAACAAGAGCAAGGCGCTGACCTACTCGCCGGCCGACACGCTGTGCTCGCAGGTGATCATCGACTCGAGCTACAACGCCGCGTACACGGCACTGGGCCGGCCGCCGGTGAGCTGCCATCCGTTCACCGGCACCTCGGTCGTCGACCACCACGACGAACGCAAGGTCGGCCGGCTCGACTTCGAGTGGACGCTGGGCGACCACCTGCTGCGGTTCGGCGTCGACAGCGAGGAGATGACCACCGACCGCACCACCTCGTACCCGGGCCCGGACGGCACGCGCTACACCGTGTACTCGCGCGCGCCCGGCAGCCTGCTCGACAACGGCGCGACGGTGCCCGCGGGCGTCAACGCGATCGTCATGGGGCGCCGGCGCGCCGACGGCGGCGTGTTCGAGACGACCGCCAACGCCTGGTACGTCGAGGACGTGTGGAACGTCACCCCGAGCCTGGTCCTGAACCTCGGCGTCCGCGTCGACGCGTTCGAGAACAAGACCGCCACCGGCAGCAGCTTCATCAAGATGGACGACCTGGTGTCGCCGCGCGTGGGCTTCTCGTGGGACGTGCGCGCCGACGGGCGCATGAAGCTGTTCGGCAACGCCGGGCGCTACTACCTGCCGGTCACCAACAACATCAACTACACCTTCGCCGGCGGCCTGACCGACGAGTACACGTACTGGGCGTTGAACGGATGGCAGCAGGCAACCAATCCGGTCACCGGCGCCAGCTACCGGCAGCCCATCCTCGGCGCGCAGATCGGCCCGGTCGATGACGACATGAACATCGGCGTCGGTGACCTGCGCAGCAGCGTGGACCGCGACCTCGATGCCGTGTACCAGGACGAGTTCATCCTCGGCTTCCAGAGCATGATCAACCAGGCGTGGTCCTGGGGCGTCAACGGCACCTACCGGAAGATGGAGGGCGCGCTCGACGACGTGCGCATCAACGCGCTGTGCGGCGTGCGCCACGCCACGCTGTTCCCGATCGCCAACCCGGGCGAGGAGCTGACCCTGTGGGGCACCACCGCGATGGGCTGCGCCCAGAACGGCTGGGTCACCATCGACACGTCGAAGGAGGGCTACATCACCGTCGGCAGCAACCGGATCATCGGCTACAAGGACCCGCGCCGCACGTACAAGGCGCTGGAGTTCCAGATCGACCGCGCGTGGGACGACCGGTGGGCCTTCAATGCGTCGTACCTGTGGTCGAAGCTGGACGGCAACCACGAAGGCCCGGTGAACTCCGACACCAACTACGGCGACACCGGCATGGTCCAGCACTGGGACCACCCGGCCGTCAACGAGCGCTACGGCGACCTGTTCAACGACCACCGGCACCAGGTCAAGCTGCGCGGCAGCTTCAAGCTCAACGAGATGTGGACGTTCGGCAGCACGCTGGTCGCGCAGTCCGGCGCGCCGATCAGCGCGTTCGGCGTGACCTGGCCGGACGAGAACTTCTCGGTCGGCAGCTTCACCTCCGAGGGCAGCGGCGGCGGCAGCGGCTGGATCTGCGTGCAGAACTGTTCCGGCCCGTGGCAGAACCGCGTCCACGAGTTCAGCGAGCGCGGCGCGTTCGGGCGCATGCCGTGGACCTACAACCTCGGCGCCAACGTCACCTGGACCCTGCCGGTCGAGGGCATCGACCTGAAGGCGCGGCTGTCGGTCTTCAACCTGCTCAACGAGCAGGAGGTCATCAATGTGCGCCAGCGCTACGAGAAGGGGCCGGGCGTCTACCGGACCACCTTCGGCACCGGCACCCGCTGGCAGTCGCCGCGCTACGCGCAGCTCGTGGTCAGCTGGAATTTCTGACGCTCCCCGTTGGCGGCCCGCGTACCGGGCCGCCATTTTTTTGAGGGGCCCGGCTCCGGGCCGCCAGCCGTGGCCGCTAACCGGTAAGCCGAGGCAGACGCCTGCAGCAGCCTCCCGTTCGGATCTGACCGGCTCGTGCGGGCTCGCCGGCCTGGACGCCAACGCCCGCAGGCCCGCGCGGCTGTACCGTTCAGCCCGGCGGCCCCCAACGGGCCATGGCAACTGCCGGCAGTTGACCGCTCCCCGCATTCGGTTTGCACTATGCGCACGTTGCCCAGGAACGGCTCCCCGCCCGCCGATCGCATGCCCATGACCAGGAAGTCGTCCCGCCTCCGCGAATTCGCGTACTACGTGCTGCCGTGGCTGGCCTTCGCGCTGGCCGCGCACGCGCTGTCGCCGATGCGCGGCGGAAGCGGGAGTCCGATGCCGATCGCCGCGGCCGAGACGCCCGAGGCGGCCGGCATGGTCGACGTGCGCGCCCGCGTCGCCGATCTCGACGTCGACATGCGCTACGCCGGCCCAAACAACTTCACTGGCGGCCGCGTCGACGGCTACGAGACCGGCCGCTGCTTCCTGCAGGCGCCTGCCGCCGACGCGCTGGCCAAGGCCGAGGCCGCGCTGCGCGCCGAAGGACTGCGGCTGCGGGTGTACGACTGCTACCGGCCCGCGCGCGCCGTACAGCATTTCGTGCGCTGGGCCGCCGACCTGGGCGACCAGCGCACCAAGGCCACGCACTACCCGAATCTGAGCAAGCGTGAGCTGCTCGGCGACTACATCTCGCCGACTTCGGGCCACAGCCGCGGTGCGACGCTGGACCTGACCCTGCTGCGTTGCGAAGCCGCGCGCTGCCTGCCGCTGGACATGGGCACCGAGTACGACTTCTTCGACCCGCGGGCGAACACCGACTCGCCGGCGGTGTCGCCGCAGCAGCGCGGCAACCGCGAGCGCCTGCGCGCGGCGATGGCGGCCGCGGGCTTCCGCAACTACCCGCTGGAGTGGTGGCACTACACGCTCGACCCCGAGCCGGAGCCGAAGCGCTACTTCGACTTCCCGATCCGCTGACCGCGGGTCGCCCGACCCGGCTCAGTAGACCGTCGCGCGCGCCTGCACGAACGCGTAGAAGAAGACGGCGTCGGGATCGTTCTGTACCTGGTGGAACTCGCGGCGCATGCCGTCGACGACCTCGGCCGTGACCTTCCCGGCGCTGACGAGCTGGTCGGCCGCCGACAGCAGCAGCTCCTCCCAGAACGCGATCATCGCCTTGCGCCGCGCCGGTTCGCCGTTGTCGAAGTGGAACGTCTTGACCTGCGTGCTGACGTCGCGGAAGCCGCCGGCCAGCAGCAGGTTGCCGAGCTTCGCGCCGACGAACGGATCGCCGCCGCTGTCGATCTGGAAGTCGTTGAACGCCATCCAGTAGCGCCACACGTTCGGCGAGTACGGGTCGAGCAGGAACGAGGCGTTCATGACCTCGGTGATGTACACCGGCGAGCCGGGCGACAGCACGCGGCGCAGCTCGCTGAGCACGCGCGCCGGCGACGGCACGTGCTCCAGCACCCAGCACAGGAACGCCGCGTCGAACGTCCGCGCCTCGAACGGCAGATCGCCCGCGTCGGCCTCGTGCAGCGCATAGCGGCCGTCGAGCCAGGCGCGTGCGCCGAGGTTCGCGCGCGCGGCCTCGAGCTGCGCGCGGCTGAAGTCGATGCAGTCGACGTGCAGGTCGGGAAACCGCCGCAGCAGGATCTCGGTCTGCGCGCCGACGCCGCTGCCGACCTCGATCAAGCGCCGCGCGCCGGTGTAGTCGATGTCGCGGAAGATCGTCGACTCGGCGATCCGCGCCTGCTTGACCAGCCGCGCCTGTTCGGTCGGCGAGAACCCGTGCAGGTACGGCGATGCGGTCGGTTCGGTCGGGGCAATCATGGCCGGCCTCGCTGGCGTGGACGGGGAATCAGGCGGCTGCGGCGACGTCCGGTACGACGCCGGCGGCCAGTGCATCGAAGTAGTCGCGGGTCAGGCGGCGCTGGGCCTCGGCGGTCTGGGCGCGGTTGACCACGTCGCGGAACGCGGCGTTCTCGGGCCGGTCCTTCGCGTACCAGCCCAGGTGCTTGCGTGCGATGCGCACGCCGGACTCTTCGCCGTAGAAGTCGTGCAGGTGGTCGAGATGGCCGAGCAGCACGTCGCGGACCTCGTCCAGCGTCGGCGGCGGCAGGCGCTGCCCGGTGGCGAGGAAGTGGCCGATCTCGCGGAAGATCCACGGCCGGCCCTGCGCCGCGCGCCCGACCATCACCGCGTCGCAGCCGGTGTGCGCGAGCACCGCGGCGACCTTGTCGGGCGAATCGATGTCGCCGTTGGCGACGACCGGAATCGACAGCGCCGCCTTGACCGCGGCGATCGTGTCGTACTCGGCCACGCCGGTGTACTGCTGGTCGCGGGTGCGGCCGTGCACGGCCAGCGAGGCGATGCCGGCTTCCTGCGCGATGCGCGCGATTGCCAGCGCATTCTTCCGGTCGGCGGCCCAGCCGGTGCGGATCTTCAGCGTCACCGGCACGTCGACGGCGGCGACGACAGCCTCGAGGATGCGCGCGACCAGCGCCTCGTCGCGCATCAGCGCCGAGCCCGCCCAGGCGTTGCAGACCTTCTTGGCCGGGCAGCCCATGTTGATGTCGATGATCTGCGCGCCGTGGTCGACGTTGTAGCGGGCGGCCTGCGCCATCACCTCGGGCACGGTGCCGGCGATCTGCACGCTGATCGGCGCCGGCTCGCCGACGTGGTCCATGCGGTGGCGCGATTTCGCGGTCGACCAGAAGCGCGGGTCCGAGGTCGTCATTTCCGACACGCACAGCCCGGCACCGAGCCGCTTGCACAGCATCCGGAACGGCTTGTCGGTGACCCCGGCCATCGGGGCCAGGATCACTCGGGGCGTGATGTCGTGGGGCCCGATGCGCATGCCGGCCATTGTAGCGGCGGGGGCTCCCGCGGCCCGGCGTCAGCGCTTGCCGCGCCGGCGCCGCCAGAACAGGAAGCCGGTCACCAGCAGGAAGGCCGGCAGCAGCCCGGCCAGCGCGGTCAGCCAGCGGTACGCGGCGCCGCCGACCGAGCCGATGTGCAGCGGGTAGATCGCCTCGCTGATGCGGGCGCCGGCCGGCTGCGCGGTGGCGTCGTGGATGCGCAGCGTGCGCGAGCCGGCGGCGTCGACGAACACCAGGCTGCGTCCGTTCGGGTGCCACTCGCCGGCCTTGCGCGCGCGGAACCCGATCACGTCGCTGCCCGGCGCGGGCAGCGCGATCCGGGTCAGGCGGGCATCCGGGAGCGCGGCCGCGGCGGTGGCGAGGATCGGGGTCCAGTCCGGCGCCGCCGCGGTCGGTGCCCGCTGCGGCGGGCCCGGCGGATCGGCGCCGCCGAACAGCGCGACCAGCAGCGCGCGCGACCCGTCGTGGTAGACCATGCCGACGCCGGTCAAGGTCGACAGCAGCAGCAGCGGCAGCAGCACCACGCCGGCGCTGCGGTGCCAGGTCAGCCAGCGGCGCACCGGCGGGCCGGCATGCACCTTTAGCTGCGCGACCAGGCGCCCGCGGCGCGGCCACCACAGGTACAGGCCGGTCAGCATCAGGCCGAGCGAAACCCAGCCGATGACGCCGACGACCTGATGGCCGGCTTCGCCGCCGAGCAGTTCGGTGTGGAACTCGTGCAGCCACAGCAGCGGGTCGTTGCCGACGCTGCGCATCAGCAGCAGCTCGCCGTCGTCGGGCGCGAAGTAGCCGCGGCGGCCGTCGGCGAAATAGCCCTGCCACGCCGCCAGCCCCGGCTTGGGCACGTCGATCGCGGTCAGGCCGCGCGGCCGCCAGGTGGCGAGCACGTCGGCCAGCACCGCCCCGTCAGCGCGGACGTCATGCGCGACCAGCTGCGGGTGTTGCCAGCGCAGCAGGTCGTCGTGGAACACCAGTACCGTGCCCGACAGGCCGATCAGCGCGAACAGCGTGCCGACGCCGAGCCCGACCCACAGGTGCAGCCACGACAGCACGCCGCGCAGCCGCCGCGCACGCGGCGCGGAGACGGCGGAGACGGACGGGGCGGTGGCGACCATGCGTGCGTGGCCGGGGTCAGAACCGGTGAGACCAGGCGACGCTGAAGACGCGGCCGCGGCCGGCGACGTAGTCGTCGTTCGACGGCGTGGTCTGCGAGTAGTACGTAACGTACTGCTGGTCGAAGACGTTCTCGAGCCCGACGTTCAGCGCGCCGAGCGGCAGGCCGATGCGCGCCTGCAGGTCGAACGTCGTGTAGCCGTCGAAGCGCGCGACGGTCGACCCGTTGCGGTCGAACGCCCGGTCGTCGGCGTGGTTGGCCTGCAGGCGCGTCGCGAACGCGTCGGACCAGCGCTGTTCCCAGAACGCGCTGATCCGGTCCGGGCTGATGTTGATGCCCTCCAGGTCGGTGTCGAGCCGCCCATCGTTGTTGCGGTCGTAGCGGCCCTCGGCGGCCGCGTAGCCCAGCCCGACGCGGCCGGCGTCGCTGAACTTGAACGCCACGTTCGCCTCGACGCCGCGGATCTCGGTCGGCTGGCGGCTGACGTTGTACGTGTCGCTCGCCGCGTCGTACACCAGCAGCGAGCCCTTGTCGGAGTCGGACCAGTACGCCGTCGCGTGCGCGACCCAGCGGCCGTCGTCGTAGTCGATGCCGACTTCGCGGTTGTCGGCGATCACCGGGTCGAGGTCGACCAGCCGGTCGACGGCCTGGCCGGGGCGGTTGATCGCGCGCAGCACGCGGCCGATGTCGGCGACGGTGTAGCCCTCGGCGTACGACGCGTACAGCTTCAGCGCGTCGGTGGCCGACCACACCACGCCGAGGTTCGGCAGCGTCTCGCTGGTCGTGGGCGCGCCGCCGGCGACGCGCTGGCTGCCGTAGATCGGCAGGGTCGTGTAGTCGTCGACCTCCAACTCGCCGCGCTCGTGGCGCAGGCCGCCGGTCACCGTGATCGCGTCGATCGGCTGCCACTCGGCCTGCACGAACGGCGACACCGAGGTGTAGCTGGTTTCCGGCACCCAGTTGAGCCCGCTGACGATCAGCTCCTGGTAGGTGGTGTCGCGCTGGACGTCGAGGCCCAGCGTCAGCCGCAGCGGCAGCGTGAGCAGGTCGCCGCGCGACCAGCTGAACTTGCCGCCGACCTTCTCCGAGACGTTCTGGGACTGGTCGTACCAGATCGACCCCGGCGCGTTGCCGAAGAAGTTGACCCACGGGCTGCCGCCGTAACGCGCCTCGAAGTCGACCCAGTACAGCTGCGCCTGGAAGTAGCCGCCGGCGAGCGCGCGGTCGGTGTAGTCCAGCGTCAGCGAGGTCGAGCGGTTGCGCGCCGGCTCAAGCAGCGGCGTGCCCCGCACCGAAGTCGCGGTGGTGCCGGTCGCGACATTGCCGGGCACCGAGACGTAGTGGCCCAGGCCCTCGAGGTCGTAGCGGTTGGCGGTCAGCTGCAGCCGGCGCTCGTCGTCGATCGCCCAGCCGGCCTTGGCGAACAGGTTGGTCGACTCCGAGTCCATCAGGTCGCCCTGCACGCCGTTGACCGCCAGCGCGCGGCCGTCGGCGTCGTAGTGCAGCCCGTCGCGGGCCGCCGACGCGCCGGCGACGAGGTCGAACGCGCCGCGGCGGGTGCCGAACAGGTACGACGCGCGGTAGCCGGTGCCGTCGCTTTCGTCCGGCATCGCGCTGCTCGCGCCGAGCGAGACGTCGTGGAAGCGGTCGCCGTCGCCGCGCGGAGCGCGCTTGGTGATGATGTTGATGATGCCGCCCGACGCGCCGAGGCCCTGCAGCGCATTGGCGCCGTGGATCACCTCGATGCGCTCGATCATCGCCGGGTCGATCGTGTGCGCATCGCGCGAGCCGTCGCGCAGCGGCGTCGACTGCGGCACGCCGTCGACCATGTACAGCGGCTGGCGGCCGCGCAGCGACTCGCCGAAGCTGGTCAGCTTCTGCCGCGACGGCGCGAATGCCGGGATCAGGTTCGCCAGCACCTGCGACAGGTCCTGCGTCAGCGCGAGCTGCTGCTCGAGCGCGGCGCGGTCGATGACGGTGATTGTGTTCGGCAGGGCGGAATCGGAATACGGGACGCGGCTGGTGCTGGCCGAGACGACGACGCGATCGAGGTCGGTCGCGTCTTCCTGGGCGTGGGCGGGGGCCGCGGCGGCCAAGGCGACGATCACGGCGCCGGCGAGCAGGGTGGGGCGGGGCATGGGGTTCCGGAAAGGACGTGCGTGGCCTCCCATGTTAATGCGAATCAGTCGCATTTGAAAGGGAGGCTTCATCGCCGGCCTTCGCGCCCTGCGTGAGATCCGTGCGCTGCAGGCAAGCGTGTAGGCCGAACCTGTCTCGTCGCCGCTACCGCGGACAGCGCCGGGACATGCCCGGCGAGCGCAGGCGACCGCTATTCGCCGAAGCGGGCAGTGACGTCCGCGCGGGTCGGCATCGCGGCTGCCGCGCCGGCGCGCTCGGTCGACAGCGCCGCGAACCGGCCGGCAAAGCGTAGCTGCGCGCGCAGATCGCCGCCGGCGTCGTGCGCGATCGAGGCGGCGAGCGCGCCGTTGAAGGCGTCGCCGGCGCCGGTCGTGTCGACGACGGCCGCGCGCTCCGCGGCGGCGCGGTGCCACCGCGGGCCGTCGCCGGCATCGGCCCCGTCGGGCAGCGACGCGAAGCAGCCCGCCGCGCCGAGCGTGACCACGACCGTGCCGTGCGGAAGCAGCGTGCGGCACAGCCGGTGCAGGGTTCCGTCGTCGAGCCCGGCGATCGCGTCCGCCGGCAGCGCGGTGGACGCGTGTCGGGCCAGCAGCGCGACGAACTCGGTTTCGTTCGGCGTCAGCACGTCGACCAGCGCCAGGAGCGCGGCGCTCGTTTCGGCATTCGCGGGGGCAGGATTGAGCACGGTCGTGGCGCCCCCTGCCTTGGCGTGGCGCAGCGCCGCCTCGATCGCCTCGATCGGCGATTCGAGCTGGGCCAGCACGACGGCGGCGCCCGACAGCACGGGCGCATGGCGATCGATGAAGCCGCGGTCCAGCGCCGCGTTCGCGCCCGCGCCGATCACGATGCTGTTGCGGCCGGCCGCGTCGACGTAGATGCCCGCGGTGCCCGTCGGTTCCGCGCTGTCCATCGCCAGCATCGCGATCCGATCGTGTCCGGCGAGCGTGCGCGCGAGGGCGCCCCCGGCATCGTCGCCGAGCGCGCAGACGAACGACGTGCTGGCCCCGGCGCGCGCCGCGGCGGTGGCCTGGTTGAAGCCCTTGCCGCCGGGCCCGCTGTGGTAGCGACCGGCACGGGTCTCGCCCGGCTGCGGCAGCGCGTCGCACTGCCAGACGTGGTCGACGTTGAACGAGCCGACCACGACCACGCCGCCGGCGCGCGGGGTCGCCATGCCGATCAGCCCAGGTTGGTCAGCACGCCGGCGATCGTCGCCGTCATCAGCGTGGCGATGGTGCCGCCGAGCACCGCGCGCAGGCCGAACCGGGCGAGGTCCTGCCGGCGCTCCGGGGCCAGGCCGCCGATGCCGCCGATCTGGATCGCGATCGAGCTGAAGTTGGCGAAGCCGCACAGCGCGTAGGTCGCGATCAGCTTGCCCTGCTCGGTCAGCGCGACGCCGGGCGTCTTGCCGTTGACGATGTCGGCCAGCTGCAGGTACGCGACGAATTCATTGATGACGATCTTCTGCCCGATCAGGCCGCCGACGGTGGTCGCGTCCTGCCACGGCACGCCGATGACCCACGCGATCGGCGCCAGCAGGTAGCCCAGCAGCGTCGCCATGTCGGTCGGACGGCCGAGCATCGCCGACAGCCCGGTGGCCTCGCCGATCCACGTCAGCGGCCAGTTCAGCAGCGCGATCAGCGCGATGAAGGCCAGCAGCATCGCGCCGATGTTCAGCGCCAGGCGCAGGCCGTCAGCCGCGCCCGCGGCGGCGGCGTCGATGACGTTGCTGGTCGTCTTCTCGACTTCCATCTTGACCGTGCCGCGGGTCAGCGGCTCGCCGGTCTCGGGGATCAGGATTTTGGCGATCACCAGCGTCGCCGGCGCGGCCATGATCGACGCGGCCAGCAGGTGCTTGGCGTAGTACGCCTGCTGCACCGGGTCGCCGCCGCCGAGCATGCCGACGTAGGCGGCCAGCACGCCGCCGGCGATGTGGGCCATGCCGCCGATCATCATCGTGATCAGCTCGGACTCGGTCATGCGCGAGATGTACGGGCGCACCGTCAGCGGCGCCTCGGTCTGGCCGATGAACACGCTCGCGCAGACGCTGGTGGTTTCCGCTCCGGACACGCGCATCACCTTGGTGATCGCCCATGCCATGCCGCGCACGATCCACTGCATCACGCCCAGGTGGTACAGCACGCCCATCAGCGCGGCGAAGAAGATGATCGTCGGCAGCACCTGGAACGCGAAGATGAAGCCGTACGTCGAGGTGTCCATCAGGTTGCCGAAGATGAACTTCGACCCCTCGTTGACGAAGCTCAGCACGCGCACGAAGCCGTGGCCGATCGCGTCGAACACGTCCTTGCCGCCGGGCACCAGCAGCACCAGCGCGGCGAAGGCGATCTGCAGGCCGATGCCGGTCGCGACCAGCGTCCAGTCGACCGAGCGCTTGTTGTTGGAGAACGCCCACGCGATGCCGACCAGCACCACCAGGCCAAACAGGCCAAACGCCACGCCGCCGATCGCTTCCACCCAGCTGTCCCCTTCCGCGGCGCGTTGCCCGCTCGTCAATGTCGGCGCAGCCTAGAGCACCCACCATGGGCCAGCAAGCCGCGCGGCGGGCGCGGCGGCCGTTCAGCGATCGCGGGCGACGACGCGGTTGCGGCCTTCCTGCTTGGCCTGGTGCAGGCGCAGGTCGGCGCGGCGCAGCAGCTCGGACAGGTCCTTGCCGTCGTTCGGGTAGGCCGAGAGCCCGGCGCTGAAGGTGATGCGGATCGGATCCGCGCCGCGTTCGACCTCGAACGGCCGCTCGTTCAGCAGCCGGCGCGCGGCGTCGACGCGCTCCCACGCCGTGCCGATCGGCTTGCGCATCACCAGCACGAACTCCTCGCCGCCCAGCCGCACCAGCCACTCGTCGCCGTCGCCCAGCTCGCGCAGCACCTGCACGACGTGGCGCATCGCGCGGTCGCCGGCGTGGTGACCGGTTTCGTCGTTGATGCGCTTGAAGCGGTCGAGGTCGATCAGCGCCACGGTGAGGCTGCCGCCGTGGCGCTGCGCCGCGTCGACCAGCCGCGGCATGCGGTGCAGCAGCCAGGTGCGGTTGGGCAGGCCGGTCAGGCCGTCGGTGCCGGACATCTCGACCAGCCTCTGCATGCGGTAGACGATCATCGCGGTGATCAGCGTGGCGATCACCAGCAGGATCAGCCGCTGCACCTGGTTGCCGACGGTCACCGCGCCGTAGTCGCTGGAAATCATCTGCTCCGGCGACGACGCCAGCTGGAACCCGACGAACACCATCGCGCCGTACTGGACCAGTGCGAGCGCGCCGGCGAACAGGGTGATGCGGCCGTCGCTGCGCAGCGCGGTCAGCACGATCGCCAGCAGATAGCCGAACCACACCACCATGCTGTTGAGGCCGGCCGGGATCTGCGTCGTCATCAGCATCGCCAGGACCAGCGTCGTCGCGCTGACGTCGAACGCGGCGCTGGCGAACGTCAGCCAGCGGAACCGCCGCGGCGTGCGGGCCAGCGCCAGCCAGACCTGCGCGAACACATTGATGAAGACCGCGCCGGCCAGCCCGATCATCGTTTCGCGGATGCTGCCGCCGGTGATCGCGTTCACCAGCGGGAGCAGCAGCAGGATCGCCGCGATCACCGCGCGCAGCCGCGCCACCAGCAGCTCGCCGCCGGCGCCGGTCTCGAGCATCAGCTCGTCCGGCCGCGACAGCAGCGAGGCCACGATCTCGCGCGCCTGGTGGAAGTACGGATGCATGCCGATCCCCGTCGAGCAGGCCCGAAGGATAGCGCGCCGAGGCGCAGCGGCGGCGCGGCTCAGCCGACCCCGCGCACCGCCACCCAGGCCGCCAGCGCGATGAACAGCGCCGCCGCGGCGTAGCGCGCGGCCTTCAGCGGCAGGCGGCCGGCGAAGCGGCTGCCGAGCGCGACCACCGGCACGTTCGCCAGCAGCATGCCGGCCGTGGTGCCGACGACGACCTCCCACAGCGGGTGGTAGCGGGCGGCGATCAGCACCGTGGCGATCTGGGTCTTGTCGCCGATCTCGGCGAAGAAGAACGCGATCGTCGTGGCGACGAAGGCCCCGCGCGGCGGCAGCGAGGCCCCGTCGTCGAGCGTGTCGGGCTTCAGCGCCCACAGCCCCACGGCGAAGAAGCTCGCCGCGACGATCCAGCGCAGCAGCTCGGGCCGCAGCCACTGGGCGACCAGCGCGCCGAGCCAGCCGGCCAGCGCGTGGTTCAGCACGGTGGCGACCAGGATGCCGCCGATGATCGGCCACGGCCTGCGGAAGCGCGCGGCCAGCAGCAGGGCCAGCAGCTGGGTCTTGTCGCCGATTTCGGCGAGGGCGACCGTGCCGGTCGAGAGCAGCGCGGTGGCGAACGGGAACGTGTCCATGGGATCTCCGGGGCCGGGCGTTCGCGATGACTGCGAAGGCGGACATCGCACGGCCCGGCCCGGTGGATACCAGGTTGCTCGCGCGACGCCTGCCTTCGGTCTTGCCCGGCGCCGCCGCGGGGGCGGGTCTCGCGCGCCATGGCCGGCCGGCCAAGTGTGTTGACGCGCGACCCGGGCGGCCGATGCGGCGACCCGGTGGGCTACTCCCCGGAGGAGGAAGTGCGCGCATTGTAGCGGCTGCGACGGCGCGGGTGCGGCGCCGGAACCGTCTGTTCCGCCCGGGATTCGGCCCGCGCCGCGGTTACGATGCGGCCTGCCACGCCCGCTGGAGTCGCCCATGCAGTACCGCCGCCTCGGTTCGTCCGGCCTCAAGCTCTCCGCACTGTCGTTCGGCGCGTGGATCACGTTCGGCTCGCAGATCGGCCGCGGAACCGCGCGCGACCTGATCGCCGCCGCGTGGGACCACGGCGTGAATTTCTTCGACAACGCCGAGGGCTACGCGAACGGCGAGGCCGAGCGCGTCATGGGCGACGTGATCACCGACCTGCGACTGCCGCGCGACGGCTACTGCGTGTCGAGCAAGGTGATGTTCGGCTCGGCCGTCGACCCGCGGCCGACCCAGCGCGGGCTCTCGCGCAAGCACGTGACCGATGCCTGCCACGCCGCGCTCAAGCGCCTGCGCGTGGACTACCTCGACCTGTACTTCTGCCACCGCCCGGACCCGGACACGCCGGTGGAGGAAACGGTGTGGGCGATGGACGCGCTGATCCGCCAGGGCAAGGTGCTGTACTGGGGCACGTCGGAGTGGTCGGCCTCGCAGATCCGCGAGGCGCACAAGGTCGCGCGCGCGGCCAGCCTGCACGCGCCGACGATGGAGCAGCCGCAGTACAACCTGCTGCATCGCCAGCGCGTGGAGCTCGAGTACGCGCCGCTGTACGCGGAGCTCGGCCTCGGCACGACGACGTTCTCGCCGCTGGCGTCGGGGCTGCTGAGCGGCAAGTACAACGACGGCGTGCCCGACGACGCGCGGCTCGGCCGCGAGGGCAATGCGTGGCTGCAGCGGATGGTGATCGGCACGGCCGAGGAAGGGCGGATCGAACGCGCGCGTCGCTTCACCCGGGTGGCGCGCGAACTGGGCGTGGCCCCGGCGACGCTCGCGATCGCGTGGTGCCTGCGCAATCCGCACGTGTCGACGGTGATCCTCGGCGCCAGCCGCCCGGAGCAGCTGCTGGAGAACCTGCAGGCGCCGACGCTGGCCGGCACGCTCGCCGAGGTCGACTGGCACCGGGTCGAGTCCGCGACCCGCTGAGCGCCGGGCGGACCCGCAGCAGCGGGCCCGCCGATCGGCGCGGCTCTCAGAGCGCGACGCGCGCCTGGCGCAGCGGGCGCCCCTGGGCGTCGCGTCGCACGAACACCACCACTTCGCCAGCCGCCAGGCTGCGCGCGATCTCGTTCGCCGGCGCCGGAGGCGGCGGCGGAGCGGGCGGCGCCGGTGGGGCCGGAGGCGCGGGCGGGGCATCGGGCGCGCTGCGCGCCGGCGGGGGCGCGGGTGGCGCAGGTGGCGCCGGCGGTGCCGGCGGCGGGGGCGGCAGAGGAATCGGCGCGATCTTCGGCACCGCGACCGTCGCCGTCGCGGCCTTGCGATCGCGCAGGTAGTCGATGCGCACCTGGCTGTCGGCCGGCTTCGCGCGCAGCGCGTCCATCGCCTCGCGCGGGGTGCCGACCGCCGTGCCGTCTACGCGCTGGATCACGTCGCCCGGCTGCAGCGACCCGAACTCCCCGCCGGTCGACAGCACCAGCACGCCGCGCTCGGTGCCGAAATAGCGACCGAGCTGTCCGTCGACGCTTGCCAGGTGCAGGCCGTTCCAGCGGAACGCCTCGGCCAGCAGCGGGTAGCGGCAGGCGTCGCCGGCGCACGGGGCCGCGCCGCCCAGTCGGATGACTTCGCGCTGCACCTGCGGCGCGACGCCGGCGGGCAGCGTGCGCACGATCCGTTCGACCCGCGTCCCGGGCGCGGCCGTGCCGGCCACGGGCGCGTCGCCCGGCACGCGGCGCCGGATCGTCTCGACGTGGACGTTGTCGAGCCCGTCGCCGAGCAGGCCGGCCAGTTCGCCGTCGAGGTTGTCGAGCAGTGCGAGGCGATCGCCGGGCTGCGGCGTGGCGCGAACGACGCTGCGCTTGCCGTCGCGCTCGATCGTCAGCGCCACCGGCGTCTTCGTGTCGAGCGCGCGCAGGCGTTCGCGGGTGTCGGACAGTCGCGCGTCGCCATCGGCGCCCGACAGCGCGCGGCCGTCGATCGCGACGATGCGGTCGCCCGCGCGCAGTCCCGCCTTGGCCGCCGCGCTGTCGGGCGTCACCGCGGCGATGCGGGCGCCGCCCGCGTCGTCCCCGCTCAGCACCACGCCGAGCACCGGGCGGTCGGACAGGCTGCGGATCGCGATGCGGCGCATCCCGGGGCCGCCGGCCTCCGGCGACGCGATGCCGGCGCGCGCGGCGCGCTGGGCCGCCTGCTCGAGGCCGCGCTGCGCGGCCTCGACGGTGTCCATCGCCTTGCGCAGCTCGGCCTGCGCCGCGCTCTGTTCGGCGGTCGACGCGGCCGTCGAGGCCGGGGCGGTCTGCGCTAGCACTGCGGTCGTCGCGGGCACGCACACGGCCACGGCGAGGGCGATCGCCAGCGCGGCGGGTTGGATCGGGTTCGGTTTCATCGTGGGCCTCAATGAACGGTGGATCAGTCGGGGCGTCGCGGCCGCATGCGCGGGCTCGACGCGTCGTGAACGTCAGTCGATGCGCACCAGCGCGCCGTCGTAGCGCTCGCCCTGGGCGGCGAGCCAGCGCTGGGTCGATTCGATGCCGGCGAGGTCGCGCAGTGTCGAAATCCGCTGCTGCCACAGCGTCGCGCGCGCGGCGTCGTCGAGCCCGCCCTGCGACAGCGCGGCGTCGATCAGGCCGATGCGGTCCTGCAGCCCGGCGGTCAGCACGACGCCGCTCGCCGAGCCGACGCGTTCGTCGCTGGCCAGCGCGACCAGCGCTTCGAGCCGGGCCGACTCGGCCATCAGGCCGGTCAGGTCGGCTTCGGGCGCTTGCGCGACGGCGTCGGCCGGGACGGTCTTCGTCGCGCTGTCGTCGGCGGCCAACGCCGCGGACCCGTTGTGGGCGGATGCGGTCGACGCCGTCGCCACGCGCTCCGGTGCGGTCGTGAGCGCCGCGCGCCGCGTCGCCGCACGGCCGCGCGCGGCCACGCGTTCGGCGCGGGGCGTGGGCATCGATGCGCCGTGCGCCGCGGTCGACTCGGCAACCTCGGCCGGTGCGCGCTGCACGTCGGCGGTCGCCGACGCGCGCGGCGCGGGGTCCGGCGCGGCCTGCGGCGAGCGCGCCGGCCGCGGCGCCGTCGGCGAGCCTGCCAACGTCGGGGCGGCCGGGTGCGCGTCGTCGGCCACGCGCGGGAGGAAGGGAAGCGCCGCGAGGGCGGCCACACCGGCGGCCGCCAGCCACAGGGGCCAGCGACGCGAACGCGGACGGCGGTGGACAGGCTCGGCGTCGAGCGCACCGGCAACGCGCGCCCAACCGTCGGCCGGTGGCGTCGCATCGGGCAGCGCGGCGAAGGCGGCGGGCCAGTCGCGCGGCGCCGGGGTGGAAAGGTCAGCCATGGACGGCCTCCGTGGGGTCGGTCAGCAGCTCGCGCAGGCGGCGGCTGCCGCGCGCGAGCTGGGATTTGGAGAAGCTCGGCGTGCGCTGCATCAGCGCGGCGATCTCCTCGTGCGTGTAGCCCTCGGCGTGGTACAGCCACAGCACGCTGCGGGTCGCCGCCGGCAGCACTGCGAGCGCCCGCTGCAGCTGCGCGGCATCGGCGGCGGCCGGCGGCGGCGGCGCCAGGTCCTCGAGCGCCGGCGCGTCGTCGAGCGCGATCGCGAAGCCCTCGTGGCGCTGCCCGCGCAGCCGCATCAGCGACTCGTTGACCGCGATCTGCCGCAGCCAGCCCCAGAACGGAGCGCCGTCGTTGCGGAAGTCGCCGATCCGCCGGAACGCTTTCATCATCGTGTCCTGCAGCACGTCGGCGGCGGACTCCCGGTCTCCGGCGATCCGCAGGGCCAGCGTGAACACCGGCCGCTCGAACAGGCGGTAGACCTGCTCGAACGCCGCGCGCTCGCCACGGCGCGCGCGCTCGAGCACCGTCGCCGGGACGTCGATGGCGAATGCGCTCGCCGGCCGCTCGCGCGCGCCCGGCGGCGCGGGCGGTGCAGCGGCGTCGGGCGCCGGGGCGAGCTGGAGTCGGGGTGGCATATCAGGCATGGATGCGGCACCGGGCGAAACCGTCGCAGTCGACGCCCACCCCTATACTCGCGCCATCAACGGGGAGGAAAGGCCATGGAGTTGGGGATGCTGGTTGCAGTGGTGCTCGGGGTCGCGGGCGTGATCGTGCTGTTCAAGGCCGTGCGCATGGTGCCGCAGGGGTTCGAATGGACCGTCGAGGCCTTCGGCAAGTACACCCACACCCTGACGCCGGGGCTGCATTTCCTCGTGCCGGTCTACCAGGGCATCGGGCGCAAGATCAACATGATGGAACAGGTGATGGACGTGCCGAGCCAGGACGTCATCACCAAGGACAACGCCGTGGTCAAGGTTGACGGCGTCGTCTACTTCCAGGTGCTTGACGCGGCCAAGGCCGCCTACGAGGTCGCGCAGCTCGAGGTCGCCACGCTGAACCTGGTGATGACCAACATCCGCACCTCGATCGGCTCGATGGACCTGGACGAGTCGCTCTCGCGCCGCGACGAGATCAACGCCAAGGTGCTGGTGGCGGTCGACCAGGCCACCCATCCGTGGGGCCTGAAGGTCAACCGCATCGAACTGAAAGACATCCAGCCGCCGCGCGACCTGGTCGACTCGATGGCCCGGCAGATGAAGGCCGAGCGCGAGAAGCGCGCGAACATCCTCGAGGCGGAAGGCTTCCGCCAAGCCGAAATCCTCAAGGCCGAGGGCGAGAAGCAGGCGGCCATCCTCGAGGCCGAAGGCAAGCGCGAGGCGGCGTTCCGAGAGGCCGAAGCGCGCGAGCGGCTGGCCGAAGCCGAGGCCAAGGCGACCCAGCTGGTGTCCGACGCGATCGCCAACGGCAACGTGCAGGCGATCAACTACTTCGTCGCGCAGAAGTACATCGAGGCGTTCAAGGCCCTGGCCGAGGCGCCGAACCAGAAGTTCGTGATGATGCCGATGGAGTCGGCCGGCGTGATCGGCTCGCTCGGCGGCATCGCCGAGCTGGCCAAGGAAGCGCTCGACCGCAACGCGCCGGCGACGCCGAAGCAGCCGCCGCGGCTGGGGGGCTGAACGATGGAGTGGAACTGGCAGACCGTGGGCTGGGCCGCGCTGGCCCTGGCCCTGATCGCCGCCGAGACGATGGTGCCCGGCGCGTTCCTGCTGTGGCTGGGGTTCGCGGCCGCCGCAGTGTTCGTGCTGGTGCTGGCGATGCCGGAGCTGTCGCTGCTGTCGCAGGTGGCGGCGTTCGTCGTGCTGAGCTTCGTGTCGGTGCAGGTGTACCGCCGTTACTTCCGCGGCCGCGAGCGCGCCAGCGACCAGCCCACGCTCAACCGCCGCGCCGCCGCGCTGGTCGGCCGAGTGGTGCCGCTGGAGCGGGCGATCGTCAACGGCCAGGGTCGCGTGCAGATCGCCGACGCGTACTGGGACGTGCGCGGACCGGAGCTGCCGGCCGGCCGCCAGGTGCGCATCGTCGGCGCCGATGGCATGACGCTGCAGGTCGAGGCCGCCGACTAGCGGGGCTCCGCAGGACGACGCCGGCGTGCATGCGCCGGCGTACGCAGGACGGCGCGTTGCGCTCCGCGGCGGGCCGCGCGGTTCTGGGATAATGCCGGGCTCCGCAACGAAGGCCCGGCCGATGACCCAGAAGACGATCCTCAACGACACCCACCGCGCGCTCGGCGCGAAGATGGTCGACTTCGGCGGCTGGGACATGCCGATCCACTACGGGTCGCAGCTGGACGAACACCACCTGGTGCGCCAGTCCGCCGGCATGTTCGACGTCTCGCACATGACCGTCGTCGACCTCACCGGCGACCGCGTCCGCGAGTTCCTGCGGCATCTGGTCGCCAACTCGGTCGACAAGCTCAAGGTGCCGGGCAAGGCCCTGTACACCTGCATGCTGAACCCGCGCGGCGGCGTCATCGACGACCTGATCGTCTACTACCTGTCCGAGACGTTCTTCCGCCTCGTCGTCAACGCCGCGACCCGCGACAAGGACCTGGCGTGGATCGGCGAGCAGGCCGCGGCGTTCGGCGTCACCGTCACCGAGCGCCCGGACTTCGGGATGATCGCGGTGCAGGGCCCGCAGGCGCGCGAGAAGGTGCTCGGCCTGCTGCGCGAGTCGGACCGCGAGCGCATCGGCAAGCTCGGCAAGTTCGCCGCCGGCGACGCGCAGACCGCGGACGGCACGCCGCTGTTCGTCGCCCGCACCGGCTACACCGGCGAGGACGGGTTCGAGGTCGTCGTGCCCGAGGACCGCACCGTCGCGCTGTGGAACGCGCTGCTCGAGGCCGGCGTCAAGCCGGCCGGCCTCGGCGCGCGCGACACGCTGCGGCTCGAGGCCGGCATGAACCTCTACGGGCAGGACATGGACGACGACGTGTCGCCGTACGAGGCGGCGCTGGCGTGGACCGTGGCGCTGGACGAGGGGCGCGACTTCATCGGCCGCGACGTGCTCGAACGGCAGAAGGCCGCCGGCGCGCCGCGCCAGATGATCGGCCTGGTAATGGACGAGAAGGGCGTGCTGCGCCACGGGCAGAAGGTCCTGACCGCGGCCGGCGACGGCGAGGTCCTGTCGGGCACGTTCTCGCCGACGCTCGGCAAGGCGATCGCGTTCGCGCGCGTGCCCGCCGGCGACCTCGGCGACGTGCGCGTGGACATCCGCGGCCGCGAGGTGCCGGTGCGCGTGGTGAAGTTCCCGTTCGTCCGCGACGGCCAGGCGCAGCCCGGCGTGCTCGCCTGACGATCCCCATGCGGCTCGCGCGGCGCCTTGCGCGCCGCCGGCCGCGGTTACACTAGAGTCCCTTTCCGATACCTGCAGCGACGACGGAGCCATCCCCCATGAGCGAGATTCCTGGCGACCTCAAGTTCCTCAAATCCCACGAGTGGCTGCGCATCGACGGCAACGGCAAGGTCACCGTCGGCATCTCCGAGCACGCGCAGGGGCTGCTGGGCGACCTCGTGTACGTCGAGCTGCCGAACGTCGGCGACCGCGTCGAGGCGGGCAATGCCTGCGCCGTGGTGGAGTCGGTCAAGGCCGCGTCCGACGTCTACGCGCCCGTCACTGGCACCGTCAGCGCGGTCAACACGGCGCTGTCCGACAAGCCGGAGACGATCAACGAGGACGCGTACGGCGAGGGCTGGATCTTCTCGCTCGACATCGAGGAGCCCGAGCAGCTCAACGACCTGCTCGACCCCGACGCCTACGCCGAGCTGCTGGAAGACGACGACCACTGAGTCGTCGACCCGCGCTCCATACAACCGGCCGCCAATGTGCGGCCGGTTTTCGTTTGGGGCGCCGGTGCCGCGCGCCGTCCGGCTTCCGGCGCGCGCGTCCGCGGGCGGGGCCTTCGCGCGAACTCGACCTGGAGCGGGCGCCGGTGCGAGCTGCGGTGGCCAGCCCGTTGAGCACGATGCCGCCGGCCGGCACGTCGATGCGCGTCGCCGGGCTTGCGTCGTCGAGCGCGCTGCCCGCTCACGCCATCGTCGCGCCGATGACCGGCCTCGCGACCGCTGCACCGCGCATCGCTCGCGATCGATTAGCGCGCCGTCGGCGTGCCCGCGTCACCGGCGCGTCGAAGCCAGGTGCACGCGCCCGATTCGCATCGCGAGCGGGCGTCGGCCGGCGCGGACGGCGAAAAATTTCCGCGCAGATTCCGCGCAAATCGGCTTGTGCGACGCGAAATCGCGGCGGGCGGCGGCCACCGCGGAATCGGCTCGCGCGTGCCGGATGGGCCACGCGCGCGTGCGCGGCCACGCCGTCGCGACGACGCGCGCGGATTGCGCGCGCGCGCGCCGAAATGCGCTGGGACCTCTTGAAATAAAGGCTCGCGGCGCAGTCGGTTATTGCGGCGCGCAGTTTCGGTTCGCACCGATCAGCGCCGCTGGGTTACCGCGATGCGCGCCGGGCCCGCGCCGCGGCGGGCGCGCGCCCGAAAAATAATTCCGCGCACGTGTTGACAGCCAGAAAAACGCTAATTACGTTTCGCGCAGCAGACGTTTCCTGCGGAAGCGAGTGAGTCAAATCAACGCGACAACGCGCAGTACGAAACGCAACTCCGCCCGAGCGGTCTCATCGGTGGATGCAGGGTTTCTGTCCTCTGCGAAAACGTCCGCCGCATTCCGCTCCAACCAGCACGGCATGCAACCCGGGTCGCCTCAGGCGGTTCGGGTTTTTGTTTGCCCTGCCGACGCTTTTGGCCGGTCGCGCGCGCTGCGCGCCCGGTCCTTGGCCCGCCGCCTGACCGGCGTCGGGTCGTTGCAAGGCCGTACCGACGCGCTTGTCGCGCCGGCGGCCGACCGCGGCACCGACCGCGGCAGTTTCAGAACTGGGCTGTAAGACCAACGAAGACCGTAGAAACCAAAACGTTTCGACTACTGACGAGGAGTGACACCATGGCTGTCAAGAAAGCTGCGAAGAAGAAGCCCGCCGCCAAGAAAGCGGTGAAGAAGGTCGCCAAGAAGGCCGGCGCGAAGAAGGCCGTCAAGAAGGTTGCCAAGAAGGCCGCCAAGAAGACCATGAAGAAGACGGCCAAGAAGGTCGCCAAGAAGCCGGCGGCGAAGAAGGCCACCAAGAAGACCGCCAAGAAGGCCGTCAAGAAGACCGCCAAGAAGGCTGCGAAGAAGCCGGCAGCGAAGAAGGCCACCAAGAAGGTCGCCCGCAAGCCGGCCGCCAAGAAGGCTGCCAAGAAGACCGCGAAGAAGGCCGCCAAGAAGCCTGCCGCGAAGAAGGCCGCCAAGAAGCCGGCCGCCAAGAAGGCGGCCAAGAAGCCGGCGCGCAAGGCCTCGAAGAAGGCTGCCCCGATGGCGATGCCGGCCACGCCGGCGCCGATGATCTAAGACACACGTCCCGAGTACCGCAACAGCGCTCTCTCCCCGCGGCCCAGGCGGGGGGAGAGTTTTTTTTGGGACGACGCGAGCGGTCGATCCCAGTGCGTCCCGGATGGCGCGTCCGTGGCGGGTAGCGGCCGAAGCCACCGCCGGCGGGTAGAGTCGACCGCCTGCCGCAGGCGCGGTGGTCGCAGGGACGTCACGCGCGATGAGCAGGCCCCCGGGGCCTGCCGCAACGGTTGCATTCCATCAGCAGTGGCAGTGGCGCGCGCCGCTCAGGGCGCGCGGCCTCATTCCGGCGCGGCGGTGGCCTTGGTCGCCTGGCCGCCCGGCGGCAGCGCCGTCGCCGGCACGGTCTCGGCGAACAGCGTCGGGTCGTTGAACTCGATGTCGAGCCACGGGTCCGAGGCCAGCCCGATCGCGCGGTCGATGATCGTCGGCATCAGGCCCGTGGGGACCGAGCTCTCGCTGTTCCACATCAAGGCGATGCCGAAGTCGCGGTCGGGGAGCATCGCGATGACGCCGCGATAGCCCTGCACGGCGCCGCCGTGGAAGACCATGTGGTGGCCGGCGTACTCGTACGAACGCCAGCCCAGACCGTAGCCCGCCGACGACACGCGCGAACGACGCCACGAGGAGCCGCGCGTCTCGCTCGGGGTGTCGACCAGCGGCCGGTGCAGCGTGGCCAGCAGCGGCGCGGGGATAACGTCGGGCCGATGTCCGGTCTGCGCGAGCAGCCACTGCGCCATGTCGCTGGCGCTGGCGTTGACGCCGGCGGCGGGCGCGACCTGGTAGTAGGTCGGCTTCGGACGCAGCGACGACCAGCCGCCGCGACCGCGCACGTGCGGGCGCGCCCAGCGCGCGCTGGCCTCGATCCCGTCGAGCCCGATGCTGGCGTCGTTCATGCCGAGCGGCTTGAACAGGCGGCGCTGCACTTCCTGGCTGTAGAAGTCTCCGGTCGCGGCGAACACCACGTCGCCGATCAGGCTGAAGGCGATGTTCTGGTAGCCGTAGCACGTGCCCGGCTGGCAGCGCAGCGGCGCATAGGCGAGCTTCTGCGTCAGCGTGCGGTAGTCGACGCTGGCCTCGAGGTCGCGGTCGTAGGTGTTGTGGGTCAGGCCGACGCGGTGGCTGAGCAGGTCGGCGACGGTGATCCGCTGCGCGGCGGCCGGATCCGACAGCCGGAAGCTCGGCACGTAGTCGGTCAGCCGGCTGTCCCAGCGCAGCGTGCCGTCGTTGACGAGCAGGCCGGCCATCGTGCCGGCGAAGCCCTTCGACAGCGACGCGAGGCGGAACACGGTGTGGCCGTCGACCGGCTCGGGCGAGCGCGTGTCGGTGATGCCGTAGCCGCGCGCGCTGAGCACGCGGCCGTTGTGGACGATCGCCATCGCCAGGCCGGGCACTCGCTGGTCGGCGACGAGCTGCTGCGCCATCGCTTCGAACTGGCGCACATCGAAACCGGGGGCAAGCGGCTGCGCGTTGCGGCGCGGCGGGGTGGCGGTGGCATAGCGGTTGCTGGCGATCGACGCGGTAGACGGCGCGATCGCGGCGTTGCCAGCGGCGGGCGGCGCGGGCCAGCGCAGCGACGTCTGCGCACCGGAGCCCAGCGTCAGCGGAAGCAATACGGCCAAGGCGCCGAGTCGGCGCACGCGGCGCGACCGGCGGTTCGCTTCGTCTTTCATGGCTGCCAGCGCCTGCGTATTCTCGACCCAAGGCGAATATAGCGCCGATTCTCACGCGTTGGGGGAACATCCATGTTCAGCTTCCTGATTCTGTTGGGACTTGTGGTGCTGGTCGCGTTCTGGGGGATCGGCATCTACAACGGGCTGGTCACCGCCCGGAACGCCTTTCGCAACGCATTCGCGCAGATCGACGTCCAGCTGCAGCGCCGATTCGACCTGATCCCGAACCTGGTGGAGACGGCGAAGGCGTATCTGCAGCATGAACGGGGCACGCTGGAGGCCGTGATCGCCGCGCGCGCCGCCGCGGTCAGCGGCCTGGCCGCGGCCAAGGCCAGCCCCGGCGATCCGGCGGCGATGGCCCAGTTGGCGGCCGGGCAGGGGGAGCTCAACGGCGCGCTCGGCCGGCTGCTCGCGGTCGCCGAGGCCTACCCGGACCTCAAGGCCAACACCACGATGATGCAGCTGACCGAGGAGCTGACGAGCACCGAGAACAAGGTCGCGTTCGCCCGCCAGGCGTTCAACGATTCGGTGATGGCCTACAACAACCGCCGCGAGGTCTTCCCGGGCAACCTGGTGGCGGGCACGTTCGGCTTCACGCCGGCGGCGCTGCTCGCGATTCCGGTCGACCAGGTGGCCGAGGTTCGCGCAGCGCCCAAGGTCCAGTTCTGACTCGCGGCGCGGCCCGCATCGGGTCGTGCCGGAATCGTCCGCGAACCCGCGGCATCGGCAATACACAGGGGCGGCAATGAACTTCTTCGAGCGCCAGGCCGAAGCCCGGCGCCATTCGCGTCGGCTGCTGCTGCTGTTCGCGCTGGCCGTCGTCGCCATCGTCATCGCGGTCAACGCCGCCGTCATGGTCGCGCACCTCGCCATGGGCGGCGCGGGACTCGAACTGGGGCCGTTGCTGGTGCTGGCCACGCTGGCGACGCTGGGCATCATCGGGCTGGGTTCGCTGTACCGGATCGCCAGCCTGCGTGGCGGCGGCGAGACCGTGGCGCTCGAGCTCGGCGGCGTGGTCGTGCCGGAGGACACCACCGACTTCAACCTGCGCCGGCTGCGCAACGTGGTCGAGGAGATCGCGATCGCGTCCGGCGTGCCGATGCCGAAGCTGTTCGTGCTCGAACACGAAGCGGGCATCAATGCGTTCGCCGCCGGCTACGCGCCGTCGGACGCCGTCGTCGCGGTGACCCGCGGCGCGCTGGAGCGCCTCAACCGCGACGAACTACAGGGGGTCGTCGCGCACGAGTTCAGCCACATCCTCAACGGCGACATGCGACTCAACGTGCGGCTGATGGGGGTGCTGTTCGGCATCCTCGTGCTGGCGCTGGTCGGCCGCAAGGTGCTCGAGCACGGGCGCATCGGGCGCCGCGGCAAGGGCGCGGGCGCGCTGCTGCTCGCGGCGCTGGTGGCGATGGCCGTCGGCTACGCGGGCCTGTTCTTCGGACGGCTGATCAAGGCCGGCGTGAGCCGTTCGCGCGAACGGCTCGCGGACGCGTCGGCGGTGCAGTTCACGCGCCAGACCGCGGGGCTGGCCGGCGCGCTGAAGAAGATCGGGGGACTGCACGAGGGCGCGCGGCTCAACGATCGCAGCCACGCGGAGGAAATCAGCCACATGCTGTTCGGCGATGGGGTCGGGCTGGCCGGCTGGTTCGCCACGCACCCGCCGCTGCTCGAGCGCATCCAGGCGCTGGAGCCGGGATTCACGGCCGACCGGCTGGCCTACCTCGGTCGGCAGTGGCTCGACGCGCCGCCGAACGGAATCGACGAGGACGTGCAGCGCGGTTTCACCACGCGCCGGCTGGCGCCGCTGCCGGCGCCGGGGACGGACACCGCGCTGCGCCCACGCGACGTGGTCGCGCACGTCGCGCATCCCGGCCCCGACGACTACCGCCGCGCCGGGGCGATCGTCGACCACCTGCCGGACGCGCTGCGCGCGCTGGCGCGCCAGCGCGACGCGGTCGTGCCGCTGCTGCTCGCGCTGCTGATGGATGCGCGCGCCGACGTGCAGGAGCGGCAGGTGTTCGAAGTCGCCGCGCGGCTGGGCAAGGTCGTCGCCGAGGAAGCGCGCCACCTGCACGCGCAGCACGTCGCCGGGCTGCATCCGATGCAGCGGCTGCCGCTGGCCTCGCTGGCATTCCCGGTGCTGCGGCTGCGGCCGCGCCCGGAGCTCGATGTGTTCCTCGATGCGGCCAACGCGGTGACCTTCGCCGACGGCGCGGTGTCGCTGTTCGAGTACTGCCTCGGCCGGTTGCTGACGGTGCAGGTGCGCGAATCGCTCGATCCCCAGCAGTACGCGCGCTTCGGCCGGCGCAGCACCGCCGACGTCCGCGGCGAGATCGCCACGCTGCTGGCGGTGGTGGCCCAGGCCGGTCACGACGACGACGCGCAGGCGCGCCGCGCCTACGCGGCCGGCATGCAGCGGGTGCTGCCGCGCGACGCGCTGCCGTTCCAGCGGCAGGCGAACCTGACCCAGGCGCTCGACGAGGTCTGGATGCCGCTCGACGCGCTGGACCCGCTGGCGAAACAGCCGCTGGTCGAGGCGCTGGCGGCGGCGATCGGCCACGACGGCCGCGTCAGCGTGGCCGAGGCCGAACTGCTGCGCACGATCTGCGGCGTGCTGCACTGCCCGCTGCCGCCCCTGCTCGGCGACGGCACGCGTTGACCCTGCCGCCGCGCGGATGTTCGCGCGGCTACTGGATGCGGCCGGCGATCAGGTCGGCGGCGCGCTCGGCAATCATGATCGTTGGCGCGTTGGTGTTGCCGCCGGGCAGGGTCGGCATCACCGACGCATCGACCACGCGCAGGCCGTCGACGCCGCGCACGCGCAGCTGCGGGTCGACGACGGCGTCGTCGTCGCTGCCCATGCGGCAGGTCCCGACCGGGTGGTAGACCGTCTCGGCCTTGGCGCGGATGAACTCGACCAGTTCGGCGTCCGACAGGTCGGTGCGCGCCGGGAAGATCGGCGCGCCGCGATAGGCATCGAACGCGCGCTGCGCGAGCAGCTCGCGCGAGAGCTTCGCGCACTCGACCATCATCCGCAGGTCGAATCCGCCGGCGTCGCCGAGGTAGTTCGCCTGGATCCGCGCCTTGTCGCTGGCGCGTGCGCTGGCGAGCGACACGCGGCCGCGGCTGCGCGGGCGCAGGAAGCAGGCGTGCAGGGTGTAACCGTCGCCGGGCAGGCGGCGGCGGCCGTGGTCGTCGAGCATCGCCGGCACGAAATGCAGCTGGATGTCGGGGCGCGCGTCGGGCGCCAGCGGCGAGCGCACGAACGCGCCGGCCTCGGCGATGTTGCTGCTGCCGGCGCCGCTGTGGCCGCGCAGGTAGTAGTCGAACGCGATCTTCAGGTCGCTGACCCGGTCGTAGGTCACGCGCTGCGTGGAGTGGAACAGCGTGCAGATGTCGAGGTGATCCTGCAGGTTGGCGCCGACCTGCGGCGCGTCGTGCACGACCGGGATGCCGAGGCGCTGCAGCTCGCGCGCCGGGCCGATCCCCGACAGCATCAGCAGCTGCGGCGAATTGATCGCGCCGCCCGACAGCAGCACCTCGCGCGAGGCCGGCTGGTGGAAGGCCTTGCCGCCGGCGGTGTAGGTCACGCCGTTGGCACGGCCGCGCTCCACCGTGATGCGGTTGACCAGCGCGCCGGTGACGACCTTGAGGTTGGGCCGCTCGCGCACGGGGTGCAGGTAGGCCACGGCCGACGAGCAGCGCGCGCCCTCTTTCTGCGTGACCTGGTACAGGCCGAAGCCTTCCTGCTGCGGGCCGTTGAAGTCGCGGTTGCGCGGGAAGCCGGCCTGCGCGCCGGCCTCGATGAAGGCATGCGACAGCGGGTTCGTGTGGCGCAGGTCGGAGACGTACAGCGGCCCCTCGTCGCCGTGCAGCGCGTCGGCGCCGCGGTCGTTGTGCTCGGCGCGCTTGAAGTACGGCAGCACGCTGCGCCAGTCCCAGCCGGACGCGCCCTGCGCGGCCCAGTCGTCGTAGTCGCCGGCGACGCCGCGGATGTAGCACATCGCGTTGATCGAGCTGGAGCCGCCGAGCACCCGGCCGCGCGGCCACCACAGCGTGCGGCCGTCGAGGTGCGGCTCGGGCGCGGTGTCGTAGTCCCAGTTCACGCCCTTCTTGCCGACCAGCTTGGCCAGCCCCGCCGGCATGTGGATGAAGGGGTGCCAGTCGCGCGGTCCGGCTTCCAGCAGCAGGACCCGGACCGCGGGGTCTTCCGACAGGCGATTGGCGAGCACGCAGCCGGCCGAGCCGGCGCCGATGATGATGTAGTCGTACAACGCGCCAACCCCTGCATAGCAAGAGCTGGAAACTATGCCCCGGCGCTAGAGCAAATGCTCGCGGCCCTCGCCTCGCCGGCGCGCGGGCGCTGGCGGACCCGCCGGCCGTGGGCTACCGTGCCCGCAGCCCGCCCCTGGACCTTCGCCGATGACCACGCCCGGTACGGCGTCGCCGCCGCAGCCCCGCATCCACAGCGGCGAAGGTCGCGCGGTCGCGCTGTCGTTCGTCTACTTCTTCTGCGTGCTGACCGCGTACTACGTGATGCGGCCGGTGCGCGAGCAGCTGTCGGCTGCGGTCGGCTCGACCCAGCTGCCGTGGTTCTACGGAGCTACGTTCCTGGCCACGCTGGCGCTGGCGCCGGTGTTCGGCGCGCTGGTTTCGCGCTACCCGCGGCGCGTGGTGGTGCCGGCGGTGTACGGCTTCTTCATCGCGTGCCTGATCGGCTTCATTCCGTTTTTCGTCCAGCCCGACCTGCTGGGCCCGCGCGCGCTCGGGATGGCGTTCTTCGTCTGGGTCAGCGTGTTCAACCTGTTCGTGGTGTCGGTGTTCTGGAGCTTCATGTCCGACATCTGGAGCGAGCCGCAGTCGCGCCGGCTGTTCCCGATCATCGCCATCGCCGGCACCGCCGGCGCCGTGACCGGGCCGACGATCACCAGCACGCTCGTCGACGTGATCGGCATCGCGCCGCTGCTGGGCGTCTCCGCCGGCCTGCTGTGCGTGGCCGTCGGCTGCGCGGTGCTGCTCGGCCGCTGGGCGCGCGTGCACGGCGCGCGCCGGCACGATGCCGCGCACGAGGCCGCGGTCGGTGGCGGCATGCTCGACGGGCTCAAGCAGATCTTCAGCACGCCGTTCATGCGCGGGATGGCGGTGCTGCTGCTGCTCGCCGACGGCATCGGCACGGTCAACTATGCGCTGGTGGCCGACTACACCGGGCAGACCTTCACCGACGCGGTGTCGCGCACGCGCTTCGCGGCGCACATCGACCTGGCCACCAACGTGCTCACCGTACTGCTGCAGCTGCTGGTGACGCGCTGGCTGCTGCCGCGCAGCGGCCCGGGCGTCCTGATCACCGTGTGGGCGCTGGTCAGCATGCTGGCGCTGTCGCTGGTGATCGTTTCGCCGCATCCGCACGCGCCGCTGATCGGTGCGTTTCCGGCGGTGGCGATCGCGCTGATCGTCAGCCGCGGCCTCGCGTACGGCATGGCTGAGCCGGCGCGGCACAGCCTGTTTACCCGGGTGCCGCGCAACCAGCGCTACAAGGGCCAGAACGCCGTCGATACCGCGGTGTGGCGCTTCGGCGACCTGACCATCGCGCTGGGTATGAACGGACTGCGCGCGATGGGGGCGAGCATCGGCCTGTTCGCGTCGCTGTCGGCCACCGCGGCGCTGGCGGCCGGATGGATCGGTTGGCGCCTGTCGCGCCAGCTCGAACGCGATCCGGCGCGCGCGCTAGGCACGGACCCCGTCCCGAAAGCGTAGTGTCCCGCCACGCGGGCGGCGTCGTACTCGTCCACGGAATGCTTACACGCGCGCTGCGACACTGCGTGCATGCCACGGCTGCAGCGTTCTTCCCTGCCGGCCCCTCCCGCGATCGCGGACGACTGGGCCCTGTTTCTCGACGTTGACGGCACCCTGCTCGAGTTCGCGCAGGTGCCCGATGCCGTCGTGGTGCCGCCGCTCGTGGTCGACACTGTGGGCGCGCTGCATCTCCGACTGGGCGGCGCGCTGGCGCTGGTCAGCGGGCGCTCTCTGGACACGCTGCTCGCGCTGATGCCGGCGCTGGCGCACGTTCCCGCGGCCGGGCTGCACGGCCTCGAGCGGCGGCGCGGCGACGGCGTCGTCGAGGCCGCGCCCGATGCCGCCGGGATGCTGCGCGAGGTCGACGCCGATGCGGTCGCGACCGTGCAGGCGCATGCCGGCGTCGTGGTCGAGCGCAAGGGTCCGGCGCTGGCGGTGCACTGGCGCCGCGCGCCGCACGCGTCGGCGGCCGTGCACGCGTTCGCCGAACGCGCCCTCGCGCGGCTGCCGACCTACCTGGCGCAGCACGGCGATCACGTCGTCGAGCTGCGGCCCGCCGGCGACCGCAGCGGGACGCGCGTCGACAAGGGGGTTGCGATCGCGCGGTTCATGGCGGAGCCGCCGTTCGCCGGGCGTCGCCCAGTGTTCGTCGGCGACGACCTGACCGACGAGCACGGGTTCGACGTCGTCAACGCCACCGGCGGGCTCGGCGTGCGCGTGGGCGCGCGCGAGCCGACCCGCGCCTCGGCAACGCTGGCAACGCCGTCCGCGGTCCACCGCTGGCTGCTGGCGGGCAGTGGCCTGTCTCTTCCGAACCACATGGAGCCGCACGCATGACCGAGCGCGACTTGAACCTGGGACTGGTCGGCAACGGCAGCGTCGGCGCGCTGGTCGACGCCCGCGCCAGCGTGGTGTGGTGCTGCCTGCCGACGTTCGACGGCGATCCGACGTTCTGCGCGCTGCTGTCGCCGCGCGACGGCGGCGGCGAATGGGCGATCGAGCTCGAGGACCTGGCCGGCAGCGAACAGAGCTACCTGCACAACACCGCGGTCCTGCGCACGGTCCTGCGCGACGCCCACGGCGGAGCGGTCGAGGTGCTCGACTTCGCCCCGCGCTGGCGCGACCACGGCCGCTTCTACCGGCCGATCGGACTGGTCCGCCGCGTTCGCCCGCTCAGCGGAGCGCCGCGCATCCGCGTGCGCGTGGAGCCGGCAGCCGACTGGGGCGCGCGCGCGCCGGAGCGGACGTGGGGCAGCAACCACCTGCGCTGGCTGCTCGACGGCCTGGCCGTGCGGCTGACCACCGACGCGCCGCTACGGCTGGTGCGCGACGGTCTCCCGTTCGTCCTCGATCGCGAACTGGCGTTCGTGCTCGGCCCGGACGAGCCGCTCGCGCAGCCGGTCGCCGCGTACGCGCGCCACGCCCAGGAGCGCACCGAGAACTACTGGAGAGAGTGGGTGCGCTACCTCTCGGTTCCGCTGGAGTGGCAGCAGGCGGTGATCCGCAGCGCGATCACGCTGAAGCTGTGCCAGTACGAGGACACCGGCGCGATCGTCGCCGCGATGACCACGTCGATCCCGGAGGCGGCGCACACGTCGCGCAACTGGGATTACCGCTACTGCTGGCTGCGCGACGCCGCGTTCGTCGTGCGCGCGCTTAACCGCCTCGGCGCGACGCGGACGATGGAGGAGTTCATCCGCTACATCTTCAATCTCGCCGCGGGCGACGACGGCCACCTGCAGCCGCTGTACGGCATCGGCTTCGAGAGCCGGCTGCACGAGGAGGACATGCCCGCGCTCGCCGGCTACCGCGGCATGGGCCCGGTGCGGCGCGGCAACCTGGCGTGGAAGCAGCACCAGCACGACGTCTACGGCAGCGTGGTGCTGGCCGCGACCCAGCTGTTCTTCGACGAGCGACTCGAGCAGCCCGGCGATGCGGCGATGTTCGCCCGGCTCGAGCCGATCGGCGAGCAAGCGTATGCGCTGTACGATCGCCCCGACGCTGGCCTGTGGGAGTTCCGCGGCCGCGCCGACGTGCACACGTACTCGGCGGTGATGTGCTGGGCGGCCTGCGATCGCCTGGCGAAGATCGCCGAGCGGCTCGGGCTGGACGATCGCGCGGCGGCGTGGCGCGAGCGCGCCGACGCCATCCACGCGCACGTGGCTCAAGCCGCGTGGAACGCCGAGCGCGGGCACTTCGCCGATGCGCTCGGCGGCGAACGGCTGGACGCCAGCCTGCTGCTGATGGCCGACATCGGCTTCATCGCCGCCGACGACCCGCGCTTCGTCGCCACGGTCGAGGCGATCGGCCGCGACCTGCGCCGCGGCAACGGGCTGTTCCGCTACGTCGCGCCCGACGACTTCGGCGCGCCGGAAACCAGCTTCACGATCTGCTCGTTCTGGTACGTGGAGGCGCTGGCGTCGATCGGCCGCCTCGACGAAGCGCGCGAGCTGTTCGAGAGCCTGCTGGCGCGGCGCAACCCGGTCGGCCTGCTGTCGGAAGACCTGGCGTTCGAGGACGGCGAGGCTTGGGGCAACTTCCCGCAGACGTATTCGCACGTCGGGCTGATCAGCGCGGCGATGCGACTGTCGCGGCCGTGGTCGGACGCCGGTTGATGGCATCGGGACAGGGAGTCCACGCATGAGCCGATTGGTAGTGGTATCCAACCGCGTGGCGCTGCCGAACGAGAGCCGCGCCGGCGGCCTCGCCGTGGCCCTGCAGGGCGCGCTGCGCGAGCACGGCGGCCTTTGGTTCGGCTGGAGCGGCAAGCGCGTGCGCGAGCCCAGCGACGCGCTGCACGTGCAGGAGGCGCAGGACGTCAGCTACGCAACCATCGACCTGACCCACGCCGAGCACGCGGGCTACTACAGCGGCTTCGCAAACCGCACGCTGTGGCCGCTGCTGCACTTCCGGCTGGACCTGGTCGACTACTCGCGCGAGACCTACGCGGTGTACCGCGCGGTCAACGCGCGCTTCGCCGAGCGGCTGGCCCCGCTGCTGCGGCACGACGACGTGGTGTGGGTGCACGACTACCACCTGATCCCGCTGGCGCACCGGCTGCGCGAGCTTGGCGTCGGCAACCGCATCGGTTTCTTCCTGCACGTGCCGGTGCCGTCCTCGGACCTGCTCGCGGCGCTGCCGAGCCATCGCGAGCTGTTCGACGCACTGGCCGCGTACGACTTGGTCGGCTTCCAGACCGAGCGCGACCTCGGGCGTTTCCAGAGCTACGTGCCGCTGTTTGGCGGCGGCCGCGTCGTCGACCGCGGCACGATCGAAACCGCCGGCGGGCGCCGCTTCCGCGTCGGTGCGTACCCGATCAGCATCGACACTGCGCTGATCGAGGCGCAGGCGGCCGACGCGTTCGGTCGCGCACCGGTGCAGCGTCTGCGCGAGAGCCTCGGCGGGCGCGGGCTGGTGATCGGCGTCGACCGGCTCGACTACTCCAAGGGGCTGCCGGAGCGGTTCCGCGCGTTCGAGCGCCACCTCGAGCGCCACCCCGAGCTGCGCGGCGACACCACCTACCTGCAGATCGCGCCCGAATCGCGCGGCGAAGTGCCCGAGTACCAGTCGCTGCGGCGCGAGCTCGAGGGCCTGGCGGGCCACATCAACGGCCGCCACGCCGCCCCCGAATGGACGCCGGTGCGCTACGTCAACCGCAACTTCCCGCACGACGTTCTGGCCGGCTTCTACCGCGCCGCCGACGTCGCGCTGGTGACGCCGCTTCGCGACGGCATGAACCTGGTCGCCAAGGAGTTCGTCGCCGCGCAGGACGGCACCGACCCCGGCGTGCTGGTCCTCTCCCGCTTCGCCGGCGCCGCGAGCGAGCTGCCGGAGGCGGTGCTGGTCAACCCGTACGATGTCGACGGCGTGGCCGACGCAATCGCCCAGGCCCTGTCGATGCCGGGCGCCGAACGGCGCGACCGCTGGGCGGCGATGATCGAACGTCTGCGCCGCGACGACATCACCGCGTGGCGGCGCCGCTACCTTGCCGAGCTGCGCGCGGTCTGATCCGCACGCGGGCCTGCCTCAAGCGACGACCAGCGCCATTCGCGTGCGGTTGGATCGGGCGTGGGCTGCGACGGGGGAGACTCAGTCCCGGCGCTTCGGCGAGACCCACATCGCGATGCGCGCATGGAACACCGTATCGCCTGCACGGTCGGTGACCTCGACGGTCACCGGCAGCTCATAGGGCACGTCGGATTCGACCAGCGGCAGGTCCGGCGTCGCCACGGCGCGCATCGGGCCCACGGCCTTCTTCAGGTACTCGACCTGCATGCCGCGCGGGATCCAGCGCATCGACGCCGGCAGGCTGGCGTCGGTCATCACTCCGGCGGCGAGTTCGGCGAGGTTGCACAGCGCGATCGCGTGGACCGTGCCGAGGTGGTTGTGCACGCGCCGGCGATCGCGCATCACGACTTCGCAGCGGCCGGGCTCGAGGGCCACGAAGCGCGGCGCGATCGTGGCGAAGTAGGGCGCGCGGAAGCACACGGCCCGGGAAAACAGCCAGCGCCCGGCCGGCCAGCGGCTGAAGCGTCGGTACAGGGACAGGACGGTCGCACTCATGGGGTCGGGATGACGGACGGTGGGGGAGGATGCCGGGCGGGCAGGGCCCGGAAAAAACGACGGCGGGACTGGCCCGCCGTCGCATCGTGCATCGCGGCGACGGCCTACGCGGCCGCGCGGTTTTCCGCTTCGACGTGGCGGTAGCCGGCCGAGCGCAGCTCTTCGGTGTCGAAATCGTCGACGGCGATCGTGTCGATCGTCATCTCGCGCAGTTCCTCGAGCTGGCGCCGCTCGTCGGCGGTGATCCAGCCCTCGCGCACGCCCTCGTCCAGCTGCTCCGGGAAGCTCAGCGCCTCGATGTCACTGGTCTTGAGCGCCTTGAGGAACTTGCGCTCCACTGGCTCGGCCAGGATCACCTTCTGCAGGTAGCTGTTGATGCGGCCGGCCGGGTTGTTCGCGCACGGCTCGAGGAACAGGCCCGACGCAAGGCGATCGCGCGCCTCGTTCGGCGACATCAGCAACGACGCGATCTTGTGCCCGAGGCGGTCGCTCGGCGCCTGCGCGCGGCGGCCCCACGGGAACACCAGCAGCCACATCAGCCAGCCGACCGGACGGATCGGGAAGTTGCGCAGCGCCGCGGAGAACGCGATCTCGATCTGGTGCACGCTGTGGTGGAACGCCCATGCCAGCAGCGGCTGGTCGGCGACCGGCCGGCCCTGGTCCTCGTAGCGCTTGAGCATCGCGCTGGCGATGTACAGGTGGCTCAGCACGTCGCCCAGGCGCCCGGACAGCGACTCCTTGAACTTCAGCTTGCCGCCGAGCAGCAGCATCGAGGTGTCGGCCATCACCGCCAGCGCCGCCGAGTAGCGGTTGAGCTTGCGGAAGTAGCGGCGGGTGTAGTCGTCGCCCGGGGCCGCGCCGACCTGCGCGCCGGTCAGGCCGTACCACCAGCTGCGCACGGCGTTGGAGATCGCGAATCCGATGTGGCCGAACAGGTTCTTGTCGAACTCGCGCAGGCGCTCGTCCGGATCGGCGATCGTGGTCGCCTTCATCTCCTTGAGCACCCACGGATGGCACAGGATCGCGCCCTGGCCGAAGATCATCAGCGAGCGCGTCATGATGTTCGCGCCCTCGACGGTGATCATGATCGGCGTTGCCTGCCAGCCGCGGCCCAGGTAGTTGCGCGGGCCGAGGATGATGCCCTTGCCGCCGTGGATGTCCATGGTGTGCTTGGCGACTTCGCGGCCCATCTCGGTGCAGTGGTACTTGGAGATCGTCGACGGCACCGCCGGCAGCTCGCCGCGCGCGACCGCCGCGGCCGACGCTTCGGCCAGCGCGCTGGTGGCGTAGGCGAGGCCGCCGATCTGCGCCAGCGCTTCCTCGACGCCCTCGAAGCGGCCGATCGACAGGCCGAACTGCTTGCGGATGCGCGCGTAGGCGCCGGTGACGATCGCGCCCATCTTGGCGCCGCCGCTGGCGGTCGACGGCAGGGTGATCGAGCGGCCGATCGACAGGCACTCGACCAGCATCTGCCAGCCCTTGCCGGCGAACGCTTCGCCGCCGATCAGCTGGCTCAGCGGGATGAACACCTCGCGGCCGTGGAGCGGGCCGTTCTGGAACGGCGAGTTCAGCGGGAAGTGGCGGCGGCCGATCTCGACGCCGGCGGTGTCGCGCGGCAGCAGCGCCAGGGTGATGCCGATGTCGCGCTTGTCGCCGATCAGGCCGTCCGGGTCGTACATGCGGAACGCCAAGCCGATCAGCGATGCGACCGGGGCGAGCGTGATGTAGCGCTTGTCGAAGGTCAGCTTGACGCCGACGACGCGCGCGCCGTTCCAGTCGCCCATCGCGACGATGCCGAAGTCCGGGATCGACGTCGCGTCCGAGCCGGCCCACGGGCCGGTCAGGCCGAAGCAGGGCACCTCGCGACCATCGGCCAGGCGCGGCAGGTAGTAGTCCTTCTGCTCCTGCGTGCCGTAGTGCATCAGCAGCTCGGCCGGCCCGAGCGAGTTCGGCACGCCCACGGTCGAACTGACCACGGTCGACACCGACGCCAGCTTCTGGATTACCCGGTGGTTGGCCAGTGCGGAGAATCCGAGGCCGCCGTACTCCTTCGGCACGATCATGCCGAAGAAGCGGTTCTTCTTGAGGAACTCCCATATCTCCGGCGTCAGGTCGGCATGGACGTGGGTGATCTCCCAGTCGTTGACCATCCGGCACAGCTGCTCGACCGGGCCGTCGAGGAAGGCCTGCTCGTCGGCGCTCAGCTCCGGCTTGGGCTGGTTGAACAGCACGTCCCAGTCGGGTTTGCCGGAGAACAGCTGGCCTTCCCAGCCGACGGTGCCGGCTTCCAGCGCGACGCGTTCGGTCTCCGACAGCGGCGGCAGGATCTTCGTATAGAACTTCAGCAGCGGTGCGGTGATCAGCGGAAGGCGGATCTGCGGCAGCAGCAGCGGCACGGCGATCAGCGCGACCAGCGCGCCGGCGACGATCGTCGCGGCAACGTTGGCGCCCAGCAGCCAGCAGCCCACCAGCGCGGTCGCGGTCAGCGCCGCCCACACCGGCAGGCGCAGGCGGTGGTAAGCAGCGATCGCGCCGATGATCAGGAACGCGAGGAACGGAGCGGCGACACTCATGGGAGCACTCCAGGCGGGCCGCGGGGCCCGAGGCGATGGACAGAGGGTATGCGCGGGCGGGTGATCGGGCGAATCGAACGGCCGCACGATCGGCCATTCAAACGCCAGCATCAAACGCTCAACATACGGCCGAGTATGGAAAGGCGAACGGGACCCTGTCAACCACCCCGACGGGCAATCCGCCGGGACAGGGCGTTCCGCCAGGCGAATCGGTGAATGACGCACTGCGGCATCGGTGGGTCGATCGCGCGCGGGGCCGGAAATTGCGATCCCGCGCCGCCGATGTCGCATTCAGGCGAATTCCTGACTCTTTACATACTGTCCCCGTCGGGGGCGTATGGATAAAATGCCCGGATGAGCGCAACCGCCCAGACCAAGACCGAACGCAGCGGGCGCCTCAGCGCCGAGGACTGGGCCCAGGCGGCTCTCGACCTGATCGCCGAGCAGGGCGTCGCCGCCGTCGCGGTCGAGCCGCTGGCCCGCCGCCTCGGCGTGACCAAGGGCAGCTTCTACTGGCACTTCCCGTCGCGCGAGGCCCTGCTGGTCGCCGCGCTGGAGCGCTGGGAGAAGGTCGAGCAGGAGACCGTCTTCGGCAAGCTCGAAGCGATCGCCGACCCGCGCCAGCGCCTGCGCGCGCTGTTCGACCTCGTCGCGCACGAATACAAGTCGCACATCATCTACAGCGAGCTGCTGAAGGCGCTCGACCACCCGGCGGTGCAGCCGGTGATCGGGCGCGTGTCGCAGCGCCGGCTCGACTACCTCACCGCCTCATTCCGCCAGGCCGGCCTCAACCGCAGCGAGGCGCAGCACCGCGCGCGCCTGGCATACGCCGCCTACGTCGGGTTCCTGCAGCTGAACCTGCAGCTGCACCAGGCGCGCCTGCAGCACGACGAGTTCGAGGCCTACGTCGAGCACGTGATGGCCACGCTGATCCCGTCTTCGTGATTCCCCTTTTCTTTTAGCCAGCCCGCGCTGGAGGACTGTTGCCGTGAACGCGATTTCCAAGGACGTGACCCAACCCGCCCCCGGCAGCCGCGGCAGCCGGCTGGCCGCGCTCAACGACTGGGTCGCCGAGGTCGCCGCGCTGACGCGGCCCGACGCCATCCACTGGTGCGACGGCAGCGACGCCGAGAACGCGGCGCTGATCGCGCGCATGCAGGCCGACGGCACCCTGGTGCAGCTCAACGAGCAGACCCACCCGAACAGCTACCTGCACCGCTCGCACCCCGATGACGTCGCCCGCGTCGAGCACCTGACCTACGTGTGCACCACGCACCATGAGGACGCCGGCCCGAACAACCACTGGATGGCGCCCGACGAGGGCCACGCGCAGATGGACGCGCTGTTCGACGGCTGCATGGCCGGCCGGACGATGTACGTGATCCCGTACTGCATGGGCCCCATCGACTCGCCGCTGTCGCGCTGCGGCGTCGAGATCACCGACAGCCCGTATGTCGTGGCCAACATGCGGATCATGACCCGCATGGGCGCGCCGGCGCTGGCGCGGATCGAGCGCGAGGGCTCGTTCGTCAAGGGCCTGCACTCGATCGGCGAGCTCGACCCGAACCGCCGCTTCATCATGCATTTCCCCGAGGAGCTGACGATCAAGTCGTTCGGCTCAGGCTACGGCGGCAATGCGCTGCTCGGCAAGAAGTGCCACGCTCTGCGCATCGCCAGTCACCAGGCCCGCACCGAAGGCTGGCTGGCCGAGCACATGCTGATCCTCGGCATCGAGAACCCGCGGGGGGAGACGCACTACATCGCCGCCGCGTTCCCGTCGGCGTGCGGCAAGACCAACCTGGCGATGCTGATCCCGCCGGAAGGCTACCGCCGCGAAGGCTGGAAGGTGTGGACGATCGGCGACGACATCTGCTGGATGCGCCCCGGCGCCGACGGCCGCCTGTACGCGATCAACCCGGAGGCCGGCTTCTTTGGCGTCGCCCCCGGCACCAGCGAGAAGTCGAACCCCAATGCGCTGAAGACGGTCCAGAGCAACACGATCTTCACCAACGTCGGCGTGACCGCCGACAACCAGCCGTGGTGGGAAGGCCTCGACAACGGCCAGCAGCCGGTCACCGACTGGCGCGGCAACCCGTACGACGCCGCCAAGGGCCCGGCCGCCCATCCGAACTCGCGCTTCACCGTATCGGCGAAGCAGTGCCCGAGCTACTCGGACAAGGCCGAGGATGCGCAGGGCGTGCCGATCAGCGCGATCGTGTTCGGCGGCCGCCGCGCCTCGCTGGTGCCGCTGGTGTTCGAGGCGCGCGACTGGACCCACGGCGTGCTGGTCGGCGCCGCGATGGGCTCGGAGACGACGGCCGCCGCGACCGGTGCGGTCGGCGTGATGCGCCGCGACCCGATGGCGATGAAGCCGTTCTGCGGCTACAACTTCGCCGACTACTTCAGCCACTGGCTGTCGTTTGACACGGCCGGCGCGAAGCTGCCGAAGATCTTCCACGTCAACTGGTTCCGCAAGGGCGACGACGGCAAGTTCCTGTGGCCGGGCTTCGGCGACAACCTGCGCGTGCTGGAGTGGATGATCGAGCGCGTCAAGGGCAACGCCGGCGCGGCGGAAACGCCGATCGGCGCGCTGCCGACCGCGGCCGACCTCAACCTCGACGGCGTCACCCTCGGCGAGGAGGCCCAGGCCAAGCTGTTCGGCTTCGACCGCGACGGCTGGCAGGCGGAGTTCGCCAGCATCGGCGAGTACCTCGACGAGTACGGCCCGCGCATGCCGCAGGCGTTGAAGGACGAGCAGCAGCGGATCGCCGGCGCGCTGGCGGGCTGACCCCCGATGGCCGGACAGCCCGTGGCGCTCGCGCCCAGCCGAGCGCTCGAGATCGACGGTCGGCCGCTGCGGGTGTTCGACGGCCACCTGCCGGATGTGGGCGAGTACGTGCGCGGCCTGTCCCGGGCCGCGTTTACCCGCACCGAGATCGCCCGGCCGGAGACCGCCGAGTACAAGCACTGGGCGACCGAGATCAACCTCGACGCGCTGGTCCAGCAGCCGATCTTCGACATCACCCGGCGCGCGGTGCTGGGGTTCACGTCGCCCGCGTACGGGTATCGCCCTTATCGCGCCTACACCAACGTCGCGAGCTTCGGCGACATGCTGTTCACCCACACCGACTGCCTGCCTGACCAGCACGACCTGACCGCGCTCTGGTACCTCTGCGAGCAGTGGGACGTCGAGTGGGGCGGCGAGACGATGTTCTACGACGCGGCCGACGAGGTCGCCTGCGCGGTCCGCCCGGTCCCGGGTCGGCTGGTGGTCTTCGACGGCGCGATCAAGCACGCGGGCCGGCCGCCGAACCGGGTGTGCTACGCCCCGCGCTACACGTTCGCGATCAAGTTCGAGCGCGTCCCGGTCGGCGCCGCATGACGCAGTCCGCGACGACGGTGCCTGCGCTGTGGCGGCAGGGCGAGGAATTTGCGCGGCTGGGCCACTGGCGTTCCGCCCTGAAGGCCTACGACGCGGTCCTGGAGCAGGACCCCGGCCACGCCATGGCGCTGCTCCGCGCCTCCCGCGCCGCGCTGGCCTTGGGGCACTACCGGGACGGGCTGGCCTACGTCCTGCGCGCGCTCGCGCGTCGTCCCGGCGGCGACGAGGTCGTGCTGCTGCTTGCCCGCGCGCTGCGGATGTACAACGAGCCGGTCGCGCTGCTGGAGTGCCTCGAGCACTCGCGCTGGAAGGAGCGGCGATCGGCCGAGTGGTTGACCGAGATGGCGATGCTGGTCAGCACGATCGGCGACAACGCGCTGGCGATGGAACTGCTCGATCTGGCCGTCGTGCGCGACCCGCGCCATCCGCCGACGCGGTACTTCCGTGGCGTCGTGCAGATGTTCTTCGGCGACATGGACGCTTCGGAGCGCGAGCTGGAGAAGTGCATCGCGGGTGCGCCCGGATTTGCCCAGGCCCACTGGGTGCTGTCGCGCTTGCGCAAGCAGACCGAGCTGAGCAACCACGTCGCCCGCATGCGCGCCGCGCTGCAGCGCGTTCCGCCCGGCGGCGACAGCGACGCCTATCTCTCGTTCGCCCTGCACAACGAACTGCACGACCTGGGCCAGTACGAGGATTCCTGGCGCGCGCTGGAACGCGGGTGCCGGGTCAAGCGGCGGCTGTCGCCGCACGATCGCGATGATGCAAAGCGGATGTACGGCGGCCTCGTCGACACCTGCGATGCCGAATTCGTTCGACCGATGGACGCCGCGCCCGGCCCGTTCGTGCCGATCTTCATCGTCGGCATGCACCGGTCCGGCAGCACCCTGCTCGAGCAGCTGCTCGGCGGCCATCCGATGGTGGCCGACGGTGGCGAGACCTATTCGTTCACCACCCAGATGCGCTACGCGGCCGACTACCGCAATCGCGGGCCGCTCGACGCCACGATGGTCGCGCGCGCGCGCGATGTCGACTACGGTCTGGTCGGGCGCCGCTTCTTCGATGCGACGGCGTGGCGCGCCCGGGGGCGGCCGTACCTGACCGAGAAGCTGCCTTCGAATTTCCTCAACGCCGGCTTCATCGCCAAGGCGTTGCCGCAGGCGCGCATCCTGCACATGGTGCGCGACCCGGTCGACACGTGCTTTTCGAACCTGCGCACGATGTTCTCGGACGTCAATACGTTCTCGTACGACCAGCTCGAGCTCGCCGAATGGTTCGGCCAGTACCGCAGCCTGATGGCCCACTGGCACGCGGTGATGCCGGGACGGGTGCTCGATGTCCACTACGACCGTCTCGTGGCCGATCCGGATTCGGTCATGCGCGGCGTGCTGGCGTTCTGCGGCCTGCCGTGGGATGCCGCGGCGACGACGCTCGGCCCCCGCGACGGCGCCGTGGCAACCGCCAGCAGTCCGCAGATGCGCGGCGGGATCATCAAGGGCCGCACCGCGCAGTGGGCGCCGTATGCGGACAAGATCGAACCGCTTATCTCCGCGCTGGAGCCGTGGCGCTAGACAGCCAGGCCCGGCTATACCGGTTGCGGCACCCGCAGTGTTGCTCGCGCTCGGCGGCGGCTGCGCTGCGCGGTCCAGCGCCATTCGTGGGAATCAGGCGTCCTTCATCCCGAACCAGCAGTTGAACGCGATCGTGATGCGCTCGTCGCGTCCGTAGAACGGCAGCACCTCATGCTGCAGCCACGACGGGAACAGCACGAGCTGGCCAGCCCCGAAGCGCACGCTCCAGGTGCCGTGGTGGTACGGCGCGCGCGGGCGCAAGTTGCCCGCATCCAGGAACGTGTGGCTGTAGTGGTGCGGGTTGTGGAACCGCAGCACGCCCGATTCGGGTCGATCAGCCGGCGTCTCTCCGGGGTCGACGCAATAGACGCCCGACCATGACGCCATCGGGTGGGTGTGCAGGATCGTGAAGCCGCCGTATCGGGTCACGTGGAACCAGGTGTGCGAGAAGATCTGCAGGCGCTGCATCTCCTCGGCCTCATAGCCGTTGATCTGCTGGATCGTGCGACCGAGGGTCGCCCAGCAGAACTGGCGCAGTTGCTGGACGCAGGCTTCTGGCCACGAGAACAGGTTGAAGTCGCTCTCGAACACCCCCGGCTGCTGCTTCAGCGACGGGTGCGGGTTCGCATAGCGGTCGCCTTCGGCTTCCCGAGCCAAGATCAGCGCCTTGAGCTCGGCGTTCAGCGCGCCCGCATTCGGCAACGTGTCATGTGCCAGCGGAACGGCGAAAACGGGATTGATCTCGTAGGGCATGGGCGGTCCATCCGGCGGCGAAGTGGCGCGGCACCAGTGTAGGGCGGGGCTTCGCCACAAAAAACTACGGCCCCTTTCGGGGCCGTAGCGGTAGGGCAGTGATGCGGGTCGATCAGAACTTCTGCGTGTAGCGCAGGTACATGAAGCGGCCCGGGACTTCGTACTGCGGGTCGAACGAGTTGGCGAAGGCGTTCAGCGCAACCGGCGGGTTCTTGTCGAACACGTTGTTGATGCCGATCGTGATCTTCGCGTTCCACGGCGCGTTCCAGTAGCCGCTGATGTCGTGGTACGTGGTCGCGCCGATCTTGTGCTCGGAGGCCTTCCGGATATTGAGGAAGTCGCCGTTCACGCCATCGCCGTCCCACACACCGTTGCGGTTGGCCGGGTTGTCGGTCGGGATCGCGATGAAGCGGTCCGTGTCCGTGCACAGGAAGCCGTAGCCGTAGTCTTCCAGGCCCTGGCAGTCTTCGTCCTGACCCGAGAAGTAACGCATGTTCCAGGTCGCGCCGAAATCGCCCATCTCCCAGCGCGTGGCCAGGTTCGAGCGGATGCGCCAGCTATTGTTGTTCTGGCCGTACTCGCCGACGGTGTTGCCACCCTCGTTGCGGTCGAACGGGGCGCCGATTGCCGGCACGTTGAGCTGGTCTTCGCCGAGGATGCCGTCACCGTCGATGTCGAACTCCTGGCGGGCCAGGTAGGTCGTGTCCCAGGTGAAGCTGAACTTGCCCCACGCCGTTTCCGGCAGGCGGTAGTTCACGGTCAGGTCGTAGCCCTCGACCTCCTGGCCACCGATGTTCGTGGTGGTGTTCAGCAGGGTGTTGATGTTGCCGTCGGCGCGACGGGTGTAGAGCGCGCAGGTCGGGCCGGTGCCGCCGGAATCCAGGCACTGCTGGATGATCGCGGTGCCGCCGAGCGTGGTGATCGCGTCTTCCAGCTCGATCTGCCACCAGTCCAGCGCAACGTCGAGGCCTTCGATCCAGCTCGGGCTGTAGACGAAGCCCAGCGTGGTCGACTCGGCCTTCTCAGGCAGCAGGTTCGGGTTGCCGCCGACGGTGATGCGGATCTGCGGGTTGTCCTGCACGTAACCACCGGCCGGGACGCCCTCGGCGAGGCAGCGTGCGCGGCCGCCCGGCGTCTGGCGCGGGAAGTTGTTGACGTTGCAGGGATCGCTCAGGGTCGGGAACGAGTCGGCCTGGCCGGCGAACAGCTCGCCGATCGACGGCGCGCGGAAGCCCTCGGTCCAGTTACCGCGGACGAGCAGGTCGTCGATCGGCTTCCAGCGGAACCCGAACTTGCTGTTGAGCGTGTCGCCGAAGTTGCTGTAGTCCGAGTAGCGCGTGGCCACCGAGAAGTCGAGCAGCTTGGCGAACGGCACGTCAGCCAGGACCGGGATCGCCAGTTCGAGGTACGCCTCGTCCAGGCTGTAGGCACCGGCGGTCGCCGTACGGGCGTTGCCGGTGGTGTTGCCCGAGTTGATCAGCGCGTCCGGCGAGTCGTAGCCCGACTCGGTGCGGTGCTCGAGGCCGAACGAGAAGCCCAGCGGGCCGCCCGGCAGGTTGAACAGCTCGCCGCCGATGTTCGCGTAGTAGGTCTTCTGGGTGTAGTTGTACTCGTCGTGCGCGACGAAGGTCACGTAGTCGAGCATTTCCTGGGTCACGCCACCGACGCCGCCCAGCAGGTTCAGCGGGACGCAGCCGGCGATGACGTTGGTCGGCGTGCCGCAGCGGGCCACGCCAGCCGCGTCACGGAACGACGGGCCGAGGGCCTCGCGCAGGGCCGGGATGCTGAACAGGCCGAGCGTGGTGTTGTTGGCCTGGTTCTCGCCGCGGAAGTAGCCGGCCTCCCAGTCGTAGTACTTCTCGCCGAAGGTCAGCGTGCCTTCGAAGCCGGCGTCGACGGCCAGCGTCGTCACCTTCTGGTTGAACGAACGGCCGCCGGTCTCGGTGACGCGACGGTTGACGCGCGAGACGTCCTGGCCGAACGGGTTGTAGACGCTGTTGCGGCTGATGAAGACGGTCTGGCCCTGAGGGCCGGTGCCCGGCGCGGTGCCGAGCGTGACCGGCATGGCGGCCAGCAGCTGCTCGGAGATGCGCTCGTTGTAGGTGATCGTCGACTTGAAGCGGACGTCATCGGTGATGTCGACCGAACCGTTGGCGAACACCGAGCGGCGCTCCTGCGGCGTCAGCAGGTAGTTCTCCGGCGCGAAGTTGTAGATGTCGCCCGGGATCGCGAACGGACGCGGGGCGCTGCCCTGGCCGTCGTAGGTGAAGGTGCCGGCGCCACCGTTGAAGTTGGTCTGACCGCCGGTGCAGCTGCGGGTCGACGGGTTGTAGCCGCCCGGGCACAGCGCGAAGCGGCCGTTCGGGCTGGTGCCGCTGCCGAAGGCGTTGCCGGTGCGGTACAGCGGCTCCTTCGAGATGTAGCGGTCGCCGGCCATGACCGGCTCTTCCTTGACGTAGCCGAAGCCCATCATCGCGGCGAAGCGGTCGGACGAGGTGCCGATGGTGAAGTCGTAGGCCTGGCGGGTGCCGTCGCCCTTGTCGAACTGGCCGATGTAGGCGTTGGCTTCGGCGCCGTCGAAGTTCTGGCGCAGGATCACGTTGACCACGCCGGCGATGGCGTCGGAGCCGTAGATCGTCGAGGCGCCGTCCTTCAGGACTTCGATGCGCTCGACCGCGGCGGTCGGGATCGTGTTGAGGTCGACCGCGCCGCCGAGGCCCGTGCCACCGACCCAACGACGGCCGTTGACCAGCACCAGGGTGCGGTTCGAGCCGAGGTTGCGCAGGCTGACGCGGGTTTCGCCGTTGCCGCCGTTGTTGAAGGTGCTGTTGAGCGTCGAGCCATTCGCCGTGATGTTCTGGATCACGTCGCCGACCGAGGTCAGGCCCTGGGCTGCGATGTCCTCACGCGACAGCGAGAAGACGGGCTGCGAGGTCTCCACGTCGGCGCGCTTGATGCGCGAACCGGTGACCTCGATGCGCTCGAGGGTGGTGGCCTGCTCCTGCTGCTCGGTTTCCTGAGCGAAAGCAACGCCGGTGCCGGCGATGGTGCCCACGAGCGCGAAGGAAATCGCGTCGCGGAGCTTGGTGGTCTTCAAGGTCATCTCTCTCTCCAAGTGAGTCTTGGTATTCCCATGGGAACCTCACCGCAGGCGTCAAGAAAGACGCCAAAAACCGCAAGGTCCGCCGGATAGTAGTCCTGCCCGACCAATAATTAAAGTGCTGTTAAGTGTTCAGTTTCGCGCGGGAGTCCATTCATGTCGCGCGTTTCCGTGAGACCAGATCGAACACGGCCCCTTTCGGGGCCGTGTGGTGGTGCCGTGGAGAAACCAGCCGATCAGAAGCGCTGGGTGTACTTCATGTAGATGAAACGACCGATGTCGAAGCCGCCGTAGTACGACACGTTGGCGCTCGGCTGGGTATACATCACCGGACCCACGCGGTCGAACACGTTGTTGGCGCCGACGGCGATCGTGGCGTTCCACGGAGCCTCGTAGCGGATCTGCACGTCATTGAACGTGTTCGAACCCACCGTGCGGCGACGCGAGATCGAGCTGGCCGGCGTGCCATCCGGACGCAGCGCGCCGGTCGGAGCGAACACGATCTCGTCGCACTCGAGGTTCGGCGTGGTCGAGCCCGGGATCAGGTAGGTGCAGCCTTCCTTCATGCCCGAGTAGTAGCGCGAAATCCAGCTGACGCCCCACGAATCCTTCTGCCAGCCCAGGTTGAGGTTGGAGCGGATGCGGAAGGTGCTGGTGAAGCCCACGGCCGACGTCGGGTACACCGCCGCATTGGTCGCGACGAAGTAGTCCTTGGCGGTGTAGGTGCTGTTCGACACGATGCTGAAGTTGCCCATCGTCTCGGTGGTCCAGCGGTAGGCGACGTCGAAGTCGAAGCCTTCGACCTTGCGGAAGCCGGCGTTCTGGCCACCGAAGGTCACCGTCGGGATGCCCAGGACCGGGTCACGGGTGAACAGCGCCGACGAGCAGCGGCTCGCGATCCCCAGCACGTAGCAGTCGTTGAGGATGTTGTTCGGGCTGTCGGCCACGATCGTGTCGGCGATGCGGATCTTCCACCAGTCGAGCGACAGGTTGAGGCCTTCGACGAACGAGGGGCTCCACACGGCGCCGATCGTCTGCGACTTCGACAGCTCCGGCGTCAGCGTCGGGTTGGAGCCCGACGTGAACGCGACCGGGGTCTGCTGGTTCGGCGCACCGACCGGCGTGAAGCCCTGGCCGAGCTGGCGGTAGCTGTCGGCCTGCGCACCGAGCGCGCCCTGGCCGCCGACGCCGTTGCGGCAGTTGGCGCGGGTCTGGGCATTGCTGGCGGAGCTGCCGAACACCGTGTCGCACGGGTCGGTGAAGAACGAGAACGTCTGCGAGCCGCCGCCGTACAGGTCGGCGATCGTCGGTGCGCGGAAGCCGTCGGCGTAGGTGCCGCGGACCAGCAGCGAGTCGATCGGCTTCCACTTCAGGCCGAACTTGTTGTTCGTGGTCTCGCCGAAGGTGTCGTAGTCGGAGAAGCGGCTGGCGATGTTGAGGCTCAGCTCCTGCGCGAACGGCACGTCCGCGAGGATCGGAATCTGCAACTCGGCATAGATTTCGTCGACCGAGTAGCTGCCACGGGTCGGACCCGACGACAGGTTGGTCGACGCGCCGGTCACCGCCAGCGCATCGGGCACGAACTCGCCGTCTTCCTTGCGGTTCTCGACGCCGACCGCGAAGCCCAGATCACCGGCGGGCAGCGCGAAGATCGTGCCGGCCAGGTTGGCTGCGATGACGGTCGTCGACGTGTCGCCGCGCGCGTGCTCTTCCTGGAACAGGTAGTTCTGCAGCGCCGTGTTGCCCGTCAGGCCGCCGGCACCGGTCCGGCCGAACGGCAGGAACGGGTTGAACGGGACGCAGCCGGCGACCGGCGCGGTCGGCGTGCCGCAGCGGACCTGGCCCGTGACCGGGTCGAGGAACGACGGACCGACGGCCAGGCGGGTGTTCGGCAGGTTGAGGTTGCCGTAGGTCGACTGCAGCTGCTTGTTGTCGTTGTGCAGGTACGACACGTCCCAGTCGAACAGGCGGTCGGCGAACTCGAAGCTGCCTTCGAACGCGCCGGAGAAGCGGTACTGGGTCAGCTCGGCGGTCGACACGCGCGGCACTTCCCACGTACGGCGCCACCAGTTGGTGATGGTCTGGCCGGTCGGGTTGAAGTAGCTCGTCGCCGACATCGGCGTGGCGAACGAAGCGGCCTGCATCGGGTAGCCGGCCACGGTGCGGTCGGTGCTGCGGTATGCGTACAGCAGGTTCGTGCGGAAGCGGACGTTGTCGGTGATGTCGAAGATGCCGTCGACATACAGCGAGCGGCGCTCCAGCGGGGTGCGCAGGTCGGTCTGCAGGTTGGTGTTGCTCTTGTGCAGGGTCGAACCCGGCGTGCAGCCGGTGGCCTCGGTGGCGCCGACGCAGGTGCCGGTGTTCAGGTCCTGGCGGATGTAGTCGGTGATGACGCGCGGGTTGCCGCCGTCACGCAGCACGACGCGGGTGCCGGCCGGCAGGCCCGGGACCGGCGTGGTCGCCGTCGTCACGAAGCCACCGAACTGGCCCACCGGGGTCCAGTTGTCGGTCGGGTGGAAGCTCGAGCGCGGGAACGCCGAGTACGGGCGCGCGCTGGCGGCGACCTGGTCTTCCTCAGCCCACTCGGCGGCGGCCGTGATCGAGCCGCGGTCGCCGGTGAAGCCGATAACGAAGTCACCCTTGGTGATGTCGCCGTCGCCTTCGCTGTACTGGCCGAAGTACGCGCTGGCGGCGGCGCCTTCGTAGTTGGAGCGGGTGATCACGTTGATCACGCCGGCGATCGCGTCCGAACCGTAGATCGACGAGGCGCCGTCCTTCAGCACTTCGATGCGCTCGACCGCGACGGCCGGGATCGTCGACACGTCGGCGAAGCCGCTGGTCGAGATGCCGAGGCGGCGGCCGTTGAGCAGGACCAGCGTGCGCTGCGCGCCGAGGTTGCGCAGGCTGATGTACGTGCCGCCAGCGAGCTCACCGGCGGAGAGCGGCGACGCGCGGCTGATCGGCGGCGTGCCGGTGGCCGAGATGTTCTGCAGGATGTCGGCGACCGACTGGAAGCCCTGCTTCTCGATGTCCTGGCGGCTGATCGTCAACACCGGCTGCGCGGTTTCGAGGTCGACCTGGCGGATGCGGGTGCCGGTGACTTCGATGCGATCGAGCGTCGTGGCCTGCTGGTTCGTGGTGCTGGGCTGTTCCTGGGCAAGCACGGCGCCAGAAGCGGCCAGCGTGCCCGTGGCCAGCGCGAAGCAGATCGCGTCGCGCAGCGGGTTGGTTCGGATATTCATCTCTCTCTCCGGTGACTCTTGGTGGATTCCCCTGTGGACTCCGCCGGAGCGCGTACAGCCAACCCACAGATCCGGCAAAGCGAGGCCGATCCTAGACGGGTTGTGGAGAAAATTAAAGAGTCGTTAAGGCCCGTTTTCGACGGGTCCATTTCGGAGTTGGAAAAAATGCTGCGGGGCAGCGGGGACTGGGCCAGCGGCATACGCCGGCGCACGGCCCAGAGGCCTAGAGGTCCTGCTCGTACCTGACGTACGGGACGGTGCCTTCTTCGCCGTCCAGGTTGCCTGGGGCGAAGGGATTCCGGCCGCGGGTCACGACGTTCTCGGCGCCGACCGAGAGCTGTCCGCTCCAGGGCGTGCGCCAGGTCAGCCCGACGCCGAGTCCTTCCCACTGCCCGGGCTGCCCGGGCGTATCGACGACGCGGCCGATGATGTTCGCGCCGAACGGGCCGTAGCCCGCGCCGACGGTGATGGTGCGGGTCGACCAGCGGTCGTTGAACTCCGCCGGCATCTCGCTGGCCGGGACCAGCCGGGCCTTCGCCCACGTGCCGCCGATCGAGACGGTCGCTTCGCGGCCGATGTTCTTCTGCCCGTACAGGGTCAGGGCGTTCTGCTCCGCCTTGACTGCGCGGTTGTTGGGGCTCAGCCACGCCGGCAGGGTTTCACGCGCGGTGCCCAGCGCCATCCCCAGCCGCGCCGTGCCGCGGGAGAGGGTCGCGCCAGCCGCGGAGCGTCCGTTGCGGCCCGCGTCGTCATCCAGCGATGCGACGATGCAGTGGTTGGCGAGGCTGCCGATCGCGCCGGACAGGCCGGTCTTGCCGCAGAACAGGCCGAGGGTGTCGCCGGCACCGAGGCCGAAGGCGGCATCCGGGCCGGCGGCGCCGCTGCGCCAGCGATTGCCTGTCGCCGGCTCGAGCAGGAGGTAGGCCTCCACCTTGCCACTGGCGCTGTTCCAGACCGGCAGCGTCGCCGCGTCCTGGCGGGCTCGCGACTGCGCAGACGCGCCCGTCGCCACGCCGAGGGCGAGCAGCAGAGCGAGTGGCAGGTTGAGCAAGCGCGCGTCCATGGTGGCAATCCGACCCGACGAGGTCGATGAAGTTCCCCTTCCCCAAGGCTCCAGAAGATACTGGATTTATGTTTCCTTAACAATCTGCGACGCGCGCCACAAACCTCACTGCAGGCGGTCCGGGGCTGCCATTTCTGCGGCCGCGGTTGTGAAGAGGGCGTCGATCTGGTCCGCGGTGAAGCGATAGGTCTGCCCGCAGAACTCGCAACGCACGCTGGCTTCGCCATCGGCCACGGCGGCGTGGGCCTCCTCGTCGCCCAGCGACACCAGCATGGCCTCGACCCGCTCGCGCGAGCACGAACAGGCGAACGCGAGCGGCTTGCCGCCCATCAGCTGCACGCCGTCTTCGTGGAACAGCCGGGTCAGCAGGGTGTCGGCCGGCCACGCCAGCAGCTCGGCCGGAGACAGGGTGTCGAACAGCGCGCAGGCGCGCGCCCAGCCGTCCGCATCGCCCTCGTCGCCGGGCAGTTTCTGCAGCATCAGGCCCGCCGCTTCGCGCTCGTCGGCCGCGAGGAGCAGCCGGGTCGGCAGCTGCTCGGACTGGCGGAAATAGTCCTCGAACGCGCCGGCGAGCGAGTCGGACTCCAGCGCCACCAGGCCCTGGTAGCGGACCGGGTCGCGGCCGTCGCGCGACGGGTTCTCGATGGTGATGGCGAGGACAGCGTCCTGGCCCAGGTCGCGCAGGTCGCGCGAGACCGGCGCCCCGTCCTCGAGCTGGGCGATGCCGCGCAGCGTGCCGGCCGCGGTGCATTCGGCGAACAGCGTGCGCAGCGCCCCGCTGCCGCGCGCCTGCACCGACAGGCGCCCGTCGACCTTTGCGTGCCCGGTGAACAGGGCGGCGGCGGCCGCGGCTTCGCCGAGCAGTTCGGCGGCGGCCTCGGGGTACTCCGCGCGGCCGCGGATCTGCTGCCAGGTGTCGTGCAGGTGCACGCGGACGCCGCGCACGCCCGCGCCTTCGATCAGGAATCGGGTCAACTGGTCGCGGTCGTCGGGACGGGCGTCGGCGGTCATGGCGGGTTCCGTGCGGCGCGAGGTGCGGCATCGAAGATAATGCGCGCCTCGCGGTGATGGCTGGGGTGGGGTGAGATGGGGACGCGGATCGTCGAGGGCAAGCGTTGAACGCGCCGCGGAACCGCGGCCGCTGGCGTCGATGGCGCCGGTGGCTGCTGGCGCTGCCGCTGCTGTTCGTGCTCGGCACGGCGCTGCAGGTGCTGGTGCTGCGCTTCGTCGACCCGCCCTTCAGCGCCTTCATGGCGATCCGCCAGTTCGAGGCCTGGACCGATGGCGACTTCGGCTTCCGCGTCGCCTACGACTGGCGCGATCTCGATCAGATGGCCCCGCACGTCCCGGTGGCGCTGGTCGCGGCCGAGGACCAGCGGTTCGCCGAGCATTACGGCTTCGACCTCGAGGCCATCGAGAAGGCGCGCAAGAACAACGCGCGCGGACGCAAGGTGCGCGGCGGCAGCACCATCAGCCAGCAGACCGCGAAGAACCTGTTCCTGTGGAGCGGGCGCAGCTACGTGCGCAAGGCCGTCGAGGCCTGGTACACGTTGCTGATCGAAACCCTGTGGCCGAAGCGGCGGATCGTCGAGGTGTACGCGAACGTCGCCGAGTTCGGCGACGGCGTGTACGGCGCGCAGGCGGCGGCGCGCACCTATTTCCGCCGCGACGCCGACCGCCTCACCGCCTCGCAGGCCGCGCGGCTGGCGGCGGTGCTGCCGAGTCCGCGCCGCTACAGCGTGTCGCGCCCCGGTCCGTACGTGCAGCGGCGCGCCCGCGCGATCGAGCGGCAGATGCGCTACATCGGCGGCGCCGGCTACCTCAGGCAGCTGGACTAAGCCGGCGGCGCTCGCCTTGCGCCGCCCGCCGGCTACCATGCGCGCATGACCCGCGATCGCCTCACCGTCGTCGTCGCCGCGTACAACGAAGCCGACGCGCTGCCGCTGTTGCAGCCGCGGATCGCCGCCGTGCTCGACGCACTCGTCCGCGACGCCGGCATCGACGGCCGCGTGCTGTACGTCGACGACGGCAGCTGCGACGGCACCTGGGCGCTGCTGGAGGCGATGGTCGCCGCCGACCCGCGCGTCGGTGCGATGCGGCTGTCGCGCAACTTCGGCAAGGAGCTCGCGCTGACGGCCGGCCTCGACCACGTCGACGCCGGCGCCGCGCTGATCCTGGACGCCGACGGCCAGGACCCGCCTGAGCTGATCCCGCAGTTCGTGGCCAAGTGGCGCGAGGGTTACGACGACGTCCACGGCACCCGGATGGAGCGCGAGGGCGAGGGCTGGCTGAAGCGCTCGACCGCGCACGCGTTCTACCGGGTCATCGGCCGGCTGTCGAAGACCCCGATCCCGGCCGACACCGGCGACTTCCGGCTGCTGTCCGAGCGCTCGCTGGCCGCGCTGCGGCAGCTGCGCGAGCGCCACCGCTTCATGAAGGGCCTGTTCGGCTGGGTCGGTTACCGACACGTGGCGATCCCGTACCACCGCGAACCGCGCGTGGCCGGCGCCAGCAAGTTCAACCTGTGGAAGCTGTGGAACTTCGCGCTCGAAGGGATCACCAGTTTCTCGACCGCGCCGCTGCGGCTGGCCACGTACCTGGGGCTGGCGACGGCGACCGTCGCGTTCGCGTACGCGCTGTGGGTGATCGCCAAGGCGCTGCTGTGGGGCGACCCGGTGGCCGGCTGGCCGACGATGATGGCGGTGATCCTGTTCCTCGGCGGCGTGCAGTTGATCGCCCTGGGCCTGATCGGCGAGTACCTCGGCCGCCTGTACGACGAGTCCAAGCAGCGCCCGCTGTACCTGGTGGACAGCCGGCTGCCGGCGGCGGGAGTATGCTCGACGCCATCACCGGCGGCAGGAGACGGCCATGCGCAACGTAAGGCAGCTGCTCGAAGCGAAAGCGCCTGAGATCTTCGCGATCGGTCCGGATGCGCCGGTGATCGACGCGATCCGGCTGATGGCCGACAAGCGCATCGGCGCGGTGCTGGTGATGGAAGGGGGGCGACTGGCCGGAATCCTCTCCGAACGCGACTACGCGCGCAAAATCGTGCTGCAGGGACGCTCGTCGTCCGACACCGCGGTGCGCGAGATCATGACCGCGCAGGTCGTGACCGTGCGCCCCGAGGACACCGCCGACCGCTGCATGCAGCTGGTGACCGACCGTCGGATCCGCCACCTGCCGGTCGTCGTGGACGGCCACGTCGTCGGCGTGGTGTCGATCGGCGACCTGGTCAAGGCGGTAATCGAGGACCAGCAGGTCGAACTCGACCAGCTGCAGCGCTACATCGCCTCCTGACGTCGCGAGCCGGCGTGCCGGCGGACCGCTCCACTTACTCGGCGTAGCGCCCGCCGCAGTTGCTGTCCTTGCCCGGTCCCAGTTCGATCGTGGCCAGCAGGGCGGCCGGCGGGGCGATGTTGGCCAGCGTCAGGGCGATCGCACCGCGCAGCCCGACGCGCTTGAGGTCCGGCCGGAAGCGCGGGTCCTTGAAAGTCCCGTCCAGCAGCAGCGGCGATCGGAACGCGAACAGGCTGCGGTCCTTCGGCCGCGGGCGCAGCCGCAGGTCGAGGGTCTCATCGCGCAGGTCCACCGTGCCATTGCCGACGATGATGGTGTCGGAGGTGTCGAACGCCAGCGCCCGGCTCGTCATCACGCCGTCGCGCACGCTGAAGTCGCCGAACGCGCAGCGCACCGGCACCTTGCGGTCCTTCGTGAGCAGGAACTTCAGCGCCTCGGCGATATCGAGTCCGGCCAGCTCCATCAGCAGGTTGCTGATCTGCCCGCGGCCCATGCCGAGCGCGACGTCGCCGTCCGACGTCGCCAGCATCCGCGCGATCGAATTGCCGTTGCCGGTGAGCGCAATGTCGCCACCGACGCGGCCGACCGCGTCGCGCGCCAGCTCGACGTTCGGCAGCAGCTGCGAGAGTTCGAGCCCGCGCGCGGCGATGCGGGCGCGCGTCCGGATCGGACTCTCGCGGGCGTCCATGCGGATCGTCGAGCGCACGTTGCCGCCGGCGACGCCGAAGTTCAGCGGGTCCAGCCGCAGCACGCCGGCGTCGATGAACAGGTGCGCGTCCATGTCGTCGAGCGGCAGCGACGGCGCGTTGATGCGTTGCGCCTTGAGGCGCACGTCCGCGTCCATCGCCCGCAGCCGGTCCAGCTTGTACGGCGTGTCGGGCAAGACGCGTGCGCTCGCCTGCTCCCGAGCGGCCTTCGCCGCGAGTTCGGGGTTGGTCGTTTCGCTGCCGCCGGCGCGGGGTGCCTTGCCGATGAAGCCGGCGAGGTCGTCGAAGTCCAGCCGCTTGGACACGAGGTTGGCGCGCAGGAACGGCCGCGGCCCGCCGGTGGTGACCGCCGCGCTGCCGGCCAGGTCGCTGTCCCCGACCGTGCCGGTGAACCCGTCGTAGCGCCATACGGTCCGGCCGCCGTCGATGTCGCGGGTCAGCCGGCCGTCGAGCGCGTACGGCGGCGTCGGCGGCGTCACGATGCCGATCAACGGGTACAGGTCCTCCATGTCCTTGCCGCGCAGCGCGAGCTTGAGGTCGAAGTCGCGCAGCCGCAGCGGGTCGAGCAGGGTGCCGCGCGCGTGGGCGTGGGTTGCGCCGGCGCTGGCGCGCGCATCGATCCGGTACGGGCTGTCCCGGTCGCGCAGCGCCAGCGGCGATTCGGCCCGGCCCTTCACGGTGAACCGGTTGCCCTGCCAGCGCCCCCCGCCGCTGACCTCGATGGGGATCGCTTCGCCGCGCTTCCCATTCCGCTCCGACGACACGTCGAGCTTGATGTCGGTCTTGCGGCCGGCATCGAGGAACGCGAGCTTGCCTTGGTTGATCGCCAATCTGCGGAATTCCGGCTCCATGCCGCCCGGCTCGCCGAAGCGCCAGTTGCCGACGCGGTTGGGGCCGACCTCGAGGTTGAGGACCGGGCGATCGAGCCGGATCGACGGGATGCGCACGTCGCGCGAGAACAGCGGCCGCAGTTCGACGTCGAACTCGATCCGCTGCGCACGCGCCATCGTCGGCTGCTTCGACCACGCGGCGTTTCCGAACGTCACGTCGTCCGCGCTGATGGTCGGCACCCATCCGAGGTCGACGTCGAGGTCGCCGGCGATCTCGATCGTGCGGCCGGTGCGGCGCTCGACGAAGCGCTCGACCGGCCCGCGGAACCAGTTCCAGTCCCACAGCAGGACCAGGACGGCGATCGCCAGCGTCAGCAACCCGAAGGCCGTCAGCAGCGGATGGCGCCGAAGGGAAGCAAGTCCCGCGCGCGGGGCCATAGCCACGTCCGCGGCGCCGTCCGTCTTCGTCGGCAGGCCGGGCGTCGAGGAGCGCGGCTTCGTATTCACTCCGCGCGCCATCAGCAATCCGCGCCCGCGCCACGCGCGGCGTCGGACGCGTCGCGGGCCGAGGCGGGGGCGGTAGGAACAGCGGGCGTGGAGCAGGGCACGGTCCATCTCCATGGAAACCGTCCCCACCATCGACACCGCTGGGTCAACGCATCGTCAAACCCGACGACCGCGTTGCTCGGGGTTCAGTCCGGCCGTCACGCCTCGTGCAGGACCTGCGCCATCACCGAGATGTAGTGGCACACGCTGCCGGCGATCACGAACATGTGCCAGATCGCGTGCGCATAGGGCAGCGACGGCCGGTGGTAGAACACGGTGCCCAGCGTGTAGAACACGCCGCCCGCCAGCAGCCAGCCGAACGTCCACGCGTCGAGCGCGCCGAGCAGCGGCTTGATCGCGACCACGACGAGCCAGCCCATCGCGATGTAGAACAGCGTCGAGAGCAGCTTGAAGCGGCCGGTGTAGAACAGCTTGAACGCCACGCCGGCGAACGCCAGCGCCCAGATCGCCGCGAACAGGCTCCAGCCCCACGGCCCGCGCAGGCCCACCAGGGTGAAGGGCGTGTACGTGCCCGCGATCAGCAGGTAGATCGCGCAATGGTCGAAGACCTTGAGGCGGGCCTTGGCGACGGGGTGCTGGATCGCGTGGTACAGCGTCGAGGCGATGTACAGCAGCAGCAGGCACAGGCCGAACACGATCGCGCTGACCAGCTGCCAGCCGTCGCCATAGAGGGCGGCCAGGGTGATCAGCACCGCGCCGCCGGCCAGCGCGGCCGCCGCGCCGAAGCCATGGGTCAGCGCATTGACGACCTCTTCGCGTACCGAAACGGTCTCGGACATCCTGTGGCGCTCCTCGGGGGCGGGGCCAACATCCGGTGGCGGATGGACGCAGTCTATCGCGGCCGGCCGGCATGCGATCATGCGCCGATCGCCGACGAGCTCGACATGATCGTTTCCCATCAGCACCGCTACATCTTCGTCCCGATGCCGAAGACCGGCACCCATTCGGTGCGTCAGGCGCTGCGCGAGCACCTCGGTCCGGACGACATCGAACAGGTCGGACTGTTCGTCAACAAGCGCTTCCCGTTCGACGACATCGCCCGGATCAAACACGGCCACCTCAGTGTCCGCCAGGTGCGGCCCTACCTCGGCGACGAGGTGGCCGACGCCTATTTCAAGTTCACGTTCGTGCGCAACCCGTTCGACCGCTTCGTGTCGTACTGCTCGTTCATGACCCGCCAGACCGGCGCGTTCGACCGCGACCCGAAGGGCACGATGCGGCGGATCCTGTTCGAGGCGCGTCCGCTGGACCACGTGCACTTCCAGCCGCAGTACACGCTGCTCGTCAACGACGCCGGCGACGTCGAGATGGACTACCTCGGCCGCGTGGAAACCATGCAGGCCAGCTACGACGCGATCTGCGAGCGGGTCGGCATCCCGAGCCGAGCGCTGGACCGGGTCAACAGCTCGCGGCGGGGGCACTACCGCGAGTATTACGATGCCGACCTGGTCGACGGCGTGGCCGCGCTGTACCGCCGCGACCTCGAGCTGTTCGACTACCAGTTCTGAGGCCCGCGCCATGACGTCCGATCCGTACGCCAACCCGCGCAAGACGACGACGATCCGCCGGCTCGGCCCGGTCGACATCGCGGCGCTGCGCGAGGCCGTACTGGCGATTCCCGAATCGGTCTGGGACGCGGAGAACGCCGACAAGCCGAACCGCTTCGAGGCGCTCGACCGCACCCGCCACATCGTGTTCCGCTTCGTCGACAGCACGCGCGACTGGCGCCGTTCGCACGACCGCGCGCTGTGGGAGGCGTGGCGGCCGCTGCTGGAGCCGGTGCTGGCGCAGGCGGTTGCGCCGTATGGGTACGCGCGCGGCGCGTTCCCGCGGGTGATGCTGGCGCGGATGGCGCCGGGCGGCACGATCAAGCCGCACCGCGACGCGAATCCCGCGGCCAAGTGGCCGCACAAGATCCACGTACCGCTGCTGACCAACCCGGACGTGACGTTCTTCGTTGACGGCGTCGGCCACCACCTGCCGGAGGGCGAGGCGGCCGAGGTCAGCAACATGTCGGTGCACGCGGTCGACAATGCCGGTTCGACCGACCGGATCCACCTGATCTTCGAGTACTTCGACCTCGACCAGCCCGAGCCGGCGTGGCTCGAGCGCGTCGTCGCGGCGCCCGCCGCCGCCCGGTGATCCCGGCGTCGTCCCGGCCGGGTGCCGCGACGCGCGTGCCGGTGGCCGGCCCCGGCGGCGCTCAGTCGATCGCGACGGCGTGCGCGTGTTCGCGCGTGGCCAGGAACTGCACCGACGGCGCGCGCTCCTGCGCCAGCTGCAGGTTGACCCGCGTCGGCGCGAGGTAGACCAGCTGCCCGGCGGCGTCGATGCCGAGGTTCATCGCGTTTTTGTCGCGGAACTCCTCGAGCTTCTTGGCGTCGTCGCAGCGGATCCAGCGCGCCGTCGCAACCTGCACCGGCTCGAAGCTGGCGTCGACGCCGTACTCGTCCTTCAGGCGGTACGCGACCACGTCGAACTGCAGCATGCCGACCGCGCCGAGGATCAGGTCGTTGCTCATCAACGGGCGGAAGAACTGCGTCGCCCCTTCCTCGCTCAGCTGCGCCAGGCCCTTCTGCAGCTGCTTGAGCTTCAGCGGGTCGCGCAGGCGCGCGCGGCGGAACAGCTCGGGGGCGAAGTTCGGGATGCCGGTGAAGGCGATGCTCTCGCCCTCGCTGAAGCTGTCGCCGATCGAGATGGTGCCGTGGTTGTGGATGCCGATCACGTCGCCGGGGAATGCGCTCTCGGCGATCTCGCGGTCGGACGCCATGAACGTCAGCGCGTTGGCCAGCTTCAGCTCCTTGCCGGTGCGCGTGTGGAAGGCCTTCATGCCGGCGCAGAACTGGCCCGAGCAGATGCGCATGAACGCGACGCGGTCGCGGTGCTGAGGGTCCATGTTCGCCTGGATCTTGAACACGAAGCCGGTCAGCTTGCTCTCGGCCGGCTGCACCTCGCGGGTCGTGGTCGCGCGCGGCTTCGGGCTCGGCGCGTGCTCGACGAAGAAGTCGAGCAGCAGCTGCACGCCGAAGTTGTTGACCGCCGATCCGAAGAACACAGGGGTCTGCTCGCCGCGCAGGTAGGCAGCCTTGTCGAACGGGTGCGAGGCGCCTTCGACCAGCTCAAGCTGCTCGCGCAGCTCGGCGAGCGCCGGCGCGCCGATCGCGGCCTCGACACGCGGGTCGTCGATCGACGGCAGGATGGTCGAGTCCTGGCGGGTGAAGTTGCGGCCCTGCTCGTACAGGTGGACCTCACCGGTCAGCAGGTGCACGACGCCCTTCAGCCGCTGGCCCATGCCGATCGGCCACGTGATCGGCGCGCACTGGATCTTCAGCACGCTCTCGACCTCGTCGAGCAGGTCGATCGGGTCCTTGCCCTCGCGGTCGAGCTTGTTGATGAAGGTCATGATCGGCGTGTCGCGCAGGCGGCACACCTCCATCAGCTTGATCGTGCGCTCCTCGACGCCCTTGGCCACGTCGATGACCATCAGGGCGCTGTCCACCGCGGTGAGCACGCGGTAGGTGTCCTCGCCGAAGTCGGCGTGGCCCGGGGTGTCGAGCAGGTTCACGATGCGGCCCTCGTACGGGAACTGCATCACCGACGAGGTCACCGAGATGCCGCGCTCCTTCTCCAGCGCCATCCAGTCGGACGTCGCGTGGCGCGCGGCCTTGCGGCCCTTCACCGAGCCGGCCATCTGGATCGCGCCGCCGAACAGCAGCAGCTTTTCGGTCAGCGTGGTCTTGCCGGCGTCCGGGTGCGAAATGATCGCGAACGTGCGGCGGCGCAGGGCTTCGAGGGAAACATCGGACATGGCGTCGGCGCGCCGCCTGGGCGCGCGGGAGAGTGCGGGAGGGGCGGGATTATAGCCCGGCGCGCCGCGGCGGCCGGCGGGGCCTCACAGGCGGCCGCTGGCGACGCCGGCGGCGATGCGCAGCGGACCGCCCGGCCCGCGCATGCGGAACGGGATCGACTCCAGCCGCATGCCGCGGTTGACCTGCACGACGAAGTGCAGGTGCGGCCCGGTGGTGAAGCCGGTGTTGCCCGAGCGGCCGATCTGCTGCCCGGCGCGGACGCGCTGTCCGACCCGCACCAGCGCGCCGGAGGTGTCGAGGTGCGCGTACAGGGACATCGCGCCGTCATCGTGGACGATGCGGACGAAATTCGCGCGCCCGCCGTACTTCTCGCGGTTCAGGCCGGCCTTGTCGAAGTCCGATTCGACCTGCATAACCACGCCGTCGCGCGCGGCCACGACCGGCGTGCCGATGTCGGCGGCGAAGTCCACCGCGTAGCGGTTGGCGGCGTCGGCGTGGCTGAAGCTGCCGCCGTATCCCTGGTCGATGCGGAAACGCGGCTGCCGCAGCGGCAGCACGTACTCGGCGTCCACGGGGCGGGCATTCGGGGAGCCGGGCAGGCTCTCCATGCGCAGGGCGAAGTCGCCGCCGCGGGCCGGGTCGGCCGCGCTGAGCACCGCGACCAGGGCGCTGCCGCGCGGACCCACGGTGGCGCGCGCCGGCAGCGACGGCTCGCCGACGATGTTGCTGCTGCGGTCCATCCAGACCATGACCTCGATCGGCCCGCCCAGCGTGTTGTCGGCCCACGCCAGGTAGCGGCCGTCGCTGGGCTCGACCCTCAGGCGCGCGATCGCCCCGGGCTCGACCGGCACGCGGATCTCGCGGATCGAGCCGGCGCGCGCGGTGGCCTGCACCTTCGCGTCCGGGGCGCGGTCTCCGTAGTGGGTGACCCCGTTGCGGTCGGTCCACTTGTAGACCTTGGCCGCGTGCAGCGTGCCGGCCGTGGCCAGCAGGCCCATCGCGATCGCGGCGGTGGCGAGCAGGCGCGACATCGTCCTACTCGACGCAGCCCTGCTTCAGGCCGAGGGTGCGGGCGACCTCGCGCAGGTCGAACGCGACCAGCGACTTGTCGTCGTGCACGGCGAACAGCGCGCCGCCGGGGAACGACGGGGTGGCCGCCGCATGCAGGGCGACCCCGTCGGTGTGCGCGGTCACCGCGCCCTCGAAACTCCCGAGGCTCTTGAGGGTGACCCGGTCGAACAGGTGGAAGATCGTCAGCGGCGCCAGCTGGTCGACGGCGATCCAGTAGCCGCCGCCGTCGGGGCAGGTCCACAGCGCGACGCCCTCGGCCTCGGCGCCGAAGCTGTCCTGCGGCAGGCTGCGTCCGGTGTACTTGCCGGAAAAGGTGTACTCGCGCAGCGTCGACTCGTGGCGGCGGTCCTCGTCGGCGACCAGCAGGCGGTCGTTGACTGGGTCGCCGCCGATCGACTCGACCATCCGCAGCGCCGAGCGCTCGCCGGTGTCGCCGAACGCCCCGGCGTAGGTGGAACGCAGCCGGCCGGCCTGGTCGAACTTGACGCGGTAGCGGCGCACGCGTTCGTCGAGTTCGTCGAACGGCGGGACCTCGTCGAACTTCTTGCCGTACATGAAGCTGTCGGTGATGTAGATCTCGAGCTCGCCGGGTTCGGTCTCGGTCAGCCAGATCCCGTACGGGCTGCGCAGCTCCGCGGTGCCGAAGCTGCCGGCAGGGGTGAAATCCGGCAGGTTCAACACCTGCACGCGGCGGTTGTCGCGCTCGACCACGAACAGGTGGTCGCCGTGCACCGCGACCCCGTTGGGCCGGTTGAACTGGCCCGCGCCGGGACCCTCCTCGCCAAACGTGCGCAGCCGCTCGCCGCTGTCGCCGTCGAAGACGACCAGCCGGTGCGTCGACTTGGCGCTGGCGATGACCCAGGTGCGCCCGTCCTCGGTGGTCCACGTCGCCAGCGAGTCGAGTTCTTCCTCCGGCATCGCATCGGACACGTAGTGCTCGGCGATGCGCTGCATCGACGGGGCGGGCAGCGTCGTCGTTGCCGCGGTCGGGGCGACGGGCCTTGACGGCGCAGCGGTGCAGGCGGCGAGGAGCGCCGCGGCGGTGAGAAGAAGGACGGGCTTGATCATCGCCTGAGTGTATTCGGCGCGCCTTCCAGTGTGTCGTTCACGGCGAGGCGAAAATAATAAATCGCTATATGCGGATGAAGCGATTGACACGCTCGGAGGCCGGCGGGCAGACTGCGGCCATCCATCGAGACCGGCTGAGGGACAGGCCCTTTGAAGCCGGGGCAACCCAGCACTGCGCAAGCGGTGCGAAGGTGCCAATTCCTGCGGTGGCCCGGTCGGCGTTGGTCGACAGGGCAGCACCGGAAGATGGTTGAGGGCGTTGCCGCACGGCAGCGCTTGTCAGCGTCGGCTCGATGGCCCCGTCACTCCGGACTGCCGCCATGAGCCTCGTGTCACCCGCTCTCCACTGGGATCGTTCCCACTTTGATCGCGACGACGGTATTTCCGCGCTCGCCTCGACCCCGCCCGACGCCCGCTCCCTCCCCCCGGCCAACCGCGGCGAGGTCGAGGTCGCTTTTTGCCTGCGCCATGCCGGCATGCGCACGCTGCGGTTGCGCTACGAGTCCGTCGGTGCGGCGGGCCTGCCCGTCGTCCTGGTGGCCGGCGGCATCTCGGCCGACCGCCACCTCGCCCCCAACGCCGTCGATGACGCCGCCGGCTGGTGGCCGTCGCAGGTCGGCGAAGGGCGTGCGCTCGACCCGCGCGACCACCGCCTGCTGTCGTTCGACTGGGTCGGCGCCGATGGCGCGCTGGACGCGGTGATCGACCCGGCCGACCAGGCCGACGCGATCGCGGCGCTGCTCGACGCACTGGGCATCCCGGCGCTGCACGCGTTCGTCGGCTGCTCGTACGGGGCGATGGTCGGGCTGCAGTTCGCCCAGCGCCACGGACACCGCCTCGGGCGGCTGGTCGCGATCAGCGGCACCCACCGCGCCCACCCGTATGCCAGCGCATGGCGCGCACTGCAGCGCCGCGCCGTCGCCCTCGGCGCGCTGCAGTGCGACGAGGTGCACGGGCTGTCGCTGGCCCGGCAGTTCGCGATCCTCAGCTACCGCACGCCGGAGGAGTTCGAGTCGCGCTTCGCCGCGCCGCAGGTCCGCGGCGGCCGCGTGCATGTCGGCGCCGAGGACTACCTCGACCACTGCGCCGCGCGCTTCGCCGCGCGCACGTCGCCGACCGCCTACCTGCGCCTGTCCGAGTCGATCGACCTGCAGGCGGTCGAGCCCGAGCGCATCCGCGTGCCGGTGACCGTGGTCGCGGTGGCCGAGGACCGGCTGGTGCCGGTGGCCGACGCGTACGCGCTGGTCGAGCGCCTGCGCGGCGAAACCCGCCTGCGCGTGCTGCGTTCGCCTTACGGGCACGACGCCTTCCTGAAGGAGGACACGGCCATCGCCGCGGTCCTCGCCACCGCACTGACCGACGAACACGCCCCCGTCCTCGAGGAGTCCGCGGCATGAGCACCCACCTGGCCACTCACGCCCCCTGTGCGCCGACGACCGCGGCCGTACGCGCCGGCATCGATCGCGATACCGCGTTCGGCGCCGTCACGCCGCCGCTGGTGCTGTCGTCGAACTTCAGCTTCGCCGGCTTCAACGAGAAGCGAACGTACGACTACACGCGCAGCGGCAACCCGACCCGCGACCTGCTCGCCGATGCGCTGGCCGAGCTCGAAGGGGGCGAGGGTGCGGTGGTCACCGCGACCGGCATGGCCGCGATCACGCTGGTGCTGCACGCGTTCCTGAAGCCGGGCGACCGGCTGGTGGTGCCGCACGACGCGTACGGCGGCAGCTGGCGCCTGTTCAACGCGCTCGCCGCGAAGGGTGCGTTCGAGCTGATCACGTGCGACCTGACCAGCCCGCTCGCGCTTGGCGAGGCGCTGGCGCAATCGCCGGCGCTGGTGTGGATCGAAACCCCGTCGAACCCGCTGCTGCGGATCACCGACCTGCGGCTGGTCATCGACGCCGCGCACGCGGCCGGCGCGCTGGCGGTGGTCGACAACACCTTCCTGTCGCCGGCGCTGCAGCGTCCGATCGCGTTCGGCGCCGACCTCGTCGTGCACTCGACGACGAAGTACATCAACGGCCACAGCGACGTCGTCGGCGGCGCGGTCGTGGCGCGCAGCGCCGAGCTCTCGCAGCCGCTGGCGTGGTGGGCGAACGCGCTCGGCATCACCGGCTCGCCGTTCGACAGCTTCCTGACGCTGCGCGGGCTGCGCACGCTCGACGCGCGCCTGCGCATCCACCAGCAGAACACCGACGCGCTGGTCGCGCTGCTCGACGGCCACCCGGCGGTGCGCGCGCTGCACTACCCCGGGCTGGCGTCGCACCCGGGCCATGCGGTGGCGGCGCGCCAGCAGTCCGGTTTCGGCGCAATGCTGAGCGTCGACCTCGACGGCGGCGACCATGCCGATGGCGAGCAGGCGGTGCGGGCCTTCCTCGACGGGCTGCGCTACTTCACGCTGGCCGAGTCGCTCGGCGGCGTCGAAAGCCTGATCGCGCATCCGGCGACGATGACCCACGCGGCGATGAGCGCCGACGCGCGCGCGTCCGCGGGCATCGGCGACGGGCTGCTGAGGCTCTCGGTGGGCATCGAACATGCCGACGACCTGGTCGCCGACATCGCCGCGGCGCTCGAGCGCGTGCTCGCCAGCGGCCGCAGCGCGAAACGCGCGACGCGATGAGCGCGCGCGTAGCGGCGCAACGCGAGCCCGGACGCGCCGCCCGGGCCGCGCCGGCTGGACGGGTGGCCCTGCTCGGCACCGGCACGGTGGGCCGCGCGGTGCTGGCGCGCTTGGCGGCATGGAACGGGTCGCCGCTCGGTGCGCGGCTGTCGCTGGTCCACGTGGCGAATTCGCGGCACGCGGTGTCGGGTCCGTTCGCGCTGGCGCCCGACCACGCGATTGCGCTGCTGGCGACGCAGGGCCAGCCGGCCTCGCTGGACCTCGTCGCGCCCGTGCTCGGGGGCGACCCCGCGCACCGTGCCGCGCCGCGCATCGTCATCGACGCGACCGCCAGCGACGCCGTCGCGGCGCAGCATGCCGGGTGGCTCGCGCAGGGCATCCACGTCGTCACCGCGTGCAAGCTGGGGCAGGGCACCTCGCTCGCGCGCTGGCGCGCGATCGCCGCCGCGCAGGCGGCGGGCGGGGCGGGCTACGGCGACAGCGCGACGGTGGGCGCGGGCTTGCCGCTGCTGCGCTCGCTGCGCGAACTGCAGGCGGGCGGCGACCGCATCCACGCGATCGCCGGCGTGCTGTCGGGCTCGCTGGCGTGGCTGTTCAACCGCTACGACGGGCTGCGCCCGTTCTCGGGCTTCGTCCGTGACGCGCGCGAGGCGGGCTACACCGAGCCCGATCCGCGCGACGACCTGTCCGGCGAGGACGTGCGCCGCAAGCTGCTGATCCTGGCGCGCGCCGCGGGTGTGGGGCTCGAGGCCGATGAGGTCGACGTCCAGTCGCTCGTGCCGCCTGCGCTCGCCGGCTTGTCGGTCGACGCGCTCGATGCCGCGCTGCCGACGCTCGATTCGCCGCTGCGCGCGCGATTCGCCGACGCGTGGAAGCGCGGCGAGCGCCTGCGCTTCATCGCGCGACTGGAAGGCGGACGCGCGCGGGTCGGCCTGGAATCGCTGCCGGTCGACCACCCGCTGGCCGGCGGCGCCGGCACCGACAACCGCGTGGCGGTCTGGTCGGACCGCTACCGCGACCAGCCGCTGGTGATCCAGGGGCCCGGCGCCGGAGCCGACGTGACTGCCGCTGCGCTGCTGGACGACGCGTTGCGGTTCGCGGCGACGTCGTCCGCCGCGTGCGGCGTCAGCACTCGATGACGTTGACCGCCAGCCCGCCTCGCGAGGTTTCCTTGTACTTGTCCTGCATGTCGCGGCCGGTGTCGCGCATGGTCTTTATGACCTTGTCGAGGCTGACCTTGTGCTTGCCGTCGCCGCGCATCGCCATGCGGCTGGCGTTGATCGCCTTGACCGCGCCCATCGCGTTGCGCTCGATGCACGGGATCTGCACCAGGCCGCCGATCGGGTCGCAGGTCAGGCCGAGGTTGTGTTCCATGCCGATCTCGGCCGCGTTCTCGATCTGCCCGGGCGTGCCGCCGAGCGCGGCGGTGAGGCCCGCAGCCGCCATCGAGCACGCCACGCCGACCTTGCCCTGGCAGCCGACCTCGGCGCCGGAGATCGAGGCGTTTTCCTTGTAGAGGATGCCCACGGCCGCAGCGGTCAGCAGAAACGTGCGGATCCCGGCGATATTCGCGCCGGGGCAGAAGCGGTCGTAGTAGTGCAGCACCGACGGGATGATGCCGGCCGCGCCGTTGGTCGGCGCGGTGACGACGCGGCCGCCGGCGGCGTTCTCCTCGTTGACCGCGAGCGCGTACAGGTTGACCCAGTCCAGCGTCGTCAGCGGGTCGCGCATCGCGGCCTCGGGCTTTGACGAGAGCTCGGCATGCAGCGACGGTGCGCGCCGGGTCACGTGCAGTCCGCCGGGCAGGGTGCCGCTCTCGCGGATGCCGCGCGCGACGCACGACTGCATCGCCAGCCACAGCTCGTCGAGGCCGGCGTCGATCTCGGCCGGCGTGCGCCAGGCCTGTTCGTTGGCGTGCATCAGCTGGGCGATGCTCAGGCCCGTCTCGGCGCAGCGCGCCAGCAGCTCGTCGCCGCTGCGGAACGGGTGCGGAAGTTCGGTCTCATCGGCGACGATGCGGTCTTCGGCCGCCTCGTCCTGGTTGACCACGAAGCCGCCGCCGACCGAGTAGTAGTCGCGCGTGGCGATCACTTCGCCGTCCGCGTCGAACGCGGTGAAGCGCATGCCATTGGTGTGGAACGGCAGCTTCTGGCGCTTGTTCATGATCAGGTCGTGCTTCTCGTCGAAGCCGATCTCGTGCTCGCCGTGCAGGCGCAGGCGCTTGTCGGCGCGGATGCGCTGCAGCGTGGCCGGGATCACGTCCGGGTCGATCTGGTTCGGCCAGTGGCCCTCCAGCCCCATCAGCACCGCCTTGTCGGTGCCGTGGCCGCGTCCGGTCAGCGCGAGCGACCCGAACACTTCGGCGCGCACGCGCGCGGTGCGCGCCAGGTCACTGCCGTCACCTGCGCCGCCTTCGACCAGCCAGCGTTCGACGAACCGCGCCGCCGCGCGCATCGGCCCGACGGTGTGCGAGGAGCTCGGCCCGATGCCGATCTTGAACAGGTCGAAACTGCTGACGGCCACCGGCGTGCGACTCCATGACGTTGCCGCGCGGCGCAGGCTGCGGCGCGCAGGGCCGGTATTCTACGCGCCCGCCGAACGCGCCCCTGCCATACCGTGGCGCATGCCGATGACCGAGCCGACCCACGCGCCCACTGACGATTGCCGGCCCGGTTCGACGCCGGAGCTCGTGCTGTTCCAGCGCGACGACTGCCACCTGTGCGACGTCGCGCTCACGGTGCTGGCCGACGCGCGCGCGCCGGAGTTCGCCAGCGTGTTCATCGACGGCGACGACGGGCTCGAGGCGCGTTACGGGCACCGCGTGCCGGTGCTGCGCGACAGCCGCCGCGACCTTGAACTCGACTGGCCGTTCGGCGCCGAGGCCGTGCGGGCGTTCCTCGCTCCCTGAGCGGTCGGACTACTTCTTCGCCGGCGCGAACACGACCCGGGTGCTGACCGCGACGTCGTTCGGCAGCGTCGTCGTGTCGGCCCAATCGCCGCCGCCGATGCCGAAGTCCAGCCGTTTCACCGTGGCCTTGCCGTCGAGCACGGGCCGCGCGCCCGGGGTCCACGTGAACGTGAGGGTCACCGGCTTGGACACGCCGCGCAGCGACAGCGAGCCGTCGGCCGCGTAGCGGTTGCCGCCGAGGCTGCGGAACCGGGTGGCGGTGTAGCGCGCCTGCGCGAACCTGGCCACGTTGAAGAAGTCGCTGCCGAGCAGGGTCTCGTCGCGTTCCGGATTCGCGGTCGTGGTGCCGGCCAGCGGGATGACCACGTCGAGTTTCGATTTGGCGAGCTGGGCCGGATCGAAGCTCAGCCGGGTCGTGAAGGCGGGGAAGCGGCCAGTGAAGGCTTCGCCGTCGTAGCGGCTGGCGAAGCCCAGCGTCGAGCCGGGCGCCTGCACGTAGTCGGCGGCGAGTGCGGGCGACGCGACGAGGGACGCGGCAATGAACAGGGCGGCAACGGCGCGCACGGGCAACTCCTTCAGGGGGACGTCGGCGGAACGCCGGACACGGTGCGCCGGCCCGGCAGCATGCGCTGCAGCGTCGCGTCGCGCATGAACAGATGGTGGTACAGCGCGGCGCCGGCGTGCACCAGCACCAGGGCGATCAGCGCCGAGAACAGCAGCTCGTGCGCTTCCTCCATCGTTTCGCGCAGCGCCGGGTTCGGCGCAGCCAGCTTGGGCACGACGAACAGGCCGAACCAGCGCAGCGGCCGCAGCCCGCTCATCGAGTCGTACAGCCAGCCGCTGAGCGGGATTGCGAACAGCAGGCTGTACATCGCCCAGTGCGTGACCGAGGCGACCGTCGCCTGCCAGCGCGGCGTGCCGGCGACCGGCCGCGGCGCGCCGGCGAACAGTCGCCACGCCAGGCGCAGAGCCACCAGCGCCAGCACCGTGATGCCGGTCGACTTGTGCAGGTCGTAGACCCAGAAATACTTCGGCGACTTCGGCAGCTCGACCATCACCAGCCCGACCGTGCCCATCGCCAGGATCAGCACGACGATCAGCCAGTGCAGCCCCTGGCTGACGGGGCCCCAGCGATCGACGGTGTTCTTCAGGGTCATGGCGCAGGCTCCTTGGCGGGGTCGGGCGGGACGTCGGCCGGGGGGACGGGCGCCGCCTCGGGCGCCGGTTGCAGCGTCGGGTCGCCCACGGGCGCTTCCTCCCGATCGGCGCCGCCATCGCGCACCGCCTCGGCTTCGATGCGCAGTGCGACCTCGTCGCCGATCACGCTTTTCCACGCGGTAATGCCGAACGCCGCCCGGCTGAGCGTGGCGGTCGCGGAAAACCCTGCGGTTCGGCGAAACGGCGGCAGCGGGTGGCGCTTGAGCGCGTTGAGTTTCACGTCCAGGCACAGCGGCGCGGTCGTGCCGCGCAGCGTGAGTTGCCCGCAGACCTTGGCGCGGTTGGCATCGACGGGCTCGATCGCGTCGGACACGAAGCGCGCCTGCGGGTGGCGCTCGCCGTCGAGCAGGTTGCGCGCCAGCGTCGCGGCGTTCCACTTCGCGTCGCCGAGGTCGAGCCGATCCAGCGGGACCGTGACGTCCAGCTGCGCACTGCGCCAGTCGTCCGGATCGAAGCGCAGCGTGCCGGTGCTGCCGGACACCGTGCCGATCGCGTCGGAGAAGCCGGCGTGCGACACGGCGAAGGCCACCCGCGTGTGCACCGGATCGAGGCGGTACGCCTCCACGCCGGCGCCGTGGGCGACGGGGGACGCGAGCAGCACCGCGAGCGCGGTCAGGGCAGGTCGGAGCATCGGCCACCGGAACGGAGCGACGGTCCGACGATTCTAGGCGCGCGTCGGTGACGCCGTTGCCGCGGCGCCGCAACGGACCGTTGCGGGGCGTCGGGCGGCTTGCGCGCGCGCTTCGGCGTTGCGACGATCGCCGGCAGCCGCGGGGGCGGCAAGGAGCGGGGCATGGCGCCAGGATGGCGGATCGGCAATGCGTGGCGCGCGGCGCTGCTGGGCATCGCGCTGTGGAGCGGCCCCACCGGCCACGGCCACGCGGGGGTTCCGGAAACCCCGCGCCTGCGCCAGCTGACGGTGGCCGACGGCCTGCCGTCGAACCGGATCAACGGCATCGCCGAAGACCGCTCCGGCTACCTGTGGATCGCCACCAGCGACGGCCTCGCACGCTACGACGGCGCGCGCTACCGGATCTGGCGCAGCGAGGACGGGCTCGGCGACTCGTTCGTGTGGTCGGTGCACGTCGACGCGCGCGACCGCGTGTGGGTCGCCACGGCGAGCGCCGGCCTGGTAATGCTCGATGCGTCCCGAACGCCGGCCCTGCGCTTCGATCGTCGACGCACGCCGCTGCTGCAGAGCAACGACATCTGGGCGGTGACCTCGACGCCTGACGGCGCCGTCTGGGCGGGCACCGCCGGCGGCGGCCTCTACCGCGTGCGTGCCGACCCCGGCACGCCGGCGCGAATCACCCGGTTCCTGCCGCGCGCCGGTGATCGGCGCAGCCTGCCGGACGCGCGCGTCAGCCACCTCGTCACCGGCCCCGACGGCACCCTGTGGGTCGGCACCAAGGGCGGCGTCGCGCGCTGGACCGGCACCGGATTCGAGCGGCTGCCGCCGACAGCGCTGCCCAGCCCGACGGTCAACGCGCTGACGGCCGACGCCGACGGCGCGCTGTGGATCAGCACCGCGCGCGGTGCCAGCGTCCGGCGTCCAGACGGCAGGATCGACCGGCAACCGTGGGGCGCGGAGGCGCGCGTGCTGCACACGCTGTTGCGTGATCGCAGCGGCCGGCACTGGCTCGACATTCCCGAAGGACTCGGCCACGACGGCGAGCACGGCGTGGCCGTGGTGCCACTGCACAGCCCCGAGGCGCGCGGGCCGGTGCGGCCGGCATGGCTCGGCGCGCTGGAGGATCGCCACGGCGGCCTGTGGTTCGCCAGCGCAGGCAACGGGCTCTGGCACCTGCCGGCGTCGTGGCGCCAGTTCGCTGTGCTGTCCCGCGTCGACGGCGACGACCGCACGCTCGCCAATGCGCACGTGCGCGGCATTGCCAGCGCGCGCGACGGCAGCATGTGGCTGGTCGGCAGCGGCGGGGTGCTCGACCGGCTCGACCCGGAAACCGGCGCGATCGAGCACGTGGTGCGCGACGTCGGCGACGGCGCGCTGCCGGTCGGCGTGTTCGAGGACCGCGCGGGCACCGTGTGGGTCGGCTACCACGCCGGCATCGCCGCGATACGTGACGGCCGCGTCCGCCGATGGGGAGTGGACGATCCACAGGACCCTGCGCCGGATGACATCGTGTTCGGCTTCGCCGAGGACGGCGAGGGTGGAATCTGGATCGCCTCGATCCAGGCCGGCGTGCAGGCCCGTGACCGCGACGGGCGCGTGCTCGTATCCGTGCGTGGCGGCGACGGCCGCGGCCTGCCGAGCGGTGCGAGCCTCCAGCAGATTGGGATCGGCGCAGACGGCGCGCCGTGGCTCGCGGGCTCGCACGGGCTGTCGATGTGGGACGCCGGCGCGCGTCGATTCACCCCGGTGCCCGGCGCGCCGGCGGGACGGGTGTGCGGCTTCGCGCTCGCGCCGGACGGCGACGTCTGGCTGGCCGGCGTCGGCGAGTTGAGCCGGCATCGATGGGATGGCGAACGGCTGCAGCAGATCGACGTGTTCGGCGCCGAAGACGGCATGCCGGTGCTGGCGCCCAGCGGGCTCACGCTCGACGGCAACGGCATCGTGTGGGTGACCACGACCCGTGGCCTGCTGCGCCTGGACCCGGCCACCCGTGCGCTGCGGCGCTACGGCGTGCGCAGCGGCCTGCCGAGCCAGGAGTTCGACAGCGCACCGGTCGCGCGCGTCAGCGACGGTCGTTTGCTGGTCGGCCACCCCGAGGGCCTGCTGGTGTTCGATCCCGCGGTCGTCCGCCCGGCCACGGTCGGGCCCCCGGTGGCGATCGAGACCGTCGATGCACGCCGCGGCGATGCGCGTGCGGCGTTCGATCCGTCGCGCCCGTTCGTGCTCGCGGCCGGCGACCGCGACCTCCGGGTCATCGCGCGCCTGCTGTCGTTCGACGACGCGCGCAGCCACGCCTACCGGTTCCGTCTCGACGGCCACGACAGCGACTGGGTCGAGGTCGGCGCCGACGGCGAGCGGGTGTTCTCGCGACTGGCGCCGGGCGCCTATGCCCTGCGCATCAAGGCGCGCGCGGCCGACAACGCCTGGTCTCCGGTGCGCACGCTGTCGTTCCGCGTCGCCGCTCCGTGGTGGCGCACGTGGCCGGCGCTGTTCGGCGCGGTCGGCTGCGGGCTGCTGCTGGCGTGGTGGATCGCCGATGGCTACCGCACGCGGATCAAGCGGCGGCATGCATGGAAGCTGGCGCAGCGCGAGCGTGAGCTGGCGACCCAGGCCTCGCTCGCCAAGACCCGCTTCCTCGCCACGCTGGGCCACGAAGTGCGAACGCCGATGACCGGCGTGCTCGGCATGAGCGAACTGCTGCTCGCGACCGAGCTCGACGGCCGTCAGCGCGGCTACGTGCGTTCGATCCACGCCGCCGGCGAGCACCTGGTCAGGCTGGTCAACGACGCGCTAGACCTGGCGCGCATCGAGTCGGGCAAGCTCGAACTGTCGGACGAGCCAATCGACCTGTTCGCGCTGGTCGACGAGGTGGTCGCGCTGATGGCTCCGCTTGCGCGGCAGCGCGGGCTGGCGTTCGAGCGGGAGGTGGCGGCCGACGGGCCGCGCGACGTACGCGGGGACCCGGCCCGGCTCCGGCAGATCCTGATGAACCTCGTCGGCAACGCGATCAAGTTCACCGAGCGGGGGACGGTCACGCTGCGGCTGGCGCCGGGCGCGACGGGCGGCGTGCGGCTCGAGGTGGTGGACACCGGCCCGGGGCTCAACGAAGAGCACAAGGTCCGCCTGTTCCGACGCTTCGAACAGGCCGATGGCGCGCGCACGGCCGCGCGCTACGGCGGCAGCGGGCTTGGGCTGGCGATCTGCCAGGAGCTGGCGGCGGCGATGGGCGGCACGATCGCAGTCGACAGCGCCGTCGGCCACGGGACGCGGTTCGCCGTCGATCTCCCGCTGCCGGTGTTGTCGCGCGAGACGTGCGCCGACACCGACGCCGATGAAGATGCACGGACAGACACTGACCCCGGCCTGGTCGCGACGGGCCCGACTTCCGCGTCCGATGCGGCGCGCGCCCCGCCGTGCTCGCTGCTGCTGGTCGAGGACGATCCGACCGTGGCCGACGTCGTCGCCGGCCTGCTGCGCGCCCAGGGCCACCGCGTGGTGCACGCCGCGCACGCGCTGGCCGCGCTGGCCGAAGCGTCACCGGGCCGTTTCGATGCCGGCCTGCTGGACCTCGACCTGCCCGGGATGGACGGGTTCGCGCTGGCGCGCCAGCTGCGCGCGCAGGGGCTGACCATGCCGCTGGTGGCGATCACCGCGCGCGCCGACGCGGAGGCCGAACCGCTCGCGCGCGCCGCGGGATTCGACCGCTTCATCCGCAAGCCAGTGACCGGCGCCAGGCTGGCGGCGCTGGTCGACGACCTCGCGGCCGCGGCGCCGCCGTGACGCGCGCCCGGGTGCTCAGCGCGCGCTGAGCTCGTGCACCGCCGCGACCAGCGCGCCGGCGTGCTCGGGGTCCATGTCCGGCGACATGCCGTGGCCGAGATTGAACACGTGGCCCTCGCGCGAGCCGCCGTTGCCGGCGGCGTAGTCGTCCAGCGCGCGCCCGGCTTCGCGGCGGATCGCCTCGGGCGACGCGTACAGCGTCACCGGGTCGAGGTTGCCCTGGATAGCGACGCGCCCGCCGGTGCGGCGAACCGCGTCCCCGAGGTCGACGGTCCAGTCGACGCCGACCGCGTCGGTGCCGGTGTCGGCCAGCGCCTCCAGGTGCGCGCCGTTGCCCTTGCCGAACAGGATCAGCGGGGTGCGGTCTTCGCCATCGCCGCGCGGCAGTTCGTGCGCGATCCGTTGCAGGTAGCGCAGCGAGAACTCGCGGTACATCGACGGCGACAGCACCCCGCCCCAGGTGTCGAACACCTGCAGCGCCTGCGCGCCGGCGTCGCGCTGCGCCGCGAGGTAGGCGATCACCGCGTCGGTGGTGACGTCGAGCAGCCGGTGCATCGCGGCCGGGTCATTGAGCGCGAGCGACTTCACCCGGGCGAAATCCTTGCTGCCGCCGCCTTCGACCATGTAGCAGGCCAGCGTCCACGGGCTGCCCGAGAAGCCGATCAGCGGCACGCTGCCGGCCAGCTCGCGGCGGATGGTGCTGACCGCGTCCATCACGTAGCGCAGCTCGGTGCCCATGTCCGGCACGGCGAGGCGGGCGATGTCGGCGTGCGTGCGCACCGGGCGCTCGAATTTCGGGCCCTCGCCTTCGACGAAATACAGGCCCAGGCCCATCGCGTCGGGCACGGTGAGGATGTCGGAGAACAGGATCGCCGCGTCGAGCGGGAACCGGCGCAGCGGCTGCAGGGTGACCTCGCAGGCCAAGTCCGGGTTCTTCGCCATCGCCAGGAAGCTGCCGGCCTGTTTGCGCGTCGCGCGGTACTCCGGCAGGTAGCGCCCGGCCTGGCGCATCAGCCACACCGGGGTGCGGTCGACGGGCTGGCGGCGCAGCGCGCGCAGGAGGCGGTCGTTCTTCAGGTCGGTCACGGGGATGGCTCGGGCAAGGGGTGAAGTCAGGGGCGTCTGCCGACTGCGTGGCCCGAGCGTCGGGCCGGCGCATGCGGTGGCGAACAAGGACAGGCGGTGGCGATCAGCTCCGCGGCGCGTCCGCGCCTTGGGCGAACATGAGCTGGAAGCCGCGCTTGAGCTGCTGGTCGCGCGCCTGTTCCAGCGCCGCGAGGGCGGCGGCCTGGTCGAGGTACTGCTCCTTGCGCAGGGTGCTGCGTCCGCCGATCTGGCCGCTCTCGCGCACCAGCGTCCAGCCACCCAGCAGGTCGGGCTGGAGCATCAGCTGCACGAAGCGCGGGGCCTCGGGCCCGGCAGGGCGTTGTTGCAGGAGCAATCGCATAGCCGCGCATTGTAAGCGCCTGCCCGGCGCGGCGCCCGCGGGCGATCGCACGACCGCGCGCGCATGTCGTTCACGTCGGCGACCGCTCAGCCGGCCGCGAGCACGGCCAGGACCTCGTCGTCGGGGACCCCGGCGACGATCCGCGCCAGCCCGGCGCCGTCCCACAGCACGAAGCGCAGGCCGCGCGCGTCCGCCTTCTTGTCCAGCCGCATCCGCGCCAGCAGCGCCCCGGGGGCGAGCCCGGCGGGCACGCGGGTCGGCAGGTCGAGCCGCTGCAGCAGCCGCTGCAGCCGCTCTGCGTCCGCGTCGGTGGCTAGGCCCAGCGCGGCCGACAGCCGCGCGGCCAGCACCATGCCGACCGCGACCGCTTCGCCGTGGTTCAGCCCGCCGCCGTGGGCGCCGGCGTAGCCCTGCTCGGCCTCGATCGCATGGCCGAAGGTGTGGCCGAAGTTCAGCAGCGCGCGGTCGCCGTGCTCGAACGGATCGCGCGCGACGACGTCGGCCTTGTACTCGCACGAGCGCGCGATCGCCTCGGCCAGGGTCGCGTCGTCGCCAGCGAGCAGGGCCTCGGCGTGCGCTTCGAGCCAGCCCAGAAACGCCACGTCGAAGATCGCGCCGTACTTGACCACCTCGGCGAGCCCTGCGCGCAGCTCGCGCGGCGGCAGCGTGCGCAGCGTCGCGGTGTCGGCCACCACCGCGCGGGGCGGATGGAAGGCGCCGACCAGGTTCTTGCCGGCGGGCAGGTCGATCGCGGTCTTGCCGCCCACCGACGAGTCGACCATCGCCAGCAGCGTGGTCGGCACCTGCACCACGTCGATGCCGCGCATCCAGCATGCGGCGGCGAAGCCCGCGAGGTCGCCGACGACGCCGCCGCCCAGCGCGATCACCGTGGCGTCGCGGGTGGCGTGCATCGCCGCCAGCGACTCGAGCACTTCGCCGAAGCGCGCGAGCGTCTTTTCGTGTTCGCCCGCCGGCATGACGTGGCGGTCGACGGTCAGCTCCGGCCGCGCCGCGCACAGCGCGGCCTCGAGCCGCGCGGCATACAGGGGGCCGACGTTCGAATCGCTGACCACCAGCACGTGGCGGCCGCGGAGGGTCGCCGCGAGGCGCGCGCCGTCGTCGAGCAGGCCCGGGCCGATCGTGATCGGGTAGCCCGCCTCGCCGCCGACGTGCAGCACCCGGGCTGCGTGGGCGTGCGGGTGGCTCATGCGTGCACTCCGTCGCGCTGCCACACCGCGTCGAGCTGCGCGCCCAGGCGTTCGGCCGCCTCCGCGCCGGTGCTGCGGCCGGTGTCGAACGCCAGGTCGGCGATCTCCGCATACAGCGGGCCCCGCTGTGCGGCGAGGTCGTGCAGCACCTGCTCGCGGTCGTCGCGCGCCAGCAGCGGCCGGCTGCGATCGCGCGCCAGGCGCTCGAGCTGTTGGGCGACTGCGACCTGCAGGTGGACGACGAAACCGCGCTCGCGCAGCAGGCCGCGCGTGGCCGGGTCGAGGACCGCCCCGCCGCCGGTGGCGATGACCGCGCCGTCGAGCGCGGCCAGCTCGGCCAGCGCCGCGCGTTCGCGCGCCCGGAAGCCGGCCTCGCCCTCGCATTCGAAGATCGTGGTCACGCTGGTGCCGGTGCGGCGCTCGATCTCGCGGTCGGCGTCGACGAACGGCAAGCCGTAACGCTCGGCCAGCCTGCGGCCTATGCACGACTTTCCGGCGCCCATCGGGCCGACGAGGATCAGGTTGCGGGACGGATTCATCGCCCGATTGTAGGGGAGGGTGGGCCGGCGATCGGCGGCCCGGCCGGCCTGTGCCGCGGTGTTAACACCGGGGGGCCTAGCGTCGGGAGGCTGGCCCCCCCGGTGGCCGGCGCCATCTTGTTTCACCCAGCCATGTCATTCCTCCCAGGAGCTCGCCATGTCGGACGTCGCCAAGGTCATCGAACTCAACGCCGCCTCCAAGACCAGCGTCGAGGACGCGGTCAAGGTCGGGCTGAAGAAGTGCGCGGAAAGCGTCAAGGGCATCAAGGGCGCGTGGGTCAACGAAATCAAATGCGTGACCGACGACGCCGGCAACATCACCGAGTGGCGGGTCAACCTGCGGATCACCTTCGTCGTGCAGTGACCTCGGCCGCCGCGGCGGGCGGCGGGTTCGCGGGGCCCGCTGCGCGGTGGGCGGCGGCATGCGCGCGGCCGGACATCGGGCGACAATGGCGGCATGAAGACCGTCGACCCCACCAGCCTGATCGCCCACGCCCATGCCGAGTTCGCGGCGCTGTTCGCCGAAGCCCAGGCCGCGGGCGAGCCCGACCCCACCGCGATGACGATCGCGACCGCATCGCTGGACGCGCGGCCGTCCGCGCGCACGGTGCTGCTGAAGGCGCACGACGCGCGCGGCTTCGTGTTCTACACGCACCTGGACGGCCGCAAGGGCCGCGAGTTGCAGGCCAACCCGCACGCCGCGCTGCTGTTCCACTGGCCGCGCGTTCGCGACGGGGTGCAGGTGCGGATCGAAGGAGCGGTCGAGATCGTGGCCGACGCCGAGGCCGATGCATATTTCGCCTCGCGCCCGCGCGGCAGCCAGATCGGCGCGTGGGCGTCGAAGCAGTCCGAGACGCTGGCCTCGCGCGAGGAATTCGACGCCCGCATCGCCGAGGCCGAGCGCACGTTCGACGGCCGCGACGTGCCGCGCCCGCCGCGCTGGACCGGCCTGCGGGTCAAGCCGGAGCGGATCGAGTTCTGGTACGGCGCGCAGTTCCGGCTGCACGAGCGCCAGGTGTACGAGATCGACCGGGCCGGGGAGTGGCACCGGCGGATGCTCTTTCCTTGAGCGCAGCGTTGAGTGATCACCAGGCCGTGGCTGCCGAGGTATCTGCGTGACGCGTGAAGCGTCCGACGCACCGCCCGGTTCGTCAGGCGCGGCGCCGGGCCCTTCCGAAACACCGGTCGGCCGCCGCGCGTCGCGCGCTGCCGGGCCGCAGCGCATCGTCTGCCTGACCGAGGAGCCGACCGAGGTGCTGTACGCGCTCGGCGAACAGCACCGCATCGTCGGCATCAGCGGATTCACCGTGCGGCCGGCGATCGCGCGAAAGGAGAAGCCGAAGGTCAGCGCGTTCACCAGCGCGAAGATCGGCGAGATCCTCGCGCTGCGGCCCGACTTCGTCGTCGGCTTTTCCGACATCCAGGCCGATATCGCCGCCGAGCTGATCCGCCACGGGATCGAGGTGTGGATCAGCAACCACCGCAGCGTCGACGGGATCCTCGACTACGTCGTGCGGCTGGGGGCGCTCGTCGGCGCCGGCGATCGCGCGCTGGCCTATGCCGCCGAGCTGCGCGCCGGCCTCGACGCGGTGGCCGCGCGGGCGGCGACGCTGCCGCGCCGGCCGCGGGTGTATTTCGAGGAGTGGGACGAGCCGCGCATCAGCGGCATCCAGTGGGTCGCGGAGCTGGTCCGGATCGCCGGCGGCGACGACATCTTCCCCGAGCTGGCCGCGCAGTCGCTGGCCAAGCATCGGATCCTGGCCGACGATCGCGAGATCATCGCGCGCGCTCCGGACATCGTGTTCGGCTCGTGGTGCGGGAAGAAGTTCCAGCCCGGCAAGGTCGCCACGCGCGAGGGGTGGCAGGACGTGCCCGCCGTGCGCGACGGTGAACTGCACGAGATCAAGTCGCCGATGATCCTGCAGCCCGGACCGGCCGCGCTGACGGACGGCGTACGGGCGATGGCCGACCTCATCGCGCGCTGGGCTGCCGGAAGCGCCGCGCGCGCAGGCGGTTGACTGAACATCGCGCAACCGGAATCTCGACGCACGTCCCGGTCCCAACCGACGACGCCGGGCCTTCACGCCTTCTCTGCAATAAAGTCCTCCCTCATCGTCTCGTGGAGAAACCGCATGATTCGCCAGTCCCTTGTCGCCTCGGCCCTTGTCGTCGGCCTCGTCTTCTCCAGCTTCGCCCCGGTCGCGCAGGCCGGCGTGATCTCGACCCAGCAGGCGCTGTCGGCCGAAGTGCGCGCCGCCAAGGAAACCCAGATCCGCGCGTCGCTCGCCCGCGAGGACGTGCGCCAGGCCATGCAGCGCATGGGCGTCGATCCGGCTGACGCACAGGTGCGCGTGGCCGCGCTCAGCGACGCCGAGCTGCAGCAGCTCGAAGGCCAGCTCGACCAGCTGCCGGCCGGCGGCAGCGCGCTGGCGGTGATCGGCGTGGTGTTCGTCGTGCTGCTGATCCTGGAACTCGTCGGCGTCACCAACATCTTCAACCGCGTCTGATGCCCGCACGCGCGATCCGCGGCGCGGCGGCCCTGCTCGTGGCCGTCGCGCTGTCGGCGTGCTCGTTGAACCCGGCGCTGCGCGTCGCCGACGTGCTGCCGAAAGGCGGCGCGCCGGCGCTCGCAGCGGTGCCGTTCTATCCGCAGACCGAGTACCAGTGCGGTCCGGCCGCGCTGGCCGGCGTGCTCGGCGCCAGCGGCGTGCCGATCCAGCCCGAGGCGCTGGTGCCGCAGGTCTATCTTCCCGGCCGGCAGGGCAGCCTGCAGCTCGAACTGCTGGGCGCCACGCGGCGTGCCGGCCGCATTCCCTATGTCGTCGAACGCACGCCGCAGGCACTGTTCGCGGAGCTCGACGCCGGGCGTCCCGTCCTCGTGCTGCAGAACCTGCTCGTGCGCACCGTGCCGAAGTGGCACTACGCCGTGCTGGTCGGTGCCGACGGCGCGCGGAACCGCGTGGTGCTCAACAGCGGGACGACACGCGGACTGGCCGTGCGCGCGCCGACATTCCTGCGCACCTGGGACTGGGGCGGGCGCTGGGGCATGGTCGCGCTGCGACCGGGCGAGCTGCCGGCCGAGGCCGACCCGGGCCGCTACCTCGCCGCGGTCGCCGACTTCGAGGCTGTCGCCGGCGCTGGACCGGCGGAGGAGGCCTACCGCGCGGCAGCCAAGCGCTGGCCCGATGACGCGCGCCCGCTCCTAGCGCTCGGCAACCAGGCCTACGCGCGCGGCGCGCGCGACGAGGCCGCGGGGCACTACCGTCGCGGCCTGGCGCTCGACGCGAACGACCCGGTGCTGGCGAACAACTTCGCCAGCGTGCTGGGGGAACTGGGCTGTCGCGCCGAGGCGCTGCGCGTGCTCGATGCGACTCAGCCGCGGTTGGCGGCCGACAGCCCATGGCGAACCCAGCTGGCCGACACGCGCGCCGAAGTCATCGCGCGCAAGGCGCCGGCGCGCAGCCCGCCGGCGTGCGCGACACACACGGTATTGCCCTAGCGGGCAGCGACCCGACGCGGTCGACCGATCAATTCGGGAAGAAGTCGCGGGTGAACCGCACCGGGATCGGGGCGCCGCCGTCGGGCACGACGGACAGCTCGAACCGCACCGTCTCCGGCGCACCGACCTCGACCAGACCGGTGTAATCGAGCAGGTCGCCGCTGCGCAGCTCCTTCATCGGCACCGACTGCTGGCGGCCGCGCAGGTCGGTGGCCGTGGCGGTGATCGTCGCGGGCACCGACGTTTCGTCGGCTTCGGCGCCCTTGCGCACGGCGACCAGCAGCAGCACCGTCGAGTCGCCGCGCGCGATCCCGTACTGGCGTGCGACCGCGTCGCCGAGCATTGACGTCTGGATGGTGCTGGCGCGCACGGTGATGTCGCCGGCGCGCACGGTGGCTTCCTGCGGCGCGGCGGCCGGGGCGGCGGTCATTGCCGAGGGTTCGCGGCCGCACCCGGTGGATGCGAACGCGCACACGATCAGCAGGGCGGTGGCGGCAGGGCGCATGGGATTCTCCGGAGGATGGGGGATCAGTCGTTGGCGGCCGACAGCGCGCGACCGCGCCGGGTGGCCGCGTCGATCGCGCGGTCGACCAGCGCGCGCAGGCCGCCGGCCTCGAAGGTTTCGATCGCCGCCTGCGTGGTGCCACCCGGCGACGTGACGCGCGCGCGTAGCACGTCGGCCGGCTCGCCCTGTTCGACCAGCATTCGCGCGGCGCCGAGCAGGGTCTGCTGCACCAGCGCGCGCGCCGCCGCCGGGTCCAGCCCCTGCGCGACGCCAGCGGCCTGCATCGCCTCGGCGAGCAGGAACACGTAGGCCGGGCCGCTGCCGGACACCGCGGTCACCGCGTCCATCAGCGCCTCGTCGTCGATCCACACGGTCGGCCCGACCGCGGCCAGCAGCGCGTCCGCGCCGGCACGCTGCGCGCCGTCGACGCGGGCGTTGGCGAACAGGCCGGTGACGCCGGCGCCGAGCAGCGCCGGGGTGTTCGGCATCGCCCGCACGACCGCGAGGTCGCCGCCGAGCCAGCGGGCGAGCTGGTCGGTCGTGATGCCGGCGGCGATCGACACGACCACCGGCCGCTGCGCCTGCGCGAGCGTCTGCAGGTCAGCGCAGACGGTGCGCATCACCTGCGGCTTGACGGCCATCAGCCACAGGCCGGCGCCGTCGGCCGCGTCGCGCGCGTGCGCGTGCGTGCCCACGCCGAAATCGCGGGCCAGCGCCTCGCGTAATTCGGCCACCGGTTCGGCCACGCGGAGGGTCGAGGCCAAGGTGCCACGCGCAACCAGCCCACCGATGAGGCTGCGCGCCATGTTGCCGCCGCCGATAAAGGCGACGGTCGGGCTGGGGGATGCGGGGTCGGCCATGGGAGCGTCGGAACCGGCGGGAACTGGAGTGTACGCACGCCGCGCCGGCGCCGATGCAGCGCGGCGTCAGCCGGTCGCCGGCCTCGGCCGCCGCGCCCCGAACAGCGCCGTGCCGACCCGCACCAGGGTCGCGCCCTCGGCGATTGCCTGCTCGAGGTCGTCGCTCATGCCCATCGACAGCGTGTCCACCTGCGGGTGCGCGTCCCGCATCGCGTCGAACAGCGCGCGCGCGCGGCGGAACGCGTCCCGCCTGCGCTCGACGTCGGGGGTCGGCGCGGGAATCACCATCAGCCCGCGCAGCGCCAGCCGCGGCTCGGCGGCGATCCGCGCGGCCAGCATGGCGACCTCGTCCGGACGGCAGCCGCTCTTGCTCGCTTCGTCGTCGAGGTTGACCTGCACCAGCACGTTCAGCGGCGAACGGTCGGCGGGGCGGTGGCGGGCGAGGGCTGCCACCAACGCCGGCCGATCGACGCTCTGCACCCAGTCGAAGCCCGCGGCCGCGTCCTTGGCCTTGTTCGACTGCAGGTGGCCGATCAGGTGCCACTCCAGCGACGGGCCAAGCGGCGTGGCGTCGAGCACGGCGCGCTTGGCCGCCGCCTCCTGCACGTAGTTCTCGCCGAACGCGCGCTGCCCGGCCTGCGCCAGCGCCAGGACCGCCTCGGCCGGCTGGGTCTTGCTGACCGCGAGCAGCCGCGGCGCTGTCCGACCGGCGTCGCGCGCCGCGTTATCAAGCCGTTGCAGGAGGTCGTGCAGGGCATCGGCGGGCACGGTCGGAAGGCCTGTTGTCGTATGGATTAGTGACGCGGGTACAGGGCTATACTGCCTCGCAGGGGTAGTATCGTTCCAGCCTATTCAGGCCGCTGCGGCCCTCCGCGGCGGTCGCTGCAGTGCAGGGGAGCACGCATGGACATCGCCGAACTTCTGGCGTTTTCGGTCAAGAACAAAGCATCCGACCTGCACCTGTCGGCCGGCCTGCCGCCGATGATCCGGGTCGACGGCGACGTCCGCCGCATCAACATCCCGGCCCTCGACCACAAGCAGGTGCACGCGCTGGTCTACGACATCATGTCGGACAAGCAGCGGCGCGATTACGAGGAATTCCTCGAGGTCGACTTCTCGTTCGAGATCCCCGGCCTGGCCCGCTTCCGCGTCAACGCGTTCAACCAGAACCGCGGCGCCGGCGCCGTGTTCCGGACGATTCCGTCGGAAGTGCTGACGCTCGAGGACCTGGGCTGCCCGCGCATCTTCAAGGAACTGATCGAGCAGCCGCAGGGCCTGATCCTGGTCACCGGACCGACCGGCTCGGGCAAGTCGACCACGCTGGCCGGCATGATCGACCACATCAACAAGACCGAGTACGGCCACATCCTCTCGGTCGAGGACCCGATCGAGTTCGTGCACACCTCGCAGAAGTGCCTGATCAACCAGCGGGAAGTGCACCGCGACACGCACGGCTTCAACGAGGCGCTGCGTTCGGCGCTGCGCGAGGACCCCGACTACATCCTGGTCGGCGAAATGCGCGACCTGGAAACGATCCGGCTGGCGCTGACCGCGGCCGAGACCGGCCACCTCGTGTTCGGCACGCTGCACACCTCGTCGGCGGCCAAGACCATCGACCGCATCATCGACGTGTTCCCGGCCGGCGAGAAGCCGATGGTCCGCTCAATGCTGTCCGAGTCGCTGCGCGCGGTGATCTCGCAGGCGCTGCTGAAGAAGGTCGGCGGCGGCCGCACCGCGGCGTGGGAGATCATGGTCGGCACCCCGGCCATCCGGAACCTGATCCGCGAGGACAAGGTCGCGCAGATGTACTCGGCGATCCAGACCGGCCAGAACTTCGGGATGATGACCCTCGACCAGCACCTGCAGGACCTGGTCAAGCGCGGCCTGGTCACGCGTCCGCAGGCCCGGGACTACGCCAAGGACAAGCGCCTGTTCGAGTAACTGGCGCGACCACCGACACCCACGCATCGCCCGCCGCGGGGGATGGCACCGGAACCGACCCACCGGATGCGCCCGCCGCGGCCCCCCAGCCTCACGGAGGCCGCACGATGAATACCGCAGCAACCACCGGCAGCAGCATCGACTTCACCTCCTTTCTCAAGCTGATGGCGCACCAGAAGGCGTCGGACCTGTTCATCACGGCCGGCATGCCGCCGTCGATGAAGGTGCACGGCAAGATCTCGCCGATCACGCAGAACCCGCTGACGCCGCAGCAGAGCCGCGACCTGGTGCTCAACGTGATGAGCCCGCAGCAGCGCGAGGAGTTCGAGAAGACCCACGAGTGCAACTTCGCGATCGGCGTCGCCGGCGTCGGCCGCTTCCGCGTGTCGTGCTTCTACCAGCGCAACCAGGTCGGCATGGTGCTGCGCCGGATCGAGACCAAGATTCCGACGATCGACGAGCTGAACCTGCCGCCGATCATCAAGACGCTGGCGATGACCAAGCGCGGCATCATCATCTTCGTCGGCGCGACCGGCACCGGCAAGTCGACGTCGCTGGCGGCGATGATCGGCTACCGCAACATGAACTCCACCGGCCACATCATCACGATCGAGGACCCGATCGAGTTCGTGCACAAGCACGAGGGCTGCATCATCACCCAGCGCGAGGTCGGCATCGACACTGACACCTGGGAGAACGCGCTGAAGAACACCCTGCGCCAGGCGCCCGACGTGATCATGATCGGCGAGGTGCGCACGCGCGAAGGCATGGACCACGCGATCGCGTTCGCCGAAACGGGCCACCTCGTGCTGTGCACGCTGCACGCCAACAACGCGAACCAGGCGATGGACCGCATCATCAACTTCTTCCCGGAAGACCGCCGCGGGCAGCTGCTGATGGACATGTCGCTGAACATCAAGGGCGTCGTCGCGCAGCAGCTGATCCCCACGCCGGACGGCAAGGGCCGGCGCGTGGCGATGGAGATCCTGCTTGGCACGCCGCTGGTGCAGGATTACATCCGCGACGGCGAGATCCACAAGCTGAAGGAGGTCATGAAGGAGTCGACCAACCTCGGCATGAAGACGTTCGACCAGGCGCTGTTCGAGCTGTACCAGGCCGGCGAGATCAGCTACGAGGACGCGCTGCGCTACGCCGACAGCCAGAACGAGGTGCGCCTGCGCATCAAGCTGGCCCAGGGCGGCGACGCGAAGACGCTGTCGCAGGGGCTGGACGGGGTCGAGGTCGCGGAAGTGCGCTGACGCGCCACCAACGCGGCGCGGTTCGGACGAAGGGACGGGCAACCGTCCCTTCGTCGTTTTCGCAATGGCCTCCTGCGGGCCGCGTCAGCCCAGCACGCGGCGCCACGGCGGGTCGAGCGCGAGGATCCGCGCCTGCACTGGGCAGTCGTCTCGGTGCGTGCCGGGCAGATAGCCCAGGCTCATCAGGAACTCCCCGGTGATCTCGCCGCCGGTGAAGCGGAACGTGCGCTTGAACAGCCTGACCCAGCCGGCCTTGTCGCGCGCGACGCCGCCGTCGAGCAGGTGCGCGTCGAGCCAGTCGGCGAAACCCCCGTGCGAGTCCCGCAGGGCCCGGATCACGCCGGCGTTGTGGATCGCCGCGTCGACCTTCAACCGGTTGCGGATGATCCCGGGGTCGGCGAGCAGGCGCGCGCGGTCCGCGTCCCCATAGTCGGCCACGGTGTCGACGTCGAAGCCGTCGTACGCGCGGCGGAAGCCGTCGCGCTTGCGCAGGATCGTCTCCCAGCTCAGCCCGGCCTGGTTGATCTCGAGCACGAGCCGCTCGAACAGCGCGGACTCGCCGCGCTGCGGGAACCCGTACTCGTGGTCGTGGTACGGCCCGTGCAGCGGATGGCCGGGGGCGAAGGCGCAGTAGGTCGACATCGCGGCGGTCTGGGCGCGCGGCGCGCGTCGGCGGGTCAATCCCCATCGTGCGCCGCCGTGCGCGGTCCGTCCAGCCGGGGCGGGGCCGTGGAGGCCACGATAGAATGGCGCCATGTCCGTGATGCCGACCCCCCTTGCGAACCAGGTGCTGATCGCCCTGCCGGCGCTGGCCGACACGAACTTTTCCCGCAGCGTCACCCTGATCTGCCAGCACGACGACGACGGCGCGATGGGCGTGGTCGTCAACCGCGCGTCCGAGTACACGCTCGGCGACCTGTTCGGGCAGATGGGCGTCGACGGTGGCAGCGAGTCGATGCGCGCCCAGATCGTGCTCGCCGGCGGGCCGGTGCACCCAGAGCGCGGCTTCGTGCTGCACGACGGCGGGGAGCAGTGGAGCTCGACACTGGCGATCACCGATGCGCTGTTCCTGACCACCTCGCGCGACATCCTCGAGGCGATGGCCCGCGGCGAAGGGCCCGAGCATGCGGTCGTCGCCCTCGGCTGCGCCGGCTGGGGGTCGGGCCAGCTAGAGCGCGAGCTGACCGAGAACGACTGGCTGACCGCGCCGGCCGACGCCGAACTGCTGTTCGACCTGCCGCTGGACGCGCGCTGGCAGGCCGCCGCCGGGCGCATCGGCGTCGATTTCGCCTACCTCGCCGACTACTCGGGCCACGCCTGAGGGCCCGCCGATGATGAAGGTCGCCGGCACCGTGCTCGGATTCGACGTCGGCGCCCGCCGCATCGGCGTGGCCGTCGGCAGCGCGTTCGGCCACGGCGGCCGCGCGCTGGCGGTGGTCGACGTGCACGCGCACGGCCCCGACTGGTCGACGATCGACAAGCTGCGCAACGAGTGGCGCCCGGACGGCCTGATCGTCGGCGACCCGATGACGCTCGACGGCGGCGACCAGCCGATCCGGCTGCGTGCGCATGCGTTCGCGCGCGAGCTGCACGCACGTTACGGCTTGCCGGTGGCGCTGGTCGACGAGCGCTCCAGCTCGATCGAGGCGGCTCAGCGGTTCGCGGTCGATCGCGCGCAGGGCCGCAAGCGCCGGCGCGATGCCGATGCCCTGGATGCGGTGGCCGCCGCGGTCATCGTCGAACGCTGGCTGGCCGCCCCGCACGAGGCCACCGACCTGCCGGCGGCCGATTCGCCGGCGCCGGACGCCGGCTGATTTCCCTTCCTCCGCGACCCCATGACGCCCGACCAGACCGACGACGCCGGCGCGCTGCGCCACCTGCTGACCCTCGATCGCCTGCCGCGCGCAGCGATCGAATCGCTGCTTGACCGCGCCGCGCACTTCGCCGCGGGCCACGACGCGCGTGAGGCCCTGGCCGGCGTCGCGGTGTGCACGCTGTTCTTCGAGCCGTCCACGCGCACGCGCCTGAGCTTCCAGCTGGCCGCGCAGCGCCTCGGCGCCGACGTGCTGTCGTTCGACGCGTCGACCTCGTCGACGACCAAGGGCGAGACCGCGCACGACACGCTGAAGACGATCGAGGCGATGGGCGTGCGCGGCTTCGTCGTCCGCGACAAGCGCGACGGCGCGGTCGCCGAGCTGGCCGCGGTCGCCAACCGCGGGACGGCGCTGGTCAACGCCGGCGACGGCCGCAGCGCGCACCCGACCCAGGGCCTGCTCGACATGCTGACGCTGCGCCAGGCGAAGGGCGCCGACTTCTCGCGGTTGAAGGTGGTGATCGTCGGCGACGTGCTGCACTCACGCGTCGCCCGCTCCGACCTGCACGCGCTGCGAGCGCTAGGCGCCGCGGAGATCCGCGTCTGCGGTCCGGCGTCGCTGCTGCCGAGCGATGGCACGCTGGACGGCTGCGTGGTCTCGCACGACCTCGACGCTGCGCTCGATGGCGTCGACGCGGCGATGATGCTGCGCCTGCAGCGCGAACGGATGGACGACGGACTGGTCGCGTCGCTCGACGACTACCACCGCGACTTCGGCCTCACGGCTGCAAGGCTGCGCCGCGCTGCGCCGGATGCCGTGGTGCTGCATCCCGGCCCGATGAACCGCGGCGTCGAAATCACCGACGAAGTGGCCGACGGGGCGCAGTCGCTGATCCTGCGCCAGGTCGGCAACGGCGTGGCGGTGCGGATGGCGGTGCTCGAGGCGCTGCTCGGGCGGCGCTGACGCGCGCGGCCACCGGTCCGCCCGGCGGAAGCCAACGGTGTTCCTCGTTGCCGTGCGCAACGCGTCGCCGCGTTTGCGCGGCTGGCGTGTCGGGACGGGGTCGGCTCAGCGCCGCCGCTGCGCGAACAGCCACGGCCACAGCGCGTCGGTCGCGTAGGCCGGGTCCCAGCTGTTGTGGTTGGCGTCGGCGAACTCGGTGTAGCGCGCGTCGGCGGCGCCGGCGGCACGCAGCGCGGCAGCCATCCGCCGCGACTGCTCGGGAGGCACCACGTCGTCGCGGGCCCCGTGGAAGATCCACGTCGGCACCGCGCGCAATCGTTGGGCCGCCGCGGCGAACGGGTCGGGCTCGCCGGCGACCGACTGCACCGTCAGCGACGGGCGGCGGGTGCCGCCGCTGAGTCCGCCGCAGACCGGCACCAGCGCGGCGAACCGCGTCGGCTCGCGCAGCGCGAGGTCCCAGGTGCCGTATCCGCCCATCGACAGGCCGGTCAGGTAGGTGCGGTCGCGGTCGCCGTCGAACTCGACCGTCGCCGCTTCGAGCTGGGCCAGCACGACGGCGACGTTGTCGCTCCATTCGGTCCCGTCGGGCGCCTGAGGGAAGACGACGATGGCGGGAAAGTCGCGCGCGCGGTCGCGCACGCGCGGCCCCAGCCCGACCTCGACCTGCCTGCGGTTGTCGTCGCCGCGCTCGCCGGAGCCGTGCAGGAACAGGATGACCGGCGCGCGGCCGGCGCGCGCGGCCGCCGGCACGAACACCTGGTAGCGATGCGTGGCGCCGGCCACGTGGACCTCGCGTTCGATGAACCGCCCGCTGCCGGCGCCCGTGGACGCCGGGGGCACGCTGCGGCACGCGGCGAGGACGGCCAGCAAGGCGGCCAGGGAGAGCAGCAGTCGGGTCGGACGGAGCATCGTGGCCTCGGGCGCGTCGGTGCAGCGGGCACCTTACGCGAACGCGCGCATTCGCCGCGTTGCAGGGGAGGGCAGCCGCTCAGCGCAGCAGGATCAGCGTCGCCAGCCCGAGGAAGCTCAGGAAACCCATCACGTCGGTCAGCGTGGTCAGCATCACGCCGCCGGCCAGCGCGGGGTCGAAGCCGAGCCGCTTCAGCGTCAGCGGCACCAGCACGCCGCCGGCCGCGGCGGTCAGCATGTTGATCGTCAGCGCGGTGCCGATGACCATCGACAGGCCCGGGTCGCGGAACCACGCCAGCACGATCAGTCCGAGCCCGATGCCCAGGCACAGGCCGTTGATCAGCGCCACCGACAGCTCCTTGCGCAGCAGGGTGCCGACGTTCGACGCGCCGATCTGGCCCAGCGCCAGGCCGCGGATCATCAGCGCCAGCACCTGGGTGCCGGCGTTGCCGCCCATGCCGGCGACGATCGGCATCAGCACCGCCAGCGCGACGATCTGCTCGATCGTGGCCTCGAAGCGGCCGACCACGCTGGCGGCGATGAACGCCGTCGCGAGGTTGATCGACAGCCAGATCAGCCGACGACGGAACGCGCGCCGCACCGGCGAGAACAGGTCCTCGTCCTCGTCAAGGCCGGCGGCGCTGAGCGCCTGGTGCTCGGCCTGCTCGCGGATGATGTCGACGACGTCGTCGATGGTAATGCGGCCGAGCAGGATGTTGTTGTCGTCGACGACCGGCGCGCTGATCCAGTCGTGGTCCGAGAACTGCCGGGCGACCTCGCTGTCGGTCTCGGTGACGTCGATCGCCGGCTGTTCGTCGTCGATCAGCTTGTTGATCGGCGTGCCGGCGTCGTTGGTCAGCAGCGCGGCCAGCGCGATGCGGCCGAGGTACTGGTGGCGGCGGCTGACCACGTACAGGTGGTCGGTGTGCTCGGGCAGTTCGCCGCGCAGCCGCAGGTAGCGCAGCACGACGTCGACCGTGGTGTCGGCGCGCACCGTCACCACGTCCGGGTTCATCAGGCGGCCAGCGGTGTCCTCCGGGTACGACAGCACCTGCTCGAGCCGCTCGCGGTTCTCGCGGTCCATCGACTTGAGCACTTCGTCGATGACGGTGTCGGGCAGGTCCTCGACCAGGTCGGCGAGGTCGTCGATGTCGAGGTCCTCGACCGCGGCGACAATCTCGTCGGTGTCCATGTCCGCCAGCAGGCTCTCGCGGACCTCGTCGCCGACGTGGACCAGCACTTCGCCGTCGTCCTCGGCGTCGACCAGCCCCCACACGACCTGGCGCTTGCCCGGCGGCAGCGACTCGAGCAGGTTGCCGATCTCCGCCGGCGACAGGGTGTTGACCAGCCGGCGCACCGGTCCCAGCCGACCGCTGTCGAGCGCGTCGGAGAGCAGGCGCAGCTGGCGCGCGGTCTTGTCGTGGCGGACGGCTTCGGCCATACGTGGCATCCCGGGTTCGTGGGAAGCGTGGTCGCGTCGCGGCCACGGATGGCGCGACAGGGTCAGGCGTTCATGGCCGCATTATCGCCCGCGCCCGGGGCGCTTGGACACCCCGCGCGAGCAGGCGTGTCGCGCGTGCTCACAGCTGCGCGTGCATCCAAGCCTCGATCGCGGCGCGGCTGCGCGCGCGCAGCAGGGCCGGCGCACGGGCGCGAAGCTGCGCCAGGTCGCAGTCGCGGATCGCCCGGCGCAGTTCGAGCAGCGTGCCCGGGTGCAGGCTGAACTCGTTGAGGCCCAGCGCCAGCAGCAGCGGGGCGAACAGCGGGTCGCCGGCCATCTCGCCGCACACCGCCACCGATTTCCCGCGGCGGTTGGCGGTGGCGATGATCGTCGACAGCAGCCGCAGCACCGCCGGGTGCAGCGGCGTGTACAGCTCGCCGAGCGCTTCGTTGTTGCGGTCGGCGGCGAGCAGGTACTGGACTAGGTCGTTGGTGCCGATCGACAGGAAGTCGATGCTGCCGATGAATGACGACAGGCCGATGGCCGCGGCCGGCACCTCGATCATCGCGCCGAGCGGAATCTGCGCGGCCACTTCGTGGCCCTGCGCGCGCAGTTCGTCCGACACGCGCGTGAGCCGCTTGCGCACGGCCAGGATCTCCTCGCGGGTGCTGACCATCGGCACCAGCACGCGCACCGGCCCGTAGCCCGATGCGCGCACGATCGCGCGAAGCTGGGTATCGAACACGTCGGCGCGCGTCAGCGACAGGCGCACGCCGCGCAGGCCGAGTGCCGGGTTGGGCTCGTCGGTCAGCGCCAGCCCGGTGCGATCGGCCTTGTCCGCGCCGACGTCGAGCGTGCGGATCGTCACCGTGCGGCCGGTCATGCCGAGGACCACGTCGCGGTAGGTGCGGAACTGCTCGTCCTCGTCCGGCAGCTCGTTGCGCTGCAGGAACAGGAACTCGGTGCGGTACAGGCCGACGCCGGCCGCGCCGAGCGCGTGCGCCTCGGCCACGTCCTCGCGGGACTCCGCGTTGGCCCACAGCTTGATGTCGACGCCGTCGGTGGTGCGCGTGGGTTCGCGCCGCAGGCGGTTGAGCTGGCGGCGCTCGCGCTTGTGCTCGCGCAGGCGCTGGTGGTGCGCGCGCAGGTCGGCGGCATTGGGTTCGAGCACGACCAGGCCGCTGCCGCCGTCGACGACCAGCACGTCGCCGTCGTTGATCCGCTGCAGCGCGGTCGCCGCGCCGACGACCAGCGGCAGGTGCAGGCTGCGGGCGAGGATCGCGCTGTGCGACAGCGCGCTGCCGGCCGACGTCACCACTGCCATCACGCCCTGCGCCTGCAGCTGCGCCAGCTCGGCGGGCGCGACCGAGTCGGTCACCAGGATCTCGCCGGCCACGCCCTGCAGGTCGGCGCTGCGCCGGTGCAGCGCGGCGTGGATGCGGCCGATGACCTGGTCGATGTCGTCGATGCGGCTGCGCAGGTACGCGTCGTCCATGCTCGAGAACACGCCCGCGATGCGGTCGCGCTGCAGCCGCAGCGCGTAGTCGGCGGCGTACAGGCCGGTGCGGATCAGGTCGTCGAGGCCCTGCAGCAGCTCCGGGTCGTCGAGCAGCAGCGCGTGCAGGTCGACGAACTCGCCGACTTCATGCGCGAGCGCGCCGTGCAGGCGCTGGCGCAGGTCGCGCATTTCGGTGCGGACGACGTCGATCGCCGCGTGCAGGCGCTGCACCTCGTCCTCGACCGCAGCGGCCGGGATGTGCTCCTCGGTGACCTCCAGCGCGTGCGGCAGGCGCACGCGGGCCCGGCCGAGCGCGCTGCCGCGCGATGCTCCGTGGCCGGCGAACTCATGGCGCATGCGTCAGCTGTCTTCGTCGAAGCGGCGGTCGAACAGCGACGCGACGGCGTCGGCGGCCGCGACTTCGTCCTCGCCTTCGACCCGCAGCTTGACCTGGGTGCCTTGCCCGGCGGCGAGCAGCATCACGCCCATGATGCTCTTGGCGTTGATCTCGCGGCCCTTGGCGACGAGCGTGGCGTTGCTGCGGAACGCCGACAGCACCTGCACGAGCTTGGCGGTGGCGCGGGCGTGCAGGCCGAGGCGGTTGGTGACGGTCAGATCGCGTTCGATCATGGGGGCGGTCCTGGCGGTCTGGTCGGGCGGCGGGGCAATCAGCAGGGGCGTGCGGCGGGTGGAACGGGGCGGGCGGCCATGGCGCTAGGCGTCGTCGTGGATCACGCCGTTGCGGGCGCCGGCGGCCGCGACGGCGGGCAGTTCGTCGAGTTCGAGCTCGGCGTAGTTCATGACCCGCAGCAGCATCGGCAGGCTCAGCGCCGACACGCGGCGCACCGGCGTGCCGAGCCGCGCGACCTTCGCCGCCAGGTTGCTCGGCGAGGCGCCGTACAGATCGGTCAGGACCAGCACGCCGACGCCGCCGTCGACCCGGCGCAGCGCGGCGCTGGCCTGCGGCAGCAGGGCGTCGACGTCGGCGTCGAACGGCACTTCGAACGCCTCGACGCGCAGCGGCAGCGGGCTGACGAGGCGACGGGTCACCGCCAGTAGCGCGCTGCCGATGCCTTCGTGGGTGATCAGGAGGATGCCGACGGCCATGACGGCAACTTAACAGAGCCCGGTGACCGCCCGAAAGCGTTCCGGCGGGCGCGGGCGCGCGCCCGACGTGGGCGGGGATCAGTCGAGTTCGCGGTGGTGCACGGCGACGTCCGGCCAGCCCTGGTCCCGGGCGTGGCGGGCCATCTGCTCGGCCAGGTACACCGAGCGGTGGCGGCCGCCGGTGCAGCCGAACGCGACGGTCACATAGCTGCGCGTGGTGTCGGCCTGCCGGATGCGCGGCAGCCACGTGTCGAGGAACGCGCTGACCTGCTGGACGAACAGCTGCACGTCGGGCTCCTTCTCCAGGTACTCGCGCACGCCGGCGTCGCGCCCGGACAGCGGCCGCAGCGACGGGTCCCAGTGCGGGTTCGGCAGGATCCGCGCGTCGAACACGTAGTCGGCGTCGGCGGGGATGCCGCGACGGTACGCGAACGACTCGAACATCAGCAGGATCGTGTTGTCGTGCCCGGCGGCGAAGTCGGTCGTGACCAGCCGGCGCAGCTGGTGCACGTTGAGGTCGCTGGTGTCGACGACCGCGTCGGCGAGCTGGCGCAGCGGCTTCAGCACCTGCCGCTCGAGCGCGATCGCGTCGAACAGCGGCAGGCCGAGCTGGCTCAGCGGGTGGCGGCGGCGGGTTTCGGCGTAGCGCTTGAGCAGCACCTCGTCGCGGGTGTCGAAGAACACCAGCTTCGGGTCGAAGCCGAGCGCGCCGACCGCGGCCAGCCAGTCGGGGATGTTGGCCAGGTCGCGGCGGTTGCGCACGTCGATGCCGACGGCGAGCTTGGCCGGCGTGCCGGTCTCGTCGGCGCTGACGCTCTGCGCGAACTGCGAGAGCAGCTCGGCCGGCAGGTTGTCGACGCAGTAGAAGCCCAGGTCCTCGAGCGTCTTCAGCGCGACCGACTTGCCCGAGCCGGACATGCCGCTGACGATGACCAGGGTATGGCCGTGCGGCGTTGCCTGCGGCGGGGGCGGCGGAACCGCGCTCATGGCGCGCCCCGCTCGAGGAAGTGGCTGTGCCGCGCCATGAACGCCGCGGCCGGGTCGACGCCCTTGGCCCGCAGCACGTGGACGCGGGTCGCGGCCTCGGTCAGCACCGCGAGGTTGCGGCCGGGCATGACCGGCAGCGTGATCAGCGGCACGTCGAGGTCGAGGATCCGGCGCACGCCGAGGTCGCCGGTGATGCGTTCCAGCCCGGTCGGCTGCGGCTCCAGGTGCGGACGGCTCAGGTGCACGATCAGCCGAAGGTACTTGTTCCGCTTGACCGCGGTGTCGCCGAACATCTGGCGCACGTTGAGCACGCCGAGGCCGCGCACTTCCAGCAGGTCCTGCAGCAGGTCGGGGCAGGTGCCGTCGAGCACGTCCGGCGCGATCTGGGTGAACTCCGGCGCGTCGTCGGCGACCAGCCGGTGCCCGCGGGTGACCAGCTCGAGCGCGAGCTCGCTCTTGCCCGCGCCGGATTCACCCGTGATCAGCACGCCGATCGAGTAGATCTCCATGAACACGCCGTGCATCGTCACCCGCGGCGCCAGCGTGCGCGCGAGCTTGTACTGCAGGTGGTTCAGCAGCTCGTGGCCGCGGCGCGGCGACAGCCACAGCGGGGTGTCCGATTCCTCCGCGGCGATGCGCAGATCCTCGGGGCAGCTCTGGTCCTTGCTGACGACCAGAGCCAGCGGGCGGAACGAGATGATCTTCTCGATCGTCTCCCAGCGCTGCCGCGAGTCGAGCGCGTCGAGCCACGCGAGCTCTTCGGTGCCGAGGATCTGCACCTTGTTCGGGTAGATGATGTTGAGGTAGCCGGCCAGCGACGGCCGGCGCGCAACCGTGTCGACCGCTTCGAGCATGCGCGACTCGCCGTTGCGCCCGGCCAGCCACTTCAGCCCGAGCCGCTCGCGCTGCTGTTCGAACAGTTCCAGGGCGCTGATCTGAAGTTTCATCGGGATCCCGTCGGGCGCGGCGCCACGGCAACGGCGCGATGGTAGCGGGCTTGGGCGTGGCCGGCGACCGCGGCGCCGCGGCGCAGGACGGTCCGCAAATGCGGACGCCGCGACGGTGCGCGGCGTCCGGGGGAATCGCTGGAGGGGACGGCGCCCGCGTCAGGCACCGATGTCGCTGATGCGGCCCAGGCCCTCGCCGGTGGTGCGCCGGTCGACGACCTTCTCCTTGTGCTTCAGCAGCAGGCGATCGAGCTTGTCGGCGAGCAGGTCGATCGCGGCGTACATGTCGACGGCCGACGCGTCGGCATGCATCGTGCGCCCGGCGATGTTCACGGTGGCCTCGGCGCAGTGGTTCGGTTTGTCCAGGCGGAGCTGGGTTCGGACGTCGAAGGGCTGGTCGTAGTGGCGCTGCAGGCGGGCCAGCTTGCTCTCAACGTAATCGCGGAGCGCGGCGGTGACCTCGATCTGCTGGCCGTGGGTTTCGATGCGCATGAAGACCTCCTTCGTGACGTTGCGACGAAAGGTGGGACTCCGCATTCGGGCGGGAGTTCCCGGCATCGCGCGCCCGTACGCCGCAGGGCGGGGCGTGGATATCGCAGGAAGGCCCGCTGGTGCCTGGCAGCCGGAGCGGCGTGAACTAGCCGATCCGCACCCGGTCCTGCGACGACGGGATGCTCATCGCTTCCCGGTACTTTGCCACAGTGCGGCGGGCCACCGGGATGCCCGTCGCCTTCAACGTTTCGGCCAGTCGCGCGTCCGACAGCGGCTTGCGCGGGTTCTCGCCGTCGATCAGCTGGCGGATCATGGCCTGAATGGCCGTGCTCGAGGTCTCGCCGCCGGCGCCGGTGTCGATGCCGGAGGCGAAAAACGCCCGCATCGGGATCGTTCCGCGCGGCGTGCGCGCGTATTTGCGCGCGATCGCGCGCGACACGGTCGATTCGTGCAGGCCGACGTCCGCCGCGACCTCGCGCAGGGTCAGCGGCCGCAGCGCGCTGTCGCCGAATTCGAGGAAGCCGGCCTGCTGTTTCACCAGGCAGCGCGACACCTTCAGCAGCGTCTCGCCGCGGGCCTCCAGGCTCTTCAGCAGCCAGCGCGCCTCCTGCAGGTGGCCGCGCAGGTACAGCGCGTCGCTGGCGCTGGCCCCGCGGATCATGCCCTCGTAGCCGCGGTGGATGGTGATCCGAGGCCGGGTGCCGTCGGCCAGTCCGACGCGCCACAGGCCGTGCTGGCGCCAGATGACGACGTCGGGCGCCACGTAGGTGTCGTTGGCGATCGCGCCGATCTGCGCCCCGGGGCGCGGGTCGAGCGAGCGCAGCAGCTGAACGGCGGTCTCGACCTCGCCGAGGTCGCGACGCAGCTCGGCGGCCAGCCCGGCGGGCCCGATGCGGGGCAGGCGCTCGAGCGCGCTGTCCTGGGTCAGGTCGCAGGCCAGCGCCCTGCCGGGCGTGTCGTCGGGCAGCACCGACAGCTGCAGCCGCAGGCATTCGCCCAGCGAACGCGCCCCGGCCCCGACCGGGTCGAAGCGCTGCACCTGGTGCAGCACGGTGGTGATCTCGTCGATCCGCGCGTCGATGCCGGGCGCGAGCGATTCGGCGATCGCCTCGAGCGGCTCGCGCAGGTAGCCGTCGTCGTCGATCGATTCGATCAGCGCGACGCCGATCAGCCGGTCGCGCGGCGACAGCGGGCTCAGGTGCAGCTGCCACAGAAGGTGGTCGTGCAGGCTCTCGCCCTCGGCCACCTGCTCGGCCGCCGGCGAGTCGTCGTCCGGATCGCCGGGGCCGACCCGCTCGTACCAGGGTTCGCCGTCGTTCGGGCCCCAGTCCTCGCGCCCATCGCGGTCGTCGCCGTTGCCGGACTCCGGCTTGGCGTCGTTCGATGCCGCGGCCGGCTCGTCGCCGGTCGGCACGCTGGCGCTGATCGCCGTCTCGGTCCAGTCGAGCAGCGGATTGCTTTCGACCGCGGTCGCCAGTTCGGCCTCCAGCTCGACGGCGGACAGCTGCAGCAGGCGGATCGCCTGGCGCAGCTGCGGCGTCATCACCAAATGCTGTCCGAGGGAGGTCTGGAGGCGGGGCTTCATTCTGTCCTGCTAACGCGTCCGGCGACGGCCGTCGGCCTCGGGCACACCCGGTCAACGCGCGGAACCCTGCGCGGCGGAACGGTCCGGATGAGGCCGGCTCCGTGTGGGCCGGACGCTACAGGCGGAACGTTTCGCCCAGGTACACCCGACGCACGTCGGGATTGGCCAGCAGCGCGTCCGGAGCCCCCTGCGCGAGCACGCCGCCTTCATTGAGGATATACGCGCGGTCGCAAATGCCCAAGGTCTCGCGGACGTTGTGGTCGGTGATGAGCACGCCGATGCCGCGGTTCTTCAGGTGGCGCACGATGCGCTGGATCTCGCCGACCGAAATCGGGTCGACGCCGGCGAACGGTTCGTCGAGCAGCATCAGGCGCGGCTTGGCGGCCAGCGCGCGGGCGATCTCGACGCGGCGGCGCTCGCCGCCGGACAGGCTCGCGCCGATCTGGTCGGCGACGTGGTTGACCTGCAGTTCGTCGAGCAGGCTGGCCAGCTCGCGCTCGCGGCCGGCCTTGTCGAGGTCGGGGCGCAACTCTAGCACCAGCCGCACGTTGTCGGCGACGCTGAGCTTGCGGAACACCGACGGCTCCTGCGGCAGGTAGCCGACGCCGTACTTGGCGCGCGCGTACATCGGTTCGGCGGTGATGTCCTTGCCGTCGAGGACGATCTGGCCGGCATCGGCCGGGACCAGGCCGACGATCATGTAGAAGCAGGTGGTCTTGCCGGCGCCGTTCGGGCCGAGCAGGCCGACGACTTCGCCGGCGTCGAGCGTCAGGCCGAAGTTGCGGACGACCTCGCGCGAGCGGTAGGCCTTGCGCAGCCCTTCCGCGACCAGCATCAGTTGCCGCCCCGCGACGCGCGCGGCGCGATCCGCATCTGCACGCGGCCTTGGCCCGGCCCGCCGCTGTTCACCTGGCCAGTCTTCATGTTGTAGACCACGCGCTCGCCCCTGAGCGAACCGCGCGGCTGCTCGATGTTGACGTTGCCGCTGAACACCACGACCTCGGTGACCAGGTCGTAGTCGACGTTGTTGCCCGTCGCGGTCATCCGCGTGCCGTCGTCCATCTCCTGGGTCAGCCGGACCGGGCCGCCCTTCAGCACGGCGCGCACGGGGTCGCCGTTGCGGGTCGTGACGGTCGCGGTGCTGGAGCGGACGTCGAGCGTGCCCTGGCGGATCGTCACGCCGCCCGACAGCACGGTCGGCTGGCGGTCGTCGAGCGTGCCCGACGTGGCCCCGGCGTCGATCAGCATCTCCTTGTTGCGATCGGACGAGCGCGCCCAAGCCCCCTGCGAGCAGGCCAGCGCGGCGGCGACAAGGAGGAACTTAGCGGCGTGGGACATAGCGGTGGCGGACCTCGGTGAGCGCGTACTGCTTGGAGTCCAGTTGGACCTCCAGGGTACGGCCGTTCAGTATAGAACCCGGGCGGGTGATGGTGACCGGAGCGCTCGACGTGGCGCGGCGTGCGTCGGGGAAGACGTTCAGTTCCTGCCCGGTCAGGGTGACGGCGTCGACCGGGTTGGCGGACTTGGCCTCGACGTCGCCGCGCAGGCGCAGCTCGTCACCTTCGGCGCTGACCCACCCGGTCTTGGCGCGCACTTCCCACGGATCGCCGGCGGCGCCGGACTTGGGCGGGATCAGGAACAGCGGCGTGGCGATGTCCATCGTGCGCTGGGCCGGGTCGCGGGCCAGCCGCGGCGCGCGCAGCGTGAACGCCTGCTGGCCCTGCTTGTTCAGCGCGACCAGCTCGAAGTCCTCGAGCAGGTAGTCGGGACGCGCCGCACTGGCTTCGCCCGCCGCGCTGCCGTCGCGCTGCGTCCACGCCAGCCAGCCGAACACCAGCGCGGCGGCGAGCAGCAGCAGCGTGACCCCCGTGCGCCAGCTCATGCCGTGCCCTCGAGCCGCTCGCCTTCCACGCGCAGCGCATTGGCGAGTAGCGCCTCGGCGTGACCCTGCGCGGCCAGCACGAGGTCGCACAGCTCGCGCGCGGCGCCGTGGCCGGCCGCGGCATGCGTGCGCCAGCGGGCGCGTTCGCGGACCCACGGGTGGGCACTGGCGGGCGCCACCGACAGCCCGACCCGCTGCATCACCCGCAGGTCCGGCAGATCGTCGCCCATGAACGCCACCTGTTCGAGGACGACGCCGAGGCGCGTCGCGATAGCGGTCACGCAGGCCAGCTTGTCGCTGACGGCGGTGTGCGCCTCCAGTCCGAGCTCGGCGGCGCGGTGCTCGGCGACGGCGCTGGCGCGGGCGGTGACGAAGGCCACGGCGATGCCGGCCTTGCGCAGCAGCACCAGCCCCTGGCCGTCGTGGACGTGGAACGCCTTGAGCTCGCGGCCGTCGCTGTCGAAGAACAGGCGGCCGTCGGTCAGGGTGCCGTCGACGTCGAAGCACGCCAGCGAGATGCGCGCGGCGCGTTCGCGGATGTCGGCGGGGTAGTCGTTGAGGTGGCTGTACGGCATGGGCTCGCGGAATGGGTGAGGTCGCAACGCCGTGGCAGTGTGCGGTCGGGTCCGTGGGCGCGGCGCCGAAGCGTGGGCGCTGCGCGCGGACCCGGGCCTTTACACCACCCGCGCCCGCAACAGGTCGTGAATGTTGAGCGCGCCGACGACGCGGTTCGCGGCGTCGACCACGACCAGCCCGCTGATCTGGTGCGCTTCCATCAGCTGCGCGGCCTCGACCGCGAGCGCGTCGGCGCCGATCGTGCGCGGGGCGCGGGTCATGACGTCGGCGATGCGCGTGCCGCGCAGGTCGGCGGCGTCGTCGTCGAGGGCGCGGCGCAGGTCGCCGTCGGTAAACAGACCGAGCAGCGTCCCGTCGCCGTCGACGACGGTCGTCATGCCGAGCCGCTTCCGGCTCATCTCGACCAGCGCTTCGCTGAGGCTCGCGTCGGCCGCCACCCGGGGCACATCGTCGCCGGCGTGCATGACGTCGGTGATGTGCAGCAGCAGCCGGCGGCCGAGCGCGCCCGCGGGATGCGAGCGGGCGAAATCGTCGGCGGTGAAGCCGCGCGCGTCGAGCAGCGCGACCGCCAGCGCGTCGCCCATCGCCAGCGACGCGGTGGTGCTGGAGGTCGGAGCCAGCGCCAGCGGGCAGGCTTCGGCCGGTACGCTGACGTCCAAGTGCACGTCGGCCTCGCGCGCCATCGTCGAGTTCGGACGTCCGGTCATCGTCACCAGCTTGTTGCCCTGGCGCTTGAGCACCGGCAGCAGCAGCAGGATCTCGTCGCTTTCGCCGGAGTACGACAGCGCCAGCACGACGTCGGCGTCGGTGATCATGCCCAGGTCGCCGTGGGCGGCCTCGCCGGGGTGCACGTAGAACGCCGGCGTGCCGGTCGAGGCCAGCGTTGCGGCGATCTTGCGGGCGATGTGGCCGGACTTGCCCATCCCGGTGCAGACCACGCGGCCGCGGGCTTCCAGCATCAGCCGGCAGGCCGCGGTGAATGCGCCATCGATGCGCGCGGCCACGGCGGCCAGGGCGTCGGATTCGACGGCGAACACGCGGCGTCCGCTCTCGGCGAGGCCGGCGTCGGTGGCGTGGGTGGCGAGGGCGGGGACGGTTGCCATTTCGGGCCGAGGGGCTTTCCGCTAGGCTAATCCCTTCATTTTAGGCCCATCGCCGCGCGAAAAGCCCGCCCGCCGGGCGCCGCCGCGGCGGCGAGGCCGTTTCCCGGACCCGCCAGTGAACGCAGACACCATCCGCACCCTGATCGAAACCGGCCTGCCGGGCGCGCGCGCCGACGTGCGCGGCGACGACGGCGTGCACTTCGAAGCGACCGTCGTGGCCGAGGCGTTCCGCGGCAAGCTGCCGCTGGCCCGCCACCGCATGGTGTACGCCACGCTCGGCGAGCGCATGGGCGGTGAGATCCACGCGCTCGCGCTGAAGACGCTGACCCCCGACGAAGCGGCCTGACCGCTCCGCGTTCCCGATCGCCTCGCGGGTCGCCGCGACCGCTGCCCCTCCCCGGACCCCACTGCCATGCAAAAAATCGTTGTCGAGGGCGGCCAGCCGCTGAACGGCGAAGTCCAGATTTCCGGCGCGAAGAACGCCGTGCTCCCGATCCTGTGCGCGACGCTGCTCGCCGACGGTTCCGTCGCGATCAGCAACGTCCCGCACCTGCACGACGTGGTCACCACGGTGAAGCTGCTCAGCGAGCTCGGCGCCGGCATCACGATCGACGAGCGCTACGGCATCACCGTCGACCCCACCACCGTGCACAGCCAGGTCGCCTCGTACGAGCTGGTCAAGACCATGCGCGCCTCGGTGCTGGTGCTCGGTCCGCTGCTGGCCAGGTACGGCCACGCCGAGGTCTCGCTACCGGGCGGCTGCGCGATCGGCTCGCGTCCGGTCGACCTGCACATCAAGGGCCTGCAGTCGCTCGGGGCCGACATCACCGTCGACCACGGCTTCATCAAGGCCCGCGCGGCGCGACTGAAGGGCGCGCGCCACGTGTTCGAGATGGTCAGCGTCGGCGCGACCGAGAACGTGCTGATGGCCGCGACGCTGGCCGAAGGCACCACGGTGCTCGAGAACGCCGCGATGGAGCCGGAGATCGTCGATCTGGCCGACTGCCTCAACGCGATGGGCGCGCGGGTCGAGGGCGCCGGCACGTCGAAGATCACCGTGCACGGCGTCGAGCGCCTGCACGGCGGCGCGCACGCGGTGGTGGCCGATCGAATCGAAACCGGGACTTTCCTCGTCGCCGCCGCAATGACCGGCGGCCGCATCGTCGCGACCCGCACGCGTCCGGAAACGATGGATGCGGTGCTCGACAAGCTGGCCGCCGCCGGCGCGCACATCGCCGTCGACGGCGATCGCATTACGCTGGACATGCAGGGCCGCCGCCCGAAGGCGGTCAACATCACCACCGCGCCGCACCCCGCCTTCCCGACCGACATGCAGGCGCAGTTCATGGCGATGAACTGCGTCGCCGAGGGCGTGGCGGTGATCAACGAGACGATCTTCGAGAACCGCTTCATGCACGTCAACGAGCTGCTGCGGCTCGGTGCCGACATCCGCGTCGACGGCCACACGGCGGTGGTGCGCGGCGTGCCCCAGCTCAGCGGCGCGCCGGTGATGGCGACCGACCTGCGCGCGTCGGCGTCGCTGATCCTCGCCGGGCTGGTGGCCGACGGCCAGACCACGATCGACCGCATCTACCACCTCGATCGCGGCTACGAGAACATCGAGGAGAAACTGTCGGGGCTCGGCGCGCGGATTCGCCGCATCGGCTGAGTCCGTCGAACGGCAGCGCTGCGATATCGACGGGTCGCGAACGCGCCCGGAACACGCGCAAAGAAAAGGCCCCGCGATGCGGGGCCTTTCCATGTCTGCTGCGGGATGCGCTCGGTCAGTTGACCGACTGCACGCGCAGGTCGATGGTCGCCTTGCCGTCCTCGCGCTGCTGGATGCGCGCCGGCACCGGCATGCCGTCGACGACCCAGATGATCATCTGGCGGTCGCCGTTGGTGCTCACCAGCTTGGTGGCCTGCTGCGACTGGCCGCCGACCTGCACGGACTCCTTCCCGGCGACCGAATAGGTCATCGGCTTCACCCGGCCGTCGTCGACCATCCGGTACCTCAGCGGCTTGCCGGCGGCGACGTCGCGCACCAGCGCGAGGTTCATCAGCAGCGCGTCGACGTCGCCGGCCTGCAGCTTCACTGGCCCGGCGCGGTCGGGCTTGACGTCGCCGGTCCAGCTGGCCACGCCGCGCGACCAGTCGTAATTCGCAGACTTGTTGACCTTCTTCACCAGCACGACGCTGCGGTCGTCGCCGGACAGCGGACGCCACTGGCCGTCGCGGTCCTCGAAGACGGTGCTCTGCTTGAGGTTGGCCAGCGAGTTGCTGATGTCGAGCGTGTAGCGCCAGCGATTCGGACCGGCGGCGACCAGCGTCATCCGCCCCTTGGCCTCGACGCCCTGGTAGTTCGCCTGGTAGTCGGCGGTGAACGGCTTCAGTGCCGCCGGCGCGGCGGCGCCCGCCAGCGGCGCGGCCAGGGCCAGCGCAGTGGCGGCTAGCAGGCCCCGGGTCTTCGTCGTCATCGTCATCTATGGCACTCCTCTGTATTCCACCAGGCGCAGGTCGTACGTGTCCTGCCCGTTTTCGCGCTGCAGCAGCCGCACCGGCGTCGGAACGCCCTCGGCCACCCACAGCACCGTTTCCTCGCTGCCCGCCGACACCCGTTCGACCCGCATCGCATTAAAGCCCAGCTCGCCGGCCTGCACGCTTTCGCGCTCGGCGGCGACCACGTAGCGGTGGTCGCGGGTGCGACCGTCGTCGACGTAGCGGTACTGGAGGCTGCGGCCGGGCTGGGCGTCGCGGATCACCGCGAGGTTGATCAACAGGCCGCTCAGGTCACCGTCGCGCAGCTCGATCGGGCGCCGCCGCGTCTCCTTGACGTCGCCCGTCCACACCGCACGACGCGACGCCCAATCGTAGGTGCCCGTGGTCTGCCTGCGTGTGAACACGGTCCGCCGCACCGTCGACTGGCTCAGCGGGCGGTAAGTTTCGCCGCGCTGGTCGAACACGGTGCTCTGCTCTGCGTTCAGGCCCGCGACCTTGAACAGGCCGGTGCCGCGCATGCTCAGGTCGATCCGCCACCGGCCACCTTCAAGGGCGCTGAGCTGCATCGTCGCGGCACCCAGCGCCCGTCCGCCGTTGAACACCTGGTAGGTCGCTACGAACGGCTCCAGCGGCGCGGGCGCGGGCACCGGTGATTCGGTGGCCGACGGGAGCGCCGGCGCGACGGCTTGCGCCTGCAGCGGGCCGGAGGTGCCGAGTGCGAACGAGGCGGCGACAAGCAGCGCAGCGCCGATGCGCGTCAGCACAGCGCCCCCGCGGCATCGAGCTGGAGAGGCGCGCGCAGCGCTTCCCCGTCCAGCGTGACCGCGCCCGCGACGAGTCCAACGCGGCGTGCGGCGAACAGGTTCAGCGTTGCAACCAGCAGGGAATGCTCGACCTCGAGCACGCGCGCGGCGAGGGAGGCCTCGCTGTCGTCGGCGCGCACGTCGATCGCGGCCCGCGCGATCACCGGGCCGCCGTCGAGGTCGGCGGTGACGAAGTGGACACTGGCGCCGTGGCGCGTGGCGCCTTCAGCCAGCGCCTGGCGATGGGTGTGCAGCCCCTTGAACGCGGGCAGCAGGGATGGGTGGATGTTGATCATGCGACCGGATCGGGCCTCGACGGCGTCTGCGCTGATGAGGCGCATGTATCCGGCACAGACGATGACATCGGGATGAACCGCATCGATCCGACTGAACAGGTGTTCATCGAACCGCGATCGATCGTCGAACCCGCTCGGCACTACCGCCAGCGCCTCGATGCCGGCGTCTCGCGCGCGCTGCAGGGCCAGCGACTGCGGCCGGTCGGAGAACACCGCGGCGACGTCGGCCTGCAGCTCCCCGCGGGCGATCGCGTCGAGAATGGCCTGCAGGTTGCTGCCGCGCCCGGAGGCGAGCACGGCCAGGCGCAGGCGCGCGGGTCCGGTCATCGCGGCTGTGGCGTCGCGGGCGGTCAGCCGATCCGCACTCGCTCGCCGCCGCGGGCGGCCACGACCTGCCCGATCGGGCGGTGGACGAGGCCGAGGCGGTCGAGATCGGCGGCCACCGCGGCGACGGCGCCCGGCGCCACGACCAGCACGAAGCCGACGCCGCAGTTGAACGTGCGCCACATCTCGTCGTCGGGCACCGCGCCCTCGCGCTGCAGCCAGTCGAACACCGGCGGCAGCACGATCTGCGACGCTTCGATGTCGAGCCCGAGGCCCTCCGGAATGACGCGGATGATGTTCTCGGTCAGGCCGCCGCCGGTGATGTGGGCCATGGCGTTGATGCTGCCGCCGTGCAGGCCGAGCATCTCCAGCACCGGCTTGACGTACAGCGCGGTCGGCGCCATCAGCGCGTCGATCAGCGTGACGCCGCCGACGTCCACGTCGGCCGGCCGTCCGGCGCGGTCGTAGATGCGGCGGATCAGCGAATAGCCGTTGGAATGCGGGCCGCTCGACGCGATGCCGAGCAGCACGTCGCCGGCGCGGACCTTGCTGCCGTCGAGGAGCTTGGACTTCTCGACCGCGGCGACGCAGAAGCCGGCCAGGTCGTACTCGCCCGGCGGGTACATGTCGGGCATCTCGGCGGTCTCGCCGCCGATCAGCGCGCAGCCCGACAGCTCGCAGCCCCTGGCGATGCCGCCGACCACGGCGACGGTCGTGTCGACATCGAGCTTGCCGGTGGCGAAGTAGTCGAGGAAGAACAGCGGCTCGGCGCCCTGCACCAGCACGTCGTTGACGCACATGCCGACCAGGTCGATGCCGATGGTGTCGTGGCGGTTCAGCTGCTGCGCCAGCTTGAGCTTGGTGCCGACGCCGTCGGTGCCGGAGACCAGCACCGGCTCCTTGTACTTGCCCGACAGGTCGAACAGCGCGCCGAATCCGCCCAGCCCGCCCATGACCTCGGGACGGAAGCTGCGCTTGACCAGCGGCTTGATGCGCTCGACGACCTCGTTGCCCGCGTCGATGTCCACGCCGGCATCGCGATAGGTCAACGGCGTCACGGCAGGGGGAGTAGGCTGGGTCACGGCGGGCTCGGCAGGTGTTCAAGCAGCGGGGCCCGCGATTTTAGCAGTCGGTTCGCTGCGCCATTGCGTCCGAATGGACGTTCCGGCGCCGCTACGGCACCATTTCGGCTCGAATTTTAAGTCTAGGGACGGCAATGCCCGCAATGTCTGCCGCAATCCGGGTGTGGTGCGCGATCGCGCTGTGGCTGCTAGCGGCGAGTGCCTTCGCCCAGCGGGTCGAGGGCGACCGCGTGTCCGCCTCCGGCCCGTACGCGGCGGAAGTGCCGGTCAACGGCCAGGGCGAGGGCGAGCGGAACACGGCCTTTGCCCGCGCCCTCGCCCAGGTGCTTGGCAAGCTGTCGGGCGACCGCAGCGCCGCCGGCAAGCCCGGCGTCGGGCAGGAGCTGCGCGAGGCGCGGCGCTACGTCGACGGCTACGACTACCGCCAGGACGAAGGCCTGTCGTCGACCGGCGCGCCGACGTTCCGGACCACGCTGGTGGTGCGGTTCGACGCGGAGAAGGTGAACGAGCTGGCCGCAACGCTGGGCCTGCCGATCTGGCCGCAGCCGCGGCCGAAGCCGGTGTTGTGGCTGGCGATCGACGACGGCAGCGGCCCGCGCCTGGTGGGGCTGCCGCAGTCGAACGCGGCGCGCCCGGCGCTGAACCGCGCCACCGAGCGTGGCTACCGACTGGGCCTGCCGTCGGGCACCGCCGCCGAGCAGGCCGTGGTCGGCGCGATCTGGCGCGGCGACAGCGCCGCGGTCGCGCGCGCCTCGGCCCGCTACAGCCCGCCGATGCAGCTGATCGGCAAGCTCTACCGCAGCAAGGGCGGCTGGAGCGCCGACTGGACCTTCGTCGACAACGGCAAGGTGCTGTCGCGCTGGACCAGCAGCGATGCCGATGCGCGCCGGGCGATGTCGGCCGGCGCCGACGGCGCGGCCGACGCGCTGGTGCGCCGCTACGCCAAGCGCAGCCCGGGCGCCGGGCCGCCGGGCGCGTACCAGGTGCGGTTCAACGGCATCGACAGCGCCGACGACTACATGCGGCTGTCCGGCTACCTGCAGAAGCTGTCGGTGGTGCGCGGCGTCAAGCCGGTCAGCGCCGGTCCGGACGGGGTGGTGCTGGAACTGCAGCTGATCAGCGGGCTCGCGGGCCTGCGCCGGGCGAGCGCCAACGATTCGGTCATCCAGGCCGTCGATGGCGACGCACCGGTCTACGTGGTGCGCTGATGGATTCGCCGAGCCCGCTGCACGACATCGCTCTGTTCCTCAAGCGCCTGCAGTGGGCCGCGCTCGCGCTCGCCGCGCTGTGGCTTCTGTGGTTGCTGGCACCGGTGCTGACGCCGTTCGTGATCGCGGCGATGCTCGGCTGGCTCGGCGACCCGCTGGTCGACCGCATCGAGGCGCGCGGCCACTCTCGCAACACCGCGGTCGCGTGGGTGTTCAGCGCCATGTCGCTGCTGGTGCTGATCGTGCTGGTGCTGCTGGTTCCCATGCTCGAGCGCCAGGTCGCGACGCTGGTGGAGTCGCTGCCGAAGTACCGCGACTGGTTTCTCGGCGTGGCTTTGCCGTGGGTCGAGGCGCGGACGCGGCTGGAGATCAGCACCTGGCTCGATCTCGACCACCTGGTCGACCTAGTCCGCGGCAACTGGGAGCGCGCCGGCGGCGTGGCGTCGACCCTGCTCGGCTACGTGTCGCGCTCGAGCTTCGCGGTGCTCGGCTGGGTCGCGAACATCGTGCTGCTGCCGGTGCTGGCGTTCTTCTTCCTGCGCGACTGGGACCTGCTGGTCGCGCGCGTCGCGCTGCTGGTTCCGCGCGACCACCTCGCCACCGTCAGCCGGCTGGCGCGCGAGTCCAGCGACGTGCTCGGCGCGTTCCTGCGCGGCCAGTTCCTGGTGATGCTGGTGCTCGGCGTGATGTACGGGCTCGGGCTGTGGGCCGTCGGGCTGGACCTGGGCATCCTGATCGGCCTGATCGCCGGCCTGCTGACCTTCGTGCCGTACCTGGGCCCGGCCAGCGGCATCATCCTCGGCACGATCGCCGCGCTGGTGCAGTACGGCGACTGGCAGCACGTGGCCGGCGTGCTCGCCGTGTTCGGCGTCGGCCAAGTGATCGAGAGCTACTGGCTGACGCCGAAGCTGGTCGGCGACCGCATCGGCCTGCACCCGCTCGCGGTGATCTTCGCGGTGCTGGCCGGCGGCCAGCTGTTCGGCTTCCTCGGCATGCTGCTGGCGCTGCCGGCCGCCGCGGTGATCAACGTGCTGCTGCGCTACGCGCAGGAGCGTTACACCCACAGCCGCCTGTATGCCGGCACGCACGCCGACGATGCGGTCGCGGCGGGCGTGGAGGTCGACGCCGACGCGGCGGCGATCGACGCGGTCCCGACCGCGGAACACCGTCCGGGATGAGCGTCCCGCAGCTGCCGCTGGCGCTGCGCTACCCGCCGGACCAGCGAATCGACACCTTCGTCGGCGCACCGGCCGGGGCGTTGGCGCAGCTCGACGCGCTGGCGCGTGCCGGCGGCGAGTGGCTGTATCTCGTCGGGCCGGGCGGCAGCGGCAAGACCCACCTGCTGCTCGGCGCCTGCGCCGTCGCCGAGCAGGCGGGCCGCCGTGCGGCCTACCTGCCGCTGCGCGCGGCGGCCGGCCGGCTGCGCGATGCGCTCGATGCGCTCGACGGTAACGACCTGCTCGCGCTCGACGGCGTCGACGCGATCGCCGGCCACCGCGACGACGAGGTCGCGCTGTTCGACGCGCACAACCGCGCACGCGCCGCCGGCGTCGCGGTGATCTACGCCGCGCGCGGCAATCCCGACGACCTCGCGCTGGTGCTGCCGGACCTGCGCTCGCGGCTGTCGCAGTGCGCGCGCGTCGCGCTGTCGCCGCTCGACGACGAGGGCCGCCGCGAGCTGCTGCGCCAGCGCGCCCAGCGTCGCGGCGTGGTGCTGGACGAGGCGGCGATCGACTGGCTGCTGCGCCGGGTCGGCCGCGACCTCGCCGGCCTCACCGCGCTGTTCGACCGCCTCGATCGCGCCTCGCTCGCCGCGCAGCGGCGGATCACGGTGCCGTTCCTGCGCGCGACGCTCGACACCGCGCCGTAGCGCGGACCATCGCAAGGCGGCGCCTGCGCAAGGCGTCAGTGCGCCGACAGGTCCGCATCCAGCACGGCCAGCCGCTCCGGCGTGCCGACGTCGGTCCAGCGGCCGCGGTAGTGCTCGCCGGTGATCGCGCCCGCGGCCATGTGCGCGCGCAGGATCGGGGCGAGGCGGAAGCGCGGCGGCGATTCGTCGGCGCCGGCATCGGTGGTGTGCGCGCGCCAGTCGTGAAGCACGAGCGGTCGGAACACACCGAGGCCGGCGTACGTCAACGGATCCGGGCCGTCGCTGCGCACGCGGCCGTCGGCGTCGAGCGCGAAGTCGCCGCGCGCGGCCTGCGGCGGGCGGTCGACCATCACCAGGTGGGCGAGGCCGGCGGGCGCGCGCGGCAGCGCGGCGAAGTCGTGGTCGGTCCAGACGTCGCCGTTCACCAGCAGGAACGGTTCGTCCGGCGATGCGCCGCCGCCGACGGCGTCGCCGGCGAGCAGCGGCAGCGCGTGCAGCATGCCGCCGCCGGTCTCCAGCGGCCGCGGACCCTCGTACGAGTAGTGCAGCCGCAGGCCCCAGTGCGCGCCGTCGCCGAGCGTGCGCGGGAACTGCTCGGCCAGCCAGCTCGTGTTGACGACGACGTCGCGCACGCCGATCGCGGCCAGCTTCTCGAGGTGCCAGACGATCAGCGGCTTGCCGCCGACCGGCAGCAGCGGCTTCGGCGTCGTGTCGGTCAGCGGCCGCATGCGCTCGCCCAGGCCGGCGGCGAAGATCAGCGCCTTCATCGCGCGTAGCTCATGCGCGCGACGCCATCGCCGGCCGCACCAGCGCGTCGATGATCGACGCCAGCGGCGCGAGTTCCGGATAGCGCGGCAGCACGCCGTCGAGGTACGCGACGAAGCGCGGCGCATCGGCGACGTAGTGCGGCTTGCCGTCGCGGTGGTTGAGGCGGGCGAAGATCCCGAGCACCTTCAGGTGCCGCTGCACGCCGATCCAGTCGACGTCGCGGCGGAACTGCGCCAGCGGGGGCACGGCGATGCCGGCGGCCAGCGCGCGCGCGTGGTAGTCGCCGACCCAGTCGTCGACTCGCTCGGCCGGCCAGCTCAGGAACGCGTCCTTGAACAGGCTGAGCACGTCGTACGCGACGGGGCCGCGCACCGCGTCCTGGAAGTCGAGCACGGCCGGGCCGTCGTCGGCCGGCATTAGGTTGCGCGGCATGAAGTCGCGGTGCACCAGCACCTGCGGCTGCGCGAGCGCGGCGTCGATCAGCCGGCGGTACACGCCGTCGAGGGCCTCCATCGCGCCGCAGTCGAGCGTGGCGCCGAGGTGGCGGCCGAGGAACCACTCGTCGAACAGCCGCAGCTCGCGCGCCAGCAGCGGCTCGTCGTAGGCCGGCAGGTCGGCGGGCGGGGCGATCGCCTGCAGCTTCAGCAGCTGGCCGATCGCGGCGTCGAACAGCGGCGCCGCGTTGGCGTCATCGATCGCGTGCAGGTAGGTCTGCCGGCCGAGGTCCTCGAGCAGCAGGAAGCCGGCGTCGACGTCGCGGGCCAGCACGCGCGGCACGCGCACGCCGCCGGCCTCGAGCAGGTCGCGGATGCGCAGCCACGGGCGCACGTCCTCCTTGTCGGGCGGGGAGTCCATGACGATCAGGCTCGCGCCGCCGGCGCGCTCGGCGCGCCAGTAGCTGCGGAAGCCGGCGTCGACCGACGCGCGCTCGAGCGCCAGCGCGGGATCGCCGCTGGCGGCGCGGGCGAAGGCCAGCCGCGCGTCGGCGCGGTCGTCACTGGCGACGGGGGTGGCAACGGGTTGGGACATGCGGGCTCCGGGCGGCAGGCGCCGCGCCCGGATAGGGTAGCGGCGCGCTACCCGCGGGGGAATTCGACCGCGTCCGGTTTGCGCGCGGTGTTGCCCGCGCTGTTACCCGGCTTGTTGCCTGTAACGGCGCGCGCGCGTTCAGGCCGCGGCGGCGTCCGCCGCGCTCGGTGCCGACAGCGAAGCGAGCCACTCGTCGTCGGATCCGTCGTGCACGCCCTCGAACAGGAACGTCGACAGGTAGCGCTCGCCGGTGTCGGGCAGCATCGCCAGCAGCACCGAGCCGTCCGGCGCGTCGCGCGCGACCTCGAGCGCGGTCGCCAGCGTCGCGCCGGCGGAGATGCCGACGAAGATGCCTTCCTCCGCGGCGAGCCGGCGCGCGGTGTCGCGCGCGAGCACGTCGTCGACGCGGCGGACCTCGTCGGCGACGGCGCGGTTCAGCACCGCCGGCACGAAGTCCGGCGTCCAGCCCTGGATCCGGTGCGGCTGCCACGGCTGGCCGGCGAGCAGCGCCGCGCCGGCCGGCTCGGACGCGATCACCTTGAGGTCCGGGCGCGCCAGCTTGAGCACCTCGCCGGCGCCGGTGATCGTGCCGCCGGTGCCCCAGCCGCTGACGAAGTAGTCCAGCCGCTTGCCGGCGAAGTCGCGCAGGATCTCCGGGCCGGTCGTGCTGCGGTGGTAGGCGGGGTTGGCCTCGTTCTCGAACTGGCGCGCCAGGAACCACCCGTGCTGTTCGGCGAGCTCCTTCGCCCGCCGCACCATGCCGCTGCCGCGCTCGGCGGCGGGCGTCAGGATCACCCTGGCGCCGTACGCGCGCATCAGCTTGCGGCGCTCGACCGAAAACGTTTCGGTCATCACCGCGACGAACGGGTAGCCGCGCGCGGCGGCGACCATCGCCAGCGCGATGCCGGTGTTGCCCGACGTCGCCTCGACGATCGTCTGGCCGGGCTTCAATACGCCGCGGCGCTCGGCGTCGAGCACGATCGCCAACGCCAGCCGGTCCTTGACCGAACCGCCGGGGTTGAACGATTCGACCTTGACGTACAGCGACACGTGCGCCGGTGGCAGGCGGTGCAGCTTGACGATCGGGGTGCTGCCGATGGTGTCGAGGATGCTGTCGTGCAGGGCCATGGAGGGTTCCGGGGAAGAGGAGGGGTGGAACGGGGCGGCGGTCAGGCGGCTTCCGCCAGCGCGGCATCGGGCGCGGCAACCGCATCGGCCGTCATCGCGTCCGGCAACGCAGCCGGGCCCAGTGGCGCCGCGCCGAACCAGTGCAGCGACGTCGCCAGCGCGGCGACCTCGCCGACCACCAGCAGCGCCGGCGACTGCACGCCGTGCGCGGCGGCCAGGTCCGGCAGCTCCTGCAGCGTGCCGACGACGACGCGCTGGTCCGGGCGCGAGCCGTTCTCGACCAGCGCGAACGGCGTGTCGGCGCCGCGCCCGTGGGCGAGCAGGCGGTCGCGCACGCGGTCGAGACCGGCCACGCCCATGTAGAACGCCAGCGTCTGCCGGTCCTGCGCGAGCGCGGCCCAGTCCAGAGCATCGTCCGAGTCGCGGCAGTGCGCGGTCACCAGGCGCACCGACTGCGCGTGGTCGCGGTGCGTGAGCGGGATGCCGGCGTACGCGCCGCACGCGAGCGCCGCGGTGATGCCGGGCACCACTTCGTAATCGATGCCGTGCGCGCGCAGCGCCTCGAGCTCCTCGCCGCCGCGGCCGAACACGAAGCCGTCGCCGCCCTTGAGCCGCACCACGCGCTTGCCGGCGAGGGCGTGCTCGATCATCAGCGCGTGGATCGCGGACTGAGGCGTGTGCGCGCCGCCGGCCTGCTTGCCGACGCCGATGCGCTCGGCGTCGCGCCGCGCCAGCGCGAGCACGTCGTCGCTGACCAGCCGGTCGTGCAGGATCACGTCGGCCTCGTTGAGCAGGCGCAGCGCGCGCAGCGTCAGCAGGCCGGCGTCGCCGGGGCCGGCGCCGACCAGCGCGACGCGGCCGCGCGCGGCGGTCTCTCCCGCGGCGTCCGCGGCGTCATTCAAGGTTCGATCGAACGCGCGCTGCGCCGTCAGGGCCGCGCCGCTGCGCAGCAGGTCGGGCACCGGGCCGGCGAGGACCGCGTCGAAAAACCGCCGGCGTGCGGCCAGGTCCGGCAGACGGGCGCGAACGCGCTGCCGCTCGCGCGACAGCAGCGCGGCCAGCGCGCCGAGGCCGTCGTCGAGCTGGGTTTCGAGGCGCTCGCGCAGGTGCCGGGCCAGCATCGGCGCGCCGCCGCCGCTGGAGATCGCGATCTGCAGCGGGCCGCGCTCGATCCGCGCCGGCACGTGCGCGCTGCACGCGGCGACGTCGTCGACGGCGTTGACCCAGACGCGGCGCGCGGCGCCGGCGTCGGCAACGGCGCGGTTCACGGCGGGGTCGTCGGTGGCCGCGGTCGCGAGCCACACCCCGTCGAGCCAGGCCGGTTCGAACGGTCCGCGCAGGTGGGTAATCCGTCCCTGCGCCGCCAGCTGCGCCAGCCGCGGCTCCAGCGCCGGCGCGCCGACGCGGACGAGCGCGCCGGCGTCGACCAGCGCCGTGACCTTGCGCCACGCCACCGCGCCGCCGCCGACCACCAGGATGGGCCGGTCGCGCAGGTCGACGAACAGCGGAAAAAGGGCGGCGGGCATCGGCGTCGATCTGGGGCGGAGGCCCGCAACCTAGCGTTGCGCCCGGGGCGCCGGAACTGACGCGGCGTTGTGGCCTCATGCGCGCAGGGCATAAGCCGAAGCTGGACACCGGCCCCCGGGCCCGTTAGTTTCATCGTTCCATCTGCATGAAGGGATGGATATTCCCCGCCGCCCGCGCGATCGCCCCGATGACCCTGACCCAGCTGCGCTACTTCGCCGCGATCGTCGACGCCGGACTGAACATCACCGTCGCCGCCGAGCGCGTGCACGCCACCCAGCCCGGCCTGTCCAAGCAGCTCAAGCAGCTCGAGGACGAACTCGGCTTCCTGCTGTTCGCCCGCAAGGGGCGGAGCCTCGACTCGGTGACGCCGGCCGGCCAGCAGGTGCTGCTGCACACGCGGCGGCTGCTGTCGGAGGCCGGCAACATCCGCTCGTACGCCGCCAACCAGCGCCGCGACGGCCAGGGCCGGCTGGTGCTGGCCACCACGCACACCCAGGCGCGCTTCGTGCTGCCGGCCGCGATCGCCCGCGTGAAGCAGGCCTACCCCGGCGTCACGGTGCACCTGCAGCCCAGCGGCGAAGGCGAGGTGCTCGACCTGCTCGTCCGCGGCGAGGCCGACTGCGCGCTGATCAGCAGCGCCGGCGACGTGCCCACCGGCGGCGTCGCCGTGCCGCTGTTCCGCTGGCAGCGCGTGGTGCTGGTGCCGAAGGCGCACCCGCTCGCGCGCGCCGCTACCCCGCCGACGCTCGCACAGCTGGCCGCGCACCCGCTGGTCAGCTACGAATCGTCGATCCGCCCGGACTCCTCGCTGCGCCGCGCGTTCGCCGAGAGCGGCCGCGTGCCGCAGCTGGCAATGACCGCGCGCGACGCGGACCTGATCAAGACCTACGTGCGCGCCGGACTCGGCGTCGGCCTGCTGGCCGAAATGGCGGTCAGCCCGGTCGACGATGCCGACCTCGTGGCGCTGCCGGCGCCGGACGCGATCCCGGCCTGCATCGCGTGGGCGGTGCTGCCGCGCGAACGGGTACTGCGCGACTACACGCTCGACCTGCTGACCGCGCTGGCGCCGCAGCTCGACCGCCACGACCTGCGCCGCGTGCTGGCCGGCAACAGCGAGGCCGACTGGCCGGCGCCGCCGAGCTGGGCCGAACTGGGCCAGTCGATCAGCGTCTAGCGCGGCACTGCGGGCCGGCGCCAGCCACCGGCGACGCGCGCCGGCCCGCCATGGTCAGCGGGCACAACGCGTGGGCGCCCCGGCGCGCTAAGCGGCCTGCCCGGCGTCGGCGCCCCAGTCCTCGTGCAGCCCGCACTCGCGCTTGAGCCCGAAGAAGCGGGTGTCGTCGTCGTTCATGCCCGGCTCCAGCCGGCGCGTGGTGTGCACGTCGCCGATCGAAACGAAGCCCTCGTGCCAGAGCGGGTGGTACGGCAGGTCGTGCTGCTGCAGGTACTGCCACACGTCGCGGTCGCTCCAGTCGGCGAGTGGATGCAGCTTCCAGCGGCCGTCGCGCAGCTCGAGGAACTCGATGCCGGCGCGGCTCGCGCTCTGGCTGCGGCGCAGCCCGGCGATCCAGGTGCGCACGCCGAGCTCGCGCAGCGCGCGCTGCATCGGTTCGACCTTGCGCAGCCGGTTGTAGCGGGTGATGCCGTCGACCCCGTCCTCCCACAGCCGGCCCATCCGCGCCTCCATCCACGCGATGCCGATCTGCGGCCGGTACACCTTCAGGTTCAGCGCCAGCCGCTCCGTCAGCGTGTCGACGAAGCGGTACGTCTCGGGAAACAGGTAGCCGGTGTCGACCAGGATCACCGGCAGGTCGGCGCGTACGCGCGTGGCCAGGTGCAGCGACACCGCGGCCTGCGCGCCGAAGCTCGACGACAGCGCGTGTTCGCCGGCGAGGTTGGCCAGCGCCCACTCGACGCGCTGCGTCGCGGTCTGGCGCGCCAGCCAGCGGTTGAGTTCGGACAGCGCGGCGGGCGCTTCGGCCGCGGTCAGCGGGTCGGGGGGGCTCATGCCACCAGCTCCAGGTCGAGGGTCCGCCGCGGCGCGACCACGCCGGTGGCGACCACCCCGCTACGAACCAGGAAGTCGCCGAAGCGTTCGGCGTCGTGGCGCTGCGCGGCGTAATCGGCCAGCAGCGGGTCGAGCGCGGCCAGGGTCGCGGCCTCGTCGATGTTCTCGCGGTACAGCGCGTTGAGCCGCTGGCCGCGGTGGTCGGCGCCGAGCATCAGGTTGTAGCGGCCCGGCGCCTTGCCGACCAGCGCGACCTCGCCGAGGTACGGGCGCGAGCAGCCGTTCGGGCAGCCGCTGATGCGCAGGTGGATCGGCGCGTCGCGCAGGCCGTGGCGCGCGAGCAGCGCGTCGAACCGTGCGACGAAGTCGGGCAGGTAGCGTTCGGCCTCGGCCATCGCCAGCCCGCAGGTCGGCAGCGCGACGCAGGCAATCGCGTTCAGTCGCAGCGGCGACGCGGTCGCGTGCTCGTCGAGGCGATAACGCGCGACCAGCGCGTCGACGTCGGCGCGGTCGCCGGCAGCGACGTTGGCGATGACGAGGTTCTGGTTCGGCGTGAGCCTGAACTGCGCAGGCGTGGGCTCGGCGCCGGTGTCGACCAGCCGGGCCGCGATCGCGCGCAGGCCGGTCAGCGCCTGTTCGCCGTCGCGGTCCCAGACGCGGCCGGACACGATGCGCAGGGTCAGGTGCGCGCGCCCGTCGTCGCCGTCGACCCAGCCGAAGCGGTCGCCGTTGTGCGCGAACGCGAACGCGCGCGCCGGCGCGAACGTCACCGCGCTGCGGCGCTCGACCTCGGCCTTGAACGCGTCCAGCCCGCGGTCGTCGATCGTGTATTTCAGCCGCGCGCGCTTGCGCACCGCGCGGTTGCCCCAGTCGCGCTGGGTGGTCACGACGGCCTCGCCGATCGCGATCACGTCGCCGGGGGCGACGAAGCCGATGACGTCGCCCAGCCGCGGGTAGGTCTCCGGGTCCCCGTGGGTCGCGCCCATGCCGCCGCCGACGGTGACGTTGTAGCCGAGCAGCGCGCCGGCGTCGTCGAGCACGGCGATGTAGCCCAGGTCCTGCGCGAACACGTCGACGTCGTTGGTCGGCGGCACCGCGAAGCCGATCTTGAACTTGCGCGGCAGGTAGGCGGCGCCGTAGATCGGCTCGGCCTCCGCGCCGCTGTCGGCGACCTTCTCCTCGTCGAGCCAGATCTCGTAGTACGCGCGGGTGTTCGGCAGCAGGTGCTCCGACAGCGCCGCGGCGTGCGCGAACACCTGCGCGTGCGCGGCCGAGGCGTGCGGGTTGGCCGCGACGGCGACGTTGCGGTTGACGTCGCCGCACGCGGCGAGCGTGTCGATGAGGGCCGCGTTGATCGCCTGCATCGTTGGCTTCAGCTCGCCCTTGACCACGCCGTGCAGCTGGAACGCCTGGCGGGTGGTGATGCGCAGCCCGCGCTCGGCGTAGCTCGTGGCGATCGCGTCGAGCTGCAGCCACTGCCGTGGCGTGACCACGCCGCCGGGCGTGCGCGTGCGGATCATGAAGCTGTGGGCAGGCTCGAGCTTCTGCTGGCGGCGCTCCTCGCGCAGGTCGCGGTCGTCCTGCTGGTAGCTGCCGTGGTACTTGATCAGCGTCTGGTCGGCCTCGGCCAGCGCGCCGGTGACCGGGTCGGCGAGCGATTGCAGCAGCGTGCCGCGCAGGCGGCCGCTGCCGTGCTTGATGTCCTCGACGGAGTGCGTGCTCATTGCGCGGGCTGTCCGGTGCGTGCGCGGGCCATCAGTAGACATCCCGCGCGTAGCGGCCCTGAGCCTGCAGGGCGTTGAGGTAGTCGGCGGCGTCGTCGTCGGAGCGGCCGCCGTGCTGGCGCACGACGTCGAGCAGCGTCGCGTGCACGTCGCGGCCCATCGCGACCGCGCCGCAGACGTACAGGTGCGCGCCACTTTCGAGCCAGTCGAACAGCGTACGGCCGTGCTCGCGCAGGCGATGCTGGACGTAGACCTTCGCGCCGGCGTCGCTGGGCGAATGCGCCCTTTGTGGTGCATGGGCTGGCGTGCGATCGCGCGAGAACGCCAGATCGAGCCGGTGCAGCTGGCCGCGCCGCAGCGCGTCCTGCCATTCCAGCTGGTAGAGGAAATCGCTGCGCGCGTGCGGATTGCCGAACAGCAGCCAGTGCCGCCCGCTCGCGCCGATCGCCGCACGCTCCTGCACGAATCCGCGGAACGGCGCCACGCCGGTGCCCGGGCCGATCATCACCACGTCGCGCGCCGGATCGCCCGGCAGGCGGAAGCGCTCGTTGGCCTCGACGAACACGGGTACGCGCTCGCCGTCCGCGCGCGAGGCGAGGAAGTGCGACGCCGCGCCCCAGCGCGGATCGCCGTCGACGGCGTATTCGACATGCGCCACGGTCAGGTGCGCTTCGTCGCCGACGTGCTTGCGGCTCGAGGCGATCGAGTACAGGCGCGGCGCGAGCGGTCGCAGCGCGGCCACCAGCTCGTCGGCGCTCCATGCCGCCGGGTGCGCGCGCAGCAGGTCGATCAGCTGCTCGCGGTTCAACAGCTGCGCGAACGCGGTCGCCTGGTCCGGCGCGAGCAGCCGGTTCAGCACCTCGCTGCGCGCGTGCGCGGCGTGCGCGGCGACGAACGGCCGGCTCAGCCGGGTCAGCTCGCGCCTGCGCGAAAGCCACTCGCACAGCGGCAGGGTGTCGCCGGCGTGCGCGACCGCCGCGTTGCCGTCGAGCCCGAGCTTGTCGAGCACCGCCTCGACCAGCGCCGGCGGATTGACCGGCCACACGCCGAGCGCGTCGCCGGGTTCGTAGTGCAGCCCGGCGCCGTCCAGCGACAGCTCGACATGGCGCACATCGCGGTCTGACCCGCGCCCGGTGATCCGCTGGTTGGCCAGCACTTGGGCGTGGAACGGTTGGTCGCGGCGGTGCACGGCGACGGAGGCGACGTGCGGCCGCAGCGGCGTCACCGACGCCGGCGGCGTGCCCGGCCGCAGCGCGTCGCGCGCTTGGGTCAGCAGCTGCTCGATCCACGGGCCGGCCGGCGTCTCGACGTCGAGGTCGGCGTCGACGCGCGGCAACCACGGCTGCGCGCCGAGCTCGGCCAGCCGCGCGTCGAGCCGCCGTCCGATCGCGCAGAACTGCGGGTAGCTCGAATCGCCGAGCCCGAACACCGCATAGCGCAGCGCGGGCAGGGCGGGCGCGCGCTTCCCGGTGATGAACTCGACCAGCGCCCGCGCGTCGTCCGGCGGGTCGCCGTCGCCCTGGGTGCTGATGACGATCGCCAGGTGGGTCTCGTCCTTCAGTTCGCGCGTGGCGTAGGCGTCGGCGCGCAGCAGGCGGACCGGCAGCCCGGCCGCTTCCACCTGCTGCGCGAGCGCCTCCGCGAGCCGCCGCGCGTTTCCGGTCTGGCTGCCGTAGACGACGGTCAGGCGCGCGACGGCGGGCGCGTCGACCGCGGTGGTCGGAATTGGAATCGGGCGAGGGTGGGACTGCGTCTGCCCGCGCGCCAGTCCGGCCGCGTAGCCGGACAGGAACCACAGGCCCGCGCCGTCGAGGCCGTCGGTCAGCCGCCGCAGCAGGTCGGCCTGCTCGCTCGACATCGGCGCGGGCGGCGCCGGGGCGGGCAGGGCGGTGGACAGCGCGGGGGCGGACATCGCGGCGGCGGCCTGGAAAGGAGGACCGCGCCAGTCTGGGCAGGCCCGGCACAATGCGGAAAGGACGCGTCGTTATGCGCTTATGCTCGGCACGCGCCTTTGCCGTCGGCCAGCGAGCCACGATACTGCGCGGACGGCGGGCGACGCGCCGCCGCTTCGACGGCTGGAAGGTGCGCAGATCTGCCGTCTTCCGCTCCTCCGCACCGCTGAACCCGAGTCCTGCCGCCGAGTCCGATGCCGCTGCCGACCCTGTCCCACCTCGACCGCCTCGAAGCCGAGGCCATCCACATCCTGCGCGAGGTGGCGGCCGGCTTCCGCCACCCGGTGATGCTGTACTCGATCGGCAAGGACAGCTCGGTGCTGCTGCACCTACTGCAGAAGGCGTTCCATCCGGCGCGGCCGCCCATTCCGCTGCTGCACGTCGACACCGGCTGGAAGTTCCGCGAGATGATCGCGTTCCGCGACCGCCGCGCCGCGGAAACCGGCATCGAACTGCACGTGCACACCAACCCCGACGGCGTCGCCCAGGGCATCGGGCCGATCACCCACGGCGCCACCGTGCACACCGACGTGATGAAGACGCAGGCGCTGAAGCAGGCGCTGGACCGGCACGGCTTCGACGCGGCGATCGGCGGTGCGCGTCGCGACGAGGAGAAGTCCCGCGCGAAGGAGCGGATCTTCTCGTTCCGTAATGCGCAGCACCGCTGGGATCCGAAGAACCAGCGCCCGGAACTCTGGAACCTCTACAACACGCGCATCCACGCCGGCGAGTCGGTGCGCGTGTTCCCGATCTCGAACTGGACCGAGCTCGACGTGTGGCTGTACATCTACCGCGAGAGGATCCCGGTGCCGTCGCTGTACCTGGCCGCCGAGCGGCCGGTGGTCGAACGCGATGGAGCACTGATCCTGGTCGACGACGAGCGCCTGCCGCTGCGCGACGGCGAGCAGCCCGCGCTGCGCCGCGTGCGCTTCCGCACCCTCGGCTGCTACCCGCTGACCGGCGCGGTCGAATCCGATGCCGATACGCTGGAGAAGGTCATCGCCGAGATGCTGGTGGCGACGACGTCCGAACGGCAGGGGCGGGTCATCGACCACGACCCGTCGGCGTCGATGGAGAAGAAGAAGCAGGAGGGCTACTTCTGATGGCCGCGACCGGCACCCGCGATGCGACCGCCGCCGTCGCCGCCTACCTGCAGCAGCACGAAACCAAGGGCCTGCTGCGCTTCATCACCTGCGGCAGCGTCGACGACGGCAAGAGCACGCTGATCGGCCGGCTGCTGCACGACACGCGCGGCCTGTTCGAGGACCAGCTGGCCGCGCTCGGTGCCGACAGCCGGCGCCACGGCACGCAGGGCGACAACATCGACTACGCGCTGCTGCTCGACGGCCTCGCCGCCGAGCGCGAGCAGGGCATCACGATCGACGTGGCGTACCGCTTCTTCAGCACCGAGCGGCGCAAGTTCATCGTCGCCGACTGCCCGGGCCACGAGCAGTACACGCGAAACATGGCGACCGGCGCCTCGACCGCGGATGTCGCGGTGGTGCTGGTCGACGCGCGCAAGGGCCTGCTGACGCAGACCCGCCGGCACAGCTACATCGTCTCGCTGCTCGGCATCCGCCACGTTGCGCTGGCGGTCAACAAGATGGACCTGGTCGGCTTCGACCGGGACGTGTACGAGGCGATCGTCGCGGAGTACCGCGCGCTGGCTACGCAGCTCGGCATCGCCGACGTCACCGCGGTGCCGCTGTCGGCGCTCGACGGCGACAACCTGCTGCAGCGCTCGGCGCGCACGCCGTGGTACGACGGGCCGGCGCTGCTGGAATGGCTGGAGTCCGTCGATCCTGCACGCGGCGGGACCGACGTGGGCTTCCGCCTTCCGGTGCAGTGGGTCAACCGGCCCAACCGCACCCAGGCGAGCACCGATTTCCGCGGCTTCGCCGGCACGGTCGCGGCCGGCGCGGTGCGCCCCGGCGACGAAGTCGTGGTGCTGCCGTCGGGACGGCGCTCGCGCGTCGCGCGGATCGTCACCGCCGACGGCGATCTCGACGTCGCGCGCGAGGGACACGCGGTGACGCTGACGCTCACCGACGAGGTCGACGCCAGCCGCGGCGATCTCATCGCCAGCGCGCAGCATCCGCCGCAGGTGGCCGACCAGTTCGCCGCGCATGTCCTGTGGCTGGGCGAGCAGCGCCTGCTGCCGGGCCGGCCGTACTGGCTGAAGCTCGGCGCGCGCACCGTCAGCGCCAGCGTCACCGAGATCAAGCACCGGGTCGACGTCAACACGCAGGAGCATCTGGCGGCCAAGCACCTGGAGCTCAACGAGGTCGGCGTCTGCAACCTGTACCTCGACCACGCGGTGCCGTTCGAGGCGTACGCAGACAACCGCGCGCTCGGCGGGTTCGTGCTGATCGACCGGCAGAGCAACGCCACGGTCGCCGCCGGCACGATCGACTTCGCGCTGCGCCGCGCCGGAAACATCCACTGGCAGCACGTCGACGTCGACAAGGCCGCGCGCGCGCGCAGCAAGGCGCAGGTGCCGCGCTGCGCGTGGTTCACCGGCCTGTCGGGCTCGGGCAAGTCGACCATCGCCAACCTGGTCGAGAAGAAGCTGCACGCGCTCGGCCACCACACCTACATCCTCGATGGCGACAACGTGCGCCACGGCCTCAACAAGGACTTGGGCTTCACCGCCGAGGACCGGGTCGAAAACGTCCGCCGCGTCGCCGAGGTCGCGCGGCTGATGACCGATGCCGGCCTGATCGTGCTGGTCAGCTTCATCTCGCCGTTCCGCGCCGAGCGCCGGCTGGCGCGCGCGCTGTTCGACCCGGGCGAGTTCGTCGAGGTCTACGTGGACACGCCGCTGGCCGTGGCCGAGCAGCGCGATGCCAAGGGGCTGTACGCGAAGGCGCGTGCGGGCCAGATCCCGAACTTCACCGGCATCGACTCGCCGTACGAGGTGCCCGAAGCGGCCGAGCTGGTGCTCGACACCGTGCACGAGTCGGCCGACGTGCTGGCCCAGCGCGTGGTGGACCGCCTGCTGGCCTGACCGCGCGGCCCGTCGCGGCGCGCCAACGAAAACGCCCCGGCGTGCCGGGGCGTCGTCGTCGAACCGATGGCGTCGAGCCGGCGGTCAGGCAGCCTGCTTGCCGCCGCGCCGGCGCACCATCTCGAACACGAACAGCAGCACGACGGCGGCCGCGATCGACGCCACCCACGCCATCACGCCGGTGCCGGCGATGTAGCCGCCGGCGACCGCGCCGGCGATGCCGAGCAGGATCGTCATGATCCAGCCCATCGGGTCGGCGCCGGGCTTCAGCAGGCGCGCGAGCACGCCGATGATCGCCCCGCCGAACACGTACCCCAGTATTCCTTCGAACATGCACTTCCCCCCTTGCCGTGGCGGTGACTGCCGCGGCCCGATCCTAGCAGGGGCCCGGCGCGCGCCTGCTGCGCTGCAACGTACCGGGCAGACAAGCAAACGCCCGGTCGAAACCGGGCGCGCTTGAACCGCAGGGCGGGAAGGCAGCGGTCAGCAGCAGCCGTGGTCGCCGTGGTGCTCGCCGCCGGCCACTGCGGCCACGCCGGTTGTCTCGCCGCGCAGGCTCGCCTGGTGGTGCTCGGCGATCACGCGCGACACGCACGCGGTGACGCGCTTGCCCATCGGGATGTGCAGGAACTCGTTCGGGCCGTGCGCGTTGCTGTGCGGGCCGAGCACGCCGGTGATCATGAACTGCGCACCGGGGAACTTCTCACCGAGCATGCCCATGAACGGGATCGTGCCGCCCTCGCCCATGTACATCGCCGGGGCGCCGAAGAACTCCTCGCTCGAGGCGTTGATCGCCTTTTCCAGCCACGGCGACATCGCCGGCGCGTTCCAGCCGGTCGACGCCTTCTCGAGCTCCATCGACACCTGCGCGCCGTTCGGCGGGTCGCGCAGCAGCGTTTCCTTCAGCAGCTGGCCGGCGCGCTTGCCGTCGAGCGTCGGCGGCAGCCGCAGGCTCAGCTTCACCGCGGTGTGCGGACGCAGCACGTTGCCGGCCGACGACAGCGCCGGCAGGCCGTCCGCGCCGGTCACCGACAGCGCCGGGCGCCACGTGCGGTTGAGCACCAACTCGGTCAGGTCGTCGGCCATCGGCGTCATGCCGGGCAGGAACGGGAACTTGTCGTAGACGGCCGTATCGAGCACGCGCGCGGCTTCCTTCGCCTGCGCCAGCCGCTCGGCCGGAATGTCGGCGTGCAGCCCGTCGAGCAGGATCCGCCCGGTGTTCTCGTCCTCGATCCGCGACAGCAGCTGGCGCAGCAGGCGGAAGCTCGACGGCACGATTCCGGACGCGTCGCCGGAGTGCACGCCCTCGTCGAGCACCTTGACCGTGAGGTTGCCGCCGGCCAGGCCGCGCAGCGAGGTCGTGCACCACAGCTGGTCGTAGTTGCCGCAGCCCGAGTCCAGGCACACGACGAGCGACGGCTTGCCGATGCGGTCGGCCAGGTGGTCGACGTAGGCCGGCAGGTCGTAGCTGCCGGACTCCTCGCACGCTTCGATCAGCACCACGCAGCGGGCGTGCGGGATCTGCTGCTCCTGCAGCGCCATCACCGCGGCGAGCGAGCCGAACAGCGCGTAGCCGTCGTCGGCGCCGCCGCGGCCGTACAGGCGGTCGCCCTTAATGACCGGCTTCCAGGGGCCGAGGTCCGCGTCCCAGCCGGTCATCTCCGGCTGCTTGTCGAGGTGGCCGTACAGCAGCACGCAGTCGTCGCTGCGGCCGCCGCTGCTGGCGGGGATGTCGATGAAGATCAGCGGGGTGCGGCCTTCCAGGCGCACCACCTCCAGCTGCATGCCCGGGATCGGCTGCTTGCTGGCCCAGGCCTCCATCAGCTTGACCGCGTCGTCCATGAACCCGTGGGCCACCCAGTCGGCATCGAACATCGGCGACTTGTTGGGGATGCGGATGTACTCGACGAGCTGCGGGACGATCTCGTCGTCCCACTTCTGGCCAATGAAGCGATCTACCTGGGAGGTGTCCATGGGGGACCTTCACTGCGGGTGAGCCCCGGATTTTACGCCGTTGGGGCGTGTAGGGCTTTTCCGACCCGGCCGGCCGGCGCCGTCCTACACCCGCACGGGGCATGCGGCGATGGGCGTCGACCCGGGACCTGCGGAGACTGTCCACACCGGCCGATGGACCCGCCGGCCCCCCGGGAATCGGTTCCCGGCCACGTATGCCTCGTCAAGGAGCTCCCATGAAGTCGATCCGCACCGTGCTGTCCTCGCTGGCCCTGTCGCTGCTGCTTGCCGGCACTGCGCTCGCCGCCGAGAAGGTCAACATCAACACCGCCGACGCCGCGACCATCGATCGCGTGCTGCTGAACATCGGCCCGTCGAAGGCCCAGGCGATCGTCGCCTACCGCAAGGCCAACGGCGCGTTCCGCAGCGCCGACCAGCTGGCGCTGGTCAAGGGCGTCGGCCTGAAGACCATCGATAAGAACCGCGACCGGATCGTCGTCGGCGGCGCGGCCGCCGGCGCGCCGGCGCGCAAGCCGGTCGCGGCCGCGGCCCGTCCGGTGCCCAAGCGCTGAGGTTCCACGCGCGCCGCACGGATGGGGCGCGTGGCTCGGTGCAGGCCTGGACGCCTGCAGGGCGGTAACGCCCGCCACACGGATGTGCGCCGCCCGACCGCGGAAGGACCCGCGGCCGGGTGGCTTCGTTTCGTCCGCGTTGAGGCACGAGGGCGCGCACGACCCGATCGCGTGCATCGACGGTAAGGACCGGGCCGCGGCCTCTAGACTGATGCGGCCCGAGGAGCCGGACCCGATGATCAGCGCGCACGACAACGATCCCACCGCCCGCGCCTGGGCGATCGCCGCGCACGAGTACCGGCGAGAGCGCTGGCGCAACCAGCTCGGCTGGACGCGCGAGATCTATGCCCAGCCGACGCCGCCCGCGCACGCGCGGGCCGGCGTCCCCGAGTGGGACTGGCGCCTGTCGATTGCCGAGATCGAGCGCGACGCGGCGTTTTCGTCGTTTCCCGGCATCGACCGCGAGCTGGTGCTGCTGTCGGGCAACGGCGTCCGCCTGCGCTTCGACGACGGCGAGGTGCATGCGCTGCATCCGCCGCACGATCGACTGCGGTTCGCCGGCGAGCGCGGCGTCACCGGCGAGCTGATCGACGGGCCGACGCACGACTTCAACCTGATGTGGCGCCGCGACCGCTTCGATGCAGCGCTGTGGCACCGCCCGCTGGTGGGGCCGATGGTCCTGTTCGTCGATCCGGCGGCGACGTGGGCGGTCCACCTGATCGGCGGGCGCGCCGCGTTCGGTGCCGAGTCCGGCCTCGCGCCGCTGGCTACGGGCGACACCGCGATCCTGCAGGCGGGCCGCCAGCGCCAGCGTCATGTGCTTGAAGGCGGTGGCGAGACCCTGCTGGTTCGGCTGACGCCGCTCGCCCAGGCGTGACTCAGGCCAGCGACGGCCCCACCACGATCACCCACGTCAGCACCGACGCGGCCAGCACGCTGAGCAGCAGCTGCTTCGGCGTGCGGCCCCGCGCCCACATCCAGATGCCCGACAGGCCCAGCAGCAGCATGCCGATCGCGAAGCTGTCGGCCAGCAGGATCCACGCCCCGCCCCCGCCGTACGCCTTGTGCAGCCGGTTGAAGGCCGACAGCGCGCTGTGACGTTCCTGCTTGACCTCGGCGGTCGCGTTGCCGGGCACGTAGTCGAGCGTCCAGGCCTGCCGCGCCGTGCCGCCGGTCAGCGTCCACTTCTCGCGCGCCGCGATCGGCTTGCCGTTCAGCGCGCCGCCGCCGGCCTCCGACTTGCGTACCCGCTGGGTGGCCAGTCCGTGCGTGTCGCTGAGCCACGCCGTGAGGGCTTCGGGCGTGACCTGCGCGTTGGCCGGCACGTCCAGCATCAGCGATCCGCTCGGCGCGTTGCTGCCCTGCGGCCACGCGTTGTCGCCGAACCGGTGGTTCATCACCAGGCCCGTGAACCCGTACACGATCGCCGCGATCGCGCCCCACGCGCCGATCCACAGGTGAAGCTGGCGGACCCAGCGCTGCACGGGCGAGCGGCGTGCGGCGGTGGCAGGGGCGGTGGGCTTGGCGATCATGGGCAGGTCCGGCAAACGGTCGGGGACGGAAGGGCCGCGCGGTCCGCGGGGCCCCCGGATGGGTGGAACGGGATCAGAACTTCATCGCGACGCTGAGGTAGGCCGCGCGCGGCGCCCCGGGCGTGATGTTGCTGTCGGAGTGGGCCGAAGGGTAGTAGGTCTTGTCGAAGATGTTCTCGAGGTTGAGCTGCGCCTCCAGCCGGTCGCTGATCCGGTAGAACACGGCCGCGTCGTAGCGCGTGTAGCTTTTCAGCGTGACCTCGTTGCTGATGCTGGCGAACGAGCGGTCCCGGTACACGGCTCCCAGGCCCACGCCCCAGCGTGGCGAGAGGTCGTAACGGCTCCACAGTCCGGCGCTGTGCTCCGGCGTCTGCGGCAGCACCCGGCCGGCCGGCGTGCCGCCGACGGTCTGCACGGTGCGGGCATCCTGGTAGGCGTAGCTGGCGATCAGGCTCCACGCGTCGGTCAGCTGACCCGACAGCGACAGCTCGGCGCCGTCGACCCGCTGGCTGTCGCCGGCCAGCAGGATCATCCGGGTCGGGTCGGTCGGATCGGTCACCGCGGCGTTGCTGCGATTGAGCCGGTACATCGCCACGCTGGCCGACAGCCGCTCGCTCATGTCCCACTTCGCGCCGATCTCGAGGTTCTCGAACTCTTCCGGATCCAGCGCCTGCGTGGTCGCCGACAGCGACGAGAGCTGCTCGCCGGAGCGCGGCAGGTACGTGACCCCGTAGCTCGCGTACACCGACGAAGCGGCGCTCGGCTTGTAGACCAGGCCGACGCGCGGCGACAGCAGGTCGTCGCTGGACGACAGGTCGCGGTTGGCGGCGCTGACGCCGGCGCGCAGGTCGGTATAGTCGAGGTCGAAGCGGTCGAAGCGCACGCCGACGATGGCCTGCCACTGCGGCGAGAACTCGATCTGGTCCTGCAGGTACAGCGCCGCAACCCGCGCCACGCCGGTGTTGCGCGCGTCGCCGCTGCCGTTGGCGCTGTTGTTGGCGTAGACGATCTGCGCGGCGACGTTCGGCGAGGCCAGCGGCACCGTGCAGCTGCCCGAGCGACCGGTGGCGCTGGTGTTCAGGCAAGGGGAGCCGGCGCCGAGGAGGAACGAACCCGACTGGCGCAGGTTGTCGGTCTCCTGACGGCCGAACTCGGCACCGGCCAGGAAGGTGTGGCTCACCGCGCCGGTGTTGGCCTCGAACACCAGATCGGTCTGGTTGAGCAGGTTCTCGCGCCGGGTCGCGTTGTCGTACGCGGCCAGCTGGACGGTGCCAGTGGACGCGTTGACGGCGCCCGGGAATACGTTGCGGTAGAGCTTGTCGTAATCGGCGTAGCGCGTGCGGTTGCGCAGCTGCGCGCCGCCCGCGAACCGGTGCTCGACCAGCGCGGTCAGCGCGTGCACGTCGACCCAGGTCGGGCTGCCATCCGGGTCGCCGAAGAACGTCGAGCGCGACGTCTCGACGGGGTAGCGGGTGCCTTCGAACGCAGCGGGCTGGCTGGGGATGCCGCGGTCGGCGGTGCGTTCGTCGTGGAAGTATTCGTAGCCGACCGTGATGCGCGTGGCGTCGCCCGCGGTGAACAGCAGGGTCGGGTTGATGCCCTCTCGCCGCACGGTGACCCCGTCGCGGTAGCTGCCGGAGTCCTCATAGACGCCCGTCACGCGGAACGCCGCGTCGGCGCTCAGGGACTGTCCGACATCAGCGGTGACGCGGCGCTTGTCCCACGAGCCCACCTGCACGCCGACCTCGCGCGTCGTGACGCCGTCGGCGACCTTGGTGACGCGGTTGAGCAGGCCGCCGGGGCTGCCGCGGCCGAAGATCATCGCGTTCGGCCCCTTGAACGCCTCGATGCGGTCGATGTTGTAGGTGTCGCGGTAGTACTGGACGTCGTCGCGCATGCCGTCGACGAACAGGTCGGCGGTCGAGCTGTTGCCGCGGAACACGAGGCCATCGCGATTGCCTTCGCCCTGGGTGATGCCGATGCCCGGGACGTACCGCACGGCGTCGGCCATCGACTGGATCGCGAGGTCGCGGATCTGCTGCTGGCTGACGACGCTGACGGCCTGCGGCACGTCGACGAGCGGGGTGTCGGTGCGGGTGGCCGTGGTCGAGCGATGCACTGTGTAGCCCGGCATCTCGCCGACCACCTCGACGTGGTCGAGCTCAGTCGGCGTGCGTTCGGACGCCTGCGCCAGCGCGGAGGCGTGGGCGGCGGTGCGCGGGGCAGCAGCGGCCGCTGGGCTCAGGGCAAGGACGATTGCCGCGGCGAGCGGAGCGGCCAAGGGGAAGCGGTGGGGTGCCATGGGATTCCCAGAAGGATTGATCGGGTTGCCGCTGCGTCATCGGCGGCCCAGCAATGCTAATGAGAATGATTATCAAAAACAACGGGTGCCGCGCGTCCGCTTGAGTGGGCCTGCCACGAGACTCGGGGCGCCAGCGGCCCCTCATGTCTCAATCCGCGTCGCGATCGTCGCGGGTCCAGACCATGCCGTCCTCGATCTTGACCGGGAACTTCGCCACCGGCTCGTACGCCGGCGCGCACAGCGGACGCCCGTCGCGCACGTCGAACTTCGCCCCGTGCAGGGCGCACTCGACGGTCGCGTCGTCGGCGTCGAAGTGGCCCGCCGACAGCTCGAAGTCCTCATGGGAGCACTTGTCCTGCAGAGCGTAGTAGTCGCCGTCGTAGTTCACGACGAGGATCGGCGTGTCGTCGTCCCACACCACGCGCGACTCGCCCGGCAACAGTTCCGCGGTCGTGCCGACGAACACCCAGTTCGCGCTCACAGGTCTTTCTCCAGGACTTCGAATCGAAGGTCGTCGCGCTTGGGCAGGCCGAAGCGCTCGTCGCCATAGGGGAATGGCTTGTGGATGCCGGTGCGGCGGTAGCCGCGACGCTGGTAGAAGCCGATCAGCTCGTCGCGCACGTCGATCACCGTCATGCGCATCCGACGAAGCCCGAACTCGTCGCGCACGAGGCGCTCGGCCTCGGCCAGCACCTGCTTGCCGACGCCCGCGCCCTGCAGCGTCGGCACCACCGAGAACATGCCGAAATAGCCGGCGTCGTCCTCGACCGCGACATGCGCGCACGCCACCAATCGGCCGTCGCGCTCGGCCAGAAGGATGACGCTGCGCGCGCGGTCGAGGCAGGCGCGGATATCGTCGACGCCGGTACGACGTCCGTCGAGCAGGTCGGCTTCGGTCGTCCAGCCGGCGCGACTGGAGTCGCCGCGATACGCCGATTCGACCAGCGCCACGACCGCGTCGATGTCGTCCGCGGTGGCCCGGCGGAAGGTCAGGGTGGACTCGGTCATCATGCGAACAGCGCGCTCAGGTAAGGGAAGAACATCAGCGCGAGCAGCAGCGCAACGAGAGGCAGCGCGACCAGCACCACCAGCCGCAGCGCGCGCGCGGCGCGGCCCTGGATCGCCTCGGCGCGGTCGTTGATGCGCTCGACCCGATCCAGCTGGCGCTGGTGCATCGCCATCTGCTCGCGCTGCAGCGCGAGCGCGACGCGCTGGTCGTCGCGGATCTCGCGCAGCAGGCTGGCGATGTCGTCGGGGGCGGCGTCGGACGGGTCGACCATCGCGGTCTCGAAAGCGGCGTCGGGACGCGAAGCCTAGCGCAGCTCCGCGGTCCCCTGCGCACTCGGGATCAGGCGAGCAGCCGGCGCACCTTGGCGAGCGCGGCGACGAACGCGTCGACCTCGTCGTGCGTGTTGTAGAACGCAAACGACGCGCGGCACGTGGCGGGCACGCCGAAGTGCTGCATCAGCGGGTGTGCGCAGTGGTGGCCGGAGCGGATCGCGACGCCCTCCAGGTCGAGCAGCGTGGCGAGATCGTGCGCGTGGGCACCGTCGACCAGGAAGCTGATCACCGCGGCCTTGTCGGCGGCGCGGCCGAAGATGCGCACGCCGTCGACCGCCGACAGCGCCTCGGTCGCGTGCGCCAGCAGCGCCTGCTCGCGCGCCTCGACATGGTCCATCCCGATCGCGGACAGATAGTCGACCGCCGCGCCGAGCCCGATGAAGCCGGCAATGTTCGGCGTGCCGGCCTCGAACTTGTGCGGCGCGTCGTTGAACACGGTGCCGTCGAAGCGGACCTCCTTGATCATCTCGCCGCCGCCGAGGAAAGGGGGCATCGCGGCGAGGTGCTCGCGCCGCGCCCACAGCGCGCCGGTGCCGGTCGGACCGCACATTTTGTGGCCGGTGATCGCGTAGAAGTCGCAGCCCAGCGCGGCGATGTCGAGCGCGCGGTGCGGCGCCGCCTGCGAACCGTCGACCACGGTGACGATGCCGCGCCGGCGCGCCTCGCGGCAGATCTCGCGCACCGGGTTGACCGTGCCGAGCACGTTGGAGACGTGGGTCAGGCCGAGCAGCTTCACGTCCGGGGTCAGCAGCGCGTACAGGCCGTCGACGTCGAGCTCGCCGCTGTCGGTGAGCTCGGCGACCTTGATCGTGGCGCCGGTGCGCTGCGCCACCAGCTGCCACGGCACGATGTTGGCGTGGTGCTCCATCCGCGTCAGCACGATCGCGTCGCCCGGCTGCAGGCGGGGCAGCGCCCACGAGTACGCGACGAGGTTCAGCGCGAACGTCGTGCCGCTGCACAGCACCAGCTCGTCCGGGCGGACGTTCAGGAAGCGCGCCAGCTTGCGACGCGCGCCTTCGTAGGCCTCGGTCGCCTCGGTGCCGAGCGCGTGCACGGCGCGGCTGACGTTGGCGTTGTGGTTGCGGTAGAAGTCGTCGACGGCGTCGATCACGCTGGCCGGCTTCTGGCCGGTGTTGGCCGAGTCGAGGTACACCAGCGGCTTGCCGTGCACCTCGCGCGCGAGCAGCGGGAAGTCCGCGCGGACGCGGGCCCAGTCGATGCCGGCGTCGGCTGCCGCGTTCATGCGGCCTCCGGCTGGACGCGCGCCAGCGCCGCGTCGAGGTGGGCGGCGAGCGACTCCCGCAGCGCCGCATCCTCGAGCACGCCGAGCGTCTCCCGGCAGAACGCCGCGGTCAGCAGGGCGCGCGCCTGGTCGACCGGCACGCCGCGCGAGCGCAGGTAGAACAGCGCGGTCGTGTCGAGCTGGCCGACCGTCGCGCCGTGGGCCGCCTGCACTTCGTCGGCGTGGATCTCCAGCACCGGCTGGCTGTCGATCTCGGCGCCTTCGGACAGCAGCAGGTTCTTGTTCGACAGCTGGGCGTTGGTGCCGTCGGCCCCTTCGCGGATCAGGATGCCGCCGTGGAACACCACGCGCGATCGCCCGGCGCCGAGCCCGCGCCAGGTCAGCTCGCAGGCGCTGTCGCGGCCGACGTGGTCGATGTCAAGCCGGGTGTCGACGTGGCGCTTGCCGTCGCCGAGCAGCACGCCGTTGGCGTGCAGGCGCGACGAGGCGCCGTGCAGGGCGACATTGAGCTCATGGCGGGACAGCCCGGCGCCGAGCTCGAGGTCGAGCCGCACGTAGTTCGCCTCGCGCGCCAGGACCGCGTCGGTGCGCGCCAGCAGCGTGGCGCCGGCCGACTCGGCCTGCAGGCGCGCGTGGGTCAGCGTGGCGCCCGCGGCCACGTGCACGTGGGCAACCGCGTTGGCGAGGTGCTGGTGCGCGCCGTCGCCGAGCACGTGCTCGACCACGGTCAGCGACGACCCGGCGCGTAGCTCGATGAAGTGGCGCAGGTGCCAGGCCTGGTCGGCAGGCGCCGCGGTGCCGATGCACACCAGGTGCACCGGGCGCTCGGCGCGCACGCCGTCACCAACGCGCAGCACGGCGCCCTCGTCGGCGAGCGCGGCGTTGATGCGCGGGAACACCTCGTCGCTGCGCTCGTACCGTCGCGCGAGGAAGTTGGCTTCGCGTGCGTCGCCGGTCGCCAGCACGGCCGACAGCGCCTGCAGTTGGACGCCGTCGGGCAGGCCGGCGGTGTCGCTGGCCGGCGCGTCGAAGCGGCCGTTGACGAACACCAGCCGCGGCGCCGGGATGGCGGCGAGCAAGGCGGCGTCGTAGTGCACCGGAGTAGCCGGAGACGGCGCGAAGGTGCGGCGCTCGAGCGCGCGCAGCGACGTGTACTTCCAGCGTTCGGCGCGCGCGTGCGGCAGTCCGTCGGCCAGTGCGGCGTCGAGCGCGCCGCGGCGCGCGTCGCCGAGCCCGGCGGCGTCCGGCGCGGGCAGCACGTCGAACGCCGAGGCGAAGGAGTCGAGCAGGGCGCCCATGTCAGGCGGCCGCCCCGGGCGTGATCCGGTCCTTGATCCACGCGTAGCCGTGCTGCTCGAGTTCCAGCGCCAGCTCCGGCCCGCCGCTTTCGACGATGCGGCCGTCGGCCAGCACGTGCACGACGTCGGGCTTGATGTAGTCGAGCAGGCGCTGGTAGTGGGTGATGACCAGGAACGCGCGCGCGCTGGAACGCAGCGCGTTGACGCCGTCGGCGACGGCCTTCAGCGCGTCGATGTCGAGGCCCGAGTCGGTCTCGTCGAGGATCGCCAGCTTCGGCTCGAGCAGTGCCAGCTGGAAGATCTCGTTGCGCTTCTTCTCGCCGCCGCTGAAGCCTTCGTTGACGCCGCGGTGGAGCAGCTCGTCGCGCAGGTGCAGCACGGCGAGCTTCTCGCGCACCAGCTTGAGGAACTGCATCGAATCGAGTTCGGACTCGCCGCGCGCCTTGCGCTGCGCGTTGAGCGCGGTGCGCAGGAAGTAGGTGTTGTTCACGCCCGGGATCTCGACCGGGTACTGGAACGCCAGGAACACGCCGGCGGCGGCGCGCTCCTCGGGCTCGAGCGCCAGCAGGTCGATGCCTTCGTACGTGACCGTCCCGGACGTGACCTCGTAGCCCTCGCGGCCGGCGAGCACGTTGCCGAGCGTGGACTTGCCGGCGCCGTTCGGGCCCATCACCGCGTGCACCTGGCCGGGCTGCAGTTCCAGCGTCAGGCCCTTGAGGATGGGCTTGCCGCCGACGGAGACGTGGAGGTTGTCGATCTTGAGCATGTTCGTTCCGGTTCCAATCCATCCCCCTGTCCCGGGCGGGCCAGGGGTCGTTGCGTCATCGCGCGGCGCGTGGCTCGCGGATCGCCGCGCGACGACCTGCCCGCGGCTTATCCCACCGAGCCTTCGAGCGAGACTTCCAGCAGCTTCTTGGCTTCCACCGCGAACTCCATCGGCAGCTCGCGGAACACCGACTTGCAGAAGCCGTCGACGATCATCGACACCGCGTCCTCCTCGCCGATGCCGCGGCTGCGGCAGTAGAACAGCTGGTCCTCGCTGATCTTCGACGTGGTCGCCTCGTGCTCGACGGTCGCGGTCGGGTGGCGGACTTCGATGTACGGGAACGTGTGGGCGCCGCACTTTTTGCCGATCAGCAGGCTGTCGCACTGGGTGTGGTTGCGCGCGCCTTCCGCCTTCGGGCCGACCTTGACCAGCCCGCGGTAGGTGTTCTGGCCGCGGCCGGCGCTGATGCCCTTGCTGACGATCTTGCTCTTGGTGCGCTTGCCGACGTGGACCATCTTGGTGCCGGTGTCGGCCTGCTGGCGGTGGTGGGTCAGCGCGACCGAATAGAACTCGCCGACCGAGTCGTCGCCGATCAGCACACACGAAGGGTACTTCCACGTGATCGCCGAGCCGGTCTCGACCTGGGTCCAGCTGATCTTGCTGCGCGCGCCGCGGCACTCACCGCGCTTGGTGACGAAGTTGTAGATGCCGCCGACCCCGTTCTCGTCGCCGGGGTACCAGTTCTGCACGGTCGAGTACTTGATCTCCGCGTGGTCGAGCGCAACGAGCTCGACCACCGCGGCGTGCAGCTGGTTCTCGTCGCGCATCGGCGCGGTGCAGCCCTCGAGGTAGGACACGTAGCTGCCCTCCTCGGCGATGATCAGGGTGCGCTCGAACTGGCCGGTGTTCATGGCGTTGATGCGGAAGTACGTGCTCAGCTCCATCGGGCAGCGCACGCCCTTCGGGATGAACACGAACGACCCGTCCGAGAACACCGCGGAGTTCAGCGCGGCGAAATAGTTGTCGCCGGTCGGCACGACGGTGCCGAGGTAGCGCTGGACGAGCTCGGGGTGGTCGTGGATCGCCTCGGACAGCGAGCAGAAGATCACGCCCTTCTCGGCCAGCTCCTTGCGGAACGTGGTGCCGACCGAGACCGAGTCGAACACCGCGTCGACGGCGACACCGGCCAGCTTGGCGCGCTCGTGCAGCGGCACGCCGAGCTTCTCGTAGGTGTCGAGCAGCTCCTGTGGCACCTCGTCGAGCGAAGCGTACTTGGCCTTCGGCGCGGAGTAGTAGCTCAGCGACTGCAGGTCGATCGGGGCGATGTCGAGCTTGGCCCAGTGCGGCACCGGCATCGTCAGGAAGTGCCGGTACGCGGCCAGCCGCCAGTCGGTCATCCACTGCGGCTCGTTCTTGATCGCCGACAGGGCGCGGATGATGTCCTCGTTCAGGCCCGGCGGCAGGCTGTCGGACTCGATGTCGGTGACGAAGCCGGCCGAGTACTTGCGGCCGAGCTGCGCGTGGATCTCGCGGTTGCTGGTCGCATCGGGGGCGGTGTCGACGGTCGGGGAGGCCATGGCGTTACCTGCGCATCAGGCGCTGGCCAGGCGCACGTCGATGCGCCGGGCGGTGGAGTCGGAAGAAGGCGGCGCGGCCGGGGGCGGCGCGAGCATCTGGGCAAGGGTGACGGCGCGCAGGGCGTCGACGACGACGTCGTTGATACGCCGCCAGTTGGCGCGCACGCCGCAGGACTGTTCGATGCCGCAGTTGCCGTCGTGCACGCTGCACTCGGTCATGCCGAGCGGGCCTTCCATCGCGATCACGATGTCGAGCAGGCCGATCTGGTCGGCCGGACGCGCGAGGCGGTAGCCGCCGTTGGCGCCGCGGAAACCCTCGACCAGGCCGGCCTGCGCCAGCGGCTTGAGCAGCTTGGCGACGGTCGGTACCTCGAGGCCGGCGCGCTCGGCGAGCTCCGGCGCGCTGAGCACGGCCGACGGCGCGCCGGGCGACGGCGCGGCCAGCACGGTCAGGACGACCGTGGCGTAGTCAGTGAGCTTGGTGACCCGGAGCATGGGCGCGGCACGCGGCGCGGGGGAATCCGTACCGGAATTGTACGGTTTCGCGCCGGCGCGGCCAAGCCGGGCATTCCGGGGCCCGCGGGGCCCCGGACGGAGATCGGCCGGGGCTCAGCGCGCGCCGGCGGCCGCGGCGGGGGCAGCAGCCGGCAGGACCAGCTCGAAGTACGGCGCCGCGGCGGTCTGGCCGGGCGGCACGTACGCCGGCGCCGGCGTGCCGCCGGGGCCGAGCGACTTGATGAACGCGAACATCGCGCGGCGGTCCTCGACGCTCATCGCCCGCAGCGCGAAGTCCGGCATGATCGGGCGGGTGCGCAGCTCGGCGCTGTAGGCCAGCCACGTGGCCTCGTCCATGTCGGCCAGGGTCAGCCGCAGGTTGGCGGCATAGGTCGTGCCCCACGGGCCCTTGTAGCCGAGCGGGGAGCCGGTCAGCCAGCGCGCCTTGTCGACGTTGCCCTGCGCTTCGGCGTAGCCGGCCGTGTGACAGTCGTTGCAGCCGGTGATGCGGACCAGGTACTCGCCGCGGGCGACGAGATCATCGGCCGGCGTCTGGGCCGGGGCCGTAGCGGTGGCCGTGGCCAGCGGAGACGCCGCGGCGGTGGCGATCGGCGAGGACTGCGAGCATGCGGCCAGCGTCAGGGCGAGCGGGGCGGCGAGCAGGCGCAGGAAGGGCATGTTCATAGGGCAAGGGATCGTGTTGGTTCGGGGGGAGTGATCACGAACGCAGCGGGCGCGCGGATCCGGCCAGCCGCGCCCGGGCGGTCCCGGGTCGCGGCCGGCGCCGATCGCGGGCTGGACAACTGGCGCGGAGCAGGCCGCCACCACGCGGCGCCGCCGATCGGCCTGCGCAGGCGTGAGTTGCATGGCCCGCCCCGCGTCCAGGTACCGCTACTGGTTGATGACGCGGGGATCGCAGGGGATGTTGCAGTTGCCGTTGCCGGTGTCGGTCACGTTGATCGTGTACTCGGCGGTCTCGACCATGGTGTTGGCGTCGACGATGCTGCCCGCATACGGCGACTGCCCGTTCCAGCTGAGCTGGTCGTGGGTGTCGTTGGTGAACACGCACGGATTGCTGCTGCTGAGCTGATAGCGGCGATCGGCGTTGAGCTGCAGCGGCGCGGTGTCGCGCCCCTGGCCGCTGGTCTGGACCAGCCCGCCGTGGCCGTCGTCGCCGCCGGTGTAGCTGTAGCTGTAGGTCTGCCCGTTGCTGGCAACGACGTTGACCCAGCCGGGTTCGGTCTGTGCGCTGTTGCGGATGTCCAGGTTCACTTGCGGGGTGGCGTTGGGCATGGGAGTGCTCCGTGGTGGGTGGCCGTCAGGCCGGGACGGGCGGGGGCCCGCAAACCGGAAGGTGTCGTTCGTCATCGCGCCGCCACGGGCGTTGCGACGGGCAAGGGATGCAGGGGGCGGTAGCCGGCCGCGTCCAGGCGCTGCCTGCTGCGCGCCGCGCCGTCGCCATCGCCCAGCGCGAGCTGCGCGCGCAGCAGCGGCTCGAGGCGCTCGAAGGCGACGCGATCGCTCCCGCCTTCTTCAAGCAACGCGCGGGCCCCGGTCCAGGCCGCGTCGGCGAGCCGCGGCTGGCCGGTGCGCTGGGCCAGATCGCCCTGCAGCAGCCGGGTTTCGGCCAGTCGCGTGCGCAGGGTTTCGTTCGGCGCGTCCTTCCACGCCGGCGCGAGCAACGCCTGGCTGGCGGTGAGCTTCACGCGGGCCGTCCCGACGTCGCCGCGCGCGAGCGCCAGGCGCGCCAGCTGGTTGTGGGCGCGGGCGAGGCCGTCGATCGTCCGCTGGCTCTTCGGTTCGGCGGCCAGCGCCGTCAGCAGCAGCGCTTCGGCATGCGCGGCGTCGTCCAGCGCCCGGTCGGGCTGCGTGGCGGCGGCCAGCTCGGCGCGGTTCAAATGGCAGCGGGCCAGCGTCGCGCGCCACTCGTTGTTCGACGGATCCCGCGCCAGAAGCGGCGAGGCGAGTCCGATCGCGGTCGCCACGCTGGTTTGCGCCTCGGCGGTCCGGCCGCGCAGCTTCTGCACGTCCGTCAGCAGGTTCAGCGCGAACACGCTGTAGATCTTCCAGTGGGTGTTGTCCGGCTCGGCGGCCATGTTGGCGCGCAGCATCTCCACCTGCCGCGCGAAGTGGGACTCCGCATCGGCGAGCTTGCCCTGCGCCAGCGCGAGGCTGCCCATCCACGAAATGGAATCGGCGGCCTCGAAACGCAGCGCCGGGTCGTCCGGGTGCTGCTTCAGCCAGCCGAGGAACAGCGCGACTTCCGCCCGGATGCTCTGCTCGGCCGCGGCGTACCGCGCGCGCTTGTGGTCCATCACCGCGAGGTTGTGCAGCCCGTACGCCACTTCCTTCTGCCAGTCGAAGTTGTCCGGATCCATCGCCGCCAGCGCAACCGCGCTCGCGTGGTAGTTGCGGAACCACCGTTCGGTGGTGTCGTAGTCGCCCTGCTGCAGGGCGACGTAGCCGATCCAGTACTCGGCCTGGGCGCGGTCGTAGAGCCGCTGGCCGTTGCCCGGCGCGCGCTCGTACAGGGTCGAGCTGCGCGCCAGCGCTTCCTGGAACGCGGCCATGGCCTCGGCGTGGTTGCCTTCTTCCAGGCGCACCTGGCCGATGCCGGTCAGCGAGCGCGCCTGCTCCTCGAGGGCGCGGTCGCTGAGGTCGCGCGGCTGCAGCGTGGCGAAATAGCCGATCGCCTTGTCGTCGACTGCGCGCATCAGGTCGAGCCGGCCGACGGTCGTGAGCTTCCCGCGCAGGTCGCCGAGCATGAAGCCGAGCAGGTCCTCGGCCTGCGCCTGCCGGCGCTGCGCGTCGTTGCGCGCGATCGACGCGGTGACCGCGAGCGCGGTGGCGATCGCCATCCCGGCGAGCGACGCGGCGGCGACCGCGACCAGGCGCCGCTGGCGGCGCTGCTGGTCGCGGCGGGCGAGGGTGTCGAAGCCGACGCCGAGCAGGCCGGCGACCAGCTTGACGAACGCGCGGTCGCGGCCGTCGGCGACCGGGCGCGCGTCGGCGGCAAGCGGTTCGATCGTGGTGCCGCTCGCGTCCTGCGCGAGCAGCGACGGTGGAAAGCAGCCGGCGTCGCCGGTCGCGCCCGGATCGCCGTCGACGACGAAGCACAGGATCCGGTCGCCGCGGCCCGCGGCGCGGAACGCCGCGACCTCGGCATCGACCCAGCGCGAACGCGCGGCCGCCGGCGAGCACAGCACGACGAGCCATTCGGACGCGGCGAGCGCCTCGCGGATCGTCGCGCCGAGGTCGCCGCTGGCCGTGAGCTCGTCGCGGTCGCGGAAGAACGCACCCAGCCGCGCGTCGATGCGCCCGTGCGCGCCGTCGGTGCCGACCAGCCGGCGCGGCACGCGGTAGGTCTCCAGCCGGCGCATCAGCCAGCGCGCCCACGCCTCGTCGGCGTGGCTGTAGCTGATGAAGGCGCGGTAACGGCGGGCGTCCGGCATGCGCGTGCCCTCAGCCGCCGAGCCGGGTGTGTTCGAGCGGCCGCTCGCGGTGCATCAGCGTCCACTCGGCGTGCTCGGCCAGCGCGGCCTCGCCGAGCGTGCGCAGGATCCGCCGGGTGTCGTCGGGCGTGGTCGCGCCGTCCAGGCGCCGCCGCGCGCCGGCGTAGATGCGCTGCATGAAGCGGTACTGCTTGACCAGCTCCTTGTCGGCCTTCTTGTGCGCATAGGCCTCGTGCACGCCGGCGCCGACCGACAGCAGGCCCATCAGCACGACCAGGGCGTTCTTGGTGTCGTAGCCCCAGCGGTGCGCGAACAGCGCCAGCACCAGGCTGATCGTGATGCCGATGCCCAGGCACGCGTGCGCGAGCCACTCGGCGCGGCGGTGCTGGCGTTCGCGCGAGCGCGCCGCCGCGGTGAAGTAGCCCAGCTGCCCGCGCGAGTCCGGCGTGCCGACCCATTCGCCGACGACGCGCTCGACCGCGCTGGCGTCGGCGGCGACCGGCACCAGCAGCCCGTCGAGGCTGGCCGAGCGCAGCGCGTTGCGGATCCAGCCCAGCTCGAGGTCCTGCTCCTGCATGAAGCTGTCGTGGTCGACCGACGGGTGCGCCGCGTCCACGACGCCGGCGCGTCGCCAGTACGACTGCACGCGCAGGCCCTCGGCCAGCGCGCGGTAGTCGAGGTACTTGCGGTGCCACGCGCGACGGCGCGCCAGCACCGCCAGGCCGACGCCGGCGATGAACAGCGCCAGGTACAGGTAGATCAGCGCGTCCTGCGACTTCACGTGCGCGTAGACGATGAAGGCCGCCCCCGTGGCGGCGGCGATCGCGTAGGTCAGCCTAAGCACGCGCGCGACCCGGCGCTGGTAGGTCCGCGCCAGCCAGTCGGCGACGACGAACTGGCGATGGATCGGGCACGCCGCGGCGCCGTCGCTGTCGGCGGGCGCGTCGGCGGCGACGTCGTCGGCGTAGCGCCGGGCGTCGGCGTTGTACTCGGCCTGGCGGCGGAACATGGCGTCGAACGCCGGCGGCAGGGCGTCGTGTTCGATCACCGCGTCGTCCATCGTCAGCCAGCCGCCGCGCGATGCCGCGCGCGACGGCGCGTCCGAGCGCGACGCGGCGATGTGCCGCACGACGGTGTCCTCGCCGATGCCGAGCAGCGTCAGCGACGCGCGCGGCGGGCGCGGCAGCGCGCCGGGGATCTCGCCGCCGAGGTGGTAGCGCACCACCTGTGCGGTGCCGCCGGTCGAACCGCCGTCGAGCCCGTCCCACAGCGCCAGCAGCACGTGGCAGTGCCGGGACACGAACATCCCCGCCTGGGCGTAGCGCTGGTCGCGCGCGGGGCCGGGCACCGCGCTGGGGTCGGTGTCGGTCGCGCGGCGGCCGCTGGCCCACTCGCTGCGCGGCAGTTCGATGACCTCGGCGCGCGCGATCTGGCGCTCGAGTTCGGCGCGGCTGGCGTCGTCGGCGAAGTCGTCGCGGTACTGCGCCAGCGGCAGCGGCAGCGGCGCGACCACGCGCAAGCCGCGCTCGAACGCCACCTCGGCGACCAGCCGGTCGGCGCCCTCGGCCAGCGGCGACAGCACCAGCAGCGGCAGCTCGGGGTAGCGCGCGGCGAGCGTGGCCAGCACCTCGTGGACCTGCAGGCGCAGCGACGGGACCTCGTCTGCGCGCAGGCGGCGGTGCCCGGTGACGCCGACGATCAGGTGGATGGCGGCGGCCGTGCCGTCCCGTTCGGTCATCCGCTTCCTTCCCTCGTGGGTGGCCGGGCGACGTGCGTGCCGGCGCGCAGTCGGCGATCGCGTCCACCGCATCGCTGGCAGGGACCTCTGGATGAACGGGGGGGCGCACCCAAAGCAGCCATCCCCCGGGTGGGTGACGGTGCCGCCGAGCGCGCCCGGCCCGCGCGGGCCGCGGGCGCCGTTGGTCGATTCCGGCGCGTCGGGTCACAATGCCGGTCCATTTGACTGGAACACGCCGCATGCCGCGCAAGATCGTCGCCCGTCGCTCCGCCATCCACGGCAACGGCGTGTTCGCCGTCGAACCCATCGCCAAGGGCGAGCGCCTGGTCGAGTACCGCGGCCGCCGTCGCACCCACGCCGACGTCGACGCCGGCGACAGCGGCGACGCCGACTCGGGCCATACGTTCCTGTTCACGCTCAACGACGAGTACGTGATCGACGCCAACTTCGACGGCAACGTCGCGCGCTGGATCAACCACAGCTGCGCGCCGAACTGCGAGGCCGTGCTCGAGGAAGACGACGGCGACGACCGCACCCGCGACCGCGTCTTCATCGAGGCGATCCGCGCGATCAAGCCCGGCGAGGAGCTCGCCTACGACTACGGCATCACCCTGGCCGAGGCGCACACGCCGCGCCTGAAGAAGATCTGGGAGTGCCGCTGCGGGTCGAAGAACTGCACCGGGACGATGCTCAAGCCCAAGCGTCCGGCGAAGGCCGCCGCGCCGGCCAAGGCCGCGGGCAAGAAGGCGAGCAAGCCCGCCGGCAAAAAGGCGGGCAAACGGGCCGTCGGCACGAAGAAGCCCGCCCGGGCCTGACCGCCGGACGAAAGTGCGATGGCGCCGCCCGCGCGGCGGCGCGGAAGATCGGCCACCCACACGACCTGCACGGACCCCCCATGACCTCGATCCACGGCAAGGTTGCCCTCGTCACCGGTGCGGCCAGCGGCATCGGCAAGGAAATCGCGCACGAGCTCGCGCGCGCCGGCGCCGCGGTCGCGATCGCCGACCTCAACGCCGCGGGCGCCGACGCCGTCGCCGCCGACATCGTCGCCGCGGGCGGTCGCGCGATCGGGCTGGCGATGGACGTCACCGACGAGGCCGCGGTCGATGCCGGCATCGCCCGAACCGTCGCGGAGCTCGGCGGGCTGGACATCCTGGTGTCCAACGCCGGCATCCAGATCGTCAACCCGATCGAGCAGTTCGCGTACGCCGACTGGAAGAAGATGCTGGCGATCCACCTCGACGGCGCGTTCCTGACCACCAAGGCGGCGCTGCCGCACATGTACGCCGCAGGCGCCGACGGCCAGCCGCGCGGCGGCACCGTGATCTACATGGGCTCGGTGCACTCGCACCTGGCCAGTCCGCTGAAGTCGGCCTACGTCACCGCGAAGCACGGCCTGCTCGGCCTGTCGCGCACGCTGGCGAAAGAGGGCGCCAAGCACGGCGTGCGCAGCCACGTGGTGTGCCCGGGCTTCGTGCGCACGCCGCTGGTCGACAAGCAGATTCCCGAGCAGGCGCGCGAGTTCGGCATCAGCGAGGACGAGGTGGTCAAGAAGATCATGCTCGGCAACACGGTCGACGGCATCTTCACCACGGTCGAGGACGTCGCCCAGACGGTGCGGTTCCTGTGCGAGTTCCCGAGCGCGGCGCTGACCGGGCAGAGCTTCGTCGTCAGCCACGGCTGGCACATGCAGTAGGCCGCCGCGCTCCACGCGTCGTCGCCATCGGCCTGCAATGGGCCTGTGATGCGCGCCGACGCGGTTTGGTTTGCATGACTGTTGCCAGACGCGGCGGCGCATGCCCCGCGCCAGCATGGCGCATCCCACCGATTCCCCTGTCGAATGCGCCTACGCCCGCTTCCGCTGCTGTCCCTGTGTGCCTTTCTCGCCGCGCTGTCCGCCAACGCGGCGGCGGTCGACATCGACGGCCGCATCGACCCGGCCGAATGGCAGGGCGCGCGTCGCGTGACCGAGTTCCGCACGGTGCAGCCGCTGACCGGCGAAGCGCCGCAGCACCCGGTCGAAGGCTGGATCCTCGCCACGCCCGAGGGCCTCGCGATCGGCTGGCGCGTGGCGATGCCGGCCGGCGTGCCGCGCAGCCGCCAGACCGTGCAGCGCGACTTCGAGGCGCAGGTCGACCGCGTCAACCTGATGGTCGACTTCGACGGCGACGCGCGCACCGGCTACAACTTCACGATCAGCTCGACCGGCGGCATCTCCGATGCGGTCATCACCAACGAGAACAACTTCAACGACGACTGGGACGGCAACTGGCGCCACGCCGTCAGCGAGGACGAGCACGGCTGGAGCGCCGAGGCGTTGATCCCGTGGTACATCGCGCCGATGCGCGGCGGCAGCGACGGCCAGCGGCGCCTGCGCGTGCAGCTCGACCGCGTCATTGGCGCCACCGGTGAGCGCGCCGCGTGGCCCGGCGCGAGCTTCGAGCGGCCGCGCTACCTGTCGGACTTCGCCGTGGTCGACGTGCCGGCCTACAGCCAGTCGCTGCTCGCGGTCACGCCGTACGTCTCGGGCCTGTACGACAACGTGCGCGGCGGCAGCGATTTCGACGGCGGCGCCGACCTGTTCTGGAAGCCGAACGGGCAGTTCCAGCTGTCGGCGACGCTCAACCCGGACTTCGGCCAGGTCGAGAGCGACGACCTCGTCGTCAACTTCAGCGCGACCGAGACCTTCGTCAGCGACAAGCGCCCGTTCTTTACCGAGAACCAGGGCATCTTCGAATACACCACGCCGTCGGACTTCAGCCAGCTGCTGTACACCCGGCGCGTCGGCGGGCCGGCCGACGACGGCAACGGCGCCGGCGACATCACCGCGGCGGTCAAGCTCAACGGCAACCTCGGCGCGACCAAGTACGGCGTGTTCCTGGCCGACGAAGGCGACGAGGCCGGGCGCACCTTCGGCGCGCTGCGGCTGGTGCGCGACCTGACCCAGCAGAACCTCGGCCTGATGCTGACCCGCGTCGACCGGCCGTTCCTCGACCGCGAGGCGACGGTGCTCGGCATCGACCACGGCTGGCGGCCGACCCCGCGCTGGAACGTGCGCACCCGGCTGTTCGGCAGCGCCATCGAGCAGGCCGGCGAGTCGGTCGACGACGTCGGCGCGACCGTGTGGGCCGACTACGAGATGGACCGCGGCTGGCGCCAGCAGTGGATCGCGATGCACTTCGGCAACGACCTGCAGATCAACGACGCCGGCTACCTGGCGCGCAACAGCCTCAACTACCTGCACTGGCAGGTGGCGCGCCGCTACACCGACCTGGCGGCCGAGTCGCGCTACGCCTCGAAGGACTGGCGCTGGCGGATCAGCGGCACCGACAACAACCGCGGCGACCGGCTGCAGCGGCAGCTGCGGATCGGCCGGCAGAGCCAGCTACGCAACGGCAGTTCGGAGTTCGCCCAGATCAACATCAACAGCGGCGGCGTCGACGACCTGCTGACCCGCGGCAACGGCAACCTGCGCAAGCCCGGCCAGTTCAGCCTGTACGGCGAGTACGACCGGCCGCGCAAGGGCAACTGGGCGTTCGAGACCTCCGGCGAAGTGTTCAGCGGCGGCCTGGCCGGCAACGACCGGATCGGCTTCAGCGCCGAGTTCGAGCCGACGTACTTCGTGACCGACGGCTTCAGCGTCGGCGCCGGCGTGTCGTACACGCGGATCCCGGACTGGCTGGTATGGCGCGGCGGCAACCTGGTCGGGCGGTTCGAGCAGCAGGCCCTGCAGTTCGACGCCGGCATCAACTGGAACATCAACCCGCGCCAGGAGCTGCGGGTGAAGCTGCAGGCGCTCGGACTCGATGCGGCGGTGCAGGGCGCCGTGCGCGTGCAGCCCGACGGCCGCGCGCTGGCGGTGGCCGACCCGGTCGACGACTTCAACGTGCGCACGCTCGGCTTCCAGATCCGCTACCGCTACGAGCTGGCGCCGCTGTCGTACCTGTACGTGGTCTACGGGCGCGGCGGCTACCGGCAGGACCCCTACAGCGACGACCCCGACGCGCTGCTGCGCGACAGCTTCGAGCTGCGCGACGACGAGCAGCTGCTGGTGAAGCTCAGCTACCGCTTCGAGCTGTAGGGCGGGTCCCGGCGCGCCGGAATCCCGGTGCGCCACCGGCCCGGAACGCATCGAATGAAGCGTGGTGGGCGCGCATAGGCTGGAGGTGGGCATGACTTTCGCCAGTCGGTGCGCGTCGCCGCGTTGGCTACCCTGCGCGCCATTGCCGTCGCGGCGCGTGCACGCGCCCGCGACCGCCGCCCGCACCACCGCGCGGGTGGCGCCCGAAACGAACCGACCCCTGACCCTGGCCGGCGGCAACGACCGCCCGCGGATGCCTGCCCGATGAATTCCCGCCTGCGCTCCGCCCGCCGCCGCCCGCTGTTCGCCGCGCTGTTGGCCGTCATGCTCGTGCCGCCGTCCGCGCACGCCGTGGTGGTCGACGGCCGCCTCGACGCCCAGGAATGGAGCGGCGCGCAGGAGATCACCGACTTCCGCATGGTGTCGCCGCTGTCGCGCGCCGCCGCGGTGCAGCCCACGCGCGCGCTGGTCAAGGCCACGCCGGACGGGCTCGCCGTCGGCTTCCACAACGTGCAGCCGGCCGGGATCGAGCGCACCCGCCAGCGCGCGCAGCGCGACCAGGGCGGCCCCGCCGACCGCGTGAACCTGTACGTCGATTTCGACGGCGACAATCGCAGCGGCTACAACTTCACCGTGCTGCTGTCGGGCAGCATCATCGACACGACGATCACCAACGAGAACCAGTTCAACGACGACTGGGACGGCGACTGGCGCAGCGCCACGTCGGAGGACGAGCAGGGCTGGTACGCCGAGCTGCTGATCCCCTGGCACATCGCCCCGATGCAAAAGGCCACCGGCGCGACGCGCACGATCGGGCTGTCGGTCGACCGCGTGATCGGCGCCACCGGCGAGCGGATGGCCTGGCCGGCGATCACCTACACCGAGCAGCGCTTCATGTCGAACTTCAGCAAGCTCAATGTGCCGGTCTTCAGCCAGTCGCTGCTGGCGGTCACCCCGTACGTGGTCGGCGTGCACGACAACGTCGCCGGAAAAAGCGACTTCGACGCCGGCGCCGACCTGTTCTGGAAGCCGAGCGGGCAGTTCCAGCTCAGCGCCACGCTCAATCCCGACTTCGGCCAGGTCGAGAGCGACGAGCTGGTCGTCAACTTCGGCGCGATCGAAACCTTCTTCAGCGACAAGCGGCCGTTTTTCACCGAGAACCAGGGCTTCTTCGACGTGCCGTTCGGCGGGCTCAACGGCGCCAACCGGCTGCTGTACACGCGCCGGGTCGGCGGCCCGGCCGACGACGGCAACGGCTCCGGCGACGTCACCGCCGCGGCCAAGGTCAACGGAAGCGTCGGCGCGTTCAACTACGGCGTCTTCGCCGCCAGCGAGGGCGACGCGGTCGGCCGCGACTTCTACGCGGTACGCGGCACCCGCGACTTCGGCGCGCAGGGCCTCGGCGCGATGGTCAGCCAGGTCGAGCGGCCGTTCCTCGACCGCACCGCGACCGTCTACGAGCTCGACCACCGCTGGACCCCGACCGAGGCGTGGAACATCCGGACGACCGCGGTGGCGTCGAGCATCGACCAGGCCGGCACGCGCACCGACGACAGCGGCGTGCAGATGCGGATCGACCACCAGATCGACAGCGCATGGCGGCAGCAGCTGTTCCTGCTGCACCTGGGCGGCGACCTGCAGCTCAACGACTTCGGCTTCCTCGAGCGCAACAACTTCAACTACGGCCGCTATGAGATCGGCCGGCGCGTCACCGACCTGCCGGACACGTCGCCGTACAGCTCGCACTTCTGGCGCTGGGCGGCGTCGCGGCGCGTCAACGACAACGGGCTGCACATCGCCGATGCGTGGGCGGTCAACCGCGCCAGCGAGCGCCGCGACGGCGGCGAGCAGTTCTGGGAGATCGCCGGCTGGACGTCAGGGCACGATGACCTGATCACCCGCGGCAACGGCCCGGTGAAGGTGCCGTCGAAGCTGTTCGCGTTCGCCGAGCGATTCCGCCCGCGCAAGGACCACTGGGCGTTCTACGGAAACCTGCGCTACAACGCCGACGGGCTGGACGGGCCCGGCAACGGCGCGATCCGCGCCCGCTTCGAGCCGACCTACCACGTCGACGATGCGCTGAGCTTCTTCGGCGGCATCGACGTGACCCACAACCCCGACTGGCTGCTGTGGCGCGGCGGCAACCTGCTCGGCACGTTCCGCTCGAACATGGTGTTCCTCAGTGGCGGCAGCACCTGGCTGATCGACGAAAAGCAGGAGCTTCGGGTGCGGCTGGAGGCGATCGGGCTGGACGCCGAAGCGCAGCAGGCCTGGCGCGTGTCGCCCGACGGCACGCCGGTCGCGGTCGACGAGGTGCTGCCGGATTTCGCGCTGCGCAACCTTGGCTTCCAGGTGCGCTACCGCTACGAGCTGGCGCCGCTGTCGTTCCTGTACATCGCCTACGTGCGCGGCGGGTCGATGTTCGACGAGCACGCGGGCATGCGCTACAGCGCGATCGACGAGCTCGGCGACGCGTTCGACCTGCGCGACAGCGAACAGCTGCTGGTCAAGCTGTCGTACCGCTTCGAAATCTAGGGCCTCAGGCCCGGTTCGTCGCGGCGGCCCACGCCTCGGGCGTCGCGACGGTGCAGCCGTCGCTGCGCTCCAGCCGGCGCGATAGCTCGAGCAGGGCGCGGTCGCGGCTGAGCAGCCAGCGCGCGCCCGTCGCGCGGGCGAGGACGAGGAATTTCTGGTCGTCCGGGTCGCTGCACGTCGGCAGCGGCCCAGCGGTCACGGCGGGCGTGGTGTGCAGGTCGCCGGCGTGCTCGACACGGCGCATCGCGGCGTCGAACGCGGCCAGCGCCGCCGCCTGCCGAGCGACGTCCAGCCGCAGCATCGGGTAGCCGAGCACCCGCGCCCACTCCGCGCGGGTCTCCGCGTCGGCCACCGCCACCAGCTCGCCGCCGGCGATCGCGCGATGCAGCGGCGCGACGCGCGGGTCGTCGAACACGAACAGGTCGAGGCAGACGTTGGTGTCGAGCACGACCCGCGCCGGCGACGGCTGGCCCGGCTCGACGCGGTGGGCGACGCCTGTCGACGCACTCACGTGCGAGGCCGTTGCGACGACGCGGTCAGGGCTGCACTTCGCGCAGGTCTGCCGACGTGATCCGCCATGCGCGCTGCTCGGGCGTGGCGTCGTCGACGACCGCGCGACGCAGCGTGTAGGCGCCGACGTAGCGGCGTTCGCTGCCGTCGGCCTGGCGCGCGGTGATCGCCACCGGCACCTCGATGTAGCGCGAGCCGGTGGCGGCGTCGACGCGGCCGGGCTGCATCACCTCGACCGACACGGCCGCGGTGCCGGCGAAGCCGTCGGCGAACTGCTGCGGCGACTGGCCGCTCGCGCGCCCGCCGTCCGACCACAGCGAATAGGCGCGGCCGTAGCCGCCGGCGTTGATCGCCGCGTAGTAGTCGCGCACCACCGCGACCGCGTCCTGCGGCGTCGGCTCGCCCGGCATGTCGCCGACCGGCTCCAGCGGCGCGCCGTCCAGCGGCGGCACGCTGCCGTCCGCGGGTGCGCCGTCGGGCAGCGCGATCGGGGGAATCGGATTGCCGAACTCGTCGACCGCGGGCGCCGACGCGATCGCCGCGTCGTCCGGCGGCCCGACCGGCCCGGGCCCGGGCGCGGCGGGCATCCCGGTGACGCCGCGGCCCGGCGTGCCGGCCGGCGCCGGCAGCGCGTTGTCGCCGTCGGTGCTGGCGCCGGGGCGGCCGTCGCGGCCGTCCTTGTCGCCGCACGCGACCAGCAGCGCGAGGGCCAGCGCCCACGCTCCGCCGCGCAGCCACGCCCGACCGGGCGCCGGGAGGTCGGTGCGATCACTCATCCAGGCGCACCACGACCTGGCCGTTGGCGATGTCGGTGCGGCCGATGCGGCGCGCGCCGAGGCGGTCGAGCAGCGAGTTGTCGAAGCGGTAGACCGGCTCGGTGCGGGCGTAGTCGACCAGCCAGCTGTTGAGCAGGCTGCGCGCGGTGGCGTTCATCGTGCCGCCGAGGGCCGGCACGTCGACGTATTCGACCGCCGGGTTCTGCAGGTGCAGCCCGCGCGTCTGCGGGTCGTAGCGCAGCGCGCTGACGAGGGCGAAGCGGCCGCTCGGCGTGCGGCTGTCGCTGCCGAGCGCGCCGATGCCCAGGTCGAAGTCGACGCGCAGGCGGTTGTCGTTCGGCGGGATCGACAGCCGCGGGTTCATCAGCCGGATCGACACCAGCCCGCCGAGCTTGTCGTAGTCCTTCGGGAAGTTGCGGACCAGCGCCTGCTGCAGCTGCGGCTGGCTGAAGATCACTTCATTGCCGAGCAGCGCCGACACGGCGCTGAGGGTGGAGCAGGCGGCGAGCAGCAGCGCGGTCAACGCGGCCAGCAGCGCGGCGGCAAGGGTGGGGCGGCGCATGGTGGCGTCCTCTTGGCCAGGGTCTCGGCCACCTTACGCGGCGGCGGTGAATGGTGGTTCACCACCCCGGGCCTCGGCAAGCCGTCCGCGCGCACTTGCGACGCGGCGGCACGCGGCGCCGTCCGGCGCTCAGGTGCCCTGTGCGCGCAGGGCCTGCTCGACCGCCGGCCAGCCGGCCTTGCGCTGCGCGGTGAAGGCCCACCACGGCCGCGCGTCGCCGTGCTCGACGCAGGCCACCGCCGCCATCAGCACGTCGAGCGTGCAGGGGTCGTGGCGGGTGCCGGTGCGCGCGCACAGCGCGAGGTACAGCGCGACCGGGTCGCGGCCGCGCAGCCCCTCGGGCGTGTCGATGCCGAGCAGCCTCAGGTCCGCCGCGGTGGCGGGCCCGACGTTCGGCAGGTCGGTCAGCTTCGACGCGGTCGCCGTCACTCAGTCCTCCTCGTGGCGCGGCTTGTACGACTCGACGAGCTTCTGCTGCACCTGCACCGGCACCGGCTCGTAGTGGCTGAAGTCGAGCGAATAGCGGCCGCGCCCGGCGGTGACCGACTTCAGCTCGGCCGCGTAGCCCTCGAGCTCGGACAGCGGCACCTGCGCGCGCACGACGATCTCGCCGCCGCGCACCGAGTCGGTGCCGTTGATCCGCGCGCGCTTGCTCGCCAGACCGCCGCTGATGTCGCCCATGTGCTGCTCCGGGGCATTGACCTCCAGGTCGACGATCGGCTCGAGCACCTGCGGCCGCGCCTTCGACACCGCGTCGAGGAACGCCTTCTTGCCGGCGGCGACGAACGCGACCTCCTTGCTGTCGACCGGGTGGTGCTTGCCGTCGAACACGATCACGCGGACGTCCTGCATCGGGTAGCCCGCCAGCGCGCCGTGGTTCAGCACCTGGCGCACGCCCTTTTCGACCGCGGGCAGGAACTGCCCGGGAATCGTCCCGCCCTTGACCGCGTCGACGAACTCGAACCCGGTGCCGCGCGGCAGCGGCTCGATGCGCAGGAACACCTCGCCGAACTGCCCGGCGCCGCCGGTCTGCTTCTTGTGGCGATGGTGGCCCTCGGCCGGCCCGCTGACCGTTTCGCGGTAGGCGATGCGCGGCGGCCGCGTGTGCACTTCCACGCCGTGGCGTTCCTTGAGCCGGTCGATGTTGATGCGCAGGTGCAGGTCCGACAGCCCGCGCACGACGGTCTCGTTGGTTTCGGCCTCGTGCTCGACGGTGAAGCACGGGTCCTCTTCGGACAGCTTCTGCAGCGCGGTCGCGAGCTTCTGCTCCTGGCCCTTGCTCGCCGCCTCCACCGCCAGGCCGAACATCGGCTTCGGGAAGTCCAGCGGCGCAAGCCGGATGTGGTCCTCGTCGTGGCTGTCGTGCAGGACCGCGTCGAAGTGCAGCTCCTCGACCTTGGCGACGCCGGCGATGTCGCCCGGCACGGCCTGGTCGACCTCGACGTGCTCCTTGCCCTTGAGCTTGAACAGGTGGCCGACCTTGAACGGCTTCTTGCCGTCGTCGACGAACAGCTGGGTGTCGCGCCGCACCGTGCCCTGGTAGACGCGGAACACGCCGAGCTTGCCGACGAACGGGTCGTTGACGACCTTGAACACGTCGGCGATCACGTGCGCCTTCGGGTCCGGCACGGCCTCGATCCGCTGGCGCTCGGAACTCTTCGCCGAGTCGCCCTTCTCGAACGGCGGCGGGTTGGCCTCGGCCGGGTTCGGGAACAGCCGCTCGGCCACGTCCAGCAGCTCCTTGACGCCGACTCCGCTGCGCGCCGAGCAGAACAGCACCGGCACCAGGTGGCCCTCGCGCAGGCACTGCTCGAACGCGTCGTGCAGCTCGTCGCCGGTCAGCCCGTCCTCGCCGACGTCGAGGTAGTGCTCCATCACCGACTCGTTGATCTCGACGACCTGGTCGATGATCTTCTGGTGCCAGTCCGCGACCGGCCCGAGGTCGCTCTGTCCGGCATTGCTGCCGAAGCAGTCGACGACGCGCGCGCCGCCGTCGGCCGGCAGGTTCAGCGGAAGGCACTCCGGCCCGAACGCGTCGCGCAGCGCCTCGAGCGCGCGCGCCGGGTCGGCATCGGCGTGGTCGATGCGGTTGACGACCAGCACGCGGCACAGGTTGCGCGCCCGGGCGTACTCCATCATCCGGCGCGCGCCGTACTCCACGCCGTTGGCGGCGTCGACGACGACCGCGACGGTCTCGACCGCCGCCAGCGCCGACAGCGCCGGGCCGCGGAAGTCCGGGTAGCCGGGCGTGTCGATCAGGTTGACGTGGATGCTGTCGCCGCTCGCGGCGCGGTGGTCGATGCTGGCGATCGCGATGTCGAGCGAGTGGCCGCGCTGCTTTTCCATCGGGTCGAAGTCCGACACCGTGGTGCCGCGCTCGACGCTGCCTGCCGTCTGGATCGTGCCGCCGGCCTGCAGCAGGGCTTCGAACAGGGTGGTTTTGCCGGCGGCGGGGTGGCCTGCGAGGGCCACGTTGCGGATGTGTTGCGTCGTATACGACATGAGCCATTCCTCCCGGTGCGGGTGGGAAGTCCGGCCGGGCATGGCCGGGCTCTTGCGGAGGGTCCGCAGAGGCCGTCATGGCTGTCCGCGCGTCGCGCCGGAGCGGTGGGCGCTCGGCGGGCGGTCATGGCGGAAACGTCCGGCGGGGCGCCGGGACGGCAAGCCTCGCGCCGTCGGGCGCGGGGGTCAAGCGGCGGTGCGCCAGCGCGGCGGCGCGGCCTGCATGCGCCGGTAACGCGCCGCGCGTACGCTGGGCGCCCCCCAACGAAGGAGCGTGCCATGGCTTTGAAGCGCTATGCGGACGCGGTGTGGCAGGGCGACCTGCAGGCCGGCAAGGGCACGATCAGCACGCCACAGAGCGGCCTGTTCGCCGACCAGAACTACTCGTTCAAGACCCGCTTCGGCGACGAGACCGGCACCAACCCCGAGGAACTGCTCGCCGCTGCGCACGCCGGGTGTTTCAGCATGGCGCTGTCGGCGGTGCTCGGAAAGGAAGGTTTCACCGCCGAACGCATCCAGACCCGCGCCGAAGTGATGATGGAGCCGGGCATGGACCCGGGCCCGACCGTCACCGGCGTGACCCTGGTGCTCAGTGCCAAGGTGCCCGGCATCGACGCGGCGAAGTTCCAGCAGATCGCCGATGCGGCCAAGGCCGGCTGCGTGATCTCACGCGCGCTGTCGGTGCCGGTGTCGCTGTCGGCGACGCTGGAAGGGTGACGCAGCGCCCCGTCGTCGCCCACGCCGTGCTGGTGCACGGCGCGGGCGCGGGCGGCTGGGAATGGACAATCTGGCGCGGCGTGCTCGCCGCGCACGGCGTCGAGGCGCTCGCGCTCGACCTGGCGGCGCACGACGCCGTCGCCGCGACGACGTTCGACGACTACCGCGCCCAGGTCGCGGCCGCGCTCGCCGCGCTGCCGCGGCCGCGCGTGCTGGCCGGCGCCAGCCTCGGTGGCCTGCTGGCGGCGGCCTGCGCCGACGCGACCGACGCGCTCGTGCTCGTGAACCCGATGCCCCCGGCGCCGTGGGCAGGCCAGCTGCCGCGCCGTGACTGGCCCGACGTGGTGCCGTGGGGTCGCGACGCCCGACTGGACGGCACGCGCCGCGCGCTCGGCGACGCCGACGACGCCAGTGCGCTGCGCGCGCTTCGCGGCTGGCGCGAAGAATCCGGCGCAGTGCTGCGCGCGGCGCAGGACGGCATCGAGGTGGAACGGCCGGGATGTCCGGTGTGGTTCGCGGCCGGCGGGGCCGACAATGACGTGCCGGTCGGCGCGACGCGCGCGTGGGCATCGGCATGGGAGGCCCCGCTGCATGAGCTGCCCGGAGCGGGCCACGTCGAGCCGCTGCTGGGTCGCCGCGCGGCCGGAGTGGCCGATGCGGCCGCGCGGTGGCTCGTCGCGACGCTATCGCCGCGCTGAACGCTTCACGGCGTCCCGGCGAGGTTCAGGCCCGGTTGCCCGCCCCGGCCGGAGCATGCCCCCACGCCAGTTCCGGCGCAGGAGCCCCACGATGAAGCGTCTGCTTGCCACGACCCTTGCCCTGAGCCTTGCGGCCGCCGCCGGCACCGCGACCGCGCAGACCTACCGCTACGGCGGCCAGCCCTACCCGGACCGCAGCGGCCAGAGCTATGGCGCCCAGTACGACTACGCGCGCGTGCTGCGCGTCGACCCGGTGTTCGACAGCCGCTACGGCGGCAGCTCGGGCAGCTACAGCAACGTCAACGGCCAGCGCTGCTACGAGAACCGCGCATACCCGAACGGCACCTACGCCGGGAGCGGCTATGGCGACGGCTACTACCGTGACCAGTACGGGCGTGACCAGTACGGCCGCAGCGACGGCTACTACGACCCGTACGGCAACCGCAGCGGCGGCAGCCAGACCGGTGCCACCGTCGCGACGGTAATCGGGGGCCTGGTCGGCGCGGCGGTCGGCAGCCAGGTCGGCGGCGGTTCGGCGCGCTACGCGACCTCCGCGATCGGTTCGATGGTCGGCGGCATGGCCGGCCGGCAGATCTACGAGCAGCAGCAGCGCCAGCGCGTCGCCGGTGCCGGCACCGTGCGCGTCTGCGACCCGGTCCCGTCGAACGGCGGCTATTACGGCGCCAACGACCGCTCGGTGAACGCCTACGACGTGACCTACGAGTACGCGGGCCGCACGTACACCACCCGGACCAACTACCACCCGGGTGACCGCCTGCGCGTGCGCGTCGACGTGCGTCCGGAGTAACCGGTCGCCGGCTGGGCCAACGGAGAGACGGAGAAGGGGCCGCAAGGCCCCTTTTTCGTGCGCGGTATCTGGTGTCTATCGCCGGTGGCGTAACCCCGGCTGCCGGCGCTCTGGCGGTTCCCGCGGCGATCGCCGCCACGCCGTCAGTCGCTCCCGACCATCCGCCGCACCGCCGACCTCGTTCCTTCGGCGAGGGTGGGGTAGGCATCGAGCATGTCGAACCAGCGGCACTGGAGCTCGGGAAGCGCCGAGCGCAGCGCGACGAATTCCGCATCCGGAAAGTGGCGCGCGCATTCGAGCCCCTTGAGCGCCTTGAGCGCATGCAGCGGCCGCAGCGAGCGGTCGTCGCTGCGCAGCGCGGTGAGGAACAGGTACTCGATCCGCGTCAGCGCCGACAGCGGCGCGAGGCTGGCCACGCGCACGGTCGAGTCCATCGCGCCTTCGACGCCGAGCGAGCGCAGCTGCGTCAGCGCGGCGAGCGGTTCCAGCGATCGAACCTTCGGCAGGTGCTCGAGCGCGAGCACGTCGAGCTCGCGCAGCGGCGCGGCCCATTCGAGGTCGCTCATCCGCGTCGCGCCGTTGATGTGCAGGCGCGTCATGCGCGGCAGCCGTGTGAGCGGCAACAGGTCGGTCGCGGTCAGCTGCGAGAGGTACACGCGCTCGAGCGACGGCACGCGGGCGATGTCGTCGAGGAAGTCCTGGTCGACCGCCTGCGCCCAGAGCTCGCGCAGGCCGGTGAGGCGCGACAGCCCGCCACGGTAGCGGCGGATGCGTCGGAAGTTGATCGCCGCCGCGTCGTCGGGCGCATCGTCCAGCGACGCAAGCGGCGCCGGCACCGCTTCGGCTCCGTGGAAGTACAGCCCGGCCGGAATCCGCATCGACGTCATCGCGTCCCCCGTAGCGTCATCGGCGCGGCCCGCGCCTCACGGCCAGTCGATCGTGCCCTGCACGACGTTGCAGATGCGCCCGCCGGACCAGACCTCGCCGTCGGCGTCGACGCGCAACTCGATGATGGCGTCGAACCCGACCTCGCGGCCCTGGCTGACGCGGTAGCGCCCGTCAGCAGACGGCAGCGCGCCGCGCAGCGCGAGCCACGCGGCCAGCGTGGCGTTGGCCGCGCCGGAAGCCGCGTCCTCGAACCGTGCCGGCGCGCCGACGAACGCGCGCACGGCGTAGTGGTAGACCGGGTCGTCGCTGCGCGCGTAGACGAACAGCCCCATGCTCTCGGTCGCGACGGCAAGGGCTTCGACCGCGTCCCAGTCCGGCTGCGCCGCGCGCAGCTGCGCCTCGCTGGCCAGCTCGGCGAGCCACCAGCGCCGCCCGCCGTCCATCAGCACCGGCGGCAGTGCGCCGAGCGGCAGGTCGGCGAGCGCGGCGCGCAGGCGCGGGTCGTCGGGCGTCGCGACCTCGACGGCGCGCGCGCGCGGCGTGCGCACGGCGATCGTGCGCGTCGGCCCGTCGCCGACCACGGCCAGCGGCAGCACCCCGGCGAGCCCCTGCTGGTGAACGTGGCCGTCGACCGCGCGGGCGATCCCTTCCTGCAGCACGACCGCGGCGGTGCCGACGCTCGGGTGGCCGGCGAACGGCACCTCGCGGCGCGGGCTGAACATGCGGATCGCGTAGCTGGCACCTGGGGCGGTCGGCGGGAACACGAACGTCGTCTCCGGCAGCCGCGTCCAGCGCGCGATGGCCTGCATGGCCGCGTCGTCGAGGCCCTCGGCGTCGAGCACGACGGCCAGCGGATTCCCGGCGCCGGGCCGGCCGGCGAACACGTCGAGCTGCAGGTAGCGGCGCTTCATCGGATCGAGTTCCTTTCGAGGGGGGACGGCCAGTCGACGCTGCCGCGGATGACCGGCTGGACGCGGCCGCCGATCCAGACCGCGTCGTCGGCGTCGACGACGACCTCGACGCGGCCGTCGCGGCCGACCTCGCGGCCCTGGCTTGCGACGTAGCGCGCGCCGGCGTCGAGCCGGCCGGCGGCGCGCAGCGCGGCGCCGATCGCGGCGTTGGCGCTGCCGGTGACCGGGTCCTCCGGAATGCCGTCGGCCGGGCAGAACGCGCGGACGACGAGGTCGTGCTCGCCGCTTTCGTCGAACGCGAATACCGCCAGGCCGACGTCGGCGGTGCCAGTCAGTGCGGCAATCGCGGCGAGGTCCGGCGCCATCGCGCGCACGGCGGCGGCGCTGGCCAGCTCGGCGAGCCACCAGCGCGGGCCGTTGTCCCACAGCGCCGGGGCGAGCGCGCCGCGCGGCAGGCCGGCGAGGGCGGCGTCGAGGCGGGCCGCGGAGTCGGCGCGCGGCGGGCGAGGCTGCGCGGCCGGCGCACGGACGCTGACGGTCAGTGCGTCGGCGTCGCCGGACACGTGCACCGGCAGGTTCCCCGCCGCGCACTGCTGCACCAGCCGGTCGTCCGACGCGGACGACAATCCCTGGTCGAGCGCGGCCCACGCTGCGCCCACGCTCGGGTGGCCTGCGAACGGCAGCTCCTGGCGCGGGGTGAAAATGCGGACGCGGTAGTCGGCGCCGCCGTCGGGCGGCAGCAGGAAGATCGTTTCGGACAGGTTCGTCCACGTCGCGAACGCCTGCATCGCGGCGTCATCGAGACCGTCGGCATCGACGACCACGGCCAGCGGGTTGCCGGCGCCGGGCCGGTCGGCGAACACGTCGAGCTGCAGGAAGCGTCGTGGCATGGGGCGGGCGGGGTCCGTGGGCGGTTTCGACTAGAATTCGCCGCTCGCGACGGCGCGCCCGCGCCGGTGCGGCGCGAGGCCGGAGTCTAGAGGTTTTCACCCGTTGTTTCGCCCGAGCATCGCCCGGGCGAGACGGTTTCACCGGCAATCATTTCATCACCAGGAAGCACATTAGTGGCGGCGGATTCGCAGCGCTGGGTCGTACTGAAGTTCGGCGGCACCTCGGTGTCCCGCCGCAACCGCTGGGACACCATCGGACGCATCGCGGCCAAACGCGTGGCCGACGCCGCCGCGGGCGGTGCCGACGCCCGCGTGCTGGTGGTGGTCTCGGCGCTGTCGGGCGTCACCAACGAGCTGCAGGCGATCAGCAACGGCAGCGATGTCGACGCGCGCATCGCCGCGCTGGTCGACCGCCACCGCGCGTTCTGCGCCGAGCTTGACCTCGATCCGGACGCGGTGCTCGGCGAGCGCCTGGCGGCCCTGCACGCGCTCGGCCGCGACCCGCACGCCGCGACCCGCGCGCTCGACTGGCAGGCCGAGGTGCTCGCCCAGGGCGAGCTGCTCTCGTCGACGCTCGGCGCCGCGTACCTGCGCGCGCAGGGGCTCGACTTCGGCTGGTGCGACGCGCGCGATTGGCTCGACGCGGTGTCGCTGCCGAATGCCAGCCCGTGGGCGCAGCGTTTGTCGGTCAATTGCCGGCACGAGGGCGTCGACGCGTTCGCGTCGCGCTTCGGCCGGCAGCCCGCGCGGATGCTGCTGACCCAGGGCTTCATCGCCCGCCACGGCGACGGCGGCACCGCGATCCTCGGCCGCGGCGGCTCCGACACGTCGGCGGCGTACTTCGGGGCGCTGCTGAAGGCCGCCCGCGTCGAGATCTGGACCGACGTGCCGGGCATGTTCACCGCGAACCCGCGCGAGGTGCCCGACGCGCGCCTGCTGACGCGGCTCGACTACGCCGAGGCGCAGGAAATCGCCACCACCGGCGCGAAGGTGCTGCACCCGCGCTCGATCGCGCCGTGCCGCGACGCCAACGTGCCGATGGCGATCCTCGACACCGAGCGCCCCGACCTGCCGGGCACGCGCATCGACGCGGCGGCGGTGACGGTTCCGGGGGTCAAGGCGATCAGCCGGCGCAACGGCATCGTGCTGGTGTCGATGGAAAGCATCGGCATGTGGCAGCAGGTCGGCTTCCTGGCCGACGTGTTCGAGCGCTTCAAGCGCCACGGCCTGTCGATCGACCTGATCGGCTCGTCGGAGACCAACGTCACCGTGTCGCTCGACCCGAGCGAGAACCTGGTCAACTCGAACGTGCTCGAGGCGCTCAGCGCCGACCTCGCCGAGGTCTGCCGGGTCAAGGTGATCGCCCCGTGCGCGGCGATCACGCTGGTCGGCCGGGGCATGCGCTCGCTGCTGCACAAGCTGTCCGACGTGTGGGCGACGTTCGGCCGCGAGCGCGTGCACCTGATCTCGCAGTCGTCGAACGACCTCAACCTGACCTTCGTCATCGACGAGGCCGACGCCGACGGCATGCTGCCGCAGCTGCACGCCGAGCTCGTGCGCGGCGGCGCGATGCCGGTGCGCGACGACAGCGTGTTCGGCCCGAGCTGGCGGGAGATCGCGCACGGGGCGCCGCAGCGCGCGACGCCATGGTGGGTGCGCCAGCGCGCGGCGCTGCTGGCCCGTGCGCGCGCCGGCACCCCGCGCTACGTGTACGACCTGGCGACGGTGCGCGAGCGCGCCCGCGCGCTGGCCTCCGTGCCGGCGATCGACCGCAGCTTCTTCGCGATCAAGGCCAATCCGAACCCCGAGATCCTGCGCACGCTGGTCGGGGAGGGCTTCGGGCTGGAGTGCGTGTCGCTGGGCGAGCTCGACCACGCGTTCGCGGTGGTTCCGCACCTGGCGCCGCAGCGGGTGCTGTTCACCCCGAGCTTCGCGCCGCGCGCCGAGTACGAGGCCGCGTTCGCGCGCGGCGTCACCGTCACCGTCGACAACGTCGAGGCGCTGCAGCGCTGGCCGGAGACGTTCCGCGGCCGCACGGTCTGGCTGCGGCTCGACCTCGGCCACGGCGAGGGCCACCACGAAAAGGTCAAGACCGGCGGCGTCGCGGCGAAGTTCGGCCTGCCGGTCGCGCGCTTCGACGCGTTCGTCGCCGAAGCGCGCCGGCTCGGCGTGCGCATCAGCGGCCTGCACGCGCACCTGGGCAGCGGCATCGACGACCCACGCCACTGGCGCGGCGTCTACGCCAGTCTGGCCGGACTGGCCGACACCGTCGGCACGATCGAGACGATCGACATCGGCGGTGGCCTGCCGATCCCGTACACGCCCGACGCGCAGGACTTCGACCTGGCCCTGTGGCGCGACGGCCTCGACGAGATCAAGGCCGCGTACCCGCGCTACGGGCTGGTCATCGAGCCGGGCCGCTACCTCGTCGCCGAGTGCGGCGCGCTGCTGCTGACCGTCACCCAGGTGATCGAGAAGGACGGCGTGCGCCGCGTCGGCGCCGACGCCGGCATGAATGCGCTGATGCGCCCGGCGATGTACGAGGCCTACCACGGCATCCACAACCTGAGCCGCCTCGACGATGCCGAGACCGCGACCTTCGACGTGGTCGGGCCGATCTGCGAGAGCGGCGACGTGCTCGGCCACGAGCGCGCGCTGCCGGCCGCCACCGCAGAGGGCGACGTGCTGCTGGTCGCCGACGCCGGCGCCTACGGCATGGCGATGGCCAACACCTACAACCTGCGGGCGCTGCCGGCAGAGGATGTCCTGTAGCGCGGGCTTCCGCCCGCCGCTGCAGTTCGACTTGATGTTTCAACGGCGGGCCCCGGCCCGCCCCGACGGATTCCGAAATGAGCGAGTGGAAGTTCCAACGCGATGCGATCCAGGCATTCCGCTTCGTGCGCTGCGGCTTCGATGCGCAGACCGGCGTCGCGCAGCTGGTGTATGCGTTCGACGACGGCCCGGAGCTGGTCGAAACGGTGACGGTGCCGGGCGCGCCGTTCGCCCTCGACGCGCAGCGCGCCGAAGCCGTCGAGCGGGCGCTGCGGCTGCTGCACCTGATCACCGGCGTCAGCTACTACAAGTCCGCGGTCCCGCGCGAGATCCGCATCGACTCGTACACGATCGACGCCGATACCGCCGCGCTGCTGCAGACGGTCTACGAGAACGGGCTGGGCGAGTTCGCTTACCGCAACGGGCTGAACCTGCGCGGCCGCATCGCGTTTCCGCACGACGACGCGCCGTCGGCGCAGGCACCGGCCGTCGGCCTGCGTGAGCACGCGCTGGTGGCGATCGGCGGCGGCAAGGATTCGCTGGTCAGCATCGAGGCGCTGCGCGGCGCCGGCGTCGAACAGACCGTGACGTGGATCGGTGGCTCGCAGCTGATCCGCGCCTGCGCCGAGCGCACCGGCCTGCCGACGCTCAACGTCGGGCGCGCGCTGGCGCCGCAGCTGTTCGACTACAACCGCGACGGCGCGTGGAACGGCCACATCCCGGTCACCGCGGTGAACTCGGCGATCCTGGTGCTGGCCGCGCTGCTGCACGGGATCGACCAGGTGGTGTTCTCGAACGAGCGCTCGGCCAGCTACGGCTCGCTGATCGAAGGCGCCGGCGAGGTCAACCACCAGTGGTCGAAGGGCTGGGCGTTCGAAGCGGCGTTCGGCGACCACGTGCACCGACACGTCGCCGCGGACCTGCACTACTACTCGCTGCTGCGCCCGCTCAGCGAGCTCGCGGTCGCGCGGCAGTTCGCCCGCATCGACCGCTACGACGCGCACTTCTCCAGCTGCAACCGCAACTTCCACATCCTCGGCGAGCGCCCGGTGAACCGCTGGTGCGGCGTGTGCCCGAAGTGCCACTTCGTGTTCCTCGCGCTGGCGCCGTTCATGCCGAAGCCGCGCCTCGTCGGCATTTTCGGCCGCAACCTGCTCGACGACGCGGCGCAGACCGCCGGCTTCGATGCGCTGCTGGAATACCAGGACCACAAGCCGTTCGAGTGCGTCGGCGAGGGCCGCGAGTCGCGCGCGGCGATGGCCGCGCTTGCCGCGCGCCCCGAGTGGCGCGAGGACGCCCTGGTCGAACGCTTCGCCCGCGAGATCCGCCCGCAGCTCGACGAAGCCGACCTGCGCATCGAGCCGCTGCTGGTGGTCGACGACGAGCACCGCGTGCCGCCCGCGCTGTGGGACCGACTGCGTGCGCATTTCGCAGCTTGAATCGCGCCGCGTCGCGCTGTGGGGCTGGGGCCGTGAGGGCCGCGCGGCCTACCGAGCGATCCGCGCGCGGCTGCCGTCGCTGCCGCTGACGCTCTTCTGCTCGCCGGACGAGGTCGCCGACGCGCAGTCGCTGGCCGATCCGGCGCTGTCGATCGACACCGACGCGACCGCCGAACGCCTCGGCGCGTTCGACGTCGTCGTGAAGTCGCCCGGCATCAGTCCGTATCGGTCCGAAGCCGTCGCGGCCGCCGCGCGCGGCACGCGCTTCCTCGGCGGCACCGCGCTGTGGTTCGCCGAGCACGCGGGCGCCGACGGCATCGCGGCGCGCACGGTGTGCGTGACCGGCACAAAGGGCAAGAGCACCACGACCGCGCTGCTCGCGCACCTGCTGCGCGCCGGCGGCCACGCCACCGCGCTGGCCGGCAACATCGGCCTGCCGCTGCTCGAAGTGCTCGACCCGGAGCCGGCCCCGGACCTGTGGGCGATCGAGCTGTCGAGCTATCAGACCGGCGACGTCGCCGACAGCGGCGCGCGGCCCGACGTCGCGGTCGCCCTCAACATCTTTCCCGAACACCTCGACTGGCACGGCTCGCACGAGCGCTACGTCGCCGACAAGCTGCGCCTGGTCGTCGACGCGCGCCCGCGGATCGCGGTGCTCAACGCCGCCGACCCGCGACTGGCCGCGCTGCAGCTTCCTGACAGCGAGGTGCGCTGGTTCGGCGACGCCCGCGGCTGGCACCTGCGCGACGACGCGCTGTACCGCGGCGACGCGTTCGTAATGGACACCGAGCCGCTGCCGCTGCCGGGCCGGCACAACCGCGGCAACCTGTGCGCGGTGCTGACCGCGATCGAGGCGCTCGGGCTCGATGCCGCCCCGCTGGCCGCGCACGCGGCGAAGTTCCGGCCGCTGCCGAACCGGCTACAGCCGGTCGGCGCGCGCGACGGCTTCGCCTACGTCAACGATTCGATCAGCACCACGCCGCACGCCAGCCTGGCCGCGCTCGACTGCTACCGCGACCGCCGCGTCGCGCTGCTGGTCGGCGGCCACGACCGCGGGCTGCCGTGGGAGGACTTCGCCGCGGCCATGCGCGCGCACGCACCGGCCGCGATCGTGACGATGGGCGCCAACGGCCCGCGCATCCACGCGCTGCTGGCATCGCTGGCGCAGGCCGGGCACTTTCGCCTCGCTGCCGCTGCCGACCTCGCCGACGCGATGGCGCAGGCGCGCGCGCTGCTGGGACGTGGCGAGGACGACGGCGTGATCCTGCTGTCGCCCGGCGCGCCGAGCTTCGGCGCGTACCGCGACTACGTCGCCCGCGGCCGCCACTTCGCGCAGCTGGCCGGCTTCGATCCCGACGCGATCAGCGCGATTCCTGGCCTCGGCATCGCCTGAGCGCCGCCCGCGGCCTCAGTGGTCGCGGCTGACCGCGTAGCGCGCCAGCCCGCGCAGGGCGGCGACGTACTCGTTGTCGGGCAGGCGGGCGAGGGCGGCTTCGGCGGCGTGGGCGAACTCGAGCGCGCGGCCGCGGCTGTAGTCGAGCCCGCCGGTGGCGTGGATCGCGGCCAGCACGTCGGGGAGCGCGTCGGCGTCGCCGGTCTCGATCGCGCGGCGCAGCGTGGCGCGCATCGCCTCGTCGCCTCGGACCATCGCGTGGATCAGCGGCAGCGTGGCCTTGCCTTCGGCGAGGTCGTCGCCGAGGTTCTTGCCGAGGGTGTCGGCGTCCGAGGCGTAGTCGAGCACGTCGTCGGCGATCTGGAACGCGTAGCCGAGGTTCAGCCCGTAGTCGTGCATCGCGTCGCAGTCGGCCTCGCCGGCGCCGGCCAGCATCGCGCCCAGCCGCGTCGCGGCGGCGAACAGCACCGCGGTCTTGCGCTCGATCACGCGCAGATACGCGGCTTCATCGGTGTCGGGGTTGCGCACGTGCAGCAGCTGCAGGACCTCGCCCTCGGCGATGCGGTTGGTGGTGTCGGCCAGCAGCCGCTGCACCGGCATGCTGTCGAGCTCGACCATCAGCTGGAAGCTGCGCGAGTACAGGAAATCGCCGACCAGCACGCTGGTCGCATTGCCCCACACCGCGTTGGCCGTCTTGCGGCCGCGGCGCAGGTCGGATTCGTCGACGACGTCGTCGTGCAGCAGGGTCGAGGTGTGGATGAACTCGACCACCGCCGCCAGCTGGTGCGCGTCGGCGCCGACGCCGTGTTCGCCGCGCTTGCCCAGCGCGCCGGCGGCGAGCAGCAGCAGCATCGGGCGCAGACGCTTGCCCCCGGCGCCGATGATGTACTCGGCCACCTGGTTGATCAGCACCACGTCGGACGCCAGCCGGCTGCGGATCAGCGCGTCGACCGCGGCCATGTCGGCGCGGGCGAGGGCCTGGATCGTCGCGAGGTCCGGGACGGACGGACGGGAGGCGTCTGCGTGCATGGGCGGGAAAGCGCGGGGGAGAGCGAGAATTATAGGCGGCAACCGCGCGGCGGCCGGTCGGCGGCCTGCCCGCGTCGGCGCGGCCGCGGTCGGAAAAGACCGACCCGAGCTTCGGAACCGGGCCGATGGCGTCGGGGTCGGGGGTATACTCCAATGGCGTTCGCCGGACCCTCGGCGGAGAGATTCGAAGGACACTTCAGCGTATGGCGCGTGGCATCAACAAGGTCATCCTCGTCGGCAACCTCGGCAACGACCCCGAGACCAAGTACACCCAGGGTGGCATGGCGGTGACCACGATCAGCCTGGCCACCACGTCGGTGCGCAAGGACAAGGAAGGCCAGACCCAGGAGCGGACCGAGTGGCACCGGGTCAAGTTCTTCGGGAAGCTCGGCGAGATCGCCGGCGAGTACCTGAAGAAGGGCAGCCAGTGCTACGTCGAAGGCTCGATCCGCTACGACAAGTTCACCGGGCAGGACGGGGTGGAGAAGTACTTCACCGACATCGTCGCCGACGAGCTGCAGCTGCTCGGCGGCCGTCCGGGCGGTGAGGGCGGTGGTGGTGGCGGCGGTGGCCGCAGCGACTACCGCGGCGGTGGCGGCGGTGGCGAGCGTTCGTCGCGTCCGCCGATGGGCGGCGGGGGTAGCCCGCGCCGCGATTCGCCTGCCCCCCGCTCGAACGAGCCGGCGCCGGACTTCATCGACGACGACATTCCGTTCTGATCTGCAGCCGTCGCGCGCGTCGCGGTGCGACTCCACGAGGCCCCCGAGCGATCGGGGGCCTTTGCGTTTCCGACGGGCGTGTTCCGACCGGCGTGTTCACGCCGGTGTGGTTCAGGCCGGTGTGGTTCAGGCCGGCAGGCCGAGCTCCGGCCTGCGCGCGGCCCATTCGTCGCGCCATGCGGCCAGGCGATCGCCGGGCATCGGTCGGCCGATGAAATGCCCCTGCGCGAGGTCGCACGGCTGGGCGCGGATGAAGTCCCAGTCGGCGCGGTCCTCGACGCCCTCGGCGACGGTCCGGATGTCGAGCCGCTGGGCCAGGCCGAGGCTCACGTCGAGGATCGCGCGCAGGCTCGGATCGCTCGCGGCGCGGTGCACGAAGCGCTGGTCGATCTTCATTTCGTCGAACGGCACTTCGGTCAGCTGCGACAGGCACGAATAGCCGGTGCCGAAGTCGTCGATCGCGAAGCGCGCGCCCTTGAGCCGCAGCCGGGTCATCGCGTCGAGCTGCGCCTGCGGGTGGTTCATCAGCTGGGTCTCGGTGATCTCGAACACCAGCTTGTTCGGCGACACGCCCCACTCGCCGGCCTTGGCCACCACGCGGTCGGGGAACTCGAGCGAATCGAGGTTGCCCATCGCCAAGTTGATCGCCACCTCGAGCTCGAGCCCCTCGTCCTGCCACGCGCGCGCCTGCCGCAGCGAGCCGTCGATCACCGCGTCGGCCAGCTGGACGATGAGCCCCGAGCTCTCGGCCGTGGGGATGAACTGCGCCGGATAGACGAGCTCGCCGGACGGCCGCATCCAGCGGGCCAGCGCTTCGACCCCGACCAGCGCGCCCGAGCGCAGGTCCACCTTCGGCTGGAAATGCGGAACGATGTGGCCGTCGGCCAGCGCCGACTGCAGGTCCTCCGCACTCGTCGGTGCGCTGCCCACCGGCGACGCCCCGTCGCCCGGTTCCGGGAAGGTCTGCGCCAGCATCGCGCGCAGGTGGTCGGGCCAGATCGGCTTCTGCAGCACGCCGCGCACGCGCAGCGCATGCGATCGGGCCAGGCGCTCGGCGGTTTCCAGCACCCGCCGGTCCTCGCCGCTGATCAGGATCAGGTCGCCCCGGTAGCCGATCTGGGCCAGGTGGCGGATGAACTCGATCCCGTCCATCTGCGGCATCTGCAGATCGCAGAAGATCATCCCGACGTCGTCGCGCGCCGACTGCAGGTGCGCGACGGCCTCGGCGACGTCCGCGAACGACCGCGTCTCGTGATAGCCGTGGCTGCGCAGCTGCATTGCACGCAGCTGGATCTCCAACACCTTGAGGATCAGCGGGTCGTCGTCGATCAGGAGCAGTTGCATCGGTTCATCCTTGCATCACGGGTGGGGCCGCCGCGTCGCCGGACGGCGATCGCGTGGCGGTGGCGAGCGCGCGCTGCAGCTCGTCGAGGGCGCCGTCGAACAGCTTCAGGCGGTGCGACAGGCTGCTCTTGTCGGACCGCCGCGCGGCGTTCTCCAGCTCGGCGCACAGGTCGCCCATCGGCAGCGCGCCGACGGTGCGGCACGCCGACTTGAGCCGGTGCGCAATCGCCCCGAGCGCCACGGTATCGCCCTCGGCAAACGCCGCGCGCAGCTCGTGCGCCGATGCGGCCAGGCCGCGGCCGAAATCGCGGAGCACCTCGTCGACAACGTCGGAACCCTCGCCGAGCAGGCCACGCAGCACGTCGAGGTCCAGTGCACGCGTGGGCGGCGTGTCGACGACGGCCGCCGGCGCCGGTCCCGGGCGCGCGGCCGGCAGCGGCAGCCAGCGGTCGAGCGCGGCGCGCAGGGCGGCGAGCTGGATCGGCTTGGTCAGGTACTCGTCCATGCCCGCCGCGCGCGTGCGCGCGGCCTCGCCGCGCAGCGCGTTGGCGGTGATCGCCAGGATCGGCTTGCGCGCGCGCGTGTCGTCGGCGCGGATCGCCGCGGTCAGGCCGTAGCCGTCCATCTTCGGCATGTGCAGGTCGGTCAGCAGCAGCGCGTAGTCGCCGTGCTGCCACATCGCCAGCGCCTCGGCGCCGTCGCCGGCGACCTCCGCGGTGTAGCCGAGCAGGCCGAGCTGGGTCAGCAGCACCTTCTGGTTGGTCGGATCGTCCTCGGCGACCAGGATCAACCGGCCCTGCGCGCGCGCCTCGGCGACCGTGGACGCCGGCGGCACCGGCCTGTGGTCCTCGGCGCGCAGCTCGGGCAGCGAGGTCGCGGTGGCGCGTCCGCAGGCGACCGCCGCCGCGTGCACGAAGGACTTCCAGCCCAGCACGTTGCCGTCGATGTTGACCACGTTGAACGAAATCTGCCGCGCGGCGCGGCGGCGCCCGCGCGCGATCACCAGATGTCGGATGCGCGGCACGTCGGCGAAATGCGACAGCCACTCGCTCTGCGCCTGCTGGCTGTCGACGCCGTGCACCACCACCGGCGCGACCAGGCCTTCGCAGCGCGCGATCGCCGCGGGCGCGTCGCCGACGCGGTGCACGGCCGCGCCGCAGCGCGCGAGGTAGTCCTGGATGTCGTTGCCGTCGATGTGCGGGCCGGCGACCACCACGTAGTCGACGCCGGACAGGTCGGGCAGCGCGGTCTCGTCGGCCGACCCGGGCGCGTCCACCGGTTCGAACGGCAGCTCGACGGTGAACGTGCTGCCCTCGCCGAGCACGCTGGTCACCATGATCTCGCCGTCCATCAGCGTGACCAGCCGCTTGGTGATCGCCAGCCCCAGCCCGGTGCCGCCGAAGCGGCGCGTGGTCGAGACCTCGGCCTGCCGGAACGACTGGAACAGGCTGGCGACGGTCTCGGCCGACATGCCGATGCCGTTGTCGGCGACGCGGAAGCGCACCCGCAGCGGCGACTCGGACGTCACCTCGACGCGCAGGTCGACGCGGCCGCGGCGGTTGGCGCTGGTGCCGCTGAACTTGATCGCGTTGCCGACCAGGTTGTAGAGGATCTGCCGCAGGCGCACCGGGTCGGTCACGACCTGGCGCGGGCCGTCCGGCGAGATGAACAGGAACAGGTCGACGTTGCCGCCATCGGCGATCGGGCTGAGCGTGCCGTACACCGACTCGACCAGGTCGCACAGCGGCACCGGCGTGCGCTCGAGCTCGAGGTGGCCGGCCTCGATCTTCGAGAAGTCGAGGATGTCGTCGACCAGCCGCAGCAGCGCGAACGCGGAGTCCTTGATCGTGTGCACCGCATCGCGGTGCTCAGCCGCCAACGGGCCGCGCGACAGCACCTCGACCATGCCGACGATGCCGTTCATCGGCGTGCGGATCTCGTGGCTCATCGCCGCCAGGAACGCCGACTTGGCCGCGTTGGCCGCTTCGGCCTGGCCCTTCGCGGTGGCCAGCTCGCGCGTGCGGCGGTCGACGCGCTGTTCGAGCTCTTCGTTCATCGCCAGCAGCTGCGTCTCGGCGGACTTGCGCTCCGAGATGTCGAGCAGCACGCCCTCGACCCGGAAGCCGTCCGACGATTCGCCTTCCTGCGGCAGTGCCCGGCCCATGCCGGCGAGCCAATGGCAGCTGCCGTCCGGCCAGACGACGCGGAAGTCCGAGCGGAACTCGCCCTTTGTCGCCACCGCATGCGCGACCAGCGTGCCGGTGGCGTCGCGGTCGTCGGGATGGATCGCGTCGAGAAAGCCTTCGAAGTCGAGTTCCGCGTCGGCGGGCAGGCCGAACATCGCCATCGATTCGGGCGACCAGTCGATGCGGCGCGTCCGCCCGTCCCAGTGCCACGTTCCCAGGCCTCCCGCGCGCAGCGCCAGCCGCAGGTTCTCCTCGCTGCTGCGCAGCGCGAGCTCGGACTTGCGGTTCTCGGTGATGTCGCGGAAGTACACCGCCAGCCCCTCGTCGGACGCGTACGCGTGCACGGCGAACCAGCTTTCCAGCGGGGCGTAGTACTCCTCGAACACCACGCTCTCGTTGGTTTCGAGCGCGTGGCGGTAGTGGTGTTCGAACGACGTGCCGCGGGCGCTTGCGAACTCGTCCCAGATCACGCGGCCCAGCAGCCGTTCGCGCGGCCGCTGCAGCGTGCGCTCGGCCTCGCAGTTGACGTAGGTGAAGCGCCAGTCGCGATCGAGGGTGAAGAACGCATCGGTGATGCTTTCCAGCGTCGTCGTCAGCCGCTGCGCGACCCGCGCGGCCCGCGCCTCGACGGACTTCCCCGCCGAAATGTCCTGCAGCGCGCCCTCGACGCCGACCACCGCGCCGCTGCCGTCGCGCCGGGCCTCGGCCATGATCCGCAGCCAGCGGTCGCCGCCGGCGTGCAGCGACACTTCTTCGTCGAACCCCGCGCCGGTCGACAGGCAGACTGCGACGCGGGTGAGCAGGCGCGCGCGGCCGGCGGGGGCACAGGCTCGCAGCGCGTTCCTCACAGTGAGCCGCTCGGTGGCGACACCGAGCACGTCGGCCGCCTCCGGCGTCAGCGAAATCCCGCGATCGCCCGGACGGAAACTCCATCCGCCCAGTCGCGCCGTGCGCCCGGCGATCCGGAGCAGGGATGCGTCGCCGTCCGCGGCACGCCCCATGGGCAGCCGGTCGGCCACATCGTCGTGGCTGACCAGCACGCGGCGCCCGCCGGCGGACTCGGCGGGTGCCAGCCGCACCCGCCACCGCGAGTGGCCGTCGTTCGATGCGAGGTCCACGGATTCGCCGGCGCTGCGCCCGGCGAGCACAGCCTGGAAGGCCTGCACCACGCGGGCGGCGTCAGCAGGGGTGGCGCGCAGCGCCGTGCGGCACGCCTCAAGGTAGGTCGGCGACGCCCACGCCGTTGGCGTGGCGTGGAGCGCGGCCAGAAGGCTGCGCCATGCGACGTTGGAAGCGGTGACCGAACCGCGCTCGTCGAGCAGGCACACCGGCATCGGCAACGCATCGAGGATGGCCTGCGCAGCGCGATCGCCGTCGACCCGCGCGGGCTGCTTCGGGGGCACGAGGGTCACGCGCAGTCCGGCCCGGACCGCGCTGCTGTCGCGCCGGTGCGGGCGGCCAGCGGACGCCTGTTCACCGGGTTCGATCGCGGCGCGCCGATCGGCGGCACCCTGACGGGCTTGCGGTTCGCCATTGATCCGTCCCCTTTCGAATCCATCGTGATCGCGGGCGCCGTCGGGCCGCACTGCCCCCCCGTTGCCCGCTGACGCGCCCCGCAAGACGGCTCCCTCGACCCGAGGGCGCGGTGGCTTCGACCCATCCTCGGCGTTCGCGTGGGACACCTCCATGCGCCAATGGTCATGGTGCGCGTTCGCGCGAGGATGGCGCCGCCACGCGTCGCCGCGGCGTGACCGCGCATCATGCGCGCGCGCGGCAAAGCGATTCGTGATCCCTATCGCTTTGCGGCCAGAGGCCGGAATCGGGCGCCTGACTCAGTCAGCTTTGCCGAGTATGGCGGTGGTGCGGGTCGATCGATGCGGCGACGCTTGGGCCGAAGTTGCGGGCCTGTCGCGCGCCATTGCGCGGCAGCGACGGGGACGCCTGTCTGGAGCGTGTCGGGGGACGCCCCCGTGCGAGCGGCGTCCGCCTCGGGTTAGGCTTCGGGCGGGGCACACCGTTTCATCCAGGGGAATCCATCCGTGATCAACAAGCACCTCATCGTGCTGGCGGGGGCGTTTTTGGCCGCCAGCCTGCCTGTCGCCGTCCTTGCGGCGCCGCCGAAGGTCGAGGACTTCGTCCGCCAGGCCACCTACAGCAGCGCCAAGATCTCGCCGACGGGGGAGTTCCTGGCCATGACCGTCGAGCGCGGCGAGCAGGACGTGCTGACCGTGCTGCGCACCAAGGACCTGAGCGTCGTCAAGATCAACCAGCTGCCGGACGAAAAAAGCGTCGGGCGCTTCGAGTGGGTCAACGACAACCGGCTGGTGTTCAACTCGATCCGCAAGGTCGGGCGGTACGCACAGCCGTTCGGCACCGGCGAGTGGTACGGCGTCAACGCCGACGGCAGCCAGCCGCGGCCGCTGGTGTTCTACGGGACGCGCGACGCGACCCAGCGCGGCAAGCAGGTGGGCAGCGAGCGGTTCAACCTGCTGGACACGCTGCCCGACGACGACCAGAACGTCCTGATGACCATCAACTACCCGCGCTCGAGCGACGGCGCCGGGACGGAGGTGGTGCTGTTCGACGTGTATTCGGGCCGCTGGAAGACGCTGGCGCGCGCGCCGCGCGAGAACTGCGGGATCGCCGTCGACGCCGCCAAGGCGCCGCGCTTCGCCGTCTGCTACGACGATGAGGACGAGCTGGGCCGCTACGACGTGCAGAACGAGCTGTACCGGCGCGGCGACGACGGCAAGTGGACGCTCGTCAACAGTTCGAAGTCGACCGGGCGCATGCTGACCGTGCTCGGGTCGTCGAAGGACGGGCGCATCTACGCCACCGAGAGCGACGGCAAGCGGCCGGAGGCCTTCGGCACGGTCGACACGGCCACCGGCGCATTCCGCAAGCTCTTCCAGGACGACGTCTCCGAACCGGCGCGCTACATCACGTCCTCCGACGGCGACACCGTGATCGCGGTGTCGACCGAAGCCGGCGCGCCGCGCGTCGAACTGGTCGACGAGGCGCATCCCGACGCCGAGGTGTACGCCTCGCTGTCCGGTGCGTTCCCGGGCCAGTTCGTCGACTTCAGCAGCGCCACGCGCGACGGTCGCCAGATCGTCGTGTCCGTGCGCAGCGACCGCAATCCCGGCGAGCTCTACCTGTACGACCGCGACACCGGCAAGGCGCGCTTCCTGCTGCAGAGTCGCAGCTGGCTCGACGCCGACCAGATGGCGCGGGTCAAGTCGTTTTCGTTCAAGAACCGCGACGGCATGACGCTCTACGGCTACCTGACGCTGCCGAACGGCTCCGATGGCAAGAACCTGCCGCTGATCGTCAATCCGCACGGGGGCCCGATGGGGCCGCGCGACAACTGGGGCTTCAACACGGAGGCGCAGCTGCTCGCGAGCCGCGGCTATGCCGTGCTGCAGGTGAACTTCCGCGGCTCGGGCGGTTTCGGCAAGGCCTTCCAGGACATGGCCTACGGGCAGTGGGCCGACGGCATCATGAATGACGTCATCGACGCGACGAACTGGGCCGTCGCGCAGGGGCATGCCGACAAGGAGCGCGTTTGCATCTACGGCGGCAGCTTCGGTGGCTATGCGGCGATGATGGCGCCGGTCAAGGCCCCGGGCCTCTACCAGTGCGCGTTCGGCTACGTCGGCGCCTACGACGCCGACGTGCAGACGACGCTCAGTGACACGAGCAAGAGCGAGTCGGGCCAGCGCTACCTGGTGCGCGCGCTGGGCGCGACCAAGGCGGCCCGCGACGCAGTCATGCCGATCACGTATGCCGACAAGGTCAAGATCCCGGTGTACCTGGCCGCCGGCGCGCGCGACCCGCGCTGCCCGCCGGAGAACACCGAGCGCATGGCCAGGGCGCTGGCCGCCGCCGGCAACCCGCCGGAGGGCGTGATGATCGTGTCCGGCGAGATGCACGGCTTCTACAAGGAGGAGAACAACCTCAAGCTCTACACCGAGATGCTGGCGTTCTTCGATCGCCACATCGGCCGGCGCGCGACCGCGCAGAACTGAGCCACCGGTCCCAGCAGCGTCCCGGCTCCTCCGCGACGCTGTGCACCAGATGCCCGGCCGCGCCATCCTGGGGAGGGTGGCGCGGCCTCAACCCAGACAGGGAGTCACCCATGAAGCACATCCTGATGGCGCTCGCCTTCGGCGTCGCCGTGTCCGCACCCATTGCCCACGCGGCCGACGTCGACGTCGAGGCTTTCGTCAAGCGCGACCGGTTCGATGACATCAAGCTCTCGCCCAACGGCGACTACTACGCGGCGACGGTGCCGCTGGGCGATCGGACCGCCCTGGCCGTCCTGCGGCGCAGCGACAACAAGCTGACGGCCACGTTCCAGATCGGCAAGAACACCCACGTGGCCGGGTTCTGGTGGGTGAATCCCGAGCGCGTGCTGATCAGCACCGCGCGCAAATTCGGTTCGCTCGACCAGCCACTGCTCACCGGCGACATCTACGCCATCAACGCCGACGGCACGCGTCCGGACGTCCTCGTCGGCCAGAGCGTGGTCAGCGCGGGCCCGGGCACGAAGATCCAGCCGAAAAAGGCCGAGCTCGTCGCCGCGTTCCTCGTCGACGACCTGCCGCGCGACGACCGCAACGTGGTGATCGCGGTCAGCCCGTTCAGCGCCGATCCGTTCACCCGCGCCGAGCAGATGGACGTCTACACCGGCCGGCGCACGCAGCTCGCCCGGGCCCCCGTGCGCAACGCGCGCTTCACGGTCGACCACGACGGCGTCGTGCGCTTCGCGCGCGGCGTGGGGTCGGACAACGTCAACAAGCTCTACTACCGCGCCGGCGAGAATGCGCCGTGGGAGCTGATCAACGACGAGGCGGCGACGTCGCGACGCGAGTGGGTTCTGGGCCTGTCTGCCGACGATTCGCTGGCGTACCTGGAGGTCGAGCAGCCGCGCGGTCCGAACGCGGTCGTCGCGATGGACATCGCCACGCGTGAGCGCAAGCAGGTGCTGCGCGACGACAACGTGGACGTGCACTCGGTGATCTTGCGCAACGGGACGCTGGTGCCGGTGGGCGTGACCTTCATGGACGGCAAGCCGCGAACCGACTTCTTCGATGCCCAGTCGCCGGAGGCACGGCTCTACCGGAGCCTCGAGGCGGCGTTCGGCGGCCCCGTGCAGGTCACGTCCCAGACCAGCGACGGGCGCTACGCGCTCGTATACCTGCGCAGCGACGTCAACCCGGGGGATTACTACATCTTCGACAACGTGGCCAAGAAGGCCGACCACCTGGTCAGCCGTCGGGAGTGGTTCGATCCGGCGGCGATGGCGCCGATGCGCCCGGTCAGCTTCGTCGCGCGCGATGGACTGCCGATCCACGGGTATCTGTCCACGCCGGAGGGCTCGCAGGGCAAATCGATGCCGATGGTCGTGCTGCCGCACGGTGGCCCGTTCGGGATCCAGGACAACTGGGGTTTCGATACCGACGTCCAACTGCTGGCGCGCGCCGGCTACGCGGTGTTGCAGGTCAACTACCGCGGCTCGTCCGGGTACGGCCGCGCGTTCCAGCAGGCCGGCGCCAAGCAGTGGGGTGGCACGATGCAGGACGACCTGACCGATGCGACGAAATGGGCGATCAAGGAGGGCATCGCCGACCCTTCGCGCATCTGCCTCTACGGCGGAAGTTACGGCGGCTATGCGTCGCTGATGGGCGTGGCGAAGGAGCCTTCGCTTTACCGGTGTGCCGTGGGCTATGTGGGCGTGTACGACTTGCCGACGATGCAGCGCGCGGACGCACGCGAGAGCAAGCGCTTTGCCAACTGGTCGTCGGAGTGGGTCGGATCGGGCGACCTGCTGGTCGCCAACTCGCCCACCCGCCTGGCCGATCGCATCAAGGTGCCGGTGTTCCTCGCCGCCGGCGGCGAGGACGAGATTGCCCCGATCGCCCACAGCCGCATGATGGAGCAGGCGCTGCGCAAGGCGAACGTGCCGGTCGAGACGCTGTACTACGACACCGAAGGCCACGGCTTCTACAAGGACGAGCACCGCCGCGAGTACTACACGCGGTTGCTGGCGTTCCTGTCGCGCCATCTCGGTGGCGGGGTGGCGAAGGCCGGCGGTACGGTGCCGACCACGGCCGGCAAGTAGTCCGTCCGAACCGGCCAACGCGTTAGACCCGAACGGCGCCCTTGCGGCGCCGTTCTGTTTGGTGCGTCTGTTTGGTGCGCTGCAGCGTGGCCGCAGGCGTTGCGCACGCTGGCGTACGGCGCCGGGCGCCACGGCGCCATGCGCTATGCTCCGCGGGCATCGCGCGGCGACCATGCCGTGCTTCGACCGACTGGAGTGTCCATGAGTCAGCCCACGCCGATCCCGTCCGCGGCCGCCGCGCCCGTCCCGCAGTTGACCCTCCGCGCCGTGCTGCTGGCGATCGTGCTGGCGGTGATCCTGTCGGCCGCCAACGCCTACCTCGGCCTGTTCGCGGGCCTGACCATCGCCACGGCGATTCCGGCGGCGGTGGTCTCGATGGGCGTGCTGCGCCTGCTCGGCGGCGGCACGATCCTGGAGAACAACATCGTCCAGACCGGCGCGTCGGCGGGCTCGTCGATCGCCGCCGGCGTGATCTTCACGATCCCGGCGCTGGTGATCCTCGGCTACTGGGACGACTTCCGCTACTCGTGGGTGCTGGCGATCGCCGGCCTCGGCGGCCTGCTCGGCGTGCTGTTCTCGGTGCCGCTGCGCCGCTCGATGCTGATCGAGAACCCGCTGCCGTTCCCTGAGGGCAAGGCCGCGGCCGAGGTGCTGAAGGCCGGCGACAACCCGGGTCCCGGTCTGAAGATCCTGGCGCTGTCGGCCGCGCTCGGCGGCGTGATCAAGGCCGCCGCCGCCAGCGGCCTGCGGATGATTCCGGACACCGCCGCCGGCGCCGGGTTCTTCGGCAAGTACCTGGGCTACATGGGCACCAACCTGTCCCCGGCGCTGCTCGGCGTCGGCTACATCGTCGGCCTGAACATCGGCATCGTCGTGGTGTCCGGCAGCATCCTGTCGTGGCACATGGCGATCCCGCTGTACCACGCGTTCTTCCTCGGCAGCGACCCGGCCCTGGCGCAGTCGATCGTCGGCGCGGGCGCCGAGGAAACCGCGTTCGCGATCTGGTCGGCGAAGATCCGCTACCTCGGCGTCGGCGCGATGCTGATCGGCGGCGTGTGGACGCTGTTCTCGCTCCGCAAGTCGCTGCTGTCCGGCATCAAGAGCGGCATCGCCGCCGCGCGCAAGCGCACCGAGGGCTTCGTGCCGGAAACCGAGCGCGACCTGCCGATGAAGTGGATGCTCGTCGCGCTGGTGGCGTTCGTGTTCCCGCTCGCGCTGCTGTACCGCACGATCGTCGCGGCCGACCCCGCGGTCGCCAGCCCGTGGACGATCGGCCTGATCATGACGCTGATCATGATCGTCGCCGGCTTCCTGTTCGTGTCGGTGTCGGCGTACCTGGCCGGCCTCGTCGGTTCGTCCAACAACCCGGTGTCGGGCATCACGATCGCGACGATCCTGTTCGCATCGGTCGTGCTGATGCTGCTGCTCGGCGCCGACTCGAAGATCGGCGCGGTCGCGGCCATCATGATCGGCGCGGTGGTGTGCTGCGCGGCGGCCGTCGGCGGCGACAACCTGCAGGACCTGAAGGCCGGCCTGCTCGTCGGCGCGACGCCGTGGAAGCAGCAGCTGATGCTCGGCATCGGCGCGTTCTCGTGTGCGCTGATCATGGCGCCGGTGCTGAACCTGCTCGCCGAGGCCTACGGCATCGGCGCGCCGACCGCGGCCAAGCCCAACTCGCTGGCCGCGCCGCAGGCGACGCTGATGGCATCGGTCGCGCGCGGGCTGTTCGGCGGCGACCTGCCGTGGGGCGTGATCGCGATCGGCGCCGGCGTCGGCGCGGCGATCATCGCCCTCGACGAGTGGCTCAAGGCCACCGGCAAGAAGTTCCGCGTGCCGGTGCTGGCCGCCGCGATCGGCATCTACCTGCCGCTCGAGCTGATGGTGCCGATCTTCCTCGGCGGCCTGCTCGCGTACTTCGTCGAGCGCCGCCACGGTCTGGCCGGTTCCGACGACGAAGCCGCGCGCGACCGCATCCACCGTCCGGGCACCTTGTTCGCCGCGGGCCTGATCACCGGCGAGGCGCTGATGGGCATCCTGATCGCGATTCCGATCGTCGCCACGGGCCGTCCGGACGTCATTGCGGTTCCGGAGACGCTGCAGTTCGGCAAGTATGTCGGCCTGGTGGTGCTCGCCGTGGTCGCGTGGCTGCTGTACCGCACCGGCGCGAAGGCCAAGGCCGCCGTCTGATCGTCCACCGCCATCGGCGCGTCCGCGATCACGCGGCCGCGCTTCGTTCGTTCCTGCCTGTTCCGGAGTTCCCGATGAAGCTGCATCCGCTCGTTGTTGCCCTGGCCCTCGCCGCGGCCGCGCCGCTCGCGCTCGCCGCACCGCGCGGCTTCGAGGTTCGCGATCTCGCTGCGCTCGACCGCCACTCGTCGCCGACGCTGTCGCCCAACGGCCGCCTGCTGGTGTTCGCCAAGCGCGTGGCCGATCTCGAGGCGAACAAGTCGTCGACGTCGCTTTACATCGAGGACCTGATGGCGCGCGATTCGGCGCCGCCGAAGCGGCTCACCCCGGACGGCTGGAACGTCAACTCGCCGGCGTTCTCGCCCGACGGCCGCACGGTGTATTTCCTCAGCGCGAAGTCCGGCTCGCAGCAGCTGTACGCGATACCGGCCGCCGGCGGCACGCCGCGCCAGCTGACCGACCTGCCGGCCGATGTCGGCAGCTACGAAGTCTCGCCCGACGGCACCCGCGTCGCGCTCGGCGCCGAGGCGTTCGTCGACTGCGCCAGCGACCTGGCGTGCACCAAGAAGCGGCTCGACGAGCGCGCGGCCGACAAGGCCAGCGGCAAGGTGTTCGACCGCATGTTCATCCGCCACTGGGATGCGTGGAACGACGGTCGCCTCAACCGCGTGTTCGTCGCCGAACTCGGCAGCGCGCCGGTCAAGTCGGCGACGCTGGTCGGCGGCGATGTGATCGGCGACGTGCCGTCGCGTCCGTTCGGCGATGCGAGCGAGTACGAGTGGTCGCCCGACGGCACCTCGCTGGTGCTGGCCGCGCGCAAGGCCGACCGCAGTGAGCCGTGGTCGACCAACTTCGACCTGTACCTGGTGCAGGCCGACGGCAAGGGCGCCGCGCGCAACCTGACCGCGTCCAACCCGGCGTGGGACACCGGCCCGGCGTTCAGCGCCGACGGCAAGACCCTGTACTACCGCGCGATGAAGCGGCCGGGCTTCGAAGCCGATCGCCTCGCGCTGATGGAAATGAACCTCGCGACCGGCGCGACGCGCGAAATCGCGCCGCGCTGGGACGCCTCGGCCGACGGCATCACGCTCTCGGCCGACGGCAAGTCGATCTACACCAGCGCGCAGGAGCTCGGCCGCCACCCGCTGTTCGCGGTCGACATCGCGACCGGCGAGGTGACGTCGATCCTGAAGGACGGCTCGGTGTCGGCCTTTGACCTGAAGGGCCCGACGCTCGTCGCCTCGGTCAACTCGATGAAGAGCGGCGACCAGATCTTCGCCACCAGTCCCGACGGCAAGGCGCCGCTGCGTGCGATCACGCCCAGCGCGTCGGAGATGCTGCCGGACGTGCGCTTCGGCGAGTACGAGCAGTTCCGCTTCGCGGGTTGGAACGGGGAGACCGTGCACGGCTACGTAGTCAAGCCGTGGAACTATGAAGCGGGCAAGAAGTACCCGGTCGCGTTCCTGATCCACGGCGGGCCGCAGGGCAGCTTCGGCGACGGCTGGAGCTACCGCTGGAACCCGCAAACGTACGCCGGCCAGGGCTACGCGGTGGTGATGATCGACTTCCACGGCTCGACCGGCTACGGCCAGAAGTTCACCGACGCGATCAGCGGCCACTGGGGCGACCGGCCGCTCGAGGACCTGCAGAAGGGCTGGGCCGCGGCGCAGCAGAAGTACCCGTTCCTCGACGGCGCCAACGCGTGCGCGCTCGGCGCCAGCTACGGCGGCTACATGGTCAACTGGATCGCCGGCAACTGGCACACGCCGAAGTCCGGCGCGTGGAAGTGCCTGGTCAACCACGACGGCGTGTTCGACCAGCGCATGATGGGCTACGCGACCGAAGAGCTGTGGTTCACCGAGTGGGAGAACGGCGGCACCCCGTACGACGTGCCGAAGAACTACGAGAAGTTCAACCCGGTCAACCATGTCGACCAGTGGCGCGTGCCGATGCTGGTCATCCACGGCCAGCAGGACTTCCGCATCCCGGTCGAGCAGGGCATCGCTGCGTTCACCGCGCTGCAGCGCCGCGGCATCGAGTCGAAGTTTCTGTACTTCCCGGACGAGAACCACTGGGTGCTGAAGCCGCGCAACAGCGTGCAGTGGCATGACACCGTCAACGGCTGGCTGAAGCAGCACCTGTCGAAGTAACCCGCGCGCGGGCGACCCGATCGACGGTTCGCCCGCGTCGTTCTCCCTTCACCGGGCCGCGCCGCGGCGGGCCCTGCGCGCCCCGGAGTCCCGATGGCTGTTGCCGATCCCGCCACCAGCACCGCGCTGATCACCAACGACATCGTCGTCTTCGGCCTGATCGCCGCCACCCTCGGCGTCGTGTTCTGGAGCGAGTCGTCGCCGAACCGGGTGTTCCGGCGCTTCTACGCGGTCGTGCCCGCGCTGCTGCTGTGCTACTTCATCCCCGGCATCTACAACAGCATCGGCCTGATCGACGGGGCCAACAGCAAGCTCTACAACCCGATCGCCAGCCGCGTGCTGCTGCCGGCCGCGCTGGTGCTGCTGACGCTGACGATCGACCTGAAGGGCGTGCTGAAGCTGGGGCCGAAGCTGCTGGCGATGTACGCCGCCGCTTCGGTCAGCGTGATGGTCGGCGCGGTCGTGGCGTTCCTGATCATGCAGTGGCTGCACCCGGCCACGGTGGCCGGCGACACCTGGGGCGGCATGGCCGCGCTGGCCGGCAGCTGGATCGGCGGCGGTGCCAACATGGTCGCGATGAAGGAGGTGTTCGGCGTCGACGAGACGACGTTCGGCCAGTTCGTCGTCGTCGACGTCAGTGTCGGCTACGTGTGGATGGCCATCCTGATCTTCTTCGCCGGGCGCGCCGATGCGATCGACGCGCGCAGCGGCGCGGACACGCGCGCGATCGAGGACCTCAAGCGGCGGCTGGCCAGCTACCAGGCCGAGCACGCGCGCATCGCCACGCTTGGCGACCTGATGATGATCGTCGGCATCGCGTTCGGCATCGTCGGGCTGGCCCATGCAGTGGCGCAGCCGGCGGCGGCGTGGTTCGCGGCCAACGTGTCCTGGGCGCGGCAAGTGAGCCTGCACGAGCCGTTCGTCTGGGTGGTCGTGCTCGCGACGCTGGCCGGCTTGGGGCTGAGTTTCACCCGCGTGCGGCAGCTCGACGGCGCCGGCGCGTCGAAGATCGGCACGCTGCTGCTGTACATCCTGATCGCCAGCATCGGCATGCAGATGGACATCGCCGCGCTCGCCGACAAGCCCTGGCTGTTCGCGCTGGGAGTCATCTGGATCAGCGTGCATATCGGTCTGCTGTGGTTGCTCGGACGCCTGCTGCGCGTGCCGTTCTTCTATTTCGCGCTCGGCTCGCAGAGCAACATCGGTGGCCCGGCCTCCGCGCCCGTCGTGGCCTCGGTGTTCCATCCGTCGCTGGCGCCGGTGGGTGCGCTGCTCGGTGCGCTGGGGTACGCGACCGGCACGCTGCTGGCGTACATCGTCGGCATCACGCTGCGCGCGCTCGCGACCTGACGCCGTCGCCCGATTCGGCTCGTCCGGGCTGCCCAAGGAAACAAAAAAGAAGGCCCCGGCATGCCGGGGCCTTCTTCATTTCAGCGTCGCCGGGTCCGCCGCTCAGTTCAGCGGGCAGCCCTGGTTGTTGTACGCGTCCAGCGTGCTGGCCAGCGAGATCATCAGCCCGCGGTCGGCGCTGTTGAGCGCGAACGTCACCTGCGTGACCACCTGCGCGGTCGTCAGCGGGTAGGCGACCCCGTCGGAAGCCGAGTTCAGCAGCGCGGCGACGGCCTGCTTGAGCAGGATGCGCTTGCCGCCCTCGATGCCCGGTCCACCCTTGTAGTTCAGCGCCTCGAGGAAGGTTTCATCGAACGCGTTGGCGCCGAACGTCGCCTGCAATGGCGAGCCGATGTTGTAGGCCGCCGGCCACGAATCGTGGTGCTTGCGCACCTTCCAGTAGCCCAGCGTGCAGCCGTCGACGCCGACGCGCGGCACCGAGTAGCAGTACGACACGCCCTTGGCGGCGTTGTTCGGCGGGGTCGTCGCGACGGTGATGCCCGGCGCGGCGGGCGCGCGCAGGCCGCGGTCTTCCATGCGCGGCGGGTCGTAGCTGTACGCGTTGCCGCCGTACTCGTTGCGGACCACGACGTGGTGGATGTTCGGGCCGGCCACCATCTGGATCCAGTCGACGATGAAGCCGTTGGTCGACGGGTAGTGGATGGTCACCACGTCCAGCGTGCCGTCGTTGTGGCGGATGACGCCGTCCGCCGGCGGAACCACGGTGAACTCGGTCAGCAGGTTCGCCGTGTCGAAGTCCTTGCAGCTGAAGCTGCCATCGACCGGCGTCGGTGAGCCGTACGGGTAGCCGTTGGCCGCGGCCGTGCCGGCGGCCAGCGTGAGAATCAGGGTTGCGGCGGTGCACAGCAGCGGACGGCGCGCCGAGCGCGTCGAGCGGTGTTGGAGAATCATTGAAAGCCCCCTAGTGAAGAGTCGAAACGACCTCCGCCTCCGGCCAGATGGGGGCCGTACCGCATGGAATGAAGCCGTGAATGGGGTAACGGACGGTCGGGGCGGGACCGGCCAGCGACGGCATGAGCACTCCGAGCGGCCACGGCAGCCGGGTGGCCGCCTGGATCGCGTCCTGCGCGGCCGGTCGAAGCGTGCGGCTGCGTTGGCCCGCATCAGGGGCCCGGACGATGCCGGGCCGCAGGGCGATCCACCGGGAGACAGGGCATGAACGAATTACGTCCCTACGACCAGCGCGCGCGGTCCGAGGACCGGCGCAAGGGCGGCGAACGGCGCGTCGGCCACGACCGTCGCGAGGAGTTCCGCTACGAGCCGGGCAAGGAAGACCGCCGCAGCGGACGCGATCGCCGCAAGAACAGCTGGACGGGGACGCTGCTGCGCTAGCGGCCGCGGCGCGGGCCGACCCGCGACTCAGATCGACAGCGGACGCAGGCGCGGCTCCTCTGCGAGCTGGAAGGGCGGCGAGCCTGGCGCCCCCGCCTCGAGGACGGCGGCGCTGCGCTCCATCGGCACCGACGTCGCCTGGGCCAGGTCGATCGCGCGCCCCGCGGCCGGACGCCCGGGGCAGACGGTCAGCAGCAGCGACTGCGACCCTTGCCGTAGCGCGCTTCCATGCGTTCGCGGAAAAATGCGTCGCGGTCCATCGGCGCCACGTCGGGATGCACGCGGCGCATGTGCGCCGCGTACACGTCGTAGTCGGGCAGGCCGATCGCCAGCCGCGCGGTCTGCTGCGCCAGCCGCCACCATCGGGCGATCAGCGTCAGCGCCAGCAGCGCGATCTCAGCGGGCGAGCGCGTCGAGCGCGACATAGTCGTTCTCCTTCGCCGTCGGCGCGGCGTTGCGCCGTGCCGCCAGCGCGGCCCGGATGCCGAAGAACAGCGTCGACAGCATCACCACGATGAACAATGCGCACAGCGCGGCGTCGATGTAGTTGTTGAACACCACGCGCTGCATTTCCTCGATCGACTTGGCCGGTGCAAGCACCTCGCCGCGGGCCGCTGCGTCGGCGAACCTGCGCGCGTTGGCGAGGAAACCGATCTTCGGGTCAGGGTGGAACAGCTTCTGCCAGCCGGCCGTCAGCGTGCAGATCAGCAGCCACGCGGTCGGCAGCGCCGGGATCCACAGGTAGCGCTCGCGCTTCATCTTGATCATCACCACGCAGCAGAAGATCAGCGCGATGCCCGCCAGCATCTGGTTGGCGATGCCGAACAGCGGCCACAGCGTGTTGATGCCGCCGAGCGGATCGACCACGCCCTGGTACAGGAACCAGCCCCAGCCCGCCACCGCCAGCGTCGTGCCGGCGATGTTCGCCGCCCAGCTGTCGGTGCGGTGGAACGGCGCGTACGCCAGGCCCAGCAGCTCCTGGATCATGAAGCGCGCGACGCGCGTGCCGGCATCGATCGTCGTCAGGATGAAGAGGGCTTCGAACAGGATCGCGTAGTGGTACCAGAACGCCATCATCCCTTGGCCCGGGATCAGGCCGTGCAGGATCTGCGCCATGCCGACCGCGAGCGTCGGTGCGCCGCCGGTTCGCGACAGGATGCTGTTCTCGCCGATGTCCGCCGCCGTCGCGGTGAGCACGTCCGGCGTCATCACGAAGCCGAGGTTGGTGATCGCGGCCGCGGCGGATTCCGCGGTGGTGCCGATCAGCGCGGCCGGGGCGTTCATCGCGAAGTAGATGCCCGGATCGAGCACGCACGCGGCGATCAACGCCATGATCGCGACGAACGCCTCCATCAGCATGCCGCCGTAGCCGATCGGCCGGATGTGCGCCTCGTTGGCGAGCATCTTCGGCGTGGTGCCGGAGCTGATCAGCGAGTGGAAGCCCGACACGGCGCCGCACGCGATCGTGATGAACAGGAACGGGAACAGCGTGCCGGCGAACACCGGCCCGGTGCCGTCGATGAACTTGGTCACCGCGGGCATCTGCAGGTCGGGGCGCGCGACGAGGATCGCGACGGCGAGGATCAGCACCGTGCCGATTTGAGGAACGTCGACAGGTAATCGCGCGGCGCCAGCAGCAGCCACACCGGCAGCACCGACGCGATGAACCCGTAGCCGATCATCAGCCACGCCAGCGTCGTGCCCTTCAGCGTAAACGCCGCGCCCCAACCCGGATCCGCGGCGACCTTGCCGCCGAGCCAGATCGACACCAGCAGCAGCACCAGCCCGAGGATCGACACCTCCATGACCCGGCCCGGACGGAAGTAGCGCAGGTATACGCCCATGAGCAGCGCGATCGGGATCGTCATCGCCACGGTGAACGTGCCCCACGGGCTCTCGGCGAGCGCCTTGACCACGACCAGCGCGAGCACGGCGAGCAGGATCACCATGATCATCAGGATGCCGATCATCGCGATCACGCCGGCGGCCGAGCCCATCTCGGCGCGGATCATCTCGCCGAGCGAGCGGCCATCGCGGCGCGTGGAGAAGAACAGCACCAGCATGTCCTGCACCGCGCCGGCGAACACGACGCCAACCAGGATCCACAGCGTGCCGGGCAGGTAGCCCATCTGCGCGGCGAGCACCGGGCCGACCAGCGGGCCGGCGCCGGCGATGGCGGCGAAGTGGTGGCCGAACAGCACGCTGCGCTCGGTCGGCACGTAGTCGAGGCCGTCGTTGCGCCGCCATGCGGGCGTCGCGCGGGTCGGGTCGATGCGCAGTGCCGTGTTGGCGATGAACAGCGCATAGAACCGGTAAGCGATCGCGAACACCGACACCGACGCGGCGACGAGCCACATCGCGCTGATCGTCTCGCCCCGGTGCAGGGCGATCGTGCCGAGGCAGAACGCGGCGAACACCGCGAGCGCCACCCAACCCAACCACGACAGAGCTTTCATGACGCGCCTCCGGACGAAGGCGCCCAGCGTCTCCCCGCGCCGCGCGCGGGTCAATGCGCAGCGCCGCATCGGCGGATGCGACCTTGGTCTAGGTCGGCGCGCGGTGCGTGCGCGCGGTCACAGCCAGCGGGCGCGCTTGAACATGCGGTACAGCACAGCGCACACCAGCGCGACCGCGCCGATCAGGGTCCAGTAGCTCCAGCGTCCCGCCAGCTCGGGCATGTGGGTGAAGTTCATGCCGTACCAGCTGGCGATCAGCGTCGGCGCGGCCAGCAGCGCCGCCCACGCGCCCAGCCGCTTGACCACTTCGCCCTGGCGGACCGTCACCAGCGACAGGTTGACGCTGACCGCGGCGGTCAGCATCTCGCGCAGCGTGTCGGTCGCCTCGTTGATGCGTACGGCGTGGTCGAGCACGTCGCGCATGTACAGCTGGATCTCGTCGTCGATCAGCCCGGTGCGCAGCCGCGTCAGCTGGCCGAGGATGTCCTGCAGCGGCGTCACCGCCATGCGCAGCCGGGTCAGCTCGCGCTTGAGGTCGTACAGCTTGCGCACGGTGTCCTTGCGGAACTCCTCGGCGAACACGTCCTGCTCGAGCGCGTTCAACGCGTGGTTGAACTCGTCGACGATCGGCATGAAGTTGTCCATCACCAGGTCGAGCACCGCGTACAGCGCGGCCCCGGGGCCGTGCGTCAACAGCTCCGTCTCGCGCTCCATGCGCGCGCGTGCCGGGGCGTAGCTGGTCGACGCGCCGTGGCGGACCGTCACCAGGTAGCGCGGTCCGACGAACAGGTGGGTCTCGCCGAACCGGATGTGGCTGTCGACCGACTGCGCGGTGTGGATGGCGATGAACAGCGAGTTTCCGTAGGCCTCGATCTTCGGGCGCTGGTGCGCATTGTGCGCGTCCTCGACGGCCAGGTCGTGCAGGCCGAACTCCTCCTGCAGCACGTCGAGGATCGCCTCGGCCGGCTCGTAGAGCCCGACCCACACGAAGCTGCCGTCGTCGACGGCGAGCACGTCGCTGATCTGCTCGAGGCTGATGTCGCGGCGCTGGCCGTCGCGGGTATAGGCGGCGCAGTTGACGACGCATTGCGGAACGGTAGGGGCGACGTGCGGGGCGGGCTGGCTCATGCGTCGCATCGTGCCCGCCGCCGCGGCGCGCGGCAATGATCAGCGCCGGCGCAGCGCGGTCCAGATCCCCGCGTGGATGGGGACGAGCAGGGCGATCCAGTGCGCGTTGCGCTGCGGCAGCACCGGCAGCCAGTGCGCGAACATGCCGAGCAGCGCCAACACCGCGACGGTGCCGAGCAGCACGTGGAACACGCGGCCGGCGGCGCGGCCACGCGCGATGCGCCAGCCGCCCGGCAGCAGCGCCCACGCCAGCGGGCTGGCGAGCCACAGGTTGTGGTTGGCCCATGCAAAGCGGTGCTCGGTGCCGAACCACAGGAACAGCATCAGCGCGCCGAGCACGCCGCACAGCGTCCAGAACGGCAGCGCAAGCGACGCGACCAGCCGCGGCCGGCGCGCCCCGGCAAACGCCAGCGCGGTGCCGATCGCCGCGCCCCACAGGGCCCACAGCGGCCACTGGCGCGGCGCGTCGTCGGGCTCTGGCCCCAGCCGATGCGGCAGCAGCGCCTGCTCGTCGACGACCACCGGCTGGCCCTGCCGGTCGCGCGCCTCGCGCAGTGCGGTCGCCAGGCGCATCGGCACGAACGACTCGGCCCACAGCGGCTGCGGCACGTCCGCCGCCGGCCCCAGGCCGAAATCGAAGCCCAGCGCCATCCACGGCGCGGGCGAGGCGAGGCGGACCGCTTCGCTGCGGAACGTGCTGCCCTGCGAGCGTCCCTCGGTCTGCCGGCGCAGCGCGCCGCCGAGCGCGCGATCGAGCGCGTCGCGCACGCGGGTCGAGCAGTTGTCGAGGAAGTAGTCGTAGCGGTACTGGGCGTTCTCGGGGCGCGCGTTCTCGGCCAGCGCCGCCGCGAGCTCTCGGGCCTCGTCCGCGGGCAGCGCGAGCCACTGCATCGTCACGCCGCGGCCGGTGTCACGGTAGTAGGCGAGGTCCTGCTCGAGCGGCAGCGCGACGAGCCGGTAGCGCATGTCGCCGCGGACGAAGCGCGACACGAAGTCCGGCTCGCCGGGATCGAAGAAGCCGAAGTTGTACGAGGTGGCCGCGCCGGTCTCTTCGTCGACCACGACGATCGCGTTGTGGCCAAAGCGCTCCCAGAAGATCTCGCCGGGCTGCATCGTCGCCACGCCGATGCGCGGGGCCGCCGATGCAACCGTGGCGAACAACAGGCACGCGACCGCCAGCAGCCAACGCAGGCCGCGACGCTGCCGGCGCACGGCCGGAGCCGCGTCAGGCATCGCCGAGCACGCCGACGTGGAAGGCGTGCACGCGGCGCGCGTCGGCGCCGGAGACGCGGAACACGAAGCGCCCGAGCGTCAGTTCCTCGCCGGCCTCGGGCAGGTGGCCGATCGCGGCGGTGATCAGTCCGCCGATCGTGTCGTACTCGTCGTCGTCGAAGTCGGCGCCGAAGCGCTCGTTGAAGTCGCCGATCGGGGTCAGCGCGTCGACCACGAACACACCGTCGGCCTGCGCCGCGATCAGGGCGTTCGGATCCTCGGCGTCGTCGTGCTCGTCGTCGATCTCGCCGACGATCTGCTCGAGCACGTCCTCGATGGTCAGCAGGCCGGAGACGCCGCCGTGCTCGTCGATCACGATCGCCATGTGGTTGCGCGACTGGCGGAACTCGCGCAGCAGCACGTCCAGGCGCTTGGATTCGGGGATCAGCACCGCCGGGCGCAGCAGCTCGTGCACGGTGCCCGGCCCGTTGTCGGCGACCACGCCGCGCAGCAGGTCCTTGGCCAGCAGGATGCCGAGCACCTGGTCCTTGTCGTCGCCGTGCACCGGGAAGCGCGAGTGCCCGGACTCGACGACCATCTTCATCAGGTCGAGGAAGCGCGCGTCGGCCGGCAGCGACACCATCTGCGCGCGCGGGATCATCACGTCGCCGACGGTCAGGTCGGACACGGCGATCGCGCCTTCCATCATGCGCAGGGTGTCGGACGCGATCAGGCCGTCGGACTGCGCGTCGCGCAGCAGTTCGACCAGGTCCTCGCGGGTGGTGGGCTCGCCCGAGAGGGCGGAGCTGATGCGTTCCAGCCAGGAGCGACGCTCGGGGGCGTGGCGTTCGGCGGCGGCGTGACTACTGTCGTCCTCGGACATGGGGTTCGCGACACGCCCGGGGGGAAGGGCGGCGGCGGAAGTCTAGCGCGTCGGGGGGAGGGGGCGGTGAACCGCCCCGGGTCCCGGGGCGCTCAGGCTTCGATGTAGGGGTCGTCGATGCCCATCGAGGCCAGGATTTCGCGTTCGAGCTGCTCCATGCACAGCGCGTCCTTCTCGTCCTCGTGGTCCCAGCCGAGCAGGTGCAGGGCGCCGTGCACGGTCAGGTGGGCGTAGTGCTCGGCCAGCGGCTTCTTCTGCTCGCGGGCCTCGCGGGCGACCACCGGCGCGCACAGCACCACGTCGCCCAGCAGCGGCAGGTGCACGCCTTCCGGCAGGCCTTCGGGCATCTCGGCCGGAAAGCTCAGCACGTTGGTCGCGTAGTCCTTGCCACGGTAGTGGCGGTTGAGGGCCCGGCCCTCCTTGGCGCCGACGATGCGCACGGCCAGGTCGGCCTCGCGGATCCGGCTGTCGAGCGCGGCGGCGACCCACTTGCGGAAGCTGACGGCAGACGGGATGCCCTTGCGCGGCACCGCGTAGGTGACGCTGACGTCGAGGCGGACGGGTCCTACGGTCATGGGCGTGGTCTCGCGGGTGCTCTCGTTCGGGTGCATGCGCCGGCGCTGCCGGCGATCTCAGGCTGCCGGGCCGGTCTGCGCGTCGACGGCGTCGCGCGCGTCGTAGGCGTTGACGATGCGCGCGACCAGCGGGTGGCGGACCACGTCGCGGGACTCGAAGAAGGTGAAGCTGATGCCGTTGACGTTGCGCAGCACGTCGAGCGCGTCCTTGAGGCCGGACTTCTGGTGCTTCGGCAGGTCGACCTGGGTCAGGTCGCCGGTGACCACCGCGGTGCTGCCGTAGCCGATGCGGGTCAGGAACATCTTCATCTGCTCGATCGTCGTGTTCTGCGCCTCGTCGAGGATCACATACGCGTCGTTAAGCGTCCGTCCGCGCATGTAGGCCAGCGGCGCGATCTCGATGACGTTCTTCTCCAGCAGCTTGACGACCTTCTCGACGCCGAGCATTTCGTACAGCGCGTCGTACAGCGGGCGCAGGTACGGGTCGACCTTCTGGGTCAGGTCGCCGGGCAGGAAGCCGAGCTTCTCGCCGGCCTCGACTGCCGGTCGCACGAGGATCAGGCGCTGCACGCGCGAGTCGTTGAGCGCCTCGACCGCGCTGGCGACGGCCAGGAAGGTCTTGCCGGTGCCGGCCGGGCCGATGCCGAAGTTGATGTCGTGGGTGGCGATCGCGTGCAGGTACTTCGCCTGGTTCGCGCCGCGTCCGCGGATCGTGCCGCGCTTGACCCGGATGGCCACCTCCTGCGGTTCGACTTCCTCGTCGACGACGCGCTCGGCATCGGCCTCGGTCAAGCGCAGGTGCACGGCCGGCTCGGTCAGGGTCTCGGTTTCGGCATCGCGCCACAGCTGGCGCACCAGGCGTTCGGTCGTGTTGACCGCGTCGGGCGGACCGACAATGCGGAACACGTTGCCGCGGCTGGCGATCTCCACGCCGAGCCGAAGCTCGATCAGCCGCAGGTGGCCGTCGAACGGGCCGGCAAGGTTGGCCAGGCGTTCGGCGTCGGCGGGGTCGAGGGTGAATTCCGAGGTCGTGCGGGCGGGCATCGGCGGGGCGTTCAACGGGCCCGCCAGCTTGCACGCGGGGGGTGTTTTTCGCAAAGTCGACGGTTCACGTCGACCGGGGGAGTTCGATGCATCAGATTCGTGCCATTGCGCCGTGGCTGGCGATTCCGCTGATGCTCGCGGCCACGGCCGTGACGGCTGCGTCAAATCAGCGGGTGACGGTGCTGACGGCCGCGCGCATCCACACGATGGATCCGGCGCAGCCGCGCGTCGAGGCGCTGGCGTACGACGACGCCGGCACGGTGGTCGCTGTCGGCACGCGCGAGGCCCTGGCGGCGCGCTATCCGGATGCGTCGCGGCTCGACGTCGGGGCGTCGACGGTGGTCCCCGGGCTGATCGACGCCCACGGCCACGTCGAAGGGCTGGGGTACACCAAGCTGCGCGTCGACCTGGTCGGCGCCCGGAGCAAGGACGAAGTGCTCGCGCGCCTGCGCGCATTCGCCGCGCAGCTGCCAGCGGGCGCGTGGCTGCTGGGGCGGGGCTGGGACCAGAACGACTGGCCCGAGCAGCGGTTTCCGACCGCGGCCGACCTCGACGCGGCGTTTCCCGACCGGCCGGTGTGGCTCGAGCGCGTCGACGGGCATGCCGGCTGGGGCAACCGCGCGGCGATGGCGGCGGTGAAGCGCGACCTCACCGGCGACTGGCAGCCCGACGGCGGGCGAATCGAGCGCGACGCGCAGCGGCGCCCGACCGGCGTGTTCATCGATGCCGCGATGGCGCTGGTCGATGCCGTGGTACCGCCGCCCGACGAGGCGACCGCCGAGCGCGCGCTGGTGCTGGGCATGCAGGAGGCCGTCGCGCACGGGCTGACCGGCGTGCACGACATGGGCGTGTCGCTGGCGGCGCTGCAGCGCTACCGACGGCTGGCCGATCGCAATGCGATGCCGCTGCGGATCAATGCGCTCGCCGATGGCGACAGCGCGGCCTTCGCGTGGCTGTGCGAGAACGGGGCATACGCGCATCCGCGCGGCCGCCTGCAGATGCGCGCCGTCAAGCTGTACGTCGACGGCGCGCTCGGCAGCCGCGGCGCGGCGATGCTGGAGCCGTACAGCGACGACCCCGCCAACCGCGGCCTGCTGCTGATGCAGCCCGACGCTCTCATGCGCATCGCCGCGCGTGGCAAGGCGTGCGGCGTCCAGCTGGCGACCCACGCGATCGGCGACCGCGGCAACCGCGACGTGCTCGATGCGTATGCGGTCGCGCTCGCGAACGGCGCCGGTGACCACCGCTGGCGGATCGAACACGCCCAGGTGCTCGCCCCGGCCGACATCGGAAAGCTCGCGCCGCTGGGCGTGATCGCGTCGATACAGCCCACCCACGCGACCAGCGACATGCCGTGGGCGCAGGAGCGGGTCGGCGCGGAGCGGATCCACGGCGCCTACGCCTGGCGCCAGCTGCGCGACCGCGGCGCGCGACTGGCGCTGGGTTCGGATTTCCCGGTCGAGTCGGTCGATCCGCGCCTGGGGCTGTATTCGGCCACCACGCGCGCCGACGCCGCCGGCCAGCCGGTCGGCGGCTGGGGGCCGGAGGAAAAGCTCACCGCGTTCGAGGCGCTGCGCGGGTTCACCGTCGATGCGGCGTACGCCGGGTTCGCCGAGGACCGCGTCGGCAGGCTCGCCGTGGGCAAGCGCGCGGACTTCGTCGTGCTCGCGCAGGACCCGCTGGCGATCGAGCCGGCGGCGCTGCGCTCGCTGACGGTGCAGGCCACGTACGTCGACGGTGAGGCCGTCTACCGCGCCGACGCCAAGTAATCCCGCGGGTTCGTCCCGCTGCGCGGTGGCGCGACGGACTTCGCCTGCGGCGCTGCTAACGAACCCGCGACTGTCGCCACGCGATCGCGGCGCCTGCGGCGGCGAGCAGCGCCGCGCCGACCCCCCACGCCAGCGCGGTCGCGTCCAGCGGTCCGCCGCGCATCACGCGCGCGACGACGCGCAGCGCGGCCAGCAGGGCCAGCGCGCCGAACCACAGCGCCAGCGCATGGCGCGACCACCACCGCCGCGACCGACGGCTCTGCATGGTTCAGCCGGCGTCCGCGGTCAGCACGCGGCCGCGCAGCGAGTTGCTCATCGCCTCGGTGATCAGCACGTCGACGAACTGCCCGACCAGCCGGGCCGGGCCGGCGAAGTTCACCGAGCGCATGTTCTCGGTCTTGCCGGTCAGCTCGTTCGGGTCCTTGCGCGACGGGCCTTCGACCAGGACCGACTGCACGCTGCCGACCATCGCGTCGCTGATCCGCCGGGCGTTGGCGTTGATCGCGGCCTGCAGCCGCGACAGCCGCGCGTGCTTTTCCTCGCTGGACACGCTGTCCTCGAGGTCGGCCGCCGGCGTACCGGGGCGACGCGAGTAGATGAAGGAGAACGACTGGTCGAAGCCGACATCGTCGATCAGCTTCATCGTCTTGTCGAAATCGGCCTCGGTCTCGCCCGGGAAGCCGACGATGAAGTCCGACGACACCGAGATGTCCGGCCGCACCGCGCGCAGCTTGCGGATCTTCTGCTTGAACTCCAGCGCCGTGTAGCCGCGCTTCATCGCGCTGAGGATGCGGTCGCTGCCGGCCTGCACGGGCAGGTGCAGGTAGTTGGCGAGCTTGGGGACGTCGCGGTAGGCCTCGACCAGCGAGTCGGAGAACTCCAGCGGGTGCGAGGTGGTGAACCGGATCCGCCCGATGCCGTCGATCTCGGCGATCGCGCGGATCAGCAGGCCGAGGTCGGCCGCCTCGCCGTCGCCGAGCGGGCCGCGGTAGGCGTTGACGTTCTGGCCGAGCAGGTTGACCTCGCGCACGCCCTGCGCCGCCAGTTCGGCGACCTCGACCAGAACGTCCTCGAACGGCCGGCTGATTTCCTCGCCGCGGGTGTAGGGCACCACGCAGAACGAGCAGTACTTGCTGCAGCCCTCCATGATCGACACGAACGCGCTCGGCCCCTCGGCCCGCGGCTCGGGGAGGCGGTCGAACTTCTCGATCTCGGGGAAGCTGATGTCGACCTGCGGCCGCCCGGTGTCGCGCCGGGCCTGGATCAGCTCGGGCAGGCGGTGCAGGGTCTGCGGGCCGAAGACCAGGTCCACGTAGGGTGCCCGCTTGACGATCGCCTCGCCTTCCTGCGACGCCACGCAGCCGCCGACGCCGATCACCACCGGGCGGCCGCCCTGCTTGAGCGCCTTCCATCGGCCGAGCTGGCTGAACACCTTCTCCTGCGCTTTTTCGCGGATCGAGCAGGTATTGATCAGGATCACGTCGGCTTCTTCGGCGTTCTGCGTGATCTCGAGGCCATCGCTGGCGGCCAGCACGTCGGCCATCTTGGCCGAGTCGTACTCGTTCATCTGGCAGCCGTGGGTCTCGATGAACAGCTTGCCGCGCGGGGTGGAAACGCTTGGGGGCGCGGCGCGCGCGGGGGCGTCGGGGCTGGCGGTGTCGGTCATGGCGGTCTCGTCCGGGAGGCGCGGTGGTTAGTCCGGGCCGGAAGGGCGCGCAGTGTAGCGCGGGGCGGCCGGACGGTGACCCGGTTCGCGTTTGCAGATCAAGGACTTGGCATTCACACCAAACACGAGGGACACTCGCCGCCATGAGGGGGAGCGCAACGCTGCTGGGGATCGCCTGCCTGCTGGCCTTCGGCTCGGCGACGGCGGGCACCGTGTACCGCTGCGACACCGCCGATGGCGGCCGCAGCTACAGCAGCAAGCGCACCAAGGGTGCCCAGTGCACCGCGGTCAGCCAGTACCGCGCCGAGCGCCCTCGCGCCCCGGTCTCGTACTCGTCCCCGGCCCCGGCCCCGGTGCAGGCACCCGCTGCCGGGCAGGCCGTCGGCAGCGCCGCGCCGCCGAGCCCGGTGGCCGGTTCGCCGGCCATGGTCGAGACCGTGTCCACGCCGGCCGCGTCCGCGCCGTCCGGTGGCGGTGCGCGCCGGCTGGTGCAGGGCCAGGTGTACTCGTACATCAAAGACGGCGTGCGCCACTACACGAGCCGCAAGCCGGTCGGGGTCGCCAACGCGACCGCGATGCGCACCATCCGCTACAGCTACATGGAAACGTGCTTCGCGTGCGGGGCGCAGCCGGGCGTCAACTTCGGCAAGATCCGGTTGAACACGGACGCGTACCGCAACGAGATCGCGGCGGCGGCCAACGAGTTCGGGGTCGACGAGGCCGTCGTGCGGGCCATCATCCACGCCGAATCGGCGTTCAACCCCAATGCGCTGTCCCGGGTCGGCGCCCAGGGCCTCATGCAGCTGATGCCGGCAACCGCCAAGCGGTTCGGCGTCGGCAACGCGTTCGAGCCCAGCCAGAACATCCGCGGCGGCGTGCGCTACCTCGCGTGGCTGCTGAAGCGGTTCAAGGGTGACCTGACCCTGGCCGCGGCCGGCTACAACGCCGGTGAGGGCGCGGTCGACAAGTACCGGGGCGTGCCCCCGTACAGCGAGACCCAGCGCTACGTGGTCCGCGTCGCGCAGCTTGCCGAGCGCTACCGCGGCGTCTCCACCGCCACGCGTTGACCGTATCTGCGGGGGCCCGTGTCCGGGTCGGCGGTGCGCCGGATTGTCGCGCCAGTGACGCTTCCGTTAAACTTCGCCGTCTTTGAGCCGCCTGACGCCCCTCCGGGCGCCCTCGGTGCGGACGAACCCTGAATTCAACGCTTTGCGGAGTGCCGGATGGCCAACCAAGGGGTCAATGATCCTGTCAACCAGGGCCGCCGTCGGTTCCTGACCGGGACCACGGTAGTGGTCGGCGCCGTCGGCGCCGGCATTGCGGCCGTGCCGTTCATCAAGTCGTGGAGCCCGAGCGCGCGCGCCAAGCTCGCCGGCGCCCCGGTGATCGCCGACATCAGCGCGCTGGCCGAAGGTCAACGCCTGATCGTCGAATGGCGCGGCCAGCCGATCTGGATCGTCAAGCGGTCCAAGGCCGTGCTCGCCGCGCTTCCGACCCTCGACGCCCAGCTCAGCGACCCGAAGTCCGACAACAAGGACCAGCAGCCGGCCTACATCAGCGGCGAACTGCGCTCGATCAAGCCCGAGGTGTCGGTGCTGGTCGGCCTGTGCACGCACCTGGGCTGCTCGCCGGAGATGAAGGCCGAGATCCGGCCCGAGCCGTTCGACAGCGAGTGGAAGGGCGGGTACTTCTGCCCCTGCCACAAGTCGAAGTTCGACATGTCCGGCCGCGTCTACTCGGGCGTGCCTGCGCCGACCAACCTGGTCGTGCCGCCGCACCACTATGCCGACGACAACACCTTGGTGATTGGCGTCGATCCCACGAACGCCCCGGGAGCTGCATAAGCCATGGCAAGCATCATCACCCGCGGAGCCACCTCCGTGATGGACTGGGTCAACGCGCGCGCACCGGCTCTGATGCCGATGTACCGCAAGCACATGACCGAGTACTACGCGCCGAAGAACTTCAACATCTGGTACATCTTCGGCGTGCTGTCGCTGGTCGTGCTGGTCAACCAGATCGTCACCGGCATCTTCCTGACGATGCACTTCAAGCCGTCGGCGGCCGAAGCGTTCGCGTCGGTCGAATACATCATGCGCGACGTGGAGTGGGGCTGGCTGATCCGCTACATGCACTCCACCGGCGCGTCGATGTTCTTCATCGTCGTCTACCTGCACATGTTCCGCGGCCTGATGTACGGCTCGTACCAGAAGCCGCGCGAGCTGGTGTGGATCCTCGGCATGCTGATCTACCTGGTGCTGATGGCCGAGGCGTTCATGGGCTACGTGCTGCCGTGGGGCCAGATGTCGTTCTGGGGCGCCAAGGTGATCATCTCGCTGTTCGGCGCTATCCCGGTCATCGGCAACGGCCTGACCGAGTGGATCATGGGCGACTACCTGCCCGGCGACGCCACCCTCAACCGCTTCTTCGCGCTGCACGTCATCGCGATGCCGCTGGTCCTGCTGCTGCTGGTCGTGCTGCACCTGGGCGCGCTGCACGAGGTGGGGTCGAACAACCCCGACGGCGTCGACATCAAGAAGGTCAAGGGCAACCGCTGGGACGCGAACAAGCCGGCTGACGGCATCCCGTTCCACCCGTACTACACGGTCAAGGACCTGGTCTTCGTCGGCTTCTTCCTGATGCTGTCGGCGTTCGTGATCTTCTTCGCGCCGGCGTTCGGCGGCTGGTTCCTCGAGCACGACAACTTCACCGAGGCCAACCGCCTGGTGACGCCGGCCCACATCAAGCCGGTGTGGTACTACACGCCGTACTACGCGATGTTGCGCGTGATCCCGGACAAGCTTGGCGGCGTCATCGTGATGTTCTCGGCGATTGCCGTGCTGTTCGCGGTGCCGTGGCTCGACCGCAGCCCGGTGCGCTCGCACCGCTACCGCGGCTGGATGACCAAGGTCGCGCTCGGCGTGCTGGCGGTGTGCTTCGTGTGGCTCGGCAAGATCGGCGCCGGCCCCGGCACCGACCCGGTCGAGACCCAGATCGGCCGCGTGCTGACCTTCCTCTACTTCGCCTTCTTCTTCACCATGCCGCTGTGGACCAAGCTCGACAAGACCAAGCCGGTGCCGGAACGGGTGACTATGCATGACTAACCTGACGCCCGCCTCCGACCAGACCAAGGCCGCCCCGATGCAGTCCCTGCGCAAGCTTGCCGTGTTCGCCGCCGGCGTCCTCGTGTCGTTCTCGGCCCTCGCGGCCGGTGGCGGCGACGTGATGCAGTCGGGCGTCGACCTCGACGACCGCGCCTCGCTGCAGCGCGGCGCAAAGCTGTACATGAACTACTGCTCGGGCTGCCACTCGCTGAAGTACCTGCGCTATTCGCGGATCGGCGAGGACCTGGGCCTCAGCGAGGCCGAGGTGATGGCGAACCTCAACTTCACTGGCGCCAAGTTCGGCGAGCAGGTGCAGGTGAGCATGACCGAGGCGCAGGGCGCCCAGTGGTTCGGCAAGCTCCCGCCGGACCTGTCGCTGATCTCCCGCGTGCGCGGCAGCGACTGGATCTACACCTACCTCAAGTCGTTCTACCTCGACGAGTCGCGTCCGCTGGGCTGGAACAACAAGCTGTTCCCGAACGCGTCGATGCCGAACCCGCTGTGGGAGCTGCAGGGTTTGCAGCACGCCGAGTTCGGCGAGCCGGACAAGGCCACCGGCGAACGTCCGGTCAACGCGCTGAAGGTCACCCAGGCCGGCACGCAGGACGCCCAGGCGTTCGACCAGACCGCGCGCGACATCACCGCATTCCTCGAGTACGCCGGCGAACCTGCCGCCCTGAAGCGCCAGAGCCTCGGCGTGTGGGTGATCCTGTTCCTGGCGGCCTTCACGTTCCTCGCCTGGCTGTTGAAGACGGAATACTGGCGCGACGTGGAGCACTGAGCCCGACCCGGAATCCGGCGCCCCTGAGGCGCCGGATTTTTGCCATCCGGTCCCGCGATGCGGGCCGGGCGGGGACACGGGTGCGGCTCGAGGCCGTGATGACTGCCCACACGGGGTGGGTGGCGTCTTGCGTCCGGCGGATTCCGGGCGCTGGAGAGGTCGATGATGGCGGCGAGTCCACGTATGCGTAATGCCCTGACCCTGTTCTCGTCCACCGATTGCGTGCTTTGCCACCGCGTGCGGCTGGTGCTCGCGGCCAAGGGCGTGACCTACGACCTGATCGCGGTCGATCCGCAGAACCCGCCGGAAGACCTGATCGACCTCAACCCGTACCACTCGGTGCCGACTATGGTCGAGCGCGACCTGGTCCTGTACGCGGCCAGCGTCGTCAGCGAATACCTCGACGAGCGCTACCCGCATCCGCCGCTGATGCCGGTCGATCCGCTGTCGCGTGCCCGGCTGCGCCTGGCGATGCTGCGCCTCGAACACGACTGGGTGCCGCAGGTGCAGGCGATCCAGCTCGGCAACAAGGCGCAGGCCGAAGCCGGGCGCAAGCGCCTGAAGGAACTGCTGACCGCGTCGGTGCCGCTGTTCAAGGCCAGCAAGTTCTTCCTCAATCCGGAAATGAGCCTGGCCGACTGCGCGATGGCGCCGATCATCTGGCGGCTCGACGCGCTCGGCGTGCCGATGCCGAAGGACGGCAAGGCGATCGAGGACTACGGCAACCGCATCTTCCGCAACCCGGGCTTCACCCGCAGCCTGACCGAGCAGGAGCGCAAGCTGCGCGACCTGCCGGCCTGACGCCTGCAACCGCCCGCCCGAGCGCGCCCGGCCACGCGGCCGGGCGCTAGACTGTCGGCATGTCAGACGATGCGACCCCGATGACCAGCCACCGCCCGTACCTGCTGCGGGCGCTGTACGAGTGGATCGTCGACAACGGCATGACCCCGCACCTGCTGGTGGACGCCACGCGTCCGGCGGTCCGCGTCCCGGTTCACGCCGTGAAAGACGGGCGCATCGTGCTCAACGTCGCCGAGCGCGCGGTGTCGCATCTGGACATGGGCAACGACGTGATCCGCTTCAGCGCGCGCTTCGGCGGGGTCAGCCACAACGTGTCGGTCCCGGTCGGCGCGGTGCTTGCCATCTACGCGCGCGAGACCGGTCAGGGCATGGCGCTGCCGGAGGACATGCCGGCTGGCAGCACCGAGCCGGGCCTCGGTGACGACGACGGGGTCGAGGGGGACGTCGAGGTCGAGATCAACCGGCCGTCGCTCGCGGTCGTGCCGACGTCGAACGGCGACGTCGACGTTGACGGGGACAGCGACAGCGACGGTCCCGACGATCCCGACACGCCCACGCCGCGACGCGGCGGGCACCTGCGGATCGTCAAGTAGGCGGCACCGAAACGCTCGCCGCACCGCGGGCGTCTTGACCGCGAGGTCGCGGTGCGGCCGGCTAGTGCAGCCGGACCGGCGCGGCCGTAACGGGTCCGCTGAAGGCCACAAGCCGTTCCCCACGCAGGACCAGGCGACCCACGTGGCGGTCCTCGCCGTCGATCGAGTAGTCGAAGCGGAACGTCCGCTCGAACCCGAGCCAGCCGCTGTCGTGCCGGCACAGGCGCAGCCCGATCGCGTGCACGCTCTGGTCGAGCCACTGCACGCCGGCGGCGCGGCACGCATCGCGTCCCACGGCTTCAGCGCGCTCGGCCGCGGCGCGACCCGCGCTCCAGAATGCGAACGCCATCGCAGACACGATCATCACGATTACTAGAGTCGGCATGCAGCTACTGTGGCGACGCGCCGGGCCGTCCGCAAGGCTCGCCGCGCCCTATCAACTCCCGCATCGAGTACCCAATGAAGCTTGTCTTCCCCGGTGGCGAACACCCGCAAGTGCTGCTCGGGCCCGGCGTCAGCCGCATCGGCTCGGACCCCAACGCGACGATCGTACTCGACCGCCCCGGCGTGATGCCCGACCACTGCCAGCTGCACGTCACCGCGCACGGGGTGATGCTGGAGGCGCCGCGTGGCACGTCGGTCAGCGTCAACGGGCGCGCGGTCGATGGGCTGATCGCGCTGCGCGCGGGCGACACGGTGTCGTTCAACAGCGTGCAGGCCAAGCTCTCGTCGCTGGAGGCGGTGGCCGCGGTGCGCCACCAGGCCGGCGCGCCGGGGAAGGTGCCGGCCTCGGCCAACGACGACCCCGGCGTCACCGCGGTCCGCACGGTGCTGCCGCGCTACGTTCTGCGCTGTCTGTCGGGCGAGTCGTTCGGCCGCAGCTTCCCGCTGCACGGCGTCACGCTGGTGGGCCGGGCGCCCGAATGCGCCATGCGCTTGGACGAGGCGGGCATCTCGCGGATGCACGCACGGCTGCTGCCGACCGACGAGGGCGTGCAGCTCGAGGACCTCGGCTCGACCAACGGCAGCTTCATCAACGAGCGCCGCGTACTTCGCGGCGAGGTGCGGGTGGGCGACGAGATCGGCTTTGACGCCCTGCGCTTCCGGCTGGTCGCATCGCTGCAGAACGAACACGCCCCGGTCGAGCCGGAAACGCAGGCGGCGCGCGCAGGACAGGCGGCGCGCGAGTGGCGCTGGATCATTGCCGGTGCCGCCGTGGTCGTTGCGGCGCTGATCGCCTGGATCGTGCTCTGATCGCGGCGTAACGGGGGGGTGCCCGAGCGGCTAGGCCGTCGGCGGCGGCCCCAGTTTCAGCGACAGGTCGATCGCGTGGACGTGCTTGGTCAGGCCGCCGATCGAGATGCAGTCGACCCCGTCCTCGGCGATCGCGCGGACGCCGGCGAGGTCGACACCGCCGGACACTTCCAGCGGAATGCGCCGCGCGTACGGCGCGCCGGATGCGATCGCCACCGCTTCACGGCGTGTCGCCGGGTCGAAGTCGTCGATCAGGATGCGCTCGCAGCCGGCGTCGAGCGCTTCGCGCAGCTGGGCAAGCGTCTCCACTTCGACGATCAGCGGGAGCGTCGGGTGCATCGCGCGCGCGGCGCGGATCGCACCGGTCAGCGAGCCCGCCGCGCGGACGTGGTTTTCCTTCAGCATCACCGCGTCGTACAGACCGATGCGGTGGTTGGCGCCGCCGCCGACGCGCACGGCGTACTTCTGCGCGAGCCGCAGCCCCGGCAAGGTCTTGCGGGTGTCGAGGATGGTCGCGCCCGTACCACGCACGGCCTCGACATAGGCCGCCGTCGTCGTCGCCGTGCCCGAGAGGGTCTGCAGGAAATTCAACGATGCGCGCTCGGCGCTGACCAGGGCACGCGCGCGGCCCTGCAGCGTCGCCAGCACCGTGCCGCGGGCGACGCGGGCGCCCTCGGCAACGCGCCATTCAATGCGCACCTCGGGGTCGAGCGCGCGGTGGCAGGCATCGAACCACGGCCGCCCGCACACGACCGCATCCTCCTTGCACAGCAGGTACGCGTTGTCGGCGATGTCCGGCAGCAGCGCCGCGGTGACGTCGCCACTGCCGAGGTCCTCGGCCAGCGCGCGCGCGACGTCGACGGACACCTGCTCGCTCGGTGGGGGCAGGATCTGCATCGCCGCGCTCACGCCGACGGAAAGCCGTCGATCTGCGCGGTCGCGATCGCATCCTCGCCGAGCAGCACCGGGATGCCGTCGTCCACCCGGTAGACGGTCTTGCGATCGCGCGTAACGAGCGCTTCGGCGATCGCGTCGGCCTGCGGGCTGCCGTCGCCGCGGACCACGCCGCCGGCCGCGATCGCGGCGTTGACCGCCTCCAGGCCGCGCGTGTCGAGCAGCGAAAGCGACTGGCGGGTGAGGGGGCAGACGAGCAGGTCGAGCAGCTTGCGATCCATGGGGCCGTGCCGGGGTCGTGGGGCAGGGCGCTAGAATACGGCTTTGCGCCAAAGGGCCACCAATGTCCGCACCCGCTTCCGGTTCTCACGGCTCGGCCGAGCCGCTCGTCGGCATCGTCATGGGCTCGCGTTCGGACTGGGACACGATGCAGCACGCGGCGGCCCGGCTCGACGCGCTCGGCGTGCCGCACGAGGTGCGCGTCGTGTCGGCCCACCGCACGCCCGACCTGCTGTTCGACTATGCCGAATCGGCGGCCGCGCGCGGACTGCGCGCGATCATCGCCGGCGCCGGCGGCGCGGCGCACCTGCCGGGCATGCTGGCGGCCAAGACCGCAATCCCGGTGCTGGGCGTGCCGGTGCAGAGCAAGGCGCTCAACGGCATGGATTCGCTGCTGTCGATCGTGCAGATGCCCGCGGGCATTCCAGTGGCGACGTTCGCCATCGGCACGGCCGGCGCGGCCAATGCCGGCCTGTTCGCCGCGTCGCTGCTGGCGCACGACCACCCGGCGATCGCCGCTGCGCTGGCCGCTTTCCGCAAGCGTCAGACCGACGACGTGCTCGCGCACGACGACCCACGCGTGCCGCAGCCGGGCAGCCCCGCGTGACCACCGTCGGCATCCTCGGGGGCGGCCAGCTCGCCCGGATGATGGCGCTGGCGGGCGCGCCGCTCGGCCTTCGCTTCCTGGTGATGGACAACGTCGCCGATGCCTGCGCGGGCCAGTTCGCGCCGATGGTGATCGGCGACTACCGCGACGAGACGGCGCTGGCGGAGTTCGCTTCGCGCGTCGACGTGGCGACCTTCGATTTCGAGAACGTGCCGGCCGAGTCGGCGCAGTGGCTCAGCGAGCGGGTGTCGGTGTTCCCGAACCCGCGCGCGCTGGCGATCGCGCAGGACCGGCTGGCGGAAAAGACGCTGTTCCGGGAGCTCGGCATTCCGGTCCCCGAGTTCGCCGCGATCGATACGCGCGAGGGCCTCGACGCCGCGATCGCCGCCATCGGCACGCCGTGCATCCTCAAGACCCGGCGCCTGGGCTACGACGGCAAGGGCCAGTTCCGGATTCGCACGGCCGACGATGCCGTCGCGGCGTGGGACGCGCTCGGCGCGCAGGCGGCGACGGTCGGGCTGATCCTCGAGGCGTTCGTGCCGTTCGAGCGCGAGCTGTCGGTGGTCGCCGTGCGCGGCCGCGATGGCGAGCTGCGCACCTGGCCGCTGACCGAGAACTGGCACGTCGACGGCGTGCTGTCCGCCAGCCTGGCGCCGGCGCGGGTCGACGCGTCGCTCGCCGCGTCTGCGCAAGCGCATGCCCGCGCGCTGGCGGAGTCCCTCGACTACGTCGGCGTGTTCGCGCTGGAGCTGTTCTGCCGCGACGGCGTGCTGCTGGCGAACGAGCTGGCCCCGCGCGTGCACAACTCCGGGCACTGGACGATCGAAGGCGCGCAGACCAGCCAGTTCCAGAACCACCTGCGCGCGGTGCTCGGGCTGCCGCTCGGCGACACCGCGGCGATCGGCCACGCCTGCATGCTGAACTGGGTTGGGTCTATGCCGGACCCGGCTCCGGTGCTGCGCGAGCCCGGTGGCCACTGGCACGACTACGGCAAGTCGCCGCGCGACGGGCGCAAGGTCGGGCACGCTACGTTGCGCGCGGACCGCCCGCGGGATCTGGCGGACGCGCTTGGGCGGGTGGGCGCCGGCCTGCGGCGAGCGGACCAGGTCGCGCCGGTGATTGCCGCATTGGCGGCTGGCCGCTAGCCACCGGGGAACGGGCGGATCGCGCAAAGCAAAACGGCCGGGGTTGCCCCGGCCGTTTTGCTGTCGGTCGCCGTGCGCGATCAGCGCATGTTCGACGCAACGAAGTCCCAGTTGACCAGGTTCCAGAACGACTCGACGTACTTCGGCCGCGCGTTGCGGTAGTCGATGTAGTACGCGTGCTCCCACACGTCGCAGGTCAGCAGCGGGGTGTCGTCGCCGGTCAGCGGCGTGGCCGCGTTCGACGTGCTGACCAGCGCCAGCGAGCCGTCCGGGCGCTGCACCAGCCAGCCCCAGCCCGAGCCGAACGTGCCGACGGTGACCTTGGTGAACTCTTCCTTGAACTTGGCGAAATCGCCGAACGCCTTGTTGATGGCGTCGGCCAGCTTGCCGGTCGGCTCGCCGCCGCCGTTGGGCTTCAGGCAGTTCCAGTAGAACGTGTGGTTCCAGATCTGCGCGGCGTTGTTGAAGATGCCGCCCTGCGACTTGCGGATGATGTCCTCGAGCGGCATGTCGGCGAACTCGGTGCCGCCGATCATGTTGTTGAGGTTGGTCACATAGGCCTGGTGGTGCTTGCCGTAGTGGAAGTCGATCGTTTCGCCCGAGATGTGCGGCTCGAGGGCGGTGCGGTCGTAGGGCAGGGCGGGCAGTTCGATGGCCATGTCGGGTTCCTTGGCGGTCCGGAGCGTTACGGGGGAGCGCTGGAGCGGGCCGGTGACCCGCGGCTGCGCTGGGAGAAGGCTTACAATGGGCATTCTATCCCCACACCCCGTCGCGCCGCGTCGAAGCCGGCGCAACGCGTCATTGCAGGAGCGTTCCATGTCGTCTGTGCTTGAGCGGATCCAGGCGGAAGTCGAGAGCCATCCGATCGTGTTGTTCATGAAGGGCACCGCGCAGTTCCCGATGTGCGGCTTCTCAAGCCGCTCGGTGCAGGCGCTGAAGGCGGCCGGTGCCACCCAGCTGCACACGATCAACGTGCTGGAGGACCCGGAGATCCGCGCCAACCTGCCGCGCTACTCGAACTGGCCGACGTTCCCGCAGCTCTTCATCCACGGCGAGCTGATCGGCGGCTGCGACATCACGATGGAGCTGTTCGAATCCGGCGAGCTGGCGCGGATGATCAGCGAGACCCAGACGCAGTAATGGCCGAGGTCGCGATGGGCGCATCCGACGCCCCTCGGCCGCTGGCCGGCCGCGTGGTGCTGGTCACCGGCGCCAACGGCGGGCTGGGCTCGGCCGCGGCCCAAGCCAGCGCCGGCGCCGGCGCCACCGTGGTCCTGCTCGGTCGCAAGGTTGCGAAGTTGAACCGGGTTTACGACGCGATCGCGGCGAACGGTTCGGAGCCGCTGCTCTATCCATTGGACCTCGAGGGCGCATCGGCCGACGACTACGCCGAGCTCGCCTCGCGCATCGACGCCGAGCTCGGCCGCCTCGACGGCCTGCTGCACTGCGCCGCCGACTTCGCCGGACTGACCCCCCTGCTGCAGACCGACCCGGCCGCGTTCGCGCGGGCCGTGCACGTCAACCTGACCGCCCCGTGGTGGCTGACGCAGGCGCTGCTGCCCCTGCTGTCGCGCGCACCGGATGCGGCCGTGGTGTTCACCGTCGACGACCCCGAGCGGGTCGGGCGCGCGTACTGGGGCGGCTACGGCGTGGCGCACCACGGGCTGGCCGGCCTGGTGTCGACCCTGCATGCTGAGCTGGCCAACTCCACCGTGCGCGTCGCCGGCCTGCGTCCGGGCCCCATGCGCACGCCGCTGCGCGCGCGCGCGTATGCCGACGACGCCGATCGCAGCGCCCGCGACGCGGCACTCTATGCGCCGGCCTGCGTCCGCCTGCTGTCGGCCGCCGGTCGGGAGCACCGCGGCCAGATCTGGACCCCGGCGCCCTGAGCGGCTGCCCCGAACGGACCCGCCATGACCATCGCCTCGGCCGCCCTGCTGCTGTTCCTGATCCTGGACCCGCTCGGCAACGTGCCGGTGTTCCTGAGCCTGCTGCGCGGGCTGCCGGCGCGCCGGCAGCGGATCATCATCGCCCGCGAGCTGCTGATCGCACTCGGCGTGCTGATGCTGTTCCTGTGGGCCGGCAAGTACGCGCTCGAGCTGATGCACCTGCGCCAGGAATCGGTGTCGATCGCCGGCGGCATCGTGCTGTTCCTGATTGGCATCCGGATGATCTTCCCGCCGCCGGAAGGGTTGATGGGCGAGATCCCGGACGGTGAGCCCTTCATCGTGCCGATGGCAATCCCGCTGGTGGCCGGCCCGTCCGGGATGGCGGCGGTGATGCTGATGGGCAGCAAGGACCCGGATCGGCTGGGCGACTGGAGCTTGGCCCTGCTGATCGCGTGGGGCGCGACCGCGGCGATCCTGTTTTCAGCCACCTTCCTCTACAAGTGGCTCGGCACCCGCGTCCTGACCGCGGTCGAGCGGCTGATGGGCATGCTGCTGGTCGCCATCTCGGTGCAGATGTTCCTCGACGGGCTGGGCACCTACCTGCAGATATCGCCGCCCTGAGGCCCGCTGGTCGGCGGGCAGTGAACCCAGGGGCGTGCAAGCGGCCCCGGGGCAAGGGAAGGCCCTGCGGGCTAAACGAGACAGGTCTCAGGAATTTGTCAGACGTCACAGACCTGCAACATCCGGGGCCTAGGCTGTTAAACTGCTGTTAACCCGGGGGCGACGCATGCCGGCCGGGTCAGGGGCAATTCCAGATCGTCGGTGGGGCCGGATGCGCGGTCGTGCCGGCTAATGCATTCCACGCACCGAGGCCTTCGCAATGACCCACCCGAATCGTGTCCGGATGTCCAAGCTCACGCTGGGACTCCTCGCCGCTCTTGCCACCGCACCGGTGTTCGCGCAGCAGACCTCCGCCGGCGTTGCCGGTCGCGTCGTCGGCGCCGACGGCCAGCCGGTGGCTGGCGCTGAAGTCACCATCGTGCACACCGAGTCCGGCACGGTGAGCCGCGCCGTCACCGGTGCGGACGGTCGGTACAACGCCCGCGGCCTGCGCGTCGGCGGTCCGTACACGATCACCAGCACCAAGGCCGGCGCCGGCACCGCCGCGCAGGAAGGTGTCTACCTCAACCTCGACAAGGTCAACGAAGTCGACGTCGCCCTGCGCAACGACGTGACCACGCTCGAGTCGGTCCAGGCCATCGCCTACGGCGGCTCGGAAGTGTTCAGCGCCACCAAGATCGGCGCCGGCAGCAACGTGACCCGCGAGCAGATCGACGCCTTCCCGTCGATCGAGCGGAACCTGCAGGACTACGCCCGCCTCGACCCGCGCGTGTCGCAGACCGACAAGTCGCGCAACGAGATTTCGGTCGGCGGCCAGAACCCGCGCTACAACGCGATCCGCGTCGACGGCATCAGCACCAACGACAGCTTCGGCCTGGAGTCCAACGGCCTGCCGACGCCGAAGCAGCCGTTCTCGATGGACGCCATCGACGAAATCTCGGTCGACGTCGCCAACTATGACGTCACCATCTCCGGCGGCACCGGCGGCGTGATCAACGCGGTCACCAAGTCCGGCACCAACCAGTTCCGCGGCTCGGTGTACGGCCTGTACCGCGACAACTCGATGGTCCGCAAGAACGAGAACGGCACCGACTTCTCGGGCTTCGAGGACGACACCACCTACGGCCTGACCGTCGGCGGCCCGCTGATCAAGGACAAGCTGTTCTTCTTCTTCAACTACGAGAAGAGCGAACTCGGCGCCCCGGGCCCGACGTTCGGCCCGGTCGGCTCCGGCGCGTCGAACATCGTCGGCATCACCGACGCCGACATCCAGCGCGTGCGCACGGCGGCGTCGGGCTACGGTTTCGACGCCGGCAGCTTCGGCGTCGGCGGCGCCGACACGACCAGCGAGGAGTACGGCCTCAAGATCGACTGGAACATCACCGACAGCCAGCGCCTGAGCGTGCGCTATGGCACGTCCGACCAGAGCGTGGCGGTGTTCCCGGGCTTCAGCGGCACCAACATCGCGCTGAGCACCTACGACTACCAGCGCGACTTCGAGTTCGACACCTACACCGCGCAGCTGTTCAGCGACTGGACCGACAGCTTCTCGACCGAAGCGAAGATCTCCCGCCGCGACTATTCGGCCGTGCGTACGCCGAAGGGCGACCTGCCGGCCATCTCGGTCCGCATCGGCAACAACTTCCTGAACTTCGGTACCGAAGAGAACACGCACGCCAACATCCTCGAGACCGAGACGCTCAACGCGTTCTTCGCCGGCAACCTGTTCCTCGGCGACCACACGATGAAGTTCGGCTTCGACTACGAAGACAACGACATCTACAACCTGTTCGGCCGTCGCATCAATGGTGCGTACACGTTCAACAGCATCGCCGACTTCGAGAACGGCCGCCCGAGCCGCTACCAGCTGTTCTATCCGGCCAACGGCAACCTCGACAACATGGCCGCGATCTGGGGCCTGAAGAACCTCGGCGTGTTCGTGCAGGACACCTGGGCGGTCAACAGCAACCTGACCCTGACCTTCGGCCTGCGCTATGACAAGCCGATGGTCGACAGCGAGCCGACCTACAACGCCGCCGCGTCGACGTTCACCGGGTTCGACAACAGCGCGACGATCGACGGCAACGACCTGGTGCAGCCGCGCTTCGGCTTCAACTACACCTTCGACAGCGATCGCCCGAGCCAGCTGCGCGGCGGCGTCGGCCTGTTCCAGGGCGCGTCGGCGAACGTGTGGCTGTCGAATCCGTTCACCAACACCGGCTTCGGCTACACCGACTACTTCTTCTCGACCGGCCTGGCCGGCCCGTGCCCGGGCGGTACGATCGCCCAGCCGCGCTGCTTCGACCCGGACCGCGCCGACCAGATCAACCTGATCCCGCCCGGCGCCCGCGCCGGCACGCAGTCGGTCGACTTCGTCGACCCGGCGCTGGGCCAGCCGTCCGTGTGGAAGGCCAACCTCGCGTTCGACACCGAGCTGCCGTGGTGGGGCGTCGTTGCCGCCACCGAGCTGGTGCTGACCTCGGTCAAGGAAGGCATCTACTACGAGCAGCTGAACCTGGGTGGCCCGACCCGCGTCGGCCAGGACGGTCGCCTGCTGTACTGGAACACCGCCGGCTACAACCGCGCCAACTTCAACCAGGCCGGCACCGCGTCGGGCGGCGCCAGCGGTCGCGCGCTGCGCAACACCGCGTTCAACGACCTGCTGATCGCGCGTCCGACCAACAAGGGCGAGTCGCAGCAGCTCACGTTCTCGCTCAACAAGCCGTTCGGCGACAGCGACTGGACCTGGCTGCTGGCATACACGTACACCAACGCCACCGAGGCCAGCGCGCTGACCAGCTCGACGTCCGGCTCGCAGTGGGGCAACGCGAACACGTTCAACCCGAACGAGAACGTGGCCGCGCGCTCGTCGTACGAGATCCGCGACCGCTTCACCGCGGCGATCAGCTGGAAGCACGCCTTCTTCGGCAACTACAACACCACCGCCTCGATGTTCTATGAGGGCCGCTCGGGCCGTCCGTACAGCTACGTGTTCGACAACGACGCCAACGGCGACAACCGTGCGGGCAACGACCTGCTGTACATCCCGACCGGTCCGGGCGACGTGCTGTTCGGCTCGCCGGCCGAAGAGGCCGCGTTCTGGAACTACGTCAACGGTGACGAGTACCTGAGCGCGAACCGCGGCCGCGTGGCCGAGCGCAACGGCGCCCGCGCCCCGTGGGTGAACCAGTTCGACATGCGCATCTCGCAGGAGCTGCCGGGCTTCATGTCGGGCCACAAGTCCGAGATTTGGCTGGACATCCTCAACGTCGGCAACCTGATCAACAAGGATTGGGGCAAGATCGAGGAGGTCGCGTTCCCGGGCAGCTTCGGCGTCGTCGAGTACGGCGGCATCGACCCGGCGACCGGCAAGTACGTCTACCGCTTCAACACGCCGGACACCACCCGCATCTACGACGACCGCGGCATCTCGCGCTGGTCGCTGCAGGTGGGTTTCCGCTACAAGTTCTGATCTGCGCCAACGATCCGGAACATGGGAACGGCCGGGGAAACCCGGCCGTTTTCTTTGGCGGCGCCCACTGCGATACAGTCGCCCGCGAAGACACGAACGAACAGAAGAAGAGCAACGGAATGACCGCACACATCGATACCCATCTGCCGACCGTCAACGCGCGCCTGTACCCGCGCGGCGGCCTCGACGTCCTGTCGCGGGACGAGGTCGCGCGCCTGCGCGATGCGTCGACCGGCATGCACGACCTGCTGCGCCGCTGCGCGCTGGCGGTCCTGACCAGCGGCAGCGCCTCCGACGACCCGCGCGCAGCGCGGGAGCTGTACCCGGACTTCGACATCGAAGTGCACCAGCAGGATCGCGGGGTGCGCATCGACCTCGTGCACGCGCCGGCGATGGCCTTCGTCGATGGGGAACTGATCCGCGGCGTGGCCGAGCTGCTGTTCGCCGTGGTGCGCGACCTGGCCTACACGGCGATCGAGCTGGGCGAGGACGGCGGGCGCGACCTGGCCAGCACGGACGGGATCACCGACGCGGTGTTCGGCCTGCTGCGCAACGCGCGGATCCTGCACCCGACCGAACCGAACCTGGTCGTGTGCTGGGGCGGCCACTCGATCTCACGCGACGAGTACGTCTACACCAAGCAGGTCGGCTACGAGCTGGGGCTGCGTGGCCTGGACATCTGCACCGGCTGCGGCCCGGGCGCGATGAAGGGGCCGATGAAGGGCGCGACCATCGCGCACGCCAAGCAGCGCCGCCGCCGCACGCGCTACATCGGCATCACCGAGCCGGGGATCATCGCGGCCGAATCGCCGAACCCGATCGTCAACCACTTGGTCATCATGCCGGACATCGAGAAGCGGCTCGAAGCGTTCGTGCGCATGGGTCACGGCATCATCGTCTTCCCCGGAGGCGTCGGCACCGCGGAAGAGATCCTGTACCTGCTCGGCATCCTGCTGCGCGAGGAAAACGCCGGCCTGCCGTTCCCGCTGATCCTGACCGGACCGACGGCCTCGGCCGCATACTTCGAGCAGATCGACCGCTTCATCCGCCTCACGCTGGGTGAAGCGGCCACCTCGCGCTACGAGATCATCGTGGGCGATCCGGCGACGGTCGCCAAGCGGATGTCCACCGGTATCCGCAAAGTGCGCGAGCACCGCATCGCCCAGAAGGACTCGTTCTACTTCAACTGGTCGATCGACATCCCGCTGGCGTTCCAGCAGCCGTTCGTGCCCACCCACGAGGCGATGGCGTCGCTCAACCTCCACCACGGCCGCGCGCCGCACGAGCTGGCCGCCGACCTGCGTCGCGCGTTCTCCGGAATCGTTGCCGGCAACGTCAAGGAAGACGGCATGCGCCGAATCGAAGCGCATGGCCCGTTCGAGATCCACGGTGCGCCCGACATGATGGAATCGCTCGACGCGCTGTTGCGCGCGTTCGTCGCCCAGCGCCGAATGAAGATCGCCGGCGAATACCGGCCGTGCTATCGGGTGGTGGCGTAGGCCACACCCTCGTCAGTTACAGGCCGCTGTCGCCCACTGCGGCTTGGTCGTCAGGTTCTGAGTCGCCGTCAGGTTGCCACAGCGGTCCCCGGTCTGCGCACCTTGGGGGGCCGCCGTGAGGGTGTATGAGGTGGGAGTGACGTTGCTCGGAGTAAACGTGTAGAACGCACTCGTAGGCGTAGCCGGATAGGGATCGCCACTCGAGTCATTCGCATAGCTGGGGTGGTCGGCGCGCCATCGCTCCATGGCCAATTGATACTGGCCCGCGGCCGAAACCGCATCCGATCGCCGGCTCTTGCGCACCTGCTCGTTGTAGGCAGGCACCGCAATCGCCGCAAGGATCGCGACCACGGCGACGACGATCATCAATTCGATCAGCGTGAAACCGACAACTTCCCTGCGCATGGCCATCCCCTGACTCGCGGCTGCGTGACTGTGGGCACATCGTAGCCAGCGCCACCCGCGCAGCGCCACCGCCCGTCCCCACGGCCTGCCCGGTCGTCGGGGGGGGCGTTACTTGCTGCCGGAAGCCTGTCTAGGATTGCGTTGCGTAACAACGGAGGTTGCCGTGCACCGCTCCCGAGGCTTCACCCTGATCGAGCTGCTGGTCGTCGTTGCCGTGCTTGCGGTGATGCTGACCCTGGCCGCTCCCTCGTTCACCGACTTCTTCGAGCGCTACCGCCTTCGCGGGGCTGCCGATGAAGTCGTCACGCTGCTTGCGAGCGCGCGCGCCGAATCGGTCATGCGCAACCGCGATGTCGCCGTGTCGTTCGGCGGCTCGGGCGCGGCCTGGTGCGTGGGCGCGAAGGCGAAGCCGGAGCCGGCGACCCCGGGCATGAGCGTCGTCGGTTCGGAGGCCTGCGACTGCACCGCCCCGGCCACCTGCACGATGGACGCGAACCGGCCGCTGGTCTTCGATGCTGCCGATTTCGCCGGCGTGTCGATCGGTACGGCGCCGGCCAACCTGATTTTCAGCAGCCGCAGCGGTGGACTGAGCCCGCTGGGCACGACCGCTTCGACGTCGCTGACGTCGCCGAGCGGCAAGTACACGCTGCAGCTCGATGTCTCCCAACTGGGTCGCGCGACGCTGTGCGTGCCGAGCGGCCAGCCGGCCATGGCGGGGTTCGACTCATGCAGCTGATGACGCCGATGGCCCGCCACCAGGCGGGCGTGACCCTGATCGAGATGATGATCGCGCTGGTCGTCGGCCTGATCGTGACCGGCGCGGTGCTTGCGCTGGTCGTTTCGATCATGCAATCGAACAACGAGACCATCCAGGCCACCCGGCTCACGCAGGAGCTGCGTTCGCTGGCGGACATCATGACGCTCGAGATGCGCCGCGCGCGTGGCTTGACGGATCCTCTGGCCAATGTCGGCATGGGTGGGGCAGCGGCCTCGGAGTGCGACATCGCGCCGGTGGCGAGCGCCACCTGCCTGCGGGTGGGCTATCGCTGCGACGCCGCGGCGGGCACCGGTCAGTTCCGCACGTTTACGTTCAGCAACGGCGACCTCCTGCTGGGCACCAGCACCACCGCTCCGGTTGCGTGCGGCACGGGCTCGGCGCTGAACAGCGACGAGTTGGTGCTCGACAGCGTCGTCATGACGGGAGGCGCCGACGGCTCAGTGAACGTGGCGATGTCCGGCCACCTTTCGACCGACAACGCCAGCACCCAGCGCACCCTTACCCGCACGATCTGGCCGCGCTCCGCGGCCGTCACCCCGTAGTCGCACCGAGGGGCACCCCATGTCCAGTCGCATCCGTCAAAGCGGTAACGTCCTCATCGTCGTGGTCGTGCTGCTGCTACTCGCAAGCGTCATGACGCTGTTCGCGCTCAACGTTGGCCTGTTCGAGCAGCGCAGTTCCGGCAACGACCTGCGCAGCAAGCTGGTGACGGAGGTCGCCGAGGCGGGCCTGGCGGAAGGCATGGAGTACCTGCGCCAGAACGCGGGCGCAATCGGCACCGCGGGCAACTGGGAGCGCTGTACCGACGCGGACACCACGTTCCCGTGCGGGGCGATCGTGCCGAACTCGAACGTCCAGACCACGGACGCGGGCGGCAACGTCGTCACCGTCAACGTGGCGCGCCGCTCCTCCATGTACTACTGGCGAGGCGGCGGCTTCGATTTCGACGGGAACGGAAGCGTGACGGGCTGGGAGACGCGGATGCTGCCGATCACGCCTGCCGTGACCACGACCGGCAACGGCTTCGTCGCGCGCTACGGCGTCGCCCCCGTGCTGTGCCGCGTCGCCTACAAGGATGATGACGCCGAGCCGACCGTCTGCACCGACGACCCGGCGGATACGTCGCCCACCAGCATCCTGACGTTCGTCAGCGTCGGCAGCCTGCCCGATGAGAACGCGCGCGTGACGCTGACCCAGACGGTCGGCGCCTTCAGCATCCTCAACAACCTGCCGGGCAAACCGCCCGTCGTTGCGTCGGGCAGCGTCGACGTCACCGGCGGCCTGCAGATCGTGACGAACCCGAATGCCGGCGGCGCTGGCGTCCCCGTGTCGGTCTGGACCCGCAAGGACCTGACCAAGACGGGTACGCCGAACACCTGTTACTTCGACGAGTTCACGCGCTTCACCAAGGGCAGCGTGACGCCCACGATCGAGGACGGGATCGTCGTGTGCGACGACTGCCAGTGCGACCTGGCGCCGGACAGCTCGCTGTCGTACGACAAGTCGGGCAACAAGCAGGACGAGGGCATCGACATCCTCGACATCGACGGTCAGATCGACGGTACGGTTGCGGGCAAGGGCGTGAACATCGACGTCGTGCCGAGCGAGTTCCCGTGCGACCTGTTCGAGTTCGTGTTCGGCGTGAAGGCCTGGAATGATGCGGATGGCGACTTCTTCTGCGAAACCAAGCTGCTCACCCAGTACAAGAACCCGAACACGGGCGTGCTGACGACGATGGGGGTCGATGAGGCCTTCCTCTTCAAGAATGCGCTGAGAGTGATCCCAAGCGCGGAAACCACGGCGGCGAACCTCCTCAATGCCTCCCAGGTCGCGACATCGGCCTACCTGTCGAGCGCTGCCTCCGGCCTCGTCTGGTGCCAGACAGGCTGCGACATCGGCTCCAACCAGCAGGTGGGCACGCCGTCGCGGCCGGTCCTGCTCGTCATTGATGGCGCGGCACGGATCCAGGGGCGCGTGTTCGGCTTGATCCTGCTTCGCAGCAAGGCCGGCGCGCTGACGATCACGCCCGCATCGGGCTACGTGATGTCGGCTACTGAAGTGCAGAACGGCGGCAACGCCACGCTGGACATGAATGCCGGCGCGACGGTCTACGGCTCGGTGGTCGTGCAGGGGCAGATCGACAAAGCCAACGGCACCGCGGCGATCGTCTACAACGCCGACGTGCTGATCAACCTGACCAACGATCCGGCGAACCAGCGGTTCTCGGGCGTTCCCGGCGGCTGGTCCGACGAACGCATCAGCTACTGATTACGGAGCACGGACATGCGCACTTTCAATCGCCAGTTCGTCCGCCAGCAAGGCTTCTCGTTGATCGAAGTCATGATCGCGGTCGTGGTGCTGTCGACTGGCCTGCTGGCGCTGGCCGCATTGCAGGCGAACCTCACGCGCAGCGCTGCGGACAGCAAGGCGCGCTCGCGCGTTGCGGCGCTGGTCAGCAGCCGCATGGACCAGATGCGGGCGCAAGGCTATGCGTCTGCGGCCAGCGCTGGTGCGCTGGCCTGTGTCGGGACCAACGAGGTGTGCGCGGCCCAGACGGATGCGGCAATTTCGGGACTGACCATCACTCAGACAGTCACCGAGAATGTACTCGCCGGTGCGACGGATGCGCGCTACAAGGTCGTGCGGGTGGCAGCAGCATGGACGGATGCCTCCGGCAACGCGCGGACGCTCACCATGGACAGCGTCCTGAGTCCGACGGCGCTCGATGCGTCTGACACCCTGGTCGACAAGGAGCTGTCGGGAGACAGCGGCAAGGCGCCCATCGTGCGGACCGCCAATCCCGCCGTGCCCGGCATGATTCCGATCGCGGTTAGCGCGACCGACTCGACGGCCGCGACGAATCCTCGCCCAGAACTGCTGAGCCAAGGCAACAACTCGTCGGTCATCGGTACGAAGTTCGACGTCCTGACCTACACGAACGAGAGCTCCAATACGGCACGTATCCAGCGGCGTGTCGAAACGACGGTCATCGGCTGCACCTGCCAGTACGGGGCTGGAGGCAACAGCCTGCCGCTGATCTATCGACAGGCGCAGTGGCCTGCGGTCTGGACCGGCGCGCGGTACGAGCTCTACAAGCCCGACAACGCCAGTACCCAGCCGCCAGGAACGGCGCTTGCGGCGCTGGCAGCCGGGCCGGCGTCCGGCGTTTCGCAGAGCGCGCTCTGCACGGAGTGCTGCCGCGATCACCATGACACGGCGTCGCCCGGCGTGGCGAAGTTCGATCCCGAACGCGGTGCAGTCACGGGAGAGACGCTCGCGCACACCCACTACAACCGCGATAACCAGGGCAACCTCGTAATCGTGCCCGCGGCCGCCAACGGGACGTACCGCGAGGCGTGTCGCATGATCCGTGTCGATGGCCTCTGGCGCACCGCTGCGGACCTGTACACGCGGTACGCGGGCCTGCTGGCGACGACCAACGCCTCTGGGAGCCCGGACCCCGCCACCAGCGGCATACCGACGACGGCAGCGGCGGATGCATACGGCGGTAACCGCGGTAGCGGCATCAATGGCTTCGTGAAGGACTTCCTGAGCACGAACCTGACCGGACTTCGTAGCTCGAACTGGACCGTCGATCTTGCGGCCGCATCCACTCTGTACGACAACGCGGGCTTGAATGCACCGGCAGAGCTGGCGATCCGGCGGCCCACCAACCAGGCGACGGACGAGCGGTACCACCATCTGCGCGGCCTGTACGTCGATTACCTCAATCAGGCCGCGCGCGACCGCATTGCCACCGCTCTGCTGCCCTCCAACTGTCCGAGCGGCAACAACATCGAGTGCGCGTTGCCGTACATCCCGTTCACCACGATCAACCTGACCGAGCTTTCATTCTGGAAGGCGCAGGCCCTGCAGGGGAGCGCATTCCAGGACAACGCGTCGGTGCTTCGTGTCGAGACCGCGAGCGCGCTGACGTTCAATGCGGCCCAGCCCTACCGCGGGCGGACGAACGCCCTGACGAATGCCAACAACACCGACACCGCCTACGCGATTGCGCGCGTGACGCCGTCCAACTCCGGTGTCGCCGTGCTTCCGCGGGGTGTCGATCCGCTTGACGACAGCATCTGGACTCTCGACGACCCGGCGACGGTGCCTGCCAATCTGCGGGCGACGGATCGCCAGCAGTTCCGGGTGACGGCAACCGGCAATACCGGCGGGTCGTCGCGCTTCTGGGTGGGTCTGACGGGTCTGCCGCAGACGTCCGACGAGGACACCAGCAACGACCCGCAGGTCAACTGGGCCGCGTCCGCAGCGCAAGGGTTCTGTGGCGGCTCGCTGGATGTCGCGGCGGGGGATTACAACCCGAACGACTATGCCTGCCTGAACGTGCCAGCCCTCAACGTGGCGGGCGCCGTGACGGCGCTGCGCTACTACATCCTGGGATCGGAGAGCGTCTCGGTGACCGCGACGTGCAAGAGCGGCAACGACGACGTGACGGTGACGGAAGTGATTCCGAGGCAGTACTACCGCAACTTCAACGTCACGGCCGCGAGCGTAGGCGGTGTCCCCGCAACCAGCATTTCCGTGGCGACCGGCACGGAGGGCACGATTCGCGAGGCCACCCAGATCAACTTTGCGCTGATTCCGCCGGACGGCGTCGTGTCGCTGACGTTCACCGAGGGCGCGTCGATCCCCGCGCGGATCGGAAGTTGCACTGCCCAGAAGAACGGCAATAATCCATACACCTTCCGGAAGATCGACTGGATCTATCCTTGGGAGTAGCCCGGATATTGTTGACGGCCGGCGGGCGCAAAGGCATCATTTGCGCCCCCGCCCGAATAGCTCAGCCGGTTAGAGCACTTGACTGTTAATCAGGGGGTCGTTGGTTCGAGTCCAACTTCGGGCGCCAGATTCGAGAAGGGCTGCGAGAGATCGCAGCCCTTTTTCTTTGCCCAGTCCAGGTCGGCATAGGCGGACCGATTGCACCTGTCGCTGCCTTGGGGAGCGACCAGTCGCGGCCGGCTCAGCTGTCGGCAGCCGGGAACAGCTCCTGAGGTCCAAGGGGGAGGGCGACGTGGTGGGCCGCCTTTTCCCAGCGCTAGTCCCCGTGCACGCAGGCCAGCGCGGCGTTCTGGGTCGGAATCCCTTGGCGCATATTGCCGCCGTTGGAGAGCACCAGCGTGGTCGCGTGCCGCGACCCGCGGCCGTCGCACAGGGTGAACGTGACGTTCGAGCCGGCGTTGCCGCCGTGGGGCTGGAACACCAGCCGGGTCCGGCCGCTGGTGGAACGCATGCGGATCGCGCCGGTGAGCGGGCCCGCATGGCGGAGCCGGGTTTCGCCGGGCCCGGGCCTGCGATTGCCGTCGCGATCGGCGAATGCCAGCCAGCCGTCTTCCCAGCGCGTGGTGGTGGCGCATGCCACGCCGTCCGCGCTGGGACAGACGACGACTTCGGTTGCCGTAACGGTGGAGTGGCGGACGGCGTCGAGGACGGTGGTCGCCATGCTGGCCTTGGCGGCCGTCGTGTGGGCCTTGGCGCTGGCGGCGGACCACGCCGGCACCGCGACGGCGAGCAGGAGCGCTGCGGCGGCCAGGGCGATAAGGGCTTCGATCAGGCTGAATCCGCGTTCCTTGCGGCGCATGGCGCGACCTCCTTGAGGGGAGTGTCCAGCCTACGAGCCGGGTCCGGGCCCAGGCATCGGGCGGCGGCGCCCCGGGCGGTAGGAAAAGCCCGTCTCAACCCGTGAAATCGGCCCCGGCTACACTGTCCGATCCCGTTTCCGGTGCCCGCATGAACGACTCCGTCGCGCCCTCCGGTTTCCAGCTCATCGCGCCGTACTCGCCCGCGGGCGACCAGCCGCAGGCGATCGAGCGCCTGATCCAGGGCTTCGAGGCCGGGCTGGCGCACCAGACGCTGCTCGGCGTGACCGGGTCGGGCAAGACGTACACGATCGCCAACGTGGTCCAGGCGGTGCAGAAGCCGACGCTGGTCATGGCGCCGAACAAGACGCTGGCGGCACAGCTGTACGGCGAGTTCAAGGCGTTCTTCCCGCACAACGCCGTCGAGTACTTCGTCAGCTACTACGACTACTACCAGCCCGAGGCATACATCCCGTCGTCGGACACGTTCATCGACAAGGACAGTTCGGTCAACGAGCACATTGAGCAGATGCGCCTGTCGGCGACCAAGGCGCTGCTCGAACGTCGCGACACGATCATCGTGTGCACCGTGTCCGCCATCTACGGCCTGGGCGATCCGAACGAATATTTCCGCATGGTGCTGCACATGGTCCGCGGCGAGCGGATCGACCAGCGCGAACTGATCCGGCGCCTGACCGAAATGCAGTACAGCCGCAACGACACCGAGCTGCGCCGCGGCACGTACCGCGTGCGCGGCGAGGTCATCGACGTACACCCGGCCGAGAGCGACGCCGAGGCCGTGCGGATCGAGCTGTTCGACGGCGAGATCGAATCGGTGACCGCGTTCGATCCGCTGACCGGCGAGAGCCTGCGCAAGCTGCAGCGCTACACGATCTATCCGAAGTCGCACTACGTCACCACGCGCCGCACGGTGCTCGAGGCGATCAACGCGATCAAGGACGAGCTGCGGGTGCGGCTGGAGCAGCTGTACGCGGCCAACAAGCTCGTCGAGGCGCAGCGGCTGGCCCAGCGCACCCAGTTCGACCTTGAGATGCTGGCCGAGGTCGGCTACTGCAACGGCATCGAGAACTACTCGCGGCACCTGACCGGGCACATGCCGGGCGAGCCGCCGCCGTGCCTGTTCGACTACCTGCCGCCGGACGCGCTGCTGGTCTGCGACGAATCCCACGTGACCGTCCCGCAGGTCGGCGCGATGTACAAGGGCGACCGCTCGCGCAAGGAAACACTCGTCGAGTTCGGCTTCCGCCTGCCGTCGGCGCTGGACAACCGGCCGCTGAAGTTCGAGGAATGGGAGGGCCGCTCGCCGCGCGCGATCTTCGTCTCCGCGACGCCCGGCCCGTACGAGTTGCAGAAGTCGGAAGGGCAGGTCGTGGAGCTGGTGGTGCGGCCCACCGGCCTGATCGATCCGGAGGTCGAGATCCGTCCGGTCGCAACCCAGGTCGACGACGTGCTCGGCGAGATCACCCAGCGCGTCGCCGCGGGCGACCGGGTGCTGATCACCACGCTGACCAAGCGCATGGCCGAGAACCTGACCGAGTACCTCGGCGAGCACGGGGTCAAGGTCCGCTACCTGCACAGCGACATCGAGACGGTCGAGCGCGTCGAGATCATCCGCGACCTTCGCTTGGGCGTGTTCGACGTGCTGGTGGGCATCAACCTGCTACGCGAGGGCCTGGACATGCCGGAGGTGTCGCTGGTCGCGATCCTCGACGCCGACAAGGAGGGCTTCCTGCGTTCGGCCGGCTCGCTGATCCAGACCATCGGCCGCGCGGCGCGCAACGTGCGCGGCAAGGCGATCCTGTACGCCGACCGCATCACCAACTCGATGCAGCGCGCGATCGAGGAGACCGACCGGCGCCGGCAGAAGCAGGTCGAGTACAACGCCGAGCACGGCATCACCCCGGTGTCGGTGGTGCGGTCGATGGCCGACGTGTTCGAGGGCGCGCGCGCCGAGCCGGAATCCGGCAAGGGGCGCGGCAAGGGGCGGAAGGTGGCCGAGGCGACGACCGACTACCGCAGCCTGTCGGCGGGGGAAATCGCGTCGCGGATCAAGGCGCTGGAACAGAAGATGTACCAGCACGCGCGCGACCTGGAGTTCGAGGAGGCGGCCGCGGTGCGCGATGAACTGCGCAAGCTCAAGGACGCCGGGCTGGCGTCCTAACCGGGCGAACGGCGGCGCGAGAATCGCCGCCGGACCGGTTGCCGGCCGCGCGGCCGCGGGCTACACTGCGCGCCCCTCGCCGAGCGGTTCGGCGGCGCGGGGCGGAGGTCACCTTCGGGCGGTTAGCTCAGCGGTAGAGCACTACCTTGACATGGTAGGGGTCACAGGTTCGAACCCTGTACCGCCCACCAGATTCGCGTCCCGGCATGTCAGCGCGTCACCGGGACGCCCGGAGCAACAGGAAGCCACCCGCGACCCGGGTGGCTTCTTTGTTTTCCGGTGCGGCGACCCGCGCCGGCGGCACGGATCGCCGTCCGGCGCGCGGCGTTGACTTGAATCCCGCGCTGGCGAACTATTCCCGAAGGGCCCGGCATCCGCCGCGGCCGATCACCACAGGTGGCCTGCGCGACCCGCCGGCCGAGCGTGCGACATGAGCACTACCCGCCGCCACTGACCGACCCGACGAGGCTCGCGCACACCGCACAGGCGCCTCCCGGGCGCTTTTTTTGTTGCGCGTGCCGCAGTTCGACGCCGCCTCCTCCGGCCCCTTACACCAAGTCCCGGCCCTGCCGGGCCCCAGACGCCAGACCCCATGATCGCGATCACCCTTCCCGACGGCAGCCGCCGCGAGTTCGACCACCCCGTCAGCGTTGCCGAGATCGCCACGTCGATTGGCCCCGGACTGGCCAAGGCCGCCCTGGCCGGCAAAGTCGACGGCAAGCTCGTCGACACCGGCTTCCGCATCGACCGCGACGCCGCGCTCGAGATCGTCACGGACAAGCATCCCGATGCGCTCGACGTGCTGCGCCACTCCACCGCGCACCTGCTCGCGCAGGCCGTGCAGCGGCTGTTCCCCGGCGCGCAGGTCACGATCGGCCCGGTGATCGACAACGGCTTCTACTACGACTTCGCGTACGAGCGCCCGTTTACGCCTGAAGACCTGCCGGCCATCGAGGCCGAGATGCAGAAGATCGTCAAGGAGGCGCAGCCGGTCTCGCGCAGCGTGAAGTCGCGCGACGAAGCGGTCGAGTTCTTCAAGGGGCTCGGCGAGCACTACAAGGCAGACATCATCGCGTCGATTCCGGCCGACGAAGACCTGTCGCTGTACACGCAGGGCGAGTTCACCGACCTGTGCCGCGGGCCGCACGTGCCCGGCACCGACAAGCTGCGTGCCTTCAAGCTGATGAAGGTGGCCGGTGCGTACTGGCGCGGCGATTCGAACAACCAGATGCTCAGCCGCATCTACGGCACGGCCTGGTTGAACGACAAGGACCTCAAGGCCTACCTGACCCAGCTGGAAGAGGCCGAGAAGCGCGACCACCGCAAGATCGCCAAGGCGCAGGACCTGTTCCACCTGCAGGAAGAGGGGCCGGGCCTGATCTTCTGGCACCCGAAGGGCTGGTCGATCTGGCAGGTCGTCGAGCAGTACATGCGGCGCGTGTACCGCGACAGCGGCTACCAGGAAGTGCGCTGCCCGCAGATCCTCGACGTGTCGCTGTGGCAGAAGTCCGGCCATTGGGACAACTACAAGGAGAACATGTTCTTCACCGAGTCGGAGAAGCGCACCTATGCGCTCAAACCGATGAACTGCCCGGGCCATGTGCAGGTGTTCAACCAGGGCCTGCACAGCTACCGCGACCTGCCGATCCGCTACGGCGAGTTCGGCGCGTGCCACCGCAACGAACCGTCGGGCGCGCTGCACGGCATCCTGCGCGTGCGCGGCTTCACCCAGGACGACGGCCACATCTTCTGCACCGAGTCGCAGATCGAGGACGAGGTCCGCGCGTTCCACGAGCAGGCGCTGCAGGTCTACTCGGACTTCGGCTTCACCGACATCCAGATCAAGATCGCGCTGCGCCCGGACTCGCGCCTCGGCGACGACGCCACATGGGACAAAGCCGAGGACGCGCTGCGGTCAGCGCTGCGCACGGCCGGCGTGGCGTGGGAGGAACTGCCCGGCGAGGGCGCCTTCTACGGCCCGAAGATCGAGTACCACCTGAAGGACGCGATCGGCCGGACCTGGCAGCTGGGCACGATGCAGGTCGACTTCATGATGCCCGGCCGCTTGGGCGCCGAGTACGTCGACGAGCACAGCGCCAAGCGCCACCCGGTCATGCTGCACCGGGCCATCGTCGGCTCGATGGAGCGGTTCATCGGCATCCTGATCGAGCACCACGCCGGGCAATTCCCGGCCTGGCTGGCGCCGCTCCAGGCGGTGGTGATGAACATCACCGACGCACAGGCCGATTATGTCGAGGGGGTCCGGAAATCCTTTTCAAATCAAGGGTTCCGGGTCGCGGCCGATTTGCGGAACGAGAAAATCGGCTATAAGATCCGCGAGCACACGCTGCAGCGCGTGCCGTACCTGCTGGTGGTCGGTGACCGCGAAAAGGAAAACGGCATGGTCGCGGTGCGGACGCGGGGAGGGGAGGATTTGGGGTCGATGACCGCCGCCGAATTCGCCTCGCGTTTGCGCGAAGAGGGCGTACGCTAGCGCCCGCAGCCTGTTCAGACCCCGGACGCCCCGTCGGCCGGCACGACCCCACCTGGAGATCGCAACATCAGCACCCCCGAAAAGCCGAACCGAAAGAACAGTGAGATCCGCGTCCCGCGCGTGCGCGTCATCGGCAGCGACGGCGAGATGATCGGCGTGCTGTCGCGCGACGACGCGCTGCGCATGGCCGAGGACGAGGGCCTGGACCTCGTCGAGATTCAGCCGAACGCGGATCCGCCGGTCTGCAAGATCATGGACTTCGGCAAGTTCAAGTTCGAGATGCAGAAGAAGGCCAACGAGGCCAAGAAGAAGACCAAGCAGGTCGAGATCAAGGAAATGAAGTTCCGTCCGGTCACGGACGAGGGCGACTACCAGATCAAGCTGCGCAACATGCGCCGCTTCCTCGAAGAGGGCGACAAGATCAAGGTCAACATCCGATTCCGCGGCCGCGAGATGAGCCACCAGGAGCTGGGCCGGCAGATGGCCGCCCGCATCGAGGCGGACCTGGGCGAGGACATCGTGATCGAGTCGCGCCCGCGCCTGGAGGGCCGGCAGATGGTGATGATGATCGCGCCGAAGAAGCGCTGATCGGCCTCGGCCCGCGTGGTGGGCTGGCGAGGCGGGGCGCCTCCGGGCGCCCTCGCTGTTTCCGGGGCCCGGGGGACATGCCGGGTCCTGAGTGCCGATGCCGCTGATTTGCAAGGACTTTCTTGCGCGAGCCGCGGCGGGCGGGCATAATGCGCGGCCCGGTTCGCCGGGTTTGGCACCACGTTCCATCAGGACCGGTCGCGGATCGTTTCAGATCAACGACTTACAAGCCGGCAGGGCAGGACGGAAAGCGTGGCGACTGCGGATCCCGCACGAGCTGCCGCCCAGGCCAGTGACATAACCTCCGAAAGGACATCGCAATGCCCAAGATCAAGACCAATCGGGCGGCGGCCAAGCGCTTCCGGAAGACCGCTTCCGGCAAGTACAAGTGCGGCCACGCCAACAAGAGCCACATCCTCACCAAGAAGGCGACCAAGCGGAAGCGCAACCTCCGGCAGACGAACCATGTTCGTGCCGAGGACGCGGGCCGTCTGGACCGCATGCTTCCGTATTTGTGAGGAGACTGAAAAATGGCACGAGTTAAGCGTGGTGTTACGGCGCGTCGCCGTCACAAGAAGATCCTCGCCCAGGCGAAGGGCTACTACAACGCCCGTCGCAAGGTGTTCCGCGTCGCCAAGCAGGCGGTCACGAAGGCGCTGCAGTACGCCTACATCGGCCGCAAGCAGAAGAAGCGCAATTTCCGTTCGCTGTGGATCACGCGCATCAACGCCGCGGCCCGCATGAACGGCATGAGCTACAGCCGCTTCATCAACGGTCTGATGAAGGCCGGCATCACCCTCGACCGCAAGGTGCTGGCCGACATCGCCGTGCACGACGCGGCGGGTTTTGCCGCGCTGGCCGAGAAGGCGAAGGGCGCGCTCGCAGCGTAAGTGTGTCGACCGGCCGCTGGCCCTTGGGGCCCGCCGTGCCGGTCGTACATCGCAGTACACGCATGGGGAAGGGCGCAAGTCCTTCCCCATGTTGCGTTCTGGGGCCGGCGTTCCCGACGTGGGTCCCGTCGAATGGGGCGCGGGCGAGTCGGGCTGCCGTACCCGCTGATCCACGGCGGCGACGGACGCGATGGCGTCCGGCGCGCCACACCCGGCCCCGCACGCGGGGCCACGAGTTCCGGAGGTTGGCCGCTAGATGAGTGCGATCCAGTCACTGACGACCCAGGCGCTGGCCGACATCGCCGCGGCGGATTCGCCCGACGCGATCGAGGCGCTGCGCGTGTCGCTGCTCGGCAAGTCGGGCAGCGTCACCGCGCAGCTCAAGCAGCTGGGCACGCTGCCGGCGGACGAGCGCAAGGCGGCGGGCGAAGCGATCAACCAGGCCCGCGACGCGCTCGCGGCCGCGCTGGCCGAACGCAAGGCGGCGCTCGACGGGCTCGCACTCGACGCGCGCCTGGCCTCCGAGTGGATCGACGTGACCCTGCCCGGCATCGACGCCGCGCGCGGCGGCCTGCACCCGGTCAGCCGCACGATGGAGCGCATCGCGGACATCTTCGGGCGGCTCGGGTTCGAGCTCAGCGACGGCCCGGAGATCGAGGACGACTGGCACAACTTCGAGGCGTTGAACTTCCCGCCGCACCACCCAGCGCGCGCGATGCACGACACGTTCTATTTCCCTGACGGCCGGCTGCTGCGCACGCACACGTCGGGCGTGCAGGTGCGCTACATGCTCGATGCCGTCGCGCGCCGCAGCGGCCCGCCGCTGCGCATGATCGCGCTCGGCAAGGTCTACCGCAGCGACAGCGACCAGACCCACACGCCGATGTTCCACCAGTGCGAAGGCCTGCTGGTCGACGAGCATGCGAGCTTCGCCGACCTCAAGGGCACGCTGGCCGAATTCGTGCGCGCGTTCTTCGAGCGCGACTTCGAGATGCGCTTCCGCCCGAGCTACTTTCCGTTCACCGAGCCGTCGGCCGAGGTCGACATCGCGTGGCAGCAGCCCGACGGCAGCACCCGCTGGCTGGAAGTGCTCGGCTGCGGCATGGTCCACCCGAACGTGCTGCGCAGCGTCGGCATCGATCCGGAGAAGTACACCGGCTACGCATTCGGCCTCGGCGTCGAGCGCTTCGCGATGCTGCGCTACGGCGTCGATGACCTGCGCAGCTTCTTCGAAAACGACGTGCGCTTCCTGCGCCAGTTCGCGTGACATCAAACCGCAGCCCGATCCGGCGAGACGGATCCGGGCGCTTCGTGACGAACGCCGCAAGGCACCCGGGCCAGCACTGCCGGCCCGGGCCAGGTGAAAACGGGATACCCGACCGATGAAGTTCTCCGAGAACTGGCTGCGCCAGCACGTACCGACGACCGCGACGCGCGAGGAACTTGCCGCGACGCTGACCGCGATCGGGCTGGAAGTCGAGGACGTCACGCCGCTGGGCGAGTCGCTCGACGGCGTCGTCGTGGCCCGGATCGTCGCCGCCGAGAAGCACCCCGAAGCCGACCGCCTGCAGGTCTGCCAGGTCGACACGGGCGGCGGCGCGACGGTGCAGATCGTCTGCGGCGCGCCTAACGCGCGCGTCGGGCTGAAAGCGCCGCTAGCCACGGTCGGCGCGAACCTGCCGGGCGGGATCGCGATCAAGGCCGCGAAGCTGCGCGGCGTCGAGTCGGCGGGAATGCTGTGCTCGGCGAAGGAGCTCGGCATCGACGCCGACGCGTCGGGACTGTTGGAACTGCCGGCCGACGCGCCGGTCGGTGCGGCGCTGGCCGGCTACCTCGGCCTGCCGGACGCGTCGATCGAGATCAAGCTGACCCCGAACCGCGCCGACTGCTTCGGCGTGCGCGGCATCGCCTACGACGTGGCGGCCGCGTCGAACGCGCAGGTCGCGCCGTTCGCGGCCGAGCCGGTGCCGGCGCAGTCGGACGCGACGGTCGCGGTCGAACTGCATGCGGGCGCCGACGCGCCGCGCTACTGCGGCCGCGTCATCGACGGCATCGACGCCACCGCGCCGACGCCGGCGTGGATGGCCGAGCGCCTGCGCCGCAGCGGCATCCGCCCGATCTCGCTGCTCGTGGACGTCACCCAGTACGTGATGATCGAGCTCGGCCAGCCGATGCATGCGTTCGACCGCGCGCTGCTGCGCGGGCCGATCGGCGTCCGACGCGCGCGCGATGGCGAGCGCGTGACCCTGCTCGACGGCCGCGAGGTCGCGCTCGACCCGCAATTCCTCGCGATCACCGACGCCGACCGCGTCGTCGCGCTCGCCGGCGTCATGGGCGGCCTCGACACGCGCGTCACCGATGCGACGACCAGCGTGTTCCTCGAGGCGGCGCACTTCGCGCCGGCCGCGATCATCGGGCGCGGTCGCAAGCTCGGCCTGCACACCGACGCCGGCCACCGCTTCGAGCGCGGCGTCGATCCGGATCTGCCGCGGATCGCGATCGAGTACGCGACACGGCTGGTCCTCGACGCCGCCGGCGGCACGCCCGGCCCGTTGGTCGAAGCCGCCCTCGACGCGCACCTGCCGCAGCCGCAGGCGATCACGCTGCGCCGGGACCGCCTGGCGCGCGTGCTCGGGCTCACGGTCGCCGACGCCGAGGTCGAGCGGATCCTCGGCGCGCTCGGCATGGCGGTTGTGCCGATGGCCGACGGCTGGCGGGTCACGGCGCCGAGCCGGCGCTTCGACATCGCGATCGAAGAGGACCTGATCGAAGAGATCGCCCGCATCCACGGCTACGACCGCGTGCCGACCACGCTGCCTTCCGGCGCGACGACGCTGGTCGCGCCGAGCGAATCGCGGGTCGAGGACGGCGTCGCCCGCCGCCAGCTGGTCGCGCGCGACTATCTGGAAGCGATCAACTACGCCTTCGTCGAGGCCGACCTGCTGTCGCGCTGGGGCCTCGCCGACGGCGCGGTGCCGCTGGCGAACCCGCTCAGCGCCGAGCTCGCCGTGATGCGCACTGCCTTGCTGCCGGGGCTCGTCTCCGCGCTGGCGCGCAACGCCGCGCGCCAGCAGCCGCGGGTGCGCCTGTTCGAACTCGGCAAGGTGTTCACCGCCGCCGCCGCGGGCGAGGCGCCGGTCGAGACCCGCCGGATCGCGGCCGTCGCCTGCGGCCTGGCCAACGCCGAGCAGTGGGCCAGCGCCTCGCGAGCGGTCGGCTTCCACGACCTCAAGGGCGACCTCGAGAGTCTGGCGGCGCTCGCCGGAGCCACGCTGGCGTTCCGCCAGGCCGCGCCGTCCTGGGGTCATCCCGGGCGCAGCGCGCAGGTGTTCCGCACCGACGGCGGCGCCGAGCGGCCGCTCGGCTGGATCGCGCAGCTGCACCCGCGGCTGCAGCGGGCCCTCGACCTCGACGTCGACGCAGTGGCGTTCGAGCTCGATCTCGACGCGCTGCTGGTCCGCCCCGTGCCGCGGGCCGGCGCGCTGTCGCGCTTCCCGTCCGTCCGCCGCGACCTCGCGTTCGTCGTCGCCGACCGGGTCGCCTGGAGCGAGCTCGAGAACGCGGTCCGCGCGTCTGCCGGCCCGTCGCTGCGGGACCTCGTGCTGTTCGACGTGTACCAGGGCAAGGGCGTGGAACCGGGGTTCAAAAGTGTCGCTATGGGCTTGATTCTGCAGGAGGAATCGCGCACGCTCACTGATCGCGACGTGGACGCGGCAGTGGACGGCGTGGTGTCGGCGCTGCAGCGCGAACACGGTGCGGTGATCCGCGGCTGAGGCCGGCGGACTGGGCAGACAGGGGCGGCAGGATGGCGTTGACGAAGGCAGAGATGGCCGAACGGCTGTTCGACGAGGTCGGGCTGAACAAGCGCGAGGCGAAGGAGTTCGTCGACGCGTTCTTCGACGCGCTTCGCGAAGCGCTCGAGGGCGGCCGCCAGGTCAAGCTGTCGGGCTACGGCAATTTCGACCTGCGCCGCAAGAACCAGCGCCCCGGCCGCAACCCGAAGACCGGCGAAGAGATTCCGATTTCGGCCCGCACCGTGGTGACGTTCCGCCCGGGCCAGAAGCTCAAGGAACGCGTCGAGGCGTATTCCGGCGTGGAGCAGGCGAGGTCGGCCCATGCTTGATCCCGGCAGTAACCGCGAACTCCCGCCGATCCCGGCCAAGCGCTACTTCACGATTGGCGAAGTCAGCGAGCTGTGCGACGTCAAGCCGCACGTGCTGCGCTACTGGGAAACCGAGTTCCCGATGCTCAGCCCGGCCAAGCGCCGCGGCAACCGTCGCTACTACCAGCGCCACGAAGTGCTGATGGTCCGCCAGATCCGCGGCCTGCTGTACGAGCAGGGCTACACCATCGGCGGCGCGCGGCTGCGGCTCGAAGGCGAATCGCAGAAGGACGAGTCGGCGCTGAGTTCGCAGATCATCCGCCAGGTGCGGATGGAGCTCGAGGAAGTCCTGCAACTGCTGCGCAGGTGATCGCCACACGCCCGCTGCCGCAGCGCGCGGCGGCGCGGCCGAGTCAACGGCACAGCCGGGTTTCGTCCTGGCGCGGTGCGGATGGAACTCGAGGAAGTCCTGCAGCTGCTGCGCAGGTGATCGCCATACGCCCGTTGCCGCGGCGCGTGGCGGCGCGGCCAAGCCTCGGCAGCCGGGTTTCGTCCTGGCGCGGTGCGGATGGAGCTCGAGGAAGTCCTGCAAATGCTGCGCCGATGATTCGTGCAGCCGTGCGTGGCCGCGGCGTCCGCTCAACGGCTATACTTGCCGCCCGCTTTCGAGCGGTACATCGCAACACGTCGGGGCGTAGCGCAGCCTGGTAGCGCATCTGCCTGGGGGGCAGAGGGTCGTCGGTTCGAATCCGGCCGTCCCGACCAATCGCGATGTCGTCCAACGCCCGGCTTGTCCGGGCGTTGTCGTATCCGGCCTTCATCTGACTGAACTTCATGCGGTCGGCACGGTCAGTGGAAGGCCACCGCGACCGGCGGTGCGAGGAGCCGGACGATGCAGGAACGCAAACCACACGTGCGACCGGTGCTGATGGCGCTGTTTGCGTTGATGCCCGTGCTGGTCCAGGCCCAGCCGACGCAGAATGCGGCGACGCGGCCGGTCGCGGCCGCGCCGTCCGCGTCGAGCGCCGATCCAGGCGGCCGCATCGTCGACGCCGACCTGGTGCTGGTGACCGGCCAGCAGGCCGGACCGGGACTGTGGCAGGTCCGCCGCGGGGCCAACACGCTGTGGATCCTCGGCACCGTGTGGCCGCTGCCGAAGGACGTCGACTGGTACTCCCCGCAGGCCGAGGCGGTATTGGCGCGCGCCGACGAGGTGCTCGGCCGCCCGGGCTTCAGCGCCAGCGTCGGCACCGGCGGCATGTTCAAGCTGGCCTTCGCGCTGCCGACGCTGCTGAAGGCGCGCCGCAACCCGGGCGACAGGCAACTCTCGGAGGTGCTGCCGCCCGACCTCTACGCGCGCTGGGCCGCCCTGAAGCGCGAGTACCTGCCGCGCAACGACGGCGTCGAGAAGTGGCGGCCCACGTTCGCGGCCGGCGAACTCTACGGCGCGGCGATCAAGCGGCGCGGGCTCAGCGGCGGCAACGTCGGCGAGCGGGTCAACGCGACGATCGAGAAGCGCAAGCTGAAGGTCACCACGACGCGGGTGGAAACGAAGATCAAGGACCCCAAGGGCATGGCGCGATCGTTCTCGCGCACGCCGCTGGATGAAGTGCAGTGCTTCCGCAGCGTGCTCGACCGCCTCGAGGGCGACGTCGCGACGGCGGCCGAGCGCGCCAACGCGTGGGCCGTCGGCGACATGGCGACGCTGCAGCGGCTGGCCGGGCGTCCCAGCCTGCAGCCGTGCTTCGACACGTTCGCGCAGACCGATGTTGCCCGGCAGATGGGCATGGACGACGCGCTGCGTCGCAGCGAGGCGCAGTGGCTCGCCGCGGCGGAGGCGGCGCTGGCGCGCAACGACACGACGTTCGCGATGCTCGACCTCGACCAGGTGCTGGCCGACGACGGCCTGCTCGCGCGCCTGCGCGCGCGCGGCTACGAGGTCATCGCGCCCGAGTAGCGCGGCGCGCTTCGCGCGCCGCCGTCGGTCAACCGATCGCGGCCGAGCGCGGCGCCGCCGACAGGTTCGGCCAGCGCTCGAGCACCGCCGTGCGGATGCCGGCCGCGTCGATGCCGGCTTCGGCGAGCAGCTGCTCGCGGCTGGCGTGGTGCTGGAAGGCGTCCGGCAGGCCGAGGTGCACGATCGGCATCGCAATGCCCTCGGCGGCGAGAAGCTCGGCGACGCCGGAGCCGGCGCCGCCGGCGACGACGTTGTCCTCGACGGTGACGAAGCCCTCGTGGCTGTTCGCGAGCTCGACCACCAGAGCGCGGTCGAGCGGCTTGACGAAGCGCATGTTGACCACGGTCAGGCCGAGCGCCTCGCCGACCGCCTCGGCCGCCGCGACGGTGGCGCCGAATGCCAGCAGCGCGACGCGCGTGCCGCGCCGGCGCAGCTGCGCGACGCCGATCGGCAGCGTCTCCAGCGATGGCTGCACCTCGACGCCTGGCCCCGTGCCGCGCGGGTAGCGCACGGCGGCCGGGCCGTCGAAGTGGTGGCCGGTCGAGAGCATCTGCCGGCACTCGTTCTCGTCGGCCGGCGCCATCACGAGCATGTTCGGCACGCAGCGCAGGTAGCTCAGGTCGAGGTTGCCCGCGTGCGTCGCGCCGTCCGGACCGACTACGCCGCCGCGGTCGATCGCGAACAGCACGTCGAGGTTCTGGATCGCGACGTCGTGGACCAGCTGGTCGTAGCCGCGCTGCAGGAACGTCGAGTAGATCGCCACGACCGGCTTGGCGCCCTCGCAGGCCATGCCGGCGGCGAGCGTCACCGCGTGCTGCTCGGCGATCGCCACGTCGAAGTAGCGCTCGGGGTACTCCTTGCTGAAGCGCACCAGGCCGGAGCCCTCGCGCATCGCCGGCGTGATGCCGAGCAGCGCCGGGTCGGCCGCCGCCATGTCGCACAGCCATTCGCCGAACACGTCGGTGTAGGTCGGCTTCTTCGCGCCGGGCTTGCTGACCATGCCGTGGGCCGGGTCGAACGGGCTGACCGCGTGGTAGCCGATCTGGTCACCTTCGGCGAGCTCATAGCCCTTGCCCTTCGTCGTCAGGATATGCAGCAACTGCGGGCCCTTGAGGCCCTTGAGCGTCTTCAGCGCGCCCATCAGCGCGGGCAGGTCGTGCCCGTCGATCGGGCCGGTGTAGTGGAAGCCGACTTCCTCGAAGAAAGTCGACGGCACGAACATGCCCTTCCAGTGCTCTTCCCAGCGGCGCACGAACTTCGCCGCCGGCTTGCGCTTGTCGCCGAGCAGCTTCTTGCCGCCCTCGCGGATCGCGTTGAGCGTGCGGCTGCCGGTCAGTCGGCCGAGCATGCGGGTGACGCCGCCGACGTTCTCGGAAATCGACATCTGGTTGTCGTTGAGGATCACCAGCAGGTTCGGCTCGACGCCACCGGCGTCGTCGCCCATGCCGCCGGCGTGGGCGAGGGCCTCGAAGGCCTGGCCGGCGGTCATCGCGCCGTCGCCGATCACCGCGACCACCTTGCGGTCGTCGCCCCTGCGCTGCAGCGCGATCGCCATGCCGAGCGCGGCCGAGATGCTAGTCGAGCTGTGGCCGACGCCGAATGTGTCGTACTCGGACTCGTCGCGCTTCGGGAATGGCGCGACGCCGTCCTTCTGCTTGACGGTGTGGATGGTGTCGCGGCGACCGGTCAGGATCTTGTGCGGGTAGGTCTGGTGGCCGACGTCCCAGACCAGCCGGTCGTTGGGCGTGTCGAGCAGCCAGTGCAGCGCGACGGTCAGTTCGATCACGCCGAGGCCGGCGCCGAAATGGCCGCCGACGCGCGCGACCTGTTCGATCAGGTACGCGCGCAGCTCGTCGGCGATCGCCGGCAGGTCCTCTTCAGGGAACTGCCGCAGGTCGGCGGGGACCTCGATGCGCGAGAGGCGCGGGTAGCGTTGCGGATCGATCATCACGACGGCGGTTGACGGCAAGTCCGCCATTGTCCCGCCGTGCACCGGGACGGGCAAGGCGCGCGGCCGCGGCGGCCGCGCGCATGCGGGGTGGGGTTCAGCGCCCGCGCAGTCGGCCGAACAGGCCGCCGGTCTTGCTCGGCTCGGGCTCCGGCTCCGGCTCGCGGTACGGCTCGGCGAATCCCGTCGCCAGGTTGGCGTTGACGAAATCGGTGACCTCGTCGAGGCCGACGCCGCTTGCCTCGGCGACCTCCGGCAGCGTCGCGGCGCCCTTCATCATCGCGGTGGCGATGCGGAAGTGCTTCGGGAATTCGCGCTCGGTCTGCGGCCACTTGATCAGCTGGTAGCGCGCCGCCGGGTCGAAGCCCGCCGCCAGCCGGCCCTGGCCGGCCAGCAGCGCGCGGTACCAGACGAGCCGGGCGAGCGGCTGGGCCGGGCCCAGTGAAGCCGCTTCGCGGTCCCAGTCCGCCGCGGTGACCGGCTTGAGGTCGCCGTCGGCGAGCTCGGCCGACAGCAGCGATGCCAGCGGCTTCAACAGCGCCGGGCCGTGGTACTGGCGCTGGTCCGCGTCGATCAGCACCGAAAGCCCGTCGTGGTGGATGCGGGTGCGGCCGGTCAGCGTTCCCGAGGCCAGGCGGTCGACCAGTCGGCGGGGCGCGGGCGTCGCGACCGGCACCGGCGCGCTTGGCTCGGGCGTCGCCGCCCACGCGGCGGGAATCGGTTCGGCCGCGGCGGGCTGCGGCTTCGGCTCCGGAGCCACCGGCGCGGGCGCGGGCTCGGCGGCCGCTGCCGCCGGTGCCTCGGGCGCAGGCGTCGGGACCGGTGCTGGGGCAGGTGGGGTCGCCTGCACGGGCGCTTCGACGCGCGAGGCCGGCACGGGTGCAGGCGTCGGCTCCGGCGCCGCCGGCGCGGCGACCGCGGCACCCGGCGCGATTTCGCGCAGCACCTCGAACACGTCGCTCGACGTGAACGGCCGCGGCAGGCGGAAATCGGTCTGCACCCGCGTGGCCGAGGTGAGGCCGATGACGCGCTTGCCGGCGCCGTGCAGGCGCAGCCAGCTCATCGGCCCGTACATGCTGTCCATGTCGACGACGACGTGCGCGGCCTCCGCGTCGGAGACCAGCGACCATGCGCGGCCGAGCCGGTCGTTGGCTTCGGCGAACGCCGCCTTGAGGGCGGTTTCGGTGGCCGGATCCATGCCGGTCAGTCCGAGGGTCTGCTGCATCGTCACGCCTGCGATCGGGAATCCCCGGAGTGTTGCGGACAACGCGGACGCGCGTCAACGCGGCAAAGCCCGCACGGCACGGTGCGCTGCAGCATGCGCCGCGGTATGCGATCGGGATCGGAGGTCGCGACACTGAGCGCGAGGCGTCGAGTCGAGACGCGCATCAACCGCCCGGCGCAGCCATTCCGGGCATCGCAATCAATGGTCGCGGGCGTGGCGCTTGGGCAGCTGGTTCTTCAGGAACGTCATCTGATCCGCGAGGATGTTGCGGTTCGACAGGATCAGGTGCTCGACCCAACTGGGCCGATACGGCACGGCCAGCAGCGGCATGCCGGCCTGCTGCGGGGTCCGGTTGCCCTTGCGCGAATTGCAGTGGAAGCATGCGGCGACGACGTTCTCCCACACGTCCCGTCCGCCCTTCGAAACCGGCAGCACGTGGTCGCGGGTCAGGTGCGGTCGGTGGAATTCGTTGCCGCAGTACAGGCACAGGTGGCCGTCGCGCGCGAACAGCGCCGCGTTGGTCAATGCGGGTGTCGGGTCCATCGCACGCGCGCGGGCGTGGCCGCGCGCGGCGACGATCGGGTGCAGCGCGATCACGCTCTGCTCGCCGGTCCGCCGGCAGGTGCCGCCGTGCACGGCCAGGCACGGGTCGCCGAGCGTCCACGCGACCGCGTCGCGCACGTACAGGCAGGTCGCTTCCTGCCAGCTGATCCACTCCAGCGCGCGGCCGTGCGCGTCGAGCGCCAGCAGGCGGACAGCGTTGAGTCGGTCTAGGGCAGGGCGCGCGAACGGCGCGGAGACATCATCGACGACCGGGCCAGGCTGAATGCTGCCAGCGAGGGTTCCGGTTCGGACCAGGCGAAGCTTCGCTCTATCGGTCTCCATCGGGAAAGCAGCTTATACCCGTTCGATGACCGTTTGCACGCGGCAGGCGCGAGGGGCGGGCGTCGCGACCGTGGGCGAGGTCGCGACGCCGCAGGCGGGACGGTCGGTCAGGCGTCGAAGGCCCCGGACGGCAGCGTCATCAGCGTCGACGCGCTGGCGGCGATCGCGTCGGCATGCGCGCCGGCGCGCGGCAGCAGCCGGGCGAAGTAGAAGCGCGCGGTTTCGCGCTTGCCGGCCTTGAAGTCCGCCGACTGCGAGGAGGCCTCGCTCGCCGCGACGCTGCGCGCCCACCAGTACGCCAGCACCACGTAGCCGGAGTACATCAGGTAGTCGTGCGCGGCGGCGCCGAGCTCGTCCGGATCGGCCGAGGCGCGCTGCACGATGTCGCGGGTCAGGGCTTGCCACTGACTGGCGCGCTCCCGCAGCGGACCGATGAACTCGGCGACGCTGGCGTCGTCGGCGTGCTCGCGGCAGAAGTCGTCGACCATCGCCAGGAACGCCTTGAGGCCCGCGCCCTGCAGCTGCATCACCTTGCGGCCGAGCAGGTCGAGCGCCTGGATGCCGGTGGTGCCTTCGTACAGCGTGGTGATGCGCGCGTCGCGCGCCAGCTGCTCCATGCCCCACTCGGCGATGTAGCCGTGGCCGCCGAAGCACTGCAGCGCGTGGTAAGTGCACTCGACCGACCACTCGGTCAGGCAGGCCTTGACGATAGGGGTCAGGAAGCCGACCAGCGCGTCAGCGCGCTCGCGCTCGGCCGCGTCGGGCGAGGCCTGGGCGATGTCGAGCTGGACGCCGGCGTGGTAGCCCATGACGCGGCCGCCTTCGACCAGCGCCTTGCAGGTCAGCAGCATGCGGCGCACGTCGGGGTGCACGATGATCGGATCGGCCGGCTTCTGCGGCTCGGTTGCGCCCGAGAGCGCGCGGCCCTGCAAACGATCGCGCGCACAGCGCAGCGCGTTCTGCAGCGCGCGGTCGGACAGCCCGAGCCCCTGCAGGCCGACGCCGAGGCGTGCCGAGTTCATCATGGTGAACATCGCCATCAGCCCCTTGTGCGGCTGGCCGACGAGGTAGGCCTGCGCGCCGTCGAAGTTCATGACGCACGTGGCCGAGCCGTGGATGCCCATCTTGTGCTCGAGGCTGCCGCAGCGCAGCGCATTGCGCTGACCGACCGCGCCGTCGCGCGCGACCTGGAACTTGGGCACGACGAACAGCGAGATGCCGCGGCTGCCGGCGGGCGCGTCGGGCAGGCGCGCGAGCACCAGGTGCACGATGTTCTCGGTCAGGTCGTGCTCGCCGGCGGTGATGAAGATCTTGGTGCCGTGGATCGAGTAGGTGCCGTCGGACTGCGGCTCGGCGCGCGTCTTCAGCAGGCCCAGGTCGCTGCCGCAGTGCGGCTCGGTCAGGCACATCGTGCCGGTCCAGCGGCCGTCGACCAGCGGCTTGAGGAACACCTCGCGCTGCCAGTCCTCGCCGTGGTGCAGCAGCGCTTCGGTGGCGCCGTGCGACAGCAGCGGGAAGTTGCCCCACGCCAGGTTCGCCGCGTCGATCATTTCCTTCAGCGGGAAGCCGACCGTGTGCGGCATCGCCTGGCCGCCGAATTCGACCGGCGAGGTCAGGCTCGGCCACCCGCCGTCGACGAACTGCGCGTACGCGGCCTTGAAGCCGGTCGGCGTGGTCACGTCGCCGGTGGCGCGGTCGAGCGTGCAGCCTTCGCGGTCGCCGGTCGCATTGAGCGGGGCGAGCACGGTCTCGGTGAAGCGCGCGGCCTCGTCGAGCACGGCGTCGAGCACGTCGCGGGTCGCGTCGGCGAAGCCGAGCCGCGCGAACTCCGCCTCGGCGCCGATCACGTCGAACAGGGCAAAACGGATGTCGGCCAGCGGCGCCTTGTACGTGCTCATGCAGGGTTTCCGGAAGCGGGAGGGGTGGGGAAGGTGGGATCAGCGCAGCACGCCGGGCAGGCCGGGCGCCGGACTCAGCGCGCTGATGCGCTTGATCTCGAAGCTGCGCTGGCTGCGCTCGTCGGGCGTGGCGTCGACCTTGCCGGTCAGCGCATACGCGAGGCTCTTGCCGCCCGACAGCGCGTCGGCGACCGCGAGCTTGGCGCCGGCGGATGGCTGCAGCGCCAGCGTGATCACGTCGGCCGACTCCGGCCCGATGGTCACGCCCGGCTGCGCGCGCAGGGTGCCGGCCGCCTGGTCGGCGACGGCGACGGCGATGTCGACCGCGTCGAACCGCATCGGCACGCTGCTGAAGTTCTCGAGGCGCAGCTCGACCGACCAGCTGCCGTTGGGCTGCACCGTGAGCTGCTGGATCCGCGCGGCCGGCTCGGAAACGCGGCGCACCGGGCCGCTGCCGCACGCGGCGAGCAGCGCGATCATCGCGATCGACAGCAACCACTGCATCGGTTTCATCGGACGGCTCCGCGGTGTCTGGCGTTGGGAAACGCGAGGATACACCGGCGTACGTTTCGCTCGCCGAGCGCGGATGCAGCAGTGGCGCGGAGCCGCGCAAAAGAAGAGCCCGCCGTCGGGGAACGGCGGGCTCCGGGTGTCGCGGGTCGAGGGGAGCGACCCGGCAACGGGGACGGCGTCGGGCGTTTACTTCACCACGTTGAGCAGTCGGGTCGCGGCCGCCGCGTAGGCGCCGCGGGTGACCTGCACGCTCGGGTCGAAGTACGCGCGCAGCACCGGCTGCAGGTCGAACGGGCCCTGGGTCACAGTGAAGCGGGCGTTGATCAGGCCCTGGTCGAGCGCCAGCTGCACGTAGCCGCGCAGGCTGGCCGGGATTGCTGCCGCGTCCTCGATCGCAACGCGCTTGCCGTCGGCCAGCACCGTCAGCGGGCCGCTGAACGCCTGGGCCTGCGCCTGCAGCCCCATCGACTGCACCAGCGAGTAGGCGAGGCTGACGCGGGTGACCTTGTCGTCGGGGCGGAACGCGCCGTCGAGCAGGCCGATCACGCCGTCGTCGCGGTAGCCCAGGTTGCGCAGCGCCGCGCCGCGGGCGACCGACGACTCGACGAACGGATACAGCGGATTCGCCAGCCCCACGTCGGTGGTCGAGGCCGCGCCGCCGGGCAGCGACTGGCGGATGCCCGCGCCGCCGACCAGGTACTGCGCCAGCTCGCCGCGGGTCAGCGCGTTGTCGGGGCGGAACGTGCCGTCGGCGTAGCCGTCGACCAGGCGATTGCCGACCGCGAACTCAACGAACGGCCGCGCCGGATTGCCGGCGATGTCCGACAGTCCGGTGAAGCCGGCCGTGCGGATCGTCTTGACCGTGACGTCGACCGGGCCCGGCACGCCGTAGCCGTTGGTGACGTTCGCCGGGTCGAGGTCGACGCCGGAGACCGCGCCGACGCCGCGCACCGACACCGTCCACGTGCCGGGCACGCCCGGGGCGGACGCGGCGATGTTCTGGCCGAGCACCGGCAGCGCGATCGACGAGCCGTAGGTCTTGCCGTTCGGATCGGTCAGCACGATCGCGACGGTGTTCTCGCCGACGTTCGCGCGCGCGGTCACCAGCGAGATGTCGTTGCCGACCTCGAACGCGACCGACTCGACCGGGCCGGCCGGGCTGAAGTTGACCGTGTAGTCGTTGCTGCTGCCGACGGCGAGCTGCGCGTTCGCGTTGAACGTGCGGTTGGCGTTGACGGTCGCGCCGAAGCCGGTCGCACCGAGCGACGCCTTCACCGCCGCGTATGCGTTGACGTAGCCGGCGCCGGCTTCCCAGGTCTTCAGGCCCGGCATGTTGGTGGCGGTGTCCTGCAGGATCCGCTTGACCTCGCGCCACGTCATCGACGGGTTGGCCTCCAGCATCAGCGCGACGATGCCGGACACGTGCGGGGCGGCCATCGAGGTGCCGCTGAGCTTGGTGTACATCAGCGCGTTGTTTTCTCCGATCTCGGCGATCTCGCCGTCGATCCCGGCGAAGTAAGTCGGGTCGGCGGTCGACGCGCGCACCGAGTAGATGTCCACGCCCGGCGCGGTCACGGTGGGGCGGTCGACCCACGTCAGCGTTTCGCCGTCGACCACGGCCTGTCCGCCGTTGCCGTCCTCGCCACGCGACGAGAAGCCCGCGAGCCGACCCTGCTTGTCGCCGGCGGCGACGGTGACGACCCACGGCGCCTTCTTGAAGTTGCCGGTGATCGTGCCTTCGCCGGGGCCTGCGTTGCCGGCCGAGAACACCACCACGACGCCGCGGTCGGCGAGTGCCTTGGTCGCGATGTTGGTCGGGTCGTCCGGGTCGAAGTCGGTGCCGACGTCGCCGGTGTTGCCGAACGAGTTCGAGATGACGCGGATGTTGTACTTGAACTGGTTGGTCAGCGCGTAGTCGAACCCGCCGACGGTGTCGAGGATGAACAGCGCCGCGCCGGAGCCGTGGCCGATGATCGACGCGCCCGGGGCGACGCCTTCGAACGCGCCGGCCGGGTCGGACGACTCGCCGGTCGCGCCGATGATGCCGGCCACGTGCGAGCCGTGGCCGCCGCCGATGTCGGTGTTCGGCAGGTTCTCGACGCGGGTGATCGGGCCGATGCCGGTCAGGTTGCGCAGGTTGGCCTGGGCGGCGACGTTCTGCACGACGTGCGAGCCGAACTTGATGTCGGCATGGGTGCCGTCGACGCCGGAGTCGTTGACGACTACGCCGATGCCCTTGCCGGAGTACGGCAGGCCGTTGCGCCGCAGCGACGGGTCCAGCCGCATCGCGTCGACGCCGGTCAGCGCGGTGGCCTCGCGGTTCTCGTACGACAGCGGCGCGTTGTACCAGACCGAGCGGACCTCGCTCATGCCGAGCAGCGCGCGGATCTGGGTAGGCGTGGCGAGCACGCCGGCGATCGGCAGCGAGCTCATCGTGCGGCCGGTCAGGCCGAGCGAGGCGAGCTTGGCCTTCTGCGTGGCCGACAGCGGTCCCTTGCCGTGGAAACTGACGATGACCTCGACCGGCTGCGTCGCCGACAGCGTCGGCAGCATCGATTCGAGGGCGAGGTCGAGGCGGCGGGCCTCGGCGATCATCGGCGAGGCGAGGATCGCGGTGGCCAGCACGCTGGCGTGCAGGCGACGGGACGACAGCAGCATGGACGGCTCCGGGACGGGGATGGCGCTCGATTGCGCCCCGGCAGCGTGGTCCGTGCGGCCCGTGCGTCCCATCCGGGGCTCGCCCCAGTCGCGACGCGGGAAAACCCCCATGCGCCGGCGAATCGCCGGCACGTTCCGCGCGCTAGTCGAGCAGCCCGCGCCGCAGGGCGTAGCGCACCAGCTCGGCGGTGTTGCGCACGCCCAGCTTGTCGATGACGCGCGCGCGGTGGTTCTCGGCGGTCTTGACGCTGATGTCGAGCTTGCGCGCGATCTCCTTGGTCGTCAGGCCCTCGGCGATCAGGTGGAAGACCTCGCGCTCGCGCGCGGTGAGGCTGCCGTACGGGTCGCCGACCTCGCGCTCGGGGTGCTGCATCTGCTCGGCCAGCGCCTTCGACGCCTGCGGGCCGAAGTAGCCGCGGCCCGCGCGCAGGCTGCGCACCGCGGCGAGCAGCTCGGACGCCGCGCTGTCCTTGACCAAGTAGCCCGACGCGCCGACGCGCACCGCCTGCAACACGTACTCGTCCTCCTGGTGCATCGTCAGCACCAGCACGCGCGTGTCGGGCAGCGCCTCCTTGAGCCGGCGCACGACCTCGATGCCATTGAGCCGCGGCATCGAGATGTCGGTGACGACGATGTCGGGGCGGGTCGCGATGGCCTTCTCGACCGTCTCCAGGCCATCGGAGGCCTGCGCGACCACCTGCACGTCGCCGTCCTGCTGCAGCAGGCTCACCAGACTTTCCCGGACCAGCGTGTGGTCGTCGGCGATCAGCACGCGAATCGGTTGGGTCCCCATGCCGCTACGCTGCGCGCGCGGTCACCGGGCGTCAAGCGGCACGACCGCGCGCAGGCGCGTGCCTTCGCCCGGCGCCGAATGCATGTCGAGCCGTCCGTCGTACAGGCGCAGCCGTTCGCGCATCCCGCCGAGTCCGCTGCCGCCCGAGCGCAGCGCCGCGTCGGGATCGCAGCCGCGACCGTCGTCGACCACCTGCAGCTGCAGCAGGCCGGCGCGCGCGACGACGCGCAGCAGCACCTGGCTGGCCTGCGCGTGCTTGGCCGCGTTGTTGAGCGCTTCCTGGGCGACGCGGAACAGCAGCGTCTGCAGGTCGCCGTCGAGCGCAGGCAGCGGTTCGATCTCGACGCCGACCTCGATGCCGGCCGATTCGCCGACGCTGCGCGCGAGCCACCGCAGCGCGGCTTCGAGGCCGAGGTCGTCGAGGATCGGCGGGCGCAGCAGCCGGGACAGCTCGCGCGTGTCCTCGAGCGTGTCGGCGCACAGCTGTACCGCCGCGGCCAGGCCGCTGCGCACGTCGGGGTCGTCGGTCGCTTCGCCCAGCTGCGACAGCCGGTGCTTCAGCGCGGTGAGGTTCTGGCCGATGCCGTCGTGCAGGTCGCGCGCCAGCCGTCGGCGTTCGTCCTCCTGCACACGCCACACCGCGCGGCCGAGCCGGCGGAACTCGCGCTCGTTGCGCTGCAGCCGATCGAGCAGCGCTTCGTACTCGCGGCGGAGTTCGCGCAGGTCGTCCATCGCCTAGCCCTGCGCCGTCGCGGTGGACGGCGCGGTGGCGCGGTCGAAGCCCGCGCGCAGCGCGTCGGGAACGCGCGCGCGCAGGGCCTGCAGCGACGCGGTCGCGTCGTCGTCCGCGGCGCCGGCCGCGTCCGCGTCGCCGGTGGCGGCCAGCGCGCGCGCGCCGGCGCGGTGGATCGCGTGCGCGTTGAGGTGGGCGCCTCGGCGCAGCAGCGGCTGCGCGGCGCGGTAAAGCGTCACGGCGCGCGCCGCGTCGCCACGGGCGAGCGCGTCGCCCATCGCCAGCTCGGTCCACGCCAGGCGCAGTCCGACGTGGCCGAGGCCGACCGTCGCGGTCTCGAGCGCCGGCGTGCGTTCCCGCTGCAGCGCCACCTGCAGCTGCAGCAGCTGCACGCCGGACGCCTGGGCGTGGCGCTGGGCTTCGTCGAGCGCGGTGCGCCACGCGGCGGTCGCGCCGGTGCGGCGGGCGACTTCCGCGCGCAGCAGCGCATCGATGCCGCGCTGTTCTTCCGACGCCTGCGCCACCGACGGCGCCAGCGCGCGCAGCGCCTCGCCCGCCTGTGCATCCGCATGCGCGGCCAGCAGCGCCTGCACGCGCAGCAGGCCGGCGTCGGCGCGACCGCGCGGGTCGTCGCGCTGCGCGAACAGGGCCTCGGCCTTCCCGGCCTGCGACAGCGCGGCGTCGAGGTTGCCCTGCAGCAGCTCCAGCTCGGCGAGGTTGCGCCGGCTCACCGCGGCCTCCTCGAACATCTGCTGCTGCTCGGCGCTGGCGAGCGAGCGGTCGAGCGCATCGCGCGCCGGCGTCCACTGGCCGCGCGCGATCGCGAGCAGGCCGAGGTTCTGCTGGGTGCGGATGCGGCCCGTGTCGTCGCCGAGTTCGTCGTACGCCTGCGCCGCCTGCACGAGGTACGCCTGCGCGTCGGCGTACGCGCCGAGCTGGAAGTGGGCGAAACCGATGTTGTTGAGCACCTGCGCGGTCCCGGACGGGTCGCCGATCTGCTGCCAGCCCTGCAGCGCGCGGCGGAAGGCCTCCAGAGCCGCGCGGTAGTCGCCGCGCTCCTCGTCGAGCAGGCCCAGCTCGTTCTCGACCGCCGCCAGGCCACCGCGATCGCCCAGCTCGGCATGCAGGGCGCGCGCGCTTTCGAGCGTCGTCGCCGCCTCGTCGTACTGCCCGCGCGTGCTGAGCACGCTGGCGAGGTTGCGCAGGCTGGTGGCGAGGCCGCGGCGGTTGCCGACCGCGCGGCGCAGCTCGACGGCCTTGCGGTACTGCTCCTCGGCGTCGTCGCTCTGGCCGAGGCGGTTGTAGCCGATGCCCAGCGCGTTGACGGTCTCGGCCTCGCCGAAGCGGTTGCCGCTGCGCTTGTACAGCACCAGCGCGCGCACCAGGTGCTCGTCGACCGCGCGCTGCGCCTGGCCCTGAAGGATCGAGAACTTGCCCAGTTCGAACCACGCGCGCGGGTCGTTGGCGTCGCGCTGGGTCAGCGCCTGCAGCCGGGCGATCGCGGCCGGCAGGTCGCCGCCGCCGCCGAGCGCGCGCGCCAGCTGCAGGTCGGCGAACGTGTCGTCCGGCGTGGCCTGCAGCTGGGCGCGCCATTCGGCCGCCGCGGCGGCCGCGTCGCCGTCGAGCATCGCGGTCTGCGCGCGCAGCCGGCGCTGCTGCGCCGGGCTGGCCGACTTCGCCGCGCGCCCGCCGCGCTCCAGCGCGTCGTAGGCGCCGTCCATGTCGCCGACCGCGCCGGCGGCGTCGGCCAGCAGCAGCCAGCCGGCGGCGAAATCCGGAGTCGATTCGACGACCGCTCGGAGCGGGGCGATGGCGTCGGCGGGCGCGTCGCCGCGCACCGCCAGCAGGGCATTGCCGAACCCGTCGAGGCCGGCCTCCGGCACGGTCGGCAGCGCCGGCGGCGGGCGCGACAGCCGCAGCGCCTGCGCGAGCGCCGGCTCGGCGACGACCGCGGCGAGCGCCTGCGCCGGCGTGGACCCGCCTGCACGCGCGGCCTGGGTCGCGCCGGTGCCGCGTACGTCGGCGCTGGCCTCCCAGCCGGAGCCGGCCGGGCGCAGCGTGATGCGCAGCGCACGGTTCGCGCCGGCGATGCGCTGCAGCGCCGCGGCGTCCGGACGGGCGTTGCCGGTCGGATCGAGCTGGCGCAGCGCCTGCAGCGTGCGCTCCTCGTCGACCACCGCGCTGCCGGGCACCGCGCCGATCGTGTCGCGCACGAGCGCAGACCACGCCGCCACGCGCGCGGCCGGGACCGAGTCGGGCGCCTCGACCGGCAGCACCAGCACGCGATCGAGCGGCGCGACGGTGGCGCCGCCGGCGGCCGGCGCCTGCTGCTGCAGGCGCCACCACCCGAATGCGGCGATCGAGGCCAGGGCGACCGCCGCGGCAACCGCCCACGCGCGCGGGCCCGGGCGCCAGTCGCGCGGGACTTCGCGACGATCGATCGCGCGTATCACCGCGTCCGCGCTCTGCAGCCGGTGCGCAGGCTGCGGGCGCAGCAGCCGGTCGACCAGCCGCACCAGCCACGACGGCGTGTCCGGGCGCAGCTTCGACACCGGCGGCGGGCTGCGCAGCATCCGCTGGGCGAGGATCTCGCTGACCGTGCCGCCGGAGAACGGCATCTCGCCGGTCAGCATCTCGTAAGTGATCAGGCCGAGCGCGTACAGGTCGCTGCGCGCGTCGACCGGTTCGCCGCGCGCCTGCTCGGGAGACAGGTAGTCGGGTGTGCCGACGATGGTGCCCGACTGCGTGCGGCCGCTGCCGGCCAGCGAGCGCGCCACGCCGAAGTCGCCGACGTAGGCGTTGCGCTCGCGGTCAAGCAGCACATTGGCCGGCTTGAGGTCGCGGTGGATGACGCCGCGCGCGTGCGCGGCCGACAGCGCCTCGGCCAGCTGGCGGGCGATGCGCGCGGCCTCGTCCGGCGGCAGCGCGCCGTCGCGGTCGATGACGCGGTCCAGCCCCTCGCCGTCGACGAGGTCCATGCTGATCAGCCACTGGTCTTCGTGCTGGGCGAGGTCGTGGATGCGCACGACGCGCGGGCTCGACACCTGCCGCGCCATCAGCAGTTCCTGGCGGAACCGCTCGAACGCGTCGGGGCGCGAGGCGAGTTCGGGCCGCAGCAGCTTGACGGCGACCGGCACGTCGAGCGCGAGGTCGGTGGCCCGGTACACGACGCCCATGCCGCCGATGCCAAGCGTGGCCTCGATCCGGAAACGCCCGGCGAGGACGCTGCCGGGCGCCAGCTGCTGCTGGGCGTAGAGGCCGGTGGCGGTCGGCTGCGCGGGGTCGCTCAACGCAGCGCCCCCGCCGGCGCCGGCGCCGCGGCGGCGGCCGCCACGATGGTGCTCCAGCGCGGGGCGGCGTCGAGCCGCGTCAGCGCGCGGCGGGCCAGGAGCCACAGCGTGGCGCTCTCGGCGAAGGCCTGCAGCAGTTCGAGGTCGACCTGGGTGATCGGCTCGCCCGCGCCGCAGCGGTCGGCGTAGACCGCGCCGACGACGCGTTGGCCGTCCAGCAGCGGCAGGCACACGAGGCTGTGCAGGCCCGAATCGACGACCGACGCGCGACGGGCCAGCCACGCCTCGTCGGCGATGCGGTTGACCACGACCGGCACACGCGTGTCGAGCGCGCGCTGCACGGCGCCGATGCTGCCGGGGAAGTCGCGCCCGCCCGCGACCGCGTCGCGCTCCATGCGTGCGCACACGGCGAAATCGTCGCCGTCGGCCAGCAGCAGGAAGCCGCGCTCGCACCCGGCCAGCTCCACCACCCCGCGCAGCACGTCGTCGAGCAGTTCGTCGAAGTGCGCCTGGGACGCCACCTGCCGCGTCATCGCTTCGGTGCGCGTGCGCCGGTCGCGCTCGCGCTCGCGGATCAGCGCGGCCTGCGCGTCCTCGAACACCGTCAGCTCGCAGTGCGCGTCGCCGAAGCGGAGCCAGCAGTGCGCGTCGAGGCGCGAGTCCTGGACGGCGATGCCGTCGGCGAAGCTGCCGTTCTTGCTGCCCAGGTCGCGCAGGCGCCAGCCGTCGTCGAAGTAGAACTCGGCGTGCGCGCGCGACACCGAACCGTGGTCGATCACCAGCCCGCAGTCGTGGCCGCGACCGATGCGCAGCCGCTCCGCCGGCGTGACCCAGCGGGTCACGGCGGCGGCATCGGGCGGGTACGCGGTCAGCCGGGCCTGCATGGCCGCATCTTAAACGCGACCGCAGGCCGGCGGACTGCGGGGGTCAGGCTCGGCTTACTGGCCGAAGTCCCGCAGGTACGCAACGCTGAAGCGCAGCGTCGCGGCCCCGGCGATCAGCTCGCCGGCGAGGTTGTCGGCGTCGCGCGTGGCGCGCCACTCGTTGGCGAAGAACATCCCGCCACGCGATTCGGCGCGGGCGCGGATCGTGTCGATCGACGACAGCGCGGAGGCGTAGTCGGCCGCGGCGATCGCCGATTCGGCCTGGTCGAGCTGGGCGGTGAACGCACCGCGCTCGCTCAGCGGCAGCGCCGCGATCAGGCCGCGCAGCGCGGTGATCTTGGTCGCGATGACGCTCGACGTGGAACGCACGTCGGCCACCACCAGGAACTGCGAGAAACCGCCGTAGGTGCCGCGGGCGCGCACGCTGCCCTGCGCGATCTCGTCGGTGATGTCGCGGAACGGCCCGCCGACCGGTGCCTTGAACAGGCGGAACGAACTGCCGAGGGAATAGGTGAGCGCGTGGGTGTGGATCTCGATCCGGCCCGAATCGCGGAATCGCAGCCCGCCGAGCGCCGGCGGTTCGATCGTCAGCAGCAGCGGAAACGTGCCGTTGAGCTGGATCAGGCTGACGTCGGGCAGGCGGGCGAGCAGGGCGGGGTCGGTCAGGCTGACCAGCTCCGCACTGACGCCGAGCGACGACGCGCTGAGGTTGCTGGCGTCCTCGAACTTCAGCGTGACATCGGCCAGCGGGGCGGACGGGCTGCCGATGACGACGGTGGCCTGGTTGCCGCTGGCGGTGACGTTGACCGGCAGCGACTGGGCGGAAGCCGCGCCGAACGCAAGCGCCAGCGCCGCGGCCACGAGCAGCCTCGATACGAGGGACGAACGGATCATCTGCAGCGCTCCCGGGTCTAACGACCCCATGATGGTGGGGATCCTTCCGGTACGCAGCCGTTGGGACGGAGGCGTCGGGCGCCAGTCCAGGGTCGGCGCCATGACGCGGACCTTAGCGGTTCAGGTGTCATGAGTCAGTAGGGAATTTCCCCCACCGCACCGTTTTCGCCGAACAGCGGTTCAGGTGCCGGTATGAATGCGCCCGGCCGGCGTCGACGCAGGGGCAGGCCCCGCGCGTTCGGCGCTGGGGGAATTCCCCCGGCGCCGGTGGGGGCAAGCCCCGATGCCGCGGGCGCGGGAGGGGGAGAAGACTAGGGTCACGCCCATTCCGGGTGACCTCGGAGACCTGCCACCATGCCGTCCCCTGCCGCTCCCATCGCCCGGCGTCGTGCCTTCCGCGTCTGCGCCATCGCCGCCGGCCTGCTCGCCAGCGGCGTCGCCCTGGCCGACGCCCAGCTCGACCCGCAGCTGCTGCAGCGCATGGAGCGCGCCCTCCCGACCGACGAGCTCCAGGTCGTCGTCAGCTACAAGCAGTCCACCCCGGTCAGCGCGGCCCAGGTGGCGACGCTGCAGTCGCTCGGCATCGCCAAGGGAGTGACGATGCGGACCCTGCCGATTGCCGGCGCGCTCGCGACGCCGGCCGAGATCCGCGCGCTGGCCAAGCGCGACGACGTGGCCTCGATCTACTTCAACGCGCCGCTGCGCTACTTCAACAAGGAGCAGCGCGAGATCTCCGGCGCCGCCCGCGCCGTCGACAATCCGGCTGACTACGGCCGCGCGATCCCGTACAGCGGCTTCGGCGTGACCGTGCTGGTCAACGACTCCGGCATCGACGCGACCCACCCGGACCTGAAGTTCGGCGAGCACGTGGTGCAGAACGTGCTGGCGCCGCAGAACATCCTCGCCGAGGTCACCGGCATCGTCCCGTACACCCAGATCGAAGGCGTGCTCAACACCGACCTGGGCTCCGGACACGGCACCCACTGCGCCGGCACCGTCGGCGGCACCGGCCAGGCGTCGCAGGGCAAGTACCGCGGCGTCGCGCCGGGTGCGGACATCATCGGTTACGGCTCCGGCGGCGTGCTGCTGATCCTCGACGCGGTCGGCGGCCTCGACTACGCCGCGACCAACCAGTTCACGTACCGCAGCCCGGTCCGCGTCACCAGCAACTCGTGGGGCACGAGCGGGCCGTTCGACCCGCTGAACCCGGTCAACATCTCGACCTACGAGCTGTACAAGCGCGGCATCATCAGCGTGTTCGCCGCCGGCAACGACGGCCCCGGCGAGGACACGCACAACCCCTACGCGCAGGCCCCGTGGGTGGTGTCGGTCGGCGCCGGCGAGAAGGACGGCGTGCTGACCTCGTTCTCCTCGCGCGGCAAGCGCGGCGAGTCCGGCACGTTCACGATGCCCGACGGCAAGACCTGGACGTACTTCAACGAGCCGACCATCGTCGCCACCGGCGTCGACATCATCTCGACCCGCGCCCCGACCGGCGCGCTGCCGGCGCTCGGCGTGCAGCAGGATGCGACGCTCGACCCGGCCGCGTTCCCGTACTACACGTACAGCAGCGGCACCTCGATGGCGACGCCGCACGTCGCCGGCGTGCTGGCGCTGATGTTCGAGGCCAACCCGAACCTGACGCCGATGCAGGCCAAGGACATCCTCGAGCGCACCGCCGCCAACATGACCGGCCGGCTCGCGTGGGAGGCCGGCGCCGGCCACCTCAACGCCTACGCCGCGGTCGCCGAGTCGGCCGCCGTGCGGTTCGGCTGGGGCGGCACCGTCAATGCGCTGCGCACCTTCAACAGCAACGCGGTGCTCGCCCCGGGCGGCGCGCCGCTGCCGTTCTCGGTCGACTTCGCGCCGGTCGGCACGCTGCAGGACTTCGTGTTCGAGGTCGGCAGCGACGTGGCCTTCGTCTCGGCCCGCGCGGTGATCGGCGAGAACACCCTGGCCATCTCGCTGATCGATCCGGACGGCAACCGCTACGGGTCGGCGATCGCGCTGCCGGTGCTCGGCGACACGGTCACCACCGGCGCGCCGGGCAAGCCGGGCACGTGGCGGCTGCAGGTGCGCGGCATCGGCTCGGTGTCGGGCACCGACGTCGATCCGCTCAACGTCACCAACGGCTACGGACTGCCGGGCACGGTCACCGGTGAAGTGAGCTTCCTCAACAGCGGCGGCTACACCGGCCTCAACGACGTCGCCAGCCACCCGGCGCGCACCGCGATCGAGTTCGCGGTCGCCAACCGCCTCGTCGACGGCTACTCCGACAAGCAGTTCCGACCGGACCAGAACCTCAAGCGCAGCGAACTGGCGCAGTACCTGGTGATGGGCGCCACCGTCCGCCAGCACCTGCCGTTCAACAACCGCTCGAGCTTCTCGGATCTGGCCGCCGGCGACGCCCGCTACGCGTATGCCGAGGCCGCAGTCGCCACCGGCGGCGCGCTGCGCGACCTGACCCAGGCCACCGACGGCGTCATGGGCACGCTCAACGGCGCGTTCCGCCCGAACGACACCGTCACCCGCGTCAGCCTGGCGTACTCGCTGGTGCAGTCGATGGGCCTGCAGGCCGAAGCGCGCGCCTTCAGCGGCAACCTGACCGTGATGTACGACGGCCGCCGTATCGCGATCGAAGACGCCGCCGCGATTCCTGCCAGCCTGCGGGGCTACGTCCAGCTGGCGCTCGACCGCGGTCTGATCAACGCCCGCTTCGCGGTGGTGCAGGGTCCGTTCGACCTGCAGCCGACGCTGAAGGCGTACTTCGATCCCTCCAAGGCGGTGACCCGCGCCGCGTATGCGGTCGCCGCCGGCCGCTACATGGTCGGCTACCAGGCCGCGGAGGACTGATCACCACGCTCCCTTGATGGGGGGAGCACGGTGTGCGGCCCGGGTTCGCCCGGGCCGCATTTTTTTTGCCGCCGGTACCGTGCCAGCTGTTCGTTGCGGGCGTCGGCGCGAGCGCGCACCGGCGCGGAACGCAGGACGGGTTCGGCCTCGCCGCGCACGCCGCACAAACCGGTTGCCACCCGCCGGCAGCGCCCGTATCATCTCGCCCCTCACACGGTCAGCCGTGCGGCGGCCGGGTAGCTCAGTTGGTAGAGCAGGGGATTGAAAATCCCCGTGTCGGGGGTTCGATTCCCTCCCCGGCCACCATTTGGTGGAACTTGTGAATGTCGAAGGGCTGCGCGCGAGCGCGGCCCTTTTGCTTTTCGGTATGCGGCCTTTGGCGCGCCGGCCACGCGACGGGCGATATCGGCGCTGCACGCGGTCGCGGCCGACTCGCCGCACGGACCGGCCGGGGCGCATGATCCGGGCATCGCCCGCGGGCGTTCCGGAGTCGACGATGAAGCTGCTGCCGTCTGCGGCCACCGCCGCGCTGATTGCCCTGCTTGGCACCGCGTGCGCCACCGATCCGGGCGCGCGCGATGCCGAACGGCTGTCGCTGTACCGGGCCAACGCCGGCGAGCCGGTGCCGAGCTTCCGCTACTTCGGCCGCCTCAGCGGCTGGACGCCGCTCGGCGCCGATGCCATCGCCTTGTGGACGCGGCCGGGCACGGCGTACCTGCTCGAGTTCCGCGGCAGCTGTCCCGACATCGAGTACGCCAGCGCGATCCAGGTCACCCACCAGTTCAGCACCGTGTACGCACGATTCGATCGGGTGGTGCCGCTCGGTCATACGCAGCCGACGATCCCGTGCTACATCGGAACGATCCGGCCGCTGGACGTCGGCGCGATCCGCGATGCCGAGCGCGCCCGCCGCGAAAACGTCGATACCGCCGAGCGCGACTAGCACGGGCGGGCGGCCACGACGCCCGCGCTGCTATTCGGCCGGCGCGACGTAGCCGGCGGGCTTGTCCGCGCCGCCGCCGAACAGGAACTTTTCCATCTCCGCCTCGAGGAACGCGCGGTGCTTGGGGTCCATCGGCGAGAGGCGGTTCTCGTTGATCAGCATCGTCTGGTGCGCGAGCCACGCGGCCCATGCGCCCTTGCCGATGTGGGCGAACACGCGCTTGCCGAGCTCGCCGGGCCACGGGACGAAATCGAGCCCGTCGGTGTCGCGGTGTTCGTACTGGCAGTGGACGGTGCGCGGCATGGGCTCAGCTCGACGTGGGTGGCTCGATCGGCGCCGACTCGAGCAGCTTGCGGATCGGGGCGGGAATGCCGTGCGACACCAGCGCGTCGCGCGCCACCCAGCGCAGGCCGGCATTGTCGCCGATGCGCGCGCGCAGGGTGACGCCGCCGATCCGCAGCGGCTGCAGTCGCAGCTTGTAGTGGCTGAAGGCGTGGTCGATCGCCGGCAGCGATATCGCTTCGTCGAACGCGCCGTCCGCGTGCCGGTGGAACCACGCGTGGGCGCCGGCGAAATCGTCGGCCTGCGGCAGCGTCCACAGCCCCGCCCAGATGCCGCTCGGCGGGCGCTGTTCGAGCAGAACGCCGCCTGCATCGTTCTCCAGCCACAGCACGTGCGCGTGCTTCTGCGGCGGCGTCTTGCCCGGCCGCGCGGTCGGTAGTTCGGCGGTGCGGCCGTCGATGCGCGCCGCGCAGTCGGCCTGCAGCGGGCACAGCACGCAGGCCGGGTTCGAGCGTGTGCACAGAGTCGCGCCGAGGTCCATCTGCGCCTGGGTGTAGTCGGCGATGCGATCGTGCGCCAGGCGAGCGCTGGCGACGTGGCGCTCGGCCAGCGCCCAGAGCCGGCGCTCGACCGCCGGGAGGCCCGGGTAGCCTTCGATGCCGTGGTAGCGGCTCAGCACGCGCTTGACGTTGCCGTCGAGGATCGCGTGGCGGTCGTTCCACGCCTGCGACGCGATCGCCGCGGCGGTGCTGCGGCCGATGCCGGGTAGGGCAGTCAACGCGTCGAGGTCGCGCGGCAGCTCGCCGCCGTGCAGCTCGACGCAGCGGCGCGCCGCGGCGTGCAGGTTGCGGGCGCGGGCGTAGTAGCCCAGCCCGGACCACAGCGCGAGGACCTCGTCGAGCTGCGCCGCCGCGAGCGACGGCAGCGTCGGCAGCGCCGCGACGAAGCGCTGGAAGTACGGCGCTGCGGTGCGCACCTGCGTCTGCTGCAGCATGATCTCCGACAGCCACACGCGGTACGGCGTGCGCGGGTGCTGCCACGGCAGGTCGTGGCGGCCGCTGACGTCGAACCAGGCGAGCAGCCGCGGCGCGAAGTCGTCGGCCGTCGCGTCGCGCGCGCCGTCGCTCATGGCGCCACCGACTCGTCTTCGAAATCGATCTCGATGCCTTCAAGACGCGCGCCGGCGATCTCGAGCGCCGGCGTCGTCAGCCGACCCCGCAGCGGCGGCAGCGGCGTGCCGCCCGGCGCCGCGTCGAGCCAGGCCTGCACCACGGGCAGGCGGAAGCGCGCGTCGAACACCGTCGCGTCGCGCTGCAGGCGCAGGTCGATCGGCGCGGCGAAATCCAGCGCTCCGTCGTAGGCCAGCGCGAACGGCAGCGGCGAGCGCGACTGGCCGATCGGCGCCGGCAGCGCGGGCCATGCCTCGGGCCACGCCGGCAGCGTGCCGTCGACGTCGATGCCCAGCGCGCTGCCGAAGCCGATCGAACCGTATGCGTCGAGGTCGGGCAGGGCGCCGTCGCCGCGCAGCGCCACGCCGGCAGGCGCCAGGGCCAGCGTCCCGTCCGCCAGGCGCAGCGGACCGTGCGCGCCGAAAGCGAACGGCAGCGTCGTGTCCTCGGACTGGTAGGTGCCCGACAGGCCCAGGTGCGCGGGTTGCACCGCCAGCGTCGAACCGACCAGCGACAGCGGGCCGGACAGCGTCAGCGTCGCCGGCACGCGCTGCGGCGGCCGCTCGACGGTGATGCGGCCGCGCGCGGCGACGCCGGTCGGCGCACCCGCCAGCAGCGCGCCGGGACGCGCGATCGCGATCGCCAGGTCGACCGGCACGGCGAGCGGTGCGTCGACGTAGCGCGCCTTAAGGCGCACGCGCGCGGGGCGGTCGGGGTACAGCGCCGGCACGTCGAGGTCGAGCGCGGCGATGCGCCAGTCGCCGCCGTCGATGCGGCCGTCGCGCACGTGCAGCCCGTCGATCAGCGTCGGCATACGCCGTTCGCCGGGCGGACGCTTGGCGAGCCAGCGCTGCATCGCATCGATGTTCAACACCGGCGCGTCGAGTTCGATCCGGCGCACGGTCAGGTCGCGGCCGCGGGCGCGCAGCGTCGCCCACGGCAGCGACACGTGCACGCGATCGGCGGTCAGCAGCGGCGCGGCGCCCGGCTCGCGCGCAACCACGTCGCGCAGCACCAGCATCGGCGTGCCGCGCAGGCGGTATTCGCTGACGCCCGACGCGGTGATCTCCAGACCCAGCGCGGCGCCGGCGCGGTCGAGGATCAGCGCCGACACCTGCGACGGCCGGCTGCCCCACCACGCCGCGAACGCCAGCACCGCCAGTGCGACCGCCAGCGCGATCCAGCGCGGCGCTCGGCGCTTGGCGGGTGCAGCGGCGTCGGCGTCGGGCACGGGCCGGCCGGGCGTCAGGCGCCGAGCGCCTCGGGCAGCAGCGCGTCGACGAACGCCTCGGCGTCGAACACGCGCAGGTCCTCGGGACGCTCGCCGATGCCGGCGTAGCGGATCGGGATGCCGAACTCGCGGGCGAGCGCGAACACGACGCCGCCCTTCGCGGTGCCGTCGAGCTTGGTGACCACCAGTCCGGTCACGCCGACCGCGGCGTGGAACTGGCGCAGCTGGCTCAGCGCGTTCTGGCCGGTGGTGCCGTCGATCACCATCAGCACCTCGTGCGGCGCGGCGGGGTCGACCTTGCCGAGCACGCGGCGGATCTTGCCGAGTTCGGCCATCAGGCCCTGCTGGGTGTGAAGGCGCCCGGCGGTATCGGCGATCAGCACCTGGGTGCCGCGGGCCTTCGCCGCCTGGAGCGCGTCGAACGCGACCGAGGCGGCATCGGCATTCTGCCCCTGGGCGACGACCGGCACGCCGTTGCGGTCGCCCCACGCCTGCAGCTGCGCGACGGCGGCAGCGCGGAAGGTGTCGCCGGCAGCGAGCATCAGCGGCCGCCCCTCGTCCTTGAAGCGCTTGGCCAGCTTGCCGATCGTCGTGGTCTTGCCGACGCCGTTGACGCCGACGGTCAACAGCACGAAGGGCTTGGCCTCGGTGTCGATCTGCAGCGGAATCGCGACCGGCCGCAGCATCGCGACCAGTTCGCCGCGCAGCGACGCGAGCAGCGCATTGGCGTCGGCGAATTCGCGCGCCTTCATCTTCTTGCGCAGGCCTTCGACCAGCTGCGTCGTCGCGGTGACGCCGACGTCGGCGGTCAGCAGCGCGGTCTCGATCTCGTCGAGCAGGTCGTCGTCGAGCTTCGGGTTGCGCGAGAACAGCCCGCCGAGGCTGCGCGCGAATGCGGTGCTGCGCAGCCGCTCGCGCCAGCCGGGCTTCCCGGCCGCGGCGGGCAGGGCTTCGGCGCGGACGGGATCCGGGGTCGCGACCGCGGGCACCGGCGCCGGTGCGTCGAGGCCGGGTTCGACCGACTGCGCGTACGACAGCGACGGCGCCTCCAGGCCGGGTTCGACGTCGAGCGCGGCGGCGATCACTTCCGACGGCACCGGCTCGCTGGCGGCGGCCGACGCGCCGAGGTCGAGCGCGTCGTCGCGGGCAATGCCGTCCCCGGAGCCGGAATCTATGCCGTCCGCTGCCGATGGCGTGGTCGTGTCGGGCGCGGCCGGGGCGCCCGGCGCCTGAGGCTTCTTGCGGCGGAAAAAACTGAGCATCGGGGTAGGTCGGCGAATGCGCGAGAATGGCCGCCATGCTAGCACCGGCCCCTCGGAACCCCTGATGAAACCACCGCCCCGCAAGGGTTCGACGCCGCCATCGTCGCCGCGATCCAGCGCGGCCGGCGGCGGCAACGTGCGGGTCATCGGCGGGCGCTGGCGCGGCACGCGACTGCCGGTCGCGGACCTGCCGGGCCTGCGGCCGACTGCGGACCGGGTGCGCGAGACGCTGTTCAACTGGCTGATGCCGGCGCTGCCTGGCGCGCGGGTGGTCGACCTGTTCGCCGGCACCGGCGCGCTCGGGTTCGAGGCGGTGTCGCGCGGCGCGGCGTCGGCGATGCTCGTCGAGCGCGACGCGGGGCAGGCGGCCCAGCTGCGCGCGACGGCCGCGCGGCTGCAGGGTGGCGAGGCCGTCACCGTCGCGCACGCCGACGCGCTGGCGTGGCTGCGCGCCGCGCCGCCGGGCGCATTCGACCTCGCGTTCGTCGATCCGCCGTTCTCCGGCGGCCTGTGGGACGCGGTGCTGCCGGCGCTGCTGCCGGCGCTGTCGGCCGACGCCTGGCTGTACGTGGAGGGTCCGCTGGAGGCGGCGATCGCGGTCCCCGACGGGTTTGTCCTGCATCGCGAGGGGCGGACGCGGGAGGTGCGCTACGCGCTCTACCGGCGGCGCGGCGCGGCGCCGCCGGCCGCTGCTAAACTCGCGGGCAACCCGGCCGGCGAGGCTGGCCTCGCCCACCCGAACGAACCTGCGAGCGAATGACCGCGGCCCGCCAGCGAATCGCCGTCTACCCCGGCACCTTCGACCCGATCACGAACGGCCACATCGACCTGGTCGACCGGGCCGCGCCGCTGTTCGAGCGGCTGATCATCGGCGTGGCCGAGAGTCCGGGCAAAGGCCCGGCGCTGCCGCTGGACCTGCGCGTGCGGCTGGCCCGCGACGCCGTCGCCCACCACGCCAACGTCGAGGTGCGCGGCTTTTCGGGGCTGCTCGCGCACTTCGCCTCGGAAGTCGGCGCCGGCGTGCTGCTGCGCGGGCTGCGCGCGGTCTCGGACTTCGAGTACGAGTTCCAGCTGGCGAGCATGAACCGCCACCTGATCCCGGACGTCGAAACGCTGTTCCTGACGCCGGCCGAGCAGTACGGCTTCATTTCCTCATCGCTGGTCCGCGAAATCGCTCGCCTCGGAGGCGACGTGTCCGGTTTCGTGCCGCCGGCGGTGGCCTCCGCGCTGCAGGCGGAACGCCAGCGCAACCGCACCTGATCCACCGCTTCACCACTTCACCACTTGCCACGAACCACGGGGACGAACATGAAGACCTTTACCAACCGCCTGCTGCTGATCGCCTGCCTCGTGCTGCCGATGCTGGCCGCGTGCAAGAAGGAAGAAGCGCCGCAGCAGGCCGAAGCCGCGCCGCTGACGGCACCGACCACGCAGGACGAGAGCGCGTGGAGCGCGTATCTGGTCGACGTCGTCAAGCGCAACATGGAAGGCATCAACTCGACGCCGTACCTGTACACGCTGCCGGCCTCGACGGCGGCCGATTTCCAGGGCGCGTACGACCGCCAGCTCGAGAAGGCGCAGGGCGACGTCGGTCGCGGCATCATCGAAGGCAACCTGCTGGCCTTCGGCGGCCCGGAGTCGGCGAAGATGGCCGACCTGGTCGTTGCCGCGTTCTCGAAGGTCGACGCCGCCTCGATGAAGGGCGTGCGCGTGCTGTTCATCGGCGACGCCGCCGACAACGAGCGCGTCAAGGCCGCCGTGACCCCGGCCGGCGTCGACTACCGCTTCATCGAAGCCAAGTAATGCGTCCGCGTGGCCGCCGGGCGACCGGCGGCCACAGGCCCGACGATGTCCCTCAAGATCAACGAGCTGTGCGTCAACTGCGACGTCTGTGAACCGGCCTGCCCGAACCAGGCGATCTCGCAGGGCGAAACCATCTACGTGATCGACCCGGCGCGCTGCACCGAATGCGTCGGGCACTTCGACGAACCGCAGTGCGTGGTCGTCTGCCCGGTCGAGTGCATCGATCCCGACCCGGCCTTCCCCGAATCCAACGAACAGCTGCTGGCCAAGCTGGCCCGCCTGCAGCAGGAGTCCGCCTGATGCGTATCGCGATGCGTGGCGTGGTCGCCGCGGTGCTGTGCCTTGCCTTCGCGACCGCGTCGGCGGCCGACGGTCGCGCGCCCGCCAAGCGCCCTCCCGGGGCGGCGATCGCCAGCGCCCACGCGCTGGCGACCGACGCCGGCTTCGAGGTCCTGCGCGCCGGCGGCAACGCGTTCGACGCCGCGGTTGCGGTGTCGTCGGTGCTGTCGGTGGTCGAGCCGATCAGTTCGGGCCTCGGCGGCGGCGGCTTCTACCTGCTGCACGACGCGCGCAAGGGCCGCGACGTATTCATCGACGCGCGTGAGACCGCGCCCGCCGCGGCGACGGCCGCGTCGTACCTGGACGCCAAGGGCGCGCTCGACCGCGACCGCGCGACCAACGGCCCGTGGGCGGCCGGCATCCCCGGCCTGCCGGCGGCGCTGGTCCACCTGTCCAGGCGCTACGGCAAGCTGCCGCTGAAGGCGACGCTGGCGCCGGCGATCCGCATCGCCCGCGACGGGTTCCCGGTGTACACGCGACTGTCGCGCGGCTACGCGGCGCGGCGCGAGGTCATGGAGCGCTTCCCCGGCACGCGCGCGGTGTTCCTCGCCGACGGCGACCCGCCGCAGGACGGCGAACTGCTGAAGCAGCCCGAGCTGGCCGCCACGCTCGAGCGGCTTGCCGCCAACGGCTTCGACGGCTTCTACCGCGGCGTCACGGCCGAGCGGCTGCTCGCCGGCGTCGCCGCCGAGGGCGGCAAGTGGACCGCGCAGGAGCTGGCCGGCTACGCCGTGCGCGAGCGGGAGCCGCTGCGCTTCGCCTACGACGGCTGGGAAGTCGTCACCGCGCCGCCGCCGTCGTCCGGCGGCATCGCGCTGGCGCAGATGATGCAGGTGCTGGCGCCGTGGGACCTCGCGAAGCTCTCGCCTACCCAGCGCACGCACCTGACCGTCGAGGCGATGCGCCGCGCATTCCGCGACCGCACCTTCTATCTCGGCGATCCGGACTTCGTCGACGTGCCCGTCGAGACGCTGGCGCACCCGGCCTACGCCGCCGGCCTGCGCGCGTCGATCAATCCCGACAAGGCGACGCCGAGCGAACTGCTGTCGGGCGCGCCGACGCCGCTCGAGGACGAGGACACGACCCACTTCTCGATCATCGATGCCGACGGCAACCGCGTCGCCGGCACGCAGACGGTCAACCTGCTGTTCGGTTCGGGCCTGATCCCGCCCGGCACCGGCGTGCTGCTGAACAACGAGATGGACGACTTCGCGCTGAAGGCCGGCACGCCCAACGCGTTCGGCGTGATGGGCTACGACGCGAACGCGCCGGCGCCGGGCAAGCGCATGCTCAGCTCGATGACGCCGACGTTCATGGTCTCGCCCGGGCGCGTCGCCGTGCTCGGCACGCCCGGCGGCAGCCGGATCATCACGATGGTGCTGCTCGGCGCGCTCGGCTACGCCGACGGGCTCGACGCGCAGGCGGTCGCCGCCTTGCCGCGCTTCCACCACCAGTGGCAGCCGGACGCGATCTCGATCGAGCGCGGCGCGCTCGCGCCGGACGTCATCGCCGCGCTGCGCGCGATGGGCCACACGGTCAACGAGCCGAAGGAAGCCGCCAACGGACAGCGCTCCAGCGACACCTGGGGCAACCTGCAGACGGTCGAGTGGGACCGCGCGACCAACACGCTGCACGGCGGTGCCGACCCGCGCAATCCGGTCGGCAAGGCGCGGGTCGAGGCGCGCGCCGCCCGCTGAGGCACGCGCCGCGGCGCGCGGATGAATGCGCCACGCCGGCGCGTCGAGGTTTCCCTGCGCCACGCGATCGCCGATCATGGGCGCGACGGGCGCGATCGACGCGCCGCGTGCTGCACAGGAGTCGACGATGAAACTCTGGTCGCTGCTGGGAAACAGCCAGAAGCTCGATGGCGGCGCGATGTTCGGCAACGCGCCGCGCGCGATGTGGGCGCAGTGGCTGCCGCCCGACGAGGGGAACCGCGTGCCGCTGGCGTGCCGCGCGCTGCTCGCCAGCCCGCTCAACGGCAAGACGGTGCTGTTCGAGACCGGCATCGGCGCGTTTTTCGAGCCCAAGCTGCGCGAGCGCTTCGGCGTGGTCGAGGACCGCCACGTGCTGGTCGAGTCGCTGGCCGCCGCCGGCTTCACGCCGGACGACATCGACGTGGTGGTGCTGTCGCACCTGCATTTCGACCACGCCGGCGGGCTGCTCGCGCCGTGGGAAGACGGGCAGCCGCCGCGGCTGCTGTTCCCGAACGCGACGTTCGTCGTCGGCCGCTCGCACTGGGAGCGCGCGATTGCGCCGCATGCGCGCGACCGCGCCAGCTTCATCCCGGAATTGCCGGCGCTGCTGGAATCCAGCGGGCGGCTCGAGCTGGTCGACGGTGAGCACTGCGCCGCCCTCGGCGACTCGGTGCGCTTCCACTTCAGCGACGGCCACACGCCGGGGCTGATGCTCGCCGAGATCGTCGGGCCGGAAACCGTCGACGGCCAGCCGCACGGCGGCGTGGTGTTCTGCGCCGACCTGATCCCCGGGCGGCCGTGGGTGCACGTGCCGATCACGATGGGCTACGACCGCAACGCCGAGCTGCTGATCGACGAGAAGAAGGCGTTCCTCGCCGACATGCGCGCGCGCAACGTGCATCTGTTCTTTACCCACGACCCGGGCTGCGCGCTGGCCCAGGTCGTGGTGGACGCCAAGGGCCGCTACGGCACCGCGCACGAAGTGGCGGAACTGCACGCGCGGGCGCTGGCCGCGTGATCCTGCGCGCGGCCGCCGGACTGCTGCTGTCGCTGCTGTCCGCGTGGCCGGCGACCGCGCAACAGCCCGCCGCCGATGCCGAACCGCGCCCCGGCACGCCGGTCGCGGACGACGATTTCCGCGTGACCACGCGCGCGTTCGGACTGGAGCGGCGCGTCGAGATGTACCAGTGGCGTCGCGACGGCGATCGCTACGTGCCGGTGTGGAACGAGGCGCTGATCGACTCGAGCGGCTTCGCCCCCGGCCACGAGAATCCGACGCGGGTGCCGCTGCGCAGCCGGCGCTGGTGGACGCGCGATGCGACCTTCGACGGCCGCCCGCTCGACGATGCGGTGCTGCGCTCGCTCGGGCAGTGGCGCGTGTTCCGCCCGAGCTTCTCGCGGCTGCCCGGCAACCTTTCGGCGACATTCCAACCGGAGGGCGACGGACTGGGCAGCGCGGAAAATCCGCTGGATCCGCAGATCGGCGACCTGCGCGTCACCTGGCGCGAGCTGGTGCTGCCGCCGCTGCTCGGCCGCGTGACGCTGCGCGGCGGCGCGTGGGTGCCGACGCGCGCGGCCAGCGAGGCGATCGCGCGTGCGCCCACCGCGGTGGTGCTGCCGGAACCCGACCCGGAGCCCGAGCCGACCCAGCGGCTGTGGCCGTGGTTCGCCGGTATCGCGCTGCTGGTGGTGGCGCTGTTCATCGCGCGCCAGCGCCGGCACCGCCGGCAGGCTGCGGCGCCGCACTGAGCGCGCCGCGCCGTCAGTCGTGCTTGGTGCCGAAGATCTTGTCGCCGGCGTCGCCGAGGCCCGGCAGGATGTAGCCGACGTCGTTGAGCCGCTCGTCGATCGACGCGGTGTAGACCTCGACGTCCGGGTGCCGCGCCTCGAGCGCGCGCAGACCCTCCGGCGCGGCGACCAGGAACAGGCCCTTGATGCGGGTGCAGCCGGCGGCCTTGAGCATGTCGACGGTGGCGATCAGCGTGCCGCCGGTGGCCAGCATCGGGTCGAGGATCAGCGCCGTGCGCTCGACCATGCGTCCGGTCAGCTTCTCGTAGTAGCCGACCGGCAGCAGCGTCCCCTCGTCGCGCTGCAGCCCGACCACGCCGACCTTGGCCGCGGGGATCAACTCGAGCACGCCAGGCAGCATGCCCAGCCCCGCGCGCAGGATCGGCACCAGGGTGACCTTGGCGCCCTTGATGCGCTGGGTCGTGATCGGCGTGCCGGACCAGCCGGTGACCTCGTGCGCTTCGGTCTCGAGGTCGGCGGTGGCCTCGTACGTCAGCAGGGTGGCGACCTCGGACGCGAGTTCGCGGAACTCCTTGGTGCTGATCCCGGCCACGCGCATCAGGCCGAGCTTGTGCTGGACCAGCGGGTGGCGGACTTCGACGACTTTCATGCGCGCGGGCCCGGCGGAAGATGCCGCGAGTCTAGCGAAGCCGGCACATCGGTTGCGGGCGGACGCCGCACACGGCGAAGGCCGGGTCTCCCCGGCCTTCACGCGGTGGTGCGGCGGTGGCGGCTGCTTACGCGGCCGCTGCCTGCCGCGCGCGCGGGCCTTCGCGCAGTGCGCGGCCGACCATCGACACGAGCAGCTCGAGCTCTTCGCTGGTGATCGTGAAGGGCGGGGTGAAGCGCAGCGAGTTCGCGCCGCCGTGGATCACGCCGATGCCGTGCTCGCGCAGCCATTCCTCGGTCGAGCCGGTGCCGTAGCACTTGAACTCCGGCGACAGCTCGCACGAGAACAGCAGGCCGGTGCCCTGGACCTTGGTGATCATCCCGCCGAGCTCGGCCTTGAGCTGCTCGAGCTTCTCGATCGCCTCGGCGCCGCGGGCGCGGATGTTCTCGCGCAGCGCGGGGGTGATCTGCTCGAGCACCGCGCAGGCGACGTCGAGCGCGCGCGGGTTGGTCGTCATCGTGTTGCCGTACAGGCCCTTCTTGTAGAGGTCGGCGGCGCGCTGGTTCACCGCGAGCACCGACAGCGGGTACTGGCCGGCGTTGAGCGCCTTCGAGTAGGTCTCCATGTCCGGCGGATCGATGCCCTCGAAGCCGGCGTAGTCGACGATCGACAGCACGCCGTGCGCGCGCAGGCCGGCCTGGATCGAATCGACCAGCAGCAGGGTGCCGTGGTCGCGGGTCAGCTGGCGCGCGGCCTCGTAGAACGCGCGAGGCACGCTGCGGCCGGGGTCGCCTTCGCCCATCACCGGCTCGAGGAACATCGCCTCGATGTGCCAGCCGTTCGCGTCGGCGTCGGCGAAGGCCTTGCGCAGCTGGTCGATGTCGTACGGCTCGATCGTGATCAGCTGGTCGGCGTGGTAGCGGTAGCTGCCCAGGTGCTGCTCGTAGGTCTTGCGCGACGAGTCCGAATACATCGCCGGCAGCTCGGTGCGGCCGTGGAAGCTGCCCTTGACCGCGATGCGCCGGATCTTGCGGCCGGCGTGCGGCGCGCCCGGGTCGGTCATCAGCTTGGTGTTGGTGTCGGCGATGCGGCCGGCGAGGGACACCGACTCCGAGCCGGAATTCAGGCACAGGAACTTCGCGTACGGGCAGCCGTCGCGGGTGATGCCGAGCGCCGCGCGCAGCGCGCGGTCGAAGCGCAGCTGCGACAGCGACGGGGTCATGATGTTGGCCATCGCCTGCGGCTTGGCCATCGCCGCGATCACCGCGGCCGGCGCGTGGCCGAGGCCGAGCATGCCGTAGCCGCCAGAGTCGTGGACGACGGCGCCCTTCAGCGTGACGATCCACGGCCCGCGCGCGGCCAGGGCCACGTACGGGTTGACCGCGTCGTCGGCGTAGAAGTTGACGAAGCCGGCCTGCACCGCCTGCAGCTGGGCGTCCTCGTCGAGGTCGAGCAGCTCCGGCAGCTCGTCGCGGACGCGTGCGTACTCGGTCGCGGCGGCGGCGATGACCTCGGCCAGCTCGGGGTGGGTCGCGGCGAAGCGCTCGACGACCGCGTCGTCGAGGCCGACGGTGCGGCGGCGGCCCCCGTGGGCGCGAAGCGGGGCGAGCAGGTCGGTGGCGGCCATCGGGGTCTCCGGAATCTGGGGCATCCGGCCATTATTCGGGATCGGCGCGGCGATCGGTAGCCCATGATTCGACGAAATTCGCCTATATTTCGGCAGATCGACGAAATCGTGCGTCGATCCGTCCCGGAACCCTGCCGATGAAGATCACCGACGTCGACCAGCAGCTGCTCAGCGTCCTGCGCGAGGACGCGCGGGCCTCGACCGCCGAGATCGCCCGGCGGCTCGGGCTGTCGCGGACCACGGTGCAGAGCCGGATCGAACGGCTCGAGCGCCAAGGCGTGATCGCCGGCTACACGGTCCGGGTCAACGAGGCGGCCGAGCGCGGCCACATCCGCGCCCACCTGCTGGTCACGGTGCTGCCCAAGCAGATGCCGGCGGTGGTCGAGGCGCTGCGGGCGATGCCGGCGCTGCGCTCGCTGCATTCGGTCAGCGGCGCCTTCGACCTGGTCGCGCTGGCGGTGGTGCCGTCGGTCGCCGACATGGACGCGCTGACCGACGCGATCGGCGCGCTCGACGGGGTCGAGCGGACCACGACCTCGATCATCCTGTCGGCCAAGTTCGAGCGCTAGGGGGCCGGCTCCGCCCGGGTCAGGCGGCGCGCGCGTCCGGGCCGGGGCGCCGGTCGGCCTACAATGCGCGGCCCTGTCCGCCGCCCCGCGTCCGTGCCCGCGGCGGCCCCGAAGAAATCCCGCCTTGAAGAAGTCCGAGTTCCACTACGACCTGCCCCCCGAGCTGATCGCCCAGGCGCCGCTGGCCGGGCGCACCGATAGCCGCCTGCTGGTCGTGCCGCCGGGCGACGCGCCGTTCGAGGACCGCGCGTTCGCCGAGCTGCCCGACCTGCTGCAGGCGGGCGACCTGCTGGTGTTCAACGACACCCGGGTGATCCCGGCGCGGCTGTTCGGGCACAAGGCCAGCGGTGGGCGCGTCGAGATCCTGATCGAGCGGCTGCTCGGCGGCCAGCGCGCGCGCGCGCAGCTGGGCGTCAGCAAGTCGCCCAGGCCCGGCGCCCGCATCGCGCTCGATGCCGGCGGCGAGGCCGAGGTGCTCGGCCGCGACGGCGAGTTCTACGTGCTCGAGTTCCACGTGCCCGAATCGCTGGAGTCGTGGCTGCTGCACGCCGGCCGCCTGCCGCTTCCGCCGTACATCCAGCGCGAGCCGGGCCACGACGACAGCGAGCGCTACCAGACGGTGTTCGCGCGCACGCCGGGCGCGGTCGCCGCGCCGACGGCCGGCCTGCATTTCGACGAGGCGCTGCTGGCGACGCTGGCCGCGCGCGGGGTCGAGTTCGGCCACGTGACGCTGCACGTCGGCGCCGGCACGTTCCAGCCGGTGCGCGTCGACGACCTGTCCCAGCACGTGATGCACAGCGAGTGGCTCAACGTCGGCGCCGAGCTGGTCGAGCGCGTGCGCCGCGCGCGCGCCGCCGGGCGCCGCGTCATCGGCGTCGGCACCACGGTCGTGCGCGCGCTCGAGTCGGCCACCCGCACCAACGACGCCGGCGAGCGCGAGCTGCAGCCGTACGCCGGCGAGACCCGCCTGTTCATCCTGCCGGGCTACCGGATCACCGCGGTCGACGCGATGGTCACCAACTTCCACCTGCCGGAAAGCACCTTGCTGATGATGGTCTCCGCCTTTGCCGGCAAGGCGCGCGTGTTCGACGCGTACGCGCACGCCATCGCCGCGCGCTACCGCTTCTTCTCGTACGGCGACGCGATGCTGCTGTTCGCGGCCGTCCACGACGGGGCGCCCGCATGAGCGCGACCACTGGCAGCCGCATGGGCTTCGACCTGCTCGCCACCGACGGCGCCGCGCGTCGCGGCCGGCTGGCGTTCCCGCGCGGCACTGTCGAGACGCCGGCGTTCATGCCGGTCGGCACGTACGGCTCGGTCAAGGGCGTGATGCCCGAGCAGGTCCGCGAGCTCGGCGCCGAGATCATCCTCGGCAACACGTTCCACCTGTACCTGCGGCCCGGCCTGGACGTGATCGCCGACCACGGCGGACTGCACGGCTTCGGCCGCTGGAGCGGGCCGATCCTGACCGACTCCGGCGGCTTCCAGGTCTTCTCGCTCGCGCACAAGCGCAAGATCACCGAGCAGGGCGTGACGTTCGCCGCGCCGACCGACGGCAGCAAGGTGTTCCTCGGTCCCGAGGAGAGCATGCACATCCAGAAGGTGCTCGACTCGGACGTGGTGATGATCTTCGACGAGTGCACCCCGTACCCGGCCACCGAGGACGTCGCGCGCACGTCTATGGAGCTGAGCCTGCGCTGGGCGCAGCGCAGCAAGCGCGCGCACGAGGGCAACGACGCGGCGCTGTTCGGGATCGTGCAGGGCGGGGTGCACCATGACCTGCGCACGCGCTCGGCGGCGGCCCTGATCGACATCGGCTTCGACGGCTACGCCATCGGCGGCCTCGCCGTCGGCGAGCCCGAGGCCGAGCGGAATGCGATGCTCGAGCACACCTGCCCGCAGCTGCCGGCCGACCGGCCGCGCTACCTGATGGGCGTCGGCCGGCCCGAGGACCTCGTCGAGGGCGTCGCCCGCGGCATCGACATGTTCGACTGCGTGATGCCGACCCGCAACGCGCGCAACGGCCACTACTTCACCTCGACCGGCACCGTGCGCGTCCGCAACGCGCAGTACGAGCGCGACCTCCGGCCAATCGAGGAGGGCTGCGACTGCTACGCCTGCTCGCGCGGGTTCAGCCGCAGCTACCTGCGGCACCTGGACCGCTGCAACGAGATGCTGGCGCCGATGCTCGGCACCCTGCACAACCTGCGCTACTACCAGCGGCTGATGGCGCAGATGCGCGAGGCGATCGCTGCGGGAACCTTCCAGGCCTTCCGCGGGTCCTTCTACGCCGCGCGGGGCCTGCCGGTCCCGCCGGGCTGACCGGCCGGACCCCGGCCGCGGCCGCGCGGCGTGCCCGGGCCGGCCCCGCCGGGCGCGGGTGGGCCGCATGGCATAATCGCCCGCTATTTGCGCACTCCAGGATGCCTACATGAACCTGCTCGACCTCGTCATCGCCCCCGCCCACGCCCAGGCCGCCGCGGCCGCGCCGCAGGGCGGGTTCGGCATGTCGCTGCTGTTCCCCGTGCTGCTGATCGGCATCATGTACTTCCTGATGATCCGCCCGCAGATGAAGCGCGCGAAGGAGCACCGCGCGATGCTCGACAAGCTGGCCAAGGGCGACGAAGTGCTGACCAACGGCGGCATCGCCGGCACGGTCACCGACATCGGCGAGAACTTCATCACCGTCGAGATCGCCGACAACGTGCGCATCCGCGTGCAGAAGGGCGCAATCGGCAACGTGCTGCCCAAGGGCACCTTGAAGTCGGCCTGATCCGCCGCCAACCGTACTTGCAAGACGGCGGCCACGACGGCCGCCGCAGGGGTTCTCCATGCTGACTTACGCACGTTGGAAATACGTGGTCATCCTCGTCGTGCTGGTGTTGAGCGCGCTGTACGCGGTGCCCAACATCTTCCCGCAGGATCCTTCGGTGCAGGTCACCGCCGCGCGCAACGCGCCGATCGACGAGGCGCTGCGCGCGCGCGTCGTCGACGTGCTGGGCAAGGCCGGGGTGCCCTCCAAGGCCGTCGAGATCGAACAGGACGACCTGCTCGTGCGCCTCGCGGCGCCGGACGTGCAGGTCAAGGCCGCCGACGCGCTGCGCCCGGCCCTGGGCAGCGACTACATCGTCGCGCTGAACCTTGCCTCGACCGTGCCGGACTGGCTCAGCCGCCTGTACGCCAAGCCGATGCTGCTCGGCCTCGACCTGCAGGGCGGCGTCCGCTTCCTGATGCAGGTCGACCAGCAGGCCGCGCTGGACAAGCGCATGGAGTCCATCGCCGAGGATGTGCGCTCGGTGCTGCGCGACAAGCGCGTGGGCTACGACTCGGTCGAGCGCCGCGGCGCCGACACGATCGTCGCCACGCTGACCGGCGCCGGCACCGCCGACGAGGCGCGCCAGCTGATCGCGACCGCGCAGCCGACGCTGACCGCGCTGTCGGAAGGCAACACCGTCACCGTGCGCGTGCCGCAGGCCGAGCTCAACCGCGCCGCGCTCGAGGCGATCGACCAGAACGTCACCACGCTGCGCAACCGCGTCAACGCGCTCGGCGTCGCCGAGCCGGTGGTGCAGCGCCAGGGCGCCGACCGCGTCGTGATCGAGCTGCCGGGCGTGCAGGACACCGCCGAGGCCAAGCGCATGATCGGCGCGACGGCGACGCTGGAGTACCGCGCCGTCGTCGAGGGCAATGCCGCCGACGCGGCCGCGACCGGCCTGCTGCCGCCGCAGGCGCGCCTGTACTACGAGCGTGCGCCCGACGGCGGCCAGGGCCGCCCGGTGCTCCTCAACAAGCGCCTGATCGCCTCGGGCGATCAGGTCGAGCGCGCCCAGTCGGCCACCGACGCGCGCAGCGGCACGCCGGCCGTGTCGGTGACGCTGAACGCCGCCGCCGGCCAGCGCATGTTCGACTTCACCAGCAACAACGTCGGCAAGCCGATGGCGGTGGTGTACATCGAGCGCATCCCGGAGCTGCGCATCGTCGACGGCAAGGAAGTGCAGACGACGCGGATCAGCGAGGAAGTGATCTCGGTGGCGAACGTCAACGAGCCGTTCGGCCGCCAGTTCCAGACCACCGGTCTGGCGCGCAAGGAGGCCGACGACCTCGCGAAGCTGCTGAAGTCCGGCTCGCTGGCCGCGCCGATGACCTTCATCGAGGAGCGCATCATCGGCCCGAGCCTCGGCGCCGAGAACATCGAGCGCGGCCTCAAGGCCGTGGCGTTCTCGTTCCTGTTCGCGCTGGCGTTCTTCCTCGTGTACTACCGCATGTTCGGCCTGATCACCTGCCTGGCGCTGCTGGTCAACCTGCTGATGCTGATCGCGGTGATGTCGCTGTTCGGCTTCACGCTCAGCCTGCCGGGCCTGGCCGGCATCGCGCTGACGGTCGGCATGTCGGTCGACGCCAACGTGCTGATCAACGAGCGCATCCGCGAGGAGCTGCGCGCCGGCATGCCGCCGCAGGCGGCGATCGCGACCGGCTACGAGAAGGCCTCGGGCACGATCGCCGACGCCAACCTGACGGCGATCCTCGCCGGCATCGCGCTGGTCGCGTTCGGCGAGGGCCCGGTCAAGGGCTTCGCGATCGCGATGATCGTCGGCATCCTGACCTCGATGTACACGGCCGTCTCGGTGTCGCGCGGCCTGGCCACGCTGATCTACGGCCGCCGCCGCAAGCTCAAGTCCATCGCGATCTGACGGGACGACCCAGATGAAGCCTTTCAACGTTTTCCCGTACGACAGCAAGTTCGACTTCATGCGCCTGCGCTGGGTGTCGCTCGGCATCGCCGTGGCGCTGCTGCTGGTGGCGATCGGCGCGATGGTCGTCAACTCGCTGCCCGGCAACAAGGCGACCGAAGGCCAGACCTTCAACTTCGCGCTGGACTTCACCGGCGGCGCTCTGGTCGAGCTGCGCTTCCAGCGTCCGGTCGAGGTCGACGACATCCGCGCCCGGCTCGCGAGCGCCGGGTTCGAGAACGCGCAGGTGCAGAACCTCGGCGCCGGCAGCGACATCTCGATCCGGCAGAAGACCACCGGGTCCGGCGACGCCAACGTGGTCGGCGAGCTGACCGGCAAGGTGGTATCGGCGGTGCAGACGCCGGACGACCCGGTGACCGTGCTGCGCAGCGAGACCGTCGGCGCCCAGGTCGGCGCCGAGCTGGCGCAGAACGGCATCTGGGCGCTGATCTTCGTGATCGTCGGCTTCCTGATCTACATCTCGTTCCGCTTCGAGAAGAAGTTCGCGATCGCCGCGGTGCTCACCACGCTGCATGACGTCGTGATCGTGCTGGGCTGGTTCGCGATCACCGGGCACGAGTTCGACCTCACCGTGCTGGCCGGCGTGCTGTCGGTGATGGGCTTCTCGATCAACGACACGATCGTGGTGTTCGACCGCGTCCGCGAGAACTTCCGCTCGATGCGCGCCGACCCGATCACGGTGCTGAACAAGTCGATCAACCAGACGCTGTCGCGCACGGTGATCACCTCGTTCGTGGCGCTGCTGACGGTCGTGGCCCTGTACCTCTACGGCGGCGGCTCGCTGCGCGGCATGGCGGAGGCGCAGATCGTCGGTATCGTGCTGGGCACCGTGTCGACGATCTTCGTCGCCTGCCCGCTGCTGCTGTGGTTCGGCGCGAGCAAGCAGGACCTGCTGCCGAAGGCCCGCGACGAAGAGGCGCTGGCGCGCCGCCCCTGACCGGCGGCGCCTGCATGGAAAAGGCCGCGCACTGCGCGGCCTTTTCTTTTCGCGTCACCGTGGCGCCCGGGCTCGGCGCCGTACCACGTCAGTCGAGCGCGGCGGCGTAGCCGGTGTCGACGATCCGCTGCTGCAGCAGCTCGGCGACCTTGATGTTGCCGGCGACCAGCGGACGCCCGGCGATGCCGCGCTCGTCCATCGGGCCCGTCGTGCGGCCGCGGAAGTCGCTGACCTTGCCGCCGGCCTCGCGCACCAGCAGCACGCCGGCGGCGATGTCCCACGGCTTCACCCCGGCCTCGAAGTAGGCGTCGGCGCGACCGGCGGCCACGTAGGCCAGGTCGAGCGCGGCCGAGCCGGTGCGGCGAATGTCCTCGGCCTCGGTCAGCAGGGTGTCGATGCACTTCAGGTGGGCGCTGGCGCGAGCGCGCTCGCGCGGCGGGAAGCCGGTGATCAGCATCGCGCCGGACAGGTCCTTGCGGTCGGCCACGCGGATGCGCTTGTCGTTGAGCATCGCGCCGCTGCCGCGGCTGGCGGTGAACAGCTCGTTGCGCAGCGGATCGAAGATGACCCCGTGGGTCGGCTCGCCGGCCTCGACCAGGGCGATCGACACGCAGTAGTGCGGGATGCCGCGCAGGTAGTTGCTGGTGCCGTCGAGCGGGTCGATGACCCACGTGTACCGGCCCTTGCCGCTGGCGCCGCTTTCCTCGCCGAGGATCGCGTAGTCCGGCGTCGCCTTGCGGAACTCCTTGATGATTTCCTTCTCGGCCAGGCCGTCGACTTCGCTGGCGAAGTCCATCCGGTCCTTCTCGACCACGTTGAGCGCGTCGAGCTTGTGCATGTGCCGGAGCAGCACGTTGCCGGCGGCGCGGGCGGCCTTGACCATGAGGGTGACGGCGGGTTTCTGCATGGAGCGACGGCCTCGACGGGGGTGAGGTGGGCAACGGCTGGCGGCGGCAAAGAGCGGTCCGGCTCGCGTCCGGGGCGCGGAGTTTACCATTGCGCCCGATGAATACCGGCCCGGCTCCCAACCCCACGACCCCCGACCCCACGCCCTCCGGCGCCGCGGCGCGCCTGCGCATCGTGCTGGTCGGCACCCAGCACCCCGGCAACATCGGCTCGGCGGCGCGCGCGCTGAAGACGATGGGGCTGGAGCGCCTGGTACTCGTCGCCCCGGAGAAGGCGCCCAACGCCGAGTCCTACGCGCTGGCCGCCGGCGCCGACGACGTGCTCGCCGCCGCGGTCGTGGTGCCGACCCTGGCCGAGGCCGTCGCCGACTGCACGCTGGTGCTCGGCTGCACCGCCCGCAGCCGGCGCATCGCGCTGGACGAGCACGACCCGCGGGACGCCGCCGGGCGCGCCGTGGCCGCGGCGGCCGGCGGCGCCGAGGTGGCGCTGGTGTTCGGCCGCGAGCGGACCGGGCTGGAGAACGACGAGCTGCAGCTGTGCCACGCGGCGATCCACATTCCCGCCAACCCGGGGTACAGCTCGCTGAACCTCGCCGCGGCGGTGCAGGTGCTGACCTACGAACTGCGCATGGCCGTGCTGGCGATGGCCGGTGCCGCCACCGCGCCGGGCGGCGATCGCGACCCGCCGGCGTCGCACGCCGAGCTCGAGGGCTTCTTCGCCCAGCTCGGCGACGCGCTCGATGCGATCGACTTCCACAAGGGGCGCGCGCCCGAATCGGCCATGCGCAAGCTGCGGCGGATCTTCCTGCGCGCCGACCTCGACGTGCGCGAGGTGCGGATCCTGCGCGGCGTACTGGCCGACGTCGAGCGGATGGCGATGCTCGCCGGCCAGCGCGATCGCGGCTGAGGCGCGGCGTCCGTCCGGCGGGCCGATTCGCGCCGGCGGGCGGCCGAAACGCACCGCGGCGGTACCGGCGCCGGCCGGTTTCGATTAGGCTGCGGCACAGCCTCGGCCCGGACCTCCGTACTTGATCGCCTGCCTGCGACGCTTCGCTTTCGTCCTGCTCGGTCTGGTCCTGGCTCTGCCGACGCCGACGCAGGCCGCCGACGGCGGCGTGCTGGTGCTGGGACGGATCAGCGACGACCCCAAGGCGCATTACGACCAGCTCAAGCCGCTGCTCGACTACGTGGTGCCGCGCATGGCCGACGTCGGCATCCGCGAGGGCCGCATCCTGATGGCCAAGGACGCCCAGCAGATGGCCAGCTACCTGCGCCGCGGGCGGGTCGACTGGGTCACTGAAACCGCCGGCACCGCCGCCATCCTGCAGCAGCGCGCCGGCGGCCGGCCGCTGCTGCTGACCGAGCGCGACGGCACCAGCCAGTACCACAGCGTGTTCTTCGCCCGCCGCGACAGCGGCCTGCGCTCGCTGGACGACCTCAAGGGCCACAGCGTCGCGTTCCAGCGGCCGAACTCCACCAGCGCGTACTTCGCCCCGGCCGCCGAACTGCTCGAACGCGGCTACTCGCTCGAACCGCTGCTGTCGCCGACCGACAAGCTCGACAGCGCCGTGGTCGGCTACCTGTTCGCCCGCTCGGAGCTCAACATCGCGACCTGGGTGCACAAGCGCCTGGTCGACGTCGGCGCGATGAGCAACCTCGACTGGGACAACCCGCGCCGGATGCCGGCCGCGTTCCGCCGCGACCTGGTGCCGATCGGCCGCACCGCCGCGTACCCGCGCGCGATAGAGGTGGTGCGCGGCGACCTTGACCCCCGCGTCGAGGCGCGGCTGCGCGAGGTGCTGATCGACGCGGCCGGCGACCCCGATGCCGGCGAGGCGCTGCTGCGCTTCTTCGGCACGACCCGCTTCCTGCCGCTGGACGACGCGTCCAGGCAGGCGCTCGACCGCATCGCCAGCGGCGTCAGCCGCGTGCGCGCGGAGGTCGAATGAGCCTGCGCTACGGCCTGCAGGCCCGCTTCCTCGGGATGATGGCGCTGGCGCTGGTCGTCGTGCTGACGCTGATGGCGCTGCTGTGGAGCCGGCAGGAAGGCTCGCAGGGCGAGGTCGAGAACGTCAGCCGCGAGGCGATGGACAGCATGTCCAACGCCAGCCTGCGCCGCCGCGGCGAGGGCATGGTCACCCAGCTGGCCGAGGCGCTGGCCAACCCGGTCTACTACTTCGACCTCGACGCGATGGGCGTGATGGCGCGCGCCGCGCTGCGCCAGCCTGGCATCGGCTACATCACCGTCTACGACGCCGAGGGCAAGGTGCTGCACGACGGCAGCGAGGAGATCGTCGGCTACGGCACGCGCATGGACGATCCGCTCGCGTTCGAGGTGATCTCCGCGCGCCAGCTGCACATGCAGTGGAGCGAGGACATCCTCGACGTGTCGGCGCCGATCCTGATCGGCAACGAGCGCATCGGCGGCGTGCGGGTCGGCTTCGACCTGGTCGAGGCCCGGCGCTACCAGGACAGCGCGGTCGCCGACCTGCGCACGCGGCTCGACGACCTCGGCCGCCGCCAGCTCGGCTGGATCGCGCTGCTGAGCGTGGCGCTGGTCGCGCTCGGCGGTCTGGTGCTGTGGCTGGTGCAGCGCTGGCTCGTGCAGCCGATCGGCCAGCTCGCCGACATGGCGCGCACGATCGAGTCCGGCCAGTTCGAGACCGCCCACGCGATCGAGTCGAACCGCAACGACGAGGTCGGCGACCTGATGCGGGCCTTCAGCCGCATGAGCGACAGCCTGACCCGGCACAACCGCGAGATCCGGCGGATGGCGTACACCGACGCCCTGACCGGGCTCGGCAACCGACTGCAGTTCCGCGAGGTGCTCGACCAGCGGCTGCTGCAGCTGCGCGGCGCCGGCCGCCAGCTGGCGCTGCTGTTCGCCGACATCGACGACTTCAAGCGGGTCAACGACACCCTTGGCCACGACGCCGGCGACGAGGTTCTGCTGCAGTTCGCCAACCGCATCCGCGAGTCGGTCGAGCGCCTCGGCGGCGAGGGCGCCGAGCTCGCGCGCTTCGGCGGCGACGAGTTCGTCATCCTGGTGCAGGGCGACGACGTGCGCCGGTCCGCGAGCCGGCTCGCCGACGCGCTGGTCGCCGAGCTCGGCCAGCCGATCCGCGTCCACGACCGCCAGGTGTTCCTCGGCACGTCGGTCGGCATCACGCTGTTCCCGGAAGACGCGTCCGGCGCGACCGCGCTGATGAAGAACGGCGACATCGCGATGTACCAGGCCAAGGTCGCCGGCAAGAACTGCTATCGCTTCTACAGCCGCGCGATGGACCAGGCGGTCGAGCGCCGCGTGCACCTGGAGCAGGAGCTGCGCGGGGCGTGGGACCGTGGCGAGCTGAGCCTCGTCTACCAGCCGGTGTACCGGCTCGAGGACGGCGCGATGGTCGGCGCCGAGGCGCTGCTGCGCTGGCGCCATCCGGAGCAGGGGATGATCGCGCCGTCGGTGTTCATCGAGGTCGCCGAGCAGAGCGGCCTGATCGAGACGCTCGGTCCGCAGGTGCTGCGCGCGGCGTGCCGCGACGCGATGAAGTGGCAGGCGATCCGCCCGCACGGCGAGCCGCTGTTCGTCTCGGTCAACGTCTCGCCGCGCCAGCTGCGCAGCGGCGACCTGCCGCAGGAAGTCGCCGAGTCGCTGGCCGCCACCGGACTCGCCGCCGATCGCCTGCACATCGAGCTGACCGAAACCGCCGTGCTCGGCGACGAGCTGCACGCCAGCAACCTGCTGACCCGGCTGCAGAGCACCGGCGTCAAGGTGTGGCTGGACGATTTCGGCACCGGCTTCTCCGGCCTGAGCCACCTGCGCCGGGTGCCGGTCGACGGGGTCAAGATCGACCGCAGCTTCATCGCCGACGTCATGCGCGACCCCGACGACCTCGCGCTGACCACCGCGATCATCGCGATGGCGCATTCGCTGGGCATCACCGTCGTGGCCGAGGGCGTCGAGAAGGAAGGCCAGTACGCGATCCTGCGCGAGCGCGGCTGCGACCTCGCCCAGGGCTACTGGCTCGGCCACCCGGTCGCGATGGAAGAGTTCGTCACGCTGCTGCGCTGAGCGGGACGGCCGTCCCTCAGACGACCACGTCGATCCAGCGCGTCGCGGCGGCGGCGAGGCTGCCGGACAGCACGCCGAATACCGCGATCGCGACGGCGCCGGCGATCCACGCCAGGCCCATCAGGCGTCCGTCGCGCTCGAGCAGCGCGAACGCGAACACCAGCAGCAGCGCGCCGAACACGTAGTTGGTGAACGGAATCGGCAGCGTCAGCAGCAGGCCGAGCAGCAGCAGCTGCAGGCCGGTGAACAGGCTCGCGAGGCGATGGTCCAGCAGGCCGGCCGCGCGCGGCCTGACCACGCGTTCCAGCCGCGACAGCCACGGGGCGATGCGGTCGCGGAACTTCGCCATCGTGCGCCGGTGCGGCCCGCGCTGGCTGATCATCTTTGGCAGCCACGGCTTGCGCATCCCGACCAGCAGCTGCAGCCCGATCAGCACGACGAGCGGCCCGCCGATCGCGCCGCCGACGCCCGGGATCGGAATGAACGCCGGCAGCGTCGACACGAACAGCAGCATCCCGAACGAGCGCTTGCCGAGCCCGGCCAGCACGTCCTGCAGCTTCAGGATTTCGTCCGGGTCGCCGGTGGCGAACCCGTCCAGCAGCGCACGCGTGCCGGCCTCCTGGACGCGTGGCCTAGCCGTCGGCTTCATCGGTCACCGTTTCCGTGCGCCGCTGCAGCAGCAGCTTGTCGATCCGCGGCCCGTCGAGGTCGACCACTTCGATCCGCCAGTTCGTCCATTCGAAGTATTCCCCCACGTGCGGGATGCGCCCGAAGTGCGCGATCACCATGCCGGCCGCGGTGTGGAAGTCATGTTCGTTCTCGTCCGGTAGGCGACCGCCGCCGATCAGCTCGCGCAGCTCCTCGACCGGCAGCGCGCCGTCGATCAGCCACGAGCCGTCGGCGCGTTGGACGACCGGCGCAGCGTCGCCGTCGCCCTCGTTCGACTGGACCCGCCCGATCACCGCGCCCATCAGGTCGTTGACGGTGACCAGGCCGGTGACCTCGCCGTACTCGTCGACCACCAGCGCCAGCGACTGCTGCTCCTCGCGGAAGATCTCCAGCAGCTTGAGCGCGTGGGTCGATTCGGACACGAAGAGGGTGTCGGTCAACGCGTCGAACAGCGCCGGCTGCGCGTGGCCCAGACCGCGCGCGGTCAGGGCGCCGATCAGGGTCTTGGCCTCGAGCACGCCGAGCACGTGCTGGTCGTCGCCGCGGTACACCGGGTAGCGCGAGAACGGCGTCTCGCGCATCGTCGCCAGGTTGTCCTCGGCACTGGCGTCGGCGTCGAGCCACGCGATGCGGATGCGCGGCGTCATCAGGCTTTCCGCGGTGCGGTCGCCGAGGCTCAGCACGCGGTTCATCATCTTGCGCTCGTCGGCGTCGATGACGCCCTGCTCGTGGCTCTCGGTCACGAGCAGGCGGATTTCCTCTTCGCTGATCTCGCTTCGCGCATCGTCGCGGATGCCGAGGATGCGCAGCACCAGCCGGTTGATCGCGCCGAGCGTCGCGACGATCGGCCGCGCCGCGGTGGCGAGGCCGTCGAGCGGGATCGCGACGGCCGACGCGATGCGCTCCGGGTTGGTCAGCGCCAGACGCTTGGGGATCAGCTCGCCGAAGATCACCTGCGCGGCGGTGATCAGCCCAACCGCAGTGCCGATGCCGATGGGGCGGGCGTACTCGCGCGCATCGGGCCACACGCCCTCGAGCCAGCCGGCAATCGCAAGTCCGATTGCGTCGCCGCCGAACACGCCGGTCAGCACCCCGATCAGGGTGATGCCGACCTGCACGGTCGACAGCAGGTTGTCGGGGGACTCGGCCAGTTCCAGGGCCTTGCGCGCGCCACGGCTGGTCTCGGCCATCTGCCGCAGGCGCAGCTTGCGCGAGGTCATCAACGACATCTCCGACAGGGCGAAGAAGGCGTTGAGCACGATCAGGAACATCACCACCAGCAGCTCGATCATGCGGCGGGCTCCGCGGCGGCGGGCGCGATCAGGTCACGTCGATGGCTGGGTCGGGGGAGGAGGGCGGCGCGGGGGCGTCGCGTTCGGGGGTCGTCGTCCATCGAGGTTCGCGGGGCGCCGGGGTGGGGGCGCAGGGGCAGTCGCGATGTTATCAGGCGCCCTGTTCACGCCGTCGCCACGCCACGCAACCGTCTCAAAACCGTCATAATCGCGCCCGCCGTACGCACCGGAGGTCGTTCGCCGGGGCGTGCCCGAGTGAATTCCCACCCGTCCCGCCGCGCACGACGAGGCCCGCCCCATGTTCTCCCTGCAAACGATGTTCGGCCAAGGCAAGCAGTTCTACGTGCTGCTCGAAGAGGCCGCCGTGGCCGCGCACGACAGCACCAAGGCGCTGCACGCGATGCTCAAGAGCGCCGACCGCGCGCCGGCGCTCGACGCGTTCAAGCTGGCGCGCCAGCGCGAGCGTGTGGCGTCGGACAAAATCAGCCAGGAGCTGGTCAACAGCTTCATTACCCCGATCGAGCGCGAGGACATCGAGGCGCTAGGCTCGGCGCTGTACAAGATCCCGAAGCAGGTCGAGAAGTTCGCCGACCGCTACTCGCTGGCGACGCGCCACCTGGAGCACATCGACTTCGCGCCGCGCGCGGCGATGCTCGAGCAGGCGTCCGCCGTGGTCGTGCAGATGGTGCGCGAGCTGCCCAAGCTCAAGCTCGAGCCGATGAAGGAGCTCAGCGACAAGCTGCGCTCGATCGAGAACGAGGCTGACCGGCTGATGCTCGAGCTGTACCGCGACATCTACTCGGGCAAGCTCGACCACCTGCAGATGTTCCTGCTCAAGGAGTTCTTCGAGATCCTCGAGAAGGCGATCGACCGCTGCCGCGAGGCCGGCGTGGTGGCCTACGAAATCGTGCTGAAGAACTCCTGATCCCATGACCGCAATGCTCACGCTGGTCCTGGTCGTGGTGTTCGCCGCGCTGGTGTTCGAGTACATCAACGGCTTCCACGACACGGCCAACTCCATCGCGACCGTCGTCGCGACCAAGGTCCTGTCGCCGATGCAGGCGGTCGGCCTGGCCGCGACGATGAACCTCATCGGCGCGCTGGCCGGCACGGCGGTGGCCAAGACGATCGCCTCCGGACTGATCGACGTCGGCGTCGTCGAGGTCGGCTCGCAGCTGATCCTGTGCGCGCTGCTCGGCGGCATCATCTGGAACCTGATCACGTGGTACGTCGGCCTGCCGTCGTCGTCGTCGCACGCGCTGATCGGCGGGCTGGTCGGCGCGGCGCTGGCCGCGGCTTCGAACAATCCCGCGGCCATCATCTGGTCGCAGCCGGCCGAGCCGATCTACAAGAGCGCCGGCGTGCTGTGGAAGGTCATCGTGCCGATGGTGTCGTCGCCGGTTGCCGGCTTCATGGCCGGCTTCCTGGTGATGGGCGTGCTGTTCTTCGTGATCTCGATGATGGCGCGCAGCGGCGGCGTGCTCGCGCGGATGGCGCGGCCGCGCTGGGTCAACGGCTTCTTCGGCAAGTTCCAGATCGCCAGCGCCGCGACCATGGGCTTCGCCCACGGCATGAACGACGCGCAGAAGACGATGGGCATCATCGCGCTGGCGCTGGTCAGCGCCGAGGCGACGGGCACGCTCGACAACCTGCCAGGCTGGCTGGCGTTCGTGCACCCGTCCGAAGCCGCGCTGACCGAAGGCGACATCGACACGTGGATCAAGATCACCTGCGCGATCGTCATGGCGGCCGGCACGGCCGCGGGCGGCTGGCGGATCATCAAGACGCTCGGCCACAAGCTGGTCAAGCTGCACCCGATCCACGGATTCGCCGCCGAAACCAGCGCCGCGTCGGTGATCCTGGCCGCGTCGTCGCTCGGCATCCCGGTGTCGACCACGCACAACATCTCCGCCGCGATCATGGGCGTCGGCACGGCCAAGCGGTTCAACGCGATCAAGTGGACCGTCGTCGAGAAGATGATCTGGGCGTGGATCCTGACGATTCCCGCCGCAGGCGGCGTCGCCTACCTGCTGTTCAAGCTGATGGTGGCGGCCGGCTGGGCGTGACCCGCGCGCGCCCGTCCCGAAGATGAAAAGGCCCGCTTCGGCGGGCCTTTTCGTTGCGTGCGTTGCCGGGCGCTACAGCAGGTCGCCGCCGGCCGACAGCATCCGTTCCATCCGGTCGCCGAGGCCGCCGATCTCGAGCACCAGCCGGTCGACCTCCGACGCGTCGAGTCCGTCGTACGGCCGGTTCTCGCACAGCTGCAGGTACGGCACGCCGTCGAGGTCGCCGATCGCGAGGTAACCCACGCGGCTCTGCCAGTTGAACACCAGCGCGCGGCGCGCATCCAGCCCGGTGGTCGGCGCCACCGCGGTGCTGACCCGCAGGTACGGGCGACCGTCGTCGTCGTCGAGTTCGGACAGGAAGATCGCCTGGTGGCGGGTGCCCTGTTCGAGCGACAGCTCGATGCAGACGACGTCCTCGTCGTGCACCGTCATGTTGTAGCCGGTGGTGTGCAGGTGCCGGCGGATCGACTCGAAATTGCGCACGGGGGACGTTCCTTGCGTGGACCGGTGGCTATGCTACCGCGATGGACAGCGCGCAGGCCGCCGAACGCATCTACGCCGCGATCCGCGCGATCCCGCGCGGGCAGGTGGCCGGCTACGGCGAGGTCGCGCGGCGCGCCGGGCTGCCGGGTCGCGCGCGGCTGGTCGCGCGCCTGCTCGGCGTCGGCGGCGATCGCCAGCTGCCGTGGCACCGCGTGCTGCGCGCGGACGGTCGCATCGCGTTCCCGCGAGACTCGCCCGGATTCCACGAACAGGTTCAGCGGCTGCGCGCCGAGGGCGTCGTCGTCGACGGCGGCCGCGTGCGTGGGCAGCGCGCGGCGCCGACGCTGGACGAACAGTTCTGGGGTCCTGCGGACTGACGCACGCGCGGTCGGGCCGGCAACAGCGTGTTCCGGCCGGCCTCGGGTCCGGTCCGGCGGCAGCGGCTACCATGTGCGCAGCCCCGAGGAGTCGCGATGTTCTCCAACCTTCCCCCCGTCACCAAGGCGCTGCTGATCGCCAACGGCCTGGTGTTCGTGCTGCAGATGCTGCTCGGCACGGCGCTGCGTCCGTTCGAGCTGTGGCCGCTGGACAGCGGCAACGACCCCCTCGGTCCGACCGGGTTCCTGCCGTGGCAGCTGCTGACCTACGGCTTCATGCACGGCAGCATCGCCCACCTGCTGTTCAACATGCTCGCGCTGGCGATGTTCGGCGCGCCGCTCGAGCACGTGTGGGGCAACCGCCGGTTCCTGACGTACTTCCTGACCTGCATCGTCGGCGCCGCGGTGTGCCAGCTGCTCGTCGGCGCGTGGACGATGGCGCAGGGCGGGGAGGCGTATCCGACCGTGGGCGCGTCCGGCGGCATCTTCGGCCTGCTGCTCGCGTACGGGATGCTGTTTCCACAGCAGCGCGTGATGCTGCTGATCCCGCCGATCCCGATGAAGGCGCGCACGCTGGTGATCGTCTACGGCGTGGCCGAGCTGCTGCTCGGCATCACCGGCACGATGCCCGGCGTGGCGCACTTCGCGCACCTGGGCGGCATGCTGTTCGGGTGGCTGCTGATCCGCTACTGGCGCGGGCAGCCGCCCTTCACCCGCAAGCCGCCGAACCGGCCGCGCATCGTGCGCTGAGCGGCGGCGCACCGGCAAAGAAAAACGGCGCGGGGATCCGCGCCGTTTTCGTCTGCGCTGCTGGCCCGGTTCAGGGCCAGAGCTGGATGCGATCGGCCGGCTTGGCCTGCATCGCGGTGCCGGCCTTGCAGCCGAACGCCTCGCCGAACGCCGCCTGCTGGATCAGCGGCCCGTTAGCGCGCCACTGGCCGGGCGGATGCGCACCCGTGGCCGCGCGCTGGGCGGCCGTTTCCGGGCTGGTCGACTGCGCCCAAAGCTGCGCCCAGCCGCGGTAGAAGTCCTGCTGCGCGACCTTGTCCTGCGTCGGCTGCGCCGCGCGGAACGCGGCCTGCGCCAGCTCCACGCCGGCGAGGTCCGCAGTGGCGATGTCGCGCACGCGCACGCCGTCGACGCGGATCCCCGTGAGCCCGGGGTACGGGTAGCTGCCGTACTGCGAGCCGACGCGGTTGCGCAGGGTGTCCCACGCCGCGCTCTCGCCCGGGCCCCACCAGTCGCGCACTTCGCCCTTGGCATCCACGCGGCGGCCGACGGCGTCGAAGCCGTGGCTGAGCTCGTGCCCGACGAGTCCACCGAACGCGCCGTACTGCGACGCCAGCGGCTTGGACGCATCGAGCACTGGCGGCTGCAGGATCGCGGCGGTGACGATCAGCCGGTTCTGGGCGACGTCGTACGCGAGGGCCGGCTGCTGCGGCAGCACGTCCCATCGGCGGTCGGCATTGCCGCGGCCGATCCGCTTCATCTCCTCGCGGTGGCGCCACGTCGACGCGATCAGCATGTTGCTGCCGAAGCTGCCGCGACCCATCGGCTGCACGGTGTAGTCGAGGTCTCGCGCCGGGGCGCCGATCTCGATCTTCATCGCCTTGAGCTTGGCCTGCGCCTCGGCCCGCGCGGCTTCGCCCAGGCGCGGGTCGCGGGCGAGCGAGGCGCCGAGCGCATCGCGCACGCGGGTGGCGATCTCTTCGGCGCGGGTGCGCTGGGCGGCGGTCAGGTAGCGCGACACGTACTCGCGGCCGAGCATTGGGCCGGCGGCGAGGTTGATCGCGTCGACGACCTGCTGCGGCCGCGACGGCGGCGCATCGAGGCCGCTCATCAGCCGGCCCCGGAAGGCGAAGTGGGTATCGCGCCAGGTCCGCGACAAGTACGGCGCCATCGCGTCGCCGACGCGCCAGCGCAGGAACGCCTGCCACTGTGCCGGCTTGAGCGTGCCGACCAGCTGGTCGAGCTGCGCGAACAGGTCCGGGTTGGCGATCGACACGCTGTCGTCGGTGACGCCCTGCGCCTTCAGGAAGTCCGCCAGCTGCAGCCGCTTGTAGCGTTTGGCGAGCTCGGCGACCGGCACCGGCGCGTAGTTGCGGGTCGGCTCGCGCAGGTCGGCCAGCGGCTTGGCCAGGCGCGCCAGGCGGGTTTCCAGATCGATGACGAGCTGCGCGTCGGCGGCCACCTTGTCGGCCGGCGTGCCGCTGAGGGTCAGGATCTTGCGGACGTAGTCCTCGTACTGGCCCAACACCGCGCGCGTCTCGGCGTCGGTGCGGTTGTAGAACGCCGGATCGGCCAGGCCGATGCCGCCCTGGCCGAAGTAGCCGATGTGGCGCGACAGGTCGCGCAGGTCGACGTCGGCGCTGAAGGTGAACGCCACCGGGATGCCGACCTGGTGCAGGGCGGCGATCGCCGCCGGCACGTCCTTGCTGCGCTTGATCGCGCCGATGCGCGTCAGCAGCGGCGCGATCGGGTTGGCGCCGTCGCGCTCGACCGACGCTTCGTCGAGCCCGCTGGCCCAGAAATCGCCGAGCAGCTTCTCCACGTTGTTGCGGGGCGCGCTCATCGCCGAGTTCAGCAGGTCGATCTCCTGCTGGCGCGCGCGGTCGGCAAGCTGCTCGAGCGCGGAGGTGGCACCGACGCCGGGCAGCAGCGTGTTGACGCGCAGCCAGTCGGCGTTGGCGTGGGCATAGAAATCGGTGCACGCGGCCGGCACGGTCGGCGCCTTCGGCTTGGCCGCGGCGCGGCGCTTCTGGGCATCGGCCTGCGGGGCGACGAGGGCCGCGACCAGTGCGAGGGCGAGGGCGGCGGCGAGCGGGCGTGGCGTCATCGGGGGCGTCCGTTCAGGAAAGCGCCGAGTGTACCCAGCGCTGTGTGAGCGCAATCAAACGCCGCGCCGCCCCGCGCGCGAAGGCTGCTGCCCGTCGATGGCGAGCCGCACCGCAACCGCGCTCGCAAAAAAAAAACGGGGGCCCGGCAATGCCGGGCCCCCGTGGCTTCCGTCCGGGAGTCAGGTCCGTACGGTTACCAGATCACCACCTGGTCGTCGCCCTGGCGGACCATCGGCTGGCCCGGCTTGCACGAGAACGCCGCGGCGAACGCCGGCAGGTTCGACGGCGCGCCCATCGCGCGGAAATTCGCCGGCGCGTGCGGATCGGTGGTCAAGCGGACCTTGAGCTCGTCCGGCGTGAAGTTGCGGCGCCACACCGTGGCCCAGTTCGCGAAGAAGCGCTGGTCGCGCGACAGGCCGTCGGTCATCGGGTCGGGCGTGCCTTCGGTGGCCTTCTTCATCGCGTCGTACGCCACGGCCAGGCCGCCGAGGTCGGCGATGTTCTCGCCGAGCGTCAGCTTGCCGTTGACCTTCATGCCCGGTGCCGCCTCGTACGCGTTGAACTGGTTGACCAGCTTGTCGGTGCGGCTGCTGAAGCCCTTCGCGTCTTCCGGCGTCCACCAGTTCTCGAAGTTGCCGGTCGCGCCGAAGCGGCTGCCCTGGTCGTCGTAGCCGTGGATCATCTCGTGGCCGATTACCGCGCCGATGCCGCCGTAGTTCATCTCGTCGGTGGCGTTCGGATCGAAGAACGGCGGCTGCAGGATCGCGGCCGGGAACACGATCTCGTTCTGCAGCGGGTTGTAGTACGCGTTGACCATCTGCGGCGGCATGCCCCATTCGGTGCGGTCGACCGGCTTGCCGATCTTGCCGAGCTGCCACTTGTAGTTGAACTCGGTCGCGGCCAGCACGTTGCCGATGTAGCTGTCGCGGCTGGTGGCCAGGCCGTTCCACTCGCGCCACTTGTCCGGGTATCCGATCTTCGGCGTGAACGAGGCCCACTTCTCCATGGCCTTCTTCTTGGTTTCGTCGCCCATCCAGTCGAGGTTCTCGATGCGCGCCTTCAGCGCGGTCGAGAGGTTCTTGACCAGGGTCTCCATGCGCGCCTTCGACTCCGGCGAGAACGCGACCTTGACGTACATCTGGCCCAGCGCTTCGCCGGTCTGGCCCTCGATCGTGTCGAGCACGCGCTTGCCGCGCTCCTTCAGCTCCTTCTGGCCGCGCAGGGTCTTGGCGTAGAAGTTGAAGTTCTCCTCGACGAACGCGTCCGACAGGTACGGCGATGCGCCGTCGACCGTGTGGAAGCGCAGGTAGCTCTGCCACTGCGCGGCCGGCACGTCGGCGATCATCTTGCTGACCTCGGCGTGGAAGGCCGGGATCGACAGCGAGAACATCGCCGGCGCGGCGACACCCTGCGACTCGAAGAACTTCGTCCACGGGAAGTTCGGCGCGAGCTTGTCGGCGTCGGCCAGCGTGATCGGGTTGTAGTACAGCGACACGTCGCGCGAGAGCTCCTCGCTGGACTTCGACACCTTGGCCAGGCGGGTCTCGAACGCGATCACGTCCTTGGCCTGCTTGGCGGCGTCGGCGGCCGGAACGCCCGACAGCTCGAGCACCTTGGCCACGTGCTGCTCGTACGCGGCCAGCTTGTCCTTCTTGTCGGCGTCGACGTAGTAGCCCTTGTCCGGCAGGCCGAGGCCGCCCTGGCCGGCGTAAGCGATGTTGTTCTTGGAATCCTTGAAGTCGGCCTCGGCGCCGAAGCCGAACAGGAAGTTCTGGCCCTTGGCGGCGGTCGTGCGCAGGTGCTCGGCGATCTTCTCCGGCGTGTCGAGCGCGGCGATCGCGTCGAGGTGGCCCTGGATCGGCTTGATGCCCTGTTCGTTGATCTTGGCCGCGTCCATGCCGGTCGACCAGATGTCGCCGACGATCTTCTCGACACCGGTTGCACCGTCCATCTTCGCGGCCTGCTCGGCGAGCTGGCGCTGGATCGCGGTGGAACGCTCGTCGAGCATTTCGAACGCGCCCCACGAGGTGCGGTCGCCCGGGATCTGGTTGGCGGCCAGCCACTTGCCGTTGACGTAGCCGCCGAAGTCCGTGCACGCGTCCTTGGTGGTGTCGAGGTCGGCCGCGGTGAAGCGGTTCACGCCGGGCAAGACGCTCTCGTCGAGCTTCAACGCATTGGCATTCGCGTCGGTGGCGGGCGCGGCGGCGGTCGGTGCGGCGGCGTCGTCGGCCCGGTTGCAGCCGGCGAGGACCGCGGCGACGGCGAGGGACAGGATCACAACTTGCGGTTTATTCACGTATGGCACTCCACGGTGTAGCGGTGACGCGCGCGCCGGGACGGCGCGGGCAGGCAGCACGGCCCGCCGGGGCGGGGCACCGCGGGACAATAGACCCGATCCGGGTGATGCGGGGGTGTCGAAGGTCACGGGGTCCGCATGCGGCAGGCGACGGGGCCGCTGTCCGGCCCGTCGGCCCGACACGGCCGCTGCGCTACGCTGCGGGCAGGCACCTTCGACGGACGGACCAACATGCGCGTGCACTTCCATGGGGCGGCGGGCGAAGTCACCGGCTCGCTGCACGAGGTCGAAGCAGCCGGCCACCGGCTCGTGATCGACTGCGGGATGATCCAGGGCAGCCCCGAGGCCGAACGCCGCAACGCCGAGCCGTTCCCGGTCGAGCCGTCGGGCATCGACGCGCTGGTGATCAGCCACGCGCACATCGACCACATCGGCCGCGTGCCACTGCTGGTGCAGCGCGGCTACCGCGGGCCGATCTACGCCCAGCGCGCCACCGCCGACCTGATGCCGATCATGCTGCTCGACGCCGCGTCGATCGCCGAGGGCGAGGCCGAGCGCGCGAACCGCGACCTGCGCCGCGGCGAGCCCGAGACGCTGCCGCTGTACACCCGCGGCGACGTCGAGGCGGCGATGGCGCAGGTGCGGCCGCTCCCGTACGACGCGCCCGAGGACATCCTGCCGGGGGTGACCCTGACCTACCGCGAGGCCGGCCACATCCTCGGCTCGTGCGTGGTGGAACTCGATGCCGACGGCCGGCGGCTGGTGTTCTCCGGCGACCTCGGGCCGAAGGGCTCCCCGATCCTGCGCGACCCCGCGCCGATCGCGCGCGCCGACCTGGTGCTGATGGAGTCGACCTACGGCGACCGCAACCACCGCGAGCGCGAGGCGACGGTGCACGAGATCGGCGAGATCCTCGACCACGCGTGGAAGACCGGCGGCAACGTGCTGATCCCGGCGTTCGCGGTCGGCCGCACCCAGGAGCTGCTGTACTGGCTGGCCAAGCACTGGGACGACTGGCGCGTCGAGCGCTGGCGGATCTTCCTCGACAGTCCGATGGCCGGGAAGGTCGTCGGCGTCTACGACCGCCACCACGAGCTGTTCGACGAGCAAGCCAGGAAGGTATGGGCCGGGCGGCCGAGTCCGTTCAACCTGCCGAACCTGCACCTGACCTCGAGCGTGGATGAGTCGATGGCGATCAACCGCGTCCAGCGCGGCGCGATCATCATCGCCGGCAGCGGCATGGCCAACGCTGGCCGCATCGTCCACCACCTCAAGCACAACCTCGGCCGCCGCGAGGCGCACGTGGTGTTCGTCGGCTACCAGGCCGAGGGCACGCTCGGCCGCCGGCTGGTCGACCGCGCGCGCTGGGTGCGCATCCACCGCCGGGACTTCCGCGTCAACGCGCAGGTCCACACCGTCGGCGGGCTGTCGGCGCACACTGACCAGCACGGCCTGATGGACTGGTACGGAGGCATCGACGACGGCGCCGGCGGCCACCCGCCGCTGGCGCTGGTGCACGGCGAGGACAAGGCCCGCGAGGCGCTGGCCGGCGAAATCGGCGAGCGCTACGGCGTCGAGGTGACGCTGGCCCGCCCGGGCCTGTCGCTGGACGTCTGAACGCGCGGGGCGCCGCGCCTGAACGGGCGGGGCGTCGCCGCGGTGGCGGCCTGGGCGGGTTTCGCGTAGAGTCCGCCCCGTTCAGCGCACGGCTGCCTCCCCGCAAGGGGTACGTTTCCCAGGTTGCCCGCCGCGTCGCATTGAGCGTACCGCTCGCCGACCGGCATTTATCCCGCACGTCTTTCGTCGCGCCGACACGGCCCGGAGCATCCGGCGCCGTCATATCGATTACTCGCAGCGCGGTTCTAGGGAACGCTCCGGGTTACTCCGCGGTTACGCACGCGGATCCATGACTTTGGAGCTCCACATGACGTTTGAATCCCTCGGGCTTGCGCCCGCGTTGCTGCGCGCGCTCGTTGAGCAGAACTACCTGACCCCGACGCCGATCCAGCTGCAGGCCATCCCGCTGGCGATGGCCGGCCACGACCTGCTCGGCGGCGCCCAGACCGGCACCGGCAAGACGGCGGCGTTCGGCCTGCCGCTGCTGAACCGCCTGTCCAAGACCACGCCGGTCAACGGCTTCCGCCGCCCGCGCGCGCTGATCCTGGTCCCGACCCGCGAGCTGGCCGTGCAGGTCGCCGACAGCCTGCGCGGCTACGGCAAGCACGTGCGCCTGAACGTGACGACGATCTTCGGCGGCGCCGGCATGAGCCCGCAGGTCGAGGCGCTGCGCCGCGGCGTCGACGTGCTCGTCGCCACCCCGGGCCGCCTGATCGACCACATGGAGCGCGGCACCGCCAAGCTCGACGAGGTCCAGATGCTGGTGCTCGACGAAGCCGACCGCATGCTCGACATGGGCTTCCTGCCCGCGATGAAGCGCATCCTCGCCAAGCTGCCCAAGGAGCGGCAGACGCTGCTGTTCTCGGCCACGTTCGAGTCGCAGATCAAGGCGCTGGCGCTGGAGTTCATGCGCAACCCGCAGCAGGTGCAGGTCGCAGCCAACAACACCATCGCCGACACGATCGCCCACAAGGCGCACCCGGTCGACAACGGCCGCAAGCGCGAGCTGCTGGTCAAGATCCTCAGCGACCGCCACACCGACCAGGTGCTGGTGTTCGGCCGCACCAAGCACGGCTGCAACCGCTTGGCCGAGCAGCTCGAGGAAGCCGGCCTGAAGGCCGTCGCGATCCACGGCAACAAGAGCCAGGCCCAGCGCCAGAAGGCCCTGCGCGACTTCAAGACCAGCAAGGCGCGCATCCTGGTGGCCACCGACGTGGCCGCCCGCGGCCTCGATATCCCGAGCCTGCCGCTGGTGATCAACTTCGACCTGCCGATGGTGGCCGAGGACTACGTGCACCGCATCGGCCGCACCGGCCGCAACGGCATGACCGGCGAAGCCCTGTCGCTGGTGTCGGCGGACGAGGCGCAGCTGCTGCGCCAGATCCAGCGCATCCTCAAGGACGACATCCAGATGGTGACGGTCGACGGCTTCGAGCCGCTGCGCCCGATCCGCATGGGTTCGGACGCGGCCGGCGCGCGCGGGGCCAACCCGCGCGGTCCCGGCGGCAACAACGGCGCGCGCAAGCCGGGCCACCGCCCGCACGGCAAGCCGGCCCCGCGCCACGCGACCGGCCATGCCGGCCCGCAGTCGCGCGGTCCCGGCGGCCGCGCGGCCGGCGGCGGCAACCGCGGCGGCGGCTCGCGTCAGGGCTTCAGCGCCTGATCGCGAGGGTCATCACTAGGTAAGGGAAAGGGCCGGCATTGCCGGCCCTTTTTTTTGCTCGCCCACCCAGTCGTTTCGGAGCTGCCAACCTCTTCACCTTGTCCTTGCCGGATCCGGCTTGGACTCATGCGGGGACTCCATTCCGTTGTTGAATCTCAGAGGTTGCGCTGCTCGCGCGGGGGCGCGCCCCAGGTGGCGTGCGCGGCCGCTCGCGGTTCGCCGCGACGCGGGCGCCATGGCCGCCGGCCGCGCAGCGGCGCGTTGGTCCGCCTGAGCCGGGCGTCCCGCGCGCGCTCCGCACTCGCTACCCGGGGCCCTGATGAAAACTGCCAGCCTGTTGCTCGCGCCGCTGCTGCTCGGCGGCTGCGCCTCCGTCCCGCCGACCGCCGACATCGCACCGCCCGCCGCGGCCGGGCCGTCGCCGTACCTGCTGCTGCTTGCCGCCGACAAGGACGGCGCCGAGGAGGACTTCTTCGCCGTCGTCGACGTGCGCCCGGAGAGCCCGGACCTCGGCAAGGTCGTGTCGACCCAGCCGTACGGCCACCGCAAGTCGATGCCGCACCACCTCGAGTACGTGCTTCCGGCCGGCGGGCGGCACGTGTTCGCCAACGCGCACCACCCCGAGCGCACGCTGCTGCTGGACGTGTCCGCCGCGCCGGCACTGCGCATTACGAAGTCCATCGCGCCGCCGGCGCCGCTGCGCTTCCCGCACGATTACGCGCGCCTGCCCAACGGCAACGTGCTGATGGGCTTCCTGCGCAGCGACGGCCCGAGCCCGAAGGCCAGCGACACCGAGAGCCCGGGTGGCCACGGCGGGCTGGCCGAGTACACCGCCGCAGGCGAGCTGCTGCGCTCGGCCAGTGCCGCCGTGCCGGGACGCGCCGAGCCGATCCGGCTGTACGCGATCCTGCCGATGCCCGACATCGACCGCATCGTGACCACCAGCGCGCGGATGATGGAGAAGAGCAGCGCCAACGTGGTGCAGGTGTGGCGCTACTCCGATCTGCGCCTGCTGCACACGATCGACGTGCCGGACGGCAGGAAGCCCGACGGCACGCCGCTCGACTGGGCGGCGGAGATGCCGTTCGGGCCGCGGCGCATGGCCGACGGCTCGGTGCTGTTGAACACCTACATGTGCGGCTTCTATCGGCTGACCGGACTGGCGTCGGATGCGCCGTCGATCGCCCACGTCTACGACATTCAAGGCCGCGATCCGAAAGACCCGTCCACGCGCGTGGGGTGCAGCGTGCCGGTCGTCGTCGGCACCCACTGGCTGATGCCGGTCGCGTGGTCGCAGATGGTGGTCGTGCTTGACATCGCCGACCCGGCCGCGCCGCGCGAGGTGTCGCGCCTGCAGCTGCCCGCGGACTTCAATGCGCACTGGGCGGCCAAGGACCCCGCGTCGGATCGCATCGTCGTCGGCTCGGAGGTCGAGAAAGAGCGGGGCATGTACCTGCTGCGCTACGACCCGAGCGGCATGCTGTCGATCGACACCCGCGTCGGTGCCGGTTCGGACCGCCCCGGCTACATCGACCTCGCAGCCCAGTCGTGGCCGCACGGCCCCAGCGGCGCGGCGTGGGCGCATGCGGGCCTGTTCCTGCCGGCAGCGGCGCCGTAAGCGCACGCATCGGCGCCACCGCGTTCTCGACGCCAGCTCACGCCAGGGGCGCGCGGGCGTCGCGCCCGCCCGCGGCGCACACGCGCACGCGGATGCGTCAGGCGGGCCGTTCGATCCGCCGGTAGACCGCCTTGGCGATCTGGTGCACGCCGTAGGCGACCAGGCCGAGGCCGACCGCGGCCAGCAGGCCGCCGTGGCCGAGCATGCGCAGCACTTCACCGGTGTCGGCGGCGGCCGAGGCGCGGTACAGCCGGCCGGCGTTGAACACGAACCAGCCCAGCGGCAGCAAGACCAGGCCGCGCGCGGCGGTGCCGATGCGGCCGATCGCCGTGACCGCGCGCGACGGCGCGGCGGCGTGGCTGCCGACGCGGGCGACGTCCATGTGCTTGTTGACGTCGCCGCGCGCGGCCTTGACCAGCTGGTGGATGCCGTAGCCGATCACGCCCAGCCCGGCGGCCATCACCAGCCACGTGCCGAACGGCTTCGACAGCAGCCGCGCCACCCAGACCTCGGTGCCGTCGCCGCCGTCGGCGCGGCCGACGCGCGCCAGCTGCCACGCGGTGTAGGCCATCGACGCGTAGATCGCGGCACTCAGCGCATAGAACAGCCGCATCGGCACGCGCTTGGCGTCGTGCTCCGGGTGCTCGGGATCGAGCGCGGCCTGCACCAGCCGCCACGCGACGTGGGCGAGCAGGCCCGCCGCGATCAGCACCAGCATCAGGTGGCCGCCGCGCTCGTCGGCCAGCGACTGCAGCGCGCCGGTGGTGCCCTGCGGTTCGCCCGACGCGAGCCCGGCCTTGAACGCGATGTAGCCCAGCAGCACGTAGACCACGCCCTTGGCGGCATAGCCGATGCGCGCCACTGGCGGAACCCAGCCGGCGACCCGGTGCGCGGTCGCGGTGCCGGCGCTGCGGAGGGAAGGTTGCATCGGCGTGGATTCCTGCAATCGGGGCAGGCGTTGTCGCAGAGCGGCGGTGCCGCGGCCGTGAAAACGGCCCGCGTCGACGGGTGGGGCGTCGGGTGTCGCGCGTGCGGGGCGCTCGTGCGGCGCAATCGCGGCGAACGCTCAGACGCTGCCTTCGCGCTCCACGACGAGGATGCGCGCCTCGCCCAGCGGGTGGGCGACGTGCTCGGTGCCGACGGTCGCGTGGAAGACGTCGCCGGTTTCGAGGATCGTGCTGTGCTCGACGCCGTTCTCGCGGTACTTCATCTCGACCCGGCCATCGAGCACCGCGAACACTTCCTCGCCATCATTGACGTGCCAGCGGTACGGCTGGTCGGTCCAGTGCAGGCGCGTGGTGATGCCGCCCATGTTGGCGATGTCGGTCGCGCCCCAGGCGCGGTCGGCGGTGAAGCTGCGGGCGCGGAAGATCTTCATGCAGGGTCCTTAAAGATGAGCGGCGCGCGACGCGAGCTTGTCCCAAGTGAGGTCGCCAGTGAGCTCGAGCAGCATCAGCGGCGCCGACGGGCCGACGAAGCAGCACACAGGGAGTTTCAGCATCGAAGCGCGTCCCCCGTGCGACTCACGCCGAATCGCCCAGCGGAGCCGTCACGGTCGACGGCGCGCTGCGGAGCCAGCGCCGGTGCCCGATCAACGCGACCGCGGCGAACGCCACTTCGATCGCCGCGCCCGCCAGCGCACTGACCACGGGCGGTGCGGCGGCCCGCCCCAGCGCGAACCCCGCGCCGGCCAGCGCGAGTCCGAGCACCCAGTACAGGCGCATGCCGAACACGGTCGCGAACACCAGGTAGCGGCCGCCGATCACCAGCAGCATCGCCGGGAAGAACCACTCGATGCGCTGCAGCGAGGCCGCGTACGCCAGCGGCAGGCTGAAGATCAGCCACAGCGTGCTCGCCCAAGCCAGCGAGCCGAGCGGGTTCCCCTTGGCGTGGTGGCCGCGGCTGCCGAGCAGCTTGCAGAGCAGCACACCGACGGGGTGGATCAGCATTCCGCCGACGAACAGCGCCCACACCGCCTGCTGCGGCGAGGCCAGCCACGCGGTCGCCGCGGCCGCGCCCCACGCGAGCGCCGACGCGAGTACGCCGGCACCGCCGCTGCAGTACGCGTTGCGCATGTCCGATTGCGAGGCGGCGAGGTCGTGGGTCATGTGCACGTTCCATCCGATGCTGTGTGGTGGCGCCGATTCTAGGAAGCGCGCTCGGCGTTGGCGAATGGGACAGCACGTTGCCGGTCGCAGCGGGAGCGCCGACGCGCGCGTGCGTGCCGGCTCGAACGCGGCCGCTCCGGCGGGCGCGACGGAGGCTCTTCCGCGAGCCCCCGAGGTCGCGCGCTACAGCGCCCGCGCCATCCGCGAGACCGGCACGTCGATGCCGCCGGGCAGCGACAGCGCGAAGCGCTCGACGACGGTGAATCCCGAGGCCAGGTACAGCGGCTCGCCGGGCAGGGTCGACACCAGTTCGAGCGAACGAAAGCCCGCGTGCCGCGCGGCGTTGGTGCATGCCGCCATCAGCCGGCGCCCGAGGCCGCGGCGCGCCACCGACGGGTCCACGAAGAACGCGCGGATGCGCGCGGGTTCGGTGGCCGGGTCGAGCAGCGGATCGGCGCCGGTCTTGGTCTGGTCGCCGCCGAACAGCGTGCGCCGCCGGCTCCAGCCGCCACAGGCCACGATGCGGCCGTCGTGCTCGATGGCGATATAGGTGCCGTCTTCGATCAGCTGGGTGTCGACGCCGAACACGTGGCGGGTGATCGCGTCGGCCTGTTCGGGCGTGTAGTGGCCGACGCTGAGCGCGCGGCCCGACACGTCGATCAGCCGCGCGAGGGCGGGGATGTCGGATCGCTCGGCGGCGCGCAGGTGCATGCGCGAACCATGTGCGAGGCGCGGTCGCGGATCAAGCGGCGGCGCGGCGCGCCCGCGTCTGCACGCGGGCACCAAAAGGAAGGGCCGGCGGATGCCGGCCCTCCTCGGTTTGCCGATGTCGGCGCCGGGGCGCCCCTCGTCACGCCTTCTTCGACGCGATCCAGCGGTCGATCTTGGCGTCGAGCACTTCCAGCGGCACCGAGCCGTCCTTCAGCACTTCGGCGTGGAACTCGCGCACGTCGAAGCGGTCGCCCAGCGCCTTCTCCGCGCGGTCGCGCACTTCCTGGATCTTCAGTTCGCCGATCTTGTAGGCCAGCGCCTGGCCCGGCCACGCGATGTAGCGCTCGGCCTCGGCGGTGGCCTGGGTCTCGCTCTCGGCCGAGTTGTCGAGCATGTACTTGATGACCTGCTCGCGGGTCCAGTTCTTGCTGTGCAGGCCGGTGTCGGTGACCAGGCGGATCGCGCGCCACAGCTCGTTCTGCAGGTAGCCGAAGTAGTTGTATGGGTCGGTGTAGACGCCCAGGTCGCGGCCGAGCGACTCGGCGTACAGGCCCCAGCCCTCGGCGAACGCGGTCTCGCCGCCGAAGCGGCGGAACTTCGGCAGCCCGGTCAGCTCCTGCTGCAGCGCGAGCTGGAAGTGGTGGCCCGGGATCGCCTCGTGCAGGTACAGGTCCTCGGCGTCCCAGGTCTTGCGGGTCGGCAGGTCGTAGGTGTTGACGTAGAAGATGCCCGGGCGGCTGCCGTCCTCGCTCGGGGTCATGTACGAGCCGCCGGCCGCCGACTTGGCGCGGAACGCCTCGACCGGGCGGATCTCGAACGGCGACTTCGGGATCAGCGAGAACTGTTCGCCGACCTTCTGGTTGATCTTCGCTTCCAGCCCGCGGTAGTGCGCCAGCAGTGCGTCTTCGCTGGCGAAGTTGAAGCGCGGGTCGTCCTTCATGAAGGCGAAGAACTCCTGCAGCGTGCCCTTGAAGCCGACCTTGTCCATCACCTCGGTCTTGATCAGCCCGTGGATGCGCGCGACTTCATCCAGCCCGATCTGGTGGATGCGGTCCGGGCTCAGGTCGGTGGTGGTCGAGTTGCGCGCGTTGAACGCGTACCAGGCCTGGCCATCGGGCAGCTTGTCCATGCCGACCGTCGCGCGCGTGGCCGGCAGGTACTCGTCGTTGATGAAGGTGCGCAGTTCGCGGTAGGCCGGCATCAGGCGCTGGCCGATCATCTCGCGGTACGCGGCGGTCAGGCGCTCGCGATCGGCCGCGGAGAAATCCTTCGGCATGTTGGTGATCGGACCCCAGAACAGCGTCTCCTCGGGCTTGTCCTTGATCAGCGCGTCCAGCTGCGGCACCACCTTGACCATCAGCGCGCGCGGCTGCACCACGCCGGCCTTCATGCCCTCGCGCATGTTGGCGATCGAGGTGTCGAACAGCTGCGGCAGCTTGTTGCCGCGCGCCAGCCAGTTCTCGTAGTCCTTGACGGTCTTGAACGGCTGCGCGCCGGTGCCGGAACCCAGCTGGACGGCGAAGCTGGCGATCGAGCCCATCTGGTTGATCGGCATCATCCAGCCGGGGAAGCGCTCGCCCGCAAGCGAATTCTTCGCATCGCGCACGAAGATCTCGTAGCTCAGCAGGTCCTGGCCGGTGAGGCCGTCGCTGCCGATGCCTTCGACCGTCTTGAGCCAGCGCTCGGTGAACGCGCGCGACTTGGCGCGGAACTCTGCCGTGCCGAAGTCGGGCAGCTGGTCGTTGTAGCGGCTGTCGCCCTGGAACGTGGCCTGCACCGGGTTCATCGCCAGCACTTCCTCCCAGTACTGGTCGTACAGCGCGGTCAGCCGGGCGGCCTTATCCTGCTGGGACGCGGGCGCGGTGGCGACGGTGGCGGTGTCGACCGGTGTGGTCGCGCACGCGGAGAGGGTCAGCGCGAGGGCAAGCGCAAGGGGGCGAAGCGTCATGGGTGCGGTCCTGGGCGGTGAAAGGCCGAGCATGGGGCCTGCACACCGGGGCTGCGCCGGTCGGAAGTCACGGATCGGCGGTCAACGCGCTCAGCCGGAAAGGCCCGTCACGCCGCGGCCTGCGCGCGCAGTTCGGCAGCGCGCGACGCGCCCAGGTAGCGGGTGATGCCGGCGCGCACCAGGTAGATCAACGGGATCAGCGCCAGCGCGGCGAGCATCTTGTACAGGTAGTTGACGGTGCTGACCGCGAGGAACAGCGACGTCGGCCACTGCTGCGGCCCGAGCACGAACGCGATGTACAGCACGACGAAGCTGTCGACCAGCTGCGACACCGCGGTCGATCCGGTCGCGCGCAGCCACACCCAGCGCTCACCGGTGGCGCGGCGGATGCGGTGGAAGATCGACACGTCGATCAGCTGCCCGATCACGAACGCGACCAGCGAGCCGGCGATCGTCCACAGGCCCTGGCCGAACACCGCGGCGAACGCCGCCTGGTAGTCCGGAACGCCCTGCGGCTGCGCGGCGGTGACCCACCAGCCCGCGGGTGCCAGCGCGATCGCGGCGAACGCGAACACGAAGCCGTAGACGATCAGCCCCGCGGCCAGCCACGAGATCATCCGCACGCCGCGGCGGCCGTAGAACTCGTTGACCACGTCGGTCATCAGGAACACCACCGGCCACAGCAGCGTGCCGGCGGTGAAGCTCAGCGAACCGGTCTGGCCAAACAGGTTCCACTCCATCGGCGCCAGCCCGAGCGTGTCCTCGAGCGCGAAGATCTTGACCCCGATGAACTCGGCGAGCACCGCGTTGACGCAGAAGAACGCCGCCAGCACCAGGAACAGACGGGTGGCGCGGTCGTCGAGGACGCTACCGCCGAGTGCGCGGGTCGGGGTCATGCGGTGGACTCCAGTGGCACGGCGCGCCGGCCGGGCGCGGCTGCAGGATACGGGGGGAGTGCGGGGATGGACGCGGGTGAGGGGCATGACCTATGCGACACCGCGTCGTCACCGGTTGGCGCATGCCGCGCGCGCGGCCCGGGGCAGCGCAGTAGAACGATCCCAGTCCCCGGCGGGCCGCGCCCGGCCCGAACTTTCGCAGCGCGACGTTTCTAGTCCCGGGGGGGCGGCGAGAACGGAATCGACTCGGGCGATACGGCGCCGCCGGAGATGATGAAGGCCATCGCCTGGTCGACGGTCCAGTCGGTCGGGGTGATCTTCTCGACCGGCACGATCTCCAGGTATCCGGACGTGGGGTTCGGCGTGGTCGGCACGTACACCGCGGCGAGTTCGCGGCCGGTGCCGTGCTCGTGCAGCACCCGGGTGACGAAGCCGATCGACTTCATCTCGGTGTGCGGGAAGTCGATCAGCACCACGCGCTGGGTGCCGTCGGGCTTGGTCTGCAGGATGTCGAGCAGCTTGCGCGCGCTGCCGTAGATGGTGCTGGCCAGCGGGATGCGGTCGATCACCGACTCGAACCAGCGCAGCAGGCGCTGGCCGACGACGCGCCGGGCCATCACACCCGACAGCAGGATCACCGCGATCGTCGCCAGCAGCGCGATTGCGTTCTGCACCCACGGCGCGTCGAGCCACGCGAGCGAGGGGTGGGTCGCGGCGTTCTGCAGCAGGGGCTGGATCAGCGGCCGGCTGGTGTCGGACAGCAACACGAACACGAACTTGACCACGACCCAGGTCAGCCAGATCGGCAGCAGGGTCAGCAGGCCGGTCAGGAACAGGCGTTGCAGGGAGGGTTTGCGCATGCGCGCATTGTAGGTGGCGCCCACCCGCGCGCGAGGGGCCGGGTGGAACGCTGCGATGGTGCTTACAGGTCGCGCACCAGGCGGAAGCCGACGTCGTCGTAGCCGCGGCCCGCGGCGAGGGCGCGCTGGCCCTGCTTGCTGCGCCACGACGTGCCGGCGACCTGGCGCTGCTGGCAGGTGCTGCCGCAGTCGCGCAGCCACATCGAGACGTCTCGACCGCTGAGCTCGGCGCCGGTCTGGCGCGCTTCGGCCGCGGTCGGCAGGCGGTAGCGGTGGCCGGTCTGCTTGCTGTACCAGCTGGCGTAGGCTTCGGCGTCGCGCAGCGACACGCACACGACCGGCTCGCCGTCGCCCTGGCTGAATCCCGGCGTGCGCCAGTCGCGCGGGGCGAGCACGCGCAGCAGCGAGGCCTTCTCCCGGCACAGCGCAGGCGGGCGGCCGCTGGCGCGTGCGAAGCGTTCGTACTCGGCGCGGCTCACCGGTCGGCGCCCGATCACGATCGCGCCCGCGCCGCTGTCGGCGACCACGCCGCCGGACGTGTCGCCCGGCAGGCGCTCGCCGTTGCGCGGCATCGCCTTGGCGCGGGTCGTCAGTTCGGCGACCAGCTTTGGCGACAGGCCCAGGTCGCTGGCCAGCCCGACGGTGCGCTCGGCGCCTTCGCGGTCCACGCGCTTGACCGCGTCGGCCATGCGCTCGCGCAGCGCGTCGGCGGCCTGCTGGCGCAGGCGTCGCAGCGATGCGCTGTCGGCATTGCCGGTCTGCTGGCCGAGCGTCGCGGCGTGTCCGTAGTAGTCGCGCACGCGCTGGTCGTTGCCGGCGGCCACGTTGCGCACCAGCTCACCGGCGAACGCATCGGTGAGTTCGCCGATGACGGCCTGCACCTGCGGGTGCGTGCCGTCGGTGTGCCACGCCTCGAGCACGCTGCCATAGGCGTTCGCGTCGGCCGGCGCGGTCAGGTTGCGCTTGGCGATGTGTTCGCGCGCCGCGTCGAGCGCGCGCTGCATCGGCAGCGCCGGCAGCGGCTCGAGCATCGCTTCGGTCGGGTCGGCGGTGGCCTCGATCGGCGCCGTTGCCGGCGCGCGGAAGAACGCCTCGTCGCCACTGCCGCGCTTGGCCAGCAGCGTGCCGACGGCGAGCAGCGCGACCACGCTCGCGGCGATCCACAGCGGCTTGACCCACCGCTGCGCCGGGCCGAGCCGGTCGATCCACTCGCCGAACCACGCCGACTCGCCGCGCCCGCGCTGCACCGCGTCGATCGCCTGGCGCATCTGCGCAACGCTCTGGAAGCGGTGCGTCGGCTGCTTGGCCAGCGCGCGGTTCATGAAGCGCTGCCAGTGGCGCAGGCGCTCGGGCAGCTGCGGGATCGGGTCCTGCGCGTGCATCACCGCCATCGACAGCGCGTCGCCGGCCTGGAACGGCAGCGTGCCGACGAGCATTTCCCACAGCATCACGCCGAAGCTGTAGAGGTCGGCGCGCGCGTCGACCTCCTCGCCGCGCGCCTGCTCCGGCGCCATGTACGCCGTGCTGCCGACGGCCAAGCCGGCGGCGGTCACGCGCGGGCCGAAGCCGCGCCGCAGCGCGATGCCGAAGTCGGCCAGCAGCGGGCGCTCGCTGTCGTCGAACAGCACGTTCTCCGGCTTGACGTCGCGGTGCACGACGCCGCGCTCGTGCGCGTACTCGAGCGCCGACAGCAGCGTCATCGCGGTGGCGACGGCGCGCGGCTCGTTGTGGCTGAAGTCGCGCTGGCCGAGGTGGCCGCGCGCCAGGTGCGGCATCGAGTAGTACGGCAGTCCGTCGCGGGTGCGACCGACCTCGTGGATGTGCACCACGTTGGGGTGCTCGAGGCGCGCGATCGTGCGCACTTCGTTCTCGAACCGGCGCCGGCTGACTTCGTCCGACAGCGCCTGCGGCAGCATCACCTTGACCGCGACCTCGCGGCCGAGCGCGATCTGCTGGCCAAGGTACACGGTCGACATGCCGCCCTGGTTGAGCACGCGCAGCAGCCGGTAGCCGGCAATCTCCGGCAGTGGCGTGTTCGCGTCGTGGCTCGATCCGTGTGGCACGTGTCCGCCCCCTGTTGCGGACGGTCAGGATACCGCGCTACGCATGGCGACGCGTGCGCGCGCGGGCCGCGCCGCTGACTCGCTGAAGGGTGGAGGTGGAAGCGTGACCGCGCGTGTGAAGCGCGTGTGCACGCTGCGACGCGGCGTGGCGGCAACTGACGCACCGCGCCAGTCGCGCGCGACGCGGGACATCGTCAGCTCGCGGCGGCGACCGCGTCGCGGGCGCGTTTGCGCCGGACGTACAGCTGCTTGCGCACGTGCGCGACCACTTCGCCGTCCTCGTCGACGACGGCCGTATCGAACCAGCGCAGGTGCTTCTCGCCGCCGTCGGTCGCGGCGCGGATCGCGTCCAGCGTCGCGTCGTCGAGGTCGAAGCGCGCGTGCACGGTGCCGCGGCCGGGCTTCACGAAGTCGATCGAACCGGCCTTGTCCCACACGATGTAGTCGCGGCCGAGCGCCTGCAGCGTCAGCAGCATCCAGAACGGATCGGTCATCGCGAACAGGCTGCCGCCGAAGTGCGTGCGCACGTAGTTGCGGTTCCACGGGCGCATGCGCAGTTCGACCCGGGCGTGGCGGTAGTCGTCGGCGATCGCGGTCACGTGGACGCCGGTGAACAGGAACGGCGGCCACAGGTTCAGGCCGTGGCGTAGGGTGCGGGCTTTCATGCGGGCGTGCAGTGGCGGGGCAGGGCGGGCAAGCCTGCCATACGCAGCCGTACAGTCAACCGCCGCCGGCGCGACGTCCGTTCAGAACAGCAGCGAGGACATCCGGCGCCGATAGACCCCGACCAGATCCTCGTCCTCGATGACCCGGAACGCGTCGATCAGGGCCTTGCGCGGCAGGCCGTCGTCGAACTGGCGGTCGATGCGCAGCATCTCGAGGAACTGCGCGAGCGCGGCTTCGGACTCCCCGGCGACCAGCCGGTGCGCGCCGAGCAGGTGCCGCGCGCGCAGGTCGCGCGGGTCGGCGGCGACCGCGGCCTCGAGCACCGGCACCGGCGGGGCGTTGTCGAGCAGGGCGGCGAAACCGAGGCGCGCGCGTGCGCGTACGCTGCGGTCGTCGGTGGCGAGGTTGGCCGGCAGGCCGTCGAGCAGGGTTTCTGCCTCGCGCACCGCGCCGGTCTTCAGCAGCGCCAGCGCCAGGTTGAGCCGCAGCTCGTCCTTGTCCGGCTCGGCCGCGACCGCGGCGCGCAGGCGGACCACCTCGGCGTGCGGATCGACGGGCGCGTCGTCGACCGCCGCCGGTTCGGCCTCGACCGCGGCAAGCGGCTCGATGCCGTGGTGCTTCAGGAACTCGCGCAGCTGCCCTTCCGGCAGCGCGCCGGGGAATCCGTCGGCGATCTGCCCGTCCTTGACCAGGAACACGGTCGGGATCGAACGGACCTGGAACGCGCCGGCCAGCTGCTGCTCCTTGTCGACGTCGACCTTGGCCAGCACGAACGCGCCGTTGTACTCGGCCGCGAGCTTCTCGAGGATCGGCCCCAGCGTCTTGCACGGCCCGCACCACTCGGCCCAGAAATCGACCAGCACCGGCACCTGCATCGAACGGTTGAGGACCTCGTTCTCGAAGCCGTCGGTGGTGGCGTCGAAGACGTGCGGGCTGGGGGCGGCGGTCGCGGACATGCGGCGGGAATCCTTGCGTGGGCGGGTCGGTGGGACAGGCGCGATCTGGGGGCGCGCGCGGTGCGATGCAACCGGCAGCGGCGGCGCGCACGCTAGCATGGCGCGATGAACGTCCTGACAGGAACGCACGCCGCACGCGCCGGGCTCTGGGCCGCGGGGCTGTGCCTGCTCGCAGTCGTGGCCGCCTCGATCGCGCTGCCGGGGTACTCGCACCTCCAGCACCCGCTGTCGCTGCCGGGTGCGCGCGGCGTGCCGACGGCGGCGTGGTTCAACGCGCTGGCGTTCGTGCTCCCGGGCGCGCTGGCGCTGCTGGCCGCGCTGGCGCTGCGGGCGCGACTGCGCGGCGCCGGCTGGGCGGCCCGGCTCGGCGCGCAGCTGCTGCAGCTGTCGGCGCTGGCGTTCGGCGCACAGGGGCTGCTGCCGCTGGATCCGGACGACCTGGAGTCGGCGTCGAGCCGGCTGCACGCCGGCGCGTGGACGGGCTGGTGGATCGCGTTCGTGCCTGGCGGGCTGCTGCTGGCCACCGGCCTGCGCGGCGGTAGCGTGCCGGACCGCGCCCGGGCGGCGCCGCTGGCGATCGCGGCGCTGCTGGTGCTGATGGCGGGCCTGCCGGCGGTGCTGTGGCCCGGGCCGCCGGTGCAGCGGCTGGCGGTGGCCGCGTGGCTGCTGGCTTACGCGTCGCTGGCTCGCATCGCGCGCTGAGGCCGCCGCGTCGCCGCCAGCCTAGGGCTGGCGGTGGACCGTGCCGTCCTTCATCACGAAGTCGACCTTCATCACCGCGCTGATGTCGTCGACCGGATTGCCAGGCATCGCGATGATGTCGGCGCGCTTGCCGACCTCGATCACGCCCTGGTCGTCGACGCCGAGCACTTCGGCCGCGCGCACGGTCGCGGTCTGCAGGGCGACGGCGGCCGGGATGCCGGCCTCGACCATGTAGATGAACTCGCGCGCATTCTCGCCGTGCGGGCCGACGCCCATGTCGGTGCCGAACGCGATCTTGACGCCGTTCTTGTACGCACGGCCGGCGGTGGCCTGGATCAGCGAGCCGATCCGCGCCGCCTTCGGCCTCACCACGTCGGGGAAGTAGCCGTCGATGTTCGCCTTCTCGGCGACGAAGCGGCCGGCGGAGATCGTCGGCACGTACCAGGTGCCGTGCTTCTTCATCAGCGCCATCACCGCGTCGCTCATGTAGGTGCCGTGCTCGATCGTGGTCACGCCGCCTTCGATCGCGCGCTTCATGCCCTCCTCGCCGTGCGCGTGCGCGGCGACGCGGTAGCCGTAGTCCCTGGCGGTGTCGACGATCGCGCGCACCTCCTCGGTGGTGAACTGCGGGGCGTCGCCGGACCTGGCGTACGACAGCACGCCGCCGGTCGCGGTGATCTTGATGACGTCGCTGCCTTCCTTGTAGCGCTGGCGCACGGCCTGGCGCGCGTCTTCGACCGAGTTGACGACGCCGTCGACCGGGCCCGGCGGGCCGATCACGTGGGCCAGCGCGTCGCTGTAGCCGTTGGTGGGGTCGGCGTGGCCGCCGGTGGTCGCGATCGATTTGCCCGCGGCCCAGATCCGCGGCCCGTCGACCAGCCCCTGGTTGATCGCGTCGCGCAGCGGCGGGGCGACCGTGCCGCCGAGGTCACGCACGCTGGTGAACCCGGCCAGCAGCGTCTTGCGCGCGTAGCCGACCGAGCGGAACGCGAAGTCGACGTCGTCCAGGCGGAAGCCTTCGGAGTAGCTCTGCGGACTCGACTGCTCGGCGATGTGCACGTGCAGGTCGGTCCAGCCCGGCGAGCAGGTGTGGCCCGACAGGTCGATCGCGCGCATGCCCGCCGGCGTCGCGGCGCCGGCGAGCACCTCGGCGACCTTGCCGTCGCGGACGACCACCGTGCGGGCGTCGAGCACCTTGCCGCTGCGCGCGTCGAACAGCTGGCCGCACTGCAGCGCGACCGGGTCGGCGGCGAGGGCGGGGGTCGCGGCGAGCGCGATGGCGAGGGCAAGGACGACGCGACGGGTCATGGCGGGCTTCCGGTTGGGAGGGCGGCGCGGGGAGGGCTCGATTCTAGGGGCGCGCCGCGGCCGCGGCCTTCGTCTTTGGTCGCAGGCCCGCGGCGGCGGCCGCTCGGCTAGCGACCTTCGATGCGGACGGCGACCTCGCGGCCGAGCAGGCAGGCGGCGACCAGCGACCATCGGACCCGCCGCGACGCGGCGAACTCCTCGAACGCGCGCAGTTCGTGCGCGGCGTAACCCGGGTAGCCGAGCAGGTCGTCGAACACGACGATGCTGCCCGGTACCAGCCGCGCATCGGCGTGTGCGAGCACTGTGCGGGTCGAGCTGTACAGGTCGCAGTCGACATGCAGCAGGCGGATCGGCCCAGCGTGCTCCCCGAAGAACGGCGGCAGCGTGTCCTCGAACCAGCCGCGGTGCAGGGTGACGTTGGCCGCCACGCGCGGCAGGCGCCCGCCGGTGCTGTACGCGCCGGCCGACTCGCGCTCGCTCCAGGCCTCCGGCAGGCCGTCGAAGCTGTCGAAGCCGTGCACCGGGCCGTTCGTGCCCGCCGCGATCAACCGCAGCGAGCGGCCGAAGTAGACGCCGCACTCGAGCGTCAGGCCGTCGGCCGGCGCCTGCTCGAGCGCGCGCAGCAGCACCCGCGACGGCAGGCCCACGTGCGCCGATGGCGACGTGGCGTGCGCCATCGCCCAGCGCAGGCTGTCGTGCCGCGCGGCGCGGCGCTGGGCCTGTTCGGTGTCGGTGTCGGTCTCGGCCGGGCCGGCAGGCGGTAGGCGGCCGGTGCGCACGGCGTCGATCGCCTCGGCGAATTCGCCGGCCACGGCATCGGCGGCCAGCGGCGCCAGCGCAGCGCGCGCCGCATCGAGGTCGTCGGGCACCTGCGACAGCGCGGCATGCAGGCGCAGCGCCGCATCGTCCGGGTGCGCGCGCAGTGCAGTTGTGAGCAGTTCCGCCTCCAGCGCGGTCTCCCCAAGCATCGATGCGGCGCGGATCGCGGCGAGGTCGGCGTCGGCGCTGGCCGGGACCCGTCGGCGCGCGTCGAGGAAGTGCGCGAGCGCGTCGTCGTAGTCGCCGCACAGCCACTGGGCGCGGGCCAGGGCGAGCGCGCTGTCCGGGGTAGGCGCGGCGCGGTGCTGGGCGGCGATGCCGTCGAGCCACTGGCGCCGGGCGTGGTCGAGCTGGTCGGGAGTCGGTTTCAGCGGCGCGGCCTGGCGTTGGGAAGGGCGCGGCGATGGTAGCGGCTGCGTGGCGGGCGATGGTGCGCTGCGGTAGGCTCTCCGGTCCCCAGTCCAGATGCCTTGCCGTGTCCCTCGAAGCCGCCCCGACCGACCCGAACGCCACCGACCCGCGGGCCTACGACCCGGCCGCCGTCGAGGCCGCGGCCCAGCGCTTCTGGACCGGTACGCGGGCGTTCGAGGTCGACGAGGCGTCGGCCAAGCCCAAGTACTACTGCCTGTCGATGCTGCCGTACCCGTCGGGCGCGCTGCACATGGGCCACGTGCGCAACTACACGATCGGCGACGTCATCAGCCGCTACAAGCGCATGACCGGCCACAACGTGCTGCAGCCGATGGGCTGGGACGCATTCGGCCTGCCGGCCGAGAACGCCGCGATCAAGAACAACACCGCGCCGGCGAAATGGACCTACGCCAACATCGCCCACATGAAGGCCCAGCTGCAGCAGATGGGCTACGCGATCGACTGGTCGCGCGAGTTCGCCACCTGCCAGCCGTCGTACTACGTGCACGAGCAGCGCATGTTCGTGCGGCTGATGAAGCAGGGCCTGGCGTACCGCAAGAACTCGGTCGTCAACTGGGACCCGGTCGACCAGACCGTGCTGGCCAACGAGCAGGTGATCGACGGCCGCGGCTGGCGCACCGGCGCGCTGGTCGAGAAGCGCGAGATCCCGCAGTGGTTCCTGAAGATCACCGACTACGCGCAGGAGCTGCTCGACGGCCTCGACCACCTGCCGGGCTGGCCGGATCCGGTCAAGACCATGCAGCGCAACTGGATCGGCCGCAGCGAGGGCCTGGAGATCCACTTCGACGTCGTCGACGGCGGCGGCCATGCGGTGACGATGCCCGACGGCGGCGGCCTGGCGGTGTTCACCACCCGCCCTGACACGCTGATGGGCGTCACCTTCGTGTCGATCGCCGCCGAGCACCCGCTGGCGCTGCACGCGGCGAAGGACGATGCCGACCTGGCCGAGTTCATCGCCGACCTGCGCCGCGGCGGCGTGTCCGAGGCCGAGCTCGAGACCCAGGTCAAGCGCGGCCGCGACACCGGCCTGCGCGCGCTGCACCCGATCACCGGCGAATCGCTGCCGGTGTACGTCGCCAACTTCGTGCTGATGAACTACGGCACCGGCGCGGTCATGGCCGTGCCCGGCCACGACGAGCGCGACTGGGAGTTCGCCCGCGCCTACGACCTGCCGATCCGCATGGTGGTCGTGCCGATCGAGGTGCGCGACGCATTGGCCGAGATCACCAAGCACGTCGGCCAGCACGACGACGCGATGCGCAGCGCGCTCGGCGAGGGCGGCGCGATCGACGTGTACGACACCGGCGCGGCGGTGCAGGTGGTCGAGGCGTTCCAGCGGCGCATCGCCGAGGAGGGCGCGTACACCGAGCGCGGCTGGCTGGTGAATTCGGGCGAGTTCGACGGCATGGACTTCCAGCAGGCGCTCGATGCGCTCGCCGAGCGCTTCGAATCCGCCGGCCGTGGCCAGCGCCGCGTCAACTACCGCCTGCGCGACTGGGGCGTCAGCCGCCAGCGCTATTGGGGCTGCCCGATCCCGGTGATCCTGTGCCCGGCCTGCGGCGACGTGCCCGTGCCCGAGGACCAGCTGCCGGTCGTGTTGCCCGAGGACGTCGCATTCAGCGGCGTGGCCTCGCCGATCAAGACCGACCCCGAATGGCGCAAGACCGCGTGCCCGCAGTGCGGCGGCGCGGCCGAGCGCGAAACCGACACGTTCGACACGTTCATGGAGTCGAGCTGGTACTACGCCCGCTACACCTCGCCGGGCGCCGCGCAGCAGGTCGACGAGCGCGCGAAGTACTGGACCCCGGTCGACCAGTACATCGGCGGCATCGAGCACGCGATCCTGCACCTGCTGTATTTCCGCTTCTACCACAAGCTCATGCGCGACCAGGGGCTGGTCGCCAGCGACGAGCCGGCGGTCAACCTGCTCACGCAGGGCATGGTGATCGCCGAGACGTTCTATCGCGAGGACGCGAACGGCGCTAAGGACTGGTTCAACCCGGCCGACGTCGACATCGTCCGCGACGAGCGCGGCCGCATCGTCGGCGCCACGCTGCGCAGCGATGGCCGGCCGGTGGCGATCGGCGGCATCGAGAAGATGTCGAAGTCGAAGAACAACGGCGTCGACCCGCAGCTGATGGTCGGCAGGTACGGCGCCGACACGGTGCGCCTGTTCTCGATGTTCGCCGCGCCGCCCGAGCAGTCGCTGGAGTGGAACGAGGCCGGCGTCGAGGGCATGGCGCGCTTCCTGCGCCGGTTCTGGCGCGAGGTGCTGACGCATGTATCGCAGCCGGACCACCCCGAGGTCGACCCGTCCGCGCTCGATGCCGGCCAGAAGACCCTGCGCCGCCAGCTGCACGAGGCGATCCAGAAGATCGGCGACGACTACGGCCGCCGGCACAGCTTCAACACCGCGATCGCCGCGCTGATGGAGCTGCTGAACCATGTCTCGAAGTTCACCGACATGAGCGACCAGGGTCGGGCGGTGCGCCACGAAGCGCTGCAGGCGATGGTGCTGCTGCTGAATCCGGTCACGCCGCACGTGTGCCACGCGCTGTGGCAGGCGCTGGGCCACCCGGAGACGCTGCTCGAGGACGTGCCGTTCCCGGTGGCCGACCCGGACGCGCTGCTGCGCGACGCGGTGACGCTGGCGGTGCAGGTCAACGGCAAGCTGCGCGGCACGATCGAGGTCGCCGTCGGCGTCGCGCGCGAGGAGGCCGAGCGCCTGGCGCTCGCCGAGCCGAACGTGGCCAAGTACCTGGAGGGACAGACGGTGCGCAAGGTGATCGTCGTGCCCGGCAAGATCGTCAACATCGTCGCGGGCTGACGACTTCACGCGGCGTGCACGCCGACGGCTGAAGCGCGCGCCAGCGACGCGGCGATCCGCTATTGATGCGCATCGCCGCGTCGTCCAGACTTCGGGCATGACCCGACACCCCCTGCGCAGCCTCGCGCTGTCCGTCCTCGTGCTGGCCGTTTCGGCCTGCGGTTTCCAGCTTCGCGACGCGCTGACCCTGCCGCCCGACCTCGGTCCGGTGCGCGTGGTGTCGGTCGATCGCTACAGCCCACTGGCCGAATCGCTGTCCCAGTCGATCGAGCGCGCCGGCGCGACGCTGGCCGGTGCGGACAGCGGCGACGAGGTCGTGGTCCTCGACCTGCTGTCCGAGCAGTGGGGCGACACGCCGATCAGCGTCGACGCGTTCGGCCGCTCGCAGGAGTTCAGCCTGCGCTACGCAGTGATCTTCGAGCTGCGCGCCGCCGACGGCAGCGCAATCGTGCCGCGCCAGACCATCGAGCTGGCGCGCGACTACGTATCCAACCCGACCAACTCGATCGGCACCGAGGGCGAGCGCGAGATTCTGCAGCGCGAACTGCGCCGCGAGATGGCCGCCTCGGTCCTGCGCCGGATCGACACCGTCGCCCGTCGCGCCGTGACCACGGCCGCGACCGCGCCGCCGCCGTCGTCGAACGCCACCGCGACCGGACTGTCGCCCGAGGCGTCGACCGTGACGCCTACCGACACGCCGGTCGAAGGTACGACGTCCCCGCCGCCGCCGTCCGAGCCGACGTCCACCACGCCGCCGCCGACGCCGCGCTGAGATGGAGCTCAAGCCGGAGCAGCTGGCCGCCCAGCTCGAATCCGGGCCGCTTCGCCCCGCCTACCTGATTGCCGGACCCGAGGCGCTGCGCGTGCTCGAGGCGGCCGACGCCGTGCGCGCCGCGGCGCGCGCGCAGGGCATCGCAGAGCGCGAGGTGTTCGAGGCCGAAGGCAACCAGCGCGAACCGGACTGGAACGCACTCGACGCGACCTTCAACGCCCCCAGCCTGTTCGCAAGCCGCCGACTGGTCGAATTGCGCCTGCCGACCGGCAAGCCGGGCAAGGACGGCGGCGCGATCATCGAGGCGTTCTGTGCCGCCCCGCCGCCGGACGTGGTGCTGCTGGTGACCGCCGGCGATTGGAGCAAGTCGCACGGCGGCAAGTGGGCGGACGCGATCGGGCGGGTCGGCGCGGTCGCGGTCGCGTGGGCGGTCAAGCCGCACGAACTGCCGGACTGGATCGAGCGCCGACTGCGCGCGAAAGGCCTGAAGGCCGACCGCGGCGCGGTGCAGCGGCTGGCCGACCGCGTCGAGGGCAACCTGCTGGCCGCGGCGCAGGAGATCGACAAGCTGGCGCTGCTGTCCGACGGGCAGATGCTCGATACCGAACGGATGGAATCGCTGGTCGCCGATGCCGCACGCTTCGACGTGTTCCGGCTGGTCGATGCGACGATGAACGGGCAGGGCGCGCTGGTCTCGCGGATGCTCGCCGGGCTGCGCGCCGAGGGCGAGGCGGTGCCCGCGCTGCTCGGCATGGTCGTCATCGAACTACAGCGCGGCGCGGCGCTGGCGCGAGTGAGCGCGCGCGGCGGCAACCTCGCCGCCGAGTTCAAGGCGCAGCGCGTGTGGGACTCCAAGCAGCCGATGTACCGCCGCGCGCTGCAGCGGCACGACGCCGCGCGGTGGGAGCGCTTCGTCGCCGAAGCCGGCCGCGTCGACCGGATCGCCAAGGGCCGGCCGCGCGTCGGCGAAGAGCCGGTGGACGCGTGGGTCGCGCTGGAGCGGCTGCTGCTGGCGGTCGCCGACACGCGCGGCGGGCGGCTGCTCGCGCGGGCATGAGCCTGCTGGTCTGCTACGGCGGCACGTTCGACCCGGTCCACAACGGACACCTCGCCATCGCCCGCGCCGCACGCGACGCGCTCGACGCCAGCGTACGGCTGCTGCCCGCGGCCGACCCGCCGCACAAGGACGCCACCCACGCCGATGCCGCACAGCGCGCGCGCATGCTCGAGATCGCGGTGGCCGGCGAACCGGGGCTGAAGGTCGATCGTCGCGAACTGGGGCGCGACGGACCCTCGTACACCGTCGACACGCTGCGCGCGCTCCGCGAGGAGTTCGGCGCCGACCGCGCGATCGCGTGGCTGGTCGGGGCCGATTCGCTGGCCGCGCTCGACACTTGGCACGCGTGGCGTGACCTGTTCTCGCTGGCGCACCTGCTCGTGGTCCGACGCGCCGGCGATGCGCCCGACGCCAGCTGGCTCGCGGCCCGCTCGCCGACCGTCGCGGCGGAAGTCTCGACCCGCTGGCGCGCTGCCGCCGACCTCGCCCAGGCCTCGGCCGGCGGGCTGGCCGTGCTGCCGCTGGCTGCGCTGAGGCCGGAGTCGTCGACCGAGCTGCGGCGTCGCATCCGGGCCGGCGAGCCCTGGCGCGACTGGACCGCCCCCGCGGTGGCCGCCTACATCGAGCACCGCCAGCTGTACGGGGCGCGGGGCGGCGACCGGGCGACGACGCCGCCTCCGTTATAATTCCTCGTGCAATCCGCATCCCCGAGTCCCGAGCCCTTGACCAGCCAAGCCCACGTCATCAAGACCCGCCTCCCGAGCCCGCCGCCGTCCGTCGATGCGCTGCTGAAGTCCGTCAACGGAGCGGTCGAGAACCTCAAAGCCAAGGACGTGGTCGAGATCGACGTGCGCGGCAAGAGCAGCGTGACCGACTACATGGTGATCGCGTCCGGAACTTCGACCCGCCACGTGAAGTCGATCGCCGACGAGGTCGTCAAGTTCGCAAAGCAGCTCGACGTGATGCCGCTGGGCGTCGAGGGCGAGCGCGAGGCCGAGTGGGTGCTGGTCGACCTCGGCGACGTGATCGTCCACGTCATGCTGCCGCGCGTGCGCGAGTTTTACGCCCTCGAGCGCCTGTGGACGGTCGGCGACCAGCCGCCGGAATCGATCGACGAGTACGGCAGCGTCGACGACGCCGACGCGCGCCGCTGAGCCGCGGCGAAGCTCCGCATCGCATGACGAAAACGGCGCCCTCGGGCGCCGTTTTCACTGGTGCGGCGGTGGGCGTCAGAGCGGCCCGCGCTGCCAGGGCCCGGTGATCGCGACGGTGATCCCCGGCGACTGCAGGTTGACGAACAGCGTCTCGCCGGTTGGATCCCAGCACGCGCCACAGAACTCGCTGCCGCGGTAATCGCCCGCTGCCACGCGCTTGCCCGCATTGGCCAGCTGGGTCGAGGTCAGCGCGACGTTGTTCTTGCCGACGTAGAACGACTCGCCGCCGCGGGTCAGGCCGATCAGCCGCGAGCCGGGCCCGTAGACGTCCGGGCTTTCGCCGCCGTCCTCGCACAGCACCACGCCGCCGCGCGGGCTGACGGTGATGTTGTCGGGGTTGTGCGCGGCCAGCTGGTTGCCGCTGACGAACAGCGCGCTCAGGCGCTGGCTGGCCAGGTCGAGCACCCACACCGCGCCGTTGCCGCGGCCCCTGCGACCGCGGCTGTCGGTGCCGGTCGCCGTGTCGACGATGAACATTTTGCCGCCCGCGTACCAGATGCCTTCGCCACGCGCCATGCGCAGCGCGCCGTCGGCCCACGCCTGCGCGAATGGGCCGCTGATCGTGTCGCCGGCCGAGAGGTCGGGCACGCCGGTGCCGTCGAGGCTGTCGAGGTCCGGATCGGCGATGTCGACCCACTCCAGCGCGTACTCCGCGCCGATCACCGCGACGGTCAGGTCGACGTTGTCGCGACCGACCACGCGCGCGGCCTGCAGCCGGCCGCCGTTGTCGAGCGAGCCGAGGCGGCCGGCGCGGTCGTTCGGGATGAAGCGGTAGAGGCCCGACTTGTTGCGGTCGTCCTCGGTCAGGTAGACGTAGCCGGTGCGCGGGTCGATCGCCACGGCCTCGTGGCTGAAGCGCCCCAGCGCCACGAGCGGGCGCCCGCTGGTGCGCTCGCCGTCCGGATCGACCTCGAACACGTAGCCGTGCTTGCGGCCGGCGCTCGACGTCGCGTTGGTCTTGATCTCCTCGCAGGTCAGCCACGTGCCCCACGGCGTCAGGCCACCGGCGCAGTTGACGACCGTGCCGCCGAGGCTGGGGCGCATGTCGAGCCATTCGCCATCGCGCCAGTACAGCGTCGTGGTGCCGCCGCCGGCCATCCCGCCTTCGAACACGCCGCTGTCGTAGGTGGCCACGCCGGTGATCGGGTTGCTGACGATGCCGCGCTCGTGGTTGCGCACCAGCGCGAGCGTGGGACCGCGACCGCGGCCGCGGCCGTGCGCGGCCAACCCGAGCGACAGGCCGTTGCCGCGGCGCATCACCGCCATGCCGTCGTGGCGATCGGGGCACGGCTGGCCGTCGGCCATCGGGTCGCCGCTCCAGCCGAACGACGTGTACGAAAAGCCCGGCGGCAGCTGCAGCAGCTCGAGCCCGGTGCTGCGGTCGGCAACGGCGCGCAGCTCGCCGTACGGGCTCGGGATCGGGGCGAGCCGGGTCGGCTCGGCGGCGGCCATCGCCTGGCGCGAATAGAGCCCGCCGAGGCTGCCGATGGCGCCGACGGCCATGGCGGCGGCGCCGCCCTTGAGGACTTGGCGGCGGGTGGTGTCCAGCGTTTCCATGTGCGGCTCCTGGGTGCGGGGGAGCCACGAACCTAGAATCGCGACCTGACCGCGGCGTGACACCGGGATGACGTGCGCCCGAACCGTGACGCGGCGCAGGCCCGGGCGACTACCATCCACGCATGAAAGCCAAACTGATCGCCGTCGGCGAGCGCGCCCCGCGCTGGGTGGCCGACGGCTACGGCGAATACGCCAAGCGTCTGTCCCACTGGCTGCCGCTGGAGCTGATCGAGATCGAGCCGGGCCTGCGCGGCAAGGGCCGCGATGCGACGCGCGCGACGTCCGATGAAGGCGCGCGCGTGCTGGCGGCGCTGCCGAAGAATGCGCACGTGATCGCGCTCGACGGGCGCGGTCGCGGCTGGACCTCCGAGCAACTCGCGCAGCGGCTCGAACACTGGCGGGGGCAGGGCCGCGATCTGGCCCTGCTGATCGGCGGGCCCGAAGGCCACGCGCCCGATGTGCTCGCGCGCGCGGACGAGCAGTGGGCGCTGGGGCCGCTGACGCTGCCGCACATGCTGGTGCGGCTGCTGGTGGCCGAGCAGCTGTACCGTGCCGCGGCGCTGCTCGCCAACCACCCGTACCACCGGGCCTGATCGGTTCGACCCACGCCGGCCGCGGAGCCGGTGTCGGCGCCGCGACGGGGCGCCTTCAGCGGTCGAGCACGAAATCGACCGGCACCCGGCCAATGGCTTCGATCGCCAGCCCGTTGCGCTGCGCCGGCACGAAGCGCCACCGCGCAAGCACCTGTCGGCGCGCGGCGGCATCGAGCACGCGGTGGCCGCTGCTGGTCGCGATGGTCACGCCGATCGGCCGACCGTCGACACCGACGTGCACGTTCAGCACCACCGTGCCGGTGAGGCCGCCGAGCAGCGCGTCGCGCGGGTACGGCGGGGGCGGGGCCGACAGGTACTGCAGCACGGCGCCGGTGGCCGGCGCGACGTCGCCGCCGAGATCTTCGGTTGCCGGATCGGCCGGCGGCGTGACGTCGGCGACGACGGTGTCGCTCGGCTGCGGGTCGTCGAACACCACCGGTGGCGCTTCGATGCGCGGAACCGGGCGCGGCGTGGCCACCGGCGCCGGACGCACGCGATCGGGCTTGGGCACGACGCGCGCCTCGACGACAGGCGGCTTCGGCGGCGGCGCGATCAGGATCACGTCCGGATCGCGGTCGCGCGCGGCATCGATCAGCGGGGGCGCGGCAACCGGGATCAGCAGCGCCAGCAGCAGCGCGCCGTTGAGCGCGAGCGTGCCGGTCTGCGCGCCGATCCGGCCCGCGTCCAGCTGCAGCGAGCGGCCAGTCGTGGGGGCGTGGGTTTGCGTGGCGTGCACCATGATCCACCTCCGTGAGTGTCGGGCACCGCTGCAAACGCGCGGGTGCGCCGAACGGGGTTGGAGGCGTGCACGCGGCCGCGATTCCGCATCCGCATTGCACCGCCGCATGCGACGAGGCCCGCTTGCGCGGGCCTCGTGTTTCTGCGATCGGAGCGATGCGAGCTGACGCGTCAGGCGTCCTCCGCCGGGTCGGGCGACGTGGTCGGATCGCGCTCCAGACCGCCCTCCTCGGACTGCGCCGGCTCGCGCGGGGCGGGCGCCCGGGCGTCGTCGCGGTCGCGCGGCTGCGGCTCCGGGTAACCCGCGTTATGCCCGGGGCGCGGGTCCGGCGCGGGCGGGGCGGTCTTGTCGGGGCCGGCCACGGTCAGCGCCCCAGCTCGAACACGACGTCGAGGTTCACCGACAGCGTGTTCTCGCCCGGCGAGATCGACGTGTCGGCCATCTTCTCCGCACGCGACATCGACATCACCGCCATCGGACGCGGCGGCGCGAACCCGCCGCCCTCGCTGATGCTGACGATGCGACGCACCTGCATGCCCAGCGACTTGGCGTACATCGCCGCGCGCTGCTGCGCCTTGTCGAGCGCGAGCTTGCGCGCCTCGTCGTAGGCCGACTCCTTGTCCTCGACGTCGAAGCTCGGGCCGTTGACCTGGTTGGCACCGGTGGCGACGAGGGCATCGAGGATCTTGCCGAGCTTGGCGACATCGCGGACCAGCACGTTGACGTTGTTGCTGGCCTGGTAGCCGGTGATCGCCGGCGGCTGGTTCTCGGCGTAGCGGTACTGCGGGTTGAGGTTGACGCCGCTGGTCTGCACGTCGCGATCGGCGATGCCGGCGGCCTTGATGGCCGCGACCACCTTGGCCATCTGCTCGGCATTTGCGCGCATCGCGGCGTTGGCGTCGGCGGCCTGGGTGACGACGCCGGCCGATACGGTGGCGATGTCCGGCACGCGGCGCGCTTCGGCCTGCGAAGAGACCGACAGCAGGGTGCCGTCGGCGCTGACGGCGACGGGGAGGGTCTGGGCGCTGCTGGTCATCGGCGCGGCTCCGAGGGCAAGGGCGGCTGCGAGCACGAGCGGGCGCAGGGAGGGGATCATCGTGGACTCCAAGGGGATGGTGGCAGGGTGTTGCCGATCCGGTGAACGATTCGTGAGCCGTGTCGGGGTTACGCACGGGCGTTGGGCAGGCGTCCTGCCGGTGCGGGTTATGCTTCCGGCGATGCTCTATCTCGCCTCCAAATCCCCGCGCCGGCGCGAACTGCTGGGCCGCCTCGGCCTGTCGTTCGGCATGCTCGACCTCGACCTGCCCGAAGAGCGGCAGCCCGGCGAGCCGGCGGAAGAATACGTGCGCCGGGTCGCCCGCGAGAAGGCCGGCGCCGGACTGCTGACCGTGGTTGGCAATCCGAGCGCGGTCGTGCTCGGATCGGACACCGAGGTGATCCTCGACGACGAGGTGTTCGGCAAGCCGCGCGACGACGCGCACGCGCGCGAGATGCTGCGGCGGCTGTCCGGACGCACCCACGCCGTGGTCTCGGCGGTGTCGCTGGTGTCGCCGTCGCGCGAGGCGCAGGTGGTGGCGACCTCGCAGGTGACTTTCGATCCGCTCGACGACGCGCAGATCGACGCGTACCTCGCCACCGGCGAGCACCGCGGCAAGGCCGGCGCCTACGCCATCCAGGGCGCGGCCGAGGCCTTCGTCGCCCGGCTCGACGGCAGCTTCTCGGGCGTGATGGGCCTGCCGCTGCGCGAGACCTCGCGGCTGCTGCGCGAGTTCGGCCTGCTGCCCGCCGCGGCCGCGCAGGCGCGCTGAGATGAGCGAGGAGATCCTGGTCAACGTCACGCCGCGCGAAACCCGCGTGGCCGTGGTCGAGAACGGCATGCTGCAGGAGCTGCACATCGAGCGCGGCTGGCGCCGCGGCGTGGTCGGCAACATCTACAAGGGCCGCGTGCAGCGGGTGATGCCGGGCATGCAGGCGGCATTCGTCGAGATCGGGCTGGACCGCGCCGCGTTCCTGCACGCGGCCGACATCGTCAAGCCGACCCAGGTCGCCGACGCCGCCGGCGACGAAGCGCCGCTGCCGCCGGCGCCGACCCGCCCGATCGCCGAGCTGCTGCGCGAAGGGCAGGAGATCATCGTGCAGGTGGTCAAGGACCCGATCGGCTCGAAGGGCGCGCGCCTGACCACTCAGCTCAGCATCCCGTCGCGCTACCTCGTGCTGCTGCCGCGCACCCGCGTGGTCGGCGTGTCGGCGCGGATCGAGGACGAGGCCGAGCGCCTGCGCCTGAAGTCCAGCGTCACCGCGCTCGCGCCGAGCGGGGCGACCCACGGCTACATCGTGCGCACCAATGCCGAGGGCCAGCCCGAGGAAGCGATCGGCGAGGACATCGGCTACCTCAACCGCGCGTGGGCGCTGATCGAGTCCAGGTCGGCGTCGTCGCGGGTCGGCGAGTGCGTGTACGAGGACCTGACCCTGCCGCTGCGCGCGGTGCGCGACCTGATGCGCCGCGACGTCGAGAAGGTGAAGGTCGACTCGCGCGAAACCTGCGAGCGCCTGCGCATGTTCGCCGCGCAGTACATGCCGGGGCTGGCCGAGAAGATCGAGCACTACGCCGGCGCGCGCCCGATCTTCGACCTGTACAGCGTCGAGGACGAGATCCAGCGCGCGCTCGACAAGCAGGTGCCGCTGAAGTCCGGCGGATACCTCGTGATCGACCAGACCGAGGCGATGACGACGATCGACGTCAACACCGGCTCGTTCCTCGGCCAGCGCAACCTGGAGGAAACCGTCTACCGCACCAACCTCGAGGCGGCGCAATCGGTGGCGCGCCAGCTGCGCCTGCGCAACCTCGGCGGCATCATCATCATCGACTTCATCGACATGACCGATGCCGAGCACAAGCGCCAAGTGCTGCGCCAGCTCGAGAAGGCGCTGGCCCGCGACCACGCGAAGACCACGGTCTACGAGTTCTCGCCGCTGGGCCTGGTCGAGATGACGCGCAAGCGCACCACCGAGAGCCTCGAGCGCCAGCTCAGCGAGCCGTGCCACGAGTGCGGCGGCCGCGGCATGCTGAAGACGCCGGAGACGGTGACGTACGAGATCTTCCGCGACATCGTGCGCCAGGTGCGCCAGTTCGACGCGCAGCGGCTGCTGGTGATCGCGTCGGCGAAGGTCGTCGCCCGGATCACCGACGAGGAGTCGGCCGCCGTCGCCGAGCTGGAGGAGTTCCTCGGCAAGTCGATCCGGTTCCAGTCGGACGAGCAGTACGCGCAGGAGCAGTTCGATGTCGTGCTGCTCTGACGGCTGCGCGACGGGGGGCTGATGCCGACGCCGCTGCGCCGCCGCCTGCGGCTGGCCCGACGCGGGGCCGGCTACACCGTCGCGATCGCGCTGGTGCTGGTCGCGCTGCTGCTCGGCGTCGCCAGCCAGGTGCTGCCGCTGGCCGAACGCAACCCCGAGCGCATCGCCGCATGGCTCAGCGAGCGCGCCGGGCGACCGGTCGCGTTCGACCGCGTCGAAACCGAATGGACCCGGCGCGGTCCGCTGCTGAAGCTCGATCGCCTGCGCGTCGGCGAAGGTGCGCAGGCGTTCACCGTCGGCGACACCGAGATGCTGGTGTCGGTGTACGGCGGCGTCCTGCCGGGACGGCCGTTCTCCGAGCTCCGCCTGCGCGGCCTCGACCTGACCCTGCTGCGCGAGGACGACGGGCGCTGGCGCGTGCGCGGCCTGCCGGGCCAGGAGCAGCCCGGCGGCGATCCGTTCGCCGCGCTCGAGCGCCTCGGCGAGCTGCAGGTGATCGGTGCGCGGCTCGCGGTCGATGCGCCGTCGCTGGGCATCGACGCCCGCGTGCCGCGCATCGACGTGCGGCTGCGCGTGGACGGCAACCGCATCCGCGCCGGCGTGCGCGCGTGGCCGCGCGAAGGCGCCGCCCCGGTCGACGGCGCGCTCGATTTCGACCGCACCCGCGGCGACGGCCGCGCCTACGCAGGCGCGCTGAAGGGCGACCTCGCGCCATGGGCGCCGGTGCTGCACGCGTTCGGCGTGCACGTCGACGGCGGCCGCGGCCGCGCGCAGGCGTGGGCCGAACTGCGCGACCACCGCGTCGCCGGCGTCACCGTCGACGCGGCGCTGTCCGACGTCGCGCTGCGCGGGCGGCCGCTGGTGTCGACCGCGCCGCCGCCGCGGCAGCGCTTCGCCAAGGTGCAGGCGCTCGCGCGGTGGCACGTGACCGCCGACGGCTGGCGCGTCGACGCGCCGACGCTGCGGGTTGGCACTCGCGCCCGCGAGCAGCGCCTCGACGGCCTGGTCATCGCCGGCGGCGCGCAGCAGGCGCTGCTGGCCGAGCGCATCGACGCGGCGCCGCTGCTGGCGACGCTGGCGCTGAGCGACCGGCTCGCGCCGGCGCTGCGGCGGTGGCTGCTGCTCGCCCGCCCGCAGGGCGCGCTCGAGGACGTGGCGGTCGCCGGTCGCCGCGGCGGCACGCTGCAGGCCGACGCGCGCATCGTCGCGCTGGGTTTCCAGCCGGTGAATCGCGCGCCCGGCCTGAGCGGGCTGTCGGGCGTGCTGTCGGGCGACGCCGACGGTTTCCACCTGCGGCTGGACCCGGACGCCCCGGTGCGATTCGACTGGCCGCGCGGCTTCGGCACGGCGCACACGGTGCGGCTGCGCGGCGACGTCGCCGGTTGGCGCGACGGCGCCGGCTGGCGGATCGAGACGCCGGGCCTGCACATCGGCGGCAACGACTACGGCGGCCACGCGCGCGGCGGCCTGCGCTGGCAGGGCGACGGTACGCGGCCTTGGATCGACCTGGCCGTCGCGGTCGACGACAGCGCCGTCGTCGCGGCGAAGGGCTTCTGGATGCGCGAGCTGATGCCGCCCGCGGCGGTGCGCTGGCTCGACATGGCGCTGGTCGGTGGGCGCGTGCAGGACGGCCGCGCGATCGTGTCGGGCGACCTCGACGACTGGCCGTTCGTGGAGGCCGGACGCTTCGACGCGACCGCGCGCATCGCCGACGCGACGCTGAAGTACCACGAGGGCTGGCCGGCGGCCGACGACGTCGCGCTCGACGCCCACTTCTTCGCCGACGGCTTCACCGTCGAGGGCACCGGCACGATCGCCGGCATCGGCATCCGTCGGATGCGCGGCGGAATCGACCACTACCGCGGCGGCCACCTGACCGTGGACGCCGAGGGCACCACCGACGCGCGCCAGCTGCTGGCGCTGCTGCGCAACAGCCCGCTGCAGCAGATGCACGGCGAGACGCTGTCGAACCTCAGCGTGGCCGGACCGGCGCGCGCGGACTTCCGCCTCGACATGCCGCTGCGCGATGCGCGTGCGTTCACCCTCGGCGGCGCAGTGGACCTCACCCGCGCGACCGCGTCCGACGCGCGCTGGAAGCTGGCGTTCGACCAGGTGACCGGCCGCGCGGAGTACTCGCGCAGCGGCCTGCGCGCGCGCGACCTGTCGGTGCGCCACGACGGGCAGCCCGGGCGGCTGTCGCTGCGTGCCGGCGACGAGTACGTGCTCGATCGCGCCCACGTGTTCGAGGCCGGTCTCGACGCGAGCCTGACTGCCGCGCAGCTGGTCGAGCGCGCGCCGGATCTCGGCTGGCTGCGGCCGTACCTCGACGGCCGATCGAACTGGACCGTCGGGGTGACGATTCCGAAATCCGTCGCCGGCCGCACGCCGCCGGCGCGGCTGCAGCTGCGCTCCAGTCTCGTCGGCACCGCGCTGACACTGCCGGCGCCGCTCGACAAGCCCGCCGGCGCGGCGCTGGCGGCCAGCATCGACACGCCGTTGCCGCTCGGCAGCGGCGACGTGCGCGTGACGCTCGGCGAGCGCATGGCGCTGCGCGCGCGCACGTCGAGCGGCGCCGGGGGCGCATCGCGCACCGGGGTGCGCATCGCGCTCGGCAGCGACCGGGTCGACGAGGCGCCGCCGGTCAGCGGGCTGGTCGCGACCGGACGCGCCGACGCGCTCGACGCGATCGACTGGATCGCGCTGGCGCGCGGCGGTGGCGACGGCGGCGGCGTGCCGCTGCAGCGCATCGACGTGACCGCGCGCCGGCTGCTGCTGTTCGGCGGTGCATTTCCCGACACGCGGGTCGAAGTCGTGCCGGCCGCGCGCGGCGCGACCGCGGTGCGTACCGAGGGCGAGGCGCTCGAAGGTGCGGTGCTGCTGTCGGCCGGCGAGGCGGCGACCGTCGCCGGACGCTTCGAGCGCGTGCACTGGCAGCCGCTGCCGCGCGCGCCGGGCCAGGCCGTGGCGGCCATCGCGAACGCGGGCGACGACACCGACCCGGCACGCATCCCGCCGCTGAGCTTCGACATCGACGACCTGCGCATCGGCGCGGCCCGGCTAGGCAGCGCGCGGGTGCGCACCCGGCCGACCGCCAACGGCCTGCGCATCGAGCAGGTGCAGACGCGCACGCCGGCGCAGCGGATCGACGTCGAAGGCGACTGGACCGGCCGCGGCGCGGCGGCGCGCACGCGGCTGCTGGCGCGCGTGGACAGCGACAACTTCGGCGCGCTGCTCGACGGCTTCGGCATGGGCGGGCGCGTGGCCGGCGGCAAGGGCAACCTGACGTTCGACGCCGGCTGGGCCGGCAGCCCGCAGGCGTTCCGGCTGGCGGCGCTCGACGGGCGCGTCACGCTGGACGCGCGCGACGGCCGGCTGGTCGAGATCGAGCCCGGCGCCGGGCGCGTGCTCGGCCTGCTCAGCGTCGCCGAGTTGCCGCGCCGGCTGACGCTCGATTTCCGCGACTTCTTCGCCAAGGGCTTTGCGTTCAACCGCATGGGCGGGAGCGTGCGCGTCGCCGACGGCCTCGCGCGTAGCGAGGACCTCGTCATCGACGGCGCCTCGGCGACGATCGACATCCGCGGCAGCGCGAACCTGCGCACCGAGAGCTTCGACCAGACCATCGAGGTCAAGCCCAAGCCCGGCGGCCTGCTGACCGTCGCCGGGGCGCTGGCCGGCGGTCCGGTCGGCGCGGCGATCGGCGCAGCCGCCAACGCGGTGCTGCAGAAGCCGCTTGGCCAGATGACCTCGAAGACCTACCGCGTCACCGGACCGTGGAAGGAGCCGAAGGTCGAGGTGATCAGCCGCGAGCAGGGGCGCCTGTCGGCGGCCGGCGACGACGTCCCGGCCGGCTGAACGGCGCCGCGTCAGCGCCCTGGAACGCGCCGCACCGTGGCGCATGCGGTTGAAGCAGGGGCCCGCGCCCGCATCTAGACTGGGTCACCCCCGCGAACCGTGCCCGCCCATGACGCTGCCCTTCCAGCTCGCCGAATCCCGACTGCTGCTGCCCGCCGGCCTCGACACGCCCGGACTGGAACGCACGTTCGGCACGCTGCTCGGCCCCGGCGTCGACTTCGGCGACCTGTATTTCCAGCACGCGCGCCGCGAGAGCTGGACGGTCGAGGACGGCATCGTCAAGGACGGCGCGCACTCGATCGAGCAGGGCGTGGGCGTGCGCGCGATCAGCGGCGAGAAGACCGGGTTCGCGTACTCGGACGAGATCAATTCGGAGGCGCTGCTGACCGCGGCCCGCTCGGCGCGCGCGATTTCCAAGGGCGCCTCGTCGCCGGAGCAGGCCGCGGCGGCCGGGCACGCCGTCGCCCGACGCGATGGCGCGATGGCCGCGCCGCGCCAGCTGTACGCCGGCGACGACCCGATCGATTCCATGGCCAACGAAGACAAGGTCGAAGCGCTGCGGCGCATCGACAAGCTCGTGCGCGCGGCCGACCCGCGGGTCAAGCAGGTCGTCGTCAGCCTCAGCGGCGGCGTCGACACGGTGCTGGTCGCGCGAAGCGACGGCGTCGTGGCCGCCGACGTGCGCCCGCTGGTGCGGATCAACGTGCAGGTGATCGTCGAGCAGGGCGGCCGCCGCGAAAGCGGCTACGCCGGCGGCGGCGGTCGCTACTCGTACGTCGAGCTGCTCGGCAACGGCAAGCCCGAGGCGCTGGCGCGCGAAGCGCTGCGCCAGGCGCTGGTGAACCTGGACGCGGTCGACGCGCCGGCCGGCGTGATGCCGGTGGTGCTCGGCAGCGGCTGGCCCGGCGTGCTGCTGCACGAGGCGGTCGGCCACGGCCTGGAGGGCGATTTCAACCGCAAGGGTACGTCGACGTACGCCGGCCGCATGGGCCAGCGCGTGGCGTCGCCGGGCGTCACGATCGTCGACGACGGCACGCTGCCGGGCCGCCGCGGCTCGCTGAACGTCGATGACGAAGGCACGCCGACGTCGTGCACGACGCTGATCGAGGACGGCGTGCTGGTCGGCTACATGCAGGACACGCTCAACGCGCGGCTGATGGGCATGGCAGCGACCGGCAACGGCCGCCGCGAATCGTTCGCGCACCTGACGATGCCGCGCATGACCAACACCTACATGCTCGCCGGCACGCATGACCCCGAGGAAATGATCCGCTCGGTCAAGAAGGGCCTGTACGCGGTCAACTTCGGCGGCGGCCAGGTCGACATCACCAGCGGCAAGTACGTGTTCTCGGCCACCGAGGCCTACCTGATCGAGGACGGCCGCATCACCGCGCCGGTCAAGGGCGCGACGCTGATCGGCAACGGCCCGGAGACGATGCAGCGGGTGAAGATGATCGGCCACGATCTGGCGCTCGACGAAGGCGTCGGCGTGTGCGGCAAGGACGGGCAGAGCGTGCCGGTCGGCGTCGGCCAGCCGTCGCTGCTGATCGACGGGATCACCGTCGGCGGCACGCAGGCCTGACGGCCGGAATCCGGGATCGGCGCGTGTTGATCGGTGAGCAACCGCGGTCGCGGGCGGCGCTGCCGCATCGGCCGCGCGTGGCTGGCGCCCGCCCGACGCGGTCGCGCACCCCGCGCGGGCCGCGCTTCGCCCCGCCGCCGTCGCGACTAGGCCTCGTCGCCGTCGTCGGTGGACGCCGGTTCGTCGTCGCCCGGGCCCGCGGCCGCGCCGCCGAGCAGCAGCTCGCGCAGCGCGCGGTACAGCTCGCGGAACGCGCGCGGCGGCTTGTTGCGCTTGCGCTCGTCGAGCGCGCTGCGGACCAGCTGGCGCAGGTGCTGGCGATCGGCGGTCGGGTACTCGTCGAGCAGCTCGGCGAGCGCCGCGTCGCCGTCGGCCAGCAGGCGCTCGCGCCAGGTCTCGACCCGGTGCATCGCCGCGACCTCGCGCCGCGCGGCCTCGCCGTCCTCGTCGAGCGCGTCGCGGATCGCCTCCAGCGCCTCGTCGTCCTCGCGCCGCATCTGCTTGGCCAGGAAGGCCAGCTGGCGCTTGTGCGCGATGTGCGCGGTGATGCGCTTGGTCTCGCGGATGTGCGGCAGCAGGCCCTCGGGCACCGGCAGCCGCGCCAGCTGCGCCTCGGTCAGCGCGACCAGCTTCTCGGCCAGCGACAGCACCTCGAGCGCCTCGCGCCGGTTCTGGCTGCGGCTGGGGCCGAGGTACTCGCCGGTGTCTTCGTCGATGCCACGCATGTCGTTGCTTCCCGTCCTGCGATCCGCGCGGCGGCCGGCGGTGCCGGGCCCTGCAGCGGATGTCCAACCACCGGTTCGGCGGGCGCAGCCCGCGGAACGAATGCCGAAAGGATAAGCCATTGAACGAGATCGCCCCTGCACACGACGACAGCCAGGCGCGGCTGGACCGGCTCGCGGAGCTGTCCCAGCAGCTGCTGGCGCGCTGCCGCGCGCGCGGCGCCAGCCAGGCCGAGGTCTCGTGCTCGGAGGAAACCGGACTGAACGTCAGCGTGCGAATGGGCGAGGTCGAGACGGTCGAGTCGACCCGCGACCGCGGCATCGCCGTGACCGTCTACTTCGGCCAGCGCAAGGGCAGCGCCAGCACCGCCGACCTGCGCGAGGAGAGCCTCGATGCGACGGTCGAGCAGGCCTGCGCGATCGCCCGCCACACCGAGCACGACGATGCGGCCGGTCTGGCCGATGCGGCGCTGATGGCGAGCGACCTGCGCGAGTTCGACGGCTGGCACCCGTGGCCGATCGACGCCGACCGCGCGATCGACCTGGCATTGGCTGCCGAGGCCGCCGGTCGCGAGCGCGACCCGCGCATCGAGAACTCCGACGGCGCGTCGGTCGGCAGCGGCGAGAGCCTCGGCGTGTACGCGAACTCGCACGGCTTCGTCGGACGTGAACGCAGCACGCAGCACAGCCTCGGCTGCGCGCTGATCGCCGGGCGCGGCGACGACATGCAGCGCGACGGCTGGTACACGATCGGCCTGGCCGGCGACGACCTCGAGTCGCCAGCCTCCGTCGGTCGCAAGGCCGCCGAGCGCACGGTCGCGCGGCTGCAGCCGCGCAGCGTGGCGACCGGCGAGTACCCGGTGCTGTTCGCCGCCGAGATGGCGCGTTCGCTGGTCGGGCACCTGATCGGTGCGGTCTCGGGCGGCGCGCTGTACCGGCGCGCCAGCTTCCTCGTCGATGCGGCCGGCACCCAGCTGTTTCCCGACTGGTTCGGCATCGACGAGCTGCCGTTCCTGCGCCGCGGCCTGCGCTCGAGCGCGTTCGACGCCGACGGCGTGGCCACGCGCGAGTCGGCACTGGTCGACGGCGGCGTGCTGCAGCGCTACGTGCTCGGCACGTACTCGGCGCGCAAGCTCGGCCTGCCGACCACCGGCAACGCCGGCGGCGTGCACAACCTGCAGGTGCGCGCGAATGCCGGTGCGTTCGACGAGGTGCTCGCCGGCATGGGCCGCGGCCTGCTGGTCACCGAGCTGATGGGCCAGGGCGTCAACGCGATTACCGGCGACTACTCGCGCGGCGCGGGCGGGTTCTGGGTCGAGGACGGCGCGATCCAGTACCCGGTCGACAACATCACCGTCGCCGGCAACCTCAAGTCGATGTTCCGCGCGATCGAGGCGGTCGGCGCCGACGTCGACCCGCGCTCGCACGTGCGCACCGGCTCGATCCTGGTCGGGCGGATGACGGTGGCCGGCGAGTAGGAGCGTCGCGCCGCCGCCCGGCGAGGGGTGTCGGAAGTTGGCTTGCATGCGCGCGGGCAGGCCCCATCCTGAACCGTGTTCCGGATCGTTTCCGGGAGGAGCCGACGATGAACGAGGGTATGACCACTCCGACCACCGCCCTGCCGCAGGAGAACGAGCGCCTGTGGGCCGCCGGTGCGCACGCCGCCGCGCTGGGCATGGCGCTGCTGACGAGCTGGATGGCCGGCCTGGCCGGTGCGCTGGCGGCGCTGGCGATCTACATCTACCAGCGCGACCGCTCGTCGTTCGCCGCCGAGCACGCCAAGGAAGCGCTGAACTTCAACCTGTCGATGTTCATCTACGCCTGCGCGGCCGCCCTGATCGCGCTGCTGCTGCTCGGCGCGACGGTGCTGACGCTCGGCATCGGCATCATCCTCACCGGGCCGGCCGGCCTGCTGCTGGCGATGGCCGCGCTGGCGATCGCGGTGCTGTGGCTGGTGTGCAGCGTCATCGCCGCGTTCAAGGCCTACAACGGCGAGACGTACCGCTACCCGCTGACGCTGCGGCTGGTCTCCTGACCCACGCGGCGGTATGACCCGAAGACGCCGGCCTCGCGCCGGCGTTTTCGTTTTTCGTGTTTCGTCTGCTGCTGCCCGGGGCCCGCGAGGAACGGCTACAGCGACAGCGAGGTCTCGAAGCGACGCGCGCGACCGTCGAGCGGATCGGCGAACGCCAGCGACTGCGCCAGCAGCTTCAGCGGGCGGGCGAGGTCGTCCAGGGCCGGCTCGCGCAGCGCGGGGTACAGCGGGTCGTTCGCGACCGGCGCGCCCAGCGCCGCCATGTGCACGCGCAGCTGGTGCTTGCGCCCGGTCACGGGCTCGAGCGCATAGCGCCACGCCGCGTCGCCGCGTTCGATCACGTGGATCTGGGTCAGCGCGTTCGGCGCGCCGTCGACCTCGCGCATGCGGAAGAACGGTTCGCCGCGTTCGATCCGGGTGTGGCGCTGCTGCGGGAACGCCATCCCCGGCCGCGGCGCTGCGATGGCCTCGTAGCGCTTGTCGATCCGGCGCTCGCGGAACAGCGCCTGGTAGGCCGCGCGCGTGGCTGGATCGGTCGAAAACAGCACCAGCCCGGCGGTCAGCCGGTCGAGCCGGTGCAATGGCGCCAGGCCGGCGTTGCCGGTGCGGCGCACCAGCCGCGCCAGCAGGGTCTCGCGGACGAAGCCGCCGCCCGGCACGACCGGCAGGAAGTGCGGCTTGTCGACAACCAGCAGGTGCGCGTCGTGGTGCAGCACGCGCTCCTCGACCGGCAGCCGCGGCTCGTCGGCGACCTCGCGGTAGTAGTGGACCCCGGCGCCGACCCGGAACGGCGCGTCGGCGGCCAGCGCCACGCCGTCGGCGTCGAGCACCCGCCCGCGTGCGAAGCGCGACGCCCACGCCGCACGGTCGACCGTCGGGAACGCAGCCGCCAGCGCGTCGAGCACGGTGGCCCACGGGCCCGGCGGCAGCTGGTAGCGGCTCGCGGCGACGCCGTCACGGACGGGGGGATGGTTCACCTCGACAGCGTAGCGCGCGTCATCGGCATCACCCGGCGCGGCGGCGCGCGCCGGCGCTCAGTGCGAGCGCTCGATCGCCAGCCGTCCCAGCGCACGCAGCGCATCGGCCGGCGCCCCGAACGGCGCGAGGGCATCGCGCATGCGCGCGTCGAGGTCGTCCAGCCGCGCGCGCGAGGCGTCGAGGCCGATCAGCGCCGGGAACGTCGCCTTGTCCTGCGCCGCGTCCTTGCCGGCGGTCTTGCCGAGCGTCGCGCTGTCGCCTTCGACGTCGAGGATGTCGTCGCGCACCTGGAACGCGAGGCCGAGCGCGCGCGCGTAGTCGTCGAGCCGGGCCAGCGCGCTGTCCGGCGCGCCGCCGCACAGCGCGCCCATCTGCACCGCGGCGCGGATCAGCGCGCCGGTCTTCATCGCGTGCAGCGTTTCGAGCCGCTCGATCGACAGAGCGGCACCGGTGCCGGTCGCGTCGAGGTCCATCGCCTGGCCGCCGCACATGCCCGCCGCGCCCGACGCGCCGGCCAAGGTGCGCAGCAGCGCGACGCGCGTGGCGGCGTCGACCGGCGCGTCGGCGAGCACGCCGAATGCGAGCGACTGCAGGGCGTCGCCGGCGAGGATCGCCGTGGCCTCGTCGAACGCGACGTGCACGGTCGGCTGGCCGCGGCGCAGCGCGTCGTCGTCCATCGCCGGCAGGTCGTCGTGCACCAGCGAGTAGGCGTGCACCAGTTCGACCGCGACGGCCGGGGCATCGAGCGCGAGCGGCTCGGCGTCGAACAGCGCGCCGGCGGCGTAGACCAATAGCGGGCGCATGCGCTTGCCGCCGAGCAGCACCGCGTGGCGCATCGCCGCGTGCAGGCGCGCGGGCGCGGCGTCGGGATCGGGCAGGGCGGTGGCGAGCGCGGCGTCGGCGCGCGCGCGCCAGGCGTCGAGCGGCAGCTCAGGCATCGGGCGCGTCGAACGGCTCGGCGGTGCCGGGCGACTGCGGGTCGCTGAGCAGGCGCACGCGCAGTTCGGCCTGCTCGAGCGCGCCCTGGCAGCGTCGGTACAGCCCGACCCCGCGCTCGTAGGCGGCCAGCGATTCCTCGAGGGTCATCTCGCCCTGTTCCATCTTCTCGACCAGCTGTTCGAGCGCGTCGAGGGACTGCTCGAAATCGGCGACCGGGGAGGCGGCGGCGGTGTCGGAGGCGGCGTCGGAAGCGGCTTTGCGTGGCATGCGGCAAGTGTGCGGGCAAACGCCGGCAGCGGCTAGGGGGCCGGCGGCGTCCAGCGCAGGCGCGCCTTGTGCGTGCGCAGCCAGGCGTCGAACGGCGCGGCGTAGACGAGGTCGCCGGCGGCCTGCACGTCGCCACGCGCGTCGACCACCAGCGGCAGGTGCGCGCGCTCCCACGGCGGCACGCCGAGGTCCTGCAGCACGTGCTTGAGCGCGTGCGAGTGGTCGCGGCCGGGCAGCGCGATGCGCTCGCCGCCCGCGCGGGTTCGGACCGTTACCGGCTCGAGCAGCGCCTCGACCCCGTCCAGCGCGAGCAACCCGCCGTCGGGCAGCGGCAGCGGCGTGCGCCCGTCCCAGCGTGCCTGCCAGTGCGGCGGCAGTGGGGCACGGACGCGCCCGGCGCGCAGCAGGTCGCGCCACGCGCAGACCTCGGCCCCGTGCCAGGCGAAGCGCGCGTCGGCGTCCGCACGGGCGTGGATCAGGTCGCGCTCGATCGCCTCGACGCCGCGCGCCGGCAGCGGCGGCAAGGCCAGCTCCGCGATCCACGCCCGCAGCACCCGCGCGCGCCGCGGCGCGGGCAGCCCAGGCAGCCCGGTCCGCGAGATCGCGTGTGGGTCCAGCGTGCGCAGCCGCGCCAGCGCGTGCGCGTCCTCGTCGGCGAGCAGCGCGGCGGCGTCGGCGCAGTGCGCGGCCGACTGCGCCAGCGCGGCACCGGCGTGCGGCCAGCGCTCGCGCAGCAGCGGCAGCACGCGCTGGCGCAGGAAGTTGCGGTCGAACGCGTCGTCCGCGTTGCTCGGGTCCTCGCTCCACGCCAGACGGTGATGCGTGGCGTATGCGAGCAGCGCTTCGCGGTCGACATCGAGCAGCGGTCGCCACACGCGCAGGGCGCCGATCGCCTGCCAGCGGCGCATCGCAGCCAGCCCATCGACGCCCGAGCCGCGCAGCGCGCGCAGCAGGAAGGTTTCGGCCTGGTCGTCACGGTGCTGGGCCAGCGCAAGCACCTCGTCCTCGCGCAGTGCCTCGGCGAATGCGGCGTGGCGCGCGGCGCGCGCAGCGGCCTCCGGGCCGTCGCCGTCCGGCACGACCGCCACGCGCACGGTGGTCAGCGGCACATCGAGCGCCACGCACGTCGCCGCGCACGCCTCGGCCCAGCGGTCAGCCTCGGCGTGCAGGCCGTGGTGCACGTGCAGGGCACGCAGCCCGCGTGCGCGCGCATCCGCGTCGTCTGCCAGAAGGTGCAGCAGCACGGTCGAATCCAGCCCGCCGCTGAAGCCGACGCACAACGCCGCGGCCGGCGCGTCGTGCAACGCAGCGTTCAGGTCGTAGCGCGGGGCAGGCGGGCGCGGCATCGCGGGCATCGTGCCATGGCGATGGAATGCAGCAACCCACGCCGGGTGCTGCATTCATGCGGGCGCCTCGGCACGCTGGCCGCTCCCCCGATGGAGCCCGCCCGTGTCCCGGCTGTTCGAACCCCTTGCCCAGCGTTCCCTGACCCTTCGCAACCGCCTCGCCGTCGCGCCGATGTGCCAGTACTCGGCCGTCGACGGCGTGCCCAACGAGTGGCACCTCGTGCACCTGGGCAGCCGCGCGGTCGGCGGCGCCGGCGTGGTCCTGACCGAAGCGACCGCGGTCAACGCCGAGGGCCGCATCTCGCCGGCCGACACGGGGATCTGGAACGACGCGCAGGCCGATGCCTGGCGTCGCATCGCGTGCTTCATCGAGCAGCAGGGCAGCGTCGCCGGCATGCAGCTGGCCCACGCCGGCCGCAAGGCCAGCACCGCCGCGCCGTGGCTCGGCGGCCGCCCGGTGGCGCCCGCCGACGGCGGCTGGACGCCGGTGGCTCCGTCGGCGATCGCGTTCGACGACGCCTCGCCGGTGCCCACCGCGATGACCGAGGCCGACATCGCCAACCTGGTCGACGACTTCGCCCGCGCCGCGTGGCGCGCGCAGGCCGCCGGCTTCCGCCTGCTCGAGCTGCACGCCGCGCACGGCTACCTGCTGCACGAGTTCCTGTCGCCGCTGTCGAACACGCGCGACGACGCGTACGGCGGCAGCTTCGACAACCGCGTGCGCCTGACCCTGCAGGTGGTCGACGCGGTGCGCGCGGTGTGGCCCGAGCGCCTGCCGCTGTGGCTGCGGATCTCGGCGACCGACTGGGCCGACGGCGGCTGGGACATCGAGCAGAGCGTGGAGCTGGCGCGGCTGGTCAAATCGCGCGGCATCGACCTGATCGACGTGTCCAGCGGCGGGCTGGTGCCGGGCGTGCGGATTCCGGCCGAGCCGGGCTACCAGGTGCCGTTCGCCGCGCGCATCCGCCGCGACGCGGGCATCGCCACCGGCGCGGTCGGGCTGATCACCGATCCCGCGCAGGCCGAGGCCGTGCTCGCGCGCGGCGAAGCGGACGTCGTGCTGCTGGCGCGCGAGCTGCTGCGCGACCCCTACTTCCCGCGCCGCGCCGCGGTCGAACTCGGCGCCGAGCCGCCGACGCCGGAGCAGTACCTGCGCGCGTGGTGACGCGCGCGGGATTCCGGCGAGCTGCGTGACCTACGCAGCTGCGATGCCGATGGCCCCGCCGCGCATGAAAAAGGCGGCAAGCCCCGCGGCCGCCGCCTTCGTCTCCATCCCTCGCGCGCCGCGCGGGTGCCGATGGACTATGCCGCCTCGTACGCCCCGTACCCGCGAAGCCGGCGGTAGCGACGCTCGAGCAGCTCGTCGATCGGCGCCTGCTCGAGCGCGTCGAGCTCGTTCATCAGCACGGCCTTCAGGCGCGTGGCCATCTGCTTCGGGTTGCGGTGCGCGCCGCCGGTCGGCTCGCGCACGATCTTGTCGATCAGGCCGAGCTCCTTCAGGCGCGTGGCGGTGATGCCCATCTGCTCGGCGGCTTCCTGCTTCTTGTCGGCGGTCTTCCACAGGATCGACGCGCAGCCTTCCGGCGAGATCACCGAGTAGGTGCCGTACTCGAGCATCAGCGTGCGGTCGCCGACGCCGATCGCCAGCGCGCCGCCAGAGCCGCCTTCGCCGATCACCGTGCAGATCACCGGGATGCGCAGCTCGGCCATCTCGAGCAGGTTGCGCGCGATGGCCTCGGACTGGCCGCGCTCCTCGGCGTCGATGCCGGGGTAGGCGCCGGGCGTGTCGATGAACGTCAGCAGCGGCAGCTTGAAGCGCTCGGCGAGCTTCATTAGGCGCAGTGCCTTGCGGTAGCCCTCCGGGCGCGGCATGCCGAAGTTGCGCTTGACCTTGCTCTTGGTGTCGCGGCCCTTCTCGTGGCCGATCACGACGACGCTGCGCCCGCCGATGCGGGCCAGCCCGCCGACGATGGCGCTGTCGTTCGAGAACGCACGGTCGCCGGCCAGCTCCTGGAACTCGTCGCACATCACGCGCAGGTAGTCGAGCGTGTACGGCCGCGCCGGGTGGCGGGCCAGCTGCGAGACCTGCCACGGGCTGAGGTCGCGGAAGATCTGCGCGGTGCGCACGCGCAGCTTGTCCTGGAGGGCGTGCACTTCGGCGTCGACGTTCACCGCCGAGCCGTGGCTGGCGTGGCGCAGCTCCTGGATCTTGGCTTCCAGGTCGGCGATCGGCTTCTCGAAGTCGAGGTAGTTCGGGTTCATGCGCGGGCCATGGGCCGGAAAGGCCGACAGTCTAGCCCAGGGCCCCGGACCGTACCGAGGCGTGCGGAGCGCCGCTCGGGCGCCGCCAGCGCGCCCGGAACGCGCCTGCGGCGCGGCTGCAGTCGTATTCATCGCCGCCGCGCGCGGCGTGCGTGCTTGAATCGGGACGGTCGGCGGCCGGAGCCGCGGGGAGCAGCAGATGGGCGAGCGGCACGGGGTCGGAATGCGCGCAGCGGCGGTCGTCGCGATCGCGCTGGCGTGGGGCGCGGTCGTGCCGCTGCACGCGCAGGGCTGGCGGCACGTCGGCAACGTCGACGCGGTGCAGGTGCGCGACGACGGCGTGGAGCTCGCATCGGGCGCGGCGCGCGTGCGCGTCACCGCGTTCGCCGACGGCGTGTTCCGGGTGCGGCTGGCGCCCGACGGCGCGTTCAAGGCGGACGCATCGTGGGCCGTGGTCGCGGCGCCGGCGAAGGTCCCGGTGCGCGTCGACGACGGCGCCGCGCGCGTGACCGTCACCGCCGGCGACGTCGTCGCCACCGTGCACAAGTCGCCGCTGCGGGTCGAGTTCGCCGACGCCGGCGGCCGCGTGCTGCTGGCCGACGCGGCCGACCAGCCGATGGCGTGGATGCCCGAGGCCGACGGCCGCACCCGCGTGCGCGCGTGGAAGCAACTGCCCGCCGACGAGCACTTCTACGGCCTTGGCGACAAGGCCGGCCCGCTCGACCGTCGCGGCCGCGCGTTCACCAACTGGAACACCGACGCCTACGCGTGGGCCGGCTGGACCGACCCGCTGTACAAGTCCATCCCGTTCTACCTCGGACTGCGCGGCGGCGTGGCGTACGGCGTGTTCCTCGACAACACCTGGCGCAGCAGCTTCGACTTCGGGCTGGAGTCGCCCGAGCGCGCCGCGTTCGGCGCCGACGGTGGCGAGCTCGACTACTACTTCATCGCCGGCCCGCAGCCGGCGCGCGTGGTCGAGCGCTACACCGCGCTGACCGGGCGCACGCCGCTGCCGCCGATGTGGGCGCTGGGCTTCCAGCAGTCGCGCTACACCTACCTGCCCGAGGCGCGCGTGCGCGATGTCGCCGACACATTGCGCGCGCGACGCATCCCGAGCGACGCGATCTACCTCGACATCGGCTACCAGCAGGGCAATGCGCCGTTCACCGTCGATCGCAAGCTCTTTCCGAACTTCGAACAGATGATCGCCGACCTGCGCGCGCAGGGCCTGCGCACGGTGCTGATCACCGACCTGCACATCCCCAACTCGCGCGGCAAGGACTACGCGCCGTACGCGACCGGCACCGCGCAGGACGTCTTCATCAAGATGCCCGACGGCAGCCCCTACGTCGGCGAAGTGTGGCCCGGGCCGAGCGTGTTCCCCGATTTCAGCCTGACCCGCGTGCGCGACTGGTGGGGCGGGCTGTACCGCGACTTCGCGGCGATGGGCGCGGCCGGCTATTGGAACGACATGAACGAGCCGTCGGTGTTCCGCGCGCCCGGCAACACGATGGCGCTCGACGCGGTGCACCGGCTCGACGACGGCCGCAGCGTCAGCCACCGCGAGCTGCACAACGCCTACGGCATGCTCAATGCGCGCGCGACGTACGAGGGGTTGCGCAAGATCAAGCCGGACGAGCGTCCGTTCGTGCTGACCCGCGCCGCCTACGCCGGCACGCAGCGCTACGCGGCCACGTGGACCGGCGACAACACCGCCAGCTGGCACCACCTCGCGCAGGGCACGCCGAACGCGCTGAGCATGGGCCTGTCGGGCTACACGCTGGTCGGCGACGACGTCGGCGGCTTCATCGGTTCGCCCAGTCCGGAGCTGCTGACGCGCTGGTTCGAGCTCGGCGCGTTCAACCCGGTATTCCGCAACCACGCGGCCACCGACACCCGCGACCACGAGGCCTGGGTCGACGGCGAGGCGCACGAGTCGCGCCGCCGCGCGGCGGTTGAGCGCCGCTACCGGTTGATGCCGTACCTCTACACGCTGGCCGAGCAGAACGCGCGCAACGGCGCGCCGATCCTGCGCCCGGTGTTCTACGAGTACCCGTCGGCGGAGAACTTCTACGCGAACAGCCGCGACTTCCTGTTCGGCGCCGACCTGTTCGTCGCACCCGTGGTCGACGACGCGCTGGACGCGCACGTGGTCAACCTGCCGCCGGGCGAGTGGTACGCGTTCGGCACGTCGACGCGGCAGGCGGCCGGCAAGGAGCCGATCAAGCTCGACCCGCGGCCGACCGGCGCGCCGCTGTACGCGCGCGCCGGTGCGCTGGTCCCGATGCAACCGCTGGTGCAGCACACCGGCGAGACGCCCGACGGCCCGCTGCAGTTGCACGCCTACCTGCCGGCGCCGGGCAGCACGGCCCCGTGTGCCGGATCGCTGTACCAGGACGACGGCACCAGCTTCGACCACGAGGGCGGCGAGTTCCTGCGCATGGCGTTCGCGTGCGAGGCGGGCAGGTCGAAGACGACCATCACCGCGCGCGTCGAGCACGACGGCTTCGCACCGTGGTGGCAGGACATCGACGTCGTCGTCCGCGGCACCGCGCGCGCGCCGCGCGGCGTGCGCATCGATGGCCGCGCGGTCGACGGCTGGTCGTTCGACGCGGCAACCGGGGCGCTGACGGTGCGGGTGCCGGTGGCGAAGCGGGAATGGCGGGTCGAGATCGCGCACTGAATGTGCAAGGCGGCGGCACCCATCGGCTCGGTGTCGAGCCGGCGGTCCGTGATGGCCGGTCGTCCTGGAGCGATGGCGGCCCGCTGACCGTTGATGCGTTGGGATGCGCCCGTCGCCGCTGGCCGGGCCGCGCGCTGCGACGTCAGTCGAGCGGTACCAGGTCGCGAGGCTCCAGCGCGTAGAGTCGCGCCGGCGCCCGTCGGCCCTGCCACGCCAAGGCGTGCGTGCGTTTGCCGATAAGGCGGGCGCCGAGCTTCTCTGCGACCCGCTGGCTCGCGGCGTTGCGCGTCAGCACGGCGATCGTCAGGCGGTCGAAGCGCAACTCGTCGAACGCGAGCCGCGCCATGTGGCGCGCCGCTGCGGTCGCGACGCCGCGGCCGCGGTGCGCGTCGGCGACCCAGTAGCCGAGGTTGGCGGTGTGCGCCGCGCGGTCGACGTCGCTGAGACCGGCACCGCCAAGCACGTTGCCGTTCGCGTCGAAGATTCCCATCGGGAACCCGGTGCCGTCGCGCCAGTGGGCGATGCAGGCGTCGATCCACCGCCTCGCGTCGTCCAGCGCGTAATCGCGGTGGCACCACGGCAGCCAGATCGACAGCGTGTCGATCGACGCGCGCACGGCGGCGTGCAGGGCGGGTGCGTCCGCGAGTGAGTGTCGTCGGACGATGGGCGCATTGGCTGATTCGCGCATTCGCGTGTCGCTTCCGGTCAATTCACTCACCGAGGATTGAACGCATCGCGCGCCCGCGCCGCAAGCTGGCACCGATACGGGCAGGCCGCGCGCGGTTGCAGTGACCGACGACAGATGGTTGCGCGCGCCGGTCGCGGGACACTGGCCGCGAACCACACGGAGCACCACCATGCGCTTTCAAGGATTCGCCTGCATCGCGTTGATCACCCTGTCCGCCGTCGCGTCCGCGCGCGCCGCCGGTCCCGCTGCGGCGGCGGCGACGTCGCCGCCGGCCTTCAGCCGCGACGATGCGCGCGCGATCGTCGCCGGCAGCCGCCGGATCGTCTCGCCGCACGGCATCGACGAACTGCGCGCGATCGACGTCAACGGCATCCGGCAGTGGATTTCGGTGCGCGGCAACGACCGCCGCAACCCGGTGCTGCTGTACCTGCACGGCGGGCCCGGCGCGGCCGAGATGGTCGAGTCCTACGTGTACCAACGTCCGTGGGAGGACTTCTTCACCGTGGTGCAGTGGGACCAGCGCGGCGCCGGCAAGACCTACGCCGCGAACGCCCCCGACGCGATGGCCCCGGGCATGACCATCGACGGCATCGTGCGCGACGCCGAAGTGGTGCTCCGCCACCTGATGGAGACCTACGGCAAGCGCAAGGTGTTCGTGCTCGGGCATTCGTGGGGCAGCGTGGTCGGCGTCGAGCTCGCGCGGCGTCGCCCCGAATGGCTGCACGCGTACATCGGCGCGGGCCAGATTGCCGACATGCGCACGAGCGAAGGGCAGGGCTACGACTGGGCGCTGGCGCAGGCGCGTGCCGAGGGCAATGCCAAGGCCGTGCGCGAACTCGAAGCGCTCGCCCCGTACCCGGGCGCGCCGGGCCAGCTGACGATCGAACGCATCGGCACGCAGCGGACGTGGGTCATGCACTACGGCGGACTGGCGTGGGGCCGTCGCGACTTCACCGCCTTCGACCGCGCGCGCAAGCTGTCGCCCGACTACAGCGACGCCGAGCTGGCGGCGATCGACCGCGGCAGCCTGTACTCGCTGACCCACCTGCTGCCGCAGCTGGAGTCGGTCGACTTCGGCCGGTACACGCGCTTCGACACGCCGATGTTCCTGTTCAATGGCCTGCACGACTACTCGACCTCGCACCGGGTCGCCGCCGACTGGTTCGCCACGATCACCGCGCCGACCAAGCGCGCGTTCGCGTTCGAGGATTCGGCGCACATGATGATGCAGGAGCAGCCCGGCCGATTCCTGATGCACCTGGTCAACGACGTGCGCCCGCTGGCGGTGGCGGCGGGGGATGCGCCGCCCGCGGAGCTCGATTCCGAATGACCCCTGGGGTGGTGCGGTCGGTGCGCCGGACGCAGGCGCGCGACCGAGCCGAGATTACGGGGTGGATCCGGCCGCCTGTCCGACCGCGCCGGCCTGTGCCGGTGCCGGCGCGGTCTCCGCCGCTTCGCGGTGGTGGCGATCGATCGTCGCCCGGTCCAGCCGCAGGAAGCCGGCGGCATTGTTGTAGAGGATGTCGCGCTTCTGCGCCGGCGTCAGGAAGCCGGCGCTGTCGACGCCGGCAATGGCCTGTCCGATGGCTTCCGGCCACACCATCTGGTCGGAGCCGAACATGATGCGCTTGCCGAAGCCCGCATCGACCAGCGCCTGCAGGTAAGCGTGAAATTCGGCGCGGGGCAGCGCCCAGGCGAGGACACCGATGTCGACGTACAGCTGCGGGTACACGTAGAGCAGCGCCTTGGTCTCGGCGAGGAACGGGTAGCCGGCGTGCATAAGCCACGCCCGCATGCGCGGGTGCCGCACCAGCACGTCCTCGACGAGCTGGGGATTGCCCAGCGATGTCCGGAACGTCGGGCAGCAGCCGTACGGGGTGCCGGCATCGCCGAGCCCGGTGTGGATGGCCACCGGCACGTCGAGCGCCTCGGCCAGCGCGAAATAGGGTGCGACTTCCGGGTCCGTCGCGCGCTGTCCGCGGTACTGCAGACCGAGCTCACCGATCACGCCGATCTGGCCCGTCCGCACCTGTTCACGCAGCGTGCCGGTGTCGGGCAGCGCGTTGCGCGGCCCCGCGTAGGCTCCGCCGATCAGTCGCTGCGGCGCGGCGTTTCGCCAGCGCTGCACGTCCTCCAACGGCCCGCTGGCCACGGCGAGGACCACCCGGTGCGCCTTCATCGCGGCAAGCGTGGCGCGGATGGCGTCCGCATCCGATAGGGCGGCAGGCACCTCGCCGGTCACTTCGTTCGGCGGAGGCGGGTTGCCGTATTCGTCGAAGCCGAACGCGTGCAGGTGCATGTCGATCACCGGGCCACGGTCCTGCGCCCACGCGGAGGGCGCGAGCAGGCAAGCGAGCACTAGTGCCGGAAGGCGCATTGCAGACTCCTGTGCATGGGATGGCCGGCGTGGGGAACGGTCGCGTCGGGGTCGCTCGGCGACGCGCGTGGCGCGCCTCAGGTGGCCAGGAAATCGAACAGCTTCGCGCCCGCGCCGACGTCGGTGCGGTAGAGCTCGGTATAGCCGCAGCCGCTGCAGCTCACCGCGGTGAAGCGGTTGGTCGCCACGTCGAACGCGGCCGACCAGAAGCCGCCTTCGGCGCGCATCTCGTTGCGGGTGTACTCGGTGCCGCTGCACTTGGGGCAGGTGTAAGCGGTCATGCGTCGCTCCTGGGACTGCGCTTCGGGGATGGCGCCACGATAGCGCCGGCGCCGCGTTGGCGTTACGGCCGCAGCGCGACCGCGGGCGGCCGTGGTCCCTTGCCGACGGTTGGGGTCGGCCGGCGTTGCTCGACGGCTTGCGCGGCGGGTGGCCCGGCTGCTCTGTTGGACTCTGAAGGTCGGAGCGCCGAGCCTCCGGGTGCGCCGTTGGAGCCTAAGGGGTCGGAGCGTCGAGCCTGCGGGGTGCGGCGTCGGACCTCGAGGGTCGGAACGTCGCGCCTGCGGGGTGCAGCGTTGGACCTCGAAGGTCGGAACGTCGAGCCTGCGGGGTGCAGCGTTGGAGCCCGAAGGTCGGAGGGCCGAGCCTCCGGGTGCGCCGTTGGAGCCGGAAGGGTCGGAACGTCGAGCCTGAGGGGGGCGGCGTTGGACCTGGGGGCTCGGGAAGTGCACCTCCGGGGTGCACCGTCGGAGCCCCAGAGGTGGGACAGTCGAGACTCAGGGTTCGCCGTCGAAGCTCCGCGGCTCGGAGCGTCGAGCCGCCGCAGTGCGCCGCGATTTGCCGAGGGGTCCGGTGCGGGCGGTCCGTCGGCCGCCCCTATGGCCCGCCCGGCGCGAACGACGCTAGCCGCCGCTCTTCAGGCTCGACGGCAGCGGCTGGAAATCGTCGGTCTGCGGCAGCGTGCGCAGCGCGGCCAGGAGGGCATCGGGCGGGGCGACGAGCCTGCGCTGGGCGAGGTCGAGCCAGCCGCCGGCGCTGGTCACGCGCGCGGCCAGCCGGTCGCCGGCGCGCCAGAACTCGTTGCGCAGCAGGAAGCGGCTGCCATCGTCCGACAGACCGGCGATCGCCAGCGTCACGCGCATGGCCTCGAGCAGGCGGATTTCCTTGAAGTACTCGACCTCGTCCTTGCGGATCACCGGCCCGAGCCGCAGGCGCATGAACTCGTTCATCGGGAAGCCGTTGTCGGCGAAGAACAGCATCCGCACGTCGGCCGACTTGTCGAGGAAGGCCGTGTTGCGCATGTGCGAGTTGAAGTCCATGTCGCCCCAGCCGGCGATCAGTTCCCTTGCGAACACGGTGTGCTCCGGTGGCGCGCCGCGCGTTCGGCGGCGACACCGGGCACAACGCACCGCCGCCGGCGCGGCGGTCAGACGGGTGGGCGGGCTGGGCCGGTCGCCACTACCAGAACGCGGCGTCGTCGCGTGCGCGCAAGCTGCGCAGCTGGTGCTCGGCCATGCGGCGCACCAGGTCCTCGGGCACCGGCCGGTCGTACGGGAGCTGGAGGAAGTTGTCCGTCGTCCGATGGCCGGTGAGCTCGCCCCGGAACGCCGCGAGCGTGGCCGCGCCCGGGGCGAAGTTCGCATGCGCCTTGTGCGCCGAGAACGCGAACAGGAAGCGCGGCTCGATGAAGAATGGCGTGCCCCATTTGATGGTCTCGGTCGCGTCGGGCGTCACCGACCGCAGGATGGCATGCAGCCGGCGCAGGTGCGGCCGCGCGGCGGCTGGTGCGGCCGCGATGTACCCGGCGATCGTGGTGGGGCGCGTGGTGGCCATCGGTGCCTCCGAGTCTGCCAGTCCGGCGGATTTTCGATCGATTTTGCCTACTGGTCGCCGGTGCGAATCGGCATACAGTGGCGGCCGGTCCCACAACCCCGGACGTCCCATGCGCCTCGCTCGCTGCATCGCCCTCGCGCTCGCCCTCGTGGCCGCGCCCGCCGCCGCCCAGGATTTCTCCAAGGTGCAGATCAAGGCCAACGCGCTGCGTGGCGGCACCCACGTGCTGACCGGCGCCGGCGGCAACATCGTCGCCAGCGTCGGCAGCGACGGCGCGTACATCATCGACGACCAGTACGCGCCGCTGTCGGAGAAGATCCTCGCCGCGTTGAAGGCCATCGGCGACCAGCCGCTGCGCTTCGTCATCAACACCCACTGGCACGGCGACCACACCGGCGGCAACGAGGCGATGGGCAAGGCCGGCGCTGTGATCATGGCGCACGACAACGTGCGCAAGCGCATGGGCACCGCGGGCACGTTCCGCGGCGAGGCGCGCGAAGCGGCGCCGGCCGGCGCGCTGCCGGTGGTGACGTTCAAGGACGGCGTCAGCCTGCACCTAAACGGCGACCACGTGCACGCCCGCCACGTCGCCCGCGCGCACACCGACGGCGACTCGCTGGTGAAGTTCGAGAACGCCAACGTGCTGCACATGGGCGACGTCTACTTCAACGGGCTGTACCCGTTCATCGACCTCGAGTCCGGCGGCAGCATCGACGGCTTCCTCGCGGCGATCCGCGCCGGCGTCGAGATGAGCGATGCCGACACGCTCGTCGTGCCGGGCCACGGCCCGGTCAGCAACCGCGCCGAGCTGGCCGCCTACGGCGACATGCTGCAGGGCTACCGCGACGCGATCGCGGCGATGAAGCGCGATGGCAAGACGCTGCAGCAGGTGATCGCCGCCAAGCCGACCGCCGCGACCGACGAAAAGCTCGGCAAGGCCTTCATCAAGCCCGACCAGCTGGTGACGTCGATCTACAACAGCCTCTGAGGCTGTGCCCCGGGGCCGGCATCGCGCCGGCCCCGGCGTTGCACTGTTCGGATGGCGCGGACCGGCGCGTCGCGCCGGCCCGCCGCACGCATCAGCCGCGCTTGCGCGACTCCACCCACTGGTTGACGCGACGCTCGAGCAGCGTCAGCGGCAGGGCGCCGCCGCCGAGCACGGCGTCGTGGAAGCCGCGGATGTCGAAGCGGTCGCCGAGCTCGGCCTCGGCCTGGCGGCGCAGCTCCTGGATGCGCAGCATGCCGATCTTGTAGCTCGTCGCCTGGCCCGGCCAGGTGATGTAGCGGCGGATCTCGGCGTCGACCGCGGCCTGCGGAATCGAGCTGTTCGCGGCCATGTAGTCGGCGGCCTGCTTCTGGGTCCAGCCCTTCGCGTGCAGGCCGGTGTCGACCACCAGCCGGATCGCGCGCCACATTTCCGACGTCAGCCGGCCGTACTCGGAGTACGGGTCGACGTAGGTGCCCGGCATCTCGCGCGCGAGCCACTCCGAGTACAGGCCCCAGCCCTCCGAGTACGCGGTGAAGCGCGCCTGCTTGCGGAACTCCGGCACGCCCTGCAGCTCCTGCGCGATCGCGATCTGCATGTGGTGGCCCGGCAGGCCCTCGTGGTATGCGATCACCTCCAGCTCCGGCTTCGGCATCGCGTTCATGTCGGACAGGTGCGCGTAGTACACGCCCGGGCGCGAGCCGTCCGGCGTGCTCGGGTAGTAGTGCTGCGCGGCGCCGTCGACTTCGCGGAACGGCTCGACGCGCTTGACCACCAGGTCGGCCTTCGGCAGCAGGCCGAAGTACTTCGGCAGCTGGGTCTTGATCGTCGCGATCGCCTTGGTCGCGTCGTCGATGTAGGCCTGCCGGCCGGCGTCGGTGTTCGGGTACTTGAAGCGCGGGTCGGTGCGGATGTACTCGAAGAACGCCTTCAGGTCGCCCTTGAACCCGACCTTGTCCTTCAGCGCCTCCATTTCGCTGCGCAGGCGCGCAACCTCGGCCAGGCCGATCTCGTGGATGCGCTCGGGCGTGAGGTCGGTCGTGGTCGACGCGCGCACGCGCTCGGCATAGAACGCCGCGCCGTCGGGGTGGCGCGTGCCGACGCCGGAAGGATTGACCGCCGCGTTCTTCAGGTCGGCCTTGAACCAGTCGATGACGCCGGCATACGCGGGCTGCACGGCTTCGACCAATGCCTTGCGGGCGTCGGCCTTCAGCTGGGTCGCGCGCGCGGCGTCGATCTTGCCGCTCTTGACAAGCGCGTCGGCCTTGGCCTGCGCGTCGGCCCACAGCGCGCTGTCGGCGCCCGCGGTGAACGGCGCGCCGGCGACGACCTTGCCGGCCTGTTCGATCACGCCCTCATGCGCGAAGCGCGGCGGGCGGATGCCCTGGGCCGCCGAGCGCTTGACCTGGTCCATCAGCTGGCCGAACGCGCGCGGCACCTGGCGCAGGCGCGAGACGTAGGCGACGTAGTCGGCCTCGGTTTCGACCTTGTGGAAGTTGATCATGAACGTCGGCAGGAACGCCTGCGTGCCGCCCATCTGCTCGAACGGGTAGCGGTGGTCGGTGAAGCGGTCCGCCGAGCGCGCGGCCTCGACCTGGTACTCGAACAGGTCCCACGACAGCTTGGTCTCGGCGCCGAGCGCGTCGTACTTGAAGGTCGACTGCATCTCCTTCAGCGCCGCCTCCATCCACGCCAGCTGCTTCTGGCTCGATGCGCGCGACATGTCGTCGATGTCGCCGTAGCGGTCCTTGCGGCCCTGCATCGTCATCGCGATCGGGCTCAGCTGCAGCTGCTCCTCGTACTTGCGCTCGAACCACGCATTGAGGCGCGCGTCCTCGGCGGTGCTGGCGGCCTGCGCTGCCGGCGCGGTGCCGGCGGGCGGGGCCGACGCGGTCGGAGCGGTGTGCGTGCAGGCCACGCACAGCGCGAGGGACAGGGCGGAGACGGCAAGGAGGCGGCGCATGGATCACTCCGGAGGCAGCGGGGCGTGGACGCCCGGGGGCCCAATCATGCCGCAACGCCGCGCGGGGGCATGTCGCGGCGCAGCGGCCGCGCGTCGGCGTGCGTGCCCACGGACGCAGAAGCGACAGACAACCGCAGGATGGGTAGAGCGAAGCGAAACCCGTCACCGTGAACGCCCGGTCGCATCGACCGCAGGGCCTTCACTTCGTACGCGGGGCGCCGCCCCGCCGCTCCTGCCCAGCCCGCCATCGGGCCGCTAGTGGCCTCAAGCCCACCCCACGTGCGAAACAGCGGGCGCCGCCCGCCGGGCCCTACTGCCCGGACACCTCGACCTGGATATCGGAAACGCGCGCCGCGAGCGCGATGATCTCGTCCGCCGTCATGCCGGCCACCTGGTCCTTGATCCGGCCAATCGACGGCGATTGCAGCTCCGGGTTCGCGACCACTTCGTACGCGCTCTTCACCCCCTGCAGGTTGAGCAGGAGCATGGCGAGCGCGAGCTTCTGTTTCTCCGCTTCGGAGCGGCCCCGCATCATCGCCTGGTAGGACCTCTCGGCGGACTGGACGCTGCTCGAATCGATGCGCAGCTCGCCACCTCGGCTCGGCGTGGTGGTACAGCCGGCGGTCAACCCCGCGGCCAGCAGCAGGACCGCAATGCACTTCAACTTCATTCGACTCTCCTTGTGAGTGTGACGCCTGGGTTGGGCCCTGACGCGTCGGCGCGGGCCCGGGGATCAGCTCTGCAGGCCGACGTGCGTGGCGTACTGTCCGCCGAGGGTGAGGATGCCCGAGGCGACGATGGCGCCGAGCAGCGCCAGCGTCGCAAGCACGCCGCGCTTGAAACCACGCGAGCGGAAAAAGTAGTAGGGCAGGGCCAGCGCCGCGATCGCGATGACGCCCACGTTGAGCCAGGGCGTCCGCCGGTAGCCGCGCTGCGACGTGTCCAGGCGATACCACCAGAACACCAGGATGGCGAACACCGGCATGAACCACAGGTCCACCGGCGAAACCTCCTGCCCTGGATACAGGTACTGGCCGGTGGCGCCCGATACGAAACAAAGCCCCGCGAGCGCCAGGACGATCGAATGCTTTGCTTGCATGAGTGCTCTCCCCCAAGAGCTGACGCGTGAGCCTGCAGGATGCAGCAGGGACGCACTGCATCGAGGCCGCCGATGGTGCCACGCCGGTCAGCGGTGCGGGTGGCGTTGCGCAAAGACACCGTGCCGACGCAGTCATCGCGCCCGCGGTGGGCTGCAGCTCCCTGTGTGCCACGGCATCGTCGCGCCTGCGTCAGCAGCGGCGGCCGTCGAGGTCGCGCATCGACCCGACGACCAGTTGATCGAGCACCGCGAGGTCGACGTCGGCCAGCTTGCGGATGTAGAGGCACGACTTGCCCATCCGGTGCTTGCCGAGCCGCGACAGCAGTTCGGCCTGGCCGGGGCTGTCCGGCGTCAGGTACACGCTGAACTCGCCCTTGCGCGGCGAGAACGCGGCCACCGGCATGTCGCCTTCGCGGCCGCTGTCGTAGCGGTAGTGGTACGAGCCGAAGCCGATGATGCTCGGCCCCCACAGCTTGGCTGGCTCCCCGGTGACCCGGCCCATTATCGCCATCAGCACGTCGCAGTCCGCGCGACGCTGCGCGCCTTCGACCCCATCGAGGAAGGCGGCGACGCTGGCGTCGGTGGCTTTGGTCTTGTTCTCGGCCATGGCGGTGGGTCCGTGGCGGGGTGGAGGATTGCAGGATGCCCGAGTCCGTCGCGACACGTAGCCCGGGTAAGGCCGGAGGCCGCGCCCTGGATGGAGCTACTGTCGCCCTTCGGCTGAGATAGCCGGTGCCGGCCGGACATCAAACTCGGCCCGCTGCGAAGCGGACTCGGCTACGACGAATTGTCAGGTCTCTCGCGGACTAGTTGTTGTCGCCGCACAGGCCGCGCCTGCCCGCGAGGCCAATCGCAACTGCAGCTCCGGGGAGACGGCCGCGTCTGAATTCAGTAGTTCCATCTCGACGAGATGGAAGATCACAGCCGCCATAGCGGACATCAAATACTTGTCTTCCACGGCAACGTCCGGCCTGTCCACGAGGATCCTTGCCTTCTCTTCATTGATGAACTGACTACGAGAAGGGGCGTCAACTGGAAAGCGAACGAAAGCTGTTGTGACAAGAAGAGCCGCTTCTTCACAGGATTTAATCCTGTGCCTAACCCCATCCTCAGCCGGTGTGCCGTTTCCGCTGGCATGGGTAGTCGTCGAAAGGGCCAGCAGTGCAGTGAGGACAGTGCGTCTCATCAAAGTCTCCTTGGGGCCTAACAGCTGCCAAGCTGCTGTGGCTGGGGCTAGTTGTTAGGTACCTCTGGACGCGCAACGCGGTGCGACCTCGGACGCAGGTGAAGAAACTTCCACGCCCCCGCTTTCGCAGAACGCGAACCGCACCGTGCTGTCTCCAGGTTCGGAGTCGAGTGAAGCACTGGCGAGTGGTTTGCCCGAGGGGTCAAGCACTCGGATTGAAGTTCCAGTCTTTGAGGAGCGTGAAACCTCGAGAGTCTCCGCGCCGTGGAGCGGTGCTTGTTGGGTCTCGCCCTCACGGACTCTCAGATCAAACACTGCGCGGGCGTGGCCTGCCTTCCAGACAGAGCCGGAAATCCTCTGAAGCCCATCATCCGCCAAAGCAGCGGCGGAGCATGCCAAGAGCGCAATGCAGAGCACAATTCTGATCTTCATCTCCACTCCTCAAGGATCGTTTGTGTGCGCGTAAGACCACTGTTACGCCGCGCCGCAAAGGGGCGACGGCTTGGACAAACTGTCAGGCTGCGGCCGGAACGGGGCGCAGCCTCGTACGAATGATGTCTCCTGTGACAGCTCCTGCTATGACCGACGCGGCGGACACAAAGATCGGCCAGGCATGCGTGACATGGAAGGCGCCTACCTGTGCCAGGCTTGGAGTGGTTACCCGAGCAGCCATTCCGTAAAGAATTAGTACGGTAAGGGCCCACATCCCGAGCCACGCTGCAGCGGCCGGAACAACAAACGATCCGCGGGCAACCGTGCTTCCCACAAAACCGCTTAGGAAGCCCAGAACTGCACTGAGCAAAATAGGACCTTCCTTTGCTGAAGGAATCAATGACTCCATGCCTAGCCCGCCAAGGAGCTGGATAGCGATAAGCAGGGTGACTCCTAAAAAAGTTCTGCGCTGCGATGCCATTGACCTCTCCACACAGCCCAACACCTGAGTTAGGCCGCGCCGCGAAGCAGCGTCGACTTGGACGAATTGTTAGGGTGCGGCCTCAAGCCGCGCAAGCTCCCGGGAATCGAGCACCCAGAGCCTCTCTACCTTATGGCCGCTCGCGAATTTAATGGACGGGCCGTACATAAGGCTGACCTTGTCCAAGTCGGGGCTGCCAGGCGGCCCTGGGGGGAGGAGAGACTTGTAGCGGATCAACTCGTACCCAACGCAATCGTAGATTCGCGTCCCGCCGTCTGAAAATGCTGAGTCAAGCGGGCAATCTGGATGCTTTCCCGCCAATACGCGGTGATAGTTCGCCCACGCCGACCGCACGACTGCGGAGTCATCCGTGGAGAGGGCATTGAGGTCGATGCCGAAGAACGGATGTTTGTCGTTCTTGGGGACTATCGGCTTAGAAGGTGGGAGCGGCTGGACGCCATTCGCCGAGGTCCGGTCCGAGGGCTCCCGTTGAGAGACGGGGCGGTCTTGGCACCCTGCAAGCGAGGCGAGTGCCAAGATGGCTACAACGAGCGCGGTTGACCGCATCGAGCCCCCTAGTACCCGTATAGCCATCAAGTCCGGACGATATCCGCTTACGCGGGCGTGGGCGAGGCTATAACAAGTCCGCGCCTCGTGTCGGCGATATGCCGAGGGGTGTTCAGCGCGGCAATAGTCGTCGGCCTACGACGCCCAAGGCTTCCCCAGCGCCACCTTCACCGCCTTCACCCCCGCCTGCGCGCGCAGCAGGCCGGGGAGGTCGGCGTCGACGCGGACCGAGCGCGGGCCGTTGAGGTCGAGCATGCCGGCGGCGCCGTCGCACAGCAGGTCCAGCCGCAGCGGGGTTGGGCCGGGGCGGTGCTTGTCGAGCAGGGCGTCGATGCGCTGCAGGGTGCCGGGCACGCGCAGGTCCAGCCGCAGCGACAGGCGCTGGGCGTGGCGCTGGCAGACCTGGGCGAAGTCCCAGCAGCGCGCGACGCGCATCGCGAAGCCGCCGCTGAAGCTGTCCTCGCGCAGGCCGCCCTGGATCACCAGCAGGCGGTCGCGGGCGATCAGCTGGGCGAACTCGGTGTAGGCCTCGGCGAAGAACGCGCACTCGAGCCGGCCGCGACCGTCCTCGATCTGCACGAACATCTGGTTGTCGCCCTTCTTGCGCAGGCCGACGACGAGGCCGGCGACGACGAGCTCGAGCTCCGGGCGCCAGCCGCTGCGCGCGTTTTCCGGGCGCTGCTCCCACAGGCGGTCGAGCTCGCCGAGGTCGAAGCCGACCAGCGCGCGCACCTCGTCGCGGTACGGGTCGAACGGGTGGCCGCTGAGGTAGTGGCCGAGCGTGTCACGCTCGCCGTTGAGGATCTGCGTCAGCGGCCACTCGTCGACCTCGGGCAGGTCGATGTGCAGCGCCGGCGCGGCCGACTCCATGCCGCCGGCGGACAGCCCGCCTCCAAACAGTGAGCTCTGGCCGGCCTCGCGCTCGCGCGCGAGCTGCTCGGTGGCCTTCAGCACCTCGGGCAGCTGCAGCATCAGGCTGGCGCGGTTCCGGCCGAGCTTGTCGAGCGCGCCGGCCTGGACGAGCGCTTCGAGCGCGCGGCGGTTGAGTTTGCCGCTGTCGACGCGCTTGCAGAAGTCGAGCAGGTTGTCGAAGGGCCCCGCGCGGCGCGCGTCGACGATCGCCTCGCACGCGCCGCGGCCGACGCCCTTCACCGCGCCGAGGCCGTAGCGGATCGTGTCGCGGTCGGTCGCGGTGAACATGTACGGCGAGGCGTCGACGTCCGGCGGCAGCACCGTCAGGCCCATCACCCGGCACTCGTCGAGGAACGAGGTGACCTTGTCGGTGTTGTCCATGTCGCTGGACAGCACCGCGGCCATGAACTCGGCCGGGTAGTGCACCTTGAGCCACGCGGTCTGGTACGCGACCAGCGCGTACGCGGCCGAGTGCGACTTGTTGAAGCCGTACTCGGCGAACTTCTCCATCAGGTCGAAGATCGGGCTGGCCTGCCGCGCCTCGATGCCGCGCTCGGCGCAGCCGGCCTCGAACTTGGCGCGCTCCTTGGCCATCTCCTCGGGTTTCTTCTTGCCCATCGCGCGGCGCAGCATGTCGGCGCCGCCGAGCGAGTAGCCGGCCAGGACCTGGGCGATCTGCATCACCTGTTCCTGGTAGACGATGACGCCGTAGGTCGGGGACAGCACCGGCTCGAGCAGCGGGTGCGGGTAGCTGACCTCGGTGTGGCCGTGCTTGCGGTCGACCCACTCGCGGTCCATCCCCGAGCCGAGCGGGCCGGGGCGGAACAGCGCCGCCAGCGCGATGATGTCCTCGAACACGTCCGGCTTGGCGCGCTTGAGCAGCTCGCGCATGCCGCGCGATTCGAACTGGAACACCGCGACCGTGTCGCCGCGCGCGAACAGTTCGTAGCTGGCCTTGTCGTCCAGCGGCAGCGCAGCGATGTCGAGCGGCGGCTCGCCGGCGCGGCTCAGGCGCGCGTTGATCGCCTTCACCGCCCAGTCGATGATCGTCAGCGTGCGCAGGCCGAGGAAGTCGAACTTCACCAGGCCGACGGCCTCGACGTCGTCCTTGTCGAACTGCGTCACCGGGCTGCGGCCGCGGCCCTCGCCGTCGTGTTCGGCGAACAGCGGGCAGAAGTCGCTCAGCGGGCTCGGCGCGATCACCACGCCGCCGGCGTGCTTGCCGGCGTTGCGGGTCAGGTCCTCGAGGCTGCGCGCCAGGTCGAGCAGGTCGCGCACGTCCTCTTCGGCGTGGTAGCGGGCGATCAGCTCGCTGGATGCGAGGTTGCTGTCCTTGCGCGCGGCCTCGGACTCGCCGAGCGCGTCGTCGAGGCTGATGCCGAGCGTCATCGGGATCAGCTTGGCGATGCCGTCGACGAAGCCGTACGGGTGGCCGAGCACGCGGCCGGTGTCGCGCACGACCGCCTTCGCCGCCATCGTGCCGTAGGTGATGATCTGGCTGACGCGGTCGCGGCCATACTTGCGCGCGACGTAGTCGATGACTTCGTCGCGGCGGTCCATGCAGAAGTCGATGTCGAAGTCGGGCATCGACACGCGTTCGGGGTTCAGGAACCGCTCGAACAGCAGGTCGTACGGCAGCGGGTCGAGGTCGGTGATGCCCAGCGCCCACGCAACCAGCGAGCCGGCGCCGGAGCCGCGGCCCGGACCGACCGGGATGTCGTGGTCCTTGGCCCAGTTGATGAAGTCCGCGACGATCAGGAAGTAGCCGGGAAACCCCATCTTGATGATGACGTCGAGCTCGGTCTCCAGCCGCGCGTCGTATTCCTCGCGGGTCTTGCCGGGCGCGATCGGGTTGCGTTCGAGGCGCTTGCCCAGGCCTTCCCGCGCCGAGTTGCGCAGCCACGATTCGATCGTGTGCTCGGCCGGCACCGGGAACGCCGGCAGGTAGTACGTGCCGAGCTCCATCTCGACGTTGCAGCGCGTCGCCAGCGCGACCGCGTTGTCGATCGCGTCGGGCGCATCGGCGAACAGCGCGGCCATCTCGTCCGACGACTTCAGGTACTGCTCGGGCGTGTATTCGCGCGGGCGCTTGGGGTCGTCGAGCACGCGCCCGGTCGCGATGCACACGCGCGCCTCGTGCGCGTCGAAGCCGTCGCGGTCGAGGAAGCGCACGTCGTTGCTGGCGACCACCGGCACGCCGCGCTTGCCGGCGGCGTGCAGCGCGAACGCGTTGAACGCGTCCTCACCGTCGCGGCCGGTGCGGGTCAGCTCCAGGTGCAGGCGCTCGCCGAACACGCCCTGCCAGTCGGCGACCGAGGCCTCGGCCAGCTCGAGCCGGTGCGAGGCGGCCATGCGCCCGGCCAGCGAGTGGCGGCCGGCGAGCGCGAACAGCCCGGCGTTGTCCTCGCGCAGCCACTCGGGGCGCAGGATCACGCCCTCGGTGCGGTGGCCCTCCATCCACATCCGCGACAGCAGCCGCGACAGGGTGAGGTAGCCGGTGCGGTCGCGGCACAGCAGGGTCAGGCGCGAGGCGGCCTCGTTGCCGTCGGCCAGGCCGATGTCGGCGCCGATGATCGGCTTGAGCCCGGCGCCCTCGGCCGCCTTGACGAACTTGACGGTCGCGAACAGGTTGTCGATGTCGGTGACCGCGACCGCCGGCTGCCCGAGCGACGCGCAGCGCTTGACCAGCTCGGCGATGCGGATCGTCGAGTCGGCGAGCGAGAACTCGCTGTGCAGGTGGAGGTGTACGAAGCGTGCGGACATGCGCGAACCGGCAGGGCAGAGGGCAGGGTAGCAGCCCCCGCCGCCCCGGCAAGGCTTGACACGGCAGGCCCCGCGCGAACGCCCGCGGGCACGCGGCACTGGCGCCTCGCCGCATCGCGGCGGAGCGCCGGACGGTCATCCGGCGCGGCGCAGTCGCCGCGATCGGCGCCGCGATGGGCTCCGGTCAGCGGCCGACGCGGAACGGCGGGTCGGCGCCAAACGGCGCGTCGACGTAGTGCATCTCGTGCACGCGCACGCGGTGCTGCCACAGCGCCAGTTCGTCGAGCCGGTCGCGCAGCCAGGTGGCGCGCTTGCGCGCGGCGTCGCCGCCCGGGTGCTCGTGCTCGCGGTAGTCGCAGAAGTCGCGGTAGTCCTCGGACTCCTCGGCGAACGCCGGCCACGCCAGCTCGATCAGCAGCACGTCGTCGAGCCGGCCGAGCAGCGGCTCGCCGTCGGGGATCAGGTCGTCGTCGCGCTCGACGTAGTCGACCAGCTTGGCCAGCCGGGCGCGCGTGGGCTCGTCGCTGTCCCAGTCGGGGTCGTCGCGCATTGCGCGCAGCAGCTGCAGGCGGTCCATGCGCGCGTCGAGCACGGCGTGCGCCTCGCCGGGCGGCAGGTCGAGCAGCCACAGCGCGAGCCGGCGCAGGCGGGCGTCGTCGACGCGCGCGGCATCGGGGTGCAGCTCGTGCAGCAGCGCGTCGAACGCGGCGACGGCGGCGCCGCTCCACTGCAGCGGCGGTCGGTCGGCCGCTTCGCGCGGACGGTCCCCCGCAGCGCCGTGTTCGAACGGCAGCGGGTCGTTGGTGGGTGTGGGATGTGGCATGCGCATGGCGCACCTCGTGGCCGGCCGAGGGGTCGGACGCCGCGCCGTGGCCGGCGGTGCGCGCGGGCCCGAGTGGATCGCTCGCGGCCCCGTCGGGGGACCGCTCCGCCATGGTGCGCCTCGCGGCGGCCGGTGTCCCGGGCCGTCCGTCACGCGGAGCGGTGAACGGGCCCCGGACACGAGCGGGCCGCCCGCAGGCGGCCCGTCGCGTGCGCCGGAAGCGGCGGCTCAGTGGATGGCGAACCGCGCCGGCGCGCTCGGCACGTAGCTGAACTGGCGGACGGCCGCGCGGTGCTGCTGCAGGGCCACCTCGGCGGCGCGCGCCTCGATCCAGTCGGCGCGCTGGAAGCGGTAGCCGTGGACGTCGCGTCCGCTCAGGTGGGCCTCGATCGCGCGAATCCGGCAGAAGTCGGCGTAGTCGCCGGCCTCGTCGGCCAGCCGCGGCCAGGCGGCGTCGACCACGATCGCGTCGTCGAGCCGGCCGACCCGCGGGACCCAGTCGGGAATCAGGTCGTTGCGGTCGCGGGCGTAGCCGACCACCCGACGGGTGAGGGCGATCGCGTCGTTGGCCGGCGTCCAGTCGCGGTCGGCGGCCATCCGGTCGAGCACGGCCAGCCGCAGCAGCCGCTGGCGGATGCAGCGCGGCGCCGCGGCGCCGATGCCCTGGCCGCACAGCTCGCGGGCGGCGGCGGACAGCTGGTCGCTGTCGAGGGTGGTCGGGCGGCCGAGCTGGTCGAGCAGCCGGTTGAAGCGGTCGACCGCCTGGGCCTGCAGGACGAAGCCGTTGACGGTGTGGCGGCGGTGCGGGCCGGGCTGGGCCGGCATCTGCAGCACGGTCGGCAGGGGGTAGGCGGGGGCGAGCTGGGCATTCATGGCGGAGTCCTCGGAGCAGTGGGGCACCGATCATTCGGCGCCGGCACAGGCTCCTCCCCCATCGCGGTGCGGTCATGATGGCCGCACGCGCCTTCTCGCAGCGTCGTATGAGATTCATGAGGCCGCCGTGAGGTTTTTGCGATGGGCCCGACCGGCACGACTGGCCAAGGCGGGCCGCACCCCGAGATCCACCAGTTCGGCGACGTCGTCATCGACGCGGGCGCGCACACCCTGACCCGCGCCGGCGAACCGCAGACGGTCGAACCCAAGGCCTTTGCCGTGCTGCTGCTGCTGGTCGAGCGCAGCGGCCAGATGGTCCCGCGCGATGAACTGCTCGACGCGGTCTGGGGCCATCGCCACGTGACCCCGGGCGTGCTGACCCGGGTGATCGCCCAGCTGCGGCACGCGCTCGGCGACGATTCGCACCAGCCGCGCTACATCCAGACCCACCACGCGCTCGGCTACCGGTTCATCGGCGCGCAGAACGGCGCTGCGCCCGCCGCGACGCCCGGCCTGGACGGCACCGCCGCGTCCGCGGCGGACCACCACGACGAGGACGCGCCGTCCGCGTCGCCGGCCGATGCGGGCGTTCCGGCCGAGCCGATCCACGCCCCTGCTGCCGCCGCGGACACCGGCGCGCCCGCCGACTCGCCCGCCTCCGACTGGCCAGGCGACCGGCGCATGCACGGCGCCAACGGGCACGGCCACGGCGGGCGCCGGGCGGGCGACCACCTGCTGCGGCGCGGCTGGTGGATCGCGCTGGCGGCCGGCGTGATCGCGCTCGCCGCGGCGGGCTGGTGGCTGCGCGGCCGCGACGCGCCGCCGCCGCTGGAGCCGTCGATCGCGGTGCTGCCGTTTACCACGCTCAGCGACGACCGCCAGGACCGCTACTTCGCCGAGGGACTGGCGGCCGAGATGCACGCGGCACTGGCCGGCGTGCACGGGCTGAAGGTCGCCGCGTGGGTGCCCCCGGGCGCGCTGGTCGACGGCGAGGATGCCAAGGCCCTCGGCAAGCGCCTCGGCGTGGCGACCGTGCTCGACGCCAGCGTGCGCCGCGCCGGCGCGCGCGTGCGCATCAGCGCGCGGCTGTCGGACACGCGCAGCGGCTACACGCTGTGGAGCCGCACCTACGACCGCGAGCTGACCGACGTGTTCGCGACCCAGAGTGACATCGCTGGCGAGGTGGCGACCGCGCTGGTCGGCGCGATGCCCGACGCCGGCGAAGGCCTGCGGCGGAGGCTGAGGCCGACCCGCGACGTGGCCGCGTTCGACGCCTACCTGCGCGGCCTGCACGCGTGGGCGCAGCCCAGCGGGGCCGATCGCGACGGCCGCGCGCTGGGCTACTTCAACCAGGCGATCGCGATCGACACCGGCTTCGCCCGCGCCCAGGCCGGGATCTGCCGGGTCGAGCTGTGGCGCTTCGAGAACAACCGCGACGCGTCGGCGTTCGAGCGCGCCCGGCTGGCGTGCCTGCGCGCGGAGAACATGGACCCGTCGATGCGCGAGGTGGTGCTGGCGCTCGGCGACCTGCACCGGGTCAAGGGCGAGCTCGACGCTGCCGAGGCGCGCTACCGCGCGCTCGAGAACGAGCCCGGGATGCGCGGCAAGGCGCTGGTCGGTCTGGCGCGCGTGGCTGCCAAGCGCGGCCGCGACGACGAGGCGCGCCGGCTGTTCGACGCGGCGGTGGCGGCGAGCCCGAGCGACTCGTACATCCACGCCGACCGCGGCTACCAGGCCTACGTGTCGGGCCGCCTGCCCGAGGCGATCGCCGCGTACCGGCGCGCGACCGAACTGCTGCCGACCAATGCCTACCACTGGGCCACGTACGGCGGGCTGCTGCTGTCGGCCGGCCGCAATGACGAGGCCGCCGCGGCGTTCGAGCGGTCGATGGCGATCGAGCCGCTCGAATCGGTGCTCAGCAACCTCGGCACGCTGCGCTACCAGCAGCGCGACTACGCCGGCGCGGCGAAGTACTACCGCGAAGCGACCGCGCTGAACCCCGGCCACTTCCAGGTGTGGGGCAACCTCGGCGACGCGCTGCTGGCCGACCCGGCCACCGCACCGCAGGCGCGCGCGGCGTTCGCCGAAGCGGCGCGGCTCGCCGAGCCGTTCGTCGCGATGCAGCCCGACGACGCCAAGGCCGTCGCGGCGCTGGGCTGGTACCGCGCCAACCTCGGCGACGCGCGCGCGGCGATGGCCGCGGTGCAGCGGGCCGAAGCGATCGGCGCGGAGCGCGCCGAGGTCGCGTACTACAACGCCGCCACGCTGGCGGCGCTGGGCCGGCGCGACGCCGCGGCCGAGCGCGTCGCCGCGGCGCTCGAGGCCGGCCTGCCGCAGGCGCGCATCGCCACCAACCCGCTGCTGGCCCGCCTCGGCGCGCCCGCGGCGCCCGCGGTCACGCAGTAGCCACCCGTCCGTCGAACCCGCCCGGAGAACGCGCCATGCCCAACGAAACGAACGAGTCGAACACGCTGCCGGAAGACGGCGGCGAAACCCTGATCTTCACGCTGCGCGGCGATCGCCAGCTGGTCGTGCGCGTGCAGCTCGCCATGAGCACCCCGGTGGTGCCGGGCGTCCCGCCAAAGCCACGCGACCCCGGGGACACCGTGCTCGCGGTGATGCTCGACGCCGAGGTCATGCTCGCGATCCAGTACGGGATCCAGGAGACCTTCACCAGCACCCCAGTGGTGTCCGGCTCGCAGCCGCCCGGCAGTCAGAACTGAGCGGTCGCCGGCTGCGGCTGGCACTCGGCCACGGGCGCGAAGCTGCGCCGGTGCGCCGGGCACGGGCCGTGTTCGCGCAGCGCCTGCAGGTGCTGCGGCGCGCCGTAGCCCTTGTGCCGGTCGAAGCCGTACTGCGGCCAGCGCGCGTGCAGCTCGTGCATGTGCCGGTCGCGCGCGACCTTGGCCAGGATCGACGCGGCCATGATCGCGCGGTCGCGGGCGTCGCCGCCGATCCACGGCTCGGCCGGGCACGGCAGCCCCGGCGGGATGCGGTTGCCGTCGATGCGCGCGACGTCGGCCACCGCGCGCACGGCCAGCACCGCGCGGCGCATGCCGAGCATCGTCGCCTGGAAGATGTTCAGCCGGTCGATCTCGTCGACTTCGACGAACTCGATGTGCCACGCCAGCGCGCGCGCGACGATGCGCGGATACAGCGCCTCGCGCCGCGCGTGCGTGAGCTGCTTGGAATCGTCGAGGCCGTTGACCGGCGTGCGTCCCGGACCGAACACCACCGCGGCGATCACCACGGGGCCGGCAAGCGGGCCGCGGCCGGCTTCGTCGACGCCGCACACGCGGCGCGCGCCGTCGGCGACCGCCGGCAGGCCGAGCGCGAGCTGCGCGGGGCAGGAGGCGTCAGCCATCGCGCCGCACCACGTCGAGCACGGCGTCGGCCGCCTGCGCCGACGCATCGCGGCGCAGCGACGCGTGGATCGCGCGGAAGCGCGGCACCAGCGCGGCCACCGCGTCGGGCTGCTCGAGCCAGCCGTGCACCGCGTCGGCCAGCTTCGGCGGCGTGCAGTCGTGCTGCATCAGCTCGGGAACGACGCGCTCGCCGGCGAGCACGTTCGGCAGCGAGTAGGTGGCGACCTTCAGCAGGCCCAGGCGCTTGACCAGCGCGTAGGTGCTGGCGGCCACCCGGTACGCCACGACCATCGGCCGCTTGGCGAGCATCGCCTCCAGCGTCGCCGTGCCGGACGCCAGCAGCACCACGTCGCTGGCGATCATCAGCGTGCGCGCGTGGCCGTCGACGGTACGCACGCGCGGGGCGAGCGATGCGGCATCCGGGTGCGCGGCGAGCACGCGCTCGAACGCTGCGCGCGCGTGGGCGTTGGCCATCGGCGCGACGACCTGCAGCGCGGGGTCGGCGGCCAGCAGCAACGCGGCGGCGGACAGGAAGTCGTGGCCGAGGCGCTCGATCTCGCCGACGCGCGAGCCCGGCAGCAGCGCCAGCACGGGGCGGGCGGCATCGAGACCCAGCTGCGCGCGCGCGGCGTCGCGGTCGGGGTCGAGCGGCATCTCGTCGGCGAGCGGGTGGCCGACGAAATGCGCGTCGATGCCGAAGCGCGCGTAGATCGCCGGCTCCATCGGGAACAGGCACAGCACCCGGTCGGCGCTGCGGCCGATCTTCGCCGCGCGCTTCTCGCGCCACGCCCACACCGACGGGCTGACGTAGTGCACGGTGCGCACGCCGCGCTGCTTGAGCCAGCGCTCGACGCCGAGGTTGAAGTCCGGCGCGTCGATGCCGATGAACACGTCCGGCTGCCACGCGAGCACGCGCTCGCGCAGCGCGCGGCGCAGCCGCAGCAGGCGGGGCAGGTGGCGCAGCACTTCGGCCAGGCCCATGACCGCCAGTTCGGACGCGTCGTGCCAGGCGTCGAGCCCGGCGCGGCGCATCAGGTCGCCGCCGATGCCGGCGAAATGCGCGTCGGGATGTCGCGCCCGCAGCGCGTCGATCAGGGCGGCGCCGAGCAGGTCGCCCGAGGCTTCACCCGCGACCAGCGCGATGCGCAGCGGCCGTCCGACGGGCAGGGCCATCTCAGCGCAGCAGCGGGCGGTCGCCGCTGTCGATGAACTCGAGCAGGGCGCGCACGTCGGCGCTGTCGCCGGCGATCTCGACCAGCCGCGCGCGCGCCTCGTCGAGCGAGCCGCCGGACACGTACAGCGCCCGGTACGCACGCTTGATCGCGGCGATGCGATCGGCGTCGAAGCCGCGGCGCTTGAGCCCCTCGGCGTTGATGCCGCGCGGCCGGCCGTAGCCGTCCTGCGCGACCATCACGAACGGCGGCACGTCGCCGTTGACGAATGCGCCCATGCCGATGAACGCGTGCGCGCCGATCCGGCAGAACTGGTGCACGCCGACGAAGCCGCTGAGGATCACGTGGTCGTGCACGGTGACGTGGCCGGCGAGGGTCGCGTTGTTCGAGAACACGCAGTGACTGCCGACCTGACAGTCGTGGGCGACGTGGGTGTAGGCCAGCAGCCAGTTGTCGTCGCCGATGCGGGTCACGCCGCCGCCGTTGCCGGTGCCGCGGTTCACGGTGCAGAACTCGCGGAACACGTTGCGGTCGCCGATGTGCAGTTCGACGCGCTCGCCGCCGTACTTCTTGTCCTGCGGCTCGCCGCCGATCGCGCAGTGCCCGGCGAAGCGGTTGTCGCGGCCGATGCGGGTCGGCCCGTGGACGCTGCAGTGCGGTCCGAACGTGGTGCCGTCGCCGACCTCGACATCCGCGCCGATGTAGCAGAACGGGCCGACGCGGACGCCCTCGCCGAGCCGCGCACCGGCCTCGACGACAGCGCTCGGGTGGACCTGCGCGTCGCTCATGTCAGGGGCGCGCCTCGGCGCAGAGGATTTCCGCGCAGGCGACCTGCTCGCCGTCGACGCGCGCGGTGCCGACGTACAGCGCCATGTTGCGGATCACGCGGCGCAGCTCGACCTCGAGTTCGAGCCGGTCGCCCGGCACGACCATCCGCGAGAACTTCGCGTTGTCGATCTTGACCAGGTAGAACAGCCGCCCGTCGGCGGTGGTCTGGCTCGACAGCTGGGTCAGGATGCCGCCGGCCTGGGCGAGGGCCTCGACCACCATCACCCCGGGCATCACCGGCTTGCCGGGGAAATGTCCCTGGAAGAACGGCTCGTTACAGGTGACGTTCTTGTACGCGACGATGCGCTTGTGCGCTTCGTACTCGGTGACGCGGTCGACCAGCAGGAACGGGTAGCGGTGCGGCAGCAGCGCGTGGATGGCGGGAACGTCGATCGGGAGTTGCACGGTGGGACTCATCAGGTTTCCTTGTCGCCCGCCCGGACCCGGCGGGCGAGGGCGTCGAGCTGCTTGAAGCGGGCGGCGCTCTTGCGCCAGCTGCGATTGTCCATCAACGGCGTGCCCGACGAATACTCGCCCGGCTCGGTGATCGAATGGGTCACCAGGCTCATCGCGGTCACGACGACGCGGTCGCAAACCTGCAGGTGGCCGAGGATGCCGGCGGCGCCGCCTATCAGGCAGTAGCGCCCGACGGTCGCGCTGCCGGCCACCGCCGAACAGCCGGCCATCGCCGTGTGGGCGCCGATCCGCACGTTGTGGCCGATCTGGATCTGGTTGTCGAGGCGGACGTCGTGTTCGAGCACGGTGTCGTCGACCGCGCCGCGGTCGATCGTCGTGTTGGCGCCGATCTCGCAGTCGTCGCCGACGAACACGCCGCCGAGCTGCGGCACGTTGATCCAGTGCGCCTCGCCGTCGCCCGGGCGCTCCATCGCCATGCCGAAGCCGGCCGAGCCGAGCACCGCGCCGGGGTGGACAACCACCCGCTGGCCGAGGCGCACGCGCGTGACCAGGGTGACGCGCGCCACCAGCGTGCTGCCGGCGCCGACCACGCAGTCATCGCCGATGACGCAGCCGGGACCGACGACGGCGCCGGCCTCGATGCGGCTGCGCGCGCCGACGCTGACGAACGGACCAATGTGGGCAGTGGCGTCGACGGTGGCGCTGGCATCGATCGCGGCGGACGCGTGGATGCCCGGCGGCTGGGCTGCGCGGGGCTCGAACAGCGCCGCAAGCCGCGCGAACGCGACGTACGGGTCGCGCGCGATCAGCGCGGTGCCGGCGAAGCCGTCGGCGTCGTCTGCGCGCATCACGACCACGCCGGCGCGCGTCTGCGCGAGCTGGCTGCGGTATCGGGGGTTGGCGAGGAACGCGAGCTGCGACGGATTCGCGCCCGCCAGCGTGCCGACGCCGCGCACTTGCGCGGCGCCGTCGCCTTTCAGTTCGAGCCCGGCGTGTCGCGCGAGCTCGCTGGCGGAGTAGGTCGGGCCGTCCACGGTTGCACCGTTCGGGGCGTGGTCAGAACACGCCGCCGAAGGTGAACTGCAGGCGCTCGATCCGGTCCTCGTCTTCCTTGCGCAGCGGGTACGCGTAGCTGATCGAGATCGGACCCATCGGCGAGCGCCAGGCCAGCGCGAGGCCGGTCGAAGCGCGCAGCTCGCCGGCATCGAACGCGTCGAAGTCGGAGAACACGTTGCCGAAGTCGACGAACGCCGAGACGCGCGCCGCCGGGGTGTCGAGCAGGCTCGGGAAGATGAATTCGACCGAGCCGACCGTCTTCAGCGCGCCGCCGAGCGGCTGCGTCGGGCCGAGGGGACCGCCTACGGTCGCGCGCGGGCCGAGGGTGTTGTCGACGAAGCCGCGCACCGAGCGCACGCCGCCGGCGTAGAAGTTCTCGAAGAACGGCAGGCCGTCGGCGGTGACGGTCTTATCGTAGTCCGGGGACGTGGTCAGGCACGGCTCGGTCGGCGGCGCACCCGGCACGACGGTGATGTCGTTGACGGTGGCCGGATTGCCGTCGGCATCCACCAGCGTGTCCGGGCTGAAGCAGATGTTGCGCACGGTGGCGTCGCCATAGCTGTCGCCGTAGCCGAGTTCGGCGCGGGTGTTGATGACCAGGTGGCGCGACAGCGGCCAGAACTTCGAGATGTTGTAGTTGAGCTTGAAGTACTCGGCGGTCGAGCCCGGCAGCGTCGCTTCCAGGCCGATGCGCTGGTACATGCCGCGGGTGGGCGTCAGCGCGTTGTCGAGCGAGTTGCGCGCCCAGCCGATCTCGCCGCGCCACGCGTGGAACGTGCGCTGGTCGATCGCGTCGATGTAGTCGACGATGACGTCGGGGGACGAGTTGCGGAACGCGAAGATCTCGTTGCTGTCGATGCCGAACAGCGCGCTGACCGTGTCGGTCTCGGTGATCGGCACGCCGAGCACCATCTGCGCCGCGCCGCTGGTGCTGGAGTACTGCGCGGTGTTGAAGTCGGAGTAGTCGAGTTCGCGCCACCACAGGTTGTAGCCCAGCGACAGGCCGCCGTCGGTGAAGTACGGGTTGCGGAACGAGAAGTCGTAGCGCTGGGTGAAGTCGTTGCGCTGCGCCTGCACGGACACCTGGTTGCCGCTGCCGAGGAAGTTGCTCTGCGACAGCTGGATCTGCGTGGTCAGGCCGGTCAACTGCGAGAAGCCGAGGCCGAACACGAAGCTGCCGGAGGTGGTCTCCTTGACGTTGTAGACGACGTCGACTTCGTCGTTGCTGCCGGTGACCGGCTGCGTCTCGACGTCGACGGTCTCGAAGAAGCCCAGCTGCTGCAGACGGATCTTCGAGCGGTCGATCGCGGCCTGCGAGTACCACGCGCCTTCGAACTGGCGCATCTCGCGGCGCATGACCTCGTCGCTGGTGCGGGTGTTGCCCTTGAAGGCGATCCGGCGGACGTTGACGCGCGGCCCCGGCACGACCTGCAGGTTGATGCCGACCGTCTTCGCCTCGCGGTTGACGTCGGGAATCGTGTTGACCTGGGCGAACGCATAGCCGACGTTGCCGAGCGTCGCGGTGATCGCGTCGGAGCTGATCTCCAGCAGGCGGCGCGAGAACGTCTGTTCCGGCTTGACCAGCACCAGCCGCTCGATCTGCTCCTTCGGGAGCACCGTGTCGCCGGTGACGTTGATCGACGACACCGTGTACTGGTCGCCCTCGGTGATGCCGGCGGTGACGAACATGTCCTGCCGGTCGGGGCTGATCGAGACCTGGGTCGAGTCGACGCTGAAGTCGACGTAGCCGCGGTCGAGGTAGTACGAGTTCAGGCGCTCGAGGTCGCCGGCGAGCTTCTCGCGCGAATACTGGCTGTCGCGGCGGTACCAGCTGAGCCAGTTGTTCTCGCGCGACTCCCACGTATCGATGATGTCCTCGTCCGGGAACTTCTCGTTGCCGACCAGGTTGATGTGGCGGATCTTGGCCGCCTTGCCTTCCTTGATCGTGATCGTCAGGTCGACGCGGTTGCGGTCCAGCCGCGCGACGCTCGGGGTGATCTCGACGTTGTACTTGCCGCGGTTGTTGTACTGGCGGGTCAGCTCCTGGGTCACCCGGTCCAGCGCAAGCCGGTCGTAGGTGCCGCCTTCGCTGAGGCCGATGTCGGTCAGGCCCTTGGTCAGGTCTTCGGTCTTGATGTCCTTGTTGCCGGTGATCGTCAGCTTGTTGATCGCCGGGCGCTCGGTGACGGTCACGACCAGGATGCTGCCCTGGCGGTCCAGGCGCACGTCCTCGAAGAAGCCGGTCTTGTACAGCGCGCGGATCGCGTCGCCGGCCTGTCCGAGGTCGACGGTGTCGCCGCGCTCGATCGGCAGGTACGTGAACACGGTGCCCGCCGAGATGCGCTGCAGGCCGTCGATGCGGATGTCGGTAACCGTGAACGCGCCGGGGGAGGTGGGCTGCGGGGTCGCGGCGGGCGCGATCGAGAACGGATCGGTCGACTGTGCGAACGCGGGAAGGGCCGGGGCCAGCGCCGATGCAAGGGCGAGGGCAAGCAGGCGGCGAGAGGGGGTTCGCGTCATCATCACGTCCGGTTGGGGTCTGTCGCGCCCGTTGCAGGGGCCTGGAGTCGAAAGGCGTGCAGCAGGGCGTCGCGTGGCGCGGAGCGGTCCGTCATCAACGCACCAGGTTGTTCACGATGTCGTTGTAGAACGCCAGGCCCATCAGGCTGGCGATCAGGGCGAGGCCGACGTACTGGCCCGCGGCCATCACGCGCTCGCTGACCGGGCTGCCCTTGACCAGCTCGATAAGGTAATACAGCAGGTGACCGCCGTCCAAGATCGGGATCGGCAGCAGGTTGAGGATGCCGAGGCTCAGCGACAGCATCGCCAGCATCGACAGGTACCACGCTGCGCCGTGGCTGGCATAGGCGTTGGCCGCCCGGGCGATGGTGATCGGGCCCGCGACGGTGTTCTCCACGGAGACCTTCCCGCTGAACGCCCGGCCAATCATCGCGAAGATCTCGCGCGTCTGGTGCACCCCTTCGCGCAGTGCAGCCGGCACTGCGGCGACCGGGCCGTAGCGCAGCACGGCGTCTTTCGCCGGCGGCGCGCCGGCGGCCAGGGCGATGCCCAGGCCCCAGTAGGCGTCTCCCGTCTGCGGGTCCTGCATGCGGCGCGGTGCCAGTTCGAGCGCGAGCCGCTCGCCGTCGCGGCGGACCTCGACCATCGCCGGTACCCCGCGTTCGCCCAGGCGCTGCACCGCCGGACGCACCTCGTCGGCGCGTGCAATGGGTTCGCCGTCGATGGCGGTGATCACGTCGCCTTCGGCCAGCACGCCCCAGCCGGCGCTCTCGGGCACGACCCGGCCGATCAGCGCGGGCGCCAGTTCGTGGCGCGCGGTCAGGCCGATCGCCTCGACCGCGCGGCGCTCGTCGAACTCCGCCGGCAGCGACGATAGCCGCAGCTCGCGTTCGGCCTCGGTGCCGGCCGCGGTGCGAACCTGCACGCGCACGTCGGCGTGGTCCAGCGCCGCGGGAATCAGCGCCATCTGCGCGTCGCTCCAGGTCGGCGTGGCGCGATTGCCGATCGCCAGCAGCGTGTCCCCGGGTCGCAGCCCCGCCTCGGCGGCGATGCCGTCGACCTGGCCGACGACCGGCGCGTAGTCGGGGCGGCCGATCACGAACATCGCCCACAGCAGGGTCACGCACAGGATCAGGTTGGCCAGCGGGCCGGCGAACACGATTGCAATGCGCTTGTAGACCGACTGGTTGTTGAAGGCCTGGGCGCGCTGCGAGGCCGGCACTTCGCCTTCGCGCTCGTCGAGCATCTTGACGTAGCCACCGAGCGGGATCGCGGCAACGACATATTCGGTGCCGTCCTTGCCGACGCGCTTCCACAGCGCACGGCCGAAGCCGATCGAAAAGCGCAGCACTTTCACGCCGCTGCGCCGGGCCACCCAGTAGTGGCCGAACTCGTGGATCGTCACCAGCACGCCGAGGCTGACGATGAGCCACCAGATCGAGCCGAGGAATTCAGTCATGGTCGGTCGGCTCAGGCGGCGAAGGAGGTGAGGACGCGTTCGGCATGGCGGCGTGCGGCGGCGTCGGCCGCCACCAGCGTCTCGAGCGAGTCGGCCGGCGCGGCAGGCAGGGCGGCCAGCGCGTCTTCGACCACCGCGGGAATGGACAGGAAACCGATCCGCCGCTGAAGAAAGGCTGAAACGGCGACCTCGTTCGCCGCGTTCAGCACCGCCGGCGCGGTCCCACCGGCCGCCAGCGCGTCGAACGCGAGCCGCAGGCACGGAAACGCGTCGAGGTCGGGCGGCTCGAAATCGAGCCGACCGCCTTGCGCGAGCAGATCAAGCCCGGCCACGCCCGAGGCGATCCGCTCCGGCCAGCCGAAGCCGACCGCCAGCGCGGTGCGCATGTCGGGCAGGCCCAGCTGCGCGAGCGTCGAGCCGTCGACGAACTCGACCAGCGAGTGGACCAGGCTCTGCGGATGCACCAGCACGCCGATCCGCTCGCGCGGCAGCCCGAACAGGTGGTGGGCCTCGATGACCTCGAGCCCCTTGTTCATCAGCGTCGCCGAGTCGACCGAGATCTTCGGTCCCATCGACCACTTCGGATGGGCGACCGCCTGCTCCGGCGTCACCGCGGCGAGCGCGGAGCGGCTGCGCCCGCGGAACGGACCGCCCGACGCGGTCAGCAGGATGCGCTGCAGGCCCGCGTGGGCGTGCGCGTCGGGCAGGCACTGGAAGATCGCGTTGTGCTCGCTGTCGATCGGCACCACGGTCGCCCCGGCGCCGGCGGCGGCCGCCATCAGCAGTTCGCCGGCGAGCACCAGCGATTCCTTGTTCGCCAGCAGCAGGCGCTTGCCCGCGCGGGCGGCGGCGAGGGTCGAGCGCAGGCCCGCGGCGCCGACGATCGCGGCCACGACGGTGTCGCAGGCGTCGCCAGAGACGAGCGCGTCGAGCGCATCGCTGCCCGCGTGCGCCTGCGTCGCCAGCCCGGCATCGCGCAGGGCGTCGCGCAGTCGCGGGAGCAGGGCCGGATCGGCGATCACCGCGTGTGCCGGCGCGTGGCGCGCGCACAGCGCGACCAGCGCATCGACCTGGCGACCGGCGGCTAGCACCGTGGCCTGCAGCCGGTCGGGATGGCGCGCGATGACGTCGAGCGCCGAGGTGCCGATCGAACCGGTGGCACCGAGCACGGCAATGCGGCGCATGGTCAGAAGCCCAGCACGGCCTTGCCGACCGCGAACACCGGCAGCGCGGCGAGCACGCCGTCCAGCCGGTCCAGCACGCCGCCGTGGCCCGGGATCAGGTGCCCCGAATCCTTCACCCCGACGTGGCGCTTCAGCAGGCTTTCGTAGAGGTCGCCGATGACCGAGAACAGCGCCGCGCCGAGCGACACCGCCGCGACGGCCGGCAGCTGCGCGGCGGTGGCGCCGGCGAACAGGGCGAAGCCCACGCCGGCGGCCATGCCGGCCACGACGCCACCGAGCAGGCCTTCGATCGTCTTGTTCGGGCTGATCCGCGGCGCGAGCTTGCGTCCACTGAACACCTTGCCGCCGAACGTCCGGCCGGCGAAGTACGCGCCGGTGTCGGCGGCCCACACCACCGCCAGTGCGGCGAGCAGCCAGCGGTGGCCGTTGGGCTCCTCCGCATGGATCCACGCCAGCGCGCACCAGGCCGGGATCACCGCAAGAGCGCCGGCGGCGAGCTTGAACGCGCGCGCGTGGGTGTCGTGGTCGCTGGCGAAGTCGAAGCGGCCCAGCCAGAACAACGCCAGCAGCCACCAGATCACGCCGACCACGGACGCCAGCTGGAACAGCACCATCGTGAAGCCGCTGGGCGAACGCGACGCCCACACCAGCGCGACCATCAGCGCGACGTGCGCGACCAGCAGCACGGTGCGCGCGAGCGTGTCGTCGACTTCGGCCAGGTCGAACCACTCCCACAGCCCGGCCAGGAACACCACCGCCGCCAGCGCGATCATCCACGGCGTCGGCAGCAGCAGGATCGCCGCGATGGCGACCGGTGCCATGACCAGTGCAGCCAGGAGTCGGGTTCGGGTCATGCAGCAGTCTCGTCGGGCCGGGCGGCAAGCTGCGCACCGGTCAGGCCGAAGCGACGCTCGCGCCCGGCGTAATCGTCAATGGCGCGCCGCAGTGTGGCCGCATCGAGTTCGGGCCACAACAGGTCGGTGAACCACAGCTCGGTGTAGGCCAGCTGCCACAGCAGGAAGTTGCTGATGCGGCAGTCTCCGCCGGTGCGGATGAACAGGTCCGGTGCCGGCAGGTCGGCCAGCGCGACGCGCGCGCCGAGCGCGGCTTCGTCGATGTCCTCGGGGCGCAGCGTGCCGGCGGCGACGTCGGCCGCCAGCGAGCGCGCGGCCTGGGCGAGGTCCCAGCGGCCGCCGTAGCTGGCCGCGACGGTCAGGTGCAGGCGGCTGTTACCGCGCGTGCGCGTCTCGGCCGCGTCCATCTGCGCGCGGATGGCGTCGCTGAACCGCTCGCGCTCGCCGATGAAGCGCACGCGCACGCCGCGTCGATCCAGTTCGTCGACCTCGCGTTCGAGCGCGTTGAGGAACAGCTTCATCAGCGCGCCGACCTCGTCCTGCGGTCGCCCCCAGTTCTCGCTCGAGAACGCGAACAGGGTCAGCGCCTCGATGCCGTGCTCGAGGCAGAAATCGATGCAGACGTTGACGGTGCGCGCGCCGGCGCGGTGGCCGATCACGCGCGGGCGCCGGCGCCGCTCTGCCCAGCGCCCGTTGCCGTCCATGATCACGGCGAGGTGGCGCGGAACGCGGGCGGCGGGAGTGGGTTCGGAAGGAGCCATCGGGTCGTTCGGTGGGCGCGGCGCGCGCCGTGCGTGCGGCTACGGGCGTCCGGGCGATGCGTTCGGAGGCGTGGAACGGACCGGCGGCCGGGACGGAAGTTCAGTCCGGGCACGCCCGCGGGCCGCTGGAGCCGGCTCCGGTCAGACCGACATCAGCTCGGTTTCCTTGGCCTTGATGACCTCGTCGACGTCCTTGATCGCCGAGTCGGTGATCTTCTGGATGTCGGTTTCCGAACGGCTCGCCTCGTCCTCGGTGATCTGCTTGTCCTTCAGCAGTTCCTTGACCTGGTGGTTGGCGTCGCGGCGGATGTTGCGGATGGCGACCTTGGCGTCCTCGCCGGCGGAGTGCACGACCTTGGTCAGCTCCTTGCGGCGCTCTTCGGTCAGCGCCGGCAGGTTCAGGCGGATCACGGTGCCGGCGGTGTTCGGGGTCAGGCCGAGGTCCGAGCCGAGAATGGCCTTCTCGACCGCGCCGACCATCTGCTTCTCCCACGGCGTGATCGTCAGCGAGCGCGCGTCCTGCACGGCGACGGTGGCGACCTGCGACAGCGGCATCTCCGAGCCGTAGTAGTTGACCTTGATGTGGTCGACCAGCGCGGTCGACGCGCGGCCGGTGCGCACCTTGACGAGGTCGTGGCGGAAGGCCTCGACGCTCTTGGCCATGCGGGTCTGGGCGTCTTTCTTGATGTCGTTGAGCATCGACGGCTCCGGTCGGGTGTCGGTAATCGCGGAAGTATAGCCGGCCGCCCCCGGCGACGGCCCGTGACGGCGTGCCCGCGGGTGTGCCGGGCGCGGCCGGCGGGCTCAGTGCGCGTGCGGCGCGCGGTCGTGCCGGTCGTGCTCGCAGGCCTGGCCGTGCTCGACCTGCAGCGTGGCGTGGTTGATCCCGAAGCGCGCGTCGAGCGCGTGCACCAGCGCGTCGAGGAACGCGTCGTGGTCGTCGACCGATGGGCGCACGAGGTGGGCGGTCATCGCGATCTCGCCGGCCCCCAGCGACCAGATGTGCAGGTGGTGGACCGCTTCGACGCCGGGCTCGGCCTCGAGGAAGGCCTGCACCTTGGCCGGATCGATCGCGCGCGGCACCGCGTCCATCGCCGCGCTGAAGCTCTCGCGCAGCAGCCCGAACGCGCCGACCGCGATCACGGCGCCGACCAGCAGCGCGGTCACCGGATCGAGCCACGTCCAGCCCAGCCACACCATGCCGGCGCCGGCCAGCACCGCCGCCAGCGACACCGCGGCATCGGCGATCAGGTGCAGGAACGCGCCGCGGCGGTTGAGGTCGTGCGCGTGCCCACCGCGGACCAGCCACGCCGCGCCGAGGTTGACCGCGATGCCGATCGCCGCGACGACCATCACCGGCACGCCCGGCACCTCCGGCGGCGCGCCGACGCGGCGGATCGCCTCCCACGCCAAGGCGCCGGAAAATCCGACCAGCAGCAGCGCGTTGGCCAGCGGCGACAGCAGAGTCGCGCGGCGCCAGCCGTAAGTGTGGCGCGCGCTGGTCGGCCGCTTGGCGACGACCGCCGCGGCCCAGGCCAGGCCGAGCCCGAGCACGTCGCCGAAGTTGTGCAGCGCGTCGGACAGCAGCGCGAGCGAGTTGGTCGCGAAGCCGTAGCCGGCCTCGAGCACCGTGTAGGCCAGGTTGATCAGCGTGATCGCCGCGAACGCGCGCGTGCCGCTCAGGCCATGGTGATGGCCGTGCCCGGCGTGGCCGTGCGCCGCGTGCCCGTGGCCGCCATGGTTGTGGCCGCCGTGCTCGTGGTCGTGGTGGTGCAGGCCCATGGCGTCATCGTGGCACGCGCGCCGGGCGCGTGCCGCCGGGCGTTACAGGCCGGCGTTGCGGCCGCGCACGAGGGTGCCGATCGTCTCGCCCTTGAGGATTCGCAGCAGCACGCCCGGCTGGCTCATGTCGAAGATGCGCAGCGGCAGGTCGCTGTCCCGGCACAGCGCGAATGCGGCGGTGTCCATCACCTGCAGGTCGCGGGCGATCACCTCGTCGTAGGTCAGCTTGTCGAAGCGCACCGCGTCGGCGTGCTTCTTCGGGTCCTTGTCGTACACGCCGTCGACCTTGGTCGCCTTCAGCAGCAGGTCGGCGCCGATCTCGATCGCGCGCAGCGCGGCGCCCGAGTCGGTGGTGAAGAACGGATTGCCCGTGCCGGCGGCGAAGATCGCGATGCGGCCCTTCTCGAGGTGGCGCACGGCGCGGCGGCGGATGTAGTCCTCGCACACGTCGTTGATCTTGATCGCGCTCATGACGCGGCACTTGGCGCCGAGCTTCTCCAGCGCGTCCTGCATCGCCAGCGCGTTGATGACGGTGGCGAGCATGCCCATCTGGTCGCCGGTCACCCGGTCCATGCCGCCGGCGGCCAGGCCGGCGCCGCGGAAGATGTTGCCGCCGCCGATCACCAGCGCGATCTCGGCGCCGGCATCGCGCGCCTCGATCACCTCGCGCGCCAGCCGCCCGATCACGGCCGGGTCGATGCCGTAGTCTTCGCCACCCATCAGCGCCTCGCCCGACAGTTTCAGCAGGACACGGCGGTAGGCGAGCTCGGACATGGGGCTTCTCGGGTGGCGGGGGCGGCGCAATTCTAGCCGACCGTGGCGCGCGCGATCCGGCTGGACGGCGATCGCGTCGTCGGCTGGCCCGCGGCGCGGACAAAAGGAAAGGCCGCGGGAGTCCGCGGCCTTCCAGGTACGACGGGCGGGGTGGCTTACGCCAGGCCGGCCTGCTTCATCACTTCGGCGGCGTAGTCCTCGACCACCTTCTCGATGCCTTCGCCGACGGCCAGGCGCTGGAAGCCGACCACGTCCGCGCCGGCGGCCTTCAGCGCCTGCTCGACCGACTGGTCGGTGTTCAGCACGTACGGCTGGCCGTACAGGGTGACCTCGTTGACGATCTTGGCGACCTTGCCGGCCATGATCTTCTCGAGGATCTCGGCCGGCTTGGACTTGTCCTTGTCGGACATCTTGGCCAGCTCGATTTCCTTTTCCTTCGCGACGAACTCGGCCGGCACGTCGGCGGCCTTGTTGTACGGCGGGTTCATCGCGGCGATGTGCATCGCGATGCCGCGGGCCAGGTCGGCGTCGCCACCGGCGACCTCGACCAGCACGCCGATGCGGCCGCCGTGGATGTACGCGGCGACGTTGTTGGCGCTGTCGATGCGGGCCAGGCGACGGACCTGCACGTTCTCGCCGACCTTGGCGATGACGGCGGCGCGGGCTTCTTCGACGGTCTCGCCGGTCGGCAGCTTGGCCGACTTCAGCGCTTCGGCGTCTGCGGCGCCGGAGGCCAGCGCGGCCTGGGCGACGGCGTTGGTGAAGGCGACGAAGTTGTCGTCCTTGGCCACGAAGTCGGTTTCGGAGTTGATCTCGACCAGCACGGCCTTGCCGCCTTCCGAAGCGGCCACGATGCGGCCCTCGGCGGCGACGCGGCCGGCCTTCTTGTCGGCCTTGGCCAGGCCGGACTTGCGCAGCCACTCGGCCGCGGCGTCGATGTCGCCGTTGTTCTCGGTGAGTGCCTTCTTGCACTCCATCATGCCGGCGCCGGTGCGCTCGCGCAGTTCCTTGACGAGGGAAGCGGTGATTTCTGCCATGGGGGTTACCTCGAATAAGTAGGGTAGGCGGGCCGTGGCCCGCCGGTCCGGCACCCGGGCGTGGCCCGGCGTGCGCAGGAACGAAGCGGCCGCGCAGCGTGGCGCGGCCGCGTGACGCTCGGATTACTCGGCGGCCGGTGCGTCGGCAGCCGGCTCGTCGGCCTTGGCCGCGGCCTTCTTGGCCGGCGCGCGGCGCGCGCCCTTGCGCTCGCCGGCGTCGCCTTCGGCGGCCTCGGCGAATTCTTCCTCGCGGACCGTCGCGGCCTGCGGCGCGGCGGCCTTGCCCTCGAGCACGGCGTCGGCGGCGGCGCGGGCGTACAGCTGCACGGCGCGGATCGCGTCGTCGTTGCCCGGGATCGCGTAGTCGACCAGGGCCGGATCGTAGTTGGTGTCGACGACGGCGATGACCGGGATGCCGAGCTTCTTGGCCTCCTTGATCGCGATGTCCTCGTGGCCGATGTCGATCACGAACAGCGCGTCGGGCAGGCGGTTCATGTCCTTGATGCCGCCCAGCGAGGCCAGCAGCTTCTCGCGCTCGCGGCGCAGGCTCAGGACTTCGTGCTTGACCAGCTTCTGGAAGGTGCCGTCGGTCTCGGCGGCCTCGAGCTCCTTCAGGCGCTGCACCGACTGCTTGACGGTGCGGAAGTTGGTCAGCGTGCCGCCCAGCCAGCGCTGGGTCATGTACGGCATGCCGCAGCGCTCGGCCTCTTCCTTGATCGAGTCGCGCGCCGAGCGCTTGGTGCCGATGAACAGGATCGTGCCGCGCTTCTGGGCGACGCCCGAGATGAAGTTCATCGCGTCGTTGAACAGCGGAACGGTCTTCTCGAGGTTGATGATGTGGATCTTGCCGCGGGCGCCGAAGATGTACGGACCCATCTTCGGGTTCCAGTAGCGGGTCTGGTGGCCGAAGTGGACGCCCGCTTCGAGCATCTGGCGCATGGTGATCTGGGGCATTGCGGTAACTCCAAGGCAGGGGAACCGGCCGCCGGGAAGGTGTGGCGGCTGCCCGCGGCAGGGCCGTGGGCGAAGGTTCCGGGGTTGGGCCTCCCCGCTGCTTCCGTGGCCGAACTCCTGAGTCCCGAGGGACCGGAGCACCCCGGCACGGAGGGTGGCAGCGGGTGTGTATTCGCCTGTCCCGCCGCGGCTGCGGTCGGGGCTGACGCCCGGCGTGGGCGGCGCGTCGGGCCATCGGGCCGTTCGCTAAGCCGGCGAAGTGTAGCCGCAACAGTGGGTTGCGGGCAAATCGACACCCGGCCGTGAACGGCTTCGGCCATAATGGCGCCATGGCCATTACCGTGAAGACCCCCCAAGAGATCGAGCAGATGCGCGTCGCCGGCCGGCTGGCCGCCGAGGTCCTGCAGGTCGTCGCCCCCCACGTGAAGCCCGGCGTGACCACCGCCGAGCTCGACCGCATCTGCCACGACCACATCGTCCAGGTCCAGCAGGCGATCCCGGCGAACGTCGGCTACAAGGGCTTCCCGGCCACGGTCTGCACCTCGGTCAACAACGTCATCTGCCACGGCATCCCGAGCCAGGCCAAGGTCCTCAAGGACGGCGACATCGTCAACATCGACGTCACCGTGATCAAGGACGGCTGGCACGGCGACACCAGCCGCATGTACTACGTCGGCACCCCGTCGACGATGGCCCGCCGGCTGGTCGAGGTGACCCGCGAGGCGATGTTCCGCGGCATCCGCGTGGTCCGGCCGGGCGCCACCTTGGGCGACATCGGCGCGGCGATCCAGCAGTACGCCGAGGGCGAACGCTTCAGCGTGGTGCGCGAGTACTGCGGCCACGGCATCGGCAAGATCTACCACGAGGACCCGCAGGTGCTGCACTACGGCCGCGCCGGCGAGGGCATGGTGCTGAAGCCGGGCATGACCTTCACGATCGAGCCGATGATCAACGAGGGCGGTCGCCACACCAAGGTGCTGCCGGACGGCTGGACCGTGGTGACGAAGGACCGCAAGCTCTCCGCGCAGTGGGAGCACACGGTCGCGGTCACCGAGGACGGGGTCGAGATCCTCACCCGCCTGCCGGGCGACGACAACGACCTATGACCGGCTCCGTCCCCGGCGCCAACGCATCCGGGGCGGCCGAACGGTCCCACCCCAGCGCCGTGCCCGCCGCCGTTGACGACGCCGGCTGGATCGGGGCCGCGCGCGCCGCGCTGGCGGCCGCCGACGCGCAGCTGGCGCAGCGCTTCGACGCCGACGCGGACATCGATCGCCTGCTGGCCGACCGCGCCGCCGCGGTCGACGCGCAGGTGCTCGCCGCGTGGCAGCGCTGCATTCCCGCCGACGCCGGTATCGCGCTGTTCGCCGTCGGCGGCTACGGCCGCGCGGAGCTGTTCCCGCAGTCCGACGTCGACCTGCTCGTGATCGCCGAACCGCCGACGCAGGCCGCGCACGCCGACGCGCTGGCCCGCCTGTTCGCGCTGCTGTGGGACGCCGGCCTGCCGGTCGGCCACGCGGTCCGGTCGATCGCCCAGTGCGCCGAGGCCGCCAACGCCGACATCACCGTGCTGACCGCCATGCTCGAGGCGCGCACGCTGGTCGGCGACGCCGCCGACCGTGACGCGCTGCAGGCCGCGGTCGCGCCGACGGTGCTGTGGCCGGCGCAGCCGTTCTACCTGGCCAAACGCGACGAGCTGCGGCTGCGCCACGCGCGCTACGGCGACACCGCTGACAACCTCGAACCCAACCTCAAGGAAGGCCCCGGCGGGCTGCGCGACATCCAGACCCTGCGCTGGATGGCGCTGCGATTGATCGGCACCGGCGAGGGCGACGCGCTGGTCGCGCTCGGCCAGCTCGGCGCCGACGAAGCGGCCACGCTCGAACGCGAGCGCCGCGCGCTGTCGCGGCTGCGCTTCGGCCTGCACCTGGTCGCCGGCAAGCGCGAGGAGCGGCTGCGCTTCGACTACCAGAAGCTGCTGGCTGCGCGGCTCGGCCACGTCGACAGCGCCGACAACCTCGCGGTCGAGCAGATGATGCAGGGGTTCTACCGCGGCGCCGCCGTCGTGCTGCGGATCGGCGAGCGCCTGCTGCAGCGGTACGAGGAGCAGCTCGAAGGCGAGGGCGAGCCCGAGCCGATCGACGAGCGTTTCGAGCTGCGCCGCGGCTACCTCGCCGCGCGCGACGCCGCGTGGCCGCGCGCGGCCGCCGACGTGTTCGCGCTGTTCGCGACCTGGGCCGGCGCCGGCGCGGGTACGATCCGTGGGCTGCACTCGCGGACCGCGCGCGCGCTCGCCGAGGCGCTGCCGACAGTGCCGGCCTACGCCGATGCGACGCCCGCGCTGCGCCAGGCGTTCATCGGGCTGTTGCGCGGCCCCGAACCGGTCGCGACGATCACCCGGATGGCCCGCCTCGGCGTGCTCGGCCGCTGGATCCCGGCGTTCGCCAAGGTCACCGGGCGCATGCAGTTCGACCTGTTCCACGTCTACACCGTCGACCAGCACACGCTGGCGGTGCTGAAGAACCTGGCCCAGTTCGCGTCGGGCGAGCCCGACGAGCGCTTCAGCCTCGCGCACGAGGTCTGGCCGCGCCTGCGCAAGCCCGAGCTGCTGCTGCTGGCCGGCCTGTTCCACGACATCGCCAAGGGCCGCGGCGGCGACCACTCCGAGCTCGGCGCCGACGACACCCGCGCGTTCGGGCTGGCGCACGGCCTCAGCGACGGCGACGTGTCGCTGATCGAGTGGCTGGTGCGCAAGCACCTGCTGATGTCGACCACCGCGCAGAAGCAGGACATCGCCGATCCCGAGGTGATCCACCGCTTCGCCACGCTGGTCGCCGACCGCGAGCGCCTCGACCACCTGTACCTGCTGACCTGCGCCGACATCGCCGGCACCTCGCCGAAGCTGTGGAACGCGTGGAAGGACCGGCTGATGGCCGACCTGTACACCGCGACGCGCCTCGCGCTGCGTCGCGGGCTGGAGCACCCCGTCGCCGGCGCCGAGCGCAGCGCCGAGACCCGCGCCGCCGCGCGCGCGATGCTGTCGGCGTTCGGCATCGACGACGCGCACGCCGACGCGCTGTTCGAGCGCATGCCCGAGGTCGCGTTCGAGCGCGGCCGCCCCGACCAGGTCGCATGGCAGGCGGTGTCGCTGCGCGACGTGCCGGTCGGGCAGACGCGCGTGTGCGCGCGGCCGCTGACCGCGCGCGAGGGCGCGCTGGAGGTGTTCGTGCATTCGCCCGACCGCGACGGCCTGTTCGCCGCGATCGTCGCGACCCTCGACCGCTGCGGGCTGGCGATCCAGCAGGCGCGCGTGCTCGACGCGCCGCACGGCATGGTGTCCGACAGCTTCGAGGTGATCCCGACCGACCCGCGCCAGGCGCCCGGCGTCGACGATGTCGAGCGCAAGCTCGCGCAGGTGCTGGCCGGCCCGCTCGATGCGGTGCGCCCGGCGCGGCGCACGCAGCCGCGCCACCTCAGGCATTTCCGCATCGCCCCGCAGGTCGGCTTCAACACCGTCGACCACGACGGCGCGCCGCGCACGGTCCTCAGCCTGGTCTGCACCGACCGCCCGGGCCTGCTCGCCGACGTCGCGCGCGCGCTGCGCGACCAGGGCCTGCGCGTGCACGACGCGCGCATCGCGACCTTCGGCGAGCGCGCCGAGGACGTGTTCCAGATCACCGCCCCCCACGCCGACGGCCGCGAGCGGCCGCTGGACGACACGCAACAGCAGGCCCTGCGCGACGCGCTGCTGGCCTGCCTCGATGGAGATGCACGATGACCACTGCCGAAAAGCCCGCCCGCAAGACCCCGCGCAAGAAGGCCGCCCCGAAGGGCGCCGGCGTCGACGAGCTGAAGTTCATGATCGACAGCGCGTTCGAGCGCCGCTCGATGCTGACGCCCGACGAGATCGACGGCTCCACGCGGCCGTCGGTCGAGCGCGTGATCGAGGGCCTCGAGCGCGGCGAATTCCGCGTCGCCGAGCCGGACGGTAACGGCGGCTGGAAGGTCAACGAGTGGCTGAAGAAGGCCGTGCTGCTGTACTTCCGCACGCAGGAAATGGAGCTGGTCGAAGCCGACCCGGCGCCGTTCTGGGACAAGGTGCCGGCGCGCTTCGCCGGCTACGGCGAGGCCGACTTCCGCAAGCTCGGCGCGCGCGTCGTGCCGGGCGCGATCGCGCGGCGCGGCAGCTTCATCGGCAAGGACGTGGTGCTGATGCCGAGCTTCGTCAACATCGGCGCGCACGTCGGCGAGGGCACGATGGTCGACACCTGGGCCACGGTCGGTTCGTGCGCGCAGGTCGGCAAGCACTGCCACCTGTCCGGCGGCGCCGGCATCGGCGGCGTGCTCGAGCCGCTGCAGGCCAGCCCGACGATCATCGAGGACCACTGCTTCATCGGTGCGCGCTCCGAGGTGGTCGAAGGCTTCGTCGTCGGCCACCACAGCGTGATCGGCATGGGCGTGTTCCTCGGCCAGTCGACCCGGGTCTACAACCGCATGACCGGCGAGATCACGTACGGGCGCGTGCCGCCGTACAGCGTGGTCGTGTCCGGCCAGCTGCCGGCGAAGGACGGCTCGCACTCGCTGTACTGCGCGGTGATCGTCAAGCAGGTCGACGCCAAGACCCGCTCGAAGACCTCGATCAACGACCTGCTGCGCGGCCTGGCGGACTGACCTGCGATGACCACGACCGTCTACGGCCTGACGAACTGCGACACCTGCCGCAAGGCGCGAAAGTGGCTCGACCGCTTCGGCGTCGCGCACGAGTTCGTCGACTACCGCGACCAGCGCCAGACGCCCGAGACGCTCGACGCGTGGCGCGCGCAGCTCGGCGGCTGGGAGGCGATGGTCAACAAGTCGTCGACCACTTGGCGCACGCTGCCCGACACGCGCAAGGCGCCCGGCTCCGATGCCGAATGGCGGCTGCTGCTGAAGGAGTACCCGCAGCTGATCCGTCGCCCGGTCGTCGTCACCGACGACGGCGTGGTCACGCAGGGCTTCAGCGACAACGGATTCAAGAAGCGCTTCGGGGTCGGCCCGGCATGAGCGCCGCGCGCTGGGCGATGCTGGTGGCCGCGTCGCTAGCGGCGTTCGTCGTCGGCGGTGTAGTGGTCGGCCTGCTCGTCCTGGCGTTTGGCCAGTCGCTGCTCGGCTGGCACGACAACATCGGGCCGGAAGTCCGCTGGGCGGTGATCGGCGGCCTCCTCGCGGCCATGGCCACGGCGATCGCGCTGTTCGAGCGCTGGACCCGCACCTCTCCGGAGCAACGCCGATGAGCGACGTCCTCGACCTGACCTGCGACCTGATCCGCCGCGCCTCGGTGACGCCGGCCGACGAAGGCTGCCAGGCCGTGATCGCGCAGCGCCTCGGCGCCGCCGGGTTCACCTGCGAACACCTGCGCTTCGGCGAGGTCGACAACCTGTGGGCGACCCATGGCGATGCGGCTTCCGGCCCGACGCTGGTGCTGCTCGGCCACACCGACGTGGTGCCGCCGGGCCCGCGCGAGGCCTGGGCCAGCGACCCGTTCGCGCCCGAGGTCCGCGACGGGGTGCTGTACGGCCGCGGCGCCGCCGACATGAAGGGCAGCGTCGCCGCGTTCGTGCTTGCCGCCGAGCAGTTCGTGCGGGCGCACCCGCGGCACGCCGGGCGCATCGCCGTGCTGCTGACCTCGGACGAGGAGGGCGATGCGATCGACGGCGTGCGCAAGGTCGCCGATCTGTTCCGCGCGCGCGGCGAGCGCATCGACTGGTGCGTGACCGGCGAGCCCTCGTCGACGCGCGTGCTCGGCGACCTGCTGCGCGTCGGCCGCCGCGGCAGCCTGTCGGCGACGCTGACGGTGCGCGGCGTGCAGGGCCACGTCGCGTATCCCGAGAAGGCGCGCAACCCGATCCACCAGGCGCTGCCGGCGCTGGCCGCGCTGACCGCGCGGCGCTGGGACGACGGCTACGAGAGTTTCCCGCCGACCAGCCTGCAGGTCAGCAACGTGCACGCGGGCACCGGCGCCAACAACGTCATCCCCGGCGAACTGCAGGTGCTGTTCAACCTGCGCTACAACCCGACGTGGAGCGCCGACGCGCTGGTCGCCGAATGCGAGTCGATCCTAGCCGCGCACGGGCTCGACGCAAATGGCCCGGACTGCAGCATCCACTGGCACCGCAGCGGCGAGCCGTTCTACACGCCGGAAGGTCCACTGCGCGCCGCCGCGCGCGACGTGCTGGCCGCGTTCGCCGGCGCCGCGCCGGAGGAGAGCACCGGCGGCGGCACCTCGGACGCGCGCTTCATCGCGCCGCTCGGCGCGCACTGCATCGAGATCGGCCCGGTCAACGCCAGCATCCACAAAGTCGACGAGCACGTCCGCGTCGCCGACCTCGAGCGCCTGCCGGATCTGTACCGCGCGCTGATCGAGCGCCTTCTGGCCTGACGGACAGCCGGCGCCGGGCACCGCGCCCGGCGCGCGTCGCGGCCGTTACGCGCGCGCTGTCCGGACGCGTCGGCGGCCGCCGTTGGTTTCCGATGTAAGGGTTGCAAAGACCCCAAGGCCGCACGCAGGATCGAGCCATGCCCGCCGTCCGCCCCCTCGCCACCGCCGCAGCCGCCCGCGCCCCGCGCCGTGCGTGCGCCGCGTGCGCGATGACGACCGTGGCCGGCCTGCGCCGCAACGCCAACCGGAATAACAACGCCAACCCTCCACAGGCCGGCGATTAGCACCTAGCTCCACGCACCTCATCGCTCTCCCCGGCCTGCACTGCGAAGTGCGGGCTTTTTTGTTTCCGCGACTCGCCGATCCCCGTCCAACCCCATCGGAGCCCGTCCCATGTGTTCGATCCTCGGCCTGTTCGGCCTGCAACCCGACGACGATGCGGTCGGCCTGCGCCGCCTCGCGCTCGACCTGTCCCGTCGCCAGCGCCACCGCGGCCCGGACTGGAGCGGCGTGTACCAGGACGCGCGCGCGATCCTCGTCCACGAGCGCCTCGCCATCGTCGACCCCGCCGGCGGTGCGCAGCCGCTGCGCTCGGGCGACGGCGACCTCGTGCTCGCGGTCAACGGCGAGATCTACAACCACCGCGAGCTGAAGCAGCAGCTCGCCGCGCCGTACGACTTCCAGACCGGCTCGGACTGCGAGGTCATCAACGCGCTGTACCGGCAGCAGCCCGACATCGGCGCGTGGCTCAACGCGTTGAACGGCATCTTCGCGTTCGCGCTGTGGGACCGCGCCGCCGGGCGCTGCCTCATCGCGCGCGACCCGATCGGCGTCTGCCCGCTGTACTGGGGCCACGACGCGCATGGCCGGCTCATGGTGGCCTCGGAGATGAAGGCACTCGTCGACCACTGCTCCGACGTCGCCGCGTTCCCGCCCGGGCACTACTACGACAGCGCCGTCGGCGAGCCGGTGCGCTACTACAGGCCGGCCTGGCGCGACTACGCGAAGACGCAGGGCGTCGAGGTGCCGCTGGCCGAGCTGCGCGAGGCGTTCGAGGCCGCCGTGCACCGCCAGCTGATGACCGACGTGCCGTACGGCGTGCTGCTGTCGGGCGGGCTCGACTCGTCGCTGGTCGCCGCGGTCGCCGCGCGCTATGCCCGCCACCGCATCGAGGACAACGACGCGACGGAGGCGTGGTGGCCGCGCCTGCATTCGTTCGCGATCGGCCTGCCGGGCTCGCCCGACCTCGCCGCCGCCGAGGTCGCCGCGAAGGCGCTCGGCACCGTGCACCACGGGTTCACCTATTCGTTCGACGAAGGGCTCGACGCGCTGCCCGAGGTCATCCGCCACGTCGAGACCTACGACGTCACCACCATCCGCGCGTCCACGCCGATGTTCCTGCTGGCGCGGCGGATCAAGGCGATGGGGGTCAAGATGGTGCTGTCGGGCGAGGGCAGCGACGAGGTGTTCGGCGGCTACTTGTACTTCCACAAGGCGCCGGACGCGCGCGAGTTCCACGACGAGACGGTGCGCAAGCTCGACGCGCTGCACGCGTACGACTGCCTGCGCGCGAACAAGTCGATGATGGCCTGGGGCGTCGAGCCGCGCGTGCCGTTCCTCGACCGCGCGTTCCTCGACGTCGCGATGCGCATGGACGCGCAGCACAAGCGCGTGCGCCCGGGCCCGCAGGGCGGGCGACCGATCGAAAAGGCGATCCTGCGCGAGGCGTTCGTCGGCCACCTGCCCGACGAGATCCTGTGGCGGCAGAAGGAGCAGTTCAGCGACGGCGTCGGCTACGGCTGGATCGACGGCCTCAAGGCGCACGCCGAGGCGCAGGTCAGCGACCGCGTGTTCGCCGCCGCGGCCGCCCGCTTTCCGCACAACCCGCCGCAGACCAAGGAGGCCTACCTGTACCGGCACATCTTCGAGCAGTACTTCCCCGGCGCTGCCGCGGCGGCGACTGTGCCCGGCGGCAAGTCGATCGCGTGCTCGTCGCCGGCCGCGATCGCGTGGGACGCCGCATTCGCGAACGCCGCCGATCCGTCGGGCCGTGCGGTCGCGGGGGTGCACGACGCGGCGCTGGGGTAGGCGCGAAGAACGCCGTGCGCCCGGGAGGCCGCGTCGCAGGCCCGCCTGCGTGCTACTTGGTGTAGCGGGCCATCTGCTGGATTTCGGCCTGCTGCGCGGTCTTCATCTTGCGGGCCAGCGCCTTCAGCTCGGCGCTTTTGCCGTGCCGGATCAGGATGTCGGCCATCTTGATCGCCTGCTCGTGGTGCATCGTCATCATCGTCGCGAAGTCGCGGTCGACGTCGCCCGACATCGGCATCGCCTTGCTGCCCGACTTCATCGCGTGGTGCAGCTGCTGCGACGGCGTCATCTTGCTCATGTCGTGGCCGGGCATGCCGTGGTCGCCGGCGTGATGCCCGGACGTGGCCGGCGTCGGAGTCGGCTGCGCCGCCACCTTCTTCGGATCATGCGCGTGGGCGGCGGACGCCAGCGACAGGGCGGCCGCGAGCAGTGCGGCGAGATGGACGGCAGTGGGGACGATGCGCTTCATGGCGATTCTCCTGGACGGGCGCGCGACACGGCGCTGGGGTGCGCCCTTGTTCGCACACCCGCTGTCCGGCGCCAGTGAAGCGGAGCGAGCGCGGTCAGCGGACGCTCATCGCGGTGAAGTGCCGGCGCGGATTCACAAACGCGCGCGCCCAAGCCGCAGCGCGTTGGCGACCACCGACACCGAGCTCAGGCTCATCGCAAGCGCCGCGATCATCGGGCTCAGCAGCCAGCCGGTGAACGGGAACAGCACGCCCGCGGCGATCGGCACCCCGAGCGCGTTGTAGACGAACGCGAACCCGAGGTTCTGCTTCATGTTCGCCACCGTCGCCGTGGACAGGCTGCGCGCGCGCAGCAGCCCGCGCAGGTCGCCCTTGACCAGGGTCACCTGCGCGCTCGACATCGCCACGTCGGTGCCGGTGCCCATCGCCACGCCGACGTCGGCCGCGGCCAGCGCGGGCGCGTCGTTGATGCCGTCGCCGGCCATCGCCACGCGCCGTCCCTGCGCCTTCAGCCGCTGCACCAGGTCGACCTTGTCGCGCGGCCGCACCTCGCCGTGGACCTCGTCGATGCCGAGCGTGCGGGCGACGGCCTGCGCGGTCGCGACGCCGTCGCCGGTGGCCATGACGATCCGCAGTCCGGCATCGTGCAGCGCGGCGATCGCCTCCGGCGTCGACGCCTTGATCGGGTCGGCCACTGCCAGAAGCCCGGCGAGCGCGCCGTCGACCGCCAGGTACATCACGCTGGCGCCGTCGTGCCTCAGCGCGTCGGCGCGTTCCAGCAGCCCTGCCGTCGGCAGGCCCAGTTCGTCCATCAGCGCGGTGTTGCCGATCGCCACCGCGCGCCCGTCGACGCGGCCGCGCGCGCCGATGCCCGTCGACGACTCGAAGCCGTCAGGTGACGACAGCGCCAGTCCGCGCCGCCGGGCCTCGGCGACGATCGCCGCGGCCAGCGGGTGCTCGCTGGCCTGGTCGAGGCTCGCCGCCAGCCGCAGCACCTCGTCGTCGGCGAACGGCTCGACCGCCACCGCCGTGCGGAAGGCCGGCCGGCCCTCGGTCAGCGTGCCGGTCTTGTCGACAATCAGCGTGTCGATGCGGCGGAAGTGTTCGATCGCCTCGGCGTCGCGGAACAGCACGCCGGCCTGCGCGCCGCGCCCGGTCGCGACCATGATCGACATGGGCGTGGCCAGCCCGAGCGCGCACGGGCACGCGATGATCAGCACCGACACCGCGTTGAGCACCGCGTAGGTCCACGACGGCTCCGGCCCGGCCAGCCCCCACGCGAACAGCGTGGCCAGCGCGATGGCCAGCACCGCCAGCACGAACCAGTACGCGACCCGGTCGGCCATCCGCTGCATCGGCGCGCGCGAGCGCTGCGCCTGCGCGACCAACTGCACGATCTGCGCCAGCACCGTCTCCGAACCGACCTTGTCGGCGCGGATCACCAGGCTGCCGGCGCCGTTGAGCGTCGCGCCGATCACCGTCGCGCCGGCCGCCTTCTCGACCGGGATCGGCTCGCCGGTCAGCATCGACTCGTCGACGTTCGAGCGGCCATCGACGACCACGCCGTCGACCGGCACCTTCTCGCCCGGCCTCACCCGCAGGCGGTCATCGACGTGCACGTGCGACAGCGCGATGTCCTCCTCGCTGCCGTCGTCGCGCAGCCGGCGCGCGGTCTTCGGCGCCAGCCCGAGCAGGGCCTTGATGGCGAGCGACGTGCGCGAGCGCGCGCGCAGCTCCAGCAGCTGGCCCAGCAGGGTCAGCGAAACGATCACCGCCGCCGCCTCGTAGTACACGCCCACCCGGCCGTGCGCGCGGAACGACGGCGGAAAGATCCCGGGCGCCACCGTCGCCACCACGCTGTAGCCGAACGCGGCCGCCACGCCGATGCCGATCAGCGTCCACATGTTTGGGCTGCGCCGCGCGATCGACTGCGCGCAGCGCACGAAGAACGGCCAGCCCGCCCACAGCACCACCGGCGCGCTCAGCGCCAGCTCCAGCCACGTGCGCGTCGCCGTCGTCAGCCACGGGTCGAGCCGGTGGCCCAGCATCGCCAGCGCCAGCACGACGACGGTCAGCGGCAGCGTCCACCAGAACCGCCGGCCGAAGTCGCGCAGTTCGGGGTTGTCGTCGTCGTCGAGCGACGGCATCAGCGGCTCGAGCGCCATGCCGCAGATCGGGCAGCTGCCGGGGTGGTCCTGGCGGATCTGGGGGTGCATCGGGCAGGTGTAGATGGTCGCGCCCCCCGTGTCGGCCGGTGCGGGGACGGCGGCCGGTCGCGCCGCGTCCGCGGCGACAGACGGTGCGAACGCCTCCGGCTGCGCGACAAAGCGCTCGCGGCAGCGCGCCGAGCAGAAGTGGTAGGCCTGCCCGTCGTGCTCGGCGTGGTGGGACGTCGCCTGCGGATCGACCGTCTTGCCGCAGACCGGGTCGCGTGCAGCGGGCCCGACGCCGCCGGGCGATGCCGACGGTGGGCGGGCAGGGTGGGCGTGCGCGTCGTGGTCGTGCGGCTGCATGCGGCCTCCGGGTCCGGCGGGCGTGGCGGCGATCGCATCGCCGCACGGGCGGCGACGGGTGAAGCGTACGTGGGCGAGGGGCCGCGCACGCTCGCGTATCCTGCGCCCCTTGGCGCGCACGGTGTGTGTGTGCCCCCTCGCAGGATCTCGCATGGCACGGCACGGCACCCCCACACGCGCATCGGGCAGGGCCCTGGGCTGGCTGCTCGGCGCGGTCGCCGCGCTGCTGCTGCTGGCGCTGGCGGCGCTCGGCTTCGCCCACTCGGGCATCTACAACATCGGCGCCGACGATCCGCACCACCCGCTCACCCACACCCTGCTGACGTCGATGCGCGAGGCCTCGCTGCGCTCGCACGCGGGCAGGCTGCAGGTGCCGGCCGGGCTCGACGCGCGCGAGCGCCTGGTCCAGGGCGCCGGCAACTACGACGCGATGTGCGCGCAGTGCCACCTCGCGCCCGGCATGGCGCCGACCGAGCTCAGCCGCGGCCTGTACCCGAGCCCGCCCGACCTGACCCTCGGCACGCGCGACGTCGCGACCGCGTTCTGGGCGATCAAGCACGGCATCAAGGCCAGCGGCATGCCCGCGTGGGGCCACAGCATGGGCGACGAGTACGTGTGGAACCTCGCCGCGTTCGTGACCACGCTGCCGACGCTCGACGCCGACGCCTACCGCGCGATGGTGGCCAGCAGCGGCGGTCACTCGCACGGCGGCGGCGAGACGGCGCCGCACGGCGGGACCGACCACCACGGCGGCGCGGGGTCGTCGCCCGCCCCCGCGGACGACCACCACGCGCGCGACGCCGGCGACGCGCACCACCCCGAGCCGGCAACCCCGGCCGCGCCCGCCGACGAGGCGCCTGCGCACGACCACGCCCCGGGCACGCCGCCGCACCACGACTGAGAGCGGACCCGCTCCGCCCCGCCGGCGCTGTGAGCGCCAACGACGCAGGCGACGGCCCGCGCGGTCGGGCGGGGCATCGATCAGGAGGGGTTTGCGGCGGGCCCGACCAGCAGGACGTACGCCGCCAGGCCGGCCAGCAGCAGCCAGCAGGTCCAGTAGAGCGCGCGCTCCCACCGGGTCAGCGATGTGCCGGCGGCGCGTTCCAGGCGTTGGCGGTGAAACATTGCGGCGGCATGGACGGCCAGCCCGACGACGAGCAGCCCGAGCTTGAACGGATCGAGCCACGGCGCGAGGAACAGGGCCAGGCCGGCGGCCGCGATGCAGGCCCCGACGAGGCCGAGCACTTCGGCAGACTTGAGGCGATTACGCAGGCGGTCCATGGACCCTCCCGTTGCGTGATGCCGGCGCTGTGGCGGTCAACACATCGGCGCAGCCCAGCGTCAGGTTCGGCTGCGCACCGCAGGGTCAAGCGGACCGCACGCGGCAGCGGCCCCCGGGGACGCCGTCAGGAGTGCGCGGTGCGGAAACCCGCCCGGGCGTGCCCCAGCCAGTGACGCACGCAGCGCAGGCACGCCTGCGCCAGCCGCACGACGCCGACCATGGCAACCAGCAGCGCCGACAGCACGAACAGGAAGCCCGGGCTGTTGGAAAGCATGGAATCCAGGATCACGGCGGCCACCTCCCTTGCGCGCCCAGTCTACTGCCGTCTGCCGCGACGAGCCTGACCGGGAGGACACCGGTCCCGCACCCGATCAGGTGGTCGCCCTTGCCACGCGGCTGGCGCGCGTTCCTCGCTACAGGTGGCGCGTGATCGTCGGCGCGCGGTCCCACGCGTTGGCGCGGCCGTCCTCGTACTGGATCGGCGCGGCCGCCAGCTCCTCGTCGCCGGCGTCGTCGAGCGTGGTCGCGATCGTTTCACCACGCCTTTCGACAGGCACGGGTCTCAACCACGCTTAAACCTCGCGCGTGTGGGCCGCTGCTATGCCGGCGGCACAGGCACGTCGGCGAAGAATTGCGCCACGTCGAAGTTGCCGATGTTCCGGGCCAGGCCCACCGGCGAGATGCCGCTGTTGTTCTCCGCCAACGGGTCGGCACGGGCTGCGCGGAGCGCGCGGATCACGTCGCCTTGGCCTCTCGACGAGAACACCGCCCGCCACAGGGGCGTATTGCCGAATGCGTCGCGCGGTTCCGTCGTGGCCCCCGCGCGCAGCAGCGCCGATACGACGTCCGCGGCGCTGGCCTGGGCAGCGAAGTGCAATGGCGTCCAGCCGTTTCGGTCCGGCGCATTCGGGTCGGAACCTGCCTTGAGCAGCTGCTCGACCGCGCGCACGTCACCGTCGGCGGCCGCGTAGTGCAGCGCGTTGCGTCCGTCAGCGTCAGGGCCGTTGGCTGGGGTTTGCATTGCTCCACCCTCCGTCATGGTCGATTGCCGCCGTGCAACTCACGCAACGGGTCGATTCCCGTGCCCGCGGCGGCCAGCACCTTCTCGATGAAGGGCCCTTTCGCCTCGGTGTACGCCGCCTTTTCGGACGCGTATCGCACGGCAAGATGCTGCTTCAGCGATGCATAGGATTGCATGAGCGCCGGGTCCCGGCGCAGCGCGTCGCGGAACAGCAGGTGCTGCCGCCACAGTGCCCCGGCCCGCACGAGCGCATGCAGGTGTACGCGCGGCGTGCCGCCGGCCGCCCGCACGAAGTAGCGCCGCTCCGGAATCACGCTCTCGTACTCGGGCCGGTAGACGAAGCCTATCGCGGCGAGCGCGGCGATCCGCATCGCGACGCCGTCGAGCGCGTCCACCCCAAGCGCCACGTCGATCACGGGCTTCGCACACAGCCCCGGCACGGCGGTGCTGCCGATGTGCTCCAGCGCCGCGTCCAGCGGCGACAACGCTGCGCGCAGCTCGGCCTCGACCTGCGCGTACTGCGCAGGCCAGGTGGGCTGATAGTCGATGACGCGGAGTTCCGCCATGCGTGTCCCGTGCGCTCCCGTGTTCGACCGGTCGTCCCGCGGCTCGGCACAATCTGATCGATCGCATCCTCGCCGAGGCCTCGGCCACCGCTCACGGCTGCGCGGCGATCACGCCTTCGATCCAGTCCGCGTAGTGGCTCAAACGGACATTGCAGGTGATCTGGCCATAGCGCCCGGGCGTCCGCTCGCTGCTCTGCGGGTCCGACCACGAGGTCAGGCCTGCCACCACCCAGCCCGTACCGGACTGGATCAGGACGGGCCCGCCGCTGTCGCCGCTTCCGGACCCGCCTTCGAGGGGCAGGGCGTCCGCCGGCTTGTCGAACACGTAGCAAAGCCAGCGGCCATCGGCGCTGGTGACTTTGTTGTGCGCGCGGCGAAGCGCGGTGCGGTGCGAGCTGCTCCACTCGTAGCCGGTGCCGCCGTTACCGGTGGCGCCTTTCCCCACGATCGTGACGGTCTGGCCGAACTCGTCGTCGCCCGTGTTCATCGCGACCGGCGCGACGTCCTCGACGGGTCGCGCGAGCTTGATCAGCGCGATGTCGTCCGACGAGGCCAGCAGCACCCGGAACAGCGTCCAGTCCCACGTCGCCAGGGCCTGGTCCAGCAGCGCCTGCGGCGGCTTCCTGTGCCCGGGGTGGATGACGAGCCGCTCGACGTCGCGTGGTTGGCCGTTGACCGTGACCTGCCTGATTTCCGATTGCCAGGAGACCGCATGCGCGGCCGTCACCACCCACTGCGGCGCCACCAGCACGCCATGCCCCTCGCCCGGCAGGTCGGCCAGCGCGGGAAATTCGGAGGCCGGTACCCGGTACGTCGAGTCCTCCACGTCGTCCCGGATGACGATCGCGCCGGCGCTGGAGGACACGGCCAGCAGTGCGAGCATTACGAGCCGGATCATGTGCGATTCCTTGTACATCGTGTGGATTGATCCTTGACCTGCGCGACGCAGCGAGGCGGGGTGGCCCTGCACACGTTACTGCGCGGCATGGCCACCAAACACCGCCCAGAGGATCAGGCCGCCCAACACCATCGACGAGGCGCCGAGCAGCGGAAGAAAGCGCAGCGCCTGCGGCACCGAGCGCTCGGCGAACCGGCGATGCACTGGCCATGGGACAAGGAGGAGGCCCAATGAAGTGACCAGCAGCAGCCAACCGAACACGGTGAACGCACCCGGCCACAGGGCGCGAGGCGCAGCCAGCAGGAACGCGGCGCCGAGAACAACGCGAATCGCAAGCTCAGCGTAGTGCTTGCCCGGCGACCCAGCGAAGCCCAAGAAAAAGCGAGACGCGCGGGTCGGCGCCACGAGCGAAACGGTGCCGAGGGCGAACAGGAATACGCCCGCGGCGGTTACGAGGGCGAGGGTTGCAGCATCGATCACTCTGGTTCCCCATCAACCGGGGCGCGAAGCCGCGTCGGCTTGAAATCTTTACGCGGCATCCCCGCCGCCGGGGCAAGGCACGATGGACTCGATGACCGGCAGAGGAGCTGGCGCGTCCGTATAGCTGTAGATTTCCAAGCCGCTGATGCAGCCGTCTTTACCCCAAACGATGATTCCCAAGTCCTCGCCAGTGGGCGACTTGCCAGTTGCATCGGCGAGTGGCTCCCACACCGCTCCATTGGACGCGGGTGGAGAGAAGTCAACCGAGGCGCAACCACATCCGCAGCGCCTCACTACGCGGAGCGACCGAACCGAGGCGAGTAGAGACGGAGGCACCTCGGCCAGATGGGCCGCTTTCAGCGCTCGCTCGACGACCGAGGCTTCTGCCTCGGTAACTAGCCGCGGGGTCAGCGATGCTCTGGCCATGCTGCCTAACGTATGCGTTAAGCGGCGCCGCGAAGCGGCGTCGGCTTGGACGTGTTGCTAGTGCCGATGGTACGCATCAGCGACCGGCTGTATGCAGGGTTGGAGCGACCGTAACGACCGTTCAACTAAACCTTCGAACGGGTGGCCGGACTCGGAAAACTTGAGTCGATGGCGGTTACCAAACCCATCAACGGACTCAAGGTGATAGGCCGACCCGTGCAGGACCAATCGCCCGGCCGGTCCAGGCAGTCCGAGCCCGACGGGCAATGACACGCGCTGGAGCTGGCCAATGACCTCCGATGCGGCCGGACACTGTGCGAAAGGAATACGCGTGGCACAGGTCCGCCTTTCGTCACCGATCTCCACCAACAGGAATGACTGGCGGGTTGAATTGGAAGCCGTGCTCTTCCCGTTCTCCAGCGTGACGGCCGTAGTTGGTCCGCGGCTGGTGTCTGGATCGATTGCGAGACGAAACGTACCCACCGTTAGCATCCGATCCGCCCACGTGCCGGCAAACAGGTCCAATCCCTCTCCTGCGCATACCGGCGCCGACAGGCTCGGCGGCTGCGCGTAAACGTCCGCATAGGCTGTGGCAGCAACCATCAGTGCCACGAGAATCTTTGTCATGGGCGCGAACGCCTTCGACGAACTGTTGGGGGCGACCGCAGTGGTCCTAGTCATACAAGAAGCCTTCCGTGGAAAGCCAGTTGCAGAACACCTCTCTTGCTTCTTCAGCCGCGGGGTCCTGTGGACCAAGCTCAGATGAGAAATGCTCTGCGTGGCGACGCAGGAGGTAACCCTCAACTACCTTCTTGGCGTTGAGGATGCCGAGTTCCATTTCGCCCTCCAAGGTGTCCTCACGAATTCGAACAGCCAGGAGCTCTGCCGCTTGCACCGCCGCTTCCCGTGTCAAGTCGGCCTCTTGGATCTGCATGTCAGGCGCGATGGAGCTTGCGCGACCGGTGCAGAGGTCCGATGAAGCTGGCGAACCAGAGGTAGCCAAGACCACCAGGGCGACGAGCATCTTCATGGTGGCGCCTGTCATCTGAGTTAAGCCGGGCCGCGGAGCGGCTTCGGCGTGGTCGAGTTGTCAGCTTCCAGGCGATTGAGCAGCGTCAGCCACAACTGTGGGACGACCAGCATGGCGGCACTGTCGAGAAAAGTCATTTTCCAGTGCAGCTCGTCGAACAGGCTGGCCCAACCGACGTGGCCCCCCGCAGGCTCCGCGACGGAGTTGAGGATAAAGACGATGGCCCACAGCGTGGCCGCCGCGATACCAAGACTGGCCGCCAGCACTGACAAATGAGTGATCCGCCCCACACGACGAGCCACGACCAGCGCGATGGGGATCGCGACGAGCAAGGTTCCGGTTTGGCCGGCGAGCCTGGAAGTGGTTCCCAGCAGCTCAAGGGCGATCTGCACGGCGAGCCCCACGACGATGCAGAGCAGCGCGAAGGTCGACGTTGCGAGCGCGATACTTCCTTTCATGGCAGCCGTCTCCTGGGTGCAGTCGCGCCGGGAAGCGGCGTCGGCTTCGAAGAATTGTTAGGACGACTGCTCAGCGGCACACGCATCTCGGACGACGGGCAGGCCATCATAAAAACGGCGCCCAGCGGACGGCATGGAGTCGTACCCGACGGCCTTCTTATCCCGGCTGAGCATGACCACGTACTGCTCGAACGCAACGCCCTGCGGAATCTTGCCTGCAAGGCACTTGCAGAACGACTCGATGCCGACCACCACCTGGCACTGTGCAGCGAATGCGCCGTTCTCACGTTGCCGGCTGTCGATCGAAGCGAAGTTCTCGGTCGCGCTGCGCGTGCCTGACGCCGAGTCCACGACCTGCGTCGTCTGGGCCGCAGAGGCAGCGCTGAACGTCAAGAGGATGAAAGCCAGATGCTTCATGCGGATCCAATCTCCCTGTGCGCCCTAGCGCCTGAGCTAAGCCGCGCCGCGAAGCAGCGTCGGCGTGGACGAATTATTAGGCCGCGGCCCGAGTGTCCAGAGCACTCATCCGGGCACATGCGGAATCGTTACACGGCCGTCCGTGTCGTCGCTAAAGCTGGTCACCTGCACGGTAATTGAGTAGAGATCGTCCCCATCCAACGTGGCCGGGTTGGGGACACTACCCCGATCAATGTCGATTCGTAGAGCCTCGAGCGCTGAAACCAGAGCGGGCAGTTGCTTGGGCGTTATCTCGGCTCGGACCACCACAGCTTTGCCTCCGAGCAAATGCATGTCGTCTACACCGGAGCATGCGCGACTCACGGCAAGCCTGACATCCTCCGTGATCTTACGAATGGGCTCACTTGAGGTGGCAACGAGCTGGATGAGCTTCTGGTTGGTCATGGTCTCGTCAAGGCCTTCCTCTTGCGCGAAAGAGTCACAGGTCAGAACTGCATGTTCGATCTGAGGCTGGGTCTCACACTAGGCCTCGCACATGAGTTAAGGCGCGCCGCGAAGCGGCGTCTGATTGGTCAAGTTGTTAGGTTGCGCAACGTGTGACCGCAACAGCTCGGCCAGAACGCTCCGCTGGGTAGGCGACAACACACGGAAAGGAACCGGCATGCCGCTCTCACCTTTCTCGATCAGGTAGCCCACGGGAAACTCCCGGACGCCCGACACCTCGACCCAGGGCAGGTGCACGAGCCGACCGCCCTTGGACCGGCGCGTTACTCCCGACGTATCGATCTCGAAATGGCACTCGCCGACGAGCCACGATTTACGGAAGAAGAGGGCTGCGCAGGCTGCTGTAATCACCGGCAGCAGCAGCTTCCGTTGGAGCGCACTGCAGGCAAGAAAATCCGGGTTCTCGAGCGCACGGGCCCGAACGATGTGCAGGTACTCGCGCAAGCGGTACCGAACCTGGAACTTCACTCGCGACGGCTCATCCATAAGCAACCCAACACCTGAGTTAAGCCGCGCCGCGAAGTGGCGTCGGCTTGAATGAATTGTTCGCTGGCGAACCAATCACAAGCTGCCGACCTGCATGAGTGCTGCCCAGCCCATGAAGTACACGGCGACCGACGCTGCTAAGAACCGCAGCCACCCGGTCAACCTCCGCTCTAGGCGAGCTTGTGACGCCAGCAAGACTAGCGCGCCGACGCCAACGATCGCAGCGAAGGGCAATGAGACCCGCGCTGGAGTTGCACCAGCAGCGCCCAGGCCTGCAATGAGAAGGCTAGCAAGAAGCACGATGCTGGGCAGTTGTCGCCTTGAAATCTGCATTGACCGATCCGAGCCGTCTAGCGCCTTAATTAGGCCGATTTGCGTAGTGGAGACAAAACTGTGGCACGCCCTTTGTGCCACAGTTTTGAAGTAACGAAGCAAGTTCGGCTTGAACGAATTGTTAGGCCGCGCTACCGGATGAGCTTGGCTATGCACATACCGAACGCTGCACTCTCGGTAGTGCGGTCTACCTGCGTGCCGTCAGACACCGACATTTGTCCGGACAGCTTTGGTGCGGAGCCTGTGGTGTCAACGCTGCCGGTTAGCTCAAAGGTGTAGTTTTTTCCTTGAGGCAGAAGGGCAGCACACCGCTCGATCGTAGACGGTCCAGACTGAGACGCAACGGCGGCGGAGATGATAGCGACAGTAATACCCGTGGCTGCAATGGCCATGGCGATCATCGTACGCATAGATCCTCCTGCTGGTTTGTGGCACGTGGTGGTTGGAGCGACCTAACGCCTGAATTAAGCCGACATGCGAAGCATGTTCGGCTTGAATGAATTGTTAGGCGCCACAGTCATTGCCAACTGAGCCAGACGAGCAACAACACGGGTGAGAGCCCAAGAAGAACGAGAATGCCACCAAGCCAAAACCACGGCCGATGATGCGTGGGTCGGCGAAGTAAGAGTGCCAGGCCACAGGTAGCAAGCCCTAGGCCAAACACTGGCATGGCAAAGAATGTCTCTAGGTATCCGTGCGGCGATGGGCTGAAAAGTAGGTACAACCCGTACCCAGCCAATAGCAGTAGTAGCCCCGCAGCCAGCGCCTTATAGCTAACAACTGGGTTGTATCTCAAGGCGGGCATGGCGCCTAACAAGTTGTAGACCCCCAAGTGCGGGGCGATGCGCTGGATAGTTCAGCTCGCACGCACCTCCGTCAACCCCGCACCACGCCGTGCGGAACGCGACGCGCGATGGGCGGGTCTGCGTCCCCAACCTTTTCGATCCGGGCTGATATCGGATAGCACGCTCAATCCGGGGAATAGGCCGGGCGAGTGGGGCGCCGGACCTTTTCGTCGCCCCCGTCGCCGTGCAAGACTCGCCCCGCTCCGGCGCCCCAGCGGCTCGGACCACGCCACACGGATGCGGCGGAGCAAGGGCGTGCGGCAATCCCGCCGCGGCCTCACGACAAGGAGCATGTCATGTCGCAGAACCTCGTTTCCCTCGTCATTTCCGACGCCGCCGTGCAGGCGCTGGTCGGGCACCTCGAGCAGTTCCAGCAGGCCACGCCGGGGCTGGTCGCGCTCGACGCCGATACCCGCCGCGCGGTGACCAAGATGGGCGGCAAGTCCGAGGCCTTCGTCCGCCAGGCGCTGACGGCGCTGGACCAGAACCGCGAAGTCGTGCCGCCGGCGCTGCAGCTGGACGAGGCGCTGGCCGACCTGCGCGCGCTCGACCAGATCCGGCCGCTGCGGCAGCGCCTCGCCCAGCTGCTGGAGCGGTTGGAGGACACCGAGATGGCGCTGGGCAGCGACGCGATGGCGGCCGCGCTCGAGGGCTACGCGCTGCTGCGCGTGTCCGGCAAGAGCCGCGGCCTCGACGGCCTGCGCGAAGCTCTGTCCACGCGCTTCGCGCGGGCGCGCAAGCCGCCGGCGCCGCCCGCGGCCTGAGCCGTCCGGCGTCCCGCTGGACCCGGGCCCCGCTTCGGCGGGGCCTTCTTCTTGCGGTGCGCGCCGTTTGCAGCGCTTTGCGTTCCCTGCGGCGCTGCGCGTCGAGCGCTCCTCTCGGCGTGCGGAGCGAAACGCTCGGGCGGCCGAGCGAATGGCCTTGCAGGCCGAGCACAACCCTCCGGCCTCCGGGTAGGGCAGCCGGGTCCGCCGAGCAAATAGCTCGGCCGGTCGAGCAGAACGCTCGGACTTCCGAGTAGCGGAGCTCGGCCCACCGAGCTGAGAGCTCGAAGCGTGGGGCAAATCGCTCGGCTTGCCGAGCGGGGGAACCCGGAGCGTCGAGCAGAGAACTCGGCCGGCCGAGCACAACGCTCGGACAGCCGAGTAGCGGAGCTCGACGCGTCGAGCAAACTGCTGGGGCGGACGAGCACGGAAGCTCGGAGCGTCGAGCAGATAGCTCGGCCAGTCGAGCAGAACGCCCGGGCATCCAGTAGCGGAGGTCGCCGGGCAGCAAGCTCGAAGCATCGCGCGAACCGCTCGCTCGGCCGAGTACCGCAACGTGTCGCCCCGAGCAGACACCTCGGCCTGCCGGGCATCCACCCGTGCGCGGCGACCGTCTGGCACCGACCCCCCAGTGCGGGCGCCCGGCCCGCTGATCGAGACGTCCGGCGCGTCGGCCGCGGCGCCCGCATGCCCCGGCGGCCGATCCGCCCTATGCGCGCTGCCGCACCACCGTGCGCGACTGCATCGCCGGGACGCCGACGAACGCGCCGAGCGCGGCGAGGTACGCCAGCAGGCTGCCGGCGAACGTGGCGGCCGGGTCCAGCGCGCCGACGAACTCGGTCAGCGGGTCGATCAGGTCGCGCGATGCCAGCAGCGCGCGGATGCCGTCGTTGAGCGGGAAGTACAGCGCGGCCAGCAGCACCGGCCAGCCGTTGCGCCAGTCCTTGATGACGAACAGCAGGCCGATGGCCAGGCAGATCCCCTGGCCGGTCGCGCCGACGATGGCCAGGCGCTCGAAGGTGTCCGGCCCGCCCAGCTGCAACGCCGGCACGAAGCTGATCAGCGTGAAGAACAGCGCCACGCCCATGAACGAGTTGGCCGTGCTCAGCAGGAACGCGCCGTGCAGCGCGCGGCGCCGGCGCAGCACGAACGCCAGCCCGATCATCAGACCGATCTGCAGCGTGCCCATGACGTTCTGCACGATCAGGAAGTCGCCCTCGCCGGAGACCACGCCCTTGTGTGCCGAGTGCACCGACAGCAGCGCCGCGCTGGCGAACAGCAGCGGGCCGGCGACCAGCACGCAGAGGCCGGCCTTGCGGTGGTTGGCGAACTGGCGCGTCGCGACCAGCCGCAGCTGCCACAGCAGCAGCAACAGCCACGCGAAGTTGGCGACGACGTGCAGGTGGTGGAAGCCGTTCGGCGCTGCGTTCGGGCCGACGTAGAGCTTCCAGAAGCCGGCAACGCCGACCAGCAGCGTGGCCACGACCAGCGCGTGTTCGAGGACGTAGCGGTTCGGTGTCGTCATTGCGGTTCGCCTGGCTCGCTGCATGGAAGGACGGCGGGGCGGGCGCGCGCCACGGCGCCGCGGGATGCGCCCCGGCAGTCCGATCGACACAAACCCCTAGGCAGCACCAACGCCGTCGCCGGGCGGCGGCGGACAGCGCCGACGGCCGGCTCGCCGCGTACCTGCAGGGCGGGAGGCGTTCCGACGCTGGGGAGGGACGCGGGCGCGGTGGATTCGCGCACGCCGGGCCGACGCTGGCGCGTAGCGGGGCGGCCGCGTTGCCCGACCGGGTGGCATTGACCGGCGTCGCCGGCTCGGTTCCCATGCCCCACGGGCGCAACGCCCGGACCGGGGACGGGGAGCAGGGAATGCGCTACGTGGGGCGGCTGGCGGACTGGAACGACGACAAGGGTTTCGGCTTCGTGACCCCGCACGGCGGCGGCGACCGCGCGTTCGTGCACATCCGCGCGTTCGAGCGCGCAGTGCGGCGGCCGGTCGACGGCGAGCTGCTGTCGTACGCGGTGGTGCGCGATGCGCGCGGCCGCCTCAATGCGTCGGCGGTGCGCTTCGCCGGGCAGGTGTCGAGTGCGTCGCGCAGGCCGCGCACGCCCGACGCGCTGTGGTACGCGCTGGCCGCGGCGTTCCTCGGGTTCCTCGCGCTCGGCGCCGCGCTCGGCCGCGTGCCGTGGCTGATCGCCGCGGTGTACGCCGTCGCCAGCGTCATCGCGTTCGGCGCGTACGGATTCGACAAGGCCGCGGCGCGGCGCGGCGGGCAGCGCACGCCGGAGGCCACGCTGCACCTGATCGACGTCATCGGCGGCTGGCCCGGTGCGCTGGTCGCGCAGCGGCGCTACCGCCACAAGTCGACCAAGGCGGCGTTCCAGTCGACGTTCTGGTTCACCGTGGCCGTCAACGTCGCCGGCCTGGCGTGGCTGCTGGCCGGCGGCGGTGCGACGGTGCTCGACGGGATGCTGTTGGGGCGCTGACGGGACGGTCGGCCCGGAGCCGCCCGCGTGCCGGGCGCTTCAGGCAGCCACTCGTCGGCAGCGCGACGGATCCTCGCGTCCGGGCGCATCCGGCCGCGGCGAAGGCGCGTATCGCGGCTGTCCGTGCCATAGGCGCCATCGATCGCGCCGCGGTGTCCCGCCGGAAGCGGTGGGGCCGTTGGGGTCGAGGTCGCCCGGACCGCCAGGAGGGTCGAATGCGGATCCACCCGGAAGCCATGCCCCCGCTGCTGCGCGGGCTCGGGACGGCGCTGATCCTGCTGGTCAGCGCGGCGGTGATCGTGGCCGAGCGCGGGGCGCAGCGCGACGCGGCCGCGCGCGCCGCGGCGGTCGAGGTTGCGCGCATCGCCGAGGCCGCCCAACCGTCGCCCGGCGCCGACCGGGCCGACCGGGCCGACCTGGCCGCGCTGGTCGACGAGCTGCGCCTGCTGCGCCTGCAGCTGGCCCGCGACGAACTGTCCGACGAGGTCTTCGAGAACGCGTGGTTCCAGGTGCTCGGGCTGTTCGGCACCGGCCTGATTGCGGCCTCGTTCCTGCTCGAGGCGCGGCGCAAGGCGCGCCCGCCGACCGGTGCCGGCAGCGCGGACCCCGGCACATGAGCGCCGGCACGCGATGCGCGTCCGCGCGAACGCGGCCTCCCGGCGCCGGCCGTCGGGACGCCACGGCGCCGCGGTGGCGCGTGCCTCGCGATCTTCTCCAGCATCCCGACACACCCCATCGACCAGGGAAGGAGCGAGCCATGCAGCACGTCGTCCGGGCACCACGGAGTCAAACCCTGCGGTCACGCGCCGCCGCGCCGTTGGCGGTCGCGCTGCTGGCGCTGGCCGTCGCCGCGCCCGCGCAGGCGGCGCCGGCCAACGAGGCGGTGCTGCGTGCCGCGCGCGCGCAGGAGGAGGTGGTGATCCGCTCGCTCGGCGACATGGTCGCGATCGACTCGGGCTCCGACGACGCGGCCGGGCTGCGCCGCATGGCCGACTACGTCGAGCGTCGCCTGCAGGCGCTCGACGCGCGCACCGAGCGGCTGCAGCCGAAGGCCGACGCGCCGGAGATGGTCAAGGGCACGCTGACCGGCAACGGCCGCCTGCGCGCGATGCTGATCGCGCACATGGACACGGTGTACGCGCCGGGCATCCTGGCCACCGCGCCGTACCGCCGCGACGGCAACCGCCTGTTCGGGCCCGGCATCGCCGACAACAAGGGCGGCATCGCGGTGATCCTGCACGCGCTGGAGACGCTGCGCGCGACCGGCTGGCGCGACTACGCGCAGATCACGGTGCTGTTCAACCACGACGAGGAGATCGGCTCGGGCGGCTCCGGCGAGACCATCGCCACGCTCGGTGCGCAGCACGACGTGGTGCTGTCGTTCGAGCCGAGCCCGGCCAAGGCCGTGGCCGGCAGCGAGGGCGTGCTGCTCGGCGCGGCGGGCACCGGCGAGGCGTTCCTGACCGTCGAAGGCCGCGCCGCACACGCCGGCTCGGCGCCGACCGAGGGCCGCAACGCGCTGGTCGAGCTGGCCTACCAGCTGCAGCGCACCGCCGACATCGCCAAGGACATGCCCGACGCGCAGCTGAGCTGGACCACCGCGCAGGCCGGGCTCACGCGCAACCAGATCCCGGCCAGCGCGCAGGCCGCGGCCGACGTACGCATCCTCAGCGACGCCGCCGGCGACCGGCTGCTGAAGGCGCTGGAAGCGAAGGTCGCCGAAGGACGTCTGGTGCCGGACACGACCACGCGCGTGCGGCTCGAGCGCGGTCGCCCGCCGTACGTCGCCGGGCCGAAGGGGCAGGCGCTGGCCGAGCGCGCGAAGAAGATCTACGCCGAGCTCGACGGGCGCGAGCTGCTGTTCCTGCCGGGCACGTTCGGCGGCACCGACGCGGGCTACGCGGCGCGCTCGGGCAAGCCGGCGGTGCTCGAAAGCCTCGGCCTGGCCGGCTGGGGCTACCACGCCAGGAACGAGTACATCGAGATCGACTCGATCGTGCCGCGCGTGTACCTCGCTGCGCGGCTGCTGCAGGAGCTCGCCCGCGACGGCGCGGCGGACGCACGCACGTCCAGGCCCTAGGGAGACCAGCCATGCATCCGTCGTCAGATATTGCTGTCTCGCGCGCGGGGTACGCACGCTGGTTGCTTGCATGCGCCGCATCGCTGGCCCTGACCCCCGCCGTCGCGCAGGAGGCCGGCGAATGGTCGGTGCAGGTCACCCCGTATGTGTGGGGCAGCGGCATCGACGGCAGCGCGACGCCGTTTGCCGGCGCGCCGACGATCACCTTCGAGCGATCGTTCTCCGAGGTTCTCGAAGACCTCGACGGTGCGTTCTTCCTGTCGGGGTTCGCGCGGCGCGATCGCCTCGTGCTGGTCGGCGATTTCAGCTATGCCTCCTCGTCGAAGGAGGGCCGGGTACCGCCGGGCATTCCCGCCGAAGGCGAGTTCCGCCAGACCTCGCTGACGCTGGTGGCCGGCTACCGCGTGGTCGACGAACCCGGCATGAGCATCGACGTGCTCGCCGGCGCCAGGCAGTGGCGGGTCCGCAGCGCCGTGGACGTGCCCTTGGCGGGCATCAGCCGATCGCCGTCCGACGAGTTCACCGATCCCATCGTCGCGCTGCGCACCAACATCGCGCTCGCGGAGCGCTGGTCCACCGTGCTGTACGCCGATGCCGGCGGCTTCGGCGTCGGTTCGGACCGCACCAGCCAGCTGGTCGCCACGGTCAACTACAAGATCACCGACCAGGCGTACGTGTCCGGCGGCTACCGGCGGCTGAACGTCGACTACGCATCGGGTGGAACGCGGGTGGACGTCACCCTGGACGGCCCGCTGGTCGGCGTGACCTGGCGCTTCTGACGCGGGCACCGGGCCCGGTTGCTGCCGACGGCGCGGTGGCCCGCGGTTCCCTCGCGTCTAGCGCGGCTGGCGGACGATCCGGTACACGGCGGTCGACAGCGCGGTGACGCCTTCGGCGACGAAGCCGGGCTGCTGGGCGAGGATGTCGCGGCGTTCCAGCAGCTCGACGGTCCAGTCGCGGCCGTACAGCTCGCGCACCTCGTCCTCGTGCACGGCGAACGGCGGGCCGTTCTTCTCGTGCTGCGGGTACTCGAGCGTGATCAGCAGGCCGCGGCAGCCCTCGGGCAGCCGCGCGTAGAGTTCGCGCACGTAGCGCGTGCGCAGCTCCGGCGGCAGTGCGATCAGCGCGGCGCGGTCGAACACGGCGCGGCAGCCGGCGAGCGCGGCCTCGTCGAGCGCGAACGCATCGCCGCGGATCAGCTCGATGTCGGCGGCGACGTGGTGCACGCCGTACGGCGACTCGCGCGTCTGCGGCGACAGGCCGTGCTCGGCGAAGAACGCATCGACCGCCAGCGGCGACAGCTCGACGCCCAGTACCGGGTGCCCCTGAGACGCCAGCCACGCCATGTCGAGCGACTTGCCCGCCAGCGGCACGAACACCCGAGTGCCCGGTTCGACACCCACGGCCGGCCAGTGCTTCAGCAGCAGCGGCGTCGGGGTGTCCTGGTGGAAACCGATCTGGTTGGCCTGCCAGCGGTCGTGCCAGAAGGTGGGGTCCATGGGGTGTCTGCCGGTTCGGAATTCTTGGGCGATTGTCGGTGGCGACGGCGGGGAGGGCAAAAGTGTCGGCTGCTCTCCAGCGACTCTCGAGGTTGCGTGCGTTCGGCGCTCCATAGGAAACAAGACAGAGCGTCCGTACGCCTCCGGCGTCCGGGTCACTTTCCTTTGTTGGCCCAAAGGAAAGTAACCAAAGGAAAGGGCATTCCCGACAAACCTCCCGAAGTGGCTGGCAGTTCGCGGGGATTTCTCGACACGGCGTCCATGCCGTGTCGAGAAACGGCGGGCATCCATGCCCGCCGCCCTACGGGTCTGGTGCGTTCGGCCGTAGCTCGCCAGCGTTCAACGGCTGCAAACCCTTGCGGCGAAGCAAGAGTGTGTCTTTCGAGGCCGGTCTTTCCCTCACTACTTCGCAGCGCGACGCTCTTGATCCTCGAGGGCGGTGAACGACGGCGAATCGGCCCAGACCCGAAGGGCGGCGGGCATGGATGCCCGCCGTTTTCCGACCGAGCCATGGGTGAAGGCGATGCACGCTTGCGAGCCACTGGCTCGCGCATCGACTGAACGCCCGCGCCTCTGGCGCGGGCCGGACGGGCGAGTCGGAAAATCCCTGCGCAACCACACGCGCCACGGGAGGTTTGTCGAGTGGGCCCTTTCTTTTGGTTACCTTTTCTTTGGGCCAACAAAGAAAAGTGACCCGGGCGCCGAAGGCGCACGGAAGCTCCGGGCACGATTGGCATCGAGAAAGTCGGCACGCCTGCGACGGGCCGCGCGAGCTGACGCTACCAGCACCCCCACCCCAACCCTCCCCCGCATGCGGGGGAGGGAGCAGGAGCCGCTCGACTGCACGAAACGCATGCGCCTCGTTGAGAAGAACGGCGATCCGGCGCGACAAGCCCTTCCACCCCAACCCTGCGTTGCAAGCAGGGGAGGGAGCAGAACCGAACCTACTCGACGCTCAACCCCTCGACCTTCTGCCAGCCCCGCGGCAACAGTCCGCCGCGCGACGCGCGCGCGCCGAGGTAGGCGTCGAGGTCCTTGTACGACAGCGACATCGTCCGCGTGCCCGAGCGCACGCTCAGCGTGCTGCCCGGCGACACGACGGCGACCGCGACGACGCGCTCGGTCGACAGCTTCGCCTTCGGGATGTCGATCAGCTTGTTGCCCTTGCCCTTGTCGAGCTCGGGCACGTCCGCCACCGGGAAGGCCAGCAGGTGGCCGACGTTGGTGACGGCGACCACGCGGTCGGCGGCGACGTCTCCGACGCGCGCCGGCTGCAGCACCTTGGCGTTCGGCGTCAGCGACAGCATCGCCTTGCCGGCCTTGTTGCGGCCGGTGAGGTTCTCGAAGCGCGTGACAAAGCCGTAGCCGTGCGACGAGGCGAGCACGAAGCGGGCGTCGTCGTCGCCGCTGGCCAGGGCCTGGAACGACGCGCCCGGCGCCGGGGAGAAGCGGCCGGTCAGCGGCTCGCCGTTGCCGCGCGCGGACGGCAGCGAATGCACGACGGTCGAGTAGCTGCGGCCGGTCGAATCGAGGAACGCGACCTGCTGGGTGCTGCGGCTGCGCACGGCGGCCAGCAGCTCGTCGCCGTCGCGGTAGCTCAGCGCCGCGGCGTCGACGTCGTGGCCCTTGGCCGCGCGGATCCAGCCCTTCTCGCTGAGCACGACGGTCATCGGCTCGCTCGGCACCAGCTCGCTCTCGGAGATCGCCTGCGCGGCGCCGCGCTCGACCAGCGGCGAGCGGCGCGCGTCGCCGAACTTCTTGGCGTCGGCCAGCAGTTCGTCCTTGACCAGCTTCTTGAGCTTGGCCTTGCTGGCGAGCGTGGCGGTGATGCGCTCGCGCTCGGCCTCGAGCTCGGCCTGCTCGCCGCGGATCTTCATTTCCTCCAGCCGCGCCAGCTGGCGCAGGCGGGTCTCGAGGATGTACTCGGTCTGCTCCTCGCTGAGCGAGAAACGCTGCATCAGCACCGGCTTGGGCTCGTCCTCGCTGCGGATGATGCGGATCACTTCATCCAGGTTGAGGAAGGCGACCAGCAGGCCTTCCAGCAGGTGCAGGCGGCGCTCGACCTTCTCGAGGCGATGCTTGAGCCGGCGGGTGACGGTGTCGGTGCGGAACGCCAGCCACTCCGACAGCAGCATCCGCAGGTTCTTGACCTGCGGGCGGCCGTCGAGGCCGATCACGTTGAAGTTGACCCGGAAGCTCTTCTCCAGGTCGGTGGTCGCGAACAGGTGGCCCATCAGCTGCTCGGCGTCGACCCGGTTGCTGCGCGGGATCAGCACGATGCGCGTGGGGTTGGCGTGGTCGGACTCGTCGCGGATGTCCTCCAGCCACGGCAGCTTCTTGGCGCGCATCTGCGTGGCGATCTGCTCGATCACCTTGCCCGGCGAGGCCTGGTGCGGCAGCGCGGTGATGACGAAGTTGCTGGCCTCCTTCACCCACGTGGCGCGCGCGCGCACGCTGCCCAGCCCGGTCTCGTACATCTGCACGAGGTCGGCGGCCGGGGTGATGATCTCGGCGGTGGTCGGGTAGTCCGGGCCGCGAATGTGCTCGCACAGGTCGCGCACGGTGGCGTCGGGGTCGTCGAGCAGGCGCACGCAGGCGCTGACCACTTCATTGAGGTTGTGCGGCGGCACATCGGTGGCCATGCCGACCGCGATGCCGGTGGTGCCGTTGAGCAGCAGATGCGGCAGCCGCGCCGGCATCCACGAGGGCTCCTCGAGCGTGCCGTCGAAGTTCGGCGTCCAGTCGACCGTGCCTTGGCCGAGCTCGCCGAGCAGCACCTCGGCGATCGGGGTCAGCTTCGACTCGGTGTAGCGCATCGCCGCGAACGACTTGGGGTCGTCGGTCGAGCCGAAGTTGCCCTGGCCCTCGACCAGCGGGTAGCGGTACGAGAACGGCTGGGCCATCAGCACCATCGCCTCGTAGCAGGCGCTGTCGCCGTGCGGGTGGTACTTGCCGATCACGTCGCCGACGGTGCGCGCGGACTTCTTCGGCTTGGCCCCGGCGTTGAGGCCGAGCTCGCTCATCGAGTAGATGATCCGGCGCTGCACCGGCTTGAGCCCGTCGCCGAGGAACGGCAGGGCGCGGTCGAGGACCACGTACATCGAGTAGTCGAGGTAGGCACGCTCGGCGTACTCGCGCAGCGGGATCTGCTCGAAGCCGTGGAAGGCGGGGCGGACGGAATCGTTCATGGAGCGGGGCGGCACCGGGGTCGGGACAGACCGACGATTCTAGCGGCCGGCGGCGGCGCGACCCGACGTGCCGCGGCGGCGGGCCGGTCAGCAGGCATCGCCATCGTGAAACTCCACGGTCGGATGAACGGCGCGGCGCCCTTCACGCGGCGCATGCATCCGCTCTGGCAGCGGGGGCGTAGCTCTGGCTGGACGGACACGCGGAGCCTGCCGCCGCCATGGGAACCTACCCGACAGTGATCGACCCCCGACAAGGAGCAGCGCCATGGTCGCCGGTTTCCTCTACCTCAATGCGCTCCTCTACGCCGTGCTGGCCCTGTGGTGCACGGTCAAGCCGTGGGCGACGTCGTCGTCGATGGGCTACGCGCGGCTCGATCCGGGCGGCAAGTCCGAATACCTGGTCGTCTACGGCGGCCTGCAGCTGGGCCTGGCGGTCGTCTTCGCCTACTGCGCGTGGGCCGGCGAGCTGCGCGTCGGGCTGCTGCTCGCGCTCGCGCTGTACGTGCCGATCGTCGCGTACCGGCTGGTCACGGTGGCCCGCTTCCGTCCTGTCGGCGCGACCACGCGCTGGGTCGCCGGACTCGAACTGGCCCTGCTGGTGGCGAGCGTCGCACTTTGGCTGGTCGAGCCCGGCGCGCGCCCCTGACCCGGCGCGGCCGAGGCCGGAGCGGCTACACTCCGGCCCGGGACATCTGCAAGCAGGGAATGGGATGAGCGAATTGATGACGCCGACGGCGACCGCCGCCGACGTGTTGGCGAGCAAGATCGCCGCGGTGGCCGCGGGCGACCGCGCCGCCTTCGAGCACCTTTACCGGGCGACGTCCTCGAAACTGTTCGGGGTGTGCCTGCGCGTGATCCCCGACCGCGACGAAGCCGAGGACGTGCTGCAGGAGGTCTACGCGACCGTCTGGCGCAAGGCCGGCCAGTTCGACGCGGCCCGCGCCAGCGCGATCACGTGGCTGGCGATGATCGCCCGCAACAAGGCGATCGACCGGCTGCGCTCGTCGCCGGGCCCGGCGCGGATGGCGCCGATCGAATTCGCCGAGGAGCTGCCCGATCCGGGCGCGTCGCCTATGAAGGCCGCCGAGGCGTCGACCGACCGCGAGCGGCTGGAGATGTGCATGGACCAGCTCGAGGAGCGTCGCCGCTCGCTGATCCGCACCGCGTTCTTCGACGGTGCCACCTATGAGGAACTGGCGACCCGCATCGGCTCGCCGCTCGGCTCGGTCAAGAGCTGGATCCGTCGTGGCCTGATGCAACTGCGGGCGTGCCTCGAACAATGAACATTCGCGAACACGATTTCGACCAGGACCCGCCGAGCGCCGACACCCAGGCCGGCGAGTACGTGCTGGGCGTTCTGAATGCCGGCGAGCGCCGGGCGGCCGAAGCCAAGATCGTCGCCGATCCCGCGTTCGCGCGGCTCGTCGACGGATGGGAGCGCCGGCTGGCGCCGCTGATCGACGAGATCGCGCCGGTCGAGGCGCCTGCGCACGTGTGGCCGCGCATCCGCACCCGGCTGGGCTGGGCGTCGGTGGAGCGCAGCGGCGGCGGTGGGCTGCTCAGCAGCGTGAACTTCTGGCGCGCCGCCACCGGCTTCGCCGCGGCCGCCGCGGTCGCCGCGATCTTCATCGGCCGCGTGCCGCAGGCACCGGTCGAGCCGGTGGCCCCGCCGGTGGCGGTGGAGCCGACCCCGGCACCGCAGCCGTCGCCGCAGCCGGCCGAGGCCGACGTCGCCAAGCCGGTGACGATCCTCGCCAACGACAGCGGCAACCCGGCGTGGCTCGTGTCGGTCGACCCGGCCAAGGGCACGGTGCTGATGGTGCCGATCCCGCAGCCGGCCGACGGCCAGGGCCGCGTGCCGGAACTGTGGGTGATCCCGAGCGGGCAGGCGCCGATTTCGCTGGGCGTCGTGTCGAACGAGCGTTCGCACACGGTCACGGTGCCCGCGCAGCTGCGTCGCGAGCTGGAGATCGGTTCGACGCTGGCGATCACGCTGGAGCCGTCCGGTGGCGCGCCGCAGGGCAAGCCGACCGGTCCGGTCATCGCCAAGGGCGGCATCCTCGAACTGTGATGCGCAATGCGATGCAGTCGCCGGCTGAGGCCGGCGCTGCATCCGCGGTCCGACGGGCTGCGTAAAGCTGGGTAACCCGTTCCGGAGCCCGTCGATGCCGCAGTCGTCCACCGTTCGCCCTGCCGCATCACCGCCGCTGCGCCGGCGCGCGATCGCGGCCGTCCGGCGCTGGTTCGACACGGCAAGCGAGCTCGACGACAACGACCCGGCGGCCGACCGCATCGACTGGCTGCGCGCGCTGCCGTTCATCGCGATGCACCTGGCCTGCCTGGCGGTGTTCTGGGTCGGCGTCTCGCCGATCGCGGTTGCGGTCGCGGTCGCGCTGTACGCGGTCCGGATGTTCGCGATCACCGGGTTCTACCACCGCTATTTCTCGCACCGCACGTTCCGCACCTCGCGCCCGGTGCAGTTCATCGCCGCGCTGGTCGGCGCCGCGTGCGTGCAGCGCGGCCCGCTGTGGTGGGCCGCTCACCACCGCCACCACCACCGCCATGCCGACACCCACCAGGACCCGCACTCGCCTGGCCAGCACGGCTTCCTGTGGAGCCACGCCGGCTGGTTCCTGACCGCGCGCGCGTTCCGGACGCACTGGGAGCGCATCCCGGATCTCGCCAGGTTCCCCGAGCTGCGCTGGCTGGACCGCTTCGACCTGGTCGTGCCGGTCGCGCTGGCCGCGGCGCTGTTCGGCCTCGGCGCGCTGCTCGAGCGCGTCGCCCCGCAGCTGGGCACCAGCGCCGGGCAGATGCTGGTGTGGGGCTTCTTCATCTCGACGACGGTGCTGTTCCACGCGACGGTCACGATCAACTCGCTGGCGCACCGGTTCGGCAAGCGGCGCTTCGAGACCCGCGACGACAGCCGCAACAACCTGTGGCTGGCGCTGCTGACGTTCGGCGAGGGCTGGCACAACAACCACCATTTCTTTCCCGGCTCGGCGCGGCAGGGCTTCCGCTGGTGGGAGGTGGACCTGACCTACTACGGCCTGCGGCTGATGGCCCTGTTCGGCCTGGTGCGCGACCTCAAGCCGGTGCCGGCCTGGGTCCTCGCGCGCGCCGCGCAGCCGTCGGCGAGGGGCTGAGCCGTGCGCATCGCGGTGGTGGGGTCGGGCATCTCGGGGCTCGCGTCGGCGTGGCTGCTGTCGCGCGAGCACGAGGTCGTGCTGTTCGAAGGCAACGACTACCTCGGCGGCCACACCCACACCCACGACATCGAGCTGCAGGGTCGCCATTACGCGGTCGACAGCGGCTTCATCGTGTTCAACCCCGAGCACTACCCGCTGCTGTCGCGGCTGTTCGACGAGCTGGGCGTGCGGTCGCAGCCGACGACGATGAGCTTCTCGGTGCACAGCGAGGCGTCGGGGCTCGAGTACAACGCCGGCACCCTGGACGGGCTGTTCTGCCAGCGCCTCAACCTGCTGTCGCCGCGCTTCCTGCGCATGGTTCGCGAGATCGTCCGCTTCTACCGCGAGTCGCCGGCGCTGCTCCGCAGCGACGAGCCTGGCCCGACTCTGGGCGACTACCTCGCCGTGAACGGCTACGGCGATCTGTTCCGCGATGAGCACCTGCTGCCGATGGCCTCGGCGCTGTGGTCGTCGCCGGCGAAGCAGGTGCTCGACTTCCCGGCGCGCTATCTCGTCCAGTTCATGGCCAACCACCAGATGCTGCAGGTGGCCGACCGGCCGCAGTGGCGGGTGGTGCAGGGCGGGTCGTCGAGCTACGTGCGCGCGCTGCGCTCGCGGTGGTCGGTGACCGAGCGCGTCGCGACGCCGGTGCTGGGCGTGCGGCGCGACGCCGAGGGTGTCGAAGTGCGCGGGCCGGGCTTCGTCGAGCGCTTCGACCACGTCGTGCTGGCCTGCCACAGCGACCAGGCGCTGCGCATGCTCGAGGACCCCAGCGAGCGCGAGCGCGAGGTCCTCGGCGCGATCCGCTACCAGCTCAACGAGACCGTGCTGCACACCGACACGCGCCTGCTGCCGCGCAACCGCAAGGCCTGGGCGGCGTGGAACGCGCACGTTCCGGCCGACCCGCGCGACGCGTGCACGGTCAGCTACTGCATGAACCTGCTGCAGGGCATCGACGCGCCGGAGACGTTCGTGGTGACGTTGAACCGCAGCGAGGCGATCGATCCGGACAAGGTGCTGCGCCGCATGCGCTACCACCATCCCGTCTACGACCACGCCTCCGTCGCCGCGCAGCAGCGCAAGGCCGAGATCCAGGGCCAGCGTCGCACGTGGTTCGCCGGCGCGTACTGGGGCTGGGGCTTCCACGAGGACGGCATGCGCAGCGCGGTCGACGTCGCCGCCGCCCTCGGGTCGGGCTTCGATCTGCGCGCGACCCGCGAGCGCCCGGTCCTGCGCGTGCCGGTCGCGGAGCCGGCATGAACGCGGTCGCGGACCAACGACGGCCCGTGACGGGTGGCGCGGCGCCCGCCGTCGCCGCGCCGCCATGGGCCAGCGCGGTCTACGAAGGCACGGTCCGCCACCGCCGCCGCGCGCCGCACCCGCATGCGTTCACCTACCGGGTCGCCCAGCTGCTGCTGGACCTCGACGAGGTCGAGCGCGTGTTCGACGACCGCTGGCTGTGGTCGTCGCGCCGCCGCAACGTGGCCGAGTTCCGGCGCAGCGACTACCTCGGCCCGTCCGACCTGCCGCTCGCTGACGCGGTGCGCGAGCGCGTCCGCCAGCACACCGGCGTGCAGCCGACCGGCCCGGTCCGGCTGCTCACCCACCTGCGCTACTTCGGCTACGTGTTCAACCCGGTCAGCTTCTACTACTGCTACGCGCCCGACGGCCGCACACTCGAGACCGTCGTCGCCGAGATCACCAACACGCCGTGGTCGGAGCGGCACGCCTACGTGCTGCCGGTCGACGGCGCCGCGACCCGCGGCCGGGCGTTCGAGTGGTCGTTCCCGAAGCGCTTCCACGTGTCCCCGTTCATGCCGATGGACCGCAACTACCGCTGGCGCTTCACCGCGCCGGGCGACGACCTGCACGTGCACATGGACGTGCTGCGCGAGGGCGAGCCCGAGTTCGACGCGACCCTCGCGCTCAAGCGGCGTCCGCTGACGGGCGCCTCGCTCGCCCGCGTGCTGTGGCGCTACCCGGCGATGACCGCACGGGTGATGACCGCGATCCACTGGCAGGCGCTGAAGCTGTGGCTCAAGCGCAATCCCGTCCACGACCACCCGCGCACCCTCCGAGGCCCGCGATGAACGAACTGGTATCCCCGTCCACGCGCAGCGAGCGGTTCGGCGCCGTCGAGCGCTTCCTGCGCGCGCGCCTGCTCGAGCAGATCGGGCCGCTGCGCGCCGGCCGCATCGTGCTGACCGACGCGATCGGCGAGGTGCGCATTGGCGACGACGACGGCCCGCAGGTGCGGCTGTGGGTCGACGATCCGGGCTTCTACCGCGCGGTCGCCGCCAACGGCAGCGTCGGCGCCGGCGAGGCCTACATGGACGGCCTGTGGCGCTGCGACGACCTGGTCGGGCTGATCCGCCTGCTGGTGCGCAACCGCGACCTGCTCGACGGCATGGAAACCGGGCTGGCGCGCCTGGGCGGCATCGCGATGCGCGGGTGGAACGCCCTGCGCCGCAACACCCGCACCGGCAGCCGCCGCAACATCGCCGCGCACTACGACCTCGGCAACCCGTTCTTCGAGCTGTTCCTGTCGCCGGACCTGATGTACTCGTCGGCGCTGTTCGAGTCCGACGACGACACGCTCGAGTCGGCGTCGTTCCGCAAGCTCGACCGCATCTGCCGCAAGCTGAACCTGCAGCCGGGCGACCGCGTGGTCGAGATCGGCACGGGGTGGGGCGGCTTCGCGATGCACGCGGCCCGGCACTACGGCGCACACGTGACCACGACGACGATCTCGCGCGAGCAGCACGCCCTGGCCAGCGAGCGCATCGCCGCGGCCGGGCTGTCCGACCGCATCACCGTTCTGCTGGAGGACTACCGCGACCTGCGCGGCCAGTACGACAAGCTGGTGTCGATCGAGATGATCGAGGCGATCGGCGCGCAGTACCTGGACACGTATTTCTGCCAGCTTGGCGCGCTGCTGAAGCCCGACGGGCTGGCGCTGGTGCAGGCGATCACGATCGAGGACCACCGCTACGAGCAGGCGCGCCGCAGCGTCGACTTCATCAAGCGTTTCATCTTCCCCGGCAGCTTCATTCCGTCGATCGCGGCGATGACCGCCGCCAAGACCCGCGCCAGCGACCTGGCGATCCTGCAGATCGACGACTTCGGCGGCTCGTACGCGCTGACGCTGCAGGCCTGGCGCGAGCGCTTCCTTGCCCGGCTCGGCGACGTGCGAGCGCAGGGCTACGACGAGCGCTTCATCCGCATGTGGGAGTTCTACCTGGCGTACTGCGAGGGCGGCTTCCGCGAGCGCTCGATCGGCGTCGTGCAGATGCTGATGGCCAAGCCGGGCCATCGGCGCGCGGCGCTGCTGCCCGAGCGCGAACTGGCGGTCGACGGACGGACGCTGCAGGCATGAGGTTCTGGAGCAACCTCGTCGGCTACCAGCTGGTCTGGTTCTGCGCGGTGATCGGCGCCGGACGCGGGCTCACCTGGCCCGGCGTGGCCGCGGCGCTGGCGTTCGTCGCGTGGCAGCTGGCGATCAGCGACGACCGCCGCGCCGAGCTGCGCCTGCTCGCCGCCGCGGTGGCGATGGGCGTGGTGCTCGACGGGGTGCTCGCCTTCAGCGGCTGGGGCACGTACGCCGCGGCGTGGCCGTCGGAGCGGGCGGCGCCGCTGTGGATCCTCGCGCTTTGGTCGGCGTTCGCGCTGACGATCAACCACTCGATGGGCTTCCTGAAGCGCAGCGCGTGGCTCGCGGTCGCGTTCGGCGCGATCGGCGGGCCGCTGTCGTACCTCGGCGCGGCGCGCGGCTTCGATGCGCTGGTGCTGGCCGAGCCGACCTGGCGCGCGATCGCGTGGCTGGCCATGGCGTGGGGCGTGGCGCTGCCGCTGCTGGCGGCGCTGGCGCGGCGCGGCGAACGCACGGGCACGATTCCACTGGCACTGAACGAGGGCGCGCGATGAACCTGTGGACGTCGATCCTGCTGCTGTGGGCGCTGGCCGCCGTCGTGCAGACGCTCGGCTGGGTGTGGCAGCGCCGTCGCGACAACGCCGGCATCGTCGACGTGATCTGGTCGTTCGGCGTCGGCGGCGCCGCGGTGCTGTTCGCCGTCCTCGGCGACGGCGCGCTGCTGCCGCGCGTGCTGCTGGGCGTGCTCGGCGGCGCGTGGGGCGTGCGGCTGGGCTGGCACCTGTGGCACCGCGTCAGCCGCGAGGCCGAGGACGGCCGCTACCGCAACCTGCGCGAGCACTGGGGCGGCAACCAGCTCTATTTCTTCCTGTTCTTCCAGTTCCAGGCCCTGCTGATCGTGCTGTTCGCGCTGCCGTTCCTCGCCGTGGCGCGCAACCCGGTGGGCGAAGTGACGCCGTGGCTGGTCGGCGGCGTCGCGGTGTGGCTGCTGAGCGTGGTCGGGGAGGGCATCGCCGACCGGCAACTGGCGCGCTTCCGCGAGAACCCCGCTAACAAGGGAAAGACCTGCCGCGACGGCCTCTGGCGCTACTCGCGCCACCCCAACTACTTCTTCGAGTGGCTGCACTGGTTCGCCTACGTGCTGCTGGCGGTGGGTTCGCCGTGGTTCTGGCTCAGCGCGGCCGGGCCGGTGGTGATGTACCTGTTCCTGCGCTACGTCAGCGGCATCCCGTACACCGAGGCGCAGGCGCTGCGTTCGCGCGGAGACGACTACCGCCGCTACCAGCAGACCACGCCGATGCTGTTCCCGTGGTTCCCGAAATCCGATCCGACCCCGTCCACCGATGCCTGACACCGCCACAAGGGCCGCCGCATGAACGCCATCGTCGACAACGAACTCGCGCAGGACGCGCCGGCACCCGGGCTGCTCGGCCTGGCCGAGCGCGGCCTGGTCCCTGACCCGCTGCTGCGCCTGGGCATCCGCCGGATGTGCGCGCAGCGCCTGCGCGAGGAAATGGCCGGCGGCCTCGACGCGCAGGCCGCCCGCTACGCGCGGCGCATCGAGCTGCTGCGCCACAGCCCGGTCGCGATTCACACCGATGCGGCCAACGCGCAGCACTACGAGCTGCCGCCGGCGTTCTTCGAGCTGTGCCTGGGCAAGCGCTACAAGTACTCGAGCTGCTACTACCCGACCGGCGCCGAGACCCTCGACCAGGCCGAGGAGGCGATGCTGGCCCTGTACGGCGAGCGCGCCGAGCTGGCTGATGGGCAGCAGATCCTCGAGCTCGGCTGCGGCTGGGGCTCGCTGACCCTGTGGATGGCCGAGCGCTATCCGAACGCGCGGATCACCGCGGTGTCGAACTCGCGCCCGCAGCGCGAGCACATCGAGCGCCAGTGCCGCGAGCGCGGGCTCGGCAACGTTCGGGTGATCACCCAGGACGTCAACCGGCTCGAGCTCGACCCGGCGCAGTTCGACCGCTGCGTGTCGATCGAGATGTTCGAGCACATGCGCAACTACGACACGCTGCTCGGCCGCATCAACGGCTGGCTGAAGCCGGGCGGCAAGCTGTTCGTGCACATTTTCGTCCACCGCACGCTGGTCTACCCGTTCGAGACCGAGGGCGAGGACAACTGGATGGGCCGGCACTTCTTCACCGGCGGGCTGATGCCGGCGGCCGACACGCTGCTGTGGTTCCAGCGCGACCTGAAGCTGGAGCAGCGCTGGCTGGTCGACGGCACCCATTACCAGCGGACGTCGAACCACTGGCTGGAGAACCAGGACCGCAACCGCGACGCGGTCATGGCGATCCTGACGCAGGCCTACAGCCCGCAGACGGCGAAGCTGTGGTTCCAGCGCTGGCGCATGTTCTGGATGGCCTGCGCGGAGCTGTTCGGCTACGACGGCGGGCAGGAGTGGGGCGTGGCGCACTACCGATTCGTACGGCCGGCCTGACGGTCCGCCGGACGACCGTCACGGTGCCGGCGCGGGGCGGGCCGGCGCGCGTAAAATCTTCGCGGCGATCCGTTGACAAGCCGCGCGCCGCGCCGCAACATACGCGGCCTCGCACGGGTTCGCCCGCTGCGATTGGCCCAGGTGGCGGAATTGGTAGACGCACTAGTTTCAGGTACTAGCGGGTAAAACCGTGGAGGTTCGAGTCCTCTCCTGGGCACCAACACCGATTCGCAGGACATGCCGCACCGTCCAGCGCATCACGACAAACCCGCCGATCCGGCGGGTTTTTTGTTTCAGTGCCCCCCGGAACATCCCATTGCGGCCCAGCCAAGCTGGGGGTCACATTTGGAAGCGCCTTTCCGCGGGGAGCCGGGCCCGCCTGGCGAAGGCCGACATGGACGGCGACAAGGCCTGCAAGTCAGTCGCCCAAACCCGCGCTCGAGGCCGACTTCGTCGCGACCCCGCTGTGACCACGTGAACTCAGCTTGCGGTGAAGAAAAGCGGTTGCGACAGCGACATCACCTGCTGCAGCCGTTTGGCCTCAACGCCGGGTGAGTTGCCGAAGAGTCGTTTGAACTCGCGGCTGAACTGCGATGTGCTTTCGTAACCCACATGGGCCGCGGCGCTGGCCGCCGTATGGCCGTTTCGGATCATCAGCAGTCGCGCCTGGTGCAGGCGTATCGACTTGATGTACTGGATCGGCGATGTGTGGGTGACCGACTTGAAGTGGCTGTGGAAAGCCGGAACGCTCATGCTGGCCTCATGGGCCAGCGTGGCGACATCGAGGTCGCTGTCATAGTGGGCATGAATGCGGCGCAGGGCTTTCGCAATGCGGCCAAAGTGCCCGCTCTGGGTGAGCGCGGCGCGCAGCGAGCCGCCCTGTTCGCTCGTGAGCACGCGAAAAGTAATCTCGCGAAATATCGCCGGCCCCAGCAGGCAACTAGCATGGCGCCCAAGAACCCGTCCGGTCCGACGCCGCGTCGAGGCCCGACTCAATTCCAGTCTTAGGCGGTAGAAGGAAAGTAAGTGATCACCTCACCATTCTCTGGCGGCTGCGCCTGTGGCGCGATACGTTACGTTTGCCATGGCGACCCCATCGCCATGCTCAGTTGCCATTGCCGCGACTGCCAGCTGTCCAGCGGCGCCCCCTTTGCGTCGGGCGTCGTCGTTCGCGTCGCTGAAACAGAAGTTTCTGGAACCCTCGGGGCATACACAGTTCGAGGCAGCAGCGGGGGATCCACCACGCGAAGCTTCTGTGCGCAGTGCGGCACGCCCCTTTTCACCCGAGGCGAAGTGGTCCCGGACCTGATGTCCATTCGCTTTGCGTCCCTCGATGACCCCTCGGGCTTCAAGCCCATGGTGCATATCTGGACCTCGAGCGCTCAGCCATGGGTGCATCTCGGATCGGATATCCCGTGCTATCCGCAGTCACCGTAGGTGACTGCGCGGGTTTTGCCGCAGATCAGATGATCGCGCCGATTGCGGTCTCTCGGGTTGCTAGAAGGCGCAACGTCCCGATTCGTGCCTAGCGGATGTCCACTCAGGAGCACTCGCGCTGGTCTCGAGTGGTCGCACCGGGCGCGTGCCCGCTGCTGGCTTCCAAGCGGCGGACTAGAGCGCAGTGGAGATGGGTATCGCTGACCAGACGACTTCTGCGGCGTGGTTAGCCATGTCGTGAGCGGGGGCACTGAACGATTCACCTGCGCGGCGCGGCGGGCCGCGGTTTGCCGCTGGCTGGTCGCCCGGCTAGATTCGTTGCCGATGAGACCGTGCACTCCACCTGATTCGCTCGCGGGCAACGCGACATCGCGCGCGCCACGCCTGCGACCTGCCCGCGGCGCGGCCGTGTCATCGCTCGCCGGGCGGGCGGGTCGCTGCAGCCGTTCCTCGACGCGCACCGGCACGCGCTTGCCGTCGCGCTGCCCGACGAGCCGGTGTTCGTCGAAGCCGACCTCGGTCGCCTCGTGCAGGTGTTCGGCAACCTGCTCAACAACGCGGCCAAGTACACGGCGGCGGGCGGGCACGTCTGGCTGACCGTGAAGCGCGAAGGCGATTGGGCCGTGATCGCCGTGCGCGACGACGGCGCCGGGATCCCGGAGGACATGCTCGCGGCCATCTTCGAGATGTTTACCCAGGTCGACCATTCCGTCGCGCGGTCGCACGGCGGCCTCGGCATCGGACTGACGCTGGTGAAGAGCCTGGTCGAACTGCATGGCGGCACCGTCCACGCGTGGAGCGACGGGCCGGGGCGCGGCAGCGAGTTCGTCGTCCGGCTGCCGACCGTGCCCGGCGACGACGCGAGCGCGGAGGCGTCGCCCGCGTGCCGGGCGTCGCTGCCGGCCCCGCCGCCGCATCGCGTGATTGTCGTCGACGACGTCGAGCCGTCGGCCAACACAATGGTGTTGATGCTCACGGCGCTGGGCCAGCAGGCGCACGCGGTGTACGACGGCGCCTCGGCGCTGCGGGAGGTCGAAGCGCTGCGGCCGCAGCTGGCGCTGGTCGACATCGCGATGCCGGGCATGGACGGCTACGAGGTGGCCAGGCGGGTAAGGGCGCTGCCGGGGCGGCAGCCGGTCCTGGTCGCGCTGACCGGCTACGGGCAGGAAGACGATCGTCGCCGCGCGTTCGAGGCCGGGTTCGACCACCACCTCGTCAAACCGACGACCGTGGACGCCCTGCACGAACTCCTTATGACGGTGCCTGCCGCACGGGCGTGACGTGGGCGGCCGTGGCGGGGGCGTTTGTGATGCTGCAGTTGGCCAGGGCCGGGACGCGCGTCGTGCGCCCTGGACATGTCCGCTGCACCCGGAGACGCGCACCTTGAGGCGGACCCACGCGATGCCCATGTCGGATGCGTGAAGGACCGGACAGTGAGCGCGCACGTGCAAGATCCCCGATGGCCCCTGCCCGATGACACGTGCGACGCGGCCTGCCTGTCAACCGACTCGATGGAGCAGCTCAACCGCGACTGCTTCTGCATCGGCGTGAATCCGAGCGCGCTGCACGGCGAACTCGAGTCGCTGCTCGCCGCCCACGGCGTGCCCGCCGCATTGGCCACGTCGCATCCGCATCTGTTCTCCGCACTGCCGGTGTACGTCGCGCGAGCGCACGTGGAGCGCGTCGACGCCGTCGTCGCGGCCGTCGAACAGGTGGTCGCGCTGCCGGCGTACCGGTCGGCGGCGCTCGCCTGGGCGCCCGGCATCGCGGGCCATGACCCCGGCTCGCCGGGCGGGCTGCTCGGGTTCGATTTCCACCTCGGTCCGGAACGGCCGCGGCTGATCGAGATCAACACCAACCCCGGCGGCGCGCTGCTCAACGTGCTGCTGGCGCAGGCGCAGCGCATCTGCATGCCGGCCATCACCGCGCCGCCGACGGATCCCCGGGCGGCGGAAGACGCGGTGCTGTCGTCGCTGCTGGCGGAATGGGAAGGACAGCGCGGCGCCGCGCCGCTGCGCTTCGTGGCGATCGTCGACGAGGTGCCGGAGCAGCAGTACCTGTACCCCGAGTTCGTCATGTACCGCGCGCTGCTGCGGCAGCACGGGCTGCGTGCCGAGATCTGTGCGCCGGACGAACTGGTGCCGCGCGACGGCCGGCTGTGGTGGCGCGACGAGGCGGTCGACCTGGTCTACAACCGGCTGACCGACTTCGCGCTGCAGGCGCCGGCGCACGGGGTGCTGCGCGAGGCGTATCTCGCCGGGCAGGTGGCGCTCACGCCGCACCCGCGCGCGCACGCGCTGTACGCGGACAAGCGCGACCTTTCGCTGCTGGGCGACGGCGCCTTTCTCGCGGCGGCCGGCGCGGACGCCGACGCGATCGCCACGCTGGCGGCGTCCGTGCCGCGCACGCGCCGCGTCACGCCGGACCACCGCGATGCGATGTGGGCGGAGCGGCGCGGCCTGTTCTTCAAGCCGGCGGCGGGCTTCGGCAGCAAGGCCAGCTACCGCGGCGACAAGCTCACGCGTCGCGTGTGGGATGAGATCGCGCAGGGCGAGTACGTGGCGCAGGCACTCGTCGCGCCGAGCGAGCGACGGCTCGCGTCGGGTGGCGGCGCATTGAAGGTGGACCTGCGCTGCTATGCGTACCGCGGCCAGGCGCTGCTGTACGCCGCCCGCGTCTACCAGGGACAGACGACCAACTTCCGCACGCCCGGCGGCGGGTTCGCGCCGGTGCTGACGCACGCCATGACCGCGGATGCGCCGCGCAGCTGACGCCGGCGGGTGACCCCGCTGCCGCGCCGATGCGCCGACACCGCGTTCATCGCGATGTGCGACGATGCCGTGATGACCAAGAAACCCCCGAGTCGCGGCCCGAAAACCGGGCGTTCCACCGCGAAATCGTCCGCCGGCAAGCCTGCCGGCGCCTCCGCGGCACGCGGACCCAAGTCCGCTTCGAAATCCACCGGCAAGCCCGGACCCAAGCGTCCCGGCTGGCTGCCCGAGCCGCCCCCGAAAGGATTCCGCCCGCCGTCGATCAAGCCGCCGTCCGACGGCAGCGACCCGCACGCCGAGCGCGAGGCCTCGCGCTACGCGGAGCCGATCGCCAGCCGCGAGATGATCCTGCAGGTGCTCGCGGCCGCCGACGGCCCGATGACCGCCGACGAGCTGGCGCAGAAGCTCGCACTGACCGCGCCCGACCGCTTCGACGCGCTCGGCAAGCGCCTCGGCGCGATGCTGCGCGACGGCCAGCTTCTGCAGAACCGCAAGGGCGAATTCGCGCCCACCGCGCGGATGGACCTGATCCCCGGCGTCGTGATCGCCAACCCCGACGGCTTCGGCTTTCTGCGGCCCGACGCGGGCGGCGGCGACGACCTGTTCCTGCCGCCGTTCGAGATGCGCAAGGCGATGCACGGCGACCGCGTGCTCGCCAGCGTCACCGGCGTCGACCGGCGCGGCCGCCGCGAGGGCGCGATCGTCGAGGTCCTCGAGCGCCGCCTGACGCGCCTGATCGGCCGCTACACGGTCGAGGCCGGCATCGGATTCGTCGTGCCGGACGACCGCCGCATCCAGCGCAACGTGCTGATCCCGGCCGAGGACCGCGGCGACGCGCAGCACGGGCAGCTGGTCGTGAGCGAGATCGTGCAGTCGCCCGACACGCGCCGTCCGCCGATCGGCCGCATCCTGACCGTGCTCGGCGAACGCCTGACCGCGTCGCTGGCGGTGCAGGCGGCCATCCACGGCAACGACATCCCGCACGAGTTCCCGCCCGAGGTGCTGGCCGAGGCCGCCAACGTGCCGGTCGCGGTCGACGCGGCCACCGTCGCCAAGCGCGTCGACCTGCGCGGCCTGCCGCTGGTGACCATCGACGGCGAGGACGCCAAGGACTTCGACGACGCCGTCTACTGCGAACCCAACCGCGACGGCTTCCGCCTGCTGGTCGCCATCGCCGACGTGTCGCACTACGTGCGTCCGGGCACGCCGCTCGACGATGAGGCGCAGAAGCGCGCGACGTCGGTGTACTTCCCCGGCTTCGTCGTGCCGATGCTGCCCGAGACGCTGTCCAACGGCATCTGCTCGCTGGTGCCGCGCGTCGACCGGCTGTGCTTCGTCTGCGACATGCAGGTCAGCCGCGACGGCCAGGTCTCGCGCGCGCAGTTCTACGAGGCGGTCATGCACTCGCATGCGCGCCTGACCTACACCCAGGTGTGGAACGCGGTCGGCGACGGCATTCCCGAGGCCGACCGCGAGGACGCGCTGCAGCGGATCGGATCGCTGCTGCCGCAGGTCGAGCGTCTGCACCAGCTGTACCGCATCCTCGACAAGGCGCGGCAGAAGCGCGGCTCGATCGAGTTCGAGTCCAGCGAGGTCCGCTTCGTGCTCGGCCCGCAGGGCGAGGTCACCCAGGCCGGCATGATCCAGCGCAACGACGCGCACAAGCTGATCGAGGAGTGCATGATCGCGGCGAACGTCGAAGCCGCGAAGTACCTGCTCGACAAGCGCGTGCCGGCGCCGTACCGCGACCACGACAAGCCGCCGGAGGCTAAGTACGCCGACCTCGAGGAGTTCCTCAAGGAGTTCAAGCTGCGGCTGCCGCCGTGGGGCAAGGTGCAGCCGCGCGACTTCCGCGCGCTGCTGGAGAAGATCCGCGAGCGCCCGGACGCGGCGCTGCTGGAGTCGGTGATCCTGCGCAGCCAGTCGCTGGCGGTGTACGCGCCGGAGAACATCGGCCACTTCGGCCTGGCGCTGGAGGCGTACGCGCACTTCACCTCGCCGATCCGCCGCTACCCCGACCTGCTGGTGCACCGAGCGATCAAGCACGCGCTGGCCGCCGGCAAGCCCGACCAGTTCACCTACTCGCCGCATGAGATGGCCGCGCTGTCGCTGCAGTGCTCCGAGCGTTCGCGCCGCGCCGACGAGGCCCAGCGCGAGGTCGACGAGCGCTACCGCGCCGCATGGATGGAGCAGCACGTCGGCGGCCAGTTCTCCGGCGTGATCAGCGGCGTCACCAGCTTCGGGCTGTTCATCGAGCTCGACGACTCGAAGGTCAACGGCCTGATCCACGTGACCCAGCTGCCGCACGACTTCTACCATTTCGACCCGATCCGCAAGACGATGACCGGCGAGCGCACCGCGCGCGAGTTCCGGCTCGGCGACCGGGTCGACATCGTCGTGCTGAAGGCCAGCGTCGAGGACCGCCGGATCGACTTCCGGCTGGCCGAGTCGCACGGGGTCAAGGCGATGCCGCCGCGCGGCACGCCGGCCAAGCGCACCAAGCAGAAGTACTGACGGTGGGTGCCGGGGCGCCCGCGTGCGCCCCGGCCACGCGCCGCGCTGCCCGCGGCCGCCCAACCGGGCGATAATGGCGGCATGAGCGAAAAACACTGGATTGCCGGGATCAACGCGGTCTCGGCCGCGCTGCAGCACGACGCCGAACACGTTCGCGAGGTGCTGGTCGAGGCCGGGGCCAAGAACCCGCGCATCGCCGAGATCGAATCGCAGGCGCGCCGGCTCGAGATCGACGTGCGCCGCGTCGCCACGCAGGCGATCGACGGCGTGACCGGCGGCCTGCGCCACCAGGGCGTCGTCGCCCGCTACGCGGCGGCCAAGACCTACGGCGAGGCCGAGTTGCCGGCGCTGGTCGAAGCGGCGGAGGGCCGCGCGCTGGTGCTGATCCTCGACGGCGTGCAGGACCCGCACAACCTCGGCGCGTGCCTGCGCAGCGCCGCGGCCGCCGGCGTCACCGCGGTGGTCATACCCAAGGACAAGTCGGTGCAGGTCAACGCGACGGTTCGCAAGACCTCGGCCGGCGCGGCCGACAGCATCCCGGTGATCCCGGTGACCAACCTGGCCCGCACGATGCGCGACCTGCAGCAGCTCGGCGTGTGGCTGTATGGGCTGGCCGGCGAGGCGACCGCATCGATCTACGCGCTCGACCTGCGCGGCAACGTCGGGCTGGTGCTCGGCGGCGAGGGCGACGGCCTGCGTCGTCTGACCCGCGAGAACTGCGACCAGCTGGTGCAGATCCCGATGCCGGGCGGCGGCCACGTCGAAAGCCTCAACGTGTCGGTCGCCACCGGCGTGACCCTGTTCGAAGCGGTGCGCCAGCGCGGCCTCGCCGCGGGCTGACGGCCGCCGATCCGCGGCGGGGACGACCCCGCCGTCGCTGGTTTGCCCCGGGGACGACCCCGTGCAGCCGCGCCGCGCGATCCCGCGGGCGCGCATCGGAGGTGGCTATGGCGTGGGTGCTGCTGGTGGTCGCGGGCCTGTTCGAAGTCGGCTGGGCGATCGGACTGAAATACACCGAAGGATTCACCCGGCTGTGGCCCTCGGTGGCCACCGTGCTGGCGATGGTCGTCAGCCTCGGGCTGCTGGGCGTGGCGATGAAGACGTTGCCGGTCGGCACGGCGTACGCGGTGTGGGTCGGCGTCGGCGCCGTCGGCACCGTGATCCTCGGCATCGTGCTGTTCGACGAGCCAATGAACCTGCTGCGCGGCGTCAGCGTGCTGCTGATCGTCGCCGGGCTGGTCGGACTGAAGCTGGCGACGCCTTGAACGTCCGTTCGACCGTGCGTCAGCCGTTGGGCGCTCTTCCGGAGACGGCGCGGCGATGAGCGAGCGCCTGCCGGCGGCGAGCGTGCACTGGCGGCCGGTGCTCGCGGTCGTGCTCGGCCTCGCGCTGCTGATCACCGTGGTGTCGCTCGACGCCACCCACGACGCCCTGCATCGCCTGCTCGCCGCCGCCGAGCCGGTCATCCGCGCCCATCCGGTCGCCGGCGTGCTGGTGTTCGTGCTGCTGTCGGCGGCGTCGGCGCTGCTGGCGTTCTTCTCCAGCGCGCTGCTGGTGCCGGTGGCGGTCTACACCTGGGGCGCGTGGCCGACGATGGGGCTGCTGTGGCTGGGCTGGCTGCTCGGGGGCCTGACCACGTACGGGGTGGGGCGCTGGTTGCGGCGGCCGCTGGTGCATTCGACGCGCGCCGCGCGGCTGGTCGACGCGTACGCCGAGCGGCTCCCGGAGCATGCGCAGTTCCCGCTGGTGCTGCTGCTGCAGTTTGCGCTGCCGTCGGAGGTGCCCGGCTACCTGTGCGGCCTGCTCGGCGTGCGCTTCCGGGTGTATTTCGCGGCGCTCGCGGTGGCCGAGCTGCCGTACGCGGCGGGCACCGTGCTGCTCGGCGAGGGCGTCGTCGAGCAGCGCGCCGGGCTGCTCGTGGCGCTGGGCGCGCTGGCGCTGGCCGCCGGTCTGGTCGCTACGTGGCTGCTGCGGCGCCGGCTGCGGCGCTGAGTCTGCGCCGGGGGCTTCGTTCGCGACGACTCACTGCGCCGGCGGCACGCTCGACCACGCGTTGACGATCCGGCAGAACAGCTGCGCGGTGCGTTCGGTGTCGTACACCGCCGAATGCGCCTGCGCGCCGTCCCACTCGAGCCCCGCCGCGTGCACCGCGCGCGCGAGCACGGTCTGGCCGTAGGCGACGCCGGCCAGCGTGACCGTGTCGAACACGCTGAACGGGTGGAACGGATTGCGCTTGTGGCCGCTGCGCGCGACCGCGGCGTTGAGGAAGTTCAGGTCGAAGTGCGCGTTGTGGCCGACCAGGATCGCGCGTTGGCAGCCGTGCCGCTTGCAGGCCTCGCGCACCGGGCCGAACACGCGGTCGAGCGCGATCCGCTCGGGCTTGGCGTCGCGGAACGGGTGGTCGAGGTCGATGCCGGTGACCTCCAGCGACTTCGGATCGATCTCGGTGCCCGGGGCCGGCACGACGTGCGAGCTGGTGATCTCGCCGACGAACAGGCGCCCGGCGCTGTCGATGTCGATCGGCGCGACGGCGATCTCGAGCAGGGCGTGCCGGTTCCAGTCGAAGCCGCCGGTTTCGACGTCGACCACGACCGGGAGGAAACCGCGGAAGCGCGTGGCCAGTGGGGACGGCGAAGCGACGGCAAGGGTGGGATCGGCGACGGGATGCATCCGCCCAGACTAGCAGACGGGTCCCGTGCGACGCGGCGGTGGCGAGCGCCGGGCGCGTGTCGCGATCAGGCGGCCGGCACGGTTCCGAGCACGACGCCGGTCGCGCGCATCTGCGCGAGCAGCGGCTGCCCCTGGGCGACGAAGGCGTCCGCGTCACCCGCGGCAGCTTCGGCCGCCAGCCCGAGCAATTGCGCGCGCCCGGTCAGCGTCGGTGCCTCGCCGAGACGCTGAACCAGCCGGAACGCCAGTGGGCTCAGTTCGGAGAAGCGCACGCTGCCGTCCGGTTCGCGGCGCAGCAGCAGCAGCGTCGGCGAAGGCGGCGGCGACGCGGGCCGGTAGTCCGGGCCGAGCCGCTGCACCGGCCACGTGTACGCCAGCGGCCACGCCAGCGGCGACAGGACCGGCACGCCGTCGAGCACGTCGCCTTCCGGGTCGTGCGCGACGTCGCCGGGCCGCGCCTCGGCGATCTGCAGCGCGAGCTCGACCCACTCGTAGTGGGCCAGTTCGGCCAGGAACGGCGGGCCCACATCGGGATGGGCGTCGATGAAGCGCAGGAACTCGCGGCCGATCTCGGGGAACAGCGGCGTCTGGCTGCGGTGCTCGCGGTAGAACGCCCGCACCAGCGTCGGCCACTCGTCGCCGTACAGCGCGCGGATCACCGGAAAATTGCCGGCCAGCAGCGTCGAGATGTTGTTGAACAGCAGGTCGCGGTAGACCTGCAGGCGCCGTTCCTCCCAGCCGGCCGGCGCGGGCGACGCGGCCGGATCGCGCAGGTGGCGGGTCAGCGCGAACTGCTGCGCGCGCAGCGTGGCCGGGGCGTCAGGCGCGGGCATCGGCTCGCGGCTGCGCGCGATCGTTTGAGTAATCGTGCAGCAGCGCACGCACGGTGCCGAGTTCGCCGACCAGTTCGGCGTACGGCGGGAGGTTGAAGTCGCGCTCGAGCAGGGTGGGCCGCGCGCCGAAGCGCCGGTAGGCCGATGCGAGCAGGGCCCACACGGCGTCCTTCACCGGCGCGCCGTGCGTGTCGACCTTGAGGTCGTCGGCCTCGTCGTAATGGCCTGCCACGTGGATGTAGGCGATCCGCTGCGCCGGCAGCGCCGCCAGGAAGGCCTCCGCGTCGTAGCGCTGGTTGACCGCGTTGACGTAGACGTTGTTGACGTCGAGCAGCAGGTCGCAGTCGGCCTCGGCCAGCACCGCATTGATGAAGTCGATCTCGCTCAGCGCCTGCTGGTGCGCGGCCACCGGCGCGGCGGCGTAGTAGGAGGCGTTCTCGACCGCGATGCGGCGGCCGACGATGTCCTGCGCCTGGCGGATGCGCGCGGCGACGTGGTACACGGCCTCGTCGGTGAACGGAATCGGCAGCAGGTCGTACAGGTGGCCGTCGTCGCTGCAGTAGCTCAGGTGTTCGCTGTAGAGCGGCACGCGGTGGCGGTCGAGGAAGCGGCGCACGCGCGCCAGGAACGTCTCGTCGAGCGGTTCGACCCCGCCGAGCGACAGCGACAGGCCGTGGCAGACGAGCGGCACGCGCGCGGACAGCGCCTCGAGCGCATCGCCGAAGCGCCCGCCGACGCCGATCCAGTTTTCCGGCGCGCATTCGAGGAAATCGAAATCCCCGGCCGGCGCCGTGTGCAGCGCGTCGACGAGCGCGCGCCGCAGGCCGAGGCCGGCACTGGCCGCGGGCAGGGGAAGCGGGCGGACGTCGCTCATCGCGTCAGGCCCGACGCGGTCGCAACACTGGACCAGGCCCCGGCGGACGGCGCAGGCGCCGTCCCCGGGTGGCAGCGGACGTGTGCGCTACCGGTCATGCGCAGGGGGGGGGTCAGGACCCCATGCCGCCGCACTTGCCTTCGCCGCACTTGCCTTCCATCGCGGCCTTCGGCTTGTCGCCGGACTTGGCGGCGTGCGCGGCCTTCATCTCGGCATCGGTGATGAAGCCGTCCTTGTCGGCGTCGTAGGAGGCGAACTTGCTGCCGTCGCCCTTGTGCGCGGCGGCGAACTCGGTGGCCGATAGCTTGCCGTCCTTGTCGGTGTCCATCTTCGACATGCCGCACTTGCCTTCGCCGCACTTGCCTTCACCGCACTTGCCTTCGGTGGTCTTCTCGCCGTGGTGCGAGGCGCTCAGCAGGTAGCCCTGGCCGAGGTCGCTCATCGCAAAGGCAGACGCCGACAGCGCGAGGCCGCCGACCAGCGCGGCGCCGACGGCGAGGGCAACGGGTTTGTTGTTGTGCTTGGACATGGTGGTGCGCTCCTGGTGGCGGGGCGGGCGGGGGCCCGCGCGTTGACGGTGGCCGGGGTGCCGGCGCCCGCGTGGCTTGCAGCCGGGGCCGACACCGGCGCCCGGACGCGCAAGGATCGCGCGTCGCGGCGCGCAATGCACCTGCCAGGAGTCAGCGCTCGCGTGAACGGTGGGCCGCGGTACATCGCGGGCGGGCGCTTAACCGTTTATTCACGCCGCGCGGGGCGGCGCGCGCTCACGCGCCGGGCGGCGCGGTGATGCTGCTGTCGTCGCGCTTCTCGCGCGGCGGCAGCGGGTCCTCGCCGCGTACGAGGAACCACACGTTCTCGGCGATGTTGGTGGCGTGGTCGCCGATCCGCTCGATGTTCTTGGCCATGAACAGCAGGTGCGTGCACGGGGTGATGCTGCGCGCGTCCTCCATCATGTAGGTCAGCAGCTCGCGGAACAGGCCGGTGTAGGCCACGTCGATCTCGGCGTCGCGCGCGCGCACGCGCTGGGCGACCTCGACGTCGCCGTCGCGGTACGCCGCCAGCACGTCGCGCAGCTGCTTGACCGCAAGCGTTCCGAGCGCGTGCAGGCCGGCGATGTGCGGCAGCGGCGGCGCCAGGTTCAGCGCGGTGGAGCGCTTGGCCACGTTGGCGGCGTAGTCGCCGACGCGCTCGATGTCGGCCGCGATGCGGATCGCCGCCAGGATCTCGCGCAGGTCGCGCGCCATCGGGCCACGAAGCGCCAGCTTCATGACGTCGTGGCTGATCTCGTGCTCCAGCGTGTCGATCGCCTCGTCGTTGGCGATGATCCGCTCGGCGGCCTTGTCGTCGCGGCGCTGGACCACGTCGAGCGCGGCCTCGAGCTGCGCGGCGGCCATCTCGCCCATGCGCAGGGTTTCGTTGAGCAGGCGGCGCTGCTCGTCGTCGTAGCTCTTCACGATGTGGTCGTGCATGGGGGTGCTCATGGTGTGTGGGTCCGTCAGCCGAAGCGACCGGTGATGTAGTCCTCGGTCTGCTGCTTGTCCGGGTTCGAGAAGATCTTGTCGGTCGGGCCGTGCTCGATCAGGTCCCCCAGGTACATGAAGGCGGTGTAGTCGGACACGCGCGCGGCCTGCTGCATGTTGTGGGTCACGATCGCGATCGTGTACGACTTCTTCAGCTCCTCGATCAGCTGCTCGATGCGGCTGGTCGAGATCGGATCCAGCGCCGAGGTCGGCTCGTCGAGCAGCAGCACGTCGGGCTTGAGCGCCACCGCGCGCGCGATGCACAGGCGCTGCTGCTGGCCGCCGGACAGGCCGAGCGCGGTCTGGCCGAGCTTGTCCTTGACCTCGTCCCACAGCGCGCCCTGGCGGAGCGCCAGTTCGACCCGCTCGGCCATCTCGGCCTTCGACAGGCGCTCGTGGTGGCGGATGCCGTAAGCGACGTTCTCGAAGATCGTCATCGGGAACGGCACCGGCTTCTGGAACACCATGCCGACCTTGCTGCGCAGCCGGCTCATCGGGTACTTCGGGTCGAGCACGTTCTGCCCGTCCAGCAGTACTTCGCCGCGGGCTTCCTGCTTGGCGTACAGCGCGTAGATGCGGTTGAACACGCGCAGCAGGGTCGACTTGCCGCAGCCCGACGGCCCGATCAGCGCGGTGACGCGCTTCTCGGGAATCTCCAGGTTGATGCCCTTGAGCGCGTGGAACTTGTCGTAGTAGAAGTCCAGCCCGCGCGCGGCCAGCTTCGCCTGCGAGGCCGGGGAGGGCACCGCGGCGTCGCGCGTCGGGGTGGCGATGGTGAGGCGGGCGTCGTTCATGGCCGGCGTCCAGGTCAGGTTAGTCATGGGTCATCTTGTTGCGCAGCACGATCGCGCGCGCGGCCAGGCTCACAAGCAGCACGAACAGGGTCAGCACGAAGGCACCGGCCCAGGCCAGCGTGTGCCAGGTTTCGTACGGGCTCATCGCGTACTGGAAGATCACCACCGGCACGTTCGCCATCGGCGCGAGCACGTCGGTCGTCCAGTACTGGTTGTTCAACGCGGTGAACAGCAGCGGCGCGGTCTCGCCGGAAATGCGGGCCAGCGCCAGCAGGATGCCAGTGACGATGCCGGGCAGCGAGGAGCGGTACAGCACCTGCACCGTGACCTTCCACTGCGGCACGCCCAGCGACAGCGCGGCCTCGCGCATCTGCACCGGCACCAGCCGCAGCATCTCGTCGGTGGTGCGCACGACCACCGGCAGCACGATGAACGCCAGCGCGATCGCGCCGGCCAGCGCCGAGAAGTGGCCCATCTGCGCGACCACCAGCGTGTAGACGAACAGGCCCAGCACGATCGACGGCGCCGACAGCAGGATGTCGTTGATGAAGCGGACGGTCTCGCCGATCCAGGACTTCTGCGAGTACTCCGCCAGGTAGGTGCCGGCGAGCACGCCGATCGGCGCGCCGAACGCGATGCCGAGCAGGCTCATCAGCGCGCTGCCGAAGAACGCGTTGAGCATGCCGCCTTCGTCGCCGGGCGGCGGCGTCATCTGGGTGAACAGATCGAGGTTGATCGAAGCCAGGCCCTTGCTCAGCGTGGTCCAGACGATCCAGACCAGCCAGAACAGGCCGAACACGGTGGCCAGCACGGCAAGCGCCTGGGCGATGAGGTTCTTGGCGCGGCGCCAGCCGTACAGGCGCGCGTTGCCGGTCATGGCGGCCATCAGTTGCCCTCCTTCTTCGCCAGCTGGCGCAGCATCAGGCGCGCGATCGTCAGCACGACGAACGTCACCAGGAACAGCACGAAGCCCAGCGCGATCAGCGACGACAGGTACATTGGCGAGTCAGCCTCGGCAAACTCGTTGGCGATCGTCGCGGCGATCGAGTTGCCCGGCTCCAGCAGCGACGTGGTCAGCCGGTGCGCGTTGCCGAGCACGAACGTCACCGCCATCGTTTCGCCCAGCGCGCGGCCCAGGCCGAGGAAGATGCCGCCGATCACCGCCGAGCGCGTGTAGGGCAGCACCACGTCCCACATCACTTCCCAGCGCGTCGAGCCGAGCGCGTACGCCGACTCCTTCAGCCGGCCTGGCACGGTCAGGAACACCTCGCGCATGACCGAGGAGATGAACGGGATCACCATGATCGCCAGCACCAGGCCGGCGGTGCCCATGCCCAGGCCGAGCGGCGGGCCGGAGAACAGCGCGCCGACGAGCGGCCACTGGCCGAGGTTCTCGTCGACCCACGGGTACACGTGCTCGGCCAGCACCGGCACCAGCACGAACAGGCCCCACATGCCGTAGATGATCGACGGGATGCCGGCGAGCAGCTCGATCGCCGCGCCGACCGGCCCGCGCAGCCACTTCGGCGCGATCTCGGTCAGGAACATCGCGATGCCGAAGCTGACCGGCACGGCGATGACCATCGCCAGCAGCGCGGTGACGAGGGTGCCGTAGATCGGCACCAGCGCGCCGAAGTCCTGCATGACCGGGTCCCAGGCGTCGCGCCACAGGAACTCCAGCCCGAACTTGGCGAACGCGTCGCGCCCGCCCCACAGCATCGAGAACGCGGCGGCGAACAGCGACACCAGCACGAACAGGCCGGCGGCGGTGACGAGCCAGCGGAAGCCGCGCTCGGCGCGCATGTCGCGGGCGTTGCGCGCCTCGAGCGCGTCGGTGGTGAGGACGGTGGCGTTCATGCGGGTCCGGTGGGCTCGGTGCGATCGCGCCGCGCAGGCCTTGCGGCGTGCGCGGCGCGGCGTCGTGGGTCGAAGGGGCTTACTTGAACTCGGCGGCCCAGTACGCCTCGACCTGCGCGACCAGCGCCGGCGGCAGCGGCACGTAGTGCAGCGCCTCGGCCTGCGGCGCCCCGTTCTCGAGCGACCACTTGAAGAACGCCAGCGCGGCGGCGCTGCGCTGCGGGTCCTTCGGCTGCTTGTACATCAGGATGAAGTTGGTGGCGGCGATCGGCCAGGACTGCTCGCCCGGCGCGTTGGTGATCACCAGGTTGAAGTCCTTGGCGTTGGTCCAGTCGGCGGTCGCGGCGGCGGCCTGGAACGCCGCGACGCTGGGCTGCACGAACTGCCCGGCGGCGTTCTGCACCTGCGTGTGCGCCATCGCGTTCTCGGTGGCGTACGCCAGCTCGACGTAGCCGATCGAGCCCTTGATCTGCTTCACGTACGCGGCGACGCCTTCGTTGCCCTTGCCACCGATGCCGGTCGGCCACTTCACCGAGGTGCCTTCGCCGATCGTGTCCTTCCACTCCGGGCTGACCTTCGACAGGTAGTTGACCCAGTTGAAGGTGGTGCCCGAGCCGTCCGAGCGGTGCACGACGTTGATCTTCGACGCCGGCAGCGGCACGCCGGGGTTCAGCGCGGCGATCGCCGGCGCGTTCCAGGTGGTGATCTTGCCAAGGTAGATGTCGGCGATGACCGGCCCGGTCAGGCGCAGCTGGCCGGGGGCGATGCCATCGACGTTGACCACGGGCACGACGCCACCGATCGCCGACGGGAACTGGCCCAGACCCGCCGCGGCGAGCTCTTCGGACGGCAGCGGCTTGTCGGACGAACCGAAGTCCACGGTGCCGGCCTTGATCTGCGCGATGCCGCCGCCGGAGCCGATCGACTGGTAGTTGACCTTGTTGCCGGTGGCCTTGTTGTACTCGTCGGACCACTTCGAAAGCAGCGGGTAGATGAACGTGGCGCCCGCACCGGTGATCTCCGCGGCCACCCGGTCGCCCGCCGGAGCGCCCGGCAACGGCGCGCCTGCGCCCGCCGCGGTCGGCGGCGAGTTGTCGGAGCCGCCGCAGGCGGCGAGACCGAGGCTGATCGAGACGGCGATAGCGGCGAGGCGGAGCGCGGAAGCGGTCATGGCGGGATCCCGGTGCAGGCCGACGCGGGTCGTCGGAACGGGGCCATGATGTGGCGCTTTTGTTACATGCCCATGACACGCCGGACCCGTGGCCGATCAGTCACTTGGGTCCGCGCAAATGAAAAAGCGCGGGCCTGGGGGCCCGCGCCTGGAGACACACCGGACGCGACGGAGAGAGGGGCCGCGCCCGGCCGGCGGCGTCCTGCCGCCCCTGCTCAGAACTTGAAGTTGGCGGCCCAGTAGGCCTCGACCTGCTGGGTCAGCGTGTCCGGCAGCGGCACGTAGTCGAGCGACTTGGCCTGCGCGTCGCCGTTGGCGTACGCCCAGCGGAAGAACTCCAGCGCGGCCTTCGAGCGCGCGGCGTCCTTGGGCTTCTTGTGCATCAGGATGAAGTTGGTCGCAGCCACCGGCCACGCGTTCTGGCCCGGCGCATTGGTCATCACCAGGAAGAAGTCCTTGGCCTTGGTCCAGTCCGCGCTGGCGGCGGCGGCCTGGAAGGTCTCGTCGCTCGGGTTGACGTAGTTGCCGGCGGCGTTCTTCAGGCGCGTGTACGCCATCTTGTTCTGCAGCGCGTACGACAGCTCGACGTAGCCGATGCCGCCCTTGATCTGCTTCACGTACGCGGCGACGCCTTCGTTGCCCTTGCCGCCGACGCCGACCGGCCACTTCACCGAGGTGCCTTCGCCGACCTTGGCCTTCCATTCCGGGCTGACCTTGGACAGGTAGTTGACCCAGTTGAACGTCGTGCCCGAGCCGTCCGAGCGGTGGACCACGGTGATCTTCTGCGCGGGCAGCGCGACGCCACCGTTGAGCGCGACGATGCGCGGGTCGTTCCACATCGTGATCTTGCCGAGGAAGATGTCGGCCAGCACGTCCGCATCGAACTTCATCGCGCCGGCCTTGACGCCGGCGATGTTGACCACCGGCACCACGCCGCCGATCGCGGACGGGAACTGGGCCAGGCCCGAGGCCTTGAGCTCCTCCGGCGGCAGCGGCTTGTCCGACGAGCCGAAGTCGACCGTCTTGGCCTTGATCTGCGCGATGCCGCCGCCCGAACCGATCGACTGGTAGTTGATCTTGTTGCCGGTGGCCTGCGAGTAGTCGGCCGACCACTTCGACAGCAGCGGGTAGATGAACGTCGCGCCGGCGCCGGTGATGTCGGCGGCCTGGGCGGAGAAGGCGAGCGAGCCCGCCACGGCGAGCGTCGCGACGCGGAGCTTGATCGAGTTGAGCACGGAGAACTCCTGGGAATGGGATACGGCGGTGCGCGGGAGATCCCGCTCGGCGCCATTCCATAACCGCGGGATGACAGGGGCATGTTCGGCCGGTGACAGGCCGGTGACAGCGGCGACGGCGCGCGTTCGGGGCGCCGGTGCACGCCGCCGCCGGCGCGCGGCGGCGGCGAAGTCATCGTCGCGTCGCAGTGGGCGGACACACTCGGGCCGTGCGGCGCCAACGCGCCCGCGGCGGACGGGGGCGAGCGGTCGTATCCGACTGTCATCGGACCGTCACACGCATCACACCGCGCTGTCAGAATCAGCGCCCACGCTGTGCCCGATTCACGGACGCTTAACGCTTGCCCCGCGCAGCCCGATCGCCGTGTCGCCGTCGCCTTTCACCTACCCATAGGGAATCCGTCATGCGTTATTCCGTTCTCGCCGTCGCGCTCGCGGCCGCCGTCACCAGCCTCGGCGTCAATGCGCAGTCCGCCGACAGCCAGGAGCTGGCTGCCCTCAAGCAGCAGCTGGCCGAACTGCAGGCCAAGGTGCTGGAGCTCGAGGAGCGCACCGACGCCCAGTCGGCGGTCAACGTCGACACCGCCGAGGCGCTCGACAAGGCCACCGTCGGCGCGACCAAGGTCGAGACCAAGGGCGGCATCAAGGTGACGTCCGCCGACGGCAACTTCGAGGCCAACGTCGGCGGCCGCATCCACTTCGATGGCTACCTGTTCGACCGCGACCTGGCCAACACCACCGGCACGACCGAGTTCCGCCGCACGCGCCTGACCCTGTCGGGCAAGGCGTTCGGCTGGGAGTACAAGGTCGAGAACGACTTCTCCGGCAGCTCGCCGACCGACGGCTACCGCGACGTGTTCATCGCCAAGAGCGCGCTGGGCGGCAAGTTCACGATCGGCCACTTCAAGCCGTACCGCTCGATGGAGGAGCTGACCAGCTCCAACGAGATCACGATGATGGAGCGCCCGTTTGCGTCGGCGACCGGCATCTACAACGGTCGCCAGTTCGCACAGGGCATCGGCTACCTGCGCTCGGGCGGCAACTACACCGTCGGCGTTACCGGCTTCAACCTGCGCAACGCCGCCGGCCCGCGGAACGAGGGCGTCGGCGCGTCGGCGCGCGTCACGTTCGCGCCGATCAACAACGAGACCAGCACGTTGCACTTCGGCGTGTCCGGCAGCACCGAAAACCTCAACAAGGACTCGGCCACCGTCACCGCCGTGGCCAACTACGCCGGCCGCCGCGGCCCGTCGCAGACGATCGCGACCACGACCGCCGCCAGCGGCGATTCGGTCGAGACGGTCGGGCTGGAGTTCGCTGGCGCGTTCGGGCCGGCCTTCTTCCAGTCCGAGTACGCCAATGCCACGTTCAACGCGCCGCTGGGCCGCGACCGCGAGGTCGAGACCTACTACGTGATGGGCAGCTACATGCTCAACGGCGGCCACCGCGTCTACAAGCCGGCCACCGGCGTGTTCGGCGCGCCGAAGGTCACCGACAAGGGCCTGTGGGAGCTGACCGCGCGCTACGACTCGATCGAGAACAAGGACGTCGCCGGCCTCGAGGCCACGTCGACGACGCTCGGCCTGAACTACTACATCAACCCGAACGTGCGCCTGATGTTCAACTACACCCAGGGCGAGAACGAAGTCACCGGCGACGAGACCGGCCAGTACGCGGTGCGTACGCAGTTCAGCTTCTAAAGCGCCGAAGCCCGTGCGACATGCGCGCCCCCGGTCGTCAGGCCGGGGGCGCTTTCGTTGGGCGGTCAGTCCGGATCGCCCGACGTCTTGTCCTTGAACCGGCACAGGTCGCGGATCACGCAGTGCGGGCAGTCCGGCTTGCGCGCCTTGCACACGTAGCGCCCGTGCAGGATCAGCCAGTGATGCGCGTCGAGCAGGTACGCCGCCGGCACCGCCTTCATCAGCGCGTCCTCGACCGCGCGCACCGTCTTGCCAAGCGCCAGCCCGGTGCGGTTGGCCACGCGGAAGATGTGCGTGTCGACGGCCATCGCCGGCTCGCCGAAGGCGGTGTTCAGCACGACGTTGGCGGTCTTGCGGCCCACGCCCGGCAGCGCCTCGAGCGCGGCGCGGTCGCGCGGCACTTCGCCGCCGTGGTGCTCGAGCAGCCGCTGCGCGGCGGCGACCACGTTCGCGGCCTTGGTGTTGAACAGCCCGATGGTCGCGATGTAAGGCTTCAGTCCGTCGACCCCCAGCGCGGCGATCGCCGCCGGCGTGTTCGCGACCGGGAACAGCTTGCGCGTCGCCTTGTTGACGCCGACGTCGGTCGATTGCGCCGACAGCGCGACCGCGACCAGCAGCTCGTATGGCGTCGAGTACTCCAGCTCGGTCTTCGGTGCCGGGTTCAGCGCCTGCAGTCGCGCGAACATCTCGGCGGCTTCGTCCGGGCGCAGGCGACCCGGGCGGCGCGGGGTCGCCGCCTTCGCGGCGCCGGCCCGCGGCGCAGTGCCGCCGGTGCGGGCCGGGCGGGGCGCCGACGTGCGTGGCTTCGCGCCGCGTGCGCCGCCGCGGGTCACGGTGTGTGCCGTCCCGCCGCGCGCGCCTTGGCGCGGGCGAGGGCGGCCGCGGCGGCGCCGGACAGCGCGGGCGCGGTCGGGCCCGCTGCAGCTGTCGTCGCGGGAGCGCCGCGGCGGGCGTCGCGTTCGGCCGCGCGTCGAGCCAGGCGCTCGGCGCGCGCACGGTAGCGCTCGCGCGCGGCCAGCGCGTCACGGCGCTGTTGGCGGATCCGCTCGACGCGCGCGCGACAGTCGGCGTCGCACGCCGGGCATGGGGCGGCCGTCAGCAGGCCGAGCGAGAGCGCCGCATCGACGTCGTCGCGGCCCAGCGCATCGGCAATGCGGTGGTAGACGTCCCCCTCGCCGCTGGCGCAGCCGCAGGGGCACGGCGTCGTCGCATTCGGGCCCACCGGTCTACTCGCCGCTAAACGCCGGCTTGCGCCGCTCGAGGAACGCCGCCGTGCCTTCGCGCATGTCGGCCGTCGAGAACACCAGGCCGAACTGCGCCGATTCGTACTCGAGGCCTTCCTCGAGCCCGACTTCGCCGCCGACGTTGATGCAGTCGATCATGCCGCGCAGCGCCAGCGGCGCGGCGGCGGCGAGCTGTTCGGCCAGCTTCAGCGTCTCGGTCTCCAGTTCAGCGGCCGGGACGACGCGGTTGACGATGCCGAGCGCATGCGCGCGTGCCGCGTCGATCGGCGCCCCGACCAGGCACAGCTCCAGCGTCGCCGCGCGGCCGGCGAGCCGCAGCAGCCGCTGGGTGCCGCCGAAGCCCGGGATCAGTCCGAGGTTGATTTCCGGCTGGCCGACCTTCGCCGTGTCGGCCGCCACGCGCAGGTGGCAGCACATCGCCAGTTCGAGCCCACCGCCGAGCGCGAACCCGTTGATCATCGCGATCACCGGCTTCGGCAGCTTCTCGACGCGGCGCATCATCCGCTGGCCGCGCTGCGAGAAATCGCGCCCCTGCACCGGCGTCAGCCCGTTCATTTCGGCGATGTCAGCGCCGGCGACGAACGCCTTCGGCCCGGATCCGGTCAGCACCACCGCGCGCACCGACGGATCGGCGCCGGCGTCGGCGAACGCGGCGGCGAGCGCGTCCAGCGTCGCGGCGTTGAGCGCGTTCAGCTTGTCGGGTCGGTTCACGGTGATCACGCGGACGGCGCCGCGGTCTTCGATCAGCAGCGGGGAATCGGTCATGGGCGGGGCAGGGCTCCGGCGCGACGTGCGCGCGCTGTGGCGGGTTGGGAACTCGCCCGTGCCGACGCGGTCTGAGCCGTTGGCGTCAGTAGCGGTTAAGGGCGGGCGCCGCTATCCTACCGCGTCCTTCCGGACCCCCGGATCGACGCAACAATCGGGACAGTCGAGCGCTGTCGCGACGGGTTGCCGGAGGCCTCGGCCTTCCCCCGTCGACTCGGCAGGCTGTCTTTGTGCCACTACCGGAGGTTCCACTTAATGAAGTTGCGTTTGATTGCCGTCGCCGTGGCGGCGTTTGCACTGGCCGCCGGCAGCGCCGTCGCACAGGACACCTCGTCGGAGAAGGGCAAGCTGAGCTACGCGCTCGGCTATGACCACGGCGTCAAGCTCGCCGAATTGGCCGCCCGTGGCGAACAGCTCGACCCCGCGTCGGTGTCCAAGGGCATCCAGGACGCGATGGCGAAGAAGCAGCCGACCGTTCCGGCCGACCAGCTGCGCCCGGTGTTCGAGAACTTCCAGAAGCGCGAGCAGGCCCGCGCGCAGAAGGCCAAGGCCGACTGGGACAAGGCCGCCGCCGCCAACAAGACCAAGAGCGACGCGTTCGTGGCCACCAACAAGGGCAAGCCGGGCGTGAAGTCGCTGCCCAGCGGCGTCCAGTACCGCGTGATCGAGAACGGCACCGGCGCCAAGCCGGCCGCCGCGAGCACCGTGAAGCTGGAAGTGGCTGGCCCGTTCCTGTGGGGCGAGCGCCCGACGCCGGCGCGTCCGGCCCAGCCGACCCCGGAGATCAAGCTGAGCGAGATCGAGATGCCGGCGATGCGGGAAGTCCTGCAGCAGATGCCGGCCGGCTCGAAGTGGGAGGTGACGCTGCCGGCCGATAAGGCCTACGGCGCCGACCCGAGCCTGCCGTTCCCGCCGAATGCGGCCGTGCAGTTCGAGATCAAGCTGGTCAGCGTCAAGTAAGTCCGGCACCATGCGTCAAGGATTGAGCCGGCAGAGTCCGGCTCAATTTTTTTGTGGCGTCGTCCGGTCGGGCGCGCCGTTCGTGGTTCGCAGGCGCTCGCTTGGCGACGCCGTTGCTGGAAGTCCGATGCTCTCTCCCTACCGCGCCGTCCTCAGCCCCTGCATCGGTGTGTGCACGATCGCCGATGACGGCCTGTGCGGCGGCTGCCACCGCACGACGTCCGAGATCGCGCGCTGGTCGCAGATGGACGACAACGAACGGCTGCGGCTGATGGAGTCGGTGCTCCCGGAGCGCGAGTCGCGCCGCGGGTGAACGGTTCGACCGACGAGCTGCTGCTGCGCGATGCGCGCCGCATCGCGTCCTCGTTGCACCGGCTCGACGCGCCGCCGGAGGGAGTCGGCTGGAACGTCGGCGAGGTCGACGATTTCCTGACGCCGGACGTGGCGCTGACCGAGGCGGCCGTGCTGGTCGGCCTCGTCCCGCGCGAACACGGCCTGGCCGTGCTGCTCACGCGGCGCACCGACGCGCTGCGCAACCACGCCGGCCAGGTCAGCTTTCCCGGCGGGCGCGTGGAGGCCGACGACGGCGACGCGGTGCAGGCGGCATTGCGCGAAACCCACGAGGAAGTCGGCATCGCCGCGCCCCTGATCGACCCGCTGGGCTTCCTCGATCCGCTGGTCACGGTGACCGGGTTCCGGGTGCTCCCGGTCGTCGCGGCGGTGCGGCCGGACTACATCGCCACGCCCGACCCGGCCGAAGTGGCCGCGGTCTTCGAGCTGCCGCTCGCCTTCCTGCTGGCGCCCGACAGCCTGCTCGCGCACGACATCGAGTTCCGCGGCCGGCCCCGCCGCGTGCACGAGTACGTCGCCCACGACCACGCGCCCGGTCAGCGTATCTGGGGCGTGACCGCGTCGATCCTGTTCAACCTGCGCCAGCGGCTCGGCCTGGACTGACGGCTCCGACCGATCACGGGGGAGGCGGTGAAGCCGCGCGCGCATCCGACCTGTCACCATGCCGTCGTTAACAGCGGAGACGACGCCATGCCCGGATGGACCAACCTCGTACAGGCCGAAACGCTGGGCGTTGCGCTCGGGCGATCCGACATCGCGATCGTCGATTGTCGGTCGTCGCTGATCAATCCCGCGGCGGGCGAGATGGCCTACCTCGAAGGCCACATTCCCGGCGCCGTGTTCGCTTCGCTCGACCGCGACCTCTCGGACATGACGCGCACCGGCGCCGGCCGCCACCCGTGGCCCAGCGCCGCGAGGTTCACCGCGCGCCTGGGCGATTGGGGCATCACGCCGCAGCACCAGGTGGTGGCCTACGACGGCGGCGACGGCGCGTATGCGGCCCGCCTGTGGTTCCTGATGCGCGCGCTTGGGCACGAGAAGGTGGCGGTGCTCGACGGCGGCTGGCTGCGCTGGACCGCGCTGTCGCTGCCGGTCGACACGCACGTGCGCAAGCCGGTGCCGGCGCGCTATGCCGGCGCGTTCGACGCGGCGAGGCTGCTCGACGCCGAACAGGTGCAGCAGCGGCTCGCCGCCGGGGCGCTGCTGGTCGACGCCCGCGCCGCGGACCGCTTCCGCGGCGAGAACGAGATGATCGACCGGGTGGCCGGCCACGTGCCGGGCGCGATCAGTCGCCCGTTCGCCGAAAACCTCGTCGACGGCCGCTTCAAGCCGCCGGCGCAACTGGCTGACGAGTTCCGCGCGCTGCTCGGCGGTCGCCCGGCCGAAGAGGCCATCGTCATGTGCGGCTCGGGCGTGACCGCCTGCCACCATCTGCTGGCCATGGAGCGCGCCGGCATCAAGGGCGCGCAGCTGTTCACCGGCTCGTGGAGCGGCTGGATCGCCGATCCCGCCCGACCGGTGGCGACCGGCGAAGCCTGACGCCGGTCGACCCGGCCTACTTCCCGAGGCGCGCGACCAGCGCGCGCAGCGCGCCCTGGCAGTCCGGGGTGGACCAGGCATCGATGAACCGGTCGAGCCGGATGTGCTCGGGCCGCAGCGCGTCGATCACGTCGGCGCGGGCGATCGCGCGGGTTTCCAGCAGCGGGCCGCGCGGCAGCGCCAGCAGCCCTTCGAGCCACATGCGCGCACGCTGGCCGACCTCGTCGATGCCGACCAATTCGTCAACGAGCCCGTACGCAAGTGCCGTTTCCGCCTCGACCATCTCGCCCGCGACCAGCAGCCGCTCGGCGCGGTTGATGCCGACGGCGCGGCGCATCAGCCGCTGGATGCCCTCGGGCACCGGCAGGCCGACCTGCGTTTCGTTGAGGCCGATGCGGAACGGTCCCGACGCCATCACCCGGTAGTCGCAGCACAGCGCCAGCACGCAGCCCCCGGCGGGCGCGTGGCCACCGATGGCCACGACCACCGGCACCGGGCACGCCGCCAGCGCCTGCGCCGTCGCGAAGAACGACTCCCACGCCGCGGTCAGCGCTGCGCGGTCGTCGCCGAGCGACAGCAGGTACGGCACGTCGAGCCCGCCGGAGAACACCTTCGGCCCGTCCACGGCGCCGCCGCCCGACAGCACCAGCCCGTGCGCGCCGCCGCGCACCGCGGCGTCGATCGCCTTGCGGATGTCCGCGCACAGCGTGGGATCGAGCGCGTTGACCGGCGGGCGGGCCAGGCGGATCTCGACGATCGCGCCGTGCGAGTGGGTTTCGACCAGGCTCATCTGAAGGTCCTCGGGGCGGTCAGCGAAGCGGACGGGATGCGCCGGTATCATAGGCGCATGCGCACGCCCGCCCTGATTCCGACCCTGCTGCTGATCGCGGCGCTCGCCGCGCCCGGTGCCGTCCCGGCGAGCGAATGCGCACCGCGCGTGCGCGACGCGTGGGTGCGCCTGCCGCCGGCTTCAATGCCGATGCTGGCCGGATTCGCCCGCATCGAGAACCCGTGTCCGGTGCCGGTCACGATCGTCGGCGCCCGCAGCCCGTTGTTCGGCGACGTGTCGCTGCACGAGACCCGGCTCGTCAATGGCGTCAGCCGCATGCGCGCGGTACCCGATCTGCGCATCGCGCCCGACGGCGCCGCGACGCTGAAGCCCGGCGGCCTCCACCTGATGCTGATGCAGCCGACCGGTCCGTTGAAGCCCGGCAGCCGCGTCGTCGTCGAGTTCCTGCTGAGCAAGGGCGGGCCGCTGCGCGCCGAATTCGAGGCGCGCAAGCCGGCACCCTAGCGGGTCGCAGTCGCGTCGATCAGGCGCACGAGGCGCGAACGGCCGCCGGCAGGGGGGCGGCCTGGCCACTGGCGCGATCGATCCAGACCAGCACCACGTTGCCGTCGCAGTACAGCGGAGCACCGCCGGCGGCGCCTACGATCCGGTGCCCGATCGTCACCGACGAATTGCCGACGCGCTCGACGAAGAGTTCGACCACGACGTCGTTGGGCCACTCGATCGGCCGGCGGTAGTTCAGCGTCGACGCGGCGACCACCGGCGCGACCTGGTCGTCCAGCCATTCGCCCGGCAATCCCATCATCCAGCGCAGCCGGGCCTCCTCGAGGTAGCTGAGGTAGGTCGAGTTGTTGACGTGATTGAACGCGTCGAGGTCGCGCCAGCGCACCGACAGCAGCACGCGGATCAGTTCGGTCGACGCCGCTGGCGCTGGCGCGGCGGCGGTCTCGGCAGCGGCCGGCGTCGACGTGGCCCGCTTTCGGGCGGCCGGCGCGCGCACCTTCTTCGTCGCGACATCGCTCATGCGGTCGTCGCCTTCTTCTTCGCTGGCTTGGCAGGCGACTTGCGCGCGCCTTCGCCCGGGGTAATGCCGAGCAGCGGCGCGAGGAAACGCCCGGTGTGCGAGTGCGGCAGCGCGGCGATCTGCTCCGGCGTGCCGGTGGCCAGGATCGTGCCACCGCGGTGTCCGCCCTCCGGCCCGAGGTCGATGACCCAGTCGGCGGTCTTGATCACGTCGAGGTTGTGCTCGATCACCACGACCGTGTTGCCGTCGTCGCGCAGGCGATGCAGTACCGCGAGCAGGTGCTCGATGTCGTGGAAGTGCAGGCCGGTGGTCGGCTCGTCGAGGATGTACAGCGTGCGCCCGGTGTCGCGGCGCGACAGCTCCTTCGACAGCTTGACCCGCTGCGCCTCGCCGCCGGACAGCGTGGTCGCGCTCTGGCCGAGCTTGATGTAGCTCAGGCCGACGTCCATCAGCGTTTCCAGCTTCCGAGAGATCGCCGGGATCGCCTCGAACAGGCCGAGCGCGTCCTCGACGGTCATCTCGAGCACGTCGTTGATGTTGTAGCCCTTGTAGAGGATCTCCAGCGTCTCGCGGTTGTAGCGCTTGCCGCCGCAGACGTCGCACGGCACGTACACGTCCGGCAGGAAGTGCATCTCGACCTTGATCAGGCCGTCGCCCTGGCACGCCTCGCAACGCCCGCCGCGCACGTTGAAGCTGAAACGGCCCGGCGAGTAGCCGCGCGCGCGCGCCTCCGGCACCTGCGCGAACAGCTCACGCAGCGGCGTGAACAGCCCGGTGTAGGTCGCCGGATTGGAACGCGGGGTGCGGCCGATAGGCGACTGGTCGATGTCGACGACCTTGTCCCACAGCTCGATGCCGTCGTGCGAGCGGTACGGGGCCGGCGTCTGCGATGCGCCGTTGAGCTCGTTGGCCGCGATCGCATACAGCGTGTCGTTGATCAGCGTCGACTTGCCCGATCCGGACACGCCGGTGATGCAGGTCAGCAGGCTGGTCGGGATCGCCAGGTCGACGTCCTTGAGGTTGTTGCCGGTGGCCCCGCGCAGGTGGAAGGTGGTCTTCGGGTCGGGCTTGTGCCGCTTGGCCGGCACTTCGATGCGCTTCTTCCCGCTGAGGTACTGGCCGGTCAGCGAGCGTGGCGCCTTGAGGATGTCGGCCAGCTCGCCGCTGGCGATCACTTCGCCGCCGTGCACGCCCGCGCCGGGGCCGATGTCGACGACGTGGTCGGCCAGCCGGATCGCGTCTTCGTCGTGCTCGACGACGATCACCGTATTGCCGAGGTCGCGCAGTCGGGTGAGGGTGCCGAGCAGGCGCTCGTTGTCGCGCTGGTGCAGGCCGATCGACGGCTCGTCGAGCACGTACATCACCCCGACCAGACCGGCGCCGATCTGCGACGCCAGGCGGATGCGCTGCGCTTCGCCGCCGGACAGCGAGTCGGCCTTGCGCTCCAGCGTCAGGTAGTCGAGGCCGACGTCGACGAGGAAGCGCAGGCGGTCGCCGATCTCCTTGACGATCTTGGTCGCGATCTCGCCGCGCCAGCCGGGCAGGTTCAGGCCCTTGAAGAACGCCAGCGCCTCGTCGACCGGCAGCACGACGATCGACGGCAGCGGGCGGTCGGCGACGAAGACATTGCGGGCGGCGCGGTTCAGTCGCGCGCCTCCGCATTCGGTGCACGCGCGCTCGCTGATGTACTTGGCCAGTTCCTCCCGCACTGCCGCGGACTCGGTCTCGCGGTAGCGCCGTTCGAGGTTCGGCACGATGCCTTCGAAGCGGTGCTTGCGCTGGTGCCGCGTTCCGCCTTCGGTGAGGTAGGTGAAGTTGACCAGTTCGGTGCCGCTGCCGAACAGGATCGCCTGGCGCACGTCCTCGTCGAGCGACTGCCACGCGGCGTCGACGTCGAACCGGTAGTGCTTGGCCAGCGACTGGATCAGCTGGAAGTAGTAGGCGTTGCGGCGGTCCCAGCCGCGCACCGCGCCGGCCGCCAGCGACAGCTCCGGGTGCACGACGACCCGCGCCGGATCGAAGAACTGCGCCACGCCCAAGCCATCGCAGGTCGGGCACGCGCCGATCGGCGAGTTGAACGAGAACAGCCGTGGCTCGAGTTCCGGCAGCGAGTACTCGCACACCGGGCAGCTGTACTTCGACGAGAACAGCAGCGGCGCCGCATCGGCGTGGTCGAGCGACATCACCGACGCCATCCCGTCGCCAAGCTTCAGCGCGGTCTCGAACGACTCGGCCAGGCGCTGCTTGAGGTCTTCGCGCGGCTTGAAGCGGTCGATCACCGCCTCGATCGTGTGCTTGACCCGCAGCGCCAGCGGCGGCACCGCGTCGATCTCGTGCAGCACGCCGTCGACGCGCACGCGCACATAGCCCTGCGCGCGCAGCTGGTCAAACACCTGCGCGTGCTCGCCCTTGCGCTCGCGGATCACCGGTGCCAGCAGCATGTAGCGCTGCTCGGCCGTCTCGGGCTTTTCGGACAGCGCCACCACCTGGTCGACCATCTGGCTGACGGTCTGCGCCTCCAGCGGGTAGCCGTGGTCCGGGCAGCGCGGCTTGCCGACGCGCGCGTACAGCAGGCGCAGGTAGTCGTAGATCTCGGTGATCGTGCCGACCGTAGAGCGCGGGTTGTGCGACGTCGACTTCTGCTCGATCGAGATCGCCGGCGACAGGCCTTCGATGTGGTCGAGGTCGGGCTTTTCCATCACCGACAGGAACTGGCGCGCGTAGGCCGACAGCGACTCGACGTAGCGGCGCTGGCCTTCGGCGTAGATCGTGTCGAATGCGAGCGAGGACTTTCCGGATCCGGAAAGGCCGGTGATCACGATCAGCTTCTCGCGGGGCAGGTCGAGATCGATGTTCTTGAGGTTGTGCGTCCGCGCTCCGCGGATGCGGATGAAATCCATCGCCATCGTGGGCCTTCAGGGGGAGGTAGCCGCGTGGAATCACGGCCAACCAGTGAGCGTAACGACACCACTGGATGGGGGCAAATGCGCCCCAGGCAACGCGCGGATGCGCCAACGGAGCGGCGTTCGCGGTTGTCTCGCTCCGCGTGAATGCTTCATGCCGGCGTGCCGGCCGTTGAATGCGTCGTCTGGTCCCGCCGCTGACAGAGCCCGCTGTGGCGGGCGTGGGCTGGCCCACGCGGGGCGTCGGTCGCACACGGGAAGCGCGGCGAATCCCCACCGGCGCGAAGGGGTCAACCGTCACCGCCCGAGGCCGAGGGGAGTGCCAGGCGCGCCCGCCGGCCCGACACGGCGACTCGCGTGGTCAGGTATCGAGGACCAGGGACCGCCCGGTGGCGCAATCCTTGCACGCGCCCGGGCGATCCGCTGGAGAGGAAGGCGATGATTTCCGCCTGTCGGTCTTAATATACCGTTTATCGGTTCCGCGTGCCCGCGGGGCGCCCGGTGCGCCCCCAAGCAAGCCGCTGGCGGGCGTCAACCGCTGCGGGCGTGGCGACCTGTAGGGGCAATCAGGCAGGACCGCCGAGCCACCGGGCTCAAGCCATTTGCTCTAACTCGCTGAAAGCCCTAGAATTCCGCTTCTGTCCGCCCCTCGACGGGTGCGACAGCGACCAAAATAACTACAGAGGAATCTGGTCATGTACGCAGTTGTGGTTACCGGCGGTAAGCAATACCGCGTGATGCAGGGCGAAACCCTGCGCGTTGAGCTGCTCGATGCCGAAGCCGGCAGCGAGTTGAAGCTCGACAACGTCCTGATGCTGGGTGGCAGCGATGGCGTGAAGGTCGGTGACGCGCTCAAGGGCGCCGTCGTGTCGGCCAAGGTGATCGGCCACGGCCGCGCCGACAAGGTGCGCATCGTGAAGTTCCGTCGCCGCAAGCACCACCGCAAGCAGATGGGCCACCGTCAGCACTACACCGAAATCCAGATCACCGGCATCGCCGGTGGTGACAACAAGTAAGGAGCAGCAGCCATGGCACACAAAAAGGGCGTAGGTTCCACCCGCAACGGCCGCGACTCCAACCCGAAGTACCTCGGCGTCAAGATGTACGGCGGCCAGGCGATCGAAGCCGGCAACATCATCGTTCGCCAGCGCGGCACCCAGTTCCACCCGGGCATGGGCGTCGGCCTCGGCCGCGACCACACGCTGTTCGCGCTGGTCGACGGCAAGGTCGAGTTCTCGACCAAGGGCCCGAAGAAGCGCCGCACCGTCAGCGTCGTCGCCGAGTGATCGGCGCGCAGCCCCGGCCTCCGGCCCGGGTTGCACCGCCTGATTCGCGAGGAGCCCCGCTTCGGCGGGGTTTTTCGTTTGCGGGGCGCTGTCCGTCGAGGCAGAAGGCGCGCTCCTCACGGGCCACCGTATCCTTGGCGAGACCCCTCCGCCGCGAAGTGCCCATTACCAGGCGTCTTCGACGCGTTCGCATCCGCATCACTCCCAACGGTCCTGAAATGAAACTCGTCGACGAAGCCGAAATCCAGGTCAGCGCAGGCAACGGCGGCAACGGCTGCGTCGGGTTCCGGCGCGAGAAGTTCATCCCGCTCGGCGGGCCCGACGGCGGCGACGGCGGCGACGGCGGCAGCGTGTGGCTCGTGGCCGACGAGAACCTCAACACGCTCGTCGATTTCCGCCACCAGCGGCAGTTCCGCGCCCAGCGCGGCGAGAACGGCATGGGCCGGCAGATGTACGGCAAGGCCGGGCAGGACCTGGTCATCCCGGTGCCGGTCGGCACGGTCGTCACCAATGTCGGCACCGACGAGGTCATCGGCGACCTGACCCGCCACGGCGACCGGCTGCTGGTCGCGCACGGCGGCAAGGGCGGCCTGGGCAACATGCACTTCAAGAGCTCGATCAATCGCTCCCCGCGCAAGGCGCTGCCGGGCCTGCCGGGTGAGGAGCGCGAGCTCAAGCTCGAGCTCAAGCTGCTCGCCGACGTGGGTCTGCTCGGATTCCCCAATGCGGGCAAGAGCACCCTGATCCGTGCAGTCTCGGCGGCCACGCCGAAGGTCGCGGACTACCCGTTCACGACGCTGTATCCCAACCTCGGCGTCGTCAGCGTCGAGGCGCACCGCAGCTTCGTGATCGCCGACATCCCGGGCCTGATCGAGGGCGCCGCCGATGGCGCCGGGCTCGGCGCGCAGTTCCTGCGGCACCTGCAGCGCACGCGCCTGCTGCTGCACCTGGTCGACATCGCCCCGATGGAAGGCGGCGTCGAGGGCGTGACCCCGGCGGATCAGGTGCGCGCGATCGAGCGCGAGCTCGGGAAGCACGACCCGGAACTGTTGAACAAGCCGCGCTGGCTGGTCCTCAACAAGGCCGACCTCCTGCTCGAGGAAGAGCAGCAGGCCGCGGCGCAGGCGGTGGTCGACGAACTCGGCTGGAAGGACCGCTGGTACCTCGTGTCGGCGATCGGGCGCGAGGGCACCTGGCCGATCATGCTCGACGTGATGGCGTTCTTCGATCGCCAGCGCGAGGAGGCGGCGGAGGCGGCCGCCGCCGAGCAGCCGTACGGCAACGCCGGCTGACGGCGTCTTGCGGATGACAGCCTGCGGCGCGTGTTCCGACGGCGGACTGCGGCACGCGGTCGCTGCTACGCCGTTCGTGCCGGGCTCCTCGCGGCGTACGACCGACGCCACCAAGAAAAAACCCGGCCGGAGCCGGGTTTTTTCGCTGAAGCGCTGGGGCAGCCGATCAGGCGGCCTTGATCGCCTTAATGCGGGCGGTCAGGCGGCTCTTGTGGCGGGCGGCCTTGTTCTTGTGGATCAGGCCACGGGCGCTCATGCGATCGAGGATCGGCTGGGCGGTGGCGAAGGCGGTCTCGGCGCCCGTGGCGTCGTTCTCGCCCAGGGCCTTGAGCACCTTCTTCACGGCGGTGCGCAGCATCGAACGCTGGCTGGCGTTACGGGCATTGCGCACGACAGCCTGCTTGGCGCGCTTCTTGGCGGACTTGATGTTAGCCACGGCGTATTCCTGGAAACGGGTAAAAGATGAAAGTGCGGAAAATCAGACCCAAAAGTATGGCGGTTTCAGTGGCTTGCGTCAACCGCGCGGTTGGCCGGGGGCAGGGATGAGCGCGGCCCCCGGAAAGCCGCGCGGGCCGGGCATGCTGCGCTCGACGGCGGTGTTCAGCGCCATGACCTTCCTGTCCCGGATTGCCGGCTACCTGCGCGACTGGTTGCAGGCCAGCCTGTTCGGCGCCGGGCCGGCGGTCAGCGCCTTCGTGGTCGCGTATCGCATTCCGAACTACCTGCGGCGGATCTTCGCGGAAGGCTCGTTCTCGTCGGCCTTCGTGCCGGTGCTGTCCGAGCTCAAGCAGAAGGGCGACGACGCGGCGGTCCAGGATTTCCTCGACCACGTCGCCGGGGCGCTGCTGGCGGTGGTGATCGTCGTGACCGGGCTGGGCATGCTGCTGGCGCCGTGGATCGCGCGGCTGTTCCTGCTGCTGGCCGACGACAGCAAGACCGAGCTGGTCGACCTGACGGCGCAGATGCTGCGGATCACCTTCCCGTACCTGGCGCTGATCTCGATGACCGCCCTGGCCGGCGCGGTGCTGAACACGTTCCGCCATTTCGGCCTGCCGGCGTTGACTCCGGTGCTGCACAACATCGGCGTCATCGCCGGCATGCTGCTGCTGGCGCAGTACTTCGACGTGCCGGAGATGGCGCTGGCGTGGGGCGTGGTCGGCGCCGGCGTCCTGCAGCTGCTGGTGCTGTGGCCCGCCATGGCGCGTTGGGGCCTGCGCCCGCGCCTGAGATTCAATCTGCGGCACGAGGGCGTGCGCCGCGTGTTCAAGCTGATGGTGCCGACGATCTTCTCGTCGTCGGTCGCGCAGGTGAACCTGCTGGTCGGCACGATGTTCGCCGCGCTGCTCGTGCCGGAGGCGCAGTCTTGGCTGTACTACTCCGATCGGCTCACCGAGCTGCCGCTGGGTCTGTTCGGCGTCGCGATCGGCACGGTGATCCTGCCGCAGCTGTCCCGCCACCACGCCGACGACGATGCGGCCGGCTACTCGAAGGCGATCGACTGGGGCCTGCGCACGGTCCTGCTGGTGGGCCTGCCGGCCGCGGTGGGCCTGGCCCTGCTAGCCGAGCCGCTGACGGCATCGCTGTTCCGCTACGGCAAGTTCACCCCGTACGACACCCGGATGGTCGGCTACGCGCTGACCGCGATGAGCGTGGGTATTCCGGCCTTCATGCTGAGCAAGGTGCTGCTGCCGGCCTTCTACGCCAAGCAGGACACCCGCACCCCGATGCGCGCGGCGGTCGTGACGGTCGTCGTCAACGTGGCGCTGATCGCCGGCTTCGTGACCCCGCTGTGGCACTACCAGGTGGCGGCGGCGCATGCGGGCATCGCGGCCGCCACCGCGATCGCCGGCGTGATCAACGCCGCGCTGCTGTGGCGGTACCTGCGTCGCGGCGGGGCCTTCGTCCCGGAGCCGGGCTGGGGTCGCTGGCTGCTGCGGATCGTGGCCGGTCTGGTGGTGATGGCCGCGGTGGTGCTGGCCGTGCGCGCGCACGTCGGCAGCTGGGCCGTGCTGCCGACGCTGTGGCGCTGGACCTGGCTCCTCGCCGCGATCGCTGCCGGCGGGGCGGCCTACGGCCTGACGTTGATCGCACTGGGCCTGCGCCCGCGGCACCTGCGGCATTGAGCCGGGCAGCGCCGGCTATACTCGCGGGCTTCCCGCAACAGAGCGCCCGGCCTTGCCCGTCGGGCCTGTCCACCCACGCATGAGCCGGCTTTTCCGAGACGTCGATGGCGGGCCGCGATGCCCGCACGGCAGTGTGGTCTGCATCGGCGCCTTCGATGGCCTGCACCTCGGGCATCAGGCGCTGGTGCGCCAGGCCGTCGAACGCGGCCGCGCGCTCGGCGTGCCGTCGGTGGCGTTGAGCTTCGAACCGCTGCCGCGCGAGTTCTTCGCCCCGGCCGATCCGCCGCCGCGCCTGCAGCTGCCGCGCGCGAAGGCGCTCGGGCTGTTCGGCTTGGGCGCTGACCAGGTCGGACTGCTGCGCTTCGATCGCGCGCTGTGCAGCCTGGAAGCGGGCGAATTCGTGCGCCGCGTCATCGTGCAGAGGCTGTCGGCGCGCGAGATCTGGGTCGGCCCTGGGTTCCGGTTCGGCAAGGCGCGCGGCGGCGACCTTGCGACTCTGCAGGAGCATGGCCTTCGGCACGGGTTTTCCGCGCACGAGATCGCCCCGGTGCAGCTGGACGGCGAGCGCGTGTCGGCGACGCGCATTCGCGCCGCGCTGCAGGAAGGCGCGTTCGGCGATGCCGCGCGGCTGCTGGGTCGCTCGTACGCGATCGGCGGCCATGTCGTGCGCGGCCGCCAACTCGGCCGCACGCTCGGTTACCCGACCGCGAACCTGCGCTTCGGCGGCAAGCGGCCGGCGCTGTCGGGCATCTACGCGACGTGGGTGCACGGCCTCGGCCAGCCGCGCGCATCGGTGTCGAGCTTCGGCACCCGGCCGACCGTGGACGGCATCGAGCCGCTGCTCGAGGCGCATCTGTTCGACTTCGACGGCGACCTCTACGGGCGGCGGATCGAGGTCGAGTTCGTCGCCAAGCTGCGCGACGAGGTGAAATTTCCCGATCTGCCCGCATTGACGGTGCAGATGGACCGCGACGCCGTGCAGGCGCGCGCGCTGCTCGCCCGCACTGCAAGCCCCGAACCAACGCCCGCACCTGCGTGTGCGGACCTCTCGCAAGAAACCGCAAGCCGATAGGTTCCCGTGAGCGACCAGAACCCGTACAAGCACACCCTGCACCTGCCCGCGACGGACTTCCCGATGCGTGGCGACCTGCCCAAGCGCGAGCCGGAAACGCTCGCGCGCTGGGAGGCCGAGGACCTGTACGCGAACCTCCGCGCACGGCGCGCCGGCGCGCCGCGGTTCGTCCTGCACGACGGCCCGCCCTACGCGAACGGCACGATCCACATCGGCCACGCCGTCAACAAGGTGCTCAAGGACGTCATCGTCAAGTCGAAGCTGCTGTCGGGCTTCGATGCCCCGTACGTGCCGGGCTGGGACTGCCACGGGCTGCCGATCGAGCACGCGGTCGAGAAGAAGTTCGGCAAGGTGGGCGACAAGCTCGACGCCGCCGCGTTCCGGCAGAAGTGCCGCGAATACGCGACCGAGCAGATCGAACTGCAGCGCCGCGACTTCAAGCGCCTGGGCGTCATCGGCGACTGGGACCGGCCGTACCGGACGATGGACTTCGCCACCGAGGCCGGCATCGTCCGCGCGCTGGCGAAGATCGTCGAGCGCGGGCACCTGCTGCGCGGCGCGAAGCCGGTGCACTGGTGCTTCGACTGCGGCTCGGCGCTGGCCGAGGCGGAGATCGAGTACGCCGACAAGCAGTCGCTGGCGATCGATGTCGCGTACGCGGCCCGCAATCCGTCCAAGCTCGCGGCCGTGTTCGGCGTGGCGATCGACGAAGGGGTGGAGGTCGCGATTCCGATCTGGACGACCACGCCGTGGACGCTGCCGGCGAGCCTGGCCGTGTCGCTCGGCCCGGAGCTCGAGTACGTGCTGGTCGAGGGCCCGGTGCGCGCCGACGGCGGCCGGCGCCTGCTGGTGCTGGCCGCGGCGCTTGCCGACAAGGCGCTCGCGCGCTACGGCGCGGAGCCAGGCGTCGAACTCGGCCGCGCCACGGGTGCCGAACTCGACGGCCTGCACCTGCACCATCCGTTCTATGCCGACCGCGACATCGTCGTGCTGGTCGGCGACCACGTGACCGCCGAGGAAGGCACCGGTGCCGTGCACACCGCGCCCGGCCACGGCCAGGAGGACTTCGCGATCGGTCAGCGCTACGGCCTGCTCGAGTGCTACACCGCTGCACAGATGAACCCGGTCGACGGGCGCGGCCTGTACCTGCCGTCGACGCCGCCGGCTGATGGCGTCGAGATCGCGGGGCTGCACATCTGGAAAGCGAACGAGGCGATCGCCGACGTGCTGCGCGCCAACGGCACGCTGCTGGCGTCCGCGCGCTTCACCCACAGCTACCCGCACTGCTGGCGGCACAAGACGCCGGTGGCGTTCCGCGCGACGCCGCAGTGGTTCATCTCGATGGAGCAGGCCAACCTGCGCGACGACGCCCTCGCGGCGATCCGCACGGTCGGCTGGGTGCCCGAGTGGGGCGAGGCCCGCATTGCCGGGATGATCGAAGGGCGTCCGGACTGGTGCATCAGCCGCCAGCGCACCTGGGGCGTGCCGATCGCACTGTTCGTCGACCGCGAGACCGGCGAGCCGCATCCGCGCGCGGCCGAACTGATGCGTCAGGTGGCCGACCGCATGGAGCGCGACGGCATCGACGCGTGGTACGCGCTGGACGCAGCCGAGCTGCTCGGCGACGAGGCCGCTCGCTACGAGAAGGTCAGCGACATCCTGGACGTCTGGTTCGACTCCGGCGTCACGCACGAATGCGTGCTCGCCGCGCGCCCGCAGGATGGGCTGGCCAAGCCCGCCGACCTGTACCTCGAAGGTTCCGACCAGCACCGCGGCTGGTTCCAGAGCTCGCTGCTGACCGGCGTGGCGATGGACGGCGTGGCGCCGTACCGGCAGGTGCTGACGCACGGCTTCACCGTCGACGCGCAGGGCAAGAAGATGTCCAAGTCGCTCGGCAACGTGGTGGAGCCGCAGAAGGTCATCAATGCGATGGGCGCCGACGTGCTGCGCCTGTGGATCGCGTCGAACGACTACCGCAATGAGATGTCCGTCTCGGACGAGATCCTCAAGCGCAGTGGCGACGTCTACCGGCGCATGCGCAATACCGCGCGCTTCCTGCTGGCCAACCTCAACGGCTTCGAGCCGGCTGCGCACCTGCGCCCGCTCGACGACATGGTGGCGCTGGACCGCTGGATCGTGCATCGGGCGCACGAGCTGCAGCAGCGGATCGTGGACGCCTACGCGCGTTACGACTTCGCCGAGATCGTGCAGGCGCTGTCGAACTTCTGCAGCGTGGACCTGGGCTCGCTGTACCTGGACGTCACCAAGGACCGGCTGTACACGATGCGCGAGGATTCGCGCGGCCGGCGTTCCGCGCAGAGCGCCATGTACCGGATCGCCGAGGCGTTCGCGCGCTGGATCGCGCCGATCCTCAGCTTCACCGCCGACGAGATGTGGCGACACCTGCCGGCACCGGTCGGCGGGACGCGCGAGGGCAACGTGCTGATGGCGACGTGGTATGACGGACTGGCCCCGCTGGCCGACGATGCCGCACTGTCGGCGGCCGACTTCGACCGCCTGCTCGCGCTGCGCGAGGAGGTCAGCCGCACGCTCGAGCCGATGCGCGCCGCCGGCGCGATCGGCGCCGCGCTCGACGCCGAGATCCAGCTCAAGGCCAGCGTGGCAGACCAGAACTGGCTGGCGCCGTTCGTCGACGAGCTGCGCTTCCTGCTGATCAGCGGTGACGTCGAGGTGCTGGCCCAGGGTTCCGTGGCCGACATCGCCGTGCTGGCGGCCCCGAGCGCCAAGGCCAAGTGCGGACGCTGCTGGCATCATCGTGCGGATGTCGGTCGCGATCCCGCGCATCCGTCGCTCTGCGGCCGCTGCGTCGACAACATCGACGGCGCCGGCGAAGACCGGAGGTGGTTCTGATGGCTCCCGTTCGTCCCAACGCGCTGCCGTGGCTGGCGGTGTCGCTGCTGGTTCTCGTGCTCGACCAGTGGAGCAAGGCCTGGGTGCTGTCGTCGCTGCCCGAGTACACCGCGGTGCCGGTGATCGACGGCGTCTGGAACTGGTTCCGCACGTACAACACCGGCGCGGCATTCAGCTTCCTCAGCGATGCCGGCGGCTGGCAGAAGTATTTCTTCGTCGTGCTGGCCGCCGCCATCACGGGCCTGCTCGGCTACTGGCTCTCGCGCACCCGCCGCGATGACTGGAAGACCGCGCTCCCATACGCGCTGGTTATCGGCGGAGCGGTCGGCAACGTCGTCGACCGCCTGCAGCACGGCCACGTCATCGACTTCATCCAGTGGTACTGGCGCGACTGGTACTGGCCGTCGTTCAACATCGCCGACATGGCGATCGTCGGCGGCGCGATCGGGATCGCCCTGACCGGCCTGTTCACCAGGCCCGACGCGGCGGCCACGAAGTAGGGCGGGAGTACAATCGGCCCATGGACGTCCTGCTCGCCAATCCCCGCGGCTTCTGCGCCGGCGTCGACCGCGCGATCGAGATCGTCAAGCGCGCGCTCGAAACGCTCGGCGCGCCGATCTACGTGCGCCACGAGGTGGTGCACAACCGGTTCGTCGTGGACGACCTCAAGCACCGCGGCGCGGTGTTCGTCGAAGAGCTGCACGAGGTGCCGGACGGCGCCACGGTGATCTTCAGCGCCCACGGCGTATCGAAGGCCGTGCGCGAGGAAGCCGCCGACCGCGGGCTCAAGGTGTTCGACGCGACGTGCCCGCTGGTGACCAAGGTGCACCTGGAGGTCGCGCGCCACTGCCGTGCCGGCCGCGACGTGGTGCTGATCGGCCACGAAGGCCACCCCGAGGTCGAAGGGACCATGGGCCAGTGGCGGCGCGAGGCCGGCAGCGGGCGCATCTACCTCGTCGAGGACATCGCCGACGTCGCGGCCCTCGAGGTGGACCAGCCGGAAAACCTGGCCTACACCACCCAGACGACGCTGTCGGTCGACGACACGCGCGGCGTGATCGAGGCGCTGCGCGCCAAGTACCCGGCGCTGCAGGGCCCGAAGAACGACGACATCTGCTACGCCACCCAGAACCGACAGGACGCGGTGCGCGAGCTGGCCGCCCAGTGCGACCTGGTGCTGGTGGTCGGCTCGATCAACAGCTCGAACTCCAACCGCCTGCGCGAGCTGGCCGAGCGCGAGGGCGTCGAGGCCTACCTGATCGACGGCGCGATCGAGATCGACCCGCGCTGGGTGCACGGCCGTCAGCGCGTTGGCGTCACCGCGGGCGCGTCGGCGCCGGACGTGCTGGTCCGCGGCGTCATCGAGCGCCTGCGCGAGCTCGGCGCGCTGCACGTGGCCGAACTCGACGGCGAGCCCGAGGACATGGTGTTTGCACTGCCGAAGGAACTGCGGGTCCAGCTGATCGATTGATCCGCCGGCCCCGCCGGAACCGCCTTCAGTTCTTGCAGAAGCCGCCGGCCCAGCCGTCCACGCACTGCTGGTCGCGCGAAAGGTTCTGCTCGGCGACCTGCTTCTCCGCCCGGCGCTGCGCGACGGTCTTGCAGACCGTGGTCGGGCGGTTGCTGCCGACCGGCTTGTAGCGCTCGCAGACCATCCGCTCGTCCTCGGCCTGGTTGACGATTGCCTCGATCGCCTCGAGCGCGTTGAACACCGCGATCTGGTCGGTTTCGGGCAGCTCGGTGGTCTGCTCGACATTGACCAGCCGGGACAGCACCGTCGTCTGGTGCGCCTGCAGTTCGGCCTTCCTCGCCGCGTCGAGGTCCTTGAAGCGGCCTTTGCGATCGGCAAGCTCCGCGGCGATCTGGGCCTGCTGGGCCCGAATGGCCGATGCGCTGGTGTTGTCGCCGGGATTTGCGATGGCGGGCAGGGCCGCGGCGACCAGAAGCGCGGCGAAGAGACACAGGGTCAAGCGGGACATGGCGCGAACTCCGGTTCGGATGGACGCCGGGGCGGAACCGTCAGCGGCCGTCTCGGACGCCTGCCAGCTGAGCGCAGACGATTGCGGCTGTCAATTGCCGCTCCGGGCGCTGATTGACCCGTGCGGAGGCCGCGCCCTACAATCCGCACCCTCGCCGGAATAGCTCAGTTGGTAGAGCGGCGCATTCGTAATGCGTAGGTCGTAGGTTCGATTCCTATTTCCGGCACCAGGTCACTGCGAGAAGAACCGCCCGGCCCTTGGCCAGTGGCCGTAGCTCTTCCGAAAGCTGCAGCAAGGGCCCGCCTCGGCGGGCCCTTGCCGTTTCTGGCCAGAACCCACTGGATCGGCCGGCACGGCGCGCCATCGCGGCCGGAATGCTCGCACGGTCGATCCTCTCGTCCGCCCGCTCGGACCCTGAACGTGTCATCTGCGTGCCGCGCGCTTTTCACCGGATCGTTGCCAGCGGACGACCACCATGCGCCGGTTTTTCGGACATGGGGCGACCGCCTTGGCGATGCGACTGGATGTGTACGTGGTGGGCGACCTGGAGGCGTGGGTGCTCGCGCCGTCGGGGACGCGACTGCCGATGGCGGAAGTCGGGGTGCTGGGACGGTTGCGCTGGTGGGGTCGGCTCGACGCGGAGCAGGCGCTGACCGGCGAGCAGCGGCCGGCCGTGATCCGCGACATCGATGCGCGCGGCTACGGCATCGTCGCGGCCGGTGAGCTGAGTGCCGTCGACGGCCGCACTGACGCGGCGTCCAACGACGCTGCGGAGCAGCGCCTGGCCGCGTAAGCCCGTCGGCGTCTCGCCGCACGCGACCGCGCGCCGGTACAGTGCGGGCTCCCGCGCTGCTGCGAATCCCCGACCCCGATGGCCGCCAAGTCGCCCGCCAAGTCCCGCACCGCCTACGTGTGCTCCGAATGCGGCGCCGACCACACCAAGTGGCAGGGCCAGTGCGCCGAGTGCGGCGCGTGGAATTCGCTCAGCGAGTTCGTGGTCGAACCCGCGGCGGCAGCGGGCAAGGGCGGCGTGGCGGCGTCGCGGCGCAGCAGCTGGGCGGGCAAGTCGGATGCGCCGGCGGTCACAGCGCTGAAGGACGTCCGCCACAGCGAGGACGCGCGCATCGGCACCGGGATCGGCGAGTTCGACCGCGTGCTCGGCGGCGGCCTGGTGCACGGCGCCGTGGTGCTGGTCGGCGGCGACCCGGGCATCGGCAAGTCGACGCTGCTGCTGCAGGCGGTGGTCAAGATGGCGCCGAGCCTGCCCGGGCTGTACGTCACCGGCGAGGAGTCGCTGGCTCAGGTCGCCGGCCGCGGTTCGCGGTTGGGGCTGCCGCTGGACGGCGTGCACGCGCTGGCCGAAACCTGCGTCGAGCGGATCCTCGAGCACGCCGCCGCGATGCGTCCCGGACTGATCGTGGCCGATTCGGTGCAGACGCTGTGGACGCAGGAGCTCAGCGCCGCGCCGGGCTCCGTCAGCCAGGTCCGCGAAAGCGCGGCGCGACTGGTGCGTTTCGCCAAGGAGACCGGCACGTCGGTCTTCCTCGTCGGCCACGTCACCAAGGAGGGCGGCATCGCCGGCCCGCGCGTGCTGGAGCACATGGTCGACGCGGTGCTGTATTTCGAGGGCGAGAGCGGCAGCCGCTTCCGCGTGCTGCGCGCGTTCAAGAACCGGTTCGGCGCGGTCAACGAACTCGGCGTGTTCGCGATGGGCGACAAGGGCCTGCGCGAGGTGCCCAATCCCTCGGCAATCTTCCTGTCCGGCAGCCGCGAGCCGCAGCCCGGCAGCTGTGTGATGGTCACCCGCGAAGGCACGCGGCCGCTGCTGGTCGAGGTGCAGGCGCTGGTCGACGCGTCGCCGCTGTCGAACCCTCGGCGCGTCGCGGTCGGCATGGAGGGCAACCGGTTGGCGATGCTGCTGGCGGTGCTGCACCGGCACGGCGGGATCGGGGTTGGCGACCAGGACGTGTTCGTCAACGTGGTCGGCGGCATCCGCGTGCAGGAAACGGCGGCCGACCTGCCGGTGCTGCTCGCGGTGCTGTCATCCCTGCGGGATCGTCCGTTGGCCGAGCAGACCATCGCGTTCGGCGAAGTGGGACTGTCCGGCGAGATCCGCCCGGTGCCGAACGGCGAGGACCGGCTGAAGGAGGCGGCGACGCACGGCTTCAAGCGCGCGATCGTGCCGAAGGCGAACGCGCCGAAGTCCGGGCGCGTCGGCGAGATGCAGGTGGTCGGAGTCGAGCGGCTCGCGCAGGCCCTTGAAGCGGCGACCGACTGAGGGGCCTTCAGCCCCGGCCGAGCACCAGTTCCAGCACGAACTTGCTGCCAAAGAACGCAAGCACCAGCAGCGCCATCGCCGACAGCGTCCAGCGCACCGCGATCGCGCCGCGCCAGCCGTAGCGCCAGCGGCCGAGCAGCAGCCCGCCGAACGCCAGCCACGACAGCACGCTGAGCACGGTCTTGTGGATCAGGTGCTGGGCGAGCAGGTCCTGCACGAACAGGACGCCGCTGAGCAGCGTGGCCGTCAGCAGGGCGAAGCCGACCCCGATCGTGCGGAACAGCAGCGATTCGAGTTCGACCAGCGGCGGCAGCGCGCGCAGCCAGCCGCGGAATTCCCGTCGCCGAAGCGCGCGCTCCTGGACCCACAGCACGACCGCCAGCAGCGCGGCGATCGCGAGCGTCGCGTACGCCAGCAGGGCGAACCACGCGTGCAGCTGCAGCCGCCAGTCCAGGTCCGTGGCGGCGACGTCACCCGCCTGCGCGTAGCCGCCCAATGTCAGCGCCGCGATCGGAAACACCAGCACGCCGAGCGCGGCCATCCGGCCGGTCGCGCCGACGAGGGTGGTCAGCGCAGCCATGCCCAGACCCACCAGCGACAGCGCGGCGAAGAAGTGCAGGTCCGCGCTTCCGCTGGCGCGCCATTCGGCGACGTGGGCCGTCGCATGCAGCGCCACCGCGACCAGCGCCGCGAACAGCCAGTTGCGCGAACGCGCGCCGGGGTCGCGCCGGACGTCGGCGACGAGCACGGCGGCGGCGACCAGATAGGCGACGACGGCGATGAGAACGATTGTCATCGGGGCAGTGTCGCACAGCGCGCCGGCTGGCCGCAGGCGGCCGGAGCGGTCGGGCTGCCGGGCTATACTTTGCGCCCGCTTTTCGCACCGCCAGCAGGTACCGCCCGCATGTTCGAATCCCTCACCCAGCGCCTGTCCGGCACGATCGAGCGCCTGCGCGGCCGCGGCCGGCTGACCGAGGAGAACATCCGCGAGGCGACCCGCGAAGTGCGCATCGCGCTGCTCGAGGCCGACGTCGCGCTGCCGGTGGTGCAGGCGCTGATCGAGCGCATCAAGGTCCGCGCGGTCGGCCAGGAAGTGCTCAAGTCGCTGAGCCCCGGCCAGGCGCTGATCAAGGTCGTCCGCGACGAGCTCACCGCGGTGATGGGCTCGGCCGCTAGCGACCTCAACCTCAACGTGCCGGCGCCGGCGGTGATCCTGATGGCCGGCCTGCAGGGCGCGGGCAAGACCACCACGGTCGGTAAGCTCGCCAAGCACCTGAAGGAAAAGCGCAAGAAGAAGGTCATGGTGGTGTCGGCGGACGTCTACCGTCCGGCCGCGATCGAGCAGTTGAAGACCCTCGCGCAGCAGGTCGATGTGCTGTTCTTCCCGTCGGACGCGTCGCAACAGCCGGAGGCGATCGTCAAGGCGGCGATCGTCGACGCGCGCAAGTCGTACGTCGACGTGCTGATCGTCGACACCGCCGGCCGCACCTCGATCGACGAGGCGATGATGGCCGAGATCAAGGCGCTGCACGGCGCGGTCAATCCGGTCGAGACGCTGTTCGTAGTCGACGCGATGACCGGCCAGGACGCCGCGGTCACCGCCAAGCATTTCAGCGAGGCGCTGCCGCTGACCGGCGTGGTGCTGACCAAGACAGACGGCGACGCGCGCGGCGGCGCGGCGCTGAGCGTGCGCTACATCACCGGCCGCCCGATCAAGTTCATCGGCGTCGGCGAGAAGCCCGACGGCCTCGACGTGTTCCACCCCGACCGCATCGCCAGCCGCATCCTCGATATGGGCGACGTGCTGTCGCTGGTCGAGCAGGTCGAGCAGCAGGTCGACCAGGCCAAGGCGGCCAAGCTCGCCGAGAAGGTCGCCAAGGGCAAGAAGTTCGACCTTAACGACATGAAGGACCAGCTCGAGCAGATGCAGAACATGGGCGGCCTGCACGGGCTCATGGACAAGCTGCCTGGCATGGGCCAGATCCCCGACGCGGTGAAGAACCAGGTCACCGGCAAGGAAGTGCCGCGGATGGTCGCGATCATCAACTCGATGACCAAGAAGGAGCGCCGCAATCCGGCGCTGCTGAACGGCTCCCGTCGCGCCCGCATCGCCAAGGGCTCGGGCATGACCCCGGCCGACGTCAACAAGCTCATCAAGCAGTACCAGCAGATGGAAAAGATGATGAGCAAGCTCGCCGGCGGCGGCATGAAGGGGCTGATGCGGGGGATGAAGGGGATGATGGGCGGCCGCGGGCCGATGCCGTTCCGCTGAGGCCAGAGGTTGCTGAGCACAAGGCGCCGTCGACCGGCCCATTGCGCGCCATCGTCGGCCCCGTTCAGGCCGTGAATGCCGGTTTGCCGCGTTCGCTGGCGTTAATGCGTCCGACGGCGGGGTTTCGTCGCCCGGATCAATGGCTTACACTTGCCGGCTTACCCGGTCATTCCGACCGCTGGGCAACACAGGAAGCAGCAGAATCATGGTCAAGATCCGACTGACCCGCGGCGGCGCCAAGAAGCGTCCGTTCTACCACATCATCGTCACCGACAGCCGCAGCGCCCGCGACGGCCGCAACATCGAGCGCGTCGGTTTCTACAATCCGGTCGCCCAGGGCGCCGAGAAGCGCGTCGAGCTCGACGTCGAGCGCGTCAAGCACTGGATCGGCAACGGCGCGCAGCTGACCGACAAGGTCGCCGTGCTCTACAAGGAAGCGGCGAAGGCCGCGACCGCGGCCTGATCCGCAGGCCGCGCGTGACCCCACGCGCGGCCATCGCCGCATGATCGATTCCGGGCGCCGCATCCTGTTGGGCAGGGTGATCGGCGCCTTTGGCGTTCGTGGCGACGTCAAGCTCGAGTCGTGGACCGAGCCGCGTGCGGCCATCTTCGGCTACCAGCCGTGGATCCTGCGCAGCCCGCAGGGCGTCGAAACGCAGATGGCCGGCGCCCGCGGCCGCGACACCGGCAAGCACCTCGTCGCGCAGTTCCCCGGCGTCACCGACCGCGACGTGGTCGAGGCGATGCGCGGCACCGAGATCTACGTGCCGCGCTCGGCGCTGCCGCCGCCGAGCGCCGGCGAGTACTACTGGGTCGACTTGGAGGGCCTGCGCGTCGTGACCGTCGACGGTGTGCCGCTCGGCACGGTCTCGCACCTGTTCGCCACCGGCGCCAACGACGTGCTGGTCGCGCGCGACGACGAGCGCGAGCGCATGATTCCGTTCGTCCAGCCCCAGTACGTCACCGGGGTCGACTTCGATGCCGGCGTCGTCACCGTCGACTGGGACCCGGACTTCTGACCGGCCGGCGGCCGCGCCGCGCCGCCCGCCCATCCGTCGCGAGCCGCCATGCGCATCGACGTCGTCAGCCTGTTTCCCGACTTCATCGCCCAGTGCGCCGCGTTCGGCGTGACCGGACGGGCGGCCGAGCGCGGGCTGCTGTCGCTGCACGGCTGGAACCCGCGCGACCACGCAGAGGGCAACTACCGCCGCGTCGATGACCGCACGTTCGGTGGCGGACCCGGCATGGTGATGATGATCGACCCCGTCCGCGCGGCGCTGGTCGCGGCGCGCGATGCCGACCCGGCGCCGGCCCGGGTCGTGTACCTCAGTCCGCAGGGCGTGCCCTTCACCCAGGCCAAGGCGCGCGAATTCGCCGCCCAGCCGCGGCTGATCCTGCTGTGCGGCCGCTACGAGGGCGTCGACGAGCGCCTGCTGCAGGCGGAGGTCGACGAGGAGCTGTCGATCGGCGACTACGTGCTGTCCGGTGGCGAACTGGCCGCCGCGGTGGTGATCGACGCCGTGGCCCGGCTGCAGGACGGGGCGCTCAACGACGCCGAGTCCGCGAGCCAGGACAGCTTCGAGGACGGGCTGCTCGACTGCCCGCACTACACCAAGCCGGTCGTTCACGCCCTGGGCGAGGTCCCGGCGGTACTGCTGTCCGGGAACCACGCCGAGATCGCCAGGTGGCGGCGCATGCACGCGCTCGGGCGCACCTGGCAGCGCCGGCCGGACCTGATCGACGAGGCGGCCCTGTCCCCCGCGGACCGCAAGCTGCTGGACGCCTACCGCGCCGGCCTGGCGGAGGTCGGGGACGACGCCGACGGCTGAGCGGCCGTGGCCGCGGTCCCGGCGGCGGGCCGGGCGGGCAGGCGGGGCACGTAAGCCCTAGCCACACAAGGAAATTCGCCGGTATAATGCGCGGCTTCGTTCCATCCGGCTCCACCCCAAACCGTTCCACCGATGCCAAGACGCGGGTCCACGTGCACTCGCGCTACAACGACTCCAACAGGCCAAAGCCATGAACAAGCCGTCTCTCAACACGCTGCTCCAGAACTTCGAAGCCGAGCAGATCCAGCGCCAGCTCCCGACCTTCAGCCAGGGCGACACCGTCGTCGTCAACGTCAAGGTCAAGGAAGGCAACCGCGAGCGCGTCCAGGCCTACGAGGGCGTGGTCATCGGCATCAAGAACGCCGGCCTGAACTCCTCGTTCACGGTGCGCAAGATCTCGCACGGTTTCGGCGTCGAGCGCGTGTTCCAGACCCACAGCGCCACGATCGACTCGCTGGAAGTGAAGCGCCGCGGCAAGGTCCGCGCCGGCAAGCTGTACTACCTGCGTGGCCTCGAGGGCAAGAAGGCGCGCATCAAGGAAGACCTCGCCGCCTACGCGAAGGAAAAGGCCGCCGCTGCCGCGCAGAAGTAAGCGCGTCGCCGATTCCACCCGCAACGGCCGCCTCAGGGCGGCCGTTTGCGTTGGCGTCATCGGCGCCGAGGCACGCTCGGCTCCGCGGCGTGCCGACGCCGATGCGTTCGCCCCCACTTCCTTTTCTTTGCGACCGAATGACCGACTCCGAAGCACCCGTCGTCCGCCTTGACCTGTGGCTTTGGGCCGCGCGCTTCTACCGGACGCGCAGCCTGGCCAAGCACGCGATCGAGACCGGCAAGGTCGACGTGGCCGGCCAGCGCGCCAAGCCGTCGCGCACGGTGCGGGTCGGCGACTGCCTGCGCGTGTCGCGCGGCGAAGAGCAGTTCGAAGTCGAAGTCGCTGGCATCAGCGACACCCGCGGGCCGGCCAGCGTCGCCCAGGCCCTCTACGTCGAGACCGACGGCTCCCGCCAGCAGCGCGAGCAGGCGCGCGCGCTGCGGATGGCCGAGCGCGCCGGCTACCGGGCGCCGGAGGGCAAGCCGGACAAGCGTGCCCGCCGGTTGATCCGCGCGCTGGGCGACATCGACGCGCTGTAGCCCTCAGCGTCCGCCGAGGAACTTTCCGGCCAGCCCCGCGAGGTCGGACAGGTCGGTGTCGCCGTCGCCATCGCGATCGAGCACGGTACCGAGCAGGCTGCCGACGCCGTCCTGCTGCCGCAGTTCGCGCTGTTCGGCGCCGAGCACCTGGGACAGCGCGTCGGGCGAGGCCCGGGCCGCGGCATTGCGGCTGGCGAACAGGCGCTTGGCCAGGTAGGCCATCACGACGGGTGCGAGCAGCTTCAGCAGCTGGCTCGACTGGCTGCCGTTGAGGCCGGCCGCCGCGCCCAGGCCCTGCGCCGCGACCGGCTGTCGCGCGCCGAAGATGTGCCCGAGGATCTGTTCGCCCTGTCCGCCGCCGCCCAGGGCCGCGCCGAGCAGATCGTCCAGGCCGCCGGCGCCGGCGTGATCGCGCTGCAGCGCGCCGAACAGGGACTGCGCGCCGTCGGGCTGGCCGGCGTTGCGGCCCAGCGCGCCGATCAGCAGCGGCAGCGCGGCGCCGATGGCGCCCTGCGCCTGCGCGGGCGACACGCCGAGCTGCTGGCTGATCTGCTGCAGCGGGGCGCCCTGCAGCTGCGTCATCAGGTCGTTGGTCAGCGGTGCGCTCATGGCGTCGACTCTCGGGGGAGGGGGACACCGATCCTAGTCCTGTTCGACGGGCACCGGCGTGTAGCGCAAACGACGACGCCCGGCGCATGGCCGGGCGTCGTCGCGGTGCGTTTGGTGCACGACCGTCGGCCGTGCACGCGGCGGTCAGTGCAGGTCGAACCGGTCGAGGTTCATCACCTTGGTCCAGGCGGCGACAAAGTCGCGCACGAAGTCGGCCTCGCCGTCGCTCGACGCGTAGACCTCGACCAGCGCGCGCAGCTGCGAATTGGAACCGAACACCAGGTCCGCGACCGTCGCCGTCCACTTCAGCGACTCGGTCTTGCGGTCCACGCCCTCGAACACGTGCGGGTTCTTCTCCGATCGGCGCCACTTGGTGCGCATGTCGAGCAGGTTGGTGAAGAAGTCCGTGCTCAGCGTGCCCGGGCGCGTGGTGAACACGCCGTGCGCCGTGTGGCCGTGGTTCGCGTCGAGGCCGCGCAGGCCGCCGATCAGGACGGTCAGCTCCGGCGCGGTCAGCGTCAGCAGCGCGGCGCGGTCGAGCAGCGCCGCGGTGGTGCTGTCCTCGGCGCCCGGACGCACGTAGTTGCGAAATGCGTCGGCCGCCGGCTCGAGCACCTCGAACGAGTTCGCGTCGGTCTGCTCCGCCGTGGCGTCGGTGCGGCCCGGGGTGAACGGCACCGTGATGTCGTGGCCACCCTTCTTTGCCGCGGCCTCGATGCCGGCACTGCCACCGAGCACGATCAGGTCGGCCAGCGAGATCTTCTTGCCCCCGCTGGCCTTTGCGTTGAACTCGTCGCGGATGCGCTCGAGCACCCCCAGCACGCGGGCCAGCTCGGCCGGCTCGTTGACCGGCCAATCCTTCTGCGGAGCCAGACGGATGCGCGCGCCGTTGGCGCCGCCGCGCAGGTCGCTGCCGCGGAACGTCGACGCCGACGCCCACGCGGTCTTGACCAGGTCCTGGATCGACAGGCCCGAGTCGAGCAGCGTCTTCTTCAGCGCAGCGATGTCGCCGTCGTCGACCAGCGGGTGGTCGACCGGCGGCACCGGGTCCTGCCAGATCAGGTCTTCCTGCGGCACCAGCTTGCCGAGGTAGCGGACCTTCGGCCCCATGTCGCGGTGGGTCAGCTTGAACCACGCGCGGGCGAACGCGTCGGCGAACTTGTCCGGGTTGGCCATGTAGTCGCGCGAGATCTTCTCGTAGACCGGATCGAAGCGCAGTGCCAAGTCGGCGGTGGTCATCATCGGCTGGTTGAGCTTGCCGGGGATGTGGGCGTCGGGGATGTTGCGGCCCGCGTCGCCCTTGGGCTTCCACTGGTGCGCGCCGGCCGGGCTCTTGGTCAGCTCCCACTCGTGGCCGAACAGGGTCTCGAAGTAGCCCATGTCCCACTTGGTCGGATTCGGCTTCCACGCGCCTTCGATGCCGCTGGTGATCGTGTTCGCACCACAGCCGCTGTCGAGCGAGTTGGTCCAGCCCAGGCCGAGCTCCTCGATGTTGGCGCCTTCCGGCTCGCGGCCGACATGGCTGATCGGGCCGGCACCATGCGCCTTGCCGAACGTGTGGCCGCCGGCGACGAGGGCGACGGTCTCCTCGTCGTTCATCGCCATGCGCGCGAACGTGTCGCGGATGTCGCGTGCCGACCCCAGCGGATCCGGATTGCCGTTCGGGCCCTCCGGGTTCACGTAGATCAGGCCCATCTGCACCGCGCCGAGCGGGTTGGCCAGCTCGCGCTCACCGCTGTAGCGCTCGTCGCCGAGCCACGTGGACTCCGGGCCCCAGTCGATCGGCATCGGCTCCCACACGTCCTCGCGGCCGCCGCCGAAGCCGAAGGTCTTGAAGCCCATCGAGTCCAGCGCGACGTTGCCGGCCAGGATCATCAGGTCCGCCCACGACAGCTTGCGGCCGTACTTCTGCTTGATCGGCCACAGCAGGCGGCGCGCCTTGTCGAGGTTGCCGTTGTCCGGCCAGCTGTTGAGCGGGGCGAAGCGCTGGTCGCCCGAGCGCGCGCCGCCGCGGCCGTCGAAGATGCGGTAGGTGCCCGCCGCGTGCCACGCCATGCGAATGAAGAACGGGCCGTAGTGGCCCCAGTCCGCGGGCCACCAGTCCTGCGAATCGGTCATCAGGCCGTGCAGGTCCTTGATGACGGCGTCAAGGTCGAGCGTCTTGAACTCGGCTGCGTAGTCGAAGTCCTCCACCATCGGGTCGGAGAGGTCGGACTTCTGGTGCAGGACGGCCACGTCGAGCTGCTCGGGCCACCAGTCGGCGTTGCGGGGTCCGCGGCGCGGGACGTGGGCGACGGGGCACTTGTTTTCGGCGTTCATCGGGCTCTCCTGGCGGGTGCGCGCCGACGTGATCGGCGGCGGGTTGCGAAGGCGGCGCCGCTGCGGACGGGACGGACCGGCTCGGCCGGGGGTCCAGTGCGCAAGCATCGCTTGCGTGTTCGCCGCGCGGCGTCGCTCAGGACGGGTCCGCGCGGCGGGAACCGCTTGAAAGTACGCCCGCCCGTGAGGAACGAGAAATTGAAAGTCGAAACCGGATTGATAGCGTCTATCTATCGATGCCGCACGTTCGACAGGCTGGCTCGCTTAGGCGAGGGCTTTCAGCCGGTACAGCGCCTCGAGCGCCTGCTTGGGCGTCAGCTCGTCCGGGTCGAGCGTTGCCAGCGCGTCCAGCGCGGCCGAGGACGGCGAGAACAGGCCGAACTGCTGCGGCTGGTCCAGCGCGGCCGGGGCCAGCGACGGGGCGGGAGCGCCGCAGTTGGACTGCTCGAGCTCCGCCAGCCGGCCGCGGGCCTGCTGCACGACCGCGCGCGGCAAACCGGCCAGCGCGGCCACCTGCAGGCCGAAGCTGCGGTCGGCCGGGCCGTCCTTGACCGCGTGCATGAAGACGAGCCGCTCGGTGCCGGCCGCGTCGCGGTGCTCGACGGCATCGAGATGGACGTTGGCGATGCCGCTGCCGGGCTCGGCCAGGCGGGTCAGTTCGAAGTAATGCGTCGCGAACAGCGTGTACGCGCGGTTGTGCGTCGCCAGGTGGCGCGCGCACGCCTCGGCCAGCGCCAGCCCGTCGTACGTCGACGTGCCGCGCCCGATCTCATCCATCAGTACCAGCGAGCGGTCCGTGGCGTGGTGGAGGATGTAGCTCGTCTCGCTCATCTCGACCATGAAGGTCGACTGCCCGCGCGCGAGGTCGTCGCCGGCGCCGATGCGGGTCAGGATCCGGTCGATCGGGCCGACCACCGCGCGCGCCGCCGGCACGAAGCTGCCGATGTGCGCGAGCAGCACGATCAGCGCGTTCTGGCGCATGTACGTGCTCTTGCCGCCCATGTTCGGGCCGGTGATCACCAGCATCCGCCGGCGTCCGTGCGCGTCGTCATCGCCGAGCACGAGGTCGTTCGGCTCGAACGGTTCGGCGCGCACGGCTTCGACCACCGGGTGGCGGCCGCGCTCGATCCACAGGCCCGGGGCGTCGGTCAGCTCGGGCCGCGCCCAGTCGAGCAGCTGCGCGCGCTCGGCGAAGCAGGCCAGCACGTCGAGTTCGGTCAGCGCGGCCGCGCAGCGCTTGAGCGGCGCGAGGCGGGCGTTGAGTTCATCGAGGATCTGCTCGTACAGCAGCCGCTCGCGCGCCAGCGAGCGCTCGCGTGCCGACAGCACCTTGTCCTCGAACTGCTTGAGCTCCTCGGTGATGTAGCGCTCGGCGCCGGTCAGCGTCTGCCGCCGGGTGTAGTGGGTCGGCGCGTTGTGCGCCTGGCCCTTGCTGATCTCGATGAAGTAGCCGTGCACCCGGTTATAGCCGACCTTCAGCGTCGCGATGCCGCTGGCGGCGCGCTCGCGCGCCTCCAGGTCGATCAGGAACTGGTCGGCGTGGGTCGACAGCCGGCGCAGTTCGTCGAGCTCGGCGTCGTAGCCGTCGGCGAAGATGCCGCCGTCGCGCGCCAGCACCGGCGGCTGCTCGACGAGCGCCGACTGCAGCAGGTGCGCGTGGGCGTCGTGTTCGCCGAGCTCGTCGCGCAGCGCGTGCAGCCGCGGCGAATCCAGCGGGGCGAGCAGGGCGCGAACGTCGGGCAGCAGGCCGAGGCCGTCGCGCAGCGTCGACAGGTCGCGCGGGCGCGCGCTGCGCAGGGCGATGCGCGACAGGATCCGTTCGAGGTCGCCGAGCGCGCGGAAGCGCTCGCGCAGCGACTCGCCGACGCGTGATTCGAGCAGCGTCGCGACCGCGTGGTGGCGCTCGCGTAGCACGTCGCGCTCGCGCAGCGGGCGGTGCAGCCAGCGGCGCAATTGGCGTCCGCCCATCGGCGTAACCGTGCTGTCGAGCACGCCGAGCAGGGTGTGGCGCGCATCGCCGTCGACGCGGCTATCCAGCTCCAGGTGCCGTCGCGTGGCGGCGTTCATCGCGATCGCGCCGTCGCCCGACTCCAACGCGATCGACGTCAGGTGCGGCAGCCGCTGCTTCTGGGTTTCCTCGACGTAGCCCAGCAGCGCGGCGGCCGCCGCCGTCGCCAGCGGGCGGTCGTCGAGGCCAAAGCCGGACAGGTCGTGCAGGTTGAAGAACTTCAGCAGCTGGCGGCGGCCGCTGTCGACGTCGAACAGCCACGGGGCGCGGCGGCGCACGCCGGTTCGCGCCACGATGCTCGCCGGCCAGCCGTCTTCGTCAGGGCACAGCGTCTCGGCCGGCTCGAGCCGCGCGATCTCGGCCTCCAGCGCATCGTCGTTGGCCACCTCGTTGACGAGGAACCGGCCACCGGCCAGGTCCGCCCACGCCAACCCGTAGCCGCCCTTGCCGCGCGCGACCGCCAGCAGCAGGGTGTCGCGGCGCTCGTTGAGCAGCGCCTCGTCGGTGACCGTGCCGGGCGTGACGATGCGCACGACCTTGCGCTCGACGATCCCCTTGGCCAGCGCCGGGTCGCCGATCTGCTCGCAGATCGCGACCGACTCGCCCAGCGCGACCAGTCGGGCCAGGTAGCCCTCGGCCGAGTGGTGCGGTACGCCGGCCATCGGGATCGGCGCGCCGGCCGAGCTGCCGCGCTGGGTCAGGGTGATGTCCAGCAGCCGCGCGGCCTTGCGCGCGTCGTCGTAGAACAGCTCGTAGAAGTCGCCCATGCGGAAGAACAGCAGCACGTCCGGGTGCTCCGCCTTGGCGGCGAAGAACTGGCGCATCAGCGGGGTATGGGCGTCCGCCGGGCGGGCGCCGGCTGCGGTATCGGCTGGGGGCACTGGGCGTTCTTGGCGGCGGAAAAAGCGGTTCCGGAGGCGGAACCGCGGGCCGCGACAGTATGCCAGCGAGGCACCATACGCCGGCGTGCTGCGATGCCACATGACCTGCCACCGGAAGATGTTAGTTTCGTGTCGCCGCTCACGTTAAAAATGCGTTTCGGCTTGCCGAAGTCGTCGCCGGGGGGCGACGCCGGCTCACACACTTTGGGGGTAGGGGCGATGCGCACCAGTAATCCGGATCGCAGGAAGCTGTCGTTGGCGGTGGGATTCGCCGTGGCCATGTGGGCAGCGGTGCCGCTTCAGGCGCAGGAGGCCGCCCCGGCCGCCGCGCAGGAGGAAGAGAAGGAGGCCACCACGCTGGCCGGCATCGTGGTGACCGCGCAGAAGCGCGAGGAAGCCCTGCAGGACGTGCCGATTTCGGTCACCGCGCTGCCCGAGCAGCTGCTGAAGGACACCGGCGTGCGTGACGTCAAGGACCTGCAGGTCCTCGTGCCCGGCCTGACCGTCACCAGCACCCAGAGCGAGGCGCTGACGACCGCGCGCATCCGCGGCATCGGCACGGTCGGCGACAACGCCGGCCTCGAGTCGTCGGTCGGCATCGTCATCGACGGCGTCTACCGCCCGCGCAACGGCGTCGGCTTCGGCGACCTCGGGGAGCTCGAGCGCATCGAAGTGCTCAAGGGGCCGCAGGGCACGGTCTTCGGCAAGAACACCTCGGCCGGCGTGATCAACGTCATCACCCGCCGCCCGGACTACAACACCTACGTCGAGGGTGAACTGACCGTCGGCAACTACAACGCGCTCGGCGCCGCCGGTGCGTTCAACACCGCGCTCGGCGACAACTCGGCCTTCCGCGTGTACGCCGCCAAGCGCAAGCGCGACGGCTTCAACGAGGTCCGCACCGGTGCCGGCCCGCGGCAGGAGACCGAGGACGGCAACCAGAACTTCCACACCCTGCGCGGCCAGCTGCTGCTGGAGCCGACCGACAACGTCGACATCAACGTCATCGCCGACTTCACCAGCCGCGAAGAGAACTGCTGCGTCGGCGTGACCACGGTGCGCGGCGCGACGGCGAACATCGTCAACGCGCTGTCGCCGGACGAGGGCGTCGCGCTTGTGGCCGATCCGTTCGCGCGGATCGCCTACAACAACCGCAGCACCGAGCAGGACATCAAGGACAAGGGCATCTCGGCCGAGGTCAACTGGATCACGCCGTGGTTCAACGGCGCGACGCTGACTTCGATCACCGCCCAGCGCGAGTGGCAGTCGATCAACGGCCTGGACTTCGACTACTCCAGCGCCGACATCCTCTATCGCAACCCGACCGAGGACGACGCGTTCACCAAGTTCGAGCAGTTCAGCCAGGAGTTCCGCCTGACCGGCGCGACCGACTCGGTCGACTGGATGGTCGGCGCGTTCTATGCCGACGAGGACCTGACCCGCAACGAGGCATACCGCATCGGCTCGGCCTACGAGCCGTACCTGTCGGTCGCGCTGCTGTCGATCGTCAACCCGGCGCTCGGCCAGTCGCCGACGGCGGCGCGCTTCCTGTCCGAAGCCACCGGGCTGCCGTTCGGCACGGTCTTCGCCGGCCTCGGCGCCAACGACCGCTACAAGCAAAACGCCAAGAGCACGGCGCTGTTCACCAACAACACCTGGCACGCGACCGACGCGCTCGACCTGACCCTCGGCCTGCGCTACACGATCGAGAACAAGGAACTCGAGTCGCGTTACAGCAACCCGAACGGCAGCCCGGGCTGCTCGCGGATGCTGCAGCCGACCGTCGGCCAGCAGCGCATCGCCGCGGCCCTGCTCGCGCGCGGCGTGCCGGCGGCGGCGCTGCCTGCGGTGATCCCGCAGATCATCGGCTTCGGCTGCCTGCCGTGGGCGAATCCGCTGCACAACGGCCGCGCGACCAACCAGGAGCGCGAGGAGAAGGAGTGGTCCGGCACGGTGAAGGCGGCGTACCGCTGGAACGAGCAGGTCATGACGTACTTCTCGGCGGCGCGCGGCTACAAGGCCGGCGGCTTCAACCTCGATCGCGTCCAGTCGAACACCGGCCTGTCGAGCGGCACGTCCGGCATCCTGCCGGTGGCCGACACGTCGTTCGAAGGCGAGTTCGTCGACAGCTTCGAGCTCGGCGCGAAGACGACCTGGCTCGGCGGCAACCTGCTGCTCAACGGCACGCTGTTCCACCAGACGTATGACGACTTCCAGCTCAACAGCTTCCTCGGCACGAGCTTCGTGGTGCGCTCGATTCCGGAAGTCGTGTCGCAGGGCATCGACACCGAGATCCAGTGGCAGGCGAGCGAGGGGCTGCTGCTGCAGGGCGGCCTGATGTACGCCGACACGACCTACGGCGACGAGCGCCCGGGCGGCGACTTCATCGCGCCGACCGGCGCGCTGTACAAGCTGCCCGGCAACCGCGTCAGCTTCGCGCCGGAGTGGTCCGGTTCGGCGTCGGCGACGTACGAATGGGACTTCGCCAGCGACCTGCGCGGCCGCTTCAACATCGGCGCCAAGTACATGTCCGAGTACAACACTGGCTCGGACCTGGACGTGGAGAAGGTCCAGGAAGCCTTCACCGTCGTCAACGCGCGCTTCGCGATCGAAGCGCGTGATCGCCGCTGGGCCGTGGAGCTGTGGAGCCAGAACCTGTTCGACGAAGAGTACGTGCAGGTCGGCTTCGACGCCCCGCTGCAGAACGTCTCGCCGGTCCCCGGCAATCCGTTCAACTCGTACAACGCGTTCCTCGGCGCGCCACGCACCTACGGCGTGACGTTCCGCGTCAACTACTGATCGAGCCCCAACGCGCTGCCTCGACGGCTTGCCGGAAACGGCAGGCCGTCGTCGTTTGCGGCGCATCGCCGGTGCGCGGTCGGCCCGGCTTATAGTGCCGCGCATGAGCGCACCCCCTGACGACCTCGAACTGCAGCGGCTGGCCGAAACCGTCGGCGAGGCCGCGCGCAGCAACCACCACATGCTGGTGACCGCCGAGAGCTGCACCGGCGGCTGGATCGCCAAGACCCTGACCGACGTCGCCGGCTCCTCGGCGTGGTTCGACTGCGGCATGGCGGCCTACAGCTACGAGGCCAAGCAGGCGCTGCTCGGCGTCCGCCCGGAAACGCTCGAGCACTTCGGCGCGGTCAGCCGCGAAACGGTGCTCGAGATGGTGTCCGGCGCGCTCGTGCACTCCGGCGCGACGCTCGCCGTGGCGGTCACCGGTATCGCCGGCCCCGGCGGCGGCACCGACGACAAGCCCGTCGGCACGGTGTGGATCGCGTGGAAGCGCCGCGGCGGCTACCCGCGCGCCGAGGTCTTCCACTTCGACGGCGACCGCGAGGGCGTCCGCCGCCGGACCGTGGCCGCGGCGCTCGGCGGCCTCCACGCGCTCGCCGCGTAGGCGTCGGGGCGGGCAGGGCTTGCGTGCCGGACGGGGTTAGTAGTATTACTACTAACATGAACCTGACCGACACCCAGCAGGCGATCCTCGACCTCATCGCCGACCGCATCGAGACCGACGGCGCGCCACCGTCGCAGACCGAGATCGCCTCCGCGCTGGGCTTCAGCAGCGTCCGCGCGGCGCAGTACCACCTCGAGGCGCTCGAGCAGGCCGGGGCGATCAAGCGCATCCCGGGCCAGGCGCGCGGCATCCGCCTCGTCCAGCCGCGCACGCCGGCTCCGGTGCCAGCGGCGAACGACGACGTGCTCAGCCTGCCGGTGCTCGGGCAGGTCGCGGCGGGGCTGCCGATCGGCGCCGACATCGGCTCGGACCAGGTCGTGCTGATGGACAAGAACTTCTTCGCGCCGTCGCCCGACTATCTGCTCAAGGTCAAGGGCGACTCGATGCGCGACGAGGGCATCTTCGACGGCGACCTGATCGGCGTGCACCGCACCCGCGACGCGCGTTCGGGCCAGATCGTCGTGGCCCGGATCGACGACGAGATCACCGTCAAGCTGCTGAAGATCGCCAAGGACCGCATCCGCCTGCTGCCGCGCAACCCGGACTACGCGCCGATCGAAGTCGCTCCCGGCCAGGACTTCGAGATCGAAGGCCTGTACTGCGGGCTGGTGCGCCCGAACCGGTGATGGCGACCTCCGCCATCTCCTCAATCCCCGCGCCCGGCGCCCTCGGCGTCCGCGGCGTTTTCCGACCGGCCGGACCGGCAATCGCCGATTCCGGTGCCTCTTTCCATCCCCCACAGTCGAATCTGGCCGCCGTCGCAGCCCGTGCGACGGAGACCCCACACCATGGCCTCACCCAAACGACCAACCCAAGGAACCGCCACGATGGATGACAACAAGAAGCGCGCCCTGTCCGCTGCGCTGGGCCAGATCGAGAAGCAGTTCGGCAAGGGCTCGGTCATGCGCATGGGCGATCGCGTCGCCGAGCCGGTCGAGGTCATCGGCACCGGCTCGCTGATGCTCGACATCGCGCTGGGCATCGGTGGCCTGCCCAAGGGCCGCGTCGTGGAGATCTACGGGCCGGAGTCGTCGGGCAAGACCACGCTGACGCTGCAGGCGATCGCCGAGTGCCAGAAGGCCGGCGGCACCTGCGCGTTCGTTGACGCCGAGCACGCGCTGGATCCGACCTACGCCTCCAAGCTGGGCGTCAACGTCGACGACCTGCTGGTCAGCCAGCCCGACACCGGCGAGCAGGCGCTCGAGATCGCCGACATGCTGGTGCGCTCGAACGCGGTCGACATGGTCGTGGTCGACTCGGTCGCCGCGCTGACGCCGCGCGCCGAGATCGAGGGCGAGATGGGCGACCAGCTGCCGGGCCTGCAGGCCCGCCTGATGAGCCAGGCGCTGCGCAAGCTGACCGGCAACATCAAGCGCTCGAACTGCCTGGTGATCTTCATCAACCAGCTGCGCATGAAGATCGGTGTGATGATGCCGGGCCAGAGCCCGGAAACGACCACCGGCGGCAATGCGCTGAAGTTCTACGCCTCGGTGCGCCTGGACATCCGCCGCATCGGCGCGGTCAAGAAGGGCGACGAGATCGTCGGCAACCAGACCCGAATCAAGGTGGTCAAGAACAAGCTGGCGCCGCCGTTCAAGCAGGTCATCACCGAGATCCTCTACGGCGAGGGCATCTCGCGCGAGGGCGAGCTGATCGAGATGGGCGTGGAGGCCAAGCTGGTCGAGAAGTCGGGCGCCTGGTACAGCGTGGGCGACGAGCGCATCGGCCAGGGCAAGGAGAACGCCCGCCAGTACCTCAAGGACAACCCGCAGATCGCCGCGCGGATCGAAGCGGCCGTGCGCGAGAAGTTCGCGCCGGCCGAGGCGCGCCGCGACGAGGACGAGGCCGTCGGTCTCGAGGACTGACGGGCGCGCGCAGGACCGATGTCGGACGACGACGCGCACGACGGCCAGCCCGCTGGCCTTTTCGACGACGCCCCCACCCGGGGGCGTCGGCGCGCCCGTCCGGAGCCGACGCCGACCCAGCGGGCCCTCGGCCTGCTGGTGCGTCGCGAGCACTCGCGCAAGGAGCTGTCGCGCAAGCTAGCGGCCCGCGGCGTGCCCCGCGACGACGCGAAGGCGGCGATCGATCGCCTCTCCGACGCCGGCTGGCAGGACGACGCGCGCTTCGCCGAACTGCTCGTCCGCAGTCGTGCCGAAACCGGCCACGGCCCGCTGCGGATCCGCGCCGAGCTGCAGACCCACGGGCTCGACCGCGACGCGGTCGCCGCCGCCATGGCGACCTACGACGGTCAGTGGGACCGACTCGCGCGCGAGTCGGTCGAGCGCCGCTTCGGCGCCGCGATCCACGACGACCCCGCGCTCAAGCGCAGGGCCGCCGAGTTCCTGATCCGCCGCGGCTATGGCGGTGACAGCGTCCGGCACGCCACGCGGTTCGACCCGGACGACGGCTGGGGCGTCTGACCGCCGCGCAAGCCGGTGCCGAACCGGGCGGGCGACGACTGCGTCCATCGCCCCGCCGCAACGAGGCGCGCCATGGCGCCGACCCGTGAGCCGCCGCGCAGGCGGTGCCCCGTCCTGATAGGCTTGACGACCTTCCGGACACCGGTTGCCTACTCGAGACAACGCCCCATTTTCGGGGCATGGGCGGGTTGCAGCGACCCCGGCCCCGTCTCCTGTCTCCTGCGCATCCGGCATGAAAACCACCAACGAAATCCGTCGCGATTTCATCGAATTCTTCCGTGGCAAGGGCCACGCGGTCGTCCCGTCGTCACCGCTGGTGCCGGGCAACGACCCGACGCTGCTGTTCACCAACGCCGGCATGGTCCAGTTCAAGGACGTGTTCCTCGGCGCGGAGAAGCGCAGCTACAACCGCGCGGTCAGCTCGCAGCGCTGCGTGCGCGCCGGCGGCAAGCACAACGACCTCGACCAGGTGGGCTACACCGCGCGCCACCACACCTTCTTCGAGATGCTGGGCAACTTCAGCTTCGGCGACTACTTCAAGAAGGACGCCATCGCGTACGCGTGGGAGCTGCTGACCGGCGTGTGGCAGCTGCCGAAGGACAAGCTGCTCGTCACGATCTACCACACCGACGACGAAGCCTTCGACATCTGGCACAACGACATCGGCCTGCCGGCCGAGCGCATCGTGCGCATCGGCGACAACAAGGGCGCGCCATTCGCCAGCGACAACTTCTGGCAGATGGCCGACACCGGTCCGTGCGGCCCGTGCACCGAGATCTTCTACGACCACGGCGCGCACATCGCCGGCGGCCCGCCGGGTTCGCCTGACGAAGACGGCGACCGCTACATCGAGATCTGGAACAACGTCTTCATGCAGTTCGACCGCCAGCCCGACGGCACGCTGCTGCCGCTGCCGGCGCCGTGCGTCGACACCGGCATGGGGCTGGAACGCCTGGCGGCCGTGCTTCAGCACGTGCACAGCAACTACGAGATCGACCTGTTCCAGCACCTGATCAAGGCCGCCGCGCAGCTCACCGGCACCGCCGACCTCGACCACAAGTCGCTGCGCGTGATCGCCGACCACATCCGCGCGTGCAGCTTCCTGATCGTCGACGGCGTGCTGCCGTCGAACGAAGGCCGCGGCTACGTGCTGCGCCGGATCATCCGCCGCGCGGTGCGCCACTTCTGGAAGCTCGGCACGCTCGGCGGCGACGGCTACTTCTGGCGCATGGTCGGCCCGCTGGCCGAGGTCATGGGCGAGGCCTACCCGGAGCTCGTCGCCAAGCGCGAGCTGATCGAGCGCGCGCTGAAGGCCGAAGAGGCCGCGTTCGCGCAGACGCTCGACGCCGGCATGCAGCGGCTCGAGGGCTACCTGAAGCAGGGCGGCGGAACCATCGACGGCGAGCAGCTGTTCCAGCTGCACGACACGTACGGCTGCCCGCCCGACCTGATCGCCGACATCCTGCGCGAGAAGGGCACGCACCTGCCCGAAACCGCGATGGCCCAGTACGAAGGCCTGATGGAACAGCAGCGAGAGCGCGCCCGCGCCGCCGGCAAGTTCGGCGGCAGCACCGCGCTGCCGGCCGACCTGATCGCCCAGCTGCAGCCGACCGAGTTCCTCGGCTACGACCATCTCGAAGCCGGCGGCCTGGTCGTGGCCGCGCTGCTGAAGGACGGCCGCCCGGTCGACGCCATCGAGGCCGGCGACGAGGCCATCGTCATCCTCGACCGCACCCCGTTCTACGCCGAGAGCGGCGGCCAGGTCGGCGACGCCGGCGAGCTGGCCGAGCAGGGCGTCCTGTTCGCCGTCGCCGACACGCTGAAGCTGGCCGGCCAGTTCCACGGCCACGCCGGCACGCTGCGCACCGGCACGCTGAAGCGGGGCGACCACGTCGTCGGTGCCATCGACCACGACCGCCGCGCATCGACCGTGCTGAACCACAGCGCCACGCACCTGCTGCACGCCGCGCTGCGCCAGGTGCTGGGCACCCACGTCACCCAGAAGGGCTCGCTGGTCGCGCCCGACCGCCTGCGCTTCGACTTCTCGCACTTCCAGCCGGTGACCGCGGCCGAACTCGCCGAGATCGAGCGCCGCGTCAACGCCGAGATCCGCGGCAACCACGCCGCCGAGATCCGCCACATGGCGATGCAGGAAGCGCTCGACTTCGGCGCGATGGCGCTGTTCGGCGAGAAGTACGGCGAGAACGTGCGCGTGCTCCGGATGGGTGACACCTCCACCGAGCTGTGCGGCGGCACGCACGTGTCACGCACCGGCGACATCGGCGTGTTCAAGATCGTCTCCGAGGGCGGCGTCTCGGCCGGCGTGCGCCGCATCGAGGCGGTGACGGGGCAGGGCGCGCTGGACTACATCGCCGACGAGGAGCGCCGGCTCGACGAGGCCGCCGCGCTGCTCGGCGGCAACGCAGCCGACGTCGGCGACAAGCTGCGCGCGCTGCTCGACCGGCAGAAGAAGCTCGAGCGCGAGATCGAGGCGCTCAAGGCCAAGGCCGCGTCGGGCGCCACCGCCGACCTGGCCGGCTCGGCGGTCGACGTCGGCGGCATCAAGGTGCTGGCGGCGCGGCTGGAGGGCTTCGATGCCAAGGCGCTGCGCGACGCGATCGACCGCCTGAAGCAGCAGCTCGGCGACGCCGTCATCGTCCTGGCGGGCGCCGGCGACGGCAAGGCGGCGCTGGTGGCTGGCGTCGGCGGCGCGGCCGCCGGGCGGGTCAAGGCCGGCGAGCTGCTGGCGCACGTGGCCGGCCAGGTCAACGGCAAGGGCGGCGGCCGGCCCGACATGGCCCAGGGCGGCGGCGACGACGGCCCCGCGCTGGTCAAGGCGCTGGCGGACGTGCCCGGCTGGGTGCAGGCGCGGCTCCAATAGTTCCAGTGGCAGGACGATCGGTCTCTTGCGGCCGGCGTCCTCCAGCAAAGATAATTAACGTTTCGTCCTATTAGACGGAACGCGCGCCGGCCTCAAGCCGGCGTCACCCCCGGCGCCATCGGGCGCCGGCCCAAGGAGGTTTGTCCATGCTCATCCTGACGCGCCGCGTCGGCGAAACCCTGATGATCGGCGACTCGGTCACCGTGACCGTGCTCGGCGTCAAGGGCAACCAGGTCCGTATCGGCATCACTGCACCCAAGGACGTGGCCGTGCACCGCGAAGAGATCTACCAGCGCATCCAGCGCGGCGAAGCGCCGCACGACGCCGACGACAAGGGCTGATCGCGCACTGCGCGTTTGCCGTCCGCGGCGCGAGTCGGTACCATTGCCGGCCGCACTGCTCGCAGTGAACGGAGACTTGCCCGAGAGGCCGAAGGGGCTCCCCTGCTAAGGGAGTATGGGGTCAAAAGCTCCATCGAGGGTTCGAATCCCTCAGTCTCCGCCAGTTCCACCGACGTGCATTCCACCGCACGTCGCCGCTGCTACAAGGGCCCATGGGCCTGCCTCGCAGCCGATTCAGTAGCAGGAAAAGTTTGACGGACCGGCAACACTCCGCCATAATTTTTCGACTACGCGCCCGTAGCTCAGCTGGATAGAGCACCAGGCTACGAACTTGGGGGTCGGAGGTTCGAATCCTTCCGGGCGCGCCATACAAGAAAGGGTCGATGAGTGAATGCTCATCGGCCCTTTTTCTTTGCGTCCTCCGGCTGAGCTTCCGATGGTGCGCTGCTCTTTCGCCTGTTCCTTATAGCCACGGTAGAGCGCTGGCGAGCGCCGCGTCTACATCGCACTTCAACGGACTGACGCTAATCAGGACGCGGCAAATCTGGGCGAGTGCACCCAAGAGCAAGCCGGACACAACAAGCGGAGTGATCTCTGCAATCCGCCTGTGCCCCGTTGTCCGTTGGTAGCCAGCAACAGCTAGCGAGAGGATCACGATTCCCGCGGTCGCGACATTGAGCCACTTGTCTGCTTGACCGGCGTGTCCACATGCATCAGACCCCGTGCTCGCCAGCTCGATCGCAATTGCGGACATTGGCGTGATTGCAACGAGCAGGCCGAATTGCAGCGACGAGCCCAAGTGACGTCCCCTGAAGCTAAGGGTTTCGTCGACAGATCCAGCCTTCATCCCCTGCTCCTTGGAGTGCAATCCGTAAGGTTCTGCGCGAATCTTCCGAAGGATTGCGGGCACACCTTTCTTCGTTACCCGCAAGGCTTTAGAACTCTACCGTCAAGGCTCCCACCGCTGCGGACAAGTCGTCAAGCCTCGAGAGGCAAGCCCTTCATCTTTGCTATCAATGCTAGAGGGCCTTATGGGCGAGGCAACAAACATGGTGTATGACCCACCAATCTCCGCGCGAGACTCTCAATATGTTGGCATGCAAATTTCTTCCTTCGCGCGCAAAGGCGCACTCCATGCATGCGCTGCTGCAACACCTGCGGCTGAAGGTGTGACCTTTGCGCGCTGGGCTCGCAACGCCGCGAACGGCGCTCTCAGTCAGCTGGGCAGCGGATCACCGGGCCAGACCTTTCGCGGCGTGGCAATGACGCTGGCGCACGAATAGGACTATTCCTACCTTGGAACTCGCCGTCTTCCGACTGACAACGCCGCCCCCGTTTCAGAGACTTTGCGCGCTGGCCAAGCGGGTCAGTACAGACCACAAGGAAAGTCCAATGAACGAGCAGGTGATCGGCGTCGAAGTGTCGGAAGAGGAACTGACGGCCATTGATGTGGCGTTGTCGGCACTGGAGTCAAACCTAAAGGGGCTGATCGCGCTCTCTGCAGACCAGCGCAGGGGTATGGTCAAGATGGGAGGGAAGTCTGAGGCCTTCTGTAGGCAGGCCGTCACCGTCTTTACGCAGCATCCCGACGTACTGCCGAGGAACTTCGATCTGGATCAGTTTCGCAGGAACCTCGAGATGCTTGATGCGCTGCGCCCGCGGCTATCGCGGATCTCGCGGCTCCACGAGCGAAGCGTCCACTCACAGATGGCGCTCGGTAGCTCGCTCATGTCGAACGCTCTGGATGGGTACGCGGTCATGAAGGTCGCCGGGATTGGGAAGGGGCTCGATGGGATGCGCCGCATCTTGGGCGCAAGGTTTGGCCGCGTGCGTTCTCGGGAGGTCGAGAATCCCCTTCCCAAAGTCTGAGCCCGCTACTGATCCAGGAGGCCCCAATTCGGGGCCTCCTTCAATTGGAGGATCGAAATGAATGACTCTCGCCCCAGTGCGTCTACCCAAGCTGAGCAACTTCTTGGAGAGTTGAAGAAGTTGTCGGAGCAGGGCGATGAGGAGGCCGCCGCCTTCCTCCGCGTCTTCGAGGCGTTTCTGCGCCGGCGAACTAGCGAGTCGGCATCGGGCGTGTCAGGGGGTTAGAGGTCCCCTCTCGACCCAAATCGGACATGGCTCCGAGCCCTTGTCATGCGAGCACGCTGCGCAACTTGGCTGGAATCCGCGTTTGCTCCTCCACGCCGGTGATGCAATAAGCTAGAAGAACGCTGTGGCCACCAGGCCAGCGGACGGCTGCGCCCGGAAGATCAGAGGATGTACAAATGGATCCATACCCACTTATTAGGTAGTTAGGCCTCACAAGGAGGGTCTCGGTGGTCGTAATCATGGTTCATTGGCTTATCAAGCGCGGCGTTGAGAATGAGCAGGCATTTAGGGCTATGTGGCAAAAGATGGCCGTCGATCCCAACACCGGCCTTTACAGAGAGTTCTTGACAAAGGCTGAAGAGGCCGAAGACCCAAAGTTTAATACCTTCAGCCTCACCGACCCGGCCTACATCACCTACGTCAATATCGGGTTCTGGAAAGACGTCGAAAGCTTTGACGCCGCTGTAGGAAAGTACATCGCGGAACCAGAGTTGCGGAAACCATTAGACGGACCGCTCAAAGACACCGAAATGCTCGCAGTCTATCGCCACAAATTCGAGTTCAAGATTCGCGAGCGCATCATCATGAGCAAGGTCCTGGATAGACAAGGCGGCCTCGACTTTCCGGTTGCTGACCTCAAGTAGCGTGAGGCCTAACAATTCGTTCAAGCCGAAGCCGTTTCGCGGCTCGGCTTAATTCAGGGGTTGGGCGCCTATGCAATATCCACCGGAAGCCCTTCAAGAGCTGGCGCGTCGACTGGACGAAGTTCCGTCGCAGCTGCATCACCTACAGATGGACTGCTTCCTAAGCTGTAATGACATCCCTAACGAGCGAGTCAAGGAGTACATGTTTCACGGCGTGGGACGTCGGCTCAATGTTCTTAGGCACACAATCATCAATGTGTTCGACCACTTCCCGCCCTCCGCGGAGGCAAAGCTCGATCGAGAAACTCTCATTGATGTTCAGATCAACCTGCAAGCCTTCTTCATCAATCTAATCGGGGTTTTTGACAATTGGGCTTGGAGTTTCGTCCATCTGCATCAGCTCGAGGCCGATGTGGGTGGCCGTCTCAATGTCGATATGTTCAAGAGCCGGACGCAACGGCTTCTCCCGCAGGCGCTTCAGGAACATCTCTCATCCGAGACAATGACCAGGTGGCATTCGGAGTACCTCAAGAACTACCGAGACGCTTTGGCTCATAGAATTCCTCTTTACATTCCCCCCGCTACCCTTACCCCAACGGAGCAGGAACGCTACAACGCGCTAGAGGCGCGACGGATTGGCCTAATACAGCAGCACCAATGGCAACAGCTAGGCGAAATGATTGCAGAGCAAGATGCAATTGGCAGGCCGTGCTTTGCGTTCCTCCATTCTTTTTCAGAGGACGAGGCCTTGAGACCCATACTGATTCATCCACAGATGCTTTCCGATGCATCGACCGTTGTGGAGTTCGGTAACCTATTCTTGGCGCATTGGCGTGAGCGCGCCTAACAATTAACTCAAGCCGAAATCGCTTCGCGGTTCGGCTTAATTCAGGCGTTCGCCGCAAAACAGCAACAGCAGGGGGACTCGTATGGCACTCGCACGGAAAGCTGCTAAGAAGCCTGCCAAGAAGGCTGCAACGAAAGCTGCGAAGAAGGTGGTTGTTAAAAAGAAGGCGGCGAAGAAGGCCGTCAAGAAGGTCGCAAAGGCAGTAAAGAAAGCGATTAAGCGCGTGGCAAAGAAGGTCACACGCAAACCCGCTAGAAAGCGCGCTGCCGCCGGCGGCACTGATTACTCTGGTCCACGCAAGCCCCGCTGACATGCCTACCGTAGAGAAAATTTGTGAGGACCTCGAGGTCGTAAGCGGCAAGATTAGCGACCTGACAAGGACAATCGCTCTTAGCGTTCTGGCTTTGGTTTGGCTCTTCATTGCCGGGGGTGACGATGCGCCCACGCTGCGATCATCGCCCAATAGTGGGCTTCTGCTCCTGGCCGGCCTTCTTGTGCTGCTGTCGCTGCTTTCGGACTACCTACAGTTCGTCTTTGGATACGCCAACTCCAAGGAGGTCTTAGAGGTAGCCGAGGCCTCGGAAGCAAGACAGGCCAAGTACAACCAAAAGTCTGTTCTGTATCGCGCACGATCAATTCTCTTCTGGCTCAAGCAGCTGTTCGCGCTGTCTGCACTTGCTGTGCTGTTGATCGCAGTAGGTGTTGCATATGCATGCGGCTAACGATTCATCCAAGCCGACGCCGCTTCGGGGCGCGGCTCAATTAAAGCGTTAGGCGGGATGGGAACAGTTCGGCTAGTCATGGTTGACGCCTTGCCCCAGCCAGGTACGCCGGCTTTCGCCGAGTACGGCGGGGCAACAATCAACGTCTATACAACCGAGTTGGCCGAGCAGGCTGCGGTGGCGCTTGCGACGCGTGAGGTCGCTGAGGCTGGTTGGCAACTGCAGACCGTAGATGAGACGTATCTGCTGACTCGTGCCGACCTTGCGGAGGCAACGCCAGAGGGCATGAGCTACTTCGAGCAGGCACTTCTAGACGGCGTCGTTGTGGTCATACACGCCTACCCTGCCACCAAGCCGGAGGGAAACCTTGTCCATTAACGGTCTGCCGCCCAGCAATTCATTCAAGCCGAAGCCGCTTCGCGGCTCGGCTTAATTCCGCTTGTTGAGCGCCGATGTCCGCTTCTGCCTGAAAGCGGACATCGACCATGGCGTATCGTTACGTGCGGCCGCGTCATCACGAACGCTCGCAAATGGGGCGCCGGGTAGGCGGCCCTCGACGGCGAACTACCCGCACATTTGCGGTATGGGCTCGCGACGCTCCGGCGAGACGGATGCGGACGGTACCCAACGATGGCTGCTGAAAACCAGTAGCGAGAGTTTGCCCACGCGAGTTGCCAGCTAACCGGGCGAGCACACGTCAGCGGTAGCTGTTGTCCGCCATTAGGCCGGGAGCGGACCTCAAGCAACGGGAGGAACGCAGCTAGAGCACGACGTTGGTTAGCAGGGCGGCAATTCCACTTGGTTGCCTCATCCAACTGAAGTGATCCGCGGGCGCGCGCAGCGTCTCGCTATCCAGCACCCGCACATCCCGTTCGCCCGGTCCGAACTTCGAGAGCAGAAAATCAATCGACGACCTCGGCGCCAGCCAGTCGTCCTTCGGCAGCACCGCGCGCACCGGCAGCGTGAGCTTCGCCATCCCGGCCTCGATGTCGGCGTCGATGCCCGGCGCGGCATAGCGGCCGGTGATCGCGGTGCGCGCCCAGTCGGTGATCACGCCGCGCGCCTCGTCGCCGCCGAAGCCGATCGCGCGGCCGGGCAGGGCGCCGCGGCGGTGGGCCAGCCACGGCAGGAAGCGGTACGCCATCGGCAGCCAGTAGCGCGTCGGCCGCGGGAACGCGCGCCAGTACGGCGCGCCGCTGGCGACCAGCCACAGCGCGCGCGCGACGGTGGCGGGGTCTTCGCCGGCCTGCACGCGCAGCGCCAGCCGGCACGTCGCCAGCTGCCCGCCCAGGCTGTGGCCGCCGTAGGTGTCGGGGCCGGCGCCGGTGGCGGCGCGGATCGCCGCTTCGCTGGCCGGGATGTCGTGCTGCAGCAGCTCGCGGTAGCCCCAGTCGTTGTGCCGGCTGGCGCGCACGCTGCTGCTGCCGTTGCCGCGCCACTCGTGCAGGTACACGGCCACGCCGCGCGCGGCCAGCGCCTCGGCGAACGGCACGTAGTGGCGCGCGGCCACGCCGAGCGCGGGCAGCCACAGCAGGTGCGCGTGCGCGCCGTCCGGCACGCGGGTGATCAGTTCGAAGTGGTGGCCGTCGTCGGCGCGCACGCCCAGCACGCGCGCGTCGATGCGCGACGGCGGCAGCGGGTCGCTCATCGGCGGCGCCGGGCGGGGCGGGACGTGCGGCTCAGTCATGCGCGGCGGCGCCGAAGTGGTCGAGCACGACCACCTCGCCGCGCCCCGGCGTGTAGCCGCCGCGCAGCACGGCGTGCACGTAGTCGCCGGCCGCGGCGCAGGCCTCGACCAGGCCGCGGCCGCGGCACAGCTGCGCGGCCACCGCCGACGCCAGCGTGCAGCCGGTGCCGTGCGCCTCCAGCGACAGCCGCGCGTGGCGGAACTCGACCACGCGCGCGCCGTCGCTGAGCAGGTCGACCACCTCGCCGTCGCCGGGCAGGTGCCCGCCCTTGAGCAGCACCGCCTGCGCGCCGAGCCGGTGCAGCGCGTCGAGCGCCTCGTGCATGTCGGTGACGTTGCGCAGCGGCCGGCCGATCAGCAGCTCGGCTTCCGGCAGGTTCGGGGTGATGACCGTCGCCATCGGCAGCAGCCGGGTGCGCAGCGCCTCGAGCGCGGCCGGCTCCAGCAGTCGCGCGCCGGACGTGGCGACCATCACCGGGTCCAGCACCAGGTGCGGCGGCGCGTAGTGGGCGAGCGCGTCGGCGACCGCGTCGATCACGGTCGACGTGCCGAGCATGCCGAGCTTGACCGCGCCGATCGCGAAGTCGTCGAAGCACGCGTCGATCTGCGCGCGCAGGAAGGCCACCGGCGGCACCTCGACCGCGGTGACGCCGCGGGTGTGCTGCGCGGTCAGCGCGGCGATCGCCGACAGGCCGTGCACGCGGTGCGCGGCGAAGGTCTTCAGGTCGGCCTGGATGCCGGCGCCGCCGCCGGAGTCGGAGCCGGCGATGGTCAGCGCGCAGGGCGGTCGTGAGATGGCGTTCATGGCGCCAGTGTGCCCCCGCGCAGCTGCCAGTGGCGATACGCGGCGTAGGCCACGCCGACGGTGCCGGTCAGCGCGGCCGGCACGTACAGCGTCGCGTAGCCCAGCCGCGGGAACAGCAGCGCGCCGACCACGCCGCCGGCGGCGAAGCCGAGGATGATCACCACGCACAGCGACAGCCGGCGGCGGTCGACCGCCATGCCGCGCAGCCGGTGGCCGAGGAAGATGCCCAGGTCGGTGAACATGCCGCTCAGGTGCGCGGTGCGCACGACGGCGCCGCTGTAGGTCGCCGTCATCGCGTTCTGCAGGCCGCACGCCATCGCTGCCAGCGCCGCGCCGGCGATCGCGCCGTCCTCGAACAGCGGCACCGCGGCGGCCAGCAGCGCCGCCTCGATCGCCAGCGCCACGCCGTAGCGGCGCCCGAGCTTCAGCGTGCTGTCCTGGATCAGCATGCCGCTGAGCACCGCGCCGGCGACGAACGCGGCGATCATCAGCCCCAGTCGCCCGGCGGTGCGCAGCTCACCCTGCGCGGCGGCGGCGCCGAGCAGGGTGGTGGTGCCGGTCAGGTGGGTGACCGCCTGGTGCTCGAAGCCCAGGTAGCCGACCACGTTGACCATGCCGGCCACCAGCGCGAGGCTGGCCGCGCCGGCCCAGACCCACGTCGGCAGCAGGCGGACCGGCGACACGCGCTACAGCACGTCGGACGCGTAGTCGGCCAGGCGCGAGCGCTCGCCGCGACGCAGCGTGATGTGCGCGCTGTGGGCCCAGTTCTTGAAGCGGTCCACCGCATACGTCAGGCCCGACGTGGTCTCGGTCAGGTACGGCGTGTCGATCTGCTCGACGTTGCCGAGGCAGACGATCTTGGTGCCCGGGCCGGCGCGGGTAATCAGCGTCTTCATCTGCTTCGGCGTGAGGTTCTGCGCCTCATCGAGGATCAGCCAGCGGCTCAGGAACGTGCGCCCGCGCATGAAGTTCATCGAGCGGATCTTGATCCGGCTGGCGAGCAGGTCGTTGGTCGCCGCGCGGCCCCAGCTGCCGCCGTCCTGGTTGTGCGTCAGCACCTCCAGGTTGTCGGTCAGCGCGCCCATCCACGGCGTCATCTTTTCCTCCTCCGTGCCGGGCAGGAAGCCGATGTCCTCGCCGACGCTGACCGTCGCGCGGGTCATGATGATCTCGCGGTAGCGCTGCTGGTCCATCGTCTGCGCCAGGCCCGCGGCCAGCGCGAGCAGCGTCTTGCCCGTACCGGCGGTGCCGAGCAGGGTGACGAAGTCGATCTCCGGGTCCATCAGCGCGTTGAGCGCGAAGTTCTGCTCGCGGTTGCGGGCGATGATCCCCCACACCGCGTGCGAGTTGTGGCGGTAGTCGTCGACGATCTGCAGCGTGACCTTGTCGTCGGTGACGCGCGCGACCTTCAGCTCGGACTCGTCGTCGCCGGGCAGGTACAGGAACTGGTTCGGGTACCAGTCGTCCTCGTCGCGGCGGGCGATCTCGTAGTACGTGCGGCCCTTGTCGGTCCACGAGCGCAGCTCCTTGCCGTGGATCTGCCAGAAGTCCGCCGGCAGCTCGGTCGCGCCGGTGTACAGCAGGCTGAAATCGTCGAGCGCGCGGTCGTTCTCGTAGTCCTCCGACACGATGCCGGCGATCGCCGCCTTGATCCGCAGGTTGATGTCCTTGGAGATGAACACCACCGGCGTCTCGGGCTCGGCTTCCTTCAGCGCGAGGATGGCGCCGAGGATCGCGTTGTCCGGCACCACCGCGCCGAAGCGCTTGCCGGCGTCGAAGTTGTCGGTCTGGAAGCGCAGCTGGCCGACGCTCTGCGGGCCGCGCAGCTGCAGGCCCTGCGGGCGCAGCAGCGGGATGCCGGTGTGGATGCGGTCGGTGCCGACCGACTCGACCAGCTCGTTGAGGAAGCGGCTGACCTGGCGGGCGTTGCGGCTGGCTTCGGAAGTGCCTTTCTTGCCGTTGTCGAGCTCCTCCATCACCTGCATCGGCAGGTAGACGTCGTGCTCCTCGAACTTGAACAGCGCGGTCGGGTCGTGCATCAGCACATTGGTGTCGAGCACGTAGATGCGCTTGCTTCGGGTCATCGCCAGCTCCGGTGAGGAAACAGCTTGGTGTGGGTACGGCAGGTGGAGCAGGTGCGCGCGGTGGTGCGGTGGGGCGTGGAAACGCAACCAGTGGAAAGCGCACGGCGAAACGCCACCACGGGCCCGCGGGGCGGGGTGGTGGAGGCGTTCGTGGCCAGTGGGATCACTTCTTGGCGGCTGCCTTGAGCGCGTCGAGGACGGCCTGCGCGTGGCCCGGCACCTTCACCGGTCGCCATGACTGCGCGATGACACCGTCGGGGCCGATCAGGAAGGTGCTGCGCTCGATGCCGAGCACCTTGCGGCCGTACATGTTCTTTTCCTTGATCACTCCGAACGCGTTGCACAGCGCTTCGTCGGCGTCGCTGACCAGGTCGAACTTGAACCCCTGCTTGGCGCAGAAGTTCTGGTGCGACCTGATCGAGTCGCGCGAGACGCCCAGCACCGTGGCGCCGAGCTCCTTGAACTGCGGCAGCAGCGCGTTGAAGTCGATGCCCTCGGTCGTGCAGCCCGGCGTGGAGTCCTTCGGGTAGAAGTACAGCACCACCCAGTGGCCGGCGTGCTCGCCGAGTGTCGTCGTCGCGCCGCTCGACAGCGCAAGCGGCAGGGAAGTCGGGACGCGGTCGCCGGTGTCGAGCATGCTCAGAACTTCATCGGGTCCATGATGGCGTCGAGGTTGAGGTGGTCGCAGAACTCGAGGAAGTCATCGCGCAGCGCGGCGATGTGCATGCTCGACGGCACCCCGATCGTCACCTGGGCGGAAAACATCTCCGCACCGGTCTGCATCGCGCGGTAGCGCGAGCAGTGCAGGCTCTCGATCGTGATGCCCTGGCGGTCGAAGAAGTCCGCCAGCTGGAACAGGATGCCGGGCTTGTCCGCGGCCACGACCTCGACGACGTACGGCAGCAGGTTCGACTGCACCTGCTTGGGGCCGGTGCGGTACCACACCAGCTTCAGGCCTTCCTCGCGCTCGAGCCGGGTCAGCATCGCCTCGAGCTTGGCGACCGCGTCCCACGAACCGACCGCCAGCGCGGTGACCGAGACGTCGCGGCCGACCGTGGACAGGCGGGTGTCGACCAGATTGCAGCCGCTGTCGGCGATCCGGCGGGTCACCGACAGAAGCGGGGACTCCGGATGCGTCGTATAGGCGTTGATCAGGAGGTGGTTCTCGTTCGGCGACGGCCGGGAAGCGGAATCAGTCAAGGCGGCGCCTGCAGGAGGTGGGCGGCGGCGAGCCGGCGCCCAGTTACTGAACGACCACAGCACGCGGGCTGCGGCATTGCAGCGAGCATACTTGCCCGTGCTTTCGGCCCGCAAGTAACATCGGCGCGGAGTTCCACCGCTTCACGCCGCACCGTTCGCCCGCTTTCCGCCACACGCCCGCCGGGCCTGCGCCCGGGTGCTGTGCCGCCCGCGTCGACGCGCGCGGCGTCGGCGGCCACCTCCGCTTCCAAGGGTCATCCACTTGCGACTTTCCGGCAGCATCACCGCGCTGGCGACGCCGTTCGACGCGTCCGGCGAAATCGACCTCGACGCCTGGCGCCGACTGCTCGCGCTGCAGCTGGAAGGCGGCACGCAGGGGCTCGTGGTCGCTGGGTCGACCGGCGAGGCCGCCGCGCTGTACGACGCCGAGTACGACACGCTGCTGCGCAGCGCGGTGGAGTTCGTCGCCGGCCGCGTGCCGGTGCTCGCCGGCACAGGCCAGTCGAACACCGCCAAGACCATCGAGGCCACCCGCCGTGCGCGCCTGCTCGGCGCCGACGCCGCGCTGGTCGTCACGCCGCCGTACGTCCGCCCGACCCAGGCCGGGCTGGTTGCCCACTACCGCGCGATCGCCGACGACGGCGCGCTGCCGGTCGTGCTCTACAACGTGCCCGGCCGGACCGGCGGCGACCTGCTGCCGGAGACCGTCGCCGAACTGCACACGCACGAGCGCATCGTCGGCATCAAGGAAGCGCGCAGCGAACCCGAGCGCATGTCCGCGCTGCTGGCGTTCAAGGGCAGCGGCTTCAGCGTGCTCAGCGGCGACGACCCGACCGCATGCCGCGCGATGCTCGCCGGCGCCGACGGCGTGATCTCGGTCGCGTCGAACGTGCTGCCCGGCGCGTTCCGCCGGCTGTGCGACCTCGCGCGCGCCGGCCAGGGCAGCGAAGCGACCGCGTGGGATGCGCGCATGGTCGGCATCTACGAATTCCTCGGCTGCGAGCCCAACCCGATCCCGGTCAAGGCGCTGCTGGCGCGCCAGGGCCTCGGGCACGGGCTGCGACTGCCACTCCTGCCGCTGTCGCCGGCCTACCAGTCTTCCGTCCCGGCGATCGCCGCGGCGATCGACGCACTCGAAAAAGCCTGCGGCGCTGCTGCCGCGGCCTGACCTGGAGCACTGCATGCGCGTTTCCGCTTCCACCTTCCGCTCCACGCTTCCGCGCGCCGCGCTGATCGGCCTGCTGGTCGCCGGCGTCGCCGCCACCAGCGGCTGCGGCTGGTTCCGCAAGGGCGACAAGCTGTACGGCCCGAGCGCCGACCAGCGCCCGCTCGAGGTGCCGCCGGAGCTCGACATCGCCGCGGCGCAGGCCGCCGACGGCGGCGCGCTGGCGTCGCAGCGACAGGGCGGCGCGACGCCGCAGGCCGCCGCCGAAATGGCCGTGGGCTTCAATGCGCCGGGCGAGCGCGACGCGGTGTTCGCGCAGGTCGGCACGGCCCTGGCGGCCACGCCGGGCGTGACCGTCGCGACCCAGGCGCAGCTGCTGGGCGTGTTCGACGTGGCGTACGAGGGCAGCAACTTCCTCGTGCGCGTGTCGGCGATCGAGGGCGGCTCCTACGTGTCGGCGGTCGATCCGCGCGGCGTGCCGGCCGGTGGCGAGGCCCCGCGCAAGCTGATCGACGCGCTGAAGGCGGCGATCGTCAAGTAATCCGTCGCGCCATCGACGGCCCGGTCCGGGCCGGATGCGAAACGGGCGCCTCGCGGCGCCCGTTTTCGTTGGTGGGAGGAAGGGGCGCGCGCTGCAGTGCGCTCAGCGCTCGAGCAGGTCCAGCTTGCCGGGCTTGCCTTCCCACTCCTTGGCGTCGGGCAGCCCGTCCTTGCGCGTCGTTATCACCGGCCAGGCCTTGGACAGCTCGGCGTTGAGCTGGACGAACACTTCCTGACCGGCGGGCACGTCGTCTTCCGGGTAGATCGCGTTGACCGGGCACTCCGGCTCGCACAGCGTGCAGTCGATGCACTCGTCCGGATCGATCACCAGGAAGTTCGGGCCTTCGTGGAAGCAGTCGACCGGGCACACCTCGACGCAGTCGGTGTACTTGCACTTGATGCAGTTCTCGGTGACGACGAAGGGCATGGCGGAATCCGGTCCGGTCGATCTGGGGGGCGCCAGTGTAGCGAGTCGGCGCGGGGCGCCCAAACGCCCGGGCGCGCGCTGCGGAGCCGCAAAAGACGAAGCCCGCGCATCGCTGCGCGGGCTTCGGGTGTTTGGCGCTCCCTACGAGATTCGAACTCGTGTTTTAGCCTTGAGAGGGCCACGTCCTAGGCCTCTAGACGAAGGGAGCAGGGTGGTGCGGACTTCTGTCCCCCAGCCGGGCCCTCAACCCGGCGTGGCCCGCTAGTATATGCTGCGTGTTTTCGGCCGGCAACGGTCCATTCCCACCTTTTTTCGAGTCCGCGGCCACGCCCGCCCGATGACCCCCCAAGACCCCAACGTAACCACCTCGCTCCGGGTCATCCCCCGGGACCAGCACTCCGTCTCGCGCAAGGACATCAGCCCGAACGCCCTGCGCGTGCTCTATCGCCTGCGCGAAGGCGGCTTCGGCGCGTTCCTCGTCGGCGGCGCCGTGCGCGACGCGCTGGTCGGCGGCCACCCGAAGGACTTCGACGTCGCCACCGACGCCACGCCCGAGCAGGTCCGCGCGCTGTTCCGCAACTGCCGGCTGATCGGGCGCCGCTTCCGCCTGGCGCATGTCGTTTTCGGCCGCGAGATCATCGAGGTCGCCACGTTCCGCGCCAACATCGACGACGGCAGCGGCGACCGCGAGACCCACGAGGGCGGGCGCGTGCTGCGCGACAACGTGTTCGGCTCGATCGAGGACGACGCGGTCCGCCGCGACTTCACCGCCAACGCGCTGTACTACGCGATCGAGGACTTCTCGATCCGCGACTACGTCGGTGGCTTCGAGGACGTGCAGAACCGGCTGATGCGCCTGATCGGCGACCCGGAAACGCGCTACCGCGAAGACCCCGTGCGCATGCTGCGCGCGGTGCGGCTGGCGGCCAAGCTCGACTTCGAGATCGAAGCCGCAACCGCCGCGCCGATCCCGATGCTCGCCCCGCTGCTGGCCGAATCGGCGCCGGCCCGGCTGTTCGAGGAGTGCCTGAAGCTGTTCCTGTCGGGTCACGCGGTCGCCAGTTTCGAACGGCTCGAGCGCCACGGCCTGCTGTCGGCGCTGCTGCCCGAGACCGCGGCTGCGCTGGCGTCGAACCGCAGCGGTGCGCTGCGGCGGATGCTGCTGGCGGGCCTGGCCGGCACCGACCAGCGCGTGGCGAACGACGAACCGGTGTCGCCGGCGTTCCTGTTCGCGCTGCTGCTGTGGCCGGCCTACTGCCGCTCGCTGATGGCGCTGCAGGCGCGCGGCATGCACACCGCGGAAGCCCAGCGCCGCGCGGCCGACCAGGTCACCGTGCACCAGCTGCAGCGCATCGCGCTGCCGCGCCGGTTCTCGCTGCCGATGCAGGAGATCTGGCTGCTGCAGTCGCGCTTCTCGCAGCGCCAGCGCAAGCGCGTATTCCGGCTGCTGTCTCACCCGCGCTTCCGCGCCGCGTACGACTTCCTGCTGCTGCGCCTGACCGCGTCGAACGAGCACGCCGCCGACGTCGAATTCTGGCGCGAGGCCCAGCTCGAGTCCGGCGACGCGCTGTCGGCGCGGCTCGAGGCCGAGGCGCACGGCGATGGCGACACCGACGACGCGGCGCCACGCAAGCGCCGCCGGCGCCGACGCAGCGGCTCGGCCGTCGCCGCCGGCGAGTGAGCCCGGCGCGCGTGGCCGCCTGCGCGTGCTGACGTCCAGCTACATCGGCCTGGGCGGCAACGTCGGCGACGTCGCCGCGGCGATGGCCCGCGCGTTCGACGCGCTGGGCGCGCTGCCGGACAGCGCGCTGGTTGCCACCTCGCGTCTGTACCGCACGCCCGCGTGGGGCGTGACCGACCAGCCCGACTTCATCAACGCCGTCGCCCGGCTCGACACCGCGCTGTCGCCGCGCGCGCTGCTGGAGGCGCTGCTGGCGATCGAACGCGACGCCGGGCGCACGCGCCTGGCCGACGGCAGCGACCGCTGGGGCCCGCGCACGCTCGACCTCGACCTGCTGCTGTATGGCGATCGGGTCATCGACGAGCCCGGGCTGCACGTTCCGCACCCGCGGCTGCACGAGCGCGCGTTCGCGCTGGTGCCGCTGGTGGAGATCGCCGCCGATGTCGTCATTCCCGGCGTCGGCCCGGCGCGCGACGCGCTCGCCGCGATGGCGCCTGCCGACATCGAGGCGCTAGGCTAGCCGCATGTACACCAGCCCCCCGAATCCGAGCGCGAGCGCGCCGGCCAAGCCGTGGACCGTGCCCGCGCTGCGCGAGGCCAAGCGCGACGGCCGTCGACTGGCGATGCTGACCTGCTACGACGCCGGCTTCGCCCGCGTCTTCGATGCGGCCGGGATCGACCTGATCCTGGTCGGCGATTCGCTGGGCATGGTCGTGCAGGGACACGCCAGCACGCTGCCGGTGACCGTCGCCGACACGGCGTACCACACCGCCTGCGTCGCCCGCGGGCTCTCCCGCGCGCTGCTGGTCGCCGACCTGCCGTTCCAGTCCGACGCCACGCCCGAGCGCGCGCTCGACGCGGCGACGGCGCTGCTGCAGGCCGGCGCCGGGATGGTCAAGCTCGAAGGCGCCGGCCACAAGCTCGACGTGATCCGCTTCCTGGTCGAGCGCGAGATCCCGGTGTGCGGCCACCTCGGCCTGACCCCGCAGTCGGTGCTGCGACTGGGCGGCTACAAGGTGCAGGGCCGCGACGAGGCGGCGGCCGCGCGGCTGCGCGACGACGCCCGCGCCGTGCAGGACGCCGGCGCGTCGCTGCTGGTGCTCGAGTGCGTACCGACCCCGGTCGCCGCGGCGATCACCGCCGACCTCGACATCCCGACGATCGGCATCGGCGCCGGCCCGCAGTGCGACGGCCAGGTGCTGGTGCTGCACGACATGCTCGGCCTCGACAGCGGCCACCGTCGCCCGCGCTTCGTCAAGGACTTCCTCGCCGGCGGCGGCTCGGTCGCCGGCGCGGCCGCGGCATTCGCGCAGGCCGTGCGCGACGGCAGATTCCCCGACGCCGAGCATTCCTACGCCTGACCGGCGCCTGCCGCGCGGTCCCCGCGCGCCCCGCATCGCGCGATCCGACAACGAGACCGACATGATCGACACCGTCCGCGACCTCGACACGCTGCGCGACCGCGTCGCCGGCTGGACGCGCGCCGGCCTGCGCGTCGGCTTCGTGCCGACGATGGGCAACCTGCACGCCGGCCACCACTCGCTGGTGCGGCTGGCGCGCGAGCAGGCCGACCGCGTCGTCGCCAGCGTGTTCGTCAACCCGACCCAGTTCGGCCCGAACGAGGACTTCGCGCGCTACCCGCGCACGCCCGAGGCGGACGCCGACGGGCTCGCGGCCGCCGGCTGCGACCTGCTGTGGCTGCCGTCGGTCGAAACCATGTATCCGTACGGCGCCGCCGGCGCGGTGCAGGTGCGCGTGCCGGGCGTGACCGACGTGCTGGAGGGCGCGCATCGCCCCGGCCATTTCGACGGCGTCGCGACCGTGGTCGCGCGGCTGTTCAACCAGGTGCGGCCGCACGTGGCGGTGTTCGGGCGCAAGGACTACCAGCAGCTCGCGGTGATCCGCTACCTCGAGCGCGACCTGGCGTTCGGCATCGAACTCGTTGCCGCGCCGACGATCCGCGAAGCCGACGGCCTGGCAATGAGCTCGCGCAACCAGTACCTGTCGCCGGACGAGCGCCCGCGCGCGGCGGAGATCCACGCCACGCTGCAGGCGATGCGCGAGGGCGTGCAGGGCGGGGCGCCATCCGAGGCCGTCGAGGCGCAGGCGGTGCAGCGGCTGACCGCGGCCGGCTTCGACGTCGATTACGCCGCGGTTCGGCGGACCGACCTGATCCCGGCGGGGGGCGACGAGCGCGGGCCGCGGGTGGCCCTGGTGGCTGCCCGCCTGGGGCGGACGCGGCTGATCGACAACCTCGAATTCGAAACCTGAACGTTGCGCGGGCGGGGGCGCACCGGCATGTTGCATTGCGCCATCCGTTGCTAAACTTTCGGCTTCACGCCCGCACGTCGCGGACGGAGCCACCGCCATGCACCTGAATGTCCTGAAGGCCAAGATCCACCGCGCCACGGTCACCCACGCCGAGCTGCACTACGAAGGCTCGTGCGCGATCGACGGCCGCCTGCTCGACATCTCGGGCATCCGCGAGTACGAGCAGATCCACATCTACAACGTCAACAACGGCCACCGTTTCGTCACCTACGCCATCCGCGGCGAAGAGGGCAGCGGCGTGATCTCGGTCAACGGTGCGGCCGCGCACTGCGCCCAGCCGGGCGACCTGGTGATCATCTGCGCGTACGGCGTCTGCGACGAGGCCGAGGCGGCCAAGTACAAGCCGACGCTCGTGTACGTCGACCGCGACAACGCGCTGACCCACACCAACCGCTCGATGCCGGCCCAGGCCGCCTGACGCCCGGAGCCCCATGGACGCCGACACCCGCCTGAGCCACCTCCGTGCCCAGGCCGGGCGCGTGCTGCGCACGCCGCTGCCGAGGCTGATCGCGGCCGATCCCGCCCGCGCCCACGACCTGGCGCTGCGCGTCGGTCCGGTCTACGCCAACTTCGCCCGACAGTACTACGACCGCGAGGCGCTGCAGGCGCTGTTCGACGCGGCCGAGGCGGTCGACGCGCGCGGCCGGCTGCGCGCGCTGTTCGACGGCGAGCGCATCAACCACACCGAGGACCGCTCGGTCCTGCACACCGCGCTGCGCGGCAGCCATTCCGACGCGCCGGTAGCGCGCGACGCGCACGCCCAGGCGCTCGAAGCGCGCGGTCGGATGCGCGCGCTGGTCGACACGCTCGCCGCGACCGACGTCACCGACGTGGTCAGCGTCGGCATCGGCGGCTCGGACCTCGGTCCGAGGCTGGCGGTCGACGCCCTCGCTGCAGCGGGTCACGACCGCGTCCGCGTGCACTTCCTGTCCAACGTCGACGGCCACGCCGCGCAGCGCGTGCTGGCGCGCCTCGATCCGTCGCGTTCGGCCGCGCTGCTGATCTCCAAGACGTTCGGCACCCAGGAGACGCTGCTCAACGGCGCGATCCTGCGCGACTGGCTGGGCGGCACCGAGCGGCTGTTCGCCGTCTCGGCCAACGTCGAACGCGCGGCGACGGCATTCGACATCCCGCCCGAGCGCATCCTGCCGATGTGGGACTGGGTCGGCGGGCGCTACTCGCTGTGGTCGGCCGTCGGCCTGCCGATCGCGCTCGCCATCGGCATGGACGGCTTCGAGCAGATGCTCGCCGGCGCCGCCGACATGGACGCGCACGTGCTGCACACGCCGATCGAGCGCAACCTCGCGGCGTGGCACGCACTGACGGCGGTGTGGAACCGCAACGCGCTGGGCCTGACCACGCACGCGGTGCTCGCCTACGACGAGCGGCTCAAGCTGCTGTCGAACTACCTGCAGCAGCTGGTGATGGAAAGCCTCGGCAAGTCGGTGCGCGCCGACGGCTCGCCGGTGGCGGTCGACACCGTGCCGGTGTGGTGGGGCGGGGCGGGCACGGACACGCAGCACAGCTTCTTCCAGGCGCTGCACCAGGGCACCTCGATCGTGCCGGCCGACTTCATCGGCGTGGTCCGCAGCGACGCGCCGTTTGCCGACAACCACCGCGCGCTGCACGCGAACCTGCTCGCGCAGACCGAGGCGTTCGCCAACGGCCAGGCCAGCGACGACCCGCACCGGGCGTACGCCGGCGGCCGCCCGAGCACGACGATCCTGCTCGATGCGCTGACGCCGCACAGCTTCGGCGCGCTGCTGTCGATGTACGAGCACAGCGTCTACCTGCAGTCGGTGGTGTGGGGCATCAACGCGTTCGACCAGTTCGGCGTCGAACTGGGCAAGCAGGTCGCGAACCGGCTGCTGCCGGCGCTGGCCGGCGAGGCCGAGGCCGATGACCCGGTGACGCGCGCGCTGATCCAGCAGCTGCGCTGAGGCGAACGCGCTACCTACGCGCCGTGGCGCTGGAGCGCCCAGTCGATGTGTTCGCGGACCATCTCGCTCACGCCGTCGCGGCGCGCGCGCAGCGCGTCGACGACGGCCGGCGAGGTCGGCGCGTTGCCGAGCGCGACGGCCAGGTTGCGCAGCCAGCGCTCATGGCCGCTGCGGCGGATCGCGGTGCCTTCGGTGCGGCGCAGGAACTCGTCCTCGTCCCACGCGAACAGGTCGAGCAGCGTCGCGCGGTCGAGGTCGTTGCGCACGCGGAAGTCCGGTTCATCGGTGCGTTTGGCGAACTTGTTCCACGGGCACACGAGCTGGCAATCGTCGCAGCCGAAGATCCGGTTGCCGATCAGCGGGCGCAGCGCCTCGTCGATCGCGCCTTCGTGCTCGATCGTCAGGTACGAGATGCAGCGCCGCGCATCGAGCCGGTGCGGCGCGACGATCGCCTGCGTCGGGCAGATGTCGATGCAGCGCACGCAGGTGCCGCAGTGGGCGGTGGCCGGCGCATCGACCGGCAGCGGCAGGTCGACGTAGATCTCGCCGAGGAAGAACCACGAGCCGCCGTCCCGGTCGATCAGGCACGTGTGCTTGCCGATCCAGCCGAGCCCGGCATTGCGCGCGAGCGCGCGCTCGAGCACCGGCGCCGAATCGACGAACACGCGGTGGCCGAACGGACCGACCTCCTCGGCGAGCCGGTCGGCCAGGCGCTGCAGGCGCTGGCGCATCAGCTTGTGGTAGTCGCGGCCGAGCGCGTAGCGCGCGACGTAGGCGCGCTCGCCGTCGGCCAGCGTCTGCCACGCTTCCTCGTCGTCGCGGCGGCCGTAGTCCAGCCCCACGGAGATCACCCGCAGCGTGCCCGGCACCAGCTCGCGCGGGCGCGAGCGCATCTGGCCGTGCCGCGCCATCCAGTCCATCGACCCGTACAACCCCTGCGCGAGCCAGTCGCGCAGGTACGCCTCGTCGTCGCCGAGCTCGATGCCGGTGATGCCGCAGCGCTGGAATCCGTACTCGTGCGCCAGCGCGCGGACGAGGCCGGCCAGCGCCGCATAGTCCGGCGCGTCGGGTCGTCCGGCGTCGCCAGCGTCGGTCGGTGGGAGGGAAGCGCGCATCGGGGCCAAGTATAGAATCGCGCCATGCATGCCGATGCCGCCCTGCTGGACACCGCCGCGCTGCGCGCGATCGAAGCGCGGGCCGCCGACGCGCTCGGAGACGGGTTCGAACTGATGCGCCGCGCCGGGCAGGCTGCGTGGCAGGAGTCGCTGCGCCACTGGCCGCAGGCGCTGCGCATCGTCGTGGTGTGCGGGCCGGGCAACAACGGCGGCGACGGCTACGTGTTCGCCATGCGCGCGCGCGAGGCCGGCCGCGAAGTGCGCGTGCTGCGCCTGCCCGACCACGCGCCGCGCAGCCCGCTGGCCAAGCGCGCGTGCGCAGCCTTCGAGGCGGCCGGCGGCCGGGTCGAGACGGCGCAGCCGGCCGCGTTCGCGCGTGCCGACCTGGTGGTCGACGCGCTGTTCGGCATCGGCCTGGCGCGTGCGCCTGACGACGCCACGCGCGCGCTGATCGACGCGATCAACGCCAGCGGCGCGCCGGTGTTCGCGCTGGATGTGCCCAGCGGCGTCGATGCCGAGCGCGGCCACGTGCCGGGCGCGGCGGTGCGTGCGATGCGCACGATCGAGTTCATCGCGCCCAAGCGCGGGCTCGTCACCGGTGCGGCGCTCGACCACGTCGGCGAGCGTTCGGCGGCCACGCTGGGCTGCGAGGCGTGGCTCGCGCAGCACGACGAGGCCGTCGAGCGCATCCGCGAGCCCGACCTCGCGCGCTGGCTGTCGCCGCGTCGACGCGACTCGCACAAGGGCGCCAACGGCCGCGTGCTGTGCGTAGGCGGCGACCACGGTGGCGCCGGCGCGATCGCGCTGTGTGCGCAGGCCGCGCTGCGCAGCGGCGCCGGGCTGGTCGATGTCGGCACGCGCACGGCGCATGTCGGCGGCCTGCTCGCGCGTTTGCCCGAGGCGATGGTGCACGCGCTCGACGCCGGCGACCCGATGGCGGCCATCGACGAACTGCTCGCGCGCGCCGGCGTGGTCGCCGTCGGCCCGGGCCTCGGCCGCGGCGAGTGGGCGCAGGCGCTGTTCGCGCGCGTTCTCGCGTCGGCGCGCCCGCTGGTGCTCGATGCGGACGCGCTGAATCTGCTTGCCGAGCTGGCCGCATCGCTGCCGCGCGACTGCGTGCTGACTCCACACCCCGGCGAAGCCGCGCGGCTGCTCGGGTCGTCTGCCGGCGAGGTGCAGGCGGATCGCTATGCCGCTGCGCACGCGCTGTGCGAACGGTTCGATGCCGTCGTCGTGCTGAAAGGCGCCGGCACGATCGTCGCCGCGCCGGGGCGCGCGGCGTGCGTGATCGGCGCGGGCAATCCGGGCATGGCGGTCGGGGGCATGGGCGACGTGCTGTGCGGCGTGATCGCCGCGCTGCGCGCGCAGGGGCTCGGCGCGTTCGATGCGGCGTGCGCCGGCGCGCTGCTGCATTCGTCGGCCGGCGATCACGCCGCGCTCGACGGCGGCGAACGCGGCCTGCTGCCGAGCGACCTGATGCCGTGGCTGCGCCGGCTCGCCAATCCGGAACACGGCGCACCGGCGCGCGCCGATGCCGAGCGCAAGATATGACGACGGACACGACTACGACCCAGTGGCTTTCCGACGCTGAGGCGACGGCGAGGCTCGGTGCTGCGCTGGCGGCGACGCGCCCGGCGCACGCGGTGGTGCACCTGCTCGGCGACCTCGGCGCGGGCAAGTCGACGCTGGCCCGCGCGCTGCTGCGCGCGCTGGGCGTGCAGGGCGCGATCAAGAGCCCCACCTACACGCTGGTCGAGCGCTACCCGCTGTCCGCCGGCGGCGAGGCCTGGCACCTGGACCTGTACCGGATCGGCGACGCCGGCGAACTCGAATTCCTCGGGCTGGACGGCGACGAGGTCACGCTGTGGCTGGTCGAATGGCCCGATCGCGGCCGCGGCGGACTGCCGGCGCCGGACCTGGTCGTCGAACTGGCGGTCGAGCGCGGCGGTCGCCGGGCGACGCTGAGCGGAGCCAGCCCCGCGGGCGCCGCGTGGGTCGACGCGGTGGGTGCCGGGCAGGGGGTTGCAGCCGGTTCCTGAACGATTTGGCAGGAAGGTTCGGCAGGTGCCTAATTCCAAAGGAAAAAAGCGCTTGCAATTCCGCGGGGCCGGTGCTTGACTACCGGTCATGCGCGTCAAGGGGACCACTGTCCAGAAATTCCTGCTCGGCTCAGCGCTGCTGTCGGCGCTGGCGTGGAATCTCGCGCAGGCCAGTGAAATCAAGGGCTTGCAGCTCAGCGACGGTGCGACCGGCACCCGCGCCGAGATCGCCCTGGACGCGTCGGCCGAGTTCAAGGTCCTCAGGCTCTCCAACCCCAACCGCTTGGTCATCGACCTGCCCGCGTCCCGCGTCGCCGGGAGCGTCCGGATGCCGGCGCCGGCCGGCGTGGTCCGCGCCGTCCGCACCGGCCAGCCGACCCCGGGCACCGCCCGCGTCGTGTTCGAACTGGCCGAGCCGGTCGCCGAACTGAAGCCGCGGATCGAGCCCGGCGCCGACGGTGCCCGGCTGGTGATCGAATGGCCCGGCGACGGCAGTGCGAACCCGCCGCCGGCGATCGCTGCGGCGCCCGCCAACGCCGAGGCCACCCAGACACCGGCGTCCGTCGCGGCTTCGACCGCGATCACGGAGGCCGCCGTCGATCCGGCCGCAGCCTCGTCCGCGGCCACGTCGCGGCTCATTTCCGAACTGGTGTCGCGCGGTGCGCCGGCGCAGCCGACCGCGGGCGTGCGCGCCGTCGAGGCCCCGGCGTCGCCGGCGGTCGTGCGCGCGCCGACTTCCGTTCCCGCGCTGCCGCCGTCAGGCGTGGCGGCCAGCGGCGCGCCGACGGTCGCTAAGGTCCCGCCCCCGACCACCACGCGCATCGCCACCGGCGTGCCCACGCGCGTGGCGACCGGCGTGCCGACGCCTGCGGCGCCTGCCGCGTCGACAGCGCCTTCCTCCGCTGCCACGCCGGCGTCCGACGCGGCCGCGGTCAAGACCATGCGCGAGGTCATGCGCGGCCGCGGCATGCGCCCGCTGGTCATCGCGATCGATGCCGGCCACGGCGGGCAGGACCCGGGCGCTGTGGGCCTCGGCGGCAAGCGCGAGAAGGACATCACGCTGGCGATCGCGCGCGAGCTCGCCCGCCAGGTCAACGCCACGCCGGGCCTGAAGGCCTATCTGGTCCGCGACCACGACGTGTTCATCCCGCTCAACCAGCGCGCGCGCCTCGCGCGGCAGGCCAAGGCCGACATGTTCGTGTCGATCCACGCCGACGCCGCAGAGAACCGCAACGCGCGCGGCTCGTCGGTGTACGTGCTGTCGCTGAAGGGCGCGTCGTCGCAGCGTGCGCGATGGCTCGCCGACAAGGAAAACGCGGCCGACCTGATCGGCGGCGTGCGCCTGCAGCAGACCAACAACACGCTGGCGTCGGTGCTGCTGGACCTGACCCAGAGCGGCCACATGCGCGCGTCCGAGGACGCCGCCAGCCACGTGCTGCAGGGGCTGGCGAAGGTCGGCCGCAACCACAAGCCGCAGGTCGAGCGCGCCAACTTCGCGGTGCTGCGGACGTCGGACATGCCCTCGATGCTGGTCGAGACGGCGTTCATCTCGAACCCGGACGAAGAGCGGCGGCTGTCCGATCCCGACCACCAGCGCGCGCTGGCGCGGGCGGTCCTCGACGGCGTCAACACCTACTTCGTCCGCCAGCCGCCGCCGGGCACGCTGTACGCCGCGCGCGCCGCGGCGGAAGCGCCGGTCGATGCCGGCGGCGCCGGCGGCAGTCCCTGACGCCAGGCCGCGCCCGCAGGCGCGACGCCAGCGGCTATCATCGCGATTGATTCTCTGGACGGCGCCCGCGCGGCGCCGTTTTCCCGTGCCGATACGTCCGCTGCCCGACACCCTGATCAACCAGATCGCCGCCGGCGAAGTCGTCGAGCGGCCTGCGTCCGTGGTCAAGGAGCTGGTCGAGAATGCGCTCGACGCCGGCGCGACCCGCGTCGACATCGACCTCGAAGAGGGCGGCGTGCGGCTGATCCGCATCCGCGACGACGGCGCCGGCATCCCGCCCGACGAACTGCCGCTGGCGATCTCGCGCCACGCGACCAGCAAGATCGCGTCGCTCGACGACCTCGAGGGGGTCGGCACGCTCGGCTTCCGCGGCGAGGCGCTGCCGTCGATCGCGTCGGTCAGCCGGTTCGCGCTGACCTCGCGGCGGCGCGACGCCGAGCACGGCGCGGCGATCGAGGTCGACGGCGGCCGCGTCGGCGCGGTCGAGCCGCGGCCGCACCCGGTCGGCACCACGGTCGAAGTGCGCGAGCTGTTCTTCAACGTGCCGGCGCGGCGCAAGTTCCTGAAGGCCGAGCGCACCGAGCTGGGCCACATCGAGGACTGGCTGCGGCAGCTGGCGCTCGCGCGGCCCGATGTGGAGCTGCGCGTGTCGCACAACGGCCGGCCATCGCGACGGTGGAAGGGCGAGGGCTCACCGGTCAACGGCGGCCTGCTGTCCGACGCGCGCCTGCACGAGGCGCTCGGCGAGGAGTTCGCCCGCAACGTGCTGCGCGTCGACCACGCGGCCGCCGGCTTGCGCCTGCACGGCTGGATCGCCCAGCCGGCCTACAACCGCGCCAGCGCCGACCAGCAGTTTCTGTACGTCAACGGCCGCGCGGTGCGCGATCGCAGCGTCGCGCACGCGGTCAAGCAGGCCTACGCCGACGTGCTCTTCCACGGCCGCCAGCCGGCGTACGTGCTGTTCCTCGAACTCGACCCGCGGCGCGTCGACGTCAACGTCCACCCGGCCAAGCACGAGGTGCGCTTCCGCGACGCGCGGCTGATCCACGATTTCGTCTACCGCACCCTGCACGAGGCGCTGGCCGAGACCCGCGCCGGTGCGGTGTCGGGGGCGGTGGCTTCGAGCGGCGGTGCCACCGGTGCGAGCGGTGCCGCGGCGCTCGGAGGCGGATCGTTGGGGTACGGCTGGGCCGCGCCACAGGCGCCGCTCGGCCTGCCGGTGGCCGAGGCGCGCGCCGCATACGCCGCGCTGGACGGCGCGCCGGCCCCCGCGGTCAACGACGACTCGGGCCCGCTCGGCGCAGGGGGCCCGGCCGCGACCGGGTGGAGCGCCGATCGGCCGCTGCCGGCCAGCCCCGACGCGTCGCTGCCGCCGCTGGGCTACGCGATCGCGCAGCTGCACGGGATCTACATCCTGGCCGAGACCGTCGACGGCCTGATCGTCGTCGACATGCACGCCGCGCACGAGCGCATCGGCTACGAGAAGCTCAAGGCCGCGCACGACGGCGAAGGCGTTCGCACCCAGCCGCTGCTGGTGCCGGCGACGCTGGCGGTGTCCGAGCGCGAGGCCGACGCGGCCGAGCGCGAGGCGGCGACGCTGGCCGAACTGGGGTTCGAGGTCACCCGCAGCGGCCCGCAGGCGCTGGCGCTGCGCAGCGTGCCCGCGCTGCTGGCCCACGGCGACGTCGAGGCGCTGCTGCGCGACGTGCTGGCCGACCTGCGCGAGCACGGCGACGCGCCCATGGGCGCGGGCCGACGCGTGGCCGCGGTGCGCGACGAATTGCTCGCGACGATGGCCTGCCACGGCGCGGTGCGCGCCAACCGCCGCCTGTCGCTGCCGGAAATGAACGCCCTGCTGCGCGAGATGGAAGCGACCGAACGCTCCGGCCAGTGCAACCATGGCCGCCCGACGTGGGCGCGCTTTACCCTCCACGACATCGACCGCTGGTTCCTGAGAGGCCGCTGACATGCGCGCGAACACCCCGCAGCACCGACGTTCCGCATTGCACTGGCTGGCGCTCGCGGCCTGCGTGGCGCTGGCCGGCTGCGGCGACGCCGAGCAGGAGCGCGCGGCCGCCGAGCAGGCGCGCCGCGAGCAGTCGGCGTTCCTGCTCGAGCAGCAGGCGTGGCGCGACCAGCGCCGCAGCGAGCTGATCGCGCCGGAGGGCTGGACCACGCTGACCGGCCTGCACTGGCTGGAGAGCGGTTCGCACTACGTCGGCAGCGATGCCGACAATGGCATCCGCCTCGCGATGGGCCCGGCGCACCTCGGCCTGCTGCACGTTCGCGACGGGCAGGTGCGCTTCGTCGGCGAGCGCGGCGTCGCCGTGACGCTCGACGGCCAGCCGCTGCAGGGCGGCGCGACGCTGCGCACCGACCGCGATCCGGCCGGCGCGAGCAAGCTCGGCTTCGACGACGGGAAGGGCGTCGCCTCGGTGATCCGCCGCGGCGAGCGGCTCGCGCTGCGCGTCAGGCACGCGGACGCCGCGACCCGCACCGGCTTCAAGGGCCTGCAGTACTGGCCGGCGGACGCCGCGTGGCGCGTCACCGGCACCTTCACCGCGCACCCGCCCGGCAAGACGCTGCCGATCGCCAACATCGTCGGCGGCGTCGACAACATGCCCAACCCCGGCGTGATCGAGTTCCAGCGCGGCGAGCAGACCTACCGGCTGGAGGCGCTGGACGAGGGCGGCGACCAGCTGTTCGTGATCTTCGCCGACCGCACCAGCGGCCACGGCAGCTACGGCGCCGGTCGCTACCTGTACGCGACCAAGCCCGGCGTCGGCGGCAAGGTCGTCCTCGACTTCAACCAGGCCTACAACCCGCCGTGCGCGTTCACGCCGTTCGCCACGTGTCCGCTGCCGCCGAACGAGAACCGGCTCGACCTGCTGGTCGAGGCCGGCGAGAAGATCTACAAGTCCTGATCGAGCGCGAATCCAGCGCAAATCCAGCGCGACCTGCACCACGACTCCCCACACCGGCAAGGAAACCGTTCCCGATGCGCACCTTCACCCGACTCGCCCTTGCGCTGTGCGCCGCGACGGCGGCCTCGTCGCTGGCACTGGCCGCCACGCTCGACAAGCCACCGGCGGCCACTGCACCGGCCGCTGCCGTGGATGTCGTCCGCGCCGCGCCGGTGCCGCTGATGTGGAAGGTCTCCGATGCCGACAACGACGTGTACCTGCTCGGCTCGTTCCACCTGTTGAGGAACGACGACTACCCGCTTTCGCCCGACATCGACGCCGCTTTCGAAGACGCCGAGAAGGTCGTGTTCGAGGTGGCGCCCGAGGCGATGCTCGACCCGGCCAACGCCCAGGCATTCCTCGCCGCGGCCGGCTATGGCGACGCGCGCACGCTGCAGACCGTGCTGCCGGGCGAACTCCACGAGAAGCTCAACCGGCTGATGGGCGGGCAGGTGGCCTCGGTCGACGGCTACGAGCCGTGGTTCGTGAACCTGTCGTTGACCCTCGGCGTTTCGCAGGCGCTGGGTTTCAGCGCGGAAAAGGGCCTCGATCGCCACCTCATGACCCGCGCATCCGAGGCCGGCAAGCCCACCGGCGGCCTGGAGTCGATGGCCGCGCAGCTGGCCGTGCTCGACGGCACGCCGATGGACGAGCAGATCGCCGGCCTCAAGGAAATCCTCGACAAGCCGCAGGAACTGCCGACCCGGCTCAACGACCTGCACGCCGCGTGGCGCGCCGGCGACGTCGACACGCTCGACCGGGTGGCGCGCGCGGAGATGGCGCAGAAGTCGCCGGTCGCCTACCGCCGCGTCAACGTCGAGCGCAACGATGCGTGGGTGCCGCAGATCCGCCGCCTGCTCGACGAGTCCAAGCGCGACGACGCGCTGGTCGTGGTCGGCGCGCTGCACCTGCTCGGCGCCGACGGCGTGGTCGAGAAGCTGCGTGCACAGGGGCTGGCGGTCGAACGCGTGTGCAGCGCCTGCGCGACGCCTGCGGCGGGCGCCGAGCCCAAGGCGGCGGGCAGGTAGCGGTTCGCCTCGCGCCCGCGGGTCACGCGCACGGCGCGCCGCAGGGTGCGCCGTGTGCGTTTCGGGTTACGTCTTCAGCGGGGCGAGGCGTCGGGTCGTCGGTGGGCCGCGCACTGAATCAGGCCGGCACCAGCACGATGCAGTCGACTGGGCACGCCGGCACGCACAGCTCGCAGCCGGTGCACAGCGGCTCGATGACCGTGTGCATGTGCTTGGAGGCGCCGATGATCGCGTCGACCGGGCACGCCTGGATGCACTTGGTGCAGCCGATGCAGTCGGCCTCGACGACCAGCGCGACCTGCGCGGGTTTGTGCTCGCCGCGGGCGCGGTCGAACGGTTTGGCGGGCACGCGCAGCAGCGCCGCCAGCGCGCGGGCGCCGTCGTCGCCGCCCGGCGGACAGCGGTCGATGTCGGCCTCGCCGCGCGCCATCGCCTCGGCATAGGGCCGGCAGCCGTCGAAACCGCACTGGCCGCACTGGGTCTGCGGCAGCAGCCGGTCGAGGCGCTCCACCAGCGGCGTATCCGCTGCCGGGGTGCCCGGGCGTGGGGTCGGGATCGGCACGATCGGAGTGCGGCGCGGCGCCGTCTGCGGACGCGGGCGCAAGGCCCGGCCGACGGCGTCAGCGGACCGGCATGCCCGGCTGCACGCCGGCGTCGGCGTCGAGCAGGAACAGGCCGCCGCCGTCGAAGCCGGCCGACAGGATCATTCCTTCGCTGATGCCGAAGCGCATCTTGCGCGGCGCGAGGTTGGCGATGAACACCACGTGCCGGCCGACCAGCGCGTCGGGGGCGCCGTACGAACCGCGGATGCCGGAGAAGATCTGGCGCGTGCCGAGCTCGCCGGCGTCGAGTTCGAAGCGCAGCAGCTTGTCCGAGCCCTCGACGAACTCGCAGGCGGTGACCTTGCCGACCCGCAGGTCGAGCTTGGCGAAGTCGTCGATGCCGACGGTGGCGGCGCCGGACGTGGCCGCGGTGGCCGGCGTCGCGGCGGGCTCCGGTGCAGGCGTGGCCTTGGCCGGTGCGGCGGGCGCCGGCGCGGGCGCGGCGAGGGTGTCCTTGGAGGCGTCGGTCATGGCGGCGATCAGCTTCGGGTCGATTCGGGTGAACAGCGGCGCGTACGCGCCGATGCGGTGGGCGACGAGCGGGGCGCTCAGGTCGTCCCAGCGCGCGACGGGCGCGGCGAGGAACGCTTCCGCCTGTGCAGTGGTGCGCGGCAGGATCGGCTTGAGCGCGCCGGCGAGCACGCGGAACAGGTTCAGCCCCTGCGTGCACACCGCCTGCAGCTGCGCATCGCTGCCCTCCTGCTTGGCGAGCACCCACGGCTTGTGCTCGTCGATGTACTTGTTCGCCTCGTCGGCGAGCGCCATCGTCAGCCGCACCGCGGTGGCGGCCTCGTTGCGCGCGTAGGCGTCGGCGATCGGGCCGAGCTGGGCGACGAAGCGCTCGTACATCGCAGGGTCCGGCAGCGCGGCGGCGAGCTGGCCGTCGAACCCCTTCTCGATGAAGCCGGCGCAGCGGCTGGCGAGGTTGACGAATTTGCCGACCACGTCGCTGTTCACGCGCGCGGTGAAGTCGGCGAAGTTCAGATCGACGTCGTCGACGCCGCCGGAGGTCTTGGTAGCGAAGTAGTAGCGCAGCGCTTCCGGGTCGATGCCGGTGTCGAGGTAGGTGCGCGCCATCACGAACGTGCCGCGCGACTTCGACATCTTCTCGCCGTTGACCATCAGGTAGCCGTTGACGTGCAGCCGGGTCGGCGCGCGATGGCCGGAGCCGTGCAGCACCGCCGGCCAGAACAGGCCGTGGAAGTTGACGATGTCCTTGCCGATGAAGTGGTGCAGTTCGGCCTGGGTGTCCGGCGCCAGGTGCGCGGCGAAGTCCAGCCCCTCGCGCTCGCACAGCGCCTGGAAGCTCGACAGGTAGCCGATCGGCGCGTCCAGCCACACGTACAGGTACTTGCCGGGGTGGCCGGGAATCTCGAAGCCGAAGTACGGCGCGTCGCGCGAGATGTCCCAGGCGCGCAGGCCGCCGTCGGCATCGAGCCACTCCATCAGCTTGGCCTTGACGCCGGGCCCGGCCACGTCGCCGGCGAGCCACTCGCGCAGGAACGCTTCGAAGCGGCCGACCTCGAAGAAGAAGTGCTCCGAGTCGCGCAGCTCCGGCGGCGCGCCGCTGAGCACCGAGCGCGGGTCCTTCAGTTCGGTCGGCGCGTAGGTGGCGCCGCAGTTCTCGCAGTTGTCGCCGTACTGGTCGGCGGTGCCGCAGTTCGGGCACGTGCCCTTGACGTAGCGGTCGGGCAGGAACATGCCCTTGACCGGATCGAACAGCTGCGCGACCGAGCGCCGGCTGATGTGCCCGGCCGATTCCAGCGCGAGGAAGATCGCTTCGGTCAGCGCGCGGTTGCGCGGCGAATGGGTCGAGTCGTAGTGGTCGAACGCGACGCCGAAGTCGGCGAAGTCGCGCTCGTGGCCGGCCTGGATCCCGGCGATGAAGGCCTCCGGCGTCGTCCCGGCCTTCTCAGCCGCGAGCATGATCGGCGTGCCGTGGGTGTCGTCGGCGCAGACGAAGTGCGTCGTCCGGCCCGACATCCGCTGCGCCCGCGTCCACATGTCGCCCTGGATGTAGCCGACCAGGTGGCCCAGGTGCAGCGGGCCGTTGGCGTAGGGCAGGGCGCAGGTGACGACGATCGAGCGGGGCATGGGGGCGTGCGGTGGAGGCGGCCGCGAATTATCGCACGCGGGCTCCGGCCGCCCCGGCCGTCGGCCACGCGTGCGGCAGGCAATGCGGTGCGCCGCCGGCCGGCCGCGGCTCAGGCAGCGGGCGCCGCGCGGGCCGCGCCGCCGCGCCACATCAGGACGCCGACGAGCACGTACCAGACGGCGTGCGCGAGCACGACCGCGGCCATGCCGCGCACGTCGAGGACGTAGGCGCCGAGCGCGTGGCCGCCGGCACCGGCGGCGGCGATCGCCACGCCGTAGCCGCCGGCGGCGAGCGCCAGCACACGGCGGTCGCGGAGCAGGTCCAGCGACCACAGCGCGATCGCCGCCGAGATCGCGTACAGGCCAAAGCCGGCGAGCGTCTGGTTCGCGGCCCAGCACAGTCGCAGCAGGTCGCCGGCGGCCTCGACCGTGCGCGCATCGCCCCCCTGGGCGGCGACCGCGATCCGGGTGGCGATGAAGCCGTTGGTCAGCGCCGCGCCGACCATGCCGGCGGTGCCGGCGGCGTAGAGCAGGCCGGCACTGCGCACGAGCGCGCGCTGGGCGCCGCGCCGGGCGCCGAACTCGGCCAGCGCCAGCCACGACGCGAGCACGGCCGCGATCATCGCCGCATGCACCGCGGTGTTGAGGCCCTGCATCTGGACGAATCCGTCGACCACCTGCGCCTGCGTGTCCCCGTGCGCGGTCGGGTGGTGCGCCATCGCGCCAATGGCCAGGACGTGGGTGGCGATCAGCGCGGCGCCGGCGAAGCGCGCGGCGCCGGAGGATCGGGTCGCGGGGACGGGGTCGGACATCGGCGCACTCCGGGTCGGTCGATGGCGTCGACGATAGCGACGCGCCCGCGCGCGTTTCCGGACATCGGGGGGCCAACGTCCGCCCGCGCCGTGCGACGATGCCGGCGATGGGGACGGCGACACGCGCCAGCGACAGCGGCCACACCGATGCGCGCCGGCAGCGCACGCGCCAGGCCCTGCTCGGCGCGTTCTTCGTGCTGGTGCTCGAGCGCCGCTACCACGAGGTGCGCATCGACGACATCGTCGCCCGGGCCGGCGTCGGCCGCTCGACCTTCTACGAGCACTTCGCCAACAAGGACGCCCTGCTCGCGGCCAGCATCGAGGGGCCGTTCGCGATCCTCGCCGACGCCGTCGTCGCCCCGTCCGCCCCGCAGCTGCCGGGCCTGCTCGCCCACTTCTGGCAGAACCGCGCGCTGGCGCGGGGGATCCTGTCCGGCGCGGTGCGGCGCAAGGTCGCGGCGGTGCTGGTGGACCAGATCGAACGGCGGCTCAGGCGGCAGGTCGGCGCGCACCTGCGGGTGCCGCCGCGGCTGGCCGCGGTGGCGCTGGCCGAAGCGCAGCTGGGGCCGATCACCGCGTGGCTCAACGGCGAAGCCGCATGCGCGCCCGAGGCGCTCGCGCAGGCGCTGCACCAGGGCACCCGCGCGCTCGTCGATGCCTACACCTGCGGCACGGCCGGCGCCGGACGCTGACGGCGCGTGCCGGTCTGCGGGCGTGACGTGCGCGTGACGATGGGCCGCGGCGGCCATTTCAAACTATCGGGATGACGCGTCCAGAACTTCATTTCCTCGCCGGCGGCGGCGACATGGGCCAACGCCTGCGCGAGACCGACTGGAGCCGCACTGCGCTCGGCCCCGCCACGGACTGGCCGCTGCAGCTGCGCACCCTGGTCGCGCTGATGCTGGCGTCGAACCAGCCGATGTACGTGATGTGGGGGGCGACGCGCGCGTTCCTCTACAACGACCACTACGCGCCGTTCCTCGGCGCCAAGCATCCCGCCGCGCTGGCGCAGGACCTGCTCGAAGTGTGGCCGGAGATTCGCGACCAGCTCGAGCCGCTGGTCGACGCGGCGATGCGCGGCGAGGTCGTGCAGATCCCGCGCATGCAGCTGACGCTGAACCGCCACGGCTACCCCGAGGACACCCACTTCTCGTTCTTCTTCGCGCCGGTTCGCGACGACCGCGGCGCGGTGGCCGGCATGTTCGGCGCCTGCAACGAGATCACCGCACAGGTGCAGGCCGAACAGCGGCTCGCCGCCAGCGATGCGCGCCACCGCGGCGTGCTGGAGAACATGGACGAGGGCTTCGTCCTGTTCGACCGCGAGTTCCGCGTGCTCGAGGTCAACGACCTGGTCGAGACCCTGGTGCGGATGCCGCGCGATGCGATGATCGGTCGCAGCCACTGGGACCTGTTCCCGGGGACGTTCGACGCCGAGGTCGGGCGCATGTACCGGCGCGTGCTGGCCGACGGCAAGCCGGACGCGCTCGAGGCGTACTACACGTACCCCGACGGACGGGCCGCCTGGTACGAGGTGCGAGCGTTCTGCGTCGACGAGGGGCTCGCCGTGCTGTTCCGCGACGTCACCCGCCAGCGCGAGGACGCCAAGCAGGCGGCGCTCGCGGCCGAACGCGTGCAGCTGGCGCTCGACGCCGGCGCGATCGTCGGCACCTGGGTGTGGTCGGTGCCCGACGACCGCTTCATCGCCGACGAGCGCTTCGCCCGTTCGTTCGGCCTGAGCCCCGAGGACTGCCGCGCCGGCCTGTCGCTGGAGGTGGTCGCGGCCGGGATCCATCCGGACGATCTTGCGCGCGTGCACGCGGCCATTGCCGAGGCGATGGGCCGCGGCGGGCCGTACCGGTGCGAGTACCGCGTGCGCCAGTACGACGGCTCGTACCGGTGGGTCGAGGCCAACGGCCGCGTCGAGCTCGACGAGGCCGGGCAGGCGGTTCGCTTCCCCGGCGTGCTGCTCGACCACGGCGAGCGCCGTCGCGTCGAAGCCGAGCGCGACCAGGCGACCGCGCTGCTGCGCACCTTCATCGAGGCGGTGCCCGGCGTCGTCTACGCGAAGGACCGCGACGGCCGGCTGATCATCGGCAACCGCGGCGTCGCCGAGCTGCTCGGAATGCCGCACGAGGCGTACATCGGGCACACCGACCTCGAGGTGCTCGCCGATCCGGCGCAGGCCGAGGCGGTGATGGCGACCGACCGGCGGATCATGGAGTCCGGCGTGGCCGAACAGGTCGAGGAGCACATCCAGCTGGCCGACGGCTCGCCGGCGTGGTGGCTGTCGACCAAGGCGCCGATGCGCGACGCCGGCGGCGAGGTGATCGGGCTGATCGGCGCCTCGCTCGACATCACCGACCGCAAGCGCATCGACAGCGAGCTGCGCCTGTCGCAGCAGCGCAACGCGCTGGCGCTCGACGTCGCCCAGCTCGGCACGTGGAGCTGGGACTGCGCCAGCGCACTGCTCAGCGTCGACGCGCGCACCGCGGAGATCTGCGGCGTGCCGCTGGAGAGCGGCCCGTTCACGCTGGAAGACGTGGTCCGCGCCGTGCATCCCGACGACTGGCCGCGCGTGCAGGCCGGCCTGCGCGCCGCGCAGTCGCCCGAGCGCGACGGCCGCTTCAGCCAGGAGTTCCGCGTGGTGCGGCCCAGCGGCCGGGTGGTGTGGACGATGGCGCGCGGTCAGGCCACGTTCCTGGGCGACGGCGACGAGCGCGTCGCCGCGACCATGATCGGCACCGTGTTCGACGTCACCGAGCGCCGCCACATGCTCGAGAGCCTCGAGCAGGCCGACCGGCGCAAGGACGAGTTCCTGGCGATGCTGGCCCACGAGCTGCGCAACCCGCTCGCGCCGATCGGCACCGCCGCGCAGCTGCTGAAGATGGCGCCCGGCGACGAGGCGCACGTGGCGCAGACGGCGCAGATCATCGCCCGCCAGGTCACCCACATGACCGAGATGGTCGACGACCTGCTGGACGTCTCGCGGGTCACCCGCGGGCTGGTCGAGTTCGACCGCGAACCGGTCGACCTGCGCGCGATCATCGCCGCGGCGATCGAGCAGGCCGAGCCGGTCCTGCAGGCGCGGCAGCACAAGCTGGTGACCGAATCGTCCGGCACCGCCGCGATCGTGCTCGGCGACCGCCACCGGCTGGTGCAGGTGGTGTCGAACCTGCTCAACAACGCGGCCAAGTACACGCCGCAGGGCGGCCGGATCACGGTGGCGATCGCCGCGTCGGACGAGGAGGTCGGCATCCGCGTGTCCGACAACGGCATCGGCATGGACGAGCGGCTGCTGCCGCAGGTGTTCGACCTGTTCACCCAGGGCGAGCGCACGCCCGACCGTTCGCAGGGCGGGCTCGGCATCGGCCTGGCGCTGGTGCGCAGCATCGTCCAGCTGCACGGCGGACGCGTGTCGGCGCACAGCGCCGGCCAGGGGCAGGGCAGCACCTTCGCCGTGGTGCTCCCGCGTGCGCCGACCAGCGCGCTGCCGGTGGCGGACGTGCCGGGCCCGCGGCAGGGGCCGCACCGGCGCACCGTGCTGGTGGTCGACGACAACCGCGATGCGGCCGACACGCTGGCCGCGGTGCTGCGCGTGCTCGGCCACGAGGTCGCCACCGCCGCGCACGGGCACGAGGCGCTGGCGCTGGCCGCCACGCGCAGCGACTGGGACGCCTTCATCCTCGACATCGGCATGCCGGACATGACCGGGCACGAACTGGCCGGGCACCTGCGCCGGCTGGTCGCCGGGCGCAAGCCGCGCTTCATCGCCCTCACCGGCTACGGCCAGGCGCAGGACGAGGCGATGTCGCGCGCGGCCGGGTTCGACCACCACCTGGTCAAGCCGGCCGACATCGCCCACCTGCAGGCCCTGCTCGGCGAGTCGGCGGCGCTGTCGGACCGGTAGCGCGCCCCGCACGCCGCCGCGCCGCGGCTACCATGCAGTCCCCCTTCCCGCGAGACCGCCATGACCGTTTCGATGCACGCCGCGTCCGTTCCCGTGTTCAAGCAGATGCTCGGCGGCCTCGCCGACGTGCTGGCCAAGGCCGAGGCGCATGCGGCGCAGCGCAAGATCGACCCGGCCGCGCTGCTGCAGTCGCGGCTGTTCCCGGACATGTTCCCGCTGGTGCGCCAGGTGCAGATCGCGTGCGACTTCGCCAAGAGCGTGCCGGCGCGGCTCGCCGGCGAGGACGTGCCGGCGTACGACGACACCGAGCAGACGTTCGCCGAGCTGCAGGCGCGGATCGCGAAGACGCTGGCCTTCATCGACGGACTCGACGCGGCGCGCTTCGACGGCAGCGAGCAGCGCGAGATCGTGCTGCGCCCCGGCACGCCGAAGGAGCGCACGATCCACGGCCAGGCCTACCTGCTGAACTACGGGCTGCCGCAGTTCTTCTTCCATGTCGCCACGGCGTACGGGCTGCTGCGCCACGCCGGCGTCGAGATCGGCAAGAAGGACTACATGGGCGCGTACTGACGCCCCTGCGTGCGCTCGGCGCCGGAGCCCGCGATGGACCTGCAGCTGATCTACACCCCGCGTTCCCACTTCAGTCGCAAGGTGCGGCTGCTGCTGGACGGGCTCGGCATCGAGGCGGCGCTGGTCGACGCCGGAAACGCCGCCGCGCTGGACCCGGCGCTGTTCGGGCCAAATCCGCTGATGAAGGTGCCGACGCTGCTCGACGGCGGGCGCGCGGTGTTCGAGTCCGACCACATCGCCGCGCACCTGGTGCGCACGCGCGACCCCGGCGACCGGTTCGGCGTGCTGACCGCCGACGTCGACGCGCTCAATGCGCGTGCGGTGATGAACGGCGCGATGGGCGCCGAGGTCGAGCTCGTGCTCGGCGCGCGCAGCGGCTTCGACACCGCGCACCCGCGCTTCGACAAGATGCGCACCGCGCTGGTCGCCGCGCTGGACTGGCTCGAGCAGCGGCATGGTCTCTTCGGGGACGCGCCCGACTACCTCGGCTTCCACCTCGTGTCGCTGTGGGACCACGTCGCGCTGTACGACCTGGTGCCGCTGGAGCACCCGCGGTTGCGCGCGCGCGTCGAGCGGCTGTCGGCGCTTCCGTTCGTCGCAGCGTCGAAGCCGCGCTAGCCGTCGGTCGGCACGCGTGAGGCTCGCTCTGGTGCACGAAGAGGGCAGACGCGGCCTGCGGCGCTGCGGTGGAGCGGCGGCGCGCCGGGGCGGGGTTCGCGCGTGACCGGATCGGCACCCGTTCCCAAGCGGCGGCTCGCGTGGCTGTCGCTGCTGCTGGTCGCACTGGCCGGCGCGTGGGCGCTGCGTAGCGGCGCGATCGCCGTGCCCGAGGCGTGGAATCCATGGGCGCCGCTGCGAATCGACGCGCCCCCGAACCTGCTGACCGGCCTGAAGCTGTCGCGCGCGTCGGCCGATCCGGCCGCATGCCGCGCGGCGCTCGCGCAGGCCGACATGGCGCTCGTGCCGGTCGACGATCGCCGGACCGGCACCGGCTGCGGCTTCGCCAACGCGGTGCGGATCGAGCGCAGCAGCGTCGCCGTCGGCGAGCCGTTCACGCTGAGCTGCCGCGCGGCGCTGTCGCTGGCGATGTGGGAGCGGCACGCACTGCAGCAGGCGGCGCGCACGCACCTCGGCGCCGGCGTGCAGCGGATCGAGCACCTGGGCTCGTACGCGTGCCGCAACCTGTACGGCGAAGACGGGCGTCGCCGCAGTCAGCACGCGACCGCCGACGCGCTCGACATCGCCGGCTTCGTGCTCGACAACGGCCGCCGCGTCCGCGTGCTGGGCGGCTGGGCGTCGCCGGACGGGGCATCGGCCGGCGCTGCGTCGACCGACCGGGTGGAGGCCGCCGGGCGCGCGCGTGCGGCGTTGACGAGCGGCGCGGACCCCGACGCCGCCGAGGCGGCGTTCCTGCGCGCGGTGCACGACGGGGCGTGCCGCTACTTCGACGCGGTGCTCGGCCCGGACTACAACCGCGCGCACGCCGACCACTTCCATTTCGACCGCGGCCGCGCCCGCGTCTGCCGCTAGCGCGACGCGCGCCGCGGCGGCCGACGGTATCGTGGGCTTCCCGCACGCCTCGACCGGACGACCGCCATGAGCCCCGACCTGCCGATTCCCGTTGCGCTGATCGGGTACGGATTCGCGGGCCGCACGTTCCACGCGCCGCTGATCGGCGCGGTGCCGGCGCTGTCGCTGGCCGTGGTCGCCTCGCGCGATGCCGACCGCGTGCACGCGGACCTGCCGGGCGTCGACGTGCTCGCCGATCCGCTGCACGCCGCGGTCGATCCGCGCATCGAGCTGGTCGTGATCGCTTCACCGAACGACACCCACGCGCCACTGGCGCGCGCCGCGCTGGCGGCCGGCAAGCACGTCGTGGTCGACAAGCCGCTAACGCCGGACCTCGCCGACGCGCGTGCCCTGGTGGAGTTGGCCCAACGCGGCGGCCGCCTGCTGTCGGTGTTCCATAACCGCCGCTGGGACAGCGACTTCCTTGCGGTGCGCGAGGCCGTCGACGCGGGGCGCATCGGCGAGGTCGTGCACCTGGAGTCGCGGATCGAGCGGTTCCGTCCGCAGGTCCGGGACCGCTGGCGCGAACAGGCCGTGCCGGGCGGCGGCCTGTGGTGGGACCTCGGGCCGCACCTGGTCGACCAGGCGCTGCAGCTGCTCGGCCGGCCGGACACCGTGCTGGCCAGCGTGGCCGCGCAACGCGACGGCGCGCAGGCGGCGGACTGGGCGCACGCGGTGCTCGCGTTCGGCTCGCGCCGCGCGGTGCTGCATGCCAGCGTGCTGGCCGCCGCGGCGGGTGCCCGCTTCGTCGTGCACGGCACGCGCGGCAGCGTGGTCAAGCGTCGTCCCGATCCGCAGGAGGCGCAGCTGATCGCCGGCGTGCGGCCCGGCGACGCCGCGTGGGGCGTCGACGACGACGCGCTCGAATGGCACGACGACCGCGGCGGCGTGCAGTCGCTGCCGACGCCGCGCGGCGACCAGTCGCGCTACTACGCCGGCATCGCCGCGGCGCTGCGCGCAGGCGGGGCCAACCCGGTCACGCCGCGCGACGCGCTCGACGTGATGGCGGTGCTGGAGGCCGCCGAGCGGTCGGCCGCCACCGGCCGCGCGGTGGAGCCCGACTGGCGCTGAGCCCAAGGCCGCGCGAGCGATCGCCGCGCGGCGCAGGCCCGCCGACGCGAAGACGCCCGATGCCGGAGGCGCGGTCGCACATGCTCCGCGCCACCGTTGGGGCACGCGTCGGCTACGGCACCACCTTCAGCACTTCGCCGGTGGCGATCGACGCGCCGCGGTTGCTCACGTAGAGCGCGCCGTCGTCGCCGACGGCGAGCGCCGTCGGCCGTTCCAGCCCGCCGACCACCAGCGAGCGCGAACCGTCCGGCGCGACGCGCACGATCTGCCCCGGCCCACCGAAGAACAGCGCGCCGGTGGCGTGCTGCAGCACGTACAGGCTGCCATCGGCGCCGAACGCCATGTCGATGATGGTCTTGAAGCCGCCCAGGTGGACCTCCGGCTCGCCGCCGGGCTCGAGCCGGTACACGCGCGCCGAGCCGTCGGCGAACGGCACGCCGGTCAGTTCGCCGATGTACCAGGCGCCGTCGGGGCCGCGCACCACCGTGGTCGGCACCGCGTCGGTCGAGCGGGCCGGCCGCGACGGAAAGACCGCCAGCGTCTCGATGTCGCCGCGGGCCGACACGCGCAGCAGCGCATTGGCGCCGGCGTCGGCCACCACGTGAGCACCGCCGTCGGCGGCCACGCCGTACGGGTTGGTGTCGACCGGGCCGCCGGCCGGATTGTTGGCGCCTTCGTGCGCGGACACGTCGGCATCGACCCGCCACGCGCCGTCCGGCGTTACCCGCAGCAGGGTGCCGAACAGCGCGCCGAGCTCGCCGAAGCCGGCGCGCTCGGCCGGGTCCGCGCCGAAGCCGACCGTTACGCGGGCGTTGCCGCGGCCGACGAAGGCGATGTCGTGCGCGCCGGTGATCTCCGCGCCGGCCGGATCGGTGTACGACGGCAGGCCTTCGACGACGCGCTGCTGCGTGCCGTGCCACAGCCGCGTGATCGCACCGGAGGGTCCGTAGCAGCGGGGCACGCCGCGCAGCGTCGCGCACGGGCCGGCCCCGCCGCGGCCGGCTTCGACCACGTACAGCGCGCCCTCCGGCCCGAACGCCAGTCCGCGCGGGTTGTCGAGGTTGCTCATCACCGTCGTGACCGATGCGGCATGCGCGGCGGGCAGGGAGGTCAGCGTGGCCAGGGCGAGTACGGTCAGGGCGGCGGCTTTCATGGGGCGCTCCAGTCGACGGGGACGGTGTCGCGCGGGCGGCGCGGCGGTCACCGCAGCCAACGCGGCGATGCAGCGGTGCGGGCCATGCCGGGCGACCCATCACCCGTGCAGGGGAGGGTCGTCGCGGCAGGGCGAGTCGGCGCCGCGCCACGGTCCGCCGCGGCGCGCGCTAGGATCGGGGCTCGTCGCCTCTGGGGAACCGCCGATGCTCACGCCGTCCGGTCATGCACCGCTCCGCCGCCGCGCGCGACTGCGCGCGCTCGCCGCATCGATCGTGATCCCGCTCGTCGCGTGCGCCGCCGGTGCGCACGCGGCCGCCGCCGATCTCGACGCGATCCGCACGCAGGTCGTCGCGCAGCACGACGTATCGGTCAAGCGGCTGCAGGAGTGGATCGCGCTGCCGTCGATCGCCGCAGAGGACCTCAACGTGCAGCAGGGCGCCGAGCACATGGCGAAGCTGGCGCGCGAGGCGGGCTTCCAGAAGGTCGAAATCGTGCAGACCGACGGCAAGCCGGGCGTGTTCGCCACGCTCGACGCCGGCGCGCCGACGACCGTCGGCCTGTACTTCATGTACGACGTCAAGCAGTACGACGCCAGCGAGTGGGTCGCGCCGCCGCTGGAGGCGCGGATCGTCGACCGCCCCGGCGTCGGCAAGGTGATGATCGGCCGCGGCGCGACCAACCAGAAGGGGCCGCAGTCGGCGCTGCTCGCCGCGCTTCACGCGATCCGCGATGCGAAGCAGGCGATGCCGGTCAACCTGGTGCTGGTGGCCGAAGGCGAAGAGGAGATCGGCTCGCCGAACATCGGCCAGCTCGCGCTGCGGCCGGACGTCCAGGCCGCGCTGAAGAACACCGTCGGCGTGTTCATGCCGATGGCGCTGCAGGACGCCGACGGCGAGGTCGTCGTGAACCTCGGCGCGAAGGGCATCGTCGAGCTCGAGCTCGTCGCCGACGGCACCGCCTGGGGCCGCGGCCCGGCCAAGGACGTGCATTCCTCGCTGAAGGCGATGGTCGACAGCCCGGCGTGGCGGCTGGTCAAGGCGCTCGACACGCTGGTGTCGGACGACGGCAACACGATCACCGTCGACGGGTATCCCGCCGCGCCGCCGATCAGCGCCGAACACCGGGCGATGGTCGCGGCCGCGATGGCCAAGCGCAACGAAGCGCGCGCCAGGCAGCAGCTCGGCGTGCCGCGCTGGATCGACGACCTGCCGTGGCAGCAGGCGAACGAGCGGCTGGTGTCGCAGCCGACGATCAACATCGAGGGCCTGGTCGGTGGCTACACCGGGCCCGGTGGCAAAACCGTGCTGCCGCACCGCGCGGTCGCGAAGATCGACATGCGGCTGGTGCCGCCGATGACCCGCGACGGTGCGGTCGCGGCGCTGAAGGCGCACCTGGCCAAGCGCGGCTACGGCGACATCGCCGTCAACGTCAGCGGCGGCTACAACCCGACCAGCACCGACGCGAGTTCGCGGCTGGTGCAGGCGCAGCTGGCGGTGCTCAAGCGGAACGGGTTGGAGCCGCTGCTGTGGCCGCGACTGGCCGGCTCGTACCCGGGCTTCGTTTTCACCGAGCCGCCGCTGGGCCTGCCGTCGGCGCACTTCGGCCTCGGCCACGGCGGCGGCGCGCACGCGCCCGACGAGTACTTCGTGATCGAGTCGTCCAAGCCCGCCGTGCGCGGCTACGACGGCGCGGTGATGTCGTACGTCGAGTACCTGTACGAGCTGGGCAGCGGCAGCGGGCGATAGCGTCGGGCCGCGGTGGAGCGCGGCGCCGGCTCTGGCACGGTCCGTACCTACGATGCAGGGCCGCGCAAGGGGTCTATGGCGGGCGTGAGGATACAGACGAGGCCGATGTCCGTTCGCCGTCAGCTCCGCGGCGGCGATGCGATGCCCAGGGACGGTCGTGCGACGCAGGCCGTGCACGGCCTGTGTGTCACCAGCGTCGCCGGGAACGTGGCGCGTCCTTGAACGAGGCAAGGAAGATTCGCTGGCCTTCGGATTGAATGGACGGCCACTGATCCGGCGGTATTTCGGGGTGGCGGTGCTTGGGGCCCGTACTCCACAGATCGTCGAACTCGCCTATGCGCCGACCGCGCACCAGCGAGCGCACGTATTCGTAGACGACCAGCGTGCGCAGGTCACGCGCGTACAGGCCGCTGCCATAGCCGTGCGACTCGACGTACAGGTCCAGCGAGCTTTCGTCTCCTTCGCGAATGCCGGCCTCGATCCATTCGCGCGCCAGCTGGCGGCGCCTGGCGAGGCGTTCGACATCCCGTATCACGGCGTTTCGATCCTCGAGGTCCTTGGCCAGCGCGGCCGCGAATGCCTGCTGCGCAGCACGATCGCCCTGCCGGCCCGCCCTCTCGAGCCAGTCCACGCCTTCGGCGACCCGGGCCCGTTCTACTGAAGTGCACTCCTCGTAGCGCTGCATGCCGACGATGAAGTGTGTTTCGGCATTTCGCACCCGATTGGACATATCCCAGTCCGGACGTTCGGCACCGTCTCGCTTCGCCCACTCGAGTTCGTCCTGGTAGGCCGTCCAAAGCTTTTCGGGAGTCCTGTCGCGGAGCGTCCTGTTGCAATCCGACATCCGCTTGCCGAGCACGTACATGGCGTGCACCTCGCCCGCGTCGGCCTGCGCCTGCAGTCGGCCTGCCACGTCCGCCAAGGGCATGCGCCAGTCTGCGTCGGCCGGATCGATCGGCGCGTTGAACCGATCGTCCGCAGGACGCGCACGCAGCCGCGCGAACTCGCGCGCGACTTCATCGATCTGCCGGGACGATTCGCCCGTGGCCACGGGCGTGCTCGACCCCACGCTGCCGCGCATGAGCAGCCAGGCACCGCCGGCGCCGATGACGGTCGCGAGCGTGGCCACCGCGAGCCACCGGGAGCGGCTCATCGCGTCGCTCCGTTCGGCTCGACCACCGAGAGGAGGCGCTGCGCCTCCCGTTCGGCCAGCGCGCGCGCCGACGAGGACATGCCGGCGGCTGCCTTCTCTTCGCCCATGCGCAGCATGGCAGCCGGAAGCCGCTTGGCGGCGGCGGTCTGCCGGTAGGCGAGCCAATACGACAGCGCTCGGACGGGATCGGGTTCGAGGATGCCCTCGGCGGAGTGGCCCTTCGCAAGCGCAAGCAGCGCAGCCGGTTCCCCGGCGCGCAGCGCCCGCTCGGCATAGGCGCGGGTCAGCTCCCGCCGTCGGGCGACCTCGGCGGCATTGTCGAGGAGCTCCGCCGTTTCCTTGAACGGCTTGAAGGCAACGTCGCCGTAGCGCGCCATCGCCATCGGATGACCCGACGCGGCGGCGCGGCTGATCCAGTGGAATGCGTCCTGCGTCGGCGGATTGGCGCGCAGCCCGTCGGTCTGGTCGCAGATGCGTTCCGCTTCCTCGTAGGCGAACAGAAACAGGTCGATGGTTGTCTCGGAATCCAGCGGCTCCTCGCCGAAGCGCGCCGCCTTGCCGACGCCGGCCACCAGCCGCGCCAGCATCGCCGTGAACTCGCCCGCCGGCATCGGCCTGTAGTCGAGGCACAGGGCGATGACCTCGCCCAACCGGTAGGCCGCCGCCGCATCGCCGTCGGCGGCGCGCGCCTCCAGCTCGGCGCGTTGGGCGTCGAACCGCCCCGGCAGAAGTGCGGGCCGCGTGGCCGTCCTTGCGCCCGACCCGACGATGCGGTCCGCCATGCTGGCGTCGCGCGGACTGGACGACTGGGCAGGCACCGACAGCCTCCCGTCGACCCGTGGGGCGGTGGACCACCAGGCAAGCAGGCCAGCGCCCAGTCCCGCGGCAGCCACGCACGTGATCAACGTCTTGCGCTTCATCGAATTGGCATCCTTTCCTGCAACGTGCACGTCCCCGCGCGCAAGCGTATACGCGTTCAGCCCCGCATGGCGCGAAATCGAACGGTGCCGCTTCTCCCCGCGCGCGGATCTCCGATAGCCTTGGGCATCGCGGGCACAGTCGAAGGAAGACCATGCGCAAGTCCGACGCCGCAGGCGCGTCACGCCTGCCGTTCACGCGCGCGATCGCGGTGGCCCTGGCGTCGCTGGCCCTGGGGTGGGGCTGGATGATCCTCGTGACGACGCGGCTGCCGTGGGACAGCCGCTGGCACTGGCTGCCGGTCGCCTGCTTCGCGCTGGCGGCCGCGGCGGCGGCGATCGGCTGGGACGACGAGGACCGGCGCCCCGCCAGCGTGCTGCTGGGCCTGGGTTCGATCGGCAGCGTGATGCTCTACGTGGTCGAGTACGTGTTCCTGGTGTTCGCGTTCGGCGGCAGTGATAGGCGCCGTCTTTCGGACCGATCGTTTTTGCCATCGGCCACGTGCGAATGACCCAACCGTTGGCACTGCATCCGCCGCGCCGGACGCGGTAAAACAACGCCGGCCCCGGGGAGGGGCTCCGTTGGGCCCGCGGGCGCCAGCGTCGGCCTGGCCGGCGCGCGCGCTGCCGGCCCGCCCGTTCGAATCCGGAGAGACCACCTTGAAGAAGTCCCTGCTTTGCGTCGCGACCACCGTCGCGCTGGCTTTCGCCGCGCCGCTGGCGGCGCAGGATCGCCACGCCTGCGTTGACGACGCCTGTGAGCTCCAGTCGCTGTTCGATACGGCCGACACCACGACGGGCGGCGGCGGTACCGCATCGGCCGCCATCGCCGCCAAGCGCCTGGGCGAGTGGGGCATCGACACCGCCGGCATGAACCGCAACGTGCGCCCGGGCGAGGACTTCTTCGCCTACGTCAACGGCAACTGGGCCGCGACCACGCAGATCCCGGCCGACCGCTCGAGCTACGGCGGCTTCGCGGTGCTGCGGGACCTGTCCGAGGCGCGCGTGCGCCAGCTGGTCGAGAGCTATCCGGTCGGCGACCCGGCCACCGGCGGCGATCAGGCCAAGATCGCGGCGATGTACCGCGGCTTCATGGACGAGGCGGCGATCGAGGCGCTCGGCGCCAAGCCGCTGGCGCCTCACCTGGCCGCGATCCGCGCGGTCAAGGACAAGGACGGCATGGCCGCGCTGATGGGCAAGCGCAATGGCGGCTTCGGTGGCAGCTTCTTCGGCGTGTCGGTGTCCGACGACGCGCGCAACCCGGACCGCTACGCGCTGTACATGGGCCAGTCGGGCCTGGGCCTGAGCGACCGCCAGATGTACCTGGAGGACAAGTTCAAGCCGCAGCGCGAGCGCTACCAGGCCTACATCGCGCAGATGCTGGGCCTCGCGGGCTGGCCGAAGCCGCAGGAGAACGCGGCGGCGATCGTGGCGATGGAGACCCGCATCGCCCAGGCGCACTGGACCCGCGCCGAGAGCCGCGACCGCGACAAGACCTACAACCCGGTGACGCCGGCCGAGCTGGCTGCGCAGGCCCCGGGCTTCCCGTGGGCCACGTACCTGACGGCCGCCGGCGTCGCCCAGGCCGACCGCGCCGTGCTGCGCCAGAACACCGCGTTCCCGAAGATCGCCGCAGTGTTCGCCGACACCGACCTCGAGACGCTGAAGGCATGGCAGGCGTTCCACACCGTCGACGACGCCGCGCCGCTGCTGTCGAAGGCGTTCGTCGACGCGGAGTTCGAGTTCCGCAGCAAGTTCCTCAACGGCCAGCCCGAGCAGCGCGACCGCTGGAAGCGCGGCGTCGCGCTGGCGGAAGGCGCGATGGGCGAGGCGATCGGCCGCGACTACGTGAAGCTCTACTTCCCGGCCGACTCGAAGGCCAAGATGGACGCGCTGGTCGCCAACGTGAAGACGGCGATGGGCGCGCGGCTCGACGCGCTCGCGTGGATGAGCCCGGCGACCAAGACCGAGGCCAAGGCCAAGCTGCAGAACTTCGGCCTGAAGATCGGCCACCCGGACACGTGGCGCGACTACAGCGGGCTGCAGGTCGTCAACGGCGACACGTTCGGCAATGCCGAGCGCGCCCGCAAGTTCGAGTGGGACTACCGCCGCGCGCGCATCGGCCAGCCGGTCGACAAGGGGGAGTGGGGCATGACCCCGCAGACGGTCAACGCGTACTACTCGTCGGTGAAGAACGAGATCGTGTTCCCGGCCGCGATCCTGCAGCCGCCGTTCTTCGACCCGGCGGCCGACCCGGCGGTCAACTACGGCGCGATCGGCGGCGTGATCGGCCACGAGATCATCCACGGCTTCGACGACCAGGGCCGCAAGTCCGACGGCAAGGGCCTGCTGCGCGACTGGTGGACGGCCGAGGATGCGGCCAAGTTCGAGGCGCAGGCCGCTCGCCTCGGTGGGCAGTACGAGTCGTACGAGTTCCCGACGCTGCCGGGCATGCGCATCAACGGCAAGGTGGCGATGGGCGAGAACATCGGCGACCTCGGCGGCCTGACGATGGCGCTCGAGGCGTACCGCCGTTCGCTCGCCGGCAAGCCGGCGCCGGCGATCGACGGCTTCAGCGGCGAGCAGCGCCTGTTCATGGGCTGGGCGCAGGTGTGGCGCACGCTGTGGCGCGATGACGCGCTGCGCCAGCAGCTGGTCAACGGCCCGCATTCGCCGGGCCAGATCCGTGCGTTCGCGCCGCTGCGCAACATCGATGCCTGGTACGACGCGTTCAGCGTCAGCAAGAACGACCCGCTGTACATCGCCCCCGAGGATCGCGTCCGGATCTGGTAACGGCGTGCGGTAGGCCACACGCGGCCGGGTCGGCGCTCGCATTCGCGGGTGCCGGTCCGGCCGTTTTTTCTTGTCTGTGGGGCGCGGCGGCCGGCCCGCGTAGAATGCGCGCATGATCAATAACGACGTCCTGCGCGCGATCCGCTACATGCTCGACCTCAGCGACGGCAAGGTCGTCGAGATCGTGCAGCTGGCCGATCCGGCATTCCCGATCGAGAAGGCGGACGTGCAGGCGTTCCTGAAGAAGGACGACGACGAGGGCTACGCCGAGTGCAGCAATGCGGTGCTCACGCATTTCCTCGATGGCCTGATCGTGCACTACCGCGGCCGCGACCCGAGCGTGCCGCCGCGCCCGGTCGAGACGCGGGTCAACAACAACGTGGTGCTGAAGAAGCTGCGCGTGGCGTTCGAGCTCAAGGACGTCGACATGCACCAGGCCTTCGCCGACGCCGGCTTCCCGGTGTCCAAGCCGGAGCTGTCGGCGCTGTTCCGCCAGCCCGGGCACAAGAACTTCCGCCGCTGCGGCGACCAGCTGCTGCGCAACTTCCTCAAGGGCCTGACGCTGCGCTCGCGCGGCAGCTGAGCTGCCGCGGGGCGCCGCGCGCGCCGAGCGTCACGCCATCGAGTGCAGGCCGAACAGGTTGCCCTCGGTGTCGTAGGCGAGCGAGCAGAACCCGTACTGGCCGATCGACATCTTGTCGCGGTGCACGCGGCCGCCGGCGGCAACCACGCGCGCCGTCTCGACCGCGCAGTCGTCGCAGGTGAAGTACACGAGCGTCCCGCCAGGACCGGACGGCACCCCGTCCATGCGCACCAGCGCGCCGGAACAACCGCCGGTGGGCTCCATGCTGCCGGGAAACGCCAGCATCTCGAGGTCGGGCCCTTCCAGCGGCTCCAGCCGCGTGGCAAGCACGGTTTCGTAGAAGGCGCGGGCGCGCGCCATGTCCTGGACGTACAGCTCGAACCAGACGACGGGATTGGTCTTCATGCGCAACTCCTCGGCTTGTGGGTGTGCGGGCGGGGCCGCCCACCCGGTATGACGAACGGCGAACGCGGGATTCGACGGCAACGAGCGGCAGGCCGGCTGGCCGCTGAACGGTCGTGATGGCGACGTGATTTCTCATGGTGGGTTAAGTGCGTCGGCGCTTCACTGCAGGCCTGGTCGCAGCACGCGGCCCCGTGGAGAAACGACATGACCATGCAGAAGCTGTCCCGCGCCGTCGCCCTGGCGATGGTGTTCGCGGTGACCGCGCCGGCGCTTGCGCAGGACGGCCCGCGCGGCCGCGGTGACCGCGACGAGCAGTCCGAAGAGCGCCGCGCCGCGCGCGAGCGCGACGGCAACGAGCGTTCGCGCCGCGAGCAGGCGCTCGCCAGCCAGCAGGCCGCGCAGGCCGAACGCGAGCAGGGCCAAGCGCGCCAGCGCGAGCAGGCGGTTGCGGCGCAGCGCGCCGAGCAGGCCGAGCGACAGCAGGCGCGGGCGGCGCAGCGCGAACAGATGGAACAGCGGATGCAGGCGCAGCGCGAAGGTGCCGAGGCCCGCGACCGCCAGCGCGAGCAGGCGCTGCGCGCCGAGCAGCGCGCCGAGCGGCGTCAGGACGCCGGCCGGATCGAACAGCTGCGCGCGACCCAGCAGCAGCGAGAGGCCGAGCAGCGCGCACGCCAGCAGGCGATCCGCGAGGCCACGCGCCAGCGCGACGGCGAGGCGGTGCGCGAGGTGGCCCGGCGCGAAGAGCTGGCCCGGCAGGCCGAGCGCCGTCGCGAGGCCGCCCAGGCCGACCGGGCGCGGATCGACGACCGTCGCGCGCGCGCGGCCGATGCCGAGCGGCAGCTCCGCGTCGGCGCCGCCGACCGCATCGAACGTGAACGTGGCGAACGCGACGGCCTCGAGCGCCGCGCGGAGCTGCGCGACGAGCGCCGCGAAATCCGTCGCGACGTGCGCGAGGACGTGCGCGCGCGCGTGTCCGAACAGGAGCGCCGCCAGCGCATCGCGATCGAGCGCCAGCGCTCGGACGACTACCGCCGGTACCTCGCCTCCCGCCAGGCGAGCGAACGCCAGCGCATCGCCGTGCTGCAGCAGCAGCGCCGCCTGCAGCAGTACCGCTACCAGCAGCTGTACTGGGATCGCCAGCGCGACCTGCAGCGCCGCTGGGACGCGCAGTACCGCGGCTACGACTACGACCCGTACTACTGGGCGCCGGTCCGCTACCGCTACGTCCGCGACGGGCGCTACTACCAGGTCAACCAGTACGCGGCGGACGTGCTCCGCCAGGCCGTGCGCTACGGCTACGAGCAGGGCGCACGGGCCGGCCGGGCCGACTACCTCGACGGCTGGCGGCCGGACTACCGCGGCAACTTCGCCTACCTCGACGCCAACTACGGTTACCACGGCTATTACGTCAGCCGCGCGGAGTACAACTACTACTTCCGCCAGGGCTTCCGCCGCGGCTACGAGGACGGTTACAACCGCGGCTACCGCTACGGTCGCTACGACAACGGCAGCTACTCGATCCTCGGGGCCGTGCTGCAGGCGATCCTCGGGTTCCAGCCGTACGGCTGATGCACCGCCAGTCGTAACGCACGACGCCCGGCTCAGGCCGGGCGTCGTCGTTCGGGAGGAAGGTCGGCGAGGGGAGGGCCCGCCTCGCGACGATCAGGTCAGGTCGACCTCGGCGTTCTTGTCCGCGTAGTCGCGCTTCGGATCCACACCGAGCAGCATTTTCACGCCGGCCAGCAGGCTGTTCTCGTTCAACCAGATCTCGGCGTGTTCGGCATCGAAGCGCAGCAGAACCAGCTTGGGGTCGTGCTTGCCGTCGAACCACGCGGCGATGAACGGGTTCCACAGGCGGTCGATCACGGCGCGGTCGTTGTCGACCACCAGGTTGCCGCTGATGCTGGCGAACAGCGAGTGGTCCTTCGCGCTGAACGCGGCGATCGCGCGGCGGTTCTGCGACAGGTGCTCGACCACGGCGTTGGGCTTGCCGGTGAAGAACCAGATCGGCCCGCGTTCGCCTTCGACCTGCGCGGTCATCGGCCGCGAGTGGCCGTCCTCGACGCCGTCGACGCCGAGCATCAGCGTGCGGTCGGATTTCAGGGCCTTCCAGAATTTCTGTTCGAGCTGCTCGGGGGTGTCCATGCGGTTGTCGTTCCCGTGTGGGGGAGGGGCGCGCGCCCGTCCGCGCGCCTGACCGGTATAGGAGCCGCGCGGTGAACGTGGCGTCGGCCGCGCGTGGACCCAAGCGCCGGATGCTTCTCGCGTGGCTCGCGCCGTATGCGGGGCGGGTCGGCACCGCGTGGCGCGCGGCGCCTTCGGCGGCGGCATGGCCGCGCCGCCGATGGATCGCAGGACATCGGCAGATCGGGTGTGAGGAATCGCCCCTCCCGGCGAACCATGGGGGGTGCGGCGCGCGTGGCGCCGGTAACCGGGGGCATCATGGAGCTGGTGGAACCAATGGAGTCGGCGTTGCGGGACGAGTTCGAACAGCGCCTGGCCGCGCACCGTGCCGTCGTGTTCAAGGTCGCGCACACCTACTGCCGCGACCCCGACGACCGCGCGGAGCTGGCGCAGGAAATCGCCGCCCAGCTCTGGCGCGCATGGCCCTCGTACCGCGCCGACCAGCTGTTCAGCACGTGGATGTACCGCGTGGCCTTGAACACCGCGATCTCGTTCGTGCGCAGCAACGCGCGCCGTCGCCGGCACTTCGTCCCGCTCGATCCTGAGGTGCACGACGCCGTCGACGAGGGCGCGCCACTCGACGACGACCCGCGGCTCGAGCGCCTGCAGCGATTCATCGCGCGGCAGGGCGCGCTCGACCGTGCGCTGCTGCTGCTCTACCTCGACGAGCGCAGCCACCGCGAGATCGCCGACGTGCTCGGCCTCACCGAAACCAACGTATCCACGAAGATCAGCCGCCTCAAGCAGCGCATCCGTGACGCGCGCTGACCGGGCTTGCCAGGAGAACACCATGGAACTCGATGAAATGAAGGCCGGCTGGCATGCGCTCGAGGAGCGCCTGCTGCGGCAGGAGGCGGTCAACCGCGAGCTGCTCGCGCAGCGGCAGGTGGACCGGGTTCGCACGCGGCTGCGCTGGTTCATGGCGTGCCGCGCGGTGCAGATTGCGTTGGCGGTGGCGCTCGTGGCGTGGATCGCGCCGTACTGGATCGCCCACCGTGGGCAGCCCGCCCTGCTGTGGAGCGGCATCGCACTGCACCTCTACGGAGTGGCGCTGGCGGCGTCGGGCATCCTCGAGGCGCTGGTGGCGATGCGCGTGCAGCTGGCTGGTCCGGTGTTGCAGGTGCAGCGCTATGTCGGCTACCTCAAGGGCTGGCGGGCCCGCATCGCGCCGTGGCTGGGCCTCTCGCACTGGCTGCTGTGGATCGCGATGGCGCTGGTGCTGTTCGACGTCGCGCTGGGGGTCGATCTGTGGGCGGTCAAGCCGCGACTGGTGCTGGCCTGGCTCGCCTTCGGCGGATTCGGATTGGCGCTGACGGTCTGGCTGCTGACGCTGGCGCCGGCGAGCGTGCGCGAGCCGCTCCGGGCCGGACTGAAGCGCTCGAGCATTGGGGCGACGCTGCTCGGCGTCGACCGCCTGCTCGATGAGGTCGACCGCTTCGAGCAGGCCTAGCCCGCTGCCGCTGCCTGTGCCCGTGCGCACGCGCCCCCGCGCGTGCGCCGTCGCGCCTCCCAGCACCTAGACTGCGGTCCTGATCACTGGAGTGCGCACGATGTCCCCTTCGGTCCTGGCCGCAATCGCTTTTGCCGTGGTGATCGGCGCGCTGCTGCCGCTGCAGGCGCTGATCAACGCGCGCCTCGGTCAGCTCACCCACGGCCCGCTGCTCGCGTCGCTGATCTCGTTCCTGGTCGGCACGCTGGTGCTGACCACCGCGCTGCTCGCCACGCGCACCGCGCTGCCCGACGCGCGCATGGTCGGGTCGGTGCCGGCGTGGGCCTGGCTCGGCGGCGTCATCGGTGCCGTGTTCGTAGTCGGGGCGACGCTGCTGGTGCCGCGGCTGGGCGCGGCGGCGCTGGTGTGCCTGGTGGTGTTCGGGCAGATCGCCGGCTCGCTGGTGCTCGACCACTTCGGCGTGCTGACCGCGCCGAAGCCGGCCGACGCCCTGCGGATCGTCGGCGTGGTGCTGGTGGCGGTCGGCGCGCTGCTGGTGGTGCGGCCCTGGCAGTCGACCTGACCCCGCGCTGCCGCTGCGCCGCTAGCGGAACACGCAGCTGGTGCCGGCCCACAGCGCGGTGATCGGCGCATCGGCGCGCGCGGAGCCGAGCACGCCGTACAGCCCGCCCGCGGCGAACTCGGTGCCGAGCGAGCTCGGCGTGATCGTCGCGTTGTAGGCGACGTCCAGTTCGGCGCGCGTCGAGCCCAGGCCGATGCCCGCCATCGTCGTCGGTCGTGCCGAGGCGTCGGTGCCGCTGCGCGGATTCAACGACCAGCCGCGGAACGTGCCGCCCTGCGACACCAGCGTGAGCCCGTCGGGCCACGTCGCCATGTCGAGCGCACCGGCGCCGCATTCGCCGTTGGTCGACTGCGTCGGCGCCGTGCCCTGGCTGCGGCGTACCGCATCGATTACCGGGGCGATCGGCTGGCCGAACGCGAGCGGACGGGTCGCGCCCGACGCCGGATCGACCAGCCGCAAGCCCTCGCCGTCCAGCGCCAGCTGCAGCGTCGTCGCCGGGGCCGGTTCGTCGGCCGGGGACGCCGCTGGCGCGGCAGGCGGACTTGGTGTCGGCGCCGGCGCCGTGGTCGGTGCAGCCGTGGGCCCGGTCGGCGCGGCGTCGGCCTTCGAGGCCGGCGCGGGGTCGGAGGCGCGGCACGCGGCCAGTGCGGCGACGAGCGCGAGGCAGGCGACAAGGCGGCGGGGATCGGTCATGGCGCGCGGCTCCAGCGGGTCGGCGCCCGAGCATGGGCGCGTCGGGTGATCCGACGATGACGGCGCGCCGGGCGCGGGGTTCAGAACTTCTCGCCGACCGGGTGGTAGCGCCACTCGCCGACCGGCATCTTGCTCAGCGAGATGCGGCCGATGCGCAGCCGGCGGATCGCGACGACGTCGAGGCCGACCTCGCGGCACATGTGCCGCAGCTGGCCGGGCCGCACGTCCTTGATCGCGAAGCGCAGGCGGATCTCGTTCTGCCAGCTGACCTTGCACGGCGGGAGCGGACGCCCCTGGTAGCTCAGGCCCTCGGCGAGCCGGCGCATGCCGTACGGGGCCAGTTCGCCCGACACCTCGACGACGAACTCCTGCTCGATCGACGCGTAGTCCTCGGTCAGTCGCCGCCACACGCGCCCGTCCTGCGACAGCACGACCAGCCCGCTCGCCTCGGCGTCCAGCGGCACCAGCGGCGTCAGACGGTGGAAATGGCGCTTGAGCCGGCGCACGCCGGAGACGTCGCCCTCGGCCTGCGTGGACGGCGTGACCAGCGCCGGCGTCGACTCGAACGCGACGCCTTCGGGCTTGTTCAACAGCATCGTCGCCGGCTCGGTCGCCTCCAGCCGCGCATCGGCGGCGACCTCGACCCGCTGGGTCGTGATCACGGCCTGCGGCTCCTCGACGGTATCGCCGTCGACCGACACCCAGCCCCCTTCGACGTACTGCTGCGCGTCGGCGCGCGAGCACCCGAGCAGGTCGGCGACGCGGCGGTCGAGCCGGATAGGGTCGGTGGAGTCGGATGGACGGGTGGGCATGGGGCGGCCAAAGGCGGGGGGCACAGTGTAATGACCGCCGGCCTGTCGGCCCGAACGCAGGCGACCCTGGCGGCCGATCGATTCAGCCGACCTCGGCGAACAGTGCGAAGATGGCGCCCCCGGTCGCGCGCCCGATGCGCCGATCGTCCACCAGGACTCCATGAAGACCCCCAATGGCCTGCAGGCGCTGATCGACGACGGCGTCATCGACGAAGTGCTGCGCCCGCTCAAGAGCGGCAAGGAAGCGGCGGTGTACGTGGTCCGCAGCGGCGACGACGTGCGCTGCGCGAAGGTCTACAAGGACATGGCGCAGCGCAGCTTCCAGCAGCGCGTGCAGTACCAGGAGGGCCGCAAGGTGCGCGGCAGCCGCGAGGCGCGCGCGATCGGCAAGGCCAGCAAGTACGGGCGCAAGCAGCAGGAGACCGCCTGGAAGAACACCGAGGTCGACGCGCTGTACCAGCTGCGCGACGCCGGCGTGCGCGTGCCCGAGCCGTTCGGCTACTACCACGGCGTTCTGGTCATGGAGTTGGTGACCGATGCGGACGGTTATTCCGCGCCGCGGCTCGGCGAGGTCGAGCTCAGCGCCGGGCAGGCGCGCGAGTACCACGGCGTGCTGGTCAGGCAAGTCGTGAAGATGCTGTGCTGCGGCCTGATCCACGGCGACCTGTCGGCCTACAACGTGCTGGTCGGTCCGGACGGCCCGGTCGTGATCGACTTCCCGCAGGTGGTCAGCGCCGGCAGCAACAACGCCGCGCGCACGATGCTGCTGCGCGACGTCAACAACCTCACCGCGAGCCTGGGCCGCTTCGCGCCGGAGCTGCTCGACACGTGGTTCGCCGAGGAGATGTGGCAGCTGTTCGAGGCCGGCGAACTGCGGCCCGACACCGTGTTGACCGGCGTGTACAAGCACGACGAGCGGCGCGTCGACCTCGACAGCGTCCGCCACGCGATCAACGACGCGCGCGAGGAAGCCCTCATCCGCCAGCAGGGGCGCGAGGCCGCCGCCGAGCAGGACTGATCGGCGCGCGCGCGACGGCCGACGCGACGGTCAGTCGCGGTCGGGCGCTCCGAGCGGGAACAGCGGCCGGAACGGTCGCGCCTCGTCGACGGCGCGCGCGAACGACGGCCGCGCCAGCAGCCGTGCGCGGTACGCGTGCACGCGGGCGAAGCGCGGGTCGATCGGGTGGGTCCAGTCGGCGTAGAACAGGAACGGCGCGGCGGCGCAGTCGGCCAGGCTGAAGCGGTCCGCTGCCGCCCATTCGCGGCCTTCCATGTGCGTGTCGAGCCAGGCATACGAGGTTTCGAGCATGCGCCGCGCCTCGGCCACGCCGTACGGGTCGCGGTGCTCGGCCGGCCGCAGCGCGTCGGCGACGCACTTCTGCTGCGGCGTCGACACGTAGTTGTCGAAGAAGCGGTCGAGCATCCGCACCTCCAGCGCCTGCGCCGGGTCGGCGGGCAGCATCGGCGCCGGGCCGGGGTGGTGCAGGTCGAGGTGCTCGATGATCGTGCTGGCCTCGAGCACCGTCGCGTCTCCGTCGACGAGGATCGGAAAGCGCTTCATCGGCCAGCGCGTCGCGAGCTCGTCCATCGCACCTGCGTCGTCGACCCGGCGGTAGACGAAATCCGTGCCGTTCTCGTACAGCGCCACCAGCACCTTCTGGCAGTAGGACGAGAACGGGTGGGCGTAGAGCGTCAGGGCGGGGCGGGGCGCGGTCATCGGCGTTTCCGGTGCGGGTGTACGGCAGCGACGGGCGGAAGGGTCCGGAATCGACACGTCCGCGACGCGGGCCGCAGCCCCGGGTTTGCTCCAGCGTAGCCGAGCCGGTCCGGCCGCGGGCCACGCGGCATTTCTGCCGCCTGCACGACGTAGGGCGGTCATGCCGCCGCGGCATGACCAGATGCCCGGGCCTTGTTTGCCGCGCGCTCGGCCGACACCGACATTTCCCTACATGGTTGCTGGGAAATGCTGACGATGAAGGCCAAGTACGCGCTGCGGGCGCTGGGCGCGCTCGCCAATAGCGACGGCGAGCGGCTGCAGGCGCGCGCGATCGCCGAACGCAGCGGCGCGCCCGAGAAGTTCCTCGAGGCCATCCTGGTCGAGCTGCGCGACGCCGGGCTGGTCGAGAGCCGGCGCGGGCAGCAGGGCGGCCATGCTCTGTCGCGCCCGGCCGAGGCGATCCGCATCGGCGACGTCATTCGCGCCATCGACGGGCCGTTGGCCCCGGTGCGCTGCGCCAGCGTCACCGCGTACCGCGCCTGCGCCGAGTGCCCGGAACCCGACGCCTGCGCCCTGCGCGCCCTGATGCGTGACGCGCGCGACGCGCTGGCCGGCGTGCTCGACGGCCGCAGCCTGCGCGACTTCGCCGGGGTCGACGCCCCGCGCGCAGGGGCGAGCGCATGAACGGACCGCACCCGCTGCCGCGTCGCGCAGATCCCCAGCGTGATCCCCTCGCGCTGACCGAGGCCGAACGCGCCGTGCTGCAGGCGCTGCGCGAGCTGCGCTACGGCCAGGTCGACGTGATCGTGCACAGCGGCCGGATCGTGCAGATCACCCGCAGCCAGAAGCTGCGCGTCGACGAGCGATGACCTCGGCGATGGCAAGCGTCCGCCCCCTGCAACCGACCTGCCGCCGCCCCGCGCGCGCGGCGCACTTCCGACGCCACCGGACCGCCGGACGCGCCATCGACCCGAGGCCCCAGATGAACGTCCTGCCGCAACCACCCAACCGCAACAGCGCACGCCACCGTCCCCTCCGCGCCACCCTCGTGGCCGCGGCGCTGGGCGCATGCGCGCCGCTGGCGCACGCGCAGTCCACCGACGACGCCTCGGCCTTCGAGCAGCGCCTGCGCGCGATCGAGCAGCGCCTCGGCGTCGCGCCGGACGCGGCGTCGGCCAACGCCGCGCCGGTCGACGCGCTCGACCAGCGCCTGCGCGTGATTGAACGCAAGCTCGAACTTCAGGCCGAGGAGGCCGCCGCGCGCGCCGCGTCGGCGCCGACTGTCGCGCTGACCGCCGCGCGGGGGCTGTCGATCAAGTCGCCGGCCGCCGACGGCGTCGAGCTGAAGCTGCGCGGCCTCGTGCAGGCCGACGGCCGATTCTTCATCGACGACGCGCAGGTGCCGCAGAACGACGGCTTTCTGTTTCGACGCATCCGGCCGACGTTGGAAGGCAGCTGGGGCCCGCTGCTCGGCTTCCGGCTGACCCCGGAGTTCGCCGGTGACTCCGCCACGATCGTCGACGCCTACGTCGACGTGAAGTTCGATCCGCGCGCGACGCTGCGCATCGGCAAGGTCAAGGGGCCGGTCGGGCTTGAGCGGCTGCAGTCGGGCGGGGCGATCGCGCTGGTCGAGCGCGGCTTCGTGACCGAGTTGGCGCCCAATCGCGACCTCGGCGTGCAGCTGCAGGGCGAACTGCTCGGCGGCGAGCTCGCGTACGCCATCGGCGCGTACAACGGCGCGCCCGACGGCCGCGATTCGCCGACGACCAATCCCGACGATGAGTTCGAATACGCCGCGCGCGTGTTCTGGGAGCCGTTCCGCAACGATGCCAACGCGTTGTCGGGCCTGGGCCTGGGCATCGCGGCGAGCGCCGGCGACACGGTCGGGGCCGGCAACAGTTTCCTGCCGCGCTACCGCTCACCGGGCCAGGCGCAGTTCTTCGGCTATGCGGCGAATGTCGCCGCCGACGGCCTGCGGCGTCGCTGGTCGCCGCAAGGGTATTTCTACCGCGGTCCGCTGGGCGTGCTGGCCGAGGCCATCGTGTCCGAGCAGGAGATCCTCGTAACCGCCGGCGCGAACGCCGGTCGGCGCAAGCACCTCGAACACGAGGCCTACACCGTGACCGCCAGCTGGGTGCTGACCGGCGAAGACGCCAGCTACCGCGGCGTCGCGCGGCCGAACCAAAACTTTACGCCGGGTGCGGCAGGCTTCGGCGCACTGGAGCTGGTCGCGCGGTTCGGCGAGCTGGACGTCGACGATGCCGCGTTTCCGCTGTTCGCCAGCGCCGGCAACGCGGCCAGCCGCGCCGAAGCGTGGACTGTCGGAATCAACTGGTACCTCACGCAGAACCTCAAGCTGGTCGCCAACCTCTCGCGGACGCGGTTCGACGGCGGCGCGCCCGCCGGCGCGGACCGCGAGGACGAGAAGGCGTTTTTCACCCGCGCGCAACTTTCCTTCTGAGCCCCGAGGACGCCCCCATGCATCCCATCCGTTCCCCCCGCGCCGCCGTCCGCGTGCTGCGCAGCCTGCTGCTCGGCGCGGCGCTGGCCGCCGGCCCCGCCGCCGCGCAGGACGTCGAGCTGCTGAACGTCTCGTACGACCCGACCCGCGAGTTCTACGCCGAGGTCAACCGCGCGTTCGCCGCGCAGTGGAAGCAGCAGACCGGGCAGACGCTGACCGTGCGCGCGTCGCACGGCGGCTCGGGCAAGCAGGCGCGCGCGGTGATCGACGGGCTCGAGGCCGACGTCGTCACCCTCGCGCTGGCGGCCGACATCGACGCGATCGCCACCAACGGCAAGCTGCTGCCGGCCAACTGGCAGTCGCGGCTGCCCCACAACAGCGCGCCTTACACGTCGACGATCGTGTTCCTCGTCCGCAAGGGCAACCCGAAGGGCATCCGCGACTGGGGCGACCTCACCCGCGCCGGGGTCGGCGTGATCACCCCGAACCCGAAGACCTCCGGCGGTGCGCGCTGGAACTACCTGGCCGCGTGGGCGTGGGCCTCGGCGCAGTACCGCGACGGCGACCAGGTGCTCGATTACATGACGCGGCTGTTCCGCAACGTGCCGGTGCTCGACACCGGCGCGCGCGGCTCGACGACGACGTTCGTCGAGCGCGGCATCGGCGACGTGCTGCTGGCGTGGGAGAACGAGGCGCTGCTGACGCTTGCCGATGCCGATACGCGGGCGAAGTTCGAGATCGTGGTGCCGAGCCTCAGCATCCGTGCCGAGCCGCCGGTCGCGTGGGTCGACCGGAACGTCGCCAAGCGCGGCACGCGCAAGCCGGCCGAGGCGTACCTGCGCTTCCTGTACTCGCCCGAGGGCCAGCGACTGGCGGCCAAGCACCACTACCGGCCGGCGCAGCCCGACGCGGTGCCCGCCGCCGAGCGCGCGCGCTTTCCGTCGGTGCGGCAGGTGACGATCGACGACGCGTTCGGCGGCTGGAAGAAGGCCCAGGCCGAGCACTTCGGCGACGGCGGCTTCTTCGACCGCATCTACCGACCGCAGTGAGCCGGTGAACGCGGTCACGTCACCGGCCGGCCTGCCGGCACATCAGCGACGCGCGCGCCCGGCGCGGGCGCGGCACCCGTTGCCCGGCTTCGGCCTGAGCCTGGGGCTGGGCATGGCGTGGCTCGGCGCGGTGGTGATGCTGCCGCTGGCGGCGCTGACGGTGCGCGCGGCCGGGCTCGGCGCCGACGGCTGGCTGCGCGCGGTCGGCGACCCGCGCGTGACGGCGTCGCTGAAGCTGAGCTTCGGCGCGTCGCTGGTCGCGGCGGTGCTGGCCTCGGCCGCCGGCCTGCTGGTCGCGTGGGTGGTGGTGCGCTACCGCTTTCCCGGCCGGCGGCTGCTCGACGCCCTGGTCGACCTGCCGTTCGCGCTGCCGACCGCCGTGGCCGGCATTGCGCTGACGGCGATCTATGCGCCGACCGGCTGGGTCGGGCGCTGGCTCGAGCCGCTGGGCATAAAGATCGCGTACGCGCCGCTGGGCATCGTGATCGCGCTGGTGTTCATCGGCCTGCCGTTCGCGGTGCGCACGGTGCAGCCGGTGCTCGAGGCGATCGGGCGCGAGCAGGAAGAGGCTGCCGCCTCGCTCGGTGCATCGCGACTGACGACGCTGCGTCGCGTGGTGCTGCCGGAACTGCTGCCGGCGCTGCTGACCGGGTTCTCGCTCGCGTTCGCGCGCGCGCTGGGCGAATACGGGTCGGTGATCTTCATCGCCGGCAACCTGCCGTACCGGACCGAGATCGCGCCGCTGCTGATCACGATCCGGCTGGAGGAGTACGACTACGACGGCGCGATCGTGATCGCCGCGCTGCTGCTGGCGGCGTCGTTCGTGTGCCTGCTGGCCATCAACGCGATCCCGTCGCTGTTCGCGCACGAGCGGCGCGCGCGGAGGACGCCGTGAGCGCCGCCCGCGACGGGCTCGACGAGCCGGCATGGCTGCGCCGGAGCCTCATCGCGCTGGCGGTGCTGGTGATGGCCGGCCTGGTCGTGCTGCCGCTGGCGATGGTGCTGGCGGGCGCATTCGGAGAGGGCTTTGGCCGCTGGTGGGACGCGCTGGCGGAGCCCGACGCGCTGGCCGCGCTGCGCCTGACGCTGTTCACCGCGGCGATCGTGATTCCGCTCAACGCGGCGTTCGGCGTGTTGACCGCGTGGGCGATTGCGCGCTTCGAGTTCCGCGGCAAGCGCGCACTGCTGGCGCTGATCGACCTGCCGTTCGCGGTCTCGCCGGTGGTGGCGGGGCTGTGCCTGGTGCTGCTGTTCGGGTCGCAGGGCTGGTTCGCGTCGTGGCTGGCCGAACACGACCTCAAGGTGCTGTTCGCGCGGCCCGGCATCGTGCTGGCGACGCTGTTCATCACGTTCCCGTTCGTCGCCCGCGAGCTGATCCCGCTGATGCAGCAGCAGGGGCCCGACGAGGAGCTGGCCGCGCGCTCGCTAGGGGCCGACGCGTGGACGATGTTCCGCCGGGTGACGCTGCCGAACATCCAGTGGGGCCTGCTGTACGGCGTGCTGCTGTGCGGCGCCCGCGCGATGGGCGAGTTCGGCGCGGTGTCGGTGGTGTCCGGCCACATCCGCGGCCTGACCAACACGCTGCCGCTGCACATCGAGATCCTCTACAACGAGTTCGACAGCACCGCCGCGTTCGCCGCGGCCTCGCTGCTCGCCGGGCTCGCGCTGGTCACGCTGGTAATGAAGTTCTGGCTCGAGTCCCGCCATGGCGACGCAATCGCGACGATCCATCGGAGGCCCTGAATGATCCCCACCCAATTGCCGTCGCCCGGTGCGCCGGTGGCACTGTGCTGCCGCCTGCCATTCGCTGCGCCGCGGCTGGAGTCCCGCCATGGCGATGCCCTCGCACACGCCCGTCGTCCCCATTGAGTCGGCACGCGGCTACCGCGGCTCGGACCCCGCGCCTGCCACGGCCGCGACGGGCGCGGCGGCCCGCGCGCGGGCGGGCGGCGACGCCAATGCCAGCGCGTCCGCGGCCGGCAGCGGGATGGAGCTGCACCTGCGCGCGCTGACCAAGCGCTACCCCGGCGTGGCCGCGCTCGACGGCATCGACCTCGACATTCGCGCTGGCGAGCTGGTCGCGCTGCTCGGCCCGTCGGGCTCGGGCAAGACGACGCTGCTGCGGGTGATCGCCGGACTGCTGCACGCCGACGGCGGGCAGGTGCTGTTCGGCGGCCGCGACGCGACCGCGCTGAGCCTGCGCGAGCGCAACGTCGGCTTCGTGTTCCAGCACTACGCGCTGTTCAAGCACATGACCGTCGCCGAGAACATCGCGTTCGGCCTGCGCAGCCGGCCGCGCCGCACCCGGCCGGACCAGGAAACGATCGCGCGCCGCGTCGACGAGCTGCTCGCGCTGATCCAGCTGCCCGAGCTGGGCGGCCGCTATCCCGAGCAGCTGTCGGGCGGGCAGAAGCAGCGCGTCGCGCTGGCCCGCGCGCTGGCGATCGACCCGCACGTGCTGCTGCTCGACGAGCCGTTCGGCGCGCTCGACGCGAAGGTCCGGGTCGAGCTGCGCCGCTGGCTGCGCCGCCTGCACGACCGCACCGGGCAGACCACGCTGTTCGTCACCCACGACCAGGAGGAGGCGCTGGAGCTGGCCGACCGCGTCGTGCTGCTCAAGGACGGCCGGATCGAGCAGGTCGGCACGCCGGCCGAGCTGTACGACGCCCCGGCCAGCGCGTTCGCGTTCGACTTCATCGGCCGGGCGTCGGTGCTGCACGGCGAGGTCCGCGACGGCCAGTTCAGGCCGGCGGTGGCGACGACGGTGCACCTGCCGTGCGACGCCGCCGACGGCGCGGCGACGCTGTACGTGCGCCCGCACGACGCCGCGCTGCAGGCGCACGGCGACGGCGTTCCGGCCGAGGTCGTCGCGGTGCACAGCGCGGCCGGGGCGACCCGGGTCGAGGTGTCCGTCGGTGCCGGCGCGCCGACGCTAGAGCTCAGCGTGCCCGGCGACGCCGCCGGTGCGCCCGCCGTGGGCCAGCGCGGGGTCGTGTCGCTGCGGCGCTATCGCGTGTTCGGCGCCGGCTGAGCGGCGGCCGGAGCCCGCGCCCCGACCGCGTTAGAGTGGGGCGCGACCCGCGCGGGGGCTTCCGGACATGTGGGACACGCTGTTCGCCACGCACGACCTCGGCCGCGTCCACGCGCTGGCGTCGATCCTCGTGCGCTACGGATTCGGCGACCTGGTCGCCCGGTTCGGTCTGGCCCGTGCGCTCGGCCGCGCCGGCCGCGTGCTGCCGCTGGGCGGCCTCGACGCGCTCGCCGCGCTGCCGGCGCCGGTCCGCGTGCGCCGCGCGATGGAGGAGATGGGGCCGAGCTTCGTCAAGCTCGGGCAGGTGCTGGCCACCCGCGTCGACCTGTTCGGTCCGGAGTGGATCGCCGAGTTCAGCCGGCTGCAAAACGCCGTGCCCCCGGTGCCGTCCGACGCGATCCGCGCGGAGATCGTCGCCGCGCTCGGCGCCGCGCCCGAGGCGCTGTTCGCGCGCTGGGACGACGCGCCGCTGGCGGCGGCCTCGATCGCGCAGGTCCATCGCGCGTGGCTCGCCGACGGCACCGCGGTGGTGGCCAAGGTGCGCCGGCCCGGCATCCGCCCGGTGATCGAGGCCGACCTGCGGCTGCTCGAGTCCGCGGCGTCCCGCATCGAGAAGAGGTTCCCCGAGGCCCGGCGCTTCCATCCGGTCGGCGTGGTGCGCCAGTTCAAGGCCTCGCTGCTGCGCGAGATCGACCTGGCCGCCGAATGCCGGCACGCCGAGCGGGTCGCCGACAGCTTCCGCGACGACCCGCGCCTCGTGATCCCGCGCGTGCACTGGTCGCTGACCCGCGAGGCGGTCAACGTGCAGGACTTCGTCGACGGCATTCCGGTGTCCGACCTCGACGCGCTCGCGGCGGCCGGCGTCGACCGCGTCGCGGTCGCGCGCATCGGCGCGCAGGTCGTGCTGAAGATGCTGCTCGACGACGGCTTCTTCCACGCCGACCCGCACCCGGGCAACGTGTTCGTGCTGCCGGACGGTCGCATCGCCGTGATCGACTTCGGCATGGTCGGCCGGCTGTCGCAGGCGCGCCGCGAGCAGGTCGTGTCGCTGCTGTTCGGACTGGTCGAGCACGACAGCGCGCAGGTGACCGAGGTACTGCTGGACTGGGCCGAGGGCGCCGAGCCCGACGAGGCGCAGCTGGCGTCCGACATTGATGCGTTCGTCGACCGCTACCACGGCGTGCCGCTGGGTCAGCTCGACCTGGCCGCGATGCTGCTGGAGATCACCACGCTGCTGCGCCAGCACCGGCTCGCGCTGCCGGCCGACCTGGCGCTGCTGGTCAAGGTCTGCCTGACGCTGGAAGGCCTCGGACGCAGCCTCGATCCGGACTTCGACATGGCCCGGCAGGCGCGGCCGTTCCTGCGCCGGGCGGTGCGCGCCCGCTTCGGCCCGCGCGCGCTGGCGCGGCGCAGCGCGCGCCTGGCGTCGGAGGTCGGCGGCCTGCTGTCGGCGCTGCCGCAGGACCTGCGCCGGCTGCTGCGCGCCGTCCGCGGCGGCAGCGCACGCGTGCACATCGACGTCGGCCACCTCGACGACCTCAACCGCCAGATCGGCCATTCGGCCAATCGATTGGCTGGAGCGATGGTGATCGCCGCCTTGATCGTCGGCTCCTCGATCACGATGACGGTCGACGGCGGGCCGACGCTGCTGGGCCTGCCGTTCTTCGGGCTGCTCGGCTTCGTCGGCGCCGGCGTCGCCGGGCTGTGGCTGCTGCTGTCGATCTTCCGCAGCGGCGGCGGACGCTAGCGCCGCGTCGGCGCCCGCCGCGCGCAGGGCATACTCGCGGCCTGTCCGAACGGAACCTCCCGCGATGCGTCGATCCGCTGCCGCCGTCCTCCTGAGCCTGCTGCCCGCCGCGGCGTTCGCGCAGCAGCCGCCCGCCGAACACGCCGAGCTGCGGCGCATCGGCACGGCGCCGTCGGCGGCGCGCATCGAGGCCGACATCCGCACGCTGGTCGGCTTCGGCACCCGCCATACCCTGTCGGACACGAAGTCGGAGACGCGCGGCATCGGCGCGGCGCGGCGCTGGATCTTCGCCGAGTTCGAGCGCATCTCGCGCGAATGCGGCGGCTGCCTGGAGGTGCGCTATTCGAGCGGCGTCATCGAGGGCGAAACACGCATCCCGAACGCGACCGAGGTCGTCAGCGTGATCGCGATCCAGCGCGGCACGACCGACCCGAACCGCTACGTGATCATGAGCGGCGACATCGACTCGCGCGTCGGCGACGTCATGGACGCGACGTCCGAATCGCCCGGCGCCAACGACAACGCATCCGGCGTCGCCGGCACGCTCGAGGCCGCGCGCGTGCTGAGCCGCTACAAGTTTGCCGGCTCGATCGTCTACGCCGCGCTGGCCGGCGAGGAGCAAGGGCTCTACGGCGGCCGCATCCTCGCCGAGCAGGCCAAGCGCGACGGCTGGCGAATCGAGGCGGTGCTCAACAACGACATGATCGGCAACAGCGCCGGCATCACCGGCATCGTCGACAACACCACCGCGCGCGTGTTCGCCGAGGGCACGCGCGCCACCGAGACGGCCGATGAAGCGCGCGCGCGCCGCTTCACCGGCGGCGAGGTCGACTCGCCGACGCGCAACCTCGCGCGCTACATCGACCGCATGGCCGGCTACGTGCCGAACCTCGACGTGATGATGGTCTACCGGCTCGACCGATTCGGCCGCGGCGGCCACCACCGTCCGTTCAACGATCTGGGCTACCCGGCAGTGCGGGTGATGGAAACGCACGAGCACTACGACCGCCAGCACCAGGACCTGCGCACCGAGACCGACGCGCAGGGCCGGCGCCGCGTCTACGGCGACACCATCGACGGGGTCGACTTCGCCTACGCCGCCAAGCTCACCGCGCTCAACGCGGTCAGTCTGGCCGGCATGGCGTGGGCGCCGCCGCCGCCGGCGGGCGTCACCGTCGAGGGCGCCGTCAGCGCCGACACGACGCTGAAGTGGACGCGCCCGCCAGCCGCGCAGGCGGCCAACCTGGCCGGCTACAAGGTGCACTGGCGGCTGACTACCGAGCCGCAGTGGACCCACAGCGTCTACGTTGGCGGCGTCACCGAACACACGCTGGCGAACACCGTCATCGACAACTACTTCTTCGGCGTGTCGGCCGTCGCGAAGGACGGCAGCGAGAGCCCGGTGGTGTTCCCCGGCGCGGCCGGCAGCTTCGGCGGGTACTGAGCGCCGGGGTCGGCCGCCGCAGGACCGGCCATGACCGATGGGACACGACGCGCTGCGCGTCGGTCCCCACGCTGGGCGCATGCGAACGGGACCCGGGACGATGCGCGTGATGAAGTCGATGCTGCTGGCGGGCCTGTTGGCCGCGACGGGCGCGGTCGCCGCGCAGGACGCGGCGCCGAAAAAACCGTCTACCGCCGGCCGCACCGTTCACGTGCTGACCCCGCCGCTGGCGCTGCACGGCATGGGCCGTCCGCGCACGCTGCGGGTGTACCTGCCGCCGGGCTACGCAGCCGGCGACCGGCGCTACCCGGTCATCTACATGTTCGACGGCCAGAACCTGTTCGACGACGCGACCGCGTACGCGGGCGAGTGGGGCGTCGACGAGTCGATGGACGCGCTGGCGCGCGAGGCGGGGTTCGAGGCGATCGTCGTCGGCATCGACCACGGCGGCGAGCAGCGCTTCCACGAGCTGATCCCGTACTTCAACGTGCGCTTCCTGCCGAACCAGGGCGCGGCCTTCGTCGACGATCTCGTGCGCGTGGTCAAGCCGTTCGTCGACGTGCAGTACCGCACCCGGCCCGGGCGCGAGCACACCGCGATCGTCGGCAGCTCGCTCGGCGGCCTGTCGGCCAGCTACGCGATCCACCGCGCGCCGGACGTGTTCGGCAAGGCCGGCGTGTTCTCGCCGTCGTACTGGGTGTCGAAGGATGCCTACGCCCATGCGCGCGCGGCGGCGCTGCCGGCGGACGCGCGCATCTACCTGTACATGGGCGACCGCGAGGGCGGCGAGGCCGTCCCCGACGTGGAGCGGATGGCCGCGCAGCTGCGCACCACGCTCGCCGATCCGGGCAACGTCACGCTGCGCATCGCGCCGGGCGCGGAGCACAACGAGGCGGCGTGGCGGGAGGAATTCCCGACCGCGGTGCGCTGGCTGTACGGGCTGCCGACCGCAGCGGCGACGGCCCCCGGCGCGCCCTAAAGGGCAAGGTCCCGCGGGGGGCCGGCGTGCCGATCGCTACAGCGTCGCGAGCGTGCGGTTGTCGAACTGGCCCGGGAACTCGGCCGCGATCTCGACCTTGCGCTCGATCGACGCGAGCACCTGGCTGGCGAAGTTGACCCCGGCCATGTCGCTGCACGACTGCAGGTTGCCCGGGCTGAACACGTTCACCTCGAGGATCGTGTCGCCGATGATGTCGATGCCGACCAGGAACATGCCGTCGGCAATGACCTTGGGCCGGATCAGCTCGGCCACGCGCAGCTCGCGGTCGGTGATCTTGACCGGCACCGCCTTGCCGCCGGCGTGGATGTTGCTGCGGATGTCGTCCTTCGAGCTGACCCGGCGCATCGCCGCGTACTTGCCGTCGACCTCGAGCGGCCGCCCGTTCATCAGGAAGAAGCGGACGTCGCCCTTCTCGGCCTCCGGCACGTAGGCCTGCGCGATGACGTAGCCGTCGCGGCTGATCGCCTCGATCATCTGGTTGAGGTTGGCGGCGTTCTTGGCGTTGACCAGGAACACGCCCTGGCCGCCGGAGCCCTGCAGCGGCTTCAGCACCACCTTGCCGCCGTGCTGCTTGGCGAACTCCTTGATGTCGGCCGGCATCCGGGTGATCAGCGTCTGCGCGCGGACCTCGCTCGGGAACGACTGGAAATACAGCTTGTTCATCGCCTTCGACAGCGAGCCCGGGTCGTTGAGCACCAGAACCCCGCGCTCGGTGGCGCGGCGGCCGAACTGGATGCCGGCGTCCTCGGCCCACGGGCGCTCGGTGGCGTCGCGCGACGGGTCGTTACGCAGCATCAGCACGTCGATGTCGGTGACGTCGATGCGCTTGGTCTTGCGTGCGACCGACTGCACGTCCTTGAAGAACTTGTCGAGCGTGCGCGACTTGGTCTTCGCCGCGGGCACCATCCGCGCGTGCACGCGCATCCGGTCGTCCGGGCTGAACACGAAGTCGCCGGGGGTGATGTAGCAGACGTCGTGGCCGCGGCGGGCGCACTCGTGGGCGAGGACGGTCGTCGTGTAGCGCGGGTACTCGTCCTCGAGCGCGTTGACGAAGAAGGCGATCAGCATGGTCAGGGGTCCAGGGTGGGGGAGAGCCGGGTGAGGTCGAGCAGGGTGGCGCCGCCGCGGATGCGTTCGATCCGCGCGGCGACGTCGGGACGGTCGAGGAACTCGGGTGCGACGAGCGGCGCGCGCAGCAGGCCGCGCACGCGCAGCTCGTCGACGGCGGCGACGTGCGACGCGGCGATCTTGCCGAGCCAGAACGGCGCGAGGTCGCCATGCGCGGCGACGATCGCCAGCACCTGGCGCAGGCCGCGCAGGTAGATCGCGTCCTTGGCCATGCCGCCGGAGCGGAACACGCGCGCGACCAGGTTGAATGCCGGCTGCGCGCGGAAGTCGTGCTCGTCGCGCAGCAGGCGGTAGGTCTCGACGAAGGTGGCGTCGCGGATCATCGCGTCGACCGCGACCACGCGGCCGGCCAGCAGCCGCAGCCGCGCCGGCGTGAGCCCGCCGACGACGAGCTCGGCGAACACGCCCAGCCCCTCCTGCACACCCTCGTAGCCGGCCAGACCCGAGCCGAACACGCCGAGCCCCTGCCGCCGGCCGTTGACGGCCGTAAGCACGTGCACGCTGACCTCGTGCTGCAGCAGCGCGTCCAGCCGGCGGCGCGGCACCAGCGTTGCGGTCGACACCAGCACCGAGCGGCCGGTGACCATCAGCCCCGGCGCGATGTCGTCGCGCAGGCAGACCTCGGCGTCGAACCCCGGTGCGCGCGCGCGGTAGCGGTCGATCAGCGCCTGCGCGGCGTCGCGCACGCCGAAACAGTCGACGCCCTCGTCGGCGAGCGCGCGGCCATCGTCGTGTACCGAGCGCAGGATCGAACGCGCATCGTCGAGCAGCTCGTCGTCGACGCCGCCGTACTGCAGCAGGGACGCGTAGCGGAACGACGGCGTGTTGCGGGTCTGCAGCATCGTCAGCTGCTGGTCGAGCTCGCGCTGTTTCTCCGACAGCAGCGATTCGAGCAGCGGGTCTTCGCAGGCGCGCACGTCGATCGCGTGCAGCGCGCCCTTCGCGGCCGCGGGGTCGATCGGCAGCGGGCGGTAGTGGAACGTCGGCTCGACGTTCTCGCCGGCGGCGCGGAAGCGCGCGAACGCCGCAACGGTGTCGATCGGCGACACCCCGAGCAGGAAGTCGAACGAGGCGCTGATGGCCGTCAGCCGCCGGTCGACCTCGAGCGCGGCATCGAGGAAGCGGCTGCGCCCCAGCGCGCGGTGATGCGCCGGTGCGGGCAGTCCGCTCGCGGCCATGTGCGCGGCCAGCGCGCGCAGCAGCGCGTCGAACACGCCGGACTCCAGCTCGTGGAACAGCTGCGGGTACACGGTGTCGCTGCCCGGCACGCGATGGACCTGCGGCAGCCCGAGCGCGAGCCACGCGACGCCGTCCCCGGCCCGGTCGAGCCGGGACAGCAGCCGGGCCAGCGCGTCCGGAGCCCGCGCGGCCGGCTCGGTGCGGACGCTGGCGACGCGCTGGTCGATGCGCAGCGTCGCCAGCGCGTCGGCGAGCGCCGTCTCCGCCTGGCGCGCGGCCCCGTCATCGCTCGCTGCCAGGGTGAATTCGAAGCGCTCCAGCCGCGCGCTTTCTGCGTCCAGCGAGGCGTCGCACGGCAGGTCGTGCAGCCACACCAGCAGCGGCGCGCCGGGCCCGCGCCCGCTGTGCGCCTGTGCGGCGCGCAGCAGCCGGGCCACTTCGCGCCGCACCTCGGCGTCGGCGGGGTCGGACGCGGGCCAGGCGATGCCGGCCGCGCTGATCAGCGCCAGCCTCCGCGCGAGGCTCGCGCGGTCGTCCTCGTGGCGGCCCAGCACCAGGAACGGCAGCGGTCGGTCGACGTCGAGCCGCCCGCCGTGCTGGAGCGCGCGCCGCGTCGCGACGGAGGCCGGATCGGCAGCGGCCGCACGCTTCGCCGCGACCCGCCCGGGGGGAAGGGCGGTCGGCTTCGACGCGTTGCCGCGGGACGGCCGCGGCGTCGCGCCGTGCATGCCCGCGCCCGGCGGCGGCGTTGCACTAGCCATGCAGGCGCTCGCGCGCGACGTCGGCGGCGGCGCGGATCAGGCCGCGCATCGCGTCCACGGCGGCGCGGTCGGGCTCGCCGGTCCACTCGTCCATGTAGAACTTCTTGAACTCGATCGCGATCGCGCAGCCGGTGCCGGGGTAGCGCTCATGGATGAAGCGGGCCAGTTCGCCGCGTCCCTGGAAGGCGACGTTCTCGCGGACGTCGAGGCGCCGGCCGAGGAACTCGAAAGCCGCCATCGACGCCATGACCGGGTCGACAACATGCGCCCACTGTGCGCGCGGCATCGACGCGCTGCCGATGTTGATTTCCGGCGCCTTCTCCGGCGGCGTGGGCGCCGCGTCGGCGCCGTCGCGGCGGTGGTTGTAGCTGTGCACGTCCAGCAGCACGAAGCGCCCGTGCACGGCGACGACGTCGTCGAGCCAGTGCGCCAGCTGCGCGTAGAACGCGCGATGCAGCGCGCGCGAGCGTTCGACCACGGCGTCCGCGGGCGGCGCCTTCCACAGCTGCAGGCCCCAGCACTGGTCGGGCGTGCGGTACACGGCCTCGTCGATCGCGCGGTTGAGGTCGACCTCGAAGCGCGACCGGTGGACGATGACGTGGCTCGGCACGTCGCGCACCGCGTCACCGGTGAACGGGTCTTCCTCGCGCAGGCGTTCGGCGGCCGGGAGCGCCACCGCGTCGGCCAGCTCGGCGCGCAGCCCGTGGCCGTCGTGGATCGCGGTGGCGATCACGCAGTCGTCGCTGCGCTGCTGGGTCCACCAGGGGGTGAGGTCGTGGAACGGGGCGTGGGGCATCGACGGCGGTGCGTGGCGCCCGCGCGCCGGCGGGCCGTGCCGCGACTGTCGCGACACTGCCGTCCACGACGCGTGACCGGGGCAACGCGCCGTTCAGTCCCGACGCGTCGCCCCCGCGACGCGAACGCCGGTCAGGCGGCGCGCCGCCGCGCCACCGGCGCGCCGACGAGGTGGCCGTAGAGGTCCTTCGGGTCGGCGAGCTGCGGGATCAGCCCGACATCGACGCCGAGCCCGAGCTCCGACGCGCAGTCGCGCAGCAGCCGCAGTGCCGAGTAGTCCTCGAGCGCGAAGCCGACCGAGTCGAACACCGTGGTCTGCCGTGCGTCGCGCCGCCCTTCGGCCTGCCCGGTGAGCACGCGCCACAGTTCGGTCACGGCGAAGTCGGCCGGCATCTGCTGCAGGTCGCCTTCGATGCGGGTCTGCGGCTCAAACTCGACGAACACCGCCGAGCGCGCCAGCACGTCGGCGTGCAGCTCGGTCTTGCCCGGGCAGTCGCCGCCGACGCCGTTGACGTGCATACCCGGGGCGAGCATGTCGGCGGTCAGGATCGTCGCGTTGGTCTTGTCCGCGGTGACGGTGGTGACGATGTCGGCGCCGCGGACCGCGTCGGCGGTGCTCGCGCAGCGCTCGACGCGCAGGGCCGGCGCGGCGGCCGCCAGGTGCGCGGCGAGCTTGTCGGTCGCGTCGATGTCCACGTCGAACAGACGCACCTCGGCGATGCCCAGCAGGTGGTGGAACGCCAGCGCCTGGAACTCGCTCTGCGCGCCGTTGCCGACCAGCGCCATCACCTTCGAATCGTTGCGCGCGAGGACCTTGGCGGCCATCACCGACGTGGCGGCGGTGCGGATCGCGGTGGTCAGGGTCAACTCGGCCAGCAGCGTCGGCGTGCCGGTCGCGACGTCGGCGAGCACGCCGAACGCCATCACGGTCGGCAGGCCGACCTGGGTGTTCTTCGGGTGGCCGTTGACGTACTTGAAGCTGTACTCGCGCGCGTCCGAGACCGGCATCAGCTCGATCACACCCACGTCCGAGTGCGACGCGACGCGCGCGCACTTGTCGAACTCGGGCCAGCGGCGGAAGTCGGCCTCGAGGTAGTCGACCATGCGCGCCAGCAGCGCCGGCAGGCCGTTGGCGGCGACGATGCGGGCGACGTCGTGGGTGGTCAGCAGGGTGGTCATGGCAACAGCCTCGGGATCGGAAGGCGCGCAGCGCGCGGACGCCATCCATTGTCCGGACCGGCGCGTCAGCGCAAAACGGCAGAAATGCGTCGTTTTGGCCAAGCTCCTGGCATTTAGTCAAGTTTAGATGCCAATATGTCCAAATGGACGCCCTCGACCAGCAGCTCATCGCCCGCCTGCGCGCCAACGCCCGCGCCTCGATCGCCGAACTCGCGCAGGCGCTGAAGGTGTCGCGCGGGACCGTCACCAACCGCATCGCGCGGCTCGAGCGCGACGGCATCATCGTCGGCTACACCGTGAGGCTGCGCCCAGATGCGTCTCCGGATGAGATCGTCGCGTGGACCGGCATCGCGGTCGAAGGCAACCAGCAGTCGGTCATCCGCGCACTGCTCGGCGAGCCCGGCGTCGCCGCGCTGCACGACACCAACGGGCGCTGGGACCTGCTGGCCGAGCTGCGGGTCGGCAGCCTGGCCGAGCTGGCCGCGGCGCTCGAGCGCATCCGCAAGGTCAAGGGCATCAGCGCGACCGAGACCAGCCTGCACCTGCAGAGCTTTCGCGGCTAGCGCGGCGCGGGCGGCCCGCTCGACGCGGTCTTCGGCGCGTCGCTACAGCTTGACCAGGTCCGCCAGCCCCCAGCCCTTCGCGGTGGTGCGGCCGATGGTCTTGCGCGCGTGGACCACGAACGCGACCTGGCCCTTGAAGCTGGACGGCAGCAGGTCGCGCATCGTGAGCGAATAGATGCCCGGCATGTCCGCTTCGTCGAGCGGCACCGCCAGGTCGACGTCCCATGCCTGCATGCCGCGCCACACCGCGAAATCCTTGGTGCCCAGGCCCTTGACCGGCTTGCCGTCGGGCAGGCGCACCTTGACCGTCAGGAACACGCGCGAGACGCCGTCGGCGGGTTCGTAGGCGTGGTCCGCCTTGGCGTGCAGGGTCAACTCGGCCATGTCGTGGAGCTCCGCGGGAGGGAACCCTAGCCAACGCCGGATCGCGACGCGGGCGGCCAGCGCCGCCGGATCGACGCGACGCCGCTCAGCGCAGGCGCAGGCCGCCGGCCTGCTCGTGCAGCGTGCGCACGCGCTGGCCGAGCGCGTCGACGTTGGCCTCGGTCGCATCGAGCGCGGCGCGCCGCGCCGGTTCGAGCCACTGGCGTCCTTCGCGGTGCAGCTGCGCGCTGCGCTGGCGCCACTGCGCGGCACGCGCGTCGCTGCCGACCGCCAGCATCCCGCGTTCGGCGCGCTGCGGCACGCCGTAGCCCGCGCCCGGGACCAGCATCGCCGGTCGGCTGAGCAGGCCTTCGATCGCGAGCAGCTCGTCGAGCGTTGCAGCCGCGCTGGCGCGCTCGGGCGCGGCGGTTCCCAGCAGCCGGCGCTTGAGCGCGTCGCGCGCCAGCAGCTGCTCGCGGCGCAGGGCGGCCTGCTCGAGCAGCAGCAGCGCCGCGCCGGCGCGCAGATCGGCCTGCGCGATCCACGGCGCGCGCTCGGCGGGCGGCAGTGCCAGCCAGTCCTCGACCCGCGCCTGCGGCAGAGGCAGCGACGCGCGCGCCGCGTCGAGCATCGCCTGGTAGCGGTCGCTCAGCGGTTCGAAGTAGTGGCCCAGCCGCAGCGCCTCGTCGCGGTCGTCCAGTACGCGCGGATCGGCGATGCCGGCGCGCTCCAGCCGGCGCAGCAGGCCGGTCGGAGTGATGCTCGACAGGCCGGCCGCGGCCAGCCGCGGCACCCCATCATGCAGCAGCTTGTACGTCTCGACCGCGCAGTTGTTGCCGACGAAGTAATAGCGGCCGTCGTAGCTCCAGTGCAGCTGCGCCGCGCGCTCGAGCAGCGTGGCGATCTCGTCGCGCGACACGTCTAGCGGGATCGACTGCAGGCCGCGCAGCTCGACCTTGGTGTACTCGTCGATCACCTGCGACAGCGGCAGCACGAACAGCCGCGACGGATAGTCGCCGGTCAGGCCGCGCCAGCTCGAGATCTGCACGTCGTCGACGAACGCGCGGAACGACAGCACCCGGTGGTGGGCCAGGTCGAGCCGGCAGTCCGGCCCCGGCGCGCGGCCCGGTGCGCAGATCACCAGCCGCAGCATGCTGTGGCCCCAGCGGCTCATCGGCCGCGCGTTGGCCTCGGCCAGCAGGTAGTCGACCGCGTGGACGCGGGCCGGGTCGATCGCGAGCAGCGGCGACGCTTCGGTCTCGGCGTCGGCCTGCACGAACGGCAGGTCGGGCGGGCACGGCGGCGCGGGGCGCGACGAGCCGGTCCGCGCAGCGAAGTGAGCATGCAGCGCCGGGCGCCGGCACGCGTACTCGGGATCGAGCACGAAATGCTCGAGGTTGACCGCGACGAATTCGCGCGGCGTGGCCAGCTCGTACGGATCGGGGCTGCGGTCGGAGAAGGCGCTGCGCCGGGTGCGCAGCCCTGCGGCGAGCGGCCGCACCTGCCAGCCGGCCAGGTCGAGCAGGCGAGGGTCGCGCGACAGGCCGCCGGCGCGGCTGCGGTCGTAGACGTGTGCGAGCTCGTGCAGCAGTGCAGCGCGCGCCGCACGGGCGTCGGGATCGGTCGCGGACCGGTCCGCGTTGACATCCCGCAGGTGCGCCATCCAGCCGTCCAGCAGCGAACGGCGCAGCGCGATGCGGTCGCCGCGCGCGCGGCCGTGCACGCCGTCGGGCAGGTCGTCGTCCCAGTGCAGCTGCAGCGGTCGTTCCAACGCCGTCGCCCACTGCGGCGGCAGGCGCTGGAGCACGTCGTCGATCAGCCCGGCCGACGCCGCGAGCTGCGCCGGCGTCAGGTCGCGCGGGTGGGTCGCGATCGAGGGGCTGGCTTGGGCCGTCGCAACCAGCCACAGCAGGGCGAGCAGCGGCCACGCCCGCGGCGGGCGAAGCCGGTGCCGCGCGATCACAGCGCGAGGATGGCCTGCGCCAGCTCCATGTCGCTGGCGCGGCGCGCGTCGGCGTTGCGCTCGCGCAGCTGGCGCAGCGCGGCCTCGAGCTGGGCGCCGCGGATGCGGCCGTTGCTGGCGACGAAGCTGGCCGCGTCGTCGCGCGCCTGCAGCACCACCTTGTCGTCGCCCGACGAGCTGCCGGACGAGGCCGACGAGCCGGCGGCCGAGGAGCCGGCCGACGAACCGCCGAAGCTGCTGGCGGCCACGGGGGCGGAAGCGAGGGCCAGCAGGGCGCAGAGCAGGATCGGTCGCAGCATGGTCGATGAAGGCTTCAGGTGGGGCGCACAGACTACCCGCTCGACGCCGGATGGCGCTGAACCCCGTCGCACTTCGCGCCCGCGGTGGAAGCGGGCGACGACCCTTGCATCACGCACTGCGACCCATAAATCCACCTTATCGAAGCGAAGAGGGCAGCGGCCATGGCGACCGGATGGGCGGGCGACGGCGCGGTGCAGGACCAGATCGATGCGACCGTCAAGGACGCGATCAAGCGCGCGCGCAGCCAGCTGCCGACCGGCCCCGGGCTGGAGCGCTGCGAGGAGTGCGACGCGTCGATTCCCGAAGCACGGCGCAAGGCGATGCCGGGCGTGCGCCTGTGCGTGCCGTGCCAGGAAGCGCACGATCGCGAGGACGGGCCCAGCGCCGGCTACAACCGCCGCGGCAGCAAGGACAGCCAGCTGCGTTGAGCGGCGGCGCCGCGTCTGGCGGCGGAGCTGAACTGTTCGGTTTCGGCGCGGGTGCGTCTCACGGGCTGAGACGCGCGTATGGACAATCGGGTGCCCCGCGGTCCACTGCCGAATGAACGTCCTCGACAAGCTCTCGATCCTCGCCGATGCCGCCAAGTACGACGCGTCGTGCGCGTCCAGCGGCGCCGGCAAGCGCAATTCGCTCGGCAAGGGCGGCGGCGTCGGCAGCACCGAGGGGATGGGCATCTGCCACTCGTACACGCCCGACGGGCGCTGCGTGTCGCTGCTGAAGATCCTGCTGACTAATTTCTGCATCTACGACTGCGCGTACTGCGTCAACCGCGTATCGAGCAACGTGCGCCGGGCGCGCTTCACGACCGAGGAAGTCGTCGACCTCACGCTCGACTTCTACAAGCGCAACTACATCGAGGGGCTGTTCCTCTCCAGCGGCATCCTCAAGAGCGGCGACCACACGATGGAACAGATGGTCGAGGTCGCGCGCAGCCTGCGCGAGGATCACCAGTTCCGCGGCTACATCCACCTCAAGACAATCCCGGAGGCGTCGCCCGAGCTGCTGGCGCAGGCCGGCCGCTACGCCGACCGCCTCAGCATCAACGTCGAGCTGCCGACCGAGGGCGGGCTGAAGAAGCTCGCGCCGGAGAAGAACGCGACCGGCATCCGCGGCGCGATGGGCCAGCTGCGCTGGCGCATCGAGGAGGCCAAGGAGCAGCGCAAGGCCACGCCGGTGCGCAAGGCGAAGCCGCCTCGATTCGCGCCGGCCGGGCAGAGCACCCAGATGATCGTCGGCGCCGACGCGGCGGACGATCGCGACGTGCTCGACACCAGCGTCGCGCTGTACGGCAACTACCGGCTTCGACGCGTCTACTACTCCGCGTTCAGTCCGATCCCGGACGCGTCGGTGGTGCTGCCATTGAAGGCGCCGCCGCTGGTGCGCGAGCACCGGCTGTACCAGGCGGACTGGCTGCTGCGCTTCTACGAGTTCGACGTCGACGAGATCGCGCCGCGCGCGGCCGACGGCACGGCGACGCTGCTCGACCTGGACATCGACCCAAAGCTCGCGTGGGCGCTGCGCCACCCCGAGTGCTTTCCGGTCGACCTCAACACCGCGCCGAAGGAGCGCCTGCTGCGCGTGCCGGGGCTGGGCACGTCGAGCGTCAAGCGCATCCTTGGCGCGCGCCGGCACGGGCGGCTTCGGCTCGACGACCTGACCCGGCTGCGCGCGCCGCTGAAGAAGGTGCTGCCGTTCGTGCAGGTGCTCGACCACCACCCGGGCGCGCGGCTCGAGCGTCCGGACGCGCTGCGCGCCCAGCTTGCGCCGGCGCCGCGGCAGGCCAGCCTGTTCGGCTGACGCGTGTACGCCGCGCGGGTCGATCCACCGTGGGACCTCGACGCCTGGCGAACGCAGGCGCGCGCGGCGCTGCAGGCGGGGGTTGAACCGGCGCAGATCGACTGGAGCGACGACGCCGCGCCGTCGCTGCTCGCGCCGACGCCGGTGACCGCGCTGCCGCCCGTGCGCGACGCGCCCGCGGTGCCGGGCGAGTTCCTCGCCAGCGCCGCGCGCGTGCTCGCCCACCGCGATCCGCACCGCCACGCGCTGCTGTATCGGCTGCTGTGGCGGCTGGCGAACGGCGAGCCGCGCCTGCTCGGCAACGCGCTCGACGCCGACGTCCACCGGGTGCGCGAACTGGAGAAGGCCGTCCGTCGCGACGTGCACAAGATGAAGGCGTTCGTGCGCTTCCGCGCCGTGCCTGGCGAGCATGAGGCGTACATCGCGTGGTTCGAGCCCGAGCACCACATCGTCGACCTCGCCGCGCCGTTCTTCATGCGCCGCTTTGCCGGCATGCGCTGGGCGATCCTGACCCCGTACCGGCGCGCGATCTGGGACGGTGAGTCGCTGCAGTTCGGCGGCGGGGCCCGTCCCGACGAGGCCCCCGCCGACGACGCGCACGAGGCGCTGTGGCAGGCGTACTACGCGCACATCTTCAATCCGGCACGCCTCAACACGCGGATGATGCGGCAGGAGATGCCGGTCAAGTACTGGCGCCACCTGCCCGAGGTTCACCGCCTGCCGACGCTGGTTCGCGAGGCCGGCCAGCGCGTGCGCGAGATGGCCGAGCGTGACGCGCAGCCGACGCGCAAGCCGGCGATGGTCGCGCGCGCCGCGAAGCAGGTCGCCGCGCTGGAGGGCGAAGGCGACTCGCTGGCCGCGCTGAAGGCCCAGTTGCCCGAATGCCGCGCCTGCCCGCTGTGGCAGCCGGCGACGCAGCCGGTCGCCGGCGAGGGGCCGGCCGATGCGCGGGTGATGGTGGTCGGCGAGCAGCCTGGCGACCAGGAGGACCTGCGCGGCCGGCCCTTCGTCGGTCCCGCCGGCCAACTGTTCGATCGCGCGCTGGCCGACGCCGGCATCGATCGCGCGTTGCTGTACCTGACCAACGCGGTCAAGCACTTCAAGTTCGAGCGCCGCGGCAAGGTGCGCCTGCACGTGCGCGCGTCCAGCGACGAGCAGGCCGCGTGCGCCGGCTGGCTGCGGCGCGAGCGCGCGGCGCTGCGCCCGGAGCGGATCGTCTGCCTCGGCGTCACCGCGGCCGAGGCGGTGCTGGGCCGCCGCGTCGCGCTGCTGGCCGAACGCGGGCGCTGGCAGCGCGCCTCCGACGGCACGCCGGTGCTGGTGACGGTGCACCCCTCGTGGGTGCTGCGCCAGCCCGCCGGCGCGGCGCGCGACGCGGCGTACCGGGGATTGGCCGACGACCTGGCCCGACTGCGCCGCGCACCCGACGGCCCGGAAGCCCCGTAACCTCCGTCCGTCCAACACCGGAGCGCCACTGCATGTCCTACGTCCGCTGCCTGCGGGGCCTCGGCTCCGGCGTCGAGTACCCGCACGACGTGCCGATGAACCTCGACCCGGTCGACGGACGGCCGGTCGAGATGGTGCTCGACCTCGAGCGCCTGCGCGCCGAGCAGCCGGGCGCAGGGTGGTACCGCCCCGCGCGGCGCGACCTGTGGCGCTTCGGCGCGCTGATGGCCCTCGACGCCAACGACCCGGACGACGCGCGCCACCTGGTGCCGCTGGGCGGCGGCGCGACGCCGCTGCTCGACTACGCGCGCCACCCGGTCGCGCGCAGCGCCGGCATCACGCTGCAGCTGAAGGACGAGGGCCGCGCGCACCCCGGCTTCGGCGCCAACCCGACCCAGAGCTTCAAGGACCGCGGCATGGCGATGGTCGCCGCGCAGGCGCGGCGGCTCGGACTCACGCGGCTGGCGGTGCCGACCCAGGGCAACGCCGGCGACTCGCTGGTGCGCTACGCGCTGGCCGGCGGGCTGTCGGTGGTCGTGGCGATGCCGGACGACACGCCGATGCCGATCCAGGGCAGCGTCGCCGCCGCGGCGCGACGCCACCCGGAGCGCGTGATCCTGGAGTTCGCCGGGCCGACGATCCGCGAGTCCGGTGCGCTCCTGAAGGAGAAGTACATCCCGCACGGCTGGTTCTCGGTCGCGACGTTCCAGGAGCCCGGCTGGCGCGTCGAGGGCAAGAAGTCGCTGGGCCTCGAACTGGCCGAGCCGCCGCCCGGCGACACGCGCTGGTCGCTGCCCGACGTGGTGGTCTACCCGACCGGGGGCGGCACCGGCGTGCTCGGCATGTGGAAGGCGTGGGACGAACTCGAGGCGCTCGGGCTGATCGACGGCCGGCGCCCGCGAATGGTCTGCGTGCAGAGCGAGGTCACCCCGCCGCTGGTCAACGCGTTCGAGTCCGGCGCCGACGACACCACCGTCGTCACCGCCGGCCACACGCTGTCGACCGGGCTGAACGTGCCCGGCGGCGTCGGCCATTTCCGCGTGCTGCAGATCATCCGCGCCAGCGGCGGCGCGGCGGTCGCGGTCAGCGAGGACGACACCGCCGCCGAGTTCGCCCGGCTGTGGCGCGACGATCCGCTCGGCGGTGCGCCGGGGTGGGTCAGCCCGGAGGGCGCGGCGTGCCTGGCGGCGCTGCCGCAGCTGCTCGACCGCGGGCTGGTCCGGCGCGGCGAGCGCGTGGTCGCGGTCAACACCGGCTCGGCCGAAAAGTACCTGCCGGCTCTGCGGCATCTGGTCTGAACGATTCACCGTATCAGCGGTGAAGGCGTCGTCATCGTCGCCACGGACGGGCCGCTATGCTCGGCCCATCGCTCGCGTCATCCACCTTTACGGAGTTCGACATGTCGACCGCACCGCGCGCCAAGGCCAGCGATTTCCACCCCGAAGTGATGCGCCTGTTCGACCAGTACGTGCACGGCATCATCGACCGGCGCGGGTTCCTCGCCGGCGCCGGCAAGTTCGCGGTTGGCGCGTCGGGCGCGGCCGGCCTGCTCGCCGCGCTGACCCCGCAGTTCGCGCTCGCGCAGCAGGTCACGCCGGACGACAAGCGCATCGTCGCCGAGTACGTCGAGATCGATTCCCCCGATGGCTACGGCAAGGTCCGCGGCTACCTGGTCAAGCCCGCCAAGCCGAAGGCCAAGGGCCCGCTGCCGACGGTGCTGGTCGTGCACGAGAACCGCGGCCTCAACCCGCACATCGAGGACGTGGCCCGCCGCTTCGCGCTCGAGGACTTCATCGCGTTCGCGCCGGATGCGCTGTTCCCGCTCGGCGGCTACCCGGGCACCGAGGACGAGGCGCGCGCGCTGTTCCCGAAGCTGGACCAGGCCAAGACGAAGCAGGACTTCGTGGCGTCGGCGAAGTGGCTGAAGGCGATCGACGGCGGCAACGGCCGGCTCGGGGTCGTCGGCTTCTGCTACGGCGGCGCGATCGCGAACTTCCTCGCCACCCAGCTGCCGGACCTGGCCGCCGCCGCGCCGTTCTACGGCAGCCCGGCGCCGGCCGCGGACGTGCCGAAGATCAAGGCCGAGCTGCTGGTGGTGCTGGCCGCCAACGACGAGCGCATCAATGCCGCCTGGCCCGAGTACGAGGCCGCGCTGAAGGCGCACAAGGTCAAGTACCAGCTGTTCCAGCCGCCGGGCACGCAGCACGGCTTCCACAACGACACCACGCCGCGCTACGACGAGGATGCCGCGCGCGCGGCGTGGCAGAAGACCCTGGCGCTGTTCAAGCGCACCCTGCGCAAGGCGGCGTGAGCCGCCGCGCGAACCACGAGGAGAACGACATGACCACGCTATCGCCGACTACCCGGATCGCCGCGCGACTGGGCCGGGCGCGCGCCGCGCTGTCCGCGTTCGCACTGCTGGCGCTGCTGGCCGCGTGCGCGACGACGCCGCGCGTGTCCACCGACATGGACCCGCAGGCGGACTTCGCCCGCTACCGCACGTACGGCTTCTACCAGCCGCTGGCGATGGAGCAGTCCGGGTACACCACCTACCTGACCGACCGGATCAAGGCGAGCATCCGCCGCGAGATGGACGCGCGGGGCTACGTGTTCGACGCCGCCAAGCCCGACCTGCGGGTCAACTTCCAGGGCGTCGTGCGCGAGAAGACCGACGTCTACAGCATGCCGCGCAGCGACATCGGCTACTTCTACAGCTACCGCGCGCGCAGCTACGTCGCGTACCCGGTCTGGTACGACGAGACCCAGGTGTCGCGCTACACCGAGGGCACGTTGACGGTCGACCTCGTCGATGCCCAGCGCAACCACCTGGTGTGGACCGGCGCGGCGATCGGGCGGGTGACCCAGCGCACGCCCGCCGAGCGCATCGCATCGGCCGACCAGGCGATCAGCGCGATCTTCCAGCGCTTCCCGTTCCGCGCCAGCGGCAACTGAGCGTCGACGCTCCCGGCGGCGGACCGGACCGGGAGCGGGGCAGGTGTCCGGGCGGCGGCGCGCGCGCCGTTGGCCCGGACGTCTCCCGATGAGGTTCCGCCATGCCCAAGTACGTGATCGAACGCGACATCCCCGGCGCCGGCACGCTCGGCGCGGAGCAGCTGCAGGGCATTTCCGCCAAATCGTGCGGCGTGCTGCAGGAGCTCGGCCCGTCGATCCAGTGGGTGCAGAGCTACGTCACCGACGACAAGATCTACTGCGTCTACATCGCGCCGGACGAGGCCATGGTTCGCGAACACGCGGCGCGCGGCGGGTTCCCCGCCAACCGCGTGTCGCAGGTCCGCGAGGTGATCGACCCGACCACGGCCGAGGCGTAGGCGGCGGCCGTCGGAGCCGCACGGTCCGGCACCGACGTCGAGCGCGGGGCCCTACAGCGCCTGCGCGGCCGCGTGGCCGGAGGCCCAGGCCCACTGGAAGTTGTAGCCGCCGAGCCAGCCGGTCACGTCGACGACCTCGCCGATGAAGTACAGCCCCGGCACGTGCCGGGACATCATCGTGGTCGACGACAGCCCGCGGGTGTCGACGCCGCCGAGGGTCACCTCGGCGGTGCGGTAGCCCTCGGTGCCGCTGGCGACGATCGGCCACTCGTGCAGCACCACGGCGACCTGGCGCAGCTGGCGCTCGTCGAACTGGCGCATCGGCCGGCGCGGCTGCAGGTCGTCGAGCCACGCCTCGCACAGGCGCTCGGCGAAGCGCTTCGGGAACAGGTCCGCGAGCGCGGTCTTGAGCTCCGCCGCGGGCCGCGCCGCGCGCAGCGCCTTCAGCGCCTCGAACGCGTCGGCGCCGGGCAGCAGGTCCAGCTGCAGCGCGTCGCCCGGCTGCCAGTACGACGAGATCTGCAGGATCGCCGGGCCGCTGAGGCCGCGATGGGTGACCAGCATCTGGTTGCGGAACGACTGCCGCCCGCACGTCGCCTCGACCGGCAGCGCGACGCCGCTCAGCTCGGCCAGCCGCTCGTGGTGCGTACCGCTAAGCGTCAGCGGTACGAGGCCCGCGCGCGTCGGCAGGACCTCGTGGCCGAACTGCCGCGCCAGCTCGTAGCCGAAACCGGTCGCGCCCATGCTCGGGATCGACAGCCCGCCGCAGGCCACGACCAGGGCCGGCGCCAGCATCCGCCCGCGCGTGGTCTGCACGCTGAAGCGCCCGTCGTCCTCGACGGCGACGCGCTCGACGCTGCACGACGTTTCCACGCGCGCATCGGCCGCGTCGCACTCGTCCAGCAGCAGCTTGACGATCTGCTTCGACGACTCGTCGCAGAACAGCTGGCCGAGTTCCTTCTCGTGGTACGCGATGCGGTGGCGCTCGACCAGCTCGATGAAGTGCCACGGCGTGTAGCGCGCCAGCGCCGACTTGCAGTAGTGCGGGTTGGCCGACAGGTAGTTGGCCGGGGTCGCCCCGGTGTTGGTGAAATTGCAGCGCCCGCCCCCGGACATCAGGATCTTCTTGCCGACGCGGTTGGCGTGCTCGATAACCACCGCGCGCAGGCCGCGCTGCCCGGCCACGTGCGCGCACATCAGTCCCGCGGCGCCGCCGCCGATGATCAACACGTCGGCAGTGGAGGGTGCGGCGGGCATCGAGTCGAAGGCTCGGGGCAGGGCGCGCAAGCGTAGCGGCAAAGCGCCGGCGAGGGGATTGCGCACGCGGCAGTGCGTTGATTCCACTACGCTACGCGCCCCCGACGACGGCCCAGAGCCAGCCATGACCGCGCCCGCCTGCCCGCAGTGCACCCTCGCCAACACCTACGTCGACGGTGGCCAGTACGTCTGCGCCGACTGCGGCTTCGAGTGGCCGCGGGCGGCCGCGACGGATCCGGGCGGCGATGCCGTCGTGGTGCGCGACAGCAACGGCAACGTGCTGGCCGACGGCGACACGGTCGTGGTGATCAAGGACCTCAAGGTGAAGGGATCGTCGATCCCGCTGAAGCAGGGCACGGTGATCCGCAACATCCGGCTGGTCGAGGACGACGCCGACCACATCGAAGGCCACTCGGACAGGATCAAGGGCCTGGTGCTGAAGACGGTGTTCCTGCGCAAGGCGTGAGCCGCCGGCGTTCGCGCCCGATGCCGCAACGTTGCATGCCGTGCAGCGCAGCACGGTGGCCGCGCAGCGCGTGATAGCGTCGTCACGCCGCCGATCCGGCTTGCGCGCGAGGCCCCACGATGTCGGTTCCCCCCGTTGATCCCGGCGCCGCCGGCGCACCGCCAGAGCCCGGCGCGGGCGCCAGCCCCGTCGCACCGCTTCGCACCGCCACGCCGCCCCGGCGCCGCGCCGAGTGGTGGCCCTACGCCGTGATCGCGCTGGCCGTCGGCGGCCTCGGCAGCGCGTTCGCTTACACCGCCGGCTGGCTCAGCCCGCAGCGGCTGACCGCGCAGCGCATGGTCGACGCGATCGAAGCCAACGGCCCGCCGCGACCGGGATTCCGCCGCGCCCACGCGCGCGGCGTCTGCGTCGCGGGTCATTTCGAGGCGAACGGCCGCGGCGCGCAGTGGTCGCGCGCCGATGTGCTGGCGGGTGGCCGAACGCCGTTCGTCGGCCGCATGTCGATCGGCGGCGGCGCGCCGGACGGCAACGAGGCCGGCGCGCGCGTGCGCAGCCTGGCGCTGAAGCTCGTGCAGGCCGACCGGCAGGAGTGGCGCATGGCGATGAACACCTTCCCGGTGATGGCGGTCGCCACGCCGCAGGCCTTCCACGAGCAGACGCTCGCGGGGCGACCCGACCCGGCGACGGGCAAGCCCGACCCGGCGCGGGTGGCGGCGTTCGCGGCCGCGCACCCGGAAATGGCAGGGTTCCGCGCGTGGGCGGACTCGGCGCCATTCACCGACAGCTTCGCGACCGACACGTACCACAGCGTCAACGCGTTCGTGTTCGTCGACGGCGACGGGCGCGAGCAGCCGGTGCGCTGGACGATGCGTCCGCTCGCGCCGGTGGCGACGCTCGACAAGGCCGCCCGCGACGCGCTGCCGAGCGACTACCTGCAGCGCGAACTCGAACGCCGCGTTCAGCAGGCGCCGGTGCGGTGGGAGATGGCTGTGACGCTCGCCGCGCCCGGCGACCCCACGGCGGACGCGACCCGCGCGTGGCCGGCCGATCGCGAACGGGTCGTGGTCGGCGAGGTCGTGGTCGAGCGCGTGAGCCCGCAGGCCGACGGCGACTGCCGCGACGTCAACTTCGACCCGCTGGTGCTGCCCGACGGCGTGCGTCCGTCGGACGATCCGATCCTGCACGCGCGCTCGGCGGCGTATTCGGTCTCCGCGACGCGGCGCCTGCGCGAGACCGCGGCGGGCGCCGCGACGGCGACGGAGGTGTCGCGATGAGCGCCCGGGGCGAACGCTTCACAGGCGTCGCGCGCCTGCTGCACTGGACGATGGCGGCGCTGATCCTGGCGATGCTGTTCATCGGTGCCGGCATGGTCGCAACCGTCGCGCCGGCGCACGACGTCCTGTTCGCCTGGCACAAGCCGCTCGGCGCTCTGGTGCTGGTGCTGGCGGCCGTGCGGCTGCTGTGGCGCCTCGGCCATCGCCCGCCGCCGCTGCCGGCGGACCTGCCGCGCGTGCAGGCGCTGGCCGCGAAAGGCTCGCACGTCGCGCTGTACCTGCTGATGTTCGCGGTGCCGCTGGCCGGCTGGGCCACGATGTCGAGCGGCGGTCTGCCGGCGTCGCTGGTCGGCGGGCTCGTGCTGCCTGCGCTCACCGCGGCCGATCCGGCGTTGTTCGCGGTGTTGCGACCGCTGCATCGCGTGCTGGCCTATGCGCTGTTCGCGCTCGTGCTGGTGCACCTGGCGGCGGCCCTGCACCACGGCCTGGTGCGGCGCGACGGCGTGCTGAGCGCGATGCTGGGCTGGGAGCGCAGGGCGGACGCGGCCCCCGATTCCCTCCGGACCCCCATCGAACCCGCGCCGTAATCGCGACTTCCGCTCAGCGCGGCGTGCGCTGCGCCAGCCAGCGGTCGAGCTGGTTGGCGAACGCCTGCCGGTCGCGGGCGTGGAAGGTCGGCGGTCCGCCGGTCTGCACGCCGGCGCCGCGCAGCTCCTCCATGAAGTTCCGCATCGACAGGCGCTCGGCCATCGTGTCGGCGGTGTAGCGCTCGCCGCGCGGGTTCACGGCGATCCCGCCGCGCTCAAGCACCCGTGCGGCCAGCGGAATGTCCTGGGTGACGACGAGGTCGCCCGGCTGCACCCGCGCCACGATCTCGCTGTCGGCGACGTCGAAGCCGCCGGACACCTGCAGCGCGCGCACGTAGAGCGACGGCGGCGTGCGCAGCCACTGGTTGGCGACCAGAGTGACGTGCACGTGCGCGCGCTCAGCGGCGCGGAACAGGATGTCCTTGATGACGCCCGGGCAGGCGTCGGCGTCGACCCACACCTGCGGGCCGTCAGCCCGGGGCGTCTGCGGGTCGGTCACGCGTCGCGGTTACTGGCCGCTGCTGGGCTCGCGGCCGTCGTTCGGCGTGGCGGGCTTCGCGGCCTCGCGCGCGGCGGCCTTCTGCGCGGCCTTTTCGTCCTGCTTCTTCTTCTTCGCGAGTTCGCGCTGGCGCTTTTCGAACGAGTAGTTGGGCTTGGCCAAGGGGGCGATTCTCTCGTGGTGGGTGGGCCAGTGTAGGCCATCGGGCCCGCCGGGCCGGCATCGGGCCGGTCGGCGAGGGGCCGCGGCTCAGATGCGCCGCACCCGGAACTTGCGGCCCTTGATCTTGCCGGCCTGCAGCTGCGACAGCGCCTTGTCGGCGTGCGCGCGGGCGATCGCGACATAGCTGCGGGTCGGGAACACGTCGATCTTGCCGACCGCGGCGACCGGCAGGCCGGCGTCGCCGGTCAGCGCGCCGACGATGTCGCCCGGGCGCAGCTTGTCGGTCTTGCCGGCGTCGATGCGCAGCGTCACGGTCGCGGCGGCCGGCGCCGAGCGCGCGCGCAGTGCGGCCAGCGGCGCGCGCTGCAGCCGGATCGGCGCGCCGAGCTTTTCCTCGAGCATCTGCACGCGCGGCAGTTCGCGCGGCGTGACCAGGCTCAACGCCAGCCCGCTGCGGCCGGCGCGCGCGGTGCGGCCGATCCGGTGCACGTAGGTGTCCGCGTCGTGCGGCAGCTCGTAGTTGATCACCGCGGCCAGGTCGTCGATGTCGAGCCCGCGCGCGGCGACGTCGCTGGCCACCAGCACGTTGCAGCTGCGGTTGGCGAAGCGCACCAGCACCTCGTCGCGGTCGCGCTGCTCCATGTCGCCGTGCAGCGGCAGCGCCGAGAAGCCCAGGTGGGCCAGCGAAGACACGACCTCTTCGGTGTCGCGGCGCATGTTGCAGAACACCACCGCCGACTCGGGGTTGTGCTCCATCAGCAGGCCGGCCAGCGCGGCCGGCTTCTGCGCGGGGTCGACTTCATAGAACCGCTGGTCGATGTCGGCCTGGCGCGTGGCGCCCTCGACCGTGACCTCGAGCGGCTCGCGCATCAGCGTGCGGGCGATGTCGCGGATCGCGTCGGGGTAGGTGGCCGAAAACAGCAGCGTCTGCCGCTCCTTCGGCGTGCGGCCGACGATCTCGCGGATCGGCTCCTCGAAGCCCATGTCGAGCATGCGGTCGGCCTCGTCGAGCACGACGACCCGCACGACGCGCAGGTCGAGCACCTTCTTGCGCAGCAGCTCCTGCACGCGGCCCGGCGTGCCGACGACGACGTGCGGCGCGTGCTGCTCCAGCGACGCCAGCTGCGGGCCCAGCGCCATGCCGCCGGTCAGCGTTTGCAGCTTGAGGTTGGCGATGCCGGTGGCGAGCTTGCGGATCTGCTTGGCGACCTGGTCGGCCAGCTCGCGCGTCGGGCACAGCACCAGGGCCTGGGTGCGGCCCTGCGCCATGTCGATGCGCTGCAGCAGCGCCAAGCCGAACGCCGCGGTCTTGCCGCTGCCGGTCGGTGCCTGCGCGATCAGGTCGCGGCCTTCGAGCAGGGCCGGCAGGCTCTGCGCCTGGATCGGCGTCATCTGCACGTGGCCGAGGGCGTCGAGCCCTTGGAACAGCGCCGGGTTCAGCGGCAGGTCGGTGAATTCGGGGGCGCGATCGGTCATGCGCCATGATACGCGGCCCCGGCTGGAGCCCCGGCTCCACGCGACGCGGGCCCGCTCAGTGCGGCTCGTCGGGCCCGTGGCGCCGGCGTTCGTACCAGAGCGAGAGCCCGTCGCGCGAATGCAGCAGGCCGCGCCCGCGCAGCGCGAAGCGCACGAACAGCGCCAGGTGGTCGAGCAGCCCGAACGTGCGCAGCTTTCGGTCGGAGGTGTGGACCGGGTGGCGCAGCACCTCGAAGCGGCCCACCTTCGCCAGCGCGCGGCTGATCGCGACGTCCTCGGCCGCGTAGTAGCGCTCGTCGAAGCCGCCGGCGGCCTCGAACGCCGCGCGGGTGCAGAACACGAAGCAGCCCGGCGCGATCCCGGCCCAGCGCAGCGCGCGGGCGACGAGCGCGGTGCCGAGGCGTTCGTGCCAGGCCACGCGACCGCGCAGCGTGACCGTCGCACCCCCGCCGACCGCCCCGCGGTCCAGCGCCTCGAACGCCGCCCGCAGCAGACCCGCGGACACGCGCGTGTCGGCATCGACGAACACCAGCACGTCGCCGCCGGCGGCGCGGGCGCCGGCGTTGCGGGTCGCAGCGATGTGGCGGTGCTGCACTGGCACGACCGTCGCGCCGCGTTCGCGGGCGATCGCCGCGGTGGCGTCGGTGGAGGCGTCGTCGACGACGATCACTTCGTACGGCCGCCCGAGCGCGTCGGCGGCCAAGCGCAGCGCATCGAGCGTGCCGCCGATCAGCACGGCCTCGTCGTGCGCGGGAATGACGTAGGAGATCACCGCGCGATGGTCGCACGCGGCGCCGGCCGGCGCGGCGCTACGAATGCTCGCTCTTGTCTTTGCCCTTGCCCGTACCCTTGCCAGCGGCCCGGCGCTGCGCGCGCAGGAACACCAGCTGGCCGACGATCGCGGTCAGCAGGATCAGCGAGTTGGTCACGATGAACACCACGTTGCCGAGCAGCCAGCTGTAGACGACGAAACCCACCGATGCGGCGGTCTGGCCGATGAACAGCCAGTGCGAGACGCCGCGCGGGTCGGGGTCGCGCCACTGGTGCCAGGTCTGGCGGGCGAGGGTGGCGATCAGGATGGCCGAAGCCCCCCAACCGACCATGTCGGCGCTTTCCATCGGGTTCGAATCCTGTCGGAACGGAAGCCGACGGTGCCGCAGCGCACCGCACGGTGGCGTGCAGGCGTAAGGGCGGGCCGGTGGCGGCCCTAGCGCAGGCGCAGCGGGATTGGCGACGGCGCGGCGTCGACGTGATCGCCGACGTCGTCATAGCGGCGCGCGTAGGCCTCGCGTTCGGACCGGCAGTACGGGCTGCCCATCGCGAACTTGCGGCAGATTGCCGGGCGCTGCTCGTACACGGTGCAGCACATGCGCAGCGGGTCCACCGCGACGCACCAGCCGTCCTCGCCGCGGGCCATCACGTCCAGGCCCTCCGGCGTGCGGTCGACCAGGTGGCGGGGCACCGGGTCGTCCGGCATCACCACGACCGTCAGTCGACAGCACACCGCATCGCAGGCGCTGCACGACACCTCGGGCAGCCCGGGCGCGCTCATGCGGCGTCCAGCAGCGGCGGGCGGCGCGTCGCACCCGGCGGCCGTCGATAGCGCAGCAGGCGGCCGCGGAACGGCGCGACCTCGCCGAGGTGGAAGCTCAGCCGCTGTTCGTCGACGCCGTAGCCCTGCTGGGCCATCCGCCGGGTGAACGCGTTGGCGTTGCCGCGGCCGGGGTCGGCGATGACGACCTGGCAGTCATCTCCCGCGTGGCGCTCGACCAGCGCGGCGAGCGACTCGGCGTGGCCGCGCTCGTACAGCACGTCGCTGGCGATGATCAGGTCGAAACGGCCGAGCACGAGGTCCGGCGCGTCCCACGGCAGGTCGTGGTAGGCCAGCGGTGCCAGTCCGTTCAGCGCGGCGTTGTATTCGAGGAACGCGGCGGCCAGCGGGTGGTGGTCGCTGGCGGTGACGTCGGCGCCGCGCCGCTGCAGCACCAGGCTCGACAGCCCGAGGCCGCAGCCCAGCTCGAGGATCCGCAGCCCCGCGACGTCGGCCACGCACATGGCTTCGGCCAGCACTTCGCCGGCGGGCCACGACTGGCCGAACAGGCTCCACTGCGAGTCGCAGATGCCGGCGCGCTCGGCGTCGCCGTGCGGGTCGGCGAACTGCTGGCGGTCGCTGAGCGCGCGCAGGCGGAAGTCGTGGCCGCCGAGGCGGACGGTGATGGAACGGGTGTCGTAGCCCGGCATGGGCGCTCCCGAGGGGGCGTCACCCTGCATGGGCAGGATGCGGACGCGTGAGAGGGAGCGAAGCGGGCGGCCGCGGGGGCCAAGCGAGACGCGCGATACGGCGGCGGTGCCTGCCCACTATACGCGCCGCGCCGCGCAGCCGGACCCGCACGCGCGCACCTGTTCAGCTGCGCGGCCGTTCCCGTCGCGCCGGTCTCCACGGCACGGGGCCGATTGGAGCGCATACTCGGGGCCCAAGCCGAAGGTTCCCGCATGAAGCACCAGATCGCGATGTTCAAGTTCACCCTCGGCAACGGCCAGAGCATCAGCCCGAGCACCCTGCAGTCGATGTGGGTGCGCGCCTGCCAGACCCCGCACGTCAGCGTCGGCCGCCAGGCCGGCGGCTTCGGCAGCGACGGCCGCGCGGTGTACTCGCTGTACGCCTCGCAGCAGCTGCCCGATCTGCCGCAGGTCGAACTGCGCCTGCGCAGGATGTTCGAGGACGCCAAGCTCGCCGCTTCGCTGGTCGCGCTGCACCACTGACGCACGGCCACGCGGGCGCCGGGACCCGCCGGCGCCACACCGCCGGGGCGGGCCCTGCCGGAAGGCCCGCCGCCGGATCTCCGTTCCGGCCACAGTGCGAGGGAAGACGGATGAACCAGGCGATCCACAGGGCCATGGGCCGCGGCGCGGCGTTTGCGGCCGCACTCCTGCTGGCCGCGTTGCCGGCGCAGGCGATCACGTTCGGCGAACTCGACGGCAACCGCCACCCGTACGTCGGCACGCTGCTGTTCGTGCAGGACGGCGAGGGCTACTACTCGTGCACGGGCACCCTGATCAGCCCGACGGTGATGCTGACGGCCGGCCACTGCGTCGAGGGCAACGGCAAGCCGAACGACGTGACCTACGTGCGCTTCGATGCCGATGCGCTCGAGGGGCTCGACGCGGCGCCGACGCTGCAGGCGTGGCTGGACCAGAAGTGGATCAAGGCCAAGACCGTCGTCGCGCATCCGCAGTACGAGGATTACGCGCAGTTCCCCGACAATTACGACGTCGGCGTGGTGATCCTGCCGAAGGCGGTGAAGATGCCCACCTACGGCGCGTTGCCGCCGCTCGGGCTGCTCGACCAGGTGCTGGCGGCCGACGGGGCCGGCAACCGCTGGACCGCGGTGGGCTACGGCTCGCAGGGCGTGCTGAAGCCGTTCGCCGGAGACGACTACCGCCGCTACCAGGCCAGCCAGCGGCTGATCGAGCTCGTCAGCACGTTCAACGGCGACAGCAGCAATGCCAAGTTCTCGAACAACCCCGGCAACAACGGTGGCGGAACGTGCTACGGCGACTCGGGCGGCCCGATCTTCCACCGCACCGGCAATGTGATCGGCGCGGTGACGTCGTTCGGCTACACGCCGTGCATCGGCGTCGATTACCAGTACCGCATCGACACGCCCAGCGCGCAGGACTTCATCCGCGCCCACCTGCCCTGATCGCACCGCGCGGCGGCTTCATCCGATGAAGCCGCCGCCGTTGACGTGCAGGAACTGCCCGGTGACGTAGCTGCTGTCGTCGCAGGCGAGGAACACGTACGCCGGGCCGAGCTCGCTCGGCTGGCCCGGCCGCTTCATCGGCGTGTTGCGACCGAACGCGCGCTGCTCCTTCGGGGTGAAGCTCGACGCGATTAGTGGCGTCCAGATCGGCCCCGGCGCGACCCCGTTGACGCGGATGCCGCGCTCGACGAGGTTCTTGGCCAGCGAATAGGTGAACGTCTCGATCGCGCCCTTGGTCGACGCGTAGTCGATCAGGTGGTCGCTGCCGCGGAACGACGTCACCGAGCCGGTGTTGATGATGCAGGCGCCGCGGCGCAGGTGCGGCAGCGCGTGGCGGGTGATGTGGAAGTACGGGTAGACGTTGTTCTCGAACGTGTCGCGCAGCTGGCTTGGGGTGATCGCGTCGAGCGAGTCCTGCGGCGTGTGCTCGGCGAGGTTGTTGACCAGCACGTCGAGCCGGCCGAACGTCCGCACCGTGCGTTCGACCGCGGAGCGGCAGCGGGCCTCGCGCTTGGCGTCGCCGCGCAGCCGCAGGCAGCGGCGGCCCTCCGCCTCGACCAGCGCAGCCGTGTCGCGCGCGTCGGCATCCTCGCTGAGGTACAGGATCGCGACGTCCGCGCCCTCGCGCGCGAAGTGCACGGCGATCGAGCGGCCGATGCCGCTGTCGCCGCCGGTCACCAGCGCGACCTTGCCCGCCAGCTTGCCCGACCCGACGTAGCCGTCGCGGATTACCTCGGGGGCCGGCGACATCCGGCGTTCGCTGCCGGGCCCGGATTGACGCGTGCGCGCGCTGGGCGCCGGTGATGTCGCCTTCGCCGCGCGCTGCGCGGGCTTCTTGGTCGCGCGCCGGGCCGGCTTGCTTGTCTTCGTGTTCGCCATGGTCGCATCTCCGCTGGAACAGGCGCGCTAGGGGCAGCGCTCGCGGACGAGGTCGTTTTCCAGGTCGGTGAGCCAGCGGCCGTCGTTCGACAGGCCGTAGCGGTAGGTCGCGTCGCGGGTCTCGCCTTCGCCGGTCATCCGCAGCGTCAGCGTCAGGCGCCCGTCCTCCGCGTCGGCGGCCTGCACGGTGCCGCTGCTCTCGTGGAACGTCACCCGCTGCGCCTCGATGCGCAGTCGGGTCTCGTCGCGCGTCGCGCACGACGTGCCGGTGCGCTGCCATTCGCCCAGGTAAGCGGCCGGGACGGTCGCCGACGGCGTGGCCGGCGCCTCGGGCGGCGCCGGCGCATCGCTGCGCGGTGGCTCGGCGGCGGGCACGCGCTGCGCAGGTGCGGCCGGCGTCGACTGGGGCAGCGACGGATTGGGCAGCTCGCGCGGCGGGTCGGTGCGGTCGCCCTCGCAGGCGGTCATGCCGCACACGATGACGGCGAGGGCGGCGGTGGACAGCAGTCGTCGGTTGCTGGGCATCGTGTCTCTCGGATCCGGTCAGTGCGTGGACGATTGCAGCGCACGGGTGAGCGCGCGGTGGACGCGCGCGCCGCGCCTCAACGCAGCGGCGCCGCCATCACCAGCCTGTCGACCGGGTAGCCCTTGGCCCGGGCCCGCGCGGTGATCTGTTCGAACTGCGCACGCTCCATCGACGGCTCGCGCGAGAGCACCCACAGGTATTTGCGGCTGGGTCCGCCGACGACGGCCCAGCGGTACTCGGGATCGAGGTCGATGACCCAGTAGTCGGCCCACACCATCGGCAGCCACGACAGGAAGCCCGGCGCGAATCGGACCTGCAGCGCGCCGGGCGCGCCGTCGACGGGACGCGCCACGCCGGTCGACTCGTCCATGTCGCCGTCCTTGGTCCGGCACGCGTTGCGCACTTCGATCGTGCCGTCGGGCTGGCGCGTGTACGTCGCGGTGATGCGGTCGACGCACTGGCGCTGGAAGAACATCGGCAGGTGCGCGATCTCGTGCCACTGGCCGGCGTAGCGCTCCAGGTCGAGGTCGGCCACCGGCGCGTTCGGCGCGCCGGCGCCGGACTGCGCCATCGCGACCGGCGCGGCCAGCGCGAGCAGCAGGGCGATGAGGGTCTTCATGCGTTCGGTCCTTCGTTCGTGGTGGGAGTCGCGCGCGCGGGAAGCTACGCGCGTGACAGCAAGCGTCGCCGGGCGGTAGTGGCGGCCCCGTGATCGCGCCGCGGAACATGCGGTCGTCGCGCGGAACGTGACGTCGCCGCAATGAATACGTATGCAGCCCACGCGTGTTGCAGCGCGATGCGCTCCTAGCATCGTCCGCGATCGCCGCATCGACGGGAGGCGGCGGTCAGGGCCGGCACCCGCCGACCGCCGTGCGCGCACCGCGCGACGCACGGACCCGATGGATGGACCCCGGGACGCAACGCGTCCCCCTGACCCGGAGACCGACACGATGTCGACCGCTGCGAACGGCGCCCTGCGCCCACTTCACCCGACGCTTGCCCCTGCCGTTTCGATCGCGCCGTGCGCGCCGGACCTGCCGCGCAGGCCGCTGCAACGATGGGCTGCGGCGACGTTGCTGCTGGTGCTGCTCGCGTGCGTCGGCGCCGCGCGCGCGGACGTCATCCTGCACGCCTTCAACTGGCCGTACGCGACGGTCGAGGCGCGCGCCGCGCAGATCCAGTCGGCCGGCTACCGGGCGGTGCTGGTGGCGCCGGCGTACCGTTCGGAGGGCTCGCAGTGGTGGGCCCGCTACCAGCCGCAGGACTACCGGCTGATCGACAACCCGCTCGGCGATACAGACGACTTCGCCAGCATGGTGTCTGCGCTGCAGGCGCGCGGCATCCGCGTCTACGCGGACGTGATCCTCAACCACATGGCCAACGAGTCCGCGCAGCGGTCGGACCTGAACTACCCGGGCTCGCGCGTGCTCGGCATCTACGCGTCGAACCCGACCCGCTACGGCGAGATCCGCCTGTTCGGCAACCTGTCGGCCAACTTCCTCGGCGCGTCGGACTTCGGGCCGGCGACGTGCATCGGCAATTACAACGATGTCTGGCAGGTGCAGAACTGGCGGCTGTGCGGCGGCAGCGGCGACGCCGGCCTGCCGGACCTGGTCGCCAACAGCTGGGTGATCGGCCAGCAGCGCGCGTACCTGTCCGCGCTGAAGGCGCTGGGCGTCAAGGGCTTCCGCATCGACGCGGCCAAGCACATGCCGGTCTCGCATCTGAACGCGGTGCTGACGGCCGACCTGAAGTCCGGCATGCACGTGTTCGGCGAGATCATCACCAGCGGCGGCGCCGGCAACGGCGAGTACGACGGCTTCCTCGCGCCGTACCTGGCCAACACTGACCACGGCGCGTACGACTTCCCGCTGTTCAACCAGGTGCGCACCGCGTTCGGCTACGGCGGCAGCCTCAGCCAGCTGGTCGACCCGGGCGCGTACGGCCAGGCGCTGCCGGGCGCGCGCGCGGTGACGTTCACGGTGACCCACGACATCCCGAACAACGGCGGCTTCCGCTACTTGATCCTGGACCCGACCGACGAGAAGCTCGCCTACGCGTACGTGATCGGGCGCAACGGCGGCACGCCGCTGCTGTACTCGGACAACAACGAGAGCGGCGACAACCGCTGGGTCAACGCCTGGCAGCGCACCGACCTGGCGCAGATGGTCGGCTTCCACAATGCGGTGCAGGGCGACGACATGCAGGTGCTGTCGCACGGCGCCTGCCACCTGATCTTCCGCCGCGGCAGCCGCGGCATCGTCGGCATCAACAAGTGCGGTTCCACCGTCAGCGCGAGCGTCAACATGAACAACAGCGTGCTGTGGTGGTACAGCAACTACACGGACGTGCTCGGCTCGGGCAGCGTGGTCAACATCTCCAGCTCGACCTACACGTTCCAGCTGCCGGCGCGGACCGCGCGGATGTGGAAGCGCTGAGGCCCGAGGCGGCGCCGGCCGGTCGCACGCGCGATCGGCCGGCACGGCCAAAGCGCCTTACCCTGTGCCGATGCGCAAGTCAGAACTGCCGACCAAGACCTGCCCGACCTGCCAGCGGCCGTTCGCGTGGCGCAAGAAGTGGGAACGCGACTGGGCCCACGTGAAGTTCTGCTCGGACGCGTGTCGCAAGGGCACGCCGCGCGGGCGGCCGCCGACGCGCTGATCAGCGGGCGGCGCTGTCGCGGCCGCGCTCGGCCCGCATCAGAACCTCGCGCATCGCCGGGGTCCACACCGACCACGCGTGGCCGCCGTCGCGGACGAGCACCTGGTCGCGGCGCAGCAGCGGCTCGATCACCGGCATCGCGCGACGCAGCCGGTCGCGGTCGCCATAGGCCAGCCACACGTTGCGCGCGCGGGCCGGCTCGCGCGACCAGCCCTGCAGGTGGCGCCACAGTTCGTGCTGCCAGTTGTCCGGGCCGATGGCCTGCGCCGGACCCGGGTCCCACGCGGCGATGCCGCCGGCGTCGCTGATCTGCTCGAGGATCGCGCGGTCGCCGATGTACGGCGCCAGCAGCACCATGCCGGTCAGTTCGCCCGGGTAGGCGCGGTCGTAGAGCAGGGTGCCCATGCCGCCCATCGACGCGCCGCTGAGCCAGACCTCTCGGTAGCCGCGCGCCCGCGCCGGCACGATCACCTGCTCGTGCAGCTTCCGCGGGCCGTCGCCGTCCATGTAGTAGCGGATCGCGAGCTCGGCCAGCACCACGTCGGCATCCGGCCACGCCTCCTGCACCGCGTCGACGATGCCGGCGCGCTGCAGTGCGGCGAGATCGTCGCCGCGCCCGGGCAGCACGACCATCAGCCGCTGGGCCGGCTCTCGCGCCGGAAACGTCGCGGTCGGGATCGGTTCGCGCGGGTTGCCGAGCGGGCCGCAGCCGGCGAGGAGCAGCAGCAGGGCGGGGACCGCGAATCGAAGGAGTCGGTGCACGGCGATGCTCCGGGCAAGCGGCGGTGACGCAGGGATTACGCACGGCGCCGGGACGCGGATGCGCCGGCGCGCCGGGATTACACTGCGGCACCACGCCCCGGGGGATTCCGCACCATGCGCATCGCCGTCGCCTGTGCCGTCGCGCTGCTGCTGGCCGCCCCGCTGCGCGCCCAAGCGCCGTCGGCAGTCGCGCCGAAGCTGTCCGCCAATACCACGTTCAGTGCAGACGCACTGCAGGGCGACGTTGATGTGCTGCAGCAGGCGTACGAGGCGCTGCACCCGGGCCTGCACCGCTACAACACGCCGGAGCAGATGCGCGGCCACTTCGACGCGTTGCGGCGCGAGCTGTCCGGCGAACGCACGCTCGCGCAGGCCTACCTGGCGCTGTCGAAGTTCGCCGGTACGGTGCGCTGCGGGCACACCTACGCGAACTTCTACAACCAGCCCGAGGCGGTCCGCGCCGCGCTGTTCGAAGGGCGCAACCGGGTGCCGTTCCACTTCCGCTGGCTAGACGGCGCGATGGTGGTGACGCGCGACTTCACCGCCGGGCGGGTGCTGCCGCCGGGCACGACGGTGACGGCGATCGACGGCATCGACACCACCGAACTGCTCGCGTCGTTGATGCCGTACGCGCGTGCCGACGGCAGCAACGACGCCAAGCGGCGCTCGCTGCTGTCGGTGCAGGGCGACGACGAATGGGAGACGTTCGACATCTTCCTGCCGCTGGTGCACCCGCAAGTCGGTGCGCGACAGACGCTGCAGGTGCGTACGCCAGGAAGCCGGACGACGCGGACCGTGATCGTGGACGCCGTCGACCAGGCCGGCCGGCTCGCGCAGCGGCCGAAAGCCCCGGACGGGGAGCGCGCCGGCTGGACGTTCGACACCACCGACGACGGCCTCGCCGTGCTCGCGATGCCGGGCTGGGCGCTGTACGACTCGAAATGGGACTGGAAGGGCTTCCTGCGCGACAGCTTCGCCCGCATCGACGCCGCGAAGCCGCGCGCGCTGGTGATCGACCTGCGCGGCAACGAGGGCGGCCTCGATGTCGGCGACGAGATCCTGCCGCACCTGATCGCACGCGAACTGCGGGTGCCGTCGCCCGAACGCCGCGTGCGCTACCGCAAGGTGCCCGACGCCTTGGCGCCGTACCTCGACACCTGGGACCCGTCGTTCAAGGACTGGGGCGAGCAGGCGCAGCCGGTCGGCGACGGCTTCTACCGCCTCGTGCGCGCCAACGGCGCCGACGCGCCGGCCGTGTTCGCGCCGCGCGCACCGCGCTACGCCGGGCCGGTGTTCGTGCTCGTCGGCGCCGCCAACAGCTCGGCGACGTTCCAGTTCGCGCATCAGGTGCAGCGGGCCGCGCTGGCGACGCTGGTCGGCCAGCCCACCGGCGGCAACCAGCGCGGCATCAACGGCGGCGCGTTCTTCTTCCTGCGCCTGCCGAACACCGGTATCGAGCTCGACCTGCCGCTGATCGCGACGTTTCCGCCCGGCCAGCCGCCGGATGCCGGCCTCATGCCGGACGTGCTGGTGAACGCGAGCGCAGCCGACATCGCCGCCGGGCGCGACGTCGAGATGGCGGCCGTGCGCGCGGCGCTGGCGCGGCGGGACTGAGGCATGGGCGCATCGACCGACGCGTTCACCGGCCTGCCGATCGCGCTGCCCGAAGCGCAGCGCGCCGCCCTCGACGCGGCCTATTCCACGCCGCCGCGGGCGTACCACAACGCCGGCCACGTGCACGAAGTGCTGCGGCACTACGCCAGCGTCGCCGACGGTGCCGGCTGGGCCCATCCGCGCGAGGTGTGCCTGGCGGTGCTGTACCACGACGCCATCTACGAGGCCGGCCGCAGCGACAACGAGGCGCGTTCGGCCCACCTCGCGCGCGAGCACATCGCGCGCTGGCTGCCGGACGCCGGCGTCGATGCCGACCGCGTCGCCGCGCTGATCGAATGGACGGCGCGGCACGGCCGCGTCGACGCGAGCGAGGTCGACGCCGAAACCGCGCTGTTCCTCGACTGCGACATGGCGATCCTCGGCGCGGAACCGGAGGTGTTCGACGCCTATGACCGCGCGATCGCCGCCGAGTACCGGGGTCGGGTGCCGGCGTGGCTGTACCGGCTCAACCGGCGGCGCTTCCTGAAGGGCCTGCTGGCGCGCGAGCGGCTGTACCTGAGCGCGTTCTTCCACGAGCGCTTCGACCTGCAGGCCCGACGCAACCTGCGCCGCGCCGTGACCGAGAAGCGCTGAGCCGATGGCGGGCCCTGCGATGCGCCTGCGCCGGATCACCGCGGCGGACGAAGCGCTGTACGTGCACCTGTACACCGACCCGCGGCTGATGCGCCACATCGCCCCGGCGCCGGATCAGGCCGCCGTGCGTCGCGCGTTCGCGATCGCGTGCCGGCAGGCGGGTGATGCGGACGCCCGTGTGCAGCTGTGGATGATCGAGCCCGGGCCGGGCCACGCGGCCGTCGGCCTGTGCGCGCTGGTGCGCCACCCCGGCCACGACGACGAGGCCGAGCTGGGCGTCATGCTCGTGCGCCAAGCGCAGAACCGCGGACTCGCCGTGGCCGCGCTGGCCTCGGTGACCGACCACGCGTTCGCCGCGCTCGGCAAGGCGAGCGTGTGGACCCGACACGCGCCGGCGAACCGCGCCGTCGTGCGCCTGATGTGCCAGCTGTCGTTCGAGCCGCTGGGCCCCGCCGACGAGGGACGCGAACTGCGCTACCGGATGACGTCCGAGCGCTGGCCGGCGGTTCGCGCCCGCCTGCCGGTGGCCGTGGTCGCGGTGGGCCGCTAGATTGCCGGCTGCACAGCGCGCACGGGGGGGAGCGGATGGCATCGCAAGGGTCGCTGGCGTGCGTCGGCGTGGGGATGATGCTCGGGGCACACCTGTCGCCGCGCGCGCGCGGCCACCTCGACGACGCCGAAGTCGTGTTCACGCTGCTGTCGGACGCGCTGGTGGAGCTGTGGGTGCAACAGCTGCGGCCCGACGCGACCAGCCTGCAGCCGTTCTACGACGAGTCCCAGCGCGAGGGCCAGAGCCGCCGCGACAGCTACCGCGGCATGGTCGACGCGATCCTCGCGCCGGTCCGCGCCGGCAAGCGGGTGTGCGCGGTGTTCTACGGGCATCCGGGCGTGTTCGCGTCGGTGCCGCACCGGGCGATCGCCGAGGCCCGCGCAGCCGGCTTCGAGGCCGGGATGGAGCCGGGAATCTCGGCCGAGGACTGCCTGTATGCGGATCTGGGGATCGACCCCGGGAGTGTCGGCTGCCAGCACTACGAGGCCAGCCAGTTCATGTTCTACCAGCGCCGGATCGAGCCGTCGGCCTACCTCGTGCTGTGGCAGGTGGGCATTGCCGGTGACCGGACCCTGCGGCGGTTCGCCACCGGGCCTGCCTACCGCCGCCTGCTGGTCGAGCGCCTGTGCCGGGACTACCCCCCGGAGCACCGCGTAATCGCCTACGAAGCTGCTACCCTGCCGATCGTGGCGCCGCGGGCCGAGGGGATGGCGTTGTCGGCGCTGGTGGAAGCGGACCTCCGGCTGGAAACGACCCTGGTCGTTCCGCCGGCGATGCCGATGCAGCGCGACGACGCCATGCTGGCCCGCGTCGCACAACTGGACCGGGCGGCCGGGGATGCGGCCGCCACCGCGTTCTTCAGAACGAGCCAAGGGGAAGTGGATGTCTAACGTGATCGGATTTCTCGAGTCGCTGGGCGCCCGCCCGCCGATGTCCGCCGCTGATTACGCCGCCGCGGTCGACGCGCTGGCGCTCGACGCCGAGCAGTCCCGCGCCCTGCGCGCGCGCGACGCGGCCGCGCTGAACTCGCTGCTCGACGGCCGCCCGACGATGCGCTGCGCCATCGCGATGCCCGAGAACGACGTGCCGGGCGAATCGACCCCGGACGACCACGACGGCGACGGCGTGCCGAATGAGCAGGAGGAGTCCGGGCCGCTGCCGGGCTGAGCCCGCGGCGCCAGCGGACGTCCCATGCGCACCCGCTCGATCCGGTGGGTGTTCGTGCTCGCGCTATTGGGCGCCGGGCCGCTCGCGGCTGCGCCGACGGCGGATTTCGAGACCACCTTGCGCGCGGCCGACCGCGCCCGCAGCGCCGACGTCGGCACGTTCCAGACGCTGCTGGCCGAACTCGACGCGCGGCGCAGCGAGGCCGACCGGCTGCAGCGGGAGAAGCTGCGCTACCTGCAGGCGTATTCGCTGCTGGCGTACGGCCGCAACGCCGCCGGCGCGATCGACGAGGCCAGTGCGCTGTTCGCCGCGACCGACAGCACCGACCTGAAGTTCCGCGCCGGCTCGCTCGTCGTCAACAGCCACGCGATGACGCGCAACTTCGGCGAAGGCCTGCGCTACCTCGACCAGACCCTGCCGCTGCGCTTCCGCGTCGTCGACAAGGACATCCGCCACGACGGCATCAACACCGCCGCGATCCTCTACAACCAGCTCGGGCAGTACCGGCTCGGCCTGCACCATGCCGAAGAGACGCTGTCCGACGCGCCGAATCCACGCGCGCGGTGCTTTGCCGGCCACCTGCGGGTCGAGGCGCAGTACCACCTCGGCACGCTGCCCGCGGGCGATGCATCGATCCTGTCGGTGATCGAGCAGTGCCGGGCGCTGCGCGAAGTGATCGTGACCAACCTCGTGCGCGGCACGATGGCCCGCCGCTGGTCGGACGAAGGCCGCAGCGCGGAGGCGATCGCGTTGCTGCGCGCCAGCATCCCCGAGGCGGAATCCACCGGCTACGCGTGGCTGATCGGGCAGATGAACTCCTTGCTCGGCGAGCTGCTGCTGAAGCAGGGCGACATCCAGGGGGCGCAGCAGCATGCGCAGGCCGCGGTGGCGCAGAGCGCCGGCATCGCCAGTTCGCTGCCGCTGGTGATGGCCTACCGGACTCTTTACGAGATCGCCGAGCGCCGCCGCGACCCGGTCGGCGCGCTGTCGTACTACCGCAGCTACGCCGAAGCCGACAAGGCCTACCTCAACGACGTCAAGGCGCGCGAGCTGGCCTACCAGATCGCGCGCCAGGAAAACGCGCAGAAGACCCAGCAGATCGAGCTGCTCGATCGGCAGAACCAGGTGCTGATGCTGCAGCAGCGGCTCGACAAGCAGGACGCGGCGAACAACCAGCTGACGATCGCGCTGCTGGTGCTGGCGATCGGCTCGATCGGCTTCTGGGCGTACCGGACCAAGCGAGTGCAGGTGTCGCTGCGTCGCATGGCCGACACCGACATGCTGACCGGTGCCAGCAACCGCCGGCACTTCAACCACGGCGCGGCGCAGACGCTGGGCCGGTGCGAGCGCGACGGCGAATCGGCCGCGCTGATCATGTTCGACCTCGACCACTTCAAGGCCATCAACGACAGCTTCGGCCACGACGCCGGCGACTGGGTGCTGCAGCAGGTCGCGGCGACGTGCCAGCAGTTCCGGCGCAGCGTCGACCGCTTCGGCAGGCTCGGCGGCGAAGAGTTCGCGTTCCTGCTGCATGGCTGCGACAAGGCGGCCGCGGTGCGGCTGGCCGAGGACTGCCGCGTGCGCCTGGCCGCGATCGACACGCGCTCGACCGGGCACCAGTTCCGCGTGACCGCCAGCTTCGGCGTCACCTCCACGGTGGAGTCGGGCTACGAACTGGCCCGGCTGCTGGCCCACGCCGACCGCATGCTGTACCGCGCGAAGGGCGACGGCCGCAACCGCGTCGCCGCGTTCGCACCGGCGCACCAGGACGCCCGCCAGGCGCCGGCCGAGCTGCACGTCGTCGAGGCCGTCGCGCCCGCCGACGCGGCGCCCGCGTCACCGCCCGCGTCCCAGCCGCTGCACGGCCGGGTCGCTGCGCCGACGCTGACGCTCGTCGACAGCCACGTCGACCGGGTCGGCACGTCCGGCTGAGGTCGGCTACTCCGCAGTGGCCGCCAGCGGCGCGGTCGACGCGGCGACCTTCGGCGCGCGATCGAACCACGGCAGCAGCGCCTGGATCACCGGCCCGATCGCCAGCGCGTACACCAGCGTGCCGATGCCGAGCGTGCCGCCGAGCGCGAACCCGACCCCCAGCGCGCTGCCTTCGATTACGGTCCGCACCAGCCGCACGGAGCGCCCGGTGCGCCGTGCCAGTCCGGTCATCAGCCCGTCGCGCGGGCCCGGTCCGAAGCGGGCGCCGATGTAGGCGGCGGTGGCCAGCCCGTTCAATACGATGCCGCCGAGCAGCAGGCCGATCCGCGTGGCCAGCCCGGCGTCGTCGAGCGCGCTGCCGATCCACGCCAGCGTGGCGTCGAACACCAGACCGATCACGACGACGTTGCTGACCGTGCCGAGTCCCGGCTTCTGCCGGATCGGAATCCACGCCAGCAGCACCAGCGCGCCGACCAGGATGGCCATGCGCCCCATCGGCCAGCCGCTGCGGAGCGCCAGGCCCTGGTGCAGCACGTCCCACGGCATCAGGCCGAGCTGCGCGTACAGCAGCATCGCCATCGAGACGCCGTACGCGGCCAGTCCGAGGTACAGCTGGATCAGTCGGCGCGCCATCGACGGAACTCGTGCGGGAAAGCCGCCAGTCTAGGTGGCGCGCGGGCGGGCACCCACCCCGCGACGTGGAACGCTGGGCGGCGACGCGCAGGTCGAATGCATCACGCTGCGACGGTCGATCCCGTCGAGTTAGGTGCCGGTCGGGTGGTGTTGCGATGCGGCGTGCGCGTCACGATGCCGCGCCAGCCACGCCACCGCGCCGCGGCCGGCACGCACGCCGCTGGCGTGGCACGCGGTCAGCAGGTAGCCGCCGGTCGGCGCTTCCCAGTCGAGCATCTCGCCGGCGCAGAACACGCCCGGTAGCGCGCGCATCATCAGCGCGTCGTCGAGGGCCTCGAGCCGCACGCCGCCGGCGCTGCTGATCGCCTCGGCAATCGGTCGCGGCGCGCGCAGCACCAGAGGTGCGCGCTTGATCGTCCGCGCCAGCGCGTCGGTGTCGTGCACGCCGTCCTTGCCGAGCAGTTCGTAGAGCAGCGCGGCCTTGACGCCTTCGATCCCGGTTTGGCGGCGCAGGTGGTCGCTGACGCTGCGCCCGGCGCGCGGCTTCGCCAGCTCCGCCTGGAGGCGCTCCAGCGTGCGGCCCGGTGCGAGGTCGAGCACGAGCGTCGCTTCGCCGTCGCGCGCGATCGCTTCGCGCAGCATCGGCGACAGGGCGTAGACCAGGCTGCCCTCGATGCCAGTGGCCGTCACCACGCATTCGCCCTGAAGCGCGTGCTCGCCGTCGGCGTCGCGCCAGTGCGCGACCACCGGCTTCAGCGGTGCGCCGGCGTGGCGCTGCGAGAAGTGCGCGCTCCAGCCGATGTCGAAGCCGCAGTTCGACGGCTGCAGCGGCGCCACGTCGACGCCGCGCGCCGACAGCCACGGCGCCCACGCGCCGTCGGAGCCCAGCTCCGGCCAGCTGCCGCCGCCGAGCGCGAGCACGGTGGCGCCGGCGCGCACGCGGCGCTCGCCGTCGGGCGTGTCGAAGCGCAGTGCGCCGTCGTCGTCCCAGCCGGTCCAGCGGTGGTGCACGTGGAAGCGCACGCCCGACTCGCGCAGGCGTCGCACCCAGCCGCGCAGCAGCGGTGCGGCCTTGCGGTCGATCGGGAACACGCGGCCGGAGCTGCCGACGTAGGTCTCGACGCCGAGACCGCGCGCCCAGTCGCGCAGCGCGTCGCCGTCGAAGTCGTCGAGCCAGCCGGCCACTTCGCGCGTGCGTTCGCGGTAGCGCGCGTCGAAGCCGGGCCGCGGTTCGCCGTGCGTCAGGTTCAGCCCGCCCTTGCCGGCGATCAGGAACTTGCGGCCGACCGAGCCCTTCGCGTCGAACAGGTCGACCTCGACGCCGGCCGCGCGCGCGACTTCGGCCGCCATCAGGCCGGCGGGGCCGCCGCCGACGATGACGAGGCCGGGCGCAGGGAAGGGCTGGAGGGGCATCGGCTGGGGCCGGGCAGGGCGCGCCATTCTACCGACGCAGGCCGGCGGACCGGCTTCGCGTAGGCTGCAGCCTGGTCGAGACGGGAGCGCCGCATGAGCTGGATGGGCATCGTACTGGTGGTGGTCGGGCTGTACCTGGCGCTGAAGGTCGCCGGGTTCTTCATGAGGTTGCTGATGTGGGCGGTGGTGCTGGCCGGCCTGTACTGGCTGGCGTCGCCGTACCTCGGGTTGCCGATGCCGTTCTGAACCGCGGTCGGGAACGGACGATCCAGAGCGTCCGGACGCGCACCGGCGCCGATAAAATGCGCGGCATGGTCCTGAACGTCGCCGCCTACCATTTCGTCGAGATCGCCGACCCGGCCGCGCTGGCGGCGGACGTGCGCGCGTGGGCGGAGGCCGGCGAACTGCGCGGCACGGTGCTGGTCGCGGACGAGGGGATCAACGTGTTCCTCGCCGGCGACGGCGACGCCGTGCACGGCTTCCTCGACCACTTGCGCGCGGATGCGCGCTTCGCGTCGATCGTCTGCAAGTTCAGCGACAGCGTGGCGCAGCCGTTTCCGCGGCTCAAGGTGAAGCTCAAGCGCGAGATCATCGCGTTCCGCCGCGACGACGCCTCGCCGCTCGCGGGCCGCGCCCCGGCCGTGGCGCCGACCGACCTGCAGCGCTGGATCGAACAGGGCCACGACGACGACGGCCGCCGGCTGGTGCTGCTGGACACGCGCAACCGCGAGGAGTTCGGCTACGGGACGTTCGCCGGCGCGCTGACGCTGCCGATCGACAACTTCACCGACCTGCCGGCCGCGCTCGCCCCGCACCGCGACGCGCTGGCCGACGCCACCGTGGTCAGCTTCTGCACCGGCGGCATCCGCTGCGAGAAGGCCGCGCTGCACCTGCGCGCCGACGGCATGGACAACCTGCTGCAGCTCGACGGCGGGATCCTCGGCTATTTCGAGCAGGTCGGCGGCTACGGCTATGACGGCCGCTGCTTCGTGTTCGACGGCCGCGTCGCGCTCGATCCCGAGCTCAGGCCGCTTGTCGACGCCGCCTGACCCGCGCCGCGCCTGTTGGCCAATCACCGCTCAGAGCGACCGGCCGTCGTAGCGGGTGACCGGCAGCGCGTCCAGGTCGACGCCGTCGAGGCAGCGGACGTTGATCGCCGCCACCGCGTTGCCGTTCGGGTCGACGCCTTCGCCGTAGGGATGGATGCCGCACGTCGGGCAGAACCGGTGCCGGATCACGTGCCTGTTGAACAGGTAGGTGCTGGCGTTCGCGTCCGGCGTGCGCAGGTGCAGCTGCGCACGGGGGACGAACCACATCAGCACGCCCTTGCGCTGGCACATCGAGCAGTTGCACGCGGTCGCGCCGTCGAGCGTGCCCTCGACCTCGAACGCAACGCGGCCGCAGTGGCAGCTTCCCTTGTAGCGCATGGCGGTCTCTCCGTTGGGTCGTGTTGGGTCTGCAGCGGGCGCGTCGACGCGCTCAGCGCGGCAGCCGGCGGTCGTACTCGGCCTCGAGCCGGGTGTGCAGGCGCCAGAAGCCGCCGACCTGGCGACCTTCGAGGCGGTCGGCGAGCAGCGCCAGGTGCGCGTGCCAGCCGCCGGCCACGCCGAGCAGGCTGTCGCGGCTGGCAAGCCGGGCGTGGGTCAGCACCAGGCGCACGCGGTCGCCCTCGCGACTGAGCTCGATCGTCACGTTCGACGGCTCGCGCGCGGCCGAGCCGTCCTCCGGCTCGTTCCAGGTAAACGCCAGCCGGTGCGGCGGCTCGCAGGCGAGCACGCGGCCGCGCATCGGCATCGGGCCGTTGTAGGCGGCGTACTTCGGCGGCGGCGCATCGTCGTCGTCACCGCTGAGCGTCGCGTTGTGGAACTGCAGCGCCACCGTGCCGCCCGCCTCGGCGGCGATCTCGCCGCCGGCGAGCCAGCCGGCGCGCAGTTCCGGGTCGACGAGGTGCTGCCAGACGCGCTCGATCGGGCCGGGCAGGACGCGTTCGATGCGCAGCGTGTCGGGGGCGACGAGGGTGCCGAAGTCGGGGGAGAGGGCGTTCATCGAAGGCTCCTGGGTGGTCAGCGGCGCTTGCGCGGGGCGCGCGGCGCCGGGGTGGGTTCGGACGGCTTGCGTCTGCCGGCGCCGGGTCCTTGCGGCGCGGAACCGGCGGGGCGTTCTGCGGCCGCCGCGTCGTCGGCGTCGAGCAGCGCGGAGAGCCGGTCCAGTCGGGCGTTCCAGAACCGCTCGTAGTGGCGCAGCCATTCGGCGCCGCCGTGCATCGGGCGCGCGTCGAGCCGGCACACGTGCACGCGCCCGCGGACTTCGCGCTGCAGCAGCCCGGCGTCCTCGAGCACCTTGATGTGCTTGGACGCGGCGGCCAGCGACATCGCCAGCGGCGCGGCCAGCTCGCCGACGCTGCGTTCGCGCTCGGCCAGCTGGCCGAGCATCGCGCGACGGGTCGGGTCGGCCAAGGCGCGAAACACGCGATCGAGGGCGGCCTCGTCGGTGCCGCGCGCGGGAGGATTCGGGGGGCTATGTTCAACCATATGGTTGAGCGTGCGCCGGCATCAGGCCACTGTCAACTAGCTGGTTGAACGTTCCGACGAGCGGCAGCCGTATGCGGGCTAATCCCGCGGCTTGACGTCGAGCAGCTCGACCTCGAACACCAGCGAGGCCAGCGGCGGGATCGCGTCGCCGGCGCCGCGGCGCCCGTAGCCCTGCTCCGGCGGGATCATCAGTACGCGGCGGCCGCCGACGCGCATGCCGGCCACGCCGTCGTCCCAGCCGCGGATTACGCGGCCGGCGCCGAGCAGGAACGTCAGCGGCTCGCCGCGCGTGCGCGAGCTGTCGAACTGCGCGCCGCGGCGGTCCGGTTCGCGGCCGTCGTACAGCCAGCCGGTGTAGTGCACGGTGACCTCGCTGCCGGGCGCCGCGAGCGCGCCGGTGCCGACCTGCTCGTCGATGCGCTCGAGTTCGACCAGCCGGCCGCCCGGCGGCGGCTCCGGCGCGCGGCACGCGGCCAGCGCGATGCAGGCCGCCGCGGCCGCCAGCAGAACGGACCGCGCCCTCATGCGCCGGCCTCCGCCATCGCGCGCAGCGCCGCGCCAGTCGCGGCATCGGCGGGGAAGAACGACTCGATCGCCAGTTCGCTGACGGTGATGTCCATCGGCGTGCCGAACACCGTCGTGGTGCTGACGAACGACAGCACGCCGGCGGGCGTGCGCAGCTGCAGCGGCACGACCACCGACGCGAGCGGCTCGTCGCCGATCGACACATCCGGGTGCGGGTACGCGGCGATCTCGTCGTGCAGCGACTGCAGCACCGGGTCGCCGGTCGCGGCTGCCTGGTGGCGCAGCCGCAGCAGGATGTGGGCGCGCCACTGGCCGAGGTTGGCGATGCGCGGCGCCAGGCCATCGGGGTGCAGGCTGAGGCGCAGCACGTTGACCGGCGGCGCAAGCAGCGCCGGCGCGATGCCGGCAAGCAGCGGCGCGATCGCGCGGTTGGCCGCGAGCATGGTCCAGTGCCGGTCGACGGCGAGCGCGGGGTAGGGTTCATGCCCGGCCAGCACCAGCTCGACGGCGGTGCGCACCGTCGCCATCGCCGGGTCGTCGAGCGGGCGCTCGCGGTACACCGCCGCCAGTCCGGCCGAGGCCATCAGCGCGTTGCGCTCTCGCAGCGGCACGTCGAGGCGGTCGGCCAGCCGCATCAGCATCGTGCGGCTCGGCAGCGAGCGTCCGGTTTCGATAAAGCTGACGTGGCGCGTCGAGGTGTCGGCCAGTTCGGCCAGCTCGAGCTGGGTCAGGTGGCGGCGGCGGCGCCAGTCGCGCAGCAGGTGGCCGACGGGGGGCGGGCCGGCGGGCATCGGGCGTGAGGCATGCGAGGTCTCCATGGACCGAACCTTAGCCGACGGCCGCGAGCGCGTGGCATTACCCGTCGGGTAATCGACCGGGCCGTGTTGGCGGCGTCAGATGGCGCCGAACCCGACACGGAGATCGCCATGAACACTACCGCCTACACCGCGCCTGCCGCCGCTGCCGGCCACGCCGATGCCACGCTGCTGCGCCGTGCGCTGCAGCTCGACGCCGTCGCCACCGGCGCGACCGCCATCGCGTTGCTGGTGTTCACCACGCCGCTGTCTGGATGGTTCGGCCTGCCGGCGGCGCTGCTCGGCGCGGTCGGCTTCGTGCTGGTGGCGTTCGTCGCGCTGCTGGCGTGGCTGCTGACGCGACCTCGCATCGGGCCGCGCTGGGCGTGGGCGGTGATCGCCATCAACGCGCTGTGGGTCGTGGACAGCGTCGCGTTGCTGTTCTGGCCCGGGATCGACGCAACGGTGCTGGGGGCCGCGTTCGTGCTCGCCCAGGCCGGGGCGGTCGCGCTGTTCGCGGTGCTCCAGTGGATCGGCGTGCGTCGGCTGCGCTGACGCGACCGCGCGGCTAGTCGGTCGACCACAGCACGCGACGGCGCTGCGGTCGGCCGACCAGGTCGAGGAAGCCGTTGAACACCGCGTCGGCGCGGGCCTTCATCGCGTCGATGTGCTCGCGGGTGTGGGCGCGGATCGTCGCCTCGTCGGTCGCGTGGCCGAAGGCGGCCAGCTCCTCGCGATAGGCGGGGTTGGCGAGCCAGCGATCGACCAGCCGCTCGTCCATTTCAAGGTGGAACTGGAAGCCGTAGGCGCTGTCCCCGTAGCGGAACGCCTGCGACTCGCAGTGCTCGGTCCGCGCCAGGTGGGTCGCCCCGGCCGGCACGTCGAAGCTGTAGCGGTGCCACTGGAACACCGGCGCGACTTCGCCGAGCGGCGCGAGCACCGGATCGGAGCGGCCGGCGTCGGTGGCGTGCAGCGGCACCCAGCCGACCTCGGGCCGCGGGTGCGGCCGCACCGGCGCGCCGAGCACGTGCGCCAGCAGCTGCGCGCCAAGGCAGATGCCCAGCACCGGCTTGCCCTGGTGCAGCATCCGCTCGATCGCGCGCATCTCGGTGCGCAGGTGCGCGCGGTGCGCGTGGTCCTCGACGTTCATCGGGCCGCCAAGCACGACGAGGCCGCGGTAGCGGTCGACGTTCGGCTCGGCGTCGGGGTGGCGCTCGAAGTTGGCGAAGCGCACGCGGTGGCCGCGCCGCCGGATCAGCGGGTCGAGCGTGCCGAGCGGTTCGGCGGCGACGTGTTGGAAGACGAGCAGGCGGGCCATCGGCGCGGGTCGGCAGGGCTGCCCGCCACTATGCCAAGCGCCGGTGGCCGCGCTGCGCGCGCCCGCGGCATGACGACATGCCGCGGAGGCTTCGCGTGGAGGCGCGCCGACGATGCGGCGCGCGCGGCCCGCCGGTCAGCGCGGCGGACGCGGCTTGCCGCGCGGCGCGAAGCCGCCCGGCTTGCGCGGGCCGGCGCCATGCGGTGCGCCACCCGGCGGGCGCGGTCCGCGCTGCGGACGGCGCTCGTCGCCGAATCCACCTTCGGCATGGCGGCCGTGCGGGCGCTGCTGGCCGCCGCTCTCGCTGGCGCGGCTGATCCGCAGCATCTGGCCGGCAACGCGGACCTTCTTCAGGTGCTCCATCAGCTCGCGCGGCATGCCTTCGGGCAGGTCGACCAGCGTGTGGTCGTCGCGGATGTCGATGCGGCCGATGTAGCGGCTCTCGAGGTCGGCCTCGTTGGCGATCGCTCCGACGATGTTGCCCGGCTTGACGCCGTGCATGTGCCCGACCTCGACCCGGAACGTCTCCATGCCGGCTTCGGGCGCGGCGCGCTCGACGCGCTCGCGGCGCGGCGCCGGGGCGTCGTCGAACATCGCCTCGCCGGCGTTGCCGACCGGGCCGCCGGCGTCGTGGTGCGACGGCGCACGCGGCGGGCGCGGCTGGAAACCGGCGCCGCGATCGTCGCGTGCGGGGCGTTCGAACGACGGCCGGCCCGGCGCCGGACGGTCGGAGCCCGGACGATCGAAGCCCGGGCGATCAAAGCCGGGACGCGCGCCGCGCTCGCGCGGCTCGAAGCCGGCGCTGCGTTCGGCCTTCGGCGGGGGCGCCATCAGCAGCGGCGCATCGCCCTGCACCAGGCGGGCGAGCGCGGCGGCGATCTCGATCGCCGGCACGTTCTTCTCGCGCTCGTAGCGCTCGACCAGCTCGCGGAAGAAGTTCAGCTCGCTGCCCTGCAGCGCCTCCTCGATCTTGCCGAGGAACTTGGTGACGCGCTGCTCGTTGACCGTCTCGATGCTCGGCAGCTCCATCGGCTCGATCGGCTGGCGCGTGGCCCGCTCGATCGCGCGCAGCATGCCGCGCTCGCGCGGGGTGACGAACAGGATCGCCTCGCCCTTGCGGCCGGCGCGGCCGGTGCGGCCGATGCGGTGCACATAGCTCTCGGTGTCGTACGGGATGTCGAAGTTCAGCACGTGGCTGATGCGGTCCACGTCCAGCCCGCGCGCGGCGACGTCGGTCGCCACCAGCACGTCGATCTTGCCGTCCTTCAGGTTCTGGATGGTTTTCTCGCGCTGCGCCTGCTGCACGTCGCCGTTGATCGCCGCGGCCGAGACGCCGCGCGCCGACAGCTTCTCGGCCAGCTCCTCGGTGCCGAGCTTGGTGCGGGCGAACACGATCATCGCGTCGAACGGCTCGGCCTCGATGATCCGGGTGATCGCGTCGAGCTTGTGCACGCCGCTGACCGACCAGTAGCGCTGGCGGATGTTGGCCGCGGTCGTGGTGGTCGACTTGATCGCGACCTCGACCGGGTCCTTCAGGTAGGTCTGGGCGATGCGCTTGATCGGCGCCGGCATCGTCGCCGAGAACAGCGCCACCTGGCGCGTGTCCGGGGTCTTCTTGAGCACCGCCTCGACGTCGTCGATGAAGCCCATGCGCAGCATCTCGTCGGCCTCGTCGAGTACCAGGCAGCGCAGCGCGGACAGGTCCAGCGTGCCGCGGTCGAGGTGGTCGATGACCCGCCCCGGGGTGCCGACGACGACCTGCACGCCGCGCTTGAGCGCCTGCAGCTGCGGGTAGTAGCTCTGGCCGCCGTAGATCGGCAGCACCTGGAAGTTCGGCAGGAAGTGCGCGTACTTCTGGAACGCCTCGGCGACCTGGATCGCCAGCTCGCGGGTCGGGGCCAGCACCAGCGCCTGCGGCTTGGCCTGCGCGGGGTCGATGCGCGCCAGGATCGGCAGCGCGAACGCGGCGGTCTTGCCGGTGCCGGTCTGGGCCTGGCCGATCATGTCGCGGCCGGCCAGCAGCGGCGGGATGGTCGCGGCCTGGATCGGCGACGGCGACTCGTAGCCGACCTCGGCCAGCGCGCGCAGCAGCGGCTCCGGCAGTGCCAGGTCGGTGAATTTCAGGGTGGGGGTGTCGCTGGGGCTGGGCGTCTCGGCGCTCATGGGTCGGACTCGGCGGCGCCGGCGGTCGCCGGTCGTGGACCGCACAGTCTACCGGACGGGGCCGTAGGGCCCGTCATTGCGGCGTCGGCGCCCGGCCCGGCCTCAGTTCCGCGGCTTCTCGACCCGGCCGTCCTTCATCACGAAGTCCACCTGCTTGAGTACCGTCACGTCGGCCAGCGGGTCGCCGGCGACGGCGATCAGGTCGGCGCGCTTCCCCGGCTCGAGCGTGCCGACCTGGTCGCCCAGCCCGAGCAGGTCGGCGGCGTTGACCGTCGCGGCGGCGATCGCGGTGGTAGGAGTCATGCCGTGGGCGACCATCAGCTCGAACTCGTCGGCGTTGCGCCCGTGCAGGCTGACGCCGGCGTCGGTGCCGAACGCGATCCGCACGCCGGCCGGCACCGCGCGCTCGAGCGACTTGCCGGTGATGCCGATGCGCCACTCGATCTTCTCGCGAACCTGGCCGGTGTACGCGCCCGGGTTGCGCGCGAGCCGCTCCTTGTAGCCGTTGACCGTCGACAGCGTCGGCACGTAGTACGCCCCGGACTTGCGCATCTGCGCGACCGTGGCGTCGTCGAGCAGGGTGCCGTGCTCGATCGAGTCGGCGCCGGCGGCCAGCGCCACCGCGATGCCGTCGGCGCCGTGCGCGTGCACGGCGACCTTCTTCTTGTACAGGTGCGCGGTCTCGACGATCGCGCGCGCCTCGTCGGCGAACATCTGCTGGCCCAGGCCCGCGCCGATCCGGCTGTTGACGCCGCCGGTGGTGGCAATCTTGATCACGTCGACGCCGCGTGCGACCTGGCGGCGCACCGCGCGTCGGCAGTCGTCGGCGCCGTCGCAGGTGTTGCCGTGCACGTCGAGCGCGGCGTGCAGCTCGTCGCGGTAGCCGAGCGTCGGGTCCATGTGGCCCGAGGTGGTCGAGATCGACGTGCCGGCGTCGACGATGCGCGGCCCCGGCACCTTCCCCGCGGCGACCGCGTCGCGCAGCGCCAGCGTCACGCCGTCGGCGTCGCCGAGGTTGCGAACGGTCGTGAAGCCGGCCATCAGCGTCTTGCGTGCGTTGACCGCGGCCTCGTACGCGTGGCCGGCCACGCCCATCGAGATGTCCTCGAGCTGGCCCTCGACGCCGGCCTTGTCCGACACCAGGTGCACGTGGCTGTCGATCAGCCCCGGCAGCACGAAGCGGTCGCGCAGGTCGACCACCGCGGTGCCGGCCGGCGCGCCGGCGAACGCGCCGGCGTCGACGTGGCCGTCGCGGACCTCGGCGATGCGCCCGTCGCGCACCAGCAGCGTGCTCGGACCGCGCGCCGGTCGCCCCGGGCGGTCGAGCAGGCGGCCGGCGTGCACGACGGTCCACGGTGCGGACGACGGCGATGCGGCCGCGCTGGCGGCGCCCTGCGCGCGGGTCGCGAACGGGGCGAGCGCCAGCAGCACGGTGGCAGTCAGCGGGGCGAGGCGTGCGGTCATCGGTCGGTTCCGGCGGGCAGGGCGGGACGCCGAGCATACGGTCGCGGCGATCGCGCGCGCATGCGACCTTGGTCACCGCCGGTGCCCACGTTGGCCCGTGGTGCGTGCACCATCCCCCTGCGCACCCCGCTCGATCCCAAGGACCCGATGAACGCTCTCCGCTTCGACAACGCGCTGCTGCGCGACCTGCCCGGCGACCCGGTCACCGCGCCGGGCGTGCGCCAGGTGCACGGGGCGGTGTGGTCGGACGTGGCGCCGACGCCGGTCGCCGCGCCGCGGCTGCTTGCACATTCGGCCGAGATGGCCGCGCGGCTGGGCTTCAGCGAGGCCGACGTCGCGTCGCCGGCGTTCGCCGAGGTGTTCGGAGGCAACGCGCTGCTGCCCGGCATGCAGCCGTTCGCGACCAACTACGGCGGCCACCAGTTCGGCCACTGGGCCGGGCAGCTCGGCGACGGCCGCGCGATCTCGCTCGGCGAGGTGGTCAACGCCGCCGGCGAGCGCTGGGAGCTGCAGCTCAAGGGCGCCGGGCCGACGCCGTACTCCCGCACCGCCGACGGCCGCGCGGTGCTGCGCTCGTCGATCCGCGAGTTCCTCTGCAGCGAGGCGATGCACCACCTCGGCGTGCCGACCACGCGCGCGCTGAGCCTGGTCGCCACCGGCGAGCCGGTCGTGCGCGACATGTTCTACGACGGCCGCGCGCGGCCCGAGCCCGGGGCGATCGTCTGCCGCGTCGCGCCGTCGTTCATCCGCTTCGGCCACTTCGAGCTGCCGGCTTCGCGCGGCGACGTCGCGCTGCTGCGCCGGCTCGTCGACTTCTGCATCCGGCGCGATTTCCCGCACCTGTCCGGCGACGGCGAAGCGCTGTACGGCGCGTGGTTCGCCGAGGTCTGCGCGCGCACGGCGGTAATGGTGGCCCACTGGCAGCGGGTCGGATTCGTGCACGGGGTCATGAACACCGACAACCTGTCGATCCTCGGGCTGACGATCGACTACGGCCCGTACGGCTGGATCGACGACTACGACCCCGACTGGACGCCGAACACGACCGACGCCAACGGCCGCCGCTACCGCTTCGGCTGGCAGCCGAAGGTCGCGTACTGGAACCTGACCCGCCTCGCGCACGCGCTGTCGCCGCTGTTCGACGGGGTCGACGCGCTCAACGCCGGGCTGACGCGCTACATGGACGCGTACGCGGCGGCGGACCTCGATGCGACCGCGCGCAAGCTGGGGCTGGGCGAGGCCGGCGAAGCCGACGTCGAACTCATGCGCGAGCTGCAGCAGCTGCTGCACGCGGCCGAGGTCGACATGACGCTGTGGTTCCGCGCGCTGGCCGAAGTCGACCCGGACGCGCCATCGCTGGCGCCGCTGGCGCATGCGTTCTACGACGACGCCAAGCGCGATGCGCACGCGGCTTCGTTCGAGGCGTGGCTGGCGCAGTACGCGGCGCGCGTGCGCGCCGACGCGATGGAGCCGGCCGCACGCCGCGCGCGCATGCACGCGGCCAACCCGCGCTACGTGCTGCGCAACTACCTGGCGCAGCAGGCGATCGACCGCGCCGAGCAGGGCGACGCGTCCGGCGTCACCGAGCTGCTCGACGTCATGCGACGCCCGTACGACGACCAGCCCGGCCGGGAGGCGTTCGCGCAGCGGCGCCCGGACTGGGCGCGCACGAAGGCCGGCTGTTCGATGCTGTCGTGCAGCTCGTAGCGCCGCGCTGACAACAAGAAACAGGGCCGATGCGTCCTGCATCGGCCCTGCCAGGGGTGCCACGACGAGGGGACCCGCGTGGACGGTGTGCCCCGGGCGAACCCGGGGCGAGCTGCGCGCGGCGCCGTTACTGAGCGACCGTGGTCGTGGCGCGGGTGACCGTGCTGGTCAGCGTGTAGTTGGCCAGGACCGTCGCGTAGCCCTTGACCCGGTACGTGTAGGTACCCGGCTTGCTGACCGCGGCCTCGAGCACTTCGGGATTGGCGAGCGACGCGCCGCTGGCGATCTCGTTGCCGTCCGGGTCGACCAGCGAGAAGTCGATGTCGACGCCGCCGCTCCAGCCGAGCGTGGCGCGGATGCCGATCGCGTCGGCCGGCACCTCGAACGCGAACTCGTCGATCTCCAGGTTCTCGGCCGACGGGCCCATCGTGCCGGTGTACGTCGCGGTGGTCTCGGTGACCGTGGTGTTGGTCGGGTACAGCTGGCCTTCGGTCAGCGCGCCGTCGAAGTACATGCTGCCCTGCACGCCGCGCAGTTCGACCTTGTGCAGACCCTTGCCGAAGCCGCGCAGCGGGAAGCGCCCGGCGTTGTCGGCGCTGGCCGCGTAGTAGCTGATGCGGCCGACGTTCCTGCCGTCGACGTAGACGTCGGCCAGGCCGCCCTTGGCGTCGCGCGGGTACAGGATCTGCGCGGCGTCGCCCTCGAACGCCAGCGCCAGCACCGGTGCGGACTTCTTGGTCACCGAGGCCTTGCGGTAGGCGCCGTCGGTCGCGGTCGCGCTGCTGACGGTCGACCAGTTGCCGGTGTAGCTGATCAGGGCGTTGCCGTCGGCGGCGCTGTTCCAGCGGCCCTGGCTCGACCAGCGGGTCACGCCCTGCAGGAACTCGGCGCGCGTGCCCGGCGTGCGCGACGCCAGGTCGACGGCCTCGACCATGTCGATGTAGCCGCCACCCTGCACGTGGTACGGCAGGCCCATGTCGTTGGCCGTGCGCATCAGGATGTCCTCGATCTGGTCGGGGGACAGGTCCGGATTGGCTTCCAGCAACACCGCGGCGGCGCCGGCGACGAACGGCGTCGCCATCGAGGTGCCGCTGAGGCTGGCGTAGTACAGCGAGTAGCTCGGGTCGGTGGCGTCGACCACCGGGCCGGTCAGCGGCAGCGGGGTGTTCGGTGCGCGCGCGGAGATGATGCTCGAGCCCGGCGCGACCACGTCGATGTGCTTGTAGAAGTCGCCGGCGACGCCGCGGCTGGAGAAGCTCGACAGCCCGCCGGTCTTGGTGCCGGAGCCGACGTTGATGACCCACGGCACGATCGCGTACGGGTTCAGCGTGTCGTCGGCCGGGCCGTCGTTGCCGGCGGCGAACGTCACCACGATGCCGCGCTTGTAAGCCTCGTAGCTCGCCTTGTTGATGGGGTTGTTCGGGTCGTAGACGCTGACCGAACTGCCCCACGAGTTGGTGATGATGTTGATGCCGTACTGGTCGCGGTTGGCCAGCGAGTAGTCGAAAGCCTCCAGCGCGAACAGGATGCTGATCGCCTCGCCGACGCCGAGGCCGACGAGCTTCGAGCCCGGCGCGTTGCCGTCGTGGTAGTTCGGACGGCGCGGGTCGTTGGCCGAGGCCGCGCCGGTGCCGCCGACGGTGCCCGCGACGTGGGTGCCGTGGCCGCTGCTGGTGTCGGTGTTGGGCACGTTCTCCTGGTACAGCGTGGTGCCGGCCAGGCCCAGGTCGCCGACGACCTTGACGTTCTGGATGACCTTGGTGCCCATCGGCAGGTCGGGGTGAGTCGCGTCGACGCCGGAGTCGATCACCGAGATCGTCGAGCCCTTGCCGGTCAGGCCGATGAAGTCCTGCACCTTGTGGGCGCCGGTGTACTCGCCCGCCCCGTAGTTGAAGTACTTCAGCGGCGCGTTGAAGTAGATGCTCTCCACGCCCGGCCACGCGGCGACCTGGCGGATCTGCGACGAGGTCAGCGTGGCGCCGACCATCGGCAGCACCTTCAGCGGCACCAGGTCGTGGGTCAGCGTCGACAGCTTGCTGGCCTGCGACTTGTCGCTGAACGTGACGATGACCTGGTGCGCGGGGTACAGCGCCATGCGCTTCTGCAGGTCGGGCGAGATCAGCGCATCGGCACTGGCGGAGCCGGCGAACGAGAGCCCGGCGGCGATCGCGAGGGCAAGGGCGGTGCGGTGGCGGGCGGTCATGGCGGCGCTCCGGTGGAAGGATGCCGTCGACTCTCCGCCGGTCCCGCCGCCCGGGGCATCCGGCAAAACCCCCGCGCGGGCAGGGGAGAACCCTCACGCGGTAGGCGTCCGCCGTGTCGTTGCGGCCCCCACCCCAGCCCGCTCCCGCCGGCGGGAGCGGGCGGGAGCGGGGGAGCATGTTGGGGTGACCGGGCGACGGCCGGTTGCCCACGCGCAGCGTGCTCCGCGAGGCAGGCGCCAGTGGGTCGGGCGTGCAGGCGTCAGCGCTGGCCGTCGACTAGGAAGGCCAGCCCGTCGGCATGCGAGGCCACGGCCGTGCCGGGGGCGCACGGCGCCGACGCCGGGGCGCCCTCGGCGTAGCGCGCCCCGTGCTGGTAGGCCAGCCACCAGCCGTCGCCGAGCGCGCGGAAGCGGAACGCGTCGCCCGGCGGCGCCAGCGGCACGGCGTCGCCGGCGTGGACCAGCGCGCGGCTGGTGCCGGTGCCGCCGCCGAACGGGCGCCCGAGCCACAGCCACGGCTGGTCGGGGCCGCACGGGTGCCGGCGGGTGTCGACGATCCAGCCGCCGACCCGGCGACGCGCGTCGCTGTCCGCGGCGCGGCGTTCGGCCGCCAGCGCGGGCGCGCTGAAGCGCATCGCCAACCGCACGCCGGCGTCGCTTTCGCCCCACTGCAGCGCCAGCGTCGCCACCACGGCCGCGGTCGTCAGCAGCGCCAGCGCGCGCATCGGCCGGACCGGGCGACGGCGTGCGGCGAGCGCGGCGATCGCGACGCCCGCTTCGAACAGCCCCCACGCCAGCAGCACGAAGCGCAGGTAGTACAGCGCATCAAACAGCCACAGCCGATGGTCGAGGTCGAGCGCCCACGGCGTGAACACCGAGCCGGCCCAGGCCCAGCCGAGGGTGACGGCCAGCAGCAGCGCGCAGCGCGCGGGCGAGGGACGGACGCGGGGGTGGTTGGGGCGGGCGGCGGGGACGGTCGTCATGGCGGCAGTCTCGCCCGCGGCTGCGCCGGTGCGAAAGCCCCGTGCAGGCGCGGGGCCGTGGAGCCGGTCGGCATGCCCCACGGCGGGGCTCGCGCGATGTGCCGGGCTTGCGCACCGGCGGTGGAGGCCCGCGCTGCGCAGCGTTGGGCCGTTACGCTGGGTGTCCCCACGCCGTGCTCCTCCAGATCGCATGAGCCGCAACACGCCGCGCCCGGCCGCGACCACCGTCGACGACTTCGTCGCCGGGCTCGACCACCCGCTGAAGGACGCCATCGTCGCGCTGCGGTCGCTGGTGTTCGGCGTCGATCCGGCGATCGGCGAGGAGATCAAGTGGAACGCGCCGAGCTTCCGCACCTCGGAGCACTTCGCGACGATGCACCTGCGCGCGCCCGACGTGGTGCAGCTGATCCTGCACCTGGGCGCGCGGCGCGGCCGCACGATTCCGGCGGGCGCGATCGCCGACCCGCACCGCCTGCTGGTGTGGCTCGGCCCCGATCGCGCTTCGCTGAGCGTTCGCGGGGCCGAGGAGCTCGCGGCGCGACGCGACGCGATGGCCACGATCCTGCGGCAGTGGATCGCCCACGTGTAGCGCGCTTGCGGCCTCCCGAGCCGCGCCCGCGTGGCACCCCGGCGTCGCATCCAGACGCGTTTTCCGGCGCTTCACTATCGATCCGCCCAGAACGCGCCGCGGCCGGGCGGCAGCGACCCCGTAGAATGTCCGGATGTCCCTGATCACATTGAACAACGTCGACTACGGCGTCGGCGGCCCGTTGCTGCTGGCCGACGTCACCCTGTCGATCGACGCCGGCGAGCGCATCGCGTTGATCGGCCGCAACGGCGCCGGCAAGTCGACCCTGCTGCGCCTGATCGACGGCGAGATCCACCCCGACGACGGCCGCATCGTCGTCGAGGGCGGGGTGCGCGTGGCGCGGCTGGAGCAGGAAGTGCCCGGCGACGCCGGCGGCGACGTCTGGGACGTGGTGGCCGCCGGCCTCGGCGAGCTCGGCGGCTGGCTGGCCGAGTACCACCACCTGATCCACGCCGACGAGTTCGACGCCGACCGCCTCGCCGAGGTGCAGGCGAAGATCGAGGCCGCGCAGGGCTGGTCGCTGGACCTGCGCGTGACCGAAACGCTGACCCGGCTCGGCCTCGACGGCGACGCGGCGTTCGGCGGCCTGTCCGGCGGCATGAAGCGCCGCGTGCTGCTGGCGCGCGCGCTGGTGTCGGCGCCGGACGTGCTGCTGCTCGACGAGCCGACCAACCACCTCGACATCGAGGCGATCGACTGGCTCGAGACGTTCCTGAAGGGCTGGAGCGGGGCGCTGGTGTTCGTCACCCACGATCGCCGGTTCCTGCGCGCGCTCGCCACCCGCATCGTCGAGATCGACCGCGGCCAGGTGACCAGCTGGCCGGGCGACTGGGCCAACTACGAGCGCCGCCGCGAGGAGCGCCTCAACGCGCAGGCGCAGGAAAACGCCCGCTTCGACAAGCTGCTGGCGCAGGAAGAAGTGTGGATCCGGCAGGGCATCAAGGCCCGCCGCACCCGCGACGAAGGCCGCGTGCGCCGGCTCAAGGCGATGCGCAGCGAGCGCTCGCAGCGCCGCGAGCTGACCGGCAACGTGCGCATGGAAGTCGCGCAGGGCGAGGCGTCGGGCAAGAAGGTGATTGAGGCCAAGGGCGTGTCGTTCGCGTACCCGGGCCGCGCGCCGATGCTGCGCGACCTCGACACCGTGGTGCTGCGCGGCGACCGCATCGGCCTGATCGGCCCCAACGGCAGCGGCAAGACCACGCTGCTGAAGGTGCTGCTCGGTGAGCTGGCGCCGACCGCCGGCGAGATGCGGCTGGGCAGCAACCTGCAGGTCGCGTACTTCGACCAGTACCGCGCCACGCTGCGCGAGGACTGGAACGCGCTGGAGAACGTCGCCGAGGGCCGCGAGTCGGTCGAGATCAACGGCAAGCACAAGCACGTGATCGGCTACCTGCAGGACTTCCTGTTCACCCCCGAACGCGCGCGCGCGCCGATCACCCGGCTGTCCGGCGGCGAGCGCAACCGGCTGCTGCTGGCCAAGCTGTTCGCGCAGCCGTCGAACCTGCTGGTGATGGATGAGCCGACCAACGACCTCGACGTCGAGACGCTGGAGCTGCTCGAGGAGCTGCTGGCCGATTACCCGGGCACGCTGCTGCTGGTCAGCCACGACCGCGACTTCCTCGACAACGTGGTGACCTCGACCCTGGTGATGGAAGGCGACGGCCGCGTCGGCGAGTACGTCGGCGGCTACACCGACTGGCTACGCCAGCGGCCCGTGGTCTCGGCGCCGGTCGCGCCGGGCGCGCGCTCGATGCCGGTCAGCGCCGCGCACGTCGCCGCAGCAGTCACGCCGCCGTCGCCCGCGCCGGCCAAGCGCAAGCTCGGCTACAAGGAATCGCGTGAACTCGAGCAGTTGCCGGCGCGGATCGAAGCGTTGGAGGGCGAGGTCGCCGCGCTGACCGCGCGCATGAACGACCCGGCCTTCTACCACCAGGACGCGACCGCGATGAGCGCGCACACCGCGCGGCTGGCCGCCGTGCAGGCCGACCTCGACGCCGCGTACGCGCGCTGGAGCGAGCTCGACGCCTGAGTCGCGTGCGCCGCGGGGCGGGCTCGCCCGGGCGCCGGATCGCGGGGCAGCGGGCCGCGGCGCACTTGCCGGCACGCGGCGCCGGCGCGTTAATCGGCGGCGCGGCGATCGGCCGCCTGCCGGTCCGCCGCGATGACGACACCCACGCCCCCCGTACGCCTGCGCGCGCTCCGCGCGCTGGCCCTCGTCGCGTTCGCCTGCGCCGCCACCGCCGCGCCCGCCGCGGTCAAGGACGCCACGCCGGCCGGCTTCACGATCGAGAACAGCGTCGTTGTGCCGGTCGATGCCGACGCCGCGTGGCGCGGGCTGGTCGGCGAGATCGACCGCTGGTGGCCGCGCGACCACACCTGGTGGGGCGCGGACTCGACCCTGTCGATCGAGCCGCGCGCCGGAGGCTGCCTGTGCGAGAAGGCAGGCGCACGCGAGGCCTGGCACATGAGCGTGACCCATGTCGATCCCGGCGCGCTGCTGCGCATGACCGGCGGGCTGGGGCCGCTGCAGGGCATGGGCGTGCACGGCGCGCTCGAGTGGCGCTTCGCCGCGGCAGAAGGCGGCACCCGGATCACGCTGCACTACCGCGTCGGCGGCTACACGCCGGACGACCTGTCGAAGTTCGCGCCGGTGGTCGACCGCGTGCAGGCGCAGCAGCTGGGCGCGTTGGCGACGCACCTCGGCGCGGCGCGCCCGCCAAAGCCCTGAGCCGCACGTGATCGAGGGGTCGGCCCGTGATGCGGCGCGCCTGTTCTTCGCGCTGCGGCCCGACGACGCCACGCGCGCCGCGCTGGCCGAATGCGCCGAGGATTTCCGCAGGCGTGCCGCGCTCGACGGCCGGCCGGTGCCGGCATCGCGGCTGCACCTGACGCTGGTGTTCCTCGGCGCGACCACCGGTGCCGAGGATCCGCTCGAGCGCGCGGCCCGCACGGCCGGCGACGCCGTCCGCGCCGCGCCGTTCGAGCTCGTGCTCGACGCCGGCGGCGCGTTCCCCGGCGCGCGCGTGGGCTGGCTGGGCGCGTCGACCGTGCCCGCGGCGCTGCGACAGCTGCGGGCCGCGGTGGTCGGGTCGCTCGAAGCCGCTGGCGTGGTTCCGCCGCGGGCGGCGGACTTCCGGCCGCACGTTACCGTGCAGCGCGACCTGCGGCGGCTGCCGGACGCAATTGCGCTGCCGCCGCTGCGCTGGGCCGTCGACGGCTTCGCGCTGCTGCGCAGCGAGCCCGGCCGCGGCTACGCCTGCGTCGCGAGCTGGCCGCTGGCCTGATCGCGGATGTCGAAGCCCGGGTCCTCGTCGAGCGATCCGTCGAGCTTCAGCACCGCGAAGCTGCGGCGGTCCCCGTCGAACACCACCGGCACCGGGTCCTGGAACGGCCGGCGCCGCACGAACTTCAGCTCCCACCCGAACCGCTCGAGCTCGTGCAGCGTCATCTCCTGCGCCTCGTTGAGCTGCGCGCGCCACAGCGCCGTCGGCTTGCGCTGCCCATCGCGCCGTTCGGCGCCGCTGCCGGCCGCCCCTGTCCGCTGGTCCATCCGTCGCTCTCCGTGGTGTCTCCCGTGCTCAACGCGGAAATCGCGGCAGACTGGCCGCCGACGCCGCCCCCGGAGGACCCGCGATGCCGCCCGTGACCGACCCGCGCGTGGACGCGTACATCGAGCGCGCCGCCCCGTTCGCACAGCCGATCCTGCGTGAGCTTCGCGAGCGCGTGCACCGCGCCTGCCCGGACGTCGAGGAAACGCTGAAGTGGGCCATGCCGAGCTTCACCTACCGCGGCAGGATCCTGTGCTCGATGGCCGCGTTCAAACAGCACGCCACGTTCGGGTTCTGGCACGGCGACCGCGTCGTCGGCGGGCGCGGCACGGAGGCATCGCCGAGCGCGGCGCCGGCGGCCGGCGGGCAGCCGGACGGCGCCACGGCGATGGGCCAGTTCGGCCGCCTGACCGCGCTCGCCGACCTGCCGGGCAAGCGGGAGATGGCCGGCTACGTGCGCGAGGCGATGCGCCTGATCGACAGCGGCGCGCCCGCGCGCGCGACGCGCGCCTCCGCCACGAAGGCCGCGCTGCCGGTGCCCGACGACCTTGCCGCCGCGCTGCGCGGCAACCCGATGGCGCAGGCGACGTTCGAGGCATTCGCGCCGAGCCACCGGCGCGAGTACGTCGAATGGATCGTCGAGGCCAAGCGCGAGGACACCCGCCAGCGCCGCATCGCGCAGGCGGTCGAATGGCTCGCCGACGGCAAGCCGCGGCACTGGAAGTACCAGAAGCGCTGAGCGGCCCGCGCCCAGCGGCGCGCACTACGGATCGAGGAAGCGTCCGCAGCCCCGGTACTGCCGGCCGCCGACGGTCAGGGTGGCGGTGGCCGGGAACGCCTCGCCGCTTATGCCGTCGCTGCACGCCGTGCGCTCGATCAGCAGCGCCACGTCCATCCCGTCCGCGGTGCGACCGGTGTAGCGGTCGCCCTGCGGCGTGGCGCGCGCGACGTCGACGATGCGCTCGCCGTAGTCCAGCTCCGCGTGCAGCGACGGCGCGTCGCCGCGCCCGACCTCGACCAGCCAGCCCGGCTCCTGGCCGATGCCGCGGAACGCCACGCCGCGCGCCCTGGCCGCGTCCCACGGCGAAGGGCGCGCGGCCGGCGCGGCGTCGCTGGAGGCCACGCGCCTGAGCAGCAGCTCGACCGGCGCCGCGCTGCCGGGCGTGACCGCGACGCGCGTGTCGGTGACGAAGGCCAGCCGGCCGTCCGGGGCGCGCAGGCTGGCGTGCAGGCCGTAGTCGCCGCCGGGCCGCAGCTTGGCCGGATCGAACGGCAGCACGAACGCATACGGCGGGCCGCTCGCGTCGTCCAAGCGGCGCTCGGCGACCACCGCCGCCGGCGTGTCGGCGAGCCGGGTGTCGATCAGCTGCACCGTCAGCGCGGTGCCGGGCGGCATCCGCATGCGCTCGCGGTAGGTGGCAGTGCCGCGGATGTCGGAAACGCCGGTGTCGGTGGCCGGCGCCGCGGGCGAACCCGGCCCGGCCTCAGCAGCCTCGCCGGGAGGCGCGTCGGCAGGCGGGTTCGCGGCCGGCTGGCAGGCGGCGAGGGCGAACGTCGCGGCCACGGCGGCGGCGACGGCAACGGACCTCTGGAGCAGGGTGCGGCGCATGGCGGAACCTCGGCGGGGGACCGGCGCCAAGGATAGCGTCGGCCCCGCTGCGCGCCCGGCGGTCAGGGCGACGTGTCGGTGCGCAGCACCGGATACAGGTTGTAGCGCTCGTCCCAGGCCGAGTGCAGGCGGTAGAAGAAGTCCAGGCGGGCCTGCGGGTCCCTGGCGAACGCGGCGTCGTCGCGCACGCGCTGCTCGAAGCGCGCCTTCAGCGTCGGGTCGCGCGCCAGCATCCCGCGGGCGACCTCCTCGGCGACGTAGTCCTCCATGTACTCCTTGCGCTCGAACGCGTTGTTGAACGCGCCCCAGCCGACCAGCGAATCGGGCGCCTGCGGCTCCAGCAGGGCGACGACCAGCCGCGCCTTCGGCTGGGCGATCGGCACGAACAGCGCCCCGGCGCCGACGTCGTGCGTCTCCGCCTGCCAGCCGCCGGTCACCGTCGCGCGCTGGTGGCCCTCGACGGACTGCGCGCCTAAGCTCGCCGACTCGGCGCGGAACGCCTGCACCGCGGCGTCGTCCAGCGGCGAGGCAATCCGGCGGTACGAGACGCCGTGCTGGTCGAGCTTGGTGGCGACCATCGCCGCGTGCGCGGCCGGCACCAGGTAGCCGGCCTTCGGCGCGTCGACGACGCGGCCGGGCACGATCTCGTCGCGCAGCGGCACCTTCCACAGTTCGGGCTTGCTCTCGTCGTAGCGCGTCATCAGCGCGCCGGACACGTCCGACGGCGTGCGCGTGTAGGCATAGCCGCGGTAGTCGATCGTGCGCACGCGGTCCGTCGCCTTGTAGTCGAGCGGCACCGGCTTGCCGCCGAGCGCGGCGGCGCGCGCGTCGGCCTCGCGCGTGGCGCGCAGCCACTGCGGCCCGTGCCTGGCGACGAGGCCCAGCACTGCGACCACGGTGTTGCGCGTCGCCCGCACGCGGTGCGGGTACGGCCGCCACGAGTGCGTTTCGACCAGCATGCCGAGGCGGTTGCGGGTGGCGACGTACGACTGCGAGAAGCGCGGCGCCGACACGCCGTCCTCGAAGCCCGAGGTCGGGTCGTCGGTGCGCACGAAGGACGGGTAGAACGGCAGCGGCAGCGAGCCCTGCCTGGCCAGCGCGGCGATGGTGCCGTCGCGCAGCGTCCTGCCGGCCGCGCGCAGGCCCTCGTCGAAGCCGTGGAACGGCTCGACCTGGATGGAGATGTCGTGCTCGAACTTGGCGCCGTTGGTCACGTGCAGGTCGATGTACGCCAGCGGGTCCCACGCGTTGAGGACGCCGAGCATGGCCTGCATCTCGGCGCTGTCGGCCTTGGCGTAGTCGCGGTTGAGGTTGTAGTTCTGCGCCGTCGTCCGCCAGCCCATCTGCTCGGGGCCACGCTGGTTGGGGCGGTTCCACGCGCCGAAGCGCTCGTGGCCGTCGACGTTGAACACCGGCACGAACAGCCACACCTGGCGGTCGAGCGCGCCGCGCGCGGCGGTGCCGTCGAGCACCTCGCGCAGCGCGAGGAAGCCGGCGTCCTTGCCGTCGATCTCGCCGGCGTGGATGCCGCCCTGCATCAGCGTAACCGGCAGGCCCTTGGCGCGCGCGGCTTCCGGCGTGAACGCGCCGGTGCGGGTCGCGACGAGCAGCTTCATCGGCCGGCCCTCGGGCGTGGTGCCGAAGGTCTCGCAGCGCACGGCGTCGGGGTAGCGGGCGGCGAACGCGTCGCACAGCGCGATGACCTCTTCATAGCGGCCGGTGCGCACGAAGCCGCTGCGTTCGGCCTCGGTGGTCAGCGGGGCGTCGGCGGCGCGCGCGGTGGCCGGCAGCACAGCAAGCACGGCGACGGCGAGCGCAAGCGCAGCGGGCACGAGGGCAGCGCGCGGCACGCGCATCGGCGAAGCGGTCATCGGGTCTTCCTGCAATCGACAGGGCACCGATGGTAGCCGAGCCCCTGCGCGCCATTGCCGCCCCACGCGTCACGCTGGGTTGCGGATTGCGGCCATTGGGCCGGCGGTCGCGATCTGGCATCGTGGCGGCCCCGCCGACCGCCTACGGATCGACCGCATGCACACCCTGTACTACGCCCCCGGCGCCGCCAGCCTGCTCGTGCACTGGCTGCTGATCGAGCTCGACGTGCCGCACGCGCTGCACAAGGTCGATACCGCCGCGCGTGAGCAGAAAAGCGCCGCGTACCTGGCGCTGAACCCGAACGGCGTGGTGCCGACGCTGGTCGTCGACGGCCAGCCGCGCTTCGAGGCCGCGGCGCTGGCGATGATGCTGACCGAGTCGCATCCGGACGCGGGGCTGGCGCCCGCCGTCGACGACCCGCGGCGCGGCGAGTTTCTGCAGTGGATGTTCCACCTGGCCAATGTGGTGCAGCCGCTGTTCCGGATCTGGTGGTACCCGGGCGAAGCGGCCGGCGACGCGCAGGCCGACGCCGCGCGCGAGCACGTGCGCCCGCGCATCGAGGCGGCGTGGGACCGGCTCGACGCGCACCTGGCCGCGCACGGCCCGCACCTGCTCGGCGAGCGCCTGAGCGGCGCGGACTTCTACCTGGTCATGCTGATGCGCTGGTCGCGCGGCATGCCGAAGCCGGCGCACGAATGGACGCACCTGGGCGCGCTGGCGCAGCGGCTGAAGGCGCGGCCGTCGTTCAAGACGCTGTACGAGCGCGAAGGCCTGACCGAGTGGGCCTGAGCGGCTGAGCACGGCGCGCAGCGCGCCGTCGCCCTGCAGCCGCGCGCCACGACGGCTATGCTGCGGGCGTCACGGAAGAACCACGGTGCACACATGGAGTGGGATGCGTTCCTGGTGCTGCAGCAGGCCCTGATCCTGCTGACGATCGCCAGCCAGATCTGGATCGCGGTGCGGATCATCGCGCGCTCGAGCGGCGCCGAGCAGTACGTGCGGCTGATGGCGTTCTGCACCGGGCTGCTGGCGTTCCTGGTGATGCGCCCGCTGCAGCTGACGTTCGCCGACCTGATGCTGGCCGCGCGCGGGCAGGGCAGTACCGTCGACGTGGTGCTGATCGGCGGCGTGCTGCCGTTCCTGGTCGGCGTGCTGGTGTCGGAGGCGACGATCCTCGCGCTTCGGCTCGGCGAGCCGGTGTGGATCCGCCTGATGCTGATGGTCGCCGCGTTCACCCTGTCGCAGGCCGCCTACACCAACTTCGTCGCGCTCTCGACCGAGGGCGCACGGCTCGACCGCGCGTTCATCCCGAACCTCTGCTACGCCGCGGCCGTCGGCCTGTGGCTGACGTTCCGCTACCGCGAGCCGGCCAGCCGCGCGCCGGCCAGCCGCGCGCCGGCCGCGCCCTGACCGCCGGCTGGATGTAGTGAGCGCCGCGCCACGGCGCTGCAGCCCGTGCGGCGGCGCACGGCCGGTCCGCCCCAGTCCATAAAGCCGCGCACGCGGTCGATCGGGTAGGCTTGCGGCTTTGCACCCGCAGGACCGCCAACGATGACGACCACCGCCGCCGCGACCGCCGCCGGCCAGGGCCCGATGCCCCGGCAGATCCCCTACATCATCGGCAACGAGGCCTGCGAGCGGTTCAGTTTCTACGGGATGCGCAACATCCTGGTGCCGTTCCTGATCACCAGCGTGATCCTGTCGATGGCGCCGGAGGCCGAGCGCCAGGGCATCGCCAAGGACGTGTTCCACACCTTCGTGATCGGCGTGTACTTCTTCCCGCTGCTCGGCGGGTGGATCTCCGACCGGTTCTTCGGCAAGTACAACACCATCTTCTGGCTGTCGATCGTCTACGTGATCGGCCATGCGTTCCTGGCGATCTTCGAGGACAACCGCACCGGCTTCTACACCGGCCTGTTCCTGATCGCGCTGGGCTCGGGCGGCATCAAACCGCTGGTCTCGGCGTTCGTCGGCGACCAGTTCGACAAGTCGAACGAGCAGAAGGCCAAGGTCGTCTACGACGCGTTCTACTGGACGATCAATTTCGGCAGCTTCTTCGCGTCGCTGCTGATGCCGGTGTTCCTGAAGAACTACGGCCCGTCGGTGGCGTTCGGCATCCCCGGCCTGCTGATGTTCATCGCGCTGGTGATCTTCTGGGCCGGCCGCCGCAAGTACGTGCACCTGCCGCCGTCGCCGCCGAACCCGCATTCGTTCCTCAACGTCTCGCGCAGCGCGCTGCTCGCGCAGCGGCCGGGCGCCGGGCGTCCCGGCCTGTGGGTCGCCGCGCTCGGCATCGTGCTGTCGCTGGTGGCGTTCGGGTTCATCGGCAAGCTCGGCTTCGTGTCGGCGTTCTGCCTGGCGATCGTGTTCCTGCTGGCGTTCGGCGGCCTGGGCACGTCGATGCAGCTCGAGCGCGCGCGCGGCCTGCACCCGGACGAAGCCGTCGACGGCGTGCGCGCAGTGCTGCGGATCCTGATCGTGTTCGCGCTGGTCACGCCGTTCTGGTCGCTGTTCGACCAGAAGGCCTCGACCTGGGTGCTGCAGGGCGAGCTGATGACCAAGCCCTCGTGGTTCCAGTCGGCGCAGATGCAGGCGCTGAACCCGGCGCTGGTGATGCTGATCATCCCGTTCAACAACCTGGTGCTGTACCCGGCGCTGCGGCGCATGGGCTTCCAGCCGACCGCGCTGCGCCGCATGGGCGCGGGCATCGCGTTCTCGGGGCTGGCGTGGATCGTCGCGGGAATGCTGCAGCTGGCGATCGACGGCGGCGACCCGGTGACGATCGTCTGGCAGGTGCTGCCGTACGCGCTGCTGACCTTCGGCGAGGTGCTGGTGTCGGCGACCGGTCTCGAGTTCGCCTACAGCCAGGCGCCGCCGTCGATGAAGGGCAGCATCATGAGCTTCTGGATGCTGTCGGTGACGATCGGCAACCTGTGGGTGCTGCTGAGCAACGCCGCGGTACGCAACGAGGTGGTCACGTCGCAGATCGGCCTGACCGGACTGAGCGAGACCGCGTTCCTGATGTTCTTCTTCGCCGGCTTCGCGCTGCTGGCGGCGCTGGTGTTCGCGCTGTACGCGCGGCGCTACCCGATGCAGGACCACTACCGGCCGGCGTGATCGCAGCCACGAGACCCGACGACCTGCGCGCCGCGCCTGATGGCGCGGCGCCGGTCGGCATCCGCGCGCCGGCTCGCCTGCCGCGCGCCAACGCACGACCCGGAGAGCCTGCCGCATGCTGACCTACGCCCTGATCGCGATCACCGTGCTGGTGTCGTGGCTGGCCTTCGAGCGGCCGCGCCTGCTCGATCGCCTGATCCTGTGGCCGCCCGCGATCGACCGGAAGAAGCAGTTCGACCGGCTGCTGACGCACGGCTTCATCCATGCCGACTGGCAGCACCTGCTGTTCAACATGATCACGCTGTTCTTCTTCGGCCGGTTCGCCGAGCAGGTGATCACCGAGCTGATCGGGCCGATCGGCTTCATCGCGTTCTACCTGTCGGCGATCGTGATCGCGATCCTGCCCACCTACCTGCGCCATCGGCACGATGCGCGCTACCGGAGCCTGGGCGCCTCCGGTGCGGTGTCGGCGGTGCTGTTCGCCTTCATCCTGATCAACCCGTGGTCGCTGATCTTCATCTTCTTCCTGCCGGTGCCGGCGATCCTCTACGGCGTGTTCTATGTCGGCTATTCGTTCTGGATGGACCGCAAGGGCACGGACAACACCAACCACAGCGCGCACCTGTCGGGCGCGATCTACGGTGTGCTGTTCATGCTGCTGATGGAGCCGCGCATCGCCGGCGTGTTCCTGCAGCGGCTGATGTCGCCGTCGTTCTGACGACGGCCGGGCGGCGGGCCGGGCCGCCCGCCGCGGGTCAGGCCACCAGGCGCGGTCGCAGGTCCGGCGCTTCGCAGCCGTAGGCGTCGATCAGGCGGGTGTAGACCACCTCGTCGAGGCGCTGCCATTCGCTGCTGCCGTCGCCCCCGGCCATGGCCAGTTCGTACAGGCGGTGGATCAGGAAATCGTCGCTGGCCGAGTCGGCCGGCAGGCGAGGGATCTGCTGCATGGACGTGCTCCGTTCCCCTGGTAAGAGGTCCAACGCAGGGACCGTGCCACCCGGACCGCGCGCCCCGCCCGACGGCGGGGGAGGGGATCCCCCATCGGCTTCTGGCCGCCGGCCAGGGGCGATTGCGTCACCGCCCCGGCGCGGCGGCGCGTCCGTCATCGGCCCTTGATCGCCGCGCTGGCGATACTGCCTCGACCCGCCCGACTGACCTGCCCGGAGCCCGCCATGACCGAATCCGCGATTGCCCACGACGCCGCTGCCCGGCGCTTCACCGTGGAGCTCGACGGCCACCGCGCCGAGCTCGAGTACCAACTGCATGGCGACACCCTGACGATCACCCACACCGGCGTGCCCGAGGCCATTGGCGGCCGCGGCATCGCCTCGCGCCTGGTCGAGGCGGCCTTCGCGCATGCCCGATCGGCCGGGCTCAAGGTGCGGCCGGCCTGCTCGTACGCGGCCGCGTGGGTCGAGCGCCACCCGGAAGTGACCGACCTGCTCGGCTGAAAAGCGACGCGGCGCGGCAGCTTCGTCGCCCGCCGGTCGGGCACGGCCGTGCGCGGGCAGCGGCTTTGTGCCAGCATGCGCGCCCCCCACGCCGCCCCCAGCGAGCCCGAACGGCATGCGCCTGAACAAGCACATCAGCGACACCGGCTTCTGCTCGCGCCGCGAGGCCGACCGGCTGGTCGCCGAGGGCCGGGTCACCGTCAACGGCGTGCGCGCGCGCATCGGCGCGGAGGTCGGCGACGGCGACACGGTGCTGGTCGACGGCCAGAAGCTGGAGGTACGCACGGCCGCCAAGGGGCAGCGCAAGCACGTCTACATCGCGCTGAACAAGCCGGTCGGCGTCACCTGCACGACCGAGTCCGGGGTCAAGGACAACATCGTCGACTTCGTCGGCCACGAGAAGCGGATCTTCCCGATCGGTCGGCTGGACAAGGATTCCGAGGGCCTGATCCTGCTGACCAGCAACGGCGACATCGTCAACGAGATCCTGCGCGCCGAGAACAAGCTGGAGAAGGAGTACCTGGTCGCGGTCAACCACGCGGTGACCGACGAGTTCCTGCGCGGCATGGCCCGCGGCGTGCCGGTGCACGGCGAGACCACGCTGCCGTGCAAGACCGGTCGGCTCGGCAAGTTCGGCTTCCGGATCACGATCGTGCAGGGCCTGAACCGGCAGATCCGGCTGATGGCGGCGCACTTCGGCTACCGGGTCAAGACGCTGGTGCGCGTGCGCATCGGCAACGTCAAGCTCGGGCACCTGAAGATCGGGCAGTGGCGGAACCTCACGGATGCGGAGCTGCGCGGGCTGCTGCCGCAGCGCACGGAGTTTTGACCGGCGGTCCGCGAAACGCGCCCGGCCGCACCGGGATTCACGAATCCTGCACCTGTTGCTGACATCCTTGAACGGGGCCGACGGGGCCGGGCAGGCACGCTGGAGTGCGTCGTGAGCGGTCTGGACTGGCAACAGGTGTTCGCGCGATCGCCGAACCCCTACATGGTGCTCGACCGCGACCTGCGGTTCGTCGAAATGAACGACGCCTACCTGGCAGTGGTCGGCTGCGCGCGCGCCGATCTGGTCGGGGTGCGGGTGTTCGACGCGTTCCCGGGCGACGGCAGCCCCGAGGGCAACGAGGCCGTGTGCCGGCTGCAGCGCTCGCTGCGCCGCGCACTCGACGACGGCGAGACCGACGTGCTCGAGCTGATCCGCTACGCGATCCCGGTCCAGACCGCCGACGGCGTGGTCATCGAGGAGCGCTTCTGGACGGCCACCAATACGCCGCTGCGCGATGCGTCCGGGCAGGTGACGCACGTGCTGCAGAACACGATGGACGTCACCGAGCTGCAGTACCTCAAGCAGGAGCTCGAGAGCGCGCGGGCGCCGTCGCCGCTGGCGCGCGAGAAGATGGAGGGCAGCGTGTTCGGCCGTGCCCGCCGGATGCACGACACCAACCTGGAGCTGGAGCGCCAGCGCACCGAGCTGCTGAAGCTGTTCGACCAGGCGCCGGGCTTCATGGCCTACCTGCACGGGCCCGAGCACGTCTACACGCTGTTCAACCGCGAATACCAGCGCATCGTCGGCCCGCGCCTGTTCGTCGGCCGGCGCGTTTCCGAGGTCGTGCCGGAGATCGCCGCGCAGGGCTTCCTGGCGCTGCTCGACCGCGTCTATTCGACCGGCGAGCCCTTCGTCGGCCGCGGCGTGCGCCTGGCGCTGGAGACGGCACCGGGCGAGTTCGCCGAGGTGGTGCTGGACTTCGTCTACCAGCCGGTGCGCGACGCCGACGGGCAGGTGTCCGGCATCCTCGTGCAGGGCAACGACATCACCGAGCAGGCGGCGGCGCAGGCCGAACTCGCCCGCTACCACGCCGGCCTGGCCGAGCTGGTCGAGGAGCGCACGCGCGCGCTCGAGGCCAGCGAGCAGGAGCGGCGGGCGGCCGAGAGCGCGCTGCTGCAGGCGCAGAAGCTCGAGGCCATCGGCCAGCTGACCGGCGGCATCGCGCATGACTTCAACAACCTGCTGCAGGTCATCAGCGCCAACCTGAGCCTGCTGCAGGCCGCACCCGGGCTGCCGCCGGACGCGGCCGAACGCGCACGCTCGGCGTCGGCGGCGGTGCGCCGCGGCGCCAAGCTGGCCTCGCAGCTGCTGACGTTCGCGCGCCGGCACCCGCTGCACACCGAGGTGTTCGACGTCGGTGCGCACCTGCTCGGGCTGCGCGACATCCTCGAGCGCGCGCTGGCCGAAGGCGTCGACATCGGGCTGGCGTGGAACGTCGGCGAAGGCCTGTACTGCGTCGACGCCGACGCCCACCAGTTCGACAACGCGCTGCTGAACCTGGCGATCAACGCGCGCGACGCGATGCCGGCCGGCGGCACGGTGAGCATCGACTGCGATCTCGTCGACGGCGACGCGTTCGGCCGCGGGCACGAGCGCTACGTGCGGGTTCGCGTGCGCGACGAGGGCGTCGGGATGGGGCCGGACGTGCTATCGCGCATCTACGAGCCGTTCTTCACTACCAAGTCGGTCGGCAAGGGCAGCGGGCTCGGCCTGCCGATGGTCTACGGCTTCGTGCAGCAGAGCGGCGGCCACATCGAGGTCGACAGCGAGCCCGGCGGCGGCACCACGGTGTCGATGTACCTGCCGGCGACCGACAAGACTGTCCCCGCGGCGGTCGAGGCGCCGGCGCCCGCCTTGCGCGGGCACGGTGAGCGCATCCTGGTCGTCGAAGACGACCCTGCGGTGGCGGCGGTGTCGGTCAGCATCCTCGAGTCGCTCGGCTACGCGGTGATGCAGGCGCCCGACGCGGCGACCGCGTGGACGATGATCGATTCGGGCATCGCCCCGGACCTGCTGTTCACGGACGTGGTGATGCCCGGGCGCATGCGAGCGCCCGAACTCGTCCGACTGGCGCGCGAGCACGTGCCGCACCTCGCGGTCCTCTACACCTCGGGGTACGCGGGCGACCTGCTCGCGCGCAGCGGCGCGCTCGACGGGGCGGTGGAGCTCATCGACAAGCCGTACGACGCCGACGACCTGGCCCGCCGCGTGCACGGGCTGCTGGCCCAGCGCGAGGCGGCGCTGCGCGGACCCGCGGCGTCGTCGCCGCTGCGGGTGCTGTATGTCGACGACTCGCCCGACGAGCGCTACCTGATGGAAGAGATGCTGGCGCTGCTGGGGCACCGCTACGCATCGGTTGGCGATCCGGACGTCGCGCTCGCGCGCGCCCACGCCGACGAGTGGGACGTCCTGGTCACCGACGTCGAGCTGCCGAAGTACTCCGGCATCGAGCTGGCCGAACGGCTCGGCGCGGAGGGGCGAATTCGCCGGGTGGTGTTCGCTTCCGGGCACGACCGCGACGTGCTGCACGAGCGCGGCGCCGTCGGGACGATCCTGACCAAGCCGTTCGACCTCGACCAGCTGGCGCGCGCGCTCGCGTCGGCCTGAGCCGCGCCGGGCCGCGGCCATCGGCGCTGCCGATCGCGATGCCGAGTGGCCCGCGTGGCCGCGGTCGGCCTTTGCTGCGCGCGGCGCCACCGTCCCATGCATGCCGGCATCACGCCGACCCGCGATACTGGCGGCCCAACGACTCCAGGGCAGGACACCCATGACGCGCGCACAGCTGATCGGTTCGACGTTGCTGATCGGTGCGCTGTTGTCGAGCGGGTGCCGGCGCGAGGGCGACGCACCGCCGGCGACCGCACCCGCAGCGCCCACGCCGGCCCCGGCGACGGTCGAGCTGAAGGACGTGGTCGAGACCACGCCGGACTACGTCATCGGCATCAGCTACCCGCCGTCGATGGCGAAGTACCCCAAGCTCGCCAACGAGCTGCGCGCCTTCGCCGACCGATCGCGCGCCACGCTGGTCGAGGCGGCCAAGGAACGCGGCACCGCGCCGGGTGCGTCCCCGTACGACCTGTCGCTGAGCTTCACCGAAGTGCTCGACTCGCCGACGCTGGTCGCGGTCGCCGCCGACGGCAGCAGCTACACCGGCGGCGCGCACGGCGCGCCGATCCTCGAGCGCTTCGTCTGGCTGCCGGCGCAGGACCGTCGGCTGACGGCGCAGGACCTGGTGCCCGACCCGGCCGGTTGGCAGGCGATCGCGCGCTTCGTCCGCGAGCAGCTGCACGTGGCGCTGTCGCAGCGGGTCGACGCCGACGACCTCGACCCGGCCGAGCGCGCCGACGTGGTCAAGAACGCCGGGGCGATGATCGACGCCGGCACCGAGCCGGCGCCGGCGAACTTCTCGCAGTTCGAGCCGGTCGTCGCGCCCGACGGCAAGCTGGTCGCGCTGCGCTTCGTGTTCGCGCCGTACCAGGTGGGTCCGTACTCCGACGGCGTGCAGACGGTCGAGGTGCCTGCCGCCGTGCTGCTGCCGCACGTCGCGCCCGCGTACCGGGCGATGTTCCAGGAGGGCCCGGCGCCGCCTGCGGGCTGAGCCGCCCGGCGTCGCCACGCGGCCTTGATGCCGGCCGCGCCAGCCTCCGTCGAGCGAGGAGGGTTGATGGCGCTGCACCCGTTCCGCCACCGCGTCGAACACCTGCTGACGGCCGCCGACATCGCGATCGGTGGCGCCCGGCCGGGCGACCTGCAGGTGCACGACGAGCGCCTCTATGCGCGGCTGCTCGCGCAGGGCTCGCTGGGCCTGGGCGAGTCGTACATGGACGGCTGGTGGGACCCGGTCGGGCCGCTCGACGTGCTGCTGTTCAAGCTGCTCGACGCGCACCTGGATCAGCAGGTCCACGGCGCCGCGGAGCTGCTCGACTTCATCCGCGCGCGGCTGAGCAACCTGCAGACCCAGCGCCGCAGCTTCATCGTCGGGCAGCGGCACTACGACCTCGGCAACGATCTGTACGCGGCGATGCTCGGCGCGCGGCTGGTGTACAGCTGCGGCTACTGGCGTGAGGCAGCGGACCTCGACGCGGCGCAGGAGGCCAAGCTGGACCTGGTCTGCCGCAAGCTCGGACTGCGCGCCGGCATGCGCGCGCTCGACATCGGCTGCGGCTGGGGTGAGGCCCTGGCCTTCGCGGCCGAGCGCTACGGGATCTCCGGCGTCGGCGTCACCGTGTCGGAGCGGCAGGCCGCGTATGCGCGCGAGCGCTGCGTGGGCCTGCCGGTCGAGATCCGGGTGCAGGACTACCGCGCGCTGGGAGCGGACGGCGGCGACGACGCAGCAGGCTTCGACCGGATCTTCTCGCTGGGCATGTTCGAGCACGTCGGCGTGCGCAACTATCGCACGTACTTCGACGTCGTCCGGCGCTGCCTGCGCGACGAGGCCGCGACCGGAGGCGGGCTGTTCCTGCTGCACACGATCGGCGGCAATGTGTCGGTCGACCACACCGACCCGTGGATCGGACGCTACATCTTTCCGAACTCGATGCTGCCGTCGATGCGGCAGATCGCGTCGGCCTGCGAGGGCCGCTTCGTGGTCGAGGACTGGCACGGCTTCGGCCCGGACTACGACCGCACCTTGCAGGCATGGCGCGACAACATCGAGCGCGCCTGGCCGACCCTGCCGCCGTCGTACGACGAGCGCTTCCGGCGCATGTGGCGGTACTACCTGTCGGCGTCGATGGCGGCGTTCCGGAGCCGGCGCACGCAGCTTTGGCAGCTGGTGCTGTCCCCGCGCGGCGTGCCGGGCGGCTACGCGGCGGTGCGCTAGCGGCGAGGTCGCCAACGCTGACGCGAAACGGTCAAGCGGGCGCAACGTCGCCCGGTCAGCCTGCTTCGGCCGGCGCACAGGGGAGTCGGCGCCCCCCTCCAAGGAGAGACACCGATGCGCCTGCGCGCCCTTCCCCTGCGCTGCCGTAAGCTCGTTCCGGCCTTCGTCCTGCTGGCTCTCGCCGCGGGCCCGCTGCCGCTGCCCGCCCAGGACGCCACCCCCGTGCACGATTCCCGCCACCGCGACACGCAGGGCCTGATCGTGATCGCCCACCGCGGCGCCAGCGGCTACCGGCCCGAGCACACGCTCGAGGCGTATCGCTTGGCGATCCGCATGGGCGCCGACTTCATCGAGCCCGACCTCGTCGCCACCCGCGACGGCGTACTGGTGGCGCGTCACGAGAACGAGATCTCGGGCACCACCGACGTGGCCTCGCGCCCGGAGTTCGGGGGGCGGCGCACCACCAAGACCGTCGACGGCCAGTCGGTGACCGGCTGGTTCACCGAGGACTTCACGCTCGCCGAGCTGAAGACGCTGCGCGCGCGCGAGCGCATCCCGGCGATCCGCCCCGACAACACCCGCTTCGACGGCATGTACCCGATCCCGACCTTTGCCGAGGTGGTGCAGCTGGCCAAGCGCGAGAGCCGCGGCGGCCGCGTCATCGGCGTGTACCCGGAAACCAAGCACCCGACGTATTTCGCCCGCGAGGGCCGGCGGCTGGACGGCGCGCCGATCAACGTCTCGCTCGGCGCCAAACTGGTCGAGACGCTGGTTGCCGAGGGCTTCACCGACCCGTCGCGGGTCTTCATCCAGAGCTTCGAGGTCGAGAACCTGATCGAACTCAAGCGCTCGCTGCTGCCGTCGGCCGGCATCGATGTGCCGCTGGTGCAGCTGTACGACGATTTCCACACGGCCACGCCGTACGACCTGCGCTACAACGTGCGCCGGGGCGCCGACCTCGGCGCGCTGTACGGCGAGCTGGGCGCGGTGGTCGACGGCGGGCTCGGCGAACGCACGCGCTACGGCACGCTTGCCACCGAGCCCGTGCTGCGCTGGATGAAGGCGAATTACGCGTCGGGCATCGGGCCGTGGAAGGGGAACCTGCTGCCGCGCGTCGCGCTGTCGCCGAAGCAGGACGCCGACGGCGACGGCCGTGCCGAACTCGGCACGCGCAACCTCGGGCTCGTGCATCCGGCGCTGTCGTGGGCGCTGCAGGCCGGCCTGCAGGTGCATCCGTACACGCTGCGCGCCGAGGAGCCGTTCCTGACCCAGGGCGCCAACGGAGTTGACCAGAGCGCGCTGGCCGAAGCGGTGCAGCTGTACGGACTGGGCGTGCAGGGCTTCTTCATTGACCAGCCCGACGTCGGCGTCGCCGCGCGCGAGATCTTCCTCGACCTCAACCGCGGGCGCTGAAGCGCTTCTCGCTCCGGCACGATGCGGGCTGGCGCGCCCCTCATGGACGCGCTTGCGGCCGCGCAGAGCAATCTTCGCGGTCGAGGCGTACCGCCGCGGCAGCAGCGTGTATCGACTCAGTCGACAGCCGCTTCCAGCGTGGCGCCGCAGTCGGCGTCGAGCTTCAACGTGGCGAGGTCGTCGGCGCGCGTCACGCCGCGGGTCAGCAGCGCCAGCGGCTTGCCGGCCGCGCGCGCCATCTTCGCGAAGCGGTAGCCGGAGTACACCATCAGCGACGAACCGGCGACCAGCACGGCGTCGGCGTCGTGCAGCGCGGCGTGGGCCGCGTCGACGCGCGCGCGGGGCACGTTCTCGCCGAAGAACACCACGTCGGGCTTCAGCAGTCCGTCGCAGCGCGGGCAGGCCGGCGCGACGAACGTGCTGAAGTCGGCGTCGTCGAGGTCGGCGTCGCCGTCCGGCGCGGCCGCGGCCGTGCGGTCGACCCACGCCGGGTTCGCGTCCGCCAGCGGCTGCTGTAGCGCCGCGCGCGGGAGTGCGTGGTCGCAGTCGAGGCAGCGGACCAGGTCGAGCCGGCCGTGCAGGTCGATCACGTCGCGATGACCGGCGCGGGCATGCAGGCCGTCGACGTTCTGCGTGACCAGCGGGGCGAGCCGGCCGGCCGATTCGAGCCGGGCCAAGGCTTCATGTGAGGCGTTGGGCCGCGCCGACGCCACCCCAGGCCAGCCGACGAAGCTGCGCGCCCAGTAGCGGCCGCGCATCAGCCGGTCCTGGGTGAACGCCTGGTAGGTGATCGGCGCGCGGCGCTTCCACTGGCCGTCCGCGCCGCGGTAGTCCGGGATTCCGGACGCCGTGCTGATGCCAGCGCCGGTGAGGACGAACACGCGCCGATGCGAATCGAGCCAGCGTCGCAGCGCCGCAGCGGCGGCGGGATCGGGCGCGGGGAGGGAGGAGCGGGACGGAGCGACAGACATGCGTCGATGCTAGCAAGCGCGCGGCGCCGCCGGTCGGCGGCGCACGCGGGTGTCATCCAAGCGTCATCTCCCGCGGCAACGCTGGCGATGCGGCGCTGGGCCGCAGCGGCAGGAGAAGGGCGATGGAGTCGATCGGATGGGTGATTGCGGCGCTGGTCGCCGTGGGCGGTGCGGTGCTGCTGGCGTCGCGTGTCGGCGGGTCGCGCGGCTCGCGCGCAGGGTCGGCGCGCGGCGGTGATGCGCCGGTGGTCTACCTCGGCGCGGGGGCCGGCCCCGACGCATGCGACGGCGCTGACGGCGGCAGTTGCGGCGATGGCGGCGGTGGGGGAGGCGGCGGAGACTGATCCGCGATCGGATTCTCGGCACAAAAAAACCGCCCGGATCGCTCCGGGCGGTTTCGCTTGCGCGTTGGCGCGGCTTACTTCTTCGAACCGGTGTCGACCGGCGGCGCGCCGTCGGCGGTGGTCGCCGTCAGGCCGCGCTTCTCGAGCAGCGGCTCGATCTTCGGCTCGTGGCCGGCGAAGTTGCGGAACAGCTGCAGCGCTTCGGTGGCGCCGCCCTGCGACAGCAGCGTCTTGCGGAAGTGGTCGCCGTTGGCGCGGGTCAGGCCGCCGTTGTTCTTGAACCACTGCACGCTGTTGGCGTCGAGCACTTCGGACCAGATGTACGCGTAGTAGCCGGCCGCATAGCCGCCCATGATGTGGCTGAAGTACGGCGTCTTGTAGCGCGGCGGCACCGGAGCGAAGTCGACGCCATCCTTCTTCAGCGCGGCGGCTTCGAACGCCATCACTCCGCTCGCCTCGGGCAGCTGGTCCGCGGTCGCCTGGTGCCAGTTCTGGTCGAGCAGGGCGGCGCCGAGGTACTCGGTCGTCGCGAAGCCCTGGTTGAACTTCGACGCAGCCACGACCTTGTCCAGCAGTTCCTTCGGCATGGGCGCGCCGGTCTGGTAGTGCTTGGCGTAGTTGGCCAGGATCGAAGGCCAGTCGGCCCACATCTCGTTGACCTGCGACGGGTACTCGACGAAATCGCGCGGCACGCTCGTGCCCGAGAAATACGGGTACTTCACGTCCGAGAACATGCCGTGCAGCGCGTGGCCGAACTCGTGGAACGTGGTGGTGACCTCATCCCAGGTGAGCAGCGTCGGCTTGCCTTCGGACGGCTTCGGGATGTTGAGGTGGTTGGCGACCACCGGCAGCGTGCCGAACAGCTTGTTCTGCTCGACGTACGAGTTCATCCACGCGCCGCCGCGCTTGGACGGGCGCGCGTACGGATCGAAGATGAAGATCGCCAGCTGCGAGCCGTCCTCGTTGAACACGTCGTAGACCGAGGTGTCCGGGTGGTACTTCGGCAGGTCGGTGCGCTCCTTGAACTTCAGGCCGTACAGCTGGCCGGCGGCGAAGAACACGCCGTCTTCCAGCACGCGCTTGAGCTCGAGGTAGGGCTTGAGCTGGGACTCGTCGAACGCGTACTTCGCGGCGCGGACCTTCTCGGAGTAGTAGGCCCAGTCCCACGGCTGCAGCTGGAACGTCGGCTGGCCCTTGGCCTTCTGCTCGCTGTCGATCATCGCCTGCAGTTCGGCCGCTTCGCGCTTGGCGTTGGCGACCGCCGCCGGGGCGAGCTGGGCGAGCATCGCGTTGACCGCCTGCGGGGTCTTCGCGGTTTCGTCCTCGAGCACGTACGCCGCGTAGTTGTCGTAGCCCATGATCTTCGCGCGCTCGGCGCGCAGCTGGGTGACCTTGGCGACGATCGCGGTGTTGTCGAACTCGTTGCCGCGCGCGCCGCGGGCGACCGAGGCCTTGTGCAGGCGCTCGCGCAGCGCGCGGTTCTCGAGCTGCGCCTCGGCCGGCTGGCCGGTGGTGTTCAGCAGCGCGATCACGTACTTGCCGTCGAGCTTGCGCGTCTTGGCCGCTTCGGCCGCCGCGGCGATCTGCTCGTCCGACAGGCCGGCGAGGTCTTCCTTGCGGTCCACGACGACGGCCGAGGCGTTCACTTCGGCCAGCACGTTCTGGCTGAACTTCGTGCCCAGCGATGCCAGCTCGCCGTTGATCGCCTTGACGCGGGCCTTCTGCGCCTCGGTCAGGCTCGCGCCGGCGCGGACGAAATCGGTGTGGTAGCGCTCGACCAGGCGCACGCTCTCGGCGTCCAGCCCCAGCGTCGTGCGCGCGTCGTACAGCGCCTTGACCCGCGCGTAGAGCTTCGGGTTCAGCGAAATCGCATCGCGGTGCGCGGACAGCTTCGGCGCGAACTCCGCCTGCAGCTTCTCGCGCACCGGGTTGGTGTCGGCGCTGAGCAGGTTGAACAGTACCGACAGCGAACGGCTCAGCAGGCGGCCGGACTTCTCCATCGGCACGATGGTGTTGTCGAAGGTCGGCTTGGCCTTGTTGTTGGCGATCGCCTCCATCTCGGCCAGCTGTTCGGCCATGCCACGCTCGATGGCCGGAGCGAAGTCGGTGTCCTTGATCTTGTCGAAGTGCGGGTACTGCAGCGGCAGCGTGCTTTCGACGAACAGCGGGTTGGAGGATTGCGCGGTCACGGCGGACTCAGCTTTGGCGGTCTGGGCATACGTGGGGGCCGTGGCGGCGAGCGCCAAGGCCAGCGCCAGCGCGAGAGGGTGCTTCATCGGTGAGCCTCGTCAGGGGTGACAAACGTCCCGCAGGGTAGCCGATGGGGTCGGAACGGACCCATGACGAAAGGCATGCTCCGCACTGAATGCGGCGCGCAGCCTGAACCAGTGTGTCGGCATCCGTCGCGATTCACGCATCGGCGACCCGCACGGCGCGACGCTGCGTTCCACCCCCACCCTCGGAGCCACCTGCCATGGACGTCCGTTCCGCCATGACCCCGAACCCGGCCGCGTGCTCGGCCGACACCCCGCTGCACGAAGTCGCCAAGCTGATGCGCGACAACGACTGCGGCCAGATCCCGGTGATCGACGCCGCCGGCCATCCGGTCGGCGTGGTGACCGACCGCGACATCGTCGTGCGCCTGCTGGCCGACGGCCGCGATGCCAACGCCGCCTGCGCGACGGACTGCATGAGTTCGCCCGCGATGACGATCGAGGCCACCCGGACGCTGGCCGACGCCTGCGACCTAATGGAGGCGCAGCGCGTGCGCCGCCTGCCGGTCGTCGATGCCGACGGCCGACTGTGCGGCATGGTCGCGCAGGCCGACATCGCGCTGCACGGCCGCGACCGCGAGACCCTGGAGGTCGTGAAGCAGGTGTCCGAGCCGGCCCACCACTGACCGCAGGGCAGATCACCGGCGCGCGCCGCGGGAGCACCGCGGCGCGCGCTTATTTTTTGGACGGCGTGCGGCAGCGCCGGGCGCTTGGCCCGCCGGGACGTGCCCGGGGTCATCACCCCGGTTCTTCGCAGGCACGCGTACGCAAAGGTACAGCCGCTTTCACGATGCGGTAACATTTGCCGGGCCCATCCGTTGAGATGGCGCGGACCGCCCGCGCCCGGCCGTCATGGGACGGCCCCGTCAGACAGCTTCCGGCAGTGCACGCCGGCCATCCGACCCGTCCCGCGTCCCCCACGACGCCCGCCCATCGAGACCGCCTCCCATGTCGCAGCGCTCCCGCTCGCTTCCGCGCCACGCCCTGTCCCTCGCCATCGCCCTGACCCTGGTCGCGCCGATCGCCGCCGCGCAGGACGCCGCGCCCGCCGCCGACGCGCCGGCCAGCACCGACGCCAAGACGCTCGACGCCCTGGTCGTGACCGCGCAGCGCCGCGTCGAGCGGGCCAAGGACGTGCCGATCGCGCTGACCACCGTCGACGCCGAGAAGCTGGACGTGCTCGGCTCGGGCGGCGGCGACATCCGCTTCCTGTCCGGCCGGCTGCCGAGCCTCAATATCGAGTCGTCGTTCGGCCGCGCGTTCCCGCGCTTCTACATCCGCGGCCTCGGCAACACCGACTTCGACCTCAACGCGTCGCAGCCGGTGTCGCTGGTGTACGACGACGTCGTGCAGGAGAACCCGCTGCTGAAGGGCTTCCCGGTGTTCGACGTCGAGAACGTCGAGCTGCTGCGCGGCCCGCAGGGCACGCTGTTCGGCCGCAACACGCCGGCCGGCGTGGTCAAGTTCGAGTCGGCCAAGCCGACCCGCGAGCTCGAGGGCTACGGCCAGGTCGCGTACGGCACGTACGGCACGATCAACACCGAGGGCGCCGTCGGCGGCCCGATCGGCGAGAACTGGTCGGCGCGCGCGTCGGTGCTGTTCCAGCGCCGCGAGGAGTGGGTCGACAACACCAATCCGAATGCCCGCACCAACCCGAACCTCGAGGGCTACGACGAGTCCGCCGCGCGCGTGCAGCTGCAGTACGACGGCAGCGATACGTTCGAAGCGCTGTTCAACGTCCACGCGCGCCACCTCAACGGCACCGCGCGGCTGTTCCGCGCCAACATCTTCAAGCCGGGCACCAACGACCTGGTCGACGGTTTCGACCCGGAGAAGGTGTCGATCGACGGCCGCAACCAGCAGACGCTCGACACCTTCGGCGCCGGCGCGCGCCTGAGCTGGGAGCTCGGCAACGACCTGACGCTGTACTCGATCACCGGCTACGAGACGGCCGAGTCGTTCAGTCGCGGCGACATCGACGGCGGCGTCGGCGCGGTGTTCTTCCAGCCCTCGGGCCCGGGCTTCATCCCGTTCGCGGCCGAGTCGGCCGACGGCCTGCCGAACCACCGCCAGATCACCCAGGAGTTCCGCCTGGAGTCGAACTACGCCGCGCCGCTGAACTGGCAGGCCGGCCTGTTCTACTTCGACGAGGACATCACCGTCGACAGCTTCAACTACGACACGCTGTTCGGCGCCGGCGCGCGCAACGGCTGGGCGCAGCAGGAACAGCGCAACAAGGCGTGGGCCGCGTACGGCTCGCTCGACTGGAAGGCGACCGACAAGCTGACGCTGCGCGGCGGCCTGCGCTACACCCAGGACGAGAAGGACTTCACCGCGCGCGTGATCGAGGCCAACGTGCCGTTCGGCGCGCCGGTCACCGGCCCGATTCCGGCCACCACCGACGTCGACGACGTCAGCTGGGACGCGAGCGCCGTGTACGCCGTCACCCCGGACGTCAACGTCTACGGCCGCGTGGCCAAGGGCTTCCGCGCGCCGTCGATCCAGGGCCGCCTGCTGTTCCAGGCGCAGCCGTCGCTGTCGATCGCCGCGGCCGAGGAAGTGATCTCGTACGAGGCCGGCGTCAAGGCCGACCTGTGGGACAAGCGTGCGCGCATGGGCTTCTCGGTGTTCCGCTACGACGTCGACGACCAGCAGCTCAACGCGGTCGGCGGCGGCACCAACCAGACGATCCTGCTCAACGCCGACCAGGCCCACGGCCAGGGCTTCGAGCTCGACTTCGACGCCTACCTGACCGACAACCTGATGATGACCTTCGGTGCCAGCTACAACGACACCGAGATCGACGACGCGACGCTCGCCGTCGCCCCGTGCGGCGGCGGCTGCACCGTGCTCGACCCGGCCAACCCGGACCCGGCGCGTCCGGGCACGGTGCTGATCGACGGCAACCCGCTGCCGCAGGCGCCCAAGTGGGTCTACAACGTCACCGCGCGCTACGGCCTGCCGGTCGGCGACAGCGGCGAGTTCTACGTGTTCACCGACTGGGCGTACCGCAGCGAGGTCAACTTCTTCCTGTACGAGGCCGCCGAGTTCCGCGGCAAGGCGCTGCTCGAGGGCGGCCTGCGCGTCGGCTACGGCTGGAACAACGGCCAGTACGACCTAGCGCTGTTCGGCCGCAACATCCTCGACGAAGTGCAGGCGGTCGGCGGCATCGACTTCAACAACCTCACCGGCTTCATCAACGAGCCGCGCATCGTCGGCGTGGAGTTCAAGGCGCGCTTCTGACGCCTCCGCTCCGCGGCGCGCGACGCCGCACGATCCATCGACACGCCGGGCTTGCCCGGCGTTGTCGTTTCCGGCGGGCGCGCGCACCCGGACGCGGCGGCACGTGATCGAGCCGGCATGCCGGGGGGCACGCATGCGACGGTTTCGCACCGCGGGTGCATCGGCCGCCACGCCCCGGGCTATCCTTCAGCCATCCCTCGGAGACCGCCGCCATGACCACCGCCTACGATTTCACCGCCACCGACATCGACGGCCAGCCGCGGTCGCTGGAGGACTGGCGCGGCAAGGTCCTGCTGGTGGTCAACGTCGCGTCCAAGTGCGGCTTCACCCCGCAGTACACCGGCCTGGAGGCGCTGCAGCGTTCCTACGCCGACCGCGGCTTCGCGGTGCTAGGGTTTCCGTGCGACCAGTTCGGCCACCAGGAGCCGGGCGACGAAGCCGACATCAAGAATTTCTGCTCGCTGACCTATGACGTGACGTTCCCGATGTTCGCCAAGGTCGACGTCAACGGCGACGCCGCGCACCCGCTGTGGAAGTGGCTGAAGGACGAGAAGGGCGGCCTGCTGGGCTTCGACGCGATCAAGTGGAACTTCACCAAGTTCCTGGTCGGCCGCGACGGCAAGGTCATCAAGCGCTACGCGCCGACCGACAAGCCCGAGTCGATCGCCGCCGACATCGAGGCCGCGCTGGGTTGACTCCAGCGTGGACTGCGACGGTGCCGGACGCGCCGACCTTTCGGATCGCCTTCCAACCGCACGGCACGCGGCTGCGCGCGCACGTGGCCGGCGTCAACGGCACGTTGGAAACGACGGTGGCGTACTGGACTGCGATCGGCGAGCAGGTGCAGGCGCTGAAGCCGCGCGAGCTGCTGGTCGTCGACGACATGCTCGGCGACCCGCCGCCGCCCGAGCAGCTGCAGGCCTTCGTCCATGCGATGGCCGACAGCGGCTTCTTCGACGGGCTGCGCATCGCCTACGTCGAGGCCCACGACCACCAGATCCCGCTGGTCGAGGTCGCCGAGATCTTCGCGCGCGAGCGCGGCTTCGACGCGCGCGTGTTCGGCAACGAGGCCGAAGCAGCGGTGTGGCTGCGCTACGGCGGCGAGTAGACGCGTCGCCGGGCGCTCGGGCTCGGTGTCCCATGCCGCGTGGATGCCGTCAGCGGATGCCGCGCCGTCGGTCCTGCGCGATCGGCCGTCGGCGCCAGACGGCGCATCTGGCAGAGCGACGGACGACGGTCCGGCGCGCGATGATCGCGCCGTCCATCCGAGGAACTCGCCGTGAACCTGTTCGCCATCCTGCTGGCCGCCGTGTCGAGTTTCGTGCTGGGCGGCCTGTGGTACTCGCCGCTGCTGTTCGGCCGCGCGTGGAACCGCGAGAACGGCGGCGAGGTGCCTGCCGGCCATCCGGCCAAGGTGTTCGGCTTCAGCTTCGTGTTCTCGCTGGTGGCCGCCGCCGCGTTCGCGTGGTGGCTCGGGCCCGCGCCCGCGCTCGATGCCGCGCTCAAGGCGGGCGCCGTTGCGGGGATCGGGTTCGTCGCCGCCAGCTTCGGCATCAACTACCAGTTCGCCCAGCGCTCCTTCGCGCTGTGGCTCATCGACGGCGGCTACCACGCCGCGCAGTTCCTGCTTTTCGGCCTGATCCTCGGGCTGTGGCACTGACGCGTTGCGGCGCGCGCGCTACTTCTCGACGAAGGCGCGCTCGAACACGTACTGCCCCGGCACGCCGATCCGCGGCGCCGCGCTGAAGCCGCGCGCGTCGAGGATCGCGCGGAAATCCGCGAGCATCTGCGGGCTGCCGCAGATCATCGCGCGGTCGTGCTCGGGGTCCAGCGCGTCGAGGCCGAGCTGCGCCATCATCCGGCCGCTGTCCATCAGCTCGGTCAGCCGTCCGCGGTGATCGGCGCCGTTGAAGGTGAACGCCTCGCGCGACACCGCCGGGTAGTACAGCAGCTGGCGCGAGATCTGCTCGCCGAGGTACTCGTGGCGCGGCAGCTCGTTGACGATGTAGTCGCGGTAGGCGAGGTCGACCGCGTTGCGCACGCCGTGGCAAAGGACCACGCGCTCGAACCGCTCGTACGTCTCCGGATCCTTGACGATCGACAGCCACGGCGCGAAACCGGTGCCGGTGCCGAGCAGGTACAGGTTGCGTCCGCGGTGCAGGTCGCTGATCAGCAGCGTGCCGGTCGGCTTGCGCCCGATCAGCACGGTGTCGCCCGGCCGGATGTGCTGCAGCCGCGAGGTCAGCGGTCCGTTCGCCACCTTGATGCTGAAGAACTCCAGCTGCTCTTCCCAGTTCGCGCTGGCGATCGAATACGCGCGCATCAGCGGACGGCGCGTGCCGTCGGGCTGCTCGACCTCCAGCCCGATCATCACGAACTGGCCGTTGTCGAAGCGGAAGCCGTCGTCGCGGGTAGTGGTGAAGCTGAAGTAGGCGTCCGTCCAGTGACGGACGTCCAGCACGGTTTCGGTGCCGAAGGCAGAGGACATGGAAACAACCGGGGGAGTGGGGTCGCGCGGCGCGTCGACCGTGCATTTTAGACGATGCGCGCGGCCGGCCCGAATCCGGAGGCGCTGCGACATCGCCAGCGAGGCAGCCCCGGTCCGGTAGCGGCCGTGCGGGTTCGGCACCCGCAGCGCGGCGAACACCGCAGGCCGCATCCGGGATGCGCCGGCGGCCTGCGCTCTGCTCGCCACCCGGAGGCGACTTCGCGGGTCCGCGCTCCGGGTCGGTCGCCGGCCATCCGGCCTTGCGGGTCAGCCGGCCTTCGGTGGCTCGATCTTCAGCAGCTTGCCGTCCTTCTCGTCGGTGACCACGTAGACGTTGCCGTCGGCGCCGACCCGCACGTCGCGGATGCGCTCGCCGCGGTCCTCGAGCAGGCGCTCCTCGCCGGTGATGCGGTCGCCGTCGAGCGACAGACGTATCACCGCTCGCTGGGCCAGTGCGCCGAGGAACAGGCTGTCGTTCCATGCCGCGCCGTCGCGGCCGCGGTAGAACGCCATGCCCGACAGGCCCGGCGACACCTCCCACACGTGGTGCGGCGGCTCCATGCCCGGCGCTTCCTTGCCGACGGCCTCGGGAATTTTCAGCCCGGAGTAGTTGATGCCGTGCGTGACCACCGGCCAGCCGTAGTTCTTGCCGGGCTGCGGGATGTTGAGCTCGTCGCCGCCGCGCGGGCCGTGCTCGCTCTGCCAGACCTTGCCGCTGGCGGGGTCGACGGCCATGCCCTGCATGTTGCGGTGGCCGTAGCTCCAGATCTCCGGGCGCGCATCGGCACGGCCGACGAACGGGTTGTCCTGCGGCACGCTGCCGTCGAGGTTCAGCCGGACCAGCTTGCCCTGCAGCATGTCCAGCTTCTGCGAACTCGGGCGGTCGTTGCGTTCGCCCTGGCTGATGAAGACGTGGCCGGCGCCGTCGAACGCGATGCGCGAGCCGAAGTGGTTCGGCCCCTCGAGCTTGGGCTGCTGCTGGTAGATGCGGCGGACGTCGGTCAGCCCGGTCGCGCCGAGCGTGGCGGTCGCGACCGCGGTCCCGGCGGTGCCGTCTTCGCCGGCCTCCGAGTAGCTGAGGTAGATGCGCTGGCTCTGCGCGAAGTCCGGTGCGAGGACCACGTCGAGCAGGCCGCCCTGGCCCTGCGCCCACACCGTCGGCACGCCCGACAGCGGCGCCGACACCGCGCCGTCGGCGCCGACGCGGCGCAGCGTGCCGCCGCGCTCGGTGACGAGGAAGCCGCCGTCCGGCAGCAGGGCGACGGCCCACGGGTGCACGAGGCCGGTCGCCACTTCGGTGACGCGCATGCCGTTGGGCGCCGTGGTCGCGGCGTCGGGTGAGCCCGAGGCTGGGGTGGACGCGCCGGTGGCGGCGCGGTCGCCGCCGGTGCTGACGGTGCCGGTGCAGGCAGCGAGCGCCGCGCACAGCGACAGCGCCAGCAGCGACGGAAGTGACGGCTTGGTCATGCGGAATTCCTCGGCAACGGGTGGGCCGGACGATACCCAATCGCGGACCGTTGCGGATGCAACACACCGATGCGGGAGGCAACGGTCGGGCGGGCCCAGGCCCGCCACCCCGGTGAACCGCCGGCCCCCACGGCAACCCGCGCCCGCCAGCTCGTCTACCGCCGGACGCCACCGTTCAAGGCCGTCGGGGCGAGCCGGCGGCCCAGGGTCGGCCCTACCGGTAGCCGGCCGCCTGCAGTTCGAACAGTTCGGCGTAGCGGCCGCCCTCCGCCAGCAGCTCCTCGTGGGTACCGCTGGCTTCGAGCCGGCCTTCGGCCAGCACCAGGATCCGGTCGGCCATCCGCACCGAGCTGAAGCGGTGCGAGATCAGCACCGCGGTGCGGCCGTCGGACAGTTCCTTGAAGCGCTGGAACACCTCGAACTCGCTGCGCGCGTCGAGCGCGGCCGTCGGTTCGTCGAGGATCATCACCTGCGCGTCGCGCATGTACGCGCGCGCGATCGCGATCTTCTGCCACTGCCCGCCGGACAGGTCGACGCCGGTCTTGAAGCGGCGTCCGATCACCTGGTGGTAGCCGTGCGGCAGGGTCTCGATGACCTGGTCGGCCATCGCGCGGCGCGCTGCCTCGCGGATGCGGTCGTCGTCGTGCATCGCGTCGATCTGGCCGACGCCGATGTTCTCGCCGGCGGTCAGGTGGTAGCGCACAAAGTCCTGGAAGATCACGCCGATGTTGGCGCGCAGGTCGTCGAGGTCGTACTCGCGCAGGTCGTGCCCGTCGAGCAGGATTCGCCCCTCGTCGGGTTCGTACAGCCGCGCCAGCAGCTTCACCAGCGTCGTCTTGCCGGCGCCGTTCTCGCCGACCAGCGCCAGCACCTCGCCGGCGCGCAGCTCGAAGTCGAGCCCGCGCAGCGCCCACTTGGTCGCGTCCGGGTAGCGGAACCCGACGTTCTCGAACACGAAGCCCTGCCGGATCGGCTGCGGCACCGGCAGGGGGTTGGCCGGCGAGGCGATCTCCGGCTTGATCTCGAAGAACGAGAACAGGTCCTCCAGGTACAGCGCCTGCCCGGCGACCTGCGAGAAGCCCACCAGCAAGCCCTCGAGGAGCTGGCGCAGGCGGCGGAAGCTGCCGGCGAGGAAAGTCAGGTCGCCGATCGTGAAGTCGCCCTTGACCGTGCGCCACGCGATGTAGCCGTAGGCGACGTAGTAGCCGAGCGTGCCGAGCGCGGCGAGGATCGTGCCCCAGAATGCGCGGCGGCGGGCAAGGGCGCGGTTGGCGCGGAAGAACTTGTCTGCCAGCTCGCGGTACTTCGCGATGAGGTACTTGTGGAGGTTGAAGATCTTCACCTCCTTGGCGGTCTCGACGCTGGCGCCCATCTGGCGCACGTACTCGAGCTGGCGGCGCTCCGGCGTCCACGCGTAGTTGAGCGAATAGCCCAGCGCGTTGAAATGCGACTCGCCGATAAAGGCCGGCACCAGCGCCGCGGCCAGCAGCACGATCAGCCACGGCGCGTAGACCAGCAGGCCGGCGGCGAAGCTGACCACGGTGATCATGTCCTGCACCTGGCCGAACAGCTGGCTCATCAGGTTGACCCGGCTCATCGTCTGCCGCCGCGCGCGGTCGAGCTTGTCCTGCAGGTCCGGGTCCTCGAAGTCCTCCAGGTCCAGCGTCGCGGCGTGCTCCATCAGCCGCACGCTGGTCGCGTTGGTGAACAGCTCCGACAGCAGGTTGTCGCCGTAGCTGACCAGCCGGCCGAGCAGGTCGGACGCGATGGCCAGCGCGAACTCGACCAGCAGCAGCGTCGCCAGCGGATCGAGCGCGCCGCTGGCCCACGCGGCCGCGAGGTCCTCGAAGCGCATCCCGGTCCCGACCAGCCGCACCGCCTCGTCGATGATCAGCTTGCCGACGTACAGCGTCGCGATCGGCAGGAACGCGCGGATCAGGCGCAGGCCCAGCGTGACCAGCGTCAGCGACGGGCTGGTCGCCCAGATCTGCTTGAGGAACGGCGGCAGGTTGCGCAGCGCGTCGAAGCGCTCGCGCAGGCTGGGTTTTGCCTGCGGCTGCGACGGGGCAGGGGCGTGCGAATCGGGGGAGGCGGCCATCGGGCGATTGTGCCTTCCCTGCCGTGAGGCCGTTCAAGGCAGCGAGCCCCGCGCGTGCCGCCGCTGCGCGGCCTCGAGTCGACCACGGTAGCCCGGGGAAGGCCAAAGGCGGCGCCCGGGACTGCCACCCGGCGGCTGGTCGCGTGCCCCGGGTGCGCTGCGCTTGCCCGGGCTACGTGATGCGCCGGCGCGCGAAACGTGCGCCCTCGAAACCCGGGTAAGGCCGAACGCACCCGGGACGCTACGCGCTACGTGCTGGGGCAATCGGCGCGAAAAGAAAGCCCCGCATTCGCGGGGCCTTCTCTTGCGCGGTGGTGAGGTGGCCTCAGTCGAACGTCAGTTCGGCATCGCCGGAGAACGTCTCGATCGAGATCTCGCCGCGGCCGTCGCCGTAGCGGTGCTCGAAGCTCGCGCCGGGGCCGTACTTCGGCCGCTCGACGCGCGCGCCCGGGGCGCGCAGGTCACCGCTGAAGGTCTCGCCGCTGACGCGCGCCGACAGCGACCTGGGCAGGTGCAGGCGCACGTCGCCGCTGACCGATTCGGCCCGGATGCGGCCGCCGTCGGCGAGGCCGAGGCGCGCGCTCGCGTCGCCGGACACGCTGGCCAGCGACAGGCTGCGCACGCGCTCGCCGCGCGTGTCGACGCGCGTGTTGCCCGAGACGGTTTCCGCGGTGACCTCGCCGGCCAGCCGGCCCTGCAGCTGGATGTCGCCGCTGACCGACTCGGCGCTGACGTCGTCGCAGTTCAGCGTCAGCGTCATGTCGCCGCTGACCGATTCGAGCGAGGCCTCGCCCGGCGCGCCGGCGACGACCACGTCGCCGCTGACCGAGTCGATCTCGAGCACGCGGCCGGCGGTGCCGAGCACGTCGACGTCCGCCGACACCGATTCGATCTCCAGCGATGCCAGGCGCGGCACGTCGAGGATCAGGTCGGTCGGCTGGGTGCGGTTGCTGCCGAGGTTGCTGCTGCGCGGGTACTGCGCGCGCACCAGCAGGTTGCCGCGGTTGCCCTCGATGACGAGCTTCTCGACGCCGTCGCCGAGCGTGCCGCCGACGTGGACCTCCTCCTTGTCCCAGACGCGGACCTGGATGCGGCCCTTGAGGTTCTCGATCTGCACCGTGCCGCGCGCATCGAGCGGACGGGTCTGGTCGATCGGCGTGCCGGCCCACGCCGGCAGGACGCACGCGAGCAGCGCGGCGAGCACGGTCAGGCGGGCGGGGGCGCGGCGCAGGGCGGGGCGGGTTTGGGGCGAGCGGAAGCGGTTCATGGCGTTCTCCGGGAAGTCAGGCCTGCAGCAGGCGCTGGGTCAGCGACAGGCGGCGGCGGTAGGTGTCCTGCAGGCGGTCGAGCAGGAATCGGGCATCGGGGTCGCGCGTCAGCGCGGCGCGGATCGTCGCGGCGCTGCGGTCGAGCTCGCGCAGCGCGGCGTCGTCGGAGGGCCCGGCGTGGTCGAGCTCGCTCAGCGCGGCCTCGTACTCGCGGGTCAGCGCGGCGGCCTCCTGGCTGACCGGCGACAACGCGGGATCCGGCGCCGCGGCCGGCGGCCGCAACTGCCACGCGATCCCGACCGCCAGCACCATCGATGCGGCCAGCGCCCACGGGGCGAGCCGGTGGTGCCGCGCCGGCGCGGCCGGCTGCTGCGGGGCGCGCTGCTGCGGCACCTGGGCAACGCGGGCGGCGATTGCGGGCCACAGATCGGTCGACGGCGGGTCGTCGCGGCGCAGCTCGCGCAGCGCGAAGCGCAGGCGGCCGTCAAGGGAGGTGGCGTCGTCGCGCGGGTCGTCGGGGGTCAGCGGATTCATCTCGTGCTCCTTCATGCGGGCGCCTGCAGGCGGTTGCGCAGCAGGCCGCGGGCGCGATGCAGCTGGGCCTTGGAACTGCCGACCGCCATGCCGAGTTCGGCGGCGATCTCGTCGTGCTTCCAGCCCTCGACGTCGTGCAGCACCAGCACGGCGCGTGCGCGCGGGGGCAGGGTGGCGACCGCGCGCTCGAGGTCCATCGACAGCGCGGTCTGGTGGCCGGCCGAATCGAGCACGCCGAGGCCGTCGAGCGCCTCGTCGTCCTCGTCGTGCTGCGGCCGCGAGCGGCGCGAGCGCAGCTCCATCAGCGCGGTGTTGACCGCCAGCCGGTGCAGCCAGGTCGACACCGCGCTCTCGAACCGGAACCCCGGCAGCGCCTGCCAGGCTCGCACGAAGGCTTCCTGGGTCAGGTCCTCGGCGCGGGCGCCGTGGCCGCCGACGAGCCGGGCGATGACGCCGTGGACCCGGCCCGCGTGGCGGCGATACAGGGCCTCGAACGCCGCCACGTCGCCGCGCCCGGCGGACTTCGCCAGCGCGCCGTCGACGTCGTCGGCGGGCGCGGTGGGCAACGGGGTGTCGAGGTCGAGGCTCACGGCGGCGGTCAGCATAGTCCTGTTGATGCGCCGGGCCGCCGCAGGGTTTAAGGGGTCCCACGGATTCGGCAGGCCGGCCCCCGCCGCTGGGCTAAAATTGCGGGCCCAGCCGCCAGACCGCGACCGCCGTGACCGCCAGCCCGTCCGCCTCGACCTCCGCCCCCACCGCGCCCGGCGCATTCGCCCCGGTGTCGATCCGGCAGGAAGACCTGATCCAGTCGGTGGCCGACGCGCTGCAGTACATCTCGTACTACCACCCGGTCGACTACATCCGGAACCTCGCAGCCGCCTACGAGCGCGAGGAGTCGCCGGCGGCGAAGGACGCGATCGCGCAGATCCTGATCAACTCGCGCATGTGCGCCGAGGGCCACCGGCCGATCTGCCAGGACACCGGCATCGTCACCGTGTTCCTCGAGATCGGCATGAACGTGCGCTGGGACGACGCGACGATGGGCGTCGAGGACATGGTCCACGAGGGCGTGCGCCGCGCCTACGCTCACCCCGACAACAAGCTGCGCGCGTCGGTGCTGGCCGATCCGGCCGGCAAGCGCACCAACACGAAGGACAACACCCCCGGCGTGGTCAACGTCAAGGTCGTGCCGGGCAACACGGTCGACGTGATCGTCGCGGCGAAGGGCGGCGGCTCCGAGGCCAAGTCGAAGTTCGCGATGCTCAATCCGTCCGACTCGATCGTCGACTGGGTGCTGAAGACCGTGCCGACGATGGGCGCCGGCTGGTGCCCCCCGGGCATGCTCGGTATCGGCATCGGCGGCACCGCCGAGAAGGCGATGCTGCTGGCCAAAGAGGCTTTGATGGAACCCATAGACATCACCGAGCTGCAGCAGCGCGGCGCAACCAACCGCGCCGAGGAGCTGCGGCTGGAGCTTTACGACAAGGTCAACGCGCTCGGCATCGGCGCGCAGGGCCTGGGCGGCCTCACCACCGTGCTCGACATCAAGGTCAAGGATTACCCGACCCACGCGGCCAACCTGCCGGTGGCGCTGATCCCGAACTGCGCCGCCACGCGCCACGCGCACTTCACCCTCGACGGCAGCGGCCCGGTGATGCTCGACCCGCCGTCGCTGGGCGACTGGCCGGAGCTGACCTACGACGCGTCGAAGGGCCGTCGCGTCGACCTCGACACCCTGACCAAGGACGACGTCGCCAGCTGGAAGCCGGGCGAGGTGCTGCTGCTCAACGGCAAGCTGCTGACCGGTCGCGACGCCGCGCACAAGCGCATCGTCGACATGCTCAACAAGGGCGAGCCGCTGCCGGTCGACCTGCGCGGCCGTTTCATCTACTACGTCGGTCCGGTCGATCCGGTGCGCGACGAGGTCGTCGGCCCCGCCGGCCCGACCACCGCGACGCGCATGGACAAGTTCACCGAGCAGGTGCTCAGCGAGACCGGCCTGCTCGGCATGGTCGGCAAGGCCGAACGCGGCCCGGCGGCGATCGAGGCGATCCGCAAGCACGGCTCGGCCTACCTGATGGCCGTCGGCGGCGCCGCGTACCTCGTGTCGAAGGCGATCAAGGCGGCGAAGGTCGTCGGTTTCGCCGACCTCGGCATGGAAGCGATCTACGAGTTCGAGGTTCAGGACATGCCGGTGACCGTCGCGGTCGATTCGACCGGCGAGTCGGTGCACCAGACCGGCCCGCGCGAGTGGCAGGCGCGCATCTCGGCGGGGACGATCGGCCGGATTCCAGTGGTCGTCGAGTAAGTGAGTGGGCCGCCGGTACCGCCGGCGCCCCATTTCAGCCCGTCCCGGGGCACTGCCGAAGTTCCCAAGCGGACGGCATATGCGCGGCCGGCCGGCATGCCGGACCATGCCCGCCGACGACAGTTGGGCCGAAGGGGCCAGGACATGAAGCGCGCGATCGGCTTGGCTTTCCTGACAGCGGCACTGGGGCTGGGCGCTGCCCGCGCCGAAGGCGGTTCGCTGCACCTGCGCCAGAACCTGCCGATGCAGTACGACTTCGCGGATCTGGCCCAGCTACCGGCCGGCTTCGGTCGCGGCGAGTTCACCCTCGAACTGTGGATCAAACCCGACGCGGGCTTGCCGGTCGGCCCGGTCTGGCGCGGCGGCTACAACCAGCTGACGAACTGGTCGGACGCCGACCCCGAGCCGTACAGCAGTCGGGGCTGGTGGCTCAGCGGCAACTGGCTCATCGACGGCCACACGCGGCCCGAAGGCTTCATGGCCGGCAACACTCGCGAGGGCACCTTCAGCCTGCAGTTCTACGGCGGCGGGCGCTTGCGCTGGATGTTTGCCGACGGCAGGGACGGCATGCCCGAGGGCATGGTCTGGGCCGTGCAGGCGTGGCCGGCCGCGAACGCGCCGAGCCTGCTGGATGGGCAATGGCACCACGTTGCCGCGGTGCGCCGCTGGCGCGCGCCGGAGGGCGCGCGGCTCGAGCTGTGGATCGACGGCCGGCAGGTGGCGCACACCGACATCCCGCGGCGCGTCGACATGCGGCGGTGGTGGGACCGCCTGTCCCACCCTGACGACCCGGTGGAACTGGGCGGTTGGGCCATCGGTGCCGAGGTGATGACGGCCTGGAACTACGCCTTCACCCAGTACGAGGACTACAAGGGCCTGGTCGACGAGTTGCGGCTCTGGGACCGCGCGCTGGAGCCGACCGAGCTTGCCCGTCATTGGCGTGAGGCGGTGCCGCACGCAGCGCCGGGCCTGGTCGGGCGTTTCGCCTTCGACGAAGGGCAGGGCGAGCGGGCCGACGATGCGATGTCGCAGGAGCGTCCGATCACCCTGCACAAGGCCGGCTCCGGCGCCTGGTCGGTGGAGGACGCGCCGATGCGGCCCGCCGACCCGGCCCGCTTCCGGAACTGAGCCACCGGCGCCGCGCCCGCAACATGCGTGCGGCCTACGCGCGTGCCGCTACAGCCGCTGCGCGAGGTCGACCAGCAGGCGGCGAGTGTCGTCGCGCTCGAGGTAGTTGCGCGCGACAATTTCCAGCGCGGCGATGTTGGTCGAACTGACGTCGTCGAGGTCGTCCAGCCCGATCACCAGGTCGGTCTGCATGCGGAAGTAGCCGTCGCCGACCAGGTGCCGGGCGATGTAGTCGACCGAGTCGGTGTTGCCGTCGAACAGCACGTCGATGATCGGCACCGCCCACTCCAGCGCGCCCCATTCCTGCGCGGACTTCAGGTCGATCGGACGGTTGCGCTCGCCGGATCCGACCGACAGCACGACCAGGTCGTGGGCGTTGTCGACGCGGGCGTCCTTGCGCAGCGCTTCGGCGATCGCGCACGCGGTCGGGTTGTTGGCGACCAGCCCGCCGTCGATCAGCGCGCGGCGGCGCCCCTCGACGGTCATGCCGTGCGCAGGAAAGTACGTCGGCGCCGACGCCGACGCGCGGCAGACCTCCCACATCGGCAGGTCGGCATGCTCGGGCTTGAAGCTCTTGAACAGGACAGGCTCGCGGCCGATCGTGTCGTAGCTGGTCACCAGCACCGGGACCCGGGCCTGCCCGAGCGTGGTGTCGCCGAACGTCTTCTTCAGCACCTTGTCGAGCCCCTTGCCGTCGTAGCGCGGCGCCGAGATGCCCTGCGAGAGCGTGCGCCCGGCGCGCGACCACAGCCGCCCGGCGATGCCGGGGAAGATCAGGTGACGCTGGTCGCGGTACAGGGCGGCGATCTGAGCCGGGCCCAGCCCGATCGCCAGCGCGCAGGCCACCAGCGCGCCCGTGGAACTGCCGGCGACGAGGTCGAACCGCTTCAACAGGCCCGGCTTGCCGGCCTTGGCGAGGGCGTCCTCGACCGCGGCCAGCCACAGGCAGGTGACGAGGCCGCGGATGCCGCCGCCGTCGAGGGACAGAATGCGCCGCATCTTCATCGCGCTGCTCCTTGCACGGGGGAAGTCCGAGTCTGTCCGGTTGCCGTCGCAGCGGCTGCGTCAGGCCACGTGGTCGTCATAGTGCCGCCGTGGCAGGAACGGCATCGCGTGCTGGCGCAGGATGCCGCGCGGCACCGTCTCGAGCGTCATGACGCCGTACTCGGCCGGCCACGCCTCCGGGTCCGTCGGCAGCCGTTGCGTGCCCATCAGCCGGTCGACCAGCGGCAGGTGGATCGCATAGTTGGCGTCGAGGTAGTCAGGGTGCCGCGCGTGGTGCCAGTGGTGGTAGCGCGGCAGCACCAGCACGCGCTCGAGCCAGCCGAAGCGCACGCCGAGGTTGGCGTGGGCCAACACCGCCTGCAGGCCGACGAGCACCACGTAGGCGTTGACCGCCGAGGCGGAGAACCCCAGCACCAGCAGCGGCAGCAGCACGAAGCTGCGGGTCAGCACGATCTCCACCAGGTGCATGCGCGAGCCCGCGAGCCAGTCCATCTCGCGACTGGAGTGGTGCACGGCGTGGAAGCGCCACAGCCACGGGACGCGGTGGTAGGCGCGGTGCAGCAGCGCCTGGGCCAGGTCGGCGACGAAAACCGCCATCAGGAACTGCACCCACACCGGCAGCGACTGGATCGCGTCGCGAAGCGCCGGATACGCCGCCAGCGCCGCCAGCGTCGCCGTCGAGGCGGTGACGGCGATCAGGACGAACTGCACCAGCACGTGGCTCATGAAGAAGTAGGCCAGGTCGGTGCGCCAACCCCGCCTCAGCGGCGAGAGCGGCAGCCGCCCGTACTGGCGCTCGATCGGAACGAACACCAGCGCCGAGAACAGCAGCGACAGCACGAACCAGTCCAGCCCGAGGGAGTAGGGCGTGTCGCCGATCGCGTCGAGCTGCACGTTGGTGCCGCCGGCGAGCACCGCGACGGTAGCGCTGGCGACGCCGACCAGCGCGACCCGGCGGTCGCGGCCGCGCAGGATCGCCAGCGTGCCGGCGGCGAACGCGGCCGCCAGCCCGGCGAGCAGCAGGTGCCGGGCGAACGCTTCGGTGTAGATCGCCCGGAACTCGGCGCTGGTCAGCAGCCGCGGAAAGTGGAAACACAGCACCGCCAGCAGGCTCAGCATCCCCAGCAGGGCCGAGCCGTAGGCCAGGAACGAGCGGCGTTGGGGTCGCATCGGGTCGATCCGTCGCGTGGCGTGGCCGCAGGCTAGCCCAGGCCGCGGCGTCAGTACCACTCCAGCAGCGACACGCCCAGTCCGATGTAGGTCGCCCGATGGTCGTAGTCGATCAGGCTCTCGCCGTAGCCGTCGAACACCTGCACGTGCCCGCGCAGCGAGCGGCTGATCGGGAACCCCCAGTCGAACTGCACCGCGCCGCGCGAGCGGTCGCCGCCGCGCAGCGAATGCCGGCCCATCAGCGCGAACTCGTGCCGCCCGCGTCGGTGCACCAGCGTGGCGTCGCCGCGACCGACGTAGTCCTCGATGCCGGGGTTCTCGTCCTCGTCGCCGTCGGAAATCCGCCACCACGGGCGCAGCATCAGCGACCAGTCCTCGCGGTCGAAGCCGACGTTGGCGATCACGCGGTTCCAGCTGCGCGAGAGCGGGTCCGCACGGCCGTTGGACTGGTGGTTGATGCCGAAGCCGGCCAGCCGCCCGTGCCAGCCGGCGAACTCGTAGCCGGTCCGGAACACCAGCAGCACCTCGGGTTCGTAGTTGGTCTCGCGGAACGGCCGCGAGTTGTCGGCGTCGTAGACCTGCCAGCGCGAGCTCTGCGTGTAGCCCATCCACAGGTCGCCGTTGTCGCCGAACAGGTTCTCGACCGCCTTGGTCTTGAAGCTCAGCTGGAACTTGGTTTCGACGTCGTCGAGCCGCTGCTGCTGGCGCGGCAGGTCGGCGCGCGAGCTGGCCGGCGTCTCGTTCGGCGCGCTGGTCCAGAACGCCGGGAGCAGGTACACCGGCTTGTAGGCGCGGAAGTTGAAGACGCCGAGCTTGGAGGCGCGCGCCAGCTCCCAGCGGCTGTCGAGCAGCGATCCCTGGCCGGCGTTGGCGATGCGCGCGTCGAGCGAATTGTCGGGCTCGGCGTCGAACAGGTCGCTGACGACCCGGCGCCGTCGCTCGTCGCGCGGGAGCGATTCGCGCTCGAGCTTTTCATAAGGCTGCGCCGCCTCCTTGGCCTCGCGCGCGCGACGGGCGTCGTCGTCAGCGGCGCGTGGATCGCGTGCCATGCGCCCGAGCGCGGCGTCGTAGCAGGCTAGGCGCTCTGCATCGACCTCGATCGATTTGCACGCCTCGGGCGAAGTCGCGGCCGGCGCCTGCGCCAACGCCGGCTGCGAGGCGAACAGCGCGATGGCCGCGGCGGCGAGGAGGGGGGCGGGCGCGTTCGCGCGGCGGTGCGGGCTCATGCGGCGATGGTAGCCCGCCGCGATTACCGCTGGCGCGGCTGCTGCCGTTCGCGCCCGCGGGGATCGCGCGGCGCCCGCGCAGCCGTCGCCTACAGCTGCGACTTGATCGGCAGCAGGAACTTCTCCATCAGCTTTTCCTTCATCGGCCGCTGCTGCCACTGCTCGTACGAGTAGGGCTTGCCCTGCTGCAGGTCCTTCTCGAACACCGCCGTCATCGACTGGGCGAACTCGCGGTCGTAGACGTTGAGGCTGGCCTCGTCGTTGAGCTGGAACGAGCGGATGTCGAAGTTGGTCGAGCCGACCGACACCATCTCGTTGTCGACGATCACCAGTTTTGTGTGAAGCATCGTCGGCTGGTATTCGAGGATCTCAACGCCCGCCAGCAGCAGCGGACCCCATTCGGCCTTGGACGCGATGCGGACGGTTTCCGAGTCGATGTGCTTGCCAGGCAGCAGGATGCGGACGCGCACGCCGCGCTGGCGCGCCGCCAGCAGCGCCTTGATCGCCAGCGGGTCGGGCACGAAGTACGACGCGGCCATGTCGATCGAGCGGGTCGCCGCCTCGATCGCCATCAGGTACATCAGGTGCATGCTCTCGCTGCCGCCGGCGGGAGAAGCGATGAACAGGTGCGCGTCCATGTCGCCGACCGGGTCCAGTTCCGGGAAGTACTCGGCGCCGTTGAGCACTTCGCCGGTGGTCTTGATCCAGTTGTCGTTGAACGCCGCCTGCACCTGCGCGACCACCGGCCCCTCGATCTTGAAGTGGCTCTCGCGCCAGTGGTCGGGGTCCTGCGCGTGCCCCATCCACTGGTCGGCGATGCCGACGCCGCCGGTGAACCCGACGCGGCCGTCGACGACGAGAAGCTTGCGGTGCGTGCGGTTGTTGAGGCGGCCGAGGTTGTACCAGTGCAGCGGGCGGTAGTGGTGCACGCGCACGCCCGCCGAGGTCATCCGGTCGACGAGCTCCTGGTCCATCTTGAAGCTGCCGGCCCAGTCGACGGTCACGTTGACCGCGACGCCGGCGCGCGCCCGCTCGGTGAGCGCCTTCGTGAACTCCTCGCCGATGTCGCCGGACCAGTAGATGTAGGTCTCGAACGTGATGGTCTTCTGCGCGGCGCGGATCGCCTCGAGCATGGCCGGGAAGATCTCGTCGCCGTTCTGCAGCGCGGTGATCCGGTTGCCGCGGGTGATCGACGGGCCGAGCATGACGCCCATCTCGCGGCGGAACTGCGGATCGGCCACGGCGTAGCGGTGGACGAGCTTGCGCTCGAGCTTTTTCTCCGGCGTGGCGAAGTTCATGGCCAGCACGACGGCCAGCACGGTCACCAGCGCGGTGATCACGATCGTCCAAATCATCCGCTTTCGACTCCAGCGCTTGAGCATCAGGTTCCCCCAGTAGCCGGCTACGTTGGCGAGCGGCGTGGCGAGGCCGCGTGAAGCCCGGGCGGCCCCGGCGCTAGATAACCCACGCCAGCGCGAACAGGCCGAGCATCGCGAACGCGAGGCCGAGCTTGAGGACCGTGCCGACGAGGATGCCCACCCAGGTGCCGAATCCGACCCGGGTCGCCTGGCCGACCTGCCGGCTGTGCAGCAGTTCCCCGGCCAGCGCCCCGACGAAGGGGCCGACGAACACCCCGATCGGGCCGAAGGCCAGCCCGGCGAAGGTGCCGACGATCGCGCCGGCCACCGCGAGCCGGCTGGCGCCGACGCGCTTGGCCCCCATCGCCGTCGCCAGGAAGTCGATGCCCAGCGACAGGGCGGTCATCAGCCCCAGCACGACCAGCGGAAGCCAGCCGACCTGCTCGAAATCGCCGGTCCACGCGGCCAGCAGCATGCCGGCGAAAACCAGCGGCAGGCCCGGCAGCGCAGGCAGCACCGTGCCCGCGATTCCGACCAGAACCAGCACCCCGGCGAGCACGTAAAAAAGTACGTCCAGATCCATTCCAACCCCCGTCCCATAAGCCTTTCAGGCTCGATTGCATTTTCATATCGCGCGGGGTACCGTGCGATCGCTGCGCTTGCCAGGGTCACCGTGAATCGTGGCCCGATGCGGTTGATCCATCTCGATCGCTACATCGTCGTACCTCGCTTCCTCCTTGCAACCAGCACCGGCGACAGCCGTGACCCACCCCAGCAACGTTCCAGGGAGCAAGTAAATGGCCGATCGTGAGGAAGGTACCGTGAAGTGGTTCAACGACGCCAAGGGCTTCGGCTTCATCAGCCGCGCCAACGGCGAGGACGTGTTCGTGCATTTCCGTGCGATCCAGTCGCAGGGCTTCAAGAGCTTGAAGGAAGGGCAGAAGGTCAGCTTCACCGTCGTCCAGGGCCAGAAGGGCCTGCAGGCCGACGCCGTGCAGCCGCTCTGACTTCCGTTCGGCGCGCCCGACGGCGCGACGGCAGATTGAAAACCCGGCCAAGGCCGGGTTTTTTTTTGCGCGGTATCGCGGCCGCTATCGATGCCGGTGCCGATACCGACGGCGGCGCCCCGGAGGCGACGGCCCGCCGGAACGGGCCGTCGGGGTGCGGCGCCGACCGCGGTCAGTTGAGCTTCGGCGTGTTCTCGGCGAAGTACTCGTGGTTGTCCGCGTTGTTGAGCGCGCCGTTCGGGTCGGACGCGGCGAGGTTCCGCGCGCCGGTCTGGCCGTACACGATGTCGTCGGTGCCGGCGACCACGTTGAAGTGGCTCATCTCGTGGATCAACGTGCCGGCCTTGGAGTCGGTGCCGGTCAGCGGCGCGCTCCAGAAGGCGCGGCAGACGAAGATCTCGTACGGCCGGGTCGGGTACACGTACGCGTAGTAGTTCTGGTTGCAGCCGCAGTTGATCTTGATCTGGCCGGCGTTGAGGTCCATCGCCGCGTCGATGTCGACGAAGTGCTGCTGCGCCGTGGCGTAGCGCGCGCTCGTGTAGGCGCCAAACCAGGTCGTGTAGCGCGATCCGACCGTGCCGGCGTTGAGGTAGCCCTTGGCGTTCTCCGAGTAGCCGCGGGCGGCGACGACGGCGTCGCCGGCCGTGCCGGTCTGGGTCGTCGTGCATCCGACGTACGACACGCCGTTGACCACCGTGCCGCCGCTGCCGGGTTTGCCCTTGCGCGCCGTTCCGTCGTCGGCCTTGGCCGCGCCGAGCTGGTCGCTGCCGTCGACCCAGAGGGTCAGCGGCGCGCTCTGCGCCAGCATCGGCAGGCCCTTCGCGGTCCGCAGCATGCGACCGTCCGACATCGACGCGAACTGCAGTGGCGAGGCGAACGTGACCGTGTACTGGCCCGTGCGCGACAGGTCGTACGCCGCCGACAGGTCCACTACGGTGCGCCGCGTTTCGCCGGCGCGCAGGATCTCGAAGTCCGCGGCCTGCGGCAGCGGACGCTTGATCATCGGGCCCTGGTAGTCGATTTCGGCGCCGTCCAGGCTCACCCGGAACAGCTTCGACTCGACGAAGTCGCTCGGTAGCGCCCAGCGCGGAACGCGGACGGTCTGGTTGCTGGTGTTGGTGATGGTGATCTCGACCGCGCCGAGGAAGTCGGCAGCCGAGCCGGCGGCGGCCACCATGCTGACCCGCAGCGGATTGCTGCCGGCGGCCGGTGGGGTGGCGGTGGCGGCGGCGATGGCGCCGACCAGCACGGCGGAGCCCGAGAGGGCGTGCGTCAAGCGAAATTTCATCCGTGATCCCCGAAGTGGAATGGCAGGGCCCGCGGTCGCGGGCGCATCGACCATAGCCCGGACTGACGCTGCACGGCACATTGCGCCGCAGCACGTCCGGCAAACCCGTGCGCCGGATCGCAAATCGCGGAAACCGGTCACCGCTGGTCGGTCCGTTTGGACATTTCGTCGGTTATTTTGTATACCGACGCAGCCGGCCACCCGGGGAAGCACGGGGTGGTGCAGGGATCGGCCGGACGCACGGGGACGCTAGCTCGCTGGCAACAGGGGACAGGGATGCGCGCAAGGCTGCGCGGTTTCACATTGATCGAGCTCGCGGTGACGTTGGCGGTGGCAGCGATCCTGCTGACCCTGGCGGCGCCGTCGATGGCCGACCTGCTGCGCGCCAATCGGCTGGCGGCGGCCAACAACACCCTCGTGACCTCGCTCAACGTCGCCCGCGCCGAATCGCTGCGGCGCGGACGCCCAGTCGCGATCTGCCCGACCACCGACCAGCGCACCTGCAGCGGCAGCACCGACTGGGTGACCGGCTGGGTGGTCTTCGAAGACACCAACGTCAGTGGCGCGCCGGCCTCGCCGGCGGCGGCCGGCGCCGATGCGCAGCGGCTGATCTCGGTCAGCGCGTCGCCCGGCGACGGCTTCCTGCTCACCGGCAGCGACACCTGGTACCGCTACGCGCCGACCGGGACGCTGAGCTGGTCGACCGCGGCCACCGGCGCCGAGCGCGCTTTCGTCCTGCGCAACACCGTCTGCCGCGGCAACGGCCAGCGCAGCATCACCGTCAACCGGATCGGCCGCATTCGCAGCGCGGCGGAGGCCTGCCCGCAGTGAACAACAACCGCCGCCAATCCGGCTTCAGCCTGATCGAGGTGCTCGTGGCGCTGGTGATCACGACGATGGGCCTGCTCGGCCTCGCGTCGCTGCAGCTGCTGTCGCTGCGCACCCAGCAGAACGCCTTCATGCGCGGCCAGGCCACCCAGCTCAACCACGACCTGATCGAGCGCATGCGCGGCAACTGCACGGCCGCGCTCGCCGGCCAGTACACGATCGACTTCGCCACCGTGCCCAGCGCGACCACGACGCAGGCGCAGCGCGACCTGGCCGAGTGGCGCGCGCAGGTCGCACGCGTGCTGCCCGACGGCCGCGGCGCGATCGCGGTCAACGCGACGACGCGCGTGGCGACCGTCACCGTGCGCTGGGACGACGCGCGCGGCGACCAGGGCCAGGAGAACCAGCCCGAGAACGCCGGCGATCCGGCGCTGCTCGAGTTCACGGAGAGCACCCGTCTATGCACGCAGTGAGTCCCATGCCCAAGCGGTACCGCACGGCCGGCTTCTCGCTGATCGAGATGATGGTCGCGCTGGTGCTGGGCCTGATCCTGCTCGGCGCGGTGGTGCAGGTGTACCTGTCGACCAAGCTGACGTTCGTCGCCCAGGACCAGAAGTCGGCGGTCGAGGAGGGCGGTCGCTTCGCGCTCGACTACATCGCCCGCGACGTCCGCATGGCCGGCCTGACCGGCTGCGGCAGCCGGACCGTGCCCGGCGGGCAGCCCCTGCCGGTGCGCAACCACCTCGTCGGCGGCGGCGCCTACCCGTACTTGTTCACCGACGCGATCCGCGGCCTCGAGGCCAGCAACAGCGGTCCCGCGCAGACGGTGACGCTCGCCGCCAGCAATCCCGCGGTCGGCGGCACGTGGAACGCTGCGCTTCCGGCGGCCGTCGCCGCGCTGGCCGTGCCCGGCTCCGACGTGCTGCTGTTCAGCGGTTCGCAGGCGCAGGTGTGGCCGCTGGTCGACCCGTTCGCCAGCGGTGCGCAGATGTTCGTGCAGCTCGGCAACGACATCGCCCAGGGCGACATCCTGTTCGTCACCGACTGCTCGCAGGGCGTCGTGTTCCAGGCGACCTCGGTGAACACGGCGGCGGGCCGCACCAACGTGACCGGCTCGCAGGGCGGCACCGTATTCCCCGGCAATTCGTCGCCAGTCGCGGAGCAGGGCCCGAATGGCGGCGCGTTCCGACGCGGCGCCGTCGTCGCCCGCGCCAGCAGCATCGCGTACTTCATCGGCCGCGGCACCGGCGGCGTGCCGTCGCTGTTCCGCGCGAGCCTGCTGGCGCCAACCGCGTCGCCGCAGCGCCGCGAACTGCTGACCGAGGAGCTGATCAACGGCGTCGAGTCGATGCAGCTGCGCTACGGCATCGACGTCAACGGCGACTTCGGCGTGGATGGCCTGGCGATCGCCAGCGCGGTGACCGACTGGGCGCAGGTGCGTTCGGTGCAGGTCGGGCTGCTGATGCGCGGCGCGGACAACAGCCTGCAGGGGCTCGACACCCAGACCTACAACGTCGCCGGAACCACCGTCGACCCGGTCGACGACCTGCGCCAGCGGCGCGTGTTCTCGATGACCATTTCGCTGCGGAACCGACTGCCATGAGCACGCCCTCGACGATCCCACGCGCCCGGCGCCAGCGCGGTTCGGTGCTGATGGTCGCGCTGATGATCCTGATCGTGCTGACCCTGCTGGTGCTGGCCGCGACGCGCGGCTCGACGCTGATGGAGCGTCTGGTCGGCAACTCGCGCCAGCTCGACCAGGCCTTCCAGACCGCCGAGGCCGCGCTGCGCCAGGGCGAGGGCCTGCTCGACCAGCCCGAACTGCCGAACATCCTCGACACCGCCGGCTGGTACCACCACAACGACAAGCCCGCGCCGGACTGGAACACGCCGGCCGCGTGGGACGCGGCGGCCAACGGCAAGCTCGCGTACTCGATCGACCACGACGGCGACGGGGCCGTCGCCCAGGCCCAGATTGCGATCGAAGAGCTGCCGCCGGTGCCCGATCCGGGCGGCGGCCTCAACCCGACCGAACAGCCGCAGGAAAGCACCGTGTACCGCGTAAGCGTGCGCGGCTACGGCGAGCGCGGCGACACCTTCGTCATCCTCCAGACCACCTACCGGCGCTGACCGCGAAGGGATCCGCATGAAACTCAGTCCCTGGGGAATCCTGTCCTGCGCGGCGCTCGTTGCCGGTGTCGTCGCGCTAGCGCCGGGGCGCGACGTGCTCGCGGCCATCGCGCAGCAGCCGCTCACGCTCGGCGGCCGGGTCAAGCCGAACGTGATGCTGGTGGTCGACAACTCCGGCAGCATGGACGGCGAAGGCCTGTTCCCGACCAACGACGGCGCGCTGTGGTGGAACACCGTCACGCAGACGTTCTATGGCGCCACCAGCGGGCGTGGCGGCGGCCCGGGCCTCAACTTCAACGACGCCGGCCAGGCCAACGGCACCTGGAAGAAGTACATCTACCTGTTCCCGGCCAGCGACCGCGTCTACGGGGACGGCGCCAACGATCATTTCGCCACGCCCCCGGCGCCCGACTACGCGTTCGCGCGCAGCCCCGACTACAACGGCCAGTACTACAACCCCGCAGTCACGTACGCCCCGTGGCCGAGCCTCGGCGCGACGACGTTCACCGACGCCAGCCCCGCGGCCGCGCGCTCGAACCCGCTCGCCGCGACCCCCGTCGTCAACCTGACCGGCACGGTGACCCAGTCGTTCCGCGTGCACCCGGGCATGCGCATGCCCAACGGCACGCGCAAGGCCAACAACGCCGCAGCCGACAACCAGGACTACACCTACCGGATCGCCTCGTACTACCGCCGGCAGGTCGCCGCGGCAGGCTATTCGGTCGCCGGAACGAGCTACGACTGCGCCACGCCGAGCCCGGCCGCCTACGTCGCGTGGACGAACGGCGGCGCCGCCACGTTTCCGTCGACGGTGCAGGCGCTCGCGCCGGACGGCTACTGCCTGTCCCGCACCGAGATCGCCGCCGGCACGCCGGAGATGCAGAACTTCGCCAACTGGTTCCAGTACCACCGCAAGCGCCACCTCGCGCTGCGCGCGGGCATGGGCGAGGCGTTCTCGGACCTTGGCGGCTTCCGGACCGGCATGACGCCGATCAACAACCGCCCCGAGAACATCACGATGTACGACTTCGACGCCCAGCGCGCGCAGGTCTACGACGCGATGTACGGCATCGGCGGCAACGGCGGCGGCACCCCGAACCGCGAGGCACTGAAGTTCGCCGGCGACCAGTACAACCGCAACGGCGCGGCGAACTCGGCCACCGCGCCGATCGTCACCCACGTCTGCCAGAAGAACTTCGTTCTGCAGTTCACCGACGGCTTCTCGTTCCCGGACACCAGCAACAACGTCGGCGGCGTCGACAACACCCGCGGCGTGCCGTATGCCGACGCGTACAGCAACACGATCGCCGACATCGCGATGCGCAACTACCTGCGCATCCGGCCCGACCTGGCCGGCGGGCAGGTGCCGGTGCCGGCCGGGTGCTCGGCCGCCAATCCGGACCCGCAGCTCGACTGCAATCGCAACCCGCACATCAACCACTACAGCATCACGCTCGGCGCGCAGGGCAACGTCTTCGGGGTCACGCACGAGCGCGTGGCCGACGCCTACGCCAACCCGCCGGCATGGGTGAACCCGACCGCCGAACGCAGCCCGGTGCAGGTCGACGACCTCTACCACGCGTCGGTCAACGGCCGCGGCGAAATGCTCAACGCCCGTTCGAGCACCGAGCTCACGGCGCGGCTGTCGCAGGCGCTCGGGTCGATCCTCAACAGCGCCGGCGGGTCGGGCTCGCGCACGGCGTCGTCGTCCACTCGCGCCGGCGGCGGCACCCAGCTGTTCCAGGCCCGGTTCAATTCGACCCAGTGGACCGGCGAGCTGCTGGCGTTCCAGATCACCCCCGGCGGCAGCGTCGGCGCGCTCAATTGGAATGCGGCCACCGCGATGCCTGCGCACGGGGCGCGCGAGATCTACTTCGCCGCCGGCAGCCAGCTGCGCGACTTCGAGTGGGGCAACCTGTCGGCCGCGCAGCAGCTGGCGCTGAACCTCAATCCGGCCGCTCCGGCGCTGACCGACAACCTCGGCGAGCGGCGCGTGCGCTGGCTGCGCGGGGACGCGTCGGCGCAGGCGCTGGCCGGCGGGCAGAAGCTTCGCGATCGCGCGACTGCGCTCGGCGACATCGTCAATTCGAGTCCGCGCTACGTCGGCACCGAGAACTTCGGCTACGACCGCCTGCCGGCCGGGGCCGCGGGGCGCGATGCCTACACCGCGTTTAGATTGGACAAGGCGGATCGCCAGCCGATGGTCTACGTCGGCGCCAACGACGGCATGCTGCATGCGTTCGATGCCGAGACCGGCATCGAGCAGTGGGCGTTCATTCCGTCGGAGTTCCTCGCCACCTCGCTGGCCGCACCGTCGCCGGCGATCGCGCAGCTGCCGCGCAGCGACTACGCGCACCGGTACTACGTCGACGGACAGCCCGTCGCGGGCGACGCCTACTTCGATGGCGCGTGGCACACGGTGCTGGTCACGCCGATGGGCGCGGGCGGCCGATCGGTCGTGGCGATGGACATCACCGACCCGGCGGCGCCGGAGCTGCTGTGGGAGTTCGACCCGTCCGACGACCCGGGAATCGGCACCATCACCGGCCAGCCGAGCATCCAGCGCATGGCCAACGGCCGCTGGGCCGCGATCTTCGGCAACGGGTACGGCCAGGCCGGCTCGGCCAAGCTGTACATCGTCGACATCGAGACCGGCAACCTGGTCCGCCGCATCGACACCGATCCGGCCGTGCCGCTGGGCACGGTCAACGGGCTGTCGGCGCCGTATCCGGTCGACATCAACGGCGACGCCATCATCGACATGGTCTACGCCGGCGACCTGTACGGGAACATGTGGCGCTTCGACGTCAACAACGCGCTGCCGGCGCAGTGGGGCGTCCGCCACCGCCAGGGCGCGGCCCCGCGTCCCTTGATCACCGTATGCGCCTCGGGCAACGTCAACGGGATCTATGCCTGCCCCGCGGCCAGCCGCCAGCCGATCACGGTGCGGCCGGTCGTTGGCCGCGGCCCGCAGGCGGCCGGCCAGACCGTGTACTTCGGCACCGGCAAGTTCTTCGAGGACGGCGACAACCAGGTCACCGGCAGCGGGCCGGTGCAGAGCTTCTACGCGGTATTCGACGACAACAACGCGGCCGGCACGCCGGTGGCCGGGCGCAATGCGCTGCTGCAGTAGAGCATCCTCGACGAGGTCACGCTGACCAACTACGGGACGTACCGCGTCACGTCGAACAACGCGCTGGGCAACCAGCCGGGCTGGTTCATCAACCTCGTCTCGCCGCTGCTCGGCTTCCAGGGCGAGCGCGTGATCGCCGACCCGATCCTGCAGGGCGGGCGCATCATCTTCACGACGCTGTTCCCGGGCGACCCCTGCAGCGGCGGGTCGGACGGCTGGCTGATGGAGCTGCAGGCACGCGACGGCTCGCGATTCGACGCGCCGATCCTCGACATCAATGGCGACGGGCTGTTCACCGTGACCACCGGCACTACGCAGGGCGACACCGTCACGAACGGCGGCCAGCAGGTCGCGCCGTCCGGCGTCAAATCGACCGTCGGCGGCTTGCAGACGCCGACGATCATCAACATCCCGGGGCAGGGCCGGCAGAACAAGATCATGTCCGGCGCCACCGGCAACACCCAGGAAGTCGGCGAGCGCGATGCGCTCCCGCGCGGACGCACCTCGTGGAGGCAGCTGTGGCCATGACCACCAGGAAGCATCGTCGGGCGGGCGGATTCACTCTGATCGAGCTGATGATCGCGGTCGCCATCGTCGCGATTCTCGCCGCGATCGCGTATCCGTCCTACGAGGAGCAGATGCGCAAGGGCCGTCGCGCCGAAGGCAAGGCGGCGCTGAACGAAGTGTCGCAGCGGCTGGAGCGCTGCTTCACCCGGTTCAACGCCTACAACGCTGCCGGATGCACGGGCGTGGCGAGCATGACGTCGGAGTCGGGGTGGTACCAGGTCAGCGCCAGCGCGATGACCGCGACCACCTACACGCTGCAGGCCGTGCCGCAGCGCGGCCAGGCGACCTCCGATACGCGCTGCGGCACGCTGACGCTGACCCACGTCGGCGCGCGCGGGCAGAGCGGCACGCCGCCCGAGGGCTACCGGTGCTGGTAGCGAGGCGGCGATCGCTTGCCTGAAACGAGGAAGGCCCGCATCGCTGCGGGCCTTCTTCGTTCGAAGCGATCGACTCGGCTGATTACTGCGCCCAGGCGCGCCCGTTGTAGACGCGGACGTAGCTGCCTTCGCGGATCCCGTTGAGGTCGCTCTGGCTGACGACCGTGGTGCGGCCATCGTTCATGCGGACATAGACGTTGTAGTTGGCGCCACCGGACACGTTGCGCTGGATCGCACGCCCGGCCACGGCGCCACCGACGGCACCGGCGACGGTGGCGGTGTTCTGGCGGCCCTCGCTGTCGGTCTGGTTCTTGGCGATTTCGCGGGCCGCGGCCGCTCCGACCAGGCCACCGAGGACGGCGCCGGCGGTGCCGGTCGACGCGGTGCCGGACACCTGCTCGATGCGGGTTACGGTGCCGCAGTCGTAGCAGCTTGCGGTGCTGCTGCCGTAGCCAGGCGACGGCGACGAGTTGCCGCCGTAGTAGCCGGGGCCGGTGGCGCAGCCGGCGAGAGCGAACGTAGCGACCGCCGCGAGGCCAAGCAGTCGGAATTCATTGCGAGTGTTCATGCGGATCTCCTGCGGGGCGGATGCGTCGTGGCCGATGCCACGCAGGGCCACGCTAGGACCGCAGGTGTGAACGAGGCGGCAACCGCGGCGGGATCGTTCATCCCGCAGCGGGGTTGGACACGCGTCCGCTCGCGTCAGCCGCGGAAGTCCTGGTGGCAGGCCTTGCACGCCTCGCCGATCTTCGCCGCCGCTGCGCCGACACCTTGGCAGTTGAGCGGCGGCGAGGCGAGTGTCGCGTCGATTTCGGCCCGCAGCTTGCTGGCGTGCCGGGTGAATCGCTCGTCGTCGCGCAGGTCCGGGAATGCCGGCTCGGCGTTGTTGGCCATCACCCGCAGCGCCTGCAGGTGCGGCAGGGTGTCGGTCGCCGCACAGCGGTTGTTCTTGACGTTGTCGCCGAGCTGTCCGAGATGCCACTGCTGGACCGTCATGACGCTGTCGGGGAAATGGTCCTTGCGCGCATCGATCGCGCGCACCGCCATCACTGTCGCCACCGCGCCGACCACCAGGCCGATCAGGAACAAGAACAGGTAGCGGCTGCCGGCGCTGGTGCGCGTCGTCGCGGCCGGATTCGGATCGCTCATGGCATCGCCTCCTTCGAAGTTGCCGAACCATAGCATGCAGCCTCGGGCCTTCCGGCCGGGCGATTACACTGTGTCGATGACCCAATCTCCCCTCGATCCGGGCTGGCGCGAGCGGTTCGGAGGCATCGACCGGCTGTACGGCGCCGGCGCCCTGGAAACCTTCGCCGCCAGTCGCGTCGCCGTCGTCGGCATGGGCGGTGTCGGCACGTGGGCGGTGGAGGCGCTGGTCCGCAGCGGGGTCGGCCACCTGACCCTCATCGATGCCGACGACATCTGCGTGTCGAACAGCAACCGGCAGCTGCCGGCGATGGCCGGGCAGTTCGGCCGCGCCAAGGTCGCCGCGATGGCCGAGCGCTGCCGCGCGATTAACCCGGCGGTCGACGTGCACGCGGTGACCGCGTTCGTGACCCCGGCCAACCAGGACGAACTGCTGGATCGCGGCTTCGATCTGGTGCTCGACGCTTGCGACAGCTTCCGCAGCAAGGTCGAGCTGATCGCATGGTGCCGCCGCCGCAAGCTGCCGCTCGTGGTCGTCGGCGCGGCGGGTGGGCGCACAGACCCGACGATGGTGCGCGTGCGCGACCTGTCGCGGACCGAGCACGACGCGATGCTGGCGCTGATCCGCAAGAAGCTGCGCAGCGAGTTCAACTTCCCGAAGAACCGCGATCGCTACTTCGGCGTGTCGGCGGTGTACTCGCTGGAGAACGTGCAGTACCCGCAGCCCGACGGCACGGTGTGCGGCGTGCGGCCGCAGGTCAGCGGCGACGCCGCGCTGAAGCTGGACTGCGGCGGCGGCCTCGGTGCGGCCACCCACATCACCGGGACCTTCGCGTTTGCCGCGGTGGGCCGGGCCCTCGAGCTGCTGCGCAAGCGCGGCGCGCGGACGGTCGAGCGCCAGCAGTCGGAGTGAAGCGCAGCGCCTAGGCCGGCAGCGCGAACAGGCGGCGGGCGTTGTCGGTCGTTGCCGCGGCGATCACTTCGGCGTCGACGCCGCGCAGGTCGGCGATCGTTTCGAGCACCACGGTCAGGCGCGAGGGCTCGTTGCGTTGGCCGCGGATCTGCGAGTCGGGCTGGTCCGGCGCGTCAGTCTCCAGCAGGACGCCTTCGAGCGGCACCGTCGCGGCGAGGCTACGCAGCCGGTTGGCGCGCTCGTACGTCACCGGCCCGCCGAGTCCGATCAGGAACCCCAGGTCGAACAGCTGCGCGGCCTGCTGCGCGCTTCCCGAGAAACTGTGGACGACACCGCGCAGCGGGCCGATCCGCCTGATCGATGCGATCACCGCATCGACCGCGCGTCGCGCATGCACGATCACCGGCAAGCCCACATCGCGCGCCAGGGCGAGTTGCGCCTCGAAGAAGTGCGCTTGCCGCGCTGGGTCCAATCCGTCGACGTAGTAGTCCAGCCCGCATTCGCCGACCGCGACCGGCCGCTCCCGCGCTATCCACTCGCCGAGTTCGGCGAGGTGCTTGTCGCGATGATGGTCCAGGTACATCGGATGCAGGCCGTACGCGGGGTGCAGGCCCGGCGCATCGGCGCAGACCTGGCGCAGTTTCGGCCAGCCGGCGGCGTCGACCGCGGGAATGATCTGGTGCGCGATGCCCTGGGCGCGGGCGCGTTCGACCACCGCCACTCGATCGGCGTCGAACTCCGGCGCGTCGAGGTGGCAGTGGCTATCGATCAGCATTCGGCGTGGGCGGGCGATCGAGGGTGTCGCTGCCGCGCCGCTTCCAGTTCGCCAGCAGCAGCGTCCCCAGGCCCAGCACGATTTCGTCGACCAGCGGGATCGGATCGAACGGCCACAGGAAGCTCAGCGCGAACAGGAAGGCCGTGAGCTTGAACAGGGTCGGGTAGCGCAGTTTGCGCGCCCAGTTCAGCAACGGAAGTAGCAGCGGGTTGGCCAAGGCGACGTTCCTGCGGGCGGTCCGGGTCGAAACGACGCTAGCACGGGGCGTGCACCGTTCACACTTGCGCAAGGCGGTCGTTAAAAAATCGGCGGCCGTTCAGCTTTCCGGTGGTCGAATGCCTGCGTCCAACAACGGCGGGCAGAAACCCGCAAGCAGGAGGCACCTGATGAACAAGAACATGCTCGCTGTGGCGCTGGCGTCGCTGCTGGTCGGCGGCGTCGCCGTTGCGGCCTACAACAGCTTCCGCGGGAACGACGCGCAGGACGCGGCCCTGGTGGGTGCGACGGCCGAAGGCGCGCTGGGCGCCGACTTGGCCGCCAGCGGCGCCATCGACGCCAACAGCGTGGAGTTCGCCGACGTGACCAACGTCAAGCCGATCACCGAGCCGCAGTCGCTGTACGCCACCGTCCTCGGCACCGAGGCCGTGCGCGAGACCAGCACCCAGTCGACCCCGCGCGAAGTGTGCGAAGACGTCGTCGTGCAGGAGCGCGCGCCGGAGCGCGACGGCAATGTCGGCGGCACCGTGGCCGGCGCGCTGATTGGCGGCCTCGTCGGCAACCAGATCGGCGACGGCAGCGGGCGCAAGGCCGCGACCGCCGCTGGTGCGGTCGCCGGTGGCTATATCGGCAACCGCGTCGACCGCAACCACGTCGGTGGTCAGGTCGTGAGCCGCACCGATCGCCAGTGCCGGACCGTGTCGAGCACGTCGCAGTCCTCGCGCGTGGTCGGCTACAACGTGACCTACCGCAACCCGGACGGCACGACCGGTTCGATGCGTACCGACAGCAAGCCGGGCAGCCGCATCCTGCTGGGCAAGGAAGACCAGGTGGTCGGTTACGACGTGACCTACCGCTACCAGGGCCAGGAGCAGACTGTGCGCCTCGACGAGCGTCCGGAGGGCAACCGCCTGCCGGTCATCAATGGCGAGGTCGTGACCCAGACCGCCAGCGTCGCCGGCGACGCGACCCAGGGCTGACCCAGCGGGCGCGCCGCGCCCGAAGCACTGCGTTCCCCGACGGGGCCGGACATCCGGCCCCGTCTTCGTTTGCGCGAATGCCCAAGGGGCGGGCACGGGCCGACGGGGTTCAGCGGCCCGGGTGCGGTCGCTACAATGGCGAACTTCCTCCCCCGACCGCCGAGCGCGCCATGGCCCTGAATCCGTATGACCTGTACGACGTCCGCTCGCTCCTGACCGACGAGGAGCGCGCCGTCCAGGACACGGTCGCGCGGTTCACCGACGAGCGGGTGCTGCCGATCATCGGCCACGCGTTCGACGAAGGCCGGTTCCCGAAGGAGCTGGTCCCGGAGATCGCCGAGCTCGGCCTGCTCGGCTCGTCGCTGCCGGAGAAGTACGGCTGTGCCGGTCTCAACTCGGTCAGCTACGGTCTGATCTGCCAGGAGCTCGAACGCGGCGACAGCGGCATCCGCAGCTTCGTCAGCGTGCAGTCGTCGCTGTGCATGTACCCGATCTATGCGTACGGCACAGAGGAGCAGCGCGAGCGCTGGCTGCCGGACATGGCCGCCGGCAAGGCGATCGGCTGCTTCGGCCTGACCGAACCGCACGGCGGTTCCGACCCGGCCAACATGAAGACCCACGCGCGCAAGGACGGCGGCCACTGGGTCATCAACGGCGCCAAGATGTGGATCACCAACGGCAACCTGGCCGACGTGGCGATCGTCTGGGCGATGACCGACGACGGCATCCAGGGCTTCCTGGTGGAGAAGGGCATGCCCGGCTTCGCCGCCCAGGAGATCAAGCACAAGATGAGCCTGCGCGCGTCGGTGACCAGCGCGCTGTACTTCGACAACGTGCGCGTGCCGGAGGCCAACCGCCTGCCGAACGTCAAGGGACTGAAGGGCCCGCTGGGCTGCCTGACGCAGGCGCGCTACGGCATCACCTGGGGTCCGATCGGCGCAGCGATCGCGTGCCTCGACGAGGCGCTGCGCTACACCAAGGAGCGGATCCTGTTCGACCGCCCGGTCGCCGCCAACCAGGCGGTGCAGTTGAAGCTGGCCGACATGGGCCGGCGCATCACGATGGCGCAGCTGCTGTCGCTGCAGCTCGGCCGGCTGAAGGATGCCGGCACGATGCAGCCGACCCAGGTGTCGCTGGCCAAGTGGAACAACGTGCGCATGGCGATCGACATCGCCCGCGAGGCGCGCGACCTGCTCGGCGGCGCCGGCATCACCACCGAGCACTGCCCGATCCGCCACGCGCTGAACCTCGAGTCGGTCATCACCTACGAAGGCACCGAGACCGTGCACCAGCTGGTGGTCGGCCGCGAGCTGACGGGCCTCAACGCGTTCTGACCGTCGCCGGGCGCTCGCCGCCCGGTGCCCCGTGAAAGCGCCCGGGTGCGGCACGCCGCCGCTTCGCAGGATCCGGCGCGGTGCCTACAGGAGTCGACGTGGCCGTCCCCGACATCGAGCTGGAAACCGAACGCCTGCTGCTGCGCGTGCCGCGGGTGGGGGACTTCGACCGCTTCGCCGAGCTGTTCGGCTCGGACCACTCGCGCTTCATCGGCGGGCCGATGACCCGCGGGGACGCGTGGCGGCGATTCCTGCAGATGCCGGGTGCGTGGCTGCTGCAGGGGTTCGCGATGTTCGCCGTCATCGAGAAGGCGAGCGGCCGCTGGATCGGGCAGGCCGGGCCGTGGCAGCCGGACGGCTGGCCGGGGACGGAAGTCGGGTACGCGTTCCATCCCGACGCGACCGGGCAGGGCTACGCGACCGAGGCCTGCACCGCTGCGATGGACTGGGCGTTCGACGCGCTGGGCTGGACCGACGTGATCCACTCGATCGCCCCGGGCAACGCCGCCTCCATCGCGGTCGCCCAGCGCCTCGGCTCGCGCTACCGGGGGCCGGCGAAGCTGCCGGCGCCGCTCGACCAGCACCCGATCGACCTGTGGGGCCAGACCCGGGACGAGTGGCGCGCGCGCCGTGCGGGAGCCCCGGCGTGATCACCGTCCACGGCTTCTCGCCTTCCGGCAACTGCCACAAGGTGCGGCTGCTGCTTGAGCAGCTCGGTCGCGATTACCGCTGGATCGAGACCGACAGCGCGCGCGGCGCGACGCGCTCGCCTGCCTACCTGGCGAAGAACCCGAACGGCAAGGTGCCGATGCTCGAACTCGACGACGGCCGCGTGCTGGTCGAGTCGAACGCGATCCTGTGCTGGCTGGCCGAAGGCACCGCCTTCCTGCCGCACGATCCGTGGGCGCGCGCGCAGGCGCTGAGCTGGATGTTCTTCGAGCAGTACAGCCACGAGACCTACATCGCCGTGGCCCGCTTCATCAGTGGCTGGACACCGATCGACTCGCCTCGCCGTGCCGACCTGCCGCGACTGCGCGAGCGCGGCCACCAGGCGCTCGCGGTGATGGAGCGGCACCTCGCGCAGCACCCGTGGTTCACCGGTGACGCGTACGGCATCGCCGACATCGCGCTGTTCGCCTACACCGGCGTCGCGCCGCACGGCGGCATCGACCTTGCCGGCTACCCGGCGATCGGCGACTGGCTCGAGCGCGTCCGCCGCACCCCGCGCTTCGTCGCGATGCCCGACCCCGATCCGAACGCCGCGGCGCTGATCGCCGCGTCTTCCTGAGCACATTTCCCCACTTCGAGCCGTGTCCCACGGGAACGGCGGAGCGCCCTTGATGTCCCAGTTTGCCCCGATCCCGAACCCGATCCCCGCGCGCATGAAGGGCTTGAACCGCGCCGAGATCTGCGACGTGAACTTCAGCGAGTTCGTGCGCCAGTGGAGCGGCCGTGCCGACGCGCGTCCGGCACCCGGCGAGGCGATCCTCGACGGCAGCGCGCTCGACGCGCGCGGCTTCCGTGAGCTGTTCGAGTCGCAGCTGATCTCGCGGCACCTCGACCTGATGGCGCGCGTGCTGCGCGTGCAGAACAAGGTCTTCTACACGATCGGCTCGAGCGGGCACGAAGGCAATGCGATGGTCGCGCGGCTCACGCGCCACACCGATCCGGGGTTCCTGCACTACCGCTCCGGCGGCTTCATGGCCGAGCGCTTCCGCAAGCTACCGGGCATGGACCCGGTGATGGACTCGGCGCTGAGCTTCGCCGCCAGCCAGGACGACCCGGCATCCGGCGGCCGCCACAAGGTGTGGGGCAGCAAGCCGCTGTGGGTGCTGCCGCAGACCTCGACGATCGCCTCGCACCTGCCGAAGGCGCTGGGCACCGCGATCGCGATCGAGACCGGCAAGCGCCTGGGCCACGCGCTGCCGATCCCGGACGACAGCATCGCGATCTGCAGTTTCGGCGACGCCTCGGCCAACCACGCGACCGCGCAGACCGCGTTCAACGCGGCGGCGTGGACGGCCTACCAGAAGCTGCCAGCGCCGGTGCTGTTCGTCTGCGAGGACAACGGCATCGGCATCTCGGTCAAGACGCCCGGCGGCTGGATCGGCAACCGCTTCCGCCACATGGACGGGCTGGACTATTTCGCCGCCGACGGGTTGGACCTCGCCGCCGGCTACGCCGACGTGCAGCGCGCGGTCGAGCACTGCCGCACGACCCGGCGCCCGACGTTCCTGCACCTGCGCACGACCCGGATCATGGGCCACGCCGGCACCGACTTCGAGATCGAGTGGCGCCCGGTCGAGGAGCTGTGCGCGGTCGAGGCCAGCGACCCTCTGCTGCGCTCGGCGACGATCGCGCTCGAGTCGGGGCTGATGTCGAAGGACGAGGTCCTGGAGCTGTACGAGGCCACGCGCAAGCGCTGCTTTGCCGCGGCCGAGGAAGCCGATCGCCGCCCCAAGATCACTGCGCTGGCCGACGTGATCGCGCCGCTGGCCCCTTACACGCCGGCGGCCGTCGCCGCCGAGGCGTCGCGCGCGGACCATGCCGATCGCCGGCTCGAGGTGTTCGGCGGCGAGGCCAAGCTGCCGGAGAACCAGCCGCCGCGCCACCTGGCGATCCAGATCAACAACGCGCTGCACGACCTGTTCGCCAAGTACCCGGAGACGCTGCTGTTCGGCGAGGACGTGGCGCAGAAGGGCGGCGTCTACACGGTCACCAAGGGCCTGCAGAAGGCGTTCGGTCCGCGCCGCGTGTTCAACACGCTGCTCGACGAGACGATGATCCTCGGCATGGCCCAGGGCTTCGCCAATGTCGGCCTGCTGCCGATCCCGGAGATCCAGTACCTGGCGTATTTCCACAACGCCTGCGACCAGATCCGCGGCGAAGCGGCCTCGCTGCAGTTCTTCAGCAACAACCAGTACGCCAACCCGATGGTCGTGCGCATCGCCGGCCTCGGCTACCAGCGCGGCTTCGGCGGGCACTTCCACAACGACAACTCGATCACGGCGCTGCGCGACATTCCGGGCCTGGTGGTCGGCTGCCCGTCGCGCGGCGACGACGCGGCAACGATGCTGCGCACGCTCACCGCGCTGGCCAAGGTCGACGGCCGCGTCAGCGTGTTCCTCGAGCCGATCGCGCTGTACATGACCAAGGACCTGTACGAACCGGGCGACGGCCAGTGGCTGACGACGTACCCGGCGCCGGACCAGGCGATGCCGCTCGGCGAGGGCCGCGTCTACGGGGAGGGCGCCGATGACCTGGTGATCTTCACCTACGGCAACGGCGTGCCGATGAGCCTGCGCGCGGCGCGGCAGATCGAGGCGGCGCACGGTTGGCGATGCCGCGTGGTCGACCTGCGCTGGCTGGTGCCGTTGAACGAGGCCTACATCGTGGCGCAGGCCGCCACGGCCAAGCGTATCCTGATCGTCGACGAGGGGCGCCACAGCGCCGGCGTCGGCGAGGGCGTGATCACCGCGATCGCCGAGGGGGGCTTCGGCGGCCGGCCGTTCCAGCGCGTCGTCGGCGTCGACACCTACACGCCGCTGGCCGGTGCGGCCTTCCTGGTCATTCCGGCGGAAGACGACATCGTCGCCGCCGCGTCGCGGCTGGCGTAACGCGCCATGTGCGGACTGGCCGGCCTGCTGCGCGCGACCCCCGACACGGGCGAAGCGGCGCTGCTCGCGCTGGCCGGCGCGATGGGCGACCGGCTCGCGCACCGCGGGCCGGACGATCGCGGCGTGTGGGCCGACGCGGAGGCAGGCGTCGCGCTGGCGCACCGGCGCCTGAGCATCCAGGACCTGTCGCCGCTCGGCCACCAGCCGATGGCGTCGGCCGATGGTCGCTACGTGATCGCGTTCAACGGCGAGGTCTACAACTTCCACGCGCTGCGCGAGGTGCTGGTGGCTCGCGGCCACGCCTTCCGCGGGCACTCGGACACCGAGGTGCTGCTCGCGGCCGTGGTGGAGTGGGGCGTCGAGCAGGCGATCGCCCAGTGCCACGGCATGTTCGCGATTGCGCTATGGGATCGCACGCAGCGGTGCCTGTGGCTGGCCCGCGACCGGGTCGGCAAGAAGCCGCTGTACTACGGCTGGGCCGGCGACACGCTGGTGTTCGGCTCCGAGCTCAAGGCGCTGTGGCGGCACCCGGCGTTCGACAACGACGTCGACCGCAATGCACTGGGCCTGCTGCTGAAGCTCGATTACATTCCGGCGCCGCACGCGATCCACGAGCGCTGCTTCAAGCTCCAGCCGGGCACCCTGCTGCGCTTCGATGCCGCGACCGTGGCTGCCGGAGCCGGCGCGCACGACCCGCACCGCGACCAGCACCGTTACTGGAACGCGCGCGAGCGGATGGCGGCGGCGCTGCGCAGCGGCTTCGACGGCGACGCGCGCGAGGCCGAGCAGCAGCTCGACGCGCTGCTGCGCGCCGCGGTGGCCGAGCGCATGGTCGCGGACGTGCCGGTCGGGGTGTTCCTGTCCGGCGGCACCGATTCGTCGGTAGTCACCGCGTTGATGCAGGCGCAGAGCGCCCATCCCGTGCGCAGTTTCACCATTGGATTCGAGGGTTCGCACCACGACGAGGCGCCGTTGGCGCGCGAAGTGGCCGACCACCTGCACGCCGACCACACCGAGCTGTACGTGACCGGCGCGGATGCGCTGGCCGTGGTGCCGACCCTGCCGGCGATGTTCGACGAGCCGTTCGCCGACGCCTCGCAGGTGCCAACCGCGCTGGTCGCGCGGCTGGCGCGCAGTGCGGTCACGGTCGTGCTGTCCGGCGACGGCGGCGACGAGCTGTTCTTCGGCTACAAGCGCTACGAACGCGCGCTGCGCAACCTGCGCTGGCAGCGTCGCGTGCCGGCTCCCGTCCGGCGCCTGCTGGCGCGCAGCGCCCGCGGCCACGGCGAGGACTCACGGGCCGGCGGCTTCGCCGCGCTCGCCGCGGAGATGGGCGCGCGCGGGATCGGCGACGTCTACCGGCAGCGCGTGCTGCGCTGGCGGGACCCGGACGCGGTGCTGCCCGGTGCGCACACCCCGCCGGTCGTCTACGACGAGGCCGAGCCGCTGCACGGGCTCGGCACGCCGGCCGACGCGATGATGCTGGCTGACTATCTCGCGTACCTTCCGGACGACCTGCTGTGCAAGGTCGACCGGACCACGATGGCGGTCGGGCTGGAAGCGCGCGCGCCGCTGCTCGATACGCGGGTGGCGGAGTTCGCCTGGTCGCTGCCGCTCGCGCTCAAGCGCCACGAACGCGGCAACAAGTACCTGCTGAAGCAGGTGCTGCGTCGCTACCTGCCCGACGCGATGGTCGATCGCGGCAAGCGCGGTTTCGGGGCACCCGTCACGCAGTGGCTGCGAGGCGACCTGCGCGAGTGGGCGGACGACCTGCTGGCCCGCGACCGGCTGCACCGCGAGCGCGTGTTCGATCCCGACGCGGTCGACGGGCTGTGGCAGCGGTTCGGCGCCGGCGAGCGCAAATGGCACACCCACCTGTGGAACGTGCTGATGTTCCAGGCCTGGCGCGAGCACTGGCTTGCCGAGCGCGCCGCGGTCACCGGCGGCTAGGGCGCCAAGGGACGGCGCAGGGGCATTTCGGCCACCGGCACGCCGTCCACCGAATGCTGCAGGGAGGCATCGCGGTCCAGCGTCGCCACGGCGAGGCCGAGGTGGCGTCCGGCTTGTGCCGCGGTTGCGATCACCGTACCCACGTCGGCGTCGCCCGCCACCAGCGCGCCGCCCTCCTGCAGCGGTGCATCGGCTTCGACCAGCAGCAGGCCGCGCTTGGCCTTGCCGAGGAAATGGGTGCGCGCCACGATTTCCTGCCCGGGGTAGCAGCCCTTCTTCACGCTGAAGGCCTGCAGGCGCTCGAGCGAGAGCTGCTGCGGCGTCCACTGTTCGCGCTGCGAAGCGCCCAGCCGCGGAATGCCGGCAAGCAGGTCGGCGGCGCGCCACTGCGTCGATCTATCTGCGTCCGCGTCGCTGCGTTCGCTCGAGACGAGCAGCGTTCGCGGCTGGTCGACGTCGCTCCGATCGATCGCGACGACGCCTCCGGGCTCGCCGACGATGCGCGCGTCGCCGGGACGGTCGGATGCGAGGATTCCGGCGACGCGCAGTTCGGTGCGCACCGCCACCTTGACCTTGCTGCGGAAGACGAACCTCGACAGCGCGGCGGCGAATGTTCCGGCGTCCACATCGGGCAGCACCAGCCACAAGCGGTCGTCGGCGAGCCGCAGCAGCATGAACAGCGCAACGACCCGGCCCTTGGGCGTCAGCCAGCCGCTCCATTGCCATTGCCCCGCCGCGATCGCCGTCAGGTCGCTCATGAACTGCGCCTGCGCGAACGCGACCGCGTCGGCCCCCGCAAACTCGATCACGGCATGGTCGTCGAGGGCGAATGCCCGATCGGACGGGGCTTGCGGGTTGTCATGCATGGGGGCGGGGCATAAAATTCGGGATCGTGATGATAGGCCAGAGCCCACCGGACGCCCCTGCCACGCCGGCCGCCGACGCCCCGCTGGAGCGCGCGGCTGTCGAGCCTGCGACGTCCAAACCGGGCGGTGCGCAGGGCGAGGCCGCGGTCCTGCCACCCGAGGTGGGTGGCCGCGAGGGGCTGGAGCCCACGCGATACGGCGACTGGGAAAAGAACGGACGCTGCATCGATTTCTAGCTTCATCACGTACCTGCACCGCGTCTCCCGAGCGTCATTCCGCCCCGCGGCCCTGCCGCCCCGACTGGACTGCCATCGTCATGGCGAACCGCGAACGCCCCTTGTCACCGCACCTGCAGGTCTACCGCTGGCAGGTACAGATGGTGACGTCGATCCTCCACCGCGCCACCGGCGTGATCCTCGCCGTCGGCAGCCTGCTGGTCGTCTGGGGGCTGGTCTCGCTTGCCGCCGGGCCTGACCGCTGGGCGCACTTCAATTCCATTGCCGGGTCGGGCTTCGGCTTCCTGGTCCTGTTTGGCTGGAGCTGGGCGCTGTCGTACCACCTGATCAACGGCATCCGCCACCTCGTGCAGGACGCCGGCTACGCGTACAAGGTCGACGACTTCGTGCGCAACAGCTGGTTCAGCGTGGTCGGCAGCCTGGTCGTCACCGCGCTGATCTGGCTGGTCGCGATGACCCAGCGGGGTGCCGCATGAACCGCTCAAACCGCCTGCGCAATCCGCTCAAGACCGCCCGCGGCCTCGGCTCGGCGAAGGACGGCACCGGTCACTGGATCGCCCAGCGCATCACCGCGGTCGCACTCGTGTTCCTCGCGCTGTACGTGCTGTGGCTGGTGGTGTCGCTCGCTGGCGACGACTACGGCACGGTCCGCGCCGCGATCGCCAGGCCGTTCCATGCCGTCGCCCTGGTGGCCTTCCTCATCGCGATGTTCTGGCACGCCCAGCTCGGCCTGCAGGTGATCATCGAGGACTACGTGCACGCCCACGGGCTGGCGATCGCCGCCCAACTGGCGGTGCGCTTCATCTGCGCTCTCGCGGCCATCGCCAGCGTGCTCGCCGTCGTCCGTATCGCGCTGGGTGCCGTCTGACCTCGGTCGGCGGTCCATAACAGGAATCGAGAGATGCCCGCTGCCTACCAGATCCACGAACACACCTTCGACATGGTCGTCGTCGGCGCCGGCGGCGCCGGCCTGCGCGCCACGTTCGGCCTGGCCCAGAAGGGGCTGAAGACCGCGTGCATCAGCAAGGTGTTCCCGACCCGCTCGCACACCGTGGCCGCACAGGGCGGCGTCGCCGCGGCGCTGGCCAACATGGGCGAGGACGACTGGCGCTACCACTTCTTCGACACCGTCAAGGGCTCGGACTGGCTGGGCGACCAGGACGCGATCGAGTACATGTGCCGCGAGGCGATCCCCGCGATCATCGAGCTGGAGCACTACGGCGTGCCGTTCTCGCGCACCGAGGACGGCCGGATCTACCAGCGCCCGTTCGGCGGCATGACCACGCGCTTCGGCGAAGGTCCGCCGGCCCAGCGCACCTGCGCCGCGGCCGACCGCACCGGCCACGCGATCCTGCACACGCTGTACCAGCAGTCGCTCGCGCACGACGCGCAGTTCTTCATCGAGTACTTCGCGCTCGACCTGATCATGGACGCCGACGGTGCCTGCCGCGGCGTGCTCGCGCTCGACATGGCCGAGGGCACGCTGCACCTGTTCAAGGCGCAGGGCACGGTGCTGGCGACCGGCGGCTACGGCCGCGCGTATTTCTCCGCGACCTCGGCGCACACCTGCACCGGCGACGGCGGCGGCATGGCGCTGCGCGCCGGCCTGGCGCTGCAGGACATGGAGTTCGTGCAGTTCCACCCGACCGGCATCTACGGCGCCGGCTGCCTTATCACCGAGGGCGTGCGCGGCGAAGGCGGCATCCTGCGCAATGCGCAGGGCGAGCGCTTCATGGAGCGCTACGCGCCGAGCGTCAAGGACCTCGCGCCGCGCGACATGGTCAGCCGCGCGATGACGATGGAGGTCCGCGAGGGCCGCGGCGTCGGCGAGCACAAGGACCACATCCTGCTCGACCTGACCCACCTCGGGCCGGAAGTGATCCACGAAAAGCTGCCCGGCATCGCCGAGTCGGCGCGCATCTTCGCCAATGTCGACGTCGAGAAGCAGCCGATCCCGGTGATCCCGACCGTCCACTACAACATGGGCGGCATCCCGACCAACTACCACGGCGAAGTCGTGCAGCTGCGCAACGGCAACCCGGACGCGGTCGTGCCGGGCCTGTACGCGATCGGCGAGGCGGCCTGCGTGTCGGTGCACGGCGCCAACCGCCTGGGCTCGAACTCGCTGCTGGACCTGGTCGTGTTCGGTCGCGCGGTGGCCAACCGCGCCGCCGAGACCGTCAAGGTCGACGGCAAGCACGCCAAGCTCGCCGGCGACGCCTGCGACGAGGCGCTGGCGCGGCTGGACAAGCTGCGCAACGCCAACGGCGGCACGCCGACGTCGGTCATCCGCGACAAGATGCAGCGCACGATGCAGGCCGACGCCGCGGTGTTCCGCACCGGCGAGACGCTGGCCGACGGCGTGCGCAAGATGCGCGAGATCCACGCCTCGTTCCAGGACGTCCGCGTGAGCGACCGTTCGCTGATCTGGAACTCCGACCTGGTCGAGACCTACGAGGTCTCGAACCTGCTCGGCCAGGCGCTGGCGACGATCGTGTCGGCCGAGAACCGCACCGAGTCCCGCGGCGCGCACGCGCGCGAGGATTTCCCGGAGCGCGACGACGCCAGCTGGATGAAGCACACGCTGTGCGCGGTCGATGACGCGGGCAACACCGCGATCGACTACCGGCCGGTCCACATGTACACGTTGAGCGACGACGTGGGCGTGGTGCCGCCGAAGAAGCGCGTCTACTGACCTGGAGCGAGCACGTGGCTGAATTCACCCTCCCGAAGAACTCGCAGATCCAGAAGGGCCGTCACTTCGACGCGCCGGGCGCGAAGCAGGCGCGCACCTTCAAGGTCTACCGCTGGAACCCCGACGACGGCATGAACCCGCGCGTGGACACCTACGAGGTGGACATGGCGGCGTGCGGTCCGATGGTCCTGGACGCGCTGATCAAGATCAAGAACGAGATCGACCCGACGCTGACGTTCCGGCGTTCGTGCCGCGAGGGCATCTGCGGCTCGTGCGCGATGAACATCGACGGCACCAACACGCTGGCCTGCACGAAGGCGATCGCCGACTGCGGCGCCGGCGAGATCCCGGTCTACCCGCTGCCGCACATGCCGGTGGTCAAGGACCTGGTTCCCGACCTGAGCCACTTCTACGCGCAGTACGCGTCGATCAAGCCGTGGCTGCGCACGCAGAGCCCGCAGCCGTCGGACCGCGAGCGGCTGCAGTCGCCGGAGGATCGCAAGAAGCTCGACGGCCTGTACGAGTGCATCCTGTGCGCGTGCTGCTCGACCAGCTGCCCGAGCTACTGGTGGAACGGCGACCGCTACCTCGGCCCGGCCGTGCTGCTGCAGGCCTACCGCTGGATCGTCGACAGCCGCGATGAGGACACCGGCGCGCGGCTGGACGACCTCGAGGACCCGTTCAAGCTCTACCGCTGCCACACGATCATGAACTGCGCGCGGACCTGCCCGAAGGGGCTGAATCCCGCACAGGCGATCGGCGAGATCAAGAAGCTGATGCTCGCGCGCCGCGCCTGATGCCAACGGGCGGCGAGTGCACTTCCGGGCCCGCCTCGCGCGGGCCCGGTCGCATCGGGCCTGCCGTTCGCGGCGCCGGCTACACTCGCGACCGGGCACCCGGACCGCGTGCCGCCGCAGGAAACCGCTGATGGATGCCAGATCGATCTACCTTCCCGCGCTGGCGATGGCCGGCCTGACGTTCGCGGTGTGGTGGCGGATGTACTTCATGCGCATCGGCCAGATGAAGCGCGAGCGCATCCACCCGCAGAAGGTGGCCACGTCCGCGCAGGCCTCGGCGCTGCTGACCGACAGCCGGGCCGCCGACAACTTCAGCAACCTGTTCGAACTGCCGGTGCTGTTCTACGTGGCGCTCGTCGTGGCCGCGCAGATCGGGATGGTCGACGGCGTCAGCCTGGCGCTGAGCTGGGCCTTCGTGGCCCTGCGGGTGGCGCACAGCTGGATCCACGTCACCTACAACAAGGTGATGCACCGGTTTGCCGTCTATGTGGCCGGCGGCATGGTGCTGTGGCTGCTGTGGGCGTACCTGGCCGTGGGCCTGTTGAGCGGCTGAGCGCGGCGATGACCGATCCCGTCCACGACGCCGACGCCGCCGAGCTGCGCCGCCTGCGCTGGCGCTGCCGGCGCGGGATGCGCGAGCTCGACCAGCTCATGGAGCGCTACCTGGACCGCGCGTGGCGGCAGGCGCCGAGCGAAGAGCGCGGCGTATTCCTACGACTGCTGGCCTGCGAGGACGACAAGCTGTGGCAATGGTTCATGGGCTACGAGCGGTCTTCCGATGACGAACTCCAGCAGCTGGTCGAACACATCCGCCGTCTGCCGCCTTGAGTGGTGCGCTTCGCCGGCGTTCGCGTGGCTGGTGCGCATCGCCGGCGGGCTCGCGGCGCTGGCGCCGCTGAACTCCCAGCTGGACTGGGGGGCGTCGCTGCCGCTCGCCGCCGCGGCGCTTCTGTGGTCGATGCGGCTGGCGACGAGCCTGGCCTCGGCGCCGCCTCTCGCGCTCGTGCTGCCGCACGACGCGCTGCGCCCTGCACTGGTGGACGGCGGGCAGGCCGCCGGACTCACGCTCGCGTGGCGGGGACCGTTGCTCGTGCTCCGCGGGGTCGACGCTGGCGGCCGCCGCTTCGCGCGCGTCGGCCTGCCGGACTGCATCGACGCCTGCATGCGCCGTGAACTCCGGCTGGCATGGCGTGCACGCCAGCCTGCGCGGCCCACGGCATCGATGGCACCATAGCGGCCTATGTTCAAACCCATCCCCGTGGCCATCGGCCTGCGCTATCTCCGGGCCAAGCGCCGGAACGGCTTCATTTCCTTCATCTCGCTGGCGTCCATCCTCGGCATCGCCTTGGGCGTCGCGGCGCTGATCACGACGCTCGCGGTGATGAGCGGCTTCCAGCGCGAGATCCGCGACCGCATGCTGCAGATGGCCGCGCACGCCACCGTCAGCGGGTACGGGGAACCCCTGACGGACTGGCCCGACGCGGTCGCGAAGGCGCTCGTCGACAAGCGCGTCGCGGGCGCCGCCCCGTACGTCGAGAAGGAGGCGCTGATCTCCGGCCTCCGCAACCAGCCGGCGCTGGTGCGCGGCGTCGTGCCCGCCGACGAGGCGCGGGTGTCGGTGCTGGCCGACAAGATGGTGCAGGGCAAGCTGACGGACCTGCGCCCGGGCGCCTTCAACATCGTGCTCGGCAAGGAGCTCGCGCTCTGGCTCGGCGTCGGCGTCGGCGACAGCGTCGTGGTGACCACGTCCGACATCCGCAGCACGCCCGTCGGCGCGCTGCCGCAGCTCAAGCGGTTCACCGTCAGCGGAATCTTCGAGGCCGGCTACAACGAGTTCGACAAGGGCCTGGCCGTCGTGCACATGGGCGACCTGCAGCGGGTGCTGCGGATGGGCGAGGGGGTCACCGGCGTGCGGCTGCGGCTGCACGACATGGACCGTGCGTGGGAAGTCGCGCGCGACCTGGCCGTGAGCCTGGGCACCTACCAGGTCAGCGACTGGACCAGCGAGAACGCGAACATGTTCCGCGCGCTGAAGATGGAGAAGACCATCATGGCGATCCTGCTGTCGCTGATCATCGCGATGGGCGCGTTCAACCTGGTGTCGTCGCAGGTGATGCTGGTGACCGACAAGCAAGCCGACATCGCCATCCTGCGCACGCTCGGCCTGACGCCGCGCGCGGTGATGCAGGTGTTCATGGTGCAGGGCACGTTGATCGGGGTCATCGGCACCGTGCTCGGGGTGGTCGGCGGCATCACGCTGACCCTCAACCTGGAGCACATCCTCAAGGCGATCGAGGCGGTGCTCAGCGTCCAGCTGCTGCCCGAGGACGTCTACTACATCACCGGCCTGCCGACCGAACTCCAGGCCAGCGACGTCACGACGATCGCGCTGGTGGCGCTGGCGATGGCGTTCGTCGCGACGATCTACCCGGCCTGGCGCGCAGCGCGCACGGCGCCGGCGGAGGCGCTGCGCTATGAATGACCGCAACGATGCCGTGCTGCACTGCGAGGGGCTCGGCAAGACCTACGCCGAGGGGGCGCTCTACACGAAGGTGTTCGACAGCTTGGAACTGACCGTCCGCAAGGGCGAGACCGTCGCGATCCTCGGCGCGTCGGGCGCCGGCAAGAGCACGCTGCTGCACCTGCTGGGCGGGCTGGACACGCCGACCGCGGGCGAGGTGTTTGTCGCCGGGCAGAAGATGAGCGGATTGTCCGATGCCGCGCGCGGCACGCTGCGCAACCGCGCGCTCGGCTTCGTGTACCAGTTCCACCACCTGCTGCCCGAATTCACCGCGCTCGAGAACGTGATGCTGCCGGTCCTGCTGGCAGGCAGCGCGGTGCCCGACGCATCGACGCGCGCCAAGGCGCTGCTCGAGTCGGTCGGCCTCGGCCACCGTCTGGCGCACAAGCCCGGCGAGCTCTCCGGTGGCGAGCGGCAGCGCGCCGCCGTCGCGCGCGCGCTGGTCAACCGGCCCGCGTGCGTGCTCGGCGACGAGCCGACCGGCAACCTCGACGAGAAGACCGCCGAGAAAGTCTTCGAGTTGATGCTGGCGCTCAATCGCGAGCAGCACACCAGCCTGGTGATGGTGACGCACGACCGCAGCCTCGCGCGCCGGCTGGACCGCGTTCTGGAGCTGCACGAGGGCAAGCTGCGCGAACTGGCGCCGCAAGAGGTGTAGCGCGATGCCACCCGCGGCACGGACGCCGCCCTTCGCAATCGCCCCGGCACTCGGGCTGCTGGCCGGCGCGCTGGCCTGCCTGCGACTGCCGTGGCTGGCGCCGTGGCCGCTGTCGCTGGCCCTGCTTGCCGTCGGCGTGGCCCTGTGGCGGCAGCCGCACCGATGGCGCTGGGTCGGCGCCACCGTCGCCGGCTTCGCGCTCGCCGGCCTGCATGCCGCGTATGCGCTGTCGCTGCACCTGCCCCCGTCCTGGGACCGCACCGACGCGACGCTCATCGCGACCGTCGTCGACCTGCCGGTGCACGAGCCGCGACGCACGCGGTTCCACGTGCGGATCGAATCCATCTACGGTGCCAGGCCCGAAGGCCTTGCCCCCGGCCGCACGCTCCGCCTGGCGTGGTACGAGGCCGATGCCGCAACGGGTGGGCCGCTGCGGCGCCACGCGCTGCGCGCCGGCGAGCGCTGGCGGTTCGCCGTGCGCGTGCGTGCCCCCCGTGGCCTGCGCAACCCCGGTGGTGTCGATGCCGAGCAGCACGCGCTGGCCCAGCGCCTCACCGGCACCGGCTACCTGGCCGATCCCGGCAGTGCACGGCGACTGGCGCCGGCGCGCGGCCTGGCGGCGTGGCGGGAGACCGTGTCCGACCGCATCGCCGCGCGCGTGCCAGGGCAGGGTGCACGCTTCGTCCGCGCGCTGGCGCTCGGCGACACCCGCGGGCTGGATGACGCCGACTGGAACACCCTGCGCGCCAACGGCCTGACCCACCTCGTTGCGATTTCCGGCTTCCACGTGGGCCTGGTCGCGGGATTCTTCGCGCTCTTGGCTCGAGGGCTGTGGTGGCTGCTGCCCGGCTGGGGGCGGCGGGTGCCGGCGCCGGTCGGCGCGGCGGGCGCGGCGGTCATTGGCGCGGTCGTTTACGCCGCGGTCGCGGGTTTCGCGCTGCCGACGCTGCGCACCGCGCTGATGATCGCGGTCGTCGCCGGCGCGCGCATGGCGCGTCGGCCGCTGCGCATCGCCGAGTCGCTCGCGCTGGCGGCCGTCGCGATCGTGCTGGTCGATCCGCTGGCGCTGCTGTCGGCGGGGTTCTGGCTGAGCTTCGCCGGCGTCGCGTGGCTGGTGTGGTGCCTGCCGCACGGACCGGCGCGGCCGCTGCGGGACTTCCTGTCCGCGCAGGGCGTGGCGACGATCGGCTTGCTCCCTGTCGGCGTGGTGATGTTCGGCGAGGCGTCGCTGGCCGGGCCGCTGGCCAACCTGGTCGCAGTGCCATGGTGGAGCCTCGTCGTGGTGCCGCTGGCCCTGGTGGGGACAGGCTTGGAGGCGGTCGCGGACGGCGCCGGCGTATGGGCGTGGCGCGCGTCGGGCTGGGCGTTCGAACGGTCGTGGCCCCTGTTCGAGCGCCTCGGCGACAGCCCGCTGGCGCTGTGGTGGCTGCCGGAGCCGCGCTGGTTCGCGCTGCCTATGGCGCTGCTCGGTGCGTTCTGGCTGCTCTTGCCGCGCGGCGTGCCGGCCAAGTGGCTCGCGCCGCTGCTGTGGCTGCCGCTGCTGCTGCCCGACCGCCGCCTGCCGTCGCAGGGCGAGGTGGCGCTCGACGTGATCGACGTCGGACAGGGCCTGTCGGTGCTGGTCCGCACCTCGCGCCACGCGCTGCTCTACGACATGGGGCCGGCCATCGAGGAAGGCTTCGACGCGGGGGAGCGCGCGGTCGTGCCGGCGCTGCGCGCACGCGGCGTGAGGCGACTGGACCGGGCCGTCGTCAGCCACGGCGACAACGACCATGCCGGCGGGTGGGAGGCGGTCCGCGCCGCGCTGCCGGTCGGGCGCGTGGAGACCCCGCCGGGCGCGCCGACCGCATCGGCGGCGCCCTGCCGCGCCGGTGACGGCTGGCAATGGGACGGGGTGCGGTTCCGCTACCTGCACCCCGCGGATCACTTTCCGTACCTGCGCAACGAGTCGAGCTGCGTGCTGCGGATCGACAGCGCATACGGCAGCGTCCTGCTGACCGGCGATATCGGCGACGTGATCGAACAGCGCCTGCTGGCGCGTTCTGCCGCCGACGTTCGCGCCGACGTCATGCTTGTCGCGCACCACGGCAGCAGCGGATCGTCGTCGGCTGAATGGGTCGCGGCGACGGGCGCCAGGTTCGCGCTGGTCGCGTCGGGATTCGGCAACCGCTTCGGCCACCCGCGCGCGGAGGTGGTCGACCGCTGGATCCGCGCGGGTGCGCAGGTGCACGACACCGCCACCAGCGGCGCGATCACCGTGCGGCTGCAGCCGGGCGGGCCGGCGATCGAAACGCGACGCGCCGCACAGCCGCGGCTGTGGGACGCCGGCCGCCGCTAGGCCGCGCAACGTCTGGGCTATCCTACCGGCCGGATCGACGCGGCCACGGGCCGGGAGTGTTGCAGGTGCTGGAACTGGTCAAGGCCGGCGGGTGGCCGATGATTCCGTTGCTGATGCTGTCCGCCCTGGCGCTGGCGATCATCGTCGAGCGCGCCTGGACGCTGCGGCGCGCGACGGTCCTGCCCCCGGGCCTGGGCAAGGAAGTCCGCGCGTGGGCCGGCCGCGGCAAGCTCGACCCGGCGCACATCGAATCGCTGCGCGCGACTTCGCCGCTCGGCGAACTGCTGGCCGCCGCGCTCGACGTGCGCAACCGCCCGCGCGACCAGATCCGCGAACGCATCGAGGACGTCGGCCGGCACCTCGTCCACCGGATGGAGAAGTTCCTCAACACGCTCGGCACGATTTCCGCCGCCGGCCCGCTGCTGGGCCTGTTCGGCACCGTTGTCGGCATGATCCAGATGTTCCTCGGCATCCTCGACAGCGGCATCGGCGACGTGAACCAGCTCGCCGGCGGCATCGGCAAGGCGCTGGTGTGCACGGCGGCGGGCATGATCGTCGCGATCCCGGCGCTGATCGCGCACCGCTGGTTCCGCGGCCGCATCGCCGAGTACATCGTCGCGATGGAGCACGAGGCGATCCAGCTGATCGACACGCTCGACGCGTCCTCGGGCCTGCGTCCGGCCGCGGTCAAGGTCGCCCCCGGCACGCACGGCATCACCCCCGCCGTCAGCGGCACCTGAGCCGGGCCGGCCGCGCATGCGCATCCGCGACCACCGCAAGGACGACGAACCGGAGATCAACCTGGTCCCGCTGATCGACGTCATCCTGGTGCTGATCATCTTCTTCGTCGTCACCGCCACGTTCGACGCCCGCTCGGTGCTGAAGCTCGAGCTGCCGCGCGCCACCGGCGAGGCGGCCAGCGACACGAGCAAGGCGCTCAGCGTGCTGGTCAACGCCGACGGGCGCTACTTCGTCGACGATCGCGAGGTGCTGCGTGACGACCTCGAATCGCTGAAGGCCACGCTGTCGGAGGTCGCCGGCACCGACCGCGATCGCCCGGTCCTGCTGCGCGCCGATGCGCGCACCCCGCACCAGGCCGTGGTCACCGCCTACGACGCGCTCGGCCAGCTCGGTTTCCAGCGGGTGATGATCGCGACCGCACCGGAGACGCGCGCCGCGGCGCCGGCCGAGGGCGCGCGCCGGTGAGCGAGGCGCCGTCGCCCTGGCAGACGTACCGGCGGCTGGTCGGGTTCGCCCGCCCGTACCGCCTGCTGCTCGCGGTCGCGCTGGTCGGCATGCTGATCGAGGCGGCCGCGGCCGCCGGCTTCACCGCGCTGATGAAGCCGGTGGTCGACGAGACCTTCATCAAGCGCAACGACGCGGTCGTGGTGTGGCTGCCGCTGGCGATCGTCGGGATCTTCCTCGCGCGCGGCGTGGCGGGCTACCTGACCGACACCTTCATGGCGCGTTCGGCGCGCAGCATCGCCCGCGACCTGCGCGTGTCGGTGCTCGCCAAGTACCTGCGCCTGCCGGGCCTGCGGTTCGACAACGAGCCGGTGCCGTCGATGCTGACCAAGCTCGGCTCCGACAGCGACCAGGTCGCGCAGGCGGCGATCGACGCGGCCAAGGTGATGCTGCAGCAGTCGCTGCAGGTGCTGGCAATGCTGGGCGTGATGCTATGGACCAGCTGGCGGGTCACGCTGGCGATCCTGCTGCTCGGCCCGCTGCTGGCATGGATGATGGACACGGTCGGCCGCCGCTACCGGCGCATCGGACACCGCATCCAGGAGAGCGGTGCGCAGCTGCTGCAGACCGCCGACCAGGCGCTGTCGAGTCACCAGGAAGTGAAGGTCTACGGCGCGCAGGCGGTCGAGATGGCGCGCTACACCGCGCAGGCCGACCACCACCTCAAGCTCAGCCTGAAGGTCGAATCGACGCGCAGCATTTCGTCCGCGGTGGTGCAGCTGATGGGCGCGGTCGGACTGGCGCTGCTGCTGTTCTTCGCGGGGCGCGAGGCGATGCAGGGGCGGCTGACCGCAGGCGACTTCGTCAAGCTGATGGTCTCGATGCTGGCGATCATCCCCGCGCTGAAGCAGCTCACCAACGTGCAGGGGATGCTGCAGCGGGGCGTGGCATCGGCCGAGCGCCTGTTCGACGTGCTCGACGCGCCGGACGAACCCGACACCGGCACGCGTCCTCTCTCGCGCGCGCGCGGCGTGCTCGAATTCAGCCACGTGTCCGCGCGCTACCCCGGGCAGTCCGAACCGGCGCTCGCCGACGTCAGCTTCCGCGCCGAGCCGGGCACGGTCACCGCGATCGTCGGCCGCTCGGGCAGCGGCAAGTCGACGCTGATCAAGCTGATCCCGCGCTTCTACGAGCTCGAGCACGGCGCGATCCTGCTCGATGGCCACCCGGTGCAGGAATACCGGCTGGCGGACCTGCGCCGTCAGATCGCGCTGGTGGGCCAGCAGGTGATGCTGTTCGACGGCACGGTCGCAGCCAACGTCGCGTACGGTGAAATGCACCAGGCGATGCCGGAGGCGCTGGAGCGCGCGGTGCGCGGCGCGAACGCGATGGAGTTCGTCGAGCGGCTGCCGGCCGGGCTCGACACGCCGATCGGCAGCGAGGGCGGGCGCCTGTCCGGCGGCCAGCGCCAACGCCTGGCAATCGCGCGCGCGATGCTGAAGGACGCCCCGATCCTGATCCTCGACGAGGCCACCGCCGCGCTCGACGCCGAGTCCGAGCGGCTGGTGCAGGACGCCCTCGAACGGCTGATGCCGGACCGCACGACGCTGGTCATCGCCCACCGCCTGTCGACGATCGAACATGCCGACCAAGTGCTGGTGCTCGACCACGGCCGCATCGTCGAACGCGGGACGCATGCCGAGCTGCTGGCCCACGGCGGCCTGTACGCGCGGCTGCACCGCATGCAGTTCCGGGAGCCCGACTAGTGGCGTCCGGCAAGGGCGGGGCGCGCTCGCCGTCGTACTGGTACGCCGATGCGCCGGTGCCGGTGATCGCGCAGTGGCTGTCGGCGCTGTACGCGGGCGTCACCTCGCTGCGGCGCCGCCTGTACCGGAAGGGGTGGTTCCGGCGCCGCCATCCGGGCGTGCCGGTGCTGGTGGTCGGCAACATCACCGCTGGCGGCGCGGGCAAGACGCCGCTGACGATCGCACTCGTCCAGCGGCTGCGCGCCGAGGGCTGGAATCCGGGCGTCGCGACGCGCGGCTACGGCCGCGACAACGGATCACTGGCGCTGTGGATCGACCGCGACACCGACCCGGTGCTCGCGGGCGACGAGCCGGCGCTGATCGCCCGGCGCACGAATGCCAAGGTGCGCGTCGATCGCGACCGCGCCGCGGCGGCGCGAGCGCTCGCCGACGCCGGTTGCGACATCGTCGTCTGCGACGACGGTCTGCAGCACTACCGCCTCGCGCGCGACCTGGAGATTGAAGTGATCGACGGCCGGCGCCGCTACGGCAACGGCCGGCTGCTGCCGGCGGGGCCGCTGCGCGAGCTCCCCGAGCGCGGCGCGCAGTGCGACTTCCGCGTGGTCAACGGCGGCGACGCGGGGTTCGGCGAGTGGTCGATGCGCCTGCTGGCGGACCAAGCGCTGCCGCTGACCGGCGGGCGCCCGCGCGCGCTGTCGTCGTTCAACGGCCTGCGCGTGCACGCGGTCGCCGGCATCGGCGACCCGGAGCGGTTCTTCGCGATGCTGCGGGCGATGGGCATCGCCGTGGTGCCGCACGCGTTCGCCGACCACCACCGCTACCAGCCGTCCGATTTCCAGTTCGGCAGCCCGCTGCCGGTGCTGATGACCGAGAAGGACGCGGTCAAGTGCGCCGATTTCGCCGGCGACCTCCACTACAGCGTGCCGGTTCGCGCCGAACTGCCGGAGGCGTTCTGGGTGTCGCTGCTCGACCGCCTGCCCAAACCCGGCGCTGCGCCGGCCGACCCGGCGTCCGCATGAGCACTCCCGAATTCGTCGTCGCCATTCCTGCCCGCCATGCCGCCTCGCGCCTGCCGGGCAAGCCGCTGCGGCTGTTGGCCGGTGAGCCGCTGGTGCTGCACGTCGCGCGCCGCGCGCTCGACGCCGGCGCGCGTGAGGTGTGGGTCGCGGCGGACGACGAGCGCATCGTCGAGGCCCTTGCCGGCTGCCCGGTGCGCGTGGCGATGACCGCGACGACGCACGCGTCCGGCACCGATCGGCTGGCGGAATGCGCGCGCATCGCCGGCTGGCCGGACGACACGCTGGTGGTGAACCTGCAGGGCGACGAGCCGTTCGCCCCGCCCGCAGGCATCCGCGCGGTGGCCGCGCTGTTGCGCGACAGCGGCGCCGAGATGGCCACGCTGGCCGCGCCGATCGACGACGCCGACACCCTGTTCAATCCGAACGCGGTCAAGGCGGTGCGTGCCGCCAGCGGCGACGCCCTGTACTTCAGCCGCGCGCCAGTCCCTTGGCCGCGCGATGCGTTCGCCCACGACCGCAGCGTGCTGCCGCCCGGCGAGTGGCTGCGCCATATCGGAATCTACGCGTACCGTGCCGGCTTCCTGCAGCGCTTCGCGGCGATGCCCGCCGGACGGCTGGAGCAGGTGGAATCGCTCGAACAGCTCCGCGTGCTCGAAGCGGGCTTCCGCATCGCGATCGCGACGACGCCGGCGCCGTTCCCGCCGGGCGTCGACACGCCCGAGGACCTCGCGCGCGCCGAGGCGCGCATCGCGGCCGGGAGCGCCTGAGGCGCCGATGCGGCTGCTGGTCGTCTGCCTCGGCAACATCTGCCGGTCGCCGATGGCGGAGGGCCTGATCCGCGCGCGGATCGAGGCGTCGCCGCTGCGGGGCCGCGTCGACGTCGATTCGGCCGGCACCGGGGACTGGCACGTGGGCCAGCCGCCGGATCGGCGCGCGATCTCGACGGCTCGACGGCACGGCATCGAAATCGGCGGGCAGCGGGCCCGCGAGCTCGTCGCGGCCGACGGCGAGCGGTTCGACTGGCTGCTGTGCGCCGACGGCGACAACCTGGATGCGGTGCGTCGTCGCATCGATCCGTCCTGTCATCCCCGCGCCGAGCGGCTGCTCGTATGGGCGGGCATCGCTGCCGCCGACGTTCCCGATCCGTACACCGGTGACGAACGCGCGTTCGAGCGGGTCTGGGCGCTGCTCGACGCCGCCGCCGACGGCGTCGTGGCCCGCCTCCTGGCTGAATCGGCCGCCGCGCCGCGGCGCTCGCCTTGACCGGGGCATACTCGGCCCCATGTCGTTCGCCGATGCACGCTCCGCACGCGCCCTCGTATCCAAGCCCCACCGCGCCGTTCCGCGCCGGCACGCGCGTCCGCGTGGGTAGGCGCGCATGAGTGCATCCCAGGGCGCAGGCCCGGCCGCGCCGTTCGACGGCAAGGATTTCGTCCGCACCCTCAGCACCGCGCCGGGCGTGTACCGGATGATCGGCGCCGACGACGCCGTGCTGTATGTCGGCAAGGCCAGTGCGCTCAAGCACCGCGTCGCCAGCTACTTCAACGCGACGCCGAAGTCGCCGCGAATCGGCACGATGCTGGCGCACACGGTTCGGATGGAGGTCACGGTCACCCGCACCGAGGCCGAGGCGCTGATCCTCGAGAACCAGCTGATCAAGTCGCTGAAGCCGCGCTACAACGTGCTGCTGCGCGACGACAAGAGCTACCCGTACGTGCTGATGACGCAGGAGCCGTGGCCTCGGATCGCGATGCACCGCGGGCCGCGCTCGGTGCCCGGCCGCTACTTCGGCCCGTACGCCAGCGTCGGGGCGGTGCGCGAGACGCTGAACCTGATCCACAAGCTGTTCCGGCTGCGCAGCTGCGAGGACAGCGTGTTCCGCAACCGCTCGCGACCGTGCCTGCAGCACCAGATCGGACGCTGCAGCGCGCCGTGCGTCGGCATGGTGCCTGCGCGCGACTACGCTGAGGCGGTGCGCCGTGCCTCGCTGCTGCTCGACGGCCGCAGTGACGAGCTGACCGACGAACTCGGCCGCGCGATGGAGTCGGCCAGCCAGCGCCTCGACTTCGAGGAGGCCGCGCGCCTGCGCGACCTGATCGGTTCGATCCGGACGATGCAGGCGCGCCAGTACGTCGACGGGCGTGCGGCCGACCTGGACGTCCTCGCCGTCGCGATGGAGGGCGTGTCGGCGTGCGTGGTGCTGCTCGCGTTCCGCGACGGCCGCAACCTGGGCACGCGGTCGTTCTTCCCGAAGACCAACGGCAGCGACAGCGCCGACGAAGTGCTGGCCGCGTTCGTCTCGCAGTACTACGGCGAGCAGGTGCCGCCGGCGGAGATCGTGCTCGACCGCGACATCCCCGACCGCGAGCTGCTCGAGCACGCGCTGTCCGCCGCTGGCGAACGCAAGGTGCGGATCAAGACCAGCGTGCGCAGCGAACGCGCCGGCTATGTCGACATGGCCGCGCGCAATGCCGCAGTGGCGCTGGCCGCCGAGCGCACCAGCCACGCGGCCCAGCGGCTGCGGGCCGAGGCGCTGCGCGACCTGCTCGGGCTGCCGGAGCTCGCCGCGCGCATCGAGTGCTTCGACATCAGCCACACGATGGGCGAGGCCACGGTCGCCTCGTGCGTGGTGTTCGATGCCGACGGCCCGGTGCGTGGCCAGTACCGCCGCTACAACATCACCGGGATCACCGGCGGCGACGACTACGCGGCAATGAACCAGGCGATCGAACGGCGCTTCCGCAAGGCGGTCGAAGAGGGCGGGGTGGTGCCGGACGTGCTGCTGATCGACGGTGGCGCCGGCCAGGTCGCGCAGGCCCGGGCCGCGCTCGATGCGCTCGGCGTCGCCGGGCTGGCGCTGGTGGGCGTCGCGAAGGGGCCCGCCCGGCGCCCCGGCGACGAGGAGCTGCTGCTTCCCGACGGCCGAACGGTGCGCCCCGGGGCCGAGTCGCCCGCGCTGCAGCTGGTCCAGCAGGTCCGTGACGAGGCGCACCGGTTCGCGATCACTGGTCACCGCGGGCGACGGCAGAAGGCGCGCAACAGCAGCCGGCTGGAGGATATCCCCGGCATCGGCCCGCGCCGGCGCGCTAATCTGTTGCGGCACTTCGGGGGGCTGGGCGGTCTCAAGGCGGCGGGGGTCGAGGAGATCTCCCGGGTCGAGGGCGTCAACCAGGCGCTCGCCGAGCGCATCTACGCGACGCTGCACGGACTCGATACTCCCGGAATGAGCAGACCCGACATGACCGCAGCGCGGAGCGACGAATGAAGTTGACCGTGCCCACGCTACTGACGCTGCTGCGCATCGTGCTGATCCCGGTGCTGGTGCTGGTGTTCTACCTGCCGTTCAAGTGGACCAACTTCGCCGCAGCGCTGATCTTCGCGTTCGCCTCGGCGACCGACTGGCTCGATGGCTGGATCGCGCGGCGCTACAACATGCACTCCAACTTCGGCGCATTCCTCGATCCGGTCGCCGACAAGCTGATGGTCGCCACCGCGCTGGTCATCACCGTCCAGCAGCACCACACGGTGTGGATGGCGCTGTGGGCGGCGGTCATCATCGGCCGCGAGATCGCCGTGTCGGCGCTGCGCGAGTGGATGGCCGAACTCGGGCAGCGCGCGAAGGTCAAGGTCGCGGCGATCGGCAAGATCAAGACCATCGTGCAGATGGTGGCGCTGACCTTCCTGCTTTACCGGGAGCCGCTGATGGGCCTGAACATCTTCCTGATCGGCGAGTGGCTGCTGGCAGCGGCCGCATTGCTGACGCTGTGGTCGGGGCTGGCCTACCTTCGCGCGGCGTGGCCGGCCTTGCGCGAGGACGCAGGTACTCCGCTAAAATAGCGTCGTTCGACGGGCCTGCTGGCCCGTCCTCGCCGCAGCTGACCCGCTGTGGCAAGTCGACCGGACCGATGGCCACGAGCCCCGCGGAACCCGGTCGAGATGGTCAAAAGGTGTTGACACATTCGCGTCCATGCCTAAAATATCGGTTCCTCTGCGGGAATAGCTCAGTTGGTAGAGCACGACCTTGCCAAGGTCGGGGTCGCGAGTTCGAGTCTCGTTTCCCGCTCCAGTTTCAAACAAAGCCCCGCTCGCGGGGTTTTGTTTTTTCCGGCGATCGCACCTGTGCGCATCGCCTGGCGCAAGCGGTATGCTTGCACGCAACGCGTCACCGGCCGGGTGGCAGAGTGGTTATGCAGCGGACTGCAAATCCGCGTACGCCGGTTCAATTCCGACCTCGGCCTCCAGTTACAGACCCCGCTCCGGCGGGGTTTTTTTTGCCTCGCTGCCTGCGTGCGGACCCGGCGCCGTGGCGTAAAGTGGCGGCGCGACGACGTTCGGCCCGGGTGGCGAAATCGGTAGCCGCAGCGGACTTAAAATCCGCCAGCCGCAAGGCTATGCCGGTTCGAGTCCGGCCCCGGGCACCACCGGTCGTCGCGACCACCGCATGCCGGCCTTCCGCGCGTGCCCGGCGAGGGACGTCATGCCCCAGATGCGATGCGCACCATTCGAGCCGCTCCACGCCCCGCGCATTCCGCGGCGGCGCGTGGCCTCGTGGTCGCAGGTGACGGGTCGACCGGCGCATCGGGCGCCTTGCGGTACCGCGCCGGAGCGGGGGCCGTGAGCCGCTACGCCGTGTACGCGGCCAGCGTGGTCCTGTCCCTGCTGGCTGCCGCCTGGCTGCTGGTCGACACCGATGCGCTGTTCCTGCTCGTCCCGGCGGCCGCCGTCGCGCTGCTCGGCACGGTCGACCTGCTGCAGACGCGCAGCACGCTGCGGCGCAACTACCCGGTGCTGGCCCATTTCCGCTTCGGACTGGAGTCGATCGGTCCGGAGATGCGGCAGTACTTCATCGAGGCCGACACCGCCGAGGTGCCGTACTCGCGCGAGCAGCGCGCGCTGGTGTACCAGCGCGCCAAGTCGATCAACGACGTGCGCCCGTTCGGTTCGCTGCAGGACGTCTATGGCGTCGACTACGAGTGGATCAACCACTCGATGCGGCCGAGCGAGCACCGTTCGCACGATTTCCGCATCCGCATCGGTGCCGATGCGGCGCAACCGTACGACGCCAGCGTGTTCAACATCTCGGCGATGAGCTTCGGCTCGCTCTCGCCCAATGCGATCCGCGCGCTCAACGCCGGCGCGCGCCGTGGCGGCTTCTACCACGACACCGGCGAGGGCTCGATCTCCCCGTACCACCGCGAGCACGGCGGCGACCTCGTGTGGGAGATCGGCTCGGGCTATTTCGGCTGTCGCGACGCGCAAGGACGATTCGATCCGGCGCGCTTCGCACGCGCGGCCGTCGACCCGCAGGTCCGGATGATCGAGCTGAAACTCTCGCAGGGCGCCAAACCGGGCCACGGCGGCGTCCTGCCGGCGGCGAAGGTGTCGGCCGAGATCGCCGCCACCCGCGGCGTGCCGATGGGCGAGGACTGCGTATCGCCGGCGTGGCACAGCGCCTTCGACACGCCGCGCGGGCTGCTCGACTTCGTCGCGCAGCTGCGCGAGCTGTCGGGCGGCAAGCCGACCGGGTTCAAGCTCGCGATCGGCCACCCGTGGGAGTGGTTCGGCATCGCCAAGGCCATGCAGGAAACCGACGTGCTGCCGGACTTCATCGTCGTGGACGGCGCCGAGGGCGGCACGGGCGCCGCGCCGGCGGAATTCATCGACCACGTCGGCGTGCCAATGCACGAAGCGCTGATGCTCGTGCACAACACCCTCGTGGGTCTCGGGCTGCGGGACCGCATCCGGATCGGCGCCGCCGGGCGGATCACCAGCGCGTTCGACATCGCGCGCACGCTGGCCATGGGCGCGGACTGGTGCAATGCGGCGCGCGGCTTCATGTTCGCGATCGGCTGCATCCAGGCCCAGAGCTGCCACACCGACCGCTGCCCGACCGGCTTGGCCACGCAGGACGCGTCGCGCTGGCGCAAGCTCGACGTGCCGGACAAGGCGGCCCGCGTGGCCCAGTTCCACCAGAACACGCTGAAGGCGCTGCGCGACCTGCTGTGCGCGGCCGGCCTCGAACACCCGGGCCAGCTCGGGCCGGAGCACATCCTGCGCCGGGTCTCGCCGACCGAGGTGCGCTCGCTCGCGGCGCTGTACCGGTTCCTCGAGCCCGGCGACCTGCTGGGCGACACGGTGCCGGACCACGCGGTGTTCCGTTCGTACTGGCGCGAGGCCCGCAGCGACGCGTTCGCGCCGCCGCCGCGCATGCGGGCCAGGGCCGACAGCAAGTCGCTGTAGCGCGCCCGGCGCGGGCTAGGGGGGCAGCAGTTCCAGCACGCGCTCGGGCGGTCGGCCGATCACCGCGCGACCGCCGAAGACGAAGATGGGACGCTCGATCAGCCGCGGATGCGCCGCCATCGCGTCGATCAGCGCGTCGTCGGTCAGCGCGGGGTCGTCCAGCCCGAGCGCGTCGAACTCCGGCTCGCCCCGGCGCAGGAGGTCGCGCACCGGCCGCCCGAGCAGCACGAGCAGTTCGCGCAGTTCCGCCGCCGACGGCGGCTGCTCCAGGTACGGGACGACCACCGGTTGGACGCCGCGGGCCTCGAGCAGGGCGAGCGCCTCGCGCGACTTCGAGCAGCGCGGGTTGTGGAACAGTCGGGACGGGGTCATCGCGCGCTCCGCAGGTCGGTTCCGGTCGCGGTCCCGGAACGAAAAAGGCCGGCGCTGGGCCGGCCTTCGATCGAACTGGTGGGCGGTGCAGGGTTCGAACCTGCGACCCTTGCCGTGTGAAGGCAATGCTCTACCGCTGAGCTAACCGCCCGGGGTTTCCGTCGGTTCACGTCCCGCGCGGGACGCGTCGAACCGTCGGTGCCGCATGCCACGTGGGCCGCGGTCGCGGCGCCTTGACCCGGCGCTGCGGCGGCGAAGTGTACAGCAAAGCCGGCGGCGTTGACCAGCGCGGACGGCTCGCCGCGCGGGGCCGTGGCCGCGCGCGCGGGACGGCGCGGACGTGCGCGAGGCGATGCGATGGTCTGCGCCCCGGCCAGTGCGTGGCTTTCGGGGCGACACGTGGCCGCCCGGTGCGTGACGCTGCGTTAACTGCTGCACAGGCCGCCCTCGGGCGGTGATCGGGGATCCGCCATGCCGGCACTTCGCGGCGCGGGGCTTAGCGCCTGCGCGTGGACACCGTGCCCCCTGCGCGGCGACTCCGAGTCCGGTCCGGGAGTGGCGGCACGATGAAGCGCGGCAAGACCAATCGCTGGCTCACGCCGATGCGCGTGCTGCTGTGCATCGACCTGGTGCTGATCGTCCTGGCGGTCACCGCCGCGGCGAACCTGCGCTTCCTCGAAGACCCGGAAGGACACACGGCCTTCCTCGAGACGGCGGCACTGCGCGCGCTGCTGGTTGCGGCGGCCCTGACCACGGCGATGTCGCTGTTCGGGCTGTACCAGTCCACGCTGCGCTACCGGCTGGCGGACCTGCTGCTGCGCGTCGGGCTGTCGTTCGCGTTCGGCGGCAGCGCGCTGCTGGTCGTGTACTACGCGTTCCCGCCGGCCTACATCGGACGCGGCGTGCTCGCGATGGCGCTGGGCCTGTCGATGGTGGCCATTGTCGCCATCCGGGTGCTGGCCCAGCGGATGGTGCGCAGCGAGGCGTTCAAGCGCCGCATCCTGGTCCTCGGCGCTGGCGGCAACGCCAACCTGATCAACGAGCGGCTGCGGCGCACCAGCGACCGCAGCGCGTTCGCGATCGTCGGCTTCGTCCCGATCGGCACGCAGCCGGTGACCGTCGACGCGCACCTGATCAGGCAGCCGATCGACGGGCTCGCGGCGCTGGCCGAGTCGCTGAACGTCGCCGAGATCGTCGTCGCCCCGGACGAGCGCCGCGGCGCGATGCCGATGGAGGAAATGCTGATCTGCGCCCAGCGCGGCATCCAGGTCACCGACCTGTCGTCGTTCTTCGAGCGCGAGGCGGGCGTCGTCACGCTCAGCATCGCCGACCCGTCGTGGCTAGTGTTTTCCGGCGGCTTCGACCATTCGCTGCCGCGGCGGCTCAGCAAACGCTTCTTCGATCTCGCCGCGGCCAGCCTGCTGCTGCTGATGGCCTGGCCGGTGATGCTGATCGTGGCGGTCTGCGTGAAGCTCGAGTCGCCCGGCCCGATGCTCTACCGACAGTGCCGCGTCGGCGAGTTCGGCGAGGAGTTCGAACTGGTCAAGTTCCGCAGCATGCGTGTGGATGCCGAGTCCGACGGCGTGGCGCGCTGGGCGACCGTCGGCGACGACCGCAGCACCCGCGTGGGCCGGTTCATCCGGCGCACGCGCCTGGACGAGCTGCCGCAGCTGTTCAACGTGCTGCGCGGCGAGATGAGCTTCGTCGGCCCGCGCCCGGAGCGCCCCCAGTTCGTCGGCATGCTGGCGCAGGAAGTGCGCTACTACAACGTCCGCCACAGCATCAAGCCGGGGCTCACGGGCTGGGCGCAGGTGCGCTACCCGTACGGGGCGTCGGTCCGCGATGCCGAAGAGAAGCTCAAGTTCGACCTGTTCTACGTCAAGAACCACGGCCTCGTGTTCGACCTGATGATCCTGATGCAGACGGTCGAAGTGGTCCTGTTCCAGCGCGGTTCGCGTTGACCGGGAGCGTGCGGTGCCTGCAGAACGACCCGCGTCACCCCGGCATCGCGCTGCGCACGGCGCGGCGGGCGGCAAACGGCACCAGCGCCAGCACGCCGCGTCGCACCTGCGCGTGGGGGCTGGTGGCCCAGGCCCGCGCGGCCAGTCGCGCGCCGTCGCGCCAGCGGCCCCGCAGCAGCATGCCGCGGGCGTTGCGGATGTACGCGGAGGCGAGCGCGTGATGGCGTTCGGCGTCGTCGACCGCGCCGGCCGCGTCCCGCACGGCGCGCTCCATCACGGCGACGTAGTCGTCGTAGGTGCTGCTGGTGGCCGAGAGTCCCTCGTGGCCGCGCATGGCGCGGACGAGGGGCTCGGCCACCACTCCGATCGGCCAGCGCCGCGCGATCCGCAGGTGGTAGTCGATGTCCTCGGCGGTGCGCAGCGATTCGTCGAACCCGCCGACGTCGTCGAACACTTCGCGGCGCATCATCACCGAGGCCGGCACCAGCGAGGGGTTGTGCAATACCCAGCGCAGGATCCAGCCGTCCTCGGCGATGACGTCGCGGCGGTGGAACACGTCGATCGGGCGCCCAGTCTCGTCCACGCGGGCGACGTCGCACAGGCACATGCCGTAGTCGGGGCGCGCCTGCAGCCAGTCGACCTGGCGGGCGGTCTTCTCCGGCAGCCACACGTCGTCGCTGTCCAGCAGCGCGAAGTAGCGGCCGCGCGCCAGCCGCATGCCGTGGTTGCGCGCGCCGGATACGCCGGTGTTCGCCTGCCACACGTAGCGCAGGCGCTCGCCCAGCTGCGGGCGGTAGCGCTCCTCGAGCATGTCGCCCGTGCCGTCGCGGGAGCCGTCGTCGATGACGATGACCTCGTCGGCCTGGCGCGTCTGCGCAATCACCGAATCCAGCGCCTGCGGCAGCAGGTCCCGACGGTTGTACGTCGGAATGATCACCGACACTTCGATGGGCTGCGCCATGCTGTCTGACCTTGCCAAGCGTGCGCTCTATTCTAGCGGCGCACTCGGGCTGTACCACCGCCTGCGCAACCGCCACCAGCTGACCGTGGTGATGTTCCACCGCGTGCTCGACCCGCGAGACGCACGATGGGGCACCTGCGATCCGGACTACACGCTGTCGGTCGACCTGTTCGCGCGCTCGCTCGCATTCCTGCGGCGCCACTACAGCGTGGTGTCGGCCGACGAGGTGCTGCGCGCCCGCCGGGACGGCACGCCGCTGCCGCCGCGGCCGCTGCTGATCACCTTCGACGACGGCTGGTCCGACAACGCCCAGTACGCGCTGCCGGCGCTTCGGCAGGCGGGCCTGCCGGCGCTGCTGTTCGTCGTGGCCGACGCGGTCGGCGCGCGGCAGCCGTTCTACCAGGAGCGCATCTACGCGGCCTGGCGGCGCGGGGCGATCGGCGTGGACGACCTGGTCGCCGAGCTCCGGGCGCTGGGCGTGGACGCCAGTGAAACGGGCAGCGACGAGGGCGCCCTGCGGGCCGTCATCGCGCGCATCGAGGCCCTCGACGTGGCTGCGCGCGATCGCCTGCTGGGTGCGTTTGCGGCGCAGCTGGACGACGGGCTCCAGCACATGGTCGACGCCCACGACCTGCGCCGCCTCCAGGCACACGGCGTGGCGCTCGGCCTGCACGGCAAGACCCACACGCCGATGACGCGGGCGCCCGACCTCGACAGCGAACTGGTCGGCGCACGCACCGCGCTGGCGGCGCACCTCGGCGCCGACGCGCCCGCCGGCGACACGCTGTCGTTCCCGCACGGGGCGCACGACCGTGCGATCGCCGAACGCGCGCGCGCATCCGGCTATGCGCTGGCGTTCACCAGCGTGCCGGTGCTGAATCCGGTCGCGCCGCGACCCGGCTGGCTGCTTGGGCGGACCGGCTTCGACACGCGGACGATCGCCGACGCGGCGGGTCATTTCCGGCCGGAGCGACTGGCGCTGTACCTGTTCCGCAAGGAGCGACGCGTCCTCGCGTGAGGAGCCACTGGGGTCCGGTTCCCGCCGCGGCTACTCGTCTTCGTCGGCGGCGGTCAGGTAGAGGTCGTCGTGGGCAATCGGGTGGTCCGCCTCGTCGCGCTGCATGCCGAACACGGTGCGACGGCTGCGCAGGACGAAGCCGCGGGCGCGCCACGTGGCCAGGCGCGACTCGCGCGCGGCGATCTCGACAGACACCGAGGCGTGGCCGGCCTTGCGCGCGGCCTGCAGCAGCGCGTCGACGTAGTGCATGCCGACCGCAGCGGAGGCGTCCTCGGACCAGAAGTCGCGGACCAGCAGCGCGTCGCCTTCGACCTGCGTCGCGAACCAGGCCAGCAGGTGGCGGTCGTCGCGGTCGGTCACGAGCAGGTGTCGGGTGGTCGCGATCGGCGCGTGGTCGAAGCGCCAGCGCACGTGGCGCGCGTCGCGCACCGCGGTCAGCGCGTCCTCGGGCGCGGAGGCGTTCCACAGCGTGTCCATGCGCGGATCGGCCTCTGCGCTCCAGCGCGACCGCAGCGCCGGACCGGTCCAGCGTCGCACGCCGTCGCGCAGCGCGAACGCGGCATCGAGCAACGCGCCGGCAGGAGCCGCCAGCCATGGGGGCAGGCGCAGCTCGAGGTAGCGGCGGTGCCGCAGCACGCGGGCGAAGCGGACCAGGTCGCCGAACGGGCGGTAGCCGATGCGCTTGAACACCGGCGCGGCCTTCGGGTTGGGGAACCCGTACAGCACGTCGAGTTCGCTCCGGGCCGCGGCGATCAGGCGCTGCTGCAGCATCAGCGCCGGTCCGAGCGAGCGGTGCGCGGCGCTGACGGCGAGGTCGACGAGCACGCCCGCCTGGATCTCGCGTCCGCGCCAGAGCATGCGGCGCCGGCCGGCCGCGCAGGTGCCAACCCAACTCTCGTCGGGCTCGTGGCGCAGCAGCTGCATCAGCGGCGGGCCGCCGGGCGCGTGCAGGTAGAACCAGTCGTACTTGGCGCGCATGCGCTCGGCCTGGCCGAGGCTGCCGTCCCAGATCGCCAGCACCGAACTGCGGTCCAGCAGGGCGTTGCCCTCGTGGATCGAGTAGGTGGGCGGCGGGGCCGCCGCGTTCATGCGTGCGCGAGCTCCGTCACCGGCTCGACCAGCACCGGCGCGGCGTGCAGGTAGCGCGTCGTGCGGCGTTTGTTCGCGATGTCGTCGTAGACGCCCTGCGCCTGCGACTCGGTGATGCCGAGCTCGCGCGCCAGCTCCGCGGCCGGCACGTCGTGGTTCAGCGCCCACAGCGCCAGGTCCATCTGCGCGTACGGCAGGGCGAAGTAGAACTCGTCCTGGCCCTGGCTGAGGCTGTAGGTGTCGGTGGTCGGCGTGGCGTCGCACACGCGCGCGGGCAGGCCGAGGAACCGCGCCATGCCGTAGACCTGCGACTTGTACAGGTGCGCAATCGGCTTGACGTCGGCCGAGCCGTCGCCGTTCTTGACGAAAAACCCCTGGTCGTACTCGAGCCGGTTCGGCGTGCCGACCACGGCATAGTTCAGCCGGTCGGCGTGGAAGTACTCGAGCGTCTTGCGCAGGCGCTGCTTGAAGTTGGTCGCCGCGACGATGGTCAGGTACTCGTTGAGGCCGAGGTTGCGCACGACCGTCTCGCCGGACGGGTCCTCGGCGACGAGCTTGAACCGGTTGAAGCGCCCCTCGAGCCCGCCGTCGATGACGATCTTGAACCGCCAGCCGTCGCCGTACTCGGGCAGGGTCGCGCGCACCGCGGCGTCGCGCGCGCGGTAGCAGCCGATCGCCTCCAGCGCCGGCGCGATGTCGACGGTCTCGGTGCGCACGCCGAGGTGCTCGGCGAGGATGTGCGCCCGCTGGGCGCTGTCATCGGATGAGTCGCGCTCAGGCAGGATCAGGGTGAACACCCTCTCGGGCCCGAGCGCGCGCACGGCCAGCGCGCAGCTGACCGAGCTGTCGATGCCGCCGGAAATCGCCACCACAAGCCCGCGACGGTGCAGCTGGCGCGCGGTGATCTCGCGCAGGCGCTCGCAGATGCGGTCGGCCGCGGCGGCGTAGTCGAGGTCGAGGACGGTGCGGTCGAACGGGCGGGACGGGGGCATGGGAACGGCGCTCATGGGAGTTGGGTTTCCGTCAACTGGATGCGGCGAACCTTGCCGGACGCGGTGCGCGGCAGGGCATCGATGAACTGGACGAACTTGGGCACCTTGTACGGCGCCAGCTGGGCGCGGCAGTGCGCGCGGATGCGATCGTCGGCGCGGTCGGGCAGGTCGCTGACCACGACGCACGCCATGATGACCTGGCCGAGGACCGCGTCGTCGATGCCGACGACGGCCGCCTCGATCACCCACGGCAGCTCGGCGATGGCTTCCTCGACGTCGGCCGGGTTCACCCGGTGCGCGCCGGTCTTGATCATGTCGCTGCGCCGGCCGGCCAAGAACAGGTCGCCGTCGGCGTCGAGCCGGCCAAGGTCGCCGGTGTGCAGCCAGCCGTCGCGCAGCGCGGCGGCGGTCGCGTCGGGGCTGTGCCAGTAGCCGAGCATGACGTTGGGCCCGCGCGCGCAGACTTCGCCTTCTTCGTCGATCGAAGCGGGTCGTCCGTCTTCGCGCAGCACCGCGATCTCGACGCCGGTGAGCGCCCGCCCCACCGAGCCCGGCTTGTCGTCGAGCCGCTCGGGCGACAGGTAGGTCAGCCGCGACGTGGCTTCGGTCTGCCCGTACATCACGAACAGCCGCGGCCCGGGCAGGGCGTCGCGCACGCGACGGGTCAGCGCCGGGCTCATCGCGCCGCCGGCTTGGGTCAGGTAGCGCAGCGCCGGTGCCTTGAGCGCGTCGAGATGGCCTCGGTCGAGCAGCAGCGCAAATGTCGACGGTACCGCCGAAAAGCCAGTCACCCGTTCGCGCCGCAGCGCGTCGACGACCAGGTGTGGGAACAGCATGCTCGGCGCCAACACGACGCGCGCGCCGCACATCAGGTGCGTGTGCAGCACCGACGCGCCGTACGCGTAGTAGAACGGGAGCACGTCGAGCACGCTGTCGTCGGGCCCGAGACCGAGGTAGCCGACCACCGCCTCGGCGTTCGCGAGCAGGTTGCCGTGGCTCAGCGTGACGCCCTTCGGCGCGCCCGTGGTGCCGGACGTGTAGAGGATCAGCGCGACGGCGGCCGGGTCGTCCGGGGTGCGCACGCCGTGGCTGTCGCCGAGCCGGTCGACGAAGCCGCTGTCGGCCTCGAGCGCGATCGCGTGCGGCGGCGCGTCGAGGGCCTGCAGCGCCTTGGCGACGTCGACGTTGTCGTGTTCGTGAACGATCACGCGCGCGTCGCAGTGCCGCAGCCACGGGGCGAAGTCGCGTGCGCGCGCCTGTGCGTTCAGCGGCACGGCCACGCCCCCGGCCAGCCAGGTGCCGTACACCGCGGTGGCCGCTTCGATCCGGTTCGGCAGCACGATCGCGACCCGGTCGCCCGGCGTCAGCCCGGCCGACCGCAACTGCGCGGCGAGCGTGCGCGCCTGCGCCCAGAATTGGCCGTAGCTGCAGCGCCGTTCGCCGTCGGCAATCGCGATGCGGTCGGCGCCGTCGGCGACGACCTGCGCAACCCGGGAGGCCAGGGTGGCCATGCCGCCGCTCAGCCGGCGCGCTTGCGCGCCACGAACGCGTCGATCGAATCGATCGAATCGAAGTTCGCCGGGATCATTTCCTCGTCGGTCACTGAGAACGCGAACACGTCCTCGAGATGGAAGACCAGTTCGGCGAAGCCGGTGGAATCGATGACCCCATTGCGGATCAGCGAATCGCCGTCGGCGATGGCGCTGTCGTCGTCCGAGAACAGGAAGTTGGTGAGGATGTAGCTCTTGATCTGCTTGCGCTGGTCCATGGTCCGTGCCCCGATTCCTGTACGCGCGGACGGTGCCGCGCTCCCATGGCTGATAAACGCGGCGGGCTGCGTTTGCAGGACAGCACCCACGCGCGCGGAGTAACCCGCGCACCGCTGGCGCGCCGGGGTTTCGCTACCATCGCGCGCATCCAACCAATGGAGTCCGTTCATGCGACTGGCAGGCTGGATCCTCATCGCGGCATGCGCCGCCGGCTGCGAACGCCACGCGCCGCCGCCGGCGCCGGCCGCCGCGCCGACCGTGGTCGCGACGGCACCGGTGGAGGTGGCGACGCGGCTCGGAGCGGTCGCGCTGACCGAGGTCGTGACCGGGCTGGACCGCCCGTGGAGCCTGGCCTTCCTGCCCGACGGCTCGATGCTGGTCACCGAGCGGCCGGGCCGCCTGCGCCGCATCCGCGACGGCGCGGTGTCGGCGCCGCTGGGCGGCCTGCCGTCGATCTTCGTCGACGGCCAGGCCGGCCTGCTCGACGTCGCCGTTTCGCCCGACTTCGCCCGCGATGGCCTCGTCTACCTGTCGTTCGCCGAGCCCAGCCTGCGCGGCAACAAGGCCGGCACCGCGGTGCTGCGCGGGCGACTGGGCGACGACGCGCTCGAGTCGGTGGAGGTGATCTACCGGCAGGAACCGAAGCTGTCGAGCGGCACGCACGTCGGTTCGCGGCTGGTGTTCGGTGACGGCGGCCTGCTGTGGGTGACGCAGGGCGACAACCGCGTGGCCGAGACCGCGCAACAGCTCGACAAGCTGCAGGGCAAGCTCGTGCGCATCCGCGCCGACGGCGGCGTGCCCGACGACAACCCGTTCGTCGGCAACGACGCCCGGCCGGAAATCTGGTCGTACGGCCACCGCAACATGCAGGGTGCAGCGCTGCACCCGGTCACGCGGCGGCTGTGGACCAGCGAGCACGGGCCGATGGGCGGCGACGAGCTGAACATCCCCGACGCCGGGCGCAACTACGGCTGGCCGGTGATCACCCACGGCAAGGACTACAGCGGATCGGCGGTGCCCGGCTCGGTCGGCGCCAGCGCCGACGGCATGGAGGCACCGCACCACGTGTGGCCGGTGTCGCCGGGCCTCAGCGGGATGGCGTTCTACACCGGCGAGGCCCTGCCGCAGTGGCGCGGCAACCTGTTCCTCGGCGCGCTGGCCACGCACGAGCTGATCCGGCTCGAACTCGACGGCGACCGCATCGTCGGCGAGGAGCGCCTGCTCGGCGAGCGCAAGCAGCGCATCCGCGACGTGCGCGAGGGCCCGGACCGCGCGCTGTACCTGCTGGTCGATGCCGATGCGCCCGACGGCAAGGTGCTGCGGCTCGGTCCGGTGGCCGCGGCCGTGGTGGATGGGGCGGCGACTCACCGGGCGGCGCCGGACAAGGCGGCCAGGGACGAGGCGGCCGCGCGCTGACCGGACCGCAGCGGCAGGCGATCAGGCCGGCACGCGGCCGATGAAGTCGACGCTGGTGATGCACAGCTGCTCCGGCGCGATCGCGGCGAACTGCGGGGCGATCTTCAGCGCGCGCAGCTGCTGCAGGCGCTCGGGCCGCGCATTCGCGGTGTTCAGCACGATGTCGAAGCCCGCGTCGACGGCGTCGTCGACGAACCGGTGGGCGCGCAGGCGGTTCTGGTACAGCAGCCGGTTGTTCCAGAACGCCCAGGCGCGGTCGGGGTACCGGAGGTAGTTGAGCTGGTTGATCCGGCGGTCGACGTAGGCGTAGTGGTCGCCGCAGTTGACCGAGTGGAACATCAGCCCGCCCGGTGACAGCACCCGGCGGCTCTCGTCGTACAGCGCGCGGATCACGTCCGGCGGCACGTGCTCGAGCACGCTGTTGGAGAACACCACGTCGACGCTCGCGGCCGGCAGCCCGGTGCGCGTGGCGTCCGCCGGCGCGCGGTAGTGGACGACGCCGCCGGTGGCGCCGGTCGGGTCGCCGGCCGGATCGGGGTGTGCGGCCAGGACGGCGTAGCGGCGCTCGACCTCGGCCAGCGGCTCGCCCGCTTCGGCGGCGATGGTGGGCAGATGCTCGCCGAGCAGCGCGATGCACGCGCGCGTCAGCTCCGGCTTCAGGTGGCGGTTGAGGTCGAACGTGCTGACCTGCCGCGCCCCGGCGAGGTAGCAGGCCAGCGGAAACGTCGGGTACCAGCCGGTGCCGATTTCCAGCAGCCGCGCACCGGTCAGCGAACGCCCGGCATCGCGCAGGTGCCGGGTCATGATGGTCCAGTCCTCGACCTTGCTGGCGAACTCGCCGGGGAAATCGCGCAGCCCGCCGAAGCGCCGCTGCAGCCAGTAGTTGAGGGTCACGCCGGCCGGCATCGCGCCGACCACTTTCTGCACCAGTCCCTTGAGCTGCCAATGCATCGTCGCGCGGCCCCGGTCAGGCGACGGCCAGCGCCGGCACCGCGGCCGCGACGGCAGGGCCGTCGGCGGGCGAGGCGCGGTCGCGCAGTTGGCGGTGCAGCAGCATCGTCGACAGCACGCCGACGAAGGCCTGGTTGTCGGCGAAGCCGGTCGCGCGCCCGCTCCGGCACTTGTCGAACAGTCGGCCGACCGCGGCGGCGTCGAACAGGCCGGCCTCGCGCAGCGCGTCGGCGCCCATCAGCTCGGCGACGTAGTCCAGCGGCGCGCCGTCGACGAAGAAGCTGCGGCTGTCCGGCGCGCGGTACGGCTGCTTGGTCCGCTGCAGGATGTCGGCCGGCAGCAGGCCGACGAGCGCGCGGCGGAGCAGGTATTTTTCGTCGAGGCCGCGGATCTTGTAGCTCGGCGGGAGCTTGGCGGCGAATTCGATCAGGCGGTGGTCCAGGTATGGGAAACGGCCCTCGATCGAGTTGGCCATCGCCACGCGGTCGCCCTGCGCGGCCAGCAGGTATCCGGCCAGCAGCGACTTCGCTTCGACGTACTGGTCGCGCGCGATCGGGCTCCAGCCCATGATCCCGGCCGGCAGCGTCGCCTCGTAGGCGTCGAACGGGTTCCAGTCGCGCAGCTGCGCACGGACGTCCGGCGACAGCAGTCCGAGCGCGCGCATCGATGTGGTCCAGCGCGGCACGTGCGCGAACACCGGGCGGTCGAGGTACTCGCGGCCCTGGCCGAAGAACGACTGCGCGAACGCCGGGCTGCGCACCGGCGAGTTGCCGAGGTAGCCGTACAGGCGTTCGAGCAGGCGCGGGCGCCACGTCGAATCCGGCTGGCGCGCCCAGAACCGGCGGACCTTGGCTTCCTTGAACAGGTCGTAGCCGCCGAACACCTCGTCGGCGCCTTCGCCGGTCAGCACGACCTTGTAGCCGGCGCGGCGCACGTCGCCGGCCAGCAGCATCAGCGGCACCGGCGCGGTGCGCAGCACCGGCACCTCGGCGTGTCGGACGAAGCGCGGAAACGCCTCGCCGATGTCGCGCGCGGTGCAGTGCAGGGTCGTGTGCTCGGTGCCGAGATGCCGCACCATCTGCTGCTGGTGCGCGCTCTCGTCGAACTCGGCGTCCTCGAACGCGACCGAGAACGTGCGCACCGGCGTGTCAGTGAATCCGCGGATCAGCGCGACGATGCCCGACGAGTCCAATCCGCCGCTGAGGTACGCGCCGACCGGCACGTCGGCGCGCAGCTGCAGGCGCACTGCGTCGATCAGCAGTTCGCGCAGCTCGGCGGCGGCGTGCTCGACGCTGCGGAAGGTCGCGGGCGACGTGTCCGCCGCGTCGGGGAACTCCCAGTCCCAGTAACGGTGCGTGTGTTCGCGGCCGTCGGCCTCGATCGCCATCACGCAGCCCGGCGGCAGGCTGCGCACGCCGGCGTACACCGTGTCCGGATCGGCGGGCGCCCAGTAGGTCAGCGTCTGCGCGATGCCGAGCGGGTCCAGCGTCGCCGTCTGCGGCACGACCGCCTGCAGCGCCTTGACCTCGGACGCGAACCACGTGCGGCCGCCCTCGCGGGTGAAGTACAGCGGGCGGATGCCGGCGCGGTCGCGGGCGAGCACCAGCCGGCGGCGCTCGCCGTCCCACAGCGCAATCGCGAACTGGCCGTTGAGGTGCTCGACGAACGCGTCGCCGTAGCGGTCGTACAGGTGGACGATGACCTCGGTGTCCGAGCGCGTGTAGAACACGGCGCCGTCGGCCTCGAGCGCGTCGCGCAGCTCGACGAAGTTGAAGATCTCGCCGTTGAACACTGTCCACACGGTGCGGCGCGGGTTGTGGATCGGCTGGTCGCCGGTGGCCAGGTCGATGATCGACAGGCGCGCGTGGGCCAGGCCGATGCCCGGCTCGGTATGGAAGCCGTAACCGTCCGGGCCGCGGTGGGCCAGCGTGCGGATCATCCGCTCCAGCAGCGGGCGCGCGCGGTCGGGCGCGACGTCGGGTCCTGTGAAGCCGGCGATTCCACACACGTTCGTACCGCTCCCTGGGTTCGTGCGGCCGGTGGCCGCGTGTCGGCGCGGCGTACCGGCCGATCGACTCAGGAGAACGTGGAGGAGGCCGCCAGACGGCCAGCGGGGCGCGCCCGCGCGTCCTCGCAGACGCGCAGCGTCTCGCGCGCGACGCTGCGCCAGTCGCGCGAAAAGCGCGCCGCGAGCGCGTTCGCATCCCACGACCGCGACAGCACGCTGCCGAGCGCGAGCGCGAGCGCGTGGGCATCGCGCGGAGGGACGAGCTCGCCGCAGCCGGCATCGACCACCTCCGGGATGCCGCCGACGTCGGTGGCGACCACCGGGCGCCCGCACGCGAGGGCTTCGACGAGCACGTTCGGGTGGCCTTCCGAATAGCTCGGCAGGGTGACGACGTCCGCCGCGCTCATCCACGTGGCCACGTCGGTGGCCGATTGCGCCCCCGGGAGCAGGACCGGGAGCGCGGCGCTGGCGGCGCGCTGTTCAAGCTCGCCGCGCATCGGACCGTCGCCGACCAGCGCGAGCTGCAGGTCCGGGTGGGTGGCGGCCATCGCGTCGGCCGCGTCGAACAGCTCGCGCAGGCCCTTCTCCGGCACCAGCCGGCCGACATAGAGCACCAGCTGGGCGTCGGCCGGAATCCCGAGCTGCTGGCGCGCCGCGGCGCGGTCGGCTGGGTGGAAGATCGCGGCGTTGCAGCCGTTCGGAATCGCATGGGTGCGGGCCGGATCGGCGCCGTACTGCGCGATCGCGAGCCGGCGCAGGTCGTCGCTGACGACCAGCAGCCGGTGCGCGCGTGCGACGACGCGCCGGGTCAGGTGCCGGCTCAGCGGATCGCGCACGCGGATGTCCGAGCCGCGCGCGCCGGCCACCCACGGCAGCCCCTGTCGTTCGGCCGCGTGCATCGCCCCGTACGCGTCGGGGTAGAGCCAGTACGACAGCACCACGTCCGGGGCGAAGCGCGCCATCGGTCCGGCGATCGCGCGGGCGCACAGCGCCCCGTTGAACGGGCGCGAGACCACCGGCAGCGCGGGGTAGGCGACGTACTCGACTTCGCAGCCCTCGACGGCGAGCGGCTCGGCGCTGCGGAACAGGTAGCTGCGCGGCTGCGCCCACGCCGGGTAGCGGGCCACCGGGCTGACCACGCGGACCTCGGCCAGCTGCGACAGTTCGCGCACGGTCTGGTGGATCGGCCGGCCGCGGGTCGGCTCGCCGGCGATCGGGAACTGCGAGGTCACCACCAGGATCCGCACGCGCCGCCCTCCCGGATGCGTCGGCACGAAAGGTACCCCGGGTGCGGGCTTAACGGTTCGGGTTCACCCGCGCGAGGGATGCCCGGATTGGATGCGGCCCCGCGTTGTATCGCGGCATGGGCGCCGGCGCGGCGTCGGGGTCGGGTGGGGCGCGTGTCGGGCATGCAGTCATCGGCGGGAAGGGTGGTGGAACTGGACGCGCTGCGCGGCTTGGCGGCGCTGGCGGTCGTGGCGTTCCACTACACGACGCACTACGAAGCACAGGTCGGCCACGTGCAGCCGCTGGGCGTCGGCTTTCCGGTCGGCAACTACGGCGTGCACCTGTTCTTCCTGATCAGCGGGTTCGTGATCTTCATGACCCTGCAGCGCACGCGCACGGCCATGGATTTCGTCGTCTCGCGCTTCTCGCGGCTGTTCCCGGCGTACTGGGCGGCAATGGCCGTCACCGCGGCCGTGGTCTACACCATCGGCCTGCCGGGCCAGCGCCTGCCGCTGCGCGACCTGCTGCTGGACCTGACGATGGTGCAGGACCTGCTCGGCGCCGAGCAGCTCGACGGTTCGTACTGGACGCTCGAGGTCGAGCTGCTGTTCTACGCGCAGATGCTGGCGTGGTTCGCGCTGGGCCAGCTGAAGCGGATCCGGCTGATCATCGCCGGTTGGCTGGCGCTGGCGGTCGCGTACGGGCTGTGCACCAAGCTCGGGCTGCACTTCTCGTACCTGGCGCGCGAGGTGCTGATCCTGCGCCACATCCCGTTCTTCGCGATCGGGATCCTGTTCTACCGGCTGCACGCCACCGACGGGCAGGACCGTCGTGACGTCGCGATGCTCGGCCTGTGCCTGCTGGCCATCGCGGTGGCATACCCGCCCAAGTACTTCCTCGTCGCCGCCGTGTGCACGGCGATCTTCGCCCTGTTCGTCGCCGGCCGGCTGCGCTGGCTGCGGCTGGCGCCGCTGGCGTGGCTGGGCGCGATCTCGTACGCGCTGTACCTGCTGCACCAGTCGATCGGGTTCGTGCTGATCCACTGGCTCGAGCACCACGGCGTGGCCCCGGTGCTCGCGGTGGTACTGACGGTCGCGGTGATGTTCGGGCTGGCGACCGCATTGAACCGGCTGGTCGAGCGCCCGGCGCTGCAGCTGATCCGTACATCGTGGCAGGCGCGGTCACGGACCGCGCTGGAACCCGCAGCCTCGGGGGCCGATGCGTGAGCCGGAGCGGGCCGGTGCGTTGAACCCTGGAGTGCACGCGTCATGCAGGAGCCTTACCTCAGCCAGTTCGTCGCCCTGCTCGGGCAGGGCGCCGGCGCCCGCGACATCCACGATTCCGCCCACCTGGGCAGCTACGACTCCGAACAGCCCGCGGCGGTCGCCCCGCGCTTCGTCGAACGCGAGATCCACCGGGTCGAACTGCACCGTCGCGGCCTGTGCGCGCTGCTCGAGCCGCACGTCGGCCAGGTCGGCAGCATCCTCGACGTCGGCTGCGGCACCGGCGGCACCGCGGTGGCGCTGGCCACGTCGGGACTGGAGCCTGCGCGGGTCGTCGGCGTCGACATCAACGAGACCACCCTGCGCGCCGCGCGCGTGCGCGCGCAGGCCCACGGGCTGGGCGAGGACCGCATCCAGTTCCGCCCGGTCGTCCCCGGCGCGCTGCTGCCGTTCGCCGACGCGACGTTCGACCTCGTCACCTGCGTGTCGGTGCTCGAGTTCATCTCGGCCGGCGCGTCGCGCCAGCGCTTCATCGGCGAGCTGCTGCGGCTGGTGCGGCCCGGCGGCCACGTGTTCGTCGCCACGCCGAGCCCGTTCCGGCTGCGCGAGTACCACTCGCGCCGCTGGGCGGGCGACATCCGCCGCACGCCGGGCTACCCGTGGTCGAGCCCGCCGTGGTCGCCGGCGCTGCGCACGCTGCGCGACGGTAACGCCGAGGCGCCGCTGGCGCGGCAGCGGTTCGAGCGGCACCCGCTGCTGCGTCGCGTGGCGTGGGCCGCGCCGGTCGCCCGCTACCTGCTGCCGTGGCAGCAGTACCTCGTGCGTCGCCCGGCGCAGTACGGGCCGGCGTCAGGCATCAATCCCCGGCCGGCCTGAGGCCGCGGCCGCCGCCGGGGCGGTCGCCTGCCGCGGCGGCTGGTTGCCGAACGTGCGCTCCATGCCGCGCCGCACGCCGATGCGCGGCTGCCAGCCGAGCACGTCGCGCGCTGCGGTGAGGTCGAAGTTCGCCAGCGGCCGCAGCGAGCGCACGCGGTAGCGGGTCAGCGGCACGGCGCGGTTGAGCGCCTTGCCGAGCAGCTCGACGGCGGTCGCCAGCGCGAGGAACACCCACGTCGGCGCGTGCACGAGCCGCAACTCCGGCCCGAACCGCCGCTGGCAGGCGGCGAGGTAGTCGCGCTGCGCGATCGGGGTCGGATCGACCACGTTGAATACGCGGCCGAGCGCCTCGGGGCGCGTCCCGGCCAGCAGCACGGCGTCGACCACGTCGTCGACGTACACCAGCGGGATCGTCCGCGACGTCGGGCCGACCGCCACCCAGCGGCCGGCCAGCGCCAGCGTGCCATTCGGCGTGCTGCGCTCGGCGCCGGGCCCGAAGATCTGGCCGGGGCGCACGACCGTGGCCGGCAGGCCGCGGCGTTCGATCGCCGACAGGACGCACGCTTCGGCGGTGCCCTTGGTCTGCGTGTACGCGCCGCGCCAGTCCGGGTGGGGTTCGAGGGCCGACGCCTCGGTGACCGGCGTGGCCGGGTCGCGGCCGGCGTGGTCGAGCACGCTCAGCGAGCTGACGTGGACCAGCCGCTGGGTGCCGTGCGCCAGGCACGCGTCGACGACGTTGCGCGTGCCCCAGACCGTGCCGGCCTCGAACTCGCGCGGGCCGCCGCGCATCGCGGCGCCAACGTGGTAGACGGTGCCGACCCCGGCGACCGCGTGGTCGACGATCGCCGGATCGCCGAGGTCGCCGACGACGACCTGCATGTCGCCGGCCTTGGCGTATTCGGCCAGCGGCCGGCGAACAAGCACGCGCACGCGCTGGCCGCGCCCGCGCAGGGCCGCGACGACCGCGCGGCCGAGGAATCCGCCGGCGCCGGTGACGAGCACGTCCGCCGGCGGCAGCGGCGCCAGCCGCGCCTGCAGCTGCGCGCTGCGTTCGCGGTCGGGCGTCTCGCAGGCGGGCGCGAGCAGCGCGGCGATGCGCAGCGCGTCGTCGGCGCCGAACGGCGCAGGGCGGCCGTCGCGGACCGCCATCGCGAACTCGGCGGCGCCGCGGCGGATGCCCGGCGACGGCTTCAGGCGGCCGGTCGCGAAGCGCAGCACGCTCAGCGGGATCTGCACCACGCCGCGCGCGGCAGCCAGGAACGCGCCGGCGACGATGCCGACGAACTTCGGTCCCGGCAGCACGCGCCGGACGCTGCAGGTCTGCAGGAAGCGGTCGACCTCGATGATGCCCTCGGTGCCGCGCACGACCAGCCGGTTCTCCATCGGCCGCGCGTTCCACGACAGCAGCAGCCGGCCGACGCCGCGCGCACCGACCACCACCGCCTGCCATTCGTCGAACGGCAGGTTCGGGTCGCGGCCGCTGGCCTGGTAGGTGACCTGCGGTGCCGACAGCCGGCCGAGGAAGGCCTCGAGCGTGTAGAGGCCGTGCACGCCGAGGTCGCGAAAGGGGTACGAACCCTGCGCGACCGTGCCCGGCAGCGGACCGCCGGCGTACGGCGGGTAGTCGGAATTGCGCACGATGTCGACCGACACGACCTCGCCGATCCGCCCGGCGCGGACGGCCTCCAGCGCCTGCTCGACGACCGGGTCGAACAGGTCCGAGTGGTTGACGCCGAGGGTGCGCCCGGCGGTGCGGGCCGCGGCGATCATCGCCTCGCAGTCGGCGACCGTGTCGGCCATCGGCTTCTCGACCAGCACGTGCGCGCCCATCGCCAGCGCCTGGATCGCCAGCGCAGCGTGGCTCGACGGCGGGGTCAGCACGTGGACGAGGTCCGGGTGCAGCGATTCGAGCTCGGCGGCCCGCGCCACGGCCTGGCCACCGAACTTCGCGGCCAACGCGCGGGCGGCGTCGAGGTTGGTGTCGCAGACGCCGACGATGTCGACGAAGTCCAGCGCCTTCAGCGCAGCGAGGTGGTGCGAGGCGACGTAGCCGGCGCCGATCACCGCCGCGCGCAGGCGCGGGCGCGCGCTGTCGGCCACGACCGCGCTCATCGAACGGCCTCGGCGAGCGGGGCCGGAGCAGGGGCCGGCAGCGCGCGGGCGACGGTGTCGAGTACGTCGTCGACCCGACGCTCCCAGGTCTGTTCGGCGACGGCGGCCATGCGCGCGGCGATCGCGCTGGCGCTGTCGACGGCGATCGCGCGCTCGAGCGCGGCGAGGAATGCGTCGCGCCCCTCGACCACGTGGACGAGGCCGGCGAACTTGTCGATCTCGGGGTTGCGGACGCTCACGACCGGCTTTCCGGTCGCGAGGTACTCGCGCAGCTTGAGGGGATTGGCATGGGCGACCTGGCGGTTGAGGCGGTAGGGGATCATGGCGACGTCGAAACGCTTGGCCCACTGGGGCAGCGTGGGGTAGGGGCGGGCACCGGCGAGGTGCACGTTGGGGCGCGCGCGCAGCGCGGACACGTCGGTGGCGCAGTGGCCGACCAGCAGGAAGCTCCATTGCGGGCGCTGTGCGGCGAGCCAGTCGATCAGCTCGATGTCGATCCAGTCGTGGATCGAGCCGAAGTAGCCGACGACGGGCCCGTCCAAGGCGAGCGCCTCGTCCGGCACCGGCGTGGCGGGCGACTGCGCCTGCGCGAACAGCGCCGCGTCGACGCCGTGCGGGGCGAACACGGTGTGCGGATTGAGTCGCTGCTTGCCGGCCACCAGGGCCGGCGGCGCCACGAACACCAGGTCGGCGGCGCGGGTCAGCGCCAGGTCGCACGCGGCGATCGCGTCGGCATCGACGCCGGGGTGGGCCGCGTAGTCGTCGATGCAGTAGTAGACGCACAGGTCCTCGCCGAGGTGGCCGGCGAGGAAGCCCGGGTGCGGCACGACGAACCACGACAGGCACCGGCCGATCCCGACGTGGCGCATCGCGCGGCGCACCGCCCAGCGCGAGAACAGCCGGTTGAACAGCGCGACGCCCGGCACCCGCCGGAACGGCAGCTGCGGGACCGTGCAGCGCCACAGGTTGCCGCCGACGTGCTGCGGCGGGCGCAGGCTCGCGGCGAGCTTGCGCATGGCCTTGCGCAGGTCGCGTCCGGAGCCGCCGGGCGCGCGCATGCCCGGCGAGTCGACGTACAGCACCGGCATCGTCGCCGACAGCCGCAGCGCGACGTGGTGGCTGCTGGTGCGGTTCTCGGCGTGCCAGTCGTTGCCGAAATACACCACGCCGCAGCCGACGAGGCTGTCGCGCCGGTCAGCCATTGCGCCACCAGCCGACCAGCCACGCGGTGCCGCCGTGGCACATCCAGTCCTTCTGCACGCCCGGGATCGCGTCCAGGTGCGGGCCGACGCGGCGTGCGGCCGGGGCAAAGAACGTCACCAGCCCGGCGCGGCCGAGGTGGCGCATGCGCTCGAGCGTCGCCGCCGGATCGCTGAGGTAGTAGAGGACCTCGCACGCGGTGACCAGGTCGAAGCGCCCGGCGTCGTCGCCCCACGGCTGGCCGAAGACGTCGGTCGCGGCGAACTGGGCGCCCGGCAAGCGCCGGCGCGCGCGCTCGACCGCCTGCTGGCTGACGTCGACGCCGTACTGCGCGTCGCTCAGCCGCGCGAGGTACTCGGTCTGGTGGCCTTCGCCACAGCCGAGCTCGAGCACCGAGCCGACCCGGCCGAACGCGCGTTCGATCACCCGGTTGGTGGCCTCGAAGCGCGCGCGCTCGAGTTCGGACGCCATGTTCCACGGGTCCTCGACGCTGTACGCGAGGTCGAGCCGGGCGTGGTTGTCGCTGCCGCCGACGCCGCGCAGGGCGTACTTCATCCACAGGCGGCGCCGTGCCTTGGTCAGCTGTTGGCCGAATGTCTCGAACACGGGATCCCCAGATGGCGGTGGCCGGGCGTCGTCGCGCCCGCTGCGTCGCGTGCACCCGGTCGAACCGCCCTGTGCTGCAGAGAACGCAGTCGCTGCGGCAATCCGGCCTCGGCGTCCTGTCGCCGTGCCCGTTCGCGTTCATTGCAGTGACCCGCGACATCGCATGCCCCGCCAGGCGCGACGTGGCGGGCAGGGCCGGACGTGCGTCCGGGTCAGGGGCCTTCGATACGGAACACCATGCGCCACGACACGCCGGCGACGACCATCCACACCAGCAGCGGACGCCGGCAGGCGCTGGCGCGTATCAGCCACCGCGCCGGCTTGCTGCCGCCGCTGGCGCAGGCGCGCGCGATGCTGCGCGACGACCTGCGCATCCTCGCCTACCACCGCGTGCTCGAGCCGCTGCCGCCGGGCTTCAGCTTCGACCTCGAACTGGTCAGCGCGTGGGCGGAGTCCTTCCGCGAACAGATGGCGCTGGTCCGCCGCCGCTTCCATCCGATGCGCTTCGATGAGGTGCTGGCCTGCCTGTACGCCGGCCGCCGCCTGCCCCGGAACGCGGTGCTGGTGACGTTCGACGACGGCTACGACGACAACTACCGCGTGGCGTATCCGATCCTGCACGACCTCGGCGTGTCGGCGATGTTCTTCGTCTCCACCGGCCACATCGACAGCGGCGTGCCGTACTCGTACGACTGGCTGGTGCACATGCTGTGCGTGACCGAGGCCGACACGCTGTCGCTGCCGGAGCTGCAAATCGCGTGCGCGCTACCGCCGGACCTGGGCAAGCGCCGTGTCGTCGCCGCGAACGTGCTCGACCGCCTCAAGGGGCTGGACGAAGGCAGCCAGGCGCGGATCATCGCGCGGCTCGCGCGCGAGTGGCGGCTGCCGATCCCGCATCGCCACGCCGACTGCCGGCCGATGACGTGGGCGCAGCTGCGCGAAATGCAGGACAACGGCATGGAGGTCGGCTCGCACGGGGTCAACCACCGCATGCTGGCCAAGCTGCCGCCGGCGCTGATGAAGGCGGAGCTGGTCGAATCGCGGCGCCGGATCGGCGTCGAGCTCGGGCGGCCGGCGCAGGTGGTGTCGTACCCGGTCGGTGGCCACGACGCGTTCAACCGCGAGGTCGAAACCGCCGCGCGCGCCGCCGGCTACGAGATGGCGTGCAGCTACGTCGCCGGCACGAGCCGGCCCGGCCCGGACACGCTGTTCTCGCTGCGCCGGCTGCCGATCGAACGCGACATGGACCAGGCGTGGTTCGAGGCCGTGGTCGCGCTGCCGGAGCTGTTCATGCACCGCTCGCGCCGCCGCCTGCCGAACCACGCGGGCTGAGAGCGCCACGATGTACCTGCTGATCGTCGTCTACCTGCTGCTGGTGCTGATCCGGCCCCAGGACTACCCGGACTTCGTCGCCGAGGACGCGATCCCGTGGCAGCAGCTCGCGCTGGTCGGGGCCGGCCTGCTGTGGGCGGTGTCGCCGCGCAAGACCTTCGCCGCCCCGCAGTACGCGCTGATCGGCGTGTTCCTGCTGGTGCTGATGTTCTCGAGCGTCGTGAACGGCTGGATGGGCGGGGCGCTGGTCCAGCTGACCAAATTCGCGCCCGCGGTGATCGCGTTCTGCGTGCTGTCCAACGCGATGACCAGCCCGCAGCGCGTGCACCGCACGATGGCGGTGTTCGTGCTGTGCGCGGTGGTGCTGGCGGCGCACGGCATCGAGCAGGTCGAGGCCGGCGTCGGCTGGACCGGCATCGAGCTGTCGCAGGGCACGCGGATCCAGTACGTCGGCATCTTCAACGACCCCAACGACCTGGGCATGCTGTTCGTGATGTGCGTGCCGATGGCGTTCTTCCTCGCCCATGCCGGCGGGGCGGGGCTGCTGCGCAGGGCGTTCTGGCTCACGCTGGCGGGCGTGCTGGTCTATGGCATCTACCTGACCGACTCACGCGGCACGCTACTGGCGCTGCTGGTGGTGCTCGGCGTGTACGTGTGGATGCGCTTCGGGCTGGTCGCGGCCGGGGTGATGGGATCGCTCGCCCTGGGCGGGCTGATGATGCTGCCGTCGCGAATGCAGGAGCTGGACGCGTCCGAGGCGTCCGCCGCCGGCCGCGTCGACGCGTGGTACGAGGGCATCCAGATGTTCGTCGGCGACCCGGTTTTCGGCGTCGGCGCGGACAACTTCTCCGAACTGCACAACCTGACCGCGCACAACTCGTACGTGCTGGTGCTGGCCGAAACCGGCATCCTCGGCTTCATGGTGTGGCTGGCGTTCGTCGGCTATGGCTTCCGGATGATGCTGGCCGTGCGCGGCGTTCGCGGCCGCGTGCCGGGCGCGCTGCCGGAAGCCGAGCCGAACCCGGCGGTCGAGGCCCAGTGGCACGACGATCGCGCCGCCTCGACCGCGCTGCTGCTGTCGCTGATCGGCTTCTTCACCGCGGCGTTCTTCCTCAGCCGCAGCTACGTGATCATCCTGTATCTGCTGGCGGCGCTGGTCGTCGGCCACTACCTCGAACTGCGCCGGCGGTGGCCGACGCTGCCGGCGTTCCGGCTCGGCCGCGACCTGTGGCTGTGGCCGCTGGTGGCGATGGCCGGGGCGGTCGGGCTCTATGTCACCGTCAAGGTGCTGCTGGTGACGATGTGACCGCCGAACGCTCCCGCGCGCTGCGCAACACCACGCTGCTGAACACCGCGTTCTCGTCGGTCGGCGTGTACACCGAGTACGCCCTCGGCATGCTCGCGTCGATCCTGATCGCCCGCCACCTCGGCCCCGACGGCTTCGGCGCGTACAGCGCGGTGATCTGGCTGGTGGCGCTGGGCATCGCCATGGTCAACTCCGGCACCGCCAGCGCCGCGATCAAGTTCGTCGCCGAGCTGCGCGGTGCCGAGCGCGAGGCGATGGTGCCGGCGTTGCTGGCCTACCTGCGCCGTGCCCAGCGGATGTTCCTGCTGGTGGTGGTGCTGGCCGGGGTGGCCACGCTGCACTTCGGCCGGCAGCACTTCGCCCCCGAGCTGGAGCACTGGGTGTTGATCGCGTTCCTGGTCGTGACCGTGCCGCTGCGCGCCGGCTACATGTTCAACATCAGCGTGGCCAAGGGCTACGAGAACTTCCGCGCGACCGCGCTGGTGGCACTGGTCGCCGCGCCGCTGAACGTGCTGCTGGTGTTCGTCGCCGCGTGGTGGATGGACGGCGGCGAAGAGCTGCTGCTGGCCGTGTTCACCGCGTCGAGCGTCGTGTTCTACCTAATGTCGCGCCAGCAGCTGGCCGCCATCGTGCCGCGCCACGAGGCGATCGTCGCGCTGCCCCCGGAGCTGTCGGCGCGCGTCCGCCGGCACATGCTGTACAGCGCGATGACGGTGACGGTGGGCTTCATCGCCGCCAGCGAGGTCGAGGTGATGTTCCTCAACCTCAACGGGCTGCCCGACGCGGCCGGCATCTTCAAGGTCGCCTACCAGCTGTCGACCGGCGCGGCGGCGCTGGTGCCGGGCGTGTTCGGCGCGCTGATGCTGCCGATGATGGCCAGCGCGCTCAGCCGCGGCCGCGAGGTCGCCGGGCGCCGGTTCTCGCGCTCGACCAGCTACCTGCTGCTGCTCTCGGCGCCGCTGATGGCCTTCGGCGTGGTGTTCTGCAACGACCTGATCACCGTGCTGTACGGCGACCGCTACGCCGACGCGGGGTGGGTGTTCGCGGTGTGCCTGGTGTCGTTCTCGATCATGACCTCGGCGCAGGGCGCGTCGAGCCTGCTGGTCAGCGCCGACCGCCAGCGCGCGATCCTGCTGATCGTGTCGGCCTGCGCGGTGCTGAAGGTCGTGCTCGACGCCGTGCTGATCGCGCGCTTCGGCCTGAACGGCGCGGCCGCGGCGTACGTCACGGTGACCCTCGTCGACACGGCGGCCATCGTCTGGCTGGCGGTCCGCACCAGCGGCGCGTCGCCGGAGTGGGGGCGCCTGGCGCGGATCGTCGTGGCGGCATCGCTGGCAGGGCTCGCCGCGTGGCCGCTGCACGTGCAGCTGGCACCGGTGGCCGCCGTGCTGGTCGGCGGCGTGGTGCTGGTCGCCGTGTACCTGCCGCTGTCGCTGCTGCTGGGGTGCTGGAACGCGGGCGACATCGAGCACATGCAGCACCTGCACCAGCGCTTCGGCGCGAGCCGGCCGCGCGCCGGCGCGCGCCTGCTGCAGTGGGCGCTGGCGCGCACCGAGCGGGAGGCGCAGACATGAGTGCGTACGAAACGCTGTTCCGCCACGTGCTGTTCCCGGCCTACGAGGGCGGGCTGCGCCGGCGCGGCACGCTCGGCTACCTGCGCGAGTACGAGCGAAGCCAGTGGCTGCCGGCCGAACAGCTCGAGCAGCTGCAGTGGCGCAAGCTCACCCGGATGGTCCGCCACTGCTGGGACGAGGTGCCGTACTACCGCGAGCGCTGGCGGTCGGCCGGCGTGTCCGCGCCCGAGGACATCGCCACGCCCGCCGACTACGCGCGGCTGCCGCTGCTGACCAAGGGCGACGTGCGCGCCCACTTCGAGCAGCTGATCGCGCCGTCCCACCGCGCCGGCCTGATGTTCAAGACCACCGGCGGCTCGACCGGCGAGCCGCTGCGGTTCGGCTACACCCGCGAGAGCTACGAGCGCCGCATCGCGGCGATGTTCCGCGGCTACGGCTGGGCCGGCGCGCGGCTCGGCCAGCGCACCCTGTACCTGTGGGGCGCCTCGATCGAGCAGCCGCTGCTACCGCGCTGGAAGGACCGGCTGTACCACGGCGCCTTCAACCGCCTGTTCCTCAACGCGTTCGTGATGAGCGAGGAGCGGATGGGCGAGTACGTCGACGCGCTCAATGCGTTCAAGCCCGAGGTGATCGTGTCGTACGTCGCCCCGATCGTGAAGCTAGCCGACTGGGCACGCGCCAACGGGAGAGAGCTGCACCGGCCCCGGCTGGTGCTGAGCGCGGCCGAGGCGCTGCACGAACCGCAGCGCGCGGTGATCGAGTCCGCGTTCGGCTGCCCGGCGTACAACACCTACGGCTGCCGCGAGTTCATGCTGGTCGCGGCCGAATGCACGCATCGGGAAGGCCTGCACGTCAACGCCGACCACCTGAAGGTGGAGCTCGGTGAAGCGGTCGGGCCGGCCGGCGGTCCGCGCGAGGTCATCGTCAGCGACCTGCACAACGACGGCATGCCGCTGCTGCGCTACGTCAACGGCGACCTGGCGACTCCGTCGTCGCACCGCTGCACGTGCGGACGCGGCCTGCCGCTGCTCGCGCGCGTCGACGGGCGTCGCCTCGACGCGCTGCGCACCGCCGCCGGCCACTACGTGCCGGGCGAGTTCATCGTCTACATGTTCCTCAATGCCCCCGGCATCAAGCGCTACCAGGTGGTGCAGCGCAGCCTCGAGAAGTTCGACGTGCTGCTGGTCCCCGATGCCGACTACGATCCGTCGGTGCAGGACCACCTGCGCCGGGAGCTCGCCAAGTCGGTCGGCGACGCGGTGGCGCTGGACTTCGAGCTCGTCGACGACATCCCGCTGACGCCCACCGGCAAGCACCGCGTCACCGTCTCGGAGCTCGCATGAGGATCACCCACCTGGTCGAGAACCTCGAGCGCGGCGGGCTGGAGCGCGTCGTCATCGACCTGGCCGGGGCGCAGCGCGGGGCCGGGCACGAGTGCCGGGTGATCTGCCTGTTCGAACCGGGAGCACTGGCCGGCCAGCTGCAGTCGCTCGGCGTCGACGTGCAGGCCTGCGGCAAGCGCGACGGCCTCGACATCGCCGCGCTGCGCCGGCTGCGCGCCCTGCTGAAGGCCGAGCCGGACAGCGTGCTGCACACCCACAACGCCGCCGCGCACTACCACGGCGCGCTCGCGTCGGCGGGGCTGCCGCTGCCTTGCGTGGTGAACACCCGCCACGGCATGGGCACGCCGGACCCGCGCAGCCGCCGCGAGCGGCTGTACCGCTGGTCGATGCGCCGCACCGACGCGGTCGTGGCGGTGTGCGAGGCGGCGCGATCGCACCTGCAGCGCCACGGGCTCGGGCCGCGGCGCGGCGTGCAGGTCGTGCCGAACGGGATCCGGGTCGAACGCTTCGAGGCGTCGACGCCGCAGCACCGTGCGCGGCTGGTGGAGGAGCTCGGGTTTGACCGGGGCACCCGGCTGCTCGGCACGGTGGGCCGATTGAACCCGGTCAAGGACCAGGCCGGCCTGATCCGCGCGTTCCGGCGGCTGCATGCCGGCGTTCCGGCCACGGGCCTGGTGATCGTAGGCGACGGGCCGCTGCGCGGCGAACTCGAGCAGCTGGCCGGCGACCTCGGCATCGCCGCGCAGGTCCGCTTCCTTGGCGACCGCGGCGACGTGGAGCGGCTGCTGCCCGGGCTCGACGTGTTCGTGCTGCCGTCGCGCAGCGAGGGCTATTCGATCGCCCTGCTCGAGGCCTGCGCCGCCGGGTTGCCGGTGGTCGCCACCGACGTCGGCGGCAACCGCGAGATCGTGCGGCAGGGGTTCAACGGCGACCTCGTGGCCGCCGGCGACCCGGGCGCGCTGGCCGCGACGCTCGAGCGGCTGCTGGCCGACCCGGCGCGCGCGCAGCGGATGGGCTCGGCCGGACGCGAGTGGGTGCTGCGCGAGGGCTCGCTCGAGGCCATGAGCGGGCGCTACCTGAGGGTCTACGCGGCGGCCGCCGGCGGCGCCTAGGGCGTCCTCGCCCCGGCGTGTTTCGCGTTGGATCACACACGGGCCGCGCGTCGCGGCGATTCGCGACCGGCCCACGGGGAACCTCGATGCTCGCACTGCCCAACCACGCTCCGTCCCGGGGCCGCCGCCGATGAACCCGCGCTCGCGCAAGATGCGGCTGCTCGGGCTGCTCCCGCGCCGCTGGGTTATCACCACGGCCCGCCGCCGCGAACGCACGCTGTACCTGACCTTCGACGACGGCCCCCACCCCGAGCACACGCCGGCGCTGCTGGAACTGCTCGCACGCCATGAGGCGCGCGCGTCGTTCTTCACGATCGGCCGCGAAGCCGCGGCGCACCCGGAGCTGGTGCGGCGCATCGTCGAAGAGGGCCACCTGCTCGGCAACCACTCGCAGACCCACCCGCAGTTCGGCCGGCTGACGCTCGCCGGGCAGCTCGACGAGGTGGCGCGCGCGGATGCCGTGCTGGCGCCGTTCGACGGCCGCGACCGCCACGCGTTCCGGCCGCCGCGCGGCGAGATGGGCTGGCGGATGCTGTGGCACTGCATCCGCCGCCGCGTCCCGGTCGCGTACTGGTCCTACGACAGCCTCGACTACGCGCGCGGGGACGCGCAGGCGCTGCTCGAAACGGCGCGCCGCCATCCGCCGCAGCCTGGCGACGTGATCCTGATGCACGACGACGGCCCGCTGTCGCTGGCGTACCTGCAGGCGATGCTGCCGGCGTGGCGCGCGCAGGGGTTCCGGTTCGAGGCGCTGCCGCTCCATGCGTGACGTCCGTTCGATGACCCGCGTCGGAGCCCCGGCATGACGGCGCTGGCCCTGCTGCCGTGGCTGCTGTTGCTGGTGCCGACCGCCGTCGCGGTGGGCGGCTACCAGATGCTGCGCAGCCGCAATGCGCACATCTGGATCGGCGAGCACGTCCGCCGCAAGCGCCCGGCCAGGACCAACGGACCGGTGCACGTGATGTTCTGCTTCGTCGACCACTTCGAGCCGATGTGGCACGGCGGCGACCTGGCCGCGCAGCGCCGCCGCGTCGACCGCTGGTGCAGCGGCTACCGAGAGCTCGCCGGCCGCCACCGCGACGCCGACGGCCGCCCGCCGCAGCACACCTTTTTCTACCCGGAGGAGGAGTACGCCGAGGAACACCTCGACAAGCTCTCGTCGCTGTGCAGCGACGGCTACGGCGAGATCGAGGTGCACCTGCACCACGACAACGACACCGAGGCGAACTTCCGCGAGTCGATCGCCCGCTTCTGCAAGGTGCTGCACGAGCGCCACGGCGCGCTGCCGCGGCACCCGGCCAGCGGCGAGCTGCAGTTCGGCTTCATCCACGGCAACTGGTGCCTGGACAACTCGCGGCCGGACGGCCGCTGGTGCGGCTTGAACAACGAGCTGGTGCTGCTGCGCGAACTGGGCTGCTACGCCGACTTCACCCTGCCGTCGGCGCCGAGCGACACCCAGACCGCGACGATCAACTCGATCTACTACGCCACCGACGACCCGCAGCGCGCCAAGTCGCACGATCGCGGCGAGCCGGTCCGCACCGGGGGACGCGCAAGCGGCGACCTGATGATCGTGCAGGGGCCGCTGGCGCTGGACTGGCGCAACCGCAAGTTCGGCCTGGTCCCGCGGATCGAGAACTCCGATATTCGCCGCAGTTGCCCGCCGACGCCGAGCCGCGTCGACAGCTGGGTGCGGGCGGGCGTGCACGTCGAGGGGCGGCCGGAGTGGGTGTTCGTGAAGATCCACACGCACGGCACCCAGGAAACGGACATGGACACGCTGCTCGGCCCGCAGGTCGACGCCATGCACGACTACCTCGAGCGTGCGTACAACGACGGCCAGCGGCACGTGCTGCACTACGTCACCTCGCGCGAGGTCTACAACATCATCAAGGCCGCCGAGGCCGGGCTCGACGGCGATCCGTCGCAGTACCGCGACTACGTGCTGCCGCCGCCGCGGGCGTCCTGGGCCGGGGGGCGGGCATGAACCGCATGTCCGACGCGTTCGTTCCGCGGCACGGTCGCCCCGGCAGCGAGCGCGTCAGCGTGGTGATGCCGGTCTACAACGCCGCGGCGACGATGCGCCGCTCGATCGAGTCGGTGCTCGCGCAGAGCCACGAGGACGTCGAGCTGCTCGCCGTCGACGACGGCTCGCGCGACGACTCCGTCGCGATCGCCGAGTGCTATGCCGCGCTCGACCCGCGCGTGGTCGTAATCCGCCAGCCGCGCAACGGCGGCGTCGCCGCCGCGCGCAACGCCGGGATCGAGGCGGCAACCGGCACCCACGTGGCGTTCTGCGACAGCGACGACTGGTGGCACCCGCGCAAGGTCGCCATCCAGCTCGCGCACCTGCGGGAGACCGGCGGGATGATCAGCTACGCCGCGTACCAGCGCGTCGACGAGTCCGGCCACGTGCTGTCGACGGTGCGTCCTCCAGCGTCGGTCGACCACGCGGCCATGCTGCGCAGCAACCGCATCGGCAACCTGACCGGCCTGTACGACCGCTCGCTCGGCGAGGCGCGCTTCCAGCGCGTCGGCCACGAGGACTACGTGTTCTGGCTGGACCTCGTCCGCCGCGCCGGCCGCGCCCTGTGCGCCAGCGACGAGCCGCTGGCGTGGTACCTCGTGCGCAGCGGCTCGCTGTCGTCCGACAAGCTGAAGGCGGCGCGCTGGCAGTGGCACATCTACCGCAACGTCGAGGGCCTGTCGTGGCCGCTCGCGGCCTGGTACTTCACCCAGTACGCCGGCAACGCGCTGGCCAAGCGCCAGTAGCGGCGCGGGCCCGCTGGCGGGCGCCGCGCGTCGCGGTCAGAGCTCGCTGTACTCGACCTGATAGCCGGTGGTGCCGCCGCGCACCTCGATCCGGTAGCGGCCCTGCACAGAGACCGACGAGATCGTCGCGTTCGCCGGCGACAGCACCCGCATCCGCATCCGCTGCGTGGTCACCTCGCGCGCCGCGGCGTTGACGGTCGGGGCGGTCGGCGAATGGGTCTGGTGGATCGCGGTCACGCCCGAGTTCAGCGCGAAGCTGTCGGTGACCGTCAGCCGGCGGTTGCCGAACTGCAGCTGCCGCGTCCACGAACTGACCGGCGGGCTGCTGGTGCCGTAGGCCGGGGTGAGGTTCGCGTTCGCGGTGAACGCGCCGCCGGCGCCGCGGGTCACCGTCATCGACGACGTCGTGCCCTCGCGCTGCGGCACGATCGAGCCGCTGCGTTCGAAGCGCACCAAGTTGTGCATGTCGGTCGACTGCTCGATGCCGCTCGCGCTCCAGATGTTCGACGTGACCGCCAGCCAGTCGCCGGCGAACAGCGTGAACGAACCCTGGTCCTGGTGGGCGTGGCTTTCGACGTACGGGCCGGCGGTGAAGGCCACCCACATCGCCGCGGTGTCCCAGCCGGTGCGCGAAAACAGATGGCCGGTGCCGGTCGCGTGGTAGGTCAGGTCGGTCGGCGGCGTGCCGCCGGTGCCGGCCGGCAGCAGGTCGTGGCGGAAGTTGAACGCCGACGACATCTGACGGACCGAGATGTTGTTGAGCCACCACGAGGCGATTTCCTTCGCCCGCGCGTCGGTGGTGATCGCGCGCGCCTCGAGCATCAGCCGCCGGTGGTAGTCGAACAGCTCGGGGTTGGAGTTGCGCGACTGGTCGCCGAACGGGGCGAAGCGGTTCAGCGTCGGCACCGTCGCGTGGGTCCAGTAGTGGATCGTGTCGGTCAGGTGCGAGCTGGCGTTGCCGAGGTCGACGCCGGTCGCATCGCGCCACACCCGGTAGAGGGTGAACAGGCGCATCTGCGCGGTGCCGTAGCCGGTGCCCTCGCGGCTGCCACCTCCGGGCAGGCCCGCGTAGTACGACCGCAGCGGAGGCCACTTCTGCGCGTCGAGGTAGTTGAGCCAGGTCGGGTTGCGGCCGAAGGTCAGGCCCAGGTACGCCGTCGCGGTCAGGAAGCTGTAGTGGTAGTTGTTGCCCGGGTTGTTGATAGACCAGCCCGACCACGGGGCCGATCGGTTGCCCCAGCGCGCCTGGCTCGGGTTCCAGACGTTCCACACCGCCTGCTCGGCGTACGCGAGCCAACGCTGCTGCTGGGTGGCGGTGGTGCGGAACGCGCAGACGTCGAGCGTCAGCGCCAGGTCGGAGATTTTGTCGCCGACCTCCAGGTAGGAGTCGCCGGCCACCGCCGGGTTCTGCCCCGACGCGATCCGTGCTTCGGCGTCGGCGACCTGCTGCTCGACCATCCGCACGGCGAGGTCGCAGTACTGCAGGCCGCCGGACAGGAGGTACATCATCGCCGCGTCGGTGGCCTCGAAGCCGTAGGTCGGGCGACCGGCGACGGCGTTGTCGACGGAGGTCTTGAACCGGGTGAACGCGGTGGAGCCACGGTCGACATAGCTGACGTCCAGCAGGATGCCGGCCAGCTGCGGGCGGGACGTCGGCTCCGGCGCGGGCGCCGCCGGGGGAGTCGGCGGGACCGCGGGCGCCGGAGGCGCTGAACCGGTGGAGCCGCGTCCCGCGCGGGCCTCGGCGCTGCGCCACTTGGCCGCGAGGCGATTGGGAATCCAGCGATCCAGCCAGCCTGTGCCGGTGGTGCCGGGGGCGGCGTCACGGGTCGCGGCGGGGGTCGACGCCCACGCTGACGGGACACCTACCGCAAGCGGCGAGCGCTGCGGCAGCCAGCGCTCGGCCGGGGCGAATCCAGGGAGTCGGACCATGCCGGCGCTGGCCAGCGCGGCGAGGGTGAGGAGCATCAGGCCGAACGGGAGGGCGGCCGCGCGCGCGGAACGACGCAAAACGGGTGCTGGCATCGGGGTCTCCTGGGGCCCGGAGACCGGACCGCCGGGTGGGGGATAGACCGGGGTGCCGCGAGAATGACCCTATTTTTCGTCCAGTTCCACCAGATAGCCCGCATTTCCGCCCGAAACATCGATTCGCCAGCCCCGCTGGAACTCGGACGCGTCCTGTCCGCGCCAGTCGTGGACCCGGATCGTGGCGTTGGCGGGCTCCAGCACCCGGACCCGCAGTCGGCCGGAGATGACCTCGTTGCCGCTGACCTGGGGCTCCGTCGGGACGTTGAGCTGGAACACGGCGCGGGTCCCGGCGCCGAGCTCGAACGCGTCGCGGACGGTCAGCTTGCGGCCGGCGAAATCGAGGCGGCGCTCCCACCGCCGCACGGCGGAATTGCCGCGGTAGGCCGGCGTGAGGTCCGCGGTCGCGGCCAGTGCGCCCGCGGCGCCGGGGGTGACCGACATCGTCGACACGGTTTCGGTGCACTGGTGCACGACGACGTCGCCGCGTGGCGCCTGGCACTGGCTGTCGTCGCCGTCGGCGCGCTCGAACCGCACGACGTTGTGGACCTGCGGCGCCTGGTTGATGCCGCTGCGGCTCCAGATGTTCTCGGTCACGGCGAGCCAGTCGCGCGCGAACAGCGTGAACGAGCCCTGGTCCTGGTGCGCGTGGCTCTCGTCGTATGGCCCGGCGACGAACGACAGCCACATCGCGTCCTTGCCCCAGTCGCTGCGCGCGAACAGGTGCCCGGTGCCGGGCGAGTGGTAGTGCAGCTCGGTCGGCGGGGCGCCGCCGTCGCCGGTGGGCAGCAGGTCGTAGCGGCTGTTGAAGCCCTGGGTCATCTGCGGCACCGAGATGTTCTCCAGCCACCACGACGCCACCGCCTTGGCCGCGGGATCCGGCGTCAGGTAGCGCGCCTCCAGCACCAGCCGGCGGTGGTAGTCGAACAGCTCGGGCACCGAGTTGCGCGACTGGTCGCCGATCGGCGCGAAGCGGTCGAGCGTCGGCACGGTGGCGTGCACCCAGTAGCGGATCGAGTCCCGGACGTGCGGGTTGGCGTTGGCCAGGTCGGTGCCGGTCGCGTCGCGCCACAGGCGATAGAGCGGGAACAGGCGCATGTACGCGGCGCCGTAGCCGGTGCCTTCGCGGCTGCCGCCGCCGGGCAGGGCGGCGAAGTACTTCGTCAGTGGCGGCAGCTTGTCCTGGCGCAGCACGTCGAGCCATGTCTGGCTGCCGCTCGCGAGGCCCCAGTACATCGTCGCCTCGAGGAAGCTGTAGTAGTAGTTGTTGCCCGGGTTGTCGGTGGCCCAGCCGGTCCACGGGTGCGGGCGGCCGCCCCACGATGCGCGCGGGTGGTGCCAGACGTTCCAGACCGCCTGCTCGGCATACGCGCCCCAGCGCTTGCGCTGCTCGGGCGACAGGTCCTTGCCGCAGGTGTCGAGCGTCATCGCCAAGTCGGAGATGTAAGGGCCGACCTCAAGGTAGGAATCGCCGGAGACCGCCGGCCGACCGCCGCCGGCGATCACGCCCTCGGCCGTGCTGACCTGCTCCTCGACCATGCGCACCGCCAGGTCGCAGTACTTCTGCTTCGGATCGAGCCGGTACATCAGCGCCGCGTCGCTGGCGGCGAACGCGTAGCCCGGCTGGCCGGCGGCTGCGCGGTCGACCCAGCTGCGGAACCGCGCGTAGCCGTCGGACTTGCGGTCGACGTAGGACAGGTCCATCGGGATGCCGGCCTTGGCCGGGTCCCCGCTGGGCTCGGCCGCCTGTTCGCTCGGCGCGGGCACGTCGACCGTCGCCGTCGGCGCAGGCGCCGTCGACGTTTCCGGGTAGCCGCACGACGCCGAGAGCGAGACGGTGCACAGCAGGAAGGCGCATTCCCAGCGCCCGGGGCCGGCGGCGCGGCGGGGGCGGGCGGCAGGCGTGCGGGTCATCGCGGGTTCCTCAGCGGGTGTAGCGGAAGACGAAAAACACGGTGTTCTGATCCGCGTCGCCGTCCAGCGCGGTGGTGCGGCGCTCGTAGCGCGAGAACTCCAGCCGCGCCGACCAGTGCGGCGTGAAGGTGCGGCCGAGGCTCACGCCGTAGCGGCGCACTTCGTCCTCGCGGTCGATCTGGGTGTACGTGATCTTGTCGACGCCGGCGAACGCGCCGGCCGTGGTGCGCTCGTTGATGACCCACAGCAGCGTGGCGCGCCCGCCGACGCCCTCCTGGTCGAACTCGTCGCTGTCGACGTAGTCGAGTTCGTCGGCGTAGGTCTCCACCGACGTGGTGAACACCGTCGAGGTGAACGTGTAGTCCAGCTGCGCGCGGCGCTCCTCGTATGGCGAGGCGTTGATGACCGTGTCGCCGGTCAGGATGCTGCCGGGCGCGGCGATGCCGTCGCTCAACCGCGCCATCGCATCGGTGGCCGCGTCGGAGAACTGCTTGGACAGCGCCAGGTTGAAGCGGTGGCTGTCGCTGGGAATCCACGCCACCTCGCCGCGCAGCAGCGGTTCGGAGCGCGCGTCGTTGCCGTCGGTGTAGTCGATGCGCGAGAAGCCGACGTCCGCGCCCAGCTCGAACCGGTGCAGGCGCTTGGCGTAGCTGCCGAACAGGTCGACGCGACGGTAGTTGCGGCCGGTGACCTCGTCGTCGAAGTCGACCGACTGCCCGCGCAGGTTCAGCGTCACCTGGCTGGTCGCGTCGAGCCGGCGGATGGTGCGCAGCGCGAGGTCGACGCGGCTGGAGTTGAACTCGTCGGTGACCTCGGCGTTCGTGTCGACGAAGCGCAGCTCGACCTGGCCGTCGAGCGCCGCGCCGATGCGGAAATTCAGCGTCGGCCCGATCGAGAACACGTTCACCTGCTGGCGGTTGTCCGGGCTGTCGACCTCGAACGTGTCGATCGGCTCCAGCGAGACCGTGTCCTCGGCGGTGAAGGTCAGGCGCTCGGGAATCGCCTCCCACTCGACGATGCCGGCCAGGGTGCCGTCGATGCCGCTGTCGTAGGTGCCGTCGGCGTAATGGCGGTATTCGATGCGCCCGGCGACGTTGGCGTGCAGCGTGTCACTGTCCTCGGTCAGCGAGAAGCCGACCGCCGGCCGGTAGATCGTTTCCTCGATCGGGTCGGTGGGGCTGAGGTTGAGGTTGTCGTTGCGCTCGATGCCCAGGTCGACCGTGTAATCGAACCGGGCGGCGTGCGCGCTGCCGGCGCCCAGCGCCATCACCGCGACGGCGAGCGTGGCGCTGCGTTTGCGTCCCCTGGTCATCGTCCTTTCCCCTGGGTCGGTCCAGTCACGGACGCTTGTTGAGCACGACGCCGGCCAGTTTCGAGGGGTCGAAGTTCGCGACCGCCTTGTCGACCGCGTCCATCGTGACCTGGCCATAGCCGGTCACCAGCACGACCAGGTCGGCCAGTTCCGCGAGGATCCGCGCGTCGGGCGAGCCCAGCACCGAGGGGCCGTCGAGGATCAGGTAGCGGTCCGGGTAGCGGTCGTGCAGGGCCTTCACCATCGAGCGCATGCGCTGCGACGAAAACACCTCGCCGGTGACCTCGCGCTGTTCGCCGGCCGGGATCAGCTGCAGGCCCGGCACGCCGGTGCGGTACAGGATGCTCGGCACGTCGATCGCGTCGTCGCGCAGGTAGTCGATCAGCCCGCCCTGGTTGGCCTCGATGCCGAACGCCTCGTGCTGCGACGGCTGGCGCACGTCGCAGTCGACCAGCAGCGCCGATTTGGTGTCGTCGAACGCGAACGCCGCGGCCAGGTTGCGCGCGACGAAGCTCCCGCCGCAGCCGTCGGCGACGGGCACGACCAGGGTGATGAAGTTGGTGCCGGCGCCGAGTGCGAGCAGGCAGGTGCGCAGCTCGCGGAACGCGTTGGCCTGCTCGCGCACGGACTCGTTGCGGTGGATGATCCGCCGCTCCTCGAGCTTGGCGGTCGGCATCGGGTTGGGTTCGTTGATGCGCGACAGCGCGCGCGGCCCGTCGGTGCGGCGGACGACCCCGTGCGAGGCGTCGCCGTCGATCTCGTGCACCGCGCCGGTGACTTTGGCGATCTTGGTCATGCGTTGGCCAGCTTGAGCAGGTAGAGGGTGCCGTAGATCGCGAACACGCCCGCGACCATGCCGGCGCTGAGCATCCAGCGGCCCACCTGCACCTGCCGGTCCTTGCGGGTCACGTACGCGGGAACGACCGTCAGCAGCGGCAGGTTCGGCTTGCCGTCGAAGGCCTTGGGCGAGCGCACGCGCGGGTCGAGCTTGACGAACGCGCCGAGCAGGGCGATCGGCGCCAGCACCGCCAGGCCGAGGCCGCCACCGGCCACGTGCAGCAGGCGCAGGCCGCTGGCCTGGACCGGCACCGACGCCGGCTCTTCGATGCGGAAGCTCAGGCCGCGCGCCTCGGCGTCGAGGTTCATCGATACGCGGGCGTTCTCGCGGCGGCGCAGCAGGTCCTGGTAGAGGTCGCGGTTGACCTCGTAGTCGCGGGTCAGTTCGGCCACCTGGCTCTCCGACGACGCGATGCCGCGGCTGCGGGCCAGCTCCTGCGCCAGCAGCGACTCGCCGGCGGCGATGCGCGCGCGGGTGGCGGCGGCGCTGCTGCGCACTTCCGCCAGCCGGCTGCGCAGCTGGCCGTACAGCGGGTTCAGCGAGGCGTCGGTGCCGAGCGAGCCGGCGCTCGGCGCGCGCGTCTGCGCCAGCGTGTCCTCGCGGCGCAGGTCGTCCTGCAGGTCGGCGATCTGGTGCTGGGTGCGCACCACGTCCGGGTGCAGTTCGGTGAACGACATCAGCAGCCGCTCGCGCTCGGCCTCGAGCTCGGCCAGCCGGGCCAGCAGCTGGCCGGTCCGGGTTTGCACGCGCACCACCTGGTTCTCGTCGGTCAGCTGCGCCTGCAGCGCCTGCTCCTGCGACTGGAAATCGCCCAGCTCCATGCGCGAGGTCTCGACCTGGCGGCGCAGTTCGCCGATGCGGGCGTTGACGTCGGTCTCCACCCCAGCACGGGCGTCCGGGTTGGACTTGCGATACGCCTCGAGCTTGTTCTCCGCGTCGGTCAGCTTGGTGTGGTACTGGCGCACCTGCGAATCGATGAAGCGGAACGCCTCCTGGCTCTCGCGCTCCTTGGTCGCCAGGCTTTCGCTGATGACCATGTCTGCGAAGCGCTTGGTCACCCGGTAGGCCCGGCGCGGGTCCGAATCGGAGTAGGTGATCTGGATCAGGTTCTCGCGCGGGGTCGTGATCTGCGTGCGCGAGGTCACGTCCTCGACCAGCCGCGCGCGCTGCACGGGGTTGAGGTTGGCCTCGTCCCAGCCGCCGGCCTTGAGGATCTCCTGCATCACGCGGGTGCTGAAGGCGACCTCGCGGGTGATCGCGGCGCGGTTGCTGACCGAGGTCGGCACCGCGCGGCCTTCCATCAGCGGGCCGATGATGTTGCTGTTCTCGACGAAGATCGTCGTGCGCGAGGTGAACTTCTGCGGCAGCAGCAGGCCGATCGCCAGCGCGAGCAGGGCGATGACGGCGAAGATCGTGACCAGCACGAGGGTCCGGCGCTTGGACTCCTCGAATGCGATCGGGAGGATCTGGGTGATCGGGGAGGCCTCTTCGGCCCCCTGCCATTTCAGGGGAAGGCTCACAGCACGCGTTCCGGAACGGTGATGACGTCGCCGGGGGCGACCTCGTAGTTGGTCGACAGCTCGCCGCTGTCGAGGATCTTGTCCAGCCGCACCTGGTAGGTGCGGGTGCCCTCGGCGTCCTTGCGGTACAGGCCCGAGCGGGCCGGCGCGGCGAACTCGGTGATGCCGCCGGCGGCGAGCACCGCGTCGAGCACGGTCATGCCCTGGCGGTGCGGGATCGAGATCGGCTGGCGCACCGCGCCCGTCACGCGCACGCGCGACAGGTACTCGTGGCTGCGCAGGTCGTTGAGGATCACCGCGACCTGCGGGTCGCGCACGTACGCGCCGAGCTTGTCCTGGATGTCCTTGGCGACCTCTTCGGGTGTGCGGCCGCCGGCGCGCACGTCGCCGACCAGCGGCACCGAGATCATCCCGTCGGGGCGCACCGGCACGGTGATGCTCAGGTCCGGGTTGCGCCACACGCTGACCTGGACGACGTCGTCGACGCCGATCTGGTACGCGTTGACGGCCGCGCGCGTTTCCGGCGGCGGCGCCTCGGTGATCATCGAGCCGCTGTTGCCGCCGAGTGCCGCGCAGGCCGCCAGCATCGTCGCGGCGCCCAGCACGCAGATTCGTTGCATCAATCGCATGGGTGTCCTCTCCCCAGGTTCCACTGATCAAGAACGCAGCGGTCGCGGCGATCCGGCCAGTCCGCGGGGCCTGCCGGTTTTGCGCCGGCCTTGCGTTTACTGAGGTCAACCACGGGGGGCCACGCACCATGCCAACGCAGTTCCGCGCGCCGCCGAGCCGGCCGCGTGCGCCAGCGCCGCTGTCGATCCTGGTCTGCGGCGGGGCCGGCTACATCGGCAGCCACACCTGCGTCGTGCTCGCCGAGCGCGGCCACCGCCTGGTGATCGTCGACAACCTGTGCAACGCGTCGGCCGCGGTGATCGACCGGCTCGAAGAGCTGACCCGCGCGCCGATCGACCTGCGCTGCCTCGACATCCGGGACCGCGCCGGGCTGGCGGCGCTGTTCCAGTCGGAGCGATTCGACGCGGTGATCCACTTCGCCGCGCTGAAGGCCGTGGGCGAATCGTGCGAACGGCCGCTCGAGTACTTCGACAACAACATCGCCGGCACGATCACGCTGCTGCAGGCGATGCAGGCCGCCGGCGTGCGCCGGCTGGTGTTCAGCTCCTCGGCCACGGTGTACGGCAGCCCCGAGCGGCTCCCGGTCGACGAGTCTGCGGCGCTCGGCGTGACCAACCCGTACGGTCGCACCAAGCTGGTGGTCGAGCAGCTGCTCGGCGACCTGTGCGCGTGCGACCCGGAGTTCCGCGTCGCCAACCTGCGCTACTTCAACCCGGTCGGCGCGCACCCCTCCGGCCTGATCGGCGAGGACCCGGCCGGCACGCCCAACAACCTGATGCCGTTCGTCAGCCAGGTGGCGACCGGGCGGCGCGAACGGCTGCGCGTGTTCGGCAACGACTACCCGACGCCGGACGGCACCGGCGTGCGCGACTACCTGCACGTCATGGACCTGGCGCGCGCGCATGCCGACGCGATCGACTACCTGGTCGCCGCCGACCGCAGCGTCACGGTCAACCTCGGCACCGGCCGCGGCGTCAGCGTGCTGGAGATGGTGCGGGCGTTCGGCGAGGCGTCCGGTCGCGACATCCCGTACGAAGTCGTTCCGCGTCGCGCCCAGGACGTCGCCGTGGTCTATGCCGACCCGAGCCTTGCGGAGGCGGTGTTCGGCTGGCGCGCGGAGCTGGACGTCGACGCGATGTGCCGCGACGCGTGGCGCTGGCAGTCGATGAACCCGCTCGGCTACGCGGGCCCGTTCCTGGACCGGCGGGAACCCGCCGTGCCGTTCCGCTGGAGCGGAGCCGAGCGCCGGCGCCCGCCGCGCGCCGCCCACGAGCGCGCCGCCGCACTATCCTGAGCCGGTCCGCCCGCGCGGACCGTGCGCCTGGCTCGACCCGAAACGTCGCCGCGTCGCCCTCCGGCGGCACGGCCCTGCACACCACCCTGGAGCAAGAGATGCAGTCTTTGGACAACGTGCGCATCGCCATCGTCGGCCTCGGCTACGTCGGCCTGCCGCTGGCGGTCGAGTTCGGCAAGCGCTACGACACCGTCGGCTTCGACATCAACCAGGCCCGCGTCGATGAACTGCGCGCCGGCCGCGACAGCACGCTCGAGGTCGACGCCGACGAGCTCGCCGCGGCCACCCGGCTGACCTTCACCGCGCAGCTCGAGGACGTCCGCGGCTGCAACGTCTACATCGTCACGGTGCCGACGCCGATCGACGCGGCCAAGCGCCCCGACCTGACGCCGCTGATCAAGGCCAGCGAGGCGCTGGGCAAGGTGATCGCGCACGGTGACACGGTGATCTACGAGTCCACCGTCTACCCCGGCTGCACCGAGGAAGTGTGCGTGCCGATCCTCGAGAAGGCCTCCGGACTGAGGTTCAACGAGGACTTCTTCGCCGGTTACAGCCCCGAGCGGATCAATCCCGGCGACAAGGCGCACCGCGTCACCAACATCCTCAAGGTCACGTCGGGCTCGACGCCGGAGGTCGCCGACCGCGTCGACGCGCTGTACGGTTCGATCATCACCGCCGGCACCCACAAGGCCAGCTGCATCAAGGTGGCCGAGGCGGCGAAGGTGATCGAGAACACCCAGCGCGACCTCAACATCGCCCTGGTGAACGACCTGGCGATCCTGTTCAACAAGCTCGGCATCGACACGCTCGAGGTGCTGCAGGCCGCCGGCACCAAGTGGAACTTCCTGCCGTTCCGTCCGGGCCTGGTCGGCGGGCACTGCATCAGCGTCGACCCGTACTACCTGACCCACAAGGCGCAGCAGGTCGGCCACCACCCGGACGTGATCCTCGCCGGGCGCCGCACCAACGACGGAATGGGCGCGTACGTCGCCGAGCAGGTCGTCAAGCTGATGGTGCGCAAGTCGATCAACCCGGTCGGCGCGCGCGTGCTGCTGCTCGGGCTGGCGTTCAAGGAGAACTGCCCGGACCTGCGCAACACGCGCGTGATCGACATCGTCGAGGCGCTGCGCGGCTACAACGCCGTCGTCGACGTGCACGACCCCTGGGTCGACGCCGCCGAGGCGCACCACGAGTACGGTCTGTCGACGATTCCCAGCCTCGAGGCGGGCGCGTACGATGCCGTCATCATCGCGGTCGGCCACGACGAATTCCGCGCGCTGGGCGCCGATGGCATCCGCGCGCTCGGCAAGCCCGAATCGGTCGTGTACGACGTCAAGTACGTGCTGCCGCGCGACGCCGTCGACGGCCGCCTCTAGGACCCCGGACGCCCCCCCCCAGTGAAGATCCTCGTTACCGGCACCGCCGGCTTCATCGGCTCCCACGTCGCGCTGCGCCTGCTGGCGCGCGGCGACGAGGTGGTCGGCTTCGACAGCCTCAACGACTACTACGACGTGACGCTGAAGCAGGCGCGGCTGGCGCGGTTCGCCGACCACCCCGGCTACACCCACGTCACGGCCGATCTCGCCGATCGCGCCGCGGTCGAGGCGGTGTTCGCCGAGCATCGGCCGCAGCGCGTGGTGCACCTGGCCGCGCAGGCGGGCGTGCGCTACGCCGCGCAGAACCCGCACGTCTACGTGGCCAGCAACGTCACCGGCTTCCTGCACGTGCTCGAGGGCTGCCGCCACCACGGCGTCGAGCACCTCGTGTTCGCGTCGACCAGTTCGGTCTACGGCGCCGACACGGCGATGCCGTTCTCCGAGCACCAGGGCACCGACCATCCGCTGACGCTGTACGCGGCGACCAAGAAGGCCAACGAGGCCATGGCGCACAGCTACGCCCACCTCTACGGCATCCCGAGCACCGGCCTGCGGTTCTTCACCGTCTACGGCCCGTGGGGGCGGCCGGACATGGCGCTGTTCCTGTTCACCAAGGCGATCCTCGACGGCCAGCCGATCCGGGTGTTCAACCACGGTCGCCACAAGCGCAGCTTCACCTACGTCGACGACATCGTCGAAGGCGTGATCCGCACCCTCGACACCGTGCCCGGCGTCGACCCCGCGTGGCGCGGCGACGCGCCGGACCCGGCCAGCAGCGGCGTGGCGCCGTACCGCATCTACAACATCGGCAACGAGCATCCTGTCGAGCTGCTGCGCTACATCGAGGTGCTCGAGCAGTGCCTGGGACGCAAGGCGACGATGGAGATGCTGCCGCTGCAGGCCGGCGACGTGCCCGACACCGAGGCCGACGTCTCCGGCCTGGTGGCCGCGGTCGGCTACCGGCCGGTGGTCGACGTCGAAGAGGGCGTCGCCAACTTCGTCCGCTGGTACCGCGACTACTACGGCGCCTGAGCGGGCAGGGCGGGTCGGGAGGACCGCCACGGCGCGCGGCGCGTCGCGTCGAGAACGCCGCCCTCGCGCCCGGGCTACTCGATCTGCGAGCGCGCGTAGGCCGCGTCGAGCGCCTCCATGGCGTCGAGCGGCTTGAGCTTGCCGGCCTTCTCGTAGGCCGCGGCGGCGGCGTCCTCCTGCTTGTCGCCGTGCAGCAGCATCAGCACGTTGCCGTGTTCGATGTGCGCGATCGGCGAGTCGGGGGTCAGCTTCAGCGCCGCCCTGATGTGCCTGTCGGCTTCCGCGGCCTTGGCGCCGTAGGTGAGCCCACCGATCATCGCGCCGACCTTCCCGATGATCTCCGCGTGGTACAGCGCCATGGCGGTGTGGGCCTCGGCGTGCTTGGGCGCGCGCTCCAGGGTCGCGTCGAGCGCCGCACGGACCTTGCCGGCGATGCCGGCCTTAAGCGCCTTGGCGATGCTCAGGCCCTGGCTGTAGCGGCCCAGCGCGAATGCGTGGCGGTAGTGCGCGTTGGCCTCGTCGGGCAGCGCCTTGACCGCGGCCTCGGCCAGGTGGGCGGCGCGTTCGAAGCGCTTGAGCTTCTCGGCGTCGTCGTCGACGAGGTAGCTGGCGTGGATGCCCAAGGCCTTGACCGCGACCGATGCGCCGACCGGGCCGAGCGCCTCGCCGGCTTCGAACGCCGCACGGAAATCGCCGCGATGGAAGGCGCGCCATGCGTCCTGCAGGGCCGTGGCGAGCGCCTCGGCGTCCAGTCCCTTCGGTGCGGACTTCCCGGCAGCGGCGATCAGCGCGGCGGCGCGCTTGGCGTCCGGGTACGGTTCCTGGTCGCCGGCATGCAGCTTCGGCCATGCCTTCTTGAGGGCGTCGCCGGCGTAGGCGTAGGCCTTGGCGTCGTGCGGAAACGGGGCCCAGGCGGATTTCGCGGCCATCGACGGTCCTCGGAATGGAGAAGTAGGAGACCGCCAGCATCCCGCCGCCGCTCGGGCGAGGCAAGCCTTGTGCCGCGGTCTGCGCCATAGTGTGATTGCTCCATGCGGCGCGGCCAGATTGCTCGCATCCCGCGCCGCTCGGCGCACCCCTCGGAGACTGCGATGGCCCCGGTCCAGCGCCCGGCGCGACCCAAGCGGCTGAGCAGCCGCGAGACCACGGCCCGGCACCTGTGGCTGGCGGGACTCGGGCTGGCCGCGCGTGGCGCCGCCGGCGCGAATCAGGCGGGCGCTCGCCTGCAGTCCACGCCGCAGCGGGTGCGCGACGCACTGCAGTTGGCTCGCGCCACGTGGGCGCTTCGTGCGGCCACGCTGCTGCGGCCGAAGCAGGGGGCGGGGAATCGCGCCGGTGCCGAAACGAGCGCGCGGCCCGCGCTGCCCCCGCCGGTGCGCCGCCGCGGTCGGGCGGTCCGGACTGGGCCGCGACGGGGCGCGTAGCGCCAGCGGCACGCCGTGTCAGTCGAGGTAGGCGCGCACCAGTGTGTTGAGGTGCACGCGCTCTGCGTCGCGCAGGAACGGCGCCACCAGCATCATCACCTGCACGATGCCGTCGCGGATCGCCGCGTGCTCGTCCTTGTCGCCGCGGGCCGACGCGTAGTTCAGCCAGAACGTGGCGATCACCAGCACGTTGGTCGCCGTCGCCGCCAGTTCGTCCTTGGAGGCGCGCATGACGCCGGCCTGCGACAGCCCGCGCATGACCTCGTGGGCCTGCTCGTCGGCGCGCTTGAGGATGCGCGCGAACCGCAGCCGCAGCCGCCGGTTGCGGCTGAGGATCTCGACCAGGTCGCGATACAGGAAGCGGTAGTCCCAGATGCTCTCGAACACCAGGTGCAGCTGCAGCCAGATGTCCTCCAGCCCCGGCAGCCGGCCCTGCGGCGCGGCGAGCGCGCTGTCCATGCGCTCCTCGAAGCGCGAGAACAGCTGCTCGATGATGTCGTCCTTGTTGCGGAAGTGGTAGTACAGGTTGCCCGGGCTGATCTCCAGCTCGTCGGCGATGTGGTTCGTGGTGACGTTCGGCTCGCCCTGGGCGTTGAACATCGCCAGGCTCGTGTCGAGGATGCGCTGGCGGGTCTGCCTCGCCACGGTCAGGACGTCGGGTGCATCAGCCGCGCAGCTTCTTGACCAGCGCGATGTACTGGGTCATCGCCGCGTCCTGTGCGGTGCCTTTCAGCTTCGACCAGGCCTCGTACTTGGCCGTGCCGACGAAGTCGAAGAAGCCCGGCTTCGGCCCGCTGACGTCGCCCTCGGCTCCCTGCTTGTAGAGCGCATAGAGCCGCAGCAGCGTGTCGTTGTCGGGACGCTCGGAGAGCGACTGGATGTCCTGTGCGGCTTGCTCGAATTGGGTCTTCAGATCGGACATGGGTCGGCTCCGTGCGGCGTGCGCTGGTGATATCACGCGCCCCCGGGACGGTCAACGCGCGCTGGCCGGCGCCCGCTCGCTCGCGCGACGCCCACGCCCGCGCGCTCGCTAGGCAGTGTCCGTGGCGCTGGCTATGCTGCGTCGGCCGGTCCACACGCGCCCGCATGGACCGCCGTCCTTTCGCCTTCCCAAGGGAGCGTGGCAATGAGCTACTTCGTCACCGGAGCGACCGGTTTCCTCGGTCGGTTCCTCGTCAGCAACCTGCTCAAGCGCAAGGGCACGGTCCACGTGCTGGTACGGAAGGACTCGCGCAAGAAGCTCGAGGCGATCGGCAGGAAGATGGGCTGGGACATGAAGCGCGTGGTGGTGGTCGAAGGCGACATGACCGCGCCGAAGTGCGGCGTCAGCGCCGCGCAGCTACGCGCGCTCACCGGCAAGGTCAAGCACTTCTTCCACCTCGCCGCGATCTACGACCTGACCGCGAGCGCCGAGTCGCAGCGCAAGGCCAACATCGACGGCACGCGCAATGCGCTCGACCTCGCTGTGGCGATCAAGGGCGCCACCGGCGCCGGCCCCGTGTTCCACCACACCAGCTCGATCGCCGCCGCCGGCCTGTATCCCGGCGTGTTCCGCGAGGACATGTTCGAGGAGGCCGAGGGCCTCGACGATCCGTACCTGCGCACCAAGCACGATTCCGAAGGCCTGGTGCGCGCCGAGAAACGCCTCAAGTGGCGGATCTACCGTCCCGGCATGGTCGTCGGCCACTCGCAGACCGGCGAGATGGACAAGATCGATGGGCCGTACTACTTCTTCACCTTCCTCAAGAAGCTGCGCGAAATGCTGCCGCCTTGGATGCCGACGCTCGGCATCGAGGGCGGGCGGATCAACGTGGTGCCGGTCGACTTCGTCGTCGACGCGATGGACCACATCGCGCACAAGCCGAAGCTCGACGGCCACACCTTTCACCTGACCGACCCCGAGCCGATGCGCGTCGGCGAGGTCCTCAACACGTTTGCCCGCGCCGGCCACGCGCCGGAGATGACGATGCGCATCGACGCGCGCATGTTCGCGTTCGTGCCCAGCGGCGTGCGCATGGCGGTCGGCAACCTGCCGCCGGTGCGGCGCTTCATCGGGATGCTGCTGCGCGACTTCCAGATTCCCAAGGAGGTGCTGAAGTTCATCACCTACCCGACGCGGTTCGACAACCGCGAGGCCGAGCGCGCGCTGAAGGGCAGCGGCATCAAGGTGCCACCGCTGGAGAGCTACGCGTGGCGGCTGTGGGACTACTGGGAGCGGCACCTCGACCCGGACCTGTTCGTCGACCGCACGCTCAAGGGCAAGGTCCGCGGCAAGGTGGTGCTGATCACCGGCGGCTCGTCCGGCATCGGCCTGTCGACCGCGCAGCGGGTCGCCGAAGCCGGCGCGATCACGATCATCGTCGCCCGCGGGGAAGAGGAGCTGTTCAAGGCCCGCGACGCCATGAAGGCCGCAGGCGGCAAGGTGTTCGCGTACACCGCCGACCTGGCCGACATGGCCGACTGCGACCGGCTGGTGGCGACGGTGCTGAAGGAGCACGGCCAGGTCGACGTGCTGGTCAACAATGCCGGCCGCTCGATCCGGCGCTCGATCGAGCTGTCGTACGACCGCTTCCATGACTTCGAACGGACCATGCAGCTGAACTACTTCGGCAGCCTGCGCCTGATCATGGGCTTCCTGCCGAAGATGACCGAGCGCCGGCGCGGCCACATCATCAACATCAGCTCGATCGGCGTGCTGGCCAATTCGCCGCGCTTCTCCGCTTACGTCGCATCGAAGGCGGCGCTGGACGCCTTCAGCCGCTGCGCGCAGGGCGAGCTGTCCGGCAAGGGCATCAGCTTCACGACGATCAACATGCCGCTGGTGAAGACGCCGATGATCGCGCCGACCAAGATGTACGACAGCGTGCCGACGCTGACGCCGGACGAGGCCGCCGACTTGCTGGTCAAGGCGATCATCGAGAAGCCCAGCCGCATCGCCACGCGGCTGGGCATCTTCGCCGCGCTGATCAACGCGGTCGCACCGAAGGCCTACGAGGTGGTGATGAACACCGCGTTCGAGCTGTTCCCGGATTCGGCGGCGGCCAAGGGCGACAAGAAGGCGCTGCGCGGCGAGGTCGAGCCCAGCAACGAGCAGATCGCGTTCGCCTCGCTGATGCGCGGCGTGCACTGGTAGGGGCGACGGCGGCGAAGATCGGAACACCAGCGGGAACTGGAACGGAAACGGCGGCCGAGGCCGCCGTTTTCGTTGGAGCGGTTCGCGACGTCCGGTGATCAGAACACGCGGCACTGCAGGAACCGCACGGCGCGCTCGCTGCCGGCCGGGGGCTGCAGCTGCAGCCTCGACGCACGCAGTGTCTCGTAGCGCTCGAGCACGGCGCAGATCTCGCGCAGCCGATCGCTGCCGTCGTCGCTGTCGAGATAGACCAGCAGCGTCGAGCGCGTCGACCACACGGCCTTGTCGATGCCGGGCAGGTCGCCGATCGTGCGGATGACCTCGGCGCGCTGTTCGTCCTCGCCGATCGGCGCCGGCGCCACCGGCGTCGGATCGACCGGCGGCGAGACTGTCGGCGTGGCTGGAGTCGACGTCGTGGCGGCCGGCGCGGACGCGGCGCCGGGCGTCGCGTCGGCCGGCGCGCCGTCTCGCAGCAGCCATGCCCCGACCAGTCCCATCGCCAAGGCCAGCACCCATCCGGCGACGAGCCCGCGGCTGGTCTGCTGGCGCGCCTCGTTCGCGAGTTCCTCGCGCACGCCCTCCGACAGCAGCGGGCGCACCAGCGGCCACAGCGTGGCGCCGTCGATCAGTTCGATGCCGAGCTTGGCGGCGCGCGCCTTCGGATCGATCGTGCCGGGCGTGGCGATCACGCCGCCCGCCGCGCCGTTGAAACGCACGGCGTCGGCCACTTCGGCGACCACTTCCGGGGTGACCCGGTAGTGCGCGCCCTGCTTGCACGACAGCAGCCAGTTCTCGCCGCCGCGGCGCAGGACCAGGTCGGCCTGCTGGCCACGTTCGGCACTCTCCTCGACCGGTTCGGACTCGTAGCCCTGCGCATGCAGCGCCTCGATCACCAGGTTCGAGAATTCGCGCCAGCGCATTGCGGCGAGCGTGCGGATGCCCGCCTCGGTTTCCAGTCGCGGACGCCTGACGCGCAGCAGCAGCACGGTCAGGACGGCGCCGATGGCGGCGGTGATCAGCAGGGCAGTGAACAGCGTGGAGCCGGGGGGCATGGCGTGCGGGCATTCCGTACCGTGGGTCGGGCGCCACTATACGGCAGGGCCCCACGGCCCCCGCGTGGATGAACGTGACGCAGCCTGCAACGCAAAAAGAAAGCCCGCCAGCCGCGAACCGTAAGGGGAGGGGAGCATACGGAGGTCTGGCTGGCGGGCTTGGCGGTGCGGCGACGCACATTCGGCGTCGCCGGTGGAGCGGTGGGGTTATGCGGTGGGCGACTTCGCCCGGCTTGCCTTCTTGCGGGCCGGCGCCGTCGCGGTGGTGCGGGCGGCGGCCTTGCGCGCCGCAGGCGCCTTGCGCGCGGCGGTCCTGGGGGCGGACGCGCGCGGCGCGGCGGCGTTGCCGCCCTGGCGGCGAAGCTCCTTGGTCAACGCGTCCACTTGCCGGCTGAGGTCGGCCAGGTCGTCGCGGCCCGGCACGCCGAGCTTGACCAGGGCGCGCTGCACGCGATCCTCGAACACCTTCTCGAGGCGGTCCCAGGTGTCGACCGCGCGCTCGCGGGCCTGGTCGACCTTCGATTCGACGACGCCACGCACCGCCTCGGCCTGGCCACCGGCAAACCTGCGCGCGGTCTGCTCGAGGTTGAGCCCCTCCTTGACGAGGTTCTCGAACAGCTTGTTGCCCTCGGTCTGCGCGCGGCTGAAGGCGCCGACGCCGGCCAGCCACACCTGCTGGGCGGACTCGCTGATCGTCTTGGTGAACTGCTCGGCCTGCTGCTGCGGCGTCGGCTTGGCGCGCGACTTGGCGGAGGACTTCTTTGCGGTCTTCTTGAACGTGGCCATGTGCGGGCTCCGAAGCGGGGTGGCGGTTGAACTGCACCATCGAGCCGCGCGCTAGAGCTTTCACACCAACCGCGCGGCGCGAACCGCGCGGCTACCGGCTCAGCGCCGGGCGCGCGGCCGGCGGCGCCGCTGCGCGACGAGGTGGTCGACCTCGCCGAGCGCGCGCCGCAGCTTCGCGGTCGTCTCGGTCGCGGCCGGGCGCGGCGCAAGGTGGTCGAGGATCGAGCGCTCGCGATCGGCGATCACGTCCTCGCGCAGTGCCAGCCCGTGCGCGGCGAGGATTGGCGCGAGCGTCTCGCGGCGGCGGTGCAGGTCGGCCAGCGTGTTGCGGTAGGCGATCTCGCAGATGCGCCGCCGGGTCGAGAAGCTGAAAGCGTTGGTGAAGAACAGCTCGCCGTCCTCGGCATTGGGCTCGAAGATCAGCTGGTCGATGTCGGGGTACTGCTGGGCGTACTTGGCCAGGCCGACCTGCATGCGCGACTGCAGCATTGTGCGGAAGGTCTGCGACAGCACCGCGGGCAGTCCGCCCTCGGCCAGGCGCCGGTCGGTATCCTGCATCGGCTGGCCGTCGTCGGTGCCGCGCGCGTTGAACGGCACCAGCGGGTTGATCCCGATCAGCAGGTCGATGCCGCGCTCGAGCACCACCGACGCGTGCATCGTCCGGCGCAGCGCGCCGTCGACGAACTGGCGGCCGCGCAGCTCGACCGGCGGGTACAGCCCGGGCAGCGCGGAACTGGCCTGCACGGCCTGGGAGATCGTGACGTCGTCCCAGCCCTCGCCGCCGAACCGCACCGCCTCGCCGCTGTTGAGGTCGACAGCGATGACGAACAGCGGCGCCGACAGCTCGCGGAAGTCATTGCTGCGGCCGCGTCGGGTGAAGACGTCGCGCAGGAAGCGCTCGATTTCGCCGTTGTCGAACAGCCCGGTCGGCACGAGCCCGCCGAAGCGCAGCAGCATGTCCGGCCAGCGCACGCGGCCCGGCGCCGTCAGCACCTGCCGCCAGCTTTCCATCAGCAGCGCCGGGAAGCCCGCCGCGCGGCGCCAGTACTCGAACACCGCCGGCCGCATGAAGGTTTCCGGGCGGAAGCGCACGTCGTCGCTGTCGCCGGTGATGAAGATGCGGCACATCTCCGCGGTGTCCATGCGGTTGGCCAGCCCGGCGGCGAGGAACGCGCCGCTGCTGACGCCGACGTAGCAGTCCATCCGGGTCAGGTCGAGGCCGTCGAGCGCCTCGTCGAGCGCGCGCAGGGCGCCGAGCTCGTACATGCTGCCGATCGGGCCGCCGCCGGCGATCGCCAGGCCGATGCGCGCCGGCGACGGGGACGGATGGCGCGGCCGTTGCCGGGCGGAGTGGAGTGACAGCATTGCGGGCCACGGTCGAGCAGGACGGTCGAGTGTAGCCCACGCGCCGTACGCCGCCGCACTGCGCGGCGGGCGCGGTTGCGGGGCCGGCGGCGGCCGCCGATCATCGCGGTCGATGCCCGGTCCTTCCCGCCGCCCCGAGCGTGTCGCCGCGCGCCCGCCCGAGCGCCTGGCGGGCCTGCTGGCGCGTCACCAGCTGCTGCACGACCCGCGCCGCGAGCCGCGCAACCACCTGCGCTGGCTGCCCGAGCTGCGCCGCTGGCAGGCCCGGAGGCTGGAGGCCAGTTTCGACCGGTTCCTGCTGGACCCGCGGCGCCGGCCGGCCGCGCAGTTCTTCCTGACCGACGTCTACAACGACCGCGATTTCAGCCGCCGCGACGCCGACATCGTGCGGGTGCTGCCGATGATGCGGACGCTGCTGCCGGCGGCGCTGCTCGACACGGTCGGCGATGCGATCGAGCTGGGCGTGGTCACCCACGAGTTCGACCTGCAGATGGCGCAGGCGCTGCAGGACCTCGCGCCGCGCCGGCGTTCACTGGACGCCGCGCTGTACGCGCAGGCGTACCGGCACGTGGGCCAGCAGCCGCTGCGGCTGCACCAGGTCGCGCTGATCGCGGCGGTAGGGCGCGGCCTAGGGCACGCGCTGCGGCTGCCCGGGGTGGCGACGCTGCTGAAGCTGTCGCGCGGCCCGGCGAAGGCGGCCGGCCTGGCCGAGCTGCAGGGCTTCCTCGAGCGCGGCTTCGATGCGTTCGGCCAGTTGGGCGACGCTGACACCTTCATCGCCGAAATCGAGCAGGACGAACTGGCCGTGCTGCAGCGCCTGTTCGACGGGCACCCGGACCCGTTTGCCGGGCGGATGCGCTGAGGCGCGTCGCGCCTAGCTGAAGCGCTCGTCGAGCACGCGGCGGATCTCGGCCTCGATCGGTCCCTTCAGGGCCGACAGCAGGAAGCCCAGCTGCGCGGTGACCTGCAACTGCTTGGGGCCGAGCTCGATCTGTCCGTCGACGCCGCTGCGGTTGAACTGCAGCGTGTCGCCGTGCCACGCGTAGTCGACGCCGAAGCGCTCGGCGAGCTTCTCCGCCACTTCCTGCACGGCGGCGCGCGCCTTGGCCGGGGCGAGCGAGTGCGCGTGGCGGATGTCGATGCGCGACATGGAGGGTCCTTCGGCGTGCGTTCGGAGGCGCCATTCTGCGGTCGCGCGCCGCGGTGCGAAAGGGGCCAACGCGCGACGCGCGGCGCTGTACAGGCGACTGCAACGCGCAGGGCCCGTGCTAGATTCCCGACGCGTGCAAAGACTCCGACTCCGATTCCCGAACCGTGAACACGATGACCTGGCCCTGTCGCCGGGCGTGCACGCCATGGGCCGCGACAGCGACGGGCGGCCGGGGTTCGGCGAGCGCGCGCACGGGGCGCTCGCGCAGTTCTGCGTCGATCGCCGTGGCGTGTGGATGCAGCTGGGCGCCGGCTCGCGCGGCGTCTACGTCAACGGCCGGCCGGTGCGTCGCATGGCGATGCTGCGCGTCGGCGACGGCGTGTTCATCGAAGGCACCGAACTGCTGCTGGTCGGCGACGACCCGCTGCCGGCGCCGGCCACGACCCCCAGGCCCGCGCCGCTCGCGGAAGCTGACCCGCGGCTGGTGCTGCGCGGCGTGGGCGGCTCGCACCACGGGCGCTGCGTGACCTTGGGCCAGCCTCGGCTGGTCGGTCGGCTCGCCGAATGCGACATCCGCGTCGACGAACCGGCTTTCGCCGATCGCCACGCGCGGCTGGAGCCGCACCCCGACGGCGCGGTGCTGCGCGACCTCGGGTCGGCCGACGGCACGGTCGTCAACGGACAGCGGGTGCGCCACGCGCTGTTGCGGCCGGGCGACCAGGTCGTGTTCGACGCGCACCACCGGTTCGTCGTTGAAGCGCCTTCGGTGTCGTCGTGGCACGCCGCCAGCGTCGGCGAGGCGCGCGCGGCGGCCGACGAGCGCGAACACGAGCCGCTGCCGGTCGCGTCGGTGGGCGCGTCGGCCCGGCGCATGCCGTGGCTGCTGCTGGCCGCGCTGCTGCTGTCGGGCGCGCTCAGCCTGCTGCTGCTGTACGGCGTGCGCTGACCCCGCGCAGGCGTTTCCACGCGCGCCAGCCCAGCAGCGCGGCGAGGATGCCCGCGTACAGCGCCGGCTCGCGGACGTCGGACTTCACCAGCCACCAGAAGTGCAGTACGGCCAGCACCGTGATCGGGTAGATCAGCCGGTGCAGTTGGCCCCAGCGGCGTCCGAGCCGGCGCATCGCGGCCTGGGTCGACGTCGCCGCCAGCGGGATCAGCAGCAGCCACGCGAGGAAGCCGACGGTGATGTACGGCCGCTTGGCGATTTCCTCGAAGATCTGGGTCCAGTAGCCGCGCAGGTCGAGCACGAGGTACGCCGACAGGTGCAGCGTCGCGTACGCGAACGCGTACAGGCCGAGCATCCGGCGGAAACGCAGCGCGCCGGTCCAGCCGGTGATCTGCCGCAGCGGGCTGATGGCCAGCGTAACCAGCAGCAGGCGCAGCGCCCAAAGCCCGAGGCGGTGTTCGATCTCGGCCACCGGGTCCGCACCGAGTCCGCCGCTGCCGGTCAGCCATTCCTGCCGGATCTGCCAGGCAAGGATCGCCGCTGGCGTCAGCGCCAGCACATGGACCAGCGCCTTGCCGGCGATGACGCCGCGCGGCGTGCGCCGTCGCGCCGGACGCGCGGCCACTGCCGCCATCAGAACCAGCGCCTCAGGTCCATGCCGGCGTAGAGGCCCGCGACCTGGTCGCCGTAGCCGTTGAACGGCCGCGTCGGGATGCGGTCGGCGAACAGCTTGCTCTGCGTGCCGGCGATGCGCCGCTCGGTCTTCTGGCTCCAGCGCGGGTGGTCGACCGCGGGGTTCACGTTGGAGAAGAACCCGTACTCGCTCGGCTGCAGGTCATTCCAGCTGGTCACCGGCATCTTCTCGACGAAGGTGATCGCGATGATCGACTTGATGCTCTTGAACCCGTACTTCCACGGCACGACCAGCCGCAGCGGCGCGCCGTTCTGCTGCGGCAGGGTGGTCTTGCCATACATGCCGGTGGCCAGCAGAGACAGCGGGTGCATGGCCTCGTCGATGCGCAGGCCCTCGCGGTACGGCCAGTCGATCGAGCGGTAGGCGATGCCGGGCATCTGGCCCGGGTCGGCGAGCGTGGTGAACGCGACGTACTTGGCCTTCGAGGTGGGCTCGAAGCGCTTGAGCACGTCGCCCAGCGGCACGCCCATCCATGGGATCACCATCGACCAGCCTTCGACGCAGCGCAGGCGGTAGACCCGCTCCTCCGGGGTCAGGCCCTTGATCAGGTCGGTCAGGGCGAATTTGCCGGGTTTGGCGCAGTGGCCGCCGACCGCGACCGTCCACGGCGACGTCCGTAGCGTGCGCGCGGCGCGGGCCGGATCGCCCTTGTCGGTGCCGAACTCGTAGAAGTTGTTGTAGGTTGTCGCGTCCTCGAAGCGCGTCAGCGTTTCGGTCGTCCGGTAGCCCTTGCGGGCGAGCGCGGGGTCGATCACCGCGCGAGGCGGCGGAGGCGGTGGCTCGGCCTCCGCGCAGCCGGCCATGGCCAGCGCCGGCGCCGCCGCAAAGGCGGCCAGCAGCCGGCGGCGATCGCGGTACACCGCTTCGTCGGTGATCACGGACGCGGGGATTCGCAGGGCGTCGCGCAGGGACATCGGGGGCTCCTCGGACCGGACGGTCACAAGGTAGTACGTGTCCGGTGCAGCAAAAGTTACGGGGGTAACGAAGGATTCACGTCCTGCTGCGCTGCGGCATACTCGCAGGCCCCGCCCAGCGAGCGTTTGCAATGTCCCGCGCCTACAACTTCAGTGCCGGCCCCGCGACCCTGCCCGAGTCGGTGCTGCGGCACGCGCAGGGCGAAATGCTCGAGTGGCACGGGTCGGGCGCATCGATCGTCGAGCTGAGCCATCGCGGCCCCGAGTTCATGGAGGTGGCGCGACAGGCCGAGGCCGACCTGCGCATGCTGATGGCGATCCCGGACAGCCACGCGGTGCTGTTCCTGCAGGGCGGGGCGACCCTGCAGCAGGCGCTGATCGCGCTGAACTTCGCCGCCCCGGGGCAGGCGGTCGACTTCGTCATCAGCGGGCACTGGGGCAAGACCGCGATCCGCCAGGCCACGCCGTACGTCGACGCGCGCATTGCGGCCAGCAGCGAAGCCGGTGGCTTCCGTGACGTTCCCGCGCGCGCCGGGTGGACGCTGTCCGCGGACGCCGCGTACGTGCACTACACCGCGAACGAGACGATCCACGGGGTCGAGTTCCGCGACATCCCCGATGTCGGCGACGTGCCGCTGGTGTCGGACTTCAGCTCATCGATCGCGTCCGAGCCGCTGGACGTGTCGCGCTTCGGGGTGATCTACGGCGGCGCGCAGAAGAACCTCGGTCCCGTCGGCGTCAGCGTGGTGATCGTCCGCCGCGACCTGCTCGAGCGTGCCGGCCAGCCGCGCGCGGACATCATGAATTACGCCTCGCACGTGCGCGGCGACTCGATGCTCAATACCCCGCCGACGTGGAACTGGTACCTGGCCGGGCTGGTTTTCCAGTGGATGCTGGCCGAGGGCGGCGTCGACGAGTTCGCCCGCCGCAACGCGCGCAAGTCGGCGCTGCTCTACGACCTCATAGACGGCTCCGGCGGCTTCTATCGGAACGAGGTCGCCGTCGGCGCGCGCTCGCGGATGAACGTGCCGTTCTTCCTGCACGACGACGCGCTCAATGCCGCGTTCCTGGCCGAGGCGCGCGAGGCCGGCCTGATCGGCCTCAAGGGCCACAAGGTGCTCGGCGGCATGCGCGCGTCGATCTACAACGCGATGCCGGTCGCCGGCGTCGAAGCGCTGGCGGCGTTCATGCGCGACTTCCAGCAGAGGAACGGCTGATGGCGGTCAAGCCGAAGTCGGGCAGGAAATCCGCCCGGGCGGGCTCCAAGACGCCGATCGCGAATGCCGCGGGCGCAAGGCCGAAAGCCAAGCGCGCGCTTGCCGTCAAGGACGCGGCGCCGCCGGCGATCGACCTCGCCCCGGCCGACCTGGCCGCGCTGCGCGACCGCATCGACGGCCTCGACCGCCACATCCAGCAGCTGATCGCCGAGCGCGCCCAGTTCGCCAACCAGGTCGGCAAGGCCAAGGGCAAGCTTGCCGCGGCCGTCGACTACTACCGCCCCGAGCGCGAGGCGCAGGTGCTGCGCCGGGTGGTCGACCGCAACGACGGCCCGCTGCGCGACGACGTGCTTGTGCGCGTGTTCCGCGAAATCATGTCGGCGTGCCTCGCCCAGCAGGAGCCGCTGAAGATCGGCTACCTCGGGCCGGAGGGCACGCATTCGCAGCAGGCCGTGTTCAAGCACTTCGGCCATTCGGTGCACGGGCTGCCGCTGGCCAGCATCGAGGAGGTATTCCAGGAGGTCGAGGCCGGCAGCGCGGACTTCGGCGTCGTGCCGGTGGAGAACTCGACCCAGGGCACGATCCAGTCGACGCTCGACATGTTCCTGACCTCGGGGCTGAAGATCTGCGGCGAGGTCGAGCTGCGCGTGCACCAGCACCTGCTGTCGCGCGGCGGCCGCATCGAGGACATCGAGCGCGTGTACTCGCACCCGCAGTCGTTCGCGCAGTGCAAGGCGTGGCTGCGCCAGTACCTGCCGAAGGCCGAGAAGATCCCGGTCGCGAGCAACGCCGAGGCCGCCCGGCGCGCGCGCAACGCCGATGACGCGGCGGCCATCGCCGGCGCCAGCGCGGCGACGGTGTACGGGCTGAAGAGCATTGCCGGTCCGATCGAGGACCGGCCGGACAACACCACGCGCTTCCTGGTGCTCGGGCGCGAACTGTTCCCGCCGTCGGGCAACGACCGCACCTCGCTGCTGATCTTCATCAAGGACCAGCCCGGCGCGCTGTTCAACGTGCTCGCGCCGTTCGCGCAGCAGGGCCTGAGCATGAACCGGATCGAATCCCGCCCGGGCCACACCGGCCTTTGGCAGTACGCGTTCTTCGTCGACATCGGCGGCCACGTCGACGAGCCGGCGATGCGCCGCGCGCTCGACGGCGTCGCGCCGTTCGTCGAGGAAGTGAAGGTGCTCGGCTCGTACCCGGTGGCGATCGCGTGATGCCGCCGCAACCCGACAGTGCGCGCTTGGGATCCGAACCGGCCTTCGACGAGGCATGGTTCGCGTCGCGCGCGCAGGCCGGCATCCGGGCCTTGAAAGCCTACGACCCGGGCCACGACCTGGTGACGCTGCGGGCCCGGTTCCGCGACTCGAGGCTGGTCGAACTGGGATCCAACGAGAACCCGTACGGCCCGTCGCCGGCGGCGCGTGAAGCGATGCTGGGCGAGCTCGACGCACTGCATCGCTACCCCGACCCGCGCGGTGCCGGGCTCAAGCACGCGCTGGCGGCGCGCCACGGGGTGCGCGTCGAACAGCTGCTGCTCGGCAACGGCTCACATGAGCTGCTGATGCAGCTGGCGCAGGTGTTCGCCGGGCCCGGCGACGACGTCGTCTACTCGCGCTACGGCTTCGCCGTGTTCGCGCTGGCCACCCAGGCCGCCGGCGCGCGCGCCGTCGTCGTCGAGCCCCTGCCGCGCGACGCGGCGATGCCGCTGGGCCACGACCTGGCCGCAATCGCGCGCGCGATCACGCCGGCGACGACGCTGGTGTACCTCGCCAACCCGAACAATCCGACCGGGACATGGTTCACGCCGGCGGAGCTGACCGCGTTCCTCGCGCAAGTGCCGCCGCAGGTGATCATCGTGGTTGACGAGGCCTACGCCGAAATGGCCGACGAGGGCACGGCCGGCAGCGCACTCGCCTTGCTGTCGACGCACGCCAACCTGGTCGTCACCCGCACCTTCAGCAAGGCGTACGGACTGGCCGGGCTTCGGGTCGGCTATCTCGTGGCGGCGCCGGGACTGGTCGCGGTGATAGAGCGGGTGCGCGAGAGCTTCAACGTCAATGGGCCGGCGCTGGCCGCGTGCGAGGCGGCGATCGGGGACGACGCGCACCTCGCCTGGACGTGCGCGCGCAATGCCGCATCGCGCGCCGCACTGGCGGGAGCGCTGCAGTCGCGCGGCCTGATGGTGCTGCCGTCGCAAACGAACTTCGTATTGGTCGAGTTCGGCGCCCAAACGGCACGGATCGAGGCGGCGCTGCTCGAGCGCGGCATCGTGCTGCGGCCGATGGGCGGCTACGGCCTGCCGCAGTGGCTGCGGATCACCGTCGGCACCCGCGACGAGAACGCGCGGCTGCTGGCCGCGCTCGACGAGGTGCTGCCGTGAGCGGCGGCACAGCGGGTTGGATCGCGCGCGCCGGCGCGCCGCTGCGCGGCCGCGTGCGGGTGCCGGGCGACAAGTCGGTGTCGCACCGGGCGATCATGCTCGGCGCGCTGGCCGAGGGCACCACGCGCATCACCGGCTTCCTCGAGGGCGAGGACACGCGCGCCACGGCGCGGGTGTTCGAGCAGCTCGGCGTGCGCATCGACGCGCCCGGCCCGAGCGAACGCATCGTCCACGGCGTCGGCCTGCACGGGCTGCGGGCGCCGTCCGGCCCGCTCGACTGCGGCAACGCCGGCACCGGCATGCGGCTGCTCGCCGGCGTGCTGGCGGGGCAGGCGTTCGACAGCACGCTCGTGGGCGACGCGTCGCTGTCGAAGCGGCCGATGCGCCGCGTCACCGAGCCGCTGGCGCGCATGGGCGCGCGCATCGACAGCGCGCCCGGCGGGCTGCCGCCGCTGCGTGTCCGCGGCGGCCAATCGCTGCGCGGCATCGACTACGAAACGCCGGTGGCCAGTGCGCAGGTCAAGTCGGCCGTGCTGCTCGCCGGCCTGTACGCCGACGGCGAGACCACCGTGCGCGAACCGCACCCGACCCGCGACTACACCGAGCGGATGCTCGTGGCGTTCGGCTGGCCGATCGAGTTCGCGCCCGGCGTCGCCACGCTGTCCGGCGGCCACGTACTGCGCGCCACCGACGTGCACGTGCCGGCGGATTTCTCATCGGCGGCGTTCTTCCTGGTCGCAGCGAGTGTCGTGCCCGGCTCGGAGCTGACGCTCGAAGCCGTCGGCATGAACCCGCGGCGCACCGGCCTGCTCGCCGCGCTGCGCGCGATGGGTGCCGACATCGCCGAAACCAACGCGGGCGAGCAGGGCGGCGAGCCGGTGGCCGACCTCGTCGTGCGCCACGCGCCGCTGCACGGCATCGAGGTGCCCGAGGCGCTGGTGCCGGACATGATCGACGAGTTCCCGGCGCTGTTCGCGGCCGCCGCGTGCGCACGCGGGCGCACCGTCGTGCGCGGCGCGGCCGAGCTGCGGGTCAAGGAGTCCGACCGGATCGCGACGATGGCCGCCGGCCTGCGCGCGCTGGGCATCGTCGTCGACGAGACGCCCGACGGCGCGGACATCGTGGGCGGGGCGATCCGGGCGGGGACCGCCGACAGCCACGGCGACCACCGCATCGCGATGGCGCTGGCCGTGGCCGCGCAGCGGGCGGTCGGCGATGTGCGCATCGGCGACGTGGCCAACGTGGCGACCTCGTTCCCCGGATTCGTCGCGCTGGCGCGGTCCGCCGGCATGGGCCTCGCAGAGACCGGCTGAGGTCGCGACGGCGTTGCGTCGCGACCTCAGCCGGTCAGCGGTTCGGCGAGAACTGGATCGGCACGCGCACAGTGGCGTCGACCGGCTGGCCGTTCGAGCGTGCCGGTTCGAAGTGCCAGCGACGCACCGCGTCCATCGCGGCGCGGTCCAGCAGCCGCGAGCCGCTGCCGTTGGCGACGCTGACGGCGCTGACCGCACCGCTCGCGTCGACGCGTGCTTCGACCAGCACCGTGCCGCTCTCGCCGCGGCGCAGCGACGTCGGCGGATAGCGCGGCGCGGGCGTGCTGCCCGCCAGCGGCGTCGGGCGGGACGTGGCCGCGGCGGGCGCCGGTGGCGGCGCGGGGCGGGCCTCCGGGGGCGGCATCTCCGGGCGTGTCTCGACGAGTTCGGGCCGGCCCGCCGCGTCCTTCCCGTCGTCATCGCGCGGCGTCGAGCCGAAGCCGCTGGCGCTGTCCTGGCGCCCGCCGGCCATCGGCGCCGGCAGCGGCACATAGCGCGGTGATTCGGCGTTCGGGGCCGCCGGGCCGGCGCGGTAGAAGTCACGCTCCTGCTTCGACGGCAGCGCCCACAGGAACAGCAGCGCGCCGGCGATCACCGCCAGCGCGATCCACAGCAGGGCGCGCCGGCGCGGCAGCCACGCGCGGGCATTGAACGATCGACGGGGCGGCAGCGCGGGGGAGGTCGTGGACATGGGCGGGACGGTCGGGGGACCGTGGGACTGTGCCCAAACCCGCGTTAACGCTTCGGAAATTGGCCCGCCAAGGCTGCGATAATCGCCAACCCGATCACCGAATGCCGTCCCCATGCTCGATCCGGCCCTGCTGCGCCAAGACCCCGTCGACCTCGCCGCGCGCCTGCGCGCGTCCCGCGGCTTCGACCTCGATGCCGGCGCGCTGGAGTCGCTCGAGCGCGAGCGCAAGCAGATCCAGGTGCGCACGCAGGAACTGCAGAACCTGCGTAATACCCGCTCGAAGGCGATCGGGCAGGCCAAGGCGAAGGGCGAGGACGTCGCCGCGCTGATGGCCGAGGTGGCCGGGTTCGGCGACGAACTGAAGGCGAGCGAGGCCCGGCTGGAGTCGATCCGCGCCGAGCTCGACGCGATGGCACTGGGCCTGCCGAACCTGCCGCATCCGTCCGTCCCCGTCGGCAAGGATGAAGCCGACAACGTCGAGCAGCACCGCTGGGGCACGCCGCGCACGTTCGACTTCGCGGTCAAGGACCACGTCGAGCTCGGCGCCCGCGACGGCTGGCTCGACGGCGACACCGCCGCGAAGCTGTCGGGCGCGCGCTTCACCGTGCTGCGTGGCCCGCTGGCCCGGCTGCACCGCGCGCTCGCGCAGTTCATGCTCGACCTGCACAGCGGCGAGCACGGCTACCTGGAAACCAACGTCCCGGTGATCGTCAATGCCGACAGCCTGTACGGCACGGGCCAGCTGCCGAAGTTCGAAGAGGACATGTTTGCGACCCAGCTGGGCGAGCACCGTCGCTACCTGATCTCGACGTCGGAGATCTCGCTGACCAACATCGTCCGCGACGACATCCTCGACGCCGAGCGCCTGCCGCTGCGCATGACCGCGCACTCGCTGTGCTTCCGCTCGGAGGCCGGCAGCGGCGGCCGCGACGTGCGCGGCATGATCCGCCAGTACCAATTCGAGAAGGTCGAGCTGGTGACGATCGCGCGGCCCGAGGAGTCGTACGACGAGCACGAGCGGATGACCCGCTGCGCAGAGGTAGTGCTCGAGAAGCTCGGCCTGCCGTACCGGCGCATGCTGCTGTGCACGGGCGACATGGGCTTCGCGGCGACCAAGACCTACGACCTCGAGGTGTGGCTGCCGTCGCAGGGCACGTACCGCGAGATTTCGTCGTGCTCGAACTGCGAGGCGTTCCAGGCGCGGCGCATGCAGGCGCGCTGGCGCAATCCGGCGACCGGCAAGCCCGAGCTGGTGCACACGCTGAACGGATCCGGCGTCGCGGTCGGCCGGGCGATGATCGCGGTGATGGAGAACTACCAGAACGCCGACGGCTCGATCACCGTGCCCGAGGCGCTGCGCGGCTACATGGGCGGCGTCGAACGCATCGGCTGACGACGCGCGGCAGGTCTCGGCCAATCGGCCGACCTCACGACCCCAAAAAAAAAGACGGGCCCGCAATGCGGGCCCGTTGGCGTTACGGACGGGAGGGGAGGGCCGGGCCGTAACGCCGGGGCTGCGGTCGGATCAGGCCGCGCGCGCCAGCGGGCGCGGGATCGAAGCGCGCGCGGCGGCGATCGCGTCGGTCCGGTGCTGTGGCGAGTAGGCGACGCCTTCGGCACGCACGAACTCCACCTCGCTGATGCCGAGGAAGCCGAACACCTGGCGCAGGTACGGCTCGACGAAATCGGTCGGCTGGCCGGCGTGCAGGCCGCCGCGTCCGCTGGCGACGATGACGCGCTTGCCGCCGGCGAGCCCCTGCGGGCCGGCTTCGGTGTAGCGGAAGGTCTTGCCGGCGACGGCAATCCGGTCGATCCATGCCTTCAGCGTCGACGGCACCGAGAAGTTGTACATCGGCGCGCCGATCACGATGACGTCCGCGGCGAGGAACTGCTCCATGACCTTGGCGGCGTCGGCAGCGGCCTCGGCGTCGGAAGCGCCGAGCGTGGCGCCGGTCAGGTGCGCGACCGGATTCGCATCCAGGTCGCGGTACTCGACCTGCAGGTCCTTCACTTCGTCCTGCCAGCGAGCGACGATCGCAGCGGTGAGTTCGCGGGTGACTGAGTTGGCGCCGAGCGCACTGGCGTCGAGATGCAGCAGCTTCATGGGGTGGCCTCGTGGGCAGGCGGCCGTGCCGCGGTGAAGCCACCATAGGTCGTTGCGCCCATGGGATAAATCTGGTGGAATGCCACTAACTGTTCTGAATATGGAACCCGCGCCGTGCACGACCTCAACGACCTCTATTACTTCGCGATGGTGGTGGACCACTCGGGCTTCGCCGCGGCCGAGCGCGCGCTGGGCATTCCGAAGTCACGCCTGAGCCGGCGCATCAGCCAGCTCGAGACGGATCTCGGCGTGCGCCTGCTGCAGCGCTCGACGCGCCGATTCGCGGTCACCGACGTCGGCCAGAGCGTGTACCGCCACGCGCAGTCGATGCTGGCCGAGGCGCAGGCCGCGCGCGAGGTCGTCGACCGGCTGAGTGCCGAGCCGCGCGGCGTGATCCGCGTCAGCGTGCCGGTCGCGCTCGCGCAGGAGCAGATGCCCAAGCTGCTGCCGGAGTTTCTCGCCAAGTACCCGCAGGTGCGCGTGCAGATGCACGTCAGCAACCGGCGCGTCGACATCATCAATGAAGGCATCGACGTCGCGCTGCGCGTGCGCGCCAAGCTCGACGACGACGGCAGCCTGGTGATGCGCAGCTTCGGACAGGTGCAGGAGCTGCTGGTCGCCAGCCCGGACTACCTGCGCAAGCGCGGCGCGCCGCGCTCGCCGGACGACCTCGCCGACCACGTGACGCTGAGCATCAGCGAGGACGAGGCGCGCCAGCGCTGGGAACTGCACGGGCCGAACGGCGAAGTCAGCCGCGTCGAGCTCAAGCCGCGCGTAATGGCGTTCGACTTCCCGATGCTGATGGCGCTGGCCAAGCAAGGCCTCGGCATCACCCTGCTGCCGGAGACGGTCTGCGCCGAGGCCGTGCGCAGCGGCGAACTCCAGGTCGTGCTGCCCGAGTGGCGGCTGCCGCAGGGCATCTTCCACGCGGTGTTCGCCTCGCGCCGCGGCCTGCTGCCGGCGGTGCGCGTGTTCATCGACTACCTCGCAGAGAAGGCGCCGTCGCTCGTCGAGTCCGCCCGGCTGCATTGCAGCGAGATCAAGGGCGCGCCGTGTCCGCCGGGGTCGGAGAAGCCCAAGCGCCGCTGAGCCGGCGCCTCTGGCAGAATGCGCACGCGCGCTACGGAGAGATGGCCGAGTGGTTTAAGGCAGCGGTCTTGAAAACCGCCGAAGGGTCAAACCTTCCGTGGGTTCGAATCCCACTCTCTCCGCCACTGCTGTTCCCTCGCGGTGGCGTCTACATACCCATTCAACGAGCGTGCCGCGCGGCCGCCAGCGTCAGTGGCATGCCCGCCGCGACGGCCCACGCTGCTCCCATGACGCACCCCAGTGCGCCGCCGTAGAGGCTCAGGGCCCAGCTGTCGTCGGTGGAGAACGTGCCGCCCGTTCCCAACGCAAGCCCCAGTACGAGGCCGCCCATCGTGGAAGCTGCCATCGCGCTGCCGAGCGTCAGCCAACCGAGCGCCTGCATCGCCATGTAGGCGGGCAGGGCGACCACGACCGCGATCGGGTACGCCAGCAGCAGGGTGGCGAGAAACACGATCGGCGCCGCCCCTAGCGAGAGGCTCTCATCGAAGAGGGGGGTGATGAAAACCGCCGCCAACGCCGTCGCGATAGGCGCAACTGCGAGCCCGACGAACAGCCGGTATCCCCGTTTCGCGCCGTGCGTGTCGTCCATGTCGCCGCCCTCCCTTGTCGGGGCCGAAGGTAGCATGGCGCGGAGAGGGGACATCGGCCCCTGGGGGCGGTTGACTTGCATGTGGGTCGCCGGGCCGCTTAGCCTCGGCGCCAGGAGTTTCACCACACCAGGAGTCAGGGATGACCATCCGCGTTTTTCTCGTGGACGACCACGCGCTGGTGCGCGCGGGCATGCGCATGATCCTGTCGAACGAGGTCGACATCGACGTCGTCGGCGAGGCCGATTCGGGGGAGGTCGCGCTGCCGCTGATCCGTAGGCTCAAGCCCGACGTCGTGCTGTGCGACCTGAACCTGCCCGGTGTCAGCGGGCTCGAAATCACCGAGCGCATCCTCAAGGGGCAGGGCGGCACCCGCGTGGTGATCGTGTCCGTGCTCGAGGACGGCCCGCTGCCGAAGCGGCTGCTGGCCGCCGGCGCATCGGGCTACGTCGGCAAAGGCGGCGACGCCGACGAACTGGTCGGTGCGGTGCGGTCGGCCGCGCTCGGCAAGCGCTTCCTCGGCAACCGTGTCGCGCAGAACCTGGCGCTCGCGCGCTTCGACGCGGGGACGCCGTTCGACGGACTTTCGCCGCGCGAAATGGAAACGGCACTGCTGCTCGCGCAGGGGATGCGTCAGGTCGACATCGCGGCGCGCCTGAGCCTCAGCGTCAAGACGGTCAATACCCACAAGAGCCGGCTGTTCGCCAAGCTCGGCATCGACGACACGGTCGCCCTGGCGCGGCTGCTGCACCAGTACGGGGTGGCCGAGTTCGGGGTCACTGCCTAGGTCGGGCCCGACGCGCACGCCCCGCGAAACAGAAAGGCCGCGATCGCTCGCGGCCTTTCTGCGTTTCCGGGCGTGCGTGACGGATCAGATCCGGCGCACGTCGTCCTCGTCATGACCGCTGCGGTCCGCGTCCGGCGCCGGATGGGCGTCGAACAGGCCTGCGGTGCGCGGCACGCTGGCCTCGACCACGGCCTCGGGCTCGGCAACGGGGGCCGCGCTCGGCGCGGCTTCCGCTGCGAATGCAGCGTCAGCGTGCGCCGGGGTGACCGGAGCCGTCGCGACGATGTCAGGCTGCGCGGCGGCGGCTGCGGCGGCTTCGGCCGGCGACGCCGGCGACTCCACCGCGGCCGTCTCCGCTGCGATCGCGTCGATGGCGGGCGACTCCACGACCGGAGCGTCGACGACGACCGGGGCCGGCACGGTCACCGGCGCGACCGGCTCGATTTCGACGGCGATCGGCTCGACCGGCGTTGGCGTCGCGATCACGACGTCGTCCGCGACGGCGGGCATTTCTTCGCGCTCCGGCGACGACGCGGCAACCGCGGCGTCAGCCGGTGTCGTGGCCTGGGCGACGACCGGGGCGACAGCCGCAGCGACCGGAACCGCCTCGGCCACCGGTGCCGGCTTGCGCTCGGCGCGCGGCTGCGGGGCGGCGGGGGCGTCGAACTCGTCGTCGAAGTCGAACTCCGGCTGCGAGCGGTGCGCCGGGGCGCCCGGCACTTCGTCGATCGCGCCCAGTTCGTCGTCGCCGTTGGCGTCGTCGAAGCTGCCGTCGTCGACGCCCTCGGCACCGCCGGCGGCGGCACCCTCGGCGCCACCGCGACGGCGGCGACGGCCACCACGGCGGCCGCGACGGCGGCGTGCGCCGCTCTCGGTGCCGTCAGCGGCGGTGCCGGCCGCTGCATGCGCCTCGTCGCCATCGACCGGGGCGCCGGCCGGTGCCTCCACGGAGGCGAGCGCGGCAACCGACGCCGCGGCAGCGGCCTCGACGGCCGGCGAGGCGGCTTCGATCTTCTTCGGCGCTTCGACCGGCGCCGTGGCGACGCCCGGCTGCTCGACCTTCAGCTCGACCTTTGCTTCGCGGGGTTCGCCCCTCGGAGCCTGCGGCGGACGCGGTTCGCGCGGCGGACGCGGCGCATTGGGCTGCGCCTGCGGCTTCTGCGCCTGCTTGTCGGCCTTCGGCTCCTGTGCACGAGCAGGCTGCTGCGGCGCGCTGCCGCCCTTCGGTTGCGCGGGCGCGTTGCGGCGCGACTCGTCGCGGCGGCTTTCGTCACGACGGTTGTCGTCGCGACGGCCCTCGTCGCGGCGACCGCCGTCGCGTCCGCCCTGCGGCTTGTTGCCGGGGCGACCGTCGCGTCGCGGTCCGTTGCGGTCGCCGCGCTCGTTGCGGTTGACGCGACCGTCGCGCTCACGCGCCGGCGCCGGCGCCGCCGGCGCGGGCTGGCTGCCGCGGAAGAAGCGCAGGATGCGTTCGACCACGCCGACCGAATGGGTCGGGGTCGCCACCGGCGCGGGGACCGGGGCCGGTGCCGCCGGGGCGGCGGCGACCTCGCGAGGCTCGCGCATCGGCGCCGGCTGGCTCGGCTTCACGTTGGTCACCGCCGGCAGGTCCGGGATGTTCAGGTGGGCCTTGGTCAGCGCGTGCGTCGGCAGCTTGCGCGGCGTGCCGCGGTGGTAGCTGGGCTTGCTGGTTTCCTCGCCGAGCTCGTTCTCGCGGATGCGGGTGACCTCGTAGTGTGGGGTGTGCAGCTGCTCGTCGGCGACGATGACGATCGGCGCATCGTGGCGCTTCTCGATCTCGCTGAGCGCGCGACGCTTTTCGTTGAGCAGGTAGGTCGCAATCTCGGTCGGCGCCTGCACCAGCACCTGACCGGTGTTCTCCTTCATCGCGTGCTCTTCGGCCAGGCGCAGGATCGACAGCGACAGCGACTCGACGCTGCGCATGCGGCCGTGGCCTTCGCAGCGCGGGCAGACGATCTGGCTCGACTCGCCCAGGCTCGGGCGCAGGCGCTGGCGGCTCAGCTCGAGCAGGCCGAAGCGCGAGATGCGGCCGATCTGCACGCGCGCGCGGTCGGAGCGCAGCGAGTTCTGCAGGCGGTTCTCGACCTCGCGCTGGTGCTTGTTGCTCGACATGTCGATGAAGTCGATCACCACCAAGCCGCCGAGGTCGCGCAGGCGCATCTGGCGCGCGACCTCCTCGGCCGCCTCCAGGTTGGTGTTGAACGCGGTTTCCTCGATGTCGCCGCCCTTGGTGGCGCGCGCCGAGTTGACGTCGACCGCGGTCAGCGCCTCGGTCTGGTCGATCACCAGCGCGCCGCCGGACGGCAGGCGCACGGTGCGCTCGTACGCGTTCTCGATCTGCGATTCGATCTGGAAGCGGTTGAACAGCGGGGTGTCGTCGGTGTAGTGCTTGAGCTTGCGCAGGTTGTGCGGCATGACCTGCTCGACGAACTCGCGCGCCTCGGCGTACATCTCCGGCGTGTCGACCAGCACCTCGCCGATGTCCGGGCGCATGTAGTCGCGCAGCGCGCGGATGATCAGGCGGGATTCCTGGTAGATCAGGAACGGCGCCGGCTTGGTCAGCGCGGCCTCGGCGATCGCCTTCCAGACCTGCAGCAGGTAATCCAGGTCCCACTGCAGTTCTTCGGCGTCACGGCCGACACCCGCGGTGCGGATGATCACGCCCATGTCGTCGGGGATCTGCAGCTTGTCCATCGCCTCCTTGAGGGCGGCGCGGTCGTCGCCCTCGATCCGGCGCGAGACGCCGCCGGCGGTCGGCGAGTTCGGCATCAGGACCATGTACCGGCCGGCCAGCGAGATGAACGTGGTCAGGGCGGCGCCCTTGTTGCCGCGCTCCTCCTTGTCCACCTGCACGACCACTTCCTGGCCTTCGCGCAGGAGCTCCTTCAGGCCGGCCTTGTTGTGGTCGACCCCGGCGGCGAAGTAGTCGCGGGAAATTTCCTTCAGCGGCAGGAAGCCGTGGCGCTCGGCGCCGTATTCGACGAAGGCGGCCTCGAGCGACGGCTCCAGGCGGGTGATCTTGCCTTTGTAGATGTTGGACTTCTTCTGTTCCTTCGACGGCTGTTCGATGTCGATGTCGTACAGGTTCTGGCCGTCGACGATGGCGACGCGCAGTTCTTCCGCCTGCGTCGCGTTGATGAGCATTCGCTTCATGATTGCGTCCTCGCGCGCTTCCTCCTGCCCGAGGGCAGGCGCGCGGAACGCCTTGGCGTTTCGCCTCTGGTCACGACGTCCCCCCGTCGCGGATCGTGCGTCGCTGCTCGATGGCAAGCCACCACGCCAGCGCCGGCGGGACCTCGAATCTCCAGCGCTTCAACACCACGGCGGACCGCGGGAGCGCTTGTTGTTGCTGTCCAAATTGCGGGGCCGGCGACGCGGACGTCGCGCGGTTCGATCCCGGCGGCCGCCTCCCGCCTGGGCAGGCGCGGCGCTCGGGGGCGTGTTCATCGCCGGTGTCTGACACACCGGGCGAGTCCGGTTCCGCCGATCCGCCGCTGCTAACATGGCTGCCCCGTGGGCAGTGGTTAGTCGCGGACCGGAATCGCAGGTCGGGCTTTTGGCCCTGCACCGCAGCCGAGGCGATGACGCCGAGGACGGGTGCAACTCCCTGCGAAATCAAAACCTTATCTCGCGTCGCGAGTGTATCAGATAACCCCCACGGAATGACCGATCCCGCCCCCCCTGCCGCCGGACCCGGCGCCCGCACCGTGCGCGTGTCCGACGACCGCGAGGGCCAGCGGCTGGACAATTTCCTGCTGGGGCAGCTCAAGGGCGCCCCCCGCTCGCTGGTCTACAAGCTGGTCCGGTCCGGCCAGGTCCGGGTGAACGGCGGACGGGCCAAGGCCGAGCGCAAGCTCGAGGCCGGGGACGAGGTCCGCATTCCGCCGGTGCGGCTGGCCGAGGCCGGCGAGCGCCAGCCGCCGCCGAAGGGGCTGCTCGCGGCGCTGGACGCGGCGATCGTGTTCGAGGACGCCCGCCTGCTGGCGCTGAACAAGCCGTCCGGGCTGGCCAGCCACGGCGGCAGCGGCATCAGCCACGGCGCGATCGAGAGTCTGCGCGCGCTGCGCCCCAACACGACGCTCGAACTGGTCCATCGCCTCGACCGCGACACCTCCGGCCTGCTGATCGTGGCCAAGAAGCGCTCGGCCCTGACCGAGATGCAGGCGCTGATGCGCGAGGACGGCGGCATCGCCAAGCGCTACCTGGCGCTGCTGGCCGGCCGCATGCCCGATGGCGTGATGACGGTCGACGCGCCGCTGCACATCGGCCTGCGCCAGGGCGGCGAGCGCCACGTGCAGGTCCACCGCGACGGCAAGGCGTCGCTGAGCCACTTCAAGGTGCTCGAGCGCCGCGGTGGGCAGTCGTACTGCGAGGTCCGCATCGAGACCGGGCGCACGCACCAGATCCGCGTGCATGCGCAGCACATCGGCCATCCGGTGGCCGGCGACGACAAGTACGGCGACGAAGCGGCCAACAAGCGGCTGCGTGAGCAGGTGGGGCTGAAGCGGCTGTTCCTCCACGCGTCGACGCTCGAGTTCGCGCTCGACGGCGGCAAGGCGCCGTACGCGCTGAACGCACCGCTGGCGCCGGAACTGCTCGACGTGCTGGATCGGCTCGCCTAGCGGCGCAGCCGGCCGGTTACTGCGCCGGCGCGCGCCCCGCGTCGAGGGCGAAGCAGGCCTGCGGGCGTTCGGCCGGGGCGTTGAACGTGATCGGCACGCGGATCCGCGCCTCGACGGGCTGGCCGCCCCGGGTCGCCGCTTCGAAGCGCCAGCGCTTGACGGCCTGCTGGGCGAGCGCGTCGAGCGCGGCACTGCCGCTGCCGCGCTCCAGGCGCGAACCGGCCACGCGGCCGTCGGGACCGATCGTCAGCTGCAGCGTGGCCTGGCCATCGACCCCGGCACAGGCCAGTTCGAGCGGATAGTCCGGCGGCGGCGTTTCGATCGCCTGCGGATCGGTCGGGGGCACGGCCGGCGCGGCAGGGGCGGCCGAGTCGCTCCCGCAGCCGGCGAGCGCGAGCAGGGCGACCAGCGTCGCGGCGGACGTCATGGAGGTCATGGAGGACACCAGCGGGCGGGTCATCGATTCGTCCTCACTCGACCAGCGCCGCGGCCTTCGCGGCGCAGATGAAGTCGTTCTCGCTGAGGCCGCCGACGTCGTGCGTCGAGAAGCGCACCACGCAGCGGTCGTAGTGCACGCCGAGGTCCGGGTGGTGGTCCTCGCGGTGTGCGATGAACGCCAGCGCGTTCACGAAGGCCATCGTGCGGTGGTAGTCGTCGAAGCGGAACGTCCGGGACAGCGCGTGGCCGTCCTCGACCAGTTCCCACCCGGCCACTTCCGGCAACAGCTCGCGCACGCGCGCCTCCGTCAGTCGGTGTTCCACGCCGCGTCGCGGCAGGCAGTGGGCGTGGGCGAGGGGGACGAGGTCGGACATGGGATTCCCGCAGCTGGCGTGGCGAGTGAACGAAACCACATCGTGGGTTGTCGGACCGTGCAGGCGTGGCGAACCGTCGCGCGGACCCCGCTAGAATAGCCGCATGATCCAGATTTCCGAATCCGCGCAAACCCATTTCCGTCGGCTGATCGAGCGCGAAGCGCTGCCCGGCCTGGGCGTGCGGCTGGCCGCGATCCATCCTGGCACCAGCAAGGCGGACGTGCGGCTCGAGTTCGCCGAGCCGGGCGATCTGCGCGGCGACGAATGGGCGATCGACTGCGAGGGCTTCACGCTGTGGCTCGATGCGCCGAGCGTGACCTACCTCGACGGCGCGGAAATCGACTACGAAACCAGCGGCACCGGCGGCCAGCTGCAGATCCGCGCACCGAAGATCAAGGGCGTCGCGCCCGCGGCCGCCGCGTCGCTGGTCGAGCGCGTGCAGTGGGTCGTCGAGCACGAGATCAACCCGCAGCTTGCCCAGCACCGCGGCCACGTCGCCATGCAGGAAGTGACCTCGGACGGCGTCGTGGTGCTGCGCTTCGGCGGCGGCTGCCACGGCTGCGGCATGGCGGACGTCACCTTGAAGCAGGGCATCGAGAAGACGCTGATGGAACAGGTGCCGGGCGTCACCGCGGTGCGCGACGCGACCGACCACGACAGCGGCAGCGCGCCGTACATCAGCCGCGACAGCGCGGCCTGACCGGCGCGCGGCGTCGCCGATGCTGACTGCCGCCGACCTCATCCAGGCCCTGCAGCGCCGCCTGCTGCTGCAGGCGCCGCACCGACACCGCACCGCCGGCGAGTTCCCGCCCGGGTGGAAAGTCTGGCTCGCCGACATGGCGATGCGTCCCGGGCGCGTCACCGGCGTGCCGCCGGCGGCCATCGTGGACGTGCTGGCCCAGCGCGCGCCGCGCCCGGCGCCGCGCCGGGTCGGTGACCTGACGCGCTGGCAGGCATTCGGCGCGATGTGGCGCCAGCAGTGGCATGCGCCGATTCCCGAAGAGCGCGGGCTGCGCCGGTTCGCAGTCGCGATGACCGGGCTGATCCACCTGGTCCTCGGCGCGATGCTGTTCTGGCTGGCGCTGCTGCAGTTCCTCGGCGTGCCGATTACGCGCGAAGGCGAGACGGTCGTGCAGGTCGAGTACATCGGTGACGGCACGCCCGAAGCTCCCGGCGGCGGCGACGCGCCCCCGCAGTTGCAGGACAGCGAACCGGACGCGTCCGCGCAGCCGGCGCAGGAGGCGGCGAGTGAATCCGCCGCCAGTGCGGCGCTGCCCTCGCTGCCCATGCCCAGCCAACCCCCGCAGGCGACGCCGGACCTGCAGGCGCCGCTGCCCGACATCGCCCAGCGCGACGTGCCCGAACCGCAGCTGCCCGCGCCGAGCGAACCGGTGGCGGAGCAGCCCGTCGCGGTGACCGAGCCCCGCAATGACGAGCCGGTGACGTTCGTGCTGCCGCCACCGACGCTGCGCCCGCGCACGGACCCGGCCGCGCCGGAATTGCGCGCGCCAACGCCAAACGTCAGCGCGCGGGAGGTGGCCGAACCGGTGCAGCCGATCCAGCGCGAGATCCCGCCGCGACCGATGGCCAATCCGGCGCTGGCGGCGCGCTCGCCGACGGTCTCCGAGCGCGCGATTCCGGAGCCGCTGCAGCGGCCCACCTTGCCCGCGCGCGAGGTGCCGGTGCGACCGATCACGGCCCCGGAGCTCGCCGCACGTACGCCACAGGTCCGCCGCGTCGACGTGCCGACGCCGCAGCCGCGTCCGGGCAGCGCGACGCCGAGCGCGACCGCTGCGCCGGCCGCGGCGTCGACCGCGGCGTCGACCGCGAGTGCGCCTCGCGCGACGGCCGCCACGCCGTCATCGGGTCCCGCCGCCGCGTCGGCGCGCAGCGCGGCGACGCGACCGAACGCGGCCGGACGCGCCGGCGAAACCGGCGTGGGGCCTCGCAGCACGCCGACGCCGGGCGCGTTCCCGACCACGCGCCGATCCGACGACTGGGGCGACGCCGACCGCAACCGCCCCGGCGCGCAGGCCGGCGGGCGGCCCGGCCTCTACAACCCGGACGGCAGCCTGCGCGTGCCGGGCCCGCCCGGATCGGCGTCGCCCGGACAACCGCCGGGGACGATCACCGACGAGATCGCCGACCTCGACCGCGCCGGCACGTGGTTGAAGCGCCGCCCCAACGAGTTCGAGCCCACCCGGTTCGAGCAGTACTGGCGCCCGCACCAGAACCTGCTCGAGGAGTGGGTCAGCAAGGGCATCAAGAAGGTGATGGTGCCGATCCCGGGCACCACGAAGAAGCTCGAATGCGTCGTATCGCTGCTGCAGGCGGCGGGCGGCTGCACGGTCAGCGACCCGAACCTCAACGAGCAGCCCGCGTCGGCGCGGCCGCCGCCCGACATTCCCTTCAAGCCGGAACTCCAGGAGGACAACGGTTCGGTGAGGCCGACGCCGTAGCGGCTCGTCAGCGCATGCATCGCGGCGCGCGCGATAGCAGGACGCCAGAAAAAAGGCCCGCTTTCGCGGGCCTTCTTGCCTTGCCGTGGAGGTGCCCGGCGATCAGTTCGCGGCGCGCTGGCTCTCGAGCGTGACGCCGTTGAGGTCGGCCAGCTGGCCGTCGCGCGAGCCGTAGTACGCGGCGAGGTCGGCGATCTGCTGGTCGGTCAGCTCCTTGGCCTGGCTCGACATCAGCGCGTGCTCGCGCTTGCCGCTGCGGTAGGCCTGCAGCGAATGCGCAAGGTAGCTGTGGTACTGGCCGCCGAGCTTCGGGTAGGTGTCGTCGATCGGCGCGTTGCCTTCGGCGCCGTGGCAGTCGACGCAGGCCTGGCCGCTGGCGCCCTTGGTGCTGGCGAGCTTCTCGCCCGCGGCGATGTTGCCGGCGGGCAGTCCGGCCGACGACGAGGTGGACGCATGGGCTTCGGCGCCTTCCTTCGGCGCTTCGCTGGAGCAGGCGCCGAGCGCGAGGGCGAGCAGGGCGATGGCGAGGGTGGACTTCGTCATGTCGGTTCTACTCACTTCACGCTGGCAAGGAAGGCGGCGATGTCGGCGATGTCCTGCTCCGAGAAGCTCTGCGCCTGCGCCTGCATGGTCGGGTGCTTGCGCGTGCCCTTGCGGTACTCGAGCAGCGCGGCATTGAGGTAGGCCTCGCTCTGGCCGCCGATCTTGGGCACGTGGTAGCTGGGGTACGCGTTCTTGTAGCCGGTCACGCCGTGGCAGCCCTGGCAGGTGTAGGCCAGCTCGCGGCCGCGCTTGGCGTCGCCGGTTGCGGTCGCGGCGGGCGCGGGAGCGGCCGTGGCGGTCGGTGCGGCGGCCGGCGCGGCCGGGCTCGGGGCGGCTTCCTGGGCAGTGGCGGTCGCCCACAGGGCGGCCGTGGTCACGGCAAGGCAGGCGGCGATCGTCAGCGGTCGCGTCATGTATTGCGCACTCTCGAATGGCTGGCAGAAGGATCGCGCGGAGCCCTGCAGCCGTTGTCGGGCGGGGCGTTGCGCACAAGGCGCGAAGTATAGCCTGCGACGCCGATGCAACGAACACGCCAGTCGACGCATCCCTCATGGGGAGCATGGCGCAGGTCACCATGACCTTCGGGAGATGGTGGATCCGGAGGCGGGTGATATACCTAGCTACAACACCGGCATACACGCCGAAAGTCGAACCGTTCCAGGGGCCCCCATCATGTCCGCAATGCACGCTCTCCGCCGCCAGCCCGTCCTGCGCGCGGCCGTCCTCGCCCTGTCCTGCGCCGTCGCGCTGGCCGCCTGCAAAGGCGGCGGCAACGGCGAGGCGCAGGCCAAGGCCAACGAACAGAAGGCGCCGGAGGCCGTGCCGGTGGAGGTCGCCAAGGCCAGCCGCCGCGCGGTCGCCGCCAGCTACACCGGCACGGCGCCGCTCGAGGCGCTGGCCGACTCCCAGGTCGTGGCCAAGACCTCGGGCGTCGCACTCAGCGTGATGGTCGAAGAGGGCCAGCAGGTCCGCGCCGGGCAGGTGCTGGTGCGCCTGGACTCGGCCCGCGCCGCGCTCGAGGCCGCGCGCACCGCCGCGACGATGCGCAAGCTCGAGAACAACTACGCGCGCTCGCGTCAGCTCGCCGAGCAGAAGCTGCTCAGCGCCAACGACAACGACACGCTGCGCTACGACCTGGAGAGCGCGCGTGCGGCCAACCGCATGGCCAACCTCGAGCTGTCGTACGCCAACGTCGTCGCGCCGATCTCCGGCGTGATTGCGTCGCGTTCGATCAAGACCGGCAACTTCGTGCAGATCAACACGCCGATCTTCCGCATCGTCGACATCTCGCGCCTGGAGGCCGTGCTGAACGTGCCCGAGCGCGAACTGGCGACGCTGAAGGCGGGCCTGCCGGTCGGGCTGTCCGTCGACGCACTGCCGGGCAAGACCTTCACCGGCGTGGTCGACCGCGTGTCCCCGGTCGTCGATTCGGGCAGCGGCACGTTCCGCGTCATCTGCGCGTTCGACGGCGGTGGCCTGCTGCAACCCGGCATGTTCGGTCGCATCAAGATCGACTACGACAGCCGCGCCGACGCGCTGGTCGTGCCGCGCATTGCGCTGCTCGACGACGAGGGCGACCCGGCCGTCTACACCGTCAAGGACGGCAAGGCGGCGCGCGTGCCGGTCAAGCTCGGCTACATGGATGGCGAGTGGGTCGAAGTGCGCTCCGGCCTGGCCGAGGGTGCGCAGGTCGTCGTCGCCGGCAAGACCGCGCTGCGCGACGGCACGGCGGTGCAGGTGATCGGCCAGCCGGCGCCGAAGAAGGCCGTCGCTGCCGCGCCGGCCGCGAAGAAGAACTGAGCCAGGGGGCCCCGTGAGCAACGCCCACGACACCGACGGCTCCAACGGCCGGTTCAACCTCGTCGAGTTCTCGACGCGCCGACGCGTCACCATCGCGATGATGACCATCACGCTGGTGCTGTTCGGCCTGATCGCTCTCGGCGACCTCAAGGTCAACCTGCTGCCCGACCTGAGCTACCCCACGCTGACCGTTCGCACCGAATACACCGGCGCGGCGCCGTCGGAAATCGAAACGCTGATCACCGAGCCGGTCGAGGAGGCCGTCGGCGTGGTCAAGGGGCTGCGCAAGCTCAAGTCCGTCTCGCGCACGGGCCAGAGCGACGTCGTGCTCGAGTTCGCTTGGGGCACCGACATGGACCAGGCCAGCCTGGAGGTGCGCGACAAGATGGAGGTCGTGCAGCTGCCGCTCGAAGCGAAGAAGCCGGTGCTGCTGCGCTTCAACCCGTCGACCGAGCCGATCCTGCGCCTGGCGCTGTCGCCGAAGAACGCCGGCAACGAGGCAGAGGCGATCCGCCAGCTCACCGCGCTGCGTCGCTACGCCGACGACGACCTCAAGAAAAAGCTCGAGCCGGTCGAGGGCGTGGCCGCGGTCAAGGTCGGCGGCGGCCTCGAGGACGAAGTCCAGGTCGACATCGATCAGCAGAAGCTCGCCCAGCTGAACCTGCCCGTCGAGACCGTGGTCAATCGGCTGAAGCAGGAGAACATCAACATCTCCGGCGGGCGGCTGGAAGAAGGCTCGCAGCGCTACCTCGTGCGCACGGTGAACCAGTTCGCCAGCGTCGCCGAGATGCGCGAGATGCTCGTCACCACCCAGTCCGGTGGCGGCGGCGCGGCCGAGACCGCCGCGCAGCAGATGGCGCGCGTGGCCGCGGCTAGCGGCGATGCCGCGTCGATGGCGGCTGCGGCATCGGTGCAGAACGCCAGCGGCTCGTCGTCCGGCGCGATCGCCGGCGGCATGCCGGTGCGCCTCAAGGACGTCGCCGACGTTCGCCAGGGCTACAAGGAGCGCGAGGCGATCATCCGCCTGGCCGGCAAGGAGGCCGTCGAGCTGGCGATCTACAAGGAAGGCGACGCGAACACCGTGGCGACCGCTGACGCCATTGCCGCGCGCCTGAAAGAGATCGAAGAGCAGGTGCCCGACGACGTCGAGCTGACCACGATCGACGACCAGTCGCAGTTCATCCGCCACGCGATCAGCGACGTCAAGAAGGACGCGGTGATCGGCGGCATGCTCGCGATCCTGATCATCTTCCTGTTCCTGCGCGACGGCTGGAGCACGTTCGTGATCTCGCTGTCGCTGCCGGTCTCGATCGTCGCGACGTTCTTCTTCATGGGCCAGTTCGGCCTCAGCCTCAACGTGATGTCGCTCGGCGGCCTGGCGCTCGCCACCGGCCTGGTGGTCGACGACTCGATCGTGGTGCTGGAAAGCATCGCCAAGGCGCGCGAGCGCGGCCTCGGGGTGCTCGAGGCGGCGATCGAAGGCACGCGCGAAGTCAGCATGGCCGTGGTGGCCTCGACGCTGACGACGATCGCGGTGTTCCTGCCGCTGGTGTTCGTGCAGGGCATCGCCGGCCAGCTGTTCCGCGACCAGGCCCTGACCGTGGCGATCGCGATCGCGATCTCGCTGGTCGTGTCGATGACGCTGATCCCGATGCTCAGCGCGCTCAAGGGCCGTCCGCCGATGGCCTTTGCCGACGAGGCCCCGCATCCGCAGTGGCAGCCGACCTCGCGCGTGCTCAAGCCGGTCGCCGTGGCGCGCCGAGGCGTCGGTACGGCCGTGCGCGGGTTCTTCTTCGGCATCGCCTGGGTGTTCGTCCGGCTCTGGCGCGGCGTGGTGGCCGTGGTCGGCCCGGTGATGCGCAAGCTCAGCGACATCGCGATGGCGCCCTACGGCCGGGCCGAGCGCAGCTACCTGCGCCTGCTGCCGGCCGCGCTGCAGCGCCCGACGCTGGTGCTCGGCGCCGCCGCGGCCGCGTTCGTGCTGACGCTGGCGACCGTGCCGATGCTGGGCGCGGATCTGATCCCGCAGCTGGCGCAGGACCGCTTCGAGATGACGGTCAAGCTGCCGCCGGGCACGCCGCTGCGCGAGACCGATGCGCTGGTGCGCGAGCTCCAGCTCAAGCACGCCAAGGACGACGGAATCCGCGCGATGTTCGGCGTCAGCGGCAGCGGCACGCGGCTGGATGCCAACCCGACCGAAAGCGGCGAGAACATCGGGAAGCTGTCGATCGTGATGGCCGATGGCGGCAGCAAGGAGATCGAGGTCGCACAGACTGAGCGCCTGCGCGCGACGATGCAGCAGCATCCGGGCGCCCAGGTCGACTTCTCGCGTCCGGAGCTCTTCAGCTTCTCGCCACCGCTGGAGATCGAACTGCGCGGGCAGGACCTCGCATCGATCGAGCGCGCCGGCCAGCAGATGGCGGCCCTGCTGCGGGCCAATCCGAACTACGCCGACGTGACCTCGACGGTCGAGCAGGGCTTCCCGGAGATCCAAATCCGCTTCGACCAGGACCGTGCCGGCGCGCTCGGCCTGAGCACCCGGCAGATCGCGGACGTGGTCGTGCAGAAGGTCCGCGGCGAAGTGGCCACCCGCTACAGCTTCCGCGACCGCAAGATCGACGTGCTCGTTCGCGCCCGCGAGTCCGACCGTGCCTCGCTCGAAGGCATCAAGCGCCTGATCGTGAACCCCGGCAGCGACCGGCCGGTGACGCTCGACGCGGTTGCCGACGTCGTCGCCACCACCGGCCCCAGCGAGATCCACCGGGCCGACCAGGTGCGCGTGGCGATCGTCTCGGCCAACCTGCGCGACATCGACCTGGGCACCGCGGTGCAGGAGGTCGAGGACATGGTGGCATCGCAGCCGCTCGGTGCCGACGTGCGCATGCACATCGGCGGCCAGGGCGAGGAGCTGACCGAATCGATCAACTCGCTGCTGTTTGCGTTCGCGTTGGCGGTGTTCCTGGTCTACCTGGTCATGGCGTCGCAGTTCGAATCACTGCTGCACCCGTTCGTCATCCTGTTCACCATTCCGCTGGCCCTGGTCGGCGCGGTGCTCGCCCTGCTGCTGACGAACTCGTCGATCTCGGTCGTGGTGTTCATCGGCGTGATTCTGCTCGTCGGCCTGGTGACCAAGAACGCGATCATCCTGATCGACAAGGTCAACCAGCTGCGCGAAGAGGGCGTCGCCAAGCGCGAGGCGTTGGTGGAAGGCGCCCGTTCGCGCCTGCGGCCGATCATCATGACCACGCTGTGCACGCTGTTCGGCTTCCTGCCGCTGGCCGCCGCGCCGCTGTTCGGCAGCGAGGGCGCGGAAGTGCGCTCGCCGATGGCCATCACCGTGATTGGTGGCCTGCTGGTGTCGACGCTGCTGACGCTGGTGGTGATCCCGATCGTGTACGACCTGCTCGACCGCCGCGCCGACGAGTACTACCGCGAGCGCGGGCGCCGTGCGCGCCGCGAGCGGGCCGAGGCGGCCGACGCGCTGTCGCATGACCAGGATGCGCTGGACGACGGTGCGATCGGCTCCGGTACGGCGCCGGAGGGCGGTCGCGCATGAGCGTCGCCGAACTGAGTATCCGGCGCCCGGTCACGGCGGTGATGCTGTTCGTGTCGCTGTTCGTGATCGGCCTGATCGCCGCGCTGCGACTGCCGCTGGAGGCGTTCCCCGAGGTCTCGCCGCCCTTCATCTTCGTGCAGGTGCCGTACGCCGGCTCGACGCCGGAGGAAGTCGAGCGCACCGTGCTGCGCCCAGTCGAGGAAGCGATCTCCACGATGTCGGGCGTCAAGCGCATGGACTCGTCGGCCCGTGCCGACGGGGCCAACGTGTTCCTGCAGTTCTCCGACTGGGACCGCGACGTGGCGATCGCCGCGTCGGAGGCGCGCGAGCGGATCGACGCGATCCGCGACGAGCTGCCCGACGACCTGCAGCGCTACTTCGTGCTCAAGTTCTCCACCACCGACCAGCCGGTGCTGCGGGTGCGGCTGGCCAGCTCGACGGATCTGACCGGCGCGTACGACATGATCGAGCGCGAGTTCAAGCGCCGGCTCGAGCGCATCCCCGGCGTCGCCCGCGTGGAAATCTCCGGTGCGCCGCCGAACGAAGTGGAGGTGGCGATCGATCCGGACCGCCTGACCGCCCACGACGTCGGCATCAATGAGCTCAACACCCGCCTGCAGGCGGTCAACTTCTCGGTGTCCGCCGGGCAGATCGACGACGGCGGACAGCGCCTGCGCGTGCAGCCGATCGGCGAGCTCAACGACCTGCAGGAGCTGCGCGACCTGGTGATCGACGGCAAGGGCACGCGCCTGCGCGATATCGCCGAGGTGCGGCTCAAGCCGGCGCGGATGAACTACGGGCGGCGGCTGGACGGCAAGCCGGCTGTCGGCATCGACGTGTTCAAGGAGCGCAACGCGAACCTGGTCGAGGTTTCGCGCAACGCCCTCAACGAGGTCGAGGAGATCCGCAAGGAGCCCGCCCTGCAGGACGTGCAGGTCAAGATCATCGAGAACCAGGGCGAGAACGTCACCTCGTCGCTGCTCGAACTGGCCGAGGCCGGCCTGATCGGCCTGCTGCTGTCGATCGCGGTGCTGTATTTCTTCCTGCGCCACTGGGCATCGACGCTGATGGTCACGCTGGCCATCCCGATCTGCTTCGTGATGACGCTGGGCTTCATGTACTTCGCCGGCGTGACCCTCAACATCCTGTCGATGATGGGCCTGCTGCTGGCCATCGGCATGCTGGTCGACAACGCGGTCGTCGTCGTCGAGAGCATCTACCAGGAGCGCGAAAAGAACCCGGGCAACCCGCGACTCGCGTCGATCCTCGGCACCCGCCACGTGGCGATCGCGCTGTCGGCGGGCACGCTGTGCCACTGCATCGTGTTCGTGCCGAACCTGTTCGGCGACCGCAACTTCATCAGCATCTACATGTCGCAGATCGCCATCACCATCTCGGTGTCGCTGCTGGCCTCGTGGCTGGTCGCGGTCAGCCTGATTCCGATGGCGTCGGCGCGGATGAAGACGCCGCCGGCCGTGCGCAGCGACACCGGCATCATCCCGCGGCTGCAGCGGCGGTACGCCAGCCTGCTGCGCTGGACGCTCGAGCACCGCGGCAAGAGCGTGATGGGCATCGTCCTGATCATCCTCGTCAGCCTGGTGCCGATGAAGATGACCAAGGTCAACATGTTCGGCGGTGAGGAAGGCGCCGAGACGAACGTGTTCTACCAGTTCAAGGGCAGCTACACGAAGGAGCAGATGTCGGACGAGGTGCTCAAGGTCGAGCAGTTCCTCGACGCCAACCGCGAGCGCTTCCACATCGAGCAGCTGTACTCGTGGTTCAGCGAGGACGGCGGCGCGGCCACGCGGGTGACGTTCGACACCGAGACCGCAGGCGAGCTCAAGCCGCTGATCGACAAGATGAGCAAGGAGCTGCCGAAGTCCGCGCGGGCCACGATCGGCGTCGGCAACAACGACGGCCCCGGTGGCGGCGGTGGCGGTCCGAGCGGCCAGTCGATCCAGGTTCGCCTGATCGGCGACTCCACCCAGACCCTCAACGAGCTGGCGCGCGACGTGATCCCGATCCTCGCGCGCACCAAGGGCCTGCGCGACGTCCGCGTCGACGCCGGCGACCAGAACAGCGAGCTGTCGGTGCGGGTCGACCGCGAGCGCGCGGCCGCGTTCGGCTTCAGCGCCGAGGACGTCTCGCGGTTCGTCGGTCTTGCGCTTCGCGGCGCGCCGCTGCGCGAGTTCAAGCGTGGCGAGAACGAGGTCCCGGTGTGGGTGCGCTTCGCCGGCGCCGAGCAGTACGGCGTGGCCGACATCGCCTCGTTCACGGTGCGCGCGCCCGACGGGCGTTCGGTGCCGCTGCTGGCGATGGTCGACGTGTCGGTCAAGCCGGCGGCGACCGAGATCCAGCGCGCCAACCGCCAGACCGCGCTGACGATCCAGGCGAACCTGGTCGACAAGACCACGCCGCCGGAGGCGCGCAAGGCGATCGAGGAGACGCTCAAGACGATCTCGTTCCCGGCCGGCTACGGCTTCACGTTCGAGCAGGGCGGCGGCTTCGGCGACGACGACGAGGCGATGAAGCAGATGATGTTCAACCTCGTCATCGCGCTGGTCATGATCTACGTGGTGATGGCGGCGGTGTTCGAGTCGCTGCTGTTCCCGTCGGCGATCATGTCGGGCGTCGTGTTCTCGGTGTTCGGCGTGTTCTGGCTGTTCTGGCTGACCGGCACCGAGTTCAACATCATGGCCTTCATCGGCATCCTGGTGCTGATGGGCGTGGTCGTGAACAACGGCATCGTGATGATCGAGCACATCAACAATCTGCGCCGGCGCGGTCTGTCGCGCACCGATGCGCTGGTCGAGGGCAGCCGCGAGCGTCTGCGGCCGATCCTGATGACGATGGGCACGGCGATCCTGGCGATGGTGCCGATCGCGATGGGCAGCACGCAGATGGGCGGCGACGGCCCGGCGTACTACCCGATGGCGCGTGCGATCGCCGGTGGCCTGGCGTTCTCGACGATCGTCAGCCTGCTGTTCCTGCCGACGATCTACGCGATCCTCGACGACCTGCGCAGCGGCACCACGCGCCTGCTGGCCCGTGCGCGCAGCGGCCGCGGGCGGGTGCCGGCCGCGGCGGTGACCGCGATCACTGCGGGCGGTGCGGACGGCTGACGCCGTCGGCATCTGTTGTTCCACACGCAGGCGCCGCGATCATCGCGGCGCCTGTTTCTTTTCCGACGCCTGCCGGCTCAGCCGAACAGCTTGCCGATCAGCTGCGCGCCGCCGAGCCACACGCCGATCGCCGTGCCGAGGCTGGTCAGGAAGAAGTTCAGCAGGATCCGCGCCACGCGATTGCGCCACCAGCCGCGCCAGTGCTGCACGTCGTCGCGCAGCGCCATGAAGTCGGCGTAGTTTGGATCGCGCACCCAGGCTTCGACCAGCGCGCTCAGCGTGCCCGACGCCAGCGCCGGGTGCAGCGGGGTGATCGGCGAGGCGACGAACGCGGTCAGGATGCTCAGCGGGTGGCCGCGCGCGATCGCGCAGCCGATCGCGCCCGGTATGCCGGTCGCCAGCACCCACGCCAGCAGCAGGTCCGAGCCCACGTCGACGCCGCCACGCCAGAAACCCCACGCGAAACCGCCGAGCACGAACGTGGCCAGCACGATCGTGAACCACGGGATGTCGCTCTTCTTCGGCAACGCCTCGAGCTCCGCGCGGAGGGCTTCGGGGGCTTCAGTGTCCTCGCGCAGGTGGCGGGCCATGCCGAGCAGGTGGCCGGCCCCGATCACCGCGAGCACTTCGCGCGGGCGCGGTCCATCCGTCGGCGCGACCACCGCCGCCTCGCGCAGGCGCGCAGCCATGTAGCGGTCGCGCTCGGCGATGACCGTTTCGTACAGCGCCGGGCTGTCGCTGGCGAACTCGCTGAAGCTCGACTCGAGCATGTCGCCCTGCTTGAGCTTCTCGATGTCCTCGGCGCCGACCTCGTCGTCTACGAACAACCCGACCATCATCCCGCCGCCGAGCTTGGCCCGCTGCCACCAGCCCAGCCGCGCCGAGGCGCGCTTGAAGGTCAGGCCCACGTCGCGGTCGATCAGGTGCACCGGCAGGTCGCGCTCGCGCGCCTCCAGCACCGCGCGCTTGAGTTCGGCACCCGGCTCGATGCCGAGCTGCTCGGCGAGCCGACGTTGGTACGCGGCCAAGGCGAGGTTGGCGGCGAACAACGCCGTCCGGCCCGTACGGATCACCTGGACGAGGTCCAGCCGCGCTAGCGCGTCGGGATCGCTGAGCGCCTGCAGGCGCTGCGGGTCGAGTTCGACCGCGACGGTGTCGAACGCGCCGGAGGCGATCGCGTCGCGCACCGCCTCGACGCTGGCCAGCGACACGTGCGCGGTGCCCAGCAGCGTGTAGCGCACGCCGTCCCGCTCGACGATGGCGTGCGGCTGGTCGGCCAGGACGGCGTCGATCGGTCGCGCGTCGCTCACGGCAGGCACCCGCGGTGGATCGATGGCGGGCGAGGGGTCGGGGCGTTGGTCATCGGATAGCTGCCACCGTCATGGCAACGGCGCCGGAGGGCGCCGTTGCAGTGGCTCTGAGCGAGGGCCCCAGAGCTTAGGGCCTGCCCCGTGAAGCGGCAAACCGCGCGCGCCGGCCCAATCCCCTCAGGCGAATCCGTACGGCAGGTTCGGCGACGACACCACGCGGTCGCCGACGGCTTCACCTCGCAGGAAACGCAGCGCCGCATCGATCACGCGCTCGCTGTCGACGACCCGGTTGTGCCCGAGCCCGCGCGTGCTGAGCAGGCGCGATTCGCCCCAGAAGCGCGCGTAGCGCTCACCCTCGGCCCATGGAACCTCGCGGTCCTCGAGGTCGTGGACGATCAGCGCCGGGCGCGCGATCGTCGGCACCAGGTGCTGCGCCTGCAGGTCCTCGGCCGCAAATCGCATGCTGCGTTCGAAGCGCGCGAACATGCGTCGGCTCAGGTGGCGGGCCATCCCGATCATCCCGGCGAACTGCTCCGCCATCACCAGCGGATCGGCGGGCGGCGCGATCAGCACCGCGCGCTCGGCCTGCAGCCCGTTCGCGAGCGCGATCGCGCTGGCCGCGCCGCCCAGCGAGTGGCCGACCACGGCCGCGGCCGGCCCGAAATGGCGCCCGACGGCCAGCAGGTGGCACGCGAAGTCGGGCAGCGTGGTCTGGCGGCCGTCGCTCTTGCCGTGCGCGGCCTGGTCGAACGCGACCACCGCGTACCCCGCCGCCTGCAGCGGCCCGACCCACGGCGCGATGCGGGTGCCGTGGCTCGACCAGCCGTGTGCGAACAGCACGTACGGCTGCGCGTGCGGGTCGCCCCACGCGTACGTGGTCAGGCGCAGGCCGTCGACGTCGAGCTGCGCCTCGCGTGCTCCGAGCGACGGTGCGGTCCGGGCACGGGTGCGCGTCGACGCGAACGGTGTGCAGAAGAGGCGGCCCGCGCGGCGGATCGTCGATTCCGGCGCGAGGCGGCTGCCGACGGCAAATCCGGCACGCAGCAGCGACAACGTCACTTTGGTGCGAACGATCGTGCTAATTCTGCTCAGCAAGCTATGCATGGCGACACCTCGTCGGCGGATCAGGCGGTGGGGGAGTACGAGGCGAGCAGGCGTTCGAACAGTCGCCGGCCGCGCGCCACGGCAGTCTCGAGCCCGTACAGCCCGGCGTCGTGGTTGACCGCGATGGCCACGGCGTAGATCTCGAACGCGAACTGGGCCGCGTCCGTGTCGGCGCGCAGCTCGCCGCTGTCGATGGCCAGCCCGATCGCGCGCGCCACGTCCGACCGCCAGCGCGTTTCATGCTGGACGACGCGATCGCGCAGCGGCCCGGGGCGGTCGTCGTACTCGGCGGCCGCGGCGATCAGCAGGCAGCCGCCGTCGTTGTCGCGCACCCAGTCGAACCACGCGTCGACGATTGCGCGCAGGCGCGGCAATCCGCGGCGCGCCTTCAGCGAAGGCACCAGCACCGCCTCGAGGAAGCGCGCGCCGGCGGCATCCAGGACCGCCAGCTGCAGGTCCTCGCGCGAGCCGAAATGCGCGAAGACGCCGCTCTTGGACATCCCGACGGCCTGCGCCAGCGGGCCGATTGACAGGCCCTCGAGGCCCGCCGAGCACGCGATTCCGTAGGCACGCTCGATGATGACGTCGCGCGTGGCGGCGCCTTTGCCGAGCGGGGCGGGGAAGGTGGCGGGGCTCATGCGGCGAAAATTAGCACGGTCGTTCGAAAATAGAGCGACCGTTCGTCGGGCGCTTAATTTCTTAGGCCGTCGGCTCTGACGCGGCGCCATCACCCAGGGCGCGCTGCATCTGCACGCCATCGAGCCATCGACCGTGCTTCCAGCCGATCCCCTCGAAGGTGCCGACGATGTGGAACCCGTGGCGCTTATGCAATGCGATCGACGCGGCGTTATGCCGGTCGCCGACGACCGCGATCATCTGCCGGTAGCCGAGCGCTTCGCAGGCCCGGATCAACGCCTCCAGCAGCGCCCGGCCGACGCCACGTCCGGTGCACCCGGCATCGACATAAACCGTGTCCTCGACGGTCCAACGATAGCCGGCGCGCGTGCGGTAGCTGCTCGCATAGGCGTACCCGGCGAGCCGTCCATCGAGCTCGGCCACCAGGTAGGGGTAGCCCTGCGCCGTGATCGCGCGCCAGCGCTCCGCCATGGTGGTCGCATCGGGCGCCTGGGTTTCGTACGTGGCGACGCCTTCGGCGACCTCGCGTGCGTACAGCGCGGTGATCGCCGGCAGGTCGTCCACGCCGGCGGCACGGACGATCACCGGCGACCGCGGCGCGTCAGTCACGGTAGCGCTTGAGCAGGTCGGCGTAGGCGTCGATGCGGCGGTCGCGCAGGAACGGCCAGATGCGGCGCACGTGTTCGCTGCGCTGCATGTCGACCTCGGCCATCAGGATCTCCGGCTCGTCGGTGCCGGCTTCGGCGAGGAACTCGCCCTGCGGGCCGAGCACGTGGCTCGAGCCCCAGAAGCGGATGCCCGACGTGCCCAGCGGCGAGGCCTCGTGCCCGACGCGGTTGCAGCTCAGCACCGGTAGGCCGTTTGCGACGGCATGGCCGCGGTGGCTGAGGATCCACGCTCCGCGCTGGCGGACTTTCTCGTCCTGCGCGTCGTCCGGGTCCCAGCCGATCGCGGTCGGGTACAGCAGCAGGTCCGCGCCGGCCAGCGCCATCAGCCGCGCGCCCTCGGGGTACCACTGGTCCCAGCACACCATCAGGCCGAGCCGTCCGACCGAGGTCTGGATCGGTTCGAAGCCCAGGTCGCCGGGAGTGAAGTAGAACTTCTCGTAGAAGCCCGGATCGTCCGGGATGTGCATCTTGCGGTACTTGCCCGCGGTCGAACCGTCCTTGTCGAACACCACCGCAGTGTTGTGGTACAGGCCGGTGGCGCGCTTCTCGAACAGGGAGCTCACCAGCACGACGCCGTGCTGGCGCGCGAGCTGGCCGAGGCGCTCGGTGCTCGGCCCCGGGATCGTTTCGGCGCGATCGAACTCGTCCACTGACTCGTGCTGGCAGAAGTACGCGCCGTTGTGCAGCTCCTGCAGCAGCACCAGCCGCGCGCCGCGCTTGGCGGCCTCGGCGACGCGCTGCTCGATCACCGCGAGGTTGGCGTCGGCGTCACCGTGGTTGCATTCCTGGATCAGCGCGACGGGCAGGGTGGTCTGGTTGGGCATGGGGCATCCGGGCACGGGGAAGCGAGGCGGCACATGGCCGCGACGGGCGAAGATCGACCGCCCATATTCTAGGTGTGGCGCGCGAACATCCGGTCACCGCGCGGGCGGATTCCACAGTTGACGTCCTGCCGACGTGGGCGTCCCGGCGAGGCCTGGAGCTGCGCTCAGGCGACGAGGCCCGCGGGCAGCTGCATCGTGATGCAGTGGAGGCTGCCGTTCTGCCAGATCAGTGACCGGCACGGCACCGCGACGACTTCGCGGTCGGGGAAGGCCTCGGCAAGGACCGCCTGAGCGCGCGCATCGGCGGGGTCGCCATAGGCCGGCATCAAGACCGCGCCGTTGACGATCAGGAAGTTGGCGTAGCTGGCCGCGAGCCGGCGCCCCTCGTCGACGATGGGCTGGGGCCACGGCAGCGGGAACAGCCGGTAGGGCTGCCCGTCCGCGGTGCGCAGCGCCGCGATCTCGTCGGCCATTGCCTGCAGCTCGGCATGGTGCGAATCGTCCGGGTCGTCGCACGACTGGAAGGTGATGGCGTCCGGGCCCGCGAACCGGGCGAGCGTGTCGACGTGGGCGTCGGTGTCGTCGCCCTCGAGGTAGCCGTGATCCAGCCACAGCACGCGGTCCTGCTTGAGCCAGCCCGACAGTTTGGCGGTCAGCTCGTCGCGGGACAGCTGGGGATGGCGCTCATGCAGGCACTGCCACGTGGTCAGCAGCGTGCCGGCGCCGTCGGTTTCGATGGCGCCGCCTTCCAAAGCAAAATCAATGCTTTGCCGCACACTATTTGCAAACAGGTTCAATCCGTCGAGCCCCTCGACGAGGCGGTCGTCGAGGCTCGCGTCGAACTTGCCGCCCCAGCCGGTGAAGCGGAAATCGAGCAGGCGGAAGGACGCACCCTGGCGCAGGGTGATCGGGCCGGAGTCGCGCAGCCAGGTGTCGTCGTAGGCGAGCGGGACGAAGGTGACCCGGCCCATGTCGACACGCGCGGACGACAGGCGCGCGCGGGCGTAGGCCTCGACGTCGTCGTCCGCAACGCAGATCAGGACCGGTTCGAGCCGGGTGATCGCCCCGACCAGGGCGATGTAGGTGTCTTCGACCTCACCGAGGCGCTCGGCCCAGTCGGTGTCGGCATGCGGCCACGCAATCAGGACCGCGGACTGGGGCTCCCACTCCGCGGGGAAGCGCAGGACATCGTGATTCATCGAATTCCTAGCGAACGGGCGGCTTCGGTCCGATCTCTTCGGCGCCGGCCTTGTTGGCGACCACGTCGATCACCTTGTTCTTCTCGAAGTACACGGTGAAGGCCGGATAGACCCAGCGGTTGATCTGCGGCCACTGGCGCTTCTGGCCGCCACGCGGGTCGAGGCGCTCGGTCGGCGCGCCGTAGCGCGACTCGACCTGGGCCATCGACAGGCCGCGGGTCGGCATGGCGGCGCGGTTCTCCTCCTGCACGCGCTCGATCAGCAGCGTGTCGGCGGACGCGAGGCCCGCGACGGCCAGCAGGGCGAACAGCGGAGCGGCAGCGATGGCGGTTTTGATCGAACGGGCTTTCATGGCGTGTCACTCCCCAGTGGACGGGCGATTGTAGGCACAACCCTGCAACGCAGGGCACCACGCGGCCGTCACGTTTTGCGGGACCGGCAATGCAGAAGGCCGCCTTGCGGCGGCCTTCGGTCGATGCAGCCCGGAAAACCGGGCGCCGCCGCTACTCAGCGCTGGCGCGCCTTGAAACGCGGGTTCGACTTGCAGATCACGAAGACCTTGCCACGACGGCGGACGACCTTGCAGTCGCGGTGGCGGGCCTTCGCCGACTTCAGGGAGGACAGGACCTTCATGACAGACCTCGAAAACGGGAAGAGGAAAAGTTAGCCCGCGATTGTAGCCGTCATTTTCCCGTTCGATCAAGTGGTTGCGTGGAGAAGGTGGGCGGCCGGGCGGTCGGACCGCCGCGGGGAGCGGCATGCCACCCCGCATAATGTGGGAATGAACAGCACCCACACCTCCAGTTCCGTCCCCGTCCTGACCATCGACGGACCCTCCGGCTCCGGCAAGGGCACCATCAGCCGCCGCGTCGCCGACCGCCTCGGCTGGCATTACCTCGACTCCGGCGCGCTGTACCGGGCGATCGGCGTCGCGGCCGGCTGGGCCGACGTCGACCTGGCCGATTCGTCCGCGGTCGTGCGCTGCACCTTCGACACCGAGATCGGCTTCCGGGACGCCCCCAATGGCGAGCTGCGGGTCCTGGTGGACGGCATCGACGCCACCGACGAACTGCGGACCGAAACGGCAGGGGCCGCCGCGTCGGCGATTGCCGCCATCCCGGAGGTCCGCTCGGCGCTTAAGGAGCGCCAGCGCGCTTTCCGCCAGCCGCCGGGGCTCGTGGCCGACGGCCGCGACATGGGGACCGTCATCTTCCCTGACGCCGCCCATAAGGTGTTCTTGACCGCCAGCGCCGAGGAACGGGCCGAAAGACGCTATAAGCAGTTGATGGAAAAAGGGGTTTCCGTTACATTGGCGGGTCTGCTGCGGGAGATTCTCGCCCGCGACGCCCGCGACGCCCAGCGCGCGGTGGCACCGCTGCGACCGGCCGAAGACGCCGTGCGCATCGACACCACCGGCCTGGGTATCGACGAGGTCGTCGATCGCGTGCTGGCGCTGTTGCCGGCCCGCTGATCGAGCGTCCACCGCGGCAGGCAAGGCCCGATCCGCAATCCCGCGGACGGTATCCACCAACAACACATGGCGCGCGTCACGGCGCCACATCGACGGGTGGGTCGACCACGTGCTGCTTGAGCCGTCCCGGTGGACGGACATGACAGCCGGTGCGGCCCGTGTGTTCAACCGAGTAATACTCCAATGACCGAATCATTTGCCGAGCTGTTCGAACAAAGCCAGACCAATCTGGCCAAGCTGAAGCCGGGCGCCATCGTCACCGGCATCGTCGTGGAAGTCCGCGGCGACGTGGTGGTGATCAACGCCGGCCTGAAGTCCGAAGGCATCGTGCCGATCGAACAGTTCCGGAACGACGCCGGCGAGATCGACGTGGGCGTGGGCGACGAAGTCAAGGTCGCCCTCGACTCGATCGAGAACGGCTTCGGCGAGACCGTGCTCTCGCGCGAGAAGGCCAAGCGCGCGATGGTGTGGGACGAGCTCGAGCAGGCGCTCGAGAAGAACGAGACCATCACCGGCCGCATCAGCGGCAAGGTCAAGGGCGGCTTCACCGTCGACATCAAGGACGTGCGCGGCTTCCTGCCGGGCTCCCTGGTCGACGTGCGCCCGGTCCGCGACTCGGCCTACCTCGAGGGCAAGGAACTCGAGTTCAAGCTCATCAAGCTCGACCGCAAGCGCAACAACATCGTCGTCTCCCGCCGTGCGGTGGTTGAGAGCGAGTACAGCGTCGAGCGCGAGCAGCTGATGGAGAAGCTGCAGGAAGGCGCGATCCTGAAGGGCGTCGTCAAGAACCTCACCGATTACGGTGCGTTCGTCGACCTCGGCGGCATCGATGGTCTGCTGCACATCACCGACATGGCGTGGAAGCGCGTGCGCCATCCGAGCGAAGTGGTCGAAGTCGGCCAGGAGCTCGACGTCCGCGTGCTCAAGTACGACCGCGAGCGCAACCGCGTCAGCCTCGGCCTCAAGCAGCTGGGCGAGGATCCGTGGGACAACATCGCCCGCCGCTACCCGGCCAACACCCGCGTGTTCGGCAAGGTTTCCAACGTCACCGACTACGGCGCGTTCGTCGAGATCGAGCCGGGCGTCGAAGGCCTGGTGCACGTCTCCGAGATGGACTGGACGAACAAGAACGTCAACCCGTCGAAGATCGTGCAGGTCGGCGACGAAGTGCAGGTCATGGTCCTGGATGTCGACGAGGAGCGTCGCCGCATCTCGCTGGGCATGAAGCAGGTGTCGTCCAACCCGTGGGAGACCTTCGCGGCCATCCACAAGAAGGGCGACAAGGTCGAAGGCCAGATCAAGTCGATCACCGACTTCGGCATCTTCATCGGCCTGGACGGCGGCATCGACGGTCTGGTGCACCTGTCCGACCTCAGCTGGAGCACCACCGGCGAGGACATGGTCCGCAACTTCAAGAAGGGCGACACGCTCGAGGCCGTCGTGCTGGCGGTCGATCCGGAGCGCGAGCGCATCAGCCTGGGCGTCAAGCAGCTCGAGCAGGACCCGATGGGCCAGTACGTCGCGTCCAACGCGAAGGGCTCGATCGTCAAGGGCATCGTCAAGGAAGTCGACGCCAAGGGCGCCGTGGTCGAGCTCGAGGGCGGCGTGGAGGGCTACGTGGCCGCCCGCGACATCGCCAAGGAGCGCGTCGACGACGCCTCGCACCACCTGAAGATCGGCCAGGAAATCGAAGCCAAGATCATCGGCAACGATCGCAAGGGCCGCAGCATGCAGCTGTCGATCAAGGCGAAGGACGAAGCGGAGCAGCAGGAGGCCCTGGCCGACTACAACCGCCAGACCTCGGACGCCGCCAGCGGCACGACCAAGCTGGGCGCGCTCCTGCGCGAGCAGCTGGGCAGCAAGGGCGAGTAATCGCCCCGGCTCGCAGCGCCTTCGAAGGCGGCCCGGCTTCGGCCGGGTCGCCTTCCATTTGCGCCACCGATTCCGCGTCTGCAACACCCACCGTCCGTAGCGAGCATCCCGCGTTTCGCCCATGACCAAGTCCGAACTGATCGAGATCCTGTCGCAGCGTCAGGCCCACCTGAAGGGCGAGGACGTGGATCTCGCGGTGAAGGCCCTGCTCGAAATGATGGGCGGCGCACTCGCGACCGGGGAGCGGATCGAGATCCGCGGCTTCGGCAGTTTTTCCCTGCATTACCGTCCGCCGCGCCTCGGGCGCAATCCGAAGACCGGCGAATCGGTCGCGCTGCCGGGCAAGCACGTTCCACACTTCAAGCCGGGCAAGGAGCTGCGCGAGCGCGTCAGCGACGTGATCCCGCGCGACGACGCCGAGTGAGCGCCGCCAGCGACGCTGGCGTGCCACCCGATTCACCCTTCCTGATGTCCGTTAAGCTAGGCAGGTCCGAGGGGCCTCCTGGAGATGCCATGCGTTTGCTTCGACTCCTCGTCGCCGTGGCCTTCGTCGCGATGGGCGCCATCGTCGGCGCACTGAACCGGCAGCCCACGATCGTCGACGCCGGATTCGCCCTGATTCCCACCACGCTCGGCGTGGCCCTGCTGACGACGCTGCTGCTCGGCGTCGCGCTGGGCGGTCTGGCCGTTACTGCAAGCCTGGTGCTGCCGCTGCGCCGTCGCATCGCGCGACTGCAGCGCGAACGCATCGCCCCCCCGTCGCCTGGCGCCTGATCCTATGGCCTTCATCAACGAGTGGTTCTGGTTCTTCCTGCTGCTGCCGCTCGCCGCGGTCAGCGGATGGGTGATTGGCCGCCGCGGAGGCGAGCGCCACAGCAATACCCAGGTCAGCCGCTTGTCGACGACCTATTTCCGCGGACTCAACTATCTGCTCAACGAGCAGCCCGACAAGGCGATCGAGCTGTTCCTGCACATCGCCGAACTCGACAAGGACACCTTCGAGACGCAGGTTGCGCTCGGCCATCTGTTCCGCCGCCGGGGCGAAGTCGACCGCGCGATCCGCCTGCACCAGGCGCTGGTCCAGCGGCCGGGACTGAGCGACCAGCAGAAGGTCCAGGCGCTGCTGGCGCTGGGCGAGGACTACATGCGCTCTGGCCTGCTCGACCGGGCCGAGACGGTGTTCGGCGACCTCGCCCAACTCGACGTGCGTGCGCCGCTGGCGCTGCGGCACCTGATCGGCATCTACCAGTCGGAACGCGACTGGGACAAGGCGATCGAGAATGCGCGACGGTTCGAGGAAGTCACCGGCGAACCGATGGGCAAGCTGATCGCCCAGTTCGAATGCGAACTGGCGGACCGCCATCGCGCGGCGGGGGAGGTCGACGCCGCGCGTGCTGCCGTCGCCCGCGCCTACCAGGCCGACGCCAACTCGGTGCGCGCGGGCATGATCGAAGGTCGCATCGAGATCGAGGCCGGCAACGATGCCGGCGCCGTGCGCTCGTTCGAGCGCGTCGCCCGCGCCGATCCCGACTACCTGCCGGAAGTACTGCCGTCGCTGCTGACCTGCTATGAGCGCTCCGGCGACCTGCCGGGTGCGCGCGCGTTCCTGTCCGAAATGTGCGAGCACTACCGCGGCATCGCGCCCGTACTCGCGCTGACGCGCATGGTCGAGGCCGAGGATGGCGTTGCCGCGGCACGCGCCTACCTTGCGCGTCAGCTCAAGGACCGGCCGTCGGTGCGCGGTGAAGCGGCGCTCATCGACCTGACGCTGGCCGAAGGCGCCGACCCCATGGCCACGCTGCAGGACCTCAAGCACATCACCGATCAGCTGCTGGTGCGCAATCCCAGCTACCGCTGCAACCGGTGCGGCTTCGGTGCGCGCAGCCACCATTGGCAATGCCCCAGCTGCAAGGAGTGGGGCACCGTGAAGCCGCTGTTGAACTACGCCGTCGTCTGAGCATGCTGGTCTGGTGCGGGGTCCTGTTCGCGATCAGCGTGCTCGGCACGTGGCTGGCGCTGGGCTACGCGCGCCAGCGGCAGCTGCTCGACCACCCCGGGGAGCGTCGCAGCCATCGCGTGCCGACCCCTCGCGGCGGCGGGGTGGGGGCGGTGATTGCGCTGGCCGTGGCGGCCGCGGCTCTGCTCGCGCGCTTCCCGGAGGACGCCTTGCTGCTCGCGGCGTTCCTGGCGTCGCTTCTTCTTGTCGCGGGCGTTGGCTGGGTCGATGACCACCGCCCGCTGTCGGCGCGGGCACGGCTCGGGGTGCATGCGCTGGCCGGCGTCGTGCTGGCCGGTGCGGTCTGGACCACCGGCGGAGGCGGGGCGATGGCGGCCACCGCGTTCGTGGCGGTGCTGGTGCTGACGAATGCGTGGAACTTCATGGACGGCATCGACGGCATCGCGGCGACGCAGGCCGCGGTGGTGGCGGCCGGTCTGGCCGCGGCCACCGGCGGCGCCTGGACCTGGCTGGCCCTTGCCCTATTGGCCGCGGCGGCCGGATTCCTGCCGTTCAACCTCCCGCGTGCGCGGATCTTCCTCGGCGACGTCGGCAGCGGCGCGCTGGGGCTGACGGTGGCCGCGCTGGTCGTGGTCGCCGGCCGCGCCGATCCAACGAGCTGGTTGCTGCTCTTGCTGCCGCTGTCGGCGTTCCTCGTCGACACGGGCCTCACATTGCTGCGGCGTATCGTCCGGCGGGAGCGGTGGTGGACGGCGCACGTGCAGCACGCCTACCAGCGGCTCGCGGCCCGGACAGGGGGGCACGCGCGGGTCACGACGGGTTACGCGGCTTGGACCGCGGTGTCGGTCGTGCTCATGCTGCTGATCCGGCAAACCAGTCCGGGTTTCGTATTCAGTGTAGTGATGGCGTGGTATATCGTCGCCGCGGCGCTGTGGGTCTGCGCGCAGTACTGGACGCGTTCCGTCGCATCGAAGGACCGGGAGCAAGGGTGGCAATGAGTGGTTGGCGCGAGAACGTAAAGGTCGGACTGCCGCGGCTGGCGGTGGTCGCCCACGATCTGATCATGGTCTGGGTGGCCTGGTATGGCCTGCACCAGCTGCGCTTCGGCCTGATGGACAACCCGCCGCCGTTCCCGGCCTGGTCCACCGAGACCGCGCTGGTGCTTTCCGCGCAGGCGCTGGTGTTCTGGCAGGTCGGGCTGTACCGCGGCCTGTGGCGCTTTGCCAGCGTGCCCGACCTGTGGAACATCGTGAAGGCGTGCGTGATCGGCGTGACGGCGATCATCGTGCTCCTCGTGCTCTACAGCCGGATGGAGGGCATCTCCCGGGCGGCCGTGGCCCTTTATCCGTGCGTTCTCGCCGCACTGCTCGGGGCGCCGCGTCTTCTCTATCGCGCCTGGAAGGACGCCAATCACCAGGGGCGCGACGCCAACTCGGTGCGCATCCTGATCCTCGGCGCGGGCGGCGCGGGCGAAGCGCTGATCCGCGACCTTCGCCGGGTCGGCTCGTACAACCCGGTCGGCCTGCTGGACGACGCGGGGCGCCTGCGCGGCAGCAAGGTGCAGGGCGTCCCGGTGCTCGGACGCATCGACGAAGTCGCCGAGATCGCCCGCGAGACCGCGGCCAAGCTGCTCGTCATCGCGATGCCATCGGCCGATGCCGATGCGCTGCAGCGCGTTGTCGTCGCCTGCGAGAAGACCGGCCTGCCGTTCCGGATGGTGCCGCGCCTGCAGGACGTGCTCGAGGGCAAATCGCTGCCCGGCGAGCTGAAGGAAGTGGCGATCGAGGACCTGCTCGGACGCAAGCCGGTGATGCCCGACTGGAAGGCGATCCGCGGCTGGCTTGGCGGCCGGTCGGTGATGATCACCGGCGCCGGCGGCTCGATCGGTTCTGAGCTTTGCCGCCAGTGCGCGCGCCACGGCGCCAAGCGGATTGCGCTGGTCGAGGTCGACGAACTGGCATTGACCACGACCGAAGCCGCGCTGCACCGCGACTTCCCCGACATCGAGCTGGTGTGCGTGCTCGGCGACTGCGGCGATCCGGCCGTCATCGCGCACGCGCTGCGCCGGGCCGAACCCGAGGCCGTCTTCCACGCCGCCGCGTACAAGCAGGTGCCGCTGCTGCAGACGCAGCTGCGCGAGGCGGTACGCAACAACGTGCTGGCCACGGAAACCGTCGCCCGCGCGTGCCGCGAATCCGGCGTCGGCACGTTCGTGCTGATCTCGACCGACAAGGCCGTCGATCCGGTCAACGTGCTCGGCGCGACCAAGCGGCTGGCGGAGATGGCGTGCCAGGCACTGGCGCTGCAGCACGCGACGCGGTTCGTGACCGTGCGCTTCGGCAATGTCCTCGACTCGGCCGGCAGCGTCGTGCCGCTGTTCCGCGAGCAGATCCGCAGCGGCGGTCCGGTGACGGTGACCGATCCTGAGGTCACGCGGTTCTTCATGACGATTCCAGAGGCCTGCCAGCTGATCCTCCAGGCGTCGGCCATCGGCACGCACGAGGCGATCTACACGCTCGACATGGGCGAGCCAGTGCCGATCCGGCTGCTCGCCGAGCAGATGATCCGGTTGGCCGGCAAGCAGCCCGGTCGCGACGTGGCGATCGTCTACACGGGGCTGCGTCCCGGCGAAAAGCTCCACGAGACGCTGTTCCACGCCGATGAGCGATACCGCCCCACCGGGCACCCGAAGATCCTTCAAGCCGAGCCGCGCGACATCGCCGCGGCGAGCATCCACGCGTCGCTCGACCAGCTGCGCGAGGCGAGCGTGCGGTACGAGGTCGAGTCGCTCGCGTCGCTGCTGCGCCTGGCGGTGCCGGAGTTCCAGCCGCTCGCGGTGGACATGAAGACGCCCGACGCACGCAACACGGTGGTTGCGTTTCCGGCGCGCAGCGCCAGGAAGATTTGATGGCCGTGGCCCCGTCGTCGACGCGCATCCGCAAGGCGGTCTTTCCCGTCGCCGGCCTCGGCACGCGCTTCCTCCCGGCCACAAAAACCGTGCCGAAGGAAATGCTGCCGATCGTCGACAAGCCGCTGATCCAGTACGCGGTGGACGAGGCGATCGAGGCTGGCTGCGACACCCTGATTTTCGTCACCAACCGCTATAAGCATGCGGTGGCGGACTATTTCGACAAGGCGTACGAGCTAGAACAGAAGCTCGAGAAGGCCGGCAAGACCGAGCAGCTCGAGCTGGTGCGCAACGTGCTGCCGTCCGGCGTGCGAGCCGTGTTCGTGACTCAGGCCGAGGCGCTGGGTCTGGGCCACGCCGTGCTGTGCGCGCGCGCGGTCGTCGGCAACGAGCCGTTCGCGGTCGTGCTGCCCGACGACCTGATCTGGAACCGCGGCCCGGGCGCGCTCAAGCAGATGGCCGATGCCGCACAGGCCTCGGGCAGCAGCATCATCGCCGTGCAGGACGTGCCGCGCTCGCAGACGGGCAGTTACGGCATCGTCGCGACGGACGCCTTCGACGGCCGGCAGGGGCGCATCAACGCGATCGTCGAAAAGCCGCGGCCCGAGGACGCGCCCAGCAACCTCGCCGTGGTCGGCCGCTACGTGCTGAACCCGCGCATCTTCGAGCTGCTCGAGTCGACGACGCCCGGCGCCGGCGGTGAGATCCAGCTTACCGATGCGATCGCGGCGCTGCTGCGCGAGGAGAAGGTCAATGCGTACCGTTTCCAGGGCACGCGATTCGATTGCGGCACCCACCTGGGCCTGATCGAGGCGACCATCCGCTACGCCCTCGACCACGAGTCGCTGAGCGACTCGGCGCGCCAGTTGATGCAGAACGCGCTGGACGAATTGGGCGTCGAAGAACTGGGCTGATCCGCGCGTTCGGAGTCGTACGAGCGACGGGTCAGCCGAACCGGAACCACGCCCAGGCGGTCCAGCCGATCAGCAGCCCAGCCAGAGCGAGCGCGGCGGTGCCGCCCAGTTCGACGCGGCGTGCCCACGCCAGCGCCGGCGCGTCGCGCAGCACGCGGACGTCGCGGAGCGTCTTGGCTTCGCGCGGCGGAAAGCGTCCTTCGATGCGCGAGGCCAGTGCAAAGCGGCGCAGGTGCAGGCCCAGTCCAGCCGCCGGCGCGGCCAGCCCGATGCCCAGCGCGACGAACAACATGCGCAGCCAGTCTCGGGTCGTGGCCGGGTCGCTGGTGGCCAGGTTGTCGGCCAGCGACTGCAACCACACGTTGAGCTGCCACAGCAGCACGCCGCACAGGACGACCGCGACGCCCAGCAGGGCGAGGCTGCGGCTGCGGTAGGCTTTGTCGGCGTGATGGATTTCCATGGCGCTCCCCCGAATGCGCCGTCATCAGACCCGTTGGTCCCCTCGCATGTCCAGACCGCCGATCAGCTATTACCGTGCAACCGTCGCGGATCGCGCGTTCGGCCCGCCGCTGGCGGGCGTCGAGGACGCGAGCGTCTGCGTCATCGGCGGCGGATTCGCCGGGCTGAACACCGCCCTGGGCCTGGTCGAGCGCGGCGAGCGCGATGTCGTGCTCATCGAGTCCGACTCCATCGGCCACGGCGCCTCGGGTCGCAATGGCGGTTTCGTGTTCGGCGGCTTCTCGCTCGGCGAAGACGCGCTGCGCCGCCAGCTCGGCGATGCACGCGCCCGGCGGCTCTACGCGGGCACGCGTGCTGCCGTCGAACGCATCCGCGGTCGCATCGACCGCTACGCCATCGACTGCGACCGGGTGGACGGCGGGGTGCTGTGGGCGAACTGGTTCCGCGATCGCGAGGTGCTGCGCGATCGCCAACGGCTTCTGGCCGAGCACTACGGCGTCGAGTGGACCTGGATCGACGAGGCCGAGCTGCGCACGCGCGTCCGCAGCGCCCGCTACCACGACGGGCTGTTCGAGGCGGACGCGTTCCACTTCCACCCGCTCAAGTACGCGCACGGCCTGGCATCCACGCTGGTGGGGAGCGGCGTGCGCGTGCACGAAGGCACGCCGGCGGTGTCGCTCTCACCGGACGGCAGCGGCTGGCGCGTGCGCACGCCGGCGGGCGAGGTCCGCGCGCGCCAGGTCGTCCTCGCCTGCGGCGGCTACCTCGCGGGACTGCGACGGCGGGTCGACGCCTCGGTGCTGCCGATCGCCACCTACGTCATGGTCACCGAGCCGCTCGGCGACCGGATGGCTTCCGTGCTGACCACGTCGTCCGCCGTGTACGACACCCGTTTCGCCTTTGACTACTACCGCCCGCTGCCGGATACCCGGCTACTGTGGGGCGGCCGGATCTCGGTGCTGGACCGATCACCGGCGTCAGTGGAGCGCCTGCTCGTCGGCGACATGCTCAAGGTATTCCCGCAGTTGGAAGGCGTGCGGATCGACCACGCATGGTCGGGCCTGATGAGCTATGCGCGGCACCAGATGCCGCAGATCGGGGAAATCGAGCCGGGACTGTGGGTGGCGCAGGCGTTTGGCGGCCACGGCGTCGCGCCCACGACGTTCGCCGGCGAGGCGGTGGCGGCGGGCATCGCCGATGGCGACACCGCCTGGCACGACCTGCGCGATTACGGGTTGGCATCGGCCATGAAGCCGGCCGGATTCTTCGCCGCGCAGCTCAGCTACTGGTGGGCCGAGGGCCGTGACGCCTGGAAGGACTGGAGCGAACGGCGCGGCGCCGGGTAGGGCAAAGACCCCTTCAGCGCCGCTCTGCGTTTCTCGGAAGGCCGAAACCCCGACGCCGGCCCTCTCAGCTGGCCGGCGTCGGGCAACGGGGGCAGGTCACAGCGACTCGAACACGCCCGCCGCGCCCATGCCGGTGCCGATGCACATGGTCACCATGCCGTACTTCTGCTGGCGACGGCGTAGGCCGTGCACGATCGTGGCGGTCCGGATCGCGCCGGTGGCGCCGAGCGGGTGGCCCAGCGCGATCGCGCCGCCGAGCGGGTTGACCTTGGACGGGTCGAGACCGCAGTCCTGGATCACGGCCAGCGCCTGCGCTGCGAACGCCTCGTTGAGCTCGATCCAGTCGAGCTGGTCCTGGGTCAGTCCGGCCTGCTTGAGCGCCTTCGGAATCGCGGCGATCGGGCCGATGCCCATCACCTCCGGGCGCACGCCGGCGACTGAGAAGCTGACGAAGCGGGCGAGCGGGGTGAGCCCGTAGTCCTTGATCGCCTGTTCCGAAGCCAGCAGGACCGCGCCGGCGCCGTCGGACATCTGCGAGCTGTTGCCGGCCGTCACGCTGCCGCCGAACTGGCCGTTGCGGAACACCGGACGCAGCTTGGCCAGGCCTTCGAGCGAGGTGTCGGGGCGCGGGCCTTCGTCGACCGCCACCATCGCCTGCTTCAACCGCACCGCGTTGCCGGCCAGGTCGGGCACGCGCGACACGACCTCGAACGGCGAGATCTCGCCGCTGAACTCGCCGGCCTGGATGGCCGCCATCGCCTTCTGGTGGGAGGCGAGGGCGAACGCGTCCTGCGCCTCGCGCGAGATCTTCCACTCCTCGGCGACCTTCTCGGCGGTGATGCCCATGCCGTAGGCGATCGCGACGTTCTCGTCGCGCGCGAACACGCTGGGGCTCAGCGCGACCTTGTTGCCCATCATCGGCACCATCGACATCGACTCGGTGCCGCCGGCGAGCATCAGGTCGGCGTTGCCGAGCCGGATCTGGTCGGCCGCCATCGCGACCGCCTGCAGGCCGGACGAACAGAAGCGGTTGATGGTCTGCGCGGCGATGGTGTTCGGCAGGCCGGCCAGCAGCACGCCGATGCGCGCCACGTTCATGCCCTGCTCGCCCTCGGGCATCGCGCAGCCGATGATCGCGTCGTCGATGCGGTTGACGTCGATGCCCGGCGCCTGCGCGACCACGCTGCGCAGCACGTGCGCGAGCAGGTCGTCCGGGCGGGTGTTGCGGAACGCCCCGCGCGGGGCCTTGGCCACCGCCGAGCGGGTGGCGGCGACGATGTACGCGTCCTGGACTTGCTTGTTCGAAGCTTGCTTGGTCATCTCGATGTCCTCGTCGTCGCTCAGTTGCGCAGCGGCTTGCCGGTCTTGAGCATGTGGGCGATGCGCTCCTGGGTCTTGGGCATCTCCGCCAGGGCCACGAAGTGCTCGCGCTCGAGCCGCAGCAGCCACTCCTCGTCGACCAGCGCGCCGCGGTCGACTTCCCCGCCGCACATGACGGTGGCGATGCGGGTGGCGATCTCGTAGTCGTGCGGCGAGATGAAGCGCCCCTCGAGCATGTTGACCAGCATCATCTTGAAGGTCGCGATCCCGACGTCACCTGCAACCTGGATGCGGCGGGCGGGCAGCGGCGGGCGGTAGCCGGCGTCGGCCATCGCGCGCGCCTGCTGGCGGGCAACGTGCAGCAGTTCGTGCGCGTTGAACACGACCACGTCGCTGTCGCGTGCGAGCTTCAGCTGGCGCGCCTCGAAGGCCGACGTCGACACCTTGCCCATCGCCACGCTCTCGAATGCGGTCTTGAGCTGGGCGAACACGTCGCCGCCCGGGCCGGCGGCCTCGGACGCGCGGACCGCGAACTCCTTCAGGCCGCCACCGGCCGGCAGCAGGCCGACTCCGGCTTCTACCAGCCCGATGTAGCTTTCCAGCCCGAACACCGTGCGCGCGGCGTGCATCTGGAACTCGCAGCCGCCGCCCAGGGCCATGCCGCGCACGGCCGCCACGATCGGCACCTGCGCGTACTTGATGCGCTGGCTGGTGGCCTGGAAGTTCGCGACCATCGCCTCGAACCCCGCCACGTCGCCGGCCTGCAGCAGGCCCAGCGCCCCGGCGAGGTCGGCGCCGGCGGAGAACGGCTCCTTCGGCTGCCAGATCACCAGGCCGCGGAAGTCGCGCTCGGCGATCGCGATCGCTTCCTGCAGTCCGCTCAGCACGTGGTCGCTGACGGTGTGCAGCTTGGTCTTGAAGCCGACCACGGCGATGTCGTCGCCGTCGTCCGCCCACAGGCGGACGCCGTCGTTCTCGAACAGGGTGCGGCCCTGCGAGAACTTTTCGCCGACCAGCGGATCGGGGAAGCGCTGGCGCCCGTAGACCGGATTGGTGGAGCGCGCGACCGCGTCGTTGCGGACCGGGCTGAAGCTGCCGGAGGCCGTATGCACGCCGTCGCGGCCGTCGAAGACCCAGTTCGGCAGCGGCGCGGCGCTCATTGCCTTGCCCGCGACGATGTCTTCGGCGATCCAGTCGGCGACCTGTTTCCAGCCGGCCGCCTGCCAGCTCTCGAACGGTCCCAGCGACCAGCCGTAACCCCAGCGCATCGCGAAGTCGACGTCGCGCGCGGTGTCGGCGATGTCGGCCAGGTGGTAGGCGCTGTAGTGGAAGGTGTCGCGGAACACCGACCACAGGAACTGGGCCTGAGGGTGGGCGCTCGCGCGCAGCGCGGCGAACTTCTTCGACGGGTCGCGTTCCTTCAGCAGCGCGGCGACGTCCGGATCGAGTTCACCCGCCGTGGCGCGGTAGTCGCGAGCCCCGACGTCGAGCACTAGGATGTCCTTGCCCCGCTTGGTGTAGAAGCCCGCGCCGGTCTTCTGCCCGAGCGCGCCCTTTTCGATCAGGCCACTCAGCCATGCCGGCGCCTTGAAGTAGCCGTGCCAGGGGTCGTCGGGCAGGGTGTCGGCCATGGTCTTGATGACGTGGGCCATGGTGTCGAGGCCGACCACGTCCGCGGTGCGGTAGGTCGCCGACTTCGGCCGGCCGATGGCCGGTCCGGTCAGGGCGTCGACGGCGTCGAAGCCGAGCCCGAACTGCGCCGTGTGGTGCATTGCGGCCAGCATCGAGAACACGCCGATGCGATTGCCGATGAAGTTCGGGGTGTCCTTGGCGATCACCACGCCCTTGCCGAGCGTGGTCGTCAGGAACGTTTCCAGCCCTTCGAGCACCGAGGCGTCGGTGGTCCGGGCCGGGATCAGCTCCGCCAGGTGCATGTACCGGGGCGGATTGAAGAAGTGCACGCCGCAGAAGCGGTGGCGGAGTTCCTCGGGCAGCACCTCGGCCAGCTTGTTGATGCCCAGGCCCGAGGTGTTCGACGCCAGCACCGTGTGCGCCGGGACGAACGGGGCGATCTTGCGGTACAGGTCCTGCTTCCAGTCCATGCGCTCGGCGATCGCCTCGATGATCAGGTCGCAGCCCTTCAGCAGTTCGAGCCCGGTCTCGTAGTTCGCCGGCACGATCCGCTCGGCCAGCGCCTTGTCCGCCAGCGGCGCGGGGCTGAGCTTTGCGAGGTTGGCGATGGCCTTGGTCACCACGCCGTTCGGGTCGCCGTCCTTCGCGGGGAGGTCGAACAGCACGGTGTCGACGCCGGCGTTGGTCAAGTGCGCGGCGATCTGCGCACCCATGACGCCGGCGCCGAGCACGGCGGCGCGCCGTACAAGCAGTTTGTTAGACATGTCGTTCAAGTCCTTGTGGGGATTGATTTTGGTGCTAAGGCGCCGTCAGCTCTTGAAGCCGGCGGCGGCAAAGCGGATCAGCTCGCGGGCGGCGCGCTCGCGGTGCGCGGCCTCGGTGACGCCCGAGGGCCGCTTGATCAGGCCGAAGTCGGCCATCGCGTAGGTCAGTGAGCCGGCCAGGAAGTCGAGTCGCCAATACAGCTCCTCCTTCGACAGGCCCGGGACGGCGCCGGCGATTGCCTTGGCGAATTCGCGCAGCACGTGTCCGTACTGATCTGACAGGAACTTGCGCAGTCCGTCGTTCTTTTCGGCGTAGGCGCGGGCGATCACCCGGATGAAGGCGCCGCCCCCGTGCCGGTCCTGCGCCATCGCCAGGGCGGGCTGGACAAAGGCGGCCAGGATCGGTTCCAGCTCGCCCGGATGCTCCTGCGTCGCGGCTTTCAGGGCGGCGAGGCGCTGCACGGTCATTTCGTCCATGCGGCGGCGGAAGACCTCGTTGACGAGGTTCTCCTTGCTGCCGAAGTGGTAGTTCACGGCCGCGATGTTCACGTCGGCGCGGCTGGTGACCTGGCGCAGCGACGTGCCGGTGAAGCCGAACTGGGCGAACAGTTCCTCGGCGGCGCCGAGGATGCGGTCCTTGGTCGAGAAGTGCGCGGAACTGGCCATCGGGTCGGTCCTGAATCAAACGCTTGTTTGATCGTAGTCCGGGCGGGACCCGCCGGTCAATCACCCTACGCCGTGACGGCGTGTGCAACTCCAATTCCGAGGGCGAATCCAGTAGAATCCTCCGTAGCCAAGTCGGCTAAACCCGCGTCCCGACGCGGGTTTTTCTGTTATCCTCGGGCACGAACCAACGGTTCCGCGGCCCGCCAACCCCGGAGAGTTTCCATGGCGCTGGAGCGCACCATTTCCATCATCAAGCCCGACGCGGTCGCCAAGAACGTCATCGGCGAGATCTACACCCGCTTCGAGAAGGCCGGCCTCAAGGTCGTCGCCGCCAAGATGAAGCACCTGTCGCGCGCCGAAGCCGAAGGCTTCTATGCCGTCCACCGCGAGCGTCCCTTCTTCAACGCGCTGGTCGAGTTCATGACCTCCGGTCCGGTGATGATCCAGGTGCTCGAGGGCGAGAACGCCGTGCTGAAGAACCGCGAGCTGATGGGTGCGACCAATCCGAAGGACGCAGCGCCGGGCACGATCCGCGCCGACTTCGCCGAAAGCATCGACGCCAACGCAGTGCACGGTTCGGACAGCCTCGAGAACGCGGCGATCGAGACCGCGTACTTCTTTCCGGCCACGGACGTCTACGCGCGCTGAGCGCGAACGCACGCCGCAGACGGCCATGACCACGACGCGCCCGCCGATTGACCTGATGCTCGCCGACGCGCCTGCCGCGCCGGCGCGGGCGGTCGCGGGTGCGTCGCTTGTCGCCGCCCCGGCCGACGGCGCGGGTTCGTCTTCGGCTTCTGTTGCGCGTCGCAACCTGTTCGACCTGGACCGCACCTCGCTCGAGGATTTCTTCGAGCAGGTGCTGGGCGAGAAGCGCTACCGCGCCCACCAAGTGATGAAGTGGATCCACCACCGCTACGTCACCGACTTCGCCGGGATGACCGACCTGGGCAAGGCGCTGCGCGCCAAGCTCGAGCAGCACGCCGAAGTGCGCGTGCCGCAGCTGATCCTGGACAAGGCCTCCACCGACGGCACCCACAAGTGGCTGCTCGGCATGGACCCGAAGAATGCGATCGAGACGGTCTACATCCCCGACAAGGGGCGCGGCACGCTGTGCGTGTCGTCGCAGGTCGGCTGCGCGCTGAACTGCCAGTTCTGCTCCACCGCCACCCAGGGCTTCAACCGCAACCTCTCGACCGCCGAGATCATCGGTCAGGTCTGGATCGCCGCGCGCCACCTCGGCAACGTGCCGCACCAGCAGCGCAAGCTGACCAACGTGGTGATGATGGGGATGGGCGAGCCGCTGGCCAATTTCGACAACGTGGTCCGCGCGATGAGCATCATGCGCGACGACCTCGGCTACGGGCTCGCGAACAAACGCGTCACGCTGTCGACGGCCGGCATGGTGCCGATGATCGACCGGCTCGCCGAAGAGAGCGACGTGTCGCTCGCGGTGTCGCTGCACGCGCCGTTCGACGACTTGCGCAGCGAACTCGTACCGCTGAACAAGAAGTACCCCATCGACGTGCTGATGGACGCCTGTGAGCGCTACGCGCGCCGCAAGAAGGCGTCGGTGACGTTCGAATACACCCTGATGAAGGGCGTCAACGACCAGCCGCAGCATGCGCGCGCGCTGGCCCGCATGATGCGCGCGTTCGACAACGCGGTGCAGATGAAGGACGCCGCGAAGGTCAACCTGATTCCGTTCAATCCGTTCCCCGGGACGCGTTTCGAGCGCCCCGACGACGGGGCGATCCGCACGTTCCAGAAACTGCTCAACGACAGCGGCCTGATCGCCCCGGTGCGTCGCACGCGCGGCGACGACATCGACGCGGCCTGCGGTCAGCTGAAGGGGCAAGTGCTCGACCGGACCCGTCGTCAGGCCGCCTTCAACAAGCGGCTCTCGGACCTGGAGGCGGGCGATGCCGCGGCCTGACCGCCGGGGCCTGCTCGTTACCGTGCTGGCGTTGATCGCCGGCCTGTTGTTGGTATCCGGCTGCAGTCGGCTGACGTTCGTCCGCCAGAACTTCGAGCGCAAGGGCTTCGACCAGACGGCGCGCGACGTCGAGGTGTCCGATCGCGCGGTCGACCGCGGTGACGCGAGCGTTCGACGCCACGTGATCCTCGCGGCCGATCGGCTGGGTCGCGGCGACCTCGCTGGTGCGCGGCGCGAGGCGGAACTGGCTCTGAAGCAGGACCCGGCGTCTGCCGATGCGCACACCCTCCTGGCCGCCGCGCTCGAGGCCGGCGGCGACGGGGTGGGCGCGGGCAACCACTATCGGCGCGCCGCCGACCTGGCGCCCACCAGTGGCGCCGCGTTGAACAACTACGGCGCGTGGATGTGCGCGCAGGGCCGCCAGGCCGAGTCGCTGGCGTGGTTCGACCGGGCGCTGGCCGCCCCGGGCTACGCGAACCCGGCGACGGCTCTGGCCAATTCCGGCGCCTGCGCCGACCAAGCCGGGCAGGGCGAGCGTGCGCGGCGCGACCTGCGCCGGGCGATCGAGCTGGACCCGACCAATGCCGTCGCGCTCGGCGCGCTGGCCGAGCACGAGCTGCGCGCCGGCCGCGCATTCGAGGCCCGGGCCTTTTCAGAGCGCCGCCTCGCGGCGGCGCCGGCCGATCGGCGCTCGCTGCTGATTGCGTCACAGATCGAAGAGAAACTCGGCGACACGCGTGCCGCCGGGCGATACGTTCAGCGAATGAGGGCGGAGTTTCCCGACACCAGGGACTCCGGGACAGGGGATAACGGCAAGCCATGATCGAGTCGAACCAATCCGCGACCGAGTTCGGGGGACGCTGCGGCGCGCGCCTGCGCGAGGCACGCGAGGCTGCCGGCCTGTCGATCGAGTCCGTGGCCGCGCAGCTGAAGATGCCGGCCCGCGTGGTCCGGAGCCTGGAGTCGGACGACTGGAGCACGCTCGGCGCGCCCGTGTTCGTTCGCGGCCAGGTGCGCAGCTACGCGCGACTGCTCGGTGTCGACGTCGATCCGCTGCTCGAGCAGGCGTCGATCGCCACCGTGCGGGCCTCCAACCTCGTCAGTCACAACCACACCCCGACCTACCGCCGCGTTGCCGAGCAGTTCACCCGTCGCGCGGTGTACGTGGTGATGACCGCGGCAATCGCAGTGCCGGTGTGGTTCGGCGCGACGTACAAGCTGCGTGAGCCCTCGGCGGTCGAATCCCTCGAGCTCGAGCCCTCCGCGGGCGAGGTGGCGACGCCGGCCGTGGTCGCGGCGCCGCCCGTGCGCGAGCGCACGCCGGTGGTGGCGTCCATTGCGTCGCTCCCGGCCAAGCCTGCTGCGGCGTTGACGTTGTCGCTCACCGGCGACAGCTGGGTGCAGGTGTTCTCCGCCGACGGGCGCGAACTCGAGCAGGGTCTGCTGACGGCAGGGCAGAGTCGCAGCTATGCCGCCGGCGAAGTCGGCCGTGTCGTCATCGGCAACAGCGCCTCCGTGCAGGTGCTCAACGCGGGTCGCGCTGTCGACCTGGCACCGTTCAGCCGCGCGAACGTCGCGCGCTTTACGCTATCCTCTGACGGTTCCCTGACGCCGGTCGTGCAATGACCCGCGTCGCGGGTCGCTAGGCACGCACCGGCCCGCTCGGGCCGGCTTCCGCACACCGACCCCTGCCGATGGCGGGGGCGTCAGAGCATGCGAAATGGCAATTGACGATCTGTTGGACGAACACGAACAAAGCGAGCGCGTTCGCGAATGGCTGCGCCGCAATGGCGCTGGATTGATCGGCGGCGTCGCGCTGGGACTGGCGGCGATCTTCGGCTGGAAGTGGTGGGACGGCCAGCGCGCGAACCAGCGCATGGATGCCGCGAACGCCTACCAGGCCGCCATCGATGCCGTCGACGCCTCCGACGCGAAGGCCGCCGACAAGATCAAGGCGCTGCCGCCGGGCAGCTACGCCGACCTCGCGACGCTCGCGCTGGCCAAGTCGCAGGTGCTCGCTGGGCAACGTGACGCCGCGCTGGCGACGCTGCGCGGCATCAGCTCCTCGGATCCGGCCATCGCCGAAATCGTCAACCTGCGCATCGCGCGCCTGCTGCTGGATGCCGGCAAGGCCGACGAGGCGCTGAAGCTGGCCGGCCAGGGCGACTCGCCGGCCGCGCTCGAACTGCGCGGCGATGCGGAGTTGGCCCTGGGCCAGCGCGAACGCGCCCGCGATGCCTACGCCAAGGCGCTGCCGAAGCTCGACGTCGGTTCGCCGCGCCGTGGCCTGCTTGAACTCAAACTCACCGAAGTCGGTGGGACGCCGCCCCAGCCCGAGGCCAAGTCTTGATGAAGATGCAGTCCCGCTCGACCCTGTTCCGCGCCGCCACCGTCGTGGCCTGCACCGCCGTACTCGCCGGCTGCGCCACCGTCAAAGACTGGTTCGGCGGCGATAAGGACGACGACAAGCCGAACGAGCCGGTCGCGCTGGTCGACTTCGCCCCGTCGGTCGCGGTAACGCGACTGTGGTCGGCGAACGCTGGCAAGGGCGAGGGCGTGCTCGGCCTCCGCCAGGGCCCGGTGGTCGCCGACGGCCGCGTCTTCGCCGCGGCGCTCGAAGGTGGGGTGCGCGCATTCGACCTGCAGACCGGAAAGCCGGTGTGGACGTACGACAGCGACCTGCGCCTGTCCGGCGGGCCGGGCGTCGGCGACGGCATCGTCGTGATCGGCGGGCTCGACGGTGAGGTGGTCGCGCTCGACGCGTCGACCGGCGCCGAGCGCTGGCAGGCGAAGGTGGTCAACGAAGTGATTGCCGCGCCCGCCATCGGCGGCGGGCTGGTGTTCGTGCGCTCGAACGACGGACGCGTCACCGCGTTCGACGCGGCCTCGGGCGAGCGCCGCTGGTTCTGGAACCGCGACGTGCCGATGCTTTCGGTCCGTGGCAACGACGCGCCGGTGCTCGGTCCCGGTTTCGTGTTCGTCGGCAACGACGACGGCACCGTGGTCGCGCTGTCGGCGACCGACGGCCGCCCGCTGTGGGAGCAGCCGATCGGCCAGGCCGAGGGGCGTACCGAACTCGATCGCATGGCCGACGTCGACGGCACGCCGGTGCTCGACGGCGCCGCGCTGTTCGCCTCGAGCTTCAAGGGCCAGACGGTCGCGATCGACGCGCCGAGCGGCCGCCCGGCGTGGGCCGCGGAGTACGGCGGTGCCGGTCGCGTCGGCGTCGCCAGCGACCGCCTCGTCGTGGCCGACACGCGCGGCACCGTCTACGGCCTGGACAAGGCCAGCGGCAGCGCGCTGTGGAGCCAGCCGGGTCTGGCGCGCCGCAAGCTGACCGGCGCGGCGGTGCACGGCGACTACGCGGTGGTCGGCGACCTCGACGGCTACCTGCACTGGCTGCGGCTGGACAACGGCGATTTCGCCGCGCGCGAGCGCATGGGCGGCACGCCGCTGCGCGCCGCCCCGGTGGTGGTCGACGGGATCCTGATCGCGCAGAACATCGACGGCGAACTGAGCGCGTTCCGGCTGCCGTAACGCGCCATCGTCGGGCGGCACGTGCGCCCGATGGACCTCGAACGGCCCGGCGTCCTGCGCCGGGCCGTTTCCCTTTTGCGGCCCCGCCGGTCATCATGCCGGGCCGTGGGGTTACCTTGGACGCCACCGTCCAGCCCGTCGCCGGCCGTCCGGCCGCCGCCCCCTTCGTCCATTCCGGCTTCCGCCCATGCTTCCGCTCGTCGCCCTCGTCGGCCGTCCCAACGTCGGCAAATCCACCCTGTTCAACGCGCTGACGCGCACCCGCGACGCGCTGGTGCACGACCAGCCCGGCGTGACCCGTGATCGCCACTACGGCGTCTGCCGGCCCGAGGGTCAGCGCGCGTTCGCCGTGGTCGACACCGGCGGCATCGCGGGCGAGGACGAAGGGCTGGTCGGGGCGACCACGCGGCAGGCCCGCGCGGCGGCCGAAGAAGCGGATCTGGTGCTGTTCATCGTCGACGGGCGCGAGGGCGCGTCTGCGCTCGACGACGACATCCTGAAGTGGCTGCGCAAAGCTGCGCGTCCGACGATGCTGGTCGTCAACAAGACCGACGGCCTCGACGTCCAGGCGGCGCTGAACGATTTCGCCCGCTACGGATTTTCCGACGTCGTGCCGGTGTCGTCGGCGCACCGGCAGGGCATCGACACGCTGATCGACAGCGTGCTGGCCAAGCTGCCGGAAGAAGGCAGCGCCGAGGAGCTCGACAACGACCCGAACCGCATCCGTGTGGCCTTCATCGGGCGGCCGAACGTCGGCAAGTCGACGCTGGTCAACCGCCTGCTCGGCGAAGAGCGGATGATCGCGTCCGAAGTCCCGGGCACGACCCGCGATTCGGTCGCGATCGACATGGAGCGCGACGGCCGGCTGTACCGGCTGGTCGACACCGCCGGCGTGCGCCGCAAGGCCAAGGTCGAGGAGGCGGTCGAGAAGTTCTCGATCATCAAGACGCTGCAGGCGATCGAGCAGTGCCAGGTGGCGGTCGTGCTGATCGACGCCAGCGAGGGCGTGACCGACCAGGACGCCAGCGTGCTGGGCTACGCGCTCGACGCCGGGCGCGCGTTGGTCGTGGCCGTCAACAAGTGGGACGGGCTGACCGACTACCAGCGCCAGCAGGCCGAGAACCTCGTCGTACGCAAGCTTGGCTTCGTCGAGTGGGCCGAAGCGGTCCGCATCAGCGCCAAGCACGGCTCGGGGCTGCGCGAGCTGTTCAAGGCGATCCACCGCGCGCATGCCTCGGCGACGCGCGAGTTCGGCACCGCCGAAACGACCAAGGCGCTCGAGATCGCGTACGAGACCAACCCGCCGCCGGTGGTGCGCGGCCACGTGGCCAAGCTGCGCTTCGCCCATCCCGGTGGCAGCAATCCGCCGACCTTCATTGTCCACGGCACCCGCCTGCGCACGCTGAGCGATTCGTACCGCCGCTACCTCGAGAACTTCTTCCGCAAGCGCTTCAAGCTGGTCGGCACGCCGGTGCGGTTCGTGTTCAAGGAAGGCAGCAACCCGTACGAAGGCAAGAAGAACGTGCTGACCGAAAAGCAGGTTGCGAAAAAGCGCCGCCTGATCCGGCACGTCAAGCGCGGCAAGTGAACGCCCGCCGCGCGCGCCGCGAATCGTCGGCGATGTGCGGCGTGCCGCGGAGCATCGCGTGAGCGCGCCCGGCATCACCGTCGGCATCTTGGCGGGAGGGCGCGCGACGCGGCTCGGCGGGGCCGACAAGGCGTGGTTGGGCCGGGACGCACAGCCGCAGGTGCTGCGCCTCGCGCGCCGCTTCGCCGCGCATCCCGTGCTGGTCAGCGCCAACCGCGAGCTGCCGCGCCATGCGGCGCACGGGTTGACCGCCGTCGTCGACCGCATCGCCAATGCCGGCCCGCTTGCGGGCGTCGACGCGCTGCTCGCCGCGTGCGCCAGCCCGTGGCTGCTGACCGTGCCGGTGGACGTCCTCCGACTGCCCGACGACCTGCTGCCCCGCCTGCGGGCGGGCTCGGGTCACGGCGCCTTTGCGATCGACGCGGACGGCCCCCAGCCGCTGTGCGCACTGTGGCCGGTGGACCCCGCGCGCGCCGCGGTCGAATCGGCCGTGCACAGTGGCGACCGGGCCGTACATGCCGTGCAGTCGCGGCTGGGCATGGTCGGCGTGGCGTGGTCCGACCTGCTTTTTGGCAACCTCAACACGCCGGCCGATCTCGCCGCCGCCGGCATCCACCTTCCTCCACCGGACTGAGCGATGACCAGCCCCTTGCCCCCCGGCGTGCCGACCGGCGTTTCGTTCGACGACGCGCTGAAGATCGTGCGCGGCGTGGCGACGCGGCACGTCGTCGACGCGCAGTCGGTGGCGCTGTCGCGCGCACACGGACGGGTGCTGCGCGAGGACCTCGTCGCGCCGATGGCGCTGCCGGCGTTCGACAACAGCGCGATGGACGGCTACGCACTGCGCCACGCCGACCTCGGTGCTGACGGTGCGCGGCTGCCGCTTGCGGGCGAGCAGTTCGCCGGGCGTGCCCTGGATCTCGCCCTGGCGCCCGGCGCCTGCGTGCGGATCACGACCGGCGCGGCGCTGCCGGCAGGCGCGGACACGGTCGTGATCAAGGAGGACGTCGCGATCGACGGCGACGCGATCAGCGTCCCTGCTGGCCTGCCGTTGGGCGCCAACGTCCGGCGTCGCGGCGAGGATGTCGAACCCGGCGATCGGGTGCTGCGCGTGGGCCAGTGGCTGTCGCCGGCACGGGTGTCGCTGGCCGCATCGCTGGGACTGCCCTCGCTGAGCGTGTCGCGACGCCCGACGGTCGCGGTCTACACCACCGGCGACGAGCTCGTCGAGCCGGGGATCGCACTGGCGCCGGGCCAGATCTACGACAGCAACCGCGAGCTGCTGATGGGGCTGCTGCGCGCGGACGGGCTCGAGCCCACCGCCTGGCCGCGCCTGCCGGACGACCCGAAGCAGGTCGAGATCGCGCTGCGCGATGCGGCCTGCGCGTTCGACATGGTGCTGACCTGCGGTGGCGTGTCCGCCGGCGAGAAGGACCACCTGCCGGGCGTGCTGGCGCGCTTCGGCGAGGTGCACCTGTGGAAGGTGCGGATGAAGCCGGGGATGCCGGTGCTGTTCGGCAGCCTGGACCAGGCGCGGGTGCTCGGGCTCCCCGGCAATCCCGTGTCGGTGCTCGCGACGTACCTTACCCTCGGCCGGGCGCTGCTCGACGGCCTGCAGGGACGGACCGAGGCGCGCCCGGCGTGGCGCGCGCGGCTGGCCGCGCCGATCGACAAGCCGCACGCGCGCCGCGAGTTCGTCCGGGCGCGGCTCTTCAGCGACGACGACGGCATGCTGCGCGCGGATCCGAGCGCGGCGACCGGCTCGCATCGGCTGCGCGCGGCGGCGGACGCGAACGCGCTCATCGTCGTGCCGGACGGTCCGCAGCGTCTCGCAGTCGGCGATGCGGTCGACGTGCTGGTGATCGCCTAGTCGGCGCGCCGCGCGGGCAGGGCAGTGCCGCGCGATAATCGCGCGATGGCCGGACCCGCGATCCAGATCGAATCCCTCACCCCCGCGCAGGCGCATGAACGCCAGCGCGCGGGCGCCACGCTGGTCGACGTGCGCGAGTCGCACGAGCGCGCCGTCGGCCGCGCCGCCGGGGCGCTGGGCGTGTCGCGCGGTGAGCTCGAAGCCGCCCCGGCCTCCGCGCTGCCGGACCGCGCCGCACCGGTGGTGCTGATCTGCCAGGGCGGGAGGCGCTCGCTGCTGTGCGCACAGGCGCTGGCGGCGGCGGGCTACACCGCGCTCGCGTCGGTAGAAGGCGGTACCGAGGCATGGATCGCCGCGGGCCTGCCGGTCGAACGCGACGCGCACGACCTCGACTTCTACGAGCGCTACGCCCGCCACCTGCGCCTGCCCGAAGTCGGCGAGGCCGGACAGCGCCGGCTGCAGGCCGCGCGCGTGGCGATGGTCGGGGCGGGCGGACTGGGCTCGCCGGCGGCGTACTACCTCGCCGCAGCGGGCGTCGGCACGCTGGTGATCGCCGACGACGACGTCGTCGACCGCAGCAACCTGCAGCGGCAGATCCTGCACACCGACGCGCGCATCGGCATGGCCAAGGTCGACTCCGCGCGCGAGGCGCTGACCGCGCTGAATCCGTCGGTGCGCATCGAGGCGTTCGGCGAGCGCATCCGTGCCGGCAATGTCGAAGGCCTGATTGCCGGGGCCGACGTGGTCGTCGACGGCGCCGACAACTTCCCGGTGCGGTACCTGCTCAACGACGCCTGCATCAAGCTGGCCAAGCCGCTGGTGTATGGCGCCGTGCACCGTTTCGAGGGACAGGTCAGCGTGTTCGATGCCGGCCGCCGGCGCGGGCAGGCGCCGTGCTACCGCTGCCTGTTCCCCGAGCCGCCGCCGCCGGAGGCGGCCCCGAACTGCGCCGAGGCTGGCGTGCTCGGCGTGCTGCCCGGGGTCATTGGCCTGCTGCAGGCGACGGAGGCCATCAAGCTGATTCTCGGTATCGGCGAGCCGCTGGCCGGGCGCGTGTTGCACTTCGACGCGCTGGCGATGCGGTTCCGCGAGACCCGGCTGGGCGCGGACCCGGAGTGCGCCCTGTGCGCGCCGTTCACACCGTTTCCGGGATATATCGACTACGCGGCGTTCTGCGCCGCCTCGTAGACGCGCCGCCATCGGGGCCGGTGCAGGGAGCTGCCGATGCTGAAATGCCTGATGTTCCGTACGGTCCTGGTGCTGGCCGGCCTGCTCGCCGCCGACGCCGCGGCCGCCGCCGACGTGTGCCCGCTGGTGCGCAACCGCCAGTCCGCTCCCGATGTCGCCACGCGCATCGCGGCCGTTGCCTGCAGCGAGCACATGCTGTGGTACCGCCCGTTCATCGACGCGCAGGGCCGCCTGGCCAGCGTGTCCGTGGCCGAGGCGGAGAACACGGGGCTGGACGACGGCGGCACGCCGGCGTGGCTGCGCGTGGCCTCGTACTGGCGCGACAGCGGCGTGCTGCCGCGGATGTCGAGCTTCGACGGCGCGAACGACTGCACCTACGCGGGCGCCAACCGCTACTCGACCGTGCAGTGCCGCAGCTTCGTGATCGACCAGCCGTGGTCGGCCGCCTTCATCAGCTACGTTCTGCGGCGCGCCGGCGTGCCCGGCTTCAACGTTTCGCCCAGCCACGTGGACTACGTCCGCGATGCGTTGACCACGCCGGGCGAGAGCGCGTACGAGTTCCGCGACCCGGCCACGACCCCCCCGGCGACCGGCGACATGCTGTGCTACGTGCGCTCGCCCAACCGGGTGTACGGGGTCGAAGGCCTGCGTCAGGTGCTCAGCGCCGGGAGCGACGGCCTGCCGATGCATTGCGAGGTGGTCGTCGCCGCGAACCCGGGCGGCGACGGCATGGCTTACCTGATCGGCGGCAACGTCCAGCACAGCGTCACGATGCGGCTGCTGCCGATGAACCGCAGCGGCCTGCTGTGGACGCTGCCGCGTCGCGGCCAGGTCGACCCCGAGTGCGCGCCGGACACGGCGAGTGCCTGCAATTTCAACCGGCAGGACTGGGCGGCGCTGTTGAAGCTGAAGCCGCAGACGGTACTCGCGGCGCTACCGCCGCCGCCGCCGTTCCAGCCGGCCACCATGGCACCGCCGGCGCAGGCGTGCTGCGTGAACTGCGTCGTCGGCGCCGTGCCCAAGGTGCCGCGCTGCCCGAATCCCAACGCGCCGGCGGTCACCCCGGCGCAGGGCTCGCCGGCCGGGGGCTCCTAGCGGGGTTGGTCGTGGCTGCGCTGGGCGGCCTCGAACGCCGCGAGCTGCTCGGCCGTCGCCTCGCGCTGGTGCTTGCCTTTCCACTGGGCGAAGGGCTCGCCGTAGACCGCCTCGCGCGCCTCGTCCTTGGTCATGGTTATGCCACGGTGCTCGGCGGCCTCGCGGTACCAGTCGCCGAGGCAGTTGCGGCAGAAGCCGGCGAGGATCATCAGGTCGATGTTCTGCACGTCCGGGCGCTCGTGCATCAGGTGGTCGCGCAGGCGGCGGAACACGGCCGCCTCGATCTGCAGGGTTTCGAAATCGGTGTCGGCCATTGCGGCGGGCTCCGTGGGGGCGGGCGAGCAGGGTAGGCCTGCCGGGCGGCGATGTGGAAGCGTCCCGCGCCGTTCGCGTCCGTCGGCAGCCGCCGGCCGGGCAGACGCGGATGCGATAATGCGCGCCGACTTCGCGCAACCGCCCCGGCATGACCGCACCGATTCCCGCCCGCATCCTCGACGGCAAGCGCATTGCCGAGGACCTGCTCGACAACCTCAAGGCCCAGGTCGACGCGCGCGTCGCGGCGGGGAAGCCGCGTCCGGGGCTGGCGGTGGTGCTGGTCGGCAATGACCCGGCATCGAGCGTGTACGTCAAGAACAAGCGACGCGCCGCCGAGAAGGTCGGGATCCGGGCGATCGACTACGACCTGCCGGCCGACACCAGCGACGCCCAGCTGCTCGACCTGATCGACCAGCTCAACGCCGACCCGGAGGTCCACGGCATCCTGGTCCAGCTGCCGCTCCCGGACCGGCGCGACGCGACGCAGCTGATCCACCGCATCGACCCGCGCAAGGACGTCGACGGCTTCCATCCCGAGAACGTCGGCCACCTCGCGCTGCGCCAGTTCGGCCTGCGTCCGTGCACGCCGCGCGGCATCACCACGCTGCTGGGCTACACCGACCGCCCCGTGCGCGGGCAGAGCGCGACGATCGTCGGGGTGTCCAACCATGTCGGCCGGCCGATGGCGCTCGAGCTGCTGATCGCCGGGTGCACCGTGACCAGCTGCCACAAGTTCACGCCGCCGGCGGTGCTCGAGGCCGCCGTCCGCGGCGCCGACATCCTCGTCGTCGCGGTCGGGCGCCCGCAGCTGATCCCGGGAGAGTGGGTCAAACCGGGTGCGGTCGTGATCGACGTGGGCATCAACCGGCTCGACGACGGCCGGCTGGTCGGCGACGTCGGCTTCGCGGCTGCGGCCGAGCGGGCGAGCTGGATCACCCCGGTGCCGGGCGGGGTCGGGCCGATGACCGTCGCGACGCTGATGCAGAACACCCTGGAAGCGGCCGACGCGGCGGATTGAATCGGCCCGGGCGACATCGGCTGGACATCCGCGCGGGCAGGACGCGGCGTCCCGCCGGTCGGAGCGGCCGGGGCGGCCGACGGGTTACAATGACGCGCTTCATCCTCCCGGCCCTCGCCCATGCTGCGTATCCAGGCTGAAGCGCTCACCTACGACGACGTCTCGCTCGTCCCGGCGCATTCGACCGTCCTGCCCAAGGACGTCTCCCTCGACTCCCGACTGACCCGCGACCTGCGCATCCGCCTGCCGATCGTCTCCGCGGCGATGGACACCGTCAGCGAGGCGCGCCTGGCGATCGCCATGGCCCAGCTCGGCGGCATCAGCATCCTGCACAAGAACATGAGCCTGCAGGCGCAGGCCGCGCAGGTCGCCTCGGTCAAGAAGTTCGAGGCCGGGGTGATCAAGGAGCCGTTCACCGTCGGCCCCGAGACGACCATCGCCGAGGTCCTCAAGCTGACCCGCGCGCGCAACATCTCCGGCGTGCCGGTGGTCGACAACGGCCAACTGGTCGGTATCGTCACCAGCCGCGACATGCGATTCGAGAGCAAGCTCGACGATCCGGTCCGCCACATCATGACCAAGCAGGACCGGTTGATCACGGTCCGCGAAGGCGCATCGGACGAGGAAGTCATCCAGCTGCTGCACAAGCACCGCATCGAGAAGGTGCTGGTGGTCAACGACGGCTTCGAGCTGCGCGGACTGATCACCGTCAAGGACATCCAGAAGAAGTCCGACAACCCCAATGCCGCGTACGACAGCAGCGAGCGGCTGCTGGTCGGCGCCGCGGTCGGCGTCGGCGGCGACACCGAGGCGCGCGTCGAGGCGCTGGCCGCGGCCGGCGTCGACGTGATCGTGGTCGACACCGCGCACGGCCATTCGCAGGGCGTGCTCGACCGGGTCAAGTGGGTCAAGCAGCGCTTCCCGCAGCTGCAGGTGATCGGCGGCAACATCGTCACCGGCGACGCGGCACTTGCGCTGATGGACCACGGCGCCGATGCGGTGAAGGTCGGCGTCGGCCCCGGTTCGATCTGCACGACGCGCATCGTCGCCGGCGTCGGCGTGCCGCAGATCACCGCGGTCGACATGGTCGCCGAGGCGCTGCAGGACCGCATCCCGCTGATCGCCGACGGCGGCATCCGCTTCTCCGGCGACATCGGCAAGGCGATCGCCGCCGGCGCGTCGACGGTGATGATCGGCGGGCTGTTCGCCGGCACCGAGGAAAGCCCCGGCGAGACCGAGCTGTTCCAGGGCCGCAGCTACAAGAGCTACCGCGGCATGGGCTCGCTCGGCGCGATGGAGCAGGGCTCGAAGGACCGCTACTTCCAGGACGCGAGCGACGCCGACAAGCTGGTGCCGGAAGGCATCGAAGGCCGCGTGCCGTACCGCGGCCCGCTGCGCAACGTCGTCCACCAGCTTGCCGGCGGCCTGCGCGCGACGATGGGCTACGTCGGCTGCGCGACGATCGAGGACATGCGCAAGAAGCCGCAGTTCGTCCGCGTGACCAGCGCCGGCACGCGCGAGAGCCACGTCCACGACGTGCAGATCACCAAGGAACCGCCGAACTACCGCGCCAGCTGACGCGATCGAAGAAGGGAGACGGCAGCGTTTCCCTTCTTCGTTTTGGCCGCACTGCCTCACCCACCTGCTCTCGATCCGGACGCGACTGCCCCGATGACCGACATCCACACCGACAAGATCCTGATCCTCGACTTCGGCGCGCAGTACACGCAGCTGATCGCACGGCGCATCCGCGAGATCGGCGTCTACTGCGAGATCTGGGCCTGGGACCACGACCCGGCCGAAATCGCGAAGTACGGGGCGAAGGGCATCATCCTGTCGGGCGGCCCCGAGTCGACCACCGAGGCCGGCGCGCCCACGGCGCCCCAGCAGGTGTTCGACAGCGGCCTGCCGATCCTCGGCATCTGCTACGGCATGCAGACGCTCGCCGCGCAGCTGGGCGGATCGACCGAAGCGGCCGATGCGCGCGAGTTCGGGCACGCGGAGGTCCAGCTGGTGGCGCACGACGCCCTGCTCGGCGGGCTCAGCGACTACGGCGGCGAGCCGCGCATCGACGTGTGGATGAGCCACGGCGACCACGTGGCGACTGCGCCGCCGGGCTGGACGATCACCGCCGTCACCGACCGCATCCCGGTCGCGGCGATGGCGAACGAGGACAAGCGCTGGTACGGCGTGCAGTTCCACCCCGAGGTCACCCACACCAAGCAGGGCCAGGCGCTGCTGCGGCGCTTCGTCGTCGACATCTGCGGCTGCCAGACGCTGTGGACCGCCGACAACATCATCGACGACCAGATCGCGCGCGTGCGCGCCCAGGTCGGCAGCGACGACGTGATCCTCGGCCTCTCCGGCGGCGTCGACTCGTCGGTCGTCGCGGCGCTGCTGCACAAGGCGATCGGCACCCAGCTGACCTGCGTGTTCGTCGACACCGGCCTGCTGCGGTGGAACGAGGGCGACCAGGTGATGGCGATGTTCGCCGAGCACATGGGCGTCAAGGTCGTGCGGGTCGATGCGGCCGACCGCTACTTCAAGGCACTCGAGGGCGTCAGCGACCCGGAAGCCAAGCGCAAGATCATCGGCAACCTGTTCGTCGAGATCTTCGACGAGGAGTCGCACAAGCTCGCCAACGCCAAGTGGCTGGCGCAGGGCACGATCTACCCGGACGTGATCGAGTCGGCTGGCAGCAAGACCGGCAAGGCGCACGTGATCAAGAGCCACCACAACGTCGGTGGCCTGCCCGAGGACATGAAGCTCAAGCTGGTCGAGCCGCTGCGCGAGCTGTTCAAGGACGAGGTGCGGCGCCTCGGTGTCGCCCTCGGACTGCCGCGCGAGATGGTCTACCGCCACCCGTTCCCGGGGCCGGGCCTGGGCGTGCGTATCCTCGGCGAGGTCAAGCGCGAGTACGCCGAGCTGCTGGCGAAGGCCGACGCGATCTTCATCGACGAGCTGCGCAAGGCCGACCTGTACGACAGGACCAGCCAGGCGTTCGCGGTGTTCCTGCCGGTCAGGTCCGTCGGCGTGGTCGGCGACGCGCGCGCCTACGAGTGGGTGATCGCGCTGCGCGCCGTGGAGACCATCGACTTCATGACCGCGCACTGGGCGCACCTGCCGTACGACTTCCTCGGCCGGGTGTCGAACCGGATCATCAACGAGCTGCGCGGCGTATCGCGCGTGGTGTACGACATCAGCGGCAAGCCGCCGGCGACGATCGAATGGGAGTAGGCCTTCTGTCTTTTTGACCGGCCCTGACGACGGCACGGTGCGTCGCGCCGTCGCGGATGCCGGCCTGGGACTGCGGTGGCAGACTCGGCCTTCCACCCCGGTCGCCAAGGTGCCTTTCATGCGTCTGTTGACCCCGTGCTCGCCGCGCCTGGTCGCGCTGGCCCTCGTCACGCTGCTGATCGCGTCCCCGTTCGCTGCCCCGGCAGCCGCCAGCGGCGTCCGCCAGCAGGTCTACGAACTCCCGAAGGGCGCGCGCGTCCACGATGTCGCCGCCGATCCGGCCCCCGGCGGCCCGGTCTGGTACACCGCGCAGCGGCAGGGCGCGCTTGGCCGTCTCGATCCCGCCACCGGCCAGGTCCGGCAGATCCCGCTGGGCGAGGGCTCCGCGCCGCACGGCGTGATCGTCGGCCCCGACGGCGCGCCATGGATCACCGACAGCGGCCTCAACGCGATCGTCCGCGTCGACCCCAAGACCGAGGCCGTCACGCGCTTCCCGGTGCCCGCCGAGCGCGGCTACACCAACCTCAACACGGCGACCTTCGACGGTCGCGGCGTGCTCTGGTTCACCGGCCAGAACGGCGTCTACGGCCGTCTGGACCCGAGGAAGGGGCAGGTCGAGGTCTGGGACGCGCCGCGCGGACGCGGGCCTTACGGGATCGCGACCACGCCGTCGGGCGACGTCTACTACGTCTCGCTGGCCGGCAACCACCTGGCCCGGATCGACCTCGACAGCGGCAAGGCCACGGTGATCGAGCCGCCGACGCCGGGGCAGGGCGCGCGCCGCGTGTGGTCCGACAGCAAGGGCGACCTGTGGGTCAGCGAGTGGAACTCGGGCCAGCTCAGCCGCTACCGGCCGTCCACCGGGGAGTGGAAGGCGTGGATGCCGCCCGGCGACAAGCCGAAGACCTACTCGGTCTACGTCGACGAAACCGACAAGGTCTGGATCACCGATTTCGCCGCCAACGCGGTCCTGCGCTTCGATCCGGCCACCGAGCGGTTCGAGTCGTTCCCGAGCGACCAGCCCGGTGCGAACGTACGCCAGATGCTCGGGCGCAAGGGCGAAGTGTGGGCGCCGGAGTCCGGCACGGACCGCCTCGTGGTGTTCCGTACGGACGCCGAGTCGAAGTGAACGTCCGCGCCGCGTTTGCGGGCGGTCTGCTGGCCGCCTTGGCGCTGGGCGCCGCTCCAGCGGCGACCCAGGCGCTCGCCGGCCAGAGCGCCAGCGGGCAGGGCGGCCCGGCACGCCCCGCCGTGCGCATCAGCGTGCGCGGCGGCGACCCGAGTCGCGGCGCGGTCGTGTTCCAGCAGTGCTATGCCTGCCACTCGGTGGTGGCCGGAGAAGCCGGGCTCAGCGGGCCCAACCTGTTCGGCGTCGTCGGGCGCGCTGCCGGCGTTGAGGCCGGGTTCGACTACTCGCCTGCGCTGCGGGCCGCGGTGAGTGAGCGCGACCTGGCGTGGAGCGCGCGGGAGCTCGACCGTTTCCTGGCCGATCCCGAGCAGGCGCTGCCGGGGACCTCGATGGCGTTCGTCGGCCTCGCCGACCCGCGCGATCGGGCCGACGTCATCGCCTACCTCACCCGCGCCTCCGGCCCTTGAGGTTGCGGGCGCCGGAGGCGCCGCGATCGCCACGCGCCGCTATCCTGTCGCCAGTCCGTACCGAGCGCCCGCGTTGTCCGACCCCCTGCCGCTTCCGCACGCCACCCCGGGCGAATCCGCCGCGGACATCGACGTCCGCTGGATGCGGCATGCGCTCGCCTTGGCCGATCGTGCCGAGCGCGAGGACGACGAGATCCCGGTGGGCGCGGTGCTCGTGTCCGCCGAGGGCAAGGTGCTCGGCGAGGGGTGGAACCGCAACATCAGCGAGTGCGACCCGAGCGCGCACGCGGAGATCGTCGCGCTGCGACGCGCCGGCGCCGCAATCGGCAACCACCGCCTGCTCGGCACCACGCTGTACGTGACGCTGGAGCCGTGCGCGATGTGCGCGATGGCGATGATCCATGCACGCGTCGCGCGGGTGGTGTTCGGTGCGCGCGATCCGAAGACCGGTGCGGCGGGGAGCGTCTTCGACCTGCTCGCCGACCCGCGGCACAACCACCGCGTGGACGTCGTCGGCGGCGTGCTCGGGGACGACGCCGGCGCGCGGCTGACGGCGTACTTCCGCCGCAAGCGCGGCAAACCGGCCTGACCGGAGGCGCCGGGACGTCCCGGCGTCCCGAACCCGGGCTCAGCGGGACGCCGGCCGACGCTTGCGCGCGCGCACGTGGCCGTGGTCCATCTCCTCGTTGATCGCCAGCACCGCCATCGACGATTCGCGGGCCAGCAGCAGGCTGGCGGCGAACATCGCCAGCACGCCCAGCGCCGCGAGCGCGGTGGGCAGCACGCCGAAGCGGTAGCCGAGCACCGCATCGCCGGCGACGGTCAGGCTGGTCCCGACGAAGAAGCTGATGGCGATGTAGAGCAGTTGGCTGCCGCGCAGGATGATCTGGCTGCGCCGCTTCTGCATTGCGATGCGGCGTTCGAGCAGCTCGCGCTCGTCGTCGTCCTCGGCCTCGCCGAGTTCGCGCAGCAGCACGCGGGCGCGATCGATGACGCGCGCCAGCCGCGCGTTCGCGGACATCAGCAGCGATGCGGTCGCGGTCAGGAAGAACGCCGGCGCCAGCATCGAAGTCAGGATGGCGTAGTGGCCGAGGGTATCGGGCGAGGTCATCGCAGGCTCACTGTGCAGTGGGAAAGGGCGCGCGGCCCGTCGGCTATCATGCCGTCACCCGCATCCGCCCGCGAGCACACGATGGCCAAGAACGGCGCCGACCACCGGTTGATCTGGATCGACCTCGAGATGACCGGACTGGACACCGACCACGACTCGATCCTCGAGATCGCCACGGTGGTCACCGATGCCAATCTGGAGGTGCTCGCCGAAGGTCCCGAACTCGCGATCGCGCATCCGCTCGAGCGGCTCGAGGCGATGGACGACTGGAACCGCACCCAGCACCGCAAGTCCGGGCTGTGGCAGCGTGTGATCGACGATGGTGTCGGCATGGCCGAGGCCGAGCGGCGTACGCTCGAGTTCCTCAAGCAGTGGGTGGCGCCGAAGGCTTCGCCGATGTGCGGCAACTCCATCTGCCAGGACCGCCGCTTCCTGCACCGGCAGATGCCGACGCTGGAGCAGTACTTCCACTACCGCAACCTCGACGTCAGCACGGTCAAGGAGCTGGCGCGCCGCTGGTCGCCGGAGGTGCTCGCGGGGGTCGCGAAGGAATCCAAGCACACGGCGTTGAGCGACGTGCACGATTCGATCGACGAGCTGCGCCACTACCGCAGGTTCATGGGCGCGCTCGGCGGGAACGCGGCGGACTGAGCCGCGCGGCCCTCTACCGGTCGGAGGCGATCACGCCCGGGGCGCGACCGGGGCAGGAGGCGCAGACGCGTCGCCGTCGTCGCCCACCGAGCGCATCAGCAGCTCGTGCAGCGGCCGGCCGTCGGCATCGTGGTGGTACACGTGCAGGTTGCGCTGCGGGTAGGGGATCGACAGGCCGGCGTCGAGGATCCGCGTGCGGACCGCTTCGGTCAGCTCGCTGCGGGCCTCGCCGAAATCCTTGGTCTTGGTCCAGGCGAACAGGGTCAGGTCGACGCTGCTCTCGCTCAGCCGCGTCACCTGCACGAACGGCTCGGGCTTTTTCAGGATGAGCGCGTTTTCCGCGGCGATCGCCAGCAGCACTTCGCGCGCGGTGCGCAGGTCGTCGTCGTAACCGACGCCGACGAGGATCTCGATGCGGCGCTGCGGCTTGGCGGTGAAGTTGATGATCGGCGCGGTCGTGATCATGCTGTTCGGCAGCACGATCAGGCGGTTGTCGAACGTGCGCATGCGCGTCTGGAAGATACGGATTTCCTCGACGATGCCCTCGAGCCCGGCGGCCTGCACGTGGTCGCCATCGCGGAACGGGCGCAGCACGATCAGCATCACCCCCGAGGCGATGTTCGACAGCGAGTCCTTCAGCGCCAGACCGATGGCCAGACCCGCCGCGCCGAGCACGGCCAGGACCGAGGTCGTCGGCACGCCGCCCTTCTGCAGCGCGGCGATCACGACGATCACCACCATCGCCGCGTAGCTGACGTTGCGCAGGAAGCCCGACAGCGTGCCTTCGACGCCCGCACGTCCGAGCGCGCGCTCGATCGCACGGCTGATCCAGCGGGCGACCCAGATGCCGACCAGCAGGATCAGCAGGGCCAGGCCCCAGTTGGCCAGCGCCGCGGCCCAGTCGAACGCGCGCACGTCCAGCAGCGGGGCCGCCGACGTGGCGGCGATCGCAGGCTTCGCGGTGGCGACGGCGGCCGCGGCGGCACTCATGCCGGGCTCAGCCCTGCGCCGCCTTCGCCTTGGCCAGCTTCAGCCAGGTGTCGACGACCGTGTCGGGGTTCAGCGACACCGATTCGATGCCCTGTTCCATCAGCCACTGGGCCAGGTCCGGGTGGTCGCTCGGGCCCTGGCCGCAGATGCCGATGTACTTGCCCTTTGCGCGAGCGGCGGAGATCGCCATCGCCAGCAGCTTCTTGACGGCGGGATCGCGCTCGTCGAACAGCTTGGCGACGATTCCCGAGTCGCGATCCAGCCCGAGCGTCAGCTGGGTGAGGTCGTTCGAGCCGATCGAGAATCCGTCGAAGATGTCGAGGAATTCGTCGGCCAGCAGCGCGTTCGACGGCACCTCGCACATCATGATGACCTTGAGGCCGCCTTCGCCACGCTTGAGGCCATTGGCCTCGAGCACGTCGATGACCTTGCGGCCCTCGTCCAGCGTGCGCACGAACGGGATCATGATCCAGCAGTTGGTCAGGCCCATCTGCTCGCGCACCTTCTTGACCGCCCGGCACTCGAGCGCGAAGCAGTCGGCGAAGCTCGGGTCGACGTACCGGCTGGCGCCGCGGAAGCCGATCATCGGGTTCTCTTCGTGCGGCTCGTAGCGGCTGCCGCCGATCAGGTTCGCGTACTCGTTCGACTTGAAGTCGGACAGGCGCACGATGACCGGATTCGGCGCGAACGACGCGGTGATCGTCGCAATGCCCTCGGCCAGACGGTCCACGTAGAAACCGACGGGCGCGCCGTAGCCGGCGATCTTCTCGTCGATCTTCTTCTTCGTCGCCGCGTCCTGCTGCGCATACTCGAGCAGCGCCTTCGGGTGGATGCCGATGTGGCTGGCGATGATCATCTCCAAACGCGCAAGGCCCACGCCGGCGTTGGGCAGCATCGCGAAGTCGAACGCGCGCTCCGGGTTGGCGACATTCATCATCACCTTGAGCGGCGCCTCGGGCATCTTGTCGAGGTCGGCGACGTGGCGCTCGAACGGCAGCGCGCCGTCGTAGATGAAGCCGGTGTCGCCCTCGGCGCAGCTGATCGTGACGGTCTGGCCGTCCTGGATCGTGTCCAGCGCGTTGCCGGTGCCGACTACGGCGGGCACGCCGAGTTCGCGCGCGATGATCGCCGCGTGGCAGGTGCGGCCGCCGCGGTTGGTCACGATCGCGGCCGAGCGCTTCATCACCGGCTCCCAGTCGGGGTCGGTCATGTCGGCGACCAGCACGTCGCCGGGCTGGACCCGGTCCATGTCGTCGAGCGAACGCACGACGCGCGCGGTGCCGCTGCCGATCTTCTGGCCGATCGCCCGGCCTTCGCACACCACCGGGCCGCGCTGCGACAGCTGGTAGCGCTCGATCTGCGTCGCGTGCGCGCGCGACTTCACCGTCTCCGGGCGAGCCTGCACGATGAACAGCTTGCCGCTCACGCCGTCCTTCGCCCACTCGATGTCCATCGGGCGTCCGTAGTGCTGCTCGATGACCAGCGACTGCTTGGCCAGTTCGTGCACGTCGGCGTCGGAGATCGAGAACGCCGACCGCAGTTCGGGCGGCGTCGGCTCGGTGCGCACGCGCTCGCCGGGCTGGTCGGAATAGACCATCCGCAGCTGCTTGGCGCCGATCGAGCGGCGCAGGATCGCCGGGCGGCCCTGCTGCAGCGTCGGCTTGTAGACGAAGAACTCGTCCGGATTGACCGCGCCCTGCACGACCATCTCGCCGAGCCCGTAGCTCGAGGTGATGAATACGACGTCGCGGAATCCCGACTCGGTGTCTAGGGTGAACAGCACGCCGGACGAGCCGACGTTGGAGCGCACCATCAGCTGCACGCCGGCCGACAGGAACACGTCCTCGTGCTTGAAGCCGTGGTGCACGCGGTAGGCGATGGCGCGGTCGTTGTAGAGCGACGCGAACACTTCCTTGACCTTGTGCACGACGTCGTCGGCGCCGGTGACGTTGAGGAACGTCTCCTGCTGGCCCGCGAACGACGCATCCGGCAGGTCCTCGGCGGTCGCCGAAGAGCGCACCGCGACGGCGACGTCGCCGCCGCCGTTCTCGGCGCACAGGCGCGCATAGGCCGTGCGGATGTCGCGGTCGAGGTCGTCCTGCAGCGGGGCGTCGATGACCCAGCCGCGTATCTCCGCGCCGGCGGCCGTCAGCGCCCGCACGTCCTCGACGTCGAGGCTTGCCAGCTTGTCGTAGATACGCTCATGCAGGTGGTTGTGCGCGATGAATGCCTTGAACGCATCGGCCGTCGTCGCGAAGCCGCCGGGCACCGACACGCCCAGGCCCGCCAGGTTGCCGATCATCTCGCCGAGCGACGAATTCTTGCCGCCGACGCGGCCCAGGTCGGACAGGCGCAGCTCGTGCAACCACAGGATGTTCTCGTTCAAGGCGGGCTCCGGGGGGCGGGCAGGGCGGTCTGGCGGGCGCGGGCGGCGCGCGCAAGCGGATATGATCGCCCCTGCGTCGGATGCATACAAGGTTGATCCGGCGGGCTTTCTGGTATGGGCGCAGTGCGTGTCGCAGGAGCGATCGATGTCCGAGGTTCGTCCGGTTTTCTATGTCTCCGACGGCACCGGCATCACCGCCGAAACGATCGGCCACAGCCTGCTTACCCAGTTCGCCGACACGCGGTTCGTCAGCGACCGGCTCGCGTTCGTGGACACGGTGGAGCGCGCGACCGAAGTGGCCGAGAAGATCCGCGCCGCCGGCGAGGCGCACGGGGTGCGGCCGATCGTGGTCAATTCCTGCGTCGATGCCGACGTGGTCAATGCGCTGGCCGAAAGCGGCGCGCTGATGCTGGACGTGTTCGCACCGTTCATCGAGCCGCTGGAGCGGGAGCTCGGGCAGGCCCGCCAGCGACGCATGGGCCAAGCGCACGGCCTGGTGGACTTCGACACCTACCATCGCCGCATCAACGCGATGAACTTCGCGCTGACCCACGACGACGGCCAGAGCATCAACTACGACGAGGCCGACCTGATCCTGGTCGCGGTGTCGCGCGCGGGCAAGACGCCGACCTGCGTGTACCTGGCCCTGCATCACGGCGTACGCGCGGCGAACTACCCGCTGACCGAGGAAGACCTCGAGCACGACCGCCTGCCGCCGCGGCTGCGCGCGCACCGCAGCAAGCTGTTCGGGCTGACGATCGACCCGGTCCGGCTGCAGCAGATCCGCCAGGAGCGGCGCCCGGACTCGCGCTACGCGAAGCTCGAAACCTGCCGCCGGGAGGTGCTCGCCGCCGAGGCCATGTTCCGCGCCGAGCGGATCCCGACGCTGAGCACGACGCACACCTCGATCGAGGAAATCTCGAGCAAGGTGATGACGACGCTCGGCATCCACCGCGAGATGTACTGAGCGGCATTGCGCCGCGGCGGTGAACGCTCACGTTAGGCCCGGGACGTCGCGCCGTCAACGCTGCCGCCGTACAGGATCGGCGTGTAGGATCGGGGCATGTCCTCGCTCGCCCAACGCACCGCCCGAATTCCCCGGCTGACCCGTTTCGGCTGGCTGATGGCGCTGTACACCGAGAACCATGCGCGCATGACGCGGCTGTTCGAGCCGGCCGATCTGGCGGCCGGTGCGTACGTGTCGGAAATCGCCGATGGGCTGCCGCTGTTCCTGGACGTGATCGAGCAGCACCGCTACACGACCGAGCTTCGATTGAGCTACGCGATGCGCGACCCGGTGACCGGGGAGCCGGACCCGTCTGCCTATCTGCGCCTGTACCACGACACCCGCCAGCTCGAGGCGACGCACTGCTACATCGGCCGGCGCTGGCAGGACGTGATCGGCATGTTTCCGCCGCCCGCGGAAGTCGTCGGCCACCGCCTGCGCATGAACACGTTCCTTGGGAAGTGGCTGCAGTATCTGGCCGAGCGCGGCCACGGCGTCGCGACGCTGAAGCGCTGCGACGACACGACTGAAGAAGTTCGCAGGACGGCTTGACGATCCCGAAAACGGTCCTTAAGCTTGTCGACTTTCCAGCCCGTGGGGCCATAGCTCAGCTGGGAGAGCGCCTGCATGGCATGCAGGAGGTCGCCGGTTCGATCCCGGCTGGCTCCACCACGTTTCTGATGTTTCGAAGCGACATTGCTGGACCGGTTGCAGCCGCAAGGTTCGACTGGAACGTTCAAGTCCCCATCGTCTAGAGGCCTAGGACATTACCCTTTCACGGTAGCGACCGGGGTTCGAATCCCCGTGGGGACGCCAAGTAAGCGAAGCAGGGCTCCGGAAACGGGGCCCTGTTTTTTTTTGCGCGTTTGGCGACGGCGAATGAAGGGCAGGTGGCTTCAGCGGCGTCGATCGCCGATCTTCCCAAGTCCGCGGGCGGGGGAACGACCACGCCCGGCGCGACGGGATCCCCCGCCGCGCCGGGCATCGGCTAGAACCAGATCCTGACGCCGGCGACGAGCCGCGTGTCCTCGACACCCTCACCGTCGTCGCGCGCGTAGTCGGCGGTCGCGCCGAACTTTCGGCTCCACTCGACCCCGACGTACGGCGCGAACTCGCGGCGGACCTCGTAGCGCAGCCGGACGCCGGCCGTGACCTCGGACAGCCCAGACCCGACATGCCGCTCCGGGTCGTCCTTGCCGGACAGTTCTGCTTCAACCTGCGGCTGCAGGATCAACCGGTTGGTCAGCAGCAGTTCGTACTCGGCCTCGATCGTCGCGGCGGTGCGCCCGCCTTCGCCGACGTAGCCGGTGGCCTCGACCTCGAACTTGTATGGCGCCAGACCCTGCACGCCGATCGCGGCCCAGGTCTGGCCGTCGCCGGGTGCGAAGTCGTGGCGGACGCCCGCGACAAGGTCCCACCACGGCGCGAGCGGTTTGCCCCACAGGACGTGGGCGTTGGCGTGCTCCGTCCGCCCGTCGCTGCGCTCGCCTTCGGCACGCAGCCAGAGCTTGCCGGTGTCGCGGCCCAGCCACGCCTTGGCATCCCACGCAAAGACGGCGCCGTCGTCACTGTCCTGCCACTCGATCTGGTCGAGCCCGACGTAGACGTTGAACGGGTTGTCGTCCATGTGCCCGTCCATGTGATGCATGCCGCCCAGATCGGGAAACGCGGCTGCACGCATCTCTGGCGTGATTGGCGGGATCGATGGGCCCGGCGCCGACGGTTGGCTCGCGCCGTGATCCATCTTCGAATGGTCCATCGTCGAGTGATCCACCTTCGAATGGTCCATCGTCGAGTGATCCACCTTCGAATGGTCCATCGTCGAGTGATCCATCTTCGAATGGTCGACGGACTCGCTCTGCTGCTCCGTCGCCGCCGCCGGCGGCGTCGTCGTGGGCTGCGCATGGCCCTGGTGCTGTGCCGCAACCGGTGCGGCGGCGATCAGCAGGGCGAGGAACAGCGGGGTGCGCGCGCTCATGCGTCCACCACCACTTCGCGGAACATGCCCGCTTCCATGTGGTAGAGCAGGTGGCAGTGGTAGGCCCACCGTCCCAGCGCGTCTGCGGTCACGCGGTAGCTGCGCCGCGTGCCGGGCGGCATGTTGACCGTGTGCTTGCGCACCTGGAAGTTGCCGTCGGCGTCCTCGAGGTCGCTCCACAGCCCGTGCAGGTGGATCGGGTGCTCCATCATCGTGTCGTTGACCAGGACGATGCGCATGCGCTCGCCGTAGTTGAGACGCAGTGGCTGAGCGTCGGAGAACTTCTGGCCGTTGAACGACCACTGGTAGCGCTCCATGTGGCCGGTCAGGTGCAGCTCGACCTCCCGTCCGGGATCGCGCCCGTCCGGATCGGAGAACAGGCTGCGCAGGTCGGCGTAGGTCAGCACGCGCCGGCCGTTGCCGCGCAGGCCGATGCCGGGATCGTCGAGGCGCGGTTCGGGCGCCATCGTCTGCATGTCGATGCCCGGGTTGCCGGCTTCGCTCGCCGGGTGGGACTGCATGCCGGCCATGCCGGCCCCGTGCATCGAGTGGTCCATCTGCGCGTGGTCCATGCCCGCATGGCCGGTGGCCGGCGCGGCGGGGCCGGGCTTGGCTTCGCCGTGACCCATCGACGCGCCGCAGCCGCCCTCCATGCCTTTCATCGAGGCGCCGCAGCCGCCTTCCATGCCCTTCATGTCGTGGCCGCCGCCATGACCGCCGTGGCCCATGTCGGCCATCGTCAGGATCACGCGCGGGTCGGGGGAGGGCACCGGCGCTTCCAGCCCTTCGCGCACCGCCAGCGTGCCGCGCGCGTAGCCGCTGCGGTCCTGCGACTGGGCGAAGATCGTGTAGGCGTCCTGCCCGCTGGGCTCGACGATCACGTCATAGGTCTCGGCCACGCCGATGCGCAGCTCGTCCACGGTGACCGGGTGCACGTTCATGCCGTCCGCGGCGACTACCGTGAGCTTCAGGCCGGGGATGCGCACGTCGAAAAAGCTCATCGCCGAGCCGTTGATCAGGCGCAGGCGCACCTTCTCGCCGGGACGGAACAGCCCCGTCCAGTTGCCCGACGGCGTGCTGCCGTTGAGCAGGTAGGTGTAGGCGCCGCCGCCGACGTCAGCCAGGTCGGTCGGGCTCATCCTCATTTCGCCCCAGGCCTTGCGGTCGGCCAGCGTGGCGTCGAGCCCGTCGCGGCGCGCGTCGCGCAGGAAGTCGCCGACCGTGCGCTTGCTCCAGTTGTAGTAGTCGGCGTGCTTCTTCAGGCGCGAGTAGATCCGGTGCGGATCCTCGTCGGTCCAGTCGCTGAGCAGCACGACGAAGTCGCGGTCGTAGGCGTACGGCTCGGGTTCGCGCGCTTCGACGACGAGCGCGCCGTACAGGCCGATCTGCTCCTGGAAGCCGGAATGGCTGTGGTACCAGTAGGTGCCGGACTGGTTCAGCGTGAAGCGGTAGTCGTAGGCCTCGCCGGGCTTGATGCCGGCGAAGCTCAGGCCGGGCACGCCGTCCATGTTGGCCGGCAGGATGATGCCGTGCCAGTGGATCGAGGTGTCCTCGCGCAGGGTGTTGCGCACGCGCAGGTGGACGGTGTCGCCCTCGCGGAAGCGCAGCACCGGGGCCGGCAGCGAGCCGTTGACGGTGACGGCGCGCGTGTTGCGGCCGGTGAAGTTGGCGATCTGCTCGCCGATCGTCAGTTCGTGCGTGGCGCCGCGCAGCACGGTGGGCTGGCCGGGACTGGTCAGCGCCCACGCCGGCGCGCGCCACAGGCCCAGGCCGGTGACGACACCGCCGGCGGCCAGGCCGGTCATGAAGCGGCGACGCGACGCGTCGCGCGGAGAAAACGGGGAATTCATCGGTGCAACCTCGGCCGGCGCGCGCGCCGGCTCAATGCGGGTGAGGAGTCGTCGCACAGCCGTTGGCGGCGACGGTTCGGTGCGGCGCAGGGCGCCGCGCGCTCACGCGATCGGAGGGCGTATCAGCGAGGCCAGAACGGGCGGCTCGGCGGCCGGGGGCTGGATGCCGAGCGGCGCAGCGCGCGGCGCGGACGGCGGCAGCCGAGGGACGGCCGACGCAAGCGCGGCGGCCTGCAGCAGGCACGCGCAGTCGCAGGCCCCGGCCGAGTCGTCGCAGCAGGGCAGGGCCGCATCCGCGTCGTCGGCCGGCGGAGGGGCGGTCGGCGCGTCGCTCGGGGGCGCGCCGGCGTCGTGGCACGGCGTCGCGGCGTCGGCGGGCGACGCCGCAACGGTGGCTTGGGCATGCGTGCCGTCGGCCGGTTCCCCGGCGTGCTCGAGCGCGTGCGCGTGCAGCGGGATCGTGTTGAGCACGATCGCCAGCAGCATCAGCACGTTCATCAGGAGCGGGGCCAGGCGCATGGTCACAGGGTGGGTGTCGGCGGTCGCCGATGCAAGCCGGTGGCGTTCAGGCCGGCTCGGCGAGCACGTCGATCGCGGCCGGGGTCGGCTCGCGCGCGAGGGTCGCCGGCGGATGCGAGGCCGCGGCGCGCGCGTCGAGGGCGGCCAGCATCTGCGGGCAGCGGATCGGCGAGTCCTCGCACAGCTCCTGCATGTAGTCGGCGTCGAAGTTGAGGCGCTCGACGAGGAAATCGACGAACGCGCGCACCTTCGGCGACTGCATCTGGCCGCGCGGGAACACCGCATTGAAGTCGAACTCCGGGCCGGTCCAGCCGGCCAGCACGCGCTGCACCAGGTTCTGCTCGGCGTAGGCCTTCATCATGATGTCGCTGGCCAGCAGCAGGCCTTCGCCGCACAGCAGCGCGCCCTTGACCGCGGCCGGGTCGTTGGCGACCAGCACCGGGTCGATGCGGTAGTCGACGTCGCGCTGCCCGTCCGACAGCGTCCACACGTACTGGCCGTTGCGGCGCTGCTTCGACATCGCCAGCGCGCGGTGGTGCTGCAGGTCGTCCGGATGCAGCGGCTCGCCGTGGCGGGCGAGGTAGCCCGGGCTGGCGTAGACCTGGGTGCGGAACACGGCCAGGCGCCGCGCGACCAGGTTCGAGTCGGGCAGGTGGCCGACGCGCAGGGCGACGTCGATCTCCTTGTCGATCAGGTCGAGCGATTCGTTGTTGAGCACCATGTCGATGCGCACCTCGGGGTAGCGCGCATGGAATTCGCCGAGCAGCGGCGCGATCCACGTGACGCCGAGCGAGTACGGCGCGGTAAACCGGAGCCACCCGCGCGGGCCGCCCTGCAGCTGGCCGACGGCGCTTTCCGCCTCGTCGAGCTCGCGCGCAATGCGCTGGCACATGTCGTAGTAGATGTTGCCGGCCTCGGTGAGGCCGAGCTTGCGCGTGGTCCGGTGCAGCAGCTGCGCGCCCAGCCGCGTTTCGAGGTCCTGCACCTTGCGGCTCACGGTGGTCTTGGGCAGGCGCAGGGCGCGGGCGGCGGAGATGAAGCTGCCGTGCTCGACCACCTTGACGAAGATCAGGGTGTCGTTGAGATCGCGGGCCATGGGGGGCTCCCGGTGAGGATCGGACGATTGGCCCGATGTCGGGACAATTATTCCCTGAATCTCCGGCTAATCAAGTGCCGGCGGCAGGCCTAGATTGTGCGCCATCTCCCCCGAGTAGCGCCGCCATGCTGTCGTCCCGCCGAGCCCGTCTCGCCTACCTGCCGATCATGCTGTCCGCCATGGCCGGCCTGGTCTGGCTTGCGCTGATCGTGTTCCGCCTCGCGCTGGAGAGCGGTCGCGGCGAGGCGTGGCTGACGGCATGGGTGCTGGCGTTCGTCGTGGCGCTGCCGACCGCGATGCTGCTGCTCCCGGTGCTCGGCGCGCTGCGCTGGCGCCGCCGGGACGGCTCGATCGTCCCGAATGCGGGCGGAAACATCCCGTGAGCGGAACAATCCTGGCCCCGGTCCTTGTCGTCGGCGCCACCGGCACGGTCGGCCGCGGCGTGGTCGCGGCGGCGCTGGCGGCCGGCCGCGCGGTGATCGCGGTGGCCCGCGACGCGGCCCGCCTGCAGGCGCTGCGCGAAGCGCACGCCGGGACGGACCTGACTGTCGTGGCCGGCTCGCTGTCCACCGATGCGGACGCCGAACGACTGGTCGATGGGCTGCGCGCGCTGCGGCGCCCAATCGCCGCCGTGGTGGTCGCGATCGCCGGCGCGCCGGTGCGGGCGCGGCTGCTCGACACGCCGGCGCAGGCGCTCGAGGCGACGCTGGCCGGCGACCTGCTGCCGCACGCCGTGGCCGCGCGCCACCTGCTGCCGCTGATGGCGGCCGCGAACCGGGGCGGCGGGTACCTGATCGTCGGCGGGCCGGCGAGCCGCTGCGCATGGGCCGGCTATGGCCGCCACTCGGTCGCGGCGGCGGCGCTGCGCATGCTGGCGCAGGTCCTGCACGACGAAGCGCGCGCGACGTCCCAGCGCGTGCAGCTGCTGTCGGTCGAGACGCCGATCCGTGACGAAGGCGCGCTGCTGGCCTGCGCGGACCGGCCCACCGCGCGGGCGGTCGGCGAACGCGCCCTGCAGCTGGTGCTGTGCGATCGCTGCACCGACGCGACCCGCGCGGTGGTCACGTTCGGCGAACGGGTCGGGGCGATGTCGAAACCGCCATCGCTGTTTCGTCGTCCCGGTGTCGCTGCCGCTGCAAACGCGCAGCTTCCGGATATCGGCGCGGACGCCGGTACGCAACGCTCCCTCGATGACGCCCGCACCCTGCTGCAGGCACTGCTGCCTTCCCCCTCCAACAAGGTCTCTCCCCCATGAGCCCCCGCCGTCGCCTTGTCCGGTCGAGCACCGGTTTACCCGTCCTGCCGCTCGCTGCGGCCGTGCTGATCGCCGTCGCGGTCGCCGCGTGCGGCTCGCAGGCCGCGCCGAATGCCGGCATGCCGCCTCCGCCCGAGGTCAGCGTCGCCACCGTCGTCAGCAAGACCATCCGCCAGTGGGACGAGTTCAACGGCCGCGTCAGCGCGGTCGAAACGGTCGAGCTTCGCCCGCGGGTCAGCGGCTACGTCGAGCGCGTCGCGTACCAGGAAGGGCAGGAGGTCCGGAAGGGCGACCTGCTGTTCGTGATCGACCAGCGCCGCTACCGCGCGGCGCTCGACCAGGCGCTCGCCGACCTCGACCGCGCGCGCAGCGAGGCCCGGCTGGCGCAGGCGCAGTCCCGTCGCGCGCAGACGCTGATCGACGCCAAGGCCATTTCGCGCGAGGAGTTCGAGGCGCGCAGCGCCGCGACCGCGCAGGGCGGGGCGGGCGTGCGCGCGGCCGAGGCCGCGGTCGCGGCCGCGCGCCTGGACCTGCAGTTCACCCAGGTGCGCTCGCCGATCGACGGGCGAGCGGGCCGGGCGATCGTCACCGAGGGCAATCTGGCGCAGGCCGACGCGACGCTGCTGACGACCGTCGTCTCGGTCGACCCGGTGCACGTGTACTTCGAGACCGACGAGCAGACCTTCCTGCGTTACAGCGAGCTGGCCCGCAAGGGCGAGCGCGCCGGCACGAAGAATCCGGTCCGGGTCGGACTGGCCACCGACGCCGGCCACCCGCACGCCGGCACCGTCGACTTCATCGACAACCAGGTCGACCCGCGCACCGGCACGATCCGCGCCCGCGCGGTGCTCGACAACAAGGCGCGCGTGTTCACGCCCGGCCTGTTCGCCCGCGTGCAGCTCGAGGGCAGCGGCCAGTTCAAGGCGATGCTGATCGACGACAAGGCGGTGATGACCGACCAGGACCGCAAGTACGTGTACGTGGTCGGCCCGAAGAACGCCGCGATGCGCAAGGACGTCGTGCTCGGTCCGGTCGTCGACGGCCTGCGGGTGGTCGAGTCGGGCCTCGGCCCGCAGGACCGGGTCATCGTCCACGGCGTGCAGAAGGTGTTCTTCCCCGGCATGCCGGTCGCGCCGAAGCAGATCGCGATGGGCGCGCCGCCGCCGGTGCCGCCGACGGCCACCGCCGGAGCGCCGTGATTCCGCGGCGGCCGCGCGCGTCGCGTCCGCCTGATCCGTAACCGGACCACCGACCCTCTCCGCGCTCTCCCTCCCCCTCGACGCGGGGAGGGTCGGGGGCTCCGACCACTCCGTCGCCGATGCCGCCGTGCACGGCGACACACGCGGCGTCGCGCCACGCGCGCCGTCGTCCACCCGGGATGCCTGCCATGGACTTCTCCAGATTCTTCATCGACCGGCCGATCTTCGCCGCCGTGCTGTCGATCGTGATTTTTGCCGCCGGCCTGATCTCGATCCCGCTGCTGCCGATCGGCGAGTACCCGGAGGTCGTGCCGCCCTCGGTCGTGGTGCGCACCGTGTACCCCGGCGCCAATCCCAAGGTGATCGCCGAGACCGTCGCCACGCCACTGGAGGAAGCGATCCGCGGCGTCGAAGGAATGATGTACATCAAGTCGGTGGCCAGCTCCGACGGCGTGCTGCAGACGACGGTGACCTTCAACCCGGAGGTCGACGCCGACGAGGCGGCCGTGCGCGTGCAGAACCGCGTCGCCCAGGCGCTGGCGCGGCTGCCGGAGGACGTGCGCCGGCAGGGCGTCACGACCCAGAAGCAGTCGCCGGTGTTCCTGATGGTCGTGCACCTGGTCTCGCCGGACGGCAAGTACGACACGCTGTACCTGCGCAACTACATGCGGCTGCACGTCAAGGACCGGATCGCGTCGATCCCGGGCGTCGGCGACGCGCAGCCGTTCGGCGGCGGCGACTACGCGATGCGCCTGTGGCTGGACCCGGACAAGATCGCCTCGCGCGGCCTGACCGCCGGCGACGTGCTGCGCGCCGTGCGCGAGCAGAACATCCAGGTGTCCGCCGGCCAGCTCGGCGCCGAGCCCATCGCCAACGGCAGCGAGTTCCTGACCCTGATCAACGCCAAGGGCCGGCTCGAAACGCCCGAGGAGTTCGGCAACATCGTGCTCAAGGGCGGCACCGACGGCGAGCTGGTGCGGCTGTCCGACGTCGCACGGATCGAGCTCGACGCCGGCGACTACACGATGCGCGCGCGACTGGACGGCCAGAACGCCGCGGCGATCGGCATCTTCCAGGCGCCGGGCGCGAACGCGCTGCAGATCCGCGACGAGGTGATCGCGCAGATGGACGAGCTGTCCAAGGGCTTCCCGCCGGGCGTCGAGTACAAGTCCATCTACGACACCACCGTGTTCGTGCGCGACTCGATCCACTCGGTCGTCACCACGCTGCTCGAGGCGACGCTGCTGGTGGTGCTGGTGGTGATCCTGTTCCTGCAGACCTGGCGCGCGTCGATCATCCCGCTGATCGCCGTGCCGGTCTCGGTGATCGGTACGTTCGCCGCGCTGTACGTGCTGGGCTTCTCGATCAATACGCTGACCCTGTTCGGGCTGGTGCTGGCGATCGGCATCGTGGTCGACGACGCGATCGTCGTGGTCGAGAACGTCGAGCGCCACATCGAGCACGGCGCCACGCCGCTCGAGGCCGCGCACCTGGCGATGAAGGAGGTGTCCGGCCCGATCATCGCGATCGCGCTGGTGCTGTGCGCGGTGTTCGTGCCGATGGCGTTCCTGTCGGGCGTCACCGGCCAGTTCTACAAGCAGTTCGCGGTGACGATCGCGATTTCGACGGTGATCTCGGCGATCAACTCGCTGACCCTGTCGCCGGCGCTGGCTGCGCGCCTGCTGCAGCCGCACGGCGCGCCGAAGGACGGCCTGTCGCGGTTGATCGAGCGGCTGTTCGGCTGGGTGTTCCGCCCGTTCAACCGCTTCTTCAACACCAGCGCGCAGCGCTACGAGCGCGGCGTGGCGAAGTCGCTCGGCCGCCGCGGCGCGGTGTTCCTGGTCTACGCCGGCCTGCTGGTGGCAACCGGGGTGATGTTCCAGGTCGTGCCGAAGGGTTTCATCCCGGTGCAGGACAAGGGCTATCTAATCGCCGGCGTGAAGCTGCCGGAGGGCGCATCGATCGAGCGGACCGACGCGGCGCTGAAGAAGATCGGCCAGATCGCGATGGCGATCGACGGCGTACAGAACGACGTGGCGTTCCCGGGCCTGAACCCGCTGCAGTTCAGCAATACCCCCAACTACGGCGTGACCTTCATCAACCTCAAGCCGTTCGGCGAGCGCAGCCGCAGCGCGGAGGAGATCAACGCCGAGCTCAGCGCGAAGATCGCCGGCGTGCAGGACGGGTTCGCGTTCTCGCTGCTGCCGCCGCCTATCCAGGGACTCGGCAACGGCTCGGGCTATTCGTTTTACATCGAGGACCGGACCAACCTTGGCTACGGCGCGCTGCAGAGCGCGGTGCAGGCGCTGCAGGGCGCCGGCGCGCAGACGCCTGGGCTCGGCTACCCGAACAGCAGCTACCAGGCCAACGTGCCGCAGCTCGACGCCGAAGTCGACCGGGTCAAGGCCAAGGCGCAGGGCGTGCCGCTGACCGAGCTGTTCGACACGCTGCAGATCTACCTCGGTTCGGCCTACGTCAACGACTTCAACATGTTCGGCCGCACCTGGCAGGTCATCGCCCAGGCCGACGGCCCATACCGCGACGGCGTCGAGGACATCGCCAGCCTGCGCACCCGCAACGACCGCGGCGAGATGGTGCCGATCGGCAGCATGGTGACCGTCAAGGAAACCTTCGGCCCCGACCCGGTGATCCGCTACAACGGCTACCCGGCCGCCGACATCCTCGGCGAGGCCGACCCGCGGCTGCTGTCGTCGGCGCAGGCGATGGACAAGCTGGAGGAACTCGCCGCGCAGGTACTGCCGAACGGCATGGCGATCGAGTGGACCGACCTGAGCTACCAGCAGGCCACGCAGGGCAAGGCGGCGCTGGTCGTGTTCCCGCTGGCGGTGCTGCTCGCGTTCCTGGTGCTCGCCGCGCTGTACGAGAGCTGGACGCTGCCGCTGGCGGTGATCCTGATCGTGCCGATGACGATGCTGTCGGCGCTGCTGGGCGTGTGGATGACCGGCGACAACAACGTGTTCGTGCAGGTCGGCCTCGTGGTGCTGATGGGGCTGGCGTGCAAGAACGCGATCCTGATCGTCGAGTTCGCCCGCGAGCTGGAGCTGCAGGGCAAGGGCATCGTCGAGGCCGCGCTCGAGGCCTGCCGCCTGCGCCTGCGCCCGATCGTCATGACCTCGATCGCGTTCATCGCCGGCACGGTGCCGCTGGTGCTGGCCAGCGGCGCCGGCGCCGAGGTCCGCTCGGTTACCGGCATCACCGTCTTCGCTGGCATGCTCGGCGTGACCCTGTTCGGCCTGTTCCTGACCCCGGTGTTCTACGTCGCGCTGCGCACGCTGGTCACGCGCCGCGCCGCCGCCGGAACATCCGCCATCGCCCACGGCAGCGCCGCTGCCTGACCGCCCACCGACCGCACCCCACGGAGACCCACCATGGCCACGAACAACGCATCCAAGATCGCCCTTGTCACCGGCGCGACCCGAGGCATCGGCCTCGAAACCGTCCGCCAGCTCGCCGCCTCCGGCGTCCACGTGCTGCTGGCCGGCCGCGACCACGCCAAGGCCGCCGCCGCCGCGCAGGCGCTGCAGGGCGAAGGGCTGCCGGTCGAGGCGATCGCGCTCGACGTCACCGACGAGGCGAGCATCGCCGCGACGGCCAAGGACGTCGCCGAGCGGCACGGCCGCCTCGACATCCTCGTCAACAACGCCGGCATCCTGCGCGACGAGATGGGCCGCAAGCCCTCGGAGCAGTCGCTGGCGGCGTGGCGCGACACCTTCGAGACCAACCTGTTCGCCGTCGTCGCCGTCACCACCGCGTTCCTGCCGCTGCTGCACAAGTCCGCGGCGGGGCGGATCGTCAACGTGTCGAGCATCCTCGGCTCGATCGCGCTGCACGCAGACCCGGCGTCGCCGATCTACGACTTCAAGGTGCCGGCCTACAACGTGTCCAAAACCGCAGTGAACGCGTGGACCGTGCAGCTGGCGCACGAGCTGCGCGACACGAACATCAAGGTCAACGCCGTGCACCCGGGCTACGTCAAGACGGACATGAACGCCGGCGAAGGCGAACTCGAGATCGCCGATGGCGCCCGCACCAGCGTGCGGCTGGCCCAGGTCGGCGCGGACGGCCCGAACGGCGGCTTCTTCTACTTCGAGGACGCGCTGCCATGGTGATCCGATCGTTCACGCTCGCGCTGGCGGCCGCGCTGCTGGCCGCCTGCACCGTCGGCCCTGACTACGTGCGTCCGGACCTGCCGGTGCCGGCGGAGTTCGCGCGCCAGCAGGCCGGCGATGCGCCCGCGGCGGTCGAGCAGGGCGGGGTGGCGCGGGTCAGCGCCGACGCGGAGTTCTGGCTCGGCTTCGACGATCCGGTGCTGACCGCGCTGGTCGACGAATCGCTGCGCGCCAACCACGACCTGCGCATCGCGCTGTCGCGCTACGACAGCGCCAATGCGCTGCTGCGCGGTGCTCGCCTGGATCGCTTTCCGACGGTCACCGCGCAGGCCAGCGGCGTGGACGGACGATCCAGTGCCGACCAGGCGCCCGGGCTCGCACGCGACGACCGCGAGTACGAGCGCTACGAGGCCGGCGCCGCGCTGAGCTGGGAGCTCGACCTGTTCGGGCGCGTGCGCCGCGGCGTCGAGGCGCGGCGCGCGGAGGCGTGGGCCAGCGCATCGGACCTCGACGCGATGCAGATCGCGGTCGTCAGCGAGGTCGTCCGCACGTACGCCGACCTGCGCGGCCAGCAGGAGCGGCTGCGCGTCGCGCGCGGCAACGCCGACAACCAGCGCGAGACGCTGCGCCTGGTCCAGGCCCTGTTCGACGCCGGCCGCGGCACCGAGTTCGACACCTCGCGGGCCCGCGCCCAACTCGAGGCCACGCTCGCGCGCGTGCCGGCGCTGGAGTCGTCGGTCGCCGTGGCCATGCACCGGCTGGCCGTGCTCAGCGGACGCCCGCCTGCGGCGCTGATCGCCCAACTGGACGCGCCGCGGCCGCTGCCGACGCTGCCCGACCGGCTCGATGCCGATGCCCCGGGCACCGTGCTGCGCCGTCGCCCCGACGTCGCCGCCGCCGAGCACCGGCTGCAGGCGGCGACCGCGCGAATTGGGGTCGCCACGGCCGACCTGTTCCCGAAGTTCACCCTGTCCGGCCTCGTCGGCTCGCAGGCGATCGACGCCGGCTCACTGTTCGAGCGCGACAGCGAGACTGGCTTCGTCGCACTCGGCGTCGACTGGTCGTTCCTCGACGTCGGCCGGGTCCGCGCGCGCATCGCGGCGGCCGATGCCGATGCCGAGGGCGAGCTCGCCCGCTATCAGCAGGCGGTGCTGGTCGCGCTGGAGGAAACCGAGAACGCACTGATCCGCTATGCCCGGGCGCGCACCGAGGACGGCCACCTGGAGCGTGCGGCCGCCGACAGCGCAAACGCGGCCCGGCTCGCGCGGCTGCGCTTCGACGCCGGCGCGGCCGACCTGCTCGAGGTCCTCGACGCCGAACGCACGCGCCTGCAGGCCGAGGACGCGTTCGCCGACGCGCGCACGCGCAGCGTCGTTGCGGCGGTCGGGGTGTACCGCGCTACGGCCGGCGGCTGGCCGGACCGGACGCCGAACCGGGTCAAGATCGCCGATCGCTGACCGGCGCGACGACGACCCATGCGTGTGCACCGCGTCCGCGGACGGCGCGGGCGTGCGGGTGCCGGCGGGCGCCCGCAACGCGCTCAACGGTCGTCGCCGGGCATATCGATAGACGCCGCCTTTCGTTTCCATTCGCCAGCGCGGCGCGCGCGCGATACGGGCGTGGGCATGCGCGGTGACGTCGACGCCGGGCCCGCCGCAGCGCGGTGGTGAAGCGGGGCGGGGCGGCGCGTGATGCCGTCGCGGTTTCGCCCCATCGACGGGCGGCGTCTAGCCCGAACGTCACTTGACGCGCGTCGATCGCGCTACGCACAGTCGGGGGGCTTCGCCTTCTTTCCGCCCGGCGCATCGATGCGATGCCACGCGGGCCCACCCGGGGGTAACACAATGGATAGACGTTCTTTCCTGACCATGTCGGGCATCGGGGTCGCGGGGCTGCTGATGCCCTTTGGCCGCGCCATCGCCGCCGAGGCGCTGCTCGTGCCGATCGACGTGGCCAAGAAGAAGGCCCTCGCGGATGCCGCGCTGGCCGCGGCCACCGCCGCCGGCGCGTCGTACTGCGACGTACGCATCGGCCGCTACCTGCGCCAGTTCGTGATCACGCGCGAGGACAAGGTCCAGAACGTCGTCAACACCGAGTCGACCGGCGTGGGCATCCGCGTGCTGGTCAACGGTGCGTGGGGCTTCGCCGCCACCAACGAGCTCGGCACCCAGGGCGTGGTCCGCGCCGCGCAGCAGGCGGCGGCGATCGCCAAGGCCAACGCGAAGATGCAGACGTCGCCGGTGCAGCTGGCCAAGGCGCCGGGCTTCGGCGAGGTGTCGTGGAAGACGCCGATCAAGGAGAACGCGATGGAAGTGCCGCTGAAGGACAAGGTCGACCTGCTCCTCGGCGTCAACGCCGCGGCGATCAATGCCGGCGGCAGCTTCGTCAATTCGATGCTGTTCGTCGTCAACGAGCAGAAGTACTTCGCGTCCACCGACGGCAGCTACATCGACCAGGACGTGCACCGCCTGTGGGCGCCGCTGACCGTCACCGCGATCGACAAGGCCAGCGGCAAGTTCCGCACCCGCGAGGGCCTGTCGTCGCCGGTCGGCATGGGCTTCGAGTACCTCGACGGCGACAAGTCGCAGAAGTTCGTCTCGCCCAACGGGGTGGTGAACTACGGCCTGTCGTACGACATGACCGAGGACGCCATCGCCGCGGCGCAGCAGGCCAAGGCCAAGCTGACCGCGCCGTCGGTCAAGCCGGGCAAGTATGACCTGGTGCTCGACCCGTCGCACACCTGGCTGACGATCCACGAGAACGTCGGCCACCCGCTCGAGCTCGACCGCGTGCTCGGCTACGAAGCCAACTACGCCGGCACCAGCTTCGCCACGTTGGACAAGCGCGAGTCGCGCTTCCAGTACGGCAGCAGCATCGTCAACCTGTTCGCCGACAAGACGCAGCGGGGAAGCCTCGGCGCGGTCGGCTACGACGACGAGGGCGTCAAGACCAAGCGCTGGAACCTGGTCAGCGACGGCAAGCTCGTCGACTACCAGACCATCCGCGACCAGGCCCACATCCTCGGCAAGACCGAGTCCGACGGCTGCTGCTACGCCGATTCGTGGTCGAGCGTGCAGTTCCAGCGCATGGCCAACGTGTCGCTGGCGCCGGGCAAGCAGAAGCTCAGCGTCGCCGACATGATCAAGGACGTCGAGAACGGCATCTACATCATCGGCGACGGCTCGTTCTCGATCGACCAGCAGCGCTACAACGCGCAGTTCGGCGGCCAGCTGTTCTACGAGATCAAGAACGGCCAGATCACCCGCCAGGTCGAGGACGTCGCCTACCAGATCCGCACGCCGGAGTTCTGGAACGCGTGCGTGGCGATCTGCGACGACAGTGACTACCGCCTCGGCGGGTCGTTCTTCGACGGCAAGGGCCAGCCGGGCCAGGTGTCGGCCGTCTCGCACGGGTCGAGCACGGCGCGCTTCAACGGCATGAACGTCATCAACACCGCACGCAACCTCGGCTGACCTGCGCTAGGAGATTTGAACGATGAGCATCTTTACCGAAGAGCAGGCCAAGGCGATCCTCGACAAGGTCATCAAGCTGTCGAAGGCCGACCAGTGCACCGCACAGCTGGCCGGCTCGGTCGACGGCAACATCCGCTTCGCCCTCAACAACATCTCGACCAGCGGCATCGTCGACAACACCGAGCTGGCCGTCGAGGTCGCGTTCGGCAACCGCGTCGGCACCGCGACGATCAACGAGTTCGACGACGCCGCGCTCGAGCGCGTCGTGCGCCGCGCCGAGGCCCTCGCCCGGCTGGCGCCGGAGAACCCGGAATTCATGCCGGCGATCGAGAAGCAGTCGTACACGCCGAGCCCGACGTTCAGCGCGTCGACCGCGGCGATCACGCCGGAGTACCGCGCCCAGGTGGCGGCCGACTCGATCGGGCCGTGCAAGGCCGAGAAGCTGATCGCGGCCGGCTTCCTCGAGGACGGGCAGAGCTTCGTCGCGTTCGCCAACAGCAACGGCAACTTCGGCTACCAGCGCGCCACCAACTTCAACTACACCTGCACGGTGCGCACCGAGGACGGCCGCGGCTCGGGCTGGGTCGGCCGCAACGTCAAGGACGCCGACGATTTCAAGGCCGACAGCGACATCCGCATCGCGATGCGTAAGGCCACCGAGTCGGCCGAAGCCAAGGCGCTGGAGCCGGGCAAGTACACGGTGATCCTCGAGCCGGCCGCGGCCGCCGGCCTGATCAGCTTCATGATGAATTTCTTCGACGCGCGCCAGGCCGACGAGGGCCGCAGCTTCCTGTCGAAGAAGGGCGGCGGCAACAAGCTCGGCGAACAGGTCTACGACCCGCGCGTCAACATCAGCGCCGACCCGTGGGACCCGCGCGCACCGGTGATGCCGTGGGACGGCCAGGGCCTGCCGCGCGAAAAGATGATGATCGTCGACAAGGGCAAGGTGGCCGCGCTGCAGTACTCGCGCTTCTGGGCGAAGAAGCAGGGCAAGCGCGCGATCGGCCAGCCGGGCAACCTGCTGATGGCCGGCGGCGACAAGTCGACCGCGCAGCTGGTGGCCGGCACGCAGAAGGGCATCCTGGTCACGCGCACCTGGTACATCCGCATGGTCGACCCGCAGACCGTGCTGCTGACCGGCCTGACCCGCGACGGCACGTTCTACATCGAGAACGGCCAGATCAAGCACCCGGTGAAGAACTTCCGCTTCAACGAGTCGCCGGTGATCATGCTCAACAACATCGAAGAGCTCGGCCGCCCGGTGCGCGTGGCCGGCGACGAGTCGTCGTTCGTGATGATGATCCCGCCGATGAAGCTGCGCGACTTCACGTTCACCTCGCTGTCCGACGCGGTCTGACCGCCCGTGCAGCGTCGTGAGTTCCTCGGGCTCGGCGCCGCCGGGCTGACCGGCCTGCTGCTCCCCGCGGCGACGCCGTGGGGCCGCAGCATCGCCGCCGAGGCCCTGCTCGAGCCGGCCGACACCGCGCGGCGTCGCCGGCTGGCCGACGCCGCGCTCGCCGCCGCGCGCGAGGCGGGCGCGTCCTATTGCGATGTGCGCGTCGGCCGCTACCTGCGCCAGTCGGTGATCACGCGCGAGACGCGCGTGGAGAACGTGGTCAACGCGGAGTCGTCCGGCGTCGGCGTGCGCGTGCTCGTCGACGGCGCGTGGGGCTTCGCGGCCACCAACGTCCAGACGGTCGACGCCGTGGCCGGTGCCGCGCGGCTGGCCGCCGGCATCGCGCGCGCCAATGCGAAGTCGCAGACCAGGCCGGTGCAGCTGGCGCCGGTGCGCGGTGTCGGCGAGGTCCGCTGGGCCACGCCGGTGCGCAAGAACGCGATGGCCGTGCCGCTGAAGGACAAGGTCGACCTGCTGCTCGCGGTCAACGCGGCCGGCATGAAGGCCGGCGCGGACTTCTTCAGCTCCAACCTGTTCGTGATCAACGAGCAGAAGTACTTCGCCTCGACCGACGGCAGCTACATCGACCAGGACGTGCACCGGATCTGGCTGCCGGTCACGGCCACGGCGATCGACAAGGCCAGCGGCAAGTTCCGCACCCGCAACGGGCTGTCGGCGCCGATGGGCATGGGCTACGAGTACCTCGACGCCGACCCCGCCGGCCGCATCGCGCTGCCCGGCGGCGTGACCGCGTACGGCAGCAGCTACGACGTGATGGCCGAAGCCGCCGCCGCCGCGCGCGACGCGCGCGCCAAGCTCAAGGCGCCGTCGGTGAAGCCGGGCAAGTACGACCTGGTCGTCGACCCGTCGAACCTGTTCCTGACGATCCACGAGAACGTCGGCCACCCGCTCGAGCTCGACCGGGTGCTCGGCTACGAAGCCAACTACGCCGGCACCAGCTTCGCCACGCTCGACAAGCGCGAGCAGGGCTACCGATGGGGCAGCGACATCGTCAATTTCGTCGCCGACAAGACGCGGCCCGGCAGCCTCGCCGCGGTCGGCTACGACGACGAGGGCGTCAAGACGCGGCAGTGGGACCTGGTGCGCGACGGCATCCTCGTCGACTACCAGGCCACCCGCGACGAGGCGCACATCCTCGGCCACGCAGAATCGCACGGCTGCAGTTACGCCGACTCGTGGTCGAGCGTGCAGTTCCAGCGCATGGCCAACGTCTCGCTGCTGCCGGGCAAGGCCAGGCTCAGCGTCGCCGACATGGTCAAGGACGTCGAGAACGGCCTGTACGTGCACGGCCGCGGCTCGTACTCGATCGACCAGCAGCGCTACAACGCGCAGTTTGGCGGGCAGCTGTTCTACGAGATCAAGAACGGCCAGGTAACCGGGCTGGTCGAGGACGCCGCGTACCAGATCCGCACGCCGGAGTTCTGGAGCGCCTGCGTGGCGATCTGCGACGAGCGCGACTTCCGCCTCGGCGGCTCGTTCTTCGACGGCAAGGGCCAGCCGAGCCAGGTGTCGGCGGTGTCGCACGGTTCGAGCACGACGCGGTTCAACGGGATCAACATCATCAACACCGCGCGCTCGATATGAACCGCGCGCAGTTCCTCCGCCTGATGCTGGCTGGCGCGGCGGGGGCGCTGCTGCCCGCCGCCGCGGTGCGCGCGGCCGGCGCGGAGTACGACTTCTGGCTGACCCGGCTCAAGTACGACTCTGGCGACTGGGACGTCGACCAGCGCATGCCGGCCAACCTGATCACCTCGCTGATCGACTACACCAACCTGCGCGTGGACCCGAAGGAGCACGTGCTGGCGCTGGCCGATCCGAAGATGCTGCTGGCGCCGTTCTGCTACCTGGCCGGGCACAAGCTGGTCGAGTTCAACCCGGACGAGCGGCGCAACTTCGAGCGCTACGTGCGCAACGGCGGCTTCGTGTTCGTCGACGACTGCAACCACGACATCGACGGGTTGTTCGCCAAGTCGTTCGAGGCGCAGATGGCCTCGATCTTCGGTGCGAAGGCGCTGCGCAAGCTGCCGAACAACCATCCGCTGTACCGCAGCTTCTTCGTGTTCAAGGACGGCCCGCCGGCCACGAGCTTCGAGCTCAACGGCTGGGGCGACGACCTGGTCCACGACTACCTGCAGGGCATCACGATCGACGGCCGGCTCGGCCTGCTCTACAGCAACAAGGACTACGGCTGCGAGTGGGACTACGACTGGCGCAACAAGCGCTTCCTGGCCGAGGACAACACCAAGTTCGCGGTCAACATCGTCATGTACGCATTGAACAGCTGATCGACTTTCCACAGGACCTGCCATGAACGACACGCCCACCGAAGCCGACATCCAGGCGCAGCTCGCGCGGCTGGGCACGCTGCGCTCCGCGATCGCCGAAGCGATCGTCGGACAGGAGGCGGTGGTCGAGCAGCTGCTGATCGGCCTGCTCGCCGGCGGCCACTGCCTGCTCGAGGGCGTGCCGGGCCTGGGCAAGACGCTGCTGGTGCGCTCGCTCGGGCAGGCGCTGGAGCTGCAGTTCCGCCGGGTGCAGTTCACCCCCGACCTGATGCCCAGCGACATCCTCGGCACCGAGCTCTTGGAGGAAGACCACGGCACCGGCCACCGCCATTTCCGTTTCCAGCCCGGTCCGGTCTTCACCAACCTGCTGCTCGCCGACGAGCTCAACCGCACGCCGCCGAAGACCCAGGCCGCGCTGCTCGAAGCGATGCAGGAGCGCACCGTCAGCTATGCCGGCGTGACCCACACGCTGCCGGCGCCATTCTTCGTGCTGGCCACGCAGAACCCGCTCGAACAGGCCGGCACGTACCCGCTGCCGGAGGCGCAGCTGGACCGCTTCCTGCTGCACATCCGCGTCGACTACCCGAGCGAGCGCGAAGAGCACGACATCCTCGCGCAGACCACCGGCACCCGGCAGGCGCAGGTGCCGCAGGTGATGCACGGCGACGAGGTGCTGGCGCTGCAGGCGCGCGTGCGCGAGGTGCACCTGGGCGAGGACCTGCTGGCGTGGATCACGCGGCTGGTGCGCGCCAGCCGCCCGAACGAATCGGCGCCGGCCGAGATCCGCCAATGGGTGAAGTGGGGCGCCGGACCGCGCGCCGGCCAGTCCCTGGTGCTGGCCGCCAAGGCGCGTGCGCTGCTGCACGGGCGGCTGGCCGCGACGCGCGACGACATCCTCGCGCTCGCCGCGCCGGTGATGCGCCACCGCCTGCTGCTGTCGTTCGCCGCCGAGGCCGAGCAGAAGAGCGCCGACGACGTGGTCGCGGTGCTGCTGCGCAGCGTGCCGTTCGCCGCCTGAGCCGTGCCAACGCGTGGGTAACGGCTCGACCATCGCCGACTTCATTCCGCCCGCGGTGCGCGCGCGGCTGAAGGACCTGCGCCTGACCTCGCGACGCGCGGTCGGGCTGCAGGGCATCGGCCTGCACCACAGCCGCAGCCGCGGCGCCGGGCTCGAGTTCGCCCAGTACCGCGCGTACGAGCCGGGCGACGAGCTGCGCCAGGTCGACTGGAAGCTGTACGCGCGCTCGGACCGGTTCTTCGTCCGCGAGGCAGAACGCGAAAGCCCGCTGGCGGTGTGGCTGGTCGTCGACGCCACCGCGTCGATGGCGCAGCAGGACGCCGCACGACCCGGCTGGTCGCGGCTGTCCGCGGCCAAGGGCCTGGCCGCGTGCGTGGCCGAGCTCGCGCTGCGGCAGGGCGACCGGTTCGGCCTGATCGTGCTGCGCGGCGACGGTGTGCGGCTGGTCGCGCCCGCGTCGTCGGTGCGTCAGCGCGACCGCCTGCTGCTCGAACTGCATGCACTCGATGCCGAAGGCGCGTGGCCGCCGAGCGCGTCGCTGCGGCCGCTGTGGGAGCGGATCGGCGCGGGCGACCTCGTCGTGCTGCTGAGCGATCTGTTCGACGACGGGGGCGTCGAGGTCGCGACGCGGCTGGCCGCAGCGCGGCGCGAAGTCGTCGCGATCCAGATCCTCACCGCGGAAGAACGCGACTTCCCGTTCGCGGGCGGGCACCGCTTCCGCGACCCCGAGACCGGCGACGAACTGCTCGGCGACGGCGCAGCGATGCGGAGCGATTTCCTCGCGCGGTTCGCGCAGGCGCGCGCCGCGCTCGACGCGCGGCTGGACGCGGCCGGCATCCGCCATGCGACCTACGTGCTCGACGAGGCGCTGGACCTGCCGCTGCGGCGGCTGTTCGGCGCGCGCGACGCCGCGGAGTACGCGTGAACCTCGCGCTGCTGTTGCCGGCCGCGCTGGCGGCGCTGGCCGCGGTGCTGCTGCCGCTGCTGATCCACCTGGCGCGACGCAGCGAACAGCGGCCAACGGTGTTCGCGGCGCTGCAGTGGCTGCGCCAGAAGCCCAAGCCCAGGCACCGCGTCCGCTTCGACGAGTGGCCGCTGCTGATCGCGCGCCTGCTGCTCGTCGTGCTGCTGGCCGTTCTGCTCGCGCGGCCGGTGCTTTCCGGTGCGTGGAGCCGCGATCCGTGGGTGGCGGTCGTGCCCGGCGTCGACGTGGAGCGCGCCCGCGCGCTCGGCGGCGCGGCGGATGCACGCTGGCACTGGCTTGCTCCCGGGTTTCCGGCGCTCGACGAAGCACTGGCGCCGGAGATGGCCCCGTCACCCCGCGCGACGTCGACCAGCCTGCTGCGCGAACTCGACGCGACGCTGCCGCCCGACGTCGCGCTGACGGTGCTCGTGCCGGAGACGCTCGACGGCGTCGATGCGCAGCGGCCGCGGCTGGGCCGGCGCGTCGAGTGGCGGATCGTTCCGGGCGCCCCAGAGCGCGACCGCGCGATCCCGGCCGTCCCGGCGCCGACGTTGAGCGTGCGCTACGCGCCGGAACGCGAGGCCGCGCTGCGCTACCTGCGTGCGGCCGCGATGGCTTGGCAGCCTCAAACGGCGGGAGCCGACCCCGTAGCGCTGGACTTCGCCGCGGCCGGCGCGCCGCTGCCGGCGACGGCGCGGCCGCTGGTGTGGCTGGTGCCGGGGCCGGTGCCCGCGCCGGTGCTCGAATACGCACGCGGCGGCGCTGACGTGCTGCTCGATGCGCAGGCCCGCGTCGACGATCTGCCGGGGCGCGTCCCGCTGTGGCGCGACGACGCTGGCGGCGTGCTGGTCGAAGGCGGCGCCTACGGCCGCGGCCGGTTGATGCGGCTGACCCGATCGCTTGTGCCCGGGCAGATGCCGGTGCTGCTGGACGCCGAGTTCCCGCGGCGGCTGCGCGGACTGTTCGAGCCCGACCCGCCTGCGCCGGCGCGGGTGCTTGCCCAGCAGCACGAACCCGACACCGGCGGGCCGACCTTCATCCCGGCCGCGCGCGACCTGCAGGCGTGGCTGGCGCTGGCGATCGCGCTGGTGTTCCTGCTCGAGCGCTGGCTCGCGACCGGCGCGCGGGGGAGGGCGGCGCCATGACGGCCAGCGTCGACCCGATGCTCGACGACACGCTGCGCCGGGCGCAGCGCCGCCGGGCGTTCGATACGGCCCTGATCGGGCTGCCGATCGCCGTCGCCGCTGCGGTGCTGGCGTGGCGTGTCGGTGGCAGCGGCGCCGCGTCGATCACCGCGCTGGCCGTGGCCGGAGCGCTGGCGGCGTTCGCGTGGGATCGCGCCCGGCGCCTCGACCGCCGCTGGCTGGTGCGCGAACTGGACGCCCGGCGCGCCGACCTCGAGGACAGCGCCGACCTGCTGTTCGCGTCCGACGCCGCGCTGTCGCCGCTGGAACGTCTGCAGCGTGCACGCCTGCAGCACCGCATTGCGGCCGACGCGCTGCCGGACCTGCGCCCGCGCTGGTCGATGCGCGCCGTCGCGCTGTCCGCCGCGGTCGGAGCGCTCGCGATCGCCGCGATCGTGTCGTGGCCCGAGCGCGAGCCGGTGACCGTCGAGCGCGTGCTGGCGCGGATCGGCGCCGGTCCGGCGGTGCCGACGCAGACGCGCATCGTCGAGCAGGCGCTGCGCATCGCCCCGCCGGCCTACACCGGGCAGCCCGCGCGCACGCGGCAAACGCTCGACGCCAAGGTGCCGCACGGCACGCGGCTGCAGTGGACGCTGCGGTTCGTGCCGCAGCCGGCGGCGGCGTCGCTGGTGTTCCATGACGGCCGCCGCATCCGGCTGGTGCGCGACGGCGACGCGTGGCGGGGCAGCGAGGTGCTCGTGCGCCCGGCGCTGTACCGCATCGAGCTGGAGCGTTCCCCAAGGCTTGTTCCTGCCGCGCGCCATCGCCTCGACGTGGTTCCGGACCGCCCGCCACAGCTGCGCGTGCTCGCGCCCGATCGCGGCCTCAGCCTCGTCACGCCGGGCCAGCGCAGCTGGTCGGTGGCGTTCGAAGCGACGGACGATCACGGCGTGTCCGCGGCCGCGCGCCTGCGCATCACGCTGGCGCAGGGCAGCGGCGAGAACATCACGTTCCGCGAGCAGACCATCGTCGTGCGCGGCACCGGTCCGCGCACGCGGCGGCGCTTCGCGCACCGGCTCGACCTCGCCGCGCTCGGCCTGGCGGCAGGCGACGACCTGATCGTGCAGCTCAGCGTCAACGACAACCGCGCGCCTTCGCCGCAGAGCGCGCGCAGCGCCAGCCTGATCCTGCGCTGGCCGTCCGACCTCGGCACCGAGACCACCGGGCTGGACGGCATGGTCAAGAAGGTGCTGCCGGCGTACTTCCGCAGCCAGCGCCAGATCATCATCGACGCCGAAGCGCTGCTGAAGCGCAAGCGACAGCTGGCGGCCGACGACTACCTCGCGCGCAGCGACGGCATCGGCGTCGACCAAAGGTTGCTGCGCCTGCGCTACGGCCAGTTCCTCGGCGAGGAAACCGACGGCGCGCCGCAGCTGCCGACCAACGATGCGCCCGACGCCCCCGCGGACGACGCGCAGGCCGAAGCGGAAGCACCGCCGGCCGCGGACGATCACGGCCACGACGACGACCCGGCCGCACCGGGCAGGGCGCCGGTGTTCGGCGAGGAGGCCGCGGTGCTGGAGGCGTACGGCCACACCCACGACCAGGCCGAGGCCGCGACGCTGCTCGATCCGGAAACGCGTATCACGCTGAAGGCGGCGCTCGACCAGATGTGGCAGTCCGAACTGAACCTGCGCCAGGGCCGGCCCGACCTCGCGCTGCCGTACGCGTACCGGGCGCTGGGCTTCATCAAGGAGGTGCAGCAGGCCAGCCGCATCTACCTGGCGCGCGTCGGACCGGAGCTGCCGCCGATCGACGACAGCCGCCGGCTTGGTGGCGATCGCTCCGGGCTGTCGCGCCGCGACGATGCGCTGGTCGCGGCGACGGCGCCCGATCCGACGCTCGCGACGCTGTGGCGCGCCCTCGACGACGCGCCCGTCGCGCGCGGGCAAGCGCCGGCGCCGGTGGATTTCGCCACGCTCGAGCGCTGGCTGCGCGAGCACCAGGCGCGGCTGGCCGACCCGCTGGCCTTCGTCGCCGCGATCGAAGCGCTGCGCGCCGACCCGCGCTGCGATCGCTGCCGTCGCGACCTGCGTGCGCTGCTGTGGCCGCTGCTGCCGCGCCCGACCGCCGGCGTTCCGCGCCGCGAGGCCGCCGACGCGGCAGGACAGCGCTACCTCGACGCGCTGCGTCGGGACGGTGCGCCGTGACGCCGCTGCTGGCCTTCGCCGGGACACCCGATTCCGTCGGCGTGCCGATCGCGGTGCTGCTCGGCGCCGCGGTGGTGCTCGCGAGCGCACGCGTGCTGTACCGCCACTGGCGTGCCGATCCGGACCAGCGGTCGCGCGCGTGGCGCATCGCGGCGCTGCTGCTGGCGCAACCGCTGTGCGCGGCGCTGCTGTACTTCGCGCTGCTGCCGCCGACGACGCGCGGCGAGGCGCGGACGCTGGTCGTCGCGACGGCGGGCGCGCTGCCCGCGCGTATCGGCGCGGGGCAGGGGGGCGATGCACGGATTGCACTGCCTGAGGCCCCCGCGCTGCCCGGAATCGAACGCGTCCCGGACCTGGCGACCGCGCTTCGGCGCCATCCCGGCACGGCGCGCCTGCGCATCGTCGGCGACGGCCTCGAGGCGCGCGACCGCGATGCGGCGCGCGGTCTGGACATCGCCTTCGATCCAGACCCGCTGCCGCGCGGGCTGGTCGAGCTCGATGCGCCGGCGCAGGCGCAGGTCGGCGCGGTCTTCCACGTCGACGGCCGCGCGAACGGACTGCGCGGCGGCGTGGCCGAGCTGCTCGATCCCGGACGCCAGCGCGTCGACCGCGTGGCGCTGGCGCAGGACGGCCGGTTCCGGCTGTCCGGCACCGCGCGCGTCGCCGGCGCGGCCGGCTTCCTCCTGCGCCTGCGCGATTCGCGCCAGCAGACTGTCGAGGACATCGACGTGCCGCTGCAGGTCGTTGCCGAACCGCCACCGCGGATCCTGGTTCTCGCCGGCGCGCCGGGCCCCGAGGTGAAGTTCCTGCGCCGCTGGGCCCGGGACGCGGGTCTGCCGATGCACACGCGGATCGACGCCGGCGGCGGGCTGCAGCTCGGCGACGCGCCGATCCCACTGGATGCGGTGAGCCTGCGGCGGTTCGACGCCGTCGTGCTCGATGAGCGCGCGTGGTCCGCGCTCGGCGCGGCCCAGCGCGAGGCGTTGACCGCCGCGCTGCGCGACGGTCTCGGCGTGGTGCTGCGCGTCACCGCACCGCTGGGTGCGGTCGAGCGCGCGCGGTTGCGGGCGCTCGGATTCAGCGTGGAAGGCGGTGGCGACGCGGCCGAGGTGCGGCTGGACTTGCCGGTCCAGGACGCCGACGCCCTGCGCGCGCGCGTGGGGCCGGGCACGCCCGACGCGCCACGCGACCGTGACGCGGCACTGCCGGAGCCACCGATGCTGACGCGTCGCACCGTGCGGGCCACCGCGCCGGACGCGGTCGTGATGCTGCGCGGGCGCGCCGGCGAGCCGCTGTCGCTGTGGCGGTCCGAGGGGCGAGGGCGGATCGCGGTGACCGCGCTGACCGACAGCTACCGGCTGGTGCTCGGCGGTCGCGGCGATCTGCACGCCGAGCTGTGGAGCCAGGCGGTCGCCACCGTGTCACGCCCGCGATCCGGCGGGGTTCTGTCCGTCGACGGCGAGCATCGACAGGGCCAGCGCCTGTCGCTGTGCGGCGTGGCCGGTGGCACGCGGGTCCTGACGCCGGGCGGCGCGATCCGACCCGTTCTGGTGGATCCGGCCACCGGCTCGGCGCGTTGTGCCGCGTTCTGGCCGCGCGAGTCCGGATGGCATCGCCTGGCGTCGGGCCCGCAGTCGGCGTGGTTCCACGTGCGCGCTGCGGACTCGGCACCGGGGCTGCACCGCAACGCCGTTCGCGAGGCGACGCTGCGGCTCGTAGTGCAACGCGCCGTGCCGATAGCCGCTTCGACGGCGGCCGCGCCGCGCAGCCCAGGCGCACGGTGGCCGTGGTGGCTGGCCTGGCTGCTGGCGAGCGGTGCGCTGTGGTGGTTCGAGCGGTCCCGGCTGGGCCGGTCCACCGTGGGAACGCCCAGCCCGTAATTACATAATAGGCATTATGCGCACTCAAGCAACTAGCGACCCGCCGCGTCATCGGGGCCGTTGCGCCCTCAGGCAGCACGCCGCCTGACTCAATCCCCGCCCGGATCCTCGCTCACCGCCGGCTTGCGCTCCCGCGACAGCCGCGCCATGGCCTCGTAGCGCGCCCGGATCGCATCGAGCGTGCGCTCGTCGAGTTCTTCGAGGTCGAGCATCGCGTTGTTGGCCGCCTCGGTCGCGCGGATCAGCTCGTCGAGCTTGATCTGCATCGCCTCGGTGTCGCGGTTCTGCGTGTTCTGGATCACGAAGACCATCAGGAACGTCACGATCGTCGTCGCGGTGTTGATCACCAGCTGCCACGTGTCGCTGAAGCCGAACAGCGGGCCCAGCAGCAGCCAGCCGACGATCAGGGCCACCGCCAGCGCGAACGCCATCGGGCGCCCGGTGAACCGCGACGATGTCTTGGCGATCGCGTCGAACCGGTGCGACCAGGTCATGACGGTCCTCCCGCCTCAGCGCGCCGTGTAGCCGCCGTCGATGACCAGCTCGGCGCCGGTCATGAAGCGCGACTCGTCCGAGGCCAGGTACACCGCGCCCCACGCGATGTCGTCGGGCTCGCCAACGTGGCCGAGCGGATGCATCCGGCCGACCTGCTCGCGCGCGGCGGCCAGGTCGGTGGCGCCGCTGTCGTGCAGGTGATTCTCGACCATCGGCGTCCAGATGTAGCCCGGGTGGATCGAATTGACCCGGATGGCGTCTGCGGCGTACAGCATCGCGTCGGTCTTGGCCATCAGCCGCACCGCGCCCTTGGATGCGTGGTACGGCGGCACGTCGGGGCCGCCGACCAGGCCGTAGATCGACGACAGGTTGATGATGCTGCCGCTGCCGGCCCGCTTGAGGTGTGCGATCGCGTGCTTGGTGCAGAAGAACACGCCCTTGACGTTGACCGACTGCACGCGGTCCCACTCGGCCTCGGTGATCTCGTGCGTGGGCTTGTTCGCGCCGGCGATGCCGGCGTTGTTGACCAGCACGTGCAGCGCGCCGAAGTGCGCGGCGGCCTCGTCCATCGCCGCCTGCACGGAGGCCTCGCTGGCGACGTCCACGTGCCAGTAGCGCGCCCGCGCGCCGCCGGCCTGCAGCTCGTCGACCAGCTCACGCCCCTGCGCATCGAGCACGTCGAACACGGCGATCGCCGCGCCCTCCTCCGCCATCCGCAGCGCGCACGCGCGCCCGATGCCGAGCGCGCCGCCGGTGATGACGCAGGTCTTGCCTTTCAAGCGATCCATGGTGGCCTCCTGGCGGGTGCGTGACGGCCTTCGGCACGTGGATGCGCCGCGGCGATGGCTACAGCAGACGCGAGCGCCGGCGCCCGCGTCTTGATCCGGATCAAGCTCCCGTGTCGCGCGGAGGTTGTCACCCGTGGCCGCGCCCGCGCAAGCTTCGGCCATGCTGACCGAGACCGCCCTGTCCCCCCACGTGCTGACCGGGCTGGCGGCCGCGCTCGGCATCGGCCTGCTGGTCGGCATCGAGCGCGAGCGGGCGAAAGGGGCCGGCCCGTCGCGCGCGGCGGCGGGCGTCCGCACCTTTCTGCTGCTGTCGCTCGGCGGCGCGATCGCCGAGCTGGTCGGGCCGGTCGGCGTCGCGATCGCCGGCGTCTTCGTCGTTGCGGCGGTCCTGGCCAGCTACCGGCACACGCGCCGCCACGACCCGGGCCTGACCACCGAAGTGGCGATGCTGGCGACGTTCCTGCTCGGCGTGCTGGCGATGCGCAGCGCCGGGCTGGCCGCGGCGCTGGGCGTGGTCGTGGCGATCACCTTGGCCAGCAAGTCGCGCCTGCACCACTTCTCGCGCGAGCACCTCACGCCGCAGGAGCTGCACGACGCGCTGCTGCTCGTCGCCGCCGCGTTCGTGGTGCTCCCGCTGCTGCCGGACCGGCCCATCGACCCGTGGGGCGCGATCAACCCGCGGCGGCTGTGGACGCTGCTGGTCGCGGTGATGGGCGTGAGCACCGCGGGCTACCTCGCGCTGCGGCTGTTCGGGGCGCGCTGGGGCCTGGCGATCGCGGGGCTGGCCGGGGGCTTCGTATCGAGCACCGCCACCATCGCCGCGATGGGCGACAAGGCGCGCGCGGAGCCCCCATTGGCCGCGGCGTTCGCGAGCGCCGGGCTGGTGTCGAACGTCGGCACGGTGGTGCAGCTGGCCGTGGTGCTGGCCGCGCTGTCGCCGCCGCTGCTGCGGCACGCCGCCGTCCCACTGGCCGCCGCCGGCACGGTGGCGGTCGCTGCGGCGGTGCTGGCGAGCGTGCAGGCGTTCCGCGGCGGCCTCGACGGCCATCGCCTGGCCGGTCGACGGCCGTTCGAACCGCGGCACGCGCTGGCCTTCGTCGCGATCGTCGCCGGCGCGATGCTGCTGGCCGCCGTGGCCCAGCAGCTGCTCGGCGACCGCAGCCTGCCGTGGGTGCTCGCCGCGACGGGCCTGGCCGATGTCCACGCCGCCACCGCGTCGGCGGCGCAGCTGGTCGCCGCGGGCCGGGTCGAGCAGGAACTCGCGCTGCTGGCGATTACCGCCGCGCTGGCGACCAACTCGCTGATGAAGTGCGTGATGGCGGCGCTCCGCGGCGGCCGCGCGTACGCGTGGCGCGTGCTGCCGGGGATCGTCGCGATGGTGCTGGCGTTCGCGCTCGTCGTGCATTTCGACTGAGGCGCGCGCCGGCTTGATGCGGGTCAAACGCGCGGCCGTCGCGCGCCGGATACTCGACCTCGCCAACCCGCCGGGATGCCCGTTCGATGCCCGACCTGCTCGACGCGACGTCCCCTGCCCCGCACGGCCTAACCGCGGCCGAGGCGGCGGCGCGGCTGCTGCGTGACGGGCCCAACCTGCTGCCGCAGGGCGAGCAGCGGCGTTTCGCCGCGATGGTCTGGAGCGTGGTGCGCGAGCCGATGGTGCTGCTGCTGCTCGGTGCGGCGGGCGTCTACGTGCTGCTCGGCGACCCGCAGGAGGCCGCAGCGCTGGGCGCCTCGGTGCTGGCCGTGATCGGCCTCACTGTCTACCAGCAGCGCAAGTCCGAGCACGCGCTGCAGGCGCTGCGCGACCTCAGCAGCCCGCGCGCCCGCGTGCTGCGCGACGGCGCGCTGACGGTCGTGGCCGCGCGCGAGCTGGTCGTCGGCGACCTCGTCGCCGTGGCCGAAGGCGACCGTGTTCCCGCCGACGCGCGGCTGCTGTCGGCGACCGACCTGCACGTCGACGAGTCGATGCTGACCGGCGAGTCGGTCCCGGTCGCGCGCTCGTCCGCGGGCCCCGACAGAGACATGCGGCTGCACGCGAGCACGCTGGTCGTGCGCGGCCACGGGCTGGCCGAGGTCACCGCCACCGGCGCCGCGACCGAAGTCGGGCGCATCGGGCTGGCCCTGCACGGGCTGCGGCCGCAGCCGAGCGCGATGCAGCGGGAGATCGGGCGCGCCGTCGCGGTGTTCGCGGTGATCGGCCTGCTGTCGTGCGTGGCCGTGGTCGCCGCGTATGTCAGCGCCGGCGGCGGCTGGCTCGACGCGCTGCTGGCCGGCATCACGCTGGCGATCTCGAACATCCCGGAGGAGTTTCCGGTCGTGCTCACGGTGTTCCTGGCGCTGGGCGGCTGGCGAATGGCGCGGCACCACGCGCTGGTGCGGCGGCCGCCGGCGATCGAGGCGCTCGGGGCGATCGACGTGCTGTGCGTCGACAAGACCGGCACCCTCACCGAGAACCGCATGGCGGTGGCCGAACTGCGCCCGGCACGCCCGGCGCCCGACCCGGCGGCTGCGTCGCTTCGGCTGCTCGAAGCGGCATGGCGCGCGAGCGCCGCGCAGCCGCACGACCCGATGGAGCAGGCGATCGGCCGCGCCCGCGCCGCGGCCTGCCGCGTAGGCGACCATCGCGACGGCACCTGCATTCGCGAGTACCCGCTGTCCCCGGCGCGCCTGGCGATGGTGCACGTGTGGCGCACGACCGACCGCGCGGCATTGCAGGCTCACTGCAAGGGCGCGCCGGAGGCCGTCGCCGCACTGTGCAGGCTCGATGCCGAGCAGCAGGCGGCGGTGATGGCCACGGTGGCCGAGCTGGCCGCACGCGGGCTGCGCGTGCTCGGCGTCGCCGCCGCCGAGTGGCCCGGCGCGCCGGAGACCCTGCCGGACGATCCGTCCGCGTTCGGCCTGCAGTGGCTCGGGCTTGTCGGGCTGGCCGACCCGCTGCGCGCCGGCGTGCCGGCCGCGGTCGCGCAGGCGCAGGCGGCCGGGGTGCGCGTGCTGATGCTGACCGGCGACCACGCCGCGACGGCGACCGCGATCGCCTCGCAGGCCGGGCTCGACGCCGACGACGGGGTGACCACCGGCGCCGACATCGAGGCGCTCGATGCCGGCGCGCTCGCGGCCCGACTGCGCGCCACGTCGGTGTTCGCGCGGGTCAAGCCCGACCACAAGTTGCGGCTGGTGCAGGCGCTGCGGGCCGGCGGCGCGACAGTCGCGATGACCGGCGACGGCGTCAATGACGCGCCGGCGCTGATGGCGGCCGACGTCGGCATCGCGATGGGCGGGCGCGGCACCGACGTCGCGCGCGAGGCCGCGTCGATCGTGCTGCTCGACGACAACTTCGTCACCGTCGTCGGCGCGATCGGGCTGGGCCGCGCGATCTACGACAACATCCGCCGCGCGGTGACCTACATCCTGGCCGTGCACGTGCCGATCACCGGGCTGGCGCTGCTGCCGCTGCTGCTCGGCGCGCCGATGCTGCTGCAGCCGCTGCACGTGGTGTTCATCGAGCTGATCATCGACCCGTCGTGCTCGATCGTGTTCGAGCGCGAGCGCGCCGGTGGCGACGTCATGCGCCGCCCGCCGCGCCCGCGCACGCAGCGCCTGCTGTCGCCCGCGACGCTGGCGCGCGGGCTGGCGCAGGGGGTGGTCATGCTCGCCGCGGTCGTGGCCGTCTACGCTGCCGGCGTGGCGCTGGCCCTGCCCCGCCCGCAGCTCGGCGCGATGGCGTTCCTGTCGCTGGTGGTCGGCAACCTCGGCCTGATCGCGCTCAACCGCAGTGGCGAATCGCTGTGGCAGGCGCTGCGCGCGCCGAACCGGGCGTTCTGGATCGTTTCGGGGGTGGCGACGACGCTGGCGCTCGCCGTCACCCAGCTGCGCGTGCCGGCCGCGTGGTTCGACTTCGCACCGCCGCCGGCGGGCGCCAGTGCCATCGCGGTGGCCCTGCCGCTGCTGGGCGTCGCGCTGATCGCGCCGCTTCGGCCCCTGCGGCGCGGATCGCGGGTCGACGGAGCGGTGCGATGAGCGTGCCGGCGCGCACCGGCGACCGGCTGCCGCCCGTGCTGCTGGCTGTGTTCGCCATCGCGTGGATCGCATCGGGCATCGCACCGCACTACCGTCAGGACTGGCTGCTGGAGAACGTGCTGGTCGTGTTCGCGGTCGCCTGGCTGGTCGCGTCGCGGACGCGGCTGCCGCTGCGGACGGGCAGCTACGCGGCGCTGTTCGTGTTCCTGTTGCTGCACGAGATCGGCGCCCATTACACCTACTCCGAGGTGCCGTACGACGCGTGGACGCAGCGCTGGCTGGGCGTTTCGGTCGACGCGGCACTGGGGTTCGAGCGCAACCACTACGACCGCCTGCTGCATTTCCTCTACGGGGCGCTGGTGACGCCGGCCGCCCGCGACGTCATCGTGCAGCGCGCGCAGCCGCGCGGCGCCTGGCGCGTCGTGCTGCCCGTGGCCTTCGTGATGTCGCACTCGGTGCTGTACGAGCTGGTCGAATGGGCCGCGGCGCTGGTGTTCGGCGGCGACCTCGGCGTCGCCTACCTCGGTACGCAGGGCGATCCGTGGGACGCGCAGCGCGACATGGCGCTGGCGACGCTCGGCAGTCTCGCGTCGATGGCGGTCGTGCTGGCGGTCGACCGCGGCCGCAGGCGCTGACGCGGGCTAGGCGCCCGCGCGCAGCAGCGCGCCGAGCCGCGCGCCGGCCCACACCAGCAACATTCCCGCCAGCAGCGTGCCGCCGAGGTAGCCGAGCATCAGCCCGGTGCGGTTCGAGCGCGCATAGAGCAGGCATTCGAGCATCAGCGCCGAGTACGTCGTCAGCGCACCCAGCACGCCGACGATCAGGAACGCCCGCCAGTAGAGCGCCGCCGGACCGCGCCCTTCGAGCAGCACCGCCAGCAGGCCGACCGCGAACGAACCGATCAGGTTCGCCGCCAGCGTGCCCCACGGGATGCCGGTGCCGAGCTGCCGCAGCAGCGCGCCGCCGAGCCAGAAGCGCCCAGCCGCGCCGAGCGCGCCGCCGGCCATCACCAACAGCAACTGCTGCCACCACAGCGACATCGACGCGTTCCGTAGGCAGCGCGCAGGCGCCGGTGCGTGGACGATCCCCGATGCCACGCTGCGCTGCAAGTCGCGCCCGGCCGCGTGTGCCGGGCGCGCGTCAGAACGCCCGCGAGTAGCGCAGCGTCAGGCTCGAGTCCTGCGCGTCGCGCGTGGCGCCGACGCCGAGCGCGAGGTTCAGGTAGCTCTTCGGGCCGAGCCGGTAGGTGCCGCCGAGCAGCAGCGTCCCGAGCGTCGTGCGCACCGAGCCGGGCGAATCGACCCCGTTCTGCTTGGTCTCGCCGACGATGTTCTGGTCGTAGCCGATGCTGATCGACGCCTTCTCGTTGAGCGCCAGCCCCATGCCGACGTTGAGGCCGATGATGTCGCCGGCCTTGACCTCGCCGATGAACTCGCGCTCGCCGCCGAGCACGGTGCGCGAGACGTTCTTGCGCGGCATGTTGTGCAGGTAGCTGACGCTGCCGAAGAAGACGACCGGATCGGACGGCAGCAGCCAGGTCAGGCCGGTCTGCACCGCCTCGAAGCCGCTGCCGGTCGGCAGCTCCAACGGCAGGCCGGTGCCGGTGGCGTTGGCCACGCAGCGCGTCACGCAGTCGGTGGTGACCTCGAACAGGTCCTTGCCGGTGCGGCTCTTGTAGCGCAGCCAGCCGACGTAGAACGGACGGTCGGGATCGGGCGTGTTGATCTGGTAGCGCGCCGTCACTTCGACGTCGCCGATGCCGCTGCCGCGCGAGTTGAACACGCTGTCGACTGCGGTGCCGGTGAAGATCTCGCGGCTGATCGTGTCGCTGGTGACGTTCACGTACGGCACGCGGGCCTCCAGCTCGAACCGGTTGGTCAGGCCGTAGCGCGCGGTTAGCGACGTCACCACGGTGGTCGTCTTGACCTGGCGCACGTCGATCAGTCCGATCAGGATCGCCGGGATGATCGTGTAGCCGACCAGCGCGACGCGATCGGTCGCCGAGTAGCCGTACTGCACCGACGGCTCCAGTACGAAGCCGCCTTTCGGCGTCAGCACGCCGGGCTGCTGGAAGATCTGCGCGACTTCCGGCGGACGGCTCAGCTCTTCCGGCGCCTGCCCGACCGGTTCGACGCGCGGCGCCTCGGACTGGCCCGCCTGGGCCTGCGCGGCCGCGACGGCGGCCGCCGCTGCGCCGGCCAGCGGCGGCAGCGACACGCCCCCGCCCTGCTGGGTCGGCATCGGCACGCCAGGCCACGCGTCCGAATCGCCGCCCTGCGCGCGCAGGTCGTCGAGCTGCTCGTCGGCCAGTTCCTGCCGCAGCGCGGTGATCTCGTCCTCCTGGCGGCGGAGCGTGTCGCGCAGCTGCTCCATGCTCTCGCTCTGCTCGCGCAGCAGCTGCTCGAGCCGGTCCAGGCGCGCATCGTCGGCCGCGTCGTCGACGCCCGACTGTGCGTGCGCGTGCCCCGCGATCACCAGCGAGATGCACTGGGCCAGCATCAGCCGGCTGGCCGTCGAGCGCGGTGTCCTTGCCGTTGCGTTCATCGCGACCATCCTGCGTTGCGCGGCACCGTGCCTGCGCGTGGGGGATCAGGGAGTTCCGGGTGCCAGCAGCAGCGCGTCGTGCAGCGCGTGCTGGGCGTTCAGCGCCTGGAACACGCCGAGCGTGTCGACGCCGATGTCGAGCGTGGTGACCGCACGGATGTCCTGCCCGTCGAGCGCGTTCTGCACCACCAGTCCGCCGGCGGTCCCGGGGGAGACGCGATTGCCTTCGCCCACCTGCACGACCGTGCCGTCCTGGAACTCGCGCAGCGCCGTGGCCTGCGACGCGGTCATCCGCGCGACGTCCGGTATCACCACGCGCGTGCTCGCGACCATCTGGTTGTTGACGTACACCACGCGTGCGACGCCGAAGGACAACTGCAGCCCGCCGGGCAGCTGGTAGCCTCCGCGCATGCCGGCGAGCTGCTGCGTCGGCACGGGCACCCAGCCCGGGCCCATCGTGCGCAGCGCGCGGCGCGGCTCGGCGGCGTGTACGTCCGCGCAGGCTGAAGCGAGCAGCACGGCGGCGACTGCGAAGGTCAGGGAACGGGTGGCGCTCGCGTTCATCGTCGAGTCCTCAGATGTCGCCGTGGCCGCGCTTGAGCACGGTCGCGTTGCGCAGGCTGTCGCGCTGGATGCCGGCCTCGAGTGGCGCCGGCGGCACCGTCGCCCAGTCCTCGCGCTGGTTGAACCGCGCGCGCTCGCGGCGGTTGTGGATCACGAACAGCACCCGGTTGTCCCACAGCGTGTCGAAGCGGCGACGCGACATCGCGCGGTTGCCGCGTGCCGGATCGCCGATCAGCACGCGGTGGCCGCGCAGCCCCTTGACCACGACGAAGTGGCGGTAGCCGCGATCGTTCAGCAGCACGATCGCCGGGACGCCCTCTTCGAGCAGCTTGTCGAGCGGCAGCTCGAACCCGTCGGCCTCGTAGCCGACCGACCGCAGGTAGCGGCGCATGTCGAGCAGCGAGAATCCTTCGGCGCGGATCTTGGCGCGGTTGCCACTGGCGTACATGCGCTCGAACACGTCGGCCTCGCTGACCGGGTGCCCGTACTGGTACGTGAGCAGGGTCGCGGTCGCGGCCGAGCCGCAGCTGAAGTCGTATCGCTGCGGGACCGTCGTGCGGAAGCGCGCCTCTTTCAGGCTGGTCAGCCGCATGCCGTAGCTGGCGCCGGGCACGCGCAGCGGCACGTCCGATGCGGCGGCCTGGCCGGCGGCGAGCAGCAGCACGAGCGCCGCGCGCCGCCACGATCCGCGCGCCGGTGGACGCGCGTTGCGGGTGCTGCCCGTGGTGCCAGGGGCGATCAAGGCGACGGGTCCGCGAACTTGACGGTCACGATCATCGCGTTCTGGATCAGCACGTTCGATCCGGTGTTCTGGATCACCGTGGAAATCCCGCTCGCGCCGGAGAACGCGTTGTCGCCGAGCGTGTTGTTGCCGCTGACCACCCCGTCGGCGACGTTGTCGGTGACCCGGCCGTTGACGTTGTTGCGGTTGTCGATCGAGCCGTCGCCGCCGCGCAGCGTGGCGAGCGAGTCGGCGGGTACGCGCGCGCCGAAGCGGTCGACCCGGGCCGGTGCGTCGGGCTTGGGACGCGCCGGGGCGATCGAGGCCGCGAGTGCGGGCGACTGGTCGAACAGCAGTGCCGGTGCCGCGGACGGCATGGCGCCGTCGGAGGCCCACGATGGCCCGGCGATCAGCGCGAGCGCAACGCACAAGTAGCGACAGTGCAAGAGAGCGGATTGCATGGGGGTTCCTCCAGGCGCTGCGGCGGACCAGGCGAGCGACGACCTCCATGTCGTCGAACGCACCGGTGCACGACGCGCCGCGGCGGGCACGGGCCTGCCGCGGCGCATCGCATGCCCGCTCAGTTGCCGACGTTGAGGTTGGCCTGCACGGTGACGCCCTGCTGGATCAGCGAGGCAAAGCCGCTGTTCTGCGCAACCACCATGATCCCGGCCGCGGCCTGTCCGACGTTGCTCATCGTGTTGGACATGTCGAACGAGCCGGCATCGACGGCCACTGCGCCGCCATTGCCGCCGGTTCCGCCGGTCGCGCCGTTGCCGACGCCGCCGTTGCCGACGCCGCCGTAGCCGTCGCCACCGGAGCCGCCCTCGGCACCGACAGCGCCCTCGGCGCCATCACCGGCGTCCGCACTGCCGTTGGAGGCGTAGGAATCGGCGCTGCCGTTGGTCGCGTCGCCATTGCTGGCGTCGCCGCCGTCGCCGCCGTCGCCCGCAGCGCTGGCCAGGTCGCCGCTGTTGCCGCCGACAGCCATGCCGGTTCCGCCGACCGCCGTCGACGAACCCGCCGTGCCGTCGCCGCCGGACGCGGTGTTGCCACCGGCCTGCGCCATCGCGTCGCCCGACGAACCGTCGCCGCCGTCTCCGCCGGCGTCGCCGCTGGTCGCGTCGCCGATGCCACGTTCGCGCACGCGACCGCTGCTGCCCGAGCCGTTGCCGCCGCCGGCCAGTGTGGCCGCTCCGGCGTCGCCGCTCAGGTTGCCCGCGTCGCCGCCGCCGGCCAGGCTGGCCGCGCCGGCATCGCCACCGTCGGCATCGCCGTCGCCCGCACTACCGCTGCGGTTGTTGTCCGACCGGCCACCGCGGCCGCCGTTGCCGGCGTAGGCGTCGCCGATCTCGGCACTGCCGTTGCTCGCATCGCCCGCGGACGCGCTGCCGTTGTTGGCCGAGCCGCCGTTGCCGCCGTCCCCGCCGTCTCCGCCATCGCCACCGTCGCCACCGTAGCCGGCGCCGCCGTAGCCCTTGCCGCCGTAGCCCGCTCCGCCCTTGCCGCCGTCGCCACCGTTGGCGTCGCCCCAGTTCTTGGCGACGTTGCCGATGTCGTGGATCTGGATGTTGGTGACGTAGCCGTCGAGGTTGGTCGAGGCGATCGCCTTGTTGCTGTTGAACGAGTTGGAGAAGTTCGCCGTCGCGACCGATCCGTTGTTCGCCGCGGTGGTGCCGTAGCCGCTAGCGCGGGCGCGTCCGTCGTTGTTGCGGTTGCTGCCGCTGTAGTCGCGGTTGTCGCTGTTGTCGCTGTTGTCCGAATTGTCGCTGTTGTCGCTGTTGTCACTGTTGTCGGTGTTGACGCTGTTGTCGGTCGCGTCGTTGTCCAACGCGAACTGCAGCCCGAGTCCCGAATTGTTGTTGGTAGCCTGCGCCCACGTTTGCCCGGCAAATCCGAGTCCGAGGATCACCGCTGCCGCGATGGTTGAGGGTCGAATGCGCATACGTTTTTCTCCTGTGCGACGGGCGCTGCGGGGGACAACGCACGACGTCGCACCACGGAAGAACGCACAAGCCTTGCCAAGCACCGGGAGCCGAGACTCAAGTCTTTGATTCGGAATGGAAACATCGCCCGGAAACCGGCAACGCGGGGGGCGATCCTCGCCCGATCGGGGGATGGGCGGGCCAGAACGATGCACGATCGAAACGCCCGGCGCGCGGCCGGCACGGATCCGCCGTCGCATGCCCGCTGAAAGCCCCGCAATTGGCGGGCCGACCGCAGCGCCGCCAGGGGCAGGCCGATGTTTCGATCGCGCAACATCCCCCGGGGCGGTATCACCCGACGCGGCGCATCGACGGGAATGAACTCGCCGTGGCAGCTGCCGCGCGGGACCTGGCGCGCGACCGGCGCCACGAAGCTGCCCGCCCGGGAGCAGCGCCGTCAGTCGTCGGCTGCGGGCGCGTCGCCGCGCGCCTGCTGCCGCCCCGCGCGGAGCCGGTCCAGCTTCTCCTTGAGCTTGATCTCCATGCCCCGCTCAACCGGCCGGTAGTACACGCGTTCGCCCATCGCGTCCGGGAAGCCGGTCTGGTCCAGCGCCACCCCACCGTCGGCGTCGTGGTCGTACTGGTAGTCGCGGCCGTAGCCGAGCGACTTCATCAGCTTGGTCGGTGCGTTGCGCAGGTGCAGCGGCACGTCCTGGGTTCCCCCCTGCCCCACGTCCCCGCGGGCGGCGTTGTACGCCGCGTAGGCCGCATTCGACTTGGCGGTGCTGGCCAGGTAGATCACCAGCTGCGCCAGCGCGAGGTCGCCCTCGGGGCTGCCCAGCCGCTCGAACGCATCCCAGGCCTCGATCGCCATCGCCAGCGCGCGCGGGTCGGCCAGGCCGATGTCCTCGACCGCCATCCGGGTCAGGCGCCGCGCGAGGTACTTCGGGTCGATGCCGCCGTCCATCATCCGCGCGAACCAGTACAGGGCCGCGTCGGGATTCGAGCTGCGCACGCATTTGTGCAACGCCGAGATCTGGTCGTAGAACTGCTCCCCGCCCTTGTCGAAGCGGCGCGTGCGGTCGGCCAGCACCTGCACGAGGGTGGCGGCGGTCACCTCGCCGTCCTCGTCGGCGGCAAGCTCGGCGGCGATCTCCAGCAACGTGAGCCCGCGGCGCACGTCGCCGTCGGCCGCGGTCGCGATCTCGCGCAGCGCCTCGTCCGACACCCGAAGGCCGAGGGCACCGAGTCCGCGCTCGCCGTCGTCGACCGCGCGGCGCAGCGACTGCGCGATGTCATCGACCGACACCGCCTCCATCACGTGCACGCGGCACCGCGACAGCAGTGCCGAATTCAACTCGAACGAGGGGTTCTCGGTGGTCGCGCCGACGAACAGGATGGTGCCGCGCTCGATGTGCGGCAGGAACGCATCCTGCTGGCCCTTGTTGAAGCGGTGCACCTCGTCGACGAACAGCACCGTCCGGCGCCCCTCGGCGAACCGGTGCGCCGCCTCGGCGAGCACCTGGCGCACTTCGGGCAGGCCCGAGAGTACGGCCGAGATCGCGCGGAAGTCTGCGTCGGCGTAACGCGCGAGCAGCAGCGCCAGCGTGGTCTTGCCGCAGCCGGGTGGGCCCCACAGGATCATCGAGTGCACGCGGCCGGACTCGACTGCACGACGCAAAGCGGTCCCCGGCGCCAGCAGTCGGCGCTGGCCGACCATTTCGTCGAGCGTCCGCGGCCGCATGCGCTCGGCCAGCGGCCGCATGGCGTCGCGGTCGACGGTCAGCAGGTCGACGGGGCTATCGATCGGAGGGGAAGTGCTGCGTCGGGCCACGGGCCGGAATCGTTACCAAAGCGAGTCGCCACGATACCAATCTTCCCGCAGCCACCCGGCGCGATCCGCGCGGGCGTGGGCCCGGGTCAGCGCGCCGCGAAGCCGGCGTCCTCGCGCGGCACGCTCTCGCCCAGTTCGTAGTCCAGCTGGACCCAGCGGCCCTTGCTGCGGTCGTAGATCGCCTCGACGGTCGCCAGCGCGTTGCCCTCGCGCGCGAAATCGACCAGACCGGTCGCTTCGACGCGGACGAAGCGTCCCTTGCCGGCGCCGGATTCGATCCGGTCGGCCTGCCAGTGCACCGGCTGCTGCGGGAATTCCTCGTGCAGCGCAGACGAGATCGCGGTGTTTAGATCGCGGGCCAGGGCGCTGCCGTCGGCCACTTCGACGCCGTTGTCGTCACCGCCGCCGAATCGCAGCTGCGGCGAGCTGACGACCGCACGCTCAGTGTCGTACATCGCGTCGAACTCGAACGCGATCCACTCCTGCTCGCCGCCGAAGCGGACCAGCCCTTCGCCGTCCAGGGCCCGGTCGCGCGGGCTGGCCGGCTCGATGGCGACTCGGTCGAGCTTGATCTCGACGTCGCGCTCGTCGAACTTGCTCGCGATCGCGCCGATGACCGCGCCGGCAACGGCGCCGTCCAGCGCCTCCTCGCCTTCGATGCGCGACTGCGGGGTCGGATCGGATGCGCGCGCCTGCACCATCAGCGGAGCGGAGCCTTCTTCGATGCCGTTGGACGTCGCGATGAAGCTGGCGAGCCCGAGTCCGAGGAGGAGCGCTAGTCGTTGCATCGTCGTGGTTCCGCGTTCGCGCTGCCGGCTGGCTGCGTTGGGCAAACGATGGACAGGCAGGCGTCGATATCCGGTGACGCGCAGGCCCTGCAACTGAACGGTTCCAGAGCTGAATACGAAGACGGCGGCCGATCGGCCGCCGTCGTTCATCGCGCGTTTCGTCGAGGACTATCCGCCGATGACGTCCACGCCCTTGGCCGGGACGAAGCGGAACGTGCCGGTCGAGAACCGCGGGTTGCGCTTCCAGCCGTTGAACTCGATCACGGTCCGCTGGCCCAGCGCGTCGACCACTTCCATCCGCGCCAGCACGCCCTTGCCGAAGCCCAGACGCGCGGTGCGGAAGCTCGCATCGCCGTTGCCCTTGGGCGCGAGCGAGAGCCAGTTCAGCCCCTGCGCGCTCGCCTCTTCCTTCACTACGTAGCGGCTGTCGAGCTTGGCGGGGTCGATCAGCGCCGACAGCGGGCTGTCCTGCTCGGCCGCGCCCTGCGGACGCTTGGTCACCTGCCCGAGGTCGGGTTCGTGCACCCAGACGTGCTTGCCGTCGGCCACGATCACCTGCGGGTACGGCTTGGCGTACTCCCAGCGGAACAGGCGCGGGGCCGAAAGCGCCACGGTGCCGCTGCTGCGCTCCTTGACCTTGCCCTTGGGATCGAACACCTGCTGGCTGAAGCGGCCGTCGAGCCCCTTCAGCCCCTTGGTGAACGCGTTGAGGTCGTCGCGCGCGCCGGCCGTGGCCGAGCTTGCGAACAGGGCGGCCGCGAGGCCGACGGTAGTGATCAGGGCGCGCATCGCAGGCTCCTTCGGAAGACGGGTCAGAGTGTGCGAGGCCAAGCCTGAATGCGGCGACGACATCGCCGCGGCGCGCCTCGTGCGTTCAGCTACTTCGGCGGCGGCGGGGCCAGCACGCTGCGGTCGCCGTTGTGCTCCGGCGGGGTCACGATGCCTGCGGCCTCCATCGCCTCGATCAGGCGCGCCGCGCGGTTGTAGCCGATCTTCAATCGGCGCTGCACGCCGGAGATCGACGCGCGCCGGGTCTCGGTCACGATCCGCACCGCCTCGTCGTACAGCGGGTCTGACTCGTCCCCTGCCCCGCCGCCGCTCTCCGGAAGCCCGGTGGCACCGATGACCACGCCGTCGCCGAGCGACTGCACCTCGTCGAGCACGCCCTCGATGTAGTCCGGCGTGCCGCCGACCTGCTTGAGGTGCTCGACCACGCGGTGCACTTCGTCATCGGACACGAACGCGCCGTGGATGCGCTCGGGCATCGCGGTGCCCGGCGGCAGGTACAGCATGTCGCCGTGACCCAGCAGCGTCTCGGCGCCGGACTGGTCGAGGATGGTGCGCGAATCGATTTTCGAGCTGACCTGGAAAGCGACGCGGGTCGGGATGTTGGCCTTGATCAGGCCGGTGATCACGTCGACCGACGGCCGCTGTGTGGCGAGGATCAGGTGGATGCCGGCCGCGCGCGCCTTCTGCGCGAGGCGGGCGATGAGCTCTTCGACCTTCTTGCCGACGATCATCATCATGTCGGCGAACTCGTCGATGAAGATGACGATGAACGGCATCTCCTCGAGCGGTCGCGGCGCCTCGCCCAGCTCGGCGTTCGGCTTGAACAGCGGGTCCATCAGCGGCTGGCCCGCGTCGCGCGCGTCCTTGACCTTCTTGTTGAAGCCAGCGAGGTTGCGCACCCCGACCGCGCTCATCAGCTTGTAGCGGCGCTCCATCTCCGCCACGCACCAGCGCAGGCCGTTGGCGGCTTCCTTCATGTCGGTCACGACCGGCGCGAGCAGGTGCGGGATGCCCTGGTAGACCGAGAGCTCCAGCATCTTCGGGTCGATCATCAGCATCCGCAGGTCCTTCGCGGAGGCCTTGTACAGCAGGCTCAGCACCATCGCGTTGACCGCGACGGACTTGCCCGAGCCAGTGGTGCCGGCGACCAGCAGGTGCGGCATACGCGCCAGGTCCGCCACGGTCGGGCGGCCGGCGATGTCCTTGCCCAGCGCCAGCGTCAGCGGGCTGGTCGACTTGTCGTATTCCTTCGAGCGCAGCAGCTCGGACAGGAAGATCATCTCGCGCGAGGTATTCGGGATTTCCAGGCCGATCACCGACTTGCCCGGGATTACGTCGACCACGCGCACGGACTTGACCGACAGGCCGCGCGCGATGTCCTTGTCGAGCGTGCTGATCTGGCTGACCTTTACGCCGGGCGCCGGTTCCATCTCGAAGCGCGTGATCACCGGGCCTGGGTAGGCGCCGACGACCTGCGCGTCGATACGGAAGTCCTTGAGCTTGAACTCGATCTGCCGCGACAGCGTCTCGAGCGTCTCCTCGCTGTAGCCCTTGGCCTGCGGCTTGGGGTCGTCGAGCAGCGCCAGCGGCGGGATGCCGCTGCCGTCGCCGGTGTGGAACAGCGGGATCTGGGTTTCGCGCTTGGCCCGGTCGCTCTTCTCGACGACCGGCGCGGCCGGCGGTTCGATCTTGACCGGCGCGCGCTTGGCGCGCAGTTCGGTGTCGACCTTGCGTGCTTCCTCGCGCTCCTCGCGGAAGGCCCGGGTCTGCTGCCAGTCGTTGGCCTGCTGGCTGCCGCGGCGGAACAGCGCGCCGACGGCCGGCGCGAGCGCCAGAGTCCACTGGCCGATCCGGTCCATCACCGTCAGCCACGACAGGCCAGTGGCCAGCGTGACCGAAATCAGCAGCAGCGCGATCAGGAACAGGTTGCCGCCAACGGCGCCGAACCCGGTGAGCAGCGAGTTGCCGACCAGCCGGCCGAGGATCCCGCCGGCCCCGGCCGAGAGGTCCGCGACCATGCCCCAACGCAGCTGCAGGAGCCCCGTGGCGGCGACCAGGAAGCCTACGATGCCGACCAGCCGCAGTGCCGGCCCGAGGTCGGCGTCGCCATCGCCATCGGCGTCCAGCCCGAACAGCGCGATCCAAGCGATCAGGCCGAGGATCAGCGGCAGCACGAAGGCGACGTAGCCGCACAGGTACAGCAGCACGTCGGCGAGCCAGGCCCCGACGTGGCCGCCGGCGTTGCGCAGCGGCGCGGTGACGCTGCCGGAGTGCGACCAGCCCGGGTCGGACGGCGAATAGGTGACGAGGCAGACGAACAGGTACAGCAGCAGCGGCGCGATCACGATCATCGCGATGTCGCGCATCAGGCGCTGGCGGCGCGGCGACGGCGGCGCCTTGGGCGCAGCGGGTGCCTTCTTGCGGGCGGTCGACGCTTGCGCCACTGTGACGTTCTGCCTCAGCTACCTTCTGTTAGTCGTTGAATATACGCAGAAACCCTGCCCTCTGACAGGGTTTCCGCGGCCCGGCTCGTCAGAGCGCCATGCCCTGCAGCGCCGGGTGGACCAGCTGGCCGCCCTCGACGTTGATGCCGCGCAGCAGCGCTTGGTTCTGGCGCCACTGGTCGCCCGACGCGAGCTTGTTCACCCACGGCAGGATCGCCGCGCAGATCGCCTGCGACGAGGTCTGCGGCACGGCGCCGGGCATGTTGGTCACGCAGAAGTGGGTCACGCCCTCTTCGACGTAGGTCGGCTCCTTCCAGGTGGTCGGACGCGAGGTCTCGAAGCAGCCGCCCTGGTCGATCGAGATGTCGACGACGACGCTGCCGTCCTCCATGCCCTTGAGCATCTCGCGGGTCAGCACGTGCGGTGCGCGGGCGCCGGTCACGAGCACCGCGCCGATGACGAGGTCGGCCGAGGCGACTTCGCGCGCGACCACGTCGACGTACGGGTACAAGGTGGTGACGTTGTTGCCGAGCCGCATCATCTGGTCCATGCGGTCCTGGCGCATCTCGAACACGGTGACGTTCGAGCCGCCGGACGCCGCGAGCGCCGCCGACGCGCCACCGGCCTGGCCGGCGCCGAACACCACGACCTTGCCGCGCTCGGTCGACGGCAGGCCGCCAAGCAGCTTGCCCTTGCCGCCCATGGGCTGGTGCAGCAGGTGGGTGCCGACCTGCACGCCAATCTTGCCGGCGATGATCGACATCGGCGCCAGCAGCGGCAGGTCGCCGTTGGGCAGCTCGACCGTCTCGAACGCGACGCCGGTCAGGCCGATGTCGAGCAGCTGCTTCGTCAGCACCGGCTCGGCGGCCAGGTGCAGGTAGCAGAACAGCAGGTGGTCGCGGCGCAGGTGCTGGAGGTCGCCGGCGATCGGCTCCTTGACCTTGACGATCAGCTCGCCCTTCTCGTACAGCGCGGCGGCGTCGGGCGCGATCTTGACGCCGAGCTGGGTGTACTGCTCGTCCTTGAAACCGGACTTCAGTCCGGCGCCCTGCTCGATCCAGACCTCGTGGCCGCGCTTGACCAGGTCGCCAGCGGCGGCGGGAACGAGCGCGACGCGCCCCTCGAGGGTCTTGGTTTCCTTCGGTACACCGATACGCATTGCCGTTCTCCGTAGCGACCCGAAAAAAAAGCCGCGTCAGCGGCGCAGCGGGTCTGGTTCGATGAAGCTGGTTCGACTGCCGTGGGCGTGGGGGCCACGACGCATGCGGCCGCACGGAACAGTGTCGACCGCGACGCGCCTTGTTTTGCCGGGACGCCGCCGCCAAGCTATGACGCTCGCCGGACCCCGGTGCGACGCGCCTGGTGGCGCAGGCATCGCGGTCTGTTCTGGCGCCGCGACGGCGCATCCCTCAGGCCACGATTATACCCATGACCCCGTCCAAGCATTCCCGCCTCGTCATCCTCGGTTCCGGTCCGGCCGGTTGGACCGCCGCGGTCTACGCAGCGCGCGCGAACCTGAAGCCGACGGTCATCACCGGCCTGCAGATGGGCGGCCAGCTGATGACGACGACCGAGGTCGACAACTGGCCCGGCGACGCGCACGGACTGATGGGTCCGGACCTGATGGCCCGGATGCAGGCGCATGCCGAGCGCTTCGACACCGAGGTCGTGTTCGACCACATCCACACCGCCGACCTGTCCAAGCGCCCGTTCAAGCTGATCGGCGACAGCGGCGAGTACACCTGCGACGCGCTGGTGATTTCGACCGGTGCGACGGCGAAGTACCTCGGCCTGCCGTCCGAAGAGCAGTTCAAGGGGCGCGGCGTCTCGGCGTGTGCGACGTGCGACGGCTTCTTCTACAAGGACCAGGACGTGGCGGTGATCGGCGGCGGCAACACCGCGGTCGAAGAGGCGCTGTACCTGTCTAACATCGCGCGCAAGGTCTACCTCGTGCATCGCCGCGACACGCTGCGCGCCGAGAAGATCATGCAGGACAAGCTGTTCGCGAAGATCCAGTCCGGCAAGATCGAGCCGGTCTGGCACCACCAGGTCGACGAGGTGCTCGGCAACGACGCCGGTGTGACCGGCGTGCGCGTGCGCTCGGTGCAGGACGACTCGACCCGCGACATCGCCATCCACGGCCTGTTCGTCGCCATCGGCCACACCCCGAACACCAGCCTGTTCGAAGGCCAGCTGGCGATGAAGAACGGCTACCTGACGATCAACACCGGCCTCGACGGCAACGCGACGCAGACCTCGGTGCCGGGCGTGTTCGCCGCCGGCGACGTGGCCGACCAGGTCTACCGCCAGGCCATCACCTCGGCGGGCTTCGGCTGCATGGCCGCGCTCGACGCCGAGAAGTTCCTCGACAAGGAAGGCTGATGCCGGCCGCGGGCGCGACGTCGGGATGAGACCGGGCGTGCCCGAGGTCCGATTGCTTTCGGACCTCGCCGAAGTGACCCCCGCGCAGTGGGATGCGCTGCACGATGGTGCCAACCCGTTCGTTGCCCACGCGTTTCTCGCCGGCATGGAGCAGCACGGGTGCCTGCGCGCGCAGTGGGGCTGGACGCCGCGTCACCTGACGCTGTGGAACGGCGACGAACTGGTCGCCGCGGCGCCCGGCTACGCCAAGGAAAACTCGCACGGCGAGTTCGTGTTCGACCACGCGTGGGCGCATGCCTTCGCCCGGCACGGCCTCGACTACTTTCCGAAGTGGCTGTGCGCGGTGCCGTATTCCCCGGTCACCGGCCCGCGCCTGCTCGCGCGCGACGAGGCCGGCCGACGCGCCCTGCTCGATGCGATGGCGCTGCAGACCGCCCGCGACGGCTGGTCTTCGGCGCACGTCAACTTCCACCGCGCGGACGAGGACGCGGCGTTCGGGCCCGAATGGCTTGCGCGCGAGGACATCCAGTACCACTGGCACAACGCGGCCGGCTGGCGCGACTTCGATGCGTTCCTCGCGGCGATGGACCACAAGCACCGCAAGAACATCCGGCAGGAACGTGCCCGGGTCGCGCGCGCCGGCGTCCGGTTTCGCGCCGTCCATGGGACTGACGCAAGCGAGTCGGACCTCGCGGCGATGCACCGCTTCTACCTGCAGACCTTCGCCGAGTACGGCAACCACCCGGCCATCACCTTCGCGTTCCTGCAGCACCTGGCGCAGGCGATGCCGCGCGCGCTGGTGATCCTGCTGGCCGAGGTCGACGGGGAGCCGATCGCCGGCGCGCTCTGCCTGCGGGGGCGGGACACGCTGTACGGGCGCTACTGGGGCAGCGACGTCACGCTGCCCGGCCTGCATTTCGAGACCTGCTACTACCAGGGCATCGACTACTGCCTGCGCGAGGGCCTCACGCATTTCGAGCCCGGGGCGCAGGGCGAGCACAAGCTGGCGCGTGGCTTCCTGCCGACGACGGTGCGCAGCCGGCACTGGATCGGGGAGCCGGCGTTCCGTGACGCCCTGCGCCACTGGTGCGCCGAAGAGCGCGCGGCGGTCCGGCGGCACCGGGATCGGCTGGCAACGCACTCACCCTTCAAGTCGACGGCCGACGCGCTCGCGGGCGATCATCCGGCCGATGCCGCTTCGCCTGCCCGTCCTCCCGTCGGATCCTGACGCGCCCTTTCCCGATCCGGCGGGCGCGCTGCGCGAGCCGGACGGACTGCTCGCCTTCGGGGGCGACCTGTCCCCCGCCCGCCTGCTCAACGCCTACCGCCGCGGCATTTTCCCGTGGTACTCGAGCGGCCAGCCGATCCTGTGGTGGAGCCCCGACCCGCGTGCCGTGTTCCGCACCGACCGCGTCCACCTGACGCGGCGCTTCCGTCGCAGCCTGCGCGACTGCGGCTGGACCGTGCGAGCCGACACCGCGTTCGACGCGGTGCTGGCGGCGTGCGCCGCAATCCCTCGTCGCGGCCAGCGCGGCACCTGGATCACCGGCGACATGCGCGAGGCGTACGCCGACATGCACCGCCTCGGCCACGCGCATTCGGTGGAGGTCTACGACGGTGAGCGGCTGGTGGGCGGGCTGTACGGGATGGCCGTCGGCCGCATGTTCTTCGGCGAAAGCATGTTCAGTGCCGAATCCGGGGCGTCTAAGGTCGCGCTGGCCAGCCTGGCTCGGGCGCTCCACGACTGGGGCTGGCCGCTGCTCGACGCCCAGGTCGACAACGACCACCTCCAGCGACTCGGGGTCGAGCTCTGGCCGAGAAGCCGCTTCCAGCAGGCGATCGCCCCCCTGGTTTGCGCGGACGGGCCACCGGGTCCGTGGACCGATCGCTTCGGCGAACGCGCGGCGCGGGCGCTGGCGTCCGCCGCGGTCCACCCGTCGGGCTGAACCCCCGGCGGGATCGCCTTTGCCCTCGGTGCCCCGCGCGTGGCAGAATGCGCGGCTTCGCGGGCCCGAACGGTCCGCATACCGCGACAAGCATTACCAAGGACCACATGGCAAAAGACGACGTGATCGAATTCGAGGGCACGGTGGCGGAAACCCTTCCGAACACCATGTTCCGGGTACGCCTCGAAAACGGGCACGAGATCATTGCCCACATCTCCGGCCGCATGCGCAAGAACTACATCCGCATCCTCACCGGCGACAAGGTCAAGGTCGAAATGACCCCATACGACCTGACGAAGGGCCGTATCACCTACCGGATGAAGTAATCGGCGCTTTCGCGCACTGCTTCACGAAGTATCGGTAAGTAATTGAAAGAAAAAGGCGGCCTGGACCGCCTTTTTCTGTGTCCGCTTGGAGGACCGGTCACACCGTGGCCGGTAGCAGCTTCTCCGGCTCGGCCTGCGCGTCGACCACCAGCTCGTCGTCGCGCACGTCGATGCTGACCCGGCCGCCGTTGAGCAGCTTGCCGAACAGCAGTTCGTCGGCCAGCGGGCGCTTGATCTTGTCCTGGATCACCCGCGCCATCGGGCGGGCACCCATCAGCGGGTCGAAACCGTGCTGGGCGAGCCAATCGCGCGCCGCCGGCGTCGCCGACAGGGTCACGTGCTTCTCGTGCAGCTGCGCCTCGAGCTCGATCAGGAACTTGTCGACCACGCGCAGGATGTGCTCGAAGCCCAGCGGCTGGAACTGCACGACCGCATCGAGGCGGTTGCGGAACTCCGGCGTGAAGCTCCGGCGAATGACCTCCATCGCGTCGGTGCTGTGGTCCTGCTTGGTGAAGCCGATCGTGCGCCGGGCTGCCTGCGCCGCGCCGGCATTCGTGGTCATCACCAGGATCACGTTGCGGAAGTTCGCCTCGCGCCCGTTGGTGTCGGTCAGCACGCCCCGATCCATGACCTGCAGCAGGATGTTGAAGATGTCCGGGTGCGCCTTCTCGACCTCGTCCAGCAGCAGCACGCAGTGCGGCGTTTTGACGATCTTCTCGGTCAGCAGGCCGCCCTGGTCGAAGCCGACGTAGCCCGGAGGCGCGCCGATCAGGCGCGAGACCGAGTGCGGCTCCATGTACTCGGACATGTCGAAGCGGACCAGTTCGATGCCCAGCTGCAGCGCGAGCTGGCGGGTGACCTCGGTCTTGCCGACGCCGGTCGGGCCGGCGAACAGGAAGTTGCCGATCGGCTTGTCCGGGTTGCCCAGCCCGGAGCGGGCGAGCTTGATCGCGGACGTCAGCGTGTCGATCGCCGGGTCCTGGCCGAAGATCACCATCTTCAGGTTGCGCTCGAGGTTGCGCAGCACGTCCTTGTCCGAGGCGCTGACCTGCTTGGCCGGGATGCGCGCCATCTTGGCGACGATCGTCTCGATCTCCTCGACGTCGATCAGCAGCTTGCGTTCGCCTTCCGGCAGCAGCCGCTGGCGCGCGCCGGCCTCGTCGATCACGTCGATGGCCTTGTCCGGCAGCAGCCGGTCGCCGATGTGCTTGACCGACAGGTCGACCGCGGCCTGCAGCGCCTCGTCGGCGTAGGTGACGCCGTGGTGCGCCTCGTACTTGGGCTTGAGCCCGTGCAGGATCTCGACGCTCTCGCCGACGGTGGGCTCGACGATGTCGATCTTCTGGAAGCGCCGGGCCAGCGCCCGGTCCTTCTCGAAGATGCCGCGGTACTCCTGGAACGTGGTCGAGCCGATGCAGCGCAGCTCGCCGGACGACAGCGCGGGCTTGACCAGGTTGGACGCGTCCATGGTCCCACCGCTGGCCGAGCCGGCGCCGATGATGGTGTGGATTTCGTCAATGAAAAGAATGGCTTCCGGCAGCTTCTTCAACTGCGCCAAAACTGCCTTGAGCCGCTTTTCGAAGTCGCCGCGGTACTTGGTGCCGGCCACCAGGGCGCCGAGGTCGAGCGCGAAGATGGTCGCGTCGAGCAGCACCTCCGGCACGTCGCCATCGACGATGCGCTTGGCCAGGCCTTCGGCGATCGCGGTCTTGCCGACGCCGGCTTCGCCGACATACAGCGGGTTGTTCTTGCGACGGCGGCACAGCACCTGGATCGTGCGCTCGACCTCGTCCGCGCGACCGACCAGCGGATCGATCTTGCCCTCACGCGCCAGCAGGTTGAGGTTGACCGCGAACTCGGCCAGCGCATCGGACTTACCGTCGCCACCCTCGCCTTCGGTGCCCTTCGACTCCGACTCGTCGGACGACGAGCCACCCTCGTCGCCGTGCTTGGCGATGCCGTGGGAGATGTAGTTGACGACGTCGAGCCGGGCGATATCCTGCTGGTTGAGGAAGTACACCGCGTGGCTGTCCTTTTCGCCGAAGATCGCGACCAGCACGTTGGCGCCGGTCACTTCCTTCTTGCCCGAGGACTGGACGTGGTAGACGGCGCGCTGCAACACGCGCTGGAACCCGAGCGTCGGCTGGGTGTCGCGGTCGATGTCGACCGGCAGGACCGACACGGACGTCGCGATCGCCTGCTCCAGGTCGGACCGCAGTCGGGGGAAATCGGCGCTGCAGGCCTTGAGCACCGCCTCGGCCGACGGGTTGTCGAGCAGCGCCAGCAGCAGGTGTTCGACCGTCATGTACTCGTGGCGCGCCTCGCGGGCGCGCTTGTAGCACTGGCCGATGCTGAATTCGAGGTCCTTGCTGAACATGGGGCGGAAGCCTCCGGAAAGCGACTGCTGTCCTAGATGGGGACGTGCCTGGCCTTTTCCATGCAAGTCCCGTGCAGGCCGATCATGCGGGTTGGACCGCCCCGGTCGGGTCGGGTTCCACCCCCTCGCCGAGTAGGACGTCCTACGCCGGACTATTAGGCCTTTTCCATCGTGCACAGCAAGGGATGCTGGTTGAGCCTTGAGTATTCGTTCACCTGGGCCACCTTGGATTCAGCGACTTCCCGGGTGTAGACCCCGCACACCCCCCGGCCCCGGGTGTGGACGTGCAGCATGATCTGGGTCGCCTTCTCGGCGCTCATCGGGAAGAAGCGCATCAGCACTTCCACCACGAAGTCCATGGGCGTGTAGTCGTCGTTGAGCAGCATCACCGAGTACAGCGGCGGCCGCGCGACTTCGGGCGTGCCGGTCTGTACGGCGACGCCGTGCTGGTGGTCGGATTCGGGGTTGGAGGCCATCGGGCCATTGTACTTTCAGCGGTGCACGCGCTGGATCGTCGTCGGCCAGACGCACCCGCGGCGCGGCCCTGCCTGCATTGCATGGACGTCCTGCCCGCCGCGCTCCAGAATGAACGTGCGGCAACCCATCCACTTCCGAGGCCTCCATGCGCCCTGCCCCGATCGCGTCACCGCTGCTGTTCCTGCTTGCCTGCGCGCTGCTCGCACCCGCCGCCCACGCGGCCGACGCCTCGGTCGAGGCTCGCCTGGACGCGCGCGGGGTCAAGTACGTCGTCGACGACGACGGCGACTACAAGGTCACCTACAACTACGAGGCCGAAGGCCGCTCGCAGCTGGTCTTCGTGTCCGGCTCGACCGAAAGTGTCGGCGGCTTCAAGGTCCGCGAGGTGTTCGCGCCGGCGGCGCGCATCGGCAAGGACGGGATCAATGGCGCCAAGGCGCTGGAGCTTCTGGCCGAGAGCCGCAAGAACAAGCTGGGCAGCTGGGAGATCAACGGGGACGCGCTGTACTTCGTCATCAAGCTGCCCGACAGCCTCGACGCCACCGCGCTCGAATCGGCGATGGACATCGCCGCCGAGACCGCCGACGACATGGAAATCAAGCTTTCCGGCGACCGGGACGATCTGTAAGTGAGCTATCGGCAGGGCCAGTTCTGGCAACCGGATGTGACCGTGGCGACGATCGTCGTCGCCGACGGACGGCTGCTGATGGTCGAGGAAAGCGCCGGCGGACGACTGGTGCTGAACCAGCCGGCCGGGCACCTGGAGCCGGACGAGAGCCTGGTCGACGCGGCCCTGCGCGAAACCCGCGAGGAAACCGGCTGGGACGTGCGCCTGACCGGGTTCGTCGGTGCCTACCAGTGGAAAGCACCGTTGCAGGCCGACGGCACCGGCGGACGCCACTACCTGCGGTTCGCGTTCTGCGCCGAGCCGGTAAAGCATGACCCGTCGCAGCCGCTCGACGACGGCATCGTTCGCGCCGTGTGGATGACCCCGGGCGAACTGCAGGCCGATGTCGCACGCCACCGCAGCCCGCTGGTGTGGCGCGCCGTGTCGGACTTCCTGGCCGGCAGCCGCCACCCGCTGCAGCTCGCCCAGCACCTGGCATGAGCGCCCCGCGCACCGTGGTCGGCGTGTCCGGCGGCGTGGACTCGTCGGTGGCGGCACTGCTGCTGCGCGACGCCTGCGAGCCGCTGGCCGGACTGTTCATGCAGAACTGGGCCGACGACGGCAGCGGCGACTGCCGTGCCGAAGATGACCGCCGCGACGCGGTGGCGGTCTGCGGGCGCCTGGGCATTCCGATCCACTTCCGTGACTTCTCCAGCGAATACTGGGCCGGCGTGTTCGAGCACTTCCTCGCCGAGTACGCGGCCGGGCGCACGCCGAATCCCGACGTCCTGTGCAACCGCGAGATCAAGTTCAAGCACTTCCTCGACGCCGCGCACGGCATCGGCGCGGAGTTCATCGCGACCGGCCACTACGCGCGCGTCGCACGCGACGGCAATCGCGTGCGCCTGCTGCGCGCAGCCGACCGCAGCAAGGACCAGAGCTACTTCCTGCACCAGCTCGGGCAGCAGCAGCTGGCGGCGACGCGCTTCCCGCTCGGCGAACTGGCCAAGTCGCAGGTCCGGCGGATCGCCGCCGACGCCGGGCTGCCGACGGCGGCCAAGAAGGATTCCACCGGCATCTGCTTCATCGGCGAGCGCGACTTCCGCGAGTTCCTCGGTCGGTACCTGCCCGCGCGCAGCGGCGAGATCCGCACCCCCGACGGGCGCGTGGTCGGCGAGCATCCCGGTGTCTTCTACTTCACCCTCGGACAGCGGGAAGGCCTGCAGATCGGCGGCGTGCGGGGCTTCGATGCCGCGCCGTGGTACGTGGTCGGCAAGGACGTCGCCGGCAACGTGCTGTATGTCGACCAGGGCGTCGACACGCCGTGGCTGCAGTCGCGCTGCCTGTGGTCGGAAGGCGCGCACTGGATCGCCGGCGGGCCGCCGGCCGCGCGTTTCAGCTGCACCGCGCAGACCCGCTACCGCCAGCCCGACGAACCGTGCGAGGTCGAGGTCCGCGACGACGGTTCGCTGTCGGTCGCGTTCGGACGCGACCAGCGCGCGGTCACGCCAGGGCAATCGCTGGTGCTGTATGACGGCGACACCTGCCTGGGTGGCGCGGTGATCGCGTCCACCGACGCCCCCCTCGAACGACGCCACCGGGCCCACGCCGCATGACCGAACGCTCCAACACCGCCGATCCGATGCACGGGCGGGTGCTCGCCCTCGCCGGCCTCGCCCAGGCGCTCGCGCAGGTCCGCCGCCTGGCCGACACCGGCCAGGCCAACGAAGAGATGCTGAAGGCCTGCATCGACTCGGTGTTCCGCATCGAGGCCGCCAGCGCCGCCGAGGTGTACGGCAGCCCCGGCTCGCTGCGGCCCGGCCTGACGCTGCTGCGCGACTACTTCACCAGCCAGGCCAAGGACGAGCAGCTGCCCCGTCTGGCGCTGGCGGTCGTGCAGCTGGAGCGCCGCTTCGTTCGCGACGACGAGATGTCCGCGCACGTGCGCGCCGGCATCGAAGCGCAGGCGCCGGTCGCGGAGCGGCTCGGCAGCACCCACCCCGACGTCCTGTCCGCGCTCGGCGCGCTGTATTCCGAATCGCTGAGCCACCTACGGCCGCGCGTGCTGGTTCAGGGCAATCCGCACTACCTCGGACAGGCCCAGGTCGTCGCCGAAGTGCGCGCGGTGCTGCTGTCCGCGGTGCGCTCGGCCGTGCTGTGGCGCCAGCTCGGCGGCAGCCTGTGGGATTTCCTGCTGCGCCGCCGGCAGATGCTCGCGGCGATCGAGGATCAGCTGCGCTGAACGAACGCGGTGCCGGGGGCGCCGCCCGCGGTGCCGTGCACGTTGTCCATCCACGCCCAGCCGACCGCGGCGGCCAGCGCGACGCCCATCATCCACCGCAGCAGATGCTCTAGCCGGTCCGACCGGCTGGTCCTGTGCATTTTCATGGTGCCCCCTGTGCGGCGGATGAGACGCCGACGCTGCCGCAGCGTCTGAGAGGTCGGTCACGCACTCGACCAAAGGCGCATGGCGCGCCGGCCAAGTCTTGAGCGCGGACACAAAAAACCCCGGCCGGAGCCGGGGTTTTCATTCGGCGCGGTGCCCGATCAGGCCGCGACGGTGTCCGCCGCCTGCTGGTACTCCTCGATCTGGTCGAAGTTCATGTAGCGGTAGATCTGCGCGCCGTTGGTGTTGATCACGCCGATGTCCGCCATGTACTCCTCGCGGGTCGGGATGCGGCCGAGGCGCGAACAGATCGCCGCCAGTTCCGCCGACCCCAGGTACACGTTGGTGTTGCGGCCGAGGCGATTGGGGAAGTTGCGGGTCGACGTCGAGAACACCGTCGCGCCCTCGCGCGCCTGGGCCTGGTTGCCCATGCACAGCGAGCACCCGGGCATTTCCATCCGCGCACCGGCGGTGCCGAAGGTGCCGTAGTGGCCTTCCTTGGTCAGTTCGGACGCATCCATCTTGGTCGGCGGTGCGACCCACAGGCGGGTCGGGATGTCGCGCTTGCCTTCGAGCAGCTTCGCAGCCGCACGGAAGTGGCCGATATTGGTCATGCACGAGCCGATGAACACTTCGTCGATGTGCGCGCCGGCGACGTCCGACAGCGTCTTGACGTCATCCGGATCGTTCGGGCACGCGACGATCGGCTCGACGATCTCGTTGAGGTCGATCTCGATCACCGCCGCGTACTCGGCGTCGGCGTCGCCCTCGAGCAGCTGCGGGTTGGCCAGCCACTCCTCCATCTTGCGGATGCGCCGCGACAGCGATCGCGCGTCGGCATAGCCCTCGGCGATCATCCACTTCAGCAGCGTGATGTTGCTGGTCAGGTACTCGACGATCGGCTCCTTGTCGAGCTTGACCGTGCAGCCGGCCGCGGAGCGCTCGGCCGAGGCGTCGGACAGCTCGAACGCCTGCTCGACCTTCAGCTGCGGCAGGCCTTCGATCTCCAGGATGCGGCCAGAGAAGATGTTCTTCTTGCCCTGCTTGGCGACCGTCAACAGGCCGGACTTGATCGCGTACAGCGGGATCGCGTTGACCAGGTCACGCAGGGTTACGCCCGGCTGCATCTCGCCCTTGAAGCGCACCAGCACCGATTCCGGCATGTCCAGCGGCATCACGCCGGTGGCCGCGGCGAACGCGACCAGGCCCGAACCGGCCGGGAACGAGATGCCCACCGGGAAGCGGGTGTGCGAGTCGCCACCGGTGCCGACGGTGTCGGGAAGCAGCATGCGGTTGAGCCAGCTGTGGATCACGCCGTCGCCCGGGCGCAGCGAGATGCCGCCGCGGTTGGAGATGAATTCCGGCAGCGTGTGGTGGGTCTTGACGTCGACCGGCTTCGGATACGCCGCGGTGTGGCAGAACGACTGCATGACCAGGTCGGCCGAGAAGCCCAGGCAGGCCAGGTCCTTGAGCTCGTCGCGGGTCATCGGGCCGGTGGTGTCCTGCGAACCCACGGACGTCATCTTCGGCTCGCAGTACGTGCCCGGGCGCACGCCGGTGCCCTCGGGCAGGCCGCACGCGCGGCCGACCATCTTCTGCGCCAGCGAGTACCCCTTGCCGGTGTCGGCCGGGTTCTGCGGCAGCCGGAACAGCGTCGACGGCGGCAGGCCCAGCGCCTCGCGCGCCTTGGCGGTCAGGCCGCGGCCGACGATCAGCGGGATCCGGCCGCCGGCGCGGACCTCATCGAACAGCACGTCCGACTTGACCTGGAACTCGGCGATCACTTCGCCGTTCTTCAGCGCCTTGCCATCGTACGGGCGCAGCTCGACCACGTCGCCCATGTGCATCTGCGACACGTCGAGTTCGATCGGCAGCGCACCGGCGTCCTCCATCGTGTTGTAGAAGATCGGCGCGATCTTGGAGCCCAGGCACACGCCGCCGAAGCGCTTGTTCGGGATGTACGGGATGTCCTCGCCGGTGAACCACAGCACCGAGTTGGTCGCCGACTTGCGGCTCGAGCCCGTGCCGACCACGTCGCCGACGTAGGCCACGAGGTGGCCGCGCTCCTTCAGCGATTCGATGAAGCGGACCGGGCCGCGCTTGCCGTCCTCCTCGGGGACGATGCCGTCGCGCGCATTCTTCAGCATCGCCAGCGCGTGCAGCGGGATGTCCGGGCGCGTGGTCGCGTCGGGTGCCGGCGACAGATCGTCGGTGTTGGTTTCGCCGGTCACCTTGAACACCGTGACGGTGAGGCTCTGCGGCACCGGCGGGCGGCTGGTGAACCACTCGGCCTCGGCCCAGCTGCGCAGCACGGACTCGGCGTTGGCGTTGCCGCGCTCGGCTTTCTCCTGGACGTCGTGGAAAGCGTCGAACACCAGCAGGGTGTTCTTCAGGGCGTTCGCGGCGATGCCGCCGACGACGGCGTCGTCGAGCAGTTCGACCAGCGGGTGCACGTTGTAGCCGCCGAGCATGGTCCCCAGCAGCTCCGTCGCGCGCTCGCGGCTCAGCAGCGGGCTCGCTTCGGTGCCGAACGCGACCGCGGCCAGGTACGAGGCCTTGACCTTGGCGGCGTCGTCGACGCCGGCCGGTACGCGATGGGTGATCAGGTCGAGCAGGAAGCCCTCCTCGCCCGCCGGCGGCTGCTTCAGCAGCTCGATGACCTCGGCGGTCTGCTGTGCGGTCAGCGGCAGCGGCGGGATGCCCAGCGCGGCGCGCTCGGCAACGTGTTGGCGGTAGCTGGAGAGCATGGAAATCCCGTCAGGTGAGGCGGAAGGGCACCCGTCGCATCGCCACGCGCGGCCGCGAGGCCGCGTGCGCGGGAGACAGGGCGACACAGGAACCGGGAGCCACGCCGGCCGACGCGCGTGCGTTCGGAGGGCGGCCAATCCCGGGTGCGTATTTTGCCCGACGACGGGCCTGCGGGCAAACCCGAGCCATGCCCGCAGGCCTTCTGCGACAAGGGTTTGCGGCCCGTTTCGAAACGCGGAGCCTTCGACCTTGGTCGTGGTTACACGCGACCTGAATGCGATTTCGTGATAATCCCGTGGCCCCATGTCCCTTGCCACCGGCAGCGCCCGCCCGGCCCTGCGCAGGTGCCGTCCGTCCCCGCACACAGGGAGCCCCCCCCCATGTCCGACTCCTTCTCGACCCGCCGCCAGCTCGAACTCGGCGGTCGCGCCCTGACCTACTTCAGCCTGCCGGTGCTCGGCGAGCGCTACGACCTCGCCCGCCTGCCGTATTCGATGAAGATCCTGCTGGAGAACCTGCTTCGGCACGAGGACGGCGTCAGCGTGCTGCCGGCGCACATCGAGGCGGTCGCCCAGTGGGACCCGAAGGCCGAGCCGGACACCGAGATTGCCTTCATGCCGGCGCGCGTGGTCCTGCAGGACTTCACCGGCGTGCCGTGCGTGGTCGACCTGGCGGCCATGCGCGACGCCGTCGCCCGCCTCGGCGGCAAGCCGTCCCAGATCAACCCGCTGATCCCGTCCGAGCTGGTCATCGACCACTCGGTGCAGGTCGACGTATTCGGGCGCGCCGACGCGCTCGACCTCAACGGCAAGATCGAGTTCGAGCGCAACAAGGAGCGCTACGCGTTCCTGCGCTGGGGCCAGAAGGCATTCGCCGACTTCAAGGTGGTGCCGCCGAACACCGGCATCGTCCACCAGGTCAACCTCGAACACCTTGCCCGCGTCGTGATGGAGCGCGAGGTGACGCTGCCGGACGGCCGCGTGGAGCTGCAGGCGTTCCCGGACACCGTGTTCGGCACCGACAGCCACACCACGATGATCAACGGCATCGGCGTGCTCGGCTGGGGCGTCGGCGGCATCGAGGCCGAGGCCGCGATGCTCGGCCAGCCGTCGTCGATGCTGATTCCGCAGGTGGTCGGCTTCAGGCTCACCGGTCGCCTGCCCGAAGGCGCGACCGCGACCGACCTGGTGCTGACCGTCACCCAGATGCTCCGTTCGCTCGGCGTGGTCGGCAAGTTCGTCGAGTTCTTCGGCGACGGCCTGCAGCACCTGCCGCTGGCCGACCGCGCGACGATCGCGAACATGGCGCCGGAGTACGGCGCCACCTGCGGCATCTTCCCGATCGATGCCGAGGCACTGACCTACCTGCGCCTGTCCGGCCGCAGCGAGGCCCACATCGCGCTGGTCGAGGCCTACGCCAAGGCGCAGGGCCTGTGGCACGACGCCGCGTCGCCGCAGGCGAACTACTCGACCACGCTGGAGCTCGACCTCGGCGATGTGCGTCCGTCGCTTGCCGGCCCGAAGCGGCCGCAGGACCGCGTGCTGCTCGAGAAGGTCCAGGAGAACTTCCACGCCAGCCTCGAGGGGCTCACGGCCGGGCGCCAGGCCCGCCGGGGCGAGGTCAAGCGCATGGACGCCGAGGGCGGCGACCAGCCGCAGGCCGAACACCTCGCCGCGCGCCCGACGTCGCGGATCCGCATCCACGACCAGGACGCCGACCTGTGCGACGGCTCGGTGGTGATCGCCGCGATCACCTCGTGCACCAACACGTCCAATCCGGCGGTGATGCTCGGTGCCGGCCTACTCGCGCGAAACGCCGCGCGGCTCGGCCTCAAGGCCAAGCCGTGGGTCAAGACCTCGCTGGGCCCGGGCTCGCTGGTGGTCACCGACTACCTGAAGAAGGCCGGCGTGCTCGACGATCTCGAGACGCTCGGCTTCTACGTCGTCGGCTATGGCTGCACGACCTGCATCGGCAACTCCGGCCCGCTGCCCGACGAAGTGTCGCGCGGCATCGCCGAGAACGACTTGGCCGTCGCCTCGGTCCTGTCGGGCAACCGCAACTTCGAGGGCCGCGTGCACCCCGAGGTCAAGATGAACTACCTGGCGTCGCCGCCGCTGGTGGTCGCCTACGCGATCGCCGGCACGGTCGACATCGACCTCACCCGCGACCCGCTCGGCCACACGCCTGACGGCAAGCCGGTGTTCCTGCGCGACATCTGGCCGAGCAACAAGGAAATCGGCGACACGATCGCGGCGACCGTCGGGCCGGAGCTGTTCGCGCAGAATTACGCCGACGTGTTCAAGGGCGACACCCGCTGGAACCAGATCGAATCGCCCGACGGCGAGTCGTACGCGTGGGACGAGGCGTCTACGTACATCAAGAATCCGCCGTACTTCGACGGCATGACGATGGCCGTCGGCACCATCCGGGACATCCGCGGCGCGCGCGTGCTGGGGCTGTTCGGCGACTCGATCACCACCGACCACATCTCGCCGGCCGGCAACATCAAGAAGGACTCGCCGGCCGGGCGTTTCCTGCAGTCGCGCGGAGTGCAGCCGGCGGACTTCAACAGCTACGGCAGCCGGCGCGGCAACGACGACGTGATGGTCCGCGGCACGTTCGCCAATATCCGCATCAAGAACCTGATGCTCGGCGGCGAGGAGGGCGGCAACACGTTGCACCAGCCCTCCGGCGAGAAGCTGCCGATCTACGACGCGGCGATGCGCTACAAGGACGAGGGGGTGCCGCTGGTGGTGATGGCGGGCAAGGAGTACGGCACCGGCTCGTCGCGCGACTGGGCCGCCAAGGGCACCAACCTGCTCGGCGTGAAGGCGGTGATCGCCGAGAGCTTCGAGCGCATCCACCGGTCCAACCTGGTCGGCATGGGCGTGCTGCCGATGCAGTTCAAGCCCGGACAGAACGCAGGAACGCTCGGCCTCGACGGCAGCGAGGTGATCGACATCACCGGGCTCGACGACGGCGCCGCGCGCACCGCGACGGTCGTCGCGCGCAAGTCCGACGGGCGCGAGATCCGCTTCGAGGCGGCGGTGCTTCTGCTGACGCCGAAGGAAGTGGAGTACTTCCGCCATGGCGGCCTGCTCCACTACGTGTTGCGTCAGCTGGCCAGCCGCAGCATCGCCTGAGTTTCGGGAGCGGCGGAAGCCCTGCCCTCGCGCAGTGCGCGAGGGCGTTCGCGCCGGCGCGGACCGATGGTCCGCAAGCGCCCTCCCTCACCCGCCACGGCGGCCTGCTGCACTACGTGTTGCGTCAGCTGGCCAGCCGCAGCATCGCCTGAGTTTCGCGAGCAGCTGAAGCCCTGCCCTCGCGCAGTGCGCGAGGGCGTTCGCGCCGGCGCGGACCGATGGTCCGCAAGCGCCCTCCCTCACCCGCCACGGCGGCCTGCTGCACTACGTGTTGCGTCAGCTGGCCAGCCGCAGCATCGCCTGAGTTTCGCGAGCAGCTGAAGCCCTGCCCTCGCGCAGTGCGCGAGGGCGTTCGCGCCGGCGCGGACCGATGGTCCGCAAGCGCCGTCCCTCACCCGCCACGGCGGCCTGCTGCACTACGTGTTGCGTCAGCTGGCCAGCCGCAGCCTCGCCTGAGTTTCGGGAGCTGCAGAAGCCGTGCCCTCGCGCAGTGCGCGAGGGCGTTCGCGCCGGCGCGGACCGATGGTCCGCAAGCGCCGGGCCTCACCCGCCACGGCGGCCTGCTGCACTACGTGTTGCGTCAGCTGGCCAGCCGCAGCATCGCCTGAGTTTCGCGAGCGGCGGACGCCCTGCCCTCGCGCAGTGCGCGAGGGCGTTCGCGCCGGCGCGGGCCGGTAGGCTGCGGGTCGCTCCGGTCCGCCGTCACCCAACCGGAACCAAGAAAGGCCGCAAACCGACGCCGCTCGCCTAGAGCTTGGGCTCCCACCGGGCGCTGGTCAGAAGCCACTCGTCGTCGATGCGGCGCCAGCCGGTCTCGACGTCGTACACCTGCGCGGACTGCTCGAGCAGGCCACCGGCCCCGCCGCGCGCCGCCGCAGTGAACCGGACGGTCGCGAAGTCGTCGCGCAGCATGATGTCGAGCGGCCCAATGGTCAGCCCGACGTCGCGGTAGCGCAGGAACGCGCCCTGGGCGAGGCGTGCGGCACCCGCACGGTCGAGGCCCTCGGGTCCGACGAAGTCGTCGGCGAGCACGGCGCGCAGGCCGCCGACGTCACGCGCTTCGAGCGCGTCCTGCACGCGCTGCATCTGCGCCCGCAGCTGCGCCTCGGGCGGCGTGCCGCGGCACCCTGAAAGGCCGGCGATGGCGAAGGCGAGCGCAAGGAGGAAGCAACGAAGACCGATCGGCGGCATGGGCGTTCCAACTCGAGGCGAGGCCGCCACGCTACCGCGCGCCGCGCCATCCACGGAAGCCGCAGCGAGGCCTCGCCACGCGATCGTTCTGCCTTGCCAGCCCCTAGAGCCTATGCTCCAATCGAACCGACAACGTACGCCTCCGCATCGGCACGCGGGCGGCCCGAAACGCGCTAGGGAGAGGGGATCTCGATGAGTCTGGAACGTCCGTGGTTGGCGCAGTACCCGGCGAGCGTGTCGCCGACGATCGACGTCGAGGAGTTCCCGTCGATCGTGTCGGTGCTCGAGAACGCGATCGAGAAGTACCGCGATCGCCCCGCCTTCGCCAACCTCGGCAAGGTGCTGACCTACGGTGAGGTCGACCGCCTCAGCCGGCAGTTCGCGGCCTACCTGCTCGGCGAGCTCAAGCTCAAGAAGGGCGATCGCGTCGCGATCATGATGCCCAACTGCCTGCAGTACCCGATCGCCACGTTCGGCGTGCTGCGAGCGGGTCTGACGGTCGTCAACGTCAATCCGATGTACACCGCGCGCGAGCTCAAGCACCAGCTCGTCGATTCCGGCGCCAGCGCCATCCTGGTCCTCGACAACTTCGGCACGACGGTGCAGGAAGTCGTCGCCGACACGCAGATCAAGCAGGTCATCACCACCGGCCTGGGCGACATGCTCGGCTTCCCGAAGGGCTCGATCGTCAACTTCGTGCTCAAGCACGTGAAGAAGATGGTGCCCGACTACGACATCCCGGGCGCGATCCGGTTCCGCGACGCGCTGACCCTCGGGCAGATGCATGCCCTGCCCGACGTGCAGAGCGCGCCGGAGGACGTGGCGTTCCTGCAGTACACCGGCGGCACCACCGGCGTGGCCAAGGGCGCGATGCTGACCCACCGCAACATGGTGGCGAACATGCAGCAGGCTGCGGCGTGGGTCGGCACCAACGTCAAGCTGGGCGAGGAGATCATCGTCACCGCGCTGCCGCTGTACCACATCTTCGCGTTGACGGCGAACGGACTGGTCTTCATGAAGTTCGGCGGACTGAACTACCTGATCACCAATCCGCGCGACATGCCGGGCTTCGTCAAGGAGCTCAAGAAGATCCCCTTCACGGCCATCACCGGCGTCAATACGCTGTTCAACGGCCTGCTCAACACCCCGGGCTTCGACGAGGTCGATTTCTCCCACCTGCACCTCACCCTCGGCGGCGGCATGGCCGTGCAGCGCGCGGTGGCCGAGCGCTGGAAGCAGGTCACCGGCGTGACCCTCGTCGAGGCCTACGGCCTGACCGAGACCTCGCCCGCCGCGTGCATCAACCCGATGGACCTGCCGGACTACAACGGCGCCATCGGCCTGCCGATCCCGTCGACCGACGCCTGCGTCAAGGACGAGGACGGCCGGATGCTGCCGGTCGGCGAAGTCGGCGAGCTGTGCATCAAGGGCCCGCAGGTCATGAAGGGCTACTGGAACCGGCCCGAAGAAACGGCCAACGTCATCGATAACGAAGGCTGGCTGCACACCGGCGACATGGCCCGCATGGATGAGCAGGGCTTCTTCTATATCGTCGACCGCAAGAAGGACATGATCCTGGTCTCGGGCTTCAACGTGTACCCGAACGAGATCGAGGACGTCATCGCGATGATGCCGGGGGTCCTCGAGGTGGCCGCGGTCGGCGTGCCGGATGAGAAGTCGGGCGAGGCCGTCAAGGTGGTCATCGTCAAGAAGGACCCGGCGCTGACGGCCGACCAGGTCCGCGCCCACGCCCGCGAGAACCTGACCGGCTACAAGCACCCGAAATTCGTCGAGTTCCGGACCGAACTGCCCAAGACCAACGTCGGCAAGATCCTGCGCCGCGAGCTCCGGGACCCGCCCGCCGCAGGGTGACGCCCAGGGGCAGCTGCCCCGGCCCGACCGACCTGCCCGCGCCCGCCAGGCCCCGCGCCTTGCGGGCGTTTCCTTTTAGGCGCATAGAATCGATTGTCGGACGCCCAGAGCAGCACCCCTTTGTCGTCCCGTAGCAGCGACCGGCCGGGACGGCACTTCCCTACGGAGACTTCGCCATGTCAGTCGTTCAGCCGTTCTACCGCACCGAGTCCTACGACACCCTGCGCACCACCGAAGACACCGAGCGCAGCGTGTTCTGGTGCCACATGCACGCCAACCTCGTGGCGTCCCCGGGCCGCGCCTGCTTCTCGACCCAGCTGGTCGACGACATCCTCGACTACCAGCGCAACCTCGGCGCGCGGCTGCGCCTGGAGTCCAACCTGCGCCGCGGCGACAAGCTGCCGCACGTCGTGCTGGCGTCGGACAACGACGTGTTCAACCTCGGCGGCGACCTCGAGCTGTTCTGCCAGCTGATCCGTCGCGGCGACCGCGAGGGCCTGATGGCCTACGCACGCCAGTGCGTCCGCGGCGTGCACGCGTTCCACGTCGGCATCGACGCCGGTGCACACAGCATCGCCTTGGTCCAGGGCGACGCGCTCGGCGGCGGGTTCGAGGCGGCGCTCAGCTGCCACACGATCGTCGCCGAGGAAGGCGCGCTGATGGGCCTGCCGGAGGTGCTGTTCGACCTGTTCCCGGGCATGGGCGCGTATTCGTTCCTGTGCAAGCGCATCGCGCCGCGCCAGGCAGAAAAGCTGATGCTCGAGGGCAACGTGTTCGCCGCCGAAGAGCTCTACAAGATGGGGCTGGTCGACGTTCTCGCTCCGAAGGGCCAGGGCATGGACGCGGTCGACGAGGTCATCCGCGCCAACCGTCGCATCCCGCACGCCCGCGCCGCGATGCACCGCGTCCGCGACATGGCGCAGCCGGTGACGCTGCAGGAAATGATGGACATCACCGAGGTGTGGGTCGACACGGCGCTGCGCCTGGGCGAGAAGTCGCTGCGCACGATGGAACGGCTGGTGCGCGCGCAGTACCGCCGCCAGGGTGCCGCCTGCGGGGCCTGATCGGCCCGCGCTGACGCTGGATCACTCCGGGCCGGGGTGCGTATCGCCCTGCCCGGCGTCCTGCGACAGCAGTCCCCGCAGTTCCGACCGCGCCTGGTGGGCGGTGGTTTCGACCATCCGCTCGAGGTCGCCGGTCAGCCGTTTGCCGTCGCGCGACAGCGCGGCGACGCCGTGGCGCATCAGTTGCTGGCAGCGTTCGGCCAGCGCCGCGGCACCGAGGTTCCCCGCCACGCCGCGCATCGCATGCGCCGCCTCGTGCAGCGCTTCGCCGTCGTTGTCCTGTGCCGCCTGCTGAATCATGCCCATGCAGCGGGTCATGTCGCGCAGGCACTGTTCGACGAACTGGCGCAGGAACGCGTCGCCGAGCTGCATCGACGCCAGCTCCTGCAGCACGCCGCCGCTTTCCGACAGGGGTGTCGCTGGCCCCACCGATTTCACCCGCTCGGCCTCGCGCGCCGTTGCGCCGGAGGCGGCCCGCGCCAGCGTCTCGAGCAGCCGCGCCACCACGACCGGCTTGGTCAGGAACGCGAACGAGCCCGCGCGCTCGGCCTCCTCCAGTGCCTGCACCGTCGCGTCGGCGGACAGCACGATGATCGGCGTGCGTGGACCGCCCGCCTGGAGCACCCTCGCCTGCCGGATCACGTCGAACCCGCTCATGCCGGGCATGTGCAGGTCGAGCACGACCGCGTCGAGCTGGCTGGTCTCGATGCGGTCGAGCGCCTGCTCGCCGTCTTCGGCGAACACCACGCGATGGCCGGCGCGTTCGAGCAGCCGCTGCAGCACGATGCGGTTGGCCGGCTGGTCGTCGGCGACCAGCACCGTCAGGCTGCGCACGCGCGCGCGGTGGCGGATGAACGGATCGTCGAATGCGATGACCTTCGACGCGTCGGCGCTGGGATTCGGCACGGCCGCGAGCTGCGGTGCCGACGTCTGGTACACCTGCTGGGTCACTGCCGTCAGCGGCAGGTCGACCCAGAAGTGCGTGCCGCCACCGGTGTTGTCCTCGAAGCCGATCCCGCCGCCCATCAGCTCGGTCAGCGTCTTGGCGATCGTGATGCCGAGGCCGCTGCCGCCGTAGCGGCGGTCGCGGCCGCTGTCGACCTGCTCGAACGCCTGGAAAATCCGCGCGCGGGCCTCGTGCGGGATGCCGATGCCGGTGTCGCGCACCGAGAACCGCACCTGCAGCTCGTCGCCGCGACGCGACAGCTCGCGCACGTGCACGCTCACCCGACCGCTCGGGGTGAACTTCACCGCGTTGTTGGCCAGGTTCAGCAGCACCTGCAGCAGGTGTTGCGAGTCCCCGCGCAGGATCATCGGCACCGACGGGTCGCACTCGAACCGCAGCTCGACCTGCTTGGCCGCCGCCTGCTGCACGACCATCTTGCGGACACGCTCGAGCAGCGCCCGCGGGTCGAAGTCCTGCACCTGGGTGCGGAGCTTCCCGGCCTCGATCGCGGAAATGTCGAGGATGTCGTCGACCAGCAGCAGCAGCGTCTGCGCGGACGTCTGGATGATCTCGGCCGACTCGCGCTGCGAGTCGTCCAGCTTGCTGGTGACCAGCAGGTCGGCCATGCCGATGATGCCGTTGAGCGGCGTGCGCAGCTCGTGGCTCATGTTCGCCACGAAGCGGGTCTTGGCCTCGTTGGCCCGGCGCGACTCCTCGATCGCGCCGGTGAGCGCATTGAGCAGGGAGTCGAAGTACAGCGGCACGGCGATCACGCCGAGCAGCAGGCCCCAGGCCAGGTAGGGATTCGCGCCCCAGTACGGCGACAGGCGAATCACGCTGAGGAACGACAGCGTCGCCAGCGCGGTGGCGATGCGCAGGTAGCGGTTGCCGTAGCGCATACCGTTGCCGATGGTCACCCACAGGAACACGGCGTACAGCGGCGACGCGGGCTCGCCCTCGAGGATCATCACCGCGCCGATCGCGCTGTAGTCGGCGACCATCCCGACCCAGCGCCGCGCGTGGGAGACACCGGGGTTGCGAAGGATGAGCGCGAGCAGCGTCACCGAGACCAGCAGCTCGCCGACCAGGATCAGCCACGTCACCAGCAGCGTGCCGGTGTCCTCGACCCCCAGCAGGTTCCAGCCCATGTAGGCGATGAACAGCGAGACGATCGCGATGCGCACGATGTTCTGCGCATGCTCGGTGTCGGGCCGGCCCGACAGGCGCGAACGGACGGAGGCGAGGATCTCTCTCATCGGCTAGTCGATGCCGGGGCGCGCCACGCTCTTGGAAAACTGCAGGCAGATCTCTTCGAGCCGCGAGCGGCCGCGCATCAGCGCATCGACGCAGCGCGGGTCGAACAGGCGGCCGCGCTGCGCGTAGAGGTAGCCGAGCGCGCTGTCGAGGTCCCACGCCTTCTTGTACGGGCGCGGCGAGACCAGCGCGTCGAGCACGTCGGCGACCGCGACGATGCGCGCCTCCAGCGCGATCTCGTCGCCGGCCAGCCCGTCGGGATAGCCGCTGCCGTCGTAGCGCTCGTGGTGGCGCAGCGCGATCGTCGCGCCGGTCTGGATGAAGCGGTTCTGGCTGCCGCTGAGCAGCTCGTGGCCGATGCGGGGGTGCCGGCGCATGATCGCGGTCTCGGCCTCGTCGAGCGGGCCCGGCTTCAGCAGCACCGCGTCCGGGATGGCGATCTTGCCGATGTCGTGCAGCGGCGCGGCCAGCTCGATCATCCGCACCTCGTCCTCGAACATCCCGAGCTGTTCGGCAATCAGGCCCGCGATCCGCGCCATGCGCTCGAGGTATGCGCTGGTTCCGGCGTCGCGGTATTCGATCGCGCGCGCCAGCCGCGACAGCGTCTCGCGCTCGCGCTCTTCGACCTCGTGCATGCTCGCCAGCAGGCGCTGCTCGAGCGACAGCGCACGCTGCTTGACGTTCTCGGACTGCTGGCGCAACTGCAGCAGGTTGCGGCAGCGGGCGCGCAGTTCGCGCGGGCGCACCGGCTTGACGAGGAAGTCGATCACGCCGGCGTCGAGCGCGGCCTGACGGATCGGCTCGTCGCCGACGACGGTGACCAGGATGATCGGGATGTCGCGGTGCATCGGCATGCGCCGGAAGCGGCGCGCGAATTCGAGCCCGTCGATGCCGGGCATGCGGTAGTCGAGCAGCAGCAGGTCGGGCTGGCTGGACTCGCACCAGGCCATCGCCGCCTCGGGCTCGCCGAAGTCGAAGACGTTCAGCTCCGAGGCGATGTCCTCGATGATGTGGCGCAGCATCGTGCGCGCCGAAGTCTGATCATCAACTATGACGACATTCACGCGGGCGTCTGGACCATGCAGCGGCGCGAGGACCGGGTTCGCCCGCAGCATACCGCGCGCAATCGTGAATAGGCACCCGTCGCGCCGGGTCGCACAAGGCGTTGCGACAACTCAGGCGCCGTGCGCTTCCGGACGCATGTAGGGGAACAGCAGCACGTCGCGGATCGACGCCGAATCGGTCAGCAGCATCACCAGCCGGTCGATGCCGATGCCCAGCCCGCCGGTCGGCGGCAGCCCGACCTCGAGCGCGCGGATGTAGTCGGCGTCGAAGTGCATGGCCTCGTCGTCGCCGCCCTCCTTTGCGTCGACCTGCGCCTGGAACCGCGCGGCCTGGTCTTCGGGGTCGTTGAGCTCGCTGAAGCCGTTGGCCAGCTCCTTGCCGCCGATGAACAGCTCGAAGCGGTCGGTCAGCTCCGGGTCGCGGTCGCTGGCGCGGGCCAGCGGACTGACCTCGACCGGGTGGTCGGTGATGAAGGTCGGCTGCACCAGCGTGTGTTCGACCGTCTTCTCGAACACCTCCAGCAGCAGCTTGCCCCAGCCGTACGACGGCTTGACGCCGATTTTCAGGCGCGCGCAGTGGGCGCGCATCCGGTCGAGGTCGCGCAGGTCGTCGCGCGCGATCTCCGGATTGTGTTCGAGCACCGCGTCGATCATCGACCAGCGCCGGAATGCCGGCCCCAGGTCGATCGCCTGGCCGTCCCACTCGACTGCGGTGGACCCGAGCACCTGCGCCGCGACGTCGCGGATCACCCCTTCGGTGAGGTCCATGATCTCGGTGTACGTGGCATACGCCTCGTACAGCTCGAGCATCGTGAACTCGGGGTTGTGCCGGGTCGACACGCCCTCGTTGCGGAAGTTCCGGTTGATCTCGTAGACGCGCTCAAGGCCGCCGACGACGAGGCGCTTGAGGTACAGCTCCGGCGCGACGCGCAGGTACAGCTGCAGGTCCAGCGCGTTGTGGTGGGTCACGAACGGCTTGGCCGTGGCGCCGCCGGGGATGTAATGCATCATCGGCGTCTCGACCTCGAGGAAGCGCCGGGTGTCGAGCCACTCCCGCATCGCGCGGATGATCTTGCTGCGCTTGACGAACACCTCGCGCGCCTCGGGCGAGACGATCAGGTCGACGTAGCGCTGGCGGTAGCGCTGTTCGACGTCGCTGAGCCCGTGGAACTTGTCCGGCAGCGGGCGCAGCGCCTTGGTCAGCAGGCGCAACGCCTCGGCCTTCACCGACAGTTCGCCCGTGCGGGTGCGGGTCAATGTGCCTTCGGCGCCGACGATGTCGCCGACGTCCCAGCCCTTGAAGGCCTCGTAGGTATCGCCGAGCGCGTTCGACTGCAGGAACAGCTGCACGCGGCCCGATTCGTCCTGGATCTGCACGAAGCTGGCCTTGCCCATCACCCGCTTCAGCAGCACGCGGCCGGCCACGGCGACCCGGCGGCCCTCCGCTTCGAGCGCCTCGCCGGTCCAGCGGTCGGCGTCGGCGAATTCGGCCTGCAGGTCGCCTGCGTAGTGTGCGCGGCGGAAGTCGTTCGGGAACGCGATGCCCTGCCCTCGCAGCGCGCGCAGTTTGGCCCGGCGCTCGGCGATCAGGAAGTTCTCGTCGGCGTGCGGCGGCTGGAGGTCGTCGGTCATGGCATCGGGTCTGGTGGGCGCGGCCCCGGGTCCGGGGCAGGCGGTGCGTGCAGTGTGGGCGAGGCCCGGGCGCGGGGCAAAGAAGCGGCGGGCCACCCGCGGGAGGCCCGTCGGGTCAGACGGCGTCGCTGCGTTTCGAGCCGGCCTCGAGGCCGGCCTTCAGGCTGGCCTCGACGAACTCGTCGAGGTCGCCGTCGAGCACCTTCTGCGTATCGCTGCGCTCGATGCCGGTGCGCAGGTCCTTGATGCGGCTCTGGTCGAGCACGTAGTTGCGGATCTGGCTGCCCCAGCCGATGTCGGACTTGGTGGCTTCCACGGCATCGCGCTCGGCGTTGCGCTTCTGGATCTCGAGCTCGTACAGCTTGGCCGCCAGCATCTTCATCGCATTGTCGCGGTTCTGGTGCTGGCTGCGGCCGGTCTGGCACGCGACCACGATGTTGGTCGGGATGTGGGTGATGCGCACCGCCGACTCGGTCTTGTTGACGTGCTGGCCGCCGGCGCCGGACGACCGGTACACGTCGGTGCGCAGGTCGGCCGGGTTGATCTCGATGTCGATGTTGTCGTCGACTTCCGGCGACACGAACACCGAGGTGAAGCTGGTGTGCCGGCGGTTGTCGGAGTCGAACGGCGACTTGCGCACCAGCCGGTGCACGCCGGTCTCGGTCTTCAGCCAGCCGTAGGCGAAATCGCCCTCGACCCGGAGCGTCGCCGACTTGATGCCGGCCACGTCACCGCCGCTGACTTCCATCAGCTCGGTCTTCCAGCCGCGCGACTCGCACCAGCGCAGGTACATGCGCAGCAGGATCTCGGCCCAGTCCTGGGCCTCGGTGCCGCCGGCGCCGGCCTGGATGTCGACGAACGCGTTCGCGCCGTCCATCTGGCCGGAGAACATGCGGCGGAACTCAAGCTTCTCGACGTCCTTGGCGTAGCGCTCGACGTCGTCGACCACCGCGAGCGCGGTGCCCTCGTCGTCTTCCATTTCGGCCAGCTCGAGCAGTTCGCCGGCGCCGACGAGGCCTTCCTTCAGCGTGCGGATGCCGTCGACGACCTTTTCGAGCGACGAGCGCTCGCGGCCGAGGGCTTGGGCGCGTTCGGCGTTGTTCCAGACGTCCGGGCTTTCCAGCTCGCGGTTTACTTCCTCGAGACGTTCGACCTTCTGGTCGTAGTCAAAGGTACCCCCTCAGCGAATCCAGCCGACCGGTCAGGTCGGCGATTCGCTGGCGGACGGGATTGAGTTCGATCATGTCCGTTTGGCTGCCGTGGCGCGGATGAACCGGCGATTCTAGCAAGCCCGGCGCGGCGGTTGGCCGCTGCGTTCAGCCACCGACGCCGGCGCGCCCGCGCAGCCCGTCGCGATAGCGGCGGCTGCACGGCAGCGGCCCGCTGCCGGGCTCGCGCAGGTGGACCCGCGCGTCGCCGCTGTCGAGCGGCTCGATCGAGCCGATCTGGTCGAGGTTGACGATGTAGCTGCGATGGATGCGGACGAACCGCGCGGGGTCGAGCTTGGCCTCGACGCCGCCGATCGTGCTGCGCAGCGGGTAGTCGTGGCCGCGCACGCGCAGGTTGACGTAGTTGCCGGACGCCCGCGCCCACTCGATGTCCGCCGCCGCGACCAGGAACTCCCGCCCCAGCTTGCGCACGAGGAACCGCTCCGGGCGTTCGACCGGCTCGAGCGGCTCGCCCTCGTCCGGCGCCGCCAGCAGGCTGGCCTCGCCCTGCCACCGCCGCAGCAGCAGCCGGTAGATCTCGATCGTGGCGACCATGCCGGCATAGGAGCGCACATCTTTCAGGTACTCGTAGAACAGCTCCGACGGCCACGGCCCGAACGGGTAGTCCAGGCCTTGGGTCGCGTAGGCCAGCTTGCGCAGCGCCACCATGCCGAGGACGTGCGCCACCGAGAACACGACGCTGCCGAGCACGTGCCACGGCAGCACCCGCCGGAGCGTGTCCCAGTGCAGCGGGAATCGCCGGCTGAACCAGACGACGGCCGGGATCAGCGCCAGCATCACCACGCCGCTGCTGGTCTCCCAGACCACCGGCTCCCACGTCGCGAAATCCAGGTCGACCCGGCGCACGTCCATCGCCACGGTGATGCTGTTGCCGATGGCGTTGATCAGGGTCAGGACGACCCAGTAGCCGATTTCGACCGTGCGCTTCCACGGCAGGTAGCGTTCGTAGGCGGAGTGGTCGGCGGGGCGCATCGGCGGATTGTACGGACGGGGGCGCGGTCCCCGCCTCCGCTCGTCCCTGCAGCCCGCGGTTCGTCCCTGCGCGGCCCCCGCTCCGTCACCCGACGGTCGAAACGGCGCGTGGGACGGCGCTAGCGTGGCTGCATCCGACCTGCCGAGGTGCCCGATGGAACGCCGCCACGACCTCGACGCGATCCGCGTCGCCGCCTTCGGGCTGCTCGTGCTCTACCACGTCGGCATGTACTACGTGAGCTGGGACTGGCACGTCAAAAGCCCGGCCGCGGGCGAGACGCTGGAGCCGCTGATGCTGCTGACCGCGCCGTGGCGGCTGGCCCTGCTGTTCTTGGTCTCGGGCGCGGCCACGGCGTTCCTGCTAGACCGTGGCACGCGCGGCTTCATCGGCGCGCGCTCGTGGCGCCTGCTGGTCCCGCTGCTGTTCGGCATGCTGGTGGTCGTGCCGCCGCAGGCCTACTACGAGGTGATGGACTCGCGCATCCCGGGCGGCTACCACGACGGCTACCTCGCCTTCTGGGGGCGGTACCTGCAGGCGGACCCGGGGTTCTGCGACGACGACGGGTGCCTGGACGTGCCGACCTGGAACCACCTGTGGTTCGTCGCGTACCTGTGGGTATACACCGTGATCGCGTGGGCGCTCGCGCGGCTGGCGCCTCGCGCCGTGTCCGGGTTGCGGTCCCGTGTCGGCCGGTGGCTCGCCGGCCCGGCGGCGCTGTGGGCGCCGATCGCGCTGGTGGCGATCGCGCGGATCGCGCTGGTGGGCCGCTTCGAGTCGACGCACGGCCTCGTCGACGACTGGTACAACCACGCCCAGTACCTGCCGGTGTTCCTGCTCGGCTTCCTGCTCGCGCGGGCCGACGGCTTCTGGCAGCGGCTGCAGCGCCTGCGCTGGCTGTCGCTGGGGCTCGCGGGCGCAAGCTACGCGTTCCTGGCCTGGTACTTCTACGGGTCCGGCTACGGCGACAACGTCCCGCACCTGCTGCGCGGGGTGCAACGCGCGGTCTGGGCGGTCAACCAGTGGAGCGCGATCGCGGCGGTCTGCGGCTTCGCGTACCGCTTCCGCAACGCCAACAGCGGGACGCTGCGCTACCTCGTGCCGGCGGTGTTCCCGGTCTACATCCTCCACCAGACGGTGATCGTCGTGGCCGCCTACCGGCTGCGGCCGCTGGCGATGCCGCCGCTGCTGGAGGGACTGCTGCTGGTGGCGCTCACATTCGCGGCGTGCTTCGGCGCCTACGAGGTCATCCGGCGCGTCGGCTGGCTGCGGCCGCTGTTCGGACTCAAGCGCGCCGCTGCGGCGCCATCGGCCCGACTGCAGACCGAGCCCGCGCCGTAGCGCGTGCCGGCCGCGGTCAGTCCACGGCCTCGCGGTGGGTCACGACCAGCTGGACGGCGTCGCCGCCGCGGTAGTCGTCGGGCTCCAGCCGGTAGGCGATGCGCACCCGATCCGGCGGCGCGATCCCGCGCCACCCGCCGAACTCGATCGCGTTGAGCCTCAGGCCGTCGAGGCCGAGCTCCAGCTTCAGGTGACGCTCGCCGACGACCCGCCAGCCGAGCACGTCGAACTCGCCGTCGAACTGCGGTTCCGGGAACGCCTGCCCCCACGGCCCGCCGTCGCGCAGCGCCTGCGCCGACGCGCGATGGAACTCGTCGCGGGCCAGCGCGCCATCGCTCGGCACGTCGGCCTGCAGCAGCTCCGGCGTCAGCAGCCGCGCGGCGGCCGACTCGAACGCCGCGCGGAACGCGTCCAGCGCGTCGAGGCGCAGGCTCATGCCCGCCGCCATCGCGTGCCCGCCGAAGCGCTCGATCAGGTCGGGATGGCGGGCGGCGACATCGGCCAGCGCGTCGCGGATGTGGAACCCGGGAATCGAGCGCGCCGAGCCACGCAGGGTCGTCGCGCCGGGCTCGGCCGGGGCGAACGCGATCACCGGACGGTGCAGCCGCTCCTTGATTTTCGACGCCACCAGACCGACCACGCCCGGATGCCACTGCGCGTCGAACAGGCACACGGCCAGCGGCGGCGCGGCATCGCCCAGCGCAACCCGCGCCAGCGCCGCCTCGGCCTCGTCGGTCATCTGCTGCTGCACGGCGCGGCGTTCACCGTTGATCTCGTTGAGCAGCGCGGCGATCTCGCGCGCCTGCGCCAGGTCGTCCGTCAGCAGGCACTCGATGCCCAGCGCCATGTCCTCCAGCCGGCCGGCGGCGTTGAGGCGCGGCCCGATCGCAAAGCCGATGTCGGACGCGGTCAGCCGCGCCGCGTCGCGGCCGGCGACCTCGACCAGCGCGCGCAGCCCGGCGCAGCCGTGACCGGCGCGCAGCCGGCGCAGGCCGGCCGACACCAGCGCACGGTTGTTGGCGTCGAGCGGAACCAGGTCCGCGACGGTGCCCACGGCCACCAGGTCGAGCAGCACCGACAGGTCCGGCTGCGGCTCCGGAAGGCGACCGAGCGACCGGAGGTGCCGGCGTAGCGCCAGCAGCACGTAGAACATCACGCCGACGCCGGCCAGCGCCTTGCTCGGGAACGCGTCGCCGCGCTGGTTCGGGTCGACGATCGCGTCCGCCGGCGGCAGGGTCTCGCCAGGCAGGTGGTGGTCGGTCACCAGCACCTGCCACCCCTTCGCCTTGGCCGCGGCGATGCCGGCGTGGCAGGCGATGCCGTGGTCGACGGTCACGATCAGGTCGGGCTGCAGGGCGGCCAGGTCCTCCACCAGCGCCGGCGACAAGCCGTAGCCGTGCACCATCCGGTTCGGCACCGCGTGGGCGACGTTGCGCGCGCCGAGCAGGCGCAGGCCGCGAACGCCCACCGCGCACGCGGTCGCGCCGTCGCAGTCGAAGTCGCCGACGACGACGATGCGGCGGCCATCGGCGATGGCGTCCGCGAGCAGCGCGACGGCGACGTCGAGGCCGCCGAGCGTGTCCGGCGGCAGCAGGTGGGTCAGTTTCGGCTGCGCCGTCTCGAGCGTCGTCGCGCCGCGCGCGGCGTAGACCCGCGCCAGCAGCGGCGGCAGCCCTGGCGGCCACTGCGCCGAATCGGGAACCGGGCGCCGCCGCAGGACCGGTGACGCCACGGGGCCGCGCCCGTCGGGCGTCATGGCGCCGGCGCCAGCGCGCGCAGCGGACGCCGCCAGAAGCGCCAGCGCTGCCGGTGCGCCAGCGTGAACCGCACCCCGTCGGCGAAGTCGAGGATCAGCGCCTCCAGCCGGCCGCTGCGCAGGTCGGCGAGCGCGGGCGTAATCCAGGGCGCCTCGACGTTCCGCCACTGGCGCGCGTCGCGCAGGTCGATCGCGGTGTCGGCTTCCACCGGCGCCCAGCCGTCGCCCGGTGCGGATGCGGTCACGCCGGCGAGCGCGGCGATCGCGTCGAGCGCGTCGTCGCGCGTGACGACCTGCGAGAACGCGCTGCGCACGTGGTCCGGCAGTTGGCTGGCGCCCCAGAACCACAGCGAGTTGATCGCCGGCAGGCCGGCCTGGGCACGCTCGGCGTTGCGCGGGTGGTTGTGCAGCACGACCTGCGCTTCGCTGGCCAGCGCCCGCCATCGACGCGCCTCGGGGCTGCTGTCGGCACTCCCCGGCAGGTGGTCGAACACGTCCGCGCCGAGCGCGTCCTCCGGCGCCGTGAACGCCGGCAGCCGCGCCCCGTGCGCCAGGCGCAGGTACCAGCGCGTGGGCGTCGGCGCGTCGAGCTGGAAGCCGGCGTCGCCGAACAGCGGTCGCAGCGCCGGCAGGAACGCTGCGCTGTCCTCCGGCGTCAGCGACAGCGCCGCGCCGTAGCCGAGCAGTCGCGCCCCGTTGATGTCGGCGCGCACGTGCGCCGGATCGGCGCGCAGCCACGCGCCGTGCGCGGCATCGCCGACGTCACGCTGGCGCGTGGCCGCGGCAGCCGGCCAGCCGCGCGGCAGCACGTCGAGGATGCGCGTGCGCTGGTCGCCGTCGGCGATGGTGCGGTCGGCGCGGCCGAGCGCCTGCGCCAGCGGCTGCGACAGCCCCTGCCCGTCGAACGCGTCGCGGTGCGGGAGCAGCAGCGTGGCGGTCGCCATCGGTCAGCCCTCGTAGCGGACGCCGATGATCTCGTACTCGCGGGTGCCGCCCGGGGCCTCGATGGTCACGCTGTCGCCCTCGTGCTTGCCGATCAGCGCGCGCGCCACCGGCGACGAGATCGCGATCAGTCCCTGCTTGATGTCGGCCTCCAAGTCGCCAACGATCTGGTAGGTCTTCTCTTCGTCGGTTTCGACGTCGGCCAGCTGCACCGTCGCGCCGAACACCACGCGCGAGCCGGCATTGAGCGACGACACGTCGATGACCTGCGCGTGCGACAGCTCGCCCTCGAGCTGCTTGATGCGCCCCTCGATGAAGCCCTGCTGCTCGCGTGCGGCGTGGTACTCGGCGTTCTCCTTGAGGTCGCCGTGCGCGCGCGCCTCGGCGATCGCGTGGATCACGGCCGGCCGCTTGACCGACTTGAGCTCCTCGAGCTCGGCGCGCAGGCGCTGCGCGCCTTTCGAGGTGATGGGTGCTCGCATTGCGGATTCCTTGCTCCGGCTCGACGCCGGTACTGACTGGTCTGGACGCGATTGTGCCCCGGAGGGGCCCACGCGTCATGCGATGACGGTCGCGCGAGATCCGGCATGCACCGGATCCCGCCCCGTTCGTTGATCGCTACGCCGCGCCGTTGACCTGCGCGTGCAGCTCCTGCAGCGACCACACCGGACCCGTGCCGCGGTAGTCGAGTGAGTTCACCAGCGCCCGTGCGCCCGACACCGTCGTCGAGTATGTCAGCCGCTGCTGCAGCGCCTCGCGGCGGATTGAGAACGAGTCGTTGATCGCCTGGCGGCCTTCGGTCGTGTTGATCAGGTAGACGATCTCGCCGTTCTTGATCAGGTCGACGATGTGCGGCCGGCCCTCCGTGACCTTGTTGATCCGCTCGCAGGCCAGGCCGTGCTCGGTCAGGAAGGCGTGCGTGCCGGCGGTGGCGACGATCGAATACCCGCGCGCGACCAGGTCGCGCGCGACGTCGAGCACCCGATGCTTGTCGGGGTCTCGAACCGAGACGAACACCTTGCCGCCGGCGGGCAGCGCCTTGATGCCGCCGGCCTCCTGAGCGCGCGCCATCGCGGCGCCGAAGTTGCGGCCGACGCCCATGACCTCGCCGGTGGAGCGCATCTCCGGGCCGAGGATCGGATCGACCCCCTGGAACTTCGCGAACGGGAAGATCGCTTCCTTGACCGAGTAGTAGTCGGGGATGATCTCGCGGTTCGCGCCCTGCCCGGCCAGCGTCTGGCCGACCATGCAGCGCGCGGCGATCTTCGCCAGCGCCATTCCGGTGGCCTTCGACACGAACGGCACGGTGCGCGAGGCGCGCGGGTTGACCTCGATCAGGTACACGGTGTCGTTGCCGTCGGCGTCGAAGGTGACCGCGAACTGGGTGTTCATCAGCCCGACCACCTTCAGCGCCTTGGCCAGCGCGACCACCTGCGTGCGCAGCTTCTCCTGCACGGCCGGGGTGAGCGAGTACGGCGGCAGCGAGCACGACGAGTCGCCCGAGTGCACGCCGGCTTCCTCGATGTGCTCCATGACGCCGCCGATCAGCACGTTGCCGTCCTTGTCGGCGATCACGTCGACGTCGACCTCGACCGCGTTGTCGAGGAACCGGTCGAGCAGCACCGGCGAGTCGTTCGACACCTTGACCGCATCGCGGATGTAGCGCGTCAGGTCGGCGTCGGAGTGCACGATCTCCATCGCGCGGCCGCCGAGCACGTAGCTCGGGCGCACCACCAGCGGGTAGCCGATCTGCGACGCCAGGCGCAGCGCGTCCTCCGGATTGCGCGCGGTGCGGTTCAGCGGCTGCGCCAGGCCCAGGTCCTGCACCAGCTGCTGGAAGCGCTCGCGGTCCTCGGCCAGGTCGATGCTGTCCGGCGACGTGCCGATGATCGGCACCCCGTTGGCCTCGAGCGCGCGCGCCAGCTTCAGCGGGGTCTGGCCGCCGTACTGCACGATCACGCCCTTGGGCTTCTCCAGGTCGCAGATCTCGAGCACGTCCTCGAGCGTCAGCGGCTCGAAGTACAGCCGGTCGGAGGTGTCGTAATCGGTCGACACGGTCTCCGGGTTGCAATTGACCATGATCGTTTCGTAGCCGTCCTCGCGCAGGGCGAGCGCGGCGTGCACGCAGCAGTAGTCGAACTCGATGCCCTGGCCGATGCGGTTCGGCCCGCCGCCGAGCACGATGATCTTGTCGCGGTCGGTCGGCTGCGCCTCGCACTCGTCCTCGTAGGTCGAGTACATGTAGGCGGTGGTGGTCGCGAATTCGGCTGCGCAGCTGTCCACGCGCTTGTACACCGGGCGCACGCCGAACGCGCGGCGCAGCGTGCGCACCGCGGTCTCGTCGGTGCCGGTCAGCTGCGCGAGGCGCGCGTCGGAGAAGCCCATGCGCTTGAGCGCGCGCATGCGGCGGGCGTCGAGTGCGCCGAGGCCGGCGTCGGCGACGGCCTGCTCGGTGGCGACGATCTGCTCGATCTGGTCGAGGAACCACGGATCGACGAACGACAGCGCGTGGACGTCGTCGACCGACAGGCCGGCGCGGAACGCGTCGCCGATGTGGAACATCCGCTCCGGGCCCGGCTCCTTCAGCTCGCGCTTCAGCGCGGTCAGGCCCTCTTCGCTGGCGAGGTCCAGGCCGGTCGGGTCGAGGCCGACCTTGCCGGTCTCCAGCCCGCGCAGGGCCTTCTGCAGCGACTCCTGGAACGTGCGGCCCATCGCCATGACCTCGCCGACCGATTTCATCTGCGTGGTCAGGCGCGCGTCGGCCTGCGGGAACTTCTCGAACGCGAAGCGCGGGATCTTGGTGACGACGTAGTCGATCGTCGGCTCGAACGACGCCGGCGTGGCGCCACCGGTGATCTCGTTGCGCAGCTCGTCGAGCGTGTAGCCGACGGCGAGCTTGGCGGCGATCTTGGCGATCGGGAAGCCGGTCGCCTTCGACGCCAGCGCCGACGAGCGCGATACGCGCGGGTTCATCTCGATGACGACGACCCGGCCGTTCTGGGCGTTGATGCCGAATTGTACGTTCGACCCGCCGGTATCGACGCCGATCTTGCGCAGGACCGCGATCGACGCGTCCCGCAGCCGCTGGTATTCCTTGTCGGTCAGGGTCTGGGCAGGCGCGACGGTGATCGAGTCGCCGGTGTGCACGCCCATCGCGTCGAAGTTCTCGATCGAGCAGACGATGATGCAGTTGTCCTTGGTGTCGCGGACCACCTCCATCTCGAATTCCTTCCAGCCCAGCACCGATTCCTCGACCAGCACCTCGGTCGTCGGCGACAGCTCTAGGCCGCGGGTCACGATCTCGACCAGCTCCTCGCGGTTGTAGGCGATGCCGCCACCGCTGCCGCCGAGGGTGAAGCTGGGCCGGATGATCGTCGGGTAGCCGACGCGGGTCTGGATCTCCAGCGCCTCCTCGAGCGTCTTGGCGACCGCGGCCTTCGGGCACTCCAGACCGATCTCGGCCATCGCGACGCGGAACAGCTCGCGGTCCTCGGCCATGCGGATGGCCTCGCGCGAGGCGCCGATCAGCTCGACGCCGTACTTCTCGAGCACGCCGTGGTCGGCCAGGTCCAGCGCGCAGTTCAGCGCGGTCTGTCCGCCCATGGTCGGCAGCAGCGCGTCGGGCTTCTCCTTGGCGATGATCTTCTCGACCGTCTGCCAGTTGATCGGCTCGATGTAGACGGCGTCGGCCATGTCCGGGTCGGTCATGATCGTCGCCGGGTTCGAGTTGACCAGGACCACGCGGTAGCCCTCGTCCCGCAGCGCCTTGCACGCCTGCGCGCCGGAATAGTCGAACTCGCAGGCCTGGCCGATCACGATCGGACCGGCGCCGATGATCAGGACGGTCTTGATGTCAGTGCGCTTGGGCATGTCAGCGGCTCTCCATGGAAGCGCGCTCCATCAGCGCAACGAAACGATCGAACAGCGGTGAAACGTCGTGCGGGCCGGGACTGGCTTCGGGGTGGCCCTGGAAGCTGAAGGCCGGCGCGTCGGCCAGCTCGATGCCCTGGTTGGAGCCGTCGAACAGCGAGCGGTGCGTCACGCGCACATTGGCCGGCAGCGTGGCCTCGTCGACAGCGAAGCCGTGGTTCTGCGAGGTGATCATCACCCGGCCGGTCTCCAGGTCCTGCACGGGGTGGTTGGCGCCGTGGTGGCCGAACTTCATCTTCAGCGTCTGCGCGCCGGCCGCGAGGCCGAGGAGCTGGTGGCCGAGGCAGATGCCGAACGTCGGCACCTTCGCGGCGACGAACTCGCGGATCGCGGCGATCGCGTAGTCGCACGGCGCGGGGTCGCCCGGGCCGTTGGACAGGAACACACCGTCGGGCTGCATCGCCAGGACTTCGGCAGCCGGAGTCTGCGCCGGCACCACGGTCACCCGGCAGCCGCGCTCGGCGATCATGCGCAGGATGTTGAGCTTGACGCCGAAGTCGTAGGCGACCACGTGGAAATGCCGGCCCGACGCGTGCGGCGGCGCGCTGGCGAACGCGCTGCGGTCGAGGTCGAGCTGGCCCTCGGTCCACTCGTAGCGTTCGCGCGTGCAGACCTCCTTCGCGAGGTCCATGCCCTTGAGGCCCGGGAACTTGCGCGCGGCCTCGAGTGCGCGGTCGACCTCGATCTCGCCGGCCATCAGCGCGCCGTTCTGCGCGCCACGGTCGCGCAGCAGGCGCGTCAGCTTGCGGGTGTCGATGCCGGCGATCGCGATGACGCCGCGGCGCTGCAGCCACGCCGGCAGCGATTCCTGCGCGCGCCAGTTGCTGTGGCGGCGCGGCACGTCGCGGACGATCAGGCCGGCCGCGAACAGCTGGCGGGCCTCGTCGTCGTCGCCGGTGACGCCGGTGTTGCCGACGTGCGGGTACGTCAACGTGACCAGCTGGCGGGCGTACGACGGGTCGGTCAGGACTTCCTGGTAGCCGGTGATCGCGGTGTTGAACACCACCTCACCGACCGAGAGGCCGGGCGCGCCGACGGATACGCCCTCGAAAACGGTGCCGTCTTCGAGCGCGAGGATTGCGGTTTGGGTCACGGGGTTCGCCTTGGCTGCCGGGGGGTGCTGACCCCGTCCGAAGCGCAGCGCCATCGAAAAACCGGGCTGCAGCAAAGCGCGGACGCGGTGCGGGACCGGTCCAGCGGATGGGGTTCAGGCGAGCGGGAATTCTAGCGACCGGGCGCGCCCAGCGCCAGCCGCGCGTTCACCTCGCGGCCGGCTTCGACTGGGGAAATCGCGCCGATTCGCCGCGCCGGCGCGTTGAATACGGTTGCAGCATGGCGGGTAGCGCCACGCGGCGCGTTCAGGTGAGCAGGTCGCGCACCCGGTACTGGCCAGGCGGACGGCCGACCAGCCGCACGGCGGCGTGCAGCGCACCGCGCGCGAAAATGTCGCGGTTGGTCGCCCGGTGCGTCAGTTCGATGCGTTCGCCGAGCGACGTGAACTGGACCAGGTGCTCGCCGACGATGTCGCCGGCGCGCAGCGAGGCGTAGCGCGGGTTCGCCCCGCCCTGCTCCGCGCACGCGCCGAGCGTCAGGGCCGTGCCCGACGGCGCATCCTGCTTGTGCACGTGGTGCGACTCGACGATGTCGCAGTCCCAGCCCGGCAGCGCGGCGGCCGCGCGCTCGACCAGCTCGCTGAGCACGGCCACGCCTAGGCTGAAATTCGATGCCCACAGCAGCGGGATGCGGCCGGCCGCGGCGGCCATCGCGTCGCGCTGCGCCGGATCGAGCCCGGTCGTGCCGGACACCAGCGCCGCGCCGCGCGACTGGCACAGCGCCAGGATCGCGTTGAAGCCGTCGGGCAGGCTGAAGTCGATCGCGACGTCGAACGCCGGCAGCCCGTCGAGCTCACTGCTGGCGAAGTGCGGCACCCCGTCGACGACGCGCTGCGCGGGCGAGCTGCGCGACACCGCCGCCACCAGCTGCAGGTCGCTGCGCTCGGGCGCCAGGAGCAGCAGCGCCTGGCCCATGCGGCCGCGGGCGCCGTGAATCACGACGCGGGGAACGTTCGATGCCTGGGTCATCGCGGCAGGCTAGCGACCGCGCTGCAGGGCGACAAGCGCCGTGACGCCGCGACGCAGGTCAGTCGACGGTCGCGATCGCCTGGGCCGGCGCCGCCGCCTTCAGGCGGCCGAGCATCTGGTGCATCGCATCGTCGAACGCGGTGTCGGCTTCGCGCAGCTTCATCCGCCCCTGGGCGCACATCGCCGCGAGCTCCTCGGCCGACGCGACCAGCACGCGGATCCCGCGCCGGTTGACGAACAGGATGCGGCCGGAGATCGGGCTGACCCACGAGGCCTTGGCCGGCTCGGTGCGGCCGCTGTCGGACGTCAGCTGCACCCAGGTGCCGATCGGCAAGGTGCGGATCCGCTCGGCCAGCGCCGGGTCGTAGTCGAAGTCGGCCGCGACCGAGAACGGAAGTTCGGGCTCCGGCGCGGCAGCCACGGGCGCCGCCGGCTGCTCCGGCAGGCGGGCCGCGTCGACGGCGACCCGGTTGCCGAGCGCCAGCTGCACCAGCGTGTCGTGCAGGATCGACACCGCCTGCTCGGCGCTGCCGCCGACGCAGCCGGAGCTGGCGAGGATGTCGACCAGCGCCGCGCGATCGAGCGCCGGCAGCCGGTCCGGCGCCTCGCCGAGGTCGGCATGGTCGAACGCGGACAGCAGGCCCATGACCGCGTGCAGCGCCTCGCCGTAGCGGACCGAATCGCGGGTGTCGCGCAGGATCACCTGTGTCAGGTGGTGGTGGGCATACGACGACAGGAAGTCGTCGATCGCCTGCGGCAGTTCGCGGTCGCCGCGGCGCCGTGCCAGGTCCGCGCCGGCCTCGGTGCGTGCCTGGTCGAGGCGTTCGCGTCCGCGCTGCGCATCGGCCGCCCGGCGTTCGCTCAGCTCCACGCGCTTGCGGTGCTGGGCCATGAACGCGCGCAGGTCCTGCTCGAGGGTCTCGAAGATCGCCACGTCCTCGTTGTACTCGGCGACCAGGCGCTCGATCGTGCCGTCGACGCGCTCGAGCAGCTCGCGCTCCTGCGGCGCCTCGCCGTGGTTGCCCTCGCAGGCCTCGGCCACGACGTTCAGGAGCTTGCGCGCCGGATGGACCTTCGACAGGAACAGCCGGCGGTCCTTGACCGCCACCTTGACGTACGGCACCAGCAGCCGGCCGATCTTTCGGCGGACCTGGGGTTCGAAATCGCGCTCGTCGAGCAGCACGTCGAACAGCATGCCGACCAGGTCGACCGCGTCCTCGTCGCCGGCCGACAGGTGCACCTGCTCGCCGCCGACGCCGAAGCGGCGGGCGGCCAGCAGCACCTCGCGGCGCAGCTGCTCGGCGAGGGAACTGCGTCCTTCCTCCAGCACATGGTCGAGCGAGGCCGGCGGCGCGCCCTGCATCCGCGTCAGCACCGTCAGCACCTCGCTGGCCTGCAGGCTCTGGCCGGTGCCGTGGCCAGCGCCGCGCCCGCCGGCCGCGCCGCTGCCGCGACGCCAGTCCTGCAGCATGCCGAGCAGGCTGGCGAACAGGGCCTGCTCGCGCGGGGCGTCGGGCACCTGGTCCCACCCCGCCGGCGCGACGCCCGTCGTCGGCACGGCCTCGACGAACGGCGGTGCCTCGCCCTGCTGGGTCGACGTGAACGCCGGCAGCACGCCGGCCTCCGCCAGCAGTTCGTTCAAGCGCTGGTACAGCGGGTGCAGCGCGACGGCGAGCTCGCGCTCGAGGAATTTGAACAGGACGATGTGCACCGACGTCGACAGCGCCGCCGGGCGCAGCGCATCGCGCAGGGCGCTGGCCAGCGCCAGGGGCCCGACCGGGTTGTCCCGCGGCGGCACCGCGGCGCGCCCGAGCAGCGCGCCCAGCCGGTGCTGCAGCGAATCGAGGGCGGGCGCATGGGCGCGGCCGAGGCGGTCGACCATCTGCTCGTCGGCCAGCTGCTGCTCGAGGGCTTCCTCGTCGACCAGCGACAGCTCCACGCGCGCGCCACCGGCGGCCTCGCCCGACAGCGACAGGCGCCGGTAGGCGGCCAACACCCCGGCCTCGAAATCGCGCGCGATGCCGGCGCGGGCGCGCCGCAGGTCGCGCAGCGACGTCAGCTCGATGCCGTCGCTGCTGCTGGCGCTGCGGTCGAACAGGAAATCGTCGGCGCGCTGCAGCACGCGGTCGAGGGCGGCGACCAACGGCTCGACGGATTGGCGCTGCATCGTGGCCAGCAGCAGGGCCGGGTCGTGGTCCATGGGATGGAAGTGCGCGTCCGATGCGTTCATGGGGTCGACCACGTGGCGTGCGCGCAGTAATCCATGCGCGCGGCCTGCAGGAACCGGGGCGGCGTCACAGTCGACGTCGCGCGGCGCCGACCGGACGGTGCCGGCCGACGACCGGCAGCGCAGCCGCGACGCGCGTTTCTCGAGAGTGCGATCGACCGCCCAGAACGCAGCCGACGTAGGCCGCGCTCGGCGGCGTGGCGCGGCGCCGAGGGCCATGAGCAGCGGCTACTCGCGTCCGTTCCGTTTGCGCCGCGATCCTGGTCGGCACGCGCTGACGGCTCGGCTACGGCAGCCGGTCTCGTGCGCTGCCAGCTCCATGCGACTCGCCGCACCAACCGCCTGAACGAGTTCTTTACCGCGCCTTCACCGCGACCGGATGTCCGCCGGAATTCACTGGCGCGTCCGCTGGGACGGCCCGATCACCACTCGCGGCGCGGACATCCCCTCCCATCCAAAGGAATGCCGCCATGAAGCTGCCCCGCCTCGCCGTCCCCGCGCTGCTCGCCGTCGCGCTCTGTGCTGCCCTGCCCGCCGCCGCCGCTCCCACCGTCAGCACGCTCGGCGGCGACACCCGCGTCACCCTGTCGAGCGAGTTCACCGGCGCCCTCGACACCCTCGGCGTTGCCGTGGCGCCGACGTTCCCGGCGCGCATCGCGCGTGGCCAGGCCGTGTTCCCGATCCCGACCGGCGAGATCGACCTGGCGTCGGCGCGCGGCGAAATCGTCCACAACGGCGGGCTCGACCTGAAGGCCGGCGCGTTGACCGTCAACATCAGCAGCTTCGTGATCGACACGACCGGCGACGCGCCGGTGCTGACCGGCCTGGTCAAGGCCAATGACAGCGTCGTGGCCCGCATCGCGCTGTTCGACCTGGCCCTGGCCAGCGCGCCGCAGGCCCGGCAGCTGCGGCGCTACGGAACGCTGCAGGTCGAAGACGTCGCGGTGACGCTGTCGGCCGAAGCGGCCGCCGCGCTCAACGACGTGTTCGGCGTCACCGCGTTCGCCGCCGGCCTGCCGATCGGCACCGCACGCGTCAGCACGTACTTCTACGAACCCTCGCCGTAACCGCGTTGCGCAAACGAAAGAGCCGCGGTCGATGCCGCGGCTCTTTCGCATTCAATCGCAGGACGCGCGGGATCAGGGCGAGGTCATCCGGTCCCAGAAGCCCTTGACGCCGTCGAGGAATGTCGACGAACGCGGCGAGTGGCGCCGGGCGCCGTCGCCGATGAAGGTCGCCTCGAACCGCTCGAGCAGGTCCCGCTGCTCGGGCGTCAGGTTGACCGGGGTTTCGACGACGACGCGGCAGTACAGATCGCCCGGCGCGCGGCTGCGCACCGACTTGACGCCCTTGTCGCGCAGGCGGAACAGCTTGCCGCTCTGCGTTTCGGCGGGAATCCGCAGCTCGACGTCGCCGCCCAGCGTCGGCACGCGGATGGCATCGCCGAGCGCGGCCTGCGAGATGCGCACCGGCACCTCGCAGTGCAGGTCGTCGCCGTCGCGCTGGAAGATCTCGTGCTCGCGCACGCGCACGTCGACGTACAGATCGCCCGGTGGCGACCCGGCCGGGCCGGCCTCGCCTTCACCCGCGAGGCGGATGCGGTCGCCGTTGTCGACGCCCGCGGGGATCTTGACCTGCAGCGTCTTGGTCCGCTCGACGCGGCCCTGGCCGTGGCAGTCCACGCACGGGTTGGCGATGATCTTGCCGCGCCCGCCGCAGTGCGGGCAGCCCTGCTGCATCGAGAAGATGCCGCGCTGGAAGCGGACCTGGCCGCGCCCCTGACAGGTGTTGCAGGTCTCGAGCTTGCCGTCGGCAGAGCCGCTGCCGTCGCAGACGTCGCACTCGTCGAGCGTCGGGATCTCGATCTGCTTCTCGATGCCGGCCACGGCCTCTTCGAGCGACAGCTCCATCACGTAGCCGACGTCGGCACCGCGCCGCGGCCCGCGCTGGGCGCCGCCGCCGAAGATGTTGCCGAAGATGTCGCCGAAGATGTCACCCATGTCGGCATAGCCGGCACCGCCGCCACCGCCGCCGCCCATGCCGTGCTCGAACGCGGCGTGGCCGTGCTGGTCGTACACGCGGCGCTTGTTCGCGTCGGACAGGACCTCGTACGCCTCCTTGCACTCCTTGAACGAGGCTTCGGCCGAGGCGTCGCCCGGGTTTCGGTCCGGGTGGAACTTCATCGCGCAGCGCCGATAGGCCTTCTTCAGCTCCTCGTCGCTGGCATTGCGGGCCACGCCCAGCACTTCGTAGTAGTCGCGTTTGCTCATCGGGCCGGGTTCGTGATTCGTGGATCGTCAGGTGCGGGGAACGACGGCGGGTCGGGTCCAAACGGCGGAAGGAGCGGTCGACCGCCCCGCTCCTTCCAGGCCCCGATCCCTAAGGGCTTATCACGGCTTCTGGTCGTCCTTGACCTCGGTGAACTCCGCGTCGACCACGTCGTCGGCCTTCGCGCCCGCGCTCGGGCCGGAGTCGTCGCCGCCCGATGCCTGGCCGGCCGACGCGGCGGCGAACAGCGACTGCGCCGCTTCCTCGAGCGCCTTCGACTTGGCCTCGATCTGGCCCTTGTCGTCGCCCTTCATCGCCGTCTCGAGCTCGGCGATCGCGCCCTCGGTGCGGCCGATCACGTCGCCCGGCACCTTGTCGCCGTGCTCCTTGATCGCACCGCGCGCGGTGTGGATCAGGCCGTCGGCGAGGTTGCGGGCCTGCACGAGGTCGTGGAACTTCTTGTCCTCCTCGCGGTTGGCCTCGGCATCGGCGACCATCTTGGCGATCTCTTCCTCGCTCAGGCCCGAGCCGGCCTTGATCTCGACCTTCTGCTCCTTGCCGGTCTTCTTGTCCTTGGCGGTCACGTGGACGATGCCGTTGGCGTCGATGTCGAACGACACCTCGACCTGCGGCATGCCGCGCGGCGCCGGCTCGATGCCCGACAGGTCGAAGCGCGCCAGCGACTTGTTGTAGCGGGCCTGCTCGCGCTCACCCTGCAGCACGTGCACGGTGACGGCCGACTGGTTGTCCTCGGCGGTCGAGAAGGTCTGCGACGCCTTGGTCGGCACCGTGGTGTTCTTCTCGATGATCTTGGTGAACACGCCACCGAGGGTCTCGATGCCGAGCGACAGCGGGGTCACGTCGAGCAGCAGCACGTCCTTGACGTCGCCGGCCAGCACGCCGCCCTGGATCGCCGCGCCGACGGCGACGGCTTCGTCCGGGTTGACGTCCTTGCGCGGCTCCTTGCCGAAGAACTCGGCCACGGCCTGCTGCACCTTCGGCATGCGGGTCTGGCCGCCGACGAGGATCACCTCGGTGACCTCGGAGTTGCGCAGGCCGGCGTCGTTGAGCGCGATGCGGCACGGCTCGATCGTCTTCTTGACCAGGTCGTCGACCAGCGCCTCGAGCTTGGCCCGGGTCAGCTTGATGTTCAGGTGCTTCGGGCCCGACGCGTCGGCGGTGACGTACGGCAGGTTGACGTCGGTCTGCTGGGCGCTCGACAGCTCGATCTTGGCGCGCTCGGCCGCGTCCTTCAGGCGCTGCAGCGCCAGCGGGTCCTTGCGCAGGTCGATGCCCTGCTCGCGCTGGAACTCCTCGACGAGGTAGTCGATGACGCGCTTGTCGAAGTCCTCGCCACCGAGGAAGGTGTCGCCGTTGGTCGACAGCACCTCGACCTGCATCTCGCCGTCGACCGAGGCGATCTCGATGATCGACACGTCGAACGTGCCGCCGCCGAGGTCGTACACGGCCACCTTGCGGTCGCCGCCCTTCTTGTCGAGGCCGTAGGCCAGCGCGGCCGCGGTCGGCTCGTTGATGATGCGCTTGACGTCGAGGCCGGCGATCTTGCCGGCGTCCTTGGTCGCTTGGCGCTGGCTGTCGTTGAAGTACGCCGGCACGGTGATGACCGCCTCGGTGACGGTCTCGCCCAGGTAGGCCTCGGCGGTCTTCTTCATCTTGGCCAGCACTTCAGCCGAGATCTGCTGCGGCGCCATCTTCTTGCCGTCGGCGGTCGAGACCCACGCGTCGCCGTTCTCGTGCGCGACGATGCCGTACGGGACCAGGTCGAGGTCCTTCTGCACTTCGGCGTCGGTGAACTTGCGGCCGATCAGGCGCTTCACTGCGAAGAAGGTGTTCTTCGGATTGGTCACCGCCTGGCGCTTGGCCGAGGCGCCGACGAGGATCTCGCCGTCCTTCGTGTACGCGACGATCGACGGCGTGGTGCGGTCGCCCTCGGCGTTCTCGATGACCTTGACGTTGCCGCCTTCCATGATCGCCACGCACGAGTTGGTCGTGCCGAGGTCGATACCGATGATCTTGCCCATTGTCTGCTCCCTCAAGATTTCGAATGCTGGGGCGGTCTTGCCGCCGATGTGCGCTATCTGGGGCCCAAGCCCTTGGGTTCAAGGGCCCCGGGCCGCCGGGTTCAGTCGTGCCTGGCGACGACGACGAGCGCCGGACGCAGCAGCCGGTCGTTCAGCAGCCAGCCCTTCTGGTACACCTGCACGACGTGGCCGGGCGCGTGCTCGGCGCTGTCGACCATGCTCATCGCCTGGTGCTGTTCGGGGTTGAAGGCCTCGCCCACCGGCTGGATCGGCGTCAGCCCGTGGTCGGCGGCGACCTTCAGCAGCTGGCGCAGCGTCAGCTCCATGCCGTCGCGCACCGCGCCGGCGTCGTTGCCGGCCAGGCCGAGGCCGGCTTCGAGGCTGTCGATCACCGGCAGCAGGTCGCCGAGCAGGCGCTCGTTGGCGAACTTGCGCGCCATCTCGACGTCGCGCGCCAGCCGCTTGCGCTGGTTGTCCAGTTCGGCCCGCTCGCGCAGCGAGTCCTCGCGCAGCTGCGCGACTTCGGCGCGGGCGGCCTCGAGTTCGGCGTTCAGAGGGTTGGCGGCAGCGCCGGCGTCGACGGCCGCGTCGGCGGCCTGCTGCATCGGTTCGGTGGTCATGCGTCCTGGGGTCCTGGCCCGCCCCGGCCATCGGGGCGCAACCCAACCGCAATGGGGCCGCGTGGAACGCTTTCAAGGCGGGCGTGCGTCCGCCGGCGCCCGATCCGGCCTGCCCTATTCCGCCTGGATGGCCGCGCCGAGGGCGTCGGCCGCCGCCTGCACGACCGGGATCACCCGGTCGTAGGCCATCCGGGTCGGGCCGATGACCCCGAGCACGCCGAGCACCCGCCCGCCGGCGGTGTACGGGGCCGTCACCAGCGAGACGCCTTCGAGCGGCGCGAGGCCGGTTTCCTCGCCGATGAAAATGCGCACGCCCGGGGCCTGCACCGTCCGTTCGAGCAGCTGCAGGATCTCGCGCTTGCGGGCGAACGCCTCGAACAGCTCGCGCAGGCGGTCGAGGTCGGCCAGCTCCTGCACGCCCATCAGCCGGGTCTGCCCGGCCAGCACCATGTCCTCCTCGCCCGGCTCGAGCACCTGCTCGGCCAGCTCGATCGAATGGCTCAGCAGCGTCTCCATCTCGCTCTGCGCGCTGCGCAGGTCGTTCAGCAGCGTGCTGCGGATCTCCGCGACCGGGCGCCCGGCGAAATGGGTGTTGAGGTAGTTGGCGACCCGCTCGAGCTCGCCGGCCTCGAACGCGCGGCGGGTGTGGATCATCCGGTTCTGCACGTCGTTGTCGGCGAACACCAGAATCGCCAGCACCCGCTGGCCATCGAGGGGCACGAAGTCGATCCGGCGGAACGCGAACTGCCCGCGCTGCGGCACGCTGACCACGCCGACGAAGTGGGTCATCGCCGACAGCAGCTCGGACGCGCTGCCGAGCAGCGCCTGGGTGCCCGAGCCGGTCGGCAGCTCGCCACGCAGCCGGGCCAGGTCGCCTTCCGGCAGCGGGCGCACCTGCAGCAGCGAATCGACGAACAGCCGGTAGCCCTGCGCCGTCGGGATGCGCCCGGCCGACGCGTGCGGCGCGCTGAGCAGGCCGACGTCCTCGAGGTCGGACAGGATGTTGCGGATCGTCGCCGCACTGACGTCCAGCCCGGCGTGGCGGGCCAGCGTCTGCGAGCCGACCGGCTCGCCGCTCTGGATGTAGCGGCCGATCAGCGTGCGCAGCAGCTGGCGCGCGCGCGGGTCGAGGCTGGGGTCGGCGGGTTTGCGGCTCATCGCCGGCGAGTTAAGCGCCGCGACCCGCCCTGCGCAAGCGCCGCGCGCCGGTCGCGCCCGCTGAGACGCCGCGCCGCTACCAAGCCGCAACCCCGGCAAGGCACAATCGCGCCCCAATGCTCGTCCATCTCTCCCTCAAGCACTTCGCCGTCGTCAGCGAGGCCGAACTGGCCTTCGGACCCGGCCTGACGGTCATCTCCGGCGAAACCGGCGCCGGCAAGTCGCTGCTGGTCGACGCGCTCGGGCTGCTGTCGGGCCTGCGCGCGGACAGCGGCGTGGTCCGTCACGGCGCCGATCGCGCCGAGGTCGCCGCGCAGTTCCGCCTCGACGACGTGCCGGCGGCGCGCGCCTGGCTGGCCGAGAACGAACTCGACGACGACGGCGACTGCCAGCTGCGACGGATCGTCCGCGCCGACGGCGGCTCGAAGGCGTGGATCAACGGGCGTCCGGTCACGCTGGGCCAGCTGTCGGAGCTCGCCTCGACCCTCGTTGAGATCCACGGCCAACACGAGCACCAGGCGCTGATGGCGCGGCCGAGCCAGCTCGCGCTCCTCGACGCGTTCGGGCGCAACGAAGTCGAACTGGCCGCGGTCCGCCGCGCCGCCGACGACTGGCAGGCGCTGCAGCGCGAGCGCGAGCGCCTGTCGGCCCAGGGCGACGTGTCCGAGCGCATCGACTGGCTCGGCCACCAGCACGCCGAGCTCGACCGCGAGACGCTCGAGCCGGAGTCCATTGCCAAGCTCAACGCCGATCAGCGCCGGCTGGCCCACGCCGCCGGCCTGATCGCCGCGTGCGAGGGCGCGTTTGCCCGCCTCGGCGGCGACGACGCGCCGTCGCTGTCGCGCGCGCTGCAGCAGGTGCGCGCCGAACTGCAGCGCGTGGCCGAGCACGAGCCGCGCCTGCTCGAGGTCGACGCCATGCTCGATGCCGCCGCGATCCAGGTCGACGAGGCGCTGGTGCTGCTCGACCGCGTGCGCGGCGACCTCGATGTCGACCCCGAGGCGTTCGACGGCCTCGAACGGCGGATGGGCCGCCTGCACGAACTCGCCCGCAAGCACCGGGTCGCGCCGGAGCAGCTGGCCGAGCGCCGCGACGCGATCGCCGCCGAGCTCGACGAGCTGCGCGGCGCGGGCGTGCGGCTGGCGTCGCTCGACGTCGAGCTGGAGCGCGCGCGTTCCGCGTGGCGCAGCGCCGCCGATGTACTCGGCGCGCGCCGCCGCGAGGCCGCACGCGCGCTGTCCGACGCCACCACTGCGCTCATCGACGAGCTAGGCATGGGCGGTGGTCGCTTCGAGATCGCGATCGAGCCGCTCGACACCGACCGGCCGGACCCGGCCGGCGGGGAGCGCGTGGAGTTCCTCGTCGCCGCCAACCCCGGGCAACCGGCCAAGCCGCTGCGCAAGGTCGCCTCCGGCGGCGAACTGTCGCGCATCTCGCTGGCGATCGAAGTTGCCGCACTGGGCCTCGATGCGGTTGCGACGATGGTGTTCGACGAGGTCGACACTGGCATCGGCGGCGCGGTCGCCGACATCGTCGGGCAGAAGCTGCGCGCCCTCGGCGAGAGCCGGCAGGTCCTGTGCGTGACCCACCTGCCGCAGGTCGCCGCGCAGGGCCATGCGCACTACCGCGTCAGCAAGTCCGCGAGCGAGGGCGTCACGCTGAGCTCGGTGCAGGCGCTCGACCGCAAGCAGCGCGAAGAAGAGATCGCGCGGATGCTCGGCGGCGTCGAACTCAGCCGCGAGGTGCGCGCGGCGGCCAGGCGCCTGCTCGCGGACGTCAGCTAGCCGATTTCGGCACGCGCGCCGGCGGCGTGCTCAGCGATCGGCGAGCGCGGTGAACTGCAGGGCGCGGTGCGCGGTGATGCCGGCTCGCTGCTCGTCCTCAAGTGGATGGCCCGTGTCGACCAGCCGGAAGGTCGGGCGGGTCGCGTCGTGCAGCTGCACGAGCACCTCGAGCCCGCGCGTGCTGTCCTCGAACAGCCGCGGCAGCTCGTTGGCCAGCACGCCGGGGAACGCCGGCACCCGGTCGTTGCCGGTGCCGTCCCACATCTGCCGGGCCATCCGCCAGTCGTGCTCGGCCAGCTCGGCCCACGCGCCGATGCAGTACGTTTCGCCGCCGTCGACGACCTTCATCGGCAGCAGCCCGCGCACGAACAGCCGCGTCGACCCGATCGCGCAGAAGTGGCGCTCGCAGAACGTGTCGGGCGACGCACGCTGCGCGGGCTTCAGCGCGGCGTAGGCGTCCGGGAACGTGAATGCGAACTCGGACGTGGCGCGCGACACCATCTCGCCACAGCAGGAACAGCGGATCGTCGTCTCGCCCATGGTCGGTCGGCTCCGGCGTTCAGCGCTTCTTGCGCACGTACAGCACCAGCGAATGCTCTTCGATGTCGTAGCCGTGCTTGGCCGCGATCCTGCGCTGCAGGTCCTCGATCTCGGGGCTCTCGAACTCGATGATCTTGCCGGTGTCGATGTCGACCATGTGGTCGTGGTGGTGGCCGCGATCGAGCTCGTACACCGACTGCCCGGCCTCGAAGTTGTGCTTGAGCACCAGCCCGGCGGCCTCGAACTGGGTGAGCACGCGGTATACCGTCGCCAGCCCGATGTCCTCGCCCTGCTCGAGCAGGTGGCGGTAGATGTCCTCGGCCGTCATGTGCCGCGGCTTGGCCTGCTCCAGCAGCTCGAGGATGCGCACGCGCGGGTGCGTCACCTTGAGGCCGGCATTGCGCAAGTCTTGCGATTCCATCGGGGCTCCTTGGCGGTGCGCGGCGCCGGTCGGACGCATCGCGCGGGGTCGGCGCAGCGCGCCTTCCAGGGGCTCAACGCCGCATGAACGCGCGCGGCGCGCGGGTGCGGCGAAGCTGCGCCAGTGTATCATCGGCCCCCTGTCCTTCCGTTGCGGACCCCGATGCGCACGCTCCTGCCGAAGCTCCTGCCGCTCCTCATTGCCGCCTCGGTGACCACCGGTTGCGGCATCGTCTACAAGCAGCCGATCTACCAGGGCAACCTGCTGGAGAAGGCCAACGTCGACCAGCTGCAGGCCGGCATGGACAAGCAGCAGGTGCTGCTGCTGCTCGGCACACCGTCGGTGCAGGACCCGTACCACCCGGAGCGCTGGGACTACACCGCGACGCAGCGTACCGGCCGCCTCGGCCGCACCGAAACGAAGAACTTCACGCTGTTCTTCGAAGGCGACACGCTCGCCCGCTGGGAAGGCGATTACTTCGCCGAGCAGGACGAGGAACTGGCCCGCACGTCGGTCCGCCAGTTCGGTCCGAACCTGGCCAAGGACAAGGACAAGAAGCGCCGCCCGCCGGCGCGCTGAACGCCCCGTCCGGCGATCCATCCAGACGATCCATCCAGCGCGGCTTCGGCCGCGCTTTTCGTTTAGGGCGCGACAGCGGCCGCGCGTGGCGCAGCGACTCAGCGCGGGGTCGGTGGCGCCTTCAGCGGGCGCGCCTGCGCGCGCCGGCGCCGTGCTTCCTTGGGGTCGACCACGAGCGGCCGCAGGCATTCGATCCGGTCGCCGTCGCGCAGTTCGGTGTCGCGGGTCGCGCGCACGCCGAACACCGCATGGCCGTCGACGGCGGGGTCGTCGTCCCAGCCCGCCTGCGCCAGCGCGTCGCCGAGGCGCGCGCCCTCGGGCAGATCGAGTTCGACCTGCTCGAAGCGCCGCGGCCAGGCGCGGATCAGCGTCACCTTCACGCCAGCGGCCGGTCCACGACGTCGTCCGGATCCCGGTCGGCGACCCGGACGAAGTCGTCGACCATGCGATCGGCCAATCCCTGGAAACCCAGCGCCATGGCCGGCGCCAGCAGCCGGACCTTCGGTTCGACGTCGAGCGTCAGCGTCACCTTGCATGCGGACTCGTCGAGCGCGTGGAACTGCCAGCGCCCGGTCAGGCTGCGGAACGGCCCGTCGACGAGCTTCAGGTCGATGTGGTGCGGCGGCACCAGCGTGTTCTCGGTCGTGAACCAGGTGCGCAACGACCCCAGCCCGAGCTCGAGGCGGGCCACCATCCGCGACTCGCTCGATTCGAGCACCTCGGCGGCATCGCACCAGTCGAAGCGCCGCGGGTAGGCGGCCACGTCGTTGACCAGCGCGAACATGCGCGCGGCGGAGTGCTCGACGAGCGCGGAGCGACGGATCGTGGGCATGGGGGTTGGCCGGCTCGCCCTCGCCCCGTCGATCGGGGACAATGGCGCGATGGCAAAGACTTCCAGCGGTAAAGGCGGCAAGGATAAAGGAAAGGCGGGGGGCGGCGGCACCATCGCGCTGAACAAGCGCGCGCGCCACGACTACCACTTCGAGGAGAAGTACGAAGCCGGGCTGTCGCTGCAGGGCTGGGAGCTGAAGTCGATCCGCGCCGGGCGCGCCAACATCACCGAAGCCTACGCCGTGATCCGCAACGGCGAGCTGTTCCTGTTCGGCGCGCAGATCACGCCGCTGATCTCGGCCTCGTCGCACGTGGTCGCCGAGGAGCGCCGCACCCGCAAGCTGCTGCTGCACCGGCACGAGATCGACAACCTGATCGGCCGCGTCCAGCGCGACGGCTACACGATCGTGCCGACCGCGCTGTACTGGAAGGCCAACAAGGTCAAGGCGGAGATCGCGCTGGCCAAGGGCAAGCAGACCCACGACAAGCGCGCGACCAGCAAGGACCGCGACTGGGCCATCGAGAAGCAGCGCGTGATGCGCCGGCACAACAAGAACGCCTGATTAGGACGCGATCCCCGCCGGCGGGCCGACGCTGGCGTCAGGGCCCGATGTCGGGCCCCGGCAGGGTGAACCAGAACGTCGCGCCCTCGCCTTCCTGGCCCTCGGCGCGGATCGTGCCGCCGTGGCGCTCGACGATCCGCCGCACCGATGCCAGCCCGATCCCGTGGCCGGCGAACTCGCCCTGTGCGTGCAGGCGCTGGAACGGGCGGAACAGCTTCTCGACGTACGCCTGGGGAAACCCGGCGCCGTTGTCGCGGACGAAATACTCGGTGACCCCGCCCCGTTCCGTGCGCTGCCCCACTTCGATCACCGCCGGCCGCCGGTCGCGGGTGAACTTCCACGCGTTCTCGATGAGGTTGCCGAGCAGGTTGCGCAGCAGCGTCGGATCGCCATGCACGTGCAGTCCGGTGGCGATGCGCGCCTCCACCTCGCGGTCCGGCTCGCCCATCCGCAGCTCGTCGATGAGCTCCTGCGCGATGCGTCCGAGATCGACCGGTTCGGGATTGATCGCCGAACGGCCGACGCGCGACATCTTCAGCATCGCCTCGATCAGCTCGGCCATGCGCCCCGCCGCGCCACGGACACGCGCGAGGTAATCGCGGCCGGCGTCGTCGAGCAGCGCGTCGTAGCGCTCGGCGAGGATGCGGCTGAACCCGTCGATCGCGCGCAGCGGCGCGCGCAGGTCGTGCGACACGCTGTAGGCGAACGTTTCCAGCTCCTGGTTGGCGTGGCTGAGCTCGCGCGTGCGCAGGGCGACGCGCGCCTCGAGCGTGCGGTTGAGCGCGTGCACGCGCGCCTCCGCGCGCAGCCGCTCGGTCACGTCCTCGACTTGGACCAGCTCGGCGATGTCCTGGCCGACGTTGCCGGGCACCGGCGCGAACGTCAGCTGGGCCTGCCGCGGTGCACCGTGCTGGTGGCGCAGCCTCCGGGTCACGCGACGCGCGCCCTCGGCATCGACGCGCTCGCGTTCGGCAGGCGGCCGCTCGCCGGTGTCGTCCTCGAACAGCCGATCGAAACGCAGGCCGACCATCGACTCCGGCGCGCGCCCGACGATGCGCCCCAGCGCCGGGTTGGCCTCGACGATGCGGCCATCGCTGTCGAGCAGCGCCTTGCCGATGGCCGAGTAGTGCATCGCGCTGCGGAAGCGGCGCTCGCTGCGCCGGTAGTCCTCGGTCATGCGCCGGGCGATGCGATTGGCCCGGAATTCCGTCTGCGCGAGCGTCCACGCCAGTGCGAACAGCAGCAGCGAAACGAAGATTCCCAGCAGCAACAGGTTTCGCAGCTCGCCGATCTGCGGCGCCGCGCTTGCCAGTGGCGGAGATTCGAACTCGACGCGCCACGCGCGCCCATAGGCGTCGAGCGGTGCGCTGTGGTGGAAGGCCGGCGGCTCGCCGGCTACCGGCGGTGGGCCGTGCTCTATCAGCGTCGCCGTGCCGCCGTCGGAGACGTCGATGATGCGGAAGCGCATGTCCCCGTGCAGTCCGCCCAGCGAGGTCTCCACGAACGTGTCGGGATGGAACGGCAGGTACACCCACCCCTGCGCCTGCGCGCGGCGCGCCGCGGCTGCTCGCGGCACCCCGCCCCCGGCGTACACCGGCAGGTACATCAGCAGGCCGACGCGATCGCGCCCGATGTCCTGCACCAGCTCGACGGGTCCGGTCAGCTGCGCTGTACCGGTTTCGATCGCGGCGGCCATCGCGGCGCGGCGCACTGGCTCGGCGTACATGTCATAGCCGAGCGCGGCGACGTTCTCGATCGTCCGCGGTTCGAGGTAGAGGACCGGACCGTAGACGGGACGAATGCCGTGCGGGCGCACGTCGAGCTCGCCGTAGCCGGCTTTCCGCCACTCGAGCTGGAGGTCGACGAGCCGCGGCCCGGGGATGTACCCGGCGAACCCGAGTCCGACCAGCGCCGGGAAGCGATCGCCGATCGCCATGCCGTCGACGTAGTCCCGCCACTGGCGCGGCGTCGGCCGGGCCACCGACGCGAACAGCGAGGCACCGCCGCGCGCGACCAGCTCGTACTTCACCAGCCGCTGCCGGAGCTGCTCCATGACCTCGCCGGTGCGTCCGACGAACTCGGCCTCCGCTGCCAGTCGCTGCTGGCCGCGCGCCTGCAGCCACGCGGCGAACACCAGCGCGAGCGACACCAGCAGGACGCCGACCGCGAGCACGTAGCCACGGCGGGGCATCCCGACGTGAGCGTCGTCCGTCGAATCGAGCGTGTCGTCCGTGGGCTCCATCGCCGCAGCATACAAGCCGCGGCGATCTCGCACGAACGCCGGGAGGCGCCCTGCGCGGTTAGGCGGGGCGGCCGAACACCAGCGCGGCGTTGGTGCCGCCGAAGCCGAAGCTGTTCGACATCACCGCGTCGACCTGAGCGTCGAGGGTCTCGCGCAGGATCGGGAAACCTTCGGCCCGCTCGTCCAGCGTCGTGATGTTCGCCGAGCCGGCCAGGAACCCGCCGCGCATCATCAGCAGGCAGTAGATCGCCTCGTGCACGCTGGCCGCGCCGAGCGAGTGGCCCGACAGCGCCTTCGTCGACGACAGCGGCGGGACGTCGGTGCCGAACACCGCGCGCACCGCTTCCAGCTCGGTCACGTCGCCGAGCGGCGTCGACGTGCCGTGCGTGTTGAGGTAGCCGATGCGGCGGTCGACGCCCTCCATCGCCATGCGCATGCAGCGCACCGCGCCCTCGCCGCTCGGCGCGACCATGTCGGCGCCGTCGGAGGTCACGCCATAGCCGAGCAGTTCGGCATGGATCGTCGCGCCACGGGCGCGCGCGTGCTCGTAGTCCTCGAGCACCAGCATGCCGCCGCCGCCGGCGATGACGAAGCCGTCGCGGTCGGCGTCGTACGGACGCGACGCCACTGCCGGCGTGTCGTTGAAGTGGGTCGACAGCGCGCCCATCGCATCGAACTGGCAGGTCATGCCCCAGTGGACTTCCTCGCCGCCGCCGGCGAACACGATGTCCTGCGCGCCGTGGCGGATCAGGTCCGCCGCCGCGCCAATGCAGTGTGCCGACGTCGCGCACGCGGCCGACAGCGAATAGCTGACGCCCTTGATCGCGTACGCCGTCGCCAGCGCCGCCGACACGGTCGAACACATCGTCCGGGGCACCATGTACGGGCCGACCTTGCGCACGCCGCGCTCGCGCAGCAGGTCGGCGGTTTCGATCTGCCACTGCGGCGAGCCGCCGCCCGAACCGGCGATCACGCCGGTGCGCGGGTGGCTGACCTGCTCGACGCTCAGGCCCGCATCGGCGATTGCGTCGCGCATCGACACCGCCGCGTACGCGGCCGCATCGCCCATGAAGCGCTTCTGCTTGCGGTCGATCGCGGCGTCCAGGTCGATCACCGGTACGCCGGCGACGTGGCTGCGCAGCCCGCGCTCGGCCTGTTCGGGTCGGAAGGTGATGCCGGCGCGCTGTTCGCGCAGCGACGCGGACACGCTGTCCGCGTCATTGCCGAGGCACGACACGATGCCCAGGCCGGTGACGACGACGCGGCGCATCAGAAGCCCTCGGTCGAAGTGAACAGGCCGACGCGCAGGTCCTTGGCCGTGTAGATCTCGCGGCCGTCGACCGAGGTCGTGCCGTCGGCGATCACCAGCGCAAGCTTCCCGCGCATCACCCGGCGGATGTCGATCTGGTAGCTGACCACCTTCGCGTGCGGCAGCACCTGCCCGGTGAACTTGACCTCGCCGACGCCGAGCGCGCGGCCGCGACCGCCCTCGCCCAGCCACGGCAGGTAGAAGCCGGTCAGCTGCCACATCGCGTCCAGCCCGAGGCAGCCGGGCATCACCGGGTCGCCCTCGAAATGGCAGGCGAAGAACCACAGGTCCGGGGTGATGTCGAGTTCGGCGCGGATCTCGCCCTTGCCGTACTTCCCGCCGTCGGTGGCGATGTGGGTGATGCGATCGAACATCAGCATCGGCGGGGCCGGCAGGCGCGCGTTGCCGGGGCCGAACACCTCACCGCGGGCGACCGCGAGCAGCTGCTCGCGCGTGAAGGAGGACGGGAGCGACGAAGACGGAAGCGACATGGGGGAGTTCATTGATTGCACGTGCGGCGGGAGCGTCCCGCAAGGCCTTCTACTTTGAGGCCTGCCGCGCCCATTTGTCTGTACGCGGGCGTAGGTTTGCGACCAATGGACAACGGTTCAGCCCGGCATGCCAAGCCGCGTCGGGAACCCGCGCAGTGGCCGCGCAGCAGCGGAGTCGCCAGTTCACGACTCGCTCGTTCGCACCACTCAATGCGCGCGAGCGCACCTGTCCACGCATGCCGTCAACCGGCGATCGCACGCACAAAAAAGGCCGGACCCCGTTGCAGCGGGACCCGGCCAGTTCTGTTGAAGATGGTGGAGGTGGGGGGAATTGAACCCCCGTCCGAAGGCACTCCATCCCCGGCACTACATGCTTAGCGCTCCGTTGGATCTCGCCCCCGGACAGCACGGCGCGCAAAGCGCATCCAGGGACCAGCCTGTTTTGGGTTAACCGGGCGCTGACAGGCAACCACTCCCGGCGATTCCGTGATGATGACCCTACGCAGCGAGCACGGACACAAGCTGTTTCGGGGCTTACGCCTTAAGCGGCGAGAGCGTAGTTGTCGTCGTTGGCAACTAGAGTTTTGCAGCTGGATTTACGAGGAAAGCTACCCCCTCGGCATGCGCCAGGCGATTTCGCGACCCCCGTCGAAGCCAGTGCACCCCCGGGGACAGCTGTTCGCTGACGCAGCCAGTATAGGGTCGCGACCGGGGTTCACAAGGGCGCGCGGGCCCGCCTGCGGCGTGCGTTCACGTCCGGCGATCGGCGCGGCGCGCCTTCACGCCCTTGCGCCGACCTCCGCGATCGCCCCATCGGCGCACACGACCACGCGCGTGCCCTCGCCGGCCGGAATCGGCGCGCCGCCGGTGAACGCCGAGAACGCCGGCAGGACCGTCGTGCCCTCGCCGAGCCAGAACGCCGGCCAGCGCCGCATGCCCAATCCGGGCAGGCGCACCCACGGGTGCAGGTGCCCGCAGACCACGTGCAGCGGCGAGGCTGCGGGCTCGTGGCGCAGGGCGAACGGGCCGGCGTCGATGCCGCGACCGAGCATCGCGATGCCCAGACGCGCGTCGGCGAGCGCGCGGTCGTGGTTGCCGATCACCGCGGCCACGTCGAGCGCGGTATGCGCGTCGCGCCACGCGGCCCACGTGGCGCGCCAGCCGACGTCGTGCACAGCGCCGTGCAGCACGTCGCCGAGTATCCACAGCGAACGCGGTTCGAAATGACGCACCAGCCGGTCGAGCCGGGCGAGGTCGTCGCGGGTGCCGCCGCTGGGCACGGCGACGCCGGCGCGGCGGAACGCATCGCCCTTGCCCAGGTGCAGGTCGGCGATCATCAGCGAGCCGCCGCGCGGCCAGTACAGGGCGCGATCGGCGTGCAGCACCACCGGCTCGCCGGCGAGCGCGAGGTGGAGTTCAGCGGCCACGCGCGCCTCCGCCGTGCCGCTGCTCGAGCTGCGCCGCCGCGCGCTGGACACGTGCCTGCCAGTCCTCGGTGCTGAGCTGGCCGCGCATGCCCTCGGCCCACAGCGGGAACGACAGCGGCGTCAGCGATTTCGGCCGGACCAGCACCAGCCCGCGCGCCGCGCCGTCGCGCAGCGCCGCGCGCATGCGCTCGGCGTCGAGGTGGTGCGCCTGCACCTCGCGCTCGGCCAAGGCCAGCAGCACGTGGTCGGGGTCGTACCGCTGCAGCACGTCGAAGATCAGCCCGCTCGACGCCTGCAGCTGGCGCATCGAGCGCGGGCTGCGGCCCGGCAGCGACGGCGGCAGCAGGCCGGCGATCCGGGCGATGTCGCGGAACTGGCGGCGCGCGAGCTCGGCGAGGTTGAAGCCCTCGCGCAGGTCGTCGAGCAGTCCGTCCTCGCGCAGCCAGTCGCGCACGGTCGCCTCATCGAGTTCGCCCGGCGCGGCCGGCGACAGCACCAGGCCGTAGTCGTTCGCGGCGAAGCCGAACGTGGTGCGGTGGCTGCGACCCCAGCGCAATGCGAACAGTGCCGCGAGCCCTTCGTGCAGTTGGCGGCCGGCAAACGGGTAAACGAACACGTGCTGGCCGTCGCGCGCGCGGACGACCTCGCACAGCAGCCGGCCCGGACCGGGCAGCGCGGAGGCCCGCTGCTGCAGATCGAGCAGCGGCGCGACCGCGCGCAGCTCCGGCACGTCGGGGCGTTCGTCGAGCAGGCGCTCGACCTCGTGCGCGAGCGCCGACGACAGCGGCAGGCGTCCGCCGACCCAGCGCGGCACCTGCCCGTCGCCGGCCTTCGCCAGCCGCACATACGCGGTCATCTGGTCGACCCGCGCCAGCTCCAGCGTGCGCCCGGCGAACTGGAAGCGGTCGCGGGGCCGCAGCCGCGCGATGAAGCCCTCCTCGACCGAGCCGAGCGAGCCACCGCGCAGGAAGCGTACCGAGATCGCGCCGTCGCTGGTGATCGTGCCGACCGAGAGCCGGTGGCGCAGCGCGATGCGCCGGTCCTCGACCCGGTACACGCCGTGGTCGTCGACGACCACGCGCCGATACTCCGGATAGTGCTCGAGCGCGCGACCGCCCTGCACGATGAAGTCGAGCACCGCCCGCCATTCCGAGCGCTCCAGCGCAGCGAAGGCGTGCGTGCCGCGGACCTCGTCGAACAGCGCGTCGGCGGTGAAGCCGCCGCCGAGCGCCAGCGTCACGCAGTGCTGCGCAAGCACGTCGAGGCTCAGCGTCGGCGGCTCGCGCGCCTCGATCCGCCCGCTGGCGATGGCCGCGCGCGCGGCGGCGTACTCGACCAGCTCCAGCGTGTTCGACGGCACGCACAGCACGTGGCCGGCCTCGCCGGGCCGGTGGCGCGCGCGGCCGGCGCGCTGCAGCAGCCGCGCCATGCCCTTCGGGCTGCCGAGCTGGAACACCTGGTCGACCGCCGGGAAGTCCACGCCGAGGTCGAGGCTCGACGTCGCGACGACCGCGCGCAGCGTGCCGTCGCGAAGGCCCTGCTCCACGCCGGCCCGCAGCTTCGGATCGAGCGAGCCGTGGTGCAGCGCCAGAGTCGCGGGGTCGTCGGGCCACACCGCGGTGAGCGCGCGGTGCCACAGCTCGGCCTGCGCGCGGGTGTTGGTGAACAGCAGGCTGGTGCCGGCGGTCATGACCCGCTCGACCACGCGCGGCAGCTGCGACAGGCCGAGGTGGCCCGCCCACGGGAACCGCTCACCCTGGTCGGGCAGCAGGCTCTCGAGCGTCAACGCGCGCGGCGCGACGCCGGAGACGACGGCCGAATCGGGCGCGTGCGGCAGCAGCACGTCGCGCGCCTGGTCGAGGTTGCCGATCGTCGCCGACAGCCCCCACGTACGCAGCGCCGGCGCCAGCGCGCGCAGCCGCGCCAGGCACAGCTGCAGCAGCACGCCGCGCTTGCTGCCGATCAGTTCGTGCCACTCGTCGACCACCACGCACCGCAGCGACGCCAGGTGCGCGCCGGTGTCCGGGTACGACAGCAGCAGCGCGAGCGACTCGGGGGTGATCACCAACACGTCGAGCCTGCCGGCGCGCGCCAGCCGCTTGTCGCGCGCGCTCGCGTCGCCGGTGCGCAGGCCGACGCGCCAGCCGAGCCCGAGCCCGTCGAGCGGTTCCTGCAGCGCACGCGCGGTGTCGTTGGCGAGCGCGCGCAGCGGCGTGACCCACAGCACACGCGTGACGCCGGGCTTGCCGGGCGCCGCCAGCGCCTCGATCAGCGGACCGCCGATCGCCGCGAGCGTCTTGCCGCTGCCCGTCGGCGTGTGCAGCAGTCCCGATTCGCCGGCGAGGTAGCGTCGCCAGACCTCGCGCTGGAACCCCAGCGGCTTCCAGCCGCGATCGGCGAACCACGCCCGCATCGTGGCGTTGGCCGCGGTGACGCCGCGGCGGCTCGCCCGCACGGGCGGCGCGTCGGCCTTCACGACGCCAGCGCCCGCAGGGTCTCGAGCCGGTCGGCCTCGGCGGCGGGCTTGTCGTGCCGCCAGCGCAGGATCCGCGGGAAGCGCACTGCGATCCCGGACTTGTGCCGGGGCGAACGGTTGACGCCTTCGAATCCGAGTTCGAACACCTGCACCGCATCGACCGAGCGCACCGGGCCGAAGCGCTCGCGCGTGTGGGCGCGGATCCAGCGGTCGAGCGTGGCGATCTCCTTGTCGTCGAGGCCCGAGTACGCCTTGGCGACCGGCACCAGCGCGTCGCCGTCCCACAGCGCGAACGTGTAGTCGGTGTACAGCGTGCTGCGGCGGCCGTGGCCGGACTGCGCGTAGACCAGCACGGCGTCGATCGTCAGCGGGTCGACCTTCCACTTCCACCAGTCGCCGCGCTTGCGGCCCATCTGGTACGGCGACGCGCGACGCTTGAGCATCAGCCCTTCGACGCCCCGCTCGCGCGAAGCCTCACGCAGCTGCGCCGCGTGCGCCCAGTCGTCGGCGCGGACCGTCGGCGACAGCGCGATGGCCGGATCGTCCAGCGCGTCCACGAGTTCGGCCAGCGCCGTGCGCCGCGCGTCCAGCGGGCGCTCGCGCAGGTCGACGCCGTCCAGCTCGAGCAGGTCATACGCCAGCACCCTCGCCGGCGCGTCGGCCAGCGACTTCGGCCCGGGCTTGCGCCGCTGGATCCGCGTCTGCAGCGCGGTGAACGGCAGCGGCTGCGCTTCGCCTGCGCGCCACGCCATCAGCTCGCCGTCGATGACCGCGTCGCGCGCCAGTCGCAGCGCGGCGCGTTCGATTTCCGGGAAGCGCCCGTCGAGGCGCTCCTCGCCCCGCGACCACAGCGCGGTTTCGCCGGCGCGGCGGATCAGCTGCAGGCGGATGCCGTCCCACTTCCACTCGAGCAGCCAGTCGTCGATCGCACCGAGCGCGGCCGGTTCGCCATCGATCGGCGACGCCAGGAAAAACGGGTACGGCTGCTGGCGGTCGGACGGCAGCTCGTCGGGATGCAGCAGGTCGCGCAGGAATTCCGGCGACGGCTCCCAGCGGCCGAACATGCGCTGCGCGATCCGTGCGATGTCGAGGCCCGAGAACTCGGCCAGCGCCTGCTGCACGACCCGCGTCGACACGCCGACGCGCAGCGCGCCGGTCATCAGCTTGTTGAACACCAGCCGCTGCGCGTACGGCAGCGTCCGCCACGCGTCGACGACCACGTCGCGCCGCACGTCGGCGGCCTCCCCGGCCACGGCGCGGAGCCGCGCCACCCACTCGTGCAGCGGCCGGTCGACCGGCGCCGTCGCCGGATCCTCGAGCAGCAGCGCGAGCGTCTCGGCCAGGTCGCCAACGTGCGCGTAGTTGTCCTCGACCAGCCACAGCGGCAGGCCGCTGGCCTCGACGATCCAGTCGCGCAGCTCGGTGCTGTTCGCGATGCGCGCCAGCTTGCCGCCGGACAGCAGCCACAGGCCCCACACCGCGTCCTCCGGCGGCGCGTCGCGGAAATAGGCGACGAGGGCCGCGCGCTTGTCCAGCGTCGCGGTGCTCCGGTCGAGCGCCTCGAACAGGGCGGCAAAACGGCGCATCAGTCCTCGCCGCCGTAGTCGGTGCGGAACGCCTCCGCAGCGACGCCCTGCTCGTTGAGCGCGCGCAGGATCGCGTCGGTGTTGCCATGCGTGGCGATGACCCGCGAGGCGCCGGTATCGCGTACGGTCGCCAGCAGCGCCGGCCAGTCCGCGTGGTCGGAGACGATGAAGCCGCGGTCGACGTTACGTCGGCGGCGGTTGCCGCGCACCCGCATCCACCCGGACGCGAACCCGGTCTGCGCGCGCCGGAAGCGGCGCATCCACGCGCTGCCCGCGGCGGACGGCGGAGCCAGCACGAGCCGGCCCGCGTGGTCGGCGGCCTTGCCGGCCTCGGCCAGCGTTTCGGTCGGCGGCAGCGCGATGCCCGCCTGCCGGTACACCTCGACGCCGGTCGCGATCGCGCCGTGCAGCAGCACCGGCGCGTCGAGCACGGGCGCCAGTTCGGCCAGCAGCCGCTGCGCCTTGCCGAGCGCGTAGCAGAAGATCACCGCCGCGTCGCCACGCGCCGCGCACTCCTCACGCCACACGGCGACCTCGCCCACCACGTCGCGCATGTCCGGCCAGCGGTAGACCGGCAGCGCGAACGTGGCTTCGGTGATAAACGTGTCGCACGGCACCACCTCGAACGGGTCACAGGTCGGGTCGTGCTGCCGCTTGTAGTCGCCGGACGCGACCCAGACCTGGCCGTCGGCTTCGATGCGCACTTGCGCCGAGCCGAGCACGTGACCGGCCGAATGCAGCGACACACGCGCGCCACCGAGTTCGAACGGCTGCCCGTACTCGTGGGCGCTTACGGTCTGGTCGCCGAGGCGCCAGCGCAGGATCGGCAGAGACGCGGCGCTGGCGTGGTATTCGCCCATTCCGGTTCGGGCATGATCGGCGTGGCCGTGGGTGATCACGGCGCGCGGCACCGGCAGCCAGGGATCGATGTGGAAGTCACCCGCGGGGCAGTAGAGACCCTCGCGGCGCAACACGATCAGGTCGGAACGCGCGGGCATCGGCAGGGTCGCGGGCTTGCATCGGGCATGCTTGCATTACGCGACAGCGCGCGTGACGGACGCAGCACGGCCGCTCCGACGAACGCGCCAACGAAGAAGGCGAGGCGGTTGCCCGCCTCGCCTTCGGTCTATTGCGTCGTAGTGCAGCGCCTCGGACCGTCGCGGCTGCGCCGCGACGATCCAGCCGCCGTTACGAACGGATCGGGACCAGCGTGATCTCGACGCGGCGGTTCTGCGCGCGGCCCGATTCGGTTTCATTGCTCGCGACTGGACGGCTCTCGCCGGCTCCGACCACGATGAAGCGGTCGCGCATCAGACCCTTCGAGCCGAGGTAGCTGCTGACCGCGTTGGCGCGCTGCTCGGACAGGCGCTGGTTGTAGGCATCCGTGCCGACGCTGTCGGTGTGGCCGGCCACCTCGACGATCGTCTGGTTGTACTCGTTGAGGGTGCGCGCGACGTTGTCGAGCACCGGGTAGAACTGCGGCTGCAGCTGCGCGCTGTCGAAGCCGAAGGTGATGTTGCTCGGCATGTTCAGGGTGATGTTGTCGCCCTGCCGCACGACCTCGACGCCGGTGCCGGCCATGCTTTCGCGCAGCGCACGCTCCTGGCGGTCCTGGTAGTTGCCGATCGCGCCGCCGGCAAGGCCGCCGACGCCGGCGCCGACCAGCGCGCGCTGGCGGCGCTCGGTGGCGTCATCGCCGCTGAGCAGGCCGGCCACTGCGCCGACGGCCGCGCCGATCAGGGCGCCGCGGCTGGTCTTGCTCATGCCCTGCTGGTTCGGGTCCTGGTTGGACGGGTACTGCTGGCCGTAGCCACCGGTGGTCGCGCAGCCGACGAGCATGGCGGAGGTGACGGCGGCGGCGAGTGCGAGCTTGATCTGGGTCTTCATGGCGTTCCTCGTTGGGGGCGATCCACCCGCTTTTTGGAGCCGGGCTGAATGCGGTGGCGCCAAGCTAAGCACGCGTCCGTCGCGGCCGGGTGACGGGGTCGCCGGCCTATTCAGCTTCCGGCAGGCATCGCGGCCGGAACCAGCGCGGCGGCCCCGCGTGCGTCGAGCCGGTGGTCCCAGTTACCCATCAGCGCCAGGTACAGCAGTTTGTCGAACTCGCTGCCGAAGCGGCGGATCACCGCGTCCGGATCCGGAATCAGCTTGGCGTCGGCGATCAGGCCGAAGTGCACGCGCCCGTTGTAGCTGAGGATCGAGATGCCCAGCCCGATCGACCCGGTCTGCGGCACCCAGAACATCATTTCGCGCACTTCGCAGCCGGCCATGAACAGCGGCTGCTGCGGGCCAGGCACGTTGGTGGCCACGGCGCTGGCCTTGCGGCTGAACAGCTCCAGCGCCAGACCCTGCACCGGCGACGGCGCCATGCCGAGCGCGGCGAGCAGGCCGAACGCGACGATCGCCTGGCGCGAGCCCTTCAGCTGCTGCATGCATTCGGCCACGCGCTCGACGCGGCGGATCGGGTTGTCCTCGCCGATCGGCAGCTCGAGGAACACCAGCCCGAAATGGTTGCCGAGCTGCCGGGCGTGCTCGAGCGGCCGCAGGTTGACCGGCACCGTCGCGCGCAGGGTCAGTCCGTCGACCGCATCGCCGCGTTCGATCATGTAGTCGCGCAGCGCGCCGGCGGCCGTCGCCATCAGGATGTCGTTGACCGTGCAGTCGCACGCGCGTCCAACCGCCTTGACCTCCTCGAGGTCGAGCGGCTCGGCCCAGGCCACCCGCTTGCTGACGCCGAGCTTGCCGCGCAGCAGCGACGGCGGGTCGTCGGGCAGGGCGAGCGCGTGCAGCAGCTCGCGGGCGATCTCGCCGCCTTCCTTCGCCAGCACGCCCGCCAGGCTCGGGTCGCGGTACATCTCCATGCCCTTCTCGACGACCTTGCTGCCGAGCTTCATGTAGCGGTCGACCGCGCCCACCCGCCGGGCAACGTGGGCATGCTCGTGCTTGAGCCAAGTCTTGGCCAGGTCGGCGTCGCGGGCGGGATTGCGTTCCGTGTCGGTCAGCGACAGCAGCACCTGCACCAGCGCCATGCCGTCGGCGTAGCTGTGGTGGATGCGCGCGATCAACGCCGAACCGCTGCCGTATCGCTCGACCAGCTGGAACTGCCACAGCGGGCGGCTGTGGTTCAGCGGCGTCGACGCGAGCTGGCTGACGTGCCGCTCCAGCGCGCGCTTGCCGCCGCGACCGGGCAGCGCGGCCTCCTGCACGTGCCAGTCGAGGTCGAAATGCTCATCGGTCTGCCACGACGCCCCGGCTGCCGTGTCGACCGCCTTCTGCCGGAACCGCCGGTACGCGAGGAAGCGGTCCTTGATGACGCGGCGCAGGCGGTCGATCGACATCGGCTCGGCGAACATCAGCACGCCGGTGATCATCATCGGATTGGTCGGCCGCTCCATCCGCAGCCACGCGGTGTCGACCTTGGACATCGGCTCGCGCCGCGGCGCGCGGGGCGCACGACGCGCGTTGCCGCGGGGTTTTGCAGTGGCCATGCGCCCTCCCAGGCTGAGGCCCGAGTGAAGCATCGCGGGTGCACAGCGTCAACGCGCCGGCGCCGCTCCGGCGCGCGTCTCAGTGCGGGCCCGACACCTTCGAGTACGCGGCCAGCGCCCCCTCGCGCCCGGCGGCGAGATCGACCAGCGGCTTGCCCGGGTAGTCGGGCGCATGGCGGCGCAGCAGGTCCGGGTGCTCCCACGGCGCGAACCGGGCCGGCACCGGCAGCGGCGCGAGCTCCGGCACCCAGCGCGCGATGTAGGCGCCGTCCGCGTCGAACTTCTCCGCCTGCGACACCGGGTTGAACACGCGGAAGTACGGCGCGGCGTCGGCGCCGGTGCCGGCGGTCCACTGCCAGCCCTGCGTGTTGTTGGCCAGGTCGGCGTCGACCAGGGTGTCCCAGAACCAGCGCGCGCCGTGCTCCCAGTGCATGCGCATGTGCTTGGTCAGGTAGCTGGCGACGATCATCCGCACCCGGTTGTGCATCCAGCCGGTGTGCCAGAGCTCACGCATGCCGGCATCGACGATGGGCACACCGGTGCGCCCGCGCTGCCACGCCGCCAGCGCCTCGGCGCGCGGCGGCGCCCACGGGAAGTCCTCGAAGCGCGGGTTGAGGTTGCGCTCGGGCGTGTGCGGGAAATGGTGCAGCAGGTGGTACGAGAACTCGCGCCAGCCGAGCTCGCGGACGAAGTGTTCGCGTTCGGCGGCCGGCACGTCGGCGTCGCGGGCGGCCAGCGCGGCGCGGCGCGGCGAGATTTCGCCGAAGTGCAGGTGCGGCGACAGCCGGGACGTGTGGCGCTGCGACGGCACGTCGCGGCCGCGGTGGTAGTGCGCCAGGCCCTCGGCGACGAAGCGCGCGAGCGCGGCGCGCGCGCCGGCCTCGCCGGGCGTGAACCGGTCCCAGAACCCGGCATCCCAGCCGAGCGCCGGCCGCAGCGACAGCGCATCGAGCGCGACGCCGTCCGGCACCGTCGCGTCGTCGTCCGGCGCCGGCAGGTGCGCGGGCGCGTCCCACAGCGGCACGTCGCGCCACTGCGACAGCGCCGATTTCCAGAACGGGGTGAACACCCGGTACGGGTCGCCCTGCTTGGTCTGCAGGTCCCACGGCTCAAACAGCAGCGCGCCGTTGAAGCTCTCCGCGCGCACGCCCTGCCCGCGCAGCGTGCGCTTGATCTTCGTGTCGCGCGCCTCGATCGCCGGCTCGTAGCGGCGATTCCAGAACACCGCTTCGGCGCCGGTCACCGCGACCAGCGACTGCAGCGTCGCCAGTGCCGGGCCCGCGAACAACCGCAGGCGCGAACCGCGTTCGCGCAGCGACGCGTCCAGCGCGGCCAGCGACCCGTGCCGCCACGCATCGGAGGCCGCGCCGGGCGTCCACGCGCCCTCCTCGTCCGGCGCGTGGATGTGCACCGGGATCGGCACGTAGCCGCCGTCGAGCGCCGCGCGCAGCGCCGGGTTGTCGTCCAGCCGCAGGTCGTCGCGGAACCAGACCAGCGCGAACCCCATCAGCTGCCCCGCACGTACGGCCGCACCGCGAGGAAGCCGCCGTCCAGTCCGACGACCTGCCCGCTGATCCAGCCGGCATCGTCGGAGACGAGGAACGCGGCGAGCGCGGCGGCATCATCGGCGCTGCCGTGGCGCCCGAGCGGGTACTGCGCGGCGATGGCCTTGCGGCTGGCTTCGGCGGCGACCAGCTTGGCGGTGGCCGGCGTCTCCATCAGCCCGGGCGCGATCGTGTTGACGCGCAGGCCGATGCCGGCGAAGTCGGCGGCCAGCGACCGCGTCAGCGCTTCGATGCCGCCCTTGGCGATCGCGATCGCCGCGTGGTTGGCCACACCGATGCCGGCCGCGACCGAGCTGAAGAACAGCAGCGACCCGGCGCGCTTGAGCGGCTGCAGCTGCGCGGTGTAGGCCTTGGCGACGAAGAAGGCGCTGTCGAGGTTGGCGGCGAGGCAGTCGCGGTACTGGGCCTCGCTGGTGCGCCCGATCGGCGCGATCAGGATCGCGCCGGCGCAGTTCACCACCGCATCGGGCGGCGCGCCGAAGGCCTCGGTGGCGGCGGCCAGCGCCTGCGCGGCGCCCGCCTCGCTCGACACGTCCGAGCCGATGACCACGTCCTTGACCGTGCCGTCGATCCGAGCCGCATCGCGCCCGACCAGCGCCAATCGCCAGCCCTGCGCGCGCAAACGTGCGGCGAGCGCTGACGCGACACCGCCGCTGGCTCCGGTGATCAGGCAGGTCGGCATGGCGGGACTCCTCGGGACGGGCTACAGGATGGGATGCAGTCGGCCTGCGAGATTCGCACGTCAGTCCGCCGCGGATGCAGTCGGGGCGTCGACCGACGTCTTTGCGAGCAGCGCGCGGATCGTCGCGGCCCGCTCCCGGATCGCGTGCAGCCGCTCGGCCGGAACGCGGTCGAGGTTGCGCCACTGCATGCCGGCGCGCGGGTGGTCGCGAAAGCGCGCGGCGTGGCGGTCGAGGAAATCCCAGTACAGCGTGGTGAACGGGCACGCGTCGTCGCCGACGGCCTCCTCCGGCCGGTAGCGGCAGCCGGCGCAGTAGTTGGACATGCGCTTGATGTACTGGCCGCTGGCGGCGTACGGCTTGGAGACCATCCGCCCGCCGTCGGCGTACTGGCTCATGCCGAGCACGTTCGGCAGCTCGACCCACTCGACCGCATCGACGTAGACCGCCAGGTACCACGCGTGGATCTCGCGCGGGCGCACACCGACCAGCAGCGCGAACAGTCCGGTGACCATCAGCCGCTGGATGTGGTGGGCGTAGCCGAGCGACAGCGTCTGCCCGACCGCGTCGCGCAGGCAGGCCATGTGGGTTTGGCCGGTCCAGAACAGGCCCGGCAGCGGCTGGTCCGCGCCGAGCGCGTTGTCGTCGAGGAACCCCGGCATGCGCAGCCAGTACACGCCGCGCACGTACTCGCGCCAGCCGATCACCTGGCGCACGAAGCCCTCGACCGCCGCCAGCGGCGCCTCGCCGCGCGCGTGGGCGGCGACGGCGGCGCGCACGACGTCGCGCGGCGACAGCAGCTTGAGGTTCATCGCCGCCGACAGGCGCGCGTGGTACAGCCACGGCTCGCCCGCCCACATCGCGTCCTGGTGGTCGCCGAACTTCGCCAGCCGGTGCGCGACGAAGTCGTCCAGCGCCTCGCGTGCCTGCACCGGGGTCAGCGGCCAGTCGAAGTCGTCGAGCGAACCCGGGTGCGCGGCGAACCGCCGCTCGACCAGCGCGACCACCTCTCGGGTCACCGCGTCGTGGCCGAAGCGCGCGGGCGGCGGCACGTCGCCCGGCCCGGCCTTGCCGAACGCCTTGCGGTTCTCGGCATCGAAGTTCCAGCGCCCGCCGACCGGCTGGTCGCCGTCCATCAGCACGTCCTCGCGCCGACGGATCCACCGGTAGAAGTGCTCCATCCGCAGCTCGCGCCGGCCGCGCGCCCAGTCGGCGAAGTCGTCGATGTCGCAGTAGAAGTGGGTGTCGGGCCGTTCGCTCCAGTTCGCGCCCGCCGCGCGCGCGACGTCGGGCAGCGACTGCGCGAGCCGCCATTCGCCGGGACGGACCGCGATCACCCGCTGCGGGCGCAGCGCGTCGAGGTCCGCCGCCAGCGCGGCCTCCAGCGTCGGGTGGTCGTGCTCGTCGAGCGCGCGGTACTCGACGCGGAAGCCGCGCGCCCGCAGCGCGTCGCGGAAGTGGCGCATCGCCGCGAGGAACACCGCGATCCGCGCCTTCGTGCTCCACACCTGGTTCGATTCGTGCGCGACCTCCGCCATCCACACCGCGTCGCGCGCCGGGTCGAAGCCTTCGAAGGCGGTGCTGTCCGGGTCGAGCTGGTCGCCGAGCACGAGGACGAGGTGGCGGACGGTCGCCTCCATCCGGGCCGCTCAGCCGGCGGCCGCGTCGGCGGTGGGCGCGGTGCCGCCCCGGTACTCGCGCGGGATCCGGTCGTTGAGGCCCACCAGGATTTCGTACGGGATCGTGCCGGCGCGCCGGGCGACGTCCTCGGCACCGATGACCTGCCCGTCCTGTTCTCCGATCAGCACGACCTCGTCCTCGTTCCACGCGCTGTCGTGGCCGATGTCGACCATGAACTGGTCCATGCAGATCCGGCCGACGATCGGATAGCGACGGCCGCGGACCAGCACCTCGCCGCGCGACGACAGCGATCGCGGGAAGCCGTCGCCGTAGCCGATCGGCACCGTGACCACGCGCGTGTCGGCGCTCGGCGCCCAGGTCGCGCCATAGCTGACCGGGTTGCCGGCCTTGACGACCTTGAAGTAGACGACGCGCGACGACAGCGACAGCGCCGGTCGCACGTCCACCGTCGCCCGCGACGCCGGGTCCGGCAGCACGCCGTACAGCGCGATGCCGGGGCGGACCATGTCGAGCCACGTCGCGGGGAAATGCAGCACGCCGCCGGAGTTGGCGAGGTGGCGCAGCGGCATCGGCGCGCCGATCCGCTCGATGTGGGCGCAGGCGTCGGCGAAGCGTGCGACCTGCTGGTCGGTCATCGGCGAGTCCGGGTCGTCCGCGCACGCCAGGTGCGAGTAGATGCCCTTCAGCACGCACCAGCGCGACGCCACCGCGGCCTCGATGAAGGCCCGCGCCGAGTAGCTGTGGACGCCGATTCGTTCCATGCCGGTGTCGACCTTCAGGTGCACCACCGCCTTGCGCCCCAGCGACTCGGCCGCGCCCTCGACCTGGCGCAGCTTGTCGAGCGACGAGACGGTGATCTCGAGGTCGTGGGCGATGAACTGCGCGACCTGGCGGCCGAAGATGCCGCCCATCACCAGCACCGGCGTGGTGATGCCCGCGCGGCGCAGCGCGATGCCCTCCTCGACGAACGCGACGCCGAGCTGCTCGACGCCCTGGGCCTGCAGGTGGCGGGCCACCGGCACCAGCCCGTGCCCGTAGGCGTTGGCCTTGACGATGCCCATGACCGGCACGCCGACGTGCGCGCGGATCGCGTGGAGGTTGTGCGCGATGCGGTCCAGGTCGACCGCGATGCGGGTCGGCCGTTCGCTGGCGGTCGGGGGCTGGCCGGGCGGCTCGTGCACGGGGTCCAACGGGTTGGCGGGCGTTGGGCCCATTCTAAGCGGCCCGCGCGCGGGCCCGCCGGCGTGCCAGCGCGGGAGCGTGACGGCCGAGGACGCGCGCGGCCGCGTGCGCGCGGGACGCGGACCTACTCGAAGCTGCCGAACGCGTCGTGCGACAGGTTGTCGAAGCGGGTGTACTCGCCGAAGAACTTCAGCTTGATCGACCCGGTCGGGCCGCTTCGCTGCTTGCCGATGATGATCTCGGCCAGTCCCTTGTCCGGCGAGTTTTCCTTGTTGTAGTAGTCGTCGCGGTAGATGAAGACGATCATGTCGGCGTCCTGCTCGATCGCGCCGGACTCGCGCAGGTCTGCCATCACCGGGCGCTTGTCGGCGCGCGTCTCCAGCGAGCGGTTGAGCTGCGACAGCGCGATGACCGGTACCTGCAGCTCCTTGGCCAAGCCCTTCAGAGAGCGCGAGATCTCGGAGATCTCGGTCGCGCGGTTCTCGCTGTTGCCCGGCACCGACATCAGCTGCAGGTAGTCGATCACGATCAGCCCGAGGCCGTGCTCGCGCTTGAGCCGGCGCGCCTTGGCGGCGAGCTTGGTCGGCGACAGGCCCGGCTCGTCGTCGAGGAAGATCTTGACCTCGCGCAGCTGGCGGATCGCGCTGGTCACGCGGCTCCAGTCCTCGTCCTCGAGCTGGCCGGTGCGCAGCCGCTGCGCGTTGACGCGGCCGACCGACGAGATCAGGCGCAGCGCGAGCTGGCTGGCCGACATTTCCATCGAGAACACCGCCACCGGCAGCTTGCTGCGGAACGCGGCGTACTCGGCCATGTTCAGCGCCAGCGTGGTCTTGCCCATCGCCGGGCGCGCCGCGACGATGATCAGGTCGGTCTTCTGCAGGCCGGCGGTGAGCTCGTCGAACTCGGTGTAGCCGGTCGGCAGGCCGGTCACGCTGCCGCCGCTGGCGTAGCGCGTCTGCAGCACGTCGAAGGCCTCGGTCAGCGCCTTCTGCACGGTGACGAAGTCGGTGCGGCCCTCGCTGGAGGCCTGCGCGATCGCCAGCACCTGGCGTTCGGCCTCCTCGAGGATCTCGCTGCTCTCGCGGCCGTCGGGCTGGAAGCCGTCGTTGACGATGCCTGTGCCGACGTCGATCAGCGCGCGCAGGATCGCCTTGTCCCGCACGATCTCGGCGTAGGCGGTGATGTTGGCGGCCGACGGCGTGGTGCTGGCCAGCTCGATCAGGTACGCGCCGCCGGCAACCTGCTCGATCAGGCCCATCGACTCGAACCACTCGCCGAGCGTCACCGCGTCGAACGGCTTGCTCTTCTCGGCCAGCTCGCGGATCGCGCGGAAGATCAGCTGGTGGTCGCGGCGGTAGAAGTCGTTGTCGTTGAGCCGGTCGACGATGCGGTCGAAGGCCTCCGGGTCGAGCATCAGCCCGCCGAGGACCGCCTGCTCGGCTTCGATCGACTGCGGCGGGACCCGCAGCTGGTCGATGCGCTGGTCGGCCCGCGACTCGAACCGCTTGTCGTCGAACCGCCGTTCGCCGCGATACCCCGGACGTGCGCTCATTACCGGTGCTGTCCCCTGGATGGGCCGTCTGCGCGGCCTTGATGAAAACGCTGGTCGGGCATCCTAGACCCCGCCACCGGCGGAGCGTTGCAGATAACCCTGTGGATATCGCCGGGATAACGCATGCCGCGGTTCTGCGCGCGCGGCGTCGCACCGGCTGCGACGCGTCCGCCCGTCCGTCGGACCGGGCCGCCGTCCCGGTGAAGGGCCCGCAAAGAAGAAGGGCGCCTTGCGGCGCCCCCCGTCATGCACTGCGCGTCGCCGGGATCAGGCGGCTTCGCCGACCACGATCACCTTGACGGTGGCTTCGATGTCGGCGTGCAGGTGGATCACGATCTCGTACTCGCCGGTGCGGCGCAGCGGGCCTTCGCCCAGCACCACTTCCGACTTCTCGACCTTGTGGCCGTTCTTGGTCAGCGCCTCGGCGATGTCGCGCGGCGTGATCGAGCCGTACAGCTTGCCCTCGGTCGACGCGTTGGCCGAGATCGTGACCTCGACGCCGTCGAGCTGGGCCTTGCGGCCCTCGGCGCCGTCCAGCGAAGCCTTGGCCTTGGCTTCGTACTCGGCGCGGCGCGCCTCGAACTCGGCCAGGTTGGTCGGGGTGGCCGGCGCGGCCTTGCCCTGCGGCACCAGGAAGTTGCGGCCGTAGCCCGGCTTGACGTTGACCTTGTCGCCGAGCTTGCCGAGGTTCTGCACGTTCTGCAGGAGGATCAGTTGCATGGTCTTGCTCCGTATTCGTTAGCGAGGCGCGCGCCCCGCAGCGATGGCTGTCCGAATGACAGGGAATCGATGGCGCGGTGCCGTGCCTCCCGCGCGGGGCGCGGGCAGGCGACGGACGCGATCAGGCGTTGTGGTTGTCGGTGTACGGGATCAGCGCGAGGAAACGGGCGCGCTTGACGGCCGTCGCCAGCTGGCGCTGGTACTTCGACTTGGTACCGGTCACGCGGCTCGGCACGATCTTGCCGGTCTCGGTGAGGTACTGGCGCAGGGTGTTGAGATCCTTGTAGTCGATCTCGGTGACGCCCTCGGCGGTGAACTTGCAGAACTTGCGGCGGCGGAAGAACTTGGACATGGGAACGTGCTCCTAGGAGGTCGTGATCAGGCAGCTTCGGCGCTGTCGTCGGCGTTGTCGGCGGTGCCGACCACGGTCTCGCTGTCTTCGTCGCGACGACGACGCTCGCCACGCTCCGGCTTGTCGCCCTTCTCGTCCTTGAACTTCATGATCAGGGACTGCTCGGTGTCGGCGCCGTCACGCTTCATGACCAGGTGGCGCAGCACCGCGTCGTTGAAGCGGAAACCGTCGACGAGCTCGTTGAGCACGGCCTGGTCGCACTCGATGTTGAGCAGGACGTAGTGGGCCTTGACCAGGTTCTCGATCGGGTACGCCAGCTGGCGGCGGCCCCAGTCCTCGAGGCGGTGGATGGTGCCGTTGCCGTTCTCGATCAGCGTCTTGTAACGCTCGATCATCGCCGGCACCTGCTCGCTCTGGTCCGGGTGGACCAGGAACACGACTTCGTAATGACGCATGGTGGTTCCTTGTGGATGGTTCGGCCGGCGGTCGCCGCCCGGATCAGCCCCCCGCCGCCCGGGATGGACGCGGTGGAGCAAGGTCCCCGGCGGGCGTGCAGCCCGCGGGAGCCGGAAAGTATGGCCGATTCAAGGGTTTGGGCGCAAATCGACAGCGTTGGACCCGCCCTCGGCGTGCGCGGCCCGGTCCCGAACGCGCGGCGACCTTCCCGGGCTGGGCCGGGACCAGCGGTGCGCTGCCCCCTGCCCGCCCGGCCCGGCACCGTCAGCTGGCCGGCCGGGCCTTCTGCGCCGCGATCCACGCGTCGATGTGGGTCTCCAGCGCCTGCAGCGGCACCGAGCCGGTCACCAGCACCGCATCGTTGAAGGCCCGCAGGTCGAACCGGTCGCCGAGCTCACGCGACGCCTTCTCACGCAGCTCGGAGATCTTCAGCTGGCCGATCTTGTAGGCCAGCGCCTGCCCCGGCCAGCCGATGTAGCGGTCGATCTCGTTGACCACGTCCTGGCGGGTCTTGGGCGCGTTGTCCATGAAGAACGCGATCGCCTTGTCGCGGCTCCAGCCCTTGCTGTGCATGCCGGTGTCGACCACCAGCCGGACCGCGCGCCACATGTCGTAGGCCAACTGGCCCATGCGGTCGTACGGGTCGTCGTACAGGCCCATGTCGTAGCCGAGCCGTTCGGCGTACAGGCCCCAGCCCTCGCCGTAGGCGGTGAAGTAGCCGACCCGGCGGAACATCGGCACGTCCGGCAGCTCCATGCCGCGGGCGAACTGGAAGTGGTGGCCCGGCACGGCCTCGTGCAGCGACAGCGCCATCATTTCCCAGGTCGGCCGGACCTCGGGCTTGTACAGGTTGACGTAGTAGTAGCCGGCACGGGTGCCGTCGACCGCGCCGGGCTGGTAGTACGCGGTGGTCGTGTCCGGGGCAATGTTGTCCGGGATCGCGCGCAGGCCGTACGGCAGGCGCGGGATCATCGCCGAGATCTTCACCAGCTCCGGGTCGATGCGCTTGGAGATCGCCTGGTAGGCGGTGAACAGCTCCTGCGGCGTCTTGTGGAAGAACTTCGGGTCGGTGCGCAGGTGGTCGAAGAACTCCGCCAGCGTGCCCTTGAAGCCGACCTCGGCCTTGACCTTCTCCATCTCGGCGCGAATGCGCGCGACCTCCTTCAGGCCGATCGCGTGGATCGCGTCGGCGGACAGGTCGGTGGTGGTGAAGCTCGCGGCGAGGAAGTCGTAATAGGCCTTGCCGTCCGGCAGGTCGGCCGCGGCGATCGTGGTGCGCGTACCCGGCAGGTACTCGTCGTTGAAGAACGTCGCGAACCGGCGGTACGCGGGCACCAGCTTGTCGGCGATGACCTGTTTGGCCTGCGCCTGCAGGGCGTCGCGCTCGGCCTGCGGGACGGCATCGGGGAATTTGGTGAAGGGCTTGTAGAACGGGCTCCGGGTCGGGTCGTCGACGACCTGCGCGGCGATCTGCCCGGTCACGCGCTCCATCAGCACGCGCGGCGGCGTGTTGCGCGCCTTCAGCCCCTCGCGCATCAGCGCGGTGGTCTGCTCCAGCTGCAGCGGCATGCCTTCGATGCGCGCCAGCCAGTCGCGGTAGTCCTTTGCCGTCGAGAAGCGCAGCACCTCGGCGATGCCCTCGGCGTTCTGCACGCCGCCGCGCTGGCTGAGCGGGCGCTGCCATTCTTTGTACTTCTGCCGCTCGACCGCCTTCTGCTGCTGCCACAGGAACACGTCGTAGTTGAGCTTGTCCTGCTCCGACAGCGCACTGCGGTCGATCGCGCGCAGTTGCGCGAGCACCTGGCGGTCGGCGGCCTCGCGCTGGGCGATGGCGGCCAGGCTCAGGTCGGTCCAGCGGTCGTTGTAGCGGTTGTCGCCGCGGTAGCTGGCGTTCTCCGGGTTCTCACGCATGTCGCGCTCCCACTCGGCGTCGAACAGCGCGTGCAGCGCCTTTGCGGCCGGCGAGGCGGGCGTCGCGGCGGGCGCGCCGGCCGGCGACGCGGATTGCGCGTGCACCGGGGAGGCGGACAGGACGGCGGCGATGGCGGCGGTGAGCAGCAGGCGGTGGATCACGGCGGACTCCGGCGGGCGAATCCGCCGAGTCTAGGGCCTCGGCCGCGCCGGCAGGCATGACGAAAGTTGGCCGCTGGCGCGCCTAGCGGAAATCGCGCGACTCCGCGTGCAGCACGCCGAGCATCGGGCTGAGGTCGTCGAGCTGGCGCGCGACCAGGTGCTCGACGCCGTCGACCCGCTCCCAGCGCCCGCGCACCGCCAGCAGCCGCGCTCCGAGCAGCGGCTTGCGCTGGCGCATCGCCAGGTCCGGCCAGACGATCACGTTGATCATCCCGTCCTCGTCCTCGAGGGTGACGAACACCGTGCCCCTGGCGGTGGCCGGGCGCTGGCGCTGGGTCACCAGGCCGGCCGCGCGCACGCCGCGGCCGTGCGGGGCCGCCCGCAGTTCGCGCGAGCCGGCGATGCGCTGCGCACGCAGGCGCTCGCGCAGCAGGCTCATCGGATGCGCGCCCAGGCTCAGGCCGACGGCGCGGTAGTCCGAGGCGATCTCCTCGCCGGCGCGCGGCGCGGGCAGAAGGATCGCGTCCTCGTCGGGGCTGCCCGGCAGCAGCGGCCGCCGGCCTTCGAGTCCGGCCACCGCCCAGCGCGCATCGTGGCGGTGCCCGACCAGCCCCTGCAGCGCGTTGGCCTCGGCCAGCGCGGCGCAGGCCTTGGCATCCAGCCCGGCGCGCAGGCGCAGGTCGGCCAGGTCGCGCAGCGGCCGCTGCCGGCGCGCCTGCACGACCGCGCGGCCGGCCGCCTCGGCCAGCCCGCGCACCTCACGCAGGCCGAGCCGGATCGCCGGCTGCTGCCGCGGATCGTCGCGGTCGACCAAGGTGCTGTCCCAGTCGCTGTGCAGCACGTCGACCGGCAACACCTCGACCGGCACGCGCGCCGCCGGCCCGTGCGGGTCCTCCGCGTGGGCCGGGGCACCGCGGCGCGCGTCCTGCACGATCTGGCTGGTCGAATAGAACCCCATCGGCTGCGAGTTCAGCAGCGCGCAGGCGAACGCGGCCGGCTCGTGGCGCTTGAGCCAGCAGCTGACGTAGACCAGCTTGGCGAACGACGCCGCGTGGCTCTGCGGGAACCCGTACGAACCGAAGCCCTTGATCTGTTCGAAGATCTGCTCGATGAACTCGGGCGAGTAGCCCTTGTCCTGCATGCAGTCGCGGATGCGCAGCCGGTGCGGCTCCATGTCGCCGCCGACGCGCCAGGCGGCCATCGACCGGCGCAGCTGGTCGGCCTCGCTGTCGGTGTAGCCGGCGTGCATCACCAGCTCCATCACCTGCTCCTGGAACAGCGGCACGCCGAGCGTCGGCTTCAGGATCGCCTCGACCTCCGGCGACGGGTAGCTGACCGCCTCCTTGCCCATGCGCCGGCGCAGGTACGGATGGACCATGCCGCCCTGGATCGGACCGGGGCGCACGATCGCGACCTCGACGACCAGGTCGTAGAAGCACGCCGGCTTGAGCCGCGGCAGCATCGTCATCTGCGCGCGCGACTCGATCTGGAACACGCCGACGGTGTCGGCGCGCTGGATCATCGCGTAGGTCGGACCGTCGCCGGGCGGCAGCGCGGCGAGGTCGAGGTCGCGGCCGCGGTGCGCGCGGACCAGCTCGATCGCCTTGCGGATGCAGGTCAGCATGCCCAGCGCGAGGCAGTCGACCTTCAGCATCTTCATCGTTTCCAGGTCGTCCTTGTCCCACTGGATGATCGTGCGGTCGGCCATCGCCGCGTTCTCGACCGGCACCACCGTCGACAGCGCCGCATCGCAGATCACGAAGCCGCCGACGTGCTGCGACAGGTGGCGCGGGTGGTCCTCCAGCTGCGCGGTCACCCACAGCACGCGCGCGACCAGCGGGTTGTCCGGGTCGAAGCCGGCCTCGCGCAGGCGCTGCTCCATCGGCGTGCCGCCGTTGCCCCAGCCGTAGCAGCCGGCCAGCAGCGCGACCTGGTCCGGCGGCAGGCCGAAGGCCTTGGCGACATCGCGCACCGCGCTCTTGCCGCGGTAGCGGATCACCGTGGCCGCCAGCGCGGCGCGCTCGCGGCCGTACTTGGCGTAGACGTACTGGAGGACCTCCTCGCGCCGCTCGTGCTCGAAATCCACATCGATGTCCGGCGGCTCGTTGCGCTCGCGCGACAGGAACCGCGCCATCAGCAGCCGGCTCTCGGTCGGGTCCACGGCGGTGATGCCCAGCGCGAAGCACACCGCCGAATTCGCCGACGAGCCGCGCCCCTGGCACAGGATCCCGCGGCCGCGCGCGAAGCGGACGATGTCCTCGACGGTCAGGAAGAACGCCTCGTACTTCAGGTCGGCGATCAGCGTCAGTTCGGTCTCGATCTGGCGGACGACGTCGGCCGGCGCGCCGCCGGGCCAGCGCTGGCGCATGCCGGCCAGGGTCAGCGCGCGCAGGTGGGTCGACGGGGTTTCGCCGTCGGGCACCAGCTCGGCCGGGTAGCGGTACGCCAGGTCGGTGCCGAGGTCGAATGTGCAGCGCGCGGCCAGCGCCACCGCGGCCTCGAGCAGCGCGCGCGGGTAGATGTTGCCGAGCGTGCGGCGCGCGCGCAGGTGGCGTTCGCCGTTGCGGAACAGGTGCGCGCCGCAGTCGGCCAGCGGCAGGCCGTGGCGGATCGCGGTCATCGTGTCCTGCAGCACGCGCTGGCGGCGGGTGGCCATGTGCACGCCGCCGGTGGCGACCATCGGCAGCGCGAGGCCATCGGCCAGCGCCTGCAGCGCGGCCAGCCGCGCGGCGTCGTCCTCTTCGCGGTGCAGGGCCACCGACACGAACGCGCGGTCGCCGAACACCGCGCGCAGCCACGCGCCATGCGCCGGCTCGGCGCGCAGGCCGGGGCCGGCATCGGGCAGCCACAGCGCGAACACGCCCGGCGCGTCGACGCCGGCGAACAGCGCTTCCACGTCGCCGCGGCGCAGCCGGTAGCTGCCCTTCCCCGCCGCGCGGCGGCCGCGGGTGATCAGCGCGCACAGCCGGGTGTAGCCGGCGGCGTCCTCGACCAGCAGGACGAAGCGGGCGCCGTCGTCGAGGGCGAACTCGCTGCCGACCACCAGCCGCACGCCGGTCGCGCGCGACGCCTCCAGCGCGCGCACGATGCCGGCCAGCGAGCACTCGTCGGTGATCGCCAGCGCGGCGTAGCCGCACACCCGCGCGCGCTCGAACAGCTCCTCCGCGCTGGCCGCGCCGCGCAGGAAGCTGAAGTCCGACACGCAGTGCAGCTCGGCGTACGCGGGCGAATCGTCGACCGGCACCGCGTCGTCGTTGGCGGCCTCGCGCAGCCGCGCGGCGACCTGCAGCGCGCGCGGCATGCGGTCGCCCGGCGTCTCGCGGTCGACGCCGTCGACGGCGTCGTCCCAGCTCATGCGAACCACCCGTGCAGCATCCAGCCGCACTGCTCGCCGGGCGCGGCGAACGCCCACGCGCGCTGCCCCTGCGAGGTCTCGAGCACGTAGTAGTCGCGGCGCGCGTCGGCGCCGTCCCACCAGCCGCTCTCCAGCCGCTCGGGGCCGGACACGATGCGCAGGTCCGGATCGCGCAGCGGCACCGGCCGCGGCAGCAGCCACGCCGGGCGCGGCGGGCGCCGCGGCGCGGGCACGGCGCACAGCGCGTCGTCGTCCGGGCCGGCGCGGCGCCACGCGCGTTCGGGGCGCGGGTCGCCGTCGGCGGCGATGCGGTAGACCGACTCGTCGCCCAAGCGCGCGCGCAATCGCTCGCGCAGCTGCGGCCACGGCACCGCCTGCGCCGGGCGGGCATCGAACAGGTCGCGCTCGGCCGGCACGAACGGCGGCAGCTCGCGCGCGAGCAGGCGCAGGCCGACCACCGGCGCGCCGATCGACGCCTGCTCGAGCCGGTTGCGCGCGATCTCGAACAGCAGCGCCGCGTCGCGTTCGGCCGCCAGCAGCCCGACCGGCACCTCGGTGTGGCCGTGCGCGTGCTCCAGCCGCAGCGCGAACCGCTGGACGCCGCCGTCGCGCCCGGACAGGTACACGGCCAGGTCGTTGACCAGCCGGCGCAGCGGGAACAGCAGCGCCTGGTGGCTCTCGACCTCGTAGCCCAGTTCGACCCGCGCATCGAAATGGTCCGGCGGCAGGTAGTACGCGAGCGGATCGTCGGCCTCGCCGTACAGGCGGTCGAGGTGCTCGAGCAGCGCCGCGCCGAAGCGCCGGCGCAGGCCGTCGCGCGGCAGCGCGCGCACCGCCGCCAGCGTGCGCGCGCCGACCGCGTGCAGGCGCTCGCCGGCGTCGTCGGGCAGCGCGGCGCGGCGGGTTGGCACGCGGTCGAGCATCAGCGCCAGCGCCGGGCCGCTACCGACCGCTAGGCCGTCGCGCAGGCCGGCCAGCACGCGCGCGGCGCGCGGCGTCGGCGCCAGTGCGAGCCGGTGGGTGAACCCGAGCGCCTGCAGCTCCTCGCGCAGGCGCGCGGCGAACCGCGGCCACGGCCCGAACAGGCGGAAGCTGGCGCGCGCCTCGAGCACGATCGCCCCGCTCCACTGCGCGCTGACCAGCGAGCTGTGCCGGTACGCCCACGCGGCGAGGAAGCGCTGCCAGCGCGCCTCGGCGCTTTCGTCGTGCTCCACCAGCTGGGCCTGCGCGCACAGCGCCTGCGCGGCGGACAGACGCATGCCCGGCGCCAGGCCCATCGCCTCGGCGGCGGCGTTGACCGCGTGCAGGTGGCGCAGGTGCGCCGGCCCGCCGACCAGCGCCAGCGCGCGGGTCGGGTCGGGCAACCGCCGCTGGACGGCGTCCAGCGCCAGCTGCGGCAGCGCGATGCAGGCCCAGAGCACGGCGAGGCCTCAGGTCGGCGACGGCGCGAACGGCGGTCGCGTCGCTCCGGGTGGCCTCGACACGATCGGCGCCGCCGCGCCCTGCCCCCGCGCGATCCGTCCCGGCGCCACGTGCTCTGGCACGACATGCTCCGGCAAGACCTGCTCCGGCAAGACGTGCTCCGGCAAGAACGGCACCGCCGGCGCCGGCGCGCCGCGGCATTTGCGCACGTGCCACGCCCCGCGCACGTGCTCCATGCGCAGCGCCGCCGGCGACGGGTTGTCGGCGTGCTGGCGGCCGCGGATCGCGAAGCCCAGGCACTGCCCGCTGTCGGCGGCGACCTGCAGGCGCCGCAGCGCCGGGCCGTCGGCGCGCAGCGGCCAGCCGAGCACCGCGCCGAACGCCGCACTGCGCAGGCACTGCTCGAACGCCCACAGCGCGTTGCGGGCGTCGCCGTCGACGACGTCGAGCCAGCGCAGGTCCACGCCCGCGGCCTGCCACGACGGCGCGTACGGGCGGTACGGCGGCGCGACCAGCGCCACGCGCGTGCCGGCGGTGGTCAGCCGCGCCAGCGTCGGCATCAGCACGGCCAGCTCGCCGACCCCGTCGGCCGGGATCAGCAGTTCGGTCAGCGCCCCGCACGGCCAGCCGCCCTGCGGCAGCAGCGCGTCGAGCGCGGCGAAGCCGGTCGGCTCGCCCAGCGGTTCGCCCGCCGCGCTGCGGCCGGCGCGCCACACCGTGCGCGCCGACAGCAGCGATTCAAGCGCAGTGGAGTCCGGGCGGAGGACGGCGGCCATCGCTCAGTCCGGCCGCACCAGGCCGCAGTACAGGCCCTCGATCGCGAAGTCGCTGCCGGGCGGCACCTCGATCGGGGCGAAGTCGGGATTGCGCGGCAGCAGCCGCAGCCGCGTGTCGTCGCGTTCGAGCCGTTTGATCGTGACCTCGCCGTCGATGCGCGCGATCACCACCTGCCCGCTGCGCGCGTCGGCGCTGCGCTTCACCGCGACGAGGTCGCCGTCGAAGATGCCGTCGTCGCGCATCGAATCGCCCTGCACGCGCAGCAGGTAGTCGGGGCGGGTCGAGAACAGCGCGCGGTCGAGCAGCACGTGGCGCTCGATGCCGGCATCGGCGCCGATCGGCGCGCCGGCGGCGACGCGGCCGAGCACCGGCAACGCCATCCGTTCCGATGCGCGGCCGCCACCGGCCTTCGACGACGCCGTCGGCAGGCGGATGCCGCGGGCCTCGTTCGGCCGCACCGTGAGGTGGCCGGCCTGCTGCAGCCGCTTGACGTGCTTGTGCGCCGCGCAGGCCTGGCGGAAGCCGAACGCGTCGGCGATCTGCTGCAGGGTCGGCGGCAGGCCTTCAGTGGCCGCGTGCGCGCGGATGAAGGCGAGGATCTCGGCCTGGCGTTCGGTGAGGTCGGAAGGCATGGTCGGTCAGGCAGTCGACGGAGTAAAAATGTATTTACTTCGGAAGGCGCGCACAACCGGCGCCGATGGCCCATTCGGCGCCGCCGCCGTCTCACCGGCTGCGATGGAAACGGATCAATCGCTTAGGCGGGAGTCGTGAGAATCCGCTTCACCGTCGCCAGCGCCACGGCGCCACCGCGCCGCCGGCCCGGATGGCTCGACTGCGCAACTGAACGAGGGAGGGGCTTTCCGCCCAGTACCGCAGGCCCGGACCGGTGAATGCACGGGCCGGATCACATCGCAGGACGCACGAACGGGCGCGGCGCGCCCGCGGCCTCAGGCGAGGCTTTCGTCGGTCGTGAAGCTCTCGCCGCAGCCGCATTCGGCGCTGGCGTTCGGGTTGCGGAACACGAACTGCTCGCCGAGGCGCTGCTTGACCAGGTCGATCCGGGTGCCGTCGACCACCGGCAGGCTGACCGCATCGACGAACACGCGCACGCCGTCCTGCTCGAACACGGTGTCGCCGTCGCGCTGGTCGCGGGCGAGATCGGCGGTGTGCTGCCAGCCCGAGCAGCCGGTGCGGGTCACGCCGAAGCGCAGGCCGAGCGCCTGCGCGTCCTCGGCGAGGTAGCGCTGCACGCGGGCCAGGGCGGCGGGGGTCAGGGTGACGGGCATGCGGACTCCAGAAGCGACGACGCGAGTATAGCGAGGCGGTGGTCGAAGCCCGGCACCGTGGGCGGGATGCCGCGTTGTCGCGACGACGCCGCGCCTCGCACCGGTGTCGGCCGAGCCAGTAAACTCCGACGTTTCCCACATTGGCCCGAACAGGCAAGGAATCAAGGCATGACGGTGGTCAGCGTCGAACAGGCGCTCGCGGGCAAGGTGCCCGCCGGCGGCGAAGTCACGGTCCGCGGCTGGGTGCGCACCCGCCGCGATTCGAAGGCCGGGCTGAGCTTCGTCAACGTCAGCGACGGTTCGTGCTTCGCGCCGATCCAGGTCGTGGCGCCCGCCACCCTGCCCAACTACGAGGCCGAGGTGAAGCACCTCACCGCCGGCTGCGCGGTCATCGCCACCGGCACGCTGGTGCAGTCGCAGGGCCAGGGCCAGGCCTTCGAGATGCAGGCCACGCGCGTCGAGGTGGTCGGCTGGGTCGAGGACCCCGAGACCTACCCGATCCAGCCCAAGCCGCATTCGCTGGAGTTCCTGCGCGAGGTGGCGCACCTGCGCCCGCGCACCAACCTGTTCGGCGCAGTCACGCGCATCCGCCACTGCCTGGCCAACGCGGTGCACCGGTTCTTCCACGAGCACGGCTTCTACTGGATCAGCACCCCGATCGTGACCACGTCCGACGCCGAGGGCGCCGGGCAGATGTTCCGGGTGTCGACGCTGGACCTGGCCAACCTGCCGCGCGGCAAGGACGGCGCGGTCGACTTCTCGCGCGACTTCTTCGGCAAGGAGACGTTCCTGACGGTGTCGGGCCAGCTCAACGTCGAGGCCTACTGCCTGGCGCTGAGCAAGGTCTATACGTTCGGCCCGACGTTCCGCGCCGAGAACAGCCACACCACGCGCCACCTGGCCGAGTTCTGGATGATCGAGCCGGAGATCGCCTTCGCCGACCTGGCCGAGGACGCGCGGCTGGCCGAGGAGTTCCTCAAGTACCTGTTCCGCGCGGTGCTGGCCGAGCGCATGGACGACCTGGCGTTCATCGCCGAGCGCGTCCAGCCTGATGCGATCACGCGACTGGAGAAGTTCGTCAACGCGCCGTTCGAGCGGATCGAGTACTCCGACGCGATCGGCCTGCTGCAGAAGTCCGGGCAGAAGTTCGAGTTCCCGGTCGAATGGGGCCTGGACCTGCAGACCGAGCACGAGCGCTGGCTGACCGAGCAGCATGTCGGCCGTCCGGTCGTAGTCACCAACTACCCCGAGCACATCAAGGCGTTCTACATGCGACTCAACGACGACGGCCGCACCGTCGCGGCGATGGACGTGCTGGCGCCGGGCATCGGCGAGATCATCGGCGGCAGCCAGCGCGAAGAGCGCCTCGACGTGCTCGACGCACGCATGGCGCAGTTCGGCCTCGATGCCGACCACTACCAGTGGTACCGCGACTTCCGCCGCTACGGCACGGTGCCGCACGCCGGCTTCGGGCTCGGCTTCGAGCGTCTGGTGGTGTACGTGTGCGGGCTGAGCAACATCCGCGACGCGATCCCGTACCCGCGCGCGCCCGGCCAGGCGGAATTCTGATGATCCTGTTCTTCGCCCTGTGCTTCGTCGGCGTCGCGATCGCCGGCGCCACCGCGTTCGTGATCTTCTGGCCGCTGACGCTGGTGCACGTGCGCGACCGCCACGCTGCGCTCGCCGCCGAACTCGGTGAGGGCGCGTTCGCCAAGCCGTCGGCGCTGGCCTGGCTGCTGCGCGGCGGCTACCGCAACGCCGGCGATCGCAACCTCAGCGGGCTGGCGACGCCGGCGCGGATCTCGCTGCTGGTGATCCTGTTTGCGCTGGCGGCGTCGGCGCTGCTGTGGCTGCTTTCGACGGTGGTGGGCGGATGAGCGATTCGAACGTGGAGTGGTGGCTGGCCTCGATCGGCCGCACGATCGTGTGGGCGCGCCTGCGCGTGCGCGACGCCGGCACCGCCGAGGTCTTCGACAGCGACGGCAACACCCTCGCCTACGACAGCGAGGACACGGCCCGCGCCGCGCTGATGGACGCCGAGTTCGTGAGCCTCGATGGCCTCGACGACGACGACGCGCGCGAGCGCGGCTTCGCGCTCGACGAGATTGCGCCGCCGGCGTCGGACGACGATGACGACCTGCGCGACCGGATGATCGTCAAGCTGCCGCCGCGCCACTGAGCGATGTACCTGCCGCGCGCGTTCGCCGAGACCGACCTGGCCGCGCTCGACGCGCTGGTGGCGCGCGACCCATTCGCCACGCTGGTGACGGTCCGCGACGGCGCGCCGACGATCAGCCAGCTGCCGGTGCTGCTGGTGCGTGACGGTGAGCGGGTCGAGCTGCACGGCCACTGGGCCCGCGCGAACCCGCAGTCGGCCCACGCCGGCCCGGCGACGGTGCTGCTGCACGGTGCGCACGCGTACGTGTCGCCCGGCTGGTACCCCGACAAGCGTGCGCAGGCGCGCGTGCCGACCTGGAACTACGCGAGCGCCGAACTGCACGGCGCGCTCGAGACGTACGACGACGAGGACGGCCTGGCCGACCTGGTCGACCGCCTGAGCCGCCACTTCGAGGCCCGGGTCGGCGGCGACTGGGCGTTCGAGTTCGACCGGCCGGAAGAGCGCGTGCAGCTGCGCGGCATCGTCGGCTTCCGCTTCCGCGCCGAGCGCGTGGCGATCAAGCACAAGCTCAACCAGAACCACCCGCGCGCCAACCGCGAGGCGGTGGTCGCCGCGCTGCAGGCGCTGCCGGGCGACGCCAACCGCGACGTCGCCGCGCTGATGCGCGCCGCACTCGCCACGAACACCGGAGACTGACATGGACCTCGAACTGACCGGCCGCCACGCGCTGGTGTGCGGCGCCTCCGAAGGCATCGGCCGCGCCGCGGCGCACGAGCTCGCCGCGCTCGGCGCCGACGTCACGGTGATGGCGCGTCGCGCCGAGGCGCTGCAGGCGGTGGTCGATGCCCTGCCCCGGCGCGGCGAACAGCGGCACGGCCTGCTGGTCGCCGACGTGTCGCAGCGTGACGACCTGGCGGCCGAGGTCGCGGCGCTGGCCGACGAACGGCCCGTGCACATCCTCGTCAACAACACCGGCGGTCCGCCGGGCGGGCCGGCGCACGGGGCCGACGCGTCGGCCTACGTCGATGCGTTCGGGCGCCACCTGCTCGCCAACCACGCGCTGGTGCAGGCTGTGCTGCCGGGCATGCGCGCGGCCCACTGGGGCCGCATCGTCAACGTGATCTCGACTTCGGTGCGCGAGCCGATCGCCAACCTCGGCGTCTCCAACACGGTGCGCGGCGCGGTCGCGAGCTGGGCCAAGACCCTGTCGCGCGAGCTCGGCCCGGACGGCATCACGGTCAACAACGTGCTGCCCGGCTACACCGAGACCGCGCGGCTGGCGCAGATCCTCGCCGACCGCGCGGCGGCGTCCGGCAAGGCGCAGACGCAGGTTGCCGACGGGATGCTGGCGACGGTGCCGGTCGGCCGCTTCGCCCAAGCCGGCGAGGTCGGCGGCGTAATCGCGTTCCTGTGCTCGCCGGCCGCCGCGTACGTCAACGGCGTCAGCCTGCCGGTCGACGGCGGGCGGATGCAGTCGATATGAGCGACCTCGCCGACCGGCCGCTGTGGCGGATGGTGCCGGCCGCGCTGCTGGTCGGCGGATCGGTCGTGCTGGGCTGGGACTACCTGGTGCAGTCGCTGGGCCAGGGCGCGGAGTACGTGCACCGCGGCTGGTTCGCGACGCTGATCGGCGCGTTCGTGCTGGCGATGGCTGCGTGGGTGCCGCTGGCGGCGCTGCTGATCGGCCTGGTGCCCACCTACGCGTTGCGCCTGTCGCCGCCTCGCGTGCCGATGACCGAGGGCGAGCAGGTGCCGCTGGTTGCCGGCGGATTCGTCCTGTTCGCGATCGCGATGGCGGCGCCCGCCGCCTTCATGTGGACCATCGCGAAGCCGCGGGCGACGGCGTACGCCGGCTACGGCACCGCGTTCGACTGGACCGCGGGCGTCATGATCGTGTCGCTGGCGCTGGGTGCATCGCTGCTGTGCACGCGCGTGCTGGCGGGACGGCCGGCCAAGGCGCCTCCGGCGATCGCCCCGCGCGCGTACTGACCGGACCTGCCGCTGCCGGAACCACCGATGCCCGAAGGCCCCGAGATCCGCCGCGCCGCCGACCGGCTGGCCGAGGCCGTCGTCGGCCAGCCGATCGAGTCGGCGTGGTTCGCCTTCCCCACGCTGAAGCACCACGAGGCAGCGCTGGTCGGCGCCCGCGTCCGCGCGATCGACCCGCACGGCAAGGCCCTGCTGACCCGGTTCGACAACGGCTGGACGCTGTACAGCCACAACCAGCTGTACGGCGTGTGGTCGGTGGCCAAGGCCGGCGAGCGGCCCGACTCGACGCGGGCGCTGCGCGTGGCGATCGAAACGGCGCGCAGCGCGATCCTGCTGTACTCGGCGTCGGACATCGAGATGTGGCGCGACGACGAGCTCGGCCGGCACCCGTTCCTGGCCAAGCTCGGCCCCGACGTGCTCGACCCATCGCTGGACGAGGCGGCCGTCGAACAGCGACTGCGCGGCGACCGGTTTTCCGGCCGCGCGCTGTCGGTGCTGCTGCTCGACCAGTCCTTCCTCGCCGGCATGGGCAATTACCTGCGCTCGGAGGTGCTGTTCCAGGCACGGCTGCTGCCGTCCCGCAGGCCGCGCGACCTCGACGACGACGAACGCCGACGGCTGGCCCACGCGCTGCTCGACGTGCCGCGACGCAGCTACCGGACCCGCGGCACCCGTCGCTACGCGGCCTCGGTCAACGACACGCCGGCGGGCTTCCGCTTCGCCGTGTTCGATCGCGCCGAACTGCCGTGCGACGGCTGCGGCGGGCTGGTCGAACGCCGCGAGATCGGCGGCCGGCGGCTCTACCTGTGCCCGCGCTGCCAGCGCTGAACAGGTCGGCCACACGCCGCGCCGGTTAAGCTAGGCGCATGCAGCGACTGCACCACCACATCGCCGGGCAGCCCCGCGAACCGCACGGCGGCCGCTGGCTGGAGGTGTTCGACCCGGCGAATGCGCGGGCCTACGCGCAGGTCGCCGCCGGCACCGCCGCCGACGTCGAGGACGCGATCGCCGCCGCCGACGCCGCCGCCCCGGCATGGGCCGCGCTGGCCCCGAGCGAGCGCGCGCGCTGGCTCGAGAAGCTCGCCGATGCGCTGGAGGCGCGGCTGGTCGATTTCGCCCACGCCGAGTCCCGCGACGGCGGCAAGCCGATGCGGCTGGCGCGCGAGATCGAGATCCCGCGCGCGGTGGCCAACCTGCGCTTCTTCGCGCACGCGGCGACCCAGTTCGCCAGCGAGTCGCACCACGGGCAGGCCGGGCTCAATTACACGCTGCGCACGCCGCTCGGCGCGGTGGCGACGATCTCGCCGTGGAACCTGCCGCTGTACCTGTTCACGTGGAAGATCGCGCCGGCGCTGGCGGCCGGCAACACCGTCGTGGCCAAGCCATCGGAAGTCACGCCGGTGACGGCGACGATGCTGGCCGAACTCGCCACGCAGATCGGCCTGCCGGCCGGCGTGCTGAACGTCGTCCACGGCGTCGGCGCCGAGGTCGGCGAGGCGCTGGTGACCGATGCGCGGATCAAGGCCGTGTCGTTCACCGGCAGCACCGCGGTCGGCCGCCGCATCGCCTCGCTCGCCGCGCCGCTGCTGAAGAAGGTGTCGCTCGAGCTCGGCGGCAAGAACCCCACCCTGGTGTTCGCCGACAGCGACTGGCGCGAGCACCTCGACGTGCTGGTGCGCTCGGCGTTCCAGAACTCCGGTCAGATCTGCCTTTGCGGCTCGCGGATGCTGGTCGAGCAGTCGATCCACGCCGAGTTCCGCGACGCGCTGGTCGAGCGCGCGATCGCGCTGCGGGTCGGCGACCCGATCGACGAGGACAACCAGCTAGGCCCGCTCGTGTCGCAGGCGCATTTCGACAAGGTCGTCGCCGCGCTCGAACGTGCGCGCGCCGAGGGCGGCCAGGTGCTGTGCGGCGGCGCCGCGCTCGACCGGCCAGGCTGGTTCGTTGCCCCGACCGTCATCGACGGGCTCGGCCCGGACTGCGCCACCAACCGCGACGAGATCTTCGGCCCGGTGGTGACGCTGCAGCCGTTCGACAGCGACGAGCACGCGCTCGCGCTGGCCAATGCGAGCGACTATGGGCTGGCGGCGTCGGTGTGGACGCGCGACCTCAACCGCGCCCACCGGATGGCCGCGCAGCTGCGCACCGGCATGGTCTGGATCAACACCTGGATGATGCGCGACCTGCGCACGCCGTTCGGCGGCACCGGCGCGTCGGGTCTCGGCCGCGAGGGCGGCATGGAGGCGATGCGTTTCTTCAGCGAGGCCAAGAACGTCGGCATCGCGCTGCCCTGACCCCGCCACCTCACCTCACCACGCACCACGGATACGCCGTTCCGCATGAGCAACCTCGACGAACTGCTGCGCAACAACCGCGACTGGGCCGAGCAGGTCCGCCGCGATGACCCGACCTTCTTCAAGCGCCTGTCGCAGCAACAGGCGCCAAAGTACCTGTGGATCGGCTGCTCCGACTCGCGCGTGCCGGCCAACCAGATCACCGGGCTGGCGCCGGGCGAGGTCTTCGTGCACCGCAACGTCGCCAACGTGATGTCGCACGGCGACCTCAACTGCCTGTCGGTGATGCAGTTCGCGGTCGACATCCTGAAGGTCGAGCACATCCTCGTCGTCGGTCACTACGGCTGCGGCGGTGTGCACGCGGCGTTGAACGGCACCCGCGTCGGGCTCGCGGACAACTGGCTGCGCCACGTCGGCGACGTCGCCCAGAAGCACGCCGCGCTGCTCGACGAGGTCGAACTCGACGCCCTGCGCCACGCGCGGCTGTGCGAGCTCAACGTGATCGAGCAGGTGCTCAACGTCTGCCAGACCACCGTCGTGCAGGACGCGTGGGCGCGCGGCCAGACGCTCGGCGTGCACGCGTGGGTGTACAGCCTGCACGACGGGCGCGTACGCGAACTGGGCCCCGGCATCGACGGGCCCGACGAGGTCGCACCGGCCTACGCGGCCGCGATCGAACGGGTCCGGCAGCAGGGGCACGAGGCATGAGCGATGCCATCCACGCCAGCGGCGCGCCGCGCGCGGTCGGCCACTACCCGCACGCACGCCGGGTCGGCCACCTGCTGTTCCTGTCCGGCATCGGTCCGCGCGACCCGGCCAGCAACGCGATCCCCGGCAACGTGCACGACGCCGACGACCGCCTGATCTCGTACGACATCGACCTGCAGGCGCGCGCGGTGTTCGCCAACGTGCGCGCGGTGCTCGAAGCCAGCGGCGCGCGCTGGGAGGACCTGGTCGACGTGACCGTGTACCTCACCGACATGGCGCGCGACTTCAAGGCGTACAACGCCGTGTGGGCCGAATACTTTCCCGACCCCTCGACCGCGCCGTGCCGGACCACGCTGGGCATCACCGCGCTGCCGACGCCGATCGCGATCGAGCTCAAGTGCGTGGCCGCCCTGCCCGGCTGACACGGCCGCCCGACCGCCGCGCGCCGAACCCGACCGACTGGAGACCGTCCCGATGTTGCCCGCCCCACTGAACCTTCAGGCCTGGATCGACGAGCGCCGCCACCTGTTGAAGCCGCCGGTCGGCAACAAATGCATTTACGATGGCGACTTCATCGTCATGGTCGTCGGCGGGCCGAACGCGCGCACCGACTACCACTGGGACGAGGGCGCGGAGTGGTTCTACCAGCTCGAGGGCGAGATGGTGCTGCGCATCCAGGAGGACGGAAAGGTGCGCGACATCCCGATCCGCGCCGGCGAAACCTTCCTGCTGCCGCCGCGCGTGCCGCATTCGCCGCAGCGCATGGAGGGCTCGATCGGGCTGGTCATCGAGCGCAAGCGCCTGCCGCACGAGGACGACGGCCTGCTGTGGTTCTGCGCACAGTGCAACGCCAAGCTGTACGAGGAGTTCTTCCACCTGGTCGACATCGAGCAGGACTTCCCGCCGGTGTTCGACCGCTTCTACTCGTCGCTCGAGCATCGCACCTGCAAGGCCTGCGGGCACGTGAACCCGGCGCCGGCCAAGTACGTGATGCCGGACACCTGAGATGATCTCGGCCGACCTGCTGTCCGCCAACCTACTGTCGCCGGTGGTGCTGGCGTTCGCGCTGGGCGTCGTCGCGCGGCTGGTGCGCAGCGACCTGGAAATCCCCGGCGCGATCCAGCAGTACCTGTCGATCTTCCTGCTGCTGGCGATCGGCCTGAAGGGCGGCGTCGCGCTGAGCCAGGGCGGCGACCCGCTGCGGCTGGGCGGGCTGGTGCTGCTGACGATCGCGGTCGGCGTCGCGACCGCGGCGTCGGCCTACTTCGCTGCGCGGCTGTGGCTGCGCGACGTGCGCACCGAAGCCGCGGCGATGGCGGCGCACTACGGTTCGGTGTCGGCGGTGACTTTCATCGCCGCTCAGCAGTACGTCGAGCGCGGCGGCGGCGCGCCCGACGGCGTGCTGGTCGCGCTGGTGGTGGCGCTGGAGATCCCGGCGATCCTGCTCGGCCTGGCGATCGGCAAGGGCGGCGCGGTGCGCATGGCGCAGGTGCGCGAGGTGCTGACCGGCAAGACCGCGCTGCTGCTGCTCGGCGGCCTGGCGATCGGCGCGCTGGCCGGCAAGCAGCGCATCGCCAGCGTCGACGCGATGTACTTCCAGCTGTTCCAGGGCACGCTGATGCTGTTCATGATCGACATGGGCATGCTCGCCGCCGCGCAGCTGCGCACGATCGGGCGCGAGGCCGCGCGGCTGGTGCCGTATGCGATCGCGGTGCCGCTGCTGCACGGGTGCGCCGGCGCGGCAGTCGCGCGGCTGGCCGGCATGGAGCCGGGCACGGCGACGGTGTTCGCGACGATGGTCGCCAGCGCGTCGTACATCGCCGCGCCGGCGTCGATCCGCGCGTCGATGCCCGAGGCCAACGTCGGCCGCTGCCTGGCGGCATCGCTGGGCGTCACCTTCCCGTTCAACCTGGCCATCGGCATCCCGCTGTACGGCGTGGTGGCCGGGGCCATCGGTGGCTGAGCCCGAATGCTGAAGATCGATACCCACGCCCACTACCTGCCGCGCGACTGGCCCGACCTGGCGCGCAAGTACGGCGACCTGCGCTTCCCGGTGATCCACCACACCGACGACGGCCGCCACCGCATCTACAAAGACGGCAAGTTCTTCCGCGAGATCTGGTCGAAGACCTGGGACCCGCAGGAGCGCATCGACGACTACGCGCGGTTCGGCGTGCAGGTGCAGGTGATCAGCACCGTGCCGGTGATGTTCAGCTACTGGGCCAAGCCGCAGCACGCGCTGGAGTTGCACCAGGCGCTCAACGACCACATGGCCACCACCGTGCGCCAGTTCCCGCGCCATTACGCCGGCATCGGCACCGTGCCGCTGCAGTCGCCGCGGCTGGCCGTGCAGGAGCTCGAGCGCTGCATGGACCAGCTCGGCCTGCAGGGCGTGCAGATCGGCAGCCACGTCAACGACTGGAACCTCGACGCGCCGGAGCTGTTCGAATTCTTCGAGGCCGCCAGCGACCTGGGCGCGGCGATCCTCGTGCACCCGTGGGACATGATGGGCGCCGCGTCGATGCCGAAGTACTGGCTGCCGTGGCTGGTCGGCATGCCGGCCGAGCAGTCGCGCGCCGCGTGCTGCCTGGTGTTCGGCGGCGTGCTCGAGCGCCTGCCGAAGCTCAAGGTATGCATGGCCCACGGCGGCGGCAGCTTCCCGTACACGATCGGCCGCATCGAGCACGGCTTCAACATGCGCCCGGACCTGGTGGCCACCGACAACCCGCGCAACCCGCGCGAGTACCTCGACCGCCTCTACTTCGACTCGTGGGTCGCCGACCCGCGCGCGCTTCGCTACCTGCTCGACACCTGCGGCGTCTCGCGGGTGATGCTCGGCACCGACTACCCGTTCCCGCTCGGCGAGCAGGAGCCGGGCGCCGGCATCGCCGCGCTGGGGCTCGACGCCGCCGAGCAGGCGCGCCTGTACCACGGCACCGCGCTCGAATGGCTCGGCCTGCCGCTGTCGCGATTCGCCTGAGCCACGCTCCTGCCGCTTGATCCCTTCGCCATTGCTTTCCGGAATCCGCTCGCCGTGACCGATCTGTTCGCCCCGTCCCACGCCGCCGCGCTCGACGCCGCCGACCCGCTGCCGACGCTGCGCCACGAGTTCCTGCTGCCGCGCCACGGCGGCGCCGAACAGACCTACTTCGTCGGCAACTCGCTCGGCCTGCAGCCGCGCGCGGCGCGGCGCTACATCGACGAGGTGCTCGACAAGTGGGCGCACGAAGCCGTCGAGGGCCACTTCACCGGCGACGCGCAGTGGATGACCTACCACGGGCTGGTGCGCGAGCCGCTCGCGCGGCTGGTCGGCGCGCAGCCGTCGGAAGTGGTCGCGATGAACACGCTGACCGCGAACCTGCACCTGATGATGGTCAGCTTCTACCGGCCGACGCGCGAGCGCCCGGCGATCCTGGTCGAAGCCGGCTCGTTCCCGTCCGACCGCTACGCGGTGGCCTCGCAGGTGGCCTTCCACGGCTTCGACCCGCACGCCGACCTGATCGAGCTGCAGCCTGACGAACCCGGCGGCCTGTTTTCGATGGGCGCGATCGAGCGCGCCATCGCCGAGCACGGGCCGCGGCTGGCGCTGGTGCTGTGGCCGGGCGTGCAGTACCGCACCGGCCAGGCGTTCGACCTTCCGGCGATCGCCAGGCTCGCCCACGCGGCCGGCGCGGCGTGCGGGTTCGACCTCGCGCACGCGGTCGGCAACGTGCCGCTGGCGCTGCACGACAGCGGCGCGGACTTCGCGGTGTGGTGCCACTACAAGTACCTGAACTCCGGTCCGGGCGCGATCGCAGGCTGCTTCGTGCACGAGCGCCACGCCCACGCCGACGTTCCGCGCTTCGCCGGCTGGTGGGGCCACGACCCGTCCAGCCGCTTCCTGATGGGCCCGGACTTCGTGCCGTCGGCCGGCGCCGACGGCTGGCAGCTCAGCAACCCGCCGATCCTCGGCCTGGCGCCGCTGCGCGCGTCGCTCGACCTGTTCGACCGCGTCGGCATGCCGGCGCTTCGCGCCAAGTCGATCCGGCTGACGGGCTACCTCGAAGCTCTGATCCACGCGGGCCTGTCGGACACGCTGGAGATCCTGACCCCGGCCGAGCCCGAGCGCCGCGGCTGCCAGCTGTCGCTGCGCGTGCGCGGCGGCCGCGAGCACGGCCGCGCGCTGTTCGAGCACCTCGCCGCGCGCGGCGTGCTCGGCGACTGGCGCGAACCCGACGTGATCCGCATCTCGCCGGCGCCGCTGTACAACACCCATGCCGATGTCCTGCGCTTTGCGCGCACGGTGCAGGGATGGAAGACCGCGTGACCGCGCCGCGCGCGACCTGGAATAACGCCCTGACGGCCCTGACGGCCCTGACGGCCCTGCGCGGCCACCTGCCGGACGGACTCGACCGATGAGCCACGACGCCTCGCGCCACATCACGATCATCGGCGCCGGGCTGGCCGGTGCGCTGCTGGCCACGCTGCTGGTGCAGCGCGGCTGGCGCGTCGACGTGTACGAGAAGCGCGGCGACCCGCGCGTGCACGGCTACGGCGGCGGCCGCTCGATCAACCTCGCCCTGGCCGAGCGCGGCCTGCACGCGTTGCGGCAGGCCGGCGGCGATGACGAGGTGATGGCGCGGGCCGTGATGATGCGCGGCCGCATGGTCCACTTCCTCGACGGCCGCACCGACCTGCAGCGCTACGGGCGCGACGACAGCGAGGTGATCTGGTCGGTCAACCGCGGCGAGCTCAACATCACCCTGCTGAACCTCGCCGAGCAGGCCGGCGTGCGGCTGCACTTCTACCGCTCGCTCGACCATGTCGACTTCGACGGGCAGGTCGCCACGTTCGCCGACGAGGGCGGCTACGACCGCGTCGCGGTGCGCTTCGACGCGCTGGTCGGCGCCGACGGCGCGGGCTCGGCGCTGCGGGCGGCGATGCGCGGGCAGCTCGAACTGGGCGAGCGCACCGAATTCCTCGGCCACTCGTACAAGGAGCTCGAGATCCCGCCGGCCGCCGACGGCAGCTTCCGGATCGAGCCGAACGCCCTGCACATCTGGCCGCGCGGCCGCTACATGTGCATCGCGCTGCCGAACGACGAGCAGACCTTCACCGTCACCCTGTTCCTGCCGAACGAGGGCGACCCGAGCTTTGCGACGGTGCGCAACGGCGCCGACGTGCGCGCGCTGTTCGAGCGCGATTTCGCCGATGCGATCCCGCTGATCCCGGCGCTGGAAACCGACTTCGAGCGCAACCCCACCGGGCTGCTGGCCACGCTGTACCTGGACCGCTGGCACCTCGACGGCCGCGCGGTGCTGCTCGGCGACGCCGCGCACGCCATGGTGCCGTTCCACGGCCAGGGCATGAACTGCGCGTTCGAGGACTGCGTGGCGCTGGCCGAGCACCTCGACCGCACGCCCGACCGCGCGGCGGCCTTCGCCGCGTTCCAGGCCGAACGGCTGCCGAACGCGCGCGCGATCCAGCAGATGGCGCTGGAGAACTACCTGGAGATGCGCGACCGCGTCGACGACCACGACTACCTGCTGCAGCGTGCGCTGGAACTGCAGCTCGCGCAACGGCATCCGGACCGCTTCATGCCGCGCTACTCGATGGTCACGTTCCAGCGCATGCCCTACGCGACCGCTTTGGACCGGGGCCAGCGCCAGCGCGCGCTGCTGGTCGAACTGACCGCCGGCCACGACACGCTCGACACGCTGGACTGGGACGCGGTCGACGCCACCGTGCGCGCCCGGCTCGAGCCGCTGCCGCTGGACGCCTGACGCATGCCGGCGAGCTTCCTGTTCTACGACCTCGAGACGTTCGGGGCCGACCCGCGCACGACGCGCATCGCCCAGTTCGCGGCGATCCGCACCGACGCCGAGCTCAACGAGATCGACGCGCCGATCGACTTCTTCGTGCGCCCGGCCGACGACCTGCTGCCGTCGCCGGTGGCGACGCTGATCACCGGCATCGCCCCGCAGGACGCCCTGCGCGACGGCGTCAACGAGGCGCAGGCCTTCGCCCGCATCGTCGAGGAGATGGCGCGGCCGGAAACCTGCACGCTCGGCTACAACTCGCTGCGCTTCGACGACGAGTTCGTCCGCCACGGGCTGTTCCGCAACTTCTTCGACCCGTACGAGCGCGAGTGGCGCGGCGGCAACAGCCGCTGGGACCTGCTCGACGTGATGCGCACCGCACACGCGCTGCGCCCCGACGGTCTGGTGTGGCCGACCCGCGAGGACGGCGCGCCGTCGTTCAAGCTCGAGCACCTGGCCGAGGCCAACGGCGTGCGCGACGGCATGGCCCACGAGGCGCTCAGCGACGTGCGCGCGCTGATCGGCATCGCCCGGCTCCTGCGCCGCGCCCAGCCGCGGCTGTGGGACTACCTGCTGAAGCTGCGCGACAAGCGCTTCGCCGCCAGCCTGCTCGACGTGGTCGCGATGACGCCGGTGCTGCACGTGTCGCAGCGCTTTCCGGCCAGCCGCCTGTGCGCGGCGCCGGTGGTGCCGCTCGCGCGCCACCCGCGCATCGACAACCGCGTGGTCGTGTTCGACCTCGGCCAGGACCCGGAACCCTTGCTGCGGCTGTCGCCGGACGAGATCGCCGACCGCCTGTACACGCCCGCCGCCGACCTGCCCGAGGGCGAGGTCCGCATCGCGCTGAAGGAGGTCCACCTCAACCGCGCGCCGGCGCTGGTCGCGTGGGACCACCTGCGCGACGCTGACCTGGAACGGCTGCGGATCGACCCGGCCGAGGTGCTCGCACGCGCGGCGACGCTGCGCGCGGCCGGACCCGCACTGGCCGAGAAGGTGCGCCGGGTGTTCGACGCCGACAAGGCGCGCACTCCGTCGGACGTCGATGCATCCCTGTACGACGGCTTCATCGGCGACGGGGACAAGCGCCTGTTCGCCGACGTGCGCACCACGCCGCCGGCGGCGCTCGGCGCGCGCGCATTCTCGTTCCGCGACCCCCGGCTGGCCGAACTGCTGTTCCGCTACCGCGCGCGCAACTGGCCGGACACGCTCGACGCCGACGAGCGCGCGCGCTGGGATGCGTACCGCCGCCGGCGCCTGCACGACGAGTCGGGCCTGTCCGAGCTGAGCTTCGCGCGGTTCCACGCCGAGATCGCCGACCTGCGCCTGCGCCATGCCGGCGACGGCGGCAAGCTCGCCCTGCTCGATCGCCTCGAGGCCTGGGGCCGCGACATCGACGCCAGCCTGACCTGAGCCCTCCCCGATGCCCGCCTACTTTTCCGACGCCAGTTTCAAGTTCCTGCGCAGCCTCGCCCGCCACAACGAGCGCGAGTGGTTCCACGCGCACAAGGCCGAGTACGACGCGAACGTGCGGGGGCCGTTCCTGCGCCTGATCGGCGACCTGCAGCCGGCGCTCGCCGCGGTCAGCCCGCATTACCGCGCCGACCCGAAGGGCGTCGGCGGCTCGCTGTTCCGCATCCAGCGCGACACGCGCTTTTCCGGCGACAAGCGCCCGTACAAGGAATGGCAGGGCGCGCGGCTGTTCCACGAGCGCCACAAGCAGGTCGAAGCGCCGTCGTACTACCTGCACCTGCAGCCGGGCAACTGCTTCATCGGCAGCGGCCTCTGGCACCCGCAGCCCGAGGCGCTGCGGCGCATCCGCCATTTCATCGTCGACAACCCCGGCAGCTGGCAGGCGGCCGCGCACGACAAGGCGTTCCGCCGCCGCTACGACCTCGACGACAGCGAAATGCTGGTGCGCGCGCCGCGCGGCTTTCCGGCCGATTTCGCATTCGCCGAGGACCTGCGCCGCAAGAACTTCGTCGCGCTGCGCGCGATCGACGACGCAACGATGACCGGCCCGCGCCTGCTCAAGGTGATCGAGGGCGATCTGGCCGGACTGGCCCGCTTCACCGACTACCTGTGCGCCGCGCTTGATCTCGAGTTCTGAGCGGGACGGCTGACGCGTGACGACAAACGAATTCCGCCGCTACGCGCTGTTCTACCTGGGCTACTACGGCGCACTGGGCGCCTACACGCCGTACGTGAGCCGCTGGGTCGACGCGCTCGGCCACGGCGGCTACGTGGTCGGCGCCGTGCTGGCGCTGTGGTACGGCGGCCGCATCCTCGCCCCGCCGGTGTGGTCGCGGCTGACGGCCGCAAGCGCGACGCCGGGGCGCTGGCTGGTCGGCGGCTGCCTGCTGGCGCTGGCCGGCTTCGCCACGCTCGCCGGCGCGCCGCCGCTGGCGTGGATGCTCGGCGCGATGCTGTGGTTCGCGCTGTTCTTCAACGCGGTGATGCCGCAATTCGAGGCGATGACGCTGTCGACGCTGGGCGCGAACAACCACGCCTACGGCAGCATCCGCGTGTGGGGCTCTATCGGCTTCCTGATCGTGGCCGGCACCTATGGCTGGCTGCTCGACCGCTTCGGCGACGGCATGTTCGTGTGGCTCACGCTGCCGTGGCTGGCGCTGACCGTCATCGCCGCATGGCTGCACCGCCGCGACGCGCCGCTGCCCCAGGCCGATGCCGGGCCGCGCGAGCCGCTGTGGCGACGGCTCGGCACCAAGCGGCTGCTCGGCACCGTGATGCTGATGCAGGTGGGCTTCGGGCCGTTCTACGTGTTCTACACCCTGCACCTGCGGGCCAACGGCCACGACGGCACCGGGGTCGGCGCGCTGTGGGCGCTCGGCGTGCTGTGCGAGATCGCGATGTTCTGGCAGGCGCCGAAGCTGGTGCAGCGCTTCGGCGCGCACCGGATGCTGACCGCGTGCATGGTCGTCACCGTCGCACGCTGGCTGATGGTCGCCACGCTCGCCGACTCGTTCGCGTGGATGGCGCTGGCGCAGGCGACGCACGCGTTCGGTTTCGCCGCCTTCCATGCCGGCGTGATGCGCCGCATGGCCGAGCTGTTCCCCGAGCGCCGGCACATGGTCGGCGCGCAGGGACTGCTGTACGGCATCGGTGGCGGCGTTGGCGGCGTGCTCGGCGCGCTGGTGTCGTCGGTCGCATGGCAGCACGGTGGTGGCGGCATGGCCTTCGCGCTGGGGGCGCTCGCGGCGCTGTGCGCGCTGGCGCTGCATGCCGGCGTCGCGCGGCTGCACCGCGCGGCGGCGCACCAGGCCTGACCGACCGAACGAACGGGGCCCGCCGGTTCAGCGCGGCCCGCGGTCGTAGCCGCGGCGGCCCGATATGCTTGGCCGTCCACCCATCCGCGCGGAAAGCCCCGATGAAGAAGCTGGTCGTCGCCCTCGTCCTGCTGGTCGTGCTCGCCCTCGCCGCGGTCGCGGCCGGGCCGTTCGTCGCCGTGCGCGGCATCCGCAACGCAGTCGAGGCGCAGGACACCGCCGCGCTCGCCCGTCACGTCGACTTCCCGACCCTTCGGGCGAACCTCAAGGCGCAGGTCGAGGACCAGATCGCCCGGCGCGCCGGTCCCGATGCGCAGGCCAACCTGTTCGGCGCGCTGGCGCTGCGGCTGGCCGGCAGCGTCACCGGCGGCATCGTCGACGCGATGGTGACGCCGGCCGGCATCGGCGCGCTGATCGAGGGCCGCGGTCTGTGGCACCGCGCCAGCGGCAGCGGCGTGACGACCGAGGACGCCTACGCGCACCGCAGCCCCGACGACGTGCTCAGGGACGCGCGCTACGGCTTCGAGTCGACGTCGCGCTTCACCGCCACCGTGCCGAGCGCGGACGGCCCGCCGCTGGTGTTCGTGCTGACCCGCGATGGCCTGACCTGGCGGCTGACCGACATCCGCCTGCCGCTCGGCGCCGCGGACGCCGCGCTGCCCGCCGGCTGATTCCCCACGACGTTCCGGCATTGCCGGCGCGGCGCGCTAGCCGTTGGCGACGCCGTGCGGCACGTGCCCGGCGGCGACGTGGTCCCGCGCCGACGCGATGTTGTGCGGGGAGTCGTCGAAGAAGACGTCCGCGCCGAACGCCTCCAGAAACGGGCCCTTCGCGCGCCCGCCGAGGAACAGCGCCTCGTCGAGCCGGATGCCCCACTCGCGCAGCGTGCGGATCACCCGCTCGTGCGCCGGCACCGATCGCGCGGTGACCAGCGCGGTGCGGATCGGCGCGTCGATGCCCGTCGGGAACGCGGCCTGCAGCCGGTGCAGCGCGTCGAGGAACCCGCGGAACGGCCCGCCGGACAGCGGCTCGCCGGCATGCGCGCGCTCGTGCGCGGCGAACGCCGCCAGCCCGCCCTCGCGCGAGACCCGCTCGCCCTCGTCCCCGAAGATCACCGCGTCGCCGTCGAAGGCGATGCGCAGCTGGTCGTGACGGTGCTGCGGCGCGCGCGCCGGCAGCAGCGTCGCCGCGGCCACGCCGGCGGCCAGCGCGTTGCGCACGTCCTCGGCGTGGGTGGACAGGAACAGGTCGGCGCCGAACGGCCGGATGTACGGGAACGGCGGCGCGCCGTTGCTGAAGGCCGCGCGCTTGATCGACAGGCCGTGGTGGGCGATCGAGTTGAAGATGCGCAGGCCGGTGTCGGCCGAGTTGCGCGAGATCAGGATCACCTCGACCCGCGGCGCTTCGGGCGGCGCGCCCTCGTTCAGCGCCAGCAGCTTGCGCACCAGCGGGAACGCGATGCCCGGTTCGAGCACGTCGTCCTCGTGCTGGCGCTGGAAGTCGGCGTAGGCGTCGATGCCGTCGCCCTCGAACAGCGCGTGGCTGGCCTCGAGGTCGAACAGGGTGCGCGAGGAAATCGCGACGATCAGCGGGTTGGCATCACGGTCGGGCATGCGCGTATTGTGCCGCGCCCGCGTCGCAGCCGGCGAGACCGGCCGTCAGCCGCTGATGAACTGCTCGGCGAGCATCCGCTCTTCGAGGTTGTGCTCGGGGTCGAACAGCAGCGTCACGGTGCGGTCGTGCGACTCGCGGATCATCACCTCGACGACGTCGCGGACCTCGTGCGAATCCGCCGTGGCGCTGACCGGGCGCTTGTACGGGTCGAGCACGCGGAAGCGCACTTCGGTGTCCGCCTTCAGCACCGCCCCGCGCCAGCGCCGCGGGCGGAACGCAGCGATCGGCGTCAGCGCGATCACGTTTGCGCCCAGCGGCAGGATCGGCCCGTGCGCGGAGAAGTTGTACGCCGTGCTGCCGGCCGGCGTGGCGACCAGCACGCCGTCGCAGATCAGCTCGTCCAGCCGGGTCTGGCCGTTGAGGTCGATGCTCAGGTGCGCGGCCTGCCGCGTCTGCCTCAGCAGCGACACCTCGTTGTAGGCCAGCGAGCCGACGGTCGCGCCCGATTCGGTCATCGCGACCATCTCCAGCGGCCGCAGCACGGCCGGCTCGGCCGCGTGCAGGCGCTCGACCAGGTCCTCGCTGCGCTGCTGGTTCATCAGGAAGCCGACGGTGCCGAGCTTCATGCCGTAGACCGGTTTGCCGAGCGAGCCGTGCCGGTGCAGCGTCTGGAGCATGAAGCCGTCGCCGCCCAGCGCGACGAGGACGTCCGCCTCGTCGGGCGCGCGCTCGCCGTGGCGCGCGGTCAGCTCCGCGAGCGCGCGCTGGGCCTCGTCTGCGTGGCTGGCGAGGAAGGCGATGCGGGGCGTCGTCGCGGACATCGGCGGCTCCAGTGCGATGGCGAGAGCATAGCGCGGGGTCGCGTCGGCGACGGATGACGCGGCCGCGACCGCCATCCCGCACGTCGCGGTACCGGCGGCAGGCCCAGCCGGTGCCGCACGGGCACCGGCGGGACGCCGTCGACTAGCCGCGCGACGCCAGCTGCGACAGGCGCTGCACTGCGACCGACGCGGTCGGGTAGTCCAGCGACTTCTGCGAGGCCAGCTCGTTGAGCATCGCCAAGGTGAACCGCAGCGAGTTGTCGTCGCGGCCCAGCCACAGGGCGACCTTGGCGTCGGCATCCTTGCCCGGCATCGTCAGCGCCTGGCCGACCAGCGCCCGCTGCTGGGTCGCCAGCTCCTCGCGCAGCACGCCGCGCGCCACCGCGTGCCAGCGGCCGTCGACCGCCAGCGCGTCGATCTGCTGCTGCAGCCACGGAAGGCGCAGGGCCTCGCCGAGGCGGAAGTGCGTCTTCGCGACCTCGACCGGCTTGAGCTTGCGCTCGCGGGCCAGCTCGATGATGTCCGGGCACGCTTCCATGTACGGCAGCGCGGCCAGCTGCGCGCCCAGTGCGGCCGGGACGCCCTTGGCCTTCCACGCCGCGAGGCTCGCCTCGTACTCGGGACGCTGCCCGGGGCCGAGGATGCCCTGCCCGGCACGGATCTCCTTGAAGCCGTCGTGGTAGCGCTCGACCGCCGAGGTGATGTTCGGGATCGCGCCCGGCCGCGACAGCAGCCAGCGGGTGAACCGGCGCTGCAGCTCCCAGATCACCTGCAGCGCGTCGATCTGCACCGCCTCCGGCACCTGGCCGTCGAGCGCGTCGATCTGCGTCCACAGCGCACGCGCGTCGAGCGTCTCGCGGGTGATGTTGAAGGCCTTGGCGACCTCGGCCGCGCTGCGCCCGCTGTCCTCCTGCATGCGCAGGGTGAACGTCGCGCCCATCCGGTTGACCATCTGGTTGGTGACCGCCGTCGCGATGATCTCGCGCTTGAGCCGGTGGTCCTCCATCGCCTTGGCGTACTTGCCCTGCAGCGGCTGCGGGAAGTAGCGCACCAGCTCCTTCGACAGGTACGGGTCCTCCGGCACGTCCGAATTGAGCAGCTCCGGGAACAGCACCAGCTTGCTGTACGACAGCAGCACCGAGAGCTCCGGGCGGGTGAGCCCGAGCCCGCGCGCCTTGCGCTCGGACAGCTCGGCGTCGCTCGGCAGGAACTCGATCTGGCGGTCGAGCAGCCCTTGCGCCTCGAGCGTGCTGATGAAGTGGCGCTTGGAACCCATGCGCGGCACGCTCATCCGCTCCATCAGGCTGATCGCCTGGTTCTGGCGGTAGTTGTCGTGCAGCACCAGCCCGGCGACCTCGTCGGTCATCGACGCCAGCAGCGCGTTGCGCGCCTCGAGCGTGAGCTTCTTCTTCTGCACCTGCGCGTTGAGCAGGATCTTGATGTTGACCTCGTGGTCCGAGGTGTCCACGCCGGCGGAGTTGTCGATGAAGTCGGTGTTGAGCAGCACGCCGTGCTGCGCCGCCTCGATGCGGCCGCGCTGGGTCAGGCCCAGGTTCCCGCCCTCGCCGACCATGCGGCAGCGCAGGTCGCGGCCGTCGACGCGCAGGGCGTTGTTGGCGCGGTCGCCGGCGTCGGCGTGCGACTCGGTGCTGGCCTTGACGTAGGTCCCGATGCCGCCGTTCCACAGCAGGTCGACCGGCGCCTTGAGGATCGCGCTGAGCAGCTCGGTCGGGCTCATCGCCGTCACGGCCGGGTCGATGCCGAGCGCGGCGCGGACCTCGGCCGACACCGGGATCGACTTGGCCGAGCGCGGGAACACGCCGCCGCCCTTGCTGATCAGCTTCGGGTTGTAGTCCTCCCACGACGAGCGCGGCAGCTTGAACATGCGCTCGCGTTCCTTGAACGACGCAGCGGCGTCAGGATTCGGGTCGAGGAATACGTGGCGGTGGTCGAACGCGGCCACGAGGCGGATGTGCTTCGACAACAGCATGCCGTTGCCGAACACGTCGCCCGACATGTCGCCGATGCCGACGACGGTGAAGTCCTGCGTCTGGCAGTCGCGGCCCATCGCGCGGAAGTGGCGCTTGACCGACTCCCACGCGCCGCGCGCGGTGATGCCCATGCCCTTGTGGTCGTAGCCGACCGAACCGCCGGACGCGAACGCGTCGTCGAGCCAGAAGCCGTGCGCGCGGGCGATGCCGTTGGCGATGTCGGAGAACGTCGCCGTGCCCTTGTCGGCCGCGACCACCAGGTACGGGTCGTCGCCGTCGTGGCGGACCACGTTCGCCGGCGGCAGGATGCGGCCGTCGATCGACAGGTTGTCGGTGATGTCGAGCAGGCCGTTGATGAAGCGCTTGTAGCAGGCCACGCCCTCGTTGAACCACGCGTCGCGGTCGACGGCCGGGTTCGGCAGCTGCTTGCAGAAGAAGCCGCCCTTCGAACCCACCGGCACGATGACCGTGTTCTTGACCATTTGCGCCTTGACCAGGCCGAGCACTTCCGTGCGGAAGTCCTCGCGGCGATCGGACCAGCGCAGCCCGCCACGCGCGACCGGGCCGAAGCGCAGGTGCACGCCCTCCACGCGCGGCCCGTAGACGAAGATCTCGCGGTACGGGCGCGGCTTCGGCAGGTCCGGCACCTTCGCCGGATCGAGCTTGAAGCTGACGTAGTCGGACGGGCCGCCGTCGGCGCGCAGGCCGTCCTTGTACTGGATGTAGTAGCTGGTGCGCAGCGTGGCTTCGATCACGCCCATGAAGCTGCGCAGGATGCGGTCCTCGTCGAGGCTCGACACGCGGTCCAGCATCGCCTTGATCGCCGTGCGGGTCGCGTCGAACTGCGCCTCGCGCTTGCCGGCGCGGGCCTCGAGCACCGGCTCCACCGCCGCGAGCACCGCGGCGTCGCCGCCAGCGAGCGCGACGACCTGCGCGCGGAAACGCTCGGCGCCGGCCTTGATCTCGGCCTTGGACTCCTTGCCGGTGCTCGGGTCGAAGCGCGCCTCGAACAGCTCGACCATCAGCCGCGCCAGCAGCGGGTAGCGGGCGAAGGTCTCCTCGACGTAGCTCTGCGAGAACGGCACGCCGATCTGCAGCAGGTACTTGCAGTAGGCGCGCAGCACCGCGACCTGGCGCCACGACAGGTTGGCGCCGAGGATCAGGCGGTTGAAGCCGTCGTTCTCGGCTTCGCCGCGCCAGATGTGCGCGAAGGCCTCCTCGAAGTTCTCGTCGAGCCGGTCGATGTCCAGGTCGCGCTTGGCCGTCTCGACCTCGAAGTCCTGGATGTAGGCCGTGCGGTCACCGAACTGGATGCGGTACGGGTGCTCGGAGATCACCCGCAGGCCCATGTTCTCCATCATCGGCAGTGCGTCCGACAGCGGGATGTCGTCGTTGAGCCGGTAGAACTTGAAGTGCAGCAGCCCGTCGCGGCCGCGGTACAGGCTCAGGCGCAGGTCGTCCGGGCCGGTCAGCGCGTCGAGGTACTCGACGTCGGTCGCGGCCACGTCGGCCGACACGTTCTCGATGTAGCCCGCCGGCAGCGCGCGCCCGACCGAACCGGCGAGCGCCAGGCCGCGCTCCTCGCCGTTGCGCGCGACCAGCCGCTCGCGCAGGTCGTCGCCCCAGTTGCGCACGATGGTCGACAGCTCGGCGTCGATCGCGGCGCTGTCGACCTCGACGGTCTCGCCGGACTTCGGGCGGACGATCAGGTGCAGCTGCGCCAGCGGCGACTCGCCCAGCATCACCGACGAATCGACCTGGTCGCTGTGCAGCACGCGCTTGAGCATCGCCTCGATGCGCAGGCGCATGTCGGTGTTGAAGCGCTCGCGCGGCACGTACACGAGGATCGAGAAGAAGCGGCCGTAGCGGTCGCGGCGCAGGAACAGCTTGCTGCGCACGCGCTCCTGAAGGCCGAGGATGCCCGACGCGGTGTGCGCGAGCTCCTGCTCGGTCGACTGGAACAGCTCGTCGCGCGGCAGGCTCTCGAGGATGTGCCGCAGCGCCTTGCCGCTGTGGCTGTCCGGTGCCAGCCCGGACTGCGCCATCACGTACTCGTGGCGCTGGCGCACCAGCGGGATGTCCCACGGGCGGCGGTTGTAGGCGCTGGACGTGTACAGGCCGAGGAAGCGCTCCTCGCGAACCGGCTTGCCCTTGTCGTCGAAGCTCAGCACGCCGATGTAGTCCATGTAGCCGGGGCGGTGCACGGTCGAGCGGGCGTTGGTCTTGGTCAGGATCAGCGCGTCGACCGCGCCGGACTGCGGCATGTAGTGCGCGGCGAGCGACGTCAGCAGGCGCGGCTTGCCGACCTCCTTGCCGCGCAGCAGGCCCTGCCCGCTGCCCTTGACCGCCGACAGCACGTCCTTGCCGTCCTTCTTGACGACCTCGTACTCGCGGTAGCCGAGGAACGTGAAATGGTTGTCCGCGGCCCAGCGCAGGAACGCCTGCGCCTCGCGGCGGCCTTCGTCGCCGACCGGCAGCTTGCGCGCGCCGATGTCCTCGGCGACCTCGAGCATCTTGGCCCGCATCGAGGCCCAGTCCGTGACCGACGCGCGCACGTCGGCGAGCACCGCCTCGACCGCCTGCTTGACCGCCGGCATCGACTCCGGCGCCTGCCGGTCGATCTCCAGGTGCATCAGCGATTCCGCCTCGCCCTCGCCGACGGCGGCGAGCTTGCCGGCCTTGTCGCGCTGCACGCGCACGACGGGGTGGCCGAGCACGTGCACGCCGATGCCCATCTCGGCCAGCGCCATCGTCACCGAGTCGACCAGAAACGGCATGTCGTCGTTGGCGATCTGCAGCACCGTGTGCGCCGACTCCCAGCCGTGGCCCTTCAGCGCCGGGTTGAACAGGCGCACCAGCGGCGCGCCCGGCTTGCGCTGCCGCGCGAAATCGAGGAAGTCCGCCGCCAGCGCGGCCCAGCCTTCGGCGCTGTGCTGCGGCAGCTCGTCGCCGGACATGCGCTTGTAGAACGCGCGCACGAACGCCTCGCCCTCGGCGTGGCGCGCCTTCGGCAGCCGGCTGCGGATCGCCGCGAGGATCGGCGTCAGCGACACGGAGTCGCGCGCGGCCTCGGCCGACGCAGCGGTGGACGGCGCGCGTTGGCTCGCGACGGCTTTCTTGGCGGGGGCCTTCTTGGCAGTACTCATGGGTACGGAGTTTCCAATGCAATGAGGCCCGCGCTTTCGCGCAGGCCGGTCAGGTGGAATCAGCGGGAGGATGGTGCGGGAACGTGCCGGTCACGGCGGCGTTTGCGCGCCGCATGGTCGGGGAACAGGGATTGCGGGGCCGGTTCGACGCCGTCGGCCACGCGCCGGCGCCGGCCGCGCGGGCCGGTCGCCGTGGTGACTGCGCAGGTGCCGACGGAACGGCCCATGGCGGCTCAGCGCAGGCCGGTCTCGTTGCGGGCGATCACCAGGCGCTGGATCTCGCTGGTGCCCTCGTAGATCTCGGTGATCTTGGCGTCGCGGAAATACCGCTCCAGCGGCATCTCCTTCGAGTAGCCCATGCCGCCGTGGATCTGCAGGGCCTGGTGGGTGATGTACATCGCCGCTTCCGACGCGGTGAGCTTGGCGACCGAGGCCTCGGTGCTGAAGCGTCCGCCGATCTTCTCGGCCTGCTCCTTCGCCCATGCGGCGCGCAGGGTCAGCAGCTCGGCGGCGTCGAGGCGGCACTTCATGTCGGCGATCTTGGCCTGGATCATCTGGAACGAGCCGATCGGCTGGCCGAAGCTCTTGCGCTCCTTCACGTACGCGACCGATGCCTTGTAGGCGGCCTTGGCCAGGCCCACGGCCTGCGAGGCGATGCCGATGCGGCCGGCGTCGAGCACGCCCATCGCGATCTTGAAGCCCTCGCCGTCCTGGCCGACGACCTCGTCCGGCGTGGCCACGTAATCCTGGAACTCGATCTCGCACGTCGCCGACGCGCGGATGCCGAGCTTGGGCTCGGTCTTGCCGCGGTGGAAGCCCGGCTTGGCAGTGTCGACCATGAACGCGGTGATCCCCTTCGCGCCCTTGGACGGGTCGGTGATCGCGAACAGGATGATGTACTTGGCGACCGGCCCGGACGTGATCCAGCTCTTCTTGCCGTTGATCACGTAGCTGCCGTCAGCCTGTTTCACGGCCTTGCAGCGCATCGCGGTGGCGTCCGAGCCGGACTGCGGCTCGGTCAGCGCGAACGCGCCGATCTCCCGGCCCTCGGCGATCGCGCGCACGTACAGCTGCTTCTGCGCCTCGGTGCCGAACTTCAGGATGCCGTTGCAGAACAGCGAGTTGTTGACCGACACGATCGTCGAATGCGCGCAGTCGGCCTCGGCGATCTCGATCATCGCCAGGACGTAGCTGATCGGGTCCATGCCGGCGCCGCCGTACTCGGCAGGCACCTCGATGCCCATCAGGCCGTTCTCGCCGAGGGTCCGGATGTTGTCGAGCGGGAACTCACCGGTGCGGTCGTGGTGCTCGGCGCTCGGCGCGATCTTCTCCTGCGCGATGCGGCGGGCCACGTCCTGGATCATCAACTGCTCTTCGGTGAAGCCAAAATCCACGTCGGCACCTCGTCTACGAATGGTTTCGTCCCGCCCGCCATTGTACCGGCGCGCGTCGGATAACCCCACCCTCGAAGGCGACGCACAGGCTTGCAGCGCTTGACCCCCTGCCCATCGCGGATCAAACTTATCTCTATATCGCGATACGCAGATAAAGCAGGCAGGCAATGGATCTAGAAGGCTGGTCGCTCCGACTGAAGGTGTTCGCCGATGCCACGCGCGTGCGCCTGCTGGCGCTGCTCGAGCGCGAGGAACTCACCGTCGCCGAACTCTCGGCGATCACCCGCCTCGCCCAGCCGCGGGTCTCGACGCACCTGGCCAAGCTCAAGGAGGCGGGGCTGGTGCGCGATCGCCGCTCGGGCGTGTCGGCGTACTACCGTTTCGACGACGCGGCGCTCGACGCCGCCCAGCGCGCGCTGTGGGCGACGCTGCGCGAGGGCAGCGACGACCCGCTGCTGCGCCAGGACGCCGAACGCGTTGCAGGCGTGCTCGCCTCGCGCGCGTCCGAACAGAACTGGGCCGACAGCGTCGCCGGCGACATGGAGCGGCACTACTCCCCCGGGCGCACGTGGGAGGCCTTGGCGCGTTCGGCGATCCCGCTGATGCAGCCCGGCGACGTGCTCGACATCGCTTCGGGCGACGGCGTGCTCGCTGAGCTGATGGCGCCGCATGCGCACCGCTATGTGTGCCTGGACTCCAGTACCAAGGTCGTACTAGCCGCCTCCGAGCGCCTGCGCCGCCTGCAGAACGTCGAGGTGCGCGAGGGCGACATGCACGCGCTGCCGTTCGCCGACGGCACCTTCGACCTGGTCGTGCTGATGCACGCGCTGACCTACGCCGATCACCCGGCGGTCGCGGTGGCCGAGGCCGCCCGCGTGCTGCGTCCGGGCGGCCGCCTGCTGCTGACCAGCCTCGCGCGCCACGAGCACCGGGCCGTCGTCGAGGCCTACGGCCACGTCAACCTCGGCTTCAGCGACAAGGACCTGCAGAAGTTCGCGCTGAAGGCGGGCCTGGAGATCGTCAGCACCAGCACCGTGACCCGCGAGCGCCGTCCGCCGCACTTCGAGGCCCTGGCGCTGATCGCGCGCCGGCCCGCCGCCCTGTCCGCTTCCCGCAAGTCCTCCAGGCACTGAACCACGTGACCCACGACGCCGCACGCCCCCTCCCCTGGCTGAAGCCCCGCAGCGCGCAGGCCCTGCAGGACCTCCTTGCCACGCGCATCCTCGTGCTCGACGGCGCGATGGGCACGATGATCCAGCGCCATGAGCTGCAGGAAGCCGACTACCGCGGCGAACGCTTCGCCGAGGGCTTCGATCGGCTGTACGCGCCGGCCGGACACGCGCACGGCGCCGGCTGCGGCTGCGCGCGCGACCAGCGCGGCAACAACGACCTGCTGACGCTGACGCGCCCGGACATCATCAAGTCGATCCACGCGCAGTACCTCGCCGCCGGCGCCGACCTGGTCGAAACCAACACGTTCAATTCGACGACCGTGTCGCTGGCCGACTACGGCCTCGAGCACCTCGCGCGTGAGCTGAACGAATCCGGCGCGCGGCTGGCCCGCGAGGCCTGCGACGAGGCCGAAGCGGCGGACCCGTCGCGACCGCGCTTCGTCGTCGGCGTGCTCGGCCCGACCAGCCGCACCGCCTCCCTGAGCCCGGACGTCAACCGCCCGGGCTACCGCGCGACCAGTTTCGACGAGCTGCGCATCGCGTACCGCGAGGCTGCCGACGGGCTGATCGACGGCGGCAGCGACGCGCTGATGGTCGAGACGATCTTCGACACGCTCAACGCCAAGGCCGCGCTGTTCGCGATCGAGGAGGCGTTCGACGCCCGCGGCGCGCGCCTGCCGGTGATGATCTCCGGGACGATCACCGATGCCTCCGGCCGCACCCTCTCGGGCCAGACCGCCGAGGCCTTCTGGTACTCGCTGCGCCACGCCCAGCCGCTGACGATCGGGCTGAACTGCGCGCTCGGCGCGAAGGAACTCCGCGCACACGTGGACGTGCTCGCACAGGTCGCCGATGCCTACGTCAGCGCGCACCCGAACGCCGGCCTGCCGAACGCGTTCGGCGGCTACGACGAAACGCCCGAGGACATGGCCGGCATGCTGCGCGAGTTTGCCGAGAGCGGTCTGCTCAACATCGTCGGCGGCTGCTGCGGCACGACGCCGGCGCATATCGAGGCGATCGCCGCGGCGGTGGCCGGGCTGCCGCCGCGCGAGCGGCCCGCGCTGGAGGCCGCAGCATGACCGTGCTTCCGCGGCAGACCCGCCTCAGCGGCCTGGAGCCGCTGCAGATCACCCCGCTCACCAACTTCGTCAACGTCGGCGAGCGCACCAACGTCACCGGCAGCGCCCAGTTCAAGAAGCTGATCCTCGAGGGCCGCTACGACGAGGCCGTCGTCGTGGCCCGCCAGCAGGTCGAGAGCGGCGCGCAGGTGATCGACGTCAACATGGACGAAGGCATGCTCGACTCCGAGCACGCCATGGTGACCTACCTCAACCTGATCGCGGCCGAGCCGGACATCGCGCGGATTCCGGTGATGGTCGACAGTTCGAAGTTCAGCGTGATCGAGGCCGGCCTGAAGTGCCTGCAGGGCAAAGGCATCGTCAACTCGATCTCGATGAAGGAGGGAGAGGCCGAGTTCCTGCGCCAGGCGCGGCTGGTCCGGCGCTACGGCGCCGCGGTCGTGGTGATGGCGTTCGATGAGGTTGGCCAGGCCGACACCGCGCAGCGCAAGATCGAGATCTGCTCGCGCGCGTACGAGCTGCTGACCCGGCAGGTCGGCTTTCCACCCGAGGACATCATCTTCGACCCGAACGTGTTCGCGATCGCCACCGGCATCGAAGAGCACGACAACTACGCGGTCGACTTCATCGAGGCCACGCGCGAGCTGAAGCGCCGCTTCCCCTACAGCCACGTGTCCGGCGGCGTGTCGAACGTCTCGTTCTCGTTCCGCGGCAACGAGCCCGTCCGCCAGGCGATCCACGTGGTGTTCCTGTACCACGCGATCCGCGCCGGCATGGACATGGGCATCGTCAACGCCGGCGCGCTGCCGCTGTACGACGACCTCGACGCCGACCTGCGCGAGCGCGTCGAGGACGTCGTCCTCAACCGCCGCAGCGACGCCACCGAGCGCCTGCTCGAAATCGCCGACCGCTACAAGGGCAAGAAGGGCGAGAAGCGCGTCGAGGACCTCGCCTGGCGCGACAAGCCCGTGCGCGACCGCCTGAGCCACTCGCTGGTGCACGGCATCGACCAGTACATCGAGCTCGACACCGAGGCCGCGCGCGCCGAGTCCACGCGCCCGCTCGACGTGATCGAAGGCCCGCTGATGGACGGCATGAACGTCGTCGGCGACCTGTTCGGCGCCGGCAAGATGTTCCTGCCGCAGGTCGTGAAATCCGCGCGCGTGATGAAGAAGGCCGTGGCCTACCTGCTGCCGTACATCGAGGCCGAAAAGCTGCGCACCGGCGACGTCGGCAAGTCGAACGGCAAGATCGTGATGGCGACGGTCAAGGGCGACGTCCACGACATCGGCAAGAACATTGTCGGCGTGGTGCTGGCGTGCAACAACTTCGACGTGGTCGACCTCGGCGTCATGGTGCCCGCGCAGACCATCCTCGACCGCGCGCGCGAGGAGAACGCGGACCTGATCGGCCTGTCGGGGCTGATCACCCCGTCGCTGGAAGAGATGACCCACGTCGCGCGCGAGATGCAGCGCCAGGGCTTCACGATGCCGCTGCTGATCGGCGGCGCGACGACGTCCCGGGCGCACACCGCGCTGAAGATCGACCCGCACTACAAGTCGCCGACCGTGTGGGTGAAGGACGCCTCGCGCGCCGTCGGCGTGGCCCAGTCGCTGATCAGCGCCGACCTGCGTACGCCGTTCGTGGCCGCCAACGACGCCGACTACGCCGACATCCGCGAACGCCACAAGCACCGCGGCGACGGCAAGCGGCTGGTCCCGCTGGCCAAGGCGCGGGCGCAGCGGTTCGACGGAGGGTGGGCCGACTACGCGCCGCCGGCGCCGAAGCAGCCCGGCCTGCACGTGTTCGACGACTACCCGCTGGCCGAGCTGGTCGACTACATCGACTGGACGCCGTTCTTCAACACGTGGGAACTCGCGGGTCGGTATCCGGCGATCCTCACCGACGAGGTTGTCGGCACGCAGGCGACCGAGCTCTACCGCGACGCGCGCGCGATGCTCCGGCAGATCGTTGACGAGAAGTGGCTCACCGCGAAGGCCGTGTTCGGCGTGTGGCCGGCCCAGGCGCGCGGCGACGACGTCGTGGTGGACGTCGACGGACAGGCGACCACCCTGCACTTCCTGCGCCAGCAGGCCGACAAGCCGATCGATCGGCCGGACTTCTGCCTGGCCGACTTCGTCGCCCCGCACGACAGCGGCCGCGCCGACTGGATCGGCGGCTTCGCCGTGACCGCCGGCATCGGCATCGAGCCGCACGTCGCGCGCTTCGAGGCCGATCACGACGACTACAACGCGATCATGCTCAAGGCCCTGGCCGACCGATTCGCCGAGGCGCTGGCCGAGCGCCTGCACGAGCGCGTGCGCCGCGAGTTCTGGGGCTATGCCGAGGCCGAGGCGCTGCCGAACACCGCGCTGATCGACGAGCAGTACCAGGGCATCCGCCCCGCGCCCGGCTACCCGGCCTGCCCCGAGCACAGCGAGAAGGCCACGCTGTTCCGCCTGCTCGATGCCGAATCCAACGCCGGCGTGCGCCTGACCGAGAGCTTCGCGATGTACCCGGCGGCCGCGGTGTCCGGCTATTACTTCAGCCACCCGAAGAGCCAGTACTTCGTGGTCGGGCGCGTGTCGAAGGAGCAGGTCGAGGACTACGCACGGCGCAAGGGCGCGACGCTGGCGCAGGCCGAACGCTGGCTGGCGTCGAACCTGGACTACGACCCGGAGTAGCCCGACGCGCGCATGCTCGGGCGCATCAAACGCGAAGGCCGGGCGACATGCCCGGCCTTCTTGCGTTGTCGCCCTCGCACGTGACGCCTGCTACCAGACCAGGTCGTCCGGCACCTGGTACTGCGGGTCGGCGTACGGATCGTCTTCGGCGCTCGCGTTCGGATCGACCTTCAGGGCCACGGCCGGCGGGAAGATCGCCTCGGCCTGCGCGAGCATCGCCGCGTCGACCAGCAGGTAGCGGCCGTCCATCTGCAGCACGCCTAGTTCGCCCGCGTTGAGGGCCTTGAGCTGGTCCGCCGTGACGTAGATCCGCTTGATCTTGCCGCCGTACTCGAAATGGCGCGCGATGTCGGCATCGGCGACGTTGAGGCCCTTGTCCTTCACTGCTTCGGCCAGCTTGGCGCGGGCCTCGCGGCGCAGGCGCGCTTCTTCCTGGCGGGCCGCCTCGGCCGCAATGCGCTCGTCCTTTTCGCGCTGGGCGCGGATCGCGTAGGCCTTGGCGAGGTCGATGTCCTCCTGCGAACGCGGCTTGCCGCCGTGGGCCGGGCGATTGCCCGGTCGACCCTGCGCCGGCCGGCCGGTGGACGGCGCGGCACCGGGCTTGCCCGCGTGCGGCTTCTGGCGCGGTCCCTGGCCCGGACGCGCCGCGTTGCCGCCCGGTCGGCCGTCGCGCCGTTCGGGCCGCGGTGCGTTGCCCGGCTTCGATGGAGCGGGACGCTCGGGCTTGGCCGGGGGCGCGAAGCCCAGGCAGAGGAGTTGGTCGCGGAGGCTGTTGGTCATGGGGCCATCAATAATGCGGGGGTGGCGGTTCCTGCGACGGATCCGCGGACACGGGGCCGGCGGCCATCGTCAGGCGCAGCTGCCGGAGGTCTTCCAGTGCACGGTGCAGCAGCAGCGCGTTGCCGGCTTCTTCGTTGCGGGCAGCGGCGAGCGCATCGCTGAGCTCCTGCAGCGTCTGCTCCTGGAACGCCAAGCGCATTTCCAGCTCGATGAGGCGGGCTTCGAGGTCGGTGCCGGACATCGCTCAGTCCTTCGCGATCGAGCGGCCACGGCCGATGCCGTAGTACGCCAGACCGGCGGCCTCGACTTCGTCCGGGTGGTAGAGGTTGCGCCCGTCGAACACCGCGCCATCGGCCAGCGCCAGCTTCAGCCGGGCGAAGTCCGGGCTGCGGAACTGCTTCCACTCGGTGACGACGACCAGCGCGTCGGCATCGACCAGCGCCTGGTAGGCCGAATCGCACAGCACCAGGTCGTCGCGCTCGCCGAAGATGCGCTCGGCCTCGGCGCGAGCTTCCGGGTCGTAGGCGCGCACGGTCGCGCCCGCGTCCCACAGCTGCGCCAGCAGTCGCCGGCTCGAGGCCTCGCGCATGTCGTCGGTGTTGGGCTTGAAGGCCAGGCCCCACACCGCGACGGTCTTGCCGCGCAGCGCGTCGATCCCGCCGTAGTGGCGCACCATCAGCTCGAACAGGTGCGACTTCTGCCGGTCGTTGACGGCCTCGACCGCGCCGAGCAGTTCGGCCCGGTAGCCGTGCTGGCGCGCGGTGCGTTCCAGCGCCTGCACGTCCTTCGGGAAGCACGAGCCGCCGTAGCCGGCGCCCGGGTAGATGAAGTGCCAGCCGATGCGCGGGTCCGAACCGATGCCCTGGCGGACCATCTCGATGTCGGCGCCGACCTGCTCGGCGATGTTCGCGATCTCGTTCATGAAGCTGATCTTGGTCGCCAGCATCGCGTTCGCCGCGTACTTGGTCAGCTCGGCCGAACGCACGTCCATCACCACGATTCGCTCGTGGTTGCGGTTGAACGGGGCGTACAGCCGCTTGAGCTTCTCGACCGCCGCGGCGCTGTCGGAGCCGATGACGATGCGGTCCGGGCGCATGCAGTCGTTGACCGCGTCGCCCTCCTTCAGGAACTCGGGATTCGACGCCACGTCGAACGCGACCTGCGCGCCGCGTGCGGCGAGCGCCGCGGCGACCGTCGCGCGCACCTTGTCGGCGGTACCCACCGGGACGGTCGACTTGTTGACGACGACGGCCGTGCGCTCGAGGTGCTGGCCAATCGTATTCGCCACCGCCAGCACGTACTGCAGGTCGGCGCTGCCGTCCTCGTCCGGCGGGGTACCGACCGCGATGAAGATCACGTCGCCGTGCGCGATCGCGGCGGCCGCGTCGGTGGTGAAGTGCAGTCGACCGGCGCCGTGGTTGGCCTTGACCATCGGCTCCAGGCCCGGCTCGTAGATCGGGATCACGCCGCGGTTGAGGCCGTCGACCTTGGCTGCATCGATATCGACGCAGACCACGTCGTGGCCGACGTCCGCCAGGCAGGTGCCCGTGACCAGGCCGACGTAGCCGGTGCCAAAAATGGTGACGCGCATGGGCGGACTCTGGCTTGTGTCAGTGGACCGGCGCGCCGCGCGCGCCGGTCGTGGTGCGCGGTCGGCTTACTGGGCCGGCGCCTTGACGATCTCGAGCAGCTCGACGTCGAACACCAGCGTGGCGTTCGGGCCGATCGGCGCGCCCGGCGGAACCTTGTCGCCATAGCCCAGGTTGCCCGGGATCCACAGCTTGAACTTGCTGCCGACCGGCATCAGCGCGATGCCCTCCTGCCAGCCCGGCACCACGGCGTTCAGCGGGAACGTCGCCGGCTGGCCGCGCTCGTACGAGCTGTCGAAGGTCTTGCCGTCGAGCAGCGTGCCCTTGTAGTGGACGCGCACGACGTCGCTGGCCTTCGGCTTCGGCCCGGTGCCCTCGGTGACGACCTGATACTGCAGGCCCGACGGCGTGGTCTGCACGCCCGGCTTCTTCGAGTTGTCGGCGAGGAACTTGGCCCCCTCCTCCATGTTCTTCTTGGCGTCGGCCATCATCTTGGCGATCTGCTTGGCCTGCACCTTCTGGCCGAACGCCTCGTTGATCTGCTGGGCCTGCTTCTCGTCGAGCAGCGGCTTCTCGCCGGCGAGCTGCGACTTGATCGCCTTGGCGACGAGGTCGACGTCGATCTCGTCCTTGATCGGCTCGAAGTTCTTCGCCAGCTGCATGCCGATGACGTAGCTGACCTGCTGCTTCTCGGTCTCCAGGCCCGGGATCTTCAGCGTGCCGTCGGCCGCGGCGGCGCCCGGTGCGGCGTCGGTCTTGGCGGCGTCGGACGCATCGGTGGCGGGCTTGTTGCAGGCGGCCAGCAGGGCCAGCGAGGCCACGGTGGCCGCAGCGGCGGCCTGTCGCAGGGTGGGCTTCATCAAGATTCGGACTCCGGATAGGGACAGGGCGGGCGGCGGGGGCGGCCCGGGCCGGTGACTGTGGTCGCCACCGGCTGAACGGTTTCGCTACGGCCGGGCCGGGCGCGGCGCACTTACTGGACGATGTCGAGCAGTTCGACGTCGAAGATCAGCATCTGGTTCGGGCCGATCGGACCGCCGGGGGTGCCGCGCGCGCCATAGGCGAGGTCGCCGGGGATCCAGAACCGGTACTTGGCGCCGACCGGCATCATCGAGACGCCCTCGGTCCAGCCGGCGATCACCTGGTTTAGCGCGAAGTCGATCGGCTGGCCGCGGTCGACCGAGCTGTCGAACACCGTGCCGTCCGGCAGCGTGCCGTGGTAGTTCACGCGCACGCGGTCGGTGGCCTTCGGCCGCAGGCCCGCGCCCTGGCGCAGCACCATGTACTGCAGGCCCGACGGCGTCGTGAACACGCCCTTGACCGTCTTGTTCTTGGCCAGGAACTCGGCGCCCGCGACGCGGTTGGCTTCGCCGGCGGCCGAGGCCTTGGCTTCCATCTGCGCCTGGACCTTCTTCGAGAACGCCTCGCGGATCGGGCCGAGCTCGGCCTCGGTCAGCAGCGGCTTGCCCTGCGCGACCACGGTGCGGATCGCCTGCACCAGCACCGGCAGCTCGAGCTCGCCCTTGATCGGCGCGAGCGAGCGGCCGACGTCGGTGCCGACCAGCAGGCCGACCTTGTCCTTGGCCACTTCGGGCGCGGCGCCGGCGGCGCCCTGCCCGGCGCGCTGCTGGATGCGCGCCATCAGCGCCTGCGCGGTGGCCTTGCTCTGGGCCTCATCGAGCAGCGGCTTGCCGCCGTCGAACGCATTGCGCACCGCGCGCTCGAACGATGCGATGTCGAGGTCCGGACCGACCGGGGCGATCGACGCGCCGACATCCATGCCGACCATGTAGGAGGCCTTTTCGCGGTCGGTGGTCAGCACGGTCTTGTCCTGGGCGATGGCGGGCGCGCTGATCAGCGCGGCGGCCGAGGTGAGGAGCGCGGCGGCGCCGCGCACGAGGGAATTCATCGGGAAACTGCTCCGTGGTGGAGGCCCGGCGACGCCGGACGTGTTCGCGGGTAGATCCGCGGCCGAAGCAACGGCGCGACATTGTCGGCGACGCGACGCGCCGCCGGCAACGTGCACGACGACAGGGTTCAGCGCCGGGCCGGGCGCGGCGCCTTGAGCGCCTTCTCGATCGCCGCGACGATCTCGGCGTCGTCGGGCTTGGTGCGGCTGCCCCAGGTCGCCACCAGCTTGCCGTCGCGACCGATCAGGTACTTGTGGAAGTTCCACTTCGGTGCTTGGCCGGAGGCTGCGGCCAACTGCTTGTACAGCGGCGTGGCTTGCTCGCCGATGACGTGCACCTTCTGGAACATCGGGAACTTCACGCCGTAGGTCAGCGTGCAGAACTCGGCAATCTCCTTCTCGTCGGTGAATTCCTGCTCGCGGAAATCGCCCGACGGGAAGCCCAGCACGGCAAAGCCCTTGGGCTTGTACTTCGCGTGCAGGCCTTCGAGCGCCTCGAACTGCGGGGTGAAGCCGCACTTGCTGGCGGTGTTGACCACCAGCAGCACGTCGCCGCCGTAGGACTGGCGCAGGTTGACGGTCTGCTTGCCGGCCAGCGGGCGGAAGCTGTGGTCGAGCAGGCCGGTCGCGGCGACGGCGGCGCCGGCGATGAACAGGGCCGCCAGGGCGGCGGAAAACACGGTGGAACGGCGCATCGGGCACTCCGGGAAAGGCTGGGACGGGTCCTGCGCCGAGTATGACTTCAGTTGGGTTGGCGATGCTTGACCGGGGCCAATTTGGTGTTATAGTTGCCTACAACACCGGTCAACCAACCGAGCAGGCCCCCACCATGATCCGCAAGCTCGAAAACACGTTCACCGCGCTGATCGCGTCCGCGGCCCTGCTGGCCGTCGGCTTGGTGCTGGCCCAGCCCATCGCCTTCCCGGCGCCAGAGGCCGGGCTGGCGGCGCATGCCGCCCAGCCGGCCGCCACGGCGGTCGTGCTGTCCTCCGACCGCGTCGACGCGCTCGCCCAGGCGGCCGCGCTGACCGCCGAACTGGCCACCACCGCCGCCATCGCCTCGGCGATCCGCGGCGGCGAGGCCGCCACCTCCTCCATGGATCCGGAGCCCCGGCGCAAGGCCCGCAAGGCCAAACGCCACCACCGCCAGGCGCTCGTCATGCCTTATTTCTCTTTCGCACCGCGGGGTTGATCCCATGACCGCTATCCAATGGAGCGATGGCGCTCCCATCTACCGTCAGCTGAAGGAGCGCGTCATCGCGATGATGCTCGACGGGCTGCTCAAGCCCGGCGACGCGCTTCCCTCGGTCCGCCAGGTCGCGGCCGAGTACCAGCTCAATCCCATCACCGTCTCGCGCGCCTACCAGGAACTGGCGGACGAGGCTCTTGTCGAGAAACGCAGGGGGCTTGGCATGTACGTCACCGAAGAAGCCGCACGGAAGCTGCTGGTCAACGAACGCGAACGCTTCCTGCGCGAGGAATGGCCGGTCGTGCTCGAGCGCATCCAGCGCCTGGGCCTGTCGATGCAGGAGCTGATGGCGCCGGCGCCGGCCGTCGGGGGTGCGCAATGAACGCCGCCCACGACATGGTCGCCACCGCCCCGGTGGTGTCCGCCCGCCACCTGCGCAAGGCGTACAAGAACAAGGTCGCGCTGGACGACACCGCGTTCGAGATTCCCGCCGGCCGGATCATCGGCCTGATCGGGCCGAACGGCGCCGGCAAGACCACCGCGCTGAAGGCGATGCTCGGCCTGATCCCGTTCGAGGGCGAGCTCAAGGTCCTCGGCCTCGACCCGCGCACCCAGCGCGACGAGCTGATGCGCGACGTGTGCTTCATCGCCGACGTGGCGGTGCTGCCGCGCTGGATCCGGGTCCGCGAGGCGATCGACTTCGTTGCCGGCGTCCACCCGCGCTTCGACCGCGCCCGCTGCGAGCGCTTCATCGCTAACACCCAGCTCAAGCCGGGCATGCGGGTGCGTGAAATGTCCAAGGGCATGATCGTGCAGCTGCACCTGGCGCTGGTGATGGCGATCGACGCCAAGCTGCTGGTGCTCGACGAGCCCACGCTCGGCCTCGACATCCTGTACCGCAAGCAGTTCTACCAGCGCCTGCTGGAGGACTACTTCGACGAGCAGAAGACGATCGTCGTCACGACCCACCAGGTCGAGGAGATCGAGCACATCCTGACCGACGTGATGTTCATCCGCGACGGCAATATGGTGCTGGACACCGACATGGAGTCGCTCGGCGACCGCTACACCGAGGTGCTGGTCAGCGTCGACCGTGCCGACGCCGCCCGCGCGCTGAAGCCGATCGACGAACGCCAGCTGCCGTTCGGCAAGACCGTGATGCTGTTCGACGGCGTTCCGGGCGACCAGCTCGCCGCGCTCGGGGAAACCCGCACGCCCGGCCTGGCCGACCTGTTCGTCGCCACGATGAAGGGGACCTACGCATGAACGCTACGTTTGGATCGGCCATCGCCGATACCCGCGCGCCCGTCGGCGCGCCGCATCCGACCCACAAGCTGCGGCTGCTGCTGCGGCGCGAGTTCTGGGAGCACAAGGGCGGGTTCTTCTGGGCCCCGCTGGTCGCCGGCGGCATCTTCCTGCTGCTGTCGCTGATGGGCATCGTCGTCGGCGAGATCGCCGCGCGCCGCATCCCCAACGACGCGCAGATCAACGTCGATGGCGGCAGCTTCAAGGTCAACGGGCTCGACCTGGGCATGCTGACCGAGAAGCTCAGCGCGAACGACCTGATCGAGGTCGGTCAGGCGCTGGACGTCAGCCTGTTCATGGCCTCGACCTGGCCGCTGATCGTGCTGGCGTTCGTCGTGTTCTTCTACTGCCTGGGCAGCCTCTACGACGAGCGCAAGGACCGCAGCGTGCTGTTCTGGAAGTCGCTGCCGGTGTCCGACACCGAGACCGTGCTGTCCAAGGTCGCCAGCGCCACGCTGATGGCGCCGGTGATGGCCACGGTGGCGGGCGTGATCACGATGATCGGCTTTCTCGCGCTGATCAGCGTCGTCGTGCTGATCCACGGCGGCAACCCGTACACCCTGATCTGGGGTCCGGCGAGCCCGCTGCAGATCGGTGCGCAGCTGCTGGCGTCGATCCCGGTGTACGCGGTGTGGGCCCTGCCGACCGTCGGCTGGTTGATGCTGTGCTCCTCGTGGGCCCGCAGCAAGCCGTTCCTGTGGGCGCTGATGATCCCGCTGTTCGCCGGCATCTTCGTCACCTGGTTCGACCTGATGCACTTCTTCAACCTCGATGCGGGCTGGTTCTGGAAGCACGTCGTCGCCCGCGGCCTGCTCAGCACCGTCCCCGGCAGCGACCTGCTGTACCGCGGCGACGAGCTGGTGGTGGCGTCCGACGGCATCGAGAACGTCCGCCAGATGCTGTCGATCCCGAACACCTACGCGGCGTTCCTGCGCCCCGAGATGTGGATCGGTGCGGTGGCCGGCGTCGCGATGATCGTCGGTGCGATCCGCCTGCGCCGGTGGCGCGACGAGGGGTGAGGCAAGCCGCTTGCGCGGCACTGCCGCGCGGCATGTCGAACGCCCGGCCATGAATGGCCGGGCCCGACGACCCGAACGCGGTCAGGTTCCGCCAGGCAAGCCATCCGGACCCCTCGAATCCGGACCCCTCGAAGCCTGATCGGACCCGCCCACTCCGCCGCCTGTCCCAACGAACCTCCTGCGAGAACGACCATGCGCATGACCCTCCGCACCGCCCCCCTCGCCCTCGCGCTGCTGACGGCCGTCCTCGCGGTCGGCTGCAACCGCGAGCCGCCCGCCCCGGCCGCACCGGAAGCCGACGCCAGCGCCGACGTCTCCGTCCTCGGCAAGGTCGCCGGCAAGGTGGCCGCTAAGGTCCGCGACAAGATGGCGACCGAGAACATCACCCTCGACGCCCGCGGCGGCGTCCCCAAGGCCGAGATCACCCCGCAGGGCGACCTGTGGATCGACGGCAAGCAGGTCACGCTCGACGACGCCCAGCGCGCACTGATGCTTGCCTACCGCACCGAGATTTCCGGGATCGCCAGCGCCGGGGCCGAGATCGGCATCCAGGGCGCGGACCTGGCGACCAAGGCGATGAAGGAATCGCTGGGCGCCGTGCTGTCGGGCAACGACCCGGGCGACGTCGAAAAGCGCATCGAGGCCGAAGCCGACGGCATCCGCGTCGCGGCGCTGAAGCTGTGCGACCGCATGCCGGGCATGCTGCAGGCCCAGCGCGCCGCCGCGGCGGCGATCCCGCAGTTCGCCCCGTACGCCACGATGGACGAGAGCGACATCGACGAGTGCCGCAAGGACACGGCCGAGGCCCCGGCGCCGCCGCTGCCGCCCGAGCCGCCGCTGCCGCCGGAGCCCCCGGCGAAGAACGGCTGAGCCGTTCGCGATGACGTTATCCGGGGGCGGCCTCAGCCGCCCCCGCCGCTGCCCTCGCGGATGCCGCCGCGGGTCAGCGCCACCGGGTCCAGCAGGGCCCGCAGCTGTTTCAGCGACAGGCCGCTGTCCTCGGCGGCCACGTCCAGTACCGGCCGCTGTTCGCGGTAGGCGCGCTTGGCGATCGCGGCGGCCTTCTCGTAGCCGATGATCGGGTTCAGCGCAGTCACCAGGATCGGGTTGCGGTCGAGCGCCTCGCGGACCCGGTCCTCGCGCAGCTTCAGACCGGCGATCGCCGAATCGGCCAGCACCCGCATCGCCGCCGCCAGCAGCTCGATCTGCTCGAGCAGGTCCAGCGCGATCAGCGGCAGCATCACGTTGAGCTGGAAGTTGCCGCTCTGCCCGGCGACGGTGATCGCCGCGTGGTGGCCGATCACCTGCGCGCACACCATCGCCACCGCCTCGGGCACCACCGGGTTGACCTTGCCCGGCATGATCGAACTGCCCGGCTGCAGCGCCGGCAGCTCGATCTCGCCGAGCCCGGCGAGCGGGCCGGAATTCATCCAGCGCAGGTCGTTGGCGATCTTCATCAGCGCCACCGCCAGCGCGTTGAGCTGGCCTGACAGTTCGACCGCGTCGTCCTGCGCGGCGAGGCCCTCGAACCGGTTCGACGCCGCCTCGAAGCGCGTGCCCGCCAGCGCGCTGAGCGACTTGCACACCGCCTTGCCGAAGCGCGGGTCGGCGTTGATGCCGGTGCCGATGGCGGTGCCGCCGATCGGCAGGCGCCGCAGCCGCTTGAGGCTGTCCTCGACCCGCGCCTGGGCCGACTCGAGCTGCGCCGCCCACGCGCCGAACTCCTGCGCGAACGTCATCGGCATCGCGTCCATCAGGTGCGTGCGGCCGGTCTTGGTGACGGTGCCGAACGAGCGCGCGCGCCGCTCGATCGTTCGGCGCAGGTGTTTCAGCGCGGGTAGCAGCCGTTCGGTCGCCGCCAGCTGCGCCCCGACCCGGATCGCGGTCGGGATCACGTCGTTGGAGCTCTGGCCGAGGTTGACGTGGTCGTTCGGGTGTATGGCGCGCGGCTTGCCGCGAACCGTGCCGCGCGAGGCGAGCGTTGCGATCACCTCGTTTGCGTTCATGTTGCTCGACGTGCCCGAGCCGGTCTGGAACACATCGACCGGGAAGTGCGCATCGTGCCGGCCGTCGGCGACTTCGAGCGCGGCCGCGCGGATCGCGGCGGCGGTGGCCTTGGGCAGCAGCCCGAGCGCGCCGTTGACCTCGGCCGCGGCGGCCTTGACCAGCCCGAGCGCGCGCAGGAAGCCGCGCGGCATCGGCCGGCCGGAAATCGGGAAGTTCTGCACGGCGCGCTGGGTCTGCGCGCCCCACAGCGCGTCGGCCGGCACCTGCAGGTCGCCCATGCTGTCGTGCTCGGTGCGGAAGTCGGCGCTCTTGGGGTCGGCGGTATTGGGCACGAGGTCCTCGCTGGCGGCGCGCAGCGGCTGCGCTGCGGCGAGCATACGCCCGGCAATGCACGGCACCGGTGCACGCCGCGGCCCGGCGCGCGCGGGCGAGCGGGTAGAATTGCCGGCCCGCACGCCGTTCCCGCCCCCATGCCCGCCTCCGTCGATTCCCAACTGCTCGCCCTGTCACCGCTCGATGGCCGCTACGCCGGCAAGGTCGATCCGCTGCGTCCGATCTTTTCGGAGTTCGGCCTGATCAAGGCGCGCGTCAAGGTCGAGGTCGAGTGGCTGCTGGCGCTGGCCGCCGAGCCGGGCATCGCCGAGCTGGCGCCGTTCTCCGACGCCGCCACCGCGCGGCTGCGCGCGCTGGCCGACGGGCTGTCCGTCGCCGATGCGGCGCGGGTCAAGGAGATCGAGCGCACCACCAACCACGACGTCAAGGCGGTCGAGTACCTGATCAAGGAGCGGCTCAAGGACGATGACGAGCTCGGACCCGCGCTGGAGTTCGTGCACTTCGCCTGCACGTCCGAGGACATCAACAACCTCAGCTACGCGCTGATGCTCAACGAAGCCCGGCTCACGGTGCTGCTGCCGCGGCTCGACGCGCTGATCCAGGCCCTGCGCGCGATGGCGCACGAGCACGCCGCGCTGCCGATGCTGTCGCGCACCCACGGCCAGACGGCGTCGCCGACCACCGTCGGCAAGGAAATCGCCAACGTCGTCGCGCGGCTACAGCGGCAGGGCGAGGTGCTCGCCGGGCTGCCGATGCCGGGCAAGATCAACGGCGCGGTCGGCAACTACAACGCGCACGTCGCCGCGTACCCGGACATCGACTGGACCGCGTTCTCTCGCCGGTTCGTCGAGTCGCTCGGTCTGGACTGGCAGCCGTACACGACCCAGATCGAGCCGCACGACGGCATCGCCGAACTGTGCGACGTGTCCAAGCGCATCGACACGATCTGCATCGACCTGTGCCGCGATGTCTGGGGCTACATCTCGCTCGGCTACTTCAAGCAGGCGGTCAAGGCCGGCGAAGTCGGCAGCTCGACGATGCCGCACAAGGTCAACCCGATCGATTTCGAGAACGCCGAGGGCAACTTCGGCATCGCCAACGCGCTGTTCGAGCACTTCGCCGCGAAGCTGCCGGTCAGCCGCTGGCAGCGCGACCTGACCGATTCGACCGTGCTGCGCGCGCTCGGCACGGCGTTCGGCCACGCGCTGATCGGCTTCGACGCGCTGCAGCGCGGGCTCGGCAAGCTCAGCGCGAACCCGGAGCGGCTGGCCGCCGACCTCGACGCGTCGTGGGAGGTGCTGGCCGAGGCGGTCCAGACGGTCATGCGCCGCCATGGCCTGCCGAACCCGTACGAGCAGCTCAAGGCGCTGACCCGCGGCCAGGGCATCACCGAAGCGTCGATGCGCGAGTTCATCGCCGGCCTCGACCTGCCGGCCGACGCCAAGGGCCGGCTGCTGGCCATGACTCCGGGCGGTTACAAAGGCCTGGCCGAGCGGCTGGCGCGCGAGATCTGAGCCCGCGACGCGAGCGCGCGGAGGGACGGAGCGACGATGGACCTGCTGATCAACCTCGACGTGCCCGACCTCGCCGCCGCCGAAGCGTTCTACACGCGGGCCTTCGGCTTCAGCGCGGCCCGCCGCTTCGGTGACGCCGCCGTCGAGCTGGTCGGCGGCTCCTCGCCGCTGTACCTGCTCGCCCAGCCCGCCGCGAGCGTCGGCGCGGCCGCTTCGCCCCGCACCTACGACCGCCACTGGACCCCGCTGCACGTCGACGTTGTCGTCGACGACCTCGACGCCGCGCTGGCCCGCGCCACGGCCGCGGGCGCCGTCGCCGAAGGCGCCATCCGCACCGCGGCCTGGGGCCGCATCGTCCAGCTCGCCGACCCGTTCGGCCACGGCTGGTGCCTGCTGCAGTTCCTCGGACGCGGCTACGACGAGATCTCCGCATGACCCCGACCCGCAAGACCCCCGCACGCCGCCCGAAGGCCCGCACGTCTCCGGCCCGCGCGGCCGCGCCCACCGCCCGGCCGCTGCCGATCGAGATCGACGCGCGCGCCCTGCCCCCGCTCGGCATGGCGCCGGCGGCGTTCCTGCGCGACTACTGGCAGAAGCGCCCGCTGCTGATCCGCAACGCCTTTCCCGGCTTCGAGGCGCCGCTGCAGCCCGAGGACCTCGCCGGGCTGGCCTGCGAGGACGGCGTGCTGGCGCGGCTGATCCAGCACGACCGCGCGCGCGACGCGTGGAGCGTGCGGCACGGCCCGTTCGACGAGGCCGAGTTCCCGGGCCTGCCGACGCAGGACTGGACCCTGCTCGTGCAGGACGTCGACAAGTGGGACGCCGACGTCGCCGCGCTGCTGCCGGCATTTGCCTTCCTGCCGCGCTGGCGCATCGATGACGTCATGGTGTCGTTCGCTGCGCCCGGCGGTTCGGTTGGCGCGCACGTCGACCAGTACGACGTGTTCCTGCTGCAGGGCCAGGGCCACCGCCGCTGGCAGGTCGACGCCGGCGACGCGCCGCCGCTGGCGTTCCGCAACGACGTGGAGCTCAAGCTGCTGCGGGATTTCACCCCGACCCACGAGTGGGTGCTCGGCCCCGGCGACATGCTGTACCTGCCGCCCGGTGTGCCGCACCACGGCGTCGCCGAAGACGCGTGCCTGACGTTCTCGATCGGCATGCGCGCGCCGTCGGCTGCGGAGCTGCTCGGCGACTTCGTCGACACGCTCGCCAGCGAGGCCGACGAGTCGCTGCGGTTCCGCGACCCGGACCTGGCCCCGGCACAGGACCCGGCCGAGATCGACGCGGCGGCCATGACGCGCGTCGTCGAGGCCCTGAACATGCTGCGCATGAACGATCCGGACCGCCTCGGCGACTGGTTCGGGCGCTTCATCACCGTCTACCGTGCCGCCGGGGAAGTCGCCGCCGGCGGCGAGCCGCGCTCGCGGATCGAGGTCGAGTGGGACCTCGAGCACGGCGCGACGCTGCACCGCCACCCGTACTCGCGCATGGCGTGGCGCCGCGCCGGCCGCGAGGCACGCCTGTACGTCAGCGGCGCCGAGCACGCGCTGCCGGCGAAAGACGCCTCGCGGATCGCCAACGCCGGCGCGATCGACGGCGCGCTGTACGCCTCGCTCGGCGAGGCCGGGCGCGACTGCGTGATCGGCCTGCTCGGCGCCGGCCACTACAGCCTGCAGCGCGACGGAGACGAAGAGGAATGAGCCCGCCCACCGGCATCAGCGTGGAGCCGGTCGACTACGCGACCGCGCTGCCCGAGCTGCGCCTCGTCCGCGAGGCGGTGTTCATCCGCGAACAGGGCGTGCCGGCCGAGATCGAACTCGACGCGCTCGATCCCGAGTGCCGCCACGTGCTCGCCCGCGACGCCGACGGCCGGCCGATCGGCACCGGGCGGCTGACGCCGTCGCGGCGGATCGGCCGCATGGCGGTGCTCGCCGACTGGCGCGGGCGCGGCGTCGGCGACGCGCTGCTCGCGGCGCTGATCGAGGAAGCGCGGCGGCTGGGCTGGCACGAGCTGTCGCTGCACGCGCAGGCCAGTGCGATCGAGTTCTACGCGCGGAACGGCTTCCTGCCCGAAGGCGCGCGCTTCGTCGAGGCCGGGATCGAGCACCTGACCATGCGTCGCCGGCTCGACGCGGCCAACCCGGTCGATACGCGCGAGGGCGCGCGCGCGGCGATGCTCGGCGTGATCGCCAGCGCCGGCCGGTCGGTGTTCGTCTACTCGCGCAGCCTCGACCCCGGCGTGCTCGACGTGCCCGAGGTGGTCGCCGCGTTCCGCCGCTTCGCCACCCACCGCGGCGAGGTCCACGTGCTGCTGCACGACCCGGCGGCGGCCCAGCGCGCGGTCGCACCGCTGATCGGCCTGTCGCAGCGGCTGCCGAGCGCGTTCGCATTCCGCGCGGTCGAGGAGCCCGGCGACCGCGAGTACCCAGCGGCGTTCGCCGTGAACGATCGCGACGGCTGGTACTACCGCCCGCTGGGCCACCGGTTCGACGGCGACACGCGCATCGACGGCGGCGCGCGCGCACGCCAGCTGCGCTACGAGTTCGAGCCGTTCTGGGAGCGCGCACGCCCGGTCACCGAGTTCCGCGCCCTCGGCATCTGAGGCCCGCTTCGCCGTCCGACCAAGGTTTGATGGTTCCGCGCACCCGTTCACCGGGACGCTGGGGCTATAATTTCGACTCTTGACCGCCTGAATAGCGCGAATCGCGTCGATTCGGGCGCTCCCCGCCCTTCCCCCTGAGTATCCCGATCACCATCGTGGACAGCCTCCTCAAGCAGTTCTCCCAGTCCTCGCAGCTCGGCGCCAACGCGGCCTACATCGAGGACCTGTACGAGCAGTACCTGGTCGCCCCCGACAGCGTCGGGCCGAAATGGAAGGCGTACTTCGACGGGTTCAAGGGCCGCGAGGCCGGCGACGTGCCGCACTCGGCCGTGATCGACGCGATCGCGGCCGCCGGCCAGGCCGCCGCGCGCGGGCACGTCAGCGTGGCCAGTGGCGCCGGCGACGAGCGCGAGCGCGCGGTCGGCCGCCTGATCACCGCGTACCGCTCGCGCGGCCACCTGGCCGCCGACATCGACCCGCTGAAGCTGCTGGTCAAGCCTGAAGCGCCGGACCTCGGGCTGGCCTTCCATCGCCTGTCCGAGAGCGACCTGTCGGCGGAGTTCAGCACCGGCGGCGTGGCAGGCAAGGAGCGGATGAAGCTCGGCGACCTGCTCGCCCTGCTCAAGGCCACCTACACCGGGCCGATCGGCGCCGAGTTCATGCACATCACCGACGCCGAACAGCGTCGCTGGATGTACGAGCGCCTGGAAACCGCGGGCGGCACGTTCGGCCGCAGCGCCGAGGACAAGAAGCGCATCCTCGAGCGCCTCGTCGCGGCCGACGGCCTCGAGCGCTACCTCGGCACCAAGTACGTCGGCCAGAAGCGCTTCTCGCTGGAAGGCGGCGACGCGCTGATCCCGCTGCTCGACACGACGATCCGCCGCGCCGGCAGCAACGGCGCCAAGGACGTGGTCATCGGCATGGCCCACCGCGGCCGCCTCAACGTCCTCGTCAACACGCTCGGCAAGCCGCCGCGCCACCTGTTCGACGAGTTCGAGGGCAAGTTCGAGCACGTCCACAGCGACCTCGCCCACCAGGGCGACGTCAAGTACCACATGGGCTTCAGCGCCGACATCGCGACCCCCGGCGGTCCGGTCCACCTGGCGCTGGCGTTCAACCCGTCGCACCTGGAGATCGTCGACCCGGTGGTCGCCGGCAGCGTGCGCTCGCGCCAGACCCGCCGCGGCGAGAACGGCCGCGCGCAGGTGCTGCCGGTGCTGATCCACGGCGACGCCGCGTTTGCAGGCCAGGGCGTGGTGATGGAGCTGTTCCAGATGTCGCAGGCCCGCGGCTTCGCGGTCGGCGGCACGGTCCACATCGTCATCAACAACCAGGTCGGCTTCACCACCAGCGCCGTGCAGGACGCCCGCTCGACGCTGTACTGCACCGACGTGGCGAAGATGGTCGGCGCGCCGATCCTGCACGTGAACGGCGACGACCCCGAGGCCGTGGTGTTCTGCGCCGAACTGGCGCTGGACTTCCGCAACCGCTTCGGCCGCGACGTCGTCATCGACCTGGTCTGCTACCGCCGCCACGGCCACAACGAGGCCGACGAGCCGGCCGCGACGCAGCCGGTCATGTACCAGGTCATCCGCAAGCACAAGACGCCGCGCGAGCTCTACGCCGACCGCCTCGTCGCCGAGGGCACGCTGAGCGCCGACGACGTCAAGGCGCTGGTCGACGGCTACCGCGACAAGATGGACCAGGGCGCGGTCACCACCGAGCTGGTCTCGGTCACGCCCGACGAATTCACCATCGACTGGAGCAAGTACCTCGGCGGCAAGCTGTCCGACGCGGTCGACACGACGTTCGCGCGCCAGCAGCTCGACCAGCTCGCGCTGCAGATCAACACCATCGCCGACACGATCAAGCTGCACCCGCGCGTGGCGAAGATCTACGAGGACCGTCGCAAGATGGCCGCCGGCGAGCTCGGCGGCGACTGGGGTTTCGCCGAGAACCTCGCCTACGCCACGCTGCTGACCGAAGGCTACAAGCTGCGCCTGGTCGGCCAGGACTGCGGCCGCGGCACGTTCTTCCACCGCCACGCGATCCTGCACGAGCAGACCAACGACGAGTACGTCCTGCCGCTGCGCCAGCTGGTCAAGAACCCGGTCGACGTCACGATCATCGACTCGCTGCTCAGCGAGGAAGCGGTGATGGCGTTCGAGTACGGGTATGCCACCGCCGACCCTATGACGCTGGACATCTGGGAAGCGCAGTTCGGCGACTTCGCCAACGGCGCGCAGGTCGTGATCGACCAGTTCCTGTCGTCCGGCGAGGCCAAGTGGGGCCGCCTGTGCGGGCTGGCGCTGTTCCTGCCGCACGGTTACGAAGGCCAAGGCCCGGAGCACAGCTCCGCGCGCCTTGAACGCTTCCTGCAGATGTGCGCGCTCGAGAACATGATCGTCTGCACGCCGACCACCCCGGCGCAGGCGTACCACATGATCCGCCGGCAGATGCGCATGACCACGCGCAAGCCGCTGGTGGTGATGACGCCCAAGTCGCTGCTGCGCCACAAGCTGGCGGTGTCGACGCTCGACGAGCTGGCAGCCGGCAAGTTTCAGGAGCTGATCCCGGACGCGACGGCCAATGCGAAGAAGGTCAAGCGCGTCGTCGTCTGCGGCGGAAAGGTCTATTACGACCTGCTCGAGGAGCAGCAGAAGCTCGGCCGCGACGACGTGGCGCTGGTGCGCATCGAGCAGCTGTACCCGTTCCCGCGCGCGGCGCTGGCCGCGGAGCTCAAGCGCTTCGGCACGGCGACCGACGTGGTCTGGTGCCAGGAAGAGCCGATGAACCAGGGCGCGTGGTACCAGATCCGCCACCACCTGACCGCGTGCCTCGCGCCCAAGCAGACGCTGCACTACGCCGGGCGCTCGCGCTCGCCGTCGCCGGCGGTCGGCCACTTCGCCGACCACGTCGTCGAGCAGAACCAGCTCGTCGCCGACGCGCTCGTCAATCCGCTGCGCGGCGAAAGCTGCGCCGAGTAGTTCACCGGCCCCACCGGCGCGGCGTCGCGTGACGCGCCGCGCCAACCAACGACTTCAAGCTTTCCAAGGACGCCTCCATGAGCACCGAAATCAAAGTCCCGGTCCTGCCCGAATCGGTTTCCGACGCCACCATCGCGACCTGGCACAAGAAGGCCGGCGACGCGGTCAAGCGCGACGAGAACCTGGTCGACCTCGAGACCGACAAGGTCGTGCTCGAGGTGCCATCGCCGGTCGACGGTGTGCTCAAGGAGATCAAGTTCGCCGAAGGCGCGACGGTCAACAGCCAGCAGGTGATCGCGATCGTCGAGGCCGGCGCCGCTGCCGCGGCGTCGCCCGCGCCTGCCGCTCCGGCCGCCGGCGCCCAAGAGGTCCAGCCCAAGGCCGAGGCCGCGCAGGCCAAGGCGGCCGCACCGGCCAGCACCACCCCGGCCCCGGTGTCGGCCACGGGCGACAGCACGCTGCCGCCGGGCGCGCGCTTCGCCGCGACCACTGCCGGCGTCGACCCGGCGCAGGTCGAAGGCACCGGCCGCCGCGGCATGGTGACCAAGGAAGACATCGTCAACTACGCCAGCGGCAAGACCGCCGGCGTCGGCGGCGGCGCGCGCCCGGAAGAGCGCGTGCCGATGACCCGCATGCGCGCCCGCATCGCCGAGCGCCTGATGCAGTCGAAGAACTCTATCGCGATGCTGACCTCGTTCAACGAGGTCAACCTCGGCAAGGTCATGGCGATGCGCAAGGAGCTGGGCGAGTCGTTCGAGAAGGCCAACGGCATCAAGCTCGGCTTCATGAGCTTCTTCGCCAAGGCCGCCGCCAACGCGCTGCAGCGCCACCCGATCGTCAACGCCTCGGTCGACGGCAACGACGTGATCTACCACGGCTACGCGGACATCTCGATCGCGGTGTCGACTGACAAGGGTCTGGTCACGCCGGTGCTGCGCAACGTCGAGCGCATGTCGTTCGCCGACATCGAGAAGGGAATCGGCGAGTACGCCAAAAAGGCCCGCGACGGCAAGCTCGGCCTCGAGGACCTGCAGGGCGGCACGTTCACGATCACCAACGGCGGTACGTTCGGGTCGCTTATGTCGACGCCGATCGTCAACCCGCCGCAGTCCGCGATCCTGGGCATGCACGCGATCAAGGAGCGCGCGATCGTCGAGAACGGCCAGGTGATCGCCGCGCCGATGATGTACATCGCGCTGAGCTACGACCACCGCATCATCGACGGCAAGGACGCGGTGCTGTTTCTGGTCGACATCAAGAACCAGCTCGAGAACCCGCACCGCATGCTGCTGGGCATGTAATGCCCGCCTGGCCCCGCCACGCGCGGGGCCTCTGCATTGAGCGAACCAGGATCATTTGAGATGAGCGAACAACAGCAATTCGATGTCGTCGTGATCGGCGCCGGCCCCGCCGGCTACCACGCGGCCATCCGCGCCGCGCAGCTCGGCCTGAAGACTGCGTGCATCGATGCCGCGCTCGGCAAGGATGGCAAGCCGGCGCTAGGCGGCACCTGCCTGCGCGTGGGCTGCATCCCGTCGAAGGCGCTGCTCGACAGTTCGCGCCAGTTCCACAACCTGACCCACCTGTTCGGCGACCACGGCATCGCCGCGAAGGACCCGACGATCGACGTCCCGACGATGATCGGTCGCAAGGACAAGATAGTGAAGCAGTTCACCGGCGGCATCGCCGCGCTGTTCAAGGCCAACAAGGTCGCGGCGTTCTACGGTTTCGGCGTGCTGCACCCGGGCAACGTGGTCAAGGTCAGGCAGCACGACGGCACCGAGGTCGAGCTCAAGGGCACCAACGTCGTCATCGCCGCCGGCTCGGATTCGATCGAACTGCCGTTCGCGAAGTTCGACGGCGACACCATCGTCGACAACGTCGGCGCGCTCGACTTCGAGTCCGTGCCCAAGCGCCTGGGCGTGATCGGCGCGGGCGTGATCGGACTGGAGCTCGGCAGCGTGTGGAAGCGCCTGGGCGCCGAAGTGACCGTGCTCGAAGCGCTGCCGGACTTCCTCGCCGCCGCCGACGCGGACATCGCCAAGGCTGCGCTGAAGGAGTTCAAGAAGCAGGGCCTGGACATCAAGCTCGGCGCCAAGGTCAGCAAGGCCGAGGTCGCCGGCACCGGCACGTCGAAGACGGTCACCCTGACCTATGCCGACGGGGCCGGCGAGCAGACGCTGGTCGTCGACAAGCTGCTGGTGGCCGTGGGCCGCCGCGCCGCGACGAAGAACCTGCTGGCCGACGGCAGCGGCGTGCGCGTCGACGCGCGCGGCATGATCGAAGTCGACGAGCACTGCCACACCGGCGTCGACGGCGTGTGGGCGGTCGGCGACTGCGTCCGCGGCCCGATGCTCGCGCACAAGGGCTTCGAGGAAGGCATCGCGGTGGCCGAGCTGATCGCCGGGCTGCCGGGCCACGTCAACTTCGACACGATCCCGTGGGTGATCTACACCGAGCCGGAAATCGCCTGGGTCGGCAAGACCGAGCAGCAGCTGAAGGCCGAAGGCGTGCCGGTCAAGATCGGCACGTTCCCGTTCGCCGCCGTCGGCCGCGCGGTCGCGATGGGCGAACCGGCCGGCATGGTCAAGATCATCGCCCATGCCGAGACCGACCGCCTGCTCGGCATGCACCTGGTCGGCGTCAACGTGTCCGAACTCGTGCACGAGGGCGTGCTGACGATGGAGTTCAGCGGCTCGGCCGACGACCTCGCCCGCATCTGCCACGCGCATCCGACGCTGTCGGAGGCGATCCACGACGCGGCGATGGCGGTGCACAAGCGCGCGATCCACAAAGCCAACTGACGGTTGGCTGTGTGTTTGCCTGCGGCCTGCCGCGCAAGCCCCAGGCCATTCGCGGGCCACACCCCTGGTCCGTTCGCGCCTACAGCGCGAACCGTCCCCCTGACTCAGGGGGGACTCGGGCAGGAACCGACGCCGGGCACCGCCCGGCGTCTGCGCTTTCGAACCACCCATCACGAATTACCGGTCACGGCACCATGAAATCCATCTGCGTCTACTGCGGCTCCAACGCCGGCGCCAAGTCGGCCTATAGCGACCGCGCGATCGCGCTCGCCACGCGGCTGGCGAAGGACGGCATCGCACTGGTGTACGGCGGCGGCAACGTCGGCCTGATGGGCCTGGTCGCCGACGCGGCGCTCGAAGCCGGCGGCGAGGTGATCGGCGTGATCCCTGAGCACCTCGTGAACTGGGAGGTCGCGCACAAGGGCCTGACCCGCCTCGAGATCGTCGGCTCGATGCACGAGCGCAAGGCGCGCATGTTCGACCTGGCCGACGCCTTCGTCGCCCTGCCAGGCGGCTTCGGCACGCTCGACGAGATGTTCGAGATGCTGACCTGGCGCCAGCTCGGCCTCGGCGACAAGCCGTGCGCGTTCCTCGACGTCGACGGCTTCTACGCGCCGCTGTTCGCGATGCTCGACCGCATGGTGGCCGAGCGCTTCGTCCACCCGGACCAGCGCGCCGACCTGTGGCACGGCGACGACCTCGACGCGATGCTGGCGTGGATGCGCGAGTACTCGCCCGCGGCGGCGTCGAAGTGGCTCGACGAGAAGCGCCGGAAGGCGCTGCGCTGACCCATCGGCTGCACCTGCGGCGATCGTCGTAGTCGGCTCGCCGTCGCGCGCCCGCTGCGCTGTCGCACAATGGCCGCGCGACCTTCCCCCTGAGCCTGCCGGACATACGCGCATGAGCCTGCCCGCCCGCTTCAACGCCTTCCGCATCCACAGCGACGCCGCCGGCTACCGCAGCGGCCTGGAGGACATGACGCTCGACGCGCTGTCCGCGGGCGAGGTCGTGATCCGGACGGCGTATTCGTCGGTGAACTTCAAGGACGCGCTCGCCGGCACCGGCCAGGGCAAGATCCTGCGTCGCTTTCCACTCAACGGCGGCATCGACGTGGCCGGCCACGTCGTGGCGAGTACCGACCCCGCGCTCCGCGAAGGCGACGCGGTGCTGGTCACCGGCTGCGGCCTCAGCGAGACGCGTGACGGGGGCTACGCCGAGTACGCACGGCTCGAGTCGAAATGGGTGATCCCGCTGCCGGCCGGCCTCGACCTGCGCGAGAGCATGATCCTCGGCACCGCCGGCTTCACCGCCGCGCTCGCGCTGTACCGGATGCACGACAACCGGCAGACGCCGGACCTCGGCCCGCTCGCAGTCACCGGCGCGACCGGCGGCGTCGGGTCGCTCGCGGTCGACATATTCAGCCGGGCCGGGTTCGAGGTGCACGCGATCAGCGGCAAGCCGGAGCACGCCGACTACCTGAAGGGCATCGGCGCGAGCGAGGTCCTCGGCCGCGATGCCCTGGCGACCACGCGGCCGATGGAGTCGGTGCGCTTCGGCGGCGGCCTCGACAACGTCGGGGGGCCGATGCTGAACAGCCTGCTGGCGCAGACCGCCCCCTATGGCAACGTCGCCAGCGCGGGACTCGCCGCGACCGCGGACCTGCCGACGACGGTGATGCCGTTCATCATCCGCGGCGTCTCGCTGGTCGGCGTCGCGTCGGCCGGCACCGCGCGCGACATCCGCCAAGCGGTCTGGGAGAAGCTTGCAGGCGACTGGAAGCCCCGCCACCTCGATCGGATCTGCACCCGCGAGGTCACGCTCGCCCAGCTGCCGGAGGTGTTCCCGACGATGCTGGCGGGCGGCTCGCTGGGACGCACGCTGGTTCGACTGTGATCGGGCCGGGGCGCGATTGTGTGAACCCCGCCGTCACCTTCTTGGCTTGCGGCTGAACGACCGGCCGCTACAATCGGTTACAGGTTCCGGGGGACACACATGGCGCGCATTTTGATCGTCGACGACTCGCCGTCGCAGCTGATGGGCATCCGCCGCATCGTCGAAAAGCTGGGGCACGAGGCGCTGACCGCCGAGGACGGGGCCGCCGGGGTCGAGGTCGCCAAGCGCGAACGCCCCGACCTGGTGCTGATGGACGTCGTGATGCCGAACCTCAACGGGTTCCAGGCCACGCGCTCGATCTGCAAGGACCCCTCGACCGCGCACATCCCGGTCGTGCTGGTGACCACGAAGGACCAGGACACCGACCGCGTCTGGGGCATGCGCCAGGGCGCCAAGGCCTACATCACCAAGCCCTTCAGCGAGACCGACCTGTCCGAGATCATCGGCCAGCTGCTCGTCGTCTGACCCGCCCCACCGGGGCGCCGTCCGGGCGCGCCCGTGCCTACGCCGCTATGCGCGGCGCCAGTCGCTGCCGAACGCCTCGCGCAGGCCCTCGTACGCCTGCGCCTGCGCGCCCGTGTGCGGGCGCGGCGCCAGCACCTCGAGCTCGACGATCTGGTCGCCCGGCGTCGTGCCCGGCAGCCCCCGTCCGCGCAGCCGCAGCTTGCGGCCGGCCTCGGAATTCGGCGGCACCTTCAGCTCGACCGGGCCGGCGAGCGTCGGCACGCTGACGGTGGCGCCGAGCGCGGCTTCCCAAGGCGCGATCGGCAGCACGTGGATCACGTTGCGGCCCTCGACCTCGAAATTCGGGTGCGCCGCGTACTCGATCTCCAGCAGCAGGTCGCCCTGCCCGCTGCCCTGCTTGGCCAGCCGGATCACCTGCCCCGGGCGGATGCCCTTGGGCACGCGCACGTCGAGGGTCTTGCCGTTGACCGTGATGCGCACGCTGCCGCCGTCGTGCACGGTTTCGAGCGCGACGGCCAGCTTGGCGCGCGTGTCGCCGCGCGGCATCGGGCCGCGCGGTCCGGCACCCGGCCGTCCGCGCCCGAACAGCCCCTCGAAGAAGTCGCTGAAGCCGCCCGCGGCGCCGCCGCCGGCGAATATCTCCTCGAAGTCGACGCCGCCGTGCCCGCCGCCAAACCCGCCCGGCGGCGGCTGCACCTCGTCGCCCGGCCGGTAGCCGCGCGCGCGCAGCTGGTCGTAGGCCGCGCGCTTGTCGGGGTCGCGCAGCGCTTCATAGGCCTCGTTGACGGCCTTGAACTTGTCCTCGGCGCCGGCTTCCTTGCTGACGTCGGGGTGGTACTTGCGCGCCAGCCGCCGGTAGGCCGTCTTGATCTCGGCCTCGCCGGCGGAGGCTTCGACCCCGAGCGTCTGGTAGTAATCCTTGAACTGCATGCCTCACCCGGAATTGGAATCGGAAATCGACGCAGGCGTCGCGCGCCACGAATGGACCGGCCCGCGACGCAGCGCATCGCGGGCCGGCAGGTTAACCCAGCGCGGGGCACGGCCCCGCATCGGCGCTACTGCTGGGTGGACGGCGCGTCCAGCGTGCGGCCGTCGTCGTCGCGACGGTTGACCTGGATCCGGCGCGGCGCCGTCTCGGGCCGCTTCGGGATGGTGATCTCGAGCACGCCGTTCTTGCCCTGCGCGCGGATGCCGTCCGGATCGGCGCTGTCGGGCAGCGCGAAGCGGCGGTGGAAGCTGCCGTAACGGCGCTCGATCCGCGAGAAACGCGAGGTCTGGCTGGTCGTCTCGCTGCTGCGCTCGCCCTTGATGCTGAGGATGCCCTTGTCCATCGACACCTCGATCTGGTCGGGGTCGATGCCGGGCAGGTCGGCGTACAGCACGAAGCGGTCGCCTTCCTCGCGCACGTCGACGTGCGGCACCCACTGGCTGGTGACGACGGCGCTGTCGTCGGTGTCGTTCTGGTCCAGCATCGCGCCTTCGAACAGCCGGTCGAAGGCCTGGCGCAGCTCACTCTGGAAGTGGCCCTGCAGCGGCCACGGACGGGTACGGACGATGTTCATCGCTCACACTCCGATAACTCTCTGGGTCCTCGTGGGAGGGTGGATGGGAACGACGGCGACGGGCGCCGTCACTGCTGCAGATGGGCCGGCCCCCGGGGATTTCAAGGGCCAGCGCGCCCGCCGGACTGCGACTAGACTCGCCGTTTCCCCACAGGAGACACCCATGAGCATCCAGATCGGCGACCGCCTGCCCGAGGTTCCGCTGCAGCGCATCCGCGAGGGCATCGAGACGGTCGACACCAACGCCCTGTTCGAGGGCCGCAAGGTGGTGCTGTTCGCCGTGCCCGGCGCGTTCACCCCCACCTGCTCGGAGAAGCATCTGCCCGGCTTCGTCGCGCACTACGACGACTTCATCGCCAAGGGCATCGACGTGGCGTGCATGTCGGTCAACGACCCGTTCGTCATGCAGGCCTGGGGCCAGAGCCAGGAGGTCCCGGCCGGGCTGCAGATGCTCGCCGACGGCAATGGCGACTTCACCCGCGCACTGGGCCTGGAGCTCGATGCCAGCGCCTACGGCATGGGCACGCGCTCGAAGCGCTTCGCCATGTACGTCGACGACGGCGTGGTCCAGCAGCTGTTCGTCGAAGCGCCGGGCGAATTCCGCGTGTCGACCGCCGAGCACATGCTCGACGCGCTGCGCTGAGGGCGCGCCGAAACCAGTGCCGCCGCCGCCCCGTCGCCGCCCATCCGGTGCGACGACCGCTGCAGCCTCCGCCAGGCACGAAGCAGAACGCCACCCGAGGGTGGCGTTCTGTTTGGCGGGTTGGAACGCGGCCTACTCGGCAGGTGACGGCCCGGTTTCGACCTCCGAGCTCGCCGCAGCCGGGCCGATGACGCCGATGCCGCCCGCGTCGATCGCGTCGTCCTCGTCGTCCAGCGACGCGTCGACCCGCTCGATCGCCTGCAGCGTCTCGTCGGCGGCCAGCCTCATCAGGGTCACGCCCTGGGTGTTGCGGCTCACCTGCGAAATCTCGGAGGCACGCGTGCGCACCAGCGTGCCGCCGTCGGAAATCAGCAGCACCTCGTGATGGTCGGACAGCTGCACTGCGCCGACCAGTTCGCCGTTGCGCTCGGTGGTCTTCAGCGCGATCACGCCCTGCGTGCCACGGCCCTTGCGCGGGTACTCGTCGACCGGGGTGCGCTTGCCGTAGCCGCGCGCGCTGGCGGTCAGGATGTCGCCGTCGCCGTCGACCACGATGAGGCTGACGACCTTGGCCCCGCCGGTGACGACCTCGGCCTCGCCGTCTCCATCGCCCTCGACGTCGCCCGCCGCCAGGCGGATGCCGCGCACGCCGGTCGCGGTGCGGCCCATCGAGCGGACCTCGCCTTCGGCGAAGCGCACGGCCTTGCCGTTGCTGGCGAACAGCATGATGTCGCGCTGGCCGTCGGTCAGCGCCACGCCCACGAGCGCGTCGCCGTCGTCGAGGTTGATCGCGATCTTGCCGCGCTGCAGGCGGAACGCGAACTCGGTCAGCGGGGTCTTCTTGACCGTGCCGTTGCGGGTGGCGAAGAACACGTACTTGCCTTCCTCGTACGCGCGCACCGGCACCACCGCCTGCACCTGCTCGCCGGGCTCCAGCGGGATCCAGTTGATGATCGGGCGGCCGCGCGCGTTCGGGCCGGCGTCGGGCAGCTGGTGGACCGACAGCCAGAACACGCGGCCGGCGCTGGTGAAGGTCAGTAGCGTGTCGTGCGTGTTGACCAGCCACAACTGGTCGATGAAATCCTCGTCCTTCGTCGCCGCCGCATTGCGGCCGCGGCCGCCGCGCTTCTGCGCGCGGTACGAGCTGACCGGCTGGCGCTTGGCGTAGCCCGAATGCGACAGGGTCACGACCACGTCTTCCGGCGCGATCAGGTCGAGGATGTCAAGGTCCTCCTCGCTGGCGCGGATCTCGCTGCGGCGCGCGTCGCCGAACTCTTCCTTCAGGTTGCGCAGCTCGGTGCGGATCACTTCCATCAGCACGTCGGGGTTCTCGAGGATCTCGATCAGCCCGCGGATCGTCTCCAGCAGCAGCTTGTACTCGTCGGTCAGCTTCTCCTGCTCTAGCCCGGTCAGGCGGTGCAGGCGCATCTCGAGGATCTGCTGCGCCTGCGTTTCGGTGAGCTGGTAGGCGCCGTCGACCAGCCCCACGCCAAGCGGCAGGTCTTCCGGTCGCGAGGCCTCGCTGCCGGCGGCGGCGAGCAACGCACCGACCAGCCCCGGCTCCCAGGTGCGGGCGAGCATGCGCTCGCGCGCTTCGTTCGGGTTGGCCGACGTCTTGATCAGCTCGATCATCTCGTCGATGTTGGCCAGCGCGACGGTCAGGCCTTCGAGGATGTGCGCGCGGGCGCGGGCCTTGCGCAGTTCGAAGATCGTGCGGCGAGTCACCACCTCGCGGCGGTGGCGGACGAAGGCCTCGAGCATCTGCTTGAGGTTCAGCAGCTGCGGGCGGCCGTCGACCAGCGCCACCATGTTGATGCCGAACACCGACTCCATCTGCGTCTGCGCGTAGAGGTTGTTCAGCACGACGTCGGCCGACTCGCCGCGCTTGACCTCGATGTAGATGCGCATGCCGTCCTTGTCGGACTCGTCGCGCAGCTCGCTGATGCCCTCGAGCTTCTTCTCCTTGACCAGCTCGGCGATCTTCTCGATCAGCCGCGCCTTGTTGACCTGGTACGGGATCTCGGTGACCGCGATCGCCTCGCGGCCGTTGTCGGCCACCTCGATCTCGGCGCGCGCGCGCATCCGCACCCGGCCGCGGCCGCCGTGGTACGCGGCGCGAATGCCGGCGGTGCCGTTGATGATGCCCGCGGTCGGGAAGTCCGGACCCGGGATGAATTCCATCAGCCCGTCGATGTCGATCTGGGGCTGGTCGATCAGCGCGATGGTCGCGTCGACGACCTCGCTGAGGTTGTGCGGCGGGATGTTGGTCGCCATGCCGACCGCGATGCCGGCCGAGCCGTTCACAAGCAGGTTCGGGAAGCGCGACGGCATCACCGTCGGCTCGAGCTCCTTCTCGTCGTAGTTCGGCTGGAAATCGACGGTGTCCTTGTCGATGTCCGCCATCAGCTCGTGGGTCAGGCGCGACATGCGCGCCTCGGTGTAGCGCATCGCCGCGGCGGAGTCGCCGTCGACCGAACCGAAGTTGCCCTGCCCGTCGACCAGCAGGTAGCGCAGCGAGAACGGCTGCGCCATGCGCACCAGCGTGTCGTACACCGACTGGTCGCCGTGCGGGTGGTACTTGCCGATGACGTCGCCGACGATGCGCGCCGACTTGTAGTACGGCTTGTTGCTGTGGGCGCCGAGCTCGTTCATCGCGTACAGCACGCGGCGATGGACCGGCTTGAGGCCGTCGCGCACGTCCGGGAGCGCGCGCCCGACAATCACGCTCATCGCGTAATCGAGGTAGCTGCGGCGCATCTCGTCTTCGAGGTTGACCGGGATGATTTCCTTGGCGAGTTCGGCCATCAGGGTTCCGTGTGCGTTGCGTGGGCGGCGTGCAGGGTCCGTCCGGAACCGAGGCAAAGGCAGGCCCGAGCGGGCATGTCCTGCGGCTCGCTCCGGGCGGCTTCAAAAGACGTGAAATCGTATCACGAAACGGGCCCTGGAAGCCCGCTCATTTCCACGCGGAAACAAGGGCTTACGGTCGATTTTCGAGCCTGCGCTCCAACCGCTGTTCGGTCCGGGTCAGGCGAGGCGAATCGGACCGGTCGGAGTCGTCACCGTCCGCGACCGTCGGCGAGCCTGACTGGCCGACAATCAGCCCCCGAACGCGGCCCGCATCGCGTCCGCATCGGGGCGCTCGATCACCCCGCGCTCGGTGACGATCGCGTCGATCAGCTCGTGCGGGGTCACGTCGAACACCGGGTTCCACGCGGCGATCTCGTTGGCCGCGGTGCGTACGCCGCCGACGCCGAACAGCTCGCCGGGATCGCGCTCCTCGATCTCGATGCGGTCGCCCGACGGCGTGTCCATGTCGACGGTCGAGGCCGGGGCCACCACCATGAACTTGACCCCGTGGTGGCGCGCCGCGATCGCCAGCTGGTAGGTGCCGATCTTGTTCGCGGTGTCGCCGTTGGCGCAGATGCGGTCGGCGCCGACGATCACCCACTGCACCTGGCCGGACTTCATCAGGTGCGAGGCCGCGGCGTCGGCGACGAGGGTCGGCGCAATGCCGTCCTGCTGCAGTTCCCACGCGGTGAGCCGTGCACCCTGCAGCCACGGCCGCGTCTCGCCGGCGAACACGTGCGCGATGCGCTCCTGTGCGACGCCGGCGCGGATGACGCCAAGCGCGGTGCCGAAGCCGGCGGTCGCCAGCGAGCCGGTGTTGCAGTGGGTCATCACTCCGCTGCCGGGCGCGATCAGCGCAGCGCCGAGCGCGCCCATGTGGCGGTTCGCGGCCAGGTCCTCGTCGGCGATCGCCTGCGCTTCGCGCTCGAGCACTTCGCGCCAGTCCGCGCCGGCCGTGGCCAGCACCCGACGCATCCGCGCCAGCGCCCACGCGAGGTTGACCGCCGTCGGCCGCGACGCGTTGAGCCGCTGCAAGGCCGGCTCGATCGCCGCCAGTGCGCTGGCGCCGTCCGGCGCGTCCACCGCGCGGGTGGCCAGCACCGTGCCCCACGCCGCGGCGATGCCGATCGCCGGCGCGCCGCGCACGGTCAGCGAATGGATCGCCTCGGCGACGGCGTCGCTGTCGGTGCAGATCACGTATTCGACGGTGAACGGAAGCTTGCGCTGGTCAAGCAGCTCGAGCGCCTCGCCGGTCCAGCGGATCGGGCGGATGCGGTCGTAGCGGTCGTAATCGATGGCGTTCGTGGCGGGCGTATTCATCCCGCGATTGTAGTGCACGCCCCCGCGGGCCCCGGGCGACGACGACGCCTCAGTTGCCCTCCTGCGCGACCAGTTCGAAGTCCGCGCGGCAGCCGCGCGCGACCCAGATGCCGTCGTCGTCGACGCCCCAGCTGCGGCCCTTGACGCATTCGGCCTTCGACAGCTGGCGGCGCAGTCGCACCGCGGCTTCATCGCTCAGCGCGCAGTGGGTCGAGCGGCCGTCGCGCGATTCGCAGCGCACCACGCGCGCGGCGTCCGGGCGCGGCGCGTCTTCGTCTAGCTTGGCGCGGAAATCGGCCCTGCAGCCGGCCGACACCCAGATGCCCCGATCGTCCCAGCCCCAGGTTTGGCCGAGAATGCACGGCCGATCCGACCGCTGGCGTACGACCTCGAAACCGCTCGACGGGTCGGCCACGCAGTGGCTCCAGCGGTTGCCTAGCGAATCGCAGCGAACGACCTGGGCCCCGTAGCCACCGCGGCTGCTGGCGCCGAACCCGAGCACGAACTCCGCGCGGCAGCCGTCCCTGACCCAGATGCCATCGGGGACCGCGCCCCAACTCTTGCCTTCGACGCACTCGGCGCGCGAAAGCTTGCGGCCGACGCGCACGCCGTTGCGCGTATCCGCGGCGCAGGTGCGCGGCTGCGCGCCGACCGACTCGCAGCGCAGGGTCGTGCCACCGCGAGCCGCGTGCGCAGGCGCCGCCATGCACGACTGTGCCACTGCGATCACGCCGATCAGAATCGCCACGCTGCGCAAATCCACGTCCCCCTTGACGTTCTGCGCGCACTCTAGCGCGGCGGGGTGAAGGAATTCATGACGCAGTGCGGCGGCCCTGGGCTCGCGCGTGAATTCGCTGAGCAGTTCACATCCGGCTGAACCGCGCTGCCCGACGCGCACCGCGCTTGTCGCGCGGACAAAGCTCAGGCGCGGGCGAAATCGAACGCGAGCACGTCGCCGATGCGCGAGGTACCGAGCATGGCCATCAGCAGCCGGTCGACACCCAGCGCGACGCCGGCGCAGCCCGGCAGCCCGCTCGCCAGCGCGGCCAGCAGGTGCTCGTCGCGTGGGGGTATCGCGTCTCCCCTCGTCGCGCGCACGGCCTGATCGCGATCGAAACGCGCGCCCTGCTCGGCCGCGTCGGTCAGTTCGTGGTAGCCGTTGGCGAGTTCGAGCGGCCCGAGGTAGAGCTCGAAGCGCTCCGCCACCGGCGGGTCGTCCTGCCGGATGCGCGCGAGCGCGCACTGCGATGCGGGGTAATCGACGACGGCCAGCAGCTGGTCCGGCGCGAAGCCGGGCTGCAGGCGGTGGGTCATCAGCAGGTCCAGCCAGTCGTCCCGCGTGAGCCCGGCCGGATCGATGACCACGTCGCCCAGCGCCGCGCGCAGCTGGTCATCGCCGGCGGTTTCGATATCGAGCCCGAGGCGATCGCGGAACAGCGCGTGGTAGCTGGTCGTCGACCAGGTGGCGCTGCGCCCGACCAGCGACAGCGCCACCTGCACCAGTTCGGCCGCCTCCGCGACCAGTTGCCGGTGATCCCAGCCCACGCGGTACCACTCGAGCATGGTGAATTCCGGGTTGTGCCGGCCGCCGGTCTCGCCGTCGCGGAACACGCGGCCCAGTTCGTAGCAGTCGCCGATCCCCGCCGCGAGCAGGCGCTTCAGCGCGAACTCCGGCGAGGTGCGCAGCCAGCGCGTGCGCGGCGCGCCGTCGGTGCGCCCGCTGAACGCCAGCGAGAACGAGGCGATGTTCGGGTCGGTGTTGCCGGCCACCGACAGCACCGGCGTCTCGACCTCGAGCACGCCGCGGGCGTGGAAGAACTCTCGGACGAGCCGGTTGAGCCAGGCGCGCAGCCGCACGGCGTCGCGCGTCGCCGACGGCGCCCACGCGGCGCCACCAACGGCAGGCGGCCACTCATCGCCCGGGGTGAACTGCGCCATCGATCAGGCCCCGTTGGCGGCGAGGAACGCCACCAGCTGCGCCTCGTCCCAGACCGGCACGCCGAGTTCGGTGGCCTTGTCGAGCTTGGACCCGGCCGCTTCGCCGGCGACCACGAACGCGGTCTTCTTCGACACGCTGCCGGACACCTTCGCGCCGAGCGCCTCGAGCCGCGCCTTGGCTTCGTCGCGCGTCATCGTCGCCAGCGTCCCGGTCAGCACGGCCGTCTGGCCGTCCAGCGGACCCGTCGCGGTCGACACTGACGCCGGCGTGAGGGCCAGCAGCCGCGTCATCGCGTCGCCGGCCGCCGCCAGAAGCGCCGCATTGGCATCGACCTCCAGCCACGACGCCAGCGCCTGCGCCGACTCGGCCGGCAGGCCGGCGGTCACGAAGTTGTGCTGCGGGGCGTCGAGCAGCGCCGCGGCACTGGGAAACGCCGCGGCCAACTGCTCGGCGCGGATCCGGGTGACCTTCGGGATCTCGAGGTCGACCAGCAGCGTGGCCAGGTCTAACCCGCCGCGCAGCTTCGGCGACGGCGCATGCGCGTCGGTGACAACCAAGCCGCGCGCGAGCAGGTCGTCGATGACCTGCTGGTTGCCCGGCTGGTCGAGGAAATGTCCGATCGCGCGCGCCACTTCGCCGCCGACGTCGGGGACGCGCTTGAACAGCGGCCACGGCAGCCGCCGGATCGTCTCGAGGTCGCCGAACCACGCCGCCAGCGCCTTTGCCGTCGCCTCGCCGACGTGCTGGATGCCGAGCGCGAACAGGAAGCGCTCGAGCGTCGTCGCGCGGCTGCGGTCGATCGCCTCGATCAGGTTGTCGGCCCACTTGGTCGCGACCTTGCCGGCCTTGACGGTCTCCGGCGTGGTGCCGTCGCGCTCGTCGGCGCGGCGCTTCATGTCGACCAGGTCGTCGACCGTAAGCCGGTACAGGTCCGCGACCGACGCGACGTAGCCGAGGTCGCACAGGTCCTCGATGTAGCGGTCGCCGAGTCCCTCGATGTCCATCGCGCGGCGCGACGCAAAGTGGCGGATCGCCTCCTTGCGCTGGGCCGGGCACGACAGCTCGCCCGAGCAGCGCCACGCGGCCTCGCCCTCCTCGCGCACGATCTCCGATCCACACACCGGGCATTGCGCCGGCATCGCCCACGGAGCCGCACCGGCAGGGCGATGCTCGGGCACGACGCGGACGATCTCCGGGATCACGTCGCCGGCGCGGCGCACGATCACCGTATCGCCGACGCGCACGTCGAGCCGCGCGATCTGGTCGGCGTTGTGCAGCGTCGCGTTGGTGACGACGACGCCGGCGACGTGGACCGGGCGCAGTCGCGCGACCGGCGTGGCCGCGCCGGTGCGGCCGATCTGGATGTCGATGCCTTCGAGCACCGTGGCCTGTTCCTGCGCGGGGAACTTGTGCGCGATCGCCCAGCGCGGCGCGCGAGAGACGAATCCCATCTCGCGCTGCCCGGCGTAGTCGTCGAGCTTGTAGACGACGCCGTCGATGTCGAACGCGAGCGCGTCTCGCCGCGCGCCGATGTCGCGGTAATAGCCCAGCAGGCCGTCCACGCCGCGCACGACGCGGCTCTCGGCGCTGACCGGGAAGCCCCAATCGCGCAGCCGCGCCAGCGTCGCCGAATGCGTCGGCGGCAGCTCGGCGCCTTCGACCGCGCCGACGCCGTAGGCGTAGAACGCCAGCGGGCGCTGCGCGGTGATGCGGGGGTCGAGCTGGCGCAGCGAGCCGGCGGCGCCGTTGCGCGGGTTCGCGAGCACCTTGGCGCCGTCGGCAAGCGCGCGCGCGTTGTACGCCTTGAACGCGGCCAGCGGCATGTACACCTCGCCGCGCACCTCGAGCACCTTCGGCCAATCGCGGCCGCGCAGCGCCAGCGGGATGGCCTTGACCGTGCGCAGGTTGGCGGTCACGTCCTCACCGGTCGCGCCGTCGCCGCGGGTGGCGCCCTGGACGAATCGCCCGTCCTCGTAGCGCAGGCTGATCGCCAGTCCGTCGAGCTTGGGCTCGACCGAGAACGCCGGCGCCTCGACGTCGAGCGTCTGCTCGATGCGGCGCACGAAGTCGGCGACCTCCTCGTCGCTGAAGGCATTGCCCAGCGACAGCATCGGCAGCGCGTGCCGGACCTCCGCGAAGGCCGCCGACGGCGCGTTGCCGACCCGCTGGGTCGGCGAATCGGCGACACACAACTCGGGATGCGCGGCCTCCAGCGACTCGAGCTCTCGCAGCAGCGCGTCGTACTCGGCGTCGGCGATCGTCGGGTCGTCGAGCACGTAATAGCGGTGGTTCGCGTCGTCGAGGCGGCGGCGCAGGTCGGCGATGCGGGCGGCGGGATCGTGGGAGGCCATGGCGGTCGAACGGCGACGGGCGTCAGCTGCGGCGCCGCGCGCCGCGTCTTGAGGAAACCGCGCCGACCTCTACGGGCGAACGCGGCGCGGGCGCGGTGGGCGTCTCCGGGCGGGGCCCGGCGGGACGCCGCGGACTCACCAGCGCCCGGGCTTGGTCAGCGGCGGCGCTTCGCGCTGGCGGTCGTAGGCGCGAAGCTCTTCGCGGATGTGGCCGATGCGCTGGCGGCCGAGCGCGTTGCGCTGCTCGTCGAGGACGACTGCATCGAGCAGCTCGGCCATGCGCTGCGCGGTTGGCAGCATCGCCTCCCACGCGTCAAGCGCGGGCACCGGCGCCGGCAGCGTGAGGAAGAACGCGATCGCCGGCGTCTCCAGCGACTGGATGTTGGCCATGTCGAAGCTGCCGGGCTTCATGATGTTGGCGACGCTGAAGACCGGGCCGCGCTCGGGGTGGTTGTCGACGAGGCGGTGGAACACGCCCATGTGGCCGTATGCCAGGCCGGCCTTTTCGGCGGCCACGACGATGTCGGGCCCGAGCAGCTTGCTGCCGGCGCGCGCGGCCAGGTACAGGGTCACGATTTTCTCGAACGACTCGTTGGCGCGGCGACCGACGTCCGGTGCCGACGCTTCCGGCCCGCGCGGCTCCTCGGCCAGGTCGAGCTCGGCCTGTGACGCCGCGTCGTCGAACGGCCGGTCGTTGCGCGCCAGGTCCGCCTCGAGCTGTTCGCCCAGCGTCGGCTCGGCGCTCCTGCCGCCGCGCTCGCGCGGCACCCGCTTGCCCTGCCCCGGCTTTCTCGGGCGGCCGAACAGGTAGATCGCCACGATCAGCACCACGCCCGCGATGCTGAGGATGATGCGCAGCAGCAGGGTCTGTTCTTCGGACATCGGGTTCTCCTGGTTCGGACCGCGTGCGTCGCTTCGGCGTCGCGGTCAGGCCGCGCCGGCCAGGCGGGTCGCCTCGGCCAGGTCGACCGACACCAGCCGGCTGACGCCCGGCTCGCGCATCGTCACGCCCGACAGCTGCTGCGCCGCTTCCATCGTCGCCTTGTTGTGGCTGACGAACAGGAACTGTACCTGCTCGCTCATCTCGCTGACCATCGCGCAGAAGCGGCCGACGTTGGCTTCGTCCAGCGGCGCGTCGACCTCGTCGAGCAGGCAGAACGGCGCCGGGTTGAGCCGGAAGATCGCGAACACGAGCGCCACCGCCGTCATCGCCTTCTCGCCACCGGACAGCAGCGAGATGTTCGACACGCGCTTGCCGGGCGGACGCGCCATGATCGCCACGCCGGTGTCGAGCAGGTCTTCGCCGGTGAGCTCCAGGTACGCGTGGCCGCCGCCGAACAGGCGCGGGTACAGCTCCTGCACGCCGGAATTGACGCGGTCGAAGGTGTCCTTGAAGCGGCCGCGGGTCTCGCGGTCGATCTTGCGGATCGCGTCCTCGAGCGTTTCCAGCGCGGTCGTCAGGTCGGTGTTCTGCGCGTCGAGGTAATCCTTGCGCTGCGCGGCCTCGGCATGCTCGGCGATCGCCGCCAGGTTGACCGGCTCCAGCCGCCGCAGCTTGCCGTCGAGCTCGTTGACCACGCGCTCCCACGCCTGCGCATCGGCATCGTCGGGCAGCGTGTTGGCCACGTCGTCGCGGACGAAGCCGGCCTCCTCGATCGCCGCGGCGATGGTCTCGGCCTTCAGCACCAGCGCCTGCTGGTCGAGACGGCGCTGGCCGATGGCTTCGCGCTGCTGCAGCGCCTGCTCGTCGCGCTGCTGCCGGACCTGCTCGAAGCGGCGCAGGTCGTTGTCGATGCCGTCGAGCGTGGTCCGCGCGTTGGCCAGGTGCTGCTCGGTGACGACGCGCTGTTCCAGCGCCGCCTGGCGCTGCTGCTCGAGCTCCTGCACCGGCGTGTCGCCGTCGGACAGCTGGGTGACGATCTCCTCGAGCCGCGAGTCGAGCTGGCCGCGCTGGCCGCCCATGCGTTCAATGGTCTGGGCCAGGCCGACGATCTGCGTGCGCTGGGCTTCGAGGGTCAGCGCGAGCGCGTGCACGGCGTCGCGCGACTCGCGGGCGAGCTGCCGGGCCTGGTCGCGGGCCTCGGTCAGCGAACGGCGTTCGCCCTCGAGCGCCATCCGCGCGTCCTCGAGCTCGGTCATGCGCATGACCGCCTCTTCCTGGCGCGCGCGGGCCTCGCGACTCTGCTCGCGCGACTCCTCCAGCGCGGCCGCCAGCTGCGCCAGTTCGGCGTCGATCTTCTCGATGCGCCCGCGCGCCGAATCGATCCGCCCCTGCTGCGACTGCAGCTGGCCGGCGAGCTCGGACACGCCGCGGTGCGCCATGTACAGCGCGCGCTGCGCGTCCTCGCGCTGCTGCTCGGCCGCGAGCAGGCGGTCGCGCAGCTGGGTCAGGCCGGAATCGAGCTCGCGCTCGCGGCCCTGCATCGCCTCGATGTCGGAGCGCAGCGCCTGGATGTCCTTCTCGCGCAGCAGCGCGCCCTGCTGGGCACTGCCGGCGCGCAGCACGCGCAGCCAGCCGGCGCCGAGGCGCTCGCCGCCGCGGGTGATGATCGACTCGCCGTCGCCGAGCGACGGCAGCAGCGCGCGCGCCTCGGCCAGCGTCTCGGCCGCATGCAGCTTCGACAGCAGGCGGCGGATCGCCAGCGGGCCGCGCACCTTCGACGCCAGCGAGGTCGGTGCGAACGACGCGTCGCCGCCGGCCGGATCGACCAGCGCCAGCCGGCCGTCGCCGAGCTCGCCGATCGCATCGACAAGCGCCTCGGGCGCGTCGACCAGCACGCCCTCGATCAGCTGCCCGAGCGCGGCTTCGACCGCGTTCTCCCAGCCCGCGTCGACGGTCAGCGTCTCGCCGACGCGCGCCGACGAATCCAGCCCGCGCGACTTCAGCCAGTCCAGCGCGGCGCCCTGCTCCTGCCCGAGCGCGGCGTGCTGCAGCGTCTCCAGCGACGACAGGCGGCCGCGCGCGGCCTGCGCCTGCTTGCGCAGGTCGGCCAACTCGGCCTGCATCGCCCGCTGCTGGTCCTGAAGCTGGCCGACCGCGGACTTGCGGGCTTCGACGTCGTCGCCGAGGGCCTCGAGCGACAGCTTCTGGGTTTCGTGCTGCTCCTGCAGCCCGGCGAACGACTCCGACAGCGCGGTCAGGTCGAGGCCGGCGTGTTCGGCGGCGAGCGCTTCGCGGCGGCGGTCGGCGTCCATGACGCGGCGGTCGAGGCCCTCGATGCGGGCGCGTTCGACGTCGGCGGCGCGCGCGGCCTCGGACTGGGCGCGCGCGTGCGCGTCCCAGCGCTGCTGCCAGTCGGTGAGCCGCGCCTCGGCGTCGCGCAGTGCGTCCTGGCGCGCGGCGTCTTCCTCGCGCATCGCCTCCAGTCGCGGCTCGGACTCCTCGACCGCGGCGCGCAGCACGTCGAGCCGCGCCTGGTCGCTGCCCATGTGCGACACCAGCTCGCTGAGCTGGGTCTGCGCCTCGTCGCGCGCGCGCTGCAGCCGCGACGACAGCTCGCGCTGGTGCTGGATCTGCTGCTCGACCCGGGCCAGCGTGCCGCCGACCTCGTAGCTGGCCGCCTGCGCCTTGTTCAGCGCCTCGGCGGCCTCCTCGCGGCGCACGCGCCCGGTCTCGATCTCGCGCTCGGCCTCGCGCTGCTCGGCGATCAGCTGCTGCAGCCGGGTTTCCTGCTGCGACAGCTTCTCGCGCTGCGACTGCAGCTTGGCGTCGAGGGCACGGTACTCGAGCGTCTTCCACTCGGCGTCCTTGACCCGGCGCTCGGCCTGGATCGCCTGGTACTGCTCGGCCTGGCGGGCCTGGCGGCGCAGGTGTTCGAGCTGCTTGCCGACTTCCTCGCGCAGGTCGTTGAGGCGGTCGAGGTTCTCGCGCGTGTGGCGGATGCGGGTCTCGGTCTCCTTGCGGCGCTCCTTGTACTTGGAGATGCCGGCGGCCTCCTCGAGGTAGACGCGCAGTTCCTCGGGCTTGGCCTCGATGATCTGGCTGATCATCCCCTGCTCGATGATCGAGTAGCTGCGCGGGCCCAGGCCGGTGCCGAGGAACAGGTCGGTGATGTCGCGACGGCGGCACTTGGCGCCGTTGAGGTAGTACTGGCTCTGGCCGTCGCGGCTGACCACGCGCTTGACCGAAATTTCGTTGAACGCGGCGTACTCGCCGGTGATGGTGTGGTCGGAGTTGTCGAAGATCAGCTCGACCTGCGCCTGCGACACCGGCTTGCGCGCCGACGAGCCGGCGAAGATCACGTCGGTCAGCGAGTCGCCGCGCAGCCGGCTGGCCGAACTCTCGCCCATGACCCAGCGCACGGCGTCGATGATGTTGGACTTGCCGCAGCCGTTGGGACCGACGATGCCGGTCATGTTGGTCGGCAGGTGGAGCGTCGTGGGATCGACGAAGGACTTGAAGCCGGAGAGCTTGATCGTGGACAGACGCATGCGGCGGGATGGCCTCCGGCACGTGCCCTGTCGCACGTGACCGTAATACAAACTGGGTTAGGAATCCCGTCTATCCGATTGATTCAAATAGGCGGTTGACGGCTCTGCGGCCGAGCTTCCACGCGAGTATAGCGGGCCCGCCGAAGCCGGTGCGGACGCCTTGCGCGCCGCCTCCGGGCCTGATTCTAGAGAGGGTCGGCAAGCCGCGATCGGCCTGCACGGACCCGCGCCTGCCGTCAGCCCGCCTCGCGCACGCCGCCGACCCGCCGCCCCTGCGGACCCGCGTTGGCGAGCGCCGCCGCGACGCGGGAGGCCGTGCTGTCCCGGACGGTCAGCGTCGGCACCAGGGCTTCCGTCACGACCATCGCCGGGCTGCCGCCCTCGCCGAGCGACGCGAGCAGGCGTCGCACCGCCCGCCGCCCGAGCTCCGCGCCGTCGACGCGCATCGTCGTCAGCCCCGGGGTGGCGAGGCCGGCCTCGACCGTGTCGTCGTAGCCGACCACGCTCAGCGAATCGGGCACCGACACGCCGGTGCGGGCAAAGGCGTGCAGGCAGCCCAGCGCCGTCTGGTCGTTGCCGGCGAAGACCGCGTCGGGAAGTTCCGGCGCGCCCATCAGCGTCAGCGCCGCGCGGATGCCCGAGGTGCGGTCGAAATCGCCCGGCACGACGCACGGCTCGACGCGGGGCAGCAGGCGCGCCATGGCCTCCAGGTAGCCGCCGAGCCGCTCGCGTGCCGGCGCATGCCCCGACGGACCGGCGATGAACGCGATGCGCTGGTGCCCGATGGCGACCAGGTGCTCGACCATTGCCATCGCGCCGGCGTGGTGGTCGATGGCCACCGCGGGCGCGCCCGGCGACAGGGCGGTGCCGATCTGCAGCAGCGGCTCTTCGACCCCGGCCCGCAGCGCCGCGTCGGCATTGCCCATCACGACCAGCCCGTCGACGCGCCCGTGCATCGCGCGCATCGCCGCGAGCATCGCGTCGTCATCGGCGTGGTGCGCGGCCAGCAGCAGGTGGTGGTCCGCGTTACGCGCTGCATCGTCCATGCCGCGCAGCAGGTCGTGGAAGAACCCGGCCGCAAGTCGCGGCAGCACGATGCCCAGCGTGTTGGTGCGGCGGCGGCTCAGGCTGCGGGCGCCGGCGTGCGGGGTGTACTGCAGCTGGCGGGCGGCTTCGGCGACGCGCTCGCGCACCGCCTCGGCCACGTGGCCCTGTCCGTTGAGCGCGCGCGACACCGTCGCGACCGATACCTGTGCGAGCCGCGCGACGTCGCGAATCGTGATTGCTGCCATGGTCCTTGGCTGCCTCGTGGGGTCCGTGGCGCCGACTTTAGCTTGCCGGTCCGCACGCGCGAAGCCCCGGCCCGGCCCCCAACGGCTGCGCGCGGCCGTCAGCCCGCCGCGTCGAGCCGCTCGCCGGTCGCGGCATCGAACCAGTGCAGGTGCGCCGGCGCGACGGCCAGGCGCAGCCGCTGCCCGACGTCGACCGCGGCTTCGGGCGCCAGCCGCGCGACCATCGGGTGCGGGCCCAGCCGCAGGTTGATGAAGGTCTCGCTGCCGATCGGCTCGACCACGTCGACCTCGGCCTCGAACCCGCCGCCGTCCGCCGCCGGCAGCAGGTGCTCCGGGCGCACGCCCATCGCGACCTCGCGGCCCAGCCACGCGTCGGCAACCCCCGAGGCGAGCGGGTCGATCGGCAGCCGCAGGCCGTCGCCGAGGTAGAGGGCGACGCCGCCGGCCTGCACGAGCCGTCCGCGCAGCACGTTCATCGCCGGGCTGCCGAGGAACGTCGCGACGAACAGGTTGGCCGGGCGCCGGTACAGCGCCATCGGCGTGTCGATCTGCTGGATCTGCCCGTCCTTCAGCACGACGATGCGCTGGCCGAGCGTCATCGCCTCGATCTGGTCGTGGGTGACGTACACCATCGTCGCGCCGAGCCTGCGGTGCAGGCGCGCGATCTCGACCCGCATGCCGCTGCGCAGCTTGGCGTCGAGGTTCGACAGCGGCTCGTCGAGGAGGAATACCTGCGGGTGGCGCACGAGCGCGCGCCCGAGCGCCACGCGCTGGCGCTGGCCGCCCGACAGCGCCGCCGGCTTGCGGTCGAGCAGCGCATCGAGCTCCAGCATCGCCGCGGCCTCGCCGACGCGCGCGGCGATGTCGGGCTTCGACAGGCCCCGCAGCTTCAGCGCGAAGCCGAGGTTTTCGGCGACCGTCATGTGCGGATACAGCGCGTAGCTCTGGAACACCATCGCGATGTCGCGGTCCTTCGGCGGCAGCTCGTTGACCCGGCGGTCGCCGATTCGCAGCTCGCCGTCGGTGATCGTTTCGAGGCCGGCGATCATCCGCAGCAGGGTCGACTTGCCGCAGCCGGACGGCCCGACCAGCACCAGCAGCTCGCCGTCGGCGACCTGGAACGTCGCGTCGGCCACGCCGACGAACCCGTTCGGGTAGACCTTGCGCACGCGGGTCAGCGACACACTCGCCATCTATCGGTTCTCCCTGCCGTCGCGTCCGCGCGACCCGTCCCGACCCCCGGTGCAATTGCCCCGGGGCTCGGCTATTCTGCCCATGTAATCGTTTTCACGCCCGCCACGCAACGTCGCCTGCCACGGAGGCAAGTCGCAATGAGCCACGCCCCGGTCTTTCCCGATGGTTTCCTGTGGGGGGCGGCGACGGCCGCGCACCAGATCGAAGGCTCGCCGCTGGCCGACGGTGCCGGCCCGAGCATCTGGACCCGCTTCGCCCACACGCCGGGAATGATGCTCAACGGCGACACCGGCGACGTCGCGTGCGACCACTACCGCCGCTGGAAGGACGACGTGAAGCTGATGCGCGAGCTGGGCCTGCAGGCCTACCGCTTCAGCGTGTCGTGGTCGCGGATCCTGCCCGACGGCACCGGGCGGGTGAACCCGGCGGGCGTCGACTTCTACTCGCGGCTGGTCGACGAGCTGCTGGCCAACGGCATCGAGCCGCTGCTGACGCTGTACCACTGGGACCTGCCGGCCGCGCTCGACGACCGCGGCGGCTGGCTCAACCGCGACAGTGCGGACTGGTTCGCCGAGTACGGCAGCGTGCTGTTCCGCGCCCTCGACGGCCGGGTCAAGAAGTGGGTCACGCTCAACGAACCATGGGTGATCACCGACGGCGGCTACCTGCACGGCGCGCTGGCGCCGGGCCACCGCAGCCGCTACGAAGCGCCGATCGCCAGCCACAACCTGATGCGCGCGCATGGCGCGGCGGTGAAGGCCTACCGCGACATCGGCAAGCACGAGATCGGCCTGGTAGTGAACATCGAACCCAAGTACCCGGCCAGCGACTCGGCCGAGGACGCGGCCGCAGTCCGCCGCGCGCACGCGTACATGAACGAGCAGTACCTGCACCCCGCCCTGCTCGGCCACTACCCGGCCGAACTGCAAGAGATCTTCGGCGACGCATGGCCGGACTGGCCGGCGGCCGACTTCGACCTTATCCGTCAGAAGCTCGACTTCGTCGGCATCAACTACTACACCCGCAGCGTGACCCGCGCCGCCGAGAGCTACCCGCTCAACACCGGCGTGGTGCGCCAGCCGCTGGGCACGTACACCGAGACCGGCTGGGAGGTCTTCCCGAAGGGCCTGACCGATCTGCTGCTGTGGTTCAAGCAGACCTACGGCGACCTGCCGGTCTACATCACCGAGAACGGCGCGGCGTTCTTCGACCCGCCGACCGCCAGCGTCGACGAGACCGGCGCGCGCCGCGTACGTGACCCGCTTCGCATCGACTACCTGCGCCAGCACCTCGGCGCGATCTACGACGCGATCCAGGCCGGCGTCGACATCCGCGGCTACATGCTGTGGTCGCTGATGGACAACCTGGAATGGTCGCTCGGCTACTCCAAGCGATTCGGCATGGTGCACGTGAACTACGGCACGCAGGAGCGCACGCCGAAGGACAGCGCGCGCTGGTACTCGAACGTCATTGCCACGCACGGCCGCTCGCTGGCCGACCCGCTGCCGTACTGACCCGGTCCCGCGCCGTGCGCGTCACGGCCGCTCGACCGTGGCGCGCGCCGGCAGGCGCTTGATGCGCAGCTCGCCCTCGTCCAGCTTCACCGCGCGACCGTCGAGCGTCGCCGCGCCGTTGCGCCAGCCCGGCGGCAGCGACACCACCAGCCCGCCCGCCGGAAGCTTCAGCCCGGCCGGCACGTCCAGCGCCAGCGCGCTGCCCTCGGCCCGGAGCGTGTACGCCAGCGGCCCGTAAGGCGTGCGCAGGTTCGCCACCTGCACGCCGTCGGCGGCGACCCAGGCGTCCGGAATCCCGGCGGCGATCACCAGCGCGTCGTCGCGCTCGCGGGTGTACGCGAACAGGTCCAGCGCCGAGCGCACGTAGTCCGACTCCACCCACGCGTGCGGCAGGTCGCCGACGAAGAACGGCGTGCGCGGCGTGCGCGAGACCACCTCGGCCCACTGGTTCCAGCCGCGCGGCTGCTGGTCGGCGAAGAAGAAGTCCAGCGCCTCGTGCGCGCGATCGCGCCAGCCGAGCCGCACGAACGTCCCGACGGTGCGCAGCTCGTACGGCGTGTAGTCCTTCCACTCGCGCGTGCCGTCGCGACGGGCGACGAACTCGCGCCAGTAGCGCTCGAAGGTGCCGAGCAGCTTGTCCTGCGGGAGCCGGTGCTGCTCGCCGCCCGGCGCGAGCGCGATCGTGGTCGAAGTCGCGTCGAAGTCGCCGAGCTCGGCCGCGCCCGGCAGGTAGCCGATGCCGTGCTGGCGCGTGGCGGCCTCGAGCGACGCCACGAGGTCCGCGGCGAACTGGTCGCGCGACGCCGCGAAACGCCGCGCGTCGCGCTCGCGCCCGAGCCACTGCGCGATCTGCACCGCATCCTTGTAGCCACGCAGCGCCCAGAAGTTGTCCCAATACGAGTGCATGGGCTTGGCCGAGTAGCCTTCGTGGCTGATCGAGGCCGGCATCATTCCGTAGAACGCCGGGTTGACCGCGCGGTTGGCGGCGGTGCGCTCGCTCAGCCGCAGCTCGTCCATGTACTTCACCGCGCCGACCACGTTCGGCCACAGATCCTCGAGCAAACGGCGGTCGCGGGTGTAGCGGTAGACCTCGGCGACGGTGAACACCAGCTCGCCGTGGCTGTCGTTCTCCGGCACCGGATCGCTGCCGCGGTCGTCGACGCAGCATGGGACCTTGCCGTTGTCGAACTGGTATGGCGCGTACCACCGCAGGAACTCCTCGGCGACGTCCTCGCGGCCCATCCGCAGCAGCCCCTCGCCGATCATCGCGCCGTCGCGGATCCACGCGCGCGCGTACGAGCGCGTGCCCGGCTGCAGGCGCGGGCCGATGCGGCTGATCAGCATGTGCGCCAGCCCCGTGCGCAGCGTGTCGACCACGCCCCGCCCGGCCTCGGGCACGCGCAGCGTCACGCGATCGAGCGCCTCGCGCCACTGCGCCGCGACCTCGTCCTGCAGCGCCGCGGCGCTCGCGGCCGGATCGGGCGCGGCGCCGCTCAGGCCGCTGCGCCAGTCGAACTCGCGGCTCTCGCCCGGCTGCAGCCGCACGGTGTAGAACACGGCGCCCGAGGCGAGGCCGGTCGGATCATCGACGCTCGCGCGGCCGGCGAGCGGCCAGGACGCGGGCTTCGCGCCGGAGCGCGTCAGGGCGAAGCGCGACCAGTCCGTCGCACGCAGCCGCTCGACGATCTCGCCCTGGTCGAAGGTCGACGCCAGCGCATGGTCGCCCGGCGACGTCAGCCGCACGTCGCGCCCTGCACCGCGCCAGCCGCCCGCATCGACCGCGAGCGCGCGGATCGGGCTGACGCCGCCGGTCACGCTGAGGAACTGCGTCGGCGGATTGACCTGCAGCGGCCGCGCGGCCAACGCCAGCGTGTAGTCGCGAGCGGTGGCACCGGTGTTGGTCAGCCGGTAGCGGCCGACGAGCTGCGAGCGCTCCGGCGTGCCGTGCGCGAACGCGGTGACGTCGAGCGCGAAGTCCGGGTGGGTCCAGCGCACGCTCGGGATCGGCAGGTAGCCGTCCTGCAGCGACTGCGCCGTCTCGACGTCGGCCCAGGTCACCAGCCGCCCAGCGCTGACCACGAACGGCTCGATGCTGAAGCTGCCCTTGCCCAGCTCGATCGCGCCGTCCTCGCCTATCAGGCCCTGGTCCGGCCCGCCGTCGATGCCGACCACGGTCCAGTAGGGCTGCTCGCCATGGAATCCTCGCGGGTACGTGCCGCGCGGCGAGGCCTGCGCGATCGACTTGACGAAGTCGTTCGCCGTCGCGGCAAAGGCCAGCGGTTCGACCGTGACTTCGGCCAGCCCGATGCGCGCGCCCTCGCCCGCCTCGACGTCCACGCGGACGTAGCGTGCCTCCGATTCCGGCAGCGCGATCGGGTCGAGGCCGCCGTTGCCGTCGACGACGCGGCGCGCGGGCCGCCAGTCGGCTGCGTCGTCCGACAGCGAAATCGCATAGCGCGTCGCCGCCTCGTCGGGCGCCCAGCGCAGGCGCAGCCCGCCGAACTCGCGCATCCGGCCCAAGTCCAGCGTCAGCGATGCGGCGGTGCCCGCCGGCACGCGCCAGCGCGTCGCCTCCGAGCCATCGACCGCCAGCGACGCCGGCGCATGCGCCACCGTGGCCGAGGCCAGCGGCCGCGGCGGCGGGTCGGTCTCGAGCGGCCGCTCGCGGAACGTCAGCGTGTCGAAGCAGACCGAGCCCTTGCCTCCGGCGCTGTTGTACACGGTGAACTCGAGTCTGGCGCTGCGGCGCAGGGTCGGGTCAGGCGCCGGCCCCCACGCGCGCGAGATGTGGCGGCGCTTGTGCACGACCGGAGTCCACTCGCCGGGAAACGCCACCCGCGTGCGGTTGACCCACCACACGTTGTCGCCGCTGGCGTCGACCAGCTTGAACTGCAGGTCGTTGGCCGGCGACTCGCCGCGCAGGCGGTACGCAAACTCGTAGTCGGCCGGGTACTCGAGCGACAGGTCGCGCTGCAGCCCGGCGTAGCCGGATACGCCGTTGAAGTCGTAGTCCAGGCACAGCGCAGCGCCCTGGTCGCCGTCGACACGGCGCAACGTGCCGCTGACCTGGTCGGAGGTGACGACGCGCCAAGTCCCGGGTGATTCGAAATCGTCCAGCACGCGCGGCGCAGCGCGCTCCTGCGCCAGCGCACCCAGCGGAACCAGCGCCGCCAACGCGGCCGCGACACGCCATGCCTTCACCCTTTGACGCTCCCCACCAGCAGGCCCTGCAGGTAGTAGCGCTGCAGCACCAGGAACAGCAGCAGCACCGGCAGCACGGTGACGACCGAGCCGGCCATCATCAGCTCGTTGTCCTGCACGTGCTCGCGCGACAGCGACGCCAGCGCCACCGGCAGCGTGTACAGGTCGCCGTCGCTGAGCACGATCAGCGGCCACATGAAGTCGTTCCACGCGGCCAGGAACACGAATATCGCCAGCGTCACCAGGATCGGCTTGAGCACCGGCAGCACGATCTGGAAGAAGATCCGGAACTCGCCGGCGCCGTCGATACGGGCCGCTTCCAGCAGCTCGTCCGGGATCGAGCGCGCGTACTGCCGCACCAGGAAGATGCCGAAGATGCCGGCCATGCCCGGCACGATCGCGCCGGCGTAGCTGTTGACCAGCCCGGCCTGCTTGAGCATCAGGAACAGCGGCATCATCGTCACCTGCGCCGGGATCACCAGCGCCGCCAGCAGCAGCCGGAACACGCGATCGCGGCCGGCGAAGCGCAGCTTCGCGAACGCGTAGCCGGCCATCGTGTTGAGCAGCAGCGCGATCAGCGTCGTCAGGCTGGCGACCAGCACGCTGTTGAGCAGGTAGCGGCCCATGCCGGCACGCGCGAACAGCTCGTGGAAGTTGTGCAGCGTCGGCTTGGAGGGCAGCAGCGGCGGCGGGAACTGGCTGGCCTCGCCCGGCTGCATGAACGCCACCGACAGCATCCACAGCAGCGGCGCGGCGCTGATCACCGCCAGCGCGACCAGCAGGCCGTTGACGATCGCCCTGGCCAGCCTCGGGCTCATGCGCGGCTCACTCCGCGCCCCTGCGCCGGGCGAACCACAGCAGGCCGCTGGTGATGACGGTCATCAGCACGAACAGCGCGAACGCCACCGCCGACGCGTTGCCGAGGTTCCACCACTTGAAGCCCTCGTCGTACATCAGGTACAGCACGCTGACGGTGCTCTGCAGCGGCCCACCCTGGGTGATCACGTACGGCTCGGCGAACAGCTGGAAGTAGCCGGCCAGGGTGAGGATGCCGACCATCAGCAGCACCGGCCCGAGCATCGGCACGGTGACGTGGCGGAACTGACGCAGCGGCGAGGCGCCGTCGATGCGCGCGGCCTCGTACAGGTCCTCGGGGATCGACTGCAGGCCGGCGAGGAAGATGATCATGTTGTAGCCGAAGTTCTTCCACACCGCGAAGGCGATGATCGTAGGCATCGCCCAAGCCGGGTCGGCGAGCCAGTCGACCGGCTCGATGCCGACCTGCGACAGCCCCCAGTTCACCAGCCCGTAGCGGGTGTGGAACAGGTAGCGCCAGATCACCGCGACCGCGACCACGGTGGTCACCACCGGCGCGAAGAACGTCGTGCGGAACAGCGGCTTCAGCGTCGCCAGCCGCGAATGCAGCAGCAGCGCGGCGCCCAGCGACACGGCGATCGACAGCGGCACGCCGACGACGACGAAGTACATCGTGTTGCCGAGCGCGCGCCAGAACAGCGGGTTGTGCAGCAGGCCGACGTAGTTGTCGAGCCCGACGAAGCGCAGGTTGCCGATGTCGGCCAGCGCGTAGATGTCGAAGTCGGTCAGGCTCAGCGCGAACGCGGCCAGCACCGGAATGCCGAAGAACACCGCGATCACCGCGACGGCCGGCCCGGCGAACACCCAGCCCGCCGTCGACGCGGCGACCGGCAGCGCGCGGCTCACCGGGCCCCTCGGGCGGCTTGCCGGTCGAGCATCCAGCGGCGCTTCTCGAGGATCGCGTCGGCGCGGCGGTCGAGTTCGGCGGCGGCTTCGTCGACCGTGTAGCGCCCGTTCGCCAGCGCCTCGCCGACCAGCTTGATCTCGTTGGCGATGCGCTCCCACTCGGGGACTTTCGGCGTCGGCCGCGCGCGCTCGAGCTGGTCGCGGAACGCGCGCGCGTGCACGTCGCCGGCCAGCGACGGCGCGGCCCATGCGCTGCGCCGCGGCGGCAGGTTGCCGGTGATGCCGTGGAACCGAACCTGCACGTCGGGCTCGGACAGGTAGCGGACCAGCTGCCACGCCGCGTCGTGCCGCGGCGAGTCGCGAAACAGCACGAAGCTCGCGCCGCCGGCGACCGAAGCGCCCGGCCCGTCGATGCCCGGCAGCGGCATCGTGGTCCAGTCATCCTGGCGTTCGGCTGGCAGGCGCTTGCGGAACTCGGCGATGTTCCACGGGCCGCTGATGTAGAAGCTGAAGTAGCCGCGGCCGAACTCGTTCCACACGTTGGCGATCTGCGTGTTGCTGGCGCGCGGCGCCAACTGCCGGTCGAACACTTCCCGATAGAAGGCCAGAGCGCGCTTGAATCCGGGGCTGCGGAAGTTGCCGTAGCGGCCGTCGTCGCGCAGCAGCGGCTCCGGCGACTGGATGCCGAGGTTCAGCAGTGGCTCGTGCTCGTTCAGCGGCAGCAGCGCGGCGTAGCGGTCGGGGCCGACCGCGCGCTTGATCGCGACCATCGCGGCCTGCCACTCGGCCCACGTGGCCGGAGGCGCGGCGATGCCCGCCTGCGCCAGCAGGTCGCGGCGGTAGTACGGCAGGCGCGTCTCGACGTACCACGGCACCGCGTACACCTGGCCGTCGATCACCCCGGTGTCCCAGCCGCCGGCGAAGTAGTCCGCCGGCGCCAGCGACGGCGTCGCGGCCAGCCGCGGCGCCAGCGGTTCGAGCGCACCGAGCAGCGCGAACTCCGGGATCCAGGTGTTGCCGATCGCGCCGACGTCCGGCAGCGCGTCGCCGGCGAATGCGGTCAGCAGCTTCTCGTGCGCGGCGGTGATCGGCAGCTGCTGGATCTCGACCCGGATGCCGGGATGGCGGCGCTCGAACTCCGGCATCAGCTGCTGGACGACCTCGCCCTCGTAGCCCATCGCCCAGAAGCGGACCACCTGGCGGTCGTCGGCGCGCTCGCCGCAGCCGGCCAGCCCGCAGGCCAGCGCGGCGGCGACGATGAGGCGCGCGATCGGACCCATCGACGCAGCTTACTCGGGCCGGTTCGACGCCGGCGTCGGCGCGGACGGCGGCGCCTGCTCACGCGCCGCGCGGGTCGCCTGCGACTGCGCGACACCCGCGTCGCGCGCGGCGGCGGCGGCCGGGTCGGCTGGCGTCGCCGCTGGCGCCGGCTTGGACGCGTCGGCCGCGAGCCAGCCGCCGGTGAATCCCGCGCGCTCCAGTCCGCGGCGGATGTGCGGGTTGCGCTTCATCACCGTCCACACGAACTCGTCGCGGTAGTTGGCGATCATCGCCAGGATCGGCCCTTGGTCGATGCCGATGTAGTCGCTGGCAACCCAGCCCTTCCCGTCGACCAGGCGCCCGGTCTTCAGCGGGATCTCGTAGTCGAAGCTCGGGTTGAACGCGTCGAGGAAGCCGTAGCTCGAGTACAGGTAGTCGCCGAATCGCTCGTGCATCTCCACCGTGGCCGGGATCACGATCTCCGGCGCGAACGGCAGCGAGGCGATCGCCGCGGTCGGCGCGATCGTGCCGTCGTCGAAATTCTCGCGCAGGCCGGCGCCGCGCGCGGAGTAGTGGCGGAACTCGCGCTCCTGGCCGTCGAACTGCTGCCGTGTCTGCTGCGGCCCGTCGCTGGCGGTCAGGCCCCAGACGTTCTCGCCGTAGGCCTCCCACTCCATCGGGTTCTCGATCGCGTAGGCGCGATGCGCGTACGCGGCCCGGCGGCTGTTCTCGAAGTAGTCGATGCCGCGCTCGCGCATGTACTCGTCGCGGATGCCGCGGAAGTCGATCCACACGTGGCTGTACTGGTGGCCGAACAGCGGGCCGAACGAGAGGTACTCCTCGCCCTGGTACACGCCCCAGGTCTCGCTGTAGGTGCGCGTCCACACCGACCACGCATCGGGCTCGACCGCGTGGGTCGGCGACCCGAGCGCCAGCACGTACAGCAGCATCGCCTCGTTGTAGCCGCGCCAGTCGTGCTCGATGAAGCCGCTCTCGGGGAACCAACCCATCGACACCAGCGGCTTGCGCTGCTGCAGCCAGTTCCAGTCCACCGCGCGGTACAGCGCGTCGGCGAGCGCGCGGATCTCGACCTCGCGCGGGTCGTCGCCGTCGTAGTACGACTGCGCGAACAGCACGCCCATCATCAGCAGCGCCGTGTCGACGCTGGAGAGCTCGACCCAGCTGTCGTAGCGGTGGCCGCGGTCCATGTCGAGGAAGTGGTAGTAGAAGCCGCGGTAGCCGCCCTTGCCGGTCGCCTGCGGGCCCTGCGGCAGGTCGCGGAAGAACTTCAGCGTGGTCAGCGTGCGGTCGACCGCCTGGGTGCGGCTGACCCAGCCCTTCTCGATGCCGATCGGGTACGCCGTCAGCGCGAAGCCGACCGACGCGATGCTCGAGAACGGGCGCGACGGGAAGCGGTCCGGCGTCAGGCCGTTGCGCTCGTTGGTGGTGTCCCAGAAGAACTGGAACGTGCGCCGCTCGATGTCGTCGAACAGCGGCGGCAGCTCGGGGCGCGCCGACTTCGGCACCGGCGCGGGGGCCTGGGTCGCGGCGGGCGGCGGGGGCTCGACGGCCGGTTTCGGTGCCTCCCGCTGGCAGGCGCCGAGCAGCGCCGCGACCGCCAGCAGGCAGATCGAGGCGCGCGCACGCCGCGGCAACGCACGCGGCGGCGACGGCATGGACGGGGCGGAAGCGGCAGACACATGCATTCGGTGATTCAAACCACAGACCTCGCGTGTAAACGATTACAACACCGGACCGAAAAGAGGGCGACCGGCGCGGGCCGGGCACCCTCCCCGCGCCGCCGTCATGAGGACGGCGGCGCCCCGATCACCAGTTGAAGCCCATCGACAACTTGAACGTGCGCGTCGGGAACACGATGCCGTCGCCGGTGCGCTCGCCGTAGCTGTCGTTCTCCACCCCATTGAGCCCGCGGAACGTGCCGAAGTCGGTGTAGTTCTTCGCGTTGGTGACGTTGAGCACGTCGGCCCGCACGCGCAGCTTCAGGTCGGTGCCGGTGTCCCACACCTTCTCGAGCGCGATGTCCCACTGGCGGAACTTGGCGTCGTCGAAGTAGCCACCCTCGAAGCGTGCGTTGCCGCAGCCGTCGACGCCGGCCGGCACCGGCGCCAAGCAGTTCAGGACGTCCTTGGCCGGCGGGCTGGCCAGCGTCAGCTTGGTCGAGAACGTCACCCCCGCACCGAGGTCGACGATGCCGGTGCCGACGAAGCGGTGCTTGGACACGCCGATCGAGTCGACCCACGGCGCGTCGTCGAGGCTGGCGTAGTCGAACGTGTAGCGCTCGTCGCGGTCCGCGGCGCCGCTGCGGTTCTCCTCCGAGTCGGTGTACGTGTAGGCCAGCGTGACGCCCCAGCCGGACTCGGTGGTGAACGGCTTGTCGGCCGACAGCAGCAGCTGGTTGGTCTTCGTCTCGATCGCGTTGTCGGCAATGATCAGCGTGCCGAAGCCCGGGATCGGGTTGCCGAACGGGGCCCCGCCGAACGTGCGGCCCGGGCCGTAGAACGTGCCGTCCGGGTAGCGGTTGCCGAGCCGGAACAGGATGCCGTCGTGGCTCTCGATCCGCGCCACCGTCACCGAGGTGTTCCAGTCGTGGCCGAGGAACGCCACCGCGTTGCGCATGCCGAGGCTGAACTGGTCCGAGTACGGGGTGTCGAGCTCGTTGTTGATCAGGTTGACCTCGGCGCCGAAGTTCGGATTGGCCGCGACCAGCGCGTACAGCGTCTCGGGGTTGTAGAAGCTCGGGTCGAAATTGAAGCAGTTGTTGGTGCCGACGGTGCACGGGTTGTCCGGCGTGTTGAACCGCAGCGTGTAGCGCGGGAACGTGCTCTTGGACTGCTCCAGCGCGAGCACGTCGAACAGGTTGCGGTCGTAGCTGCGACCGGCGCCGCCGAAGATCACGTGCCGCTCGTCGCCGGTCAGGTCGTACGAGAAGCCCAGCCGCGGCTGCCACGCCCCATCGAAGGTGCTGCGGTTGGAGCCGTTGCTGATGTAGTCCTCGATGTCGTAGTCGGTGTTCTGGATGTTCGCCCAGCCGCGCAGCGCCGCGGTGAGGTTGGCCGGCGTCACGTAGTTCTCGTAGGCCGGGGTCTTCTCGTAGTCGTAGCGCAGGCCGAGGTTCAGCGTGAAGCGGTCGGTCACGTCCCAGTCGTCCTGGAAGTAGATGCCGTACTGCTTGTTCGCGGTCTGGATGTTGCGGTCGACGGCGCCGGGCAGCGGCGCGCCGAAGCTGACTTCGTACGGCGTGAACGAGCCCAGCGTCGTGTTGCCGCGCGCCAGTTCGGCCGGCAGGTTGACCAGGTACTGCGGGTTGAACGGCTGCTGCTCGAACGCGTTGATGTCGATGGCCTTGTACTTGAAGCCCATCTTGATCGTGTGGTTCTCCCAGCCGAAGAAGGTCAGGTCGTTCTGGAAGCCCCAGCCCTCCTGGCCCTTGTCCTGGAAGTCCTGGCCGCCGCCGACGTTGAGGATCGCGCGGCGCTGGCCGTCGACGAGGTTGTAGCCCGGCCCGATCGTGATCGGGCGCGGGCCGAAGCTCTCGTCCTCGAACGTCAGGTTGGCGTCGTTGAGCCAGTTCTCGTTGGTGTACTGGTAGCGCAGCGCGACGCGCGTGCTCTCGTTGTCCTTGCTGGTGCCGTAGCTCGGCGTGTTGATGCCGGAGATGTTGGTCAGCTCGGCCTCGTCGCGGTACTTGGTCGACAGCTCGAACAGGTGGTTGTCGCCGGGCTGCCAGGTCAGCTTGCCGAAGTACAGGTCCTCTTCGAACGGCGCGGACGTCGTGCCCAGCCCCGCCTGCAGCTCAGGCGGCAGCAGTCGCGGGTCGAAGTTCTGTGCACCGACGTCGCGCGGGCTGGCGAACTCCTTGCGCTCGTAGGTCATGAAGAAGAACAGCCGGTCGCGCAGGATCGGGCCGCCGAACGCGACGCCGTACTGCTCTTCCTTGCTGTCCGCCTTGCTGCCGCTGCGCAGCTCCGACGGTGATGCCGAGCGCCACTTGTCGGTGGTGTAGTCCCAGAAGAACTGGCCCTCGAACTCGTTCGTGCCCGAGCGCGTGACCGCGGTGATCGCCGCGCTGCTGAGCTGGTCGTACTCGGCCTTGTAGTTCGACGTGATCACCTTGTACTCGCCGATCGCCAGCTGCGGGAACGGGTTGCCGCGGCTGGAGTCCTGGCCGCTGATGCCGCCGCGCAGCACGTAATTCTTCTGGCCGACGCCGTCGATGAAGACGTTGGTGCCGTTGGAGTTCTGGCCGCCGGAGCGCAGCTTGGTGGAGCCGTCGGCGCCGGTTTCGAACTGCACGCCCGGGACGATGTCGGCGAACGCGAGGAAGTTGCGCGAGCCCTGCGGCAGCGCCTGGATCTGGCGCGGCGTGATGTACGTGGCGACTTCCGAGGTCTTGGTCTCGGCCAGCCGCGTGCCGGTGACGGTGACCGTGCCGACATCGGTGACGGTGCCCTGCGTCGCGGTCTCCGCGACGCCGCCGGCGGCGAGGTCGAGCGTCGCCGTCTGGCCGACCTGCAGCGTCACGGTGCGGGTGGTGGTCTGCCCGCCGGCGTCCATCACCACGGTGTAGGTGCCCGGCGGCAGGCCGGCGAGCGAATAGCTGCCGGACGCCGATGCGGTGACGCTGCGGCTCAGGCCGGTGGCGACGTTGGTCGCGGTGACGCGCGCCTGCGCCGCGGGGGCGGCGTCGACGGTCACCTGGCCGCGCACGGTGGCGGCGGTGCTTTGCGCGAGCGCGGCGGGGGCCGCGGTCATCATCAGGCAGCTGGCCAGGGCGCACGCCAGCAGGCGCGGCGTGGGTCGAACGACTCTTCCGGTGCGGTGATTCATCTGTATCCCCTCCCAGGGCATCGAACTTCGAAGCAAGGACGCGATCGCCGGTGGCGGCCGCGTCAGGAACTGTCGGCACCCCGGCGCGGGGCACTGGATTCGCGCACGACCAGCTGCGGCTGCAGCGGCGTCGCCGGCGGCGACTCCCTCTCGTCGCCGAGCCGCGCGAGCAGCATCCGCGCGGCGCGGGCGCCGAGTTCGAAGATGTCGACGCGCATCGTGGTCAGGCCCGGATGGACGAAGCGCGCCAGCGGGATGTCGTCGAACCCGGCCAGGGCGATGTCGTCGGGCACGCGCACGCCGGCCTGGGTGAACGCGAACAGGCAGCCCAGCGCCATCATGTCGTTGGCGGCGAACACCGCATCGGGACGCGGCGTGCGCGCCAGCAACTCCACGCCGGCGCGGTGGCCGGACGACTCGCTGAAGTCGCCGGGCAGCACGAGCGGCTCGGTGCCGGGCAGCCGCCGCGCCAGCGCGTCGCGGTAGCCGGACAGGCGCTGGTGGGCGTCGAAGTTGTCGTCGGGCCCGGCGATGAAGGCGATGCGCCGGTGCCCGCAGTCGACCAGGTGCTCGACCATCGCGACCGCACCGTCGTAGTTCGCCACGCCCAGCGCGACGGCGCCCTCGCCCGCGTCCTGGCTGTTGATCAGGACCAGCGGCAGGCCGGCGGCCCCGCCATCGCCGACGATGCCGGCCGAGGCCGCATACGGCGACATCACCAGCAGCCCGTCGACGCGCCCGCGCATGGCACGCATCGCGGCGCCCTGCTCCTCGCGGTGGCCGTGGTAGCTCGACACCAGCAGGTGCAGGCCGTGCTCGCGTGCCACCTGGTCGATGCCGCGCACGAGCTCGGAGAAGAATTCACCGTAGAGGTCGGGAAGGACCACGCCGATCGCGTGGGTGCGGCGGCTGCTGAGGCTGCGTGCCGCGGCGTGCGGGGAGTAGTTCATCTGCTCGGCGATCGCCGCCACGCGCCGGCGCACCTCGTCGGTGACGTTGTCGTGGCCATTCAGCGCGCGCGACACGGTCGCGACCGAGACGTTGGCCGCCCGCGCTACGTCCTTGATCGTCACGCCCGCCATCGATCCGACCCGACTCCACTGCGGAAAGTGAAGCGAATGTAATCGTTTTCAAGCGGAACGTAAAAGTTTCCTTACCGGGTGGGCGCCGTGCGGCGCAACCCCATGATCCATAAGGCTTTCAGCGTTGATTGCGCGATGCTGCAGCGCCGCAGCGGCCGGCTAAACGACCTCGTCGGGCGTGCGGGCGCGGATCGACAGCGCGTGGATGTCGGTCTCCATCAGCCCGCCTACGGCCGCGTAGACGGCGCGGTGCCGGGCGATCGGGTTCAGGCCCGCGAACGCCGCACTGACCACGTCGACGCGGAAGTGCCCGCGCCCGTCGCGCGCGCCGGCGTGGCCGGCGTGTCGATGGCTCTCGTCCTCGATCTCGAGCGCGGCCGGCGCCAGCGCCGCCTCGATCGCCGCGCGGATCGCGCCGACGCGCTCTTCGCGCGGCAGCGACCCTCCGCTCACGGCAGCACCTTACGGAACGGCCGGACCTCGACCCGGGTGTAGACGCCTGCCGCGATGTACGGGTCCGAGTCGGCCCACGCGCGTGCCGCCTCGAGCGATTCGAATTCGGCGATGACGACGCTGCCGGAGAAGCCGGCCGGACCCGGATCCTCGGCGTCGATCGCCGGGCACGGGCCGGCGAGCAGCAACCTGCCGGCGTCGCGCAGCGCGGTCAGCCGCGCGAGGTGGTCGGCGCGCGCCGCCAGCCGCTTCGCCAGCACGTCGGCGCCGTCGTAGCCTTCGATCACGTACCACATCGGGGTTGTCCGTCCGGGCGCCGCATGGCGGGGCCGCGATTGTAGTCGCGCACTTCGCGAAGGCGCCGACGGCGGCAGCGATGAACGCGTCCGAGGCCGCGCGGCAGGCTTGCTGGACAATCGCCTGCGCCAGCCCGTACCCTAGGGCTCAATAGCCTGAGGCCGGAAGCAGCGGCCCATCGCGTATCGGCCCGTCGGATGACGGTCCGGCCGGCGCGATCCCCGTGCCCCCACTCACGGGATGCTGCCCTCCACGGCCCACGCCTCGACACGCCGATCCGCTTGCCTTCGCCGCTCACCACGCGGCGGAGATTGCCGGACTGTCGGGCGCCAGCATCGACCTTTGCAGTCCGTTGCACCCGCAGTTTCCGACCGGCGACGTGGCCCCCTCGGCCCCGACGACCCGGCGTAGTGGCAATGCCGTGGCCTTGAGGGGCCGGCTTGATGATCAACGATCCCGCGCCCGCCGCGACCGAACACAACCCGACGACCGCGCACGCGCCGCCGCAGGCACCGCAGCAGCACGAGATGCCGCTGGCGATGGTGCACGGCCAGCCGGTGCTGCAGATCCCGCAGGACCTGTACATCCCGCCGGACGCGCTGGAGGTCATCCTGGAGGCGTTCGAGGGGCCGCTGGACCTGCTGCTGTACCTGATCCGCAGGCAGAACCTCGACATCCTCGACATCCCCGTCGCGGACATCACCCGGCAGTACGTGCACTACATCCAGGCGATGCACGAGATGCGGTTCGAGCTCGCGGCCGACTACCTGGTCATGGCCGCGATGCTGGCCGAGATCAAATCGCGGATGCTGCTGCCGCGCGCGGCAACCGAGGACGGCGAGGAAGACGACCCGCGCGCCGAGCTGGTCCGGCGCCTGCAGGAGTACGAGCGCTTCAAGAAGGCGGCCGAGGACATCGACACCCTGCCCCGTCAGGACCGCGACACGGTCCCCGTGCAGGCCTACGTGCCGGACCGGGCGTCGGTGAAGCTGCCGCCGCCGGTGGAACTGCGCGAGATGCTGCTGGCGCTGCACGACGTGTTCAAGCGCGCCGAGCTGTTCACCCAGCACGCGATCAAGCGCGATGCACTGAGCGTCCGCCAGCGCATGGGCGAACTGCTCGAGCGCATGAGCGACGGCGCGTTCCACCGCTTCGAGTCGCTGTTCACCGCCGAGGAAGGGCGGCTGGGCGTGGTGGTCACGTTCCTCGGCCTGCTGACCCTGGCCAAGGAACAGCTGGTCGAGATCGTGCAGGAAGGAGCGCTGGCGACGATCTACGTCAAGTCGCTGGCGCTGAGCCAGGACCCCGACCAGATCGAACTGAGCAGCGAGTTCGACGAACCCGCCGCCAATGACGACGCCGCGTGACCCCGGCCTTTGCGCCGCCGATGCGACGACGTACCGCAGCACCCGCACCGCCATGAAGCCAGATGCCAGGGCCGCGGCCCCGACCGAACACTCCGGGATCTGACTCGCCGCCGCGCCCTCGCGACGGCGCCACGCCCCACCCGCTCCACCCGCGCCACCGACGACCACGCTGCACAGACGACCGACACCGCATGGACCAAGCCCTGATCACCCGCATCGTCGAAGCCGCCCTGCTCGCGGCCAACCAGCCGTTGACGCTGGCGCAGCTGCACGCGCTGTTCCCGGAAGACCAGCCGGCGCCGAACGACAGCGTCGAGCAGGCGCTCGAGGCGCTGCGCGACGGCTGTGCCGACCGCGGGGTTGAGCTGGTCGAAGTGGCGTCCGGCTTCCGATTCCAGGTCAAGGCCGACGTGCATCCGTGGGTGGCGCGGCTGTGGACCGAACGCCAGACCCGCTACACCCGCGCCACGCTCGAGACCCTCGCGCTGATCGCGTACCGCCAGCCGATCACCCGCGGCGAGATCGAGCAGGTCCGCGGCGTCGCGGTCAGCAGCAACATCATCAAGGCGCTCGAGGAGCGCGAGTGGATCCGCGTCGTCGGCCACCGCGACGTCCCGGGCAAGCCGGCGCTGTTCGGGACGACCAAGGCGTTCCTCGACTATTTCGGCCTCAAGCGGCTGGACGAGCTGCCGCCGCTGTCGGAGCTCAAGGACATCGGCGAGCTCGAGCCTCAGCTGGCGTTCGACGGCGCACCGATCGCCGCCGGCGGCATTGGTGCGGACGGGCGCCCGGGCGACGCGGCCAATGCCGATGACGCGGGCACCGCTGACGGCGCGCTGGAGCACGACGAAGACGACAACGACGATCTCGCCGGCGATGAGCACGAGGACGACCGCGTCGAGGGTTTCGACGCCGACGCGGACGACGCGGACGACGACGCCCACGCCAGCGACACCGACAGCGACACCGATCACTCCACCCCGGATTCCGGTCGCGGCGACACCGCGGCCGGGTTCACCGCCTCCACGGGCGAACCCGAAGCCGCGCCGGGAGAGCGCGCGGCGGACGAGAACGACCGCGAGCAAGACAACGCCGTCGAGACGACGACCGTTCCCGAGACACAGGCCGGGTCCGACACGGACCAGCCGGAGCAGCAACGAAATGACTGAACCCACTCCCCGCAAGCTGACGCTCAAACGCGTCGGCGACACCGCCCAGACCGATGCGCCGAAGCTCGAGGAGCGCCTGCACAAGGTGCTTGCCCAAGCCGGACTCGGCTCCCGCCGCGCGCTCGAGCAGCGCATCGCCGACGGCCTGATCAAGGTCAACGGCGAGACCGCCCAGGTCGGCCAGAGCATCAAGGGCGGCGACAAGATCGAGATCGACGGGCGGCAGTTTGTCGCCAGCGCGCTGACCGAGCCGGCCCGCGTGCTGATGTACAACAAGCCCGAAGGCGAGGTGACCACGCGCGAGGACCCCGAGGGTCGCCCGACCGTGTTCGAGGCCCTGCCGATGCTCAAGGGCGCACGCTGGATCGCGATCGGCCGCCTCGACATCAACACCACCGGCCTGCTGCTGCTGACCACCGACGGCGAGCTCGCCAACGCGCTGATGCACCCGTCGTTCGAGGTCGAGCGCGAGTACGTCTGCCGCGTGCGCGCGCCGGAAGGCCAGGACAATGTGCCGGACAACATCGTCGACCGCCTCGCCCGCGGCGTGGCGCTGGACGACGGCCCGGCCAAGTTCGACGAGATCGAACGCATCGGCGGCTCCGACTCGCACGACTGGTTCCGCGTGGTCGTCAAGGAAGGCCGCAACCGCGAAGTCCGCCGGCTGTGGGAGTCGCAGGGCTGCCAGGTCAGCAGGCTCAAGCGGGTCCGCTACGGCGGCGTCGCGCTGCCGCGTGAGCTGCTGCGCGGCCACTCGCAGGAGCTGAACTCCGACCGCGTCGAAACGCTGCGCAAGGAGCTGGGCCTCGAGGACGGCACGCCGTCGGCGCTGACCCTGCAGCCGGTGATCGGCCAGCGCAAGGCGACCAAGGCGACGATCCACCTCGGCGGCGAGCGTGCACAGGGCGGTTACCTCAGCGGCCACACCAGCGCCGCCGACGAGGGCCGCGAGCTGCGCCGCTTCGACCACGTGCGCGAGGATCGCGGTCGCGGCCGCGGCGGCAAGAAGCCGCACGGCGGCTTGACGGTCAGCGGCGAGGCGGCCGCCAAGCAGTCGCAGAAGCCGTTCAAGCACCGCACGATGAAGGGCCCCAAGCCGCTGCCCGACGGCAACCCCGCCGCCTTCCGCAGCTGGTACGTGCCGGAAGGCGTCGACACCGGTCCGAGCGGCCACCGCAATCCCGACGGCCGCGGTCGCCCCGGCGGCGGCAAGCCCGGCGGCAACAAGCCGTACGGCGGCCGGCCCGGTGGCGGCGGCCCCGGTGGCGGCAAGCCGCGCAGCGGCGGCGGCGGTGGTGGTCCGCGCCCGTATGGCCACCCGGCCGGCGCGGGCATGAGCTTCCCGTCCGATCACGCCGGCGGCTCAGGCGGGTTCAACCCGTACGGCGAGCCGCGCGGCCCACGCGGCCCGCGCCCGAACAAGCCGGGCGGCCCGCGTCCCGGCGGTCCGGGCGGTCGTCCCGGCGGCGGCCCCGGCGGCCCGCGTCCCGGTGGCGCGCCGCGCCCCGGCGGCGCACGCCCGAGCGGACCGCGTCCGGGCGGCCCGCGCGGAGGCGGTCGTCCCGGCGGCGGTCGCGGCCCGCGCGGCGGCGCCTGACCGGGTCGATATCCGGCTCAAGACAAAGGCGCCCGAGGGCGCCTTTGTCGTGCCTGGCGGGGATGCATCGGCGTCCCCGCACCTCTGGTGGGCCGCGAAGGCCGCGACAAACCGTCACGCACTTGCAGGCGAGACGGCCCTCCGGGGCGGGCCTCGGCGATCCGCTTCGCACGCTGCGGCTGCGCCGTTGACCCGGTCCGCGCATCCCGCGGCGCCGGCTGCATGCGGCCGAGCCTGCGTTGTTCGACGCCCCCGACGAGGCCGAGGCCCGTCGCCTGCGTCGCTACCGCAATTCGAACCGGTCGCCGTCGAGCATCGCCGGGAAGCGTGCGCGATGCGCCGCCAGCTCCGCCGCCTGCAGCGTGGTGGTCACGACGACCTCCTCGTCGGTGCATTCGCTGACCGGGTGGCCGAGGAAGTCGATCACCGCGCTGTCGCCCGAGTACGCGATGCCGTTGCCGTCGGTGCCGACGCGGTTGAGGCCGGCGACGTAGCACAGGTTCTCGATCGCGCGCGCGCGCAGCAGGGTCTTCCACGGATAGGCGCGCGCGGCCGGCCAGTTGGCGACGTACAGCAGCAGGTCGTAGTCGGGCTGGCCCGGGCGCTCGACGTCGAAGCGGTTGCGCGAGAACACCGGGAATCGCAGGTCGTAACAGACCTGCGGGCAGATCCGCCAACCCTTCCACTCGACCGTCAGCCGATCGCGGCCGGCCGCGTAGCGCTCGTGCTCGTTGGCGTAGCGGAACAGGTGGCGCTTGTCGTACGTGTGCGTCTCGCCACCGGGGGTGACGAACAGAAGCCGGTTGAACACGCCGCCGTCGGCGCGCAGCTGCACGCTGCCGGTCAATGCGGCGCCCAGCCGGGCCGCCTGGTCGCGCATCCACGCCACCGTCGGGCCGTCCATCGTCTCGGCCTCGTCGATCGCGTCGTTGGAAAAGCCGCTGGTGAACGTCTCCGGCAGCAGCACCAGGTCGGTGATGCCGTGCAGCGGCGCGATCAGGCGACCGTAGTACTCGCGGTTGCCGGCCGGATCGCGCCAGCGGGTGTCGCCCTGGACAAGCGAAATGCGCAGGTCGTTCATCGGGTCACCTCAGAGCTGCTGCAGCCGCGCGATCGCCGCGTCGAGCGTCGCCTCGTTCTTGGCGAAGCACAGCCGTGCCAGCCGCTGGCCGGCCGGCGGCGTCTCGTAGAACGGCGACAGCGGGATCGCCGCCACGCCCTTCTCGGTCGTCAGCCAGCGACAGAATGCCGCGTCGTCGAGGTCGCTGACCGCCGAGTAGTCGACCAGCTGGAAATAGCCGCCCGGCACGTCGAGCGGCTTCAGCCGCGTCGTCAGCAGCTGTTCGCGGAAGCGGTCGCGCTTGGCCTGGTAGAAGTCGCCCAGCCCGTCGTAGTGCTCCGGCTCGGCTTCGATCATCTCCGCGAACGCCCACTGCGCCGGGGCGAAGGTGCAGAAGGTGTTGTACTGGTGCACCTTGCGGAACTCGGCCGACAGCGCCGGCGGCGCGATGCAGTAGCCGAGCTTCCAGCCGGTGCAATGGTAGGTCTTGCCGAAGCTCGACACCACGAACGCGCGCTCGCGCAGCGAGGGGTAGCGCAGCACCGATTCGTGCACGCGCCCGTCGAACACGATGTGCTCGTAGACCTCGTCCGACAGCAGCACGATGCCGGTGCCGTCGAGCAGCGCGGTCAGCTGCGCGATGTCGTCGGCGCTAAACATCGCGCCGGACGGGTTGTGCGGCGAATTGATCATCAGCACGCGGGTCTTCGGCGTCACCGCGGCGCGGATCAGCGCCCAGTCCGGCGCGAACGTCGCCGGGTCCAGCGGCACGTGCACCGCGACGCCGCCGGCCAGGTCGATCGCCGGCTCGTAGCAGTCGTAGCACGGGTCGAGCACGATCACCTCGTCGCCCGGCCGCACCACGGCGTGGATCGCATCGAAGATCGCCTCGCTCGCGCCGGACGTGACCGTGACCTCGGCGTCGGCGTCCGGGCGCCAGCCGTAGCAGCGCTCGGTCTTGGCCGCGATCGCCTGGCGCAATGCCGGGATCCCGGTCATCGGGGCGTACTGGTTCTTGCCATCGGCCATCGCCCGCGACAGCGCGTCGACGAGGCGCTGCGGCACATCGAAGTCGGGAAATCCCTGGCCGAGGTTGACTGCGCCGTGCTCGACGGCCAGCTGTGACATCACAGTGAAAATGGTGGTGCCGACCTTGGGCAGCTTGGTCTCGACCTGCAGCGGGGAGTCGTGGGTCATCGGGAGGCGTCGTGCGTGGGGACGCAGAGTGTACGAAGCCCGGCGGCCGAGCGTCATGACGAACGGTGCGATCAACCCGACGGTGCATTTGCGCCGCCGCAGGCGCGCCGCGACACTGCTGGCATGCACGCGCTCGAAGTCGTCGACGCCGCCGGGCTGGCCCTCGCCTACGCGAAGGCCGACTACGCCGTGCGGCTGGACGGCGATTCGCTGCCGCTGCGCGTCGGCGAACCGGCTCCCGACCTGGAGGCCTACTGGCCGGCCCAGCGCTACGCCTTCATCACCGCGTGGAACCCGGCCTCGCAGCCGCGCCCGGACGAGGCGAACGCGCAGGCCGACGCGCTGCTGGTCGCCCTGCTCGACGAGGCCGGCGCGCCGCGGCTGCCGGCATGGGCCGCGGCCGACGACGGCGCGTGGCGCGAACCGGGCTGGCTGGTCGCCGACCTCGACACCGGGGCGCTCGACCGGCTCGCGGTCGAGTTCGGCCAGGCCGGCGTGCTGGCCTGGGAGCGCGGCGCGCCGGTGCGGCTGCGGATGCTGCTGCCGCGGCCGGCAGCGCCTGCGTCGCCCGGGCCGGATGCCCATACCGACTGGTTAGAATGACGGCCCCGCGGCCCACGCCGTTGCCTGGGCCGCCCGCGCCGCGCCGATGACCGACCCCCGCACCGCCCCGCCGCTGCTGGCCGCCCGCGGCCTGCGCTTCGCCCGCAACGACGAGCCGGTGTTCGGCCCGCTCGACTTCGCCGTCGACGCCGGCGAGGCGCTGCTGGTGCAGGGCGACAACGGCGCCGGCAAGACCACGCTGCTGCGCGTGCTCGCCGGGCTGCTGCGCGCCGACGCGGGCGAAGTCGCGCTGCGCGGCGCGCCGGCCGATGCCGCGCACCGCGCCCGCGAGCTGGCGTACCTCGGCCACCTTCCCGGCCTCAAGGCCGACCTCAGCGTCGTCGAGAACCTCGAGTTCCTGTGCGGGCTGCAGGGCCGTCGCCCGAGCGTGGCGCCCGGGGGTGCGCTGGCCATCGTCGGGCTGGGCGGGTTCGAAGACGCACTCGCCCGGCAGCTGTCGGCCGGCCAGAAGAAGCGCCTGTCGCTGGCCCGGCTGTGGCTGTCGCCGGCGCCGCTGTGGCTGCTCGACGAACCCTACGCCAACCTCGACCTGGACGGCATCGAACTGGTCAACCGCATGGTCCAGGCCCACCTCGACGACGGCGGCGCCGCGCTGGTGACGACGCATGGGGCTTACGCCGCCCCGCCGGTGCGCACGCGCCTGCTGCAGTTGCCGCGGCGGGCGACGGCATGAGCGCCGCGGCGGAGTTCCCTGCGCCCGGGCACGGCGGCCACGCCACGCTCGCCGGCGCCGCGCGGGCGCTGGTCACCCGCGACCTGCGGCTGCTGTGGCGCCGCCGCGGCGACGCGCTGCAGCCGGCGCTGTTCGCGGTGATCGTCGTGGTGCTGTTCGCGCTCGCGCTGGGCGGCGAGGCCGCCGCGCTGTCGAAGGTCGCCGCCGCAGTGCTGTGGGTCGCGGTGCTGCTCGCCGGGCTGCTGGCGCTGGACACCCTGTTCCGCGGCGACGCAGAGGACGGCTCGCTCGAACAGTGGATGCTCGCGCCGGTGCCGCTGGCGTGGCTGGTCGCCGTGCGCACGTTCATGCACTGGGCGACGACCGCGCTGCCGCTGCTGCTGGCCGCCCCGCTGCTCGGCGAGCTGCTGTACCTGCCGCGCGACCAGCTGCCCGTGCTGATGGCCTCGCTGGCGCTGGGTACGCCGCTGCTGAGCCTGATCGGCGCGGTGGTGGCTGCGCTGACGGTCGGGATGAGGCGCTCCGGTATACTTGTGGCCTTGCTGGCGCTGCCGCTGTACGTGCCGGTGCTGGTGTTCGGCGCCGGCGCCGTCGCGGCCTCGGCGCAGGGATTCGACGCCAGCGGGGCGCTGCTGCTGCTCGCCGCCGGACTGGTGGCCGCGGTGGTGCTGGCACCGCTCACGGCCGCCGCGGCGATCCGCATCGCACTGAGCTGACGCCACGCCGGCACCGGGCCAGCGCAGGCCCCAACGCACCCTGCTCCGGCCGCATCCGGGCGGGCACGCAAACCCAAACGCGACGCCATGCACCCCATCGTCCTGTGGTTCCACAAACTCGGTTCGCCGCCCACGTTCGACCGCTTCGCGGCGCGCTGGGCGCCGTGGGGCTACGGCCTGGGCCTGGTGACGATGGCGGTCGGCGTCGCCTGGAGCCTGTTCGGCGTGCCGGCCGACTACCAGCAGGGCGACAGCTTCCGGATCCTCTACATCCACGTCCCCGCGGCGTGGATGAGCATGGCCGTGTTCGCGCTGATGGCGCTGTACGCGACGATCGCGCTGGTCTGGCGGATCAAGCTGTGCGAGATCCTGGCGATGGCGTGCGCGCCGATCGGCGCGGCGTTCACCCTGATCACCCTGCTGACCGGTTCGATCTGGGGCAAGCCGATGTGGGGCACGTGGTGGGACTGGGACCCGCGCCTGACCACCGAGCTGATCCTGCTGTTCCTCTACCTGGGCGTGATCGGCCTGTACAACGCGATCGACGACCGCCGCGCCGCCGCGCGCGCCGCCGGCCTGCTGGCGATCGTCGGCGTGGTGCTGCTGCCGGTGATCCGCTACTCGGTGGTGTGGTGGAACTCGCTGCACCAGGGCCAGACGATCCGCGTGTTCGGCGAGTCGTCGATGGATCCGAGCATGCTGCCGCCGCTGCTGTGGATGGTGGTCGGCACCAAGCTGTGGTTCATCGGTGCCCTCCTCGCCCGCGCACGCGCCGACAACCTGCGTCGCGAGTCGGGCAAGGCCTGGGTCGCCGAGCAGGCCGGGGGCGGCGCATGAGCTACCTGGAATACGTCGTCGCCGCGTACGCGGTCTTCGTCGTCGTGCTCGGCTGGGACTACGTCGCCACCCGCCTGCAGATCCGCCGCGAGCTGCGCAACGCCCGCCAGCGCGCCGCGCGCGAACGCTCGCGCCAGTCCGCTGCATCCAGCGACGGCCGCCCGCCCGAACTGATCCGTTAGCACTCCCCTCGATCCACCACGCTGGAATGCAATGAACCCGATCCGTCGCCGCCGCCTGCTGCTGATCCTCGCGCTCGTCGTCGCCGCCGCCGTGGCGGTGACGCTGGTGGCAATGGCGCTGCAGCGCAACGTCGCCTACCTGTACACGCCCAGCGAGGTCCGCAGCGGCGAAGCCGGCCCGCAGGTCGCCTCCGGCCAGGCCCGCTTCCGCCTCGGCGGGATGGTCGAGGAAGGCTCGTTCAAGCGCGCCGCCGGTTCGATGGAGGCGCACTTCCAGGTCACCGACGGCGACGCGCTGATGCCGGTGGTCTACACCGGGATCCTCCCGGACCTGTTCCGCGAGAAGCAGGCCGTCGTCGCCACCGGCCGCATGCAGGGCGACCGCTTCGTCGCCGAGGAAGTGCTTGCCAAGCACGACGAGACCTACATGCCGAAGGAAGTCGCCGACAAGATGGGCGCCGCGCACAAGAAGCACGACGTGCAGGCCCCGGCCGCCGGGACCGCGCCGTGACCGGCGCGGCGGGAGCGCGCTGATGCTTGCCGAACTCGGCCAGGTCGCCCTGGTCCTGGCGCTGCTGGTCTCGGCGCTGCAGGCGGTGCTGCCCTTGGTCGGCGCGCAGCGCGGCATCGCGCCGTGGATGGCGGTCGCGCGCCCGGCGGCGTACGCGCAGCTGGTGCTGGTGGCGTTCGCGTTCGTCGTGCTGACCCACGGCTTCGTGCAGCAGGACTTCTCGCTGCGCTACGTGGCCGAGAACAGCAACTCGCTGCTGCCGGTGATGTACCGCTACACCGCCGTGTGGGGCGCGCACGAGGGCTCGCTGCTGCTGTGGGCGCTGATCCTGGCGCTGTGGACCGGCGCGGTGGCGCGCTGGTCGCAGCGGCTTCCGGCCGACGTTTTGGCGCGCGTGCTCGGCGTGATGGGCATCGTCAGCGTCGGCTTCCTGGCGTTCCTGATCTTCACCAGCAACCCGTTCCAGCGCCTGCTGCCGGCCGCCGCCGAGGGCCGCGACCTGAACCCGCTGCTGCAGGACCCGGGGATGATCATCCACCCGCCGATGCTGTACGTCGGCTACGTCGGCTTCGCGGTGCCGTTCGCATTCGCCGTCGCCGCGCTGCTCGACGGCCGCATCGACGCGCGCTGGCTGCGCTGGACGCGGCCCTGGACCAACGTCGCGTGGGCGTTCCTGACGTTCGGAATCGCGCTGGGCTCGTGGTGGGCGTACTACGAACTGGGCTGGGGCGGTTGGTGGTTCTGGGATCCGGTCGAGAACGCCAGCTTCATGCCGTGGCTCGCCGGCGCGGCGCTGATCCACTCGCAGGCCGTCACCGAGAAGCGCGGCGCGTTCCGCGGCTGGACCCTGCTGCTGGCGATCGCCACGTTCTCGCTGTCGCTGCTCGGCACGTTCCTGGTGCGCTCGGGCGTGCTGACCAGCGTGCACGCGTTCGCCGCCGACCCGTCGCGCGGATTGTTCGTGCTGATCTTCCTCGGCATCGTCGTCGGCGGCTCGCTGCTGCTGTACGGGCTGCGCGCGCCGGGCGTCGAGTACGAGGGCCAGCCGTTCGAGGCCACCTCGCGCGAGACCCTGCTGCTGGCCAACAACCTGCTGCTGACCACGGCCTGCGCGATGGTGCTGCTCGGCACGCTGTACCCGCTGCTGGCCGACGCGCTCGAGCTCGGCAAGATCTCGGTTGGCCCGCCGTACTTCTCGCTGCTGTTCATCCTGCTGATGGCGCCGCTGGTGCTGCTGGTGCCGTTCGGCCCGGTGACGCGCTGGCAGCGCGAGCAGGTGTCACGGCCGCTGGCGATGCTGCTGCCGTGGCTCGGCCTGGCCGCCGCGCTTGGCGTGGTCGCGTTCTTCATGGCGCCGCAGGGCCAGTGGAAGGTCGCCGCCGGCGTGTTCGGCGCGGCGTGGGTCGCCGCCGGCACGCTGCGGTTCGTGTGGACGCGCCTGCAGTCCACCGGCAGGAAGTTCACCGCCGAGATGGCCGGCATGACCCTCGCCCACCTCGGCATCGCGGTGTTCCTGGTCGGCGCCCTGCTGGTCGAGGGGCTGAACCAGCAGCGCGAGCTGGCCGTGACCCCCGGCCAGAGCGTCACCCTCGGCCGCTACGAGTTCCGCTTCGACGGCGTGCAGCAGCGCCCCGGCCCGAACTTCACCGCGCAGTACGGCACGGTGCAGGTGCTCGACCGCGGCGAACCGATGGCGACGATGCACCCCGAGAAGCGCGCCTACGCCAGCGGCGGCCAGGTGATGACAGAGGCCGCGATCGACCGCGGCTGGACACGCGACGTCTACGTCGCGCTTGGCGAGCCGCTCGGCGACGGCGCCTGGGCGCTGCGCGTGCACATCAAGCCCTATGTCCGCTGGATCTGGGCCGGCGCGCTGCTGATGATGCTCGGCGGCCTCGTCGCCGCGGCCGACCGCCGGTTCCGGGTCGTGCGCGAGCCCGCGCCGGCGCGGGCGCCACGCGGCCGCGCCGAGGGCGCGCTCGCGACGGAGCCGTCCGCATGACCGCGCGCACCTCGCTGTCGCGCTGGATTCCGCTGGCGGTCGTCGCCGCGCTCGGGGTGCTGCTCGCCGCGGGCGTGTGGCTGAGCCGCAACCCGGACCGCGACGCGCTGCCGTCGCCGCTGGTCGGCAAGCCGGCGCCCGCGTTCAAGCTCCCAGTGCTGCACGAGGCCGGCCGGCTGGTGTCGTCCGCCGACCTGCGCGGCGCGCCGTACGTGCTCAACGTGTGGGGCAGCTGGTGCCCCGCGTGCCGCGACGAGCACCCGGTGCTGACCCGCTTCGCCGAGACCAAGCGCGTGCGCGTGATCGGTTTCAACTGGAAGGACGAGCACGCCGACGCGCTGCGCTGGCTCGAGCAGTTCGGCAACCCGTACTGGATGGTGCTGGTCGACTACGACGGCCAGGTCGCGATCGACTGGGGCATCTACGGCGCGCCGGAGACTTTCCTCGTCGACGCCGACGGCGTGGTGCGCTGGAAGCACGTGGGCCCGCTGACCGACGCCAAGATCGCCGGCGAGCTCGTGCCCGCGCTGGAACGGCTCGAGGCCAGGCCATGACCGCGCTGCGCATGCTTGCGATGTCGGTGTTGACCGCGGCAACTGTCGCGTTTGCCGCGCTCGTTACGGCGCCGGCCGCGCAGGCGCAGGTCGCCACCGACGCCGCGCCGCCGGAGTTCACCGACGCACGCGAGGAGCAGCGCTTCCACGCGCTCGTCGCCGAACTGCGCTGCGTGATGTGCCAGAACCAGTCGCTGGCCGACTCGAATGCGCAGATCGCCGTCGACCTGCGCCGCGAGGTGCTGGCGCTGATGCGCGAGGGCAAGGACGACGCGCAGATCAAGGACTTCCTCGTCGCCCGCTACGGCGAGTTCGTGCTGTACCGGCCGCAGGTCGAATCGAAGACCTGGCTGCTGTGGTTCGGCCCGGCGCTGCTGCTGGTGATCGGCGGCATCGTGATCACCACGCTGGTGCGCCGCCGCGCGCCGGCCGCGCACGCCGCCGCGCCCGACGACGACCAGGAGTGGTGACGTGACCGTATTCGTGATCGCCGCGGCCGTGCTGGCCCTCGGCACGCTGGCCTACGTGCTGCGCCCGCTGTGGGCGACGCGCACGTCGGGCCGCCCGCTGGCCGGCGCCGCGCTGGTCGCGGTGCTGGCGATGACCACCGCGCTGCTGTACGCGCTGGTCGGCACGCCGAACGCGCTCGACCCGGCGCAGCGCGCTGCGCCGCAGACGCTCGCCGAGGCCGTGACCCAGCTCGAGGCCGAACTCGAGCGCGATCCGAACCAGGTCGAAGGCCTGCGCCTGCTCGGCCGCTCGTACGCCGCGCTCGAGCGCCGCGCTGACGCGCGCGACGCGTTCGCCCGCGCGATCAAGCTCGCCCCGGACGATCCGGACCTGCTGGTCGAAGCCGCCGAAGCGCGCGCGATGGCCAACGCGGGCAACCGGTTCGACGCCGACGCCGTGGCGCTGCTGCGCGCCGCGCTCGCGCTGCAGCCGATGCACCAGCGCGGCCGCTGGTTCCTCGGCATCGCCCAGCGCCAGGCCGGCCAGCCGGCCGAGGCCGCGAAGACCTGGGAGCCGCTGCTGACCGTCGTCGAAGCCGCAACCGCCACCACGCTGCGCCCGCAGATCGACGCCGCGCGCCAGGAGGCCGGCCTGCCGCCGCTGCCGGCCGCCGCCGCGCCGGCGTCGGCGTCGGGCCCGAATGCGCTGACGCTCACCGTCGCGCTCGACCCCGACTTCGCCGCGCGCGTGCGCCTGCGCGGCGACACCACGGTGTTCGTGATCGCCCGCGTGCCCGGCGGTCCGCCGATGCCGGTCGCGGTCGAGAAGCACCCGCTGTCGTCGCTGCCGCTGACGGTGACGCTCGACGACGCCGACAGCCTGATGCCGACGCAGAAGCTCTCCGCGTTGAAGGAAATCGAAGTGTTCGCGCGCCTGTCGGCCAGCGGCGACGCGACGCGCCAGGACGGCGACATCGAAAGCGCGCCGGTGCGCGTGGCGCTGCCGGCGAGCACGCCGGTCGCGCTGACGATCGGCACGGCGCGCTGATCCACGGCGTCGCGGCCGCGCGGTGACGGCGGACCCGACCGCGCGCGGCGGCTACACTTTCGCGATGACCGAATTCATCCCGCCCGGCTCGCGCTTCATCGACCTGCCTTCGCCTTTCCCGATGAAGCGCGGCGGCGCGCTGCACGGCGCGCGCATGGCCTACGAGACCTGGGGCACGCTCAACGCCGCCGGCGACAACGCGATCCTGATCCTGACCGGCCTGTCGCCCGATGCGCACGCCGCATCGAATGCCGACGACCCGTCGCCCGGCTGGTGGGAGGCGATGCTGGGCCCCGGCAAACCGATCGACACCGACCGCTGGTTCGTCGTCTGCGCCAACTCGCTCGGCAGTTGCAAGGGTTCGACCGGTCCGGCCTCGGTCAACCCCGACACAGGCGCGCTGTACCGGCTGACCTACCCGGAACTGTCGGTCGAGGACGGCGCCGACGCCGCGGTCCACGTGGTGCGCGCGCTCGGCATCGAGCGGCTCGCCTGCGTGATCGGTAACTCGATGGGCGGCATGGTCGCCCTCGCCCTGCTGATCCGCCACCCCGGGCTGGCGCGCACGCATATCAACATTTCCGGCGCCGCGCGCGCGCTGCCGTTCTCGATCGCGATCCGCTCGCTGCAGCGCGAGGCGATCCGCCTCGACCCGAACTGGAACAACGGCGACTACGACGACGACCGCTACCCCGAGTCCGGCATGCGCATGGCGCGCAAGCTCGGCGTCATCACCTACCGCTCGGCGCTGGAGTGGGACGGCCGCTTCGGCCGCGTGCGGCTGGACTCCGACCGCGCCGACGAGGACCCGTTCGGGCTCGAGTTCGAGGTCGAGAGCTACCTCGAAGGCCACGCGCGCCGCTTCGTGCGCCGCTTCGACCCCAACTGCTACCTGTATCTGAGCCGCTCGATGGACTGGTTCGACGCCGGCGAGTGCTGCGGCGACGGCCGCGCGCACAGCGACGCCGACACCCGCCGCGCGCTGGCCTCGATCCGGCTCGATCGGGCCATGGCGATCGGCGTGCACACCGACATCCTGTTCCCGCTCCAGCAGCAGCAGGAGATCGCCGACGGCCTGGCCGCCGGCGGTACCGACGCGCGCTTCGTGCCGTTGGAATCGCCGCAGGGTCACGACGCCTTCCTCGTCGACATCGGCCGATTCGGGCCCGCGGTCGCCGGCTTCCTCGCCGACCTGTAGGGCGGGACTCCGGTCCACCACTGCTCCGCCGCCGTCGCCAATGGACTGCGGCTCGGCAACTGTCCCCTTGGTTGTCATCCACCCCTCGCCCGCATCCGCGCGAATCCATCGCGGCCTTACGGCCGCACGAAGCCTTCGGCGGCCCGATCGCCCCAAACTGCGCCGGCCGTCGCCAATCCGACGCCGCACTCCACCGCGTCCGCGCGCATTAAGTGCACGCGCCCGGGGCCGGGCCTACAATTGGTTTCATGACCAACCAATGCGCTGCCGTCGCCCTCCCCGACATGGATTTCCCGGGCCATGACAAGCTGGTCGCCGCGCTGGACGCCGCGGTCGTCAGCGGCGACGAGCACGCGGTCACCGCAGCGCTGCGCAACACCCTGTGCCGGATGATCCGCGACCGGGACGTGCAGTTGCCCTCCTGCGTGCACGACCCGATCGACGACCACTACGCCCGTCGCGAGATCTACCGCAGCCCGGAACTGGGCTACAGCGTCGTCGCGATGACGTGGGGCCCAGGCCAGGGCACGCCGGTGCACGACCATTGCGGGCTGTGGTGCGTCGAGGGCGTGTGGGACGGCGAGCTGGAGATCACCCAGTACGAGCTGCTCGAGTCCGACGGCGAGCGCGTGCGCTTCCGTGCCGCCGGTGGCATGCAGGCCGGCCCCGGCAGCGCCGGCAGCCTGATCCCGCCGCACGAGTACCACACCATCCGCAACACCAGCGCCGACACGGTCGCCGTGTCGCTGCACATCTACAAGGCGCCGATGGAAGGCTGCTCGATGTTCGAGCCGCAGGACGGCGAGTGGTACGCCCGTCGCGCCAAGACGCTGTGCGTCGACCAGTAGGCTGCCCCGCCCCACCCGCTGACACCCGCACGCGAAAGGACGCCCGATGCTGATCGACTGGTTGCTGGCCTCGCTGCACCACGTCCTGTTCTTCGCGCTGACCGCGATGCTCGTCGCCGAGTCGGTGCTGCTGCGCGGCCCGGTCGACGCCGCCACCATCGCCCGCCTGCGCCGCCTCGACGCGGGGTACGGCCTCAGCGCGGTGCTGGTCCTGGTGGCCGGCGGCCTGCGCATCGCCTACGGCATCAAGGGCTACGACTTCTACCAGGCCAATCCCTGGTTCCACGCCAAGCTTGGCGTGTTCGTGCTGGTCGGCCTCCTGTCGATCGCACCGACCCTGCGCTTCGGCCGCTGGTCGCGCGCGCTGCGCGACAACCCCGGGTTCGCGCCCGATGCCGGCGAGATCGCCCGCACGCGCAGCCAGCTGCGCCTGCAGATGGTGGGCATCGCCGTGATCCTGGTCCTCGCCGCCGCAACCGCGCGCCACGGCGGACTGCTGTAGCGACAACCCCTCGCACGCGGAGCGCGGCACTGACCGCGCCTCCCGCCCCGGCTATACTTCGCGTCCGCGCCGGAATGGCGGAATCGGTAGACGCAGCGGACTCAAAATCCGCCGCCCTTAAAAGCGTGTGGGTTCGAGTCCCACTTCCGGCACCAACGTAGGATTTCAGGAAGTCCAGGGAAGTCCGAGCGACGCATCAAAACCCCGCGAAAGCGGGGTTTTTTGTTGCTGTAACGTCCAGAGTCGTCCGCTAGAATCCAGATCACGGAAGGGGCAAATACTGGGGCAAATGGGGCATGCATCGGACTTGTGCCCGATTTGGGGGCAAGCAACCTGCCCCCTCGCTGCAGCTTGCCCCCTGGCATTGAACTGGAGGGGCGCGGCAATGGCGGGTAGAACGGCAAAGCTGACAGCGCTAGCAATCAAACACGCGAAGCCCGGAAAGCTGTTTGACGGCGGCGGTCTCTACGTGGAGACCAAGGAGACCAAGACCGGTCTGTCCCGCCGTTGGTATCTGAAGTACACCCGCCCCGATGGCCGAGAGAACCGCCTCTCATTTGGCCCTTGGCCGGAAGTGGGCATTCCTGAAGCCCGAGAACAGACTGAGAAGGCCCGCGCGCTGCTTCGTCGAGGCGTGGACCCAGCTGCAGCAAAGGCCGATCGGCAGGAAGCAGCCAAGCGTGAGGCCGGAGCACCCTTTCCGAAGGTGGCCGCAGCATGGCTTGAACGAATGCAGCCTAGTTGGGCAGTCGAAACACATCGCAAAGCGGCCTACGTGGTCGAGACCTATCTGGGCCCCGCCCTCTGCCGCCAGTCGATTACCACGCTGACCACAAAACAGGCCGCAGACGCACTGACCGACATCCCGCCATCCCTAGCAGCCAAGGCGCGCGGCTACCTGGTGAACATCGTCCGCTATGCAATCCGCGAGGGCCTGCGCGATGAGGGCCGCTTGCTGGATTTGAATGGCGCATTGCCCAAGGCTACGAAGGGGCATATCCCTGCTGCTGTCGACCTGGCCGACGTGCGCAAGGTGGCGGCGGCGGTTGAGAGCTACCCGATTCCCGTCACGCGCGGAGCATTGAGGTTGGCGATGTTGACCGCCCAGCGCCCCGGCAACGTGGTGACGATGGAATGGAGTGAAGTTGACCTCGATGGTGCGGAATGGTCGATTCCGGGTGAAAAGATGAAAACGCGGCATGCACATATCGTCCCGCTGTCATCGCAGGCCGTGGAAACCCTGCGCGGGATGCTTGCCTACACAGACGGCGCGCGCTACGTGTTCCCACCACTGGCTAGGCAAACCACTCCGCACTTGCACCGTGACGCCTTGAGCTCAGCCCTGCGCCGGCTGGGTTTTCAAGGAAAGCACTCCACGCATGGTTTCCGAGGCATGTTTCGAACCGTAGCGCGGGAACGCCTTAACCTTCCTGCGGATGTGCTGGAAGCACAGCTGGCGCACGCTAAGAAAGACGAAATCCAGAAAGCCTATGACCGCACTCAGTTCTTGGATGAGCGACGAAATGCCGTACAGAAGTGGGCCGATTATCTGGATGTACTGCGAGCGAGCATCGAGAACGTGGTTTCCATCAACCGCCGGAGCGCATGATTATGGCAAGCGATGCGTCCGAAGCCGAAATGATGAAGAAGGCGATAAAGGCTCGCCGCATCCTTAATCAGCAATATCAGCTCTTTCCATACGACATTGAATCTCCAGAAACCATTGCTTTTGAGGTTGCAATGCAATGCATCATGCGAGGTGAAGTATGCCCCGCCTGGGCATCGACTTTGGTGACCAAAAGCTGGCAGCGCTTCCTCGATCTTGATTGCAATACCTTGGGTGAAGCTTTCGGAGTTCCCGATCACAAACATCGAGGCGCGAAGAAAACGGACAGCAATGCACGCCTCATGCACTTTGAGGTGATGCTGCTGCGTGAGCTGGGGCACCCCGTAAGGGATTCGGCCAAACAGGAGGGGGCATATTCCGTCGTTGGAAGGAAGTTCAACGTATCCCCACAAACCGTCGAGAAGGCAGTCGGCGAGTACCGCACGCGAATGAAGGCGTTGGGAGGAAATCCAGACGCGGACTGGGAGAAGGCGTTGACACCCGACAACAAGGCTATGTTGGACGCGCTCCGCCGTCCTAAAAACAAACCGAAGGTTTAGGAAGCCGCGGTCCGCGCGGGCACATAGTTTGATGTCCGAAGTCGCCCACTCCGGTGCGGCTAAGGACGCAGAACCTTGAAACACGCCAACAACGTGTACCTGCCCGCAACGGGCTTCCTTCGGCTGCCGCAGGTCCTCTCCCTCTTCCCGGTGTCCCGCTCTACCTGGTGGGCTGGTGTCCGCACCGGCCGCTATCCCAAGCCCGTCAAAATTGCTGAGCGGGCGACTGCATGGCGTGCCGAAGATATCCACGCTTTGATTGATGAGGTGTCGCCGTGAGCGGCCGTCCTAAACTCGAACGGCCCCAACTGCCGCCCGGCTGGGAGTACATGCTTCCTGAGCCCCAAAGCTATTTCGGCCAGCGTGTCATTGGCCTTCGCAAGCCCAATGCCGCTGGCTGGGCGCAAGGGCAATGCCCTTTCCATCGTGACCTCGGTGCAGCGTTCCGCGTAAACCTCAAATGGGAGCGGCCGTGGTGGCATTGCCACGGGAGCCCTAGCTGTGGAAGCGGCGGAATGGTGGACTTCCATAGTCGGCTGTATGGACTCACCTTCGAGGAAGCGGTGGCCGAACTGCTGCAGGGGGCCGCATGAACGCCTCCTACCATGCCACCGATGCCAGTGCCGCCCCTTTGCTGCAAAGGCTTGAAGGCGTCCAAAAGTCGGGGACTGGCTGGCGTGCCCGTTGTCCGGCCTGCGGTGGTGCATCGCGCAAGGTCAGCGTCTGCCAGGCGGACGGCCGCGTTTTGGTGCATTGCTTTGGCTGTAATGATGCGAGTGCCGTGCTGGCAGCAGTTGGCCTGAACTGGGCGAACCTCCAACCGCCGCGCCATTGGCCTCAGACATCGGAGGAGCGCCGTCGCGCGCGGCATGTAGTCTGTGAAGCTGCTTGGTCGAGCGCGCTGTCAACATTGGCGTTGGAAGCCACGGTAGTGTTGATTGCCGCCCGGCAACTCGCAAATTGGCAACTGCTGAGCAAGGCAGACGATACGCGTCTGTCCGTAGCAGTTGAGCGCATCGATGGTGCGACGTCTGTATTGACGGAGCCCCGTTTCTGGAGGCCGGCAGCATGACCGCGCTTACCCTGGAACAACGGGCGTGGCAGCGTTTGGATTCCTCAACGGACGATGACTTGCCGCGTGCAGAACTGCTGCGGGGCGACGCCGTCATGCCCGAAGCCGTCGACTGGCTTTGGGAGGGGTGGCTGGCCGCTGGCAAGCTGCACATCCTCGGCGGGCAGCCGGGTACGGGAAAAACAACCATTGCCCTGGCGCTCGCAGCCTCCATCACGACCGGCGGGGAATGGCCGGACGGAAAACGGGCTGACCTTGGGACTGTTATTGTTTGGTCGGGCGAAGATGACCCGGCCGACACGCTGGCCCCGCGCTTGCGGGCTGCAGGGGCGGACATGCAGCGCGTCCATTTTGTGCAAGGAGTACGGGATGGTCTCGAACACCGCCCGTTCAACCCGTCGCAGGATGTTGGCGCCCTTCGGACGGCCCTGGCCGAACTGTCCGACGTACGTCTGCTTGTGGTTGACCCCATTGTGTCTGCTGTGTCCGGCGACTCACACAAGAACGCAGAGGTGCGCCGCGGGCTTCAGCCCCTGGTTGATCTTGCGAGAGAACACCGCTGCGCACTGCTTGGAATCACGCACTTCACCAAGGGCACGGCGGGGCGTGAGCCGGTCGAGCGCATTACCGGATCACTGGCATTCGGCGCGTTGGCTCGCCTCGTCCTCGTTACGGCCAAGGGGGAGGCAGACAATGGGGAACCGGCAAGGCGATTCCTTGCCCGCGCCAAGTCCAATATTGGCCCGGACGGCGGCGGCTTCATCTACGACTTGAGCCAAGGGGAGCTGCCTGATTTCCCGGGAGTCATGGCGTCATCGGTGATCTGGGGCTCTGCACTCGAGGGGTCAGCCCGCGAGCTCCTGGCTGGCGCTGAGCAACAAGAAGACGATGCTACTGGGGATGCCGCAGGCTTTCTGCGCGAGTTGTTGCGCTACGGGCCGCGCCCGGCCAAGGGAATCTTCGCCGAGGCCGGGAGCGCGGGGTTCTCGAAAGACGTCATGCACCGCGCGAAACGAAAAATTGGTGCCGTGGCAGTGAAGCAAGGCATGGACGGCGGCTGGGCTTGGCGACTGTTCACAAGCGAAGGTGGCGAAGGTGGCACACAAAGTCGCTTGCAACCTTCGCGACCTTCGGGAAATGGATTGCCGCCTTCGGTAGATGACGGCCCCTTCTAGATCGACCGTGCGCAAACGGATTCGTGCGTGACCCGCCGTGAAGCGGCGGGTCCTTCCGTGACCCCCGGCGCATGCGGCGTCCCCGACACCGCCAAGGACGCATTGTGCATGGGATGCAAGACTCAGTTTTATGTTTAGTTCGACGATGGGGGCCTGTAACTCCGCCTGTCCTCAGGGGCACCTTCCGGTCAGAGCTGATCGCCTCTTCAACGCCTGAAGCGACTTCGGCTTGAATGAATTGCTAGCTTGAAACCACCAGGGCTCCCGGATTGAGCAGAGCACACCAATCCTTAAGCTTTCTCTCATTCGTCGCCAATCCGCCAGCCAGAATGCCTGTACACAGGACCATGTGATCGTGAACATCATGCTCTAGGCGCTGAAACCCCCTTGCCGATTGCGGCACAGGAACCGGACCTCGATGCCTGTGAACTGTGTGCAGAGAGAACAACAGACTTGTTTGGTAAAACCTGAAGGTCGCCCAGTCTGGCGTTAAGAGATCAGCGGGTGGAAGCTTGGGGTCACCCAGCGACCTATAGAAGGTCAGTACGCTCTTAGGGTCAGAGATCTCTTTCTCAATCTCTGCCAAGGCGACAAGCCGGCCCTTGTCAGAGCCCGTCGTCACTGGGTGAAACATGTCCACAACCGCATTTGTGCGAGCAACATACGATTCCACCAAGCGGCGGGTACGCGCTTCGTTTTCTGCAACCGCCTCAAGTACGCCTGGCGGCAATTCGTATCCATTCTCCTTCAAGCGTGGATTAAACCTAAAGGCAAGCTTTAGCGTGTGACTGCTAACGTCCCCCGCTGGTGTGTGCGTGTTGCCTTCGTGGGCCAAAAGCGATGAAACATTGTCGAGAAGGAGAACGGGATTGTCCTGCCGGGGGAGCTTAGCGAAGACTTTGCGCCTGGCTTCTTGATTGCCTGTTAGAAGCTCATGGAACAGGCTTCCGGTAATGAGAAGGTCGTGGCGCTTGGCAAGTCCGCATATCGCCTGCCACGAAGCTGCCTGCAGAAAACACTTGTCGAGAACGATCGCCGCCATAGTCCTAGTGCCGTAGGTGGCTAGACTTCTACAGGCGCGCTATCACCAAAATACGCATGCGCCTTCTCATATATTGGCCTCACAGCCTTATCCATTGCCTCTGCATCCAATGGTGAGAGAACCATAGCTACGCTCAAGGCAAGCTGCACGAACACCATGATGTTATCCACGTGATGGTTCAACTCATCCCACTCGATCGTGAGATCCCCCCACGTGTCGTGCATCGTGTAGATGGCCAGAACCTCTTTTCCGCCATGTACGACGCCAGATAAATCCCTTTGGTGATTCTTGACCGTCTTGAGCAACTTGGCCTTGTCCCAGCCAAGATGGTGACTTGCCTCCGCGGCCACGTCTGCGATGTAGATCGGTCGCTTCCCGCGATTTGGCATCTTCCCGTTCTTCCGGAAACTCATCAGTTCCTTGTGACTAGCAGCTTTGGCAAAGAACGCCGAGCGCAAGACGTACTCCATCTGGGTACGCTGCATGATCAACGCAGCCACCCAATATTCCTCTGGATGCGTGCTCAGCAGTGTATAGATCGCCTCGGCTACATCCATCGCTGCTAAGACCAGCGGGCAGGCCGTAGCTGATCGCTCGTCAATCTTGATGTTCAAGTGGCCCAGGACCGGCTTTGTCTCACGGACCAGCTGAAGCGCGGCACTGGCACGATCTCGCAACTTCTGTGAAGGCAGAGCCACAATCATTCCCCTGTTTTGGCTGTGTCCGAAACTGCTGATTTCGCAAAAGAATCATCGGCGACCCCGGACCGGAACGAAATATTCGCAGTTCGATCCAAAGGCGAGCCCCGCTGATTCACCAAATTGCCAACCCGTGGCATGCGGGCCGGCCCCGACCGATACGACCCACTCCCGAGGTCCGCTCTTGGTAGGAAGCGGTCGCTCGCATCACGCGCATTGCCATCAGTCGCTGCTCGCCCCCTCTCGACTCGCCAACCCCTCGAAACCTATCCGCACCTCTCGCGGAAGCGGGACATCAGCAGCATCGGCGGCTGCAAGAATGAGCGTGCAAAGAAAGCCTTCATTGTTCGCAGCTAATGAAAGTGCGCGCTCAATCGCCGGAACGGTCCGCTGCGGTCGGCTTAACCGGAACGCTTCCGACTCAACGATCCTCGTCCATGTGCTTCGTTGCCACGCGGCAATAATTGGTACAAGGCTTGCCCTGAAGCTCGATCTCTGTGCCTGTTGCAGGAAGCGTACGCCCGCCAAGCAATACTCTCTCGGAGTTGCATGAACACCGCCGCGAGACTCCATAACATTATCAATAAGAACATCTTCAAACGATGCGGGAGGCAACCTTTCACTGCCCGAACTGGCACGTGAAAAAATGGCTCCACCAATAACCCCTGCGCCGAAGCTCGAATCGAGCGCTGCAGATAACTCCAACAGGGCCTCCGGCGCCTGCCTGCATGCGCAAGAAATGGCATAGGCGAAGACGGCATCGTCAGCGACATGGCCATACTTCTGAGAAACATCGCTCAAGGCAATTTTCGGTATTGCCATTCGCGCCGGATTCAGAACGTCAAAGTCCCGCCTGACTTCCTCTGCATGATCTGAGAGATACGCCATCCCTTCGATATGACCGAGCAGATGGCTCACGAAGCCGGACGGGTTCATGTCTTCAATATCTAGCCCGAGCCGCTTCGAGCGAAGACTGATCTCCAACATCGGAATTGGCCCGTCGCTGAGTCGATCATAGAGACCGTCCAGAATCCCGACAGCCTTTCGACTCATCAGCTCGGCCTCTGCAAGCATGTACCAAGCGATATCGATCGATCCCAATGGTCGATCCGCTATCTCCTTTACCGGCTCCGGATTGCTGCAAATACCTGGCCGCATCGAGATTGGCTCACCGCCAAGCACCACCACCCTGCCCTCCATGCGGGACTGCAGCCAAAGCGCCGTATGCCGCAAGAGATGATGGCAGTGGGCGCATCTAAGTGAGGATTCCGGCCTGATTCGGCCAAGTGCAATCAGCCCTTCGGCCAAGCCCCTCAGACACCGCTCGACCTGTCCAATCTTGAATGCTGCAACGGCTGCATCCGCACCAAGACCAACGGACATCGCCTGCATGTCTGGCATCTTTGCCTTTGATGCGGAGGTCTTGGCCTCAAGAAACCATTCCTCTGCCTGCCCCCAATCATTGCAGTTTGCCGCGCTTATCGCGGCTTCACGCAACGCGAATGCTCGTTCAATGCTATTGCTCTTTCCAACCTCATCCGCAATTCCTCGAAGTATGGAGAGTGCGCGCTCGTGATCTTGCGCCCTCCAGTAGACCTTCGCGCGCGCCCTGGAGATAAGCACGTCTTCGCCGTTCTCTGCCACCGCGTCATCAAGAACCTTCAGCGCCCCCTCGAAGTCATTGGCATACTCATCCAACATTACGGCGCGCGCAATCCAACACTGGATTGTCATGGGCCGATATCCCCAACTGAAGGTTTGTTCCGCCATGCGCCGGTAGCGCTCGGCGGCATCGAGCGCGTTCAGCCCATTGTCCTGCTCGGCCACCCATGGACTGTTGACCAGAACGGAAAAATCGGAAGCGTGCTCTTCGATCGGTTGCAAGAGCATTGCTCGCTGCTCAGGCTCGAGCTTATCCAACTGCGCAAACACTTGCTCGAGCTTTGCCACACTGGTCAGATTTGACCCACCGATGGCGAACAGCAGCCCTACAGTGCTGCCACCCATTCCAGGCTTCGTCTCCAAGTTTGAGAGCAACTTCTTCGAGAACTCATTGCTGTTCGCAATGGCATGGAACTTGAAAAGGAGCTCGACCCAGTTGTCGAGATAGTTGGCAATCCCCATCGTCCCGAGGATCTTCCCGAGACTCAGCATCTGGAACATATCGCGAGCTTCACCGCCGACTAGCTGCCCTGACTCCCTCAACAGGGCGCGAACACACTCTGCAATTTCGCCTTTCTCTTGTCCCGCGGCAAGCACTTTGAATTGAACCAACCGCAGCATCGATGATATGTAAACATTCTCCGGGTAGATAAGCTTATCTGTATCGAACATTCTCAAAAGCGCGAGGTTTTCCGCCAGGAAACTGATCAACTTATCGCCTGAGGTCAGGAGCTTCGATGTAAGCGAAACCAGAACCGCCTCGTTCTTTCCGAGAACTGCGTGCAAGATGATCTTATCGATGTCGCCGGCGTCGACTGTCCTCCCAGACATGAGCTGCGATGCGATTTTGCCGTGGATCGCCTGCTGCTCATCAGGAACCAGCATCTCCCTTCCGGATTGACCAGCCAATGGCGAGACGCGATAGCTGTCTCGTCCCATTGTTTCGATCCAAGGCCCGATCAAGGAGTCCAAAGCTTCGCCAGCTTGCAGAATCGGCGGCGGTGCGGAGGCAATGCTTAGTGCAGCACCACGGTTGAACGTCCCTATCGTTAAGCTCAGTCGGTAGAGCAGACTTCTGGCACCCTCTGGGAGTACCGAAATGAGTGAGCGGCGCGCGGCCTCCCGCTCGGCCGCTATGTCCCCGGTGGATAGTCCAGCGCTGACGATGGCCGAGATCTCCGATCGAGGCCAGCCACGTGCAGCCATACCCGCGATGAATGCATGCACTAGTTGCGGATGACCGAACGCGCCGCTCACATGAGCGAGCTTTCCCCAGAGATTTGCATCACCGCCATGCAGTTCCACCAATCTCGCCGACTCTTCTTCAGAGAAGTAAGGACAATCAATAGCGCATCCGGGATCCTGGCCGACGTTCGAAAGCGCCTTAGGTGTGGGCGCGGTGTAGGACGTCACAATCACTGTGATATCGCGCCGGTTCAATGCCCCGAACAGACGCCCCGACAAGGCTGCGAGACTGGGGTCGTTGAACTGATTCAGGTCCTCGAGGATTAGAACCGGCGCATGTATGCCGCCCAGACGCGACAGCAAGACATCCAGACGGCTACGCGTTTCCTCCGTGCTGGCACCTCGGAAATCGACAACGAAATAGTTCTCGCCGACTCTTTCGGCAACCGCCCGCGACACCGACGATTTCCCCACCCCGCTCGCGCCAGCTACGAAACAGGCACCAAAGATGCGCAATCGATCTTCAATACCCTTTTCAATTTCGGGCCTCGGCACTGCCCGTTTGCTCTCGGGCAAGTCAGATCCGTCGACCAGCCAAGTCGGGAGTCCAAGAGCAACAGGCAGCCCGGCACCGGAACCACCAAGCATCTGAGCCAACAGCCCTGACGAGGCTTTGGCAAACACGTCCATCACGGCTATCGGGACTGACACTCGAGATGCATTGTCTATGAAGGCAACAAGGTCCGCGCGGGTGAGAACCCGATCGGCAGGCACCTGACTAATGCTCTTCTCCAGGACCTGGTGAACGAGCAGGTTTGAGATCCGCAACGCATCCGGTGCTGGAATACCAAAGGTGTCGCGGCCAACAACGACTAGACGTTCTCGGAACTCCTTCCGTAGTGAAGGCAAATCCGGCTTTCCACACTCCCAATGGATCTTGCGAAACAGGTCCCGACGGAGCTCGTCGTCGCTTCTGGAGCTGACAAAATCACGTACTTCCTTCGCAAACTTGTCGCTATCCAGTATTTCGCGAAGTGGCTTTACGTCCGCCCCTTTCGCTGCGCTTCGCCAATACACGAGCCCCGGATTGCCACCAGGGCGGTCCTGCAGTGCCTTCTCTGTCCCGATTTCCGAGGTCGTGAAGTACCTCAGATGCACGTCGACCCCAGGGTTCAAGGCCGTCAGCGTGACAAAGCTCAGAATCGCTTCGCGTACGCTATCCGTGTTTAGCGTTACTTTTCCCGATGCTTGCGTATCTTTGACCTGGACGGCGCTTATGGCGTCTTTTGCGACGACGGCATAGTCCTCCGCAACTTCAAGGAAGATCTTCGATGTCGCTTCAATATCGAGCCAGGCTAGTGCGGCCGCTGTGACCTGGTATGCGTAGCCTCGAAGGGAATCTATGGCTTGACGCGCAGCGTCCCCTTGTGGGATCAACCCGTCTGCGCCGGATGTAAATACGTCCTGTTCTTTCATTTCGCCTACTGCGAGCTAGCCAGCCATTGGTCCTAGCCTACCGCACCGCTTTGGACGCAAGAGGCGAGCGGAGTACGGACGGGAGCTGCCGAAATGGCCGGGCACCTACGCGGGATTTCCAGCAACCTGGAACCCGGTCGCGCACCGGACCAAGCCCGGCCTGGCGGGGGGCAAATTTTGGGGCAAGAACTACGGCCGCCTTTGCTAGATCGGCAAAAACAGCGACTTTAGATGCACGTTCGAGTCCCACTTCCGGCACCACGCAAGACCGAAGGCCCGCGAGATCGCGGGCTTTTTCGTGTGTCCCTGGCCTCTCCTTCGGCCGCCGCCTTCGCTGCTGCGCGCCGCGGACGCATCGATTTCCACACGCGCGCGCCGCATCGATTCCATGCCAGCGGGGGACCAGTTAAGCGTCCTTCGACCCGCACGCGACACACCGCGGCGGGAAGGCATTGCCGTGACGAAAAGCGTCCACCGTCGGCGCAGAGAATCGACGCGATGGCCCTCATTGCCGTTCGTCGGCGGGGCATCCGCAGCGGACGAGAAGTGATCCGTTCGAGGCGCGATCTCGCTTGACGAAGCACTGCAATCGAGCGGTCTACGATCGAGGCGCAGCAAATCGGACCGACACGCGCATACGCGCTGTACACACCTCGCAGCGATCATCTTCTGCGGTCCCACTCGTAGTGAGCACCTCTTCACAGTCCTTGTACGTATTGGAACGTTAGCTGAAAGGGGGGTTCCTGCCCCCCGCGAAAAGGCCGCTATATTGCCGATTCCCCCGACGAAGGAGCATTGCCATGTTTCCCAACAATCAGCATCTGAAGATCGTCCGTACCCTCGGCGTGGCACTGGTTGCCACCATGGGCCTTGCCAGCTGTGCCACCTACGACGACGAGTTCGCCACGATCAACTCGCGCCTCGATCAGCTCGACACGAAGGTGCAGAGCGCGGCACAGAGCGCCGAGTCCGCCAATCAGTCCGCGCAGCGGGCCAACCAGCGACTGGATTCGATCGAGGGCCGCGTCCAGCAGCTCGAGTCGTCTCCGCGTCGCGTGCCGCGCGGCTGATTGCGCCTGCCCCACGTGTAACCAAGCGTCAGGCAGGGCCGGTGGCCTTTGCGGGCCACCGGTCTCCACCCTCCGCTCCCCACTCGATCATCGCTTCGAGGAATCGTCCCATCCGCACCTGCATGCACTCCACGATCCGCGCCGCATCCAGCGCGCTGGTGTTGGCGCTGGCGTTGGCGAGCGCCGGCGTTGCCAGCGCCGACGAGCCTTCAGCGCAACCGAGGGCCGCGGTCGACCAGCTTCCGCCGGGCCAGGAAGTCTCCGCCACGGTGATCGATCTCGCCGGCTGGGTGGTCGCAAACCGCGACAGCGAAGGCTATCCGTTCGCGATCATGGACAAGGCCGCCGCACAGATCCTGGTGTTCGGCGGCGACGGCCGGCTTCGCGGCGCCGCACCCGGGCTGTTCGGCTCGGCCGTCGGCGATCACACGGCACCCGGCGTCGCCGGGCTGGCGCTGCGCGAGATTCCCGGCCGCGACCGCACCACGCCCGCCGGTCGTTTCGTCGGCGGTTACGGCCCCTCGACCGATGCGGGCCGCGTGTTGTGGGTGGACTACGAGTCGGCTGTCTCCATCCATCCGACCGCCACCGGCGTGCCGGCCGAGCGACGCCCCGAACGCCTTGCGTCGCCGTCGCCTGACGACAACCGCGTCACCCATGGCTGCATCAACGTCGCGCCCGACTTTTACGAGCGGATCATGCGTCCGACGTTCGAGCGCGGCGGCGTGTTCTACATCCTGCCGGACGAAGCGTCGCTGGCGGAAACCTTCCCGGAATTCGCGCAGGGTCGTGCGAATTCGGGAGGCGATGACGACGGGCGACGCGAACGACCGGCGCGCCCCTGAGGCGCGCCCGCGTGCTGCGCGCCGAGTGCGGCGCGACGCACAGGCTGATGCACTGATGATGTCCCTCCCTGTCTTGCCAGAGCGCGATCTCTGGCCGCGCCTTGCACGCGGCGCGCATCGGGGCACGCGCTACGTCGTCTGATCCCGGTCGCGGCTCGGCCCCGGCGAATCGAAGGACCCACGCGTCCGCGGCGCATCCAATCGCCTCCGGCGCGCACCTGCACTCGTGCGCTGAATGGGCTTCCTTTCCGGCAGGATCCACCCGCCACGCGGTCGCCTGGTCGGCTAGGCCAGCAGTCGTTCCAGCGCGGCCCGGTAGCGCCGACTGCCGTTGACCTGCGAGCCGTCCTTCAGGATCACGACGAAGTCGCCGTTGAACAGCGACTGCACTTCGCGGACGTGGCCGATGCTGACGATCGCGGCGCGCGATACGCGAACGAACCGTTCGGGGTCCAGGCGAGCCTCGAGGCTGGCCATGGTCTCCCGCAGCAGGTGCCGTTTCTCGCCCGAGCGGACTTCCACGTGGTTTCCGGCGGCGACGATCAGTTCGACGTCGTCGATGTCGAGCAGCCTGACCCGGCCATCGGAACGAATCGCGAGGCGACGCGGGTACCTGCGCACCTCCCCTCGCTCGATGGTGCCCAACGCCAAGGCCACGCGGCGCACGAAATCGTCGTCGGGATGGGCGAGGTGCGCACGCGCACGCTGCAGCGTGCGGCGGAAGCGCTCCGGATCGATCGGCTTGAGCACATAGTCGAGCGCCTGCGACTCGAACGCCCGCACGGCATGGTGGTCAAACGCGGTGACGAACACCACCGCCGGCATTCGATTCGCGCCGACCGCCTCGACGACGGCGAAGCCGTCGAGCTCAGGCATCTGCACGTCCAGGAACACGAGGTCCGGCGCAAGAGTGGTGATCGCGGCGACCGCACTTGCGCCATCGCCGCACTCTTCGATGACGGTGACGTCGTCCTCCAGCGCGAGCAGCCGCATGATCCCGCGCCGGGCGATCGGCTCATCGTCAACGATCAGGGCGCGGATGGTCATGGTCGGGTCCGCAAGGGGATCGTGATTTCGGCAATGGCGCCGCCGTCCGGGGCATGGCGCAGCTCGAACAGGTGGCTGTCGCCGTGCATGAGCGCCAGCCGCGCCCGCGTATTGGACAGGCCAACGCGCTCGATCATCCCAGCTGGAAAGCCGCGCCCATCATCGCGCACCGACAGCTTCAGCTCCTCGCCGTGGCGCTCGGCCCGGATCTCGATCCGGCCAGGGCTGGCACGCGCGGCGAGCCCGTGGCGCAACGCGTTCTCCACCAGCGGCTGGAGGATCAGGTTGGGCACCCGGGCCTCCATCAGTTCGTCCGGGACCCGCACCTCGTAGCTCAGGCGCCCGCCAAAACGCGCCCGTTCGATCTCGAGATAGCGCTCCAGGAACCCCAGCTCCTCGCGCAGCGGCACCTCGTACGCGTCGCTGCCTTCCAGCGAGCGCCGCAGCAGCGCACTGAGCTGAAGCAGTACCCGATCCGCAGAATCGACGTCCTCGCGCATCAGCACCGAGATGGTGTTCAGCGCATTGAACAGGAAGTGCGGCTGCAACTGGCTGCGCAGGCTCTGCAGCCGGGCGTCGGCGAGTTGCGCTTCGAGCAGCAACTGCCGGCGATCCTTTTCGCGAGCCGTCCGAACCAATCGCTCAAGCTGTGCCGCACCGACGATGAGCCAGTACACCGGCAGGTTCAGCAGGAACGTCGTTCCCAGCAATCGCTCGAACGTCGCCAGCCAGGTGGGCTCGGAATGGGCGGCGCCGACCAGGGGCGCGGCGACGGCAAACAGGGCGAGACTGGCCGCGGCGCACGCCGGGGCAGCAATGGCATGGACCCCCAGCGCGAGCAGAAGCCGCGGCCGCTCCAGCGGAAACCGCACCGCCAGCTGCAGGGCAATCGGGGTGAGCGCAACCCAGGTTGCCGCCCACGACAGCCAGATCACGCTGGCGCGAGCCCAGGCCAACGGTTCGCCGCGCTCGTTTGCGGCGAACCACGCCTGCGCCGCCAGCAGCATCGCGACCAGCGCCCATGCCGCCACCACGGCAAGCCCCCGGTACTCGACCAGGGGCTTCCTCGATGGGCCAACGCCTTCCGTCATTCCGGTCCCTCAGCGAGATCCGCTGTTCGCGGCGCCTCCGGCCGCGGGTGCCGCAGCCGAGGTCGGCAGCATACCCAGCTGCCTCATCAGTCCGAGCGAGTTGGCGCAGGTCCACTCCTCGGCGATGCGCCCCTCGGCCATGCGAAACAGCGTGGTGCCGGTGATCTCCACGGCGCGACCCGTGACGGGGATGCCGTTGCCACTGCCGGTGTTGGTCCCCCGCGCCGTCCAGCGCACCGCCACCAGGTCGCCCTCGGCGAGCAGCTTGTCGACCTGCATGTTCAGGTCCGGGAACGCCGCCCGCCAGCCCTTCGCTTCCGCCATGCCCTCGGCATGGGTGAACGTCCGCGTCCCGCCGTGGCCGACGAAGTCGGCGGTGTAGGGCACGTCGAATCGACCCTGGTTGAGGCCCTCCTCGTACACCTGGCGGGCGACCGACTTGTTGTGCTCCAGCACCGCGGCGGGTGCGTCGTCGGAGGCCCTGGCGCCGCACGGCAGGACACTGGCGAGCGCCACGACCGTGGCGAGGGCAGACAGCAGAATGTTGCGGTGATTCATGACGTGCTCCCATGCGCGGAATTGCGTGGGATCGATCATGAGTGGGTGTCCCGCACGCCGGTCCGGTGCCGGTGATGGATGGACGCGGCAGCGTGGCAAGTGGAGGCCGCAGCGCGGCGAACGCCTCGCCTCTTCGCCTCACATCGCCCGCTTTCGCGCCGGGAGCCGCCCCAGCGCGACCAGAACGGCACCACTGCGCCAGTGACGTAGCCCGGGTAAGCCAAGCGCACCCGCGTTCGCCTTACCGGCGAGCAGCCCGTGGTCGACGAGGCTGCCGCGCCCGTCAGCGTGGGATCGACAGCGCCGCCCGCCGTGCGGGCGGAGGACCTGCGCCGATCAGCGCGCCGGCTTCACAGCGCCCACGTCAGCAGCGGGAGCAGCCCCCACGCGGCCAGGACCGCGCACCACTGCAGCACCGCCAGCAGCGCGATGGCGTCGGCGGTTCGCTGGCGACCGCCCGGTGCCTGCCGCGTGCGGGCTAGCCCGACCAGCATCGCGGCCGGCAACGCCGCGGTGACCACCGCCAGCGTCGCGCTCGCGGCGGTGAGGTCGCCGAACTGCAGGAACGGCTGGCGCAGGAACAGCGGCAGCGGCGCCAGCAGTGCGACCGCGCCGATCCACGGCACGCGCAGCGCGTCGCTGCGCCACGGACGGCGGCGCAGCAGGCGCCACGCGCCGACCAGCAGCACGTAGGCCACGCCGAGCACGCCGGCGGCGAGGCTCGCCCATAGCACCGCGAGCGGCGACAGGCCCGTGCGCGCGAGCGTCTGGTTGTCGTCGACCAGCACGCGCGTGCCGTCGTCGCCCACGAGCAGCGCGTGCGACGGCAGCACGCGCCCGGCCTGGCGGAACCGCCGGCCGCCAGCAGGCTCAAGCCGCAGGGGCGCGCCCTGCAGTGGGCGCACCTGCAGCGCGCCGTCGCGCCATTCGACCCGGCGCACGCCGAACAGGCGGTCGAGGTAGGCGAACGATTCGAACCGGTTCGGCGCCGGCACGTAGAGGCTATTCCACGCGTCGAGATCGGCCGCGGGCACGGCGGCTGCCGCAGGGGCCGGCGTCGCCACGCCGAGCGCGTCGACCAGCAGGGCGCGGATGCGCGCGTAGTCCGCGCCTTCCACGTCGGCGTTGAACGCGATGAAGAAGGCGCGGCCGTGCGCGGGGAACGCGCAGACCGTCGCGCGGAAGCCGACGGTGTCGCCGCCGTGGCAGACGCCGACCGCGCCGTCGCGGTCGCGCAGCCCGAGCCCGAGCGCGTAGCCGACCGGCAGCCCGGCGCGCACCGCTTCGGTGCCCGCCGGCCGCGCCCGCGCGCGCATCAGCGCGGGCTCGATGAACGTGGCGCCGTCGATGCGCCCGTCGCCGACGACGAAGCGCGCGAAGCGCAGCATGTCGGCGGCCGTGGTGGTGAACTGCGCGGCCGGGCGCACGCCGATCGGCACCGCCGCATGCGCCTTGCCGCCTTCGAAGTGGCCCATCGCCAGCCGCGGGTCGGCCGCGGCGCCGACCTGCGTGGTGTACGCGAACGTGCTGTCGCGCATAGCGGAGCCAGCAGTGCGTGCTCGAGGTAGCGCTCGTAGCGCTGCCCAGTCACCACCTCGATGAGCTGGCCGAGCAGCGCGTAGCCGGTGTTCGAATACGAGAAGCGGCTGCCGGGGCGGCTGCGCACGCGCAGCGGGCGGCCGACTGCGAGCGCCTCGGCGAGCGGTAGGTCCGCGCGCGCCTGCAGGCTGAAAAGCTGCGACAGGCGCATGTCGTCGAGGCCGGCGGTGTGGTCGAGCAGGTGGCGCACTCGCACCGGGTGCGTGGCGTGCCACGGGTTGTCGAACGCGACGCCGGGCACGACGGCGTCGACCCGCGCGTCGAGGTCGAGCCGGCCTTCGGTCGCCAGCCGCAGCACGCCGGTGGCAAGCACGGCCTTGGCGATCGAGCCGACGTGCACGCGCGCATCGGGCGTCATCGGCCGGCCCGCTGCGGCCAGCCCGGCGGCGCCGAACGTCGTCGAGCTGCCGTCGTCGAGCCCCCACACCGCGCCGGTGATCCCCTCGGCGGCGAGCGCCTGCGCGATGCGCGGCTGCAGGCCGGTTGCCACGGGGCGGCCGGCCGCGGAGAACGTGGCGAGCATCAGCACGGCGATCACGACGCGCCTGCCGGCGGCGAGGGCGCTACGGCGGTCGTTCCCTGGCATCGCGGATCTCCGTTCGACGGGCTCGTCGAACCCGCAGCGTTCCACACCCGAGGCCGGGCAACGCCTGCAACAAGTCACCGTGCCGCAGCGCCTCCACCGCGCGCCCCGTCGCGAAGTCGCGGCGCGCCGGCGCGGCGGATCGATGGCGCCCGCATGTGCGGCGAAACCAGCAAGCGAGCCGAACCCGAGGGCTTCCCGCCGTCGCCGGAGCACGAGCGCCCGCGCCCACGCTCGCGAGCCTGTGTTTGTCCGCGCACGCACTTCGCCCGCCCCTTGGCGAGCGCCTGCGTGCCCTGCCGCGAGCGTGCGCGCCCCTGCCGCGAGCTGCGCGGCGCCCGCGCGACCCCGGCGCTGCGCTCGCCCGACCCCGCCGCGGTGCACACGCGCGATGCCCGAGGCGCTCGCCGGACCCTCCCGCGCACTCGCCCGACCCCGCCGCGATGCCTCCCCGCCCACCCGCGGGTACTCGCGCGCAAGCAGAGGCGCGGCCGGCGGACCCCATCGCGCGGCCCGTGCGACCCCATCCGCCTGCGCGTCGCACCCCGCCGGCGCCGCGTCGAGGACGCTCCCGGCGTTCGCGCGACCCCGGCGACACGCTCGCGCGCGGATGCCGGCGCGCCTGCGCGCACCCGGCTGCGCGCTCGCACGCGGGTGCCGCTGGGCTCGCCCTATCGCACCGGACGCCCCGCCCGAACGCGTCCGGATGCGCGGCGCACCTGGGCCGGTGGCTTGCGCGCGGGCGGCGCGCTGCTCGCCAACGCCGACGCGCGCGTTCGCCAGAACGCATCGCACCGCGCCACCGCCCCACGGGTGCCGGGCGGGCAATCGAGCGGCTCCGCGGGTTTGCTGTCGGACACGACGGCATCCCGATGCGGCCGTCGACCTCAGTCGCGCCACGACGAACCTCCGCGACGAAGCGCGCACGCCGCGCGTGCCGGCGATTCATCACGCCCGTCCGGCCCGTGCATCGACACGCCCATCGCCGAAGGCTATAAGTCGCAGGCGCGCCATCGCGCGCAGCGCGCCGTCGGCTGGGGAGCCGCGGCGCGATCGAAGTCCACGGCACTACCGGCCACTGCGGCCGGCACCAGGGGAATGCCATGCGCGCCATCACGGTCGTCGTCCTGACGATGTTCATGCTGCTGTCCGGCTGCCGCACGATGCAGTCGGTCGAACACAGCGACTGGTCGTCGCTCGACGGCAAGGTCGCCGCCGGGGACACGGTCGAAGTGGTCACGAAGGACGGACGCGTCGAGAAGTTCGTCGTCACCCAGGTCACGCCCGACGCGCTGGTCGGCGCCGACACCCGCATCGCACGCGAGGACATCTCGCGGCTGCAGGTCAGTGCGGTGCACAAGGGCCGCACGTTCGGCGCGGCGTTCGGCGGCGCGGCCGCGCTCCTGCTGATCGTCATCGCCGCGGCGACCGCGTCGCTGCTCGGCGGCGGCTGAGCCCGCGGCGCAACGGGGGGGGCGACCGGGGCGGCAATGGCCCCGACGGCCGCCACGCGTCCTGCGCCATGCCCGCGGCGATTGGCCCTCGTGGCCGCCGCGGACCGGCCGTACGATCCTGCGATGCGGGCGCTGGGCCCGTCACGGAGGACGCACGGATGAAGTCGACAACCCCCTCGCCCGCGGACGCGGGCCCGGCGGCCGCGGCGCTGATCGACCGGCGCATCGCCGAGCTCGGCGGCTGGCGCGGTGAAACGCTGGCGCGTGTGCGCGCGCTGATCCACGCGGCCGTGCCGGACGTCATCGAGGAGTGGAAGTGGATGGGCACGCCGGTGTGGTCGCACGGCGGCATCGTGTGCACCGGCGAGTCCTACAAGGACAAGATCAAGCTGACCTTCATGAAGGGCGCGTCGCTGGACGACCCGCGGGGCCTGTTCAACGCCAGCCTCGACGGCAACGCCCGCCGCGCGATCGACCTGCACGAGGGCGACGCGATCGATGCCGACGCGTTCAAGGCGCTGGTCCGGGCGGCGGCGGCGCTCAACGCCAGCGCGGGCAAAGCGCGCAAGGCCTCCGGCGCCAAGCGGTAGAGCGGCCACCGGTCGCAGCCGCGCTGACCGCTGCCCCGGCGTCGCCGCGTTGGCTCCAGTGGACCCGGGATGCGCGCGGCGCACCCGCCGACAGAGGGACCTGCCATGCCCAGCGGCCAATCCGTCCAGACCACGCGGCGCGGCGAGTTCCGCGCGATCCACCGGGCCTTGAGCCGCAACCGGCCGCTGCGCAAGCGCACGCCGGTGGTGTTCTGCGAAGGCGATTCGTGGTTCTCGACGCCGTTGAGCATGAACCTGCTCGACTGGCTGGTGTTCCCGTCGCCGCAGAACGAGGAACGCGGCGTGCCGATCGTCGGCGCGGGCGGGCTGTTCTTCCGCGCCGAGGAGAGCGGCGACCTGGCCACGCAGATGTTCAGCGGCAGTGCGCTGCGCGACATCATGCAGTGGTACGGCGGCTTCGACTTCGACATCGCGCTGCTCAGCGCCGGCGGCAACGACTTCGTCGACCGGTTCCTGGCGCGCACGTTCGCCAACCGCCGCGCGATGAGCGTCGACCAGGCGTTCGAGACGGTGGTGCAGACCGGGCGCTACGCCGAGGTGTTCGCCGCGTACGAGCGCGCGCTGTCGAAGATGGTCCAGCTGCACCCGCGCACGCCGATCGTCGCCCACACGTATGCGTACCCGGTGAAGCTCGGCGTGCCGGCCGACCTGACCGTCGCAAACCTCGGCGTGGCCGCGCTGATGAAGCGCAACGCCGGGCCGTGGATCGGCCCGCAGATGGCGCGCGCCCTGCCCGACGTCGACGACCAGCGCGCGTTCGCGCGACGGCTGATCGACGGCTTCGTCGAGCGCGTGCTCGATCCGCTGGCCGGCGACGCGCGCTTCCGTCGCGCGTTCCGCTACGTCGACCTGCGCGAGGAAGTACCGCTGGCGCGCGACTGGTTCGACGAGATGCACCCGACCGGGGCGACGTTCAACCGGCTGTCGAGGCCCTTTGCCGCCGAGATCAACGCGCTGTTCACCCTGCGCTGAGCGACTTCGCCCTCGCCGCGCCGCAGCGTTGCGCCAGCGGCGCCGCGGGCGGGCGGACGCGCGTGGGATGATCGCCGCATGTGCCTGATCGCGATCGCCTGGCAGTCCCACCCGCGCTACCGGCTGGCGCTGATTGCCAACCGCGACGAGTTCCATGCGCGCCCGACGGCGCCGGCCGGCTTCGCGCCGGGACAGCCGCACGTCTACGGCGGACGCGACCTGCAGGCCGGCGGCGGCTGGCTGATGGTGTCGACGCAAGGGCGGATCGCCGCGGTGACCAATGTGCGCACCGGGGCGCCGGACGACGGCCGCCCGCGCTCGCGCGGTGCGCTGGTGCGCGGGTTCGTGGCCGGGACGCAAACGGCACGCGACGCGATCGACACGCTCGGCGCGGACGCGCCCGAGTACGGCCGCTTCAACCTGCTGCTGTGGGACGGCGACGCGCTGCAGTTCGCCGGCAACCACCCGGCGTTCCAGCGGCACACGGTCGCGCCCGGCGTGCACGCGATGTCGAACGGCGAGTTCGACGCGCCGTGGCCGAAGAGCGGCCACGCGACGCAGGCGCTGCGCGCGTGGCTCGAGGATTCCGAGTCGCGCGAACCGGTGGCCGATGCCGACGCGATCGCGCCGCTGTTCGCCGCGCTGGCCGACACCACGCCGGCGCCCGACGCGTCGCTGCCGAACACCGGCGTCGGGATCGAACTCGAGCGCTGGCTGTCGCCGCCGTTCGTGCTCGGCAAGCGCTACGGCACGCGCTGCAGTTCGGTCGTGCTGGTCGAGGGCGGCGCGATTACGTTCGCCGAGCGTCGCTACGGGCCGAACGGCGTGTTCGAAGGCGAAACTTTCGCGCGGCTGCCATCGGGGCGCTGAGGCGTGCGGCGCAGTGCGGCCGGTTCCGGATTCCCCAAATGAGGAAGGCCCAGGTCTTCGAGGGTTGATCCTCGGGCGGCCGGGCCTTCCAGAGCCAGAGCGATTCCAGTGACTTTCGTCTCTGGTTGTTCTCCGACGGGTGCAGGATCGCAGCGTGCGCGTTAGCCGCGCATCAAACTTTCGTGAAGCGCTCGTGCGACGCGCGCATTCAGGCGCTGGCCTGCGTGTTCAGCGCCCGGGCCACCAGCCGCGGCCGGTCTGGGCGTAGCGGTCAGCCGCGCGCTCGAACGGGTTGCGCACGCTCACGCCGCCGCACAGCAGGTACACCGGCAGGAAGAGCGGCCCGAGCACCATGTACTGGTAGACGTGCGCGCGCTCGTGGTCGGCCAGCTGGATCGCCGGCTCGTCGCCGTGGCCGGCGCGGTGCGCGTAGGTCACGCACGGCGAGTCGAGCGTGTCGCCGGTGTGGACGATGACGTTGCCCAGCGTCAGCGCCCCGCCCGGCCCCCACGGCCAGCGGTGGAACACCAGCGAGCGCTCGCGCGCGCGCCAGTGCACGTGCGCGCCGAACGGCAGGCCGGCCGCGCCGACCAGCAGCCCGGCGACCGTGTTGGGCAGCGTCCACGCCGCGCCGAGGACGTGCAGCACGCCGCGTGCGAGCGGCCCGGGCTGCATCGGCGTCAGCTGCCCTCTTCGGGCATCAGCAGCCACAGGATCAGGTACACGATGATCCCGGGGAACGCGACGGACGCGATCGACACGATCACGAACAGCGCGCGCAGCAGCGTGGAGTTCCAGCCGAAGCGGCGGGCGATGCCGCCGAGCACGCCGGCGACCATGCGGTCGTGGCGCGAGCGGGTGAAGGGACGCGGGTCGGTCATGGGCTCGTTCCTTGCGGGTCGGGACTGGCGAATCGGGCCGTGGACGCTGTCGCGACGGTCCCGGCACGCGTCGTGCGTGCGGCGCCATCGTCGACCCTGCCGAGTCTAGCCGGCGTCAGCGATCGTCGGCAGGCGCCGCGCGCAGCGCGGCCAGCCGCGCCCGCAGCCACGCCGCCGAGGGCTCCGCCGCGCGCCCCGCGCAGCGCACCTGGTAGGCCTGGCCGCTGATGCTGCTCCCGGTGCCGGCGCGGACGATGAACTGCTCGGCGCTGTCGACCAGGTCGCGCTTGCGCAGCCAGTCGTACTTGCGCCGCAGGTGCGCCTGCGCGTCGCTCGCCGGGTACCAGCGGCCGTTGCGCTGGAACTGGCAGCCCGAGTGGCCCAGCGCGGCGATCAGGCCGTCGATCTCGCGCTGCGCATCCGGGGGCGGCGCAGCCGGCGCCGCAGCGACGGACAGCGCGAGCACCAGCGCCGCCAGCGCCTGCCGCAACGTCAGCGGTCGTGCGTCGCCATGACCGTCGCGGGCGCGATGCACCGCGAGATCACCGCGACCGCTGCGCCAGCCAGTCGTGGATCGCCTGCGGCACCTCGCGCTGGGCGCGGCTCGACACGTAGATGCCGATGTGGCCGCCGCGGAACGACAGCTCGCTGTAGTCGTCGGTGCCGACCAGACCGCCGAGCGGCTTCGACGCCGACGGCGGCACCAGGTGGTCCTGTTCGGCGTAGATGTTCAGCACCGGCATGTCGACGTGCAGCAGGTCGACCGGGCGGCCGCCGATGTCGATGCCGCCGTTGACGAAGCCGTTGGCCTGGTAGAACTGCTTGATGAACTGGCGGAACGCCTCGCCGGCCTGGTCGGGCGAGTCGAAGATCCACTTCTCCATCCGCAGGAAGTCCTCGACGGCCTGCTTGTCGTCGAGGATGTCGACCAGTCCGACGTACTTCTGCACGAACAGCCGCCACGGCTTCAGCGTCAGGTAGCACATGTTCATCAGGTCGGCCGGCACGTTGCCGAGCGTGTCGACGAACAGGTCGATGTCGAGTCCGCGGGTCCAGTTGGCCAGCATGTTGTCGTCGGTGTGGAAATCCACCGGCGTGACCATCGTGATCAGGTTGCGCACCTTGCGCGGGTTCAGCGCCGCGAAGCACAGCGCGAACGCACCGCCCTGGCAGATGCCGAGCAGGTTGACGGCGTCCATGCGGTACTCGCGCCGCAGGTGGTCGACCGCGCCGCCGATGAAGCGCTGGATGTAGTCCTCGAGTTCCAGGTAACGGTCGGAGCGGTCGGGGTAGCCCCAGTCGATGACGTAGACGTCCTCGCCGCGCTCGAGCAGGCCCTTGACGATCGACTTGTCGGCCTGCAGGTCAACCATGTACGGGCGGTTGACCAGCGCGTAGCTGATCAGCAGCGGCACCTTGGCGGTCGGCGCGCGCGCGCCGCGGAAGCGGTACAGCACGACCTTGCCGTCCCGCCAGACTTCCTCGCGCGCGGTGGCTCCGTAGTGCACGTCCTCGACGCGGTGCAGCGTGTCCAGCGCGGCGCGCAGCTTGCCCTGCGTGGTCATCGCCTCGTTGGCCAGGCTTTCGGGCGTCATCGCGAGCGGCCCGTCGAATCCGTAGGCGGTCATGTCAGCGGCCTCCCTGCTTGCTGCGCTTGGCCGGCTTGCCGGGCTTGCCCGGCAGCGGCTGCGGCGCCTGCGGCATCAGCGATGCGAACGGCGACCTGGCGGCGGGGCGTCGCGTAGGCGCGCGCACCACCGTCGGCTTGGCGGCCGTGCGCGCGGCGACGGCGCGCTTGGCGGCGGGCTTCGCGGTCGGGCGCGGGGAACCGGTGCGAGTGGCGGCAGCGCGCGAGGTCGGAATGCGTCGGGCAGCCGCCTTCTTCGCGGCCGTACTCTTGGCCGCGGACGGCGGGGTCGCCGGTGCCTTGCCCGGCGTCGCTTTGCCGGGCGAAGCCTTGCCTGCCGTGGCCTTTCCTGCCGCTGGCTTGCCGGTGGGTGCCTTGCGGGTCTGGCTCGCCGAACGGCCGGCGGCGCGCTTGGCCGTGGCGCGCCCGGTGGCCGGTTTGGCGGGCGACTTCGGCGTCGCCGCACTCGGTGCGGGCGCCGCGGCGGCGGCCGCGGGCCTGCGCTTCGGGGCGGACGTGCGGCTGCGCGGGGTCGGCGCGGCGGCCTCCGCGTGCGCCTGCGACGCGGCGCGCGCGTCGCCGTGCAGCGCGTCCTTCAAACGGCGCAGTTCGCGCTCGAGCTGGACGATCTTGCGGTGCGCGGCGTCGATCTCGGTGCGCGTGGGCATGCCGAGCAGGCCGGTCGACTGCTCGACCTCGCGCTGCACGGCGGCGCGCAGGCGCATCTGCGCGTTGACCATCGCGCCGTACGAGTCGCGGAACCGCGGCGACAGCGCGATCTCGGCGTAGGCCTCCTCGGCCGCGTCGATCCACAGGTCGAACAGCGCCCGCGCGCTCTCGAGCTGCTTGCCCAGTTCGCTGCGCGCGGCCAACTTCTGTTCGAACACCTCGAACGCCCGCTGGCTGGCTTCGCCCATCAGCGCGTTGTGCGCCTGCATGGTTTCCTGCATCGCCAGCTGCGCATCGGCGAGCTGCTGCCAGCGCTCCTGGTGCTCGCGGGCGAAGCCGAACTGCGGCAGCCGCAGCCACGCGTGCGCGTCCTTCTGCATCGACTCGAGCATCGGCCCGACCTGCGCCGCCCACTGCTCGACGCCGTGCTGGCCTGGGCCCTGCATCGACGAAAAGAGCGTGGCGAACGGGTTAGCGGCGCCCTGCCCCAGCGCCTGCTTCCACGCGGCGGTGATGTCGGCGGGATTCGCGTTCTGGCCCGCGAACTGGGCGGCCACCTGCTGCATGCGGCCGTACCACTCGCGCGCCTGGGTGTTGAAGCGGTCGACGGCATCGCCCGCGGGGTTCATGCCGGGAAAGCCCATGCCGCCCATGCCGGGAAGGCCGCCCGCGCCGAACGCGGCGCCGCCGAAGCCCGGCGCAGTGAAGGCAGACGGATTGAAGCCGGACGGGTTGAATCCCGAGGGGTTGAATCCCGACGAATTGAAGCCGGAGGGATTGAAGCCGCCGCCGCTGGTCGCGCCGCGTGCGAGCTGCGACCACCAGTCCAGCGCCTCGTTCCAGCCCGGCTGCTTCGGCGTCACGCCCGCGCCGCTGCGCAACGCATCGCCCCACGCGCTCCAGTACTGCCGCGCCAGGGTCTCGAAATCCGCGCCTGCGTCGTTCGCCATCGTCGCCTCCAGAGGTTGGAAGCGATCATAGCGCGCGCGTGTTGCGGGCCGCCGCGCGCGGCGCCGCTCAGGGCTTCGGGATGTGCAGCGTCTTGCTGATCATCAGCGAGCCGGAAATCGCGAACATCAGCACCAGCGGGTGGAACTGCCACGGCCCGAGCTGGACCATTCCGAACCAGACGTTCTCGCCGATCGCGCCCTGCGACGCCGCCACCGCCAGCACGATCACCAACGCCAGGCTGGTCGGGATCGGCGTGCCTTCGAAGTACTTGACCTTGCCCTCGTCGCCGGAGAGCTGCTCGGCGGTGACGTTGTAGCGCGCCAGCCGGCTCACGCCGCAGCCGACGAAGTAGCTCAGCACGATCCAGTCCCAGCCGCCCTGCAGGCCGCAGGCGTAGGCCAGCGCCGCCGGGGCGACGCCGAACGAGATCACGTCGGCGAGCGAGTCGAGTTCGCGGCCGAGCGTCGAGGCCGACTTGCGCCAGCGCGCCACGCGCCCGTCGACGGCATCGAACACGAATGCCAGCGGGATCAGCGCCATGCCGATCAGCAGGTCGTTGACGCCCTTATCCGACGCGCCGCCGTCCTGCAGGAAGCGCATCGCCGCGAAGATCGCCCCGGTGCCGCAGAACGCGTTGGCGAGCGTGAACCAGTCGGCCAGGTGGAAGTCACGCAGCATCGAGAAGTGGCGCTTCATCCGGAACTCCCTGCAGGCGTCTGCCGCGTCGGCCGACAGCGTGCCAAACGCAGCGTGACGGCAGCAAGTCGACCCGCGCTTCCGGTCGTGGCGCGCCGGTCAGTAGCGCCAGCCGACGCCCACCGTGAAGCTGCGCCGATCCGCCGGCTCGAAGAAGCGCGCGTTGCCCTCGTTGACGATCACCGAGCCGACGTGGCGGCGGTCGAACAGGTTGTCGACGCGCGCGAACGCGTGCAGCCCGGCGTCGGCGTCCGCCGCCCACGCGACGCGCAGGTTGAAGCGCGCGTGGCCGGCGGCTTCGTCGCTGTTGCGGTCGTCGACCGGCAGGCCGGCGCTGAAACGCGCTTCGATCGCGCTCGACCACGCGGCGTCGGCGCTGCGCCAGTTGAGCTCGGCATACCCGTCGGCGCGCGGGACGCCGGGGATCCGGTTGCCGGCATCGACGGTGCGCGTGACCACCGCGCCGCCGGCGAAGACCGTGTACGCGAACGGCGCAGAGAAGCGCGCACGCACCGCGTTGGCCGCCAGCACGTAGCCCAGGCCCCGTGGCAGGTCGCCTTCGAGGCCGAGCTCGACGCCGTCGCGCCGGGTGTCGCCGGCGTTGGTGAAGCTGGCGCGACCGCCGCGGCTGTCGGCCGGCACGATCTCGCCATCGCCGTCGATGCGGTACAGCGCCGCGCTGAGGCGCACGCCGTCGCCGCGCCAGCGCCAGCCGACCTCGCCCGAGCGGATGCGCGCCGGCTGCAGGTCGCGGTTGAAACCACCCTGCCCGTCCGGCCGATAGGCCAGCTCGGTGATCGTCGGCGTCTCGAAGCCGCGGCCGACGCTGGCGAAGGTCTCGCCGCGGCCGAACGCGCGGGCGACGCCGAGCGAGCCGGCGGTGCGCGAGAAGCGCAGCGCGCCGCTGTCGTCGCCGTTGGCGGGGAACGCATCGCGCGATTCGAAGTCGAGCCGCGCGTGGCGCAGCCCTGCGAGGAGCGACCAGTCCGGCGCCGGCGCCCACTCGCCGACGGCGTAGGCCTCGCGCTGGTCGACGCGGTTGGCCTCGTCGCGGCGCAGCCGGCCGCGCACACCGAGCGCGCTGCCGACGAAGTTCTCGTAGCCGCGGCGGTCCTCGTCGAGGCGCCCGACCTCGACGCCGAGCGCGAGCGCGCCGCGCTCGAAGGTCCAGCGGTGGCCGGCGTCGACGCCGAGCTGCTCGCGCCCGAGGTCGATGACGCCGCCGGCGCTCGACGCCGGGCTCTGCGCGCCCGGCGGAATCGCCAGGAACTGCACCACGTCGCGTGCGACGCCGTAGCCGTTGACCCAGGCGCTGCGGCCGGGGGCGTAGTCCGACTCCCAGCGCAGGCCGAGCTGGCGGTTGCCGATGCGCTTGCGGGTGTTGAACTGGACCGCGACCGGGTCGGTGCCCGGGCCCGTGCCCGCGTCGTAAGCGCGCAGCGCGTCGCGCGACAGGCCGAGCGGGTCCTGGGTGTACGGCTGGTCCAGCCACTGCGCGGTCACGCGCACGCGCGTGCGCTCGTCGCGGGCCCACTGCGCGACCAGCCCGGCGGTGTGGCGCTCGGCGGCGCTGTGCGGCCGCGCGCCGCCGGTCGCGAACGTGCTCGCGCCGAGCCGCCAGCGCCAATCGCCGGCGACGCCGTCGTGGCGCAGCGACGCGCGGCGCGTGGCGTCGCTGCCGAACCAGGCGCCGACGTCGCCGCCGGGCGTGTCGCCCAGCTCGGTGTAGCCGGCGACCACGCCGCCGGCCGCGTTGCCGTACGACAGCGCCAGCGGCCCGCGCAGCACCTCGATGCGGTCGAGCGTGTCGAGCGCGAACGTCGCCGCCTGGCCCTGGCCGTCGCTGGCGCTGGCGGGGATGCCGTCGACGATCAGCCGCAGGCCGCGGATGCCGAACGTCGAGCGCGCTCCGAAGCCGCGGCTCTGCAGCTGAAGGTCCTGCGCGTAGTTGCGGCGGTCGAGCACGGTGATGCCGGGCACGCGCGGCAGCGCCTCGGCCAGGTCGAGCGCGCGCCGGCCGTCGCGCAGCTGCTCGCCGGACACGATGTCGACCGCGCCGGGGAACGACGACAGCGCGCGGCTGGCGCCGACGACGCGCACGCGGTCGAGCTCGGTGGCATCGGCACCGGCCGGGCGCGCATCGGGCTGCTGCGCCACCGCCGGGGTCGCCACGGTGGCGGCGATCAGGCACGGCAGCAGTCGGCGGGCAGGCAGGCGCATCGGCGGCTCCATCGCGGGGCCGCACAGTATCGCGTGTGCCGATCGCCCCGGCCGTCCGCTGCGCCGAACGCAGCGGTCCGTCGGCGACGTTGCCGGGTCAGTTCGAGGGCAGCGCGAGGCTGGCGGCGTCGAGCGCTGTGCCCATCGGCCGCGGCGTCGGTTCGATCAGCGCGTCGGCCGGCAGCGGCGCGCCGCCATCGAGGTGCGCCTGCACCCGATCGAGCGCGGCGAACACGTACGGCAGCAGCGGCACATAGCGGCTGCGGTAGTCGGGCAGCGCGAGGAACGCATCGAAATGCTGCGCGCGGCGGACCTGCCAGTGGCGGACATCGCGCCCGGCGGCCTTCGCCATCGCCACGTACGGGGCGCTGGTGAACGCGGCCGGCACGAGGCCGTCGTCGAGCCCGTGGATCACCACCACCGGCACGCCGCTCGACGGCGCCGACGCGCGCGTGCCGGCGATGCCCTGCTGGACGCGCGCGGCCCTGCCGTCGCGCCCGGTGGCGAGCGCGCGCAGGCAGCGCAGGCCCGGGTAGGTCGGATCGGCGCCGGCCAGGTGCGGGTCGACCAGTCCGATGCCGTTGCCGGGCGGGATGCCGCTGCCGTCGGCCCACCACGCCGCGCGCTCCGCGGCCGTCGCGACGCGCGGCGCGCCGTCGGCGCCAAGCATTGCGAAGCCGAACCCGCACGGGTGCGCGCCGACGCCGGTGCGCGCGTAGGCGGACGCATAGGTGGCCGCCACCGCGCGCCACAGGTCGAAGCCGACCGACAGCGCGCCGGCGCGCAGCGCGTCGTCCGTCCAGCCGCCCGCGCGGAGCGCGTCGTACGCCGAGCGCGCCTGGGCGGCGGTGTCCGCGCCGGCGATCACGCCGTCGGCAGCCAGCGACGCGCAGCGCCGGGTCCAGCCGGGCGCGGCCTGCGCGGTGACCGGCGGCTGCGGCAGCCCCTGCAGGTGCAGCAGCGCGCACGGCATCAGCAGCGCCGCGTCGGTGGTGACGTCGTACAGCGTGCGACCGCCGGGCGAATCGGCATACACGTTCGGCTCGCCGGCGACGACGGCGTCGAGCCAGCCCTCGCCCGCCTCTGCCGCGCGCAGGACCGCGCCGCCGCCGTTGGAGATGCCGACCGCGATGATCCGCGTGTTGGCGTGGGTGAACGGGGCGTCGCCCGGGCGCGCCTCGTTGAGCACCTGCAGCGCGTAGTCGGCGGCCTGGCGCACGTGCCGGCCCCAGTCCGCTTCGGGGTTGTCGCCCGAGTGGGCGTGCTTGAACGCGACGCCGCGCACCCCGGCCGGGCCGGTCGGCGCGTCGGGGGCGAACGCCAACGCGACGTCGGCCGCGCCCGTCACGGTGCCGTCGGCCGCGACGCCCTGCCCCGCATCGAGGTCGAAATAGTCGGTGCCGGCGCCCTTGTCGGTGTAGGCGACTGCGCAGCCCTTCGGCAGGCCCCAGGCGCCGGCGACCGAGATCGCGCCGTAGACGCCGCGCGAGCCCGACGACGCCGTCACGACGACGCAGCGCCGGGCCGCATCGAAGCCGTCGGGCACCTGGACCATCACCCGATGGGGTTGCGTCGCACCCGGCACCCGGGCGTAGGCGCTGAACTCGCGCCCGGGCACGGCGGCCACACTGCCGTACCAGTCGCCGAAGCCACCGCCGGGCACGAGGTCGGCGATGCCGCGCCAGTTGGTCCAGACCGCGCGGCGGCGCAGCTCGGCCGCGGTCGGTGCGTCGGCGATGGCGAACGCCGGCGCGATCGGCTGGCGCAGGCCGGCGATGCCGAGGCCGGCGGTCAGCAGGTCGTCGTCGCCGCGGTGCTCGGTGACGCGTTGGGCGGATACGTCCATCGAGGCCGGCCGGTCGGCGCGCGGCAGCCCCGCGCAGGCAGTCAACAGGACGACGGTGGCAGCGGCGGCGAGCGATCGGTTCATTCCCGCAGCCTAGCAAGCGTCCCGCGCGGCCCCACTGTACTTTGGTACCAGCGCGCCGCTGCGCTTGACCGGGCTTGCTAGGCTGCACGCATGCCCGTGCTGCTGATCGCCGACGACCACCCGCTGTTCCGCGCCGCGCTGCGGCAGGCCGCCGCCGATGCGGTCGCCGACACCCAGATCCGCGAGGCCGACCGCCTCGACGGGGTGCTCGCCGCGCTCGACGCCGAGCCGGGCATCGACCTGGTCCTGCTCGACCTGCACATGCCCGGAAACCACGGCCTGGCGGGCCTCGCGGCGATCCGTGCGCAGCATCCGGGCGTGGCCGTGGTGGTGGTGTCGGCGAACGACGACCCGCGCGTGGTGCGCCGCGCGCTCGACCACGGCGCGGCCGGCTACCTGCCCAAGAGCGCCGGCCTGGACGAACTGCGCGACGCGATCCGCGCGGTGCTCGCGTGCGAGCAGTGGCTGCCGGCGATGCTGCGCGCCGCGGTCGCGCGCACGCAGAGCTCCAGCGCCGATGCCGACCTCGCCGCGCGGCTGGCCAGTCTTTCGCCGCAGCAGTTCCGCGTGCTCACGCTGGTCGCGCAGGGGCTGTTGAACAAGCAGATCGCCGACCGCCTCGACGTGCAGGAGCGCACCGTCAAGGCGCACCTGTCGGCGATCTTCGAACGCCTCGGCGTGCGCAACCGGACGCAGGCCAGCGTGGTGCTGCGCGAGCTCGAGCTGACCGACCCTGCGCGGCAGATCGACTGACGCCCTCCAGGCGCGCACACACGGCGGCCTCCGGCGGCGCCGCGTCGCGACACCGCCCCCGCCGCAGCTCGTTCGATGCCGTGACCGCCCGCGTCGCGCGCGGCCACGTTCGACGCCGCGCGTGCGCCACCGCGCGCGATCGCGGAAAAACGCACCGGGTCGCGGCCACCGGCCATGCCCATCCCCCGCCGCCCGCCGCGCCGCATGGCCGTCGACGGGGCAGCCGCGCGTGAGTCCCAGTGCGGTGCCGCGATTGCGCGCCACCCGCGTGCCGGCAGGGGGAGCCGGGGTTGCCTACGCGCGCCGCCGACCACCCATCTGAAGGAGTACGACATGCCGCTCCATTCCACTCCGTCCGCGCGCGGGTCGCGCTTTCGACTGAACGCCACGCTGCTCGCTTCGGCCCTGCTGCTGACGCTGCCCACCGCCGCGGCCGCCGACACGGTGACCGACTGGAACGCCGTGGCGATGGGCCCGACGGTCGCACCGCGATTCGGCGGGCCGTACAACCAGTTCCTCGCCGCGGCGGCGGTGCAGCTCGCCGTCCACGACGCGCTGAACTCGATCGATCCGCGCTACGAAACCTACAACGTCGTGCCGGCCGCGCCGGCCGGTGCGTCGGCGGATGCCGCGATCGCGACCGCCGCGCGCGACACGCTCCTCGGGCTGCTCGCGCTGCTGCCCGACAGCGCCGCCAAGACCACCGCCATCAACAACATCAACACCGCCTACGCCAACACGCTCGCCGCGGTACCCGATGGCGTTGCCGAAACGCAGGGCATCGCGGCGGGCGCCGCCGCCGCGGCGGCGATGCTGGCCGCGCGTGCCGACGACGGCTCGCTGTTCCCGCACACACCCGGCTACTCGGCCGAACCCGGTGCCGGAATCTACGTGGCCACGCCGAACCCGATCGCCCCGGGCGTACCGCAGTTCAGCAACTGGAAAAACGTCAGGCCGTTCGTGGTCGAAAGCTCCAGCCAGTTCCGCGTCAACCCCGGCGTGATCTTCGACCTGACCAGCGCGCAGTACGCCAGCGAGTACAACCAGGTGAAGCAGATCGGCGACGCGCTGAAGCGCGGGGCCAATCCCGATTCGCAGCAGAGCGACATCGCGCGCTTCTGGGCCAGCGGCGGCGTCGACTGGAACGCGAACGCCCGGCTGATCTTCGGCGGGTTCGACCTCGACCGCTGGGAGCACGCGCGCGCGCTGGCGCTGATGACCGTGTCGATCGCCGACGCAACGCTCAACAACGCCGAGAGCAAGTACTACTACGCGTTCTGGCGACCGGTGACCGCGATCCGCTGGGCCGACGACGGCAACCCGGACACCGACAGCGATCCGACCTGGCGGCCCTTCCTGACCACGCCGCCGTACCCGGACTACCCGTGCAACTCGACCTCCGCCGGCGGCGGGGCGACCACCGCGCTGCGGCTGGCGCTGGGCACCAACAGCGCCGGCTTCACCCGCACCGTCAACGCACCGGCGATCCCGCTGCCGGCGCCGCTGAACGAGCTGCCGGCCAAGCCGATCACGCGCCACTTCGGGTCGCTGACCGCGGCGGCCGGCGAGCTCGCGCGTTCGCGCGTGTACGCGGGCATTCACTTCTACGAAGGCTGCAAGGCCGGACTGGACCAGGGCGCCGCGGTGGCGGAGTACATCCACGCCCGCGCGCTGCGCCCGCTCGACTGATCGTGCGACTCCGCCCCCTCCCCCCGCGGAGGGGGCGGCTGCGGCCTGGCGTCGCCGGCGCGCCGCAGACGCTCACCCCAATGTGCGCGAGGCCAGCAGCCGGTCCAACACCGATTTGAGCGCCAGCGGCTTCAGCGGCTTGCCGATCAGCGACAGCCCGGCCTCGTGCACCGCGCGGCGCACCGCGGCGCCGCCGTCGGCGCTGAGGACCAGCGTCGGCCGCGGTCCGAACGCGGCCGCGAGCCGCTCGGCCAGCGCGACGCCGGTGTCGCCGTGGTCGAGGTGGTAGTCGAACAGCCACAGGTCCGCGTCGGCACGCTGCAGGCAGGCGCGTGCGCCGTCGCCGTCGCCGGCGGTGTCGACCTCGCAGCCCCAGCGCTGCAGCAGGCTCGCCAGCGCGGCGAGCGCCAGCGGATCGTTGTCGACCACCAGCACGCGGGTGCCGGCCACGCCGCGCCGCTCGGGCATCGCGCCGCCCTCGTTCACGCGGTCGCGCCGGAGCAGCGGCACCTCGACCGCAAACGTCGTGCCCCGCCCGGCCGCGCTGCGCAGCGACAGCGGCGTGTGCAGCAGCTGGGCGATGCGGTCGGCGATCGACAGGCCCAGCCCCAGCCCCTGCCCGGGCGCGTCGTCGCCGCGTCGGAACTCCTCGAAGATCAGCGCCTGCTGGTCCGGCGCGATGCCAGGACCGGTGTCGCACACGGCCACCCTCAGCCGCCCCCCGGCCCGACGTGCACCGAGCAGCACGCTGCCGGCGGGCGTGTAGCGCACGGCGTTGGCGAGGAAGTTCTGCAGCACGCGGCGCAGCAGCTGCGGGTCACTGCGCGTCCAAGCGCGCGTCGGCACGTAGCGGAATCGCAGGCCGCGCGCGGCGGCGATCGCGCCGAACTCCGACGCCAGCGGGTCGAGCACCTCCGCCAGCGGGAACTCGCGCGGCTGCGGTACCAGCCCGCCGGCCTCGAGCCGTGACATGTCGAGCAGGCCGGTCAGCAGGTCGTTGGTCGAATCGAGCGCGCCGCGCACCTGCGCCAGCGTCTGCCGCTGGCCCGGCGCGTCCACGTCCTGGGCCAGCGCGTCGGTGAACAGCTGCGCGGCGTGCAGCGGCTGCATCAGGTCGTGGCCGATCGCAGCGAGGAAGCGGCTCTTGGCCTCGTTCGCGCGCTCGGCCTCGCGCTTGGCGACTTCGAGGTCGACGGTGCGCTCGACCACGCGCAGCTCAAGCGTCTCGTTGGCCTGGATGAGCCCGGCCTCGGCGCGGCGGAACGCAGTGACGTCGGTGAAGGTCGCGACGAAGCCGCCCCCAGGCATCGGGTTGCCGCGGATCTCCACGATGCTGCCGTCGGGCAGCACGCGCTCGGACAGGTGCGGCGTGCCGGCGCGCATGTACGCCAGCCGGCGGTCGAGGCCGCGCTCGATGTCGCCGCCCATCGGCAGCCGCTGCATCGCCCAGCGCGCGAGGTCGGCGATCGGGCGGCCGACCTGCAGCATCTCCGGCGGGAAGCCGAACAGCTCGACATAGCGGCGGTTCCACGCGACCAGCCGCAGCTCGGCGTCGACCACGCTGATGCCCTGGCTCATGTTCTGCAGCGCGGCCTCGAGCACGCGCTGGTTGAAGCGCAGGTCGGCCGAGGCCTCGCCGACGATCGCCGCGACCGTGTCGAGGTGCCCAGCCTCGCGGCGCGCGGCATCGAGCAGCACGCGCGCCGACGCCGAACCGAGCACCGCGGCGAGTTCGCGCTCGATCCGCGCCTCGACCACGCCGGGCACCGGGCCCGTCGCCGGCGCCTCGGCGAGCATCTGCGCGACGCGCTCGCGCGGCAGGAAGCGCAGGCCGGCGTTGCGCAGCGTGCGCGCGTCGAGGCCGCGGCGCGCGTCGCGCGGCGACTCGCGGCGCCACGCCGACACCAGCACGATCGCGACCGTGCCGGCGAACAGGCTGGCGCCGACAGCGCGGCCGAGCCGGCTCCAACCGGTCAGCCCGAACAGCCCGTCCGGCGACAGCGCGCCGACGCCGAACGGGCCGGCGGCGAGCCACTCGGGCGAGGCGCCGCGCACCGCGAGCACGGTCGGCACCAGCAGCACCCACGCCCACGCCGCGAAGCCGAGCAGCACGCCGGCGATCGCCGCGCGCGGCGGCGTCTGCGGGCGCCACACCGCGAACGCCAGCGCCGGCACCAGCGTGGCCAGCGCCGAGAACGACACCGCGCCGACGTCGGCCAGCGCATCGCTGCCGGCGACCAGCCGGCTGTACGCCCACGCCAGCAGCATGATCACGACGATGCCGGCGCGGCGCAGCGCCAGCACGCGGCCGCGCAGGTCGCTGCCGTCGTCGCGCGACCACGCGCCGCGCAGCAGGCCGGGCGCGAACCAGTGGTTGCCGATCATCAGGCTCAGCGTCAGCGTGCTGACGACCACCATGCCGGTCGCCGCGCTCAGCCCGCCGAGAAACGCGAACAGCGCCAGCCCCGACTGCCCCTGCGACAGCGGCAGCGCGAGCACGTACAGGTCGGACGGCACCTCGGCGCCGAGCAGCGCCGCGCCGGCGTGCGCCAGGGGCAGCACCGGCAGCGCGATCAGCACCAGGTACAGCGGGAACTGCCAGCGCGCGGTGCGCACGTCGGCCGGATCGCGGCACTCGACCACGGCCACGTGGAACTGGTGCGGCAGCACGAACATCGCGAACGCGCCGAGCAGCACCAGCGGCACGAACCCGCTGGGCCCCGCCGGTGCCGGCGCCGCCGGCACCTCCGGCAGATCGCCGAGCCCGAACCAGACGAACGCGCCGAGCGCGAGCATCGCCGCCAGCTTGAACACCGACTCGAACGCCATCGCCAGCACCAGGCCGCGGTTGTGCTCGGCCGCGCTGGCGCGCCGGGTGCCAAACAGCATCGCGAAGAGCGCCATCGCCAGCGCCACGTACAGCGCGCTGTCGCGCCACGCCGGCAGGGCGGCGGCGTCCGGCGCGGCGGTCGTCAGCATGCCGAAGCTCATCGCCACGGCCTTGAGCTGCAGCGCGATGTACGGGATCAGGCCGAGCGCCGCGACCAGGGTCACCGTCGCCGCCAGCCAAGCGTCCTTGCCCAGGCGCGTGGCGATCAGGTCGGCCAGCGAGGTCGCGTTGGTCTCGCGCGCCAGCCGCACCAGCCGGACCATGAACCCCATCGCCAGCGCGTAGAACGCGATCGCGCCGAGGAACGTCGGCGGCAGCGGCCACCCGTACCGCGCGGCCTGCGTGACCGTCCCGTAGAACGTCCACGAGGTGCAGTGCACCGCCAGCGACAGCGCGTAGACGTGCCGCCAGTGTCGGGCAAAAAGCGCCGGTCGCCGCTCGGCGTACAGGGCCGCGCCGAACAGCAGCGCGAGCCAGCCGACGCTCGCCAGCGCGACCGCGGTGAAGCTCAGCATCGCGGCACGGGCGCGGGCGCGACCGCGGCGGCGGGCGCGGACCGGTCGGAAAAGTGGGGCTGGATCGGAGGGGCCATGTCGGCGTCGAGAATATCGCGCGCGGTGCGCGCTCGGGTCCGCCGGGCGCGTGCCGACGGCGCGCCCGGCGTCAGGCCAACGCGACCGCGGCCTCCAGCCCGAGCCCGCGCACTGCCTCGACCGCGTGCAGCAGCGTCATCCACACGCAGTGCGCCAGCTTCGACACCGCCACGCGAAGCTTGCCGGTCGGCGTCAGCGGCAGCTCCCCGGTGCGCGCGAACGCAAGCTCGACGCTGCTCCCGAACGCGTCGACCATCCGCCGCCGGACCTGGTCGAGGGCGTCGTCGGCGAGTTCCTCGCTGCCGACGACGGCGACGTCGATCCGGTCGATCCGCTCCTGCACCGCCTGGAACCGGCGCACGCCCGGCGTGGTGAACATCAGGTACTCGAGGTACTCGCCCACGTAGTGGCCCTCCGGCGTGCGCAGCGCGTCCATGCGCCGGCCGTCGACCGAGGCCAGCACCGGCAGCCCGCGCCCGCACGGGCAGGCCGCGTCGCTGGCGCTGGCCGTGGCGAGGTCGCCGTTGGCGTAGCGCATCAGCGGCATGCCGTAATTGAACAGGTCGGTGACCAGCACCTCGCGCGGACCGGCCTCGCCGGCGGGCGTCGCGGGGTCGCCGAGTTCTACGCGCAGGTGGTCGGCATTGACGTGCAGGCCCTGCCGGCGCTCGCACTCGGAGGCGATCAGGGCGAACTCGCGGCAGCCGTAGGTGTTGAACACCGGGCAGCCGAACGCCTCCTCGATCAGCGCGCGCTGGTGCGATCGCAGCGGCTCGGCCGCGCACAGCACCGCGTCGGGCACGTGCACCCGCCGCCCGCTGGCGATCAGCCACTGCGCCAGCCGCACCGCGGAGGCGACATAGGCCACGATCACGCGCGGGCGGTGCGCGTCGATCGCATCGGCGTAGGCGACGAGGTTGTCGTCGCGCATCCGGAACACATCGAGGACGCGCCGGTTGAAGGCCGCGTGCTGCAGCCGAGCCTTGATGCCGACGCCGGGGGGCTCGCCCCACAGGTGCAGCGCCCGGCGGCCCAGCGGCGCGCCGGCCCACGCGTAGCCGCGGTGCATGACCGCGTTGCGCCGCTCGTAGTTCTCGCGGGTGTAGCCGATCCGCAGCGGCTCGCCGGTGGAGCCGCCGGTGGTCTTGAACAGCATCGATCCGCGCGCCGGGCGCGCGAGCAGGTCGTCGAAGTGGTCGCGCACGTCCTGCTTGGTCAGCACCGGCAGGCGCGCGTAGTCGTCGACGCCGCGGATGTCGGCAGGCGAGCCGACTCCCGCCGCGCCCCAGCGCCGGCGGTAGTACGGCACCTCGTTCCAGCAGTAGGCGACCAGCCGCGACAGTCGCTGCCACTGCAGTGCATCGACCTGCTCACGCGGCAGCCACTGGGTGCGTTCGTACTCGCGCAGGTGCGCCAGGGTCCGGCGGCGTCGCAGCAGTCCTTCGTACAGTGGGAACAGCAGCCCCCGGAACAGCGGTTCGTACATGCGCGCCCAGCCCCCTACCGATGCGCCTGCAGGGCTCGCGTGATGACCGCCCTTTGCGTTGGTAACGCAAACGAGTGGCGCGGGAGGCCACTCGGGCGCCGCATCGACGGGTGGCGCCACCCGCCGGAAACAGAACGGCGGGCCGAAGCCCGCCGTCCGCTTTGATCGCCTTCGGGGAGCGATCAGAAGTCGTAGCGCACCTGCACCGAGTACTGGCGCGGCGGGCCGTAGAAGCCGGTCAGCACGCCTAGCGCGGCGTTGAGGTTGTAGCCGGTGGTCCGGTACTCCTCGTCGGCGAGGTTGGTGCCCTGCAGGGTCACCGTCCACGGACCGCCGCTCTTCCAGGTCACGCCGGCGTTGACCAGGCCGTAGCCCTCCTGCGTGATCGGCAGCGCGCCGGTGCGGACGATCTCGGTCGTGGCGACCACGTCGTCCTGGTAGCTGTAGCCGACCCGCGCCGACAGGTTGCCGCCGCTGGCCAGGTCGGTGCGGTACTCCAGGTTCAGCGCCCCGGAGAACTCCGGGGCATTGGTGAAGGCCTGCTCGTCGGCGATGTTCTCGCCGCGGTAGATGAACTCGTCGTACTTCGCATCCAGGTAGGCCAGGTTGCCGGACACCAGCCAGTTCGGCGTCGGCAGCCACTGGTACTCGACCTCGATGCCGTTGACCGTGCCCGCACCGGCGTTGGTGAAGTCGCCGAAGAAGGCATCGTTGGTGCCGTCGCCGTTGCTGTCGTAGGACGTGAACACCGACAGCTGGATGTCCTCGTACTTGTTGTGGAACGCGGCGAGGTTGAGGAACAGCGTCTGGTCGAGGAAACCCATCTTGGTGCCGACCTCGAAGCTGTCGACGACCTCGTCGTCGAACGGCTCGGCCGAGCGCGGCACCGCGGTGGCCTGCGCGCGGATGTTGTAGCCGCCGGACTTGAAGCCGCGCGACGCCACGCCGTAGACCATGATGTCCGGAGTGACCTGGTAGTTCAGCGACACCTTCGGCGAGGTGTTCTTGAAGTTGATGGTCTTGTCGAAGTCGGCGGCGATGACGCCGGTCGGCACCGTGAAGCTGGCGTCGCGGTAGCCCTGGTTGAACACGTCGGCGCGCTTGTCCTCGTCGGTGTAGCGTGCCCCGACGTCGAGCGAGAGCTGCTCGGTCAGGTCGAACGTCCAGTCGGCGTAGAGGGCGACCGACTCGGTGTAGACCGTGCCCTGGGTGTCGCCGAACAGCAGGTTGAAGAAGTTGTTGAGCACCTGGCCGCCGGCCTCGCCGTCGAAGGCGTAGATGCCCATCACGCCGCGGGCGCGGCCGCCGGCGTCGTAGTTGGCCTGCAGTTCGTGGCTGACCTGCTGGTCGCGGTAGAACGCCTTCACGTCGGCGATCTTGTTCTGCAGCGTGTCGAAGTCGATGTTGGTCTCGGTGTCGGACTCGCGCTTGGCCAGCACGTACTTGAACGCCCAGTCCTCGCTGGCCGCCCAGTTGACCGCCGCCGACGCGCCCTTGAGCGTGGTGTCGTTGACGTTCGGCATGCCGTTGCGCACGTCGTAGCGCGAATCCAGCGGGGCCTGCGTGGGGGCGAAGCGGTTCGGCCCGAGCATCTTGGCGCCGCGCACGCCGGACTGGTCGTCCATCCAGTCGAACGCGAACTGGATGTTGAGGTCGTCGGACACGTAGGCGCCGACCTGGCCGCGCAGCGCGAGGATCTCCTTGTCGCTGACCTCCTGGCCGGTGGCGACGTTCTGGCCGAAGCCGTCACGGTTGAGGCTGGCCACCGCCAGGCGCGCGCGCAGGGCCTCGCTGCCGCCGATCGGGCCGCCGACCGCGGCGCGCACGTCGAGCTGGTTGTAGTTGCCGACCGTGACCGAGGCGAAGCCGTCGAACGCGGTCGGCAGGCCGCGCGAGATGTACTTGATCGCGCCGCCGATGGTGTTCTTGCCGTACAGCGTGCCCTGCGGGCCGCGCAGCACCTCGACGCGCTCGACGTCGAACACGTCCAGCAGCGCGCCCTGCGGGCGGGCGATGTAGACGTCGTCCATGTAGATGCCGACGCCCGGGTCGACGCCCCACAGCGGGTCCGACTGGCCGACGCCGCGAATGTAAGCGGTGATCGTGCTCGACGAGCCTCGCGCGGCGTAGATCGTCAGGTTCGGCACCTGCGCGTCGAGGTCGGACAGGTCGTCGACGGCGAGCCGATCCAGCGCGTCCGCACTGAACGCGGTCACCGCGACCGGCACCTCCTGCAGCGTTTCCTCGCGCTTGCGCGCCGTCACGGTCACGGTGCCGAGCGTGGTGGCGCGGTTGGCGTCGGTCGCATCCTGCGTGGACGTCGCGGCGGGGGCGGCGTCCTGCGCCCAAGCGGCCGGCGCCAGCAGGACGCAGGGCGCGGCAAGGGCCGCCGCGATGGCGATGCTCAGATGCTTGCGGGTGTTGTTGGTGCGACCTGCCACGACGTTCTCCCCAGGTGTGTGCTGCATGCGAATGTGGCGGACGGGACCCCCCGTCATGCGGCACAGCCTAGGTAGGCGCCGTGTGCGCGGGCAGATGTACCTTCGGACAATGCCGCCCGCTCCCGGCGGTGCGGAGACTCCACGGCCACCGGGCGTCCGTCCGGCACGCCGGGCGCACCGGCAACTGGGGATCGTGTCGATGGCGTTCGTGATCGTGCTGGCCGCGCTGTGCTTCCTGATGTTCGTGGCCTACCGCGGCTACAGCGTGATCCTGTTCGCGCCCGTGGCCGCGCTCGGCGCGGTGCTGCTGACCGACGCGACGCTGGTCGCGCCGATGTTCACCGGGCTGTTCATGGACAAGATGGTCGGCTTCCTGAAGCTGTACTTCCCGGTGTTCCTGCTCGGCGCGGTGTTCGGCAAGGTCATCGAGCTGTCCGGCTTCTCGAAGGCGATCGTGATGGCGACGATCCGCCTGTTCGGCGCCAGCCGCGCGATGCTGTCGATCGTCGCGGTGTGCGCGGTCCTGACCTACGGCGGCGTGTCGCTGTTCGTCGTGGTGTTCGCGGTGTACCCGTTCGCCGCCGAGCTGTTCCGCCAGAGCGACATCCCCAAGCGCCTGATCCCGGGCACGATCGCGCTGGGGGCGTTCACCTTCACGATGGACGCGCTGCCCGGCACGCCGCAGATCCAGAACATCATCCCGGCGTCGTTCTTCGGCACCGACACCTGGGCGGCGCCGTGGCTCGGCACGCTCGGCGGCGTCTTCATCCTGACGCTCGGGCTGCTGTACCTCGAGTCGCGCCGCCGCAAGGCGGTCGCCGCCGGCGAGGGCTACGGCGACAACCTGGTCAACGAGCCGGCGCCGTTCACCGGCGGCAGGCTCGCCCATCCGCTGGTCGCGATCGCGCCGCTGGTGCTGGTCGGCGTCACCAACAAGCTGTTCACCGCGTGGATTCCACGGGTGTACGGCGAGTCGCACAGCTTCGACCCGGCCGTGATCGGCAGCGCCGCGCCGGTCGTGCAGGAAGTGGCGAAGGTCGCCGCGATCTGGGCCGTGCAGGGCGCGCTGCTGGTCGGCATCGTCGCCGTGCTCGCGTTCGCGTGGAAGCCGGTCTTCACCGGCTTCGCCGAAGGGACGAAGTCGGCGATCGGCGGCGCGCTGCTGGCGGCGATGAACACCGCATCGGAGTACGGCTTCGGCGCGGTGATCGCCGCCCTGCCCGGATTCCTCGTCGTCGCCAACGCGCTTGGCGCGATTCCGAACCCGCTGGTCAACGAGGCGGTCACCGTCACCGCGCTGGCCGGCATCACCGGGTCGGCCTCTGGCGGCATGAGCATCGCGCTGGCGGCGATGGCCGAGACGTTCATCGCCAACGCCAACGCCGCCGGCATTCCGATGGAGGTGCTGCACCGGGTCGCGTCGATGGCGTCGGGCGGCATGGACACCCTGCCGCACAACGGCGCGGTGATCACCCTGCTGGCCGTGACCGGCCTGACCCACCGGCAGGCCTACCGCGACATCTTCGCGATCACGCTGATCAAGACCGCGGCGGTCTTCTTCGTGATCGGCCTCTTCTACGCGACCGGCATCGTTTAGGCGGGACGCAGCCCGCCTTGTCGGTGAGTGCCTGCAGACGACCGGCGCGCCGATGGCGCGCCGGGGCCCGCCCTATGCGATCCAGCCGCGCGCCAGCGCCCGGCGTGCCACCCAGACCTGCAGCGCGGCGACGGCGATGATCGTCAGCGGCATCGGCAGCGCCTGCGCCGGCCCGAGCACCTCGACCGCGCGACCGGGCAGCAGCGTGTAGCCGAACTGGACCAGCACCGCGAGCAGCGACACCCAGAACAGCGGCACGGCCGCGCGCTTGCGCAGCAGCAGCATCAGCGCGCCGAGCGCGCCGGACACGACCGCAGCCGCGTACACGACCCACAGCCACCCCGGCATCGCCTCGAACAGCGTGCGCTGGTCTTCGGGCAGCCTGGCCAGCGCCTCGGGCGTCATCGTGTACTGCAGGAAGAACATCGCGATGCCGAACAGGTTCCACAGCAGCAATAGCGAGGCCACGACCGGAAACCAGGCCGGGCGGACGGACGACGTCGTGACCATGGCGGACTCCCCAGACGCATCGGGTCGATGCGAGCGCGAGCATAGTCCGGGAGCGCGGCGCAGCGAGAGCGCCGGCCGCCGCCGCGACGGGGGATGCGCGCCGCCGCCGTGACGCGCCGGCCCCGGCCTCGCGACGGGCGCATGGCCGCCGCGGCGCACACGCGTTAGTATTTTAACTAACGCCGCCGCCTGCGGCCCTGCCCGCGCCCGCCGTGTCCCCTGCCCCGCGCAAGATCCTGCACGTCGACATGGATGCGTTCTACGCGTCGGTCGAGCAGCGCGACGACCCGTCGCTGCGCGGCCGACCGGTCGTCGTGGCCTGGCGCGGCGCGCGCTCGGTCGTGTGCGCGGCCAGCTACGAGGCCCGCGTGTTCGGCGTGCGCTCGGCCATGCCGGCGGTGCGCGCCGAGCGCCTGTGCCCCGAGGCGGTATTCGTGCCGCCCGATTTCATGCGCTACAAGGCCGTGTCGCGGCGCGTGCGCGAGATCTTCGCCCGCCACACCGACCTGATCGAGCCGCTGTCGCTGGACGAGGCCTACCTCGACGTCACCACGACGAAGACCGACCTGCCCAGCGCGACGGCGACCGCCGAGGCGATCCGCGACGCGATCCGCGACGAGCTGCAGCTGACCGCGTCGGCCGGCATCGCGCCGAACAAGTTCCTGGCCAAGATCGCGTCGGACTGGCGCAAGCCCGACGGCCAGTTCGTGATCCGGCCGCATCAGGTCGACGCGTTCCTGCTGCCGCTGCCGGTCGGCCGCCTGCCGGGCGTCGGCAAGGTGATGGAGGCCAAACTCGCCGAGCTCGGCATCGCCACGGTGGGCGAGCTGCGCGCACACGGACAGCGCGAGCTCGAGCAGCGCTTCGGTCGATGGGGACGGCGGCTGCACGAGCTGTCGCACGGCCTCGACGACCACCCGGTGCAGCCCGAGCGCCCGAGCCTGCAGGTGTCGGCCGAGGACACGTTCGAACACGACCTGCCGCTCGACGCGCTCGAGCCGCACATCCGCCGGCTCGCCGACAAGACGTGGGCCGGCTACCGGCGCGAGCCGGGCCGGCTGGCGCGCACCGTCGTGCTGAAGCTCAAGACCAGCGACTTCCGCATCCTGACGCGCAGCCTGACGCCGGCGCGGCCGCCGGCCAGCGCCGAGGAGCTGGCCGATGTCGCCTGCCGCCTGCGCAGCCGGGTCGAGCTGCCTGCGCGCACGCGCTACCGGCTCGTCGGCGTCGGCCTCGGCGGCCTGGTCGCGGCCGACGTCGACGATGCACAGGCACCGCTGTTCGCCTCCGGGGGCGGGGGCGCTGCGTAACTGAATGCGTGACCGCGTCGCGCTTCCGCGACGTGCGCACGGGCCTCCGGGCCCGTCATCACCCGGCCCCTCGCATACTGTGGGGAAAATTGCCTATCGCGTCCGTCCTGAAACGCGGCAATGCTGGCGGCATCGCCGCGTTGCCCGTTCAGTGCGAGAGAAGGATTTCGTTTGCGCCCATCGACCGGCACCCCGCTGCACAACGTCGGATTCGCCCTCGCGCTCGCCCTGGTCGGGGCGCTGGCGTGGCAGGGCAAGCGCACGCAGGAGGCGCTGCTCACGTCGAACGAAGGCGTGGTCCGCAGCCTCGAGCTGATCACCGCGATCGAAAGCACGCTCTCGTCGGTGCAGGACGTCGAGACCGGATCCCGCGGCTACCTGCTGACCGGCGACCGGCGCTTCCTCGCGCCGTACGAGTCCGGTCGACGCACCGTCGTCGACAACCGGCGCGCGCTCGGCGCACTGCTTGCCCAGCGCGAGCCGCCACGCACGGAATGGCTCGCCGAGCTCGACCGCAACATCGAGCGCCGCATCGGCATCGCGGCGACCAATATTTCCCGCCGCGACCGCGCCGGCGGCGGCTCGGCGCGCTCGCTCGACCTGGTCGGCGGCATGCGTGCGATGGAAGCTCTGCGCAGCCAGCTCGACGAGCTGAGGAACGAGGAACTTGCCCAGCTGGCCATGCAGCGCGCGCGCGTGCAGGAGCAGGTCGAGCGCGGGCGCGTGCAGGCGGTCAGCGGCGCGGTGATCATCGCCCTGCTGCTGGCGTGGACGCTGATCGCGATCAACCGCAACCTGCGCGAGCGCAAGCGGCTGGCCGAACGCGCGCAGGCCGGCGAGGCCCGGCAGTCGGCGCTGCTTCGGGCGGTGCCGGATTCGCTGTACGAGCTGTCCCGTCGCGGCGAGCTGCTGCCGCTGTCGGGCGGCACCGATTCGATCACCTCGCTGCCGTCCGGCCTGTTCGAGAGCATGCGCAAGCGGGTCGCGCAGACCGCGGACCTGGCCGTGCAGGGCTTCGACTGGCAGGACCCGAACGGCCGCGAGTACGAAGTGCGGCTGGCGCGCACCGACGACGACAGCCACCTGGCGATGGTCCGCGACGTGACCGAGGCGAACCGGACCCGTCAGCGCCTGCGCGACCAGCGTGCGTTCCTGCGCAACGTCGTCGACGCCGACGAGAACCTGATCTTCGTGCGCGACCCCGCCGGCCGCTTCCAGCTGTGCAACGTCGCGTTCGCCGACGTGCTTGGCCTGCGGCCGGACCAGATCGAGGGCCTGCGCTCGTCGGAACTGCCCGACGGCGACCTGCTGTCGCCGCTGCTCGAAGGCGACACCGTGCTGCTGCAGCACCTGCCGGAGCTGCGCCGCAACCAGATCAACATTGTCGACGCCACCGGCCGCGAGCGCTGGCTGCAGCTGCTCAAGCGCCCGCTGCGCTCGTCCGACGGCGACCTGCAGGTGCTGACGGTGGCCGTCGACGTGTCCGAGCGGCGGCAGATCGAGCGCATGAAGGGCGAGTTCATCTCGACCGTCAGCCACGAGCTGCGCACGCCGCTGACCGCCATCCGCGGGGCGCTGGGGATGCTGTCGATGGGCTTGGCCGGCCCGCTGCCCGAGGAGTCGCGCCCGCTGGTCGAAGTGGCCACCAACAACAGCGAGCGGCTGGTGCGGCTGATCAACGACATCCTCGATATCGAGAAGCTCGAGTCCGGACGGTTGCCGCTGCAGCTGCAGACCCTCTCGCTGCGCGCCCTGCTCGCCCAGGCCATCGAGCAGAACGGGCCGTATGCGCAGGATTTCGGCGTGCGGCTGGCGCTGCGCGACGGGCCGGATGCGCGCATCGAGGTCGATGCCGACCGCTTTGCCCAGGTGATGGCCAACCTGCTGTCCAATGCGATCAAGCACTCACCGCCCGACGGCACCGTGACCGTGTCGACGCGCGTGCTCGGCAGCCGGATCGAGGCAAGCGTTGAGGACCACGGCTCCGGCATTCCCGAGGCGTTCCGCGCGCGGGTGTTCGAGCGCTTCGCACAGGCCGATTCGTCCGACGTGCGCCGCCGCGGCGGCACCGGCCTCGGGCTCGCGATCACGCGCTCGCTGGTCGAGCAGATGCGCGGCACGATCGGCTTCGACACCGAGATCGACCACGGCACGCGCTTCCACGTCGCCTTCCCGATCAGCAGCGACGCGCCCGGCCACGGCGCAGGCGAACGCCGGCCCTGCATCCTGATCGTCGATTCCGATGCGTTGGCCGCGGCGCGGCTGGCCGACGTGCTGCAGGCCGAGGGGTTCGACACGACTGTCGCGATCGGTGACGACGCCGCGCGCACCGAGCTTTCCGAGACCCGCGGCGGCGGCTTCGACGCGATCGCGCTCGGGCTCGACCAGCGCGACGGCGGCGGGCTGGCGCTGCTGCACTGGCTGCGCGAACACCCCGACCACCGCGACGTGCCGATCTTCGCGATCGGCGCGCAGGCGGCCGACGACGCCAGCGAGCCACTGCGCGGCGGCGCGATCGGCGTCGTCGACTGGCTGCGCAAGCCACTCGACCCCGCCCGCCTGCTCGGCGCCGTGCGCGCGTGCCTGCCGACGCCCGGCGTTCGCGCCGACGTGCTGCACGTCGAGGACGATCCCGACCAGCAGCGGCTGATGGTGCAGCTGCTGGCCCACGACGACATCACCGTGCACGTGGCCGGCAGCATCGCCGAAGCGCGCGAGCAGCTGGCACTGCGCCAGCACCGGCTGGCGATCCTCGACCTGATGCTGCCCGATGGCGACGGGTCGGAGCTGCTGGCCGAACTGGCGGCGACCCAGCCGCCGACGATGGCGATCATCTACTCCGCGCTCGACTCGCCGGCCCACGACAGCGCGATCGTGCTGCAGCGGCTGGTCAAGTCGCGGCACGGCGGCCGAGAACTGGCCGCGCTGATCGCCGATTACCTGAAGCACTGGCCGGCGCGGCCGGTGCCATCCGATGGAGGTCCCCCATGACCGGCACGCCCGGCTCCCGCATCCTGATGGTCGAGGACGAGGAAGACATCGCGTTCATCCTGCGCTTCCTGCTCGAGCGCAACGGCTACCAGGTCGACCACGCCGGCGACGGGCGCCAGGCGCTCGACCGGCTCCGCGGCGATCCGCCCGACGCGGTGCTGCTCGACATCATGCTGCCGTACCACGACGGGCTCGAGATCGTCGAGCGGATGCGCGCGGTGGACGCGTGGCGAAGCGTGCCGGTGCTGATGCTGACCGCGAAGGCGCGCGAGGCCGACATCGTGCGCGCGCTCGAACTGGGCGCCGACGACTACGTCACCAAGCCGTTCCAGCCTGAGGAAGTGCTGGCGCGCCTGCGCCGCCTGCTGCGGAGGGCCGCTTGAACCGGCGGCTCGCCGCAGCGCTTGCGCTGCTGCTGGCGCCGACGTTCGCCGCCGCCCAGCCGCCCGAGGCGGCGCGGGCCGCGGTCGCCGAGCGCGACTACGCGCAGGCGCAGCGGCTGCTCGAACAGCACCTCGCGACCGCGCCGGACGACGACGAATCGCGCTTCCTGCTGGCGCGCGTGCTCGCGTGGCGGGACCAGCCCGAGCGGGCGCTGCCGCTGTACGACGCGCTGCTCGCGCGCCAGCCCGACAGCGCGGACTACCTGTTCGGCCAGGGCCAGGCGCTGCTGTGGGCCGGGCGGCCCGCGGACGCGATCGTCCCGCTCGAACGCGCGCGGCAACGCACGCCCGACGACCCCGAACTGAACGCAGCGCTGGCGCAGGCACGCGCCGCCGCGGACGCGTCCCCCTCGCCCGACGCGGCACCGCCCCGGGCGAGGGCTCCAGTGACGGTGCCTAGCGGCGCGGGGCCCGACGGCGAGGCGCGCCTCCCAATCAATCGTGGCGTCGGACTGTCCGCGCGCAACGAGTGGCTCGACCGCGACCTCGACCACTGGCGCGCGGTCCGGGTCGACGTCGCATCGGTGCCGCGCGACGCGCTGGGCTGGTACGGCGCGCTGAACCACGAACGACGCTTCGGCCTGTCCGACACCGGCGTCGAGATCGGGCTGGTCGCGCCGTTCGGCGACGGCTGGACGCTGCAGGCCGAGATCGGCGGCGCGCCAGGCGCGGAGTTCCTGCCGCGCGGCTACGGCGACCTGCGCCTGCAGCGCGCACTCGACGGCGGCTGGGTGCTCGGCGCCAGCGTGCGCCACACCGCCTACCGCGACACCGACGTGGACCGGCTCGCGCTGTCCGCCGAGAAGTACCTCGGCAACTGGCGCGCCGCGTACACGCTGGGACTGACCGACGCCGACGGGGAGCGCCTCGTCGGCCACGGCGTGGCGCTGGACCGCTACTACGGCGAGCGCAGCGTCATCGGCGTGCACGCCAGCACCGGCGAGGACACCGGCCTGCAGGGCGTCGAGGTGATCACCAGCGACGTCGATGCGCTGTGGCTGCAGGGCCGGCACGAGCTCGGCCCGACGTGGGCGCTGCAGTGGAGCGCCGGCGCGCTGCGCCAAGGCGACCTGTACGAACGCCGCTGGGTGCAGCTCGGCCTGTGGCGGGGCTGGTGATGGCGCGGTCGTCTCGCGCAGGGCGAGGGGCAGCGTGATCCCGGCCAACCTGTTCGCGCCGGAGAATGCGGCGCTTGCGCTCGCGGTGTGGGTCGCCCTCGCGCTCGGCGCGCTGACGGTCGCGGTGCTGTTCCAGGTGCTGGTGCTGTCGGAACTGTCGAACCGGCAGCAGCGCCTGCGCCGCGAGTTCGACGCGGTCTGGCGCCCGCGCCTCGCGCTGGCCAGCGTCGCCGACCATCCGGTCGCCCGCCGCGACGCGCCCGCCGCAGCCGAGCAGCTGTGGTTCCTGCTGCTGTGGAACCGGACGCAGCGGCAGCTGCGCGGCGCCGCGCGGGCGCGGCTCAACCGGATGCTGCTGGAGTTTGGCCTCGAGCGGTTCGCCCTTTCGCTGCTCCAGCGCAGCGACGTGCGCGCGCGGCTGGTCGCGCTGGGCACGCTGCGCAACCTCGGCGACCACGCGCACTGGGCCGCGATCCAGCCGCTGGTGCGCGACCCGTCGCCGTTCTTGTCGTTCGCCGCCGCCGAAGCGCTGGTTGCGATCGATCCGGGCCGCGCGATGGCGCTGCTGCTCCCGCTCGCCCGACAGCGCCCCGACTGGACGATGCAGCGCGTCGCCACGCTGTGCCTGCAGGCCGGACCGGAGGCGGTCACCGTGCCGCTGCTGAAGGAGCTCGACCGCAGCGGCCACCTCGGCGGCAACCGGCTGACCGAGCTGGTGCGCTGGGCAGATCCGGCGCAAGTCGCGCGCTGGTCGCGCACCGCGCTCGACACCGGTGGCGACACGCGCCAGCGCCAGGCGGCGCTGCAGTCGCTGGGCGAGCTGCGCGACCCCCACGACCGCCCGCGCCTGCTGCAGGCGCTGTCGGATGAGGACCCCGACGTGCGGCTGTGCGCGCTGCAGGCGCTGCGGCGGCAGGCGACCGCGGGCGACGACGAGGTGCTGGTGCGGCTGCTCGCCGACCGCAGCTGGTGGGTGCGCCAGGAAGCCGCGAACGGGCTGGTGGCCCTGCCCGGCAGCACGCGCGACCGGATGCTCGCGCTGATCGACCGCGTCGCCGACCGCTACGGCCGCGACGCGCTGCAGCGCGCCCTGGCGGAGCGCCCGGCGTGAGCGCGCAGGTGCTGTGGTGGTCGCAGGTGTTCTTCATCGGCTACTTCGTCGCGCTCAACGGCGGCTACCTGGTGCTCAACCTGCTGTCGATGGTCAGCCTGCGCCGCTACATGCGCCTGCGCGTCGACCTCGGCGAGGACGTGCCCTACCTCGGCATCGAGCCGGCGATCTCGCTGCTGGTGCCCGGCTACAACGAAGAGGCGACGATCCGCACCTCGGTGCGCTCGATGCTGCAGCTGCAGTACCCGGACTTCGAGGTGGTCGTCGTCAACGACGGCTCCAGGGACGGCACGCTCGACGTGTTGAAGGAGGAATTCGAGCTGCAGCTGCACCCGGAGCCGATCCGTCGCCAGGTCGCGCACAAGCCGATCCGCGGCGTCTACCGCTCGCTGCGCTACTCGAACCTGCGGGTGATCGACAAGGAGAACGGCGGCAAGGCCGACGCGCTCAACGCCGGCATCAACGCCGCGCGCCATCCGCTGTTCTGCGCCGTCGACGCCGACTCGATCCTGCAGCGCGACAGCCTGCTGCGCGTGGTCCAGCCGTTCCTCGAGGACGACCGGACGATCGCTGCCGGCGGCACGGTGCGCATCGCCAACGGCTCGGAAGTGCGCGGCGGCTTCCTGGTGCGCGCCGGCCTGCCACAGAACTGGGTCGCGCGCTTCCAGATCGTCGAGTACCTGCGGGCGTTCCTGTTCGGGCGCCTGGGCTGGTCGCCGCTGAACGCGGTGCTGATCATTTCCGGCGCGTTCGGCCTGTTCAACCGCGACCGCGTGATGGCGGTCGGCGGCTACAGCACCGACACCGTCGGCGAGGACATGGAGCTGGTCGTGCGCCTGCACCGCCACCACCGCGAGCGGCGCATTCCGTACCGGATCCGCTATGTGCCCGACCCGATCTGCTGGACCGAGGCGCCCGAGGACCTGGGCACGCTGGGCCGGCAGCGCAGCCGCTGGCAGCGCGGCCTGTCCGAAAGCCTGGTGCGCCACACCCGCCTGGCGATGAGCCCGCGCGCCGGCGCCGCGGGGCTGGTCGCGTGGCCGTTCATGGCGCTGTTCGAATGGCTGGGGCCGCTGATCGAACTGTTCGGCTACGTCTTCATGATCGTAGGATCGATGCTCGGCCTGATCTCGTACACCGCGCTGTGCGTGTTCCTGCTGGTCGCGATCGGCATGGGCATCCTGCTGTCGGTCAACGGCCTGCTGCTGGAGGCGATGTCGTTCCGCGTCTACTCGCGCAAGCGCGACATGCTGCTGCTGTTCGCCATGGCGGTGCTGGAGAACTTCGGCTACCGCCAGCTCAACACGCTGTGGCGGTGCCGCGGCCTGTGGCAGTGGATCACCGGGCGCAAGCACAACTGGGGCGTGATGCGCCGCAGCGGCAAATGGGGCCAGCAGTAGCGACGCTTTGCGGCGCGCCGGCGCCGACGTCCTCGTCAGCACCGCCGCGCCCGCCGGCGCGGACCGTGGCCGCGGGTCAGGCGGCGGGAGACAGCGGCAAGCGCAGCGTCAGCCGCGCGAGGCCGGCCCCGTCCGCGGCCGCGGAGAGCTCGCCGCCGAGGGCCGCGGCGATCGCCTTGGCGATCAGCGGCCGCAGGCCCAGGCCTTCGTCGGCCGGCGCCGGGTCGACGCTGTCGAACAGCGCCGCGACGTCGTCGACGTGCAGCGAATCGGTCGGCACGCGGCGCTCGACCCGCACGTGGTCCGTCCCGTCGCACGCCACCGCCAGTACGGCCTCGCCGCCGGACGGCGCAGACCCGACCAGCAGCATCGTGCGCAGGACGTCGCCGAGCCGGAGCACGTCGCCGTCGACGCAGGCGTCGAGCGCGGCAGGGTCGAACTCCGCGCGCGCCGGGCGCGCCGGCGGCAGGCTGGCGATGCAGCCCTCGATCGCCAGCGCCAGTTCGATGCGGTCGCGGCGCTTGACGATCGCGCCCTGCTGGCAGCGCACCCACGCGCTGAGCTCGGCGACCATGTCCAGCAACCGGTCCGACTGGCGATCGACCATGTCGAGCAGTTCGCCGCGCTCGACCGCGCCGACGTCCGGCCGTCGCAGCAGGAACACCGCGGATTTGATCGGCGACAGCGGGCCGCGCAGGTCGTGGGCCAGCCGCTCCAGCCACAGCGTGTCGCGCTGGGCGCTCATGCGGCCACGTCCTGCTGGCACAGCCGGCGGATCACGTCCGGCGCCGGCGGCTTGACCAGGTGTTCGTCGAAACCGGCCTCACGCGTGCGCGCACGGTCCTCGACCTGGCCCCAGCCGGTGACGGCGACGATGCGCAGTGCGTCGCCGCCAGGCATCGCGCGCAGCGCGCGCGCGACGTCGTAGCCGCTGCGTCCGGGCATGCCGACGTCGAGGAAGATCAGCGACGGCTGCCACTCGAGCACCTCGGCTTCGACAGCGCCCGGGTCGTACAGCGCGTGCACGTCGTTGCCGAGCAGGCGGATCATCATCGCCAGCGTGTCGGCGGCATCGCGGTTGTCGTCGACGACCAGCACTCTGTGGCGCCGCGTCTCCGGCACGGTCTCGACGGCCTGCCCCGCCGGCGCCTCGACGTCGACGCCCAGCGCGGCCGCCGCGGGACCGCACAGCAGCGCGCCCTCGGCCCGCGGGTCGTCGGGGTCGCGGCACGGCACGACCACGCGGAACGTGCAGCCGCGGCCGGGGCCCTCGCTGAGCACTTCGACGCGGCCCTCGTGCATCTCGCTCAGCCGCTGGACCAGCGTCAGGCCGATGCCGAGGCCGCCGTGCGAGCGCTCGATCGCGGTGTCGACCTGGTGGAAGAGTTCGAACACCGCCTCGAGCTGGTCGGCCGCCAGGCCGATGCCTTCGTCGCGCACGGTGATGTGCAGCTCGCTGCCGGCGACGCTCGCGTCCAGCTCGATGCGGCCGCCGGGATCGGAATACTTCGCGGCGTTGTTCAGCAGGTTCGACACCACCTGGCCGAGCCGCACGGCGTCGGCGATCAGCCGGACCGGCTGGTCCGGTATCGTCACCGACAGCCGGTGCTGGCGGGCCTCTATCAGAGGCGTGGCGGTGTCGACCGCGGCGGCGATGATGTCCTGCAGCAGCGTCGGCGCGGGCCGCAGCTCGAGCTTGCCGCGGCTGATGCGGGCCACGTCGAGCAGGTCGTCGATCATGCGCACCAGCAGCGCCAACTGGCGCTCCATCAGGGCCTGCAGCGGGTCCTCTTCGCCCGACAGCGAAAGCCGCCGCACCTGCAGCGCGTTCTGCAGCGGCGCCAGCGGGTTGCGCAGCTCGTGCGCCAGCGTGGCGAGGAACTCGTCCTTGCGCTGGTCGGCGATGCGCAGGCGCTGCTCGGCGCGGGTGCGCTCGCGGTTCTCCTCGATCAGTTCGCGGTTGCGCGCGGCCAGCTCGGCATTGGCCTCGATCAGCGACTGGTTCAGCGCCTCGAGCTCGCGCGCCTTCTCCAGCTGCAGCGCCTGGTTCTCGGCCGACAGCCCGGCGTTGATCGCCTGCAGTTCGCGCCGCTTGCGGTACAGCTCGGCCAGCACCGCGACCTTGGTGCGCATGATCTCGGGGATCACCGGCACCATGATGTAGTCGACCGCGCCGAGCTTGTAGCCGCGCAGGCGGTCGAAGTCGCTGACGTTGACCGCCGACACGAAGATGATCGGCGTGTTCTCGAACCGCGGGTGCTGGTGGATCATGGTCGCGGTCTCGAACCCGTCCATGCCCGGCATGTTGACGTCGAGCAGGATCACCGCGAACTCGCTTTCCATCAGCCGCTTGAGCGCGTCCACGCCCGAGTGCGCTTCCACCAGCTCCTCGCCCAACGGCTCGAGGATGGTCCGGTAGGTCAGCAGCCGGCTCGGCTGATCGTCGACCAGCAGGATCTTGACCGGGCAGGTGCCCGGCACGGGGCCGGGCTCGCTGGTCAGCGCTGAAGCCATTGCCGAAGCACTCCCAACAGCTGGTCGGTGACGACGGGCTTGGCCACGTAGTCGGACGCGCCGGCTTCCAGGCAGCGCTCGCGGTCGCCCTTCATCGCCTTCGCGGTCAGCGCGATCATCGGCAGCATGCGGCGCTCCGGATTGGCGCGGATCGCGCGCATCGTGTCGTAGCCGTCCATGCCCGGCATCATGATGTCCATCAGCACCAGGTCGATGCCGGCGTCGTCGGTGACGCGGTCGATGGCCTCCTGGCCGTTGCTGGCGGTCAGCACGTCCATGCCGTGGCGCTCGAGCACGCTCGACAGCGCGAAGATGTTGCGCACGTCGTCGTCGACGACCAGCACCCGCTTGCCCTTCAGCGCATCGTCGGACTCGTGCAGGTTCCGCACCATCTTCTGCTTGCCAGGCGGCAGGTCGCCGATCACGCGGTGCAGGAACAGCGCCGTCTCGTCGAGCAGGCGCTCGGGCGACTCGACGCCCTTGAGCACGACGCTCTTGGCGACCCTGCGCAGGCGCTCGTCCTCGTCGGCGCTGAGGTCCTTGCCGGTGAACACCACGATCGGCACGTCCTTGAGGCCGGGCTCGTCGTGGATCCGGTCGAGCAGCTCGAAGCCGGTCATGTCCGGCAGGCGCAAGTCGAGCACCGCGCAGTCGTACGTCCCGGCATTGAGGGCGGCGATCGCCTCCTTGCCCGTTTCGACGGTGTCGATCTCGACGTCGTCGTGGCGCAGCAGCTCGACGATCGACATGCGCTCGTTGGCGTCGTCCTCGACCACCAGCAGCTTCTTGACCCGCGGCGTCGCGTAATCCTTGATCCGCTGCAGCGCCTCGCTGATTGTTTCCGACGAGCCGGGCTTGGCGAGGTAGGCGAACGCGCCGCGCTCCATGCTGTGGTGGCGGCCCTCCTCGACGGTGAGGATCTGCACCGGGATGTGGCGGGTCGATGCGTCCTGCTTCAGCCGCGCCAGCACCGTCCAGCCGAGCATGTCGGGCAGGAAGATGTCGAGCGTGATCGCGGTCGGCCGGTACTCGCGCACCAGCCGCAGCGCCTCCGCGCCGCGGTTGGCGACGAGCACCTGGAAGCCGCGCGAGCGCGCCAGGTCGCGCATCACCGAGGCGAAGTGCGGGTCGTCCTCGACCACCAGCAGAGTCGGCATCTCGGACGACAGCACGTAGCGGTCGTCCGGCACTTCCTCCAGCGCACCGGCCTGCATCGGCGCGTGCAGCGCGGCCGGCGGCTCGCTCTTCGGCGCCGCGCGCTGGTCGTTGACGCGGCCGTCGACGCCGCCGACGTACTCCAGCGGCAGGTACAGCGTGAACGTGCTGCCCTCGCCTTCGGCGCTGTGCAGCTTCAGCTCGCCGCCGAGCAGGCCGGCGATTTCGCGGCTGATCGCAAGGCCCAAACCGGTGCCGCCGTACTTGCGCGACGTGCCGGCGTCGGCCTGCTGGAAGGCTTCGAAGACCAGCTTCTGCTTCTCCGGCGAGATGCCGATGCCGGTGTCGGTGACTTCGATGCCGACCACGCGCGGCGCGCGCGACAGCACCGGGTGGTCCGGCGCCCAGCCGCCCTCGGCGACGGCCGCGCGCAGGTGCACGCTGCCGCGCTCGGTGAACTTGAACGCGTTCGACAGCAGGTTCTTGAGGATCTGCTGCAGGCGCTTGGGGTCGGTCGACAGCTCGCGACCGAGTTCCGGCGCGATGTCGATGCGGAAATCGAGGTTGCGACGCTCGGCCTCGTGGCGGAAGCCGCGCTCGAGGTTTTCGCGCAGGTGCGAGAACGCGATCTTCTCGATGTCGACGGTGACCGTGCCGGACTCGATCTTCGACAGGTCGAGGATGTCGCTGATCAGGTGCAGCAGGTCGGTGCCGGCGGCATGGATCGTGTGCGCGTACTCGACCTGGCGGTTGGTCAGGTTCTCGTCCGGGTTCTCGGCCAGCTGCTGGCCGAGGATCAGGATCGAGTTGAGCGGCGTACGCAGCTCGTGCGACATGTTGGCGAGGAACTCGGACTTGTAGCGCGAGGTCTGCGCCAGCTCGGCCGCCTTCTCCTCGAGCGCCCGCCGCGCGTGTTCGATCTGCAGGTTCTTCTGCTCGACCTCGGCCTTCTGCGCCGCCAGCAGCGACGCCTTCAGCGCGATCTCCTCGTTGGTCTGCTGCAGCTCGTTCTGCTGCGCCTGCAGCTCGCCGGCGAGCTGCTGCGACTGGGCCAGCAGGCGCTCGGTGCGCATCGTCGATTCGATCGTGTTGAGCACGATGCCGATGCTGCCGGACAGCTGCTCGAGCAGCGCCTTCTGCGAGGTGCTGAAGTCGCCGAGCGAGGCCAGTTCGATGACCGCCTTGATCTGGTCCTCGAACAGCACCGGCAGCACGATCACGCTGCGCGGGACGACCTGCAGCAGGCCGGACTGGATCTGCACCGCGTCGCCGCTGAAGTTCTCGATCAGGATCGGCTGGCCCTGCGCGGCGCACTGGCCGACGAGGCCCTCGCCGAACGCGAGCGTGCGGCCTTCGCCCGCCGTCGGCACGTCGGCGTAGCCGGCGAGCTGGCGCAGGCGCGTCGGGCGTCCGCTGACGTGCTCCTCGACGATGTACATCACGCCCTGCTGCGCGTTCACCAGCGGCGCCAGCTCGGACAGCAGCATCTGGCCGAGCGTGATCAGGTCGCGCTGGCCCTGCATCATGCTGCTGAACTGCGCGAGGTTGGTCTTCAGCCAGTCCTGCTCGCGGTTGCTCTCGGTGGTCGCACGCAGGGTGCCGATCATCGAGTTGATGTTGTCCTTCAGGTCCGCCACTTCGCCGCGCACGTCGACGGTGATCGAACGCGTCAGGTCGCCCTGGGTCACCGCGGTGGCGACCTCGGCGATTGCGCGCACCTGGGTGGTCAGGTTCGCGGCGAGCTGGTTCACGTTGGCCGTCAGGTCTTCCCAGATGCCGGCCGTGCCGGGCACGTTGGCCTGTCCGCCGAGGCGACCTTCGACGCCGACCTCTCGCGCCACCGTGGTCACCTGGTCGCCGAAGATCGCCAGCGTCTCGGTCATGCCGTTGATCGTGTCGGCCAGTTCGGCGATTTCGCCCTTGGCCTCCACCGTCAGGCGCTTGCTGAGGTCGCCGTTGGCGACCGCGGTGACGACCGCGGCGATGCCACGCACCTGGGTGGTCAGGTTCGACGCCATCGAGTTGACGTTGTCGGTCAGGTCCTTCCACGTGCCGGCCACGCCGGGCACTTCGGCCTGGCCGCCGAGCTTGCCCTCGGTACCGACCTCGCGCGCCACGCGCGTGACCTCCGCGGCGAAGCCATTGAGCTGGTCCACCATCGTGTTGAGCGTGTTCTTCAGCTGCAGGATTTCGCCCTGCGCGTCGACCGCGATCTTGCGAGACAGGTCGCCTCGCGCCACCGAGGTTGCAACCTCGGCGATGTTTCGCACCTGGGTCGTCAGGTTCGACGCCATCGAGTTGACGTTGTCGGTGAGGTCCTTCCACGTGCCGGCCACGCCGGGCACCTGCGCCTGGCCGCCGAGCTTGCCTTCGGTGCCGACCTCGCGCGCCACGCGCGTCACCTCCGCGGCGAAGCCGTTGAGCTGGTCCACCATCGTATTGATGGTGTCCTTCAGCGCGAGAATCTCGCCCTTGACGTCCACCGTGATCTTGCGCGACAGGTCGCCGCGCGCCACGGCCGTGGTCACCTCGGCGATGTTTCGCACCTGCGCGGTCAGGTTCGACGCCATCGAGTTGACGTTGTCGGTCAGGTCCTTCCACGTGCCGGCCACGCCGGGCACTTCGGCCTGACCGCCGAGCTTGCCCTCGGTGCCGACCTCGCGCGCCACGCGCGTGACCTCCGCGGCGAAGCCGTTGAGCTGGTCCACCATCGTGTTGATGGTGTCCTTGAGTTCGCGGATCTCGCCGCGCACGTCCACGGTGATCTTGCGCGACAGGTCGCCCTTCGCGACCGCGGTGGTCACCTCGGCGATGTTTCGCACCTGCGACGTCAGGTTCGACGCCATCGCGTTGACCGAGTCGGTCAGGTCCTTCCACGTGCCGTCGACGCCGGGGACCTGGGCCTGGCCGCCGAGCTTGCCCTCGGTGCCGACCTCGCGGGCCACGCGGGTGACCTCCGCGGCGAAGCCGTTGAGCTGGTCGACCATCGTGTTGATGGTGTTCTTCAGCTCGAGAATCTCGCCCTTCACGTCCACGGTGATCTTGCGCGACAGATCGCCCTTGGCCACCGCGGTGGTCACGTCGGCGATATTTCGCACCTGCAGCGTCAGGTTCGATGCCATCGAGTTCACGTGGTCGGTCAGGTCCTTCCACGTGCCGGCGACGTCCGGCACCTCGGCCTGGCCGCCGAGCTTGCCGTCGGTGCCGACCTCGCGCGCCACGCGCGTCACTTCCGCCGCGAAGCCGTTGAGCTGGTCCACCATCGTGTTGATGGTGTCCTTGAGTTCGCGGATCTCGCCGCGCACGTCCACGGTGATCTTGCGCGACAGGTCGCCGCGCGCCACGGCGGTGGTCACCTCGGCAATGTTTCGCACCTGCGACGTCAGGTTCGACGCCATCGCGTTGACCGAGTCGGTCAGGTCCTTCCAGGTGCCGGCCACGCCGGGCACGATCGCCTGGCCGCCGAGCTTCCCCTCGGTGCCGACCTCGCGCGCCACGCGCGTGACCTCCGCGGCGAAGCCGTTGAGCTGGTCCACCATCGTGTTGATGGCTTCCTTGAGCTGCAGGATCTCCCCGCGCACGTCGACGGTGATCTTGCGCGACAGGTCGCCGTTGGCGACCGCGATGGTGACCTCGGAAATGTTACGGACCTGCGCGGTCAGGTTCGACGCCATCTGGTTGACGGAGTCGGTCAGGTCCTTCCAGACGCCCGAGACGCCCTTGACCTTGGCCTGGCCGCCGAGGCGGCCGGCTGTGCCGACCTCGAGCGCGACGCGGGTCACTTCGGACGAGAACTCGCCCATCTGCTCGATCATGCGGTTGACGATCGTCGCCGAGCGCAGGAACTCGCCCTGCAGCGGGCGGCCGTCGGCCTCGAGCGGCACGGTGCGGGTCAGGTCGCCCTTGGCGACGCCGGCCATCGCCTCGGTCATCGTTTCAACCGGGCGCACGAGATCGTCGATCAGCGCGTTGACGCTGCGCTCCATGCCCGCCCACTCGCCCTGCGCATTGGTCGGGACGACGCGCTGGCGCATCTGGCCCTCGCGGCCGACGGCCTGGCCGACGCGGCCGAGTTCGGCCGACAGGCGGCGGTTCTGGCTGACGATGTCGTTGAGGATTTCGGCGAGGCGGCCTTCCATGCCCTGCCAGTGCAGCGGCAGGCGGACCGAGAAGTCGCCGTCGCGGACGGCGCCCATCCGGTCGATCAACAGCTCGAGCCAATCGTCCGGCGCGATGCGTGCGCTGGCGGGCGCCGCCGGGGAGGCGGCGGATTTGCGGCGTTTCAGTTCGGTATTCACGGATCCCCCGTCGTCGAGATCGACCGCGGCTGCCGTCACTCAGGTGCGGCTGGCCATCCCGTGGCACCGGGTCGTACATGTGAAAAATACGTGTTTGCGTGTGAGCGGTTCTTCACGCCGGCAGTCACGAATCGCGCGCCTTGCATGACCGCCCGATGGGGTCGCGCGACGGCTTTGGCGAGCCAGCGGGCAAGCGATGCGACCGGTTCCCCCGATCCGGCCCCGCGGCCAAACGGGCAAAAAGAAAGCGGGCCGAAGCCCGCTCTCTTTCGCGTCCAGCGACGTCGCCCGGCTTACTCGGCCGGGACGCCCTCGCCTTCCTCGATGGCCTTCATCGACAGGCGGATGCGGCCCTGCTTGTCGACTTCCAGCACCTTGACCTTGACCACGTCGCCTTCCTTGAGCACGTCGCTGACCTTCTCGACGCGATCGTTGGAGATCTGCGACACGTGGACCAGGCCGTCCTTGCCGGGGGAGATCGTCACGAACGCGCCGAAGTCCATGATCTTGGCGACCTTGCCCTCGTAGATACGGCCCGGCTCGACGTCGGACGTGATCTGCTCGATGCGCGCCTTGGCGGCCTGGCCGGCAGCGGCGTTGACCGAGGCGATCGTGATCGTGCCGTCGTCCTGGATGTCGATCTGGGTGCCGGTCTCCTTGGTGATCGCCTGGATGACCGAGCCACCCTTGCCGATCACTTCGCGGATCTTGTCCGGGTGGATCTTGATCGTCAGCAGGCGCGGCGCGAACTCGGACAGCTCGCCACGCGGGGCGGTCAGCGCGCTCGCCATCTCGCCGAGGATGTGCAGGCGACCGGCCTTGGCCTGGGCCAGCGCGGCCTTCATGATCTCCTCGGTGATGCCCTGGATCTTGATGTCCATCTGCAGCGCCGAGATGCCCTCGGCGGTGCCGGCCACCTTGAAGTCCATGTCGCCGAGGTGATCCTCGTCACCGAGGATGTCGGACAGCACGACGAAGTCGTCGCCTTCCTTCACCAGGCCCATCGCGATGCCGGCGACCGGCGCCTTGATCGGCACGCCGGCGTCCATCAGGGCCAGCGACGAGCCGCAGACCGAGGCCATCGACGAGGAACCGTTCGATTCGGTGATCTCGGAGACGACGCGGATCGTGTACGGGAACGACTCCATCGTCGGCATGACGGCGAGCACGCCGCGCTTGGCGAGGCGGCCGTGGCCGATCTCGCGGCGCTTCGGGCCCATCATGCGGCCGGCTTCACCGACCGAGTACGGCGGGAAGTTGTAGTGGAACAGGAAGTGTTCCTTGTACTCGCCCGAGACGGCGTCGATGATCTGGCCGTCGCGCGCGGTGCCGAGGGTGACGGCGACGATCGCCTGGGTCTCGCCGCGGGTGAACAGCGACGAGCCATGGACGCGCGGCAGCACGCCGACCTTCGAGGCGATCGGGCGGACCGTGTCGAGGGCGCGGCCGTCGATGCGGACCTTGGTGCTGAGCACCGCGCCGCGCATGGTCTCGTACTCCAGCTCGCCGAATTCCTTCGACAGCTCCGCCGGGTTCCAGCCGTTGGCCTCGCACTGCGGGGCCAGCGACGCCAGCACGTCCTTCTTCAGCGCGGAGATCGCGTCGCGGCGCGCGGCCTTGTCGCGGATCTGGAACGCAGCGCCGAGGCGGTCGCCGATGGCGCCCTTCAGCGCGGCGACGATGCCGTCGTGGCGGGCCGGTGCCGACCAGTCCCACTTGGGCTTGCCGGCTTCGGCGACCAGCTCGTTGATCGCGTTGATCGCGACCTGCATGTGCTGGTGGCCGAACATCACTGCGCCGAGCATCACGTCTTCCGACAGTTCCTGCGCTTCGGACTCGACCATCAGCACGGCGTTCTTGGTGCCGGCGACGACCAGCTCAAGCTTGGAATCCTTGAGTTCGCTGACGGTCGGGTTCAGCAGGTACTGGCCGTCCTTGTAGCCGACCTTGGCGGCGCCGATCGGGCCGTCGAACGGTGCACCCGACAGCGCCAGCGCGGCGGACGCGCCCAGCAGCGCCAGGATGTCGCCGTCGACCTCCGGGTTCATCGACATCACCGTGGCGATGATCTGGACCTCGTTGCGGAAGCCCTCCGGGAACAGCGGACGGATCGGGCGATCGATCAGTCGCGAGATCAGCGTTTCCTTCTCGGTCTGGCGGCCTTCGCGCTTGAAGAAGCCACCCGGGATGCGGCCGCCGGCGTAGAACTTCTCCTGGTAGTCGACGGTCAGGGGGAAGAAGTCCTGGCCCTCGCGCGCGGTCTTGTTGGCGACCGCGGTGACCAGCAGCACGGTCCCGTCGACGGTGACCATGACGGCGCCGCCGGCCTGGCGGGCGACTTCACCGGTCTCGAGCGTGACGGTCTGGTTGCCGTACTGGAAGGTCTTGGTAATTTTTGCCACGTTGGATGTTCCTCGGTTCGATGCGTTCCGGCCGGGGCCCTTGCCGCTGCCGGTCGACCGCCAACGGCGGCCTGGTGTACCGGTCGCCCGCGCGCGGACGACCTCAAAAAAAACCGCGGCGCATCACTGCGCCGCGGCGGGTATCTCGATCAGCGACGCAGGCCGAGCTTCTCGATCAGGCTCTTGTAGCGCTCGTTGTCCTTGCGCTTGAGGTAGTCGAGCAGGCTGCGGCGGCGGTTGACCATCTGCAGCAGGCCGCGCCGGCTGTGGTGGTCCTGCTTGTGGGTCTTGAAGTGGCCCGTCAGGTGCTCGATGCGGGCGGTGAGCAGGGCGACCTGGACTTCCGGCGAACCGGTGTCGTTGGCGCCGCGCTTGTTGTCTTCAATGATCTTGCTGGTGTCGATCGACATGGTGGGGCTCTCTGGTAGACGCGGGGCCCGCAGAACGCTGATCGGGGCGGATCGACCGCTCCGACGCACCGCCTGGCCCGCCGCTTGCTATGGAATGGAACGCGCTTGGTACGGCCGCGAATGGAACTGCGGAAAGTGCTTGAAAAGCCCCGCGATTGTAGCAGCCGATCCGGCCGAATGCGACCGGGCCGCGCGCTCCCTGCAGGGCGGCCGGCACCTGGCCAGCGGCCTGTTCATTCGCCCCGCGGCGAGGCCGACGCCCACGCGAACAGCCGGCGGACCTGCAGCCGACCGTCCGCCTCGAGCTCGGCCAGGCCTAGGGCGCGGCCGTCCGGACCGAAGACCGCCACCTCACGCGGCGCGACCGGGGGCGGGAGTCGCAGGCGCTGGCCATGGCCGAGCCGGGCCGCCTGATCGGCATCGACTTCGACCCGCGCGAACGGCGCCAGGCCGGCCTCGATCGGCAGCAGGCACGCATCGAGCCGGCCCTCGCCCTCGGCCGCGAGGCCGCGCAGCCGGTCCAGCGTGTACATCTCCGGGTCGCGGAACGGCTCGACCCACAGCCGCCGCAGCGTCTCGACGTGGGCACCGCAGCCCAGCGCTTCCCCGAGGTCGCGCACCAGGCTGCGCACGTAGGTGCCGGACCCGCACTCGACCCGCAGGCGCAGCCGGGCACCGTCGCGTTCGAGCAGTTCGAGGATGTGGACGTCGACGTCGCGCTCCGGCGCCTCGATGGCCTCGCCGCGGCGGGCCTTGGCGTACAGCGGCTCGCCGCCCTGCTTCAGCGCCGAATACACCGGCGCGCGCTGGCGGATGCGGCCACGCAGCGGAGCCAGCGCAGCCTCGATCGCGGCGTCCGACAGCGCCGGCACCGGTCGTTCGATCAGCACCGCGCCGTCGGCGTCGTCGGTGTCGGTGGTCGCGCCTAGCACCGCCACGGTCTCATACGCCTTGCGCGCGCCGAGCAGCGACCCGGCGATCTTGGTCGCCTCGCCGAAGCAAACCGGCAGCAGGCCGGTTGCGAGCGGGTCGAGGCTGCCGGTGTGGCCGGCCTTCTCGGCGCGGAACAGGTGGCGCACCTGCTGCAGCGCCTGGTTGGAGCTGAGGCCGGCCGGCTTGTCGAGCAGCAGCAGGCCGTGCAGCGGACGGAACACGGTGCGGGGCTTCTTCGGGCGCTCGGGGGTCATGGCGTGGGCGGCGTGCCGTGTCGATTGTTCTGGGTGATGGATGAGCCGGGGGTGGCCGTCATCGGGCGCCGGAAACGACGACGGCGGCCAGGCCGCCGTCACGCTTGTCCGATGGACGCCAGTGGATCAGTCGTCCGCCCCGCCCGCCTCGCCGGTCGCCGCATCCGGCGACTCGCGCAGCAGGTTGTCGATGCGCTCGCCCCGGTCGACCGAATCGTCGTAGTGGAAATGCAGCTCCGGCACGTGCCGCAGCTTCATCGCCTTGCCCAGGTGGTAGCGCATCTCTTTCGCCAGCTCCTTGAGCGCCTTGACCGCTTCGAGCGACCGCTCGGCCTGCAGCGCAGTGACGAACACCTTGGCGTGGGCCAGGTCGCGGCTGATCTCGACGTCGGACACGCTGACCGACGGCAGGCCGTGCTCGCGCACGGCCTCGCGGACGATGGTGCCCAGCTCCCTGCGGAGCTGGGCGGAGACGCGATCGGTGCGATGGAAGGACTTGCCGGCCATCGTTACAGGGTGCGCTGCACTTCGATGCGCTCGAAGCACTCGATCTGGTCGCCCGGCTTGATGTCGTTGTACGCCTTCACGCCGATGCCGCACTCGGTGCCGTTGCGCACTTCGTCGACGTTCTCCTTGAAGCGGCGCAGCGACTCGAGCTCACCCTCGAACACCACCGTGCTGTCGCGCAGCACGCGGATCGGCTTGGAGCGCTTGACCACGCCCTCGACCACCATGCAGCCGGCGACCGCGCCGAACTTCGAGCTGCGGAACACGTCGCGGACCTCGGCGATGCCGATGATCTCTTCGCGGATCTCGACGCCAAGGATGCCGGACGCGACCTGCTTCACCTGGTCGATCACGTCATAGATAATCGAGAAGTAGCGCAGGTCGACGCCGTTGCCTTCGATGACCTTGCGGGCCGAGGCGTCTGCGCGGACGTTGAAGCCGATGATCGTCGCCTTCGACGTCGCCGCCAACGTGGCGTCGGACTCGGTGATGCCGCCCACGCCGCCGCCGATCACGTTGATGCGGATCGCGTCGGTCGACAGCGCCGTCAGCGCCTCGCGCAGCGCCTGGACCGAACCCTGCACGTCGGCCTTGACCACCAGGTTGAGCGTCTGCTGCCCGGCACCGTCGCCCATCTGGGCCATGATGTCTTCCATGCGGTTGCCCGCCTGCGCGACCAGGCGCGTTTCGCGGCGCTTGGCGTCGCGCTGCTGCGCGACGTCCTTGGCCAGACGCTCGTCGTCGACGACGACGAAGTCGTCACCGGCGTCCGGAACGCCCGACAGGCCGAGCACCTGCACCGGGATCGACGGGCCGGCGGAGGCCACCTGCGAACCGGTCTCGTCGAACAGCGCGCGCACGCGGCCGTACTGCACGCCGCACACGAGGTAGTCGCCCTTCGACAGCTTGCCCTGCTGGACCAGCACCGTCGCGACCGGGCCGCGGCCCTTGTCGAGCGACGACTCGATGACGACGCCGGTGGCACGGCCATCGGGCACGGCCTTGAGCTCGAGCACTTCGGCCTGCAGCGAGATCGAATCCAGCAGGTTGTCGACGCCGGCACCGGTCTTGGCCGACAGCTCGACCATCTGGGTCTCGCCGCCGAACTCCTCGGCCACGACCTGCTCGCTGAGCAGCTCGTTCTTGACCCGCAGCGGGTCGGCGTCGGACTTGTCGATCTTGTTGATCGCCACGATCAACGGCACGCCGGCCGCCTTCGCGTGCTGGATCGCCTCGCGCGTCTGCGGCATGACACCGTCGTCGGCCGCGACCACCAGCACCACGATGTCGGTGAGCTTGGCGCCGCGGGCGCGCATCGAAGTGAACGCCGCGTGGCCCGGGGTGTCGAGGAAGCTGATGACGCCGCGATTGGTCTCGACGTGGTACGCGCCGATGTGCTGGGTGATGCCGCCGGCTTCGCCGGAGGCGACCTTGGTGCGGCGGATGTAGTCCAGCAGCGAGGTCTTGCCGTGGTCGACGTGGCCCATGATCGTGACGACCGGCGGACGCGTGACCTTGTCGCCCTGCAGGTCCTCGACATGCGCCAGCAGCACGTCCTCGGCGCTGCCCGCGTCGGCCTTGACCGGCACGTGGCCCAGCTCCTCGGTCACGAGCACCGCGGTGTCGTGGTCGATCGACTGGTTGATGGTCGCCATGACGCCCATCTTGAACAGCGCCTTGACGACGTCGCCGCCCTTCAGGGCGAGCTTCTGCGCGAGGTCGGCGACGGTGATCGTCTCGCCGATCGCCACTTCGCGCACGACCGGCGCCGTCGGACGCTCGAACGCGTGCTTGCCGGTGCCCGAACGCGACTGCTCGGACGAGCGGCGCTGCGGCTTGGCCTTGCCGCGCGTCACCGACGTGCGACGGGCGCGATCGGACGCGCTCAGGTGCATCTGGCCAGCGAAGCGGTTGGTGCGGTCGTCGTCCTCGACGGTCGCGACCATCGCGTGCGAGCCGCGGTTCTTGTGCGCCGGGGCGCCCGGGCGGGCGGCCTCGACACGCGCCGGGGCCGGCTTCGGGTGGCCGTGGCCATGGCCGTGGGCCGGCGCCTTGCGCGGGCCGTCCTCGTCGCCGAGCACCGCGCTCGCCTCGGCCAGCAGCGCGCGCTGCGCTTCCTCGGCCTTCTGGCGAGCGGCGTCCTCGGCCTCGAGGCGCGCGGCCTCGGCGGCTTCGGCGCGACGACGGTCATCGTCGGCCAGCTTCTGCTGCTCGGCCAGGTTGCGGGCGCGCGACTCCTCGAGCTTGCGCAGGATGTCCGCGCGCTCGTCGGCCGGGTCCATCCCGCCGCCGTCGACGGGACGCACCAGCGTCACCTTCTTGCGCACGACCACGTCGACCGTCGAGCGGCTCTTGCCGCCGCCGACCGTCAGCTCCTGCTTGCGGCTGCGGTTGAGCGTGATCTTCTTCGGCGCGGCCACCTCTTCGGCGGCCTGCTCGGTCTTGCCGTGCGACCGCTTGAGGAAGCCGAGCAGCTTGACCTTCTCGATGCTGGTGACGACCTGGTCGGGACCGCTGAAGCTCATGCCGGCTTCGGCGAGCTGTTCCAGCAGCTTCTCGACCGGCGTGTTGACCAGTTCAGCGAGCTTGCGGATGGTGGTTTGCTGCGACATTCGGATTCCGTGTCCTCGTTGCGCGGGACATGCCCGCGCGTGGTGGCGCCATTCTAGCCCCGGCGGCGCCGGGGCCCGTCGGCTGCCGTGTTCATTCGAACCAGTGCTTGCGCGCTTCCATGATCAGGGCCGCGGCGCGTTCCTCGTCGATGCCCTCGATGTCGGTCAGCTCGTCGGTCGCCAGGTCGGCCAGGTCGTCGCGGGTGACGACGCCACGGGCGGCCAGCGCGTACGCGGTGGCCTCGTCCATGCCGTCGAGCTCGAGCAGGTCGGCCGCCGGCTGGTGCTCCTCGAGCTGCTCCTCGGCGGCCAGCGCCTCGTTCAGCAGCGCGTCGCGGGCACGCGAACGCAGCTCCTCGACGATGTCCTCGTCGAAGCCCTCGACGGCAAGCAGCTCGCCGACCGGGACGTACGCGATTTCCTCGACCGTGCTGAAGCCTTCGGCCACCAGGATGCCGGCGATTTCCTCGTCGACCTCGAGCTTGTCCTGGAACAGCTGGCGGGCGGCGTTCTGCTCGGCCTCGGACTTCGCGGTGACCTGGTCCTGGGTCATCACATTGAGCTGCCAGCCGGTCAGGCGGCTGGCCAGGCGCACGTTCTGGCCGCCCTTGCCGATCGCCTGCGCCAGGCGGTCTTCGGCGACCGCCAGGTCCATCGAATGCTTGTCTTCGTCGACCACGATCGACTGCACCTCGGCCGGCGCCATCGCATTGATCACGAACTGCGCCGGATTGTCCGACCACAGCACGATGTCGACGCGTTCGCCGTTGAGCTCGTTGCTCACCGCCTGCACACGCGAGCCGCGCATGCCGATGCACGCGCCGATCGGATCGGTGCGGTTGTCGTGCGCCTGCACCGCGATCTTGGCGCGATCGCCGGGGTCACGCGCGCAGCCCTTGATCGACACCAGGCCCTGGCCGACTTCCGGCACTTCGAGCTTGAACAGCTCCATCATGAATTCCGGCGCGGCGCGGCTGATGAACAGCTGCGGCCCACGCGGCTCGGAGCGGACGTCGAACAGATAGCCGCGGACGCGGTCGCCGGCGCGCAGCACGTCGCGCGGGATGCCCTTGTCCTTCGGGATGATCGCCTCGGCGTTGCCGCCCAGGTCGACGTAGATGTTGCCGCGCTCGACGCGCTTGACGATGCCGGTGACCAGCTCGCCGACGCGATCCTTCCACGCATCGACGACCTGCTGGCGCTCGGCCTCGCGCACGCGCTGGACGATCACCTGCTTGGCGGCCTGGGCCGCGATGCGGCCGAAGTCCGGGTTCTCGATCTGCTCCTCGATGAAGTCGCCGACCTCGACGCCCTCGACCTCGTCGATGACGTCCATCATGCGGATCTGGCGGTCCGGCGACTCCATGACGACGTCGTCGGCGACGACCTCCATCCGGCGGAAGGTCTCGTAGCTGCCGTCCTTCTGGTCGATCGACACGCGCACCAGCACGTCTTCGTCGTGGTAGCGCTTCTTCGCCGCCGAAGCCAACGCGGCCTCGATCGCATCGAAGATCACCTCGCGCGGGACGCCCTTTTCGTTGGCGACCGCGTCCACCACCAGCAAAAGTTCCTTGCTCATCTGCTCACTCCGCACGGGACGGCTTGGCCGCCGGCTTCTTGGTTGGTTTCTTGGTTGACTGCTTGCCCGGGCGCGCATCGCGACCGGACTTGTCCTTGGCGGGCGCCATGCCGAGCGCGACCCAGTCGGGCACCAGGCGCGCCTTGTCGATGTTGCCGGCATTCACCGCCAGCTCCACCGGCTCGCCGCCGGCGCCCTCGATTTGGAACACGACCGTTTCGCCGTCGACCCGCGCGATCTCCCCCTGCAGGCGGCGCCGGCCGTCCTGCGGCACGCGCAGGGTCGCCTTGGCCGTCTCGCCGACGAAGCGCGCGAACTGCGCGGCACCGAACAGCGGACGGTCGATGCCCGGCGACGACACTTCCAGCGTGTAGTTGCCGCTGATCGGATCCTCGACATCGAGCTGCGCGGAGACTTCGCGGCTCACCGCCTCGCAGTCGTCGATCGTCACCAGCCGCTCGCTCGACTCGCCGGCCGGCACGTCGATGTACAGGCGCAACACCGAGCTGCCCGCGGCGGGCAGGTACTCGGCGCCGATCAGCTCCACGCCCAGCGACGCGACGGTCGGGGCGAGCAGCGTGGCGATCTCGGTGGCTTTGTCGGTCACGCGCGGAACCTCCTGCGAATGCGACGTCACGATGCGATCGGACGGGACGACGGCTGGAACGGATAACGAAGACAGCGGGAAAACACGTGCCGGTTGCCTGCGGCCGCGGCAAACCGCAGGCGCGAAAACAACAAGGGGCCCGGCGGGCCCCTTGTCCGTTACCACTGGATTTCGGCGCAATCACGCGAGCAGAGCGCGATTACCAAGCCCGACCCCTCCTTGAGACGGCGCCCCTTTCGGGACACCACCCGGTTCGTTCGAACCGTCTCAAATCGAAGCTGGTAGCGGGGGCAGGATTTGAACCTGCGACCTTCGGGTTATGAGCCCGACGAGCTGCCAGACTGCTCCACCCCGCATCAGGCCGACGATCATAACGGTCGTCGGAAATCTCCGCAAGCCCGATTCAGCATTTCGTTGCCAAACAGCGCAACTCCGCGTCGGGCGTGCGGCCGGATCAGACCGCGAAGGCCTGCTGGCACCACGCCATGATCGGGTTCCAGGCAAAGCCGAGCGCGAGCAGCGCGAGCGCATTGACGCCGAACACGATGCGCAGCGGCCGGTTGTTGACCGGCTCGGGAACCTGCCCGTCGGGTTCGTCGAAGTACATGGCCTTTACCACGCGCAGGTAATAGAACGCGCCGACCACCGCGAACACGACGCCGACGATGGCCAGCCACATCAGGCCGCCGTCGAGCGCGGCGCGCAGCACCGCCAGCTTCGCCCAGAAACCCAGGAACGGCGGCAGGCCGGCGAGCGACGCCATCACGCACAGGATCAGGCCAGCCATCCACGGGCTGCGGGCGTTGAGGCCCTTGTAGTCGTCGATGCGGTCGGCTTCGAAGCCCCGGCTGGACATCACCACGATCGCGCCGAACGCCGCGGCCGACATCAGCGCGTAGCTGATCGCATAGAACATCGACGCCGCCATGCCCTGCGCGCCGCCACCGGCGAGGCCGATGAACAGGAAGCCGACATGGGACACGGTCGAGTACGCCAGCAGGCGCTTGAGATTGCTCTGCACCATCGCCGACAGGTTGCCGATCGCCAGCGACGCCACGGCCAGGCCGGCGAGCAGCAGGCGCCAACGATCGTCGAGGCCGCCGGCGCCCATCTCGAGCAGGCGGTAGGCCATGCCGAACGTCGCCAGCTTCGGCGCCGAGCCGATGAACAGCGTGATCGGCGTCGGCGCGCCGTGATAGACGTCCGGCAGCCACATGTGGAACGGGGCCGCGCCGAACTTGAACGCGATGCCCGCGACCAGGAACACCACGCCGGTCACCAGCAGCGCGCTGGACTGCGTCGCCATCGCCGCCGCGCCGATGCCCGCCAGGTCAAGCGTGCCGGTCGCGCCGTAGACCAGCGACATGCCGTACAGCAGCAGGCCCGACGCCAGCGAACCGAGCACGAAGTACTTGATCGCCGCTTCCGACGCGAGCGGGCTGTCGCGGTCGATCGCCACCAGCGCGTACGAGCACAGCGCCAGCATCTCGAGGCCGACGTACACCATCACCAGGCTGCCGGCCGAGACCAGCAGCATCATGCCGGCCGTCGCGAACAGCATCAGCACCGCGACCTCGCCCTTGTACAGGCCGCGCTGGCGCAGGTACGGCCAGGTGTAGACCATCGACAGCGCCGCGACCAGGCACATCGCGACCTTCAGCACGTCGGCCGCGGTGTCGCGCACGAACATGCCGCTCATGACGGTGCCCTGCCCGCCCACGCCGGTGGCGACCATCGCCGCGGCCACCAGCAGCGACACGATCGCCAGCGCGTGGGTGACGACGCGCCGCCGCTCGTCGAGGAACAGGTCGAGCATCAGCAGCGCGAACGCCGCGCCGACGAGCACGAGCTCGGGCAGCAGCGGCAGCAGGTCGGCGGCGGACGGCATCATTGGGGTCATCGAAGGCGGTTCCGGGTGGTGCTGGCGGGTTCGGCCGGGGTTGGCGTATTGCAGCCCAGCGGGTTGAAGCCCTGCGGCTTACAGCTTGGACGTGGCGATCTGCGCGGCGAGCTGCGCGATCGACGGCTCCATCAGGTCGGTCAGCGGCTTCGGCCAGACGCCCAGCAGCAGCACGCCGACGGCGAACGCGCCCAGGACGAAGGCCTCGCGCGGGTTGATGTCCTCGAGCTCGGCGACGTGGGCATTGCCGACCTCGCCCCAGATCACGCGCTTGACCAGCCACAGCGTGTAGGCCGCACCGACGATCAGCGTGGTGGCCGCGGTGAACGCGATCAGCGGATGCTTCTGGAAGCTGGCGAGGATCACCATGAACTCGCCGACAAAGCCCGACGTGCCCGGCAGGCCGGCGTTGGCCATCGAGAACAGCACGACGAATGCGGCGAACCACGGCATCACGTTGGCGACGCCGCCGTAGTCCTTGATCATGCGGCTGTGCATGCGGTCGTACAGCACGCCGACGCAGGTGAACATCGCGCCGGACACGAAGCCGTGGCTGACCATCTGCACCATCGCGCCCTGCAGGCCCAGGCGCGCGCCGTCGACGTTGCCGTAGTCCCGCACGAGGCCGAAGGCGATGAACGTGCCGAGCGTGACGAAGCCCATGTGCGACACGGACGAGTACGCGATCAGCTTCTTCATGTCGTCCTGGGCGAGCGCGACCAGGCCGACGTAGACGATCGCGATCAGGCTCAGCGCGATCACCAGCCAGGCGTACTCGTGGCCGGCGTCGGGGACGATCGGCAACGTGAAGCGCAGGAAGCCGTAGCCGCCGATCTTCAGCATGATCGCCGCCAGCACCACCGAACCGGCGGTCGGCGCCTCGACGTGCGCATCCGGCAACCAGGTGTGGACCGGGAACATCGGCACCTTAACCGCGAACGCCGCCAGGAAGGCGAAGAACAGCCACATCTGCTCGGTGGCCGTCAGCGGCAGCGCGTACAGGTCGGCGAGCTGCCAGCTGCCGCCCTTCAGGTACAGGTAGATCAGCCCGACCAGCATGAACAGCGAGCCGAGGAACGTGTACAGGAAGAACTTCACCGACGCGTACACGCGGCGCGGGCCGCCCCACACGCCGATGATGATGAACATCGGGATCAGCATGCCCTCGAAGAACACGTAGAACAGCATCGAGTCGAGCGCGGCGAACACGCCGATCATCAGGCCCTCGAGCACGAGGAAGGCCGCGTAGTACTGGCTCACCCGCTTGTCGACCGAGCCCCACGCGCCAATCAACACCAGTACCGAGGTCAACGTCGTCAGCCCGATCAGCGCGGCGGCAATGCCGTCGGCGCCGAGGTGGTAGCGGATGTCGTACGCCGGGATCCACGCGCGGTCCTCGACGAACTGCATGCCGGCGTTGGCGAAGTCGAAGCCGGTGAACAGCGGCACGCTGAGCAGCAAGGTCAGCACCGCGACGCCGGTGGCGAACCAGCGCGCACCGTTGGCGCGCCCGTTGCCGAAGGCGAGCGTCAGGGCGCCGCCGAGGATCGGCAGCCAGATGAGGAGGCTAAGCAGGGGCCAAGAGGTCACTGGACGGTTCCGGTCGGGTTATTGCCAGTGTCGGATGACGACGGCGAGCAGCACGATCAGGCCGAGGATCATCGCGAAGGCGTAGTGGTAGAGGTAGCCGGACTGGACCCGACGCGCGAGACGCGCGACCAGGTCCACGACGCGGGCGCTGCCGTTGACGATCAGGCCGTCGATGACCCGGGCGTCGAACAGGCGCGAGGCCTTGCCCAGCGCAACACCGCCACCGGCGAAGCCGTCGATCCACAGGCTGTCGAAGCCGTACTTATTCTCGAGCACGCGCACCGGCCACGCCATCGCGTGCCGCGCCTTCGCCGGCCACTCCGGCTTGAGCAGGTACATCACGGTGGCGAGCGCGAAGCCGCCGAAGGCCAGCCAGAACGCCGGCGCCTGGAAGCCGTGCAGCGCGAACTTCGCCGGACCGTGCCACAGCTCCTTGCCGAGCTGCGCGACGGTGTCGCGCGCGGCGGCCACGTCGATCGCGCCGAGGAAGAACGGCAGCTGCGGGTGGTGGCCGGACATGTCGGTCGCGAACAGCATCGGGCCGACGGTCAGGTAGCCGATCAGCACCGACGGGATCGCCAGCAGGATCAGCGGCACGGTGACGACCCACGGCGACTCGTGCGGCTCGTGCGGGCCGTGGTGGTCGTCGTGGCCGTGCGCGTCGTGGGCGTCATGGCCGTGGTGGCCGTCGGCGTGCGCGTCGCGGAAGCGCTCCTTGCCGTGGAACGTCAGGTACAGCAGGCGGAAGCTGTAGAACGCGGTGACGAACGCGCCCAGCAGCACGGCCCAGTAGGCGTACTGGCCGACCCAGCCGGCGCTGCCGACCTTCGCCGCGTGGTGCGCGGCCTCGATGATCGTGTCCTTCGAGTAGAAGCCGCTGAAGAACGGCGTGCCGACCAGCGCCAGGGTGCCGAGCACCATGGTCCAGTAGGTGATCGGCATGTACTTCTTCAGGCCGCCCATCCGGCGCATGTCCTGCTCGTGGTGCATCCCGATGATCACCGAGCCGGCGCCGAGGAACAGCAGCGCCTTGAAGAACGCGTGGGTCATCAGGTGGTACACGCCCGCGCTGTACGCCGACACGCCGAGCGCGACGGTCATGTAGCCCAGCTGCGACAGCGTCGAGTACGCGACCACGCGCTTGATGTCGTTCTGCACGATGCCGATCAGGCCGGTCCAGAACGCCGTGGTCGCACCAATGAACAGCACGAAGTTCAGCGCGGTCTGGCTCAGCTCGAACAGCGGCGACATGCGCGCGGCCATGAAGATGCCGGCGGTGACCATCGTTGCGGCGTGGATCAGCGCCGAGATCGGGGTTGGGCCTTCCATCGAGTCGGGCAGCCACACGTGCAGCGGAACCTGCGCCGACTTGCCCATCGCGCCGATGAACAGGCAGATGCAGATCAGCGTGGCGATCGACCATGTCCACGGCTCAACCAGCTGCCAGCTGTTGCCGAACACCGTCACGCTGCCCGACCACACCGAGATGGTCTGGCCGGCGATCGTCGGCGCGTTGGCGAACACGGTGCCGTAGTCGAGCGAACCGAACACCAGCAGCACGGCGGCGATGCCGAGCAGGAAGCCGAAGTCGCCGACGCGGTTGACCAGGAACGCCTTCAGGTTGGCGAACACCGCGGTCGGGCGCTTGAACCAGAACCCGATCAGCAGGTACGAGACCAGGCCCACCGCTTCCCAGCCGAAGAACAGCTGCAGGAAGTTGTTGCTCATCACGAGCATCAACATCGAGAAGGTGAACAGCGAGATGTAGCTGAAGAAGCGCTGGTAGCCGTCGTCCTCGGCCATGTAGCCGATCGTGTAGACGTGCACCAGCAGCGACACGAAGGTCACCACGACCATCATCATCGCCGTCAGCTTGTCGACCATGAAGCCGACGTGCGCGTCGAAGCTGCCGACCTGGAACCAGGTGTAGACGTTCTCGTTGAACGGCGCGGCGCCCTGCCCGACCAGCTGCCACAGCACGTAGGCCGACAGCGCGAAGCTGGTGGCCACGCCGAGGATGGTAACGCTGTGCGCGCCGACCCGGCCGATCCGCCGGCCGAACAGGCCCGCCAGGATCGCGCCGAGCAGCGGCGCGAGCACCACGGCCAGCAGCACCGACTTGGAAATCGCGAACTCCATGCCCGGCATCGGCTCAGCCCTTCATCGAATCGATTTCGGCGACGTTGATCGTGCGCCGGTTGCGGAACAGCGTGACGAGGATCGCCAGGCCGATGGCGGCCTCGGCGGCCGCGACGGTCAGGATGAAGAACACGAACACCTGCCCCGACGGGTCGCCCAGCTCGCGCGAGAACGCGACGAAGTTGATGTTGACCGCGAGCAGCATCAGCTCGATCGACATCAGCAGCACGATCACGTTCTTGCGGTTGAGGAAGATGCCGGCGACGCTGATGCAGAACAGCGCCGCGGCAAGGGCCAGGTAGTGGCCGAGGGTCACGCCAGCCATCAGGTTCACGGGGTCGTCTCCTGGTCGGCCGCAGCCGCCGGCGGCGCCGGCCGGACCGCGTCCATGCGCACCATGCGCAGGCGGTCGCCGGCACGGACCCGCGCCTGGGCGCTCGGGTCCTGGTGCTTGGCGCCCGGGCGCCGACGCAGCGTCAGCATCACCGCGGCAATCACCGCGACCGTCAGGATCACCGCAGCGACCTCGAACGGCAGCAGGAAGCCGGTGAACAGCGCACGCGCCAGCCACGTGGTGTTGGGGACATCGGCGCCGCTGGCGACGTTCTCGGCGAACGGCGCGGCCAGACTGGCCTTGACCCCGATCAGCGTGACGATCTCGACCAGCATCACCACCGCCACCAGCAGCCCGACCGGCAGGTAGCGCACGAAGCCTTCCCGCAACGGGGCGACGTCGATGTCGAGCATCATCACGACGAACAGGAACAGCACCATCACCGCGCCGACGTAGACCAGGATCAGCGCGATTCCGAGGAACTCGGCGCCGGAAATGATCCAGGTGCAGGCGACGGAGAAGAAGGTCAGCACCAGGCACAGCGCGGCGTGGACCGGGTTGCGCAGGCTGATGACGCCGAGCGCCGAGACGATCGCGGCGGCGGCGAAGACGAGGAAGGCGAAGTGGACGGGATCCATGGCGTCCTCAGCGGAAAGGCGCGTCGGCGGCGCGGCGCTCGGCGATTTCCGCCTCGAGGCGGTCGCCGATGGCCAGCAGCTTGGGCTTGGTGAGCACGTTCTGGCCGCGCTGGTCGAAGTGGTACTCGTGGATGTGCGTCTCCACGATCGAGTCGACCGGGCACGACTCCTCGCAGAACCCGCAGAAGATGCACTTGAACAGGTCGATGTCGTAGCGCGTCGTGCGGCGGGTGCCGTCGGCGCGCTTCTCCGAGTCGATCGTGATGGCCAGCGCCGGGCACACGGCCTCGCACAGCTTGCACGCGATGCAGCGCTCTTCGCCGTTCGGGTAGCGGCGCAGCGCGTGGATGCCGCGGAAGCGCGGCGACTGCGGCGTCTTCTCCATCGGGTACATCAGCGTGTACTTCGGCTTGAACAGGTACTTCAGCGTCAGCCAAAGCCCCTGTGCGAGCTCGATCAGCAGCAGGCTCTTGAGGTAGCCGACCACCGTGAATTTACGGTTCTGATTCATGTCTGCCCTGGCTGCCTTGCTTACCGGCCCGGCGTGAAGACGTCGAAGAAGGCCATCAGCGCGGTGACGGCGATCCACACGATGGTCAACGGGATGAACACCTTCCAGCCCAGCCGCATGATCTGGTCATAGCGGTAGCGCGGGAACGAGGCGCGGAACCAGATGAAGCAGCTGGCGAAGAAGAACACCTTCAGCAGCAGCCACCACCAGCCGTCGACCGACAGGAACGGAATCCCCAGGCCGTGGAACGGGCTGAGCCAGCCGCCGAGGAAGAAGATCGAGGTCAGGAAGCTGACCAGGATCATGTTCGCGTACTCGGCCAGGAAGAACAGCGAGAACGCCGAGCCGGAGTACTCGACCATGTGGCCGGCGACGATCTCGGACTCGCCTTCGACCACGTCGAACGGCGCGCGGTTGGTCTCGGCCACGCCGGAGATGAAGTACACGACGAACAGCGGCAGCAGCGGCAGCCAGAACCACTCGAACGCGCCGGCGTTGCCGGCCTGCGCCATGACGATGTCGCTGAGGTTGAGGCTGCGCGAGGCGATCAGCACGCCGACCAGCGCGAAGCCCATCGCGATCTCGTAGCTGACCACCTGCGCCGCCGCGCGCATCGCACCGAGGAACGCGTACTTCGAGTTCGATGCCCAGCCGGCGAGGATCACGCCGTACACGCCCAGCGAGGTCATCGCCAGCAGGTACAGCAGGCCGGCGTTGGCGTTCGAAAGCACGACCTGCGCGTCGAACGGCACCACCGCCCACGCCGCGAACGCCGGCGCCAGCGCCAGCAGCGGCGCGAGCTTGAACAGGAACGGCTCGGCGCGCGTGGGCTGGATGACTTCCTTGAACAGCAGCTTGAAGACGTCCGCGAAGGCCTGGAGGATGCCCATGCCGACGTACATCGGCCCGTGGCGCACGTGCATCCAGCCGATCAGCTTGCGCTCCCAGACCACGTAGAACGCCACGGTGATGATCACCGGCATCGCGATCAGCAGGATCTTCACCACGATCCACGCCAGCGCGCCGACGGCGCCGAAGCCCGTCAGCCAGCCGTGGAACGGGTCGACGACGTTGGTGGTCAGCATCTGGCCCACGCCGGCCTGGAGGATCGAGTTCAGCAGTTCCATGGTGCTCATGCCCTCCCCGCCTGCACGCGTGCGGCGCCGAGCGGCGCGGTCGCGCCATGTCCACCCTCGACCCACACCGTGCCGCGCGCGACCTTGGCGCTGGTCGACACCGGAAGCGTGGCGGTGCCGGCATCGGCGGTAAACCCGGCCACCGTGCCATCGGCGAGGCCGAGCGCCTGCGCGTCGTCCGGGTGCACCACCGCACGCGGGGCGAGGTTCAGCGGGTGCGACTGCAGGGCGGCCGCGCGGCGGACGACGCCGTCGGTGCGGTAGATGGCGGAGCTGACGGCGAGTTCGAGACCCTCGCTTCCAGTGGCCGGCGCACTGCCGGCGACCGGAGCGACGTCACGCATCGCCATCGCGGCGCGCGCGCCGGCGAGATCGACGAAATCGAAGCCCGGCAGGCCGAGCTCGCCACCGAGGGCACGGAGTACGCGCCAGCCCGCACGGGTCTGGCCCGGCAACTTACCGCCGGCGACCGCGGACTGCTGGCGGCCGTCGAGGTTGGTCAACGTCGCGTCGATCTCGGGCAGCGCGCCGATCGGCAGGATCACGTCGGCGACGGCGCGGGTCGAGCGGCAGGCGAAATGGCTGAACGCAACGACCTGGGCGGCGCCGAGGGCGCGGTTCGCGGTGGCCGCGTCGGCGAAGTCGAGGCCGGGTTCGATTCCGTAGATCACGTAGCCGGACCGCGGCTGCGCGAGCATGTCGCGCGCGTCGCGCGCGGTCGGCAGGACGCCATAGTCGGTGAGACCGACGGCGTTGGCGCCCTGCGGGACGCGGCATAGCCTGGCGCCGGTCGCGGCCGCCAGATTGCTCGCCGCCTGGCGGATCGCCGCGGCGTGCACGCCGTTCTCGGCGAGCGCGCCGACGATGATCGCGGCCCGGCTGGCGCCCGACAGCGCCTCGGCGATCGCCGGGCCGGCCAGCGTGGCCGCCAGCTGCGACGGCGCGACGAGGTGCTTGGACGCCACGTCGAACGTCACGTCGAAGTCGACCGGGTTGACCACGTGCACCTTGGCGCCCTTCAGCGCCGCCTTGCGCACGCGCTGGTGGACCAGCGGCAGTTCATGGCGCAGGTTCGAGCCGACGATGACGATAACGTCGGCCGATTCGAGTTCAGCGACCGGCATCGCGAAAGGCGCGGCGACGGCGGCATCGGACAGGTCGTGCTGCGAAATGCGGTGGTCGAGGTTGCCGGTGCCCAGGCCCTGCGCCATTGCCGCCAACAGCGCGCCCTCCTCGTTCGAGGTTGCCGGATGGACCAGGATGCCGAGATTGTCGCCGCCGTTGTCGCGCAGGATCTGCGCGGCGCGGGCGAGCGCCTCGTCCCACGTGGCGTCGCGCCATTCGCCGGCGAGCTTGATCATCGGCACGATCGCGCGGTCGTCGGCGTACAGGCCCTGGTGCGAGTAGCGGTCGCGGTCGGACAGCCAGCACTCGTTGACCGAGTCGTTGTCGCGCGGCACCGTGCGCAGCACGTCGCCGCGGCGCACGTGCAGGAACAGGTTACTGCCCAGCGCGTCGTGGTAGCCGAGCGACTCGCGCGCGACCAGCTCCCACGGACGGGCCTTGAACTGGAACACCTTGTTGGTCAGCGCGCCGACCGGGCACACGTCGATGACGTTGCCCGACAGCTCGGTCGTCAACGGCTTGCCGTCGTAGGTGCCGATCTGCAGGTTCTCGCCGCGGTACATGCCGCCCAGCTCGTACGTACCGGCGATCTCCGCGGTGAAGCGCACGCAGCGCGTGCACTGGATGCAGCGGGTCATCTCGGTGGCGACCAGCGGGCCGATGTCCTCGTCCGGCACGACGCGCTTGCGCTCGGCGAAGCGGCTGACCGATCGGCCGTAACCCATCGACAGGTCCTGCAGCTCGCACTCGCCGCCCTGGTCGCAGATCGGGCAGTCCAGCGGGTGGTTGACCAGCAGGAACTCCATCACGTTGCGCTGCGACTTCAGCGCCTTGTCGCTGCGGGTGACGACCTTCATGCCGTCCATCACCGGCGTGGCGCAGGCCGGCGCCGGCTTGGGCATCTTCTCGACTTCGACCAGACACATGCGGCAGTTGGCCGCGATGCTCAGCTTGTCGTGGTAGCAGAAGCGCGGGATCGGGATGCCGGCCTTGTCGGCGGCCTGGATGATCATCGAGCCCTTCGGCGCGGTCATCGCGACGCCGTCGATCTCGATCGCGACGTGGCCTTCCGGGACGACCGGCGCGGCCGGCGCATTCACGACGTCGCTCATGCGGCCTCCTGCACGAGCCCGGCGGCCTGGTCGTCGACGAGGAAGCGCTTGTTCACGATCGCGTACTCGAACTCGTTCCAGTAGTGGCGCAGGAAACCCTGCACCGGCCACGCGGCGGCCTCGCCGAACGCGCAGATGGTGTGGCCTTCGATCTGGCCGGCGGCGGCGCGCAGCATGTGCAGGTCCTCAAGCGTGGCCTGCTTGTCGACGATGCGGCCGAGCATGCGGTACATCCAGCCGGTGCCCTCGCGGCACGGCGTGCACTGGCCGCAGCTCTCCTTGAAGTAGAAGCGCGCGATCCGGTGGCAGGCGCGCACCATGCAGGTGCTGTCGTCCATCACGATGACCGCCCCCGAGCCGAGGCCGGAGCCGGCCTTCTGGATCGAGTCGTAGTCCATCGTGCAGCCCATCATCACGTCGGCCGGCAGCACCGGCATCGACGAGCCGCCCGGGATCACGCCCTTGAGCGTGCGGCCGTTGCGCACGCCGCCGGCCATCTGCAGCAGCTCGGAGAACGGCGTCCCCAGGCGCACTTCGAAGTTGCCCGGGTTGTTGACGTGGCCCGACACCGAGAACACCTTCGGCCCGCCGTTGTTCGGCTTGCCGAGGTTGAGGAACCATTCGGCGCCGTTGCGGATGATCGCCGGCACCGATGCGTAGGTCTCGGTGTTGTTGATCGTGGTGGGCTTGCCGAACAGCCCGAAGTTGGCCGGGAACGGCGGCTTGTAGCGCGGCTGGCCCTTCTTGCCTTCCAGCGACTCCATCAGCGCGGTCTCTTCGCCGCAGATGTATGCGCCGGCGCCGAGCGCGCCGTAGATATCGATGTCCACGCCGCTGCCGAGCACGTTCTTGCCCAGCCAGCCGTTCTCGTAGGCTTCCTTCAGCGCCTGCTCGAAATGCTCGAACGGCTCGTGGTGGAACTCGCCGCGCAGGTAGTTGTAGGCCACCGTCGAGCCGGTCGCGTAGCAGGCGATCGCCATGCCCTCGACGACCGCGTGCGGGTTGAAGCGCAGGATGTCGCGGTCCTTGCAGGTGCCCGGCTCCGACTCGTCCGAGTTGCACAGGATGTACTTCTGGGTGCCGCTGCCCTTCGGCATGAAGCTCCACTTCAGGCCGGTCGGGAAGCCCGCGCCGCCGCGGCCGCGCAGGCCCGACGCCTTGACCATGTCGATGACCGCATTCGGGTCCATCTTCTCGGTCAGGATCTTGCGCAGCGCCGCGTAGCCGCCGGTCTTCAGGTAATTCTCGTAAGACCACGGCGTGTCGTAGTGCAGCGTCGTGTAGACGACGTTGTGCTCCTGCGGGGCCGGGCCGACCGGGCCGTAGCCCTTGGAGTAGTCGTGGTGCGAGTGCGAGCTCATTCGATTGTCCGCCTCACTTCAGGCCGTCGAGCAGCTCGTCGACCTTCGCCGCGTCGAGCTTCTCGTGGTAGTGGCCGTTGATCACCGCCATCGGCGCACCGGCGCACGCGGCCAGGCACTCTTCCTCGCGCTTGAGGAAGATGCGGCCGTCGGCGGTGGACTCGCCCAGCTTGCAGCCGAGCTTCTTCTCGGCGTGGGCGACGAGGTCCTCGGCGCCGTTGAGCCAGCAGCTGATGTTGGTGCAGAACGCGACGTTGTGGCGGCCGACCTTCTGGGTCTCGAACATCGAGTAGAAGCTCGCGACCTCGTAGGCCCACACCGGCGGCAGGCCGAGGTACTTGGCCACCGCCGCGATCAGCTCGTCGCTCAGCCAGCCGCCGTTCTGTTCCTGCGCGGCATGCAGGCCCTGCAGCACCGCCGACCGTTTGCGGTCCGGCGGGAACTTCGCCAGCCAGTGGTCGATGTGCGCACGCGTGGCGTCGCTCAGCGCGACCATCGGGTCGACGTGCTGGGTGGCCTCGAAATTGCCTGTCGCCTTCATTCGCTCGAATCCTCAACGGCGCCCGCACGCTGGCCGGCGCGCTCCGCCTTAACGGTCAATCTCGCCGAACACGATGTCGTAGGTGCCGATCATCGCCACCACGTCGGCCAGCATGTGGCCCTTGACGACCTCGTCCATCGACGACAGGTGGGCGAAGCCCGGCGCGCGCAGCTTCACGCGGAACGGCTTGTTTGCCCCGTCCGACACCAGGTAGCAGCCGAACTCGCCCTTGGGCGCTTCGACCGCGGCGTAGGTCTCGCCGGCCGGCACGCAATAGCCCTCGGAGAACAGCTTGAAGTGGTGGATCAGCGCTTCCATGTCGTCCTTCATCCCCTCGCGGGACGGCGGCGCGACCTTGAAGTTGTCGATGATGACCGGGCCCGGATTGGCCTTCAGCCACTTCACGCACTGCTGGATGATGCGGTTGGACTCGCGCATCTCGGCGACGCGGACCAGGTAGCGGTCGTAACAGTCGCCGTTGGTGCCCACCGGAATGTCGAAGTCCACGTCGGCGTAGCGCGCGTAGGGCTGCTTCTTGCGCAGGTCCCAGGCGATGCCGGAGCCGCGGATCATCGGGCCGCTCATGCCCCACGCCAGCGCCTTCTCCGGCGGGATCACGCCCACGCCGACGGTGCGCTGCTTCCAGATGCGGTTCTCGGTCAGCAGCGTTTCGTATTCATCGACGCGCTTCGGGAAGTCCTCGGTGAAGCGCTCGAGGTAGTCGAGCATCGACCCCTCGCGCCACTCGTTGAAGCGCTTGAGGTTCTGGCCCTTGCGCCACGGCGACTCCTTGTAGCGCGGCATCTGCGCCGGCAGGTCGCGATAGACGCCGCCCGGGCGGTAGTACGCGGCGTGCATGCGCGCGCCCGACACCGCCTCGTAGCAGTCCATCAGCTCTTCGCGCTCGCGGAACGCGTACAGGAACACCGCCATCGCGCCGAGGTCGAGCGCGTTCGACCCGACCCACATCAGGTGGTTCAGGATGCGGGTGATCTCGTCGAACATCGTGCGGATCCACTGCGCCCGCTCCGGCGCCTCGATCCCCATCAGCCGTTCGATCGCGAGCACGTAGGCGTGCTCGTTGCACATCATCGAGACGTAGTCGAGCCGGTCCATGTAGCCGATCGACTGGTTGAACGGCTTGGACTCGGCCAGCTTCTCGGTGCCGCGATGGAGCAGGCCCACGTGAGGGTCGGCACGCTGCACCACCTCGCCGTCCATTTCAAGGATCAGGCGAAGCACGCCATGCGCGGCCGGATGCTGCGGGCCGAAGTTCAGCGTGTAGTTGCGGATCTCGGCGTTGAGCAGGCCGGACGTGCTGGAAGCGCCATGGCGCAGCGGTGCGTTCACTTCTTCACCTCCGCCTGGTGGGCGGCCATGCGCGCCTGCCCTTCCGCCACCGCGGTCTGGTAGCGCGCGTCATCGCGGATCACGCGCGGCACGCCGACGCGCGGCTCGACAGACGTCACCGGCTCGTACACGACGCGGCGCTTGTCGGCGTCGTAGCGGACCTCGACGTTGCCGATCAGCGGGAAGTCCTTGCGGAACGGGTGGCCGACGAAACCGTAGTCGGTCAGGATCCGGCGCAGGTCCGGATGGCCGTCGAAGATGATGCCGTACAGATCGAACGCCTCGCGCTCGAACCAGTTGGTGCCGGGCCAGACGCCGGTCAGCGACGCCACGACCGGCAGGTCGTCGTTCTCGGCGAAGGTGCGCAGCCGCACGCGCTGGTTGTGCTGGCACGACAGCAGGTGGGCCACCGCGGCGAAGCGGCGCGCCGGCACCAGGCCCGAGGCGTTGACCGCCTCGCCCCAGCGGAAGCGGCCGGCGCTCTTGCCTTCCACGCCGCGCGAGAAGCCTTCCGAGGACACCTCGGTGTCCCACTCGTCGCTTCCGTAGCTGAGGTAGTCGACGCCGCTGACGTCGACACAGACCTCGAAGCCGAATTCGTTGCGCAGCGCGGTGGCGGCGTCCAGCCAGTCCGACGCGGCGACCTCGAGGGTCACCTCGCCGCGCGGCTCGGCCACGTGGATGGCCGCGTCCGCGAAACGCGCGCGCAGGCGCTCGATCAGTGCCGCAACGGTGCCCGCCATGTCAGCGCACACCCTGCTTCTGGTCGCCGAAGTTGGTGCCGCGACGGATCTTCTTCTGCAGCTGCAGGATGCCGTACACCAGCGCCTCGGCGGTCGGCGGACAGCCCGGCACGTAGACGTCGACCGGCACGATGCGGTCGCAGCCGCGGACGACCGAGTACGAGTAGTGGTAGTAGCCACCGCCGTTGGCGCAGCTGCCCATCGAGATGACCCACTTCGGGTCGGGCATCTGGTCGTAGACCTTGCGCAGCGCCGGGGCCATCTTGTTGACCAGCGTGCCGGCCACGATCATCACGTCGGACTGGCGCGGCGACGGGCGGAACACCACGCCGTAGCGGTCCAGGTCCAGGCGCGCGGCGCCGGCGTGCATCATCTCGACCGCGCAGCAGGCCAGGCCGAAGGTCATCGGCCACATCGAGCCGGTGCGCGCCCAGTTCCACAGGGTGTCGAGGTTCGTAGTCACGAAACCCTGCTGCATCACCGGGTTGTCGGCTTCCGGCAGCAGGATGTCGTCCAGCCGCCCTTCGGGCAGCGGGTTGTGCATCAGGTTGGAGACGGTCTGAACGAGGCTCACGGCATCACTCCCATTCCAGCGCGCCCTTCTTCCACACGTAGACGAACCCCAGCAGCAGCATCCCGACGAACAGGCCCATCGTCACCAGCGAGCGCGCGCCGAGCTCGGCGTACACCAGCGTCCACGGGACGATGAAGATGATCTCGAGATCGAAAATGATGAACTGGATCGCGATGAGGTAGTAGCGCACGTCGAACTGCATGCGCGCGTCCTCGAAGGCCTCGAAGCCGCATTCGTACGGGGCGAGCTTCTCGACGGTCGGACGCCTGGGTCCGAGCACCTGGCCCACCACCAGCAGGGCGACGCCGATACCGCCGGCGACGATCAGGAACAGCAGGGTCGGCAGGTATTCGGCCAGCACGTGTGTTCTCTCGGCTTCACTCAAGGCGACGGCCGCGGACAACCGCGGCCTTGGCTCGGCGGCACCCGTCCGTGCCGCGCGTCAGGCCCGCCGCGCGGGCCCACTCTTGGAGCTGGTGTTGCTGGATATGGTGCCCAAAGGGGGACTCGAACCCCCACGACCGAAGTCGCTACCACCTCAAGGTAGTGCGTCTACCAATTCCGCCATCTGGGCATGAAACTTTTATCCGGCCGTTGGGCCGTGACCGGGACCGTCCATCCCGGTCGTTGCGGCCGCTGCGGTGTGACCCGCGGGCCGACGCTCCGGCCATCCTGGCCGCAGCGCGTGAAACGAATGATACGTGTTCGGATCAGCCCCCAGAAGCGGGCTGCGTCGGTTCCTGCGTCGGCGCGGCCGGCGGCACGTCCGTCGGCGCCGGGGCGGCGGCCGGGACCGTGCCGCTAGCGGCCGGGGCCGTGCTCGACGCCGGTGCCGCGGGAACTGCCGGCCCTGCGGCCGGCGCGACGGGCACCTGCGACATCAGGCCGAGGTCGGTCGCCGCCGGGGCAACCTCGCGGGCCTGGCGCGTCTGGTTCCACGCCATGAACAGGCTGATGCCGAAGAACGCGATCGCCAGCCACTTGGTGGCCTTGGACAGGAAGTTCGACGAGCCGCGCGAGCCGAACACCGTGCCGGACGCGCCGCCGCCGAAGCCGGAGCCCGCCTGCGCACCGGCGCCGCGCTGCATGAGGATCAGCGCGACCATCGCGATGGCGACCAGCACGTAGATGATGTTGGCGAACAGCAGCATCGAAAGAATCCGTGAATTACCTAGTGTGCCGCCGCCTGGGCGATGGCGATGAAGTCGGTCGCGACCAGCGAGGCCCCACCGACCAGGCCGCCGTCGACGTCGGGCTGCGAGAACAGCGACGCGGCATTATCGGCCTTCACGCTGCCGCCGTACAAGATCGGCAGCGAGTCCGCGATTCTAGCATCGCGCGCGCCGATTTCGCCACGAATGAATGCGTGCACGGCCTGCGCCTGCTCCGGCGTGGCGGTGCGGCCGGTGCCGATTGCCCAGACCGGCTCGTAGGCGACGATCGCCCCTTCGAAGGCCGAGGCGCCGGCCAGCTCGAACACCGGGCCGAGCTGCTCCTCGATCCGCCACTCGGTCTGGCCGTCCTCGCGCTCGTGGAGGCTCTCGCCGACGCACAGGATCGGCACGAGACCCGCGGCCTTGGCCGCGACGAACTTGCGGGCAACGAGGTGGCTGCTTTCGCCGTGGTGCTGGCGACGCTCGGAATGGCCGACCAGGCCGTACACCGCGCCCACGTCCTTGAGCATCGCCGCGGACACTTCGCCGGTGAACGCGCCCTTTGCATGTGCACTGACGTCCTGGGCACCGAACCTCAGGCCGCGCGGTCCGTACCGCTCGACCAGCTCGCCCAGGTACGGCAGCGGCGGCAGGATCAGCCGCTCGACGCCCGCCGGCGCCGCCGCGTCGACGACCTCGTCGAGCAGCTTGAACGCGAAATCGCGGTCGCCATGCAGCTTCCAGTTCCCCGCCACGATCCGACGACGCATCGGCGCACTCCAATCATCCGAAAGCGAGAATTCTAGCCCAGCGCACCGGCATCACCGGCAATAATCCCCGCATGACGGCCCACCAATCCGCTGCAATCCCGCCCTCCTCCCGCGGCCATGCGCTGGTCACCGGCGCCTCCAGCGGCATCGGCGCGGCATTTGCGCGCGAGTACGCGCGGCGCGGCGTGCCGCTGGTGCTGACCGCGCGCCGCGTCGAACGGCTCGAATCGCTGGCCCAGTCCCTGCGGCCGCAGGTCGACGTGCACGTCGTCGCCGCGGACCTGGCCGACCCGCGCAGCGCTCAGGCCCTGGAGTCGGCAGTCGATGAGCGCGGCCTGCACGTCGCGCACCTCGTCAACAATGCCGGGTACGGGGTACCCGGACGCTACCTGTCTTGCGATTGGCGCACACATGCCGACTTCCTGCAGGTGCTGGTGGCGTCGCCGGCGGAACTGACCCACCGGTTCGCGCCCGCCATGCAGTCCCGTGGCTATGGCCGGATCGTCAACGTCGCGTCGCTGGCCGGACTCGTGCCGGCGTCGGCCGGCCACACGCTCTACGGTGCGTCCAAGGCGCTGATGATCCGCTTCAGCGAGTGCCTGCACGCGGAGATGCAGCCTCATGGCGTGCACGTGACCGCGCTGTGCCCCGGTTTCACCTACACCGAGTTCCACGACGTGAACGGCATGCGCGAGCGCATCTCGCGCCTGCCGCCCTGGCTGTGGCAGGACGCCGCGTCGGTCGCGCGCGAAGGCCTCGACGCGGTCGAGCGTGGGCAGGCGCGCTGCGTCACCGGGGCGGTCAACCGCACGATCGCGGCGCTCGCCAAGTACCTGCCCGAACCGCTGGCGCGCGCGCTGGTCGCCAGCAAGGCGCGCGACTTCCGCGACGCGGACTGAGGGCGATGGACGCGCGGCACGTGAGCGGATTCGGCCCGTCGTCGGCCCCCGACGCGGTCGCGCTGGTGCTCGGCAGCCTGCCGGGCGTGGCATCGCTGCACGCGGTCCAGTACTACGCCCACCCGCGCAACGCCTTCTGGCCGATCATGGGCGAACTGGTCGGCGCGGCCCCGTCCCTGCCCTACGCCGCGCGCCTGCAGCGGCTGGTCGACGCGCGGATCGCGCTGTGGGACGTGTTCGCGCGCGCCGAGCGGCCCGGCAGCCTCGACAGCGCGATCGTCGACGCCACGGCGCAGGTCAACGATTTCGCCGCGTTCTTCGCGGCCCACCCCGGCGTGCGAACCGTGCTGCTGAACGGCGGCAAGGCCCATGCCGCGTTCCGCCGCTTCGTGCTGCCGTCGCTGGACGTATCGCCGACCCTGATCGCGCTGCCGTCGACCAGCCCGGCCAACGCGTCGCACCGGCTGGAAACGAAAACGGCGGCCTGGCGCAAGGCGCTGCAGGCCGCCGGCGTCGCCGTGCGCGGGTGAGACCGCCTACTTCAGCTTGATCTCGCGCAGCCGTTCTTCGAGGTAACCCTGCGCGGTGATCGGCTCGGGGTAGCGGCTCGGATTGTCGGCCGACACGCACGACGGCAGCACGTCGATCACAAAATCCGGGTTCGGGTGCAGGAAGAACGGGGTGGAGTAGCGCGGCTGGCGCGCCTGCTCGCCCGGCGGGTTGACCACGCGGTGGGTGGTCGACGGGTACACGTGGTTGGTCAGCCGCTGCAGCATGTCGCCGATGTTGACGACGATCGTGTCGGCGTCGGCGGTGAACGGCACCCACTCGCGCTTGCGCGACTTGACCTCGAGGCCGGCGGCGCTGGCGCCGACCAGCAGCGTGATCAGGTTGATGTCCTCGTGCGCGCCGGCGCGCACGTTCGGGATGTCGTCGGCGGTGATTGGCGGGTAGTGGATCGGCCGGAGGATCGAGTTGCCCGAGTCGGTCTTGTCGACGAAATAGTCCGCCGGCAGGCCGATGTGCAGCGCAAGCGCCGACAGCACGCGCGAGCCGAGCTGGTCGAGCGCCTCGTACAGGGCGTAGCCCGTCTCGCGGAAGCCCGGAACCTCGGTCGGCCACAGGTTCGGCGGCATCACGTCGCGGTACTTCGAGTCGGCCGGAATCTCCCGGCCGATGTGCCAGAACTCCTTGAGGTCGGAGTACTTCGCGCCCTTCGCCGTCTCGACGCCGAACGGCGTATAGCCGCGCGCACCGCCGCCGCCGGCAACGTGGTACTGGCGCTTGACGTCTTCCGGCAGCGCGAAGAATGCCGAGAACACGCGGTAGGCGTCGTCGATCAGTGCCTGCGGGATGCCGTGGTTGCGGATGCCGGCGAAGCCCCACTCGCGGTACGCCGCGCCCAGTTCGGCGACGAAGGCGTCGCGGTCGGTGTCGAAGCGCTGGATGTCGAGGGTCGGGATCTGGGGCTGGGACATGGCATTCACTGGGAAAGGCGGCGAGGCGTCAGTGTCGTCTGACGCGACTGGGAGGGACTTGATCCGGATCAGGCGGCGGCGTTTCGGACGGCCTCGGCGAGGGCGTCGACGGTCCGCTGCATCAGCGCGGCGTCGTCGGCCTCGACCGTTACCCGCACCACCGGCTCGGTTCCGGACGGGCGCAGGAACGCGCGGCCGCGGCCGGCCACGGCCGCCTGCGCCTCCGCGAGTGCGGCCTGCACCGACGGCGCTTCGGCCGGCTTGCTGGCGCCGTTGTAGCGCACGTTCACCGTCTTCTGCGGGACCTTGGTGAGGCCTTCGCGGGCCTGCTTCAGACTCAGGCCGCGACGGCGCAGCACTTCGAGCACCTGCAGCGCGCTGACGATGCCGTCGCCGGTGCTGGCGCGGTCCAGGCACAGCAGGTGGCCGGAGGTCTCGCCGCCGAGCACGGCGTCGTTCGCGTGCAGTTGCTGGTGCACGTAGCGGTCGCCGACCTTGGCCCGGAGGAGCCCGATGCCGCGGCGCTGCAGCGCCTGCTCGAGGCCGAAGTTGGTCATCAGCGTGCCCACGACCGGGCCGCGCAGGCGCCCGGTGTCCTGCCAGTCGGTCGCCAGCACGTACAGCAGGTCGTCGCCGTCGCAGACCACGCCGTCGCCGTCGACGAACAGCACCCGGTCGCCGTCGCCGTCGAACGCGATGCCCAGGTCGGCCTTCGTCTCCAGCACGCGCGCGGCGAGCGTCTCGGGGTGGGTCGAACCCACGCCGTCGTTGATGTTCAGCCCGTTCGGGTCGACGCCGATCGCATCGACGCGCGCACCGAGCTCGCGCAGCACCAGCGGGCCGAGTTGGTACGTCGCGCCGTGCGCGCAGTCCATCGCGATGCGCATGCCGCCGAGGTCGAAGCCCTTCGGCACCGACGACTTGCAGGCCTCGATGTAGCGGCCGAGCGCGTCGCGGGTGCGCAGCGCCTTGCCGAGCTGCTCCGACGGCACGGTGCTGAACGGCTGGTCGAGCGCGGCCTCGATCGCCAGCTCGGTCGCGTCGTCGAGCTTCTCGCCCATCGCCGAGAAGAACTTGATGCCGTTGTCGTGGTGCGGGTTGTGCGAGGCGGAAATCACGATGCCGCCGTCGGCGCGCATCGAGTGGGTCAGGTGGGCGACGGCCGGGGTCGGCATCGGGCCCATCAGCTGCACGTCGACGCCGGCCGCGACCAGCCCGGCCTCGAGCGCGGCCTCGAACATGTAGTTCGAAATGCGCGTGTCCTTGCCGATGATCACCACCGGCTTGCGCCAGCCGCGCGCGTCGTTGGCCGCGCGCAGCGCGTGGCCGTAGGCGTTGCCCAGCCGCAGCACGAAGTCGGCCGAGATCGGACCGTCGCCGACCCGTCCGCGGATGCCGTCGGTGCCGAAGTAGCGGCGGCTCACGCGGCCACCTCGGCGTCGTCCTCGGGGACGGGCTGCTTCATCAGCATCGCCAGCACGTGCGCCAGGTGGTCGCGCAGCTCGCGGCGGTCGACGATCTGGTCGATCGCACCGTGGTCGAGCAGGAACTCCGACCGCTGGAAGCCCTCCGGCAGGGTCTCGCGCACGGTCTGCTCGATCACGCGCGGTCCGGCGAAGCCGATCAGGGCTTCGGGCTCGGCGATGTTGAGGTCGCCCAGCATCGCGAACGACGCCGACACGCCGCCGGTGGTCGGGTGCGTCAGCACCGAGATGTACGGCAGGCCCTTCGCACGCAGGCGGCCCAGCGCGGCCGACGTCTTGGCCATCTGCATCAGCGAGAACAGGCTTTCCTGCATGCGCGCGCCGCCGCTGGCGGAGAAGCACACGAACGGGCAGCCGAGCTCGGCGGCCGTCTCGGCCGCGCGGGCGAAGCGCTCGCCGACGACCGAACCCATCGAGCCGCCCATGAACGCGAAATCGAACGACGCCGCCACCAGGTCGCGGCCCTTGAGCTTGCCCTGCATCGCGACCAGCGCGTCGCGCTCGCCGGTGGATTTCTGCGCGGCCTTGATGCGGTCGGCGTACTTTTTCTGGTCCTTGAATTTCAGCACGTCGACCGGGCCGAGGTCGCCCGCGATTTCCGCGGTGGTGCCGGCGTCGAACAGCGAGGCCAGCCGCGCGCGGGCGCGGATCGGCATGTGGAAGCTGCACTTCGGGCAGACCTCGAGGTTCTCCTCGAGCTCGGGCCGGTACAGCACCGCGCCGCAGCGGTCGCACTTCTCCCACAGCCCCTCGGGCACGCTGCGGCGCTTGGTCGCGCCGGCGTCGGTGCGGATGCCGGTGCGGATCCCGGACGGCATGAGTTTCTTGAGCCACGACATGCAGTGATTCCCGTGTAGTCCGGCGCGGGGCCGGCATCTGACGTACAGCGTTGGGCCGCCGGCGCCGGTGGGGCGGCGCGGGCCGAAGCGCGTCAGTCTAGCGCAGGGGTCAAGCGGCCCCGTCGAGCGCCGCCCGCAGCGGGGCCAGGAAGTCCCGCGCGGCCTGGGCCGGGTCGGACGCGTCCGCCAGCGCCGCGACCAAGGCGCTGCCAACGACCACGCCGTCGGCCTCGCGCGACATCGCCAGCGCGCTGGCGGCGTCCTTGATGCCGAACCCGGCCACGACCGGGGCCCGGCTGCCGGCGCGGATCTCGTGCAGGCGGGCGCCGGCCGCCCCGGTGTCGAGCAGGTCCGACGCGCCGGTCACGCCGGCGAAGCTGACGTAGTACAGGTAGCCCTCGGCCTGCGCCTGCAGCAGCGCCATGCGCTCGGGACTGGTCGTCGGCGATGCCAGCAGGATCAGGGTCAGGCCGTGCGGCGCGAACGCCGCGCGGAACTCGGCGGCCTCCTCCGGCGGCAGGTCGACCAGCAGCACGCCGTCGACGCCGGCCGCCACCGCTTCGCGGGCGAAACGCTCGGCACCGCGGATCTCGACCGGATTCAGATAGCCCATCAGCACCACTGGCGTGTCTTCGTCGCGCTCGCGGAACTGGCGCACGGCCTCGAGCACGAACGCCCGCCCCGCTCCGCGCACGATCGCGCGCTCGGAGCTGCGCTGGATCGTCGGGCCGTCGGCCATCGGATCGGAAAACGGCACGCCCAGCTCGATCACGTCGGCGCCGGCCGCGGCCAGCGCGTGCATGACCGGCACCGTCGCGTCCAGCGAGGGGTCGCCCGCGGTGACGAACGGGACCAGCGCCTTGCGGCCGGTGGACTGGAGCTGGGCGAAGCGGCGGTCGATGCGGCTCAAGGCAGGCACTCGGGTCTGGGGCGCGGCGTCGGTGTCGACGCGTGGCGCGGGGTCTCGGGGTGGATTCGACGCGCGAACCGTCCGCGGCGGGCCGGTTCGCACGGTGCGGGCGTCAGAGCGACAGCCCCTCGCGCATCGCCACGGTGTTCACGTCCTTGTCGCCGCGGCCGGACAGGTTGCACAGCACGATGCCGTCCTTCGGCAGCTCGCGGGCGAGCTTCACCGCCTGGGCGATCGCATGGCTGGACTCGAGCGCCGGGATGATGCCCTCGGTGCGGCACAGCAGGTGGAACGCGGCGAGCGCTTCGTCGTCGGTCACGCCGACGTACTCGCCGCGCCCGGTGTCCTTCAGGAACGCGTGCTCCGGTCCGACGCCCGGGTAGTCCAGGCCTGCCGATACCGAATGGGTCTCGATGATCTGGCCGTCGTCGTCGCAGATGACGTACGTGCGGTTGCCGTGCAGTACGCCCGGGCGGCCGGCCGCGAGCGACGCGGCGTGGCGGCCGGTGTCGATGCCGTCGCCGGCCGCCTCGGCCCCGACGATGCGCACCAACGGGTCGTTGAGGAAGGCGTGGAAGATGCCGATCGCGTTGCTGCCTCCGCCGACGCAGGCGGTGACCGCGTCGGGCAGCCGCCCGTACTCGGCCAGCATCTGCGCGCGCGCCTCGCGGCCGACCACGGCGTTGAAGTCGCGGACCATGCGCGGGTACGGGTCGGGGCCGGCGACCGTGCCGATGATGTAGAACGTGTCGCGTACGTTGGTCACCCAGTCGCGCATCGCCTCGTTCAGCGCGTCCTTCAGCGTCGCCGAGCCGCTGGTCACCGGCACGACGGTCGCGCCGAGCAGCTTCATGCGGAACACGTTGATCGCCTGGCGCTGGATGTCGGTCGCGCCCATGTAGACCACGCACTCCAGCCCGAGCCGCGCGGCAACGGTGGCCGACGCCACGCCGTGCTGGCCGGCGCCGGTCTCGGCGATGATGCGGGTCTTGCCCATCCGCTTGGCGAGCATCGCCTGGCCAATGGTGTTGTTGATCTTGTGCGCGCCGGTGTGGTTCAGGTCCTCGCGCTTGAGCAGGATGCGCGCGCCGCCGGCGTGCTCGCTCAGCCGCTGCGCGTGGTAGATCGGGCTCGGCCGGCCGACGTAGTGCGCCAGGTCGGCATCAAACTCGGCGATGAAGGCCGGATCGACGCGCGCGGCATCGTAGGCGGTCGCCAGTTCCTCCAGCGGCCCGATCAGCGTCTCGGCGACGAAGCGCCCGCCGAAGCGGCCGAAGTGGCCGGCAGCATCGGGATACGCGTGGAAATCGGTGATCGAGCCGGACTGCGGCTCGGGGGATAGCGGCTGGGCGGACATCGATCGGACACGTCTGGGAAGGGGGTCGCGCGCTGCGGCGGCGAACTCTGGAGTGTAGGGCCAAAGGTCCCGCGCCGGTCGCGCAGCCACAGGTACGCAGGCGCGGGGCGAAACGATGCGCGGCGCGCCGGTGGGCGCTCAGTCGACGTGGCAGTCGGCGCGCCGCACCTCGGCGACGAACCGGTGCATGCGCTCGCCGTCCTTGATGCCCGGCTCGCTTTCGATGCCGCTGGACACGTCCACGCCCCAAGGCATCGTCGCGACGATCGCGTCGAAGACGTTGTCCGGCGTCAGTCCTCCGGCGAGCAGGAACGGGCGGTTCAGCCCGCTCGGCAGGCGCCGCCAGTCGAACGTCTGGCCGCTTCCGCCGGAGTGGCCGCCGCCGTGACTGTCGAACAGGAAGCCGGCCGCCGCCGGGTAGCGGCCGATCAGCTGGCCCGGGGTCGGCGTCGGGTCGTCGCTGCCCATCGCGATCGCCTTCAGGTACGGCACGCCAAACGCCCGGCAGAACGCGTCGTCTTCGTTGCCGTGGAACTGCAGCAGGCTCGGGCGCACCTGGCGCACCACCTCGCGCACCTGGTCGACCGGGTTGTCCTGGAACAGCGCGACCACGTCGACCAGCGGCGCCAGCGCCTGGCGCATCGCGCGCGCCTCCGTGGCGGCGACGCGGCGGCGGCTGTTCTCGGCGAAGATGAAGCCGACCGCGTCGGCGCCGAGCTCGCTCGCCAGGCGCACGTCGCCGGCGCGGGTCAGGCCGCAGAACTTGATCCGGGTGCGGTACGGCAGGCGGGTCATGGCGGGCTCACAGGCTGACGTCGGCGGGAAGGCCCCATTCTGCCGGGTAACGCGGCCCGAGGAACACCAGCCCCGCGGCCGGCGCGGTGGGACCGGCCAGCGTGCGGTCGCGGCCGGCGAGCAGTTCGGCGATCCAGCCCTCCGCCGCGTCGCCGCGGCCGACCACCAGCAGGCTGCCGACGATGTTGCGGACCATGTGGTGCAGGAACGCGTTGGCCTGCACTTCCACCTCGACAATGTCCGTCTCGCGCCGCACGTGGATGTACTGCAGCTCGCGGCGCGCGTGCGGCGCCTGGCAGTGCACGGTGCGGAACGCCGAGAAGTCGTTCTCGCCGAGCAGCGCCTGGGCGGCGCGGTGCATGGCGTCGGCATCGAGCGGGCGGCGCTCCCAGCTCAGATACTGGCGCTGCAGCGCCGGGCGGACGGTGCGGTTGAGGATCCGGTACCGGTAGCGCCGCGCGCGCGCCGAGAACCGCGCGTGGAAGTCGTCGGCGACCGGCACGCACCAGCGCGCGCACACCGACGGCGGCAGCTGCGACGTGGTGCCGAGCACCCAGCCGCGCACGTCGCGGTCGGCCGGTCCGTCGAAATGGACGACCTGCCCCGCCCCGTGCACGCCGGCGTCGGTCCGACCGGCGCAGACGGTGTCGATCGGGCGGCCGGCAACGAACGACAGCGCACGCTCGAGCGCGCCCTGCACCGTCGGCTCGTCCGGCCGCTCCGGGGCGCCGGGCCGGGTCAGGCGCTGCCAGCCGGAGAACGCGCTGCCGTCGTACTCGACGCCCATCGCGTAGCGGCGCAGCGGCGGTCCCGCCACGTCGGGCGTGTCGCCGGGATCAGGACCTGCCGCCACCGGCTATTCCAGGTCGCGCAGCATCCGCGAGGCGCGCTGGCGCGCTTCCAGATCGCCGTGCAGCAGCACTTCGCTGAGCAGTTGGCGGGCACCGTCGCGGTCGCCCAGATCGAGGTAGGCGCGCGCCAGCTCGAGCTGCTCGCCGCCGCCGGCCACCGGCGCCGACGCCGCCGCGCCCGCATGCCAGGCCGGCACGACAACCGCGTTCGCGTCGTCCTGGACCGCCTCGGCAGTGCGGCCGCCGTGCAGCTGCGCGCGCTCGCGGCGATCCCACAGGCCGTCGGCGGGATCGACCACCGGCGCGGCCGGCTTGACGGGCGCCGTCGTCGCGAACGACGGGGCGGCCTTCGCGTGCAGTGGCGGAGCGATCACGCTCGCCGGCGCAGGCGCTGGGGTGGCGTCGGTTTCGGCGTCGGCCACGTCGGCCTCCGGCGGGTTGCCGAACAGGTCGTCGCGCGGCGACGCGGCCGGCGGGAACGCCGCCGCGAGCGGCGACACCGGCTCCATCGGCGGACGGAAGCGCGGCGCGTCGGCGGCGCGCCGGCGCATCAGCCAGCCGCCGAGCAGCGCCACCAGCAGCACGCCGGATCCGCCGAGGATCCACGGCAGCAGCGACGCGCTCGCCGCGCCGTCCGGCGCCGGCTGGCTCGGCGCGGCGGCGTTGGATGCGGCCAGTCGCTGCTGCGCGGCGGCCAGCTCGGTGTCCTTCATCGACAGCAGCTGCTGCTGGTCCTGCTGGAGCTTCTCGAGCTCGGCGATGCGGGTCTTGAGTTCCTGCACCTCGGCGTCGCGAGCGGCCAGCGTTTCCTTGGTCACCTGCATTTCCTGTCGCAGCATCTCACCCTCACCGCCGGCACTCATGCCGGACTGATTGCCCGCGCGATTCGCCTGGCTGGCGCCGGGCGGGACGATTTCCAGCCGCGCGCTGGCCGCGCGCGGTGCCGCTGCGGCGGCGGCAGGCGATGGGTCGCGTTCGACCACGCCGTCGCCCGATGCGACCGGCTGCGGCGCCGGCGCACGCGCCTGCCGCCACTGGCGCACCTGTGCGCGCACCAGCGCGCTGGCCTCGCCGGCGTCGACCGCCGCCAGCTCTCCGGCTGGCGGAACGCGCAGCACCGCGCCCTGCTTGAGCTGGTTGATGTTGCCGCCGATGAAGGCGTCCGGGTTGGCCCGCAGCAGCGCGATCATGGCCTGGTCCAGGCTCATGCCCGGCATGTCGAGCTGCCCGGCCAGGCCCGACAGCGTGTCGCCGCGCTCGACGTTGAGCGCGTCGGTCGCCGGCGACGGCGAGAACGACGGCTCGGGCACGGCGGCGACGGGCTCGGGTGCGGGGGCCTCGGCCGCAGCGACCGGATCGGCCGCCGGTGCTTCCTCGCTCGGCGCGGCCGTCTCGTCCGGCGCGTCTTCGGCGACGTCGGCCAGGGGTTCGGCGGCAACCGCCGGCCGCTCGATCACGTTCGGCGCCGACACCACCGGGGCGGCGACCGGCGGCTGCAGCGGCGCGGCCACGGTCTGCGGGGTGTCGATCAGCGCCGAGTACTCGCGCACCAGCCGGCCCTGGATCGAATCGACCTCGACGAGGAACGTCAGCAGCGGCTGTGTCACCGGCTGCTGGCTGGTGACTCGGATGACGGGGTTGCCGGCGCTGTCGAGCGCGACCATGAACTGCAGGTCCGCGACCATGCCCTGCGGTGGCGTCAGGCCGATGCGCGCAAAGGTTTCCGGCGACGCCGGCCCGACCTGCAGCGCTTCGAGCTCGGCCGGATCGCTGGAGATGATCGGGATTTCGGCCACCAGCGGCTGGCCGGCCTTCGACTTGACCTCGATCTGGCCCAAGCCCAGCGCGGCCGCCGTGCCGCTGGCCAGGGCCAGCGCCACCGCGAGCGCGCTTGTCGCGAAATGCTTCACGGAGCCGTGCTTCACAGAATCGAACTTCCCTGCCTTCCCCAAGCGGCGACTCTAGCCGCCGCCGCCCGGAGGGGCAATGCAACGCGGTCGCGGTTCAGCGTTCGCCCAGCACCAGTTCGGCCAGCTGCACGGCGTTCAGCGCGGCGCCCTTACGGATGTTGTCCGACACCACCCACAGGTCGAGGCCGCGCGGGTGGGAGATGTCCTCGCGGATGCGGCCGACGTAGGTCGGGTCGTTGCCCGACGCGTGCGTCACCGGCGTCGGATAGCCGCCGGCGGCGCGTTCGTCGACCACTTCGACGCCCGGCGCGGCCTCCAGCAGCGCGCGCGCGTCGGCCGCGGTGATCTTCCGGCGGGTCTCGATGTGCACGGCCTCGGAGTGGCCGTAGAACACCGGCACGCGCACGACCGTCGCGTTCACCTGGATGCTGTCGTCGCCGAGGATCTTGCGGGTCTCCCACACCAGCTTCATCTCCTCGCTGGTGTATCCGTTGTCGAGGAAATCGCCGCCGTGCGGGATCACGTTGAACGCGATCTGCACCGGGTAGACCTCGGGCCTGGGGTCCTGGAAGTTCAGCAGCGCGGCGGTCTGGCGGCCGAGCTCTTCGAGCGCGCGCCGGCCGGTGCCGGACACCGACTGGTAGGTGGCGATGTTGATGCGCTCGATGCCGACGGCGCGGTGGATCGGCGCCAGCGCGACCATCAGCTGCATCGTCGAGCAGTTCGGGTTGGCGATGATCCCGCGCGGGCGGTGGCGCGCGGCCTCCGGGTTGACCTCGGCCACGACCAGCGGCACGTCGGCGTCGCCGCGGAACACCGACGAGTTGTCGATCACCACTGCGCCGGCGGCGGCGAACTTCGGCGCGTACTCCTTCGACACGCTGCCGCCGGCGGAGAACAGCGCGATGTCGATGCCGTTCGGGTCGAACGTGGCGAGGTCCTGCACCACCAGCTGGCGGGCGCCGTACTCGACCTTGCCGCCCGCCGAGCGCTCGCTGGCCAGCACGGTCAGGGTGCCGATCGGGAACTGCCGTTCGGCGAGGATCTTCAGCATCGTTTCGCCGACGGCGCCGGTGGCGCCGACGACGGCTACGTTCACGGTCTTGCTCATGGAATGTCCTGGGGCTGCGGGGCGGGCGGCGGCCTGCAATTGTGCGGCACGGCGGCCCGCCGGTTGGATGGGGGCATCGGGACGCTGGTGCGGCGCAGCTGCAACGTCGGCGCGGGCAGGCCCGGCGCGCGCGGCTGGCCGCTAGCGTTTGCCCGGTTTGGCGGCCGCGTCGACGCTGCCGGGAATACGCGGCGACACCTCGCCGACGTCGCCGCACTGCGCGCGGTGGCGCAGCGCCTGGTCCATCAGCACCAGCGCCACCATCGCCTCGCAGATCGGGGTGGCGCGCACGCCGACGCAGGGATCGTGGCGACCGGTGGTGACCACCTCGACCACGTTGCCGTCGACGTCGAGGCTGTCGACCGGCAGGCGCAGGCTCGACGTCGGCTTGAACGCGGTCGACACGCGCAGCGGCTGGCCGGTGCTGATGCCGCCGAGGATGCCGCCGGCGTGGTTAGACGCGAAACCGTCCGGGCCCATGTGGTCGCGGTGCTCGCTGCCGTGCTGGGCGACGACCGCGAAGCCGTCGCCGACCTCGACGCCTTTCACCGCGTTGATGCTCATCAGCGCCGCGGCGAGTTCGCCGTCGAGCTTGCCGTAGATCGGCTCGCCCCAGCCCGGCGGCAGGCCGGTCGCAACGACGTCCACCCGCGCGCCAACCGAGTCGCCGGACTTGCGCAGCGCGTCCATGTACTGCTCCAGCGCCGGCACCTGCGCCGCGTGCGGCCAGAAGAACGGATTGCCCTCGACCACCGACAGGTCGATCGCGTCGGGGACCACCGTGCCGATCTGCGCGAGGAAACCCTGCACCCGCACGCCGTACCGGTCGGCCAGCCACCTCTTGGCGATGACGCCGGCGGCCACGCGCATCGTCGTCTCGCGCGCGGACGAGCGCCCGCCGCCGCGCGGGTCGCGGATGCCGTACTTCTGCCAGTAGGTGTAATCGGCGTGGCCAGGGCGGAACTGCGCGGCGATGTTCGCGTAGTCCTTGCTGCGCGCGTCGACGTTGCGGACCAGCAGCGCGATCGGCGTGCCGGTGGTGACGCCCTCGTACACGCCGCTGAGGATCTCGACCTCGTCGGCCTCGTGGCGCTGCGACGTGTGGCGGGTGCGCCCGGTCGCGCGGCGGTCGAGGTCGGCGCGGAAGTCCTCCGGCGCGATCGCGATGCCCGGCGGGCAGCCGTCGATCACGCAGCCGATCGCCGGCCCGTGGCTCTCGCCGAAGGTCGTGACCGAGAACAGCTTGCCGAACGTGTTGCTGGACACCGCGGGCCTCGGCGCCATCGGGCGCAGGACATGGACAGGAGCGTGGGGGACGTGAGCGTGGATGACGCGTGTGCGGGCGAATCTACCCGAGACGGCGGGCTTGCGGCGCAATCGTTGCCGCTGGAACCGACGCGACGGCGCCGGGTCCGGGATCAGCCGCGCGTGTCGGCGAGCTGTCTGATGCGGTCGTGGTGCTCGACGAGGTCCGCGCGCTCGGCGACGAAGATCCCCATCTGCCCGACCTTGAACTCGACCCACGCCAGCGGCAGCTCGGGCAGCAGCTCGACCAGCGCGCGCTCGGCCTCGCCGACTTCGCACACCAGCAGGCCGTGCTCGCTCAGGTGCGCCGGCGCGTCGCGCAGGATGCGCAGCGCCAGGTCGAGGCCGTCGTCGCCGGCGCGCAGGCCCAGCTCGGGCTCATGCGCGTACTCGGGCGGCAGCGCGTCGGTCTCGGCGTGGGTGACGTACGGCGGGTTGGTGACGATCAGGTCGTAGACCTCGCCGTCGAGCTGGTCGAACAGGTCCGACTTGCGCAGGGTGACGTTGTCGGCGTGCAGGCGGGCCTTGTTCTCGGCGGCCAGCGCCAGCGCGTCGTCGTTGATGTCGGCGCCGGTGACGTCCCAGTTCGGGTGGTGGTGCGCCGTGGCGATGGCGATGCAGCCCGAGCCGGTGCACAGGTCGAGCACGCGCTCGACCTCGCGGCCGCCGAGCCACGGCTCGAAGCCCGATTCGATCAGCTCGGCGATCGGCGAGCGCGGCACCAGCGCGCGCGGGTCGCTCTTGAAGCTCAGGCCGGCGAACCACGCTTCGCCGGTCAGGTAGGCAGCGGGGATGCGCTCGCTGATGCGACGCTCGAACAGCGCCAGCACCGCCGCCAGCTCCTCGCCGGTGACGCGCGAGGCGCCGTAGACCGGGCTGAGGTCGTGCGGCAGGTGCAGCGCGTGCAGGACCAGCTGGGTCGCCTCGTCGAGCGCATTGTCGTAGCTGTGCCCGAAGGTCAGCCCGGCCGCGGCGAAGCGGCTGCCACCGTAGCGGATCAGGTCGATGATCGAGACCTGTTCGAACACAGGCGAAGCGTTGGCGGGGGTCATGACGGCGCGGGGCGTGGGCGGCCGGCGATTATAGCGGTGCACGGTGGGCGGGGCCGGTCGCCGCTATCATGGCCGCGCTCCCACGCCGGACCGACCATGTTCACTCGCACCACCCTCCTCGTCCTCGTCGCCGCCCTCGCCGCCGGCCTCGGCCTGTGGGCCTCGCAGCGCTACTTCGGCGCGGCGCCGCCGGCGACGGCGTGGCCGGCGACGACGGCCGTGCGGCTGTTCGAGCCCGCGCGCACGCTGCCGGCCTACTCGCTGCGCCAGTCCGACGGCACGCCGCTGGTGCCGGGCGAACTCAAGGGCCACTGGACCCTGGTGTTCCTCGGTTTCACCTACTGCCCGGACGTCTGTCCGACCACGCTGGCCGAACTGGCCAGGGCGCAGAAGCAGTGGGAGGCGCTGCCCGAGTCGACCCGCCCGCGCGTGCTGTTCGTCTCGGTGGACCCGGAGCGCGACTCGCCCGACCGCATCGGCGAGTACGCCCACGCCTTCCACCGCGACACGCTGGCCGCGACCGCCGACGTGCCGGCGCTGGAGCGGTTCACGCGCTCGCTGAGCCTGGTGTTCGCCAAGGTGCCGGCGCCCGACGGCGCGCCGCCGGAGCAGTACACGATGGACCACAGCGCCACGCTCGCGGTGCTCGACCCGCAGGGCCGAATGGCCGGCGTCGTTCAGCCGCCGCTCGATCCGGCCGCGATCAGCGCCGACCTGGCCGCGCTGACCCGGGCGAGCGCGCCATGAGCCTGCTGACCCGCCTGACCTACGTGCTGCCGCACCGCGCGCTGTCGTCGCTGGCGCGCACCCTCGCCTACTCGCGCCAGCCGGCGGTCAAGCGGTGGCTGATCGACACCGTCACGGCGAAGTTCGGCGTGGACCTGTCCGAGGCGGCGCAGCCCGATCCGGGCGCGTACGAATCGTTCAATGCGTTCTTCACTCGCGAACTGCGCCCCGGCGCGCGCGTGCCCGACGACGACCCGCGTGCGCTGCTGATGCCGGCCGACGGCCGGATCAGCCAGTGCGGGCCGATCACGACCGACGCCGACGGCGGCGGCCGGATCTTCCAGGCCAAGGGCCAGTCGTTCACCGTCGCCGAGCTGCTCGGCGACGACGACGCCGCCGACGCGTTCCGCGGCGGGCTGTTCGCGACGGTGTACCTGTCGCCGAAGGACTACCACCGGGTGCACATGCCGTGGGCCGGAAAGCTGCGCGAAACGGTGCACGTGCCCGGGCGACTGTTCAGCGTCGGCCCGGACGCCGTGCGCACCGTGCCGCGGCTGTTCGCGCGAAACGAGCGCCTGGTCTGCCACTTCGACACCGATTTCGGCCCGATGGCGATGGTGATGGTCGGCGCCCTGCTGGTGTCGGGCGTGGAAACGGTCTGGAGCGGCGTCGAGATCCCGCGCTACGGCGATGCGGTCACGGTCAAGGACTACCGCGGCGAGCACGTCACGCTGGAGCGCTTCGCCGAGATGGCGCGCTTCAATTACGGGTCGACCGTGATCGTGCTGCTGCCCGCGGGCGTCGCGGCCCTGGCTCCGTCGCTGACCCCCGAGTCGCCGGTGCGGCTGGGCGAGCGGCTGGCGACGCTGAGCTAGTCGCGCGCCGCGCGGCGGCGCGTGCGTCGTGCACGCCGGATGCGCGGCGTCACCGTGCACCCGGTGCGACAGCCCACGCGAATGCGGCGGCTGTCGCCCGCCGCAGGCGGCGCTACTGCCGGCAGCCGGCCAGCGCGAGCTGCTGACCGGGACGGATCGCGAAGCGCGGGGCCTTGATGCCGTTCGCGTCCGCAAGATCGCCGGTGTCGCATTCGAACTTGCGCGCGATCGACGTCAACGTCTCGCCGCGCTGAACGCGGTAGCTGCGCGGCTTGGCCGGGACGGCCGCCGGCGCCGGCGTCACGGCCGCGGTGGCGTCCGCCGCTTCGGGCTGGACCAGTTCGACCCGGCCGGTGCGCACGATCGCGCTAGCGACGTTGCTGTTGACCAGCGTGCGCGCCAGCTCCGCGCGGCGCCCCTGCGTGCACCAGCGGTTGTACAGGCCGACGATGCGGGTCGTCGCGGCCAGCGACGTGCCCGCGGCGAGGTACCCGTCGGGCTGGTAGCGCGGGTTGAGGTTGCGCAGCGTGCGCATGTAGCCGTCGCGGGTGTCGCCGGTGCCCAGGCAGATCGCCAGCTGGTAGATCGAAGTCGGCTGCGCCAGCCGCAACGTCGCCGGGCGCGCATCGACCTTCGGGAACTTCAGGCCGTACTCGCGCGGGTGCAGGTACAGCCACGCTGCCGCGATCACCATCGGCACGTAGTCGCGGGTCTCGGCGGGGAACTGGTTGTAGACCGACTCGTCCCAGAACGGCGCACCGTTGGCGCCGCGGTAGACCCGCAGCGCGCGGCCCTCGCCGCCGTTGTAGGCCGCCAGCGCCAGCTCGATGTTGCGATTGAGCTGTCCCATGCGCTCGTTGAGGTAGGCCGCGCTGGCCATCGCCGACGCGCGCGGGTCATAGCGCGTGTCGAAACCGGTGCCGTCCGGGCCGAGGCCGAAGCGCAATCCGGTCGCATACATGAACTGCATCGGCCCGGCCGCGCCGGCGCGCGAGGTCGAATGGACGCGGCCGTTGGACTCCTTGGCCATGATTCCGAACAGCAGCGCCTCGGGCAGGCCGGCCTTCTCGAACTGCGGCCACATCAGGTGGCGCATGTACTCGTAGTTCTCGTACGAATCCATCAGCGACGGGCGCATGTCGGTCAGCCAGCGGCGGATGCCGGCCTGCACCGCGGGATTGAACTGGACCATGCGGTCGAAGCCGTGGCCTTCGCCTAGCAGGTGCGCCGCGCGCGCGGCCTCGGGCACATCGACCGCCACCGTTCCGGCCACTGCGCCGGCCGGCCCGTACTCGCCGCCCTCGCCGACATCGTCGTCGCCCTCGCCTGCCGGCCCTTCGGCGCCGTCCTTCAGCAAGCGCTTGAACGTGGCCAGCAGCGTCGGCGCCTGGCAGCCGCGCTGCTTCATGCAGGCCGCCATCACGTCCTCCATGTCCTCGAGCGCCGCGTCGCTGGCCGCCTGCGCGCCCGGGTCGGCGTTGGCGATGCCGACCAGCGCGGCACGGTACTTCGCTTCGGCGGCCTGCATGCGCTGGTAGAGGACGTCGGCGGCGGCCTTGTCGCGCTTGGACTGCGCAACGGCGGGAGACGAGAACGCGCACAGCATCACGATGACGACAACGGCGCGCGCGGCGGAACAAGAAAGCAAGGAGGGCATGGACATCAAGTGGTGCAAGTCGACCTGCAGGGTAGCCCCGCACTTGCGACAGCGGCAACCGCCGCGACGCGTGCGGTGCATCGCACCGGCACGTCGAGGGTGCTGGCATAGAATCGCCGGACCCGTTCAGGAGATGCCCATGGTTGCCTCGTCGCCCGGTTCAGCGATCCTCGTCGGCAAGTCGGTCACCACCGCCGACGGCGGCCCGGTCTGGCTGCAGCCCCGCTACGGCAACCGGCACGGGCTGGTCGCCGGCGCCACCGGCACGGGCAAGACCGTCACCCTGATGACGCTGGCGGAAGGCTTTTCGCGGATCGGCGTTCCGGTGTTGCTCGCCGATGTGAAGGGCGACGTCGCCGGCCTGGCCGTGCCCGGCGCGATGAACGACAAACTGCAGGCGCGGATCGCGGAGATCGGCGTCGAGGGTTACGCGAACGAAGCCAGTCCGGTGGTGTTCTGGGACCTGTTCGGCACGCTCGGCCATCCGATCCGCACGACCGTCAGCGAGATGGGCCCCACGCTTCTGTCGCGCATCCTCGAACTGAACGACACCCAGTCCGGCGTGCTCGACATCGTCTTCAAGCTCGCTGACGACCGCGGCCTGCTGATGCTCGACCTCGAGGACCTGCGCGCGCTGCTCGGCGTCGTCGCCGACGAGCGCAAGGACATCTCGACCAGCTACGGCCTGGTCAGCACGCCGTCGATCGGCGCGATCCAGCGCGCGCTGCTGCGGCTGGAGGCCGAAGGCGGCGAGATGTTCTTCGGCGAGCCGGCGCTCGAGCTCGCCGACCTGATGCGCACGACGACCAACGGCCGCGGCGTGGTCAACATCCTCGCCGCCGACCGGCTGATCCTGAAGCCGCGCCTGTACTCGAGCTTCCTGCTGTGGCTGCTGTCGGAGCTGTTCGAGCAGCTGCCGGAAGTCGGCGACCTCGACAAGCCGAAGCTGGTGTTCGTGTTCGACGAGGCGCACCTGCTGTTCGAGGACGCGCCGCCGGCGCTGCAGCAGCGGGTCGAACAGGTCGTGCGGATCATCCGCTCCAAGGGCGTCGGCGTGTACTTCTGCTCGCAGTTCCCCGACGACGTGCCCGACGACATCCTCGGCCAGCTCGGCAACCGCGTGCAGCATGCGCTGCGCGCCTACACCCCGCGAGACCAGAAGGCGGTCAAGACCGCGGCGCAGACCTTCGTCGCCAACCCGAAGCTCGACGTGGCCGAGGTCATCGCCCAGCTCGGCACCGGCGAGGCGCTGGTATCGACGCTGCAGGACAAAGGCATCCCGATGCCGGTCGAGCGCACCCTGATCGCGCCGCCGCGCTGCCGGATGGGCGCAATCACGGAGGCCGAACGCGCGCAGGTGCGCACCGGCAGTCCGGTCGGGGCGAAGTACGACACCCGCGTCGACCGCGAGTCCGCGGCCGAGATGCTGGCGAAGAAGGCCGAAGCGACCGCCGTCCAGGCCAAGGCGCCGCCGGCGCGCACGCGCGAGCAGGACGACGCGGAAGAAGGCGGCTTCGGCCAGGCCGTCAAGGACGCGGTGTTCGGCACCAAGCGCCGGCAGGGCATGGTCGAGACCATGGCCAAGCAGACCGCGCGCACCGTCGGCAGCCAGATCGGCCGGCAGATCCTGCGCGGCGTGCTCGGCGGCCTGTTCGGCGGGCGCCGCTGAGCCCCGCGCCCGTGCAGCCGGCACCGGCCATCGCGCTGCGCGACGCGGTCGCGGCGGATTTCGACGCGATCGTCGCGCTCAATGCGGCCGACGTGGCCCACACGAGCGCGATGGACACCGCGCGCCTGCACGCGCTCGACGCGCTGTCGGTTTACCACCGGGTCGCGACGGTCGACGGCGCGGTCGCGGCGTTCCTGCTCGCGATGGCCGACGACAGCGCGTACGTCAACGACAATTTCGGCTGGTTCGCCGCGCGCGCGCCCGGCTTCGTCTACGTCGACCGGATCGTCGTCGGTGCGGAGCACCGCGGGCTCGGCCTGGCCTCGCGGCTGTACGTCGACCTGTTCGCGTTCGCGCGAGAGCGCGGGGCCGCGCAGATCGCGTGCGAGTACAACGTCATTCCGCCGAACGAGCCCTCACGACGCTTCCACGATCGCTTCGGCTTCCATGAAGTCGGCCGCCAGTGGCTCGACGGCGGCGCCAAGCAGGTGTCGATGCAGGTCGCCGAGCTCGCTTCCGTGCCCGCCCCGGACGCCGCCGCGCAGCCGCCGCCCTGATCCCCCGCCCCACCGCACCCGAGGACCCCGCATGAACCGCCCACTCACCCGCCTTGCCCTCGCCCTCTCCGTCGCCGTCGCGCTGGCCGCCTGCAAACCGCAGGCGCCGGCGGAGCCGGCTGCATCGACCCCGGCGACGGAGCCCGCGGCCGCTGCCGCCGTCGATCCGGCTCCTGCCGCCGCAGACGCGATGCCGGCCAGCCTGCCGTTCGACCAGAAGGGCTTCGCCGGCACGTTCAAGGGCACGCTGCCGTGCGCGGACTGCCCGGGCATCGACACGACCCTGGTGTTGAACGCGGACGGCACCTACACGCTCGACACCGTCTACCAGGGCAAGCCGGGCGCGTTTTCGACCGACGGCACGTGGACGACCGAGGCCGGCGACAAGACCGTGCGGCTGGACCCGAACTCGAAGTCCGAGCAGGACCGGCTGTTCGCGATCGCCTCGAACGGCGAGCTCAAGGCGCTCGACCTGCAGGGCCAGCCGCTGCCGGACACGCACCCGCACAGCCTGCTGCGCGACGGCGCCGCGACGCCCTGATCGGACTCGGCACGCGCACGTGACGCGGGCGGCGATGGGTCGCCCGCGTCGTCTCTAGCGCCGCGCGTGCGCGGCCGGGTGGCGCGAACGGGACGGCGCACACCGTCACCGCGCCGTATGCTGGCGCCCCGCTCCCTTCCCCCGGCATCGACGACGATGGGCCGCTGGCGACCGCCTCCGGAAAAAAGCACCGCGCTGATCACCCGCGCCGGCCACGACCGGCTCAAGGCCGAGCTCGACGAGCTGTGGCGCGTGAAGCGGCCGGAGGTCGTCAAGGCGCTGGCCGCCGCGGCCGCCGAAGGCGACCGCTCGGAAAACGCCGAGTACACGTACCGCAAGAAGCAGCTCGGCGAGATCGACCGCCGCGTGCGCTACCTCAGCAAGCGCGTGCCGGCGCTGCGCGTCGTCGACACCGCGCCGAGCGACCCGCAGGCGGTGTTCTTCGGCGCGACCGTCGAGGTCGAGCACGTCGTCAGCGGCGACAGCCAGCGCTACCGCATCGTCGGCCCCGACGAAACCGACGCGAAGCTGGGCCACATCAGCATCGACTCGCCGCTGGCGCGCGCGATGCTGAAGAAGCGGCCCGACGACGAATTCGAGGCGCAGCTGCCCGGCGGGCCGCAGCGGTACGTGATCGTCGACGTCGCGTATGGCGACTGAGCCACCAGGCATCGACGACCGCCAAGCGGCCGCGGCGCCGACCGGCATCCGCGTGCGTCCGGCGACGCTGGCCGACGTGGAGGCCATCAGCGCACTCACCACCGCACTGGCCGAGCGCCACATCGTCGGCGACTGCAGCGCCGAAGGCAGCGCGCGGCTGATCGCGGCGATGCAGCCCGGCCCCACCCGCGAGCGCCTCGCATCGGGGCACCGCACCTGGGTCGCCGAGGTCGAGGCCGGGCCGGGGCCCGCCGCCCTCGTCGGGGTCGCGTGCGTGCGCCTTCCGGCGCACCTCTACCACCTGTTCGTTGCCGATCACGTGCAGCGTCGCGGCGTGGCCCGCGCGCTGCTGGAGGCGGTCGTGGCCGGGATCGCCGACCAGCCTGACGGCGCCTTGACCTTGAACGCCTCGCGCGTCGGCGTGCCGGCCTACGCGCGGATGGGCTTCATCCCGACGGGCGCCGAATGCACCGCCTTCGGGATCCCGTCGACCCCGATGCAGCTTTTGCGCCGCTGAGCCCGCAAAAAAAAGAGGCGGTGCCGAAGCACCGCCTTTGGGGGGGACACGAAGTCCTGAACCGGGAGCCGCGGGGCCGCAGCGACGGGGCGGCCCCCGGCTATGGGCTTACTGGAACTCGCAGCGGCCGAAGGTGGCGCCCGCGGCGATCTTGTCGCGCAGGCCGCCCGGGAATCCCGTCAGCACTGACTTGCCGGCCTGGCAGACGTAGACCTGGTCGGCCTTGATCAGCCACGAGAACTGCACGCCGGGGACGCCGCCGACGATTTCGCTGCCGGAGGCGCTGATCGCGATCGGGTTCTCGAACGGAACCGCCTCGGCCTCGACCACGCCCTGCCTGCGCAGGAACTCGCGCGTGGTGATCCAGCCCATCCCCTCGATCCACATGCCGCCGGCGAACCCGCTCAGGAAGCTGCCGGCGCGACCGAGCAGCACGTCGCCCTTGTCGGTGGTCGACGAGATGCTCATCGGGACGTAGCCGAGCTGGTTGAACAGGTACTGCTCGCCGAATTTCGCGCACTGGTCCTGGCCGAACTGCACCAGCGGCACGTCGCGGCAGTAGCGCAGTCCACCGATGTTGGTGAACGCCTCCGGGCCGGTGCCCTTGGTCGCGTTCCACAGCACCGTGGCCTTGCGGATGGGGCTGTACATCGGCGTGCGCGTGCCGTCGAAGTTGGTCGCGTACAGGTCGCGGGCGCCGACCAGCTGGCCGAGGTTGATCATCTTGCCCTCGTCGACCCACGCCAGGGCCTGCTGCAGGCCCGCACTGCCGACGATCACCCGGCCGTTGCCGGAGATGCCGCTGGCGCGCGCCCACTGCGGCATCACGTCGAACTGCGTGTGCAGCTCGCGCATGCCACCCTTCGCGTCCCACACTACCGGAACGATCTCGTTGATGAACGACTTCTGGCAGCGGCCGTCGCCGTCGCGGTCGACATAGCCGATGCCCACGGCCTTGTCGCCCGACGCGCTCAGTCCCCAGCCGCTGGCCGCGGCCACGCCACTGGCCGAACTGCCGCCGCAGGTGTTGCCGTTGAGGTCGCCCAGCGCGATCGCCTGGTTGTTGCCGAAGATCACCGGCTCCTGGATGCCGTTGCCGTCCGGATCGCCCGAAACGAGCGTGACGCCGCCGTTGCGGTCCATCGCGCCGTGGCTGACGGAATACCCCTCGGGCAGCAGCTCGAAGCCCTTGCTCTCGTCCCAGAAGAACGGAACGGTGCCGGCCATGCCCGACGCCCTGCGCCCGCTCTTTGAGAGTTGCACGAGGTTGGCCGAGACGATCGGCGTGAACTGCACGCCGTCGAGATACCCGTTGAATGTGATGTCGGCCTGCTTGACCACGCCCGCCTCGGCCAGGATCGGCGTGGCGTCGCACTTCGCGTCGACCGCGGGGTCGCGGCTTTCGGCGGCATTCCAGTACTCCGGCTGCGACACCAGCGCCTGCGGGCGGGTCGGGTAGCCGCCGGAGGTGATCTGCTCGATGTGCACCACGTAGCGCTGGCCTGGGGTCAGGTTGTTGATCGTGAAGCGGCCGTCCGGCCCGATCTGGCCCTGGGTCTGGCTGCCGGTCATGTCCGACACCGCGTCGCCCATCGGGTTGTCGACGTTGCGGGCGATGACGTTGATGCCGCTGTACTCGGTGCGGCCGTCCTTCAGCCGCAGCACGCCGGTGATCGAGCCGCGGGTACTGGCGTACTCGGCGGTCGGGTACAGGTTTGACACGGCCGCACGGTCGTCGGCGTGGTCGATCGTCGACTGCGCCTGGGCGGCCGCGCCGTCCGGGTTGATGAACGGGAACATCGTTTCCAGCGTCTGTGGGTTCGCCGGATTGGCACCGTAGCCGGCCGGATAGTCGAAGCGGTGCACTGGCGCCACGCATCCATTCACGCCGGGGTACTGCGGCGAGTAGGTGTAGCTGGAGTAGACCATCGGCCCGTTGACCTGCGAGTGCGACAGGTTCAACGCGTGGCCGAACTCGTGGGTGAACACACCGGCGTACTTTTCGCCGGTCGGGTCGCTGGCGCGCACCGCCCAGCCGTTCATAACCGCGGTCGCCTCGACGATCGTGCCGTTGCCGTCGGAAAACTCGGGGAACGCGATGCCGAGCACCGCGTTGCGCGGCACGCCGAAGTAGTCCTCCATGATGCTGCCGTCGGTGTCGTACAGCACCCAGAAGCCGTAGCCGTTCTGCACGCCGTAGACGTCGCTGGCGTTCGCGCCGGTGACGTCGGCGATGCCGGTCTTCGACGCGATCGTGCCGGCGATCTCCGCGCGGAACGTCGAGGTCGGCACGCTGCTCCACTCGTTGAACGCGAACGCGGTGAGCTCGTTCGCGCGGTCGATGGTGATGAACGGCGTGACTTCGTCGAAGTCGTAGGTGAAGGCGCCGCCACCGTCGGTGTAGACGGGAATCGGGCCCTTGCTGGTGTCCCACTTCAGCGGCTGCAGCGTGCCGGTCTCGTCGGTGACGTACAGCGGGCCGCCGGCCTGCCCGGCGGTGGAAGCCAGCGCCAGGGCCAGCATCACGCTGAGGCGGGACGTCTTGATTGCGGTCTTCATCACTTCATCCCTCCCTTCTCGACCCACTGGTTGTCGACGGCGCGGTTGACCAGGCCGAGGAAGGTGTCCAGGTCGACCGGACCGGACGACTTCAGCATCGCCTTCTCTTCGCCGGTCAGCAGGGCGTCGTCGATCTTCACGCCCTCGAACAGGCCGCTGTTGCCGAAGTCGTTGACCAGCGTGCGGTTGACCATCGACAACTTGCCCTGGGCCAGTCCGACGGTGGTCTGCAGGCCGGTGCGCGCGGCCGGACGGAACAGGAAGGCGACGACGTACTCGCCCTCGCGCCAACGGGGGAACGCCTCCGGCGTCATCGCCAGCAGCTTGTGTCCGTTCGGCAGGGTGCGCGGCTGCAGCAGGCCGAACTGGCGGAACGTGTAGTCCTTCTCCGCCGCAATCCGGCCCTTGGCCGAGGTGCCGACGCTGATCGTGACCTGGGTGTACGGCACCCCCTTGTCGTCGACGCCGTCGTGCACGTCCTTGACCACGCCGCCGATGATGCTGTCGGCGTCGCGGATCAACTGGGTGAGGTTCTGCTGCTTGAGCTTGGTGGCGTGCGCGGACGGCACGGCCAGGAAAAGGACCGCCAGCGCCAACAACGCGCTGCGCGACACCCGTCCGACGACGGACAACGGCTTCATCTGGTGACTCCCCTCGAGGTGGTGGTGGATTGCCGCCCCCTGTAGCGACAGGTGCACGCTAACGGCGCGTCCGCGCGGCTTGAATCGGGTGCCACCCGAGGGAGGACTAGGGGATTCCCTGAGTCGGACCGCGGTCCGTGACGGCGCTCACGCGCCGGCCGCGACCACGCTCAGGGGCGGTCAGCCGAGACCAGTCCGACGCGGATCGCGAAGCGCACCAGGCCGGGCACGTCGTGGATCCCGAGCCGGTCCATCAGCTGGCTGCGGTGGCTCTCGACCGTCTTGACGCTGAGCCCGAGCCGCGCGGCGATTTCGCGGGTGCCGTGGCCTTCGGCCACCAGCTGCAGGATCTCGCGCTGGCGCGGCGTCAGCACGTCGAGCTGCGCGCGCTCGGCCGGCGTGTCGCCGGTGCGCAGGAAGCCGCTGAGCACCGTCTGCGAGATCGCCGGGCTCAGGTACGGGCGGCCGGCGCGGATCGAATCGAGCGCCACGCGCAGCTCGTCGACGGCCGAATCCTTGATCAGGTAGCCGGCGACGCCGGCGCGCAGGGCCTGGGCGACGTACTCGGCGCCCGTGTGCATCGACAGGATCAGCACCCGCGTGTTCGGGCTGGCCTTGGGGACGCGCCGCGCCACCTCGAGCCCGTTGAGTCCCGGCATCGTCACGTCGAGCAGCAGCACGTCCGGCTGCCAGCGATCGACCAGCGCCAGCGCTTCGGCGCCGTCGCCGCACTCGGCCAGCACCTGCACGTCGCCGAACGACTGCAGCAGCGCGCGCAGTCCGGCGCGAACGAGTTGGTGATCGTCAGCCAGCACGACGCGCATGGTCCACCTCCGGATCGAGCGGAATGAACGCGCCCACGCGCGTGCCGGCGCCGGGCGCGGCGTCGAGATCGAACCGGCCGCCGAGTTCGCGCACTCGCTCGCGCATGCCGAACAGGCCGAAGCCGTGGCCGGCCTCGACCGGCGCCTGCGGGTCGAAGCCGCGGCCGTCGTCGCGGACGCCGACGCGCAAGCCCCCGTCCTCCACTGCGAGCGCCACCGACAGCCGGTCCGCACCGGCATGCCGCAGCGCGTTGGTCACCGCCTCCTGCACAATGCGGAACACCATGATCTCGCGGTCGGTGCCCAGCGGCGGCAGCGCGGCCGGCAGCGACACGTCGATCGGCACGCCGCTGCGGTGCGCGACCCCGTCGAGGTAGCCCTGCAGCGCAGGCACCAGCCCCATCTCGTCGAGCAGCGGCGGGCGCAGGTCGAACGACAGCGTGCGCACCTGCGCGATGAGGCGGTCGACCATCGCGACCGTCTCGACCAGCCGCTCGGTGGCGCCCGGCTCGCCCGGCGCCACCAGCGCCAGCCGCAGGTTGATCTTGGCTGCAGTCAGCGCCTGGCCGAACTCGTCGTGCAGCTCGCGCACCAGGTGCTTGCGCTCCTCCTCCTTGGCCGCCTCCAGGCGCATGGTCAGCCCGCGGAGAGTGGCGTAGGCCTCCTCGAGGCGCGCGCCGCTGTCGCGCGCGGCGGCCAGCGCCTGCTCGCGCTGGGCCTGGATCGCGCGCAGCTCCCGGTTCCGCCGGCGTAGCCGCCGCACGCGCAGGGCGAACCCGGCCACCACCGCCGCCAGCACCAGCGCCACCGCACCCAGCTGCACCGCCGTGCGCTGCCACCACGGCGGCACGATCGACAGCGCCACCGGCGCGGCGCCGGTCCACGCGCTGCCGGCGCGCCGGCCGCGCACCTGCAGGGCGTAATCGCCGGGCGCGAGCGCGTGCAGCGTCAGCTGGCCGCGCTCGTCCAGCCCCGTCCACGGCTCCGAATCGGCCAGCCGGTACTGGTACTCGGGGTCGCCGCCGTCGAAGCCGAGCACCGCGAACTCGAGCGAGAACGGCTGCCCGCTCGGCAACTCCAGCGAGCGCATTTCCCACGCGGGCACGCGCGGCTGCAGCGCCGGCGGCAGGCCATTGACGGACGCGATCACCGTCGCCGGCGCGACGCGGCGCGGCGGCCGCACCGCCGGATCGATCGCCAGGACACCCTGCTGCGTGCCCCAGTACAAACGGCCATCGATCGACGCCACCGCCTTCGGGTTGAACACCGTCGTAGGCAGTCCGTCGACCGGCCCGTAGTTCTCGATGGTGCGCAGGCCGGCGTCCAGCCGGGTGAAGCCGCCGCGCGTGGCCAGCCACAGCGCGCCATCCGGCGCGTAGGCCATCGCCATCACGTTGTCGTCCATCAGCCCATCGCCGCGCGACCAGCGATCGACCGCCGCGACGCGGCCCGCAGCGTCCAGCCGCAGGCGGTTGAGGCCGCCGCCGGCCGTGCCGACGAGCACATCGCCCTGCGCCGTCTCGCGCAGCGAGGTCACGTGGTAATGGCTCAGCCCGAGCCTGCCGCCCGCACCGATGCGCTCGCATCGCAGCTGCTCGACGCGCAGCGTGCACACGTTGACGCCGCCCGAGCGCGTGCCGACCCACAGCCGGCCGCGCCGGTCGGCCAGCATCGCGGTGACGAAGTCGCTCGACAGCGACGTCGGGTCGTCGGCGCGGGGCTTGAACTGGACGAAGTCGTCCTGCGCTGGCCGGTGCAGCAGCAGCCCGCCGCCGCCGGTGCCGGCCCACAGCCGACCCGCGCGGTCGCGCAGCAGCGCGTAGGTGTACGCGGTGGCGGCGTCCGGGTGGACGTAGTGGCGGAACGCGCGGTCGTCCGGACGGTAGCGGTACACGCCGCGCGACGACGCCGCCCACAGCGTGCCGTCTGGATCCCGCAGCAGGTCGAGCACGCCGTTGATCTGGCCGGCCAGCGAAGGCTCGACGGGAAGCGACAGCGGCTGCACGCCACCGTCGGCGAGCGTGATGACGTCGACGCCGCCGCCGAACGAGCCCGCGTACAGGCGGCCCTGCCCGTCCGGCTGCACCGCGTAGACGTCTTCGGACGCGAGCCCGCTGCCGGACTCGCCCTCCTCGCGCCAGCGGCGGATCGACAGCGCTGCATCCCGGGCCTTCAGCAGCCCGGCGCCGAACGTGCCGACGAACAGACCGCCGTGTGCGTCCAGCGCCAGCGCACCCTGGTCGACGTGCTGTCCGCCGGGGCCCTCGACGCCGAGCGGCACGTACTCGATGCGCCGCTGCGCGGCATCGACGCGGTACAGCCCGACTCCGAACGTGCCGAGCCACAGGCCCCCGTCCGCGGTCGGCTCGATCTCGGTGACGTTGACCAAGGTCTGCGTCGTCGCGACCGGTTCGAACGCCGCCGCATGCAGTGTCGCCCCGTCCGCGCCGACCCGGTACAGGCCGCCTCGGGTACCGACCCACACCTGGCCGCGCACGTCCTGCTCGAGCGTGAACACGTCGGTCGGCACCGGCGCGCCATCGGCGCTGCGATCGACGCGGACGAAACGCGAGCCGTCATCGCTTCGGAACAGGCCGCCGCCAAACGTGCCGACCCACAGCCGTCCGCGACGGTCGCGCAGCAGCGCCATCACGAACTCGCCGCCTTTGCCGAGCGCCACCTTCCGGAAGCGGTCCGTGGCCGGGTCGAAGAGGTCGAGGCCGGCTTGCGTCCCGACCCACAGGCGACCGCCGTCGCCCTGCGCGAGCGCGAACACCCCGTCGTGACTGGGCCCGCGGCCGGCGGGCGCGTCGGTGCGCCAGTGGCGAAAGCGCCAGCTTGCGCGATCGAGCAGGTTCAGCCCGCCCGTGATCGTCGCCACCCACAGGCGCCCGCGGTCGTCCTCGAACAGCGAGCGCACGCCGTTGCTCGACAGGGACGTGTCGTCCTGCACGGCGTGCTCGAACTTGCGGAAGCGCTGGCCGTCGTGGAGGAACAGACCCTCGCGCGTGCCGACCCACAGGAAGCCGACCCGGTCCCGCAGGACTTCGGTGACGACCTCGCTCTGGAACGTGCGGCTCTGCCCGAGCGAGCGGAACTCCGGCGCCGCCGCGGGAGCACGTCCCGCCCCGGCGGGCGCGTTCGATACCGGCGCCTGCGCGCTCGCCCACCCGCATGCGCAGGCGGCGAGCAGCAGGGCAGGCAGCCAGCGGCGGGGGATTGTCGGCATGCGCAGCGATGTACCACGAACGGCGCGGTTTGCCACCGGCGGCGCTTCGCCGCCGTGCCGCAGCGCGACCTCAGTCGCGGAAATCGACCTCGCCGTACAGGTCGTGCTCGTCGCTGCCCATGATCGTCACGTCGACGAACTCGCCCGGCCTCAGCCCGGCCTCGAAGCCGTTCTGGACCTGCACCAGTCCGTCGATTTCCGGCGCGTCGGCCATCGAGCGGGCGATCGCCAGCTCCCCGTCGAGTGCGTCGACGAGGCAGCGCTGCACGGTGCCGACCTTGGCCTCGAGCCGCGCGGCCGAAATGTCGGCCTGGCGCTCCATGAAGCGTGCCAGGCGCTCCTGCTTGACCTCCTCCGGCACCGGGTCGGGCAGCGCGTTGGCGGTCGCGCCGTCGACCGGCGAGTACGCGAACGCGCCGACGCGGTCGAGTTGGGCCTCGTCGAGGAAGTCGAGCAGCTGTTCGAACTCGGCGTCGGTCTCGCCGGGAAACCCGACGATGAACGTGCTGCGGATCGTCAGCTCCGGGCACGTCGCGCGCCAGCGCTGGATGCGCTCGAGCGTCTTGTCGACCGCGCCGGGCCGCTTCATCAGCTTCAGCACGCGCGGACTGGCGTGCTGGAACGGGATGTCGAGGTACGGCAGCAGCTTGCCGTCCGCCATCAGCGGGATGATGTCGTCGACGTGCGGGTACGGGTACACGTAGTGCAGCCGCGTCCACAGGCCAAGCTCGGACAGCCCTTCGCACAAGGCCTTCATCCGGGTCTGGTATTCGCGACCGCGCCACGTGCGCGGCGCGTACTTCAGGTCGACGCCATAGGCCGAGGTGTCCTGCGAGATCACCAGCAGCTCCTTGACCCCGCCCATCGCCAGCTTCTCGGCTTCGCGCAGGACCTCGTCGACCGGGCGGCTGACCAGGTCGCCGCGCATCGACGGGATGATGCAGAAGCTGCAGCGGTGGTTGCAGCCCTCGGAAATCTTCAGGTACGCGTAGTGCTTCGGCGTCAGCTTGATTCCGATGTCGGCGTCGTTGTCGGCAGCGCGGCGCGGGACCAGGTCGACGAACGGATCGTGCTTCGGCGGCAGCGCCACGTGCACGGCGCCCATCACGCTCTGGTAGTCCTGCGGGCCGCTGATCGACAGCACGCCCGGGTGGGTCTCGCGGATCAGCTCGGCGCGCTTGCCCAGGCACCCGGTGACGATGACCTTGCCGTTCTCGGCCATCGCCTCGCCGATCGCGTCGAGCGATTCGGCCACCGCCGAGTCGATGAAGCCGCAGGTGTTGACCACGACCACGTCGGCGTCGTCGTAGCTGGGCACGATGTCGTAGCCTTCGACCTTCAGCTGGGTGAGGATGCGTTCGGAATCGACCAGCGCCTTCGGGCAACCGAGGCTGACGAAGCCGACTTTGCCGACGTTCAACGGCTTGTTCTGCAGGGACATGGGGGACGACCGGACGACTGGGGCGCGGGACAGCAGGCAGCCGGCGGCGCCGGGGCTGGCCAGCGTGGGCGGGCCCGGGCGGCGTCGGCGGGAAAGCGCGCGATTATACCGGCCGCGCCGACCGCCCCGCCGGCTGCCGGGTAACCGGCGTCAGGCGTACCATCCGCGCATCCCCCCGCGGTGCATCGGCATGAGCCAGTGGCTGTCGCTCGAGACCCCGACCGGGCGCATCCGCGCCTGGCGCGCCGACCCGGCGATCCCGCCGAAGGGCGCGCTGGTGGTCGTGCAGGAGATCTTCGGCGTCAACGCCCACATCCGCGCGGTCTGCACCGAGTTCGCCGCGCACGGCTACGTGGCGCTGGCGCCGGCGTTCTTCGACCACTTCGAGCACGACGTGCAGCTGGCGTACGACGCCGACGGCGTCCGCCGCGGCAAGGATCTGGTCGACCGGCTGGGCTTCGAGCGCGCGCTCGAGGACATCGCCGCGGCGGCCGCGGTGCTGCAGGCCGACGGCGGCGTCGGCGTGGTCGGCTACTGCTGGGGCGGCACCGCGGCGTACCTGGCCAACACCCGGCTGTCGCTGCCGGCGGTCAGCTACTACGGGGCGCGCACCGCGCAGTTCATCGACGAAGCGCTCGACGCGCCGATGCTGTTCCACTTCGGCGAGCACGATCCCAGCATCCCGGCGTCGGTCGTCGACCTGCACCGCGAGCGCCACCCGGAAGCCGAGCTGCACGTGTACCCCGCCGGGCACGGCTTCAACTGCGACCAGCGCGACGACTACCACCGCACGAGCGCCGAACTCGCGCTCGAGCGCACCCTGTCCTTCCTGCGCCGGGCGCTGCGCCCGGCCTATTGAGGCCCCGCCGTGACCCTGCAGACCCCGCCCGCCGGCCGCTTCGAGCTCCACCCGCAGCTGGCCGACGACACCCACCCGGTCGCGCACCTGCCGCTGTGCGACGTGCGATTGATGGACGACAGCAACCACCCGTGGCTGATCCTCGTGCCGCGCGTGGTCGACGCGACCGAACTGATCGATCTCGACCCGAACCAGCAGGCCGCGCTGATGGCCGAGATCGCCACCGCCAGCCGCGTGCTGCAGCAGCTGTTCGAGCCGCACAAGCTCAACGTCGCCGCGCTCGGCAACCTCGTGCCGCAGCTGCACGTGCACGTGATTGCCCGGTTCCGCGACGACATCGCCTGGCCCCGGCCGGTGTGGGGCATGGCCACCGCGCGGCCGTACGAGCCCGAGCATCTGATCCGGACGATCGAGCGCCTGGGCGCCGCATTCGCCTGATGGGCAACGCCGTGCCGGCCTCTCCGCCGCGGATCGAGGCGCTGGCCGACGACGCGTGGCTGGTGACGCTCGGCACGTCCATCGACGCGGCCACCAACGCCGCCGTGCACGCACTCGCCGCGCGCCTGCGCGGCAACGCGCCGCCGTGGCTGCGCGACGTCGTGCCGGCGTACGCGAGCCTGGCGGTGTTCGTCGACCCGCTGCAGATCGATCCTCCGGCCGCCCGCGACTGGGTCGCCACGCACGTCGCCGCCGGCGCGGTCGCCGCGCCAGGGACCGGCGGAGCGCGCAGCGCGATCGAGATCCCGGTGCTGTACGGCGGCGACGCCGGCCCGGACCTCGCCGCCGCGGCGCGCGAACTCGGCCTCGACGCCGACGAACTGGTCGCACGGCACGCCGCGCCGATCTACACCGTCGCGATGATCGGGTTCGCCCCCGGATTCCCGTACCTGTCGGGACTCGACCCGGCGCTGGCGCTGCCGCGACTGGCCACGCCGCGCACGCGCGTGCCGGCCGGCAGCGTCGCGATCGGCGGCGCGCAGACCGGCATCTACCCGCGCGAAAGCCCGGGCGGCTGGCGGCTGATCGGCCGCACCCCCTGCGTGCTGTTCGACCCCCAGCGCGCGGCGCCGAGCCTGCTGTTCCCGGGCGACCGGGTGCGGTTCCGCCCCGTCGACGCGACCACTTTCGACGCGCTCACCGTGCGAACGGACGGCGCGAAGTGAGCCTGCGCGTGCTCGCCGCCGGGCCGCTGACCACGGTGCAGGACCTCGGCCGCCACGGCTGGCGCCACCTCGGCGTCGCACAGGCCGGCGCACTCGATCCCGACGCGGCGGCGCTGGCGAACCGGCTGGTCGGCAACGCCGCCGGAGACGCGGTGCTCGAGTTCACCCTGCACGGGCCCACGCTCGCCATCGACCGGACGAGCCGCGTTGCGATCTGTGGCGCAGACGTCGACGCCGCCTTCCGCCCGGCCGGCGGCGAAACGATCGCGCTCGCCACGCGGCGCCCGATCGCGTTGCCGCCCGGCGAACTGATGCTCGGCCCGGTGCGCGGCGGCGCGCGCGCATGGCTGGCGATCGACGGCGGCATCGACGTGCCGGTGGTCCTCGACAGCCGCAGCACCGACCTGCGCGGCGGCTTCGGTGGCTGCAACGGCCGCGCGCTGCAGCGTGGAGACGAGCTTCCGCTGGGCACGGCGCGCCAGCACGACGCAACCGCCGTGCAGCTGCCGGCGTGGTGGGTCGACCCCGATGCCGACGAACCGCGCGAAGCGCCGATCCGCTACGTGGCGAGCCTGCACCCCGCCAGCGGCGCGCTCGCCCGCGGCGCGTGGCGCGTCGACGCGCGCAGCAACCGCCAGGGCCTGCGGCTGGCCGGCACGGCGCTGGCGGCCGATGCACCCGACGGAGTGTCCGCGCCGGTGGCGCCCGGCACCGTCCAGCTGCCGCCGGACGGCCAGCCGATCGTGCTGCTCGCCGATGCGCAGACCGTCGGCGGCTATCCGCGGCTCGGCCACGTCGCGTCGGCCGACCTGCCGCGGCTGGCCCAGTGCCGCCCCGGCGACGCGCTGCGGTTCACCCCGATCGATGCCGACGCGGCGCATGCGCTGCTGCTGGCACGCCGGCATCGCCATGCACGCGCAGCGCTGGCCGCAGCGCAGCGATCGCGCTGACGCGCCCCAGCGCCCGTGACGAGCGTGGCCTACGCTACGCTGGCGCTTCCATGATCACCACCCCGACCCCGCGGCGGTCCGCGCCGCGCATCGACTTCAACTGCGACCTCGGCGAAGGCTGCGGCGACGACGCCGCGATCCTGCCGCTGATCACCTCGGCCAGCATCGCGTGCGGCGGCCACGCCGGCGACGAGGCCACCATGCGCGCGACGCTGCGGCTGTGCCGCGCCCACGGCGTCGCCGCCGGCGCGCACCCGAGCTTCGACGACCGCGACCACTTCGGCCGGCGCGAGCTGTCGCTGCCGCCGGCCGGGATCGCCGCCACGGTGACGGCGCAGCTGCGCCGCATCGCCGCGATCGCCGCCGACGAAGGCGTGCCGCTGGCGCACGTCAAGCCGCACGGCGCGCTGTACAACCTCGCCGCGCGCGACGCCGACGTCGCCCGCGCGATCGCCGACGCCGTGGCCGCGTTCAATCCATCGCTGGTGCTGTTCGGCCTGTCCGGCAGCGCGCTGACCGAGGCGGGCGCACGCGCCGGCCTGCGCGTGGCCCACGAGGTCTTCGCCGAGCGCGGCTACGGCCCCGACGGCCGCCTGCTGCCGCGCGGCACGCCGGGCGCGGTGATCGAATCGCTCGACGGCGCGGTCGCGCAGGCGCGGCGGCTGGCGACGCGCGGCGAAGTCGCCACCGCCGACGGCCACACGCTGCACCTGCGCGCCGACACCCTGTGCCTGCATGGCGACCGCGCCGACGCCGCGGCGTTCGCGCGCGCCCTGCGCGCAGCGCTCGACGCCGACGGCGTGCAGGTCACCGCCCTCGCCGCACGCGGCAACGTTTCGGGACACGCCGCATGAACTACTGGCCGCTGCTCGGCGTCGCCGCAGTGGTGCTCGGCTTCGTGCTGCGGCTCAACCCGGCGATGGTCGTCGTCGTGGCCGGCTTCATCACCGGCGCGGCGGCCGGGCTGGACCCGCTCGAGATGCTCGACGTGCTCGGGCGCGCGTTCACCGACAAGCGCTATCTGCTGCTGTTCCTGCTGACGCTGCCGGTCATCGGACTCCTCGAACGCCACGGCCTGAAGGAACACGCGCAGGCCTGGGTCGCGCGGCTGCGCGGCGCGACGATGGGCCGGTTGCTGGTGGCCTACCTGCTGATGCGCCAGCTCGCCGCCGCGCTCGGCCTGACCAGCCTGGGCGGCCACCCGCAGACCGTGCGCCCGCTGCTGGCGCCGATGGCCGAGGGCGCGGCCGAGACGCGCCACGGCGCGCTGCCGGACGACGAGCGCCAGCGCATCCGCGCGATGGCGGCCGGCACCGACAACGTCGGCCTGTTCTTCGGCGAGGACATCTTCATCGCGTTCGGCGCGGTCCTGCTGATCCAGGGCTTCTTCGCCGAGAACGGCATCGTGCTCGAGCCGCTGCAGATCGCGCTGTGGGGCATCCCGACCGCGATCTGCGCGTTCGCCATCCACTCGGTGCGCGTGATGCGTTTCGAACGCGCGCTTGCGCGTCGCCGCGCGGCGACGCAGGCCGCCGAGCCGGGCGGCGACGCATGATCACGCTGACCCACGTGTACTGGCTGCTCGGCGCCTACCTCGCCTCGCTCGCCGTGCGCGGCTGGCGCGACCGCGGCAACCCGCGCCGGCACACCACCGCGCTGTTCTGGGGCCTGCTCGCGCTGATGCTGTTCGGCGCCGAACACCTGCCGCCGCGCGCGGTCGGCGTGGTCGTCGTCGCGCTGGCGCTGCTGGCAGGCTTCGGCGGCCTGAGGATGGGCCGCTACGCCGAGAGCGGCGTCGACGAGAAGCGGGCCGAGGCCGCGCGGCTCGGCAACCGGCTGTTCTGGCCGGCGCTGTTGATTCCCGCGGTCACCCTGCTTGGCGCGCTCGGCCTCAAGCACGTCGCATTCGGCGGCACGCCGCTGCTGGAGCCGACCAACGTCACCCTCGTGTCGCTCGCGATCGCGTGCACCGTGGCCCTGGCCGCGGCGTGCCGGCTGACCCGGCAGTCGCCGTGGAGTGCGGTCGAGCAGTCGCGCCGGCTGGTCGATGCGATCGGCTGGGCCGCGCTGCTGCCGCTGCTGCTGGCCACGCTCGGCAGCGTGTTCGAGGCGGCCGGCGTCGGCCAGGCCGTGGCCGGCGTCGTGCGCAGCGTGATTCCGGTCGACAACCCGTTCGTCGTGGTCGTCGCCTACGCGCTGGGCATGGCGCTGTTCACGATCATCATGGGCAACGCGTTCGCCGCGTTCCCGGTCATGACGGCCGGCATCGCGCTGCCGCTGCTGGTGCAGCTGCACGGCGCCGAGCCCGCCTCGCTGGCGGCGATCGGCATGCTGTCGGGCTACTGCGGCACGCTGATGACGCCGATGGCCGCCAACTTCAACCTGGTCCCGGCCGCGCTGCTCGAGCTCAAGGATCCCTACGGCGTGATCCGCGCGCAGTGGGCGACCGGCGCGCTGCTGCTGGCGTGCAACATCGCGCTGATGTACCTGATCGCGTTCCGCTGAGCGATGGCGCGCGCGGCCTCCCACACGCATTCCGCGACGCCACGCCGCCGCAGCAGGGCGCCGCGGGTGCTGTTGACCGGCTTCGCCCCGTTCGGCGGCGAAACCACCAACCCGAGCTGGGAGGCCGTGCGGGCGCTGCATGGCAAGCGCATCGCCGGCCACCTGGTCGTCGCGCGCGAGCTGCCGGTGACGTTCGGCGGCTCGCTCGACGCGCTGCGCGCGGCGATCGACGAACTGCAGCCGGCGCTGGTGATGTGCGTCGGCCAGGCCGGCGGCCGCGAGCGCCTGTCGCTCGAGCGCGTGGCGATCAACGTCGACGACGCGCGCATCCCCGACAACGCCGGCACCCAGCCGATCGACGCGCCGATCGCCGACGACGGCCCCGCCGCGTATTTCACGACCCTGCCGATCAAGGCGATGCTCGTCGCGCTGCGCGACGCGGGCATTCCGGCCGAGGTGTCGCAGACGGCCGGCACCTACGTGTGCAACCACGTCTTCTACGGTCTGATGCACGCGCTCCGCGAGCAGCCGGGTGTCGGCGGCGGATTCGTCCACATTCCATACGCGCCGACGCAGGTCGCGGATCGCCCCGGCGTGCCGAGCCTTCCGGTGGAACGGGTCGTCGACGCGCTGCGGCTCGCGCTGCGCGTCGCCCTGCAATCGGGAGAAGACGCCCGGATCACCGGCGGCGCCGAGCACTGACCGCGCGCGGCAAGGCGGCGGTCAGCCGCGGGCAGCAGGGCCGCCGCGCGAGGGGGCCCGGCCGACTCAGGTCTTCGGCAGCGTCACGCCAGTCTGGCCCTGGTACTTGCCGCCGCGGTCCTTGTACGACGTCTCGCAGACTTCGTCGGACTGGAAGAACAGCATCTGGGCGACGCCCTCGTTGGCGTAGATGCGCGCCGGCAGCGGCGTGGTGTTGCTGAACTCCAGCGTGACGTGGCCCTCCCACTCCGGCTCGAGCGGCGTCACGTTGACGATGATGCCGCAGCGCGCGTACGTGCTCTTGCCCAGGCACACCACCAGCGTGTCGCGCGGAATGCGGAAGTACTCGACGGTGCGCGCCAGCGCGAACGAGTTCGGCGGGATGATGCACACGTCGTTCTCGATGTCGACGAAGCTGCCGGGGTCGAAGTGCTTCGGGTCGACGATGGTCGAGTTGATGTTGGTGAACACCTTGAACTCGCGCGAGCAGCGCACGTCGTAGCCGTAGCTGGAGGTGCCGTAGCTGACGATGCGCTGGCCGTCGGCGGCGGTCTTGACCTGGCCGGGCTCGAACGGCTCGATCATGCCGTGCTGCTCGGACATCCGGCGGATCCAGCGGTCGGACTTGATGCTCATGCGGGGGTGGCGTCCCAGGGTTCGTGGTCGTCAATTCTAGCGGGCACGACGGCCGGGCCGCGCCGCGCGCCCTGCGCGGCATCGGCGCGGCGTCGACGCGGTGGCCGGCGCCGGCGCGCCGAAACGACGAAGGCCCGGTCGAAACCGGGCCTTCGAAGTACCACGAGGAAGCGTTGCCGGGTCGATCAGAAGCCGCTGGCGTTCAGGCGACCGTTGCTGACGACCTTGCCGTTGAGCGACGGGGTCGGCACGGCCGCGCCCATGATCGCCGCCTTGATGTCGGCCGCCGAGGCGCCCGGGTGCGACGACGCGTACAGCGCCGCGGCGCCGGTCACGTGCGGGGTCGCCATCGAGGTGCCGTTATAGCTGGCGTAGCCCGACGCGATCGCGCCCTTCGAGCTGACCGGAACGGTCGACCAGATGCCCGAACCCGGCGCACCGATGTCGACCGTCGTGCGGCCCCACTGCGAGAAGCTCGACAGGCCGCCGCTGCTGGTCGTCGACGCCACGGCAATGATGTTCGCCTGCGGGTAGTTCGACGGGTAACTGGCCTGCGCGTCGTTGTCGTAGGCCGAGTTGCCGGCCGCCGCGACGAACAGGATGCCGGCGTTGTTGGCGCGGGTGATCGCATCGGACAGCGCCTGCGAGAAGCCGCCGCCGCCCCACGAGTTGTTCGTGGCGACGATGTTCAGGCCGTGGCGCGCCTTCAGGTCGTTGAAGTAGTCGACCGCCTTGACCGCATTGGCGGTGGTGCCGCCGCGACGGCCGAGGAACTTGGCGCTGATCATCTTGACGCCGCTCCAGCACACGCCGGCGACGCCCTTGCCGTTGCCGCCGACGCCGCCGATCGTGCCGGCCACGTGCGTGCCGTGGTCGTCGCCCGCACCGCCGGAGTTGATGTTGTTGCTGCCGCCGTCGAAGTCCCAGCCGCGGGTGTCGTCGACATAGCCATTGCCGTCGTTGTCGACGCCGTCGGCCGGATCGTACGGGTTGGTCCAGATGTTGGCCGTCAGGTCCTCGTGCTGCCAGTAGATGCCCTCGTCGATCACGCCGACGATGACGTTGGAGCAGTCGGTGTGGCCAGCGGCCCAGGCTTCAGCCGCCTGCGAGCCGTACTGGTTGGCCGGCGACGACGCGTCGCCGTACATGCCCCACAGCGAACCGTTCGTGTAGTACGTGTCGTTCGAGGTGGCGGCGTGGGTGTAGACCCAGTTCGGCTCGGCGTATTCGACGGCCGGGTTGGCGCTGAGCTCACGCACGGCGGCGGCGACGCCCTTGCCGGCCGGCAGGCTCATGAGTTCGAGGTTGCCACGGACGCTGTCGAGCTTCTGGGCACCGATGCCGCGGCGCACGGCGCTTTGCTGGGCGGCGGTGGAGCCATCACGGAACTTCACCAGCAGTTCGCCCGCCTGGTGCGCGCGGCCTGCATTGAGGCCCGACAGCACGAGGTCCGGACGGCCACCGGCGAACGCGGCGGACGACAGACCCAGGGTGGCGATGACGGCGCCAGCAAGCGCCGCGGTACGGAACGGATGCTTCATCTACACAACTCCCCGAAATAGATGGCAATGAAACGCGGCCGAACGACCGCGCCCGTCGAATCTAAGTGGCACAGTCCTTGCGTTCCATGCTGCGACGCAGCAGCCGCGAACCGCCTCAGGGAGACAAAAGCGAGACGGAAAGGGGAGTTGCGACGGGCGGGCGCCGCGAAAGCGCGATCGATAGCCGACGGGCGGCCGATTTATAGGCATGGGCGGTGGCCGATTCAGGGCGCGCCGAGACTATCGGCACTCCCGCGTCCCCCTGTTCACGGATGCCCAGCTCCAGCGGCAGGCTGCCGAGCATCGCGACGCCGTACTGCGCGGCCATCCGCTCGCCGCCGCCCTCGCCGAACACGTGCTCGACGTGCCCGCACTGCCGGCACGTGTGCACGGCCATGTTCTCGATGAGGCCGAGCACCGGCACCTCGACCTTCTCGAACATCTTCAGCGCCTTGCGCGCGTCCAGCGTGGCCACGTCCTGCGGCGTGGTGACGATCACCGCGCCGGCGACCGGGATCTTCTGCGCCAGGGTCAGCTGGATGTCGCCGGTCCCGGGCGGCAGGTCGACGACTAGGTAGTCCAGCCCCTGCCCCTCATCGCCGCCCCAGCGGGTGTCGTTGAGCAGCTGGGTCAGCGCGGACGTCGCCATCGGCCCGCGCCAGATCATCGGCGTGTCCGCCTCGACCAGCAGCCCGATCGACATCGCCTCGACCCCGTGCGCGCGCATCGGCTCGATCGACTTGCCGTCCGGGCTGTCCGGACGCCCGTGCAGCCCGAGCATCATCGGGATGCTCGGGCCGTAGATGTCGGCATCGAGCACACCGACCCGTGCGCCGTCGGCCGCCAGCGCCAGCGCCAGGTTCACGGCGGTCGTGGACTTGCCGACGCCGCCCTTGCCCGAGCCGATGGCGATGACGTTGCGCACGCTGGCCAGCGGCGCAAGCGTGCCCTGCACTGCATGGCTGGCGATCCGGTGGCTCACCGCCAGCGCACCGAGCGCCGTGCCGTCGGCGCCCGCGAGCGCCGCGACCTGGTCGTGCAGCCACGCGGTCCACGGCGCCGACGGGAAGCCGAGCACGATGTCGACGGCGACGCCTGCGGGCGCGCGCGCGATCCGGATCCGCGCGCCGGTCTGGTCGAGTCGGGTGTCGGTGCCGGGAAGAACCAGCGCGCCGATCCGGGCCTGCAGGGAGTCGTTCAACGTTGTCCTCTCTCGTGCGCGCCGCATGCCGCGGCCAGGGCGCGAATGGTACGCGCGCGGCGGGCCGATGCCTGTCCAACGGCAGCATCCATAGGCGTGAGCTATCACCGAAATCATTGTGACGGCCGTGCGACAACTGCGTTAAGTGCATGTTAATGTCGGGTCGTCAGGGGGTTGACAACGACAGTCCAGGAAGGCCGCGCAACTTTTGTCTTTCTTTGCAATCAGGGGATTCCAAACCGATGAGTGACACCCAGATCCGGCTGCGTCGCAGCCGCCTCAGCTCTGCGCTGTTCGCTGCCATGGTCGTGCCCTTCGCGGGCGTGGCGCTGGCGCAGGACGCGGCAACGCAGACCCAGCCGCAGCCGTCGTCCAGCCAGCCCACCGATATCGACAAGGTCACCGTCGTCGGCTCGCGCATCAAGCGCGCCGAGATCGAAGGCCCCGCACCGGTCACCGTGATCACGCGCGCCGACATCGACCGCGAAGGTTTCCAGACCGTCGGCGACATGCTGCAGACGCTGACCCAGAACACCAACAGCTCGTTCACTGGCGACCTCGCGGTCACCGGCTTCACCCCGAATGCCCAGGTGGTCAACCTGCGCAACCTCGGCCCGGGCTACACGCTGACGCTGATCAACGGCCGTCGCCCGGCGCAGTACCCGCAGCCGTACAACCGCGACAACAACGTGGTCAACGTGCGCGCGATTCCGTCGTCGATCATCGAGCGCGTCGAAGTGCTCACCGGCGGCGCGTCGGCGATCTACGGTTCGGACGCGATCGCGGGCGTGGTCAACATCGTCCTGCGCAAGAACTACGAGGGCAACAACCTGCGCGGCACCGTCGGCACGACGGCCGAAGGCGGCGGCGACAGCGTCAAGCTCGAGTACACGGGCGGCCGCAGCGGCGACCGCTGGAGCACCACGTACGCCTTCCAGTACGGCAACAACGAGCCGGTGTTCGCCTCGCAGCGCGACTTCCTCTCCGACACGCGCAAGGGGCCGCTGGGCCCGGACTTCACCAATCCGGCGCTGTCGCTGATCGCCATCCGCGGCAACACGACCGCCAACGGCCTGGTCAACCAGAACGCGTACTACCCGGGCCAGGCCGTCTGCGACCGCTTCGGCTACACGACCCGCACCACCGCCGCGCGCGGCACCTACTGCGGCTCGTTCACCCAGCCGGCTTCGCGTTCGATCTCGAACAAGAACCAGTACTACTCGGCCTACGGCTACGGCACGTTCGACCTGACCGACACGACCCAGCTGTTCGCCAGCGCCACGTACTACGACAGCGAGGCCAAGGCCAGCTCGGGCACGGAGTTCTGGGGCACGTCGGGTGATCGCTTCAACACCACGCGCACCGGCGGCACGACGGCGTTCTACTACGACCCGCAGTTCGGCTCGCTGATCCAGCTGCAGCGCGTGTTCAACCCGTTCGAGCTCGGCGGCGCCGAGGCCGTGACGACGATCTTCGAGGAGTCGACCTTCGACCTGCAGGCCGGCGCCACCGGCGTGTTCGGCGAGCGATTCGACTGGGAAGCGTCGATCCAGCACGGTGAGTACGACTACACCCAGGATCGCCCGCGCCTGCTCGCCAAGGCCGTGCACGACTACTTCCTTGGACCGCGCCTGGGCTTCGCCACGAACACCGGCGTCCAGGGCCTGAGCACGAGCAACTTCCCGATCCACCGGCTGGACCTCAACCGCTGGACCACGCCGTTCACCGCCGAGCAGTACAAGGCCGTCTCGACCCGCGTGATCAACGAGGGCACGACCGAGTCGTCGTCGATGAACTTCAACGTGGCCGGCGACCTGTTCGACCTGCCGGCCGGTAGCGTCGGCTTCGCCGGCGTGCTCGAGGCCAACCGCCAGTCGGTCGACCTGCGCAGCGATCCGCGCACCAACCCGCTGCGTCCGGCCGATGAGCAGACCGTCTACAACCTGGTCAGCTCGGGCCGCACGCAGGGCGAGCGCGACCGCTACGCCGTCGGCGTCGAGTTCGCGGTGCCGGTGTTCACGAACTTCGACGCCCAGCTGGCCGCGCGTTACGACAAGTACGACGACATCACCCAGGTCGACGACGCGATCACGTACAACCTCGGCCTGAAGTGGCGCGTGTTCGACAGCCTGCTGCTGCGCGCCTCGGCGGCCACCAGCTTCCGCGCGCCCGACCTGCAGCTCGTCTACGCCGAGGGCGCCGCGTCGTTCGCCGGCGCGCTCGACGAGTACGCCTGCCGTTCGGGCACCGGCGCCGGCGCCGCGGCCGGTCCGCGTACGCGCACCCAGTGCAACGTCGCGGGCGACCCGACGATCTACACGGTGCAGACGCGCATCGCCGGCAACTCGCAGCTGAAGGAAGAAGAAGGCGAGTCGTTCACCGCCGGCTTCGTGTGGGACATCACCGACAGCATGAACATGTCGGTCGACTACTACCGCATCAAGCTCGAGGACGCCGCCGACCAGCTCGGCTCGGACTTCATCCTGCGTTCGGAAGCCGCCTGCCGCCTGGGCAGCTACTCCGACGGCCGCCCGGTTCCGACCGACGCGTTCTGCGCCAGCGTCGCCAACCTGGTCACCCGCACCAACGCGCCGGGCTCGCCGCTCGACGGCCGCATCGAGGCCATCAACGACGGTTACATCAACACCGCGCTGCGCGACCTCAGCGGTATCGATGCGAACTTCCGCTACCGCCTCGACACCGACCGCTACGGCACCTTCAGCACGGACCTGGGTTACTCGCTGACCCTGACCGACAAGTACAAGCTGCTGCTGGCCGATCCCCTGATCGACTACCGCGACCTGCCGCCGACGTTCTACTACGTCGAACGCAGCCGCGCGCGTGGTTCGGTTTCGTGGAGCAAGGGTGACTGGAACGCGACCGTGTTCGGCACGCGCTACGGTTCGGCCTACAGCAACGCCGCCGTTCCGGGCCGCAATGCCGCCGGTGGCGAGTACGGCCGTCGCCTGGCGCCGTGGATGCTCTACAACGTCCAGGTCGGCAAGCGCTTCGGCGAGAACCTGCGTGCGGACTTCACGATCGTCAACGTCACCAACAACCAGTACCGCGAAGACAACAGCCTGACCGGCTATCCGTTCTTCAACCCGTTCCTGGGTGCGGATCCGCTGGGCCGCCGCTTCTTCGTGAGCGTCAGCTACAACTTCTGATCCACGCAGTCGCACCAGACTGGAAGCCCGGCGAAAGCCGGGCTTCTTTTTTTGTCCGTGCAGCTGAACGGGTAATGCGCGCCGCTTCCGTACCCCTGCGGATGCCGCTATAAAGGAGCCCGGCCGCGCGCGATGACGGGCGCGATTCCACGTATCCCCGGGAGGGAACCATGCGCAACAAACTGCTCGCCCTGCTGCTGCTCGCCCTGCCGCTGGTCTTCGCGTCGACGGCCGCGTTCGCGCAGAACACGCCGGTCGGCACCTGGACCACGATCGACGACAAGACCAAGAAGCCCAAGTCGGTGGTCGAGATCTACGAGTCGAGCAACGGCGCCCTCGGCGGTCGCGTCACCGAGGTGCTCAGCTCCGACCGCGGCCCGAACCCGGTGTGCGACAAGTGCTCTGGCGACCGCAAGGGCAAGCCGGTCAAGGGCATGGTGATCCTGTGGGGCATCAAGAAGGTCGGCGACTCGTGGGAAGGCGGCCAGATCCTCGATCCGGCGACCGGCAAGGTGTACTCGGTGAAGGTCCGTCCGATCGACGGCGGCCGCAAGCTCGAAGTCCGCGGCTTCATGGGCTTCTCGCTGCTGGGCCGCACGCAGGTGTGGACGCGCCAGTAACGCCACGCTCCCGCGCTCGCGGCGAGTGACAGTGACGCTCGAACGGCCCGGCTAGTCCGGGCCGTTCTCGTTTGCGCGACGCCGCGGCGTTCTGGTTCGCGGACGTCGGGCCCAGTCGCCGAGTCGGGCCGTCAGCCGGCGGCGAAGAACATCAGGTACACCAGCCGTCCGTTCTCGAGGCGGTCGCCGAAGCCGGCGCCCGCGGTGTGCCACAGCCACGGCCGCAGCAGGACCAGCCGGTTGAAGCGCATCGGCACGCTCATCGTGGTTTCCCAGCAGCGCTCGTCGAGGCCATCGCGCTCGACGATGTCGGCATGCGCTTGGTCGATCGAGGCATAGCCCAGCGCCGCCAGCTCCTGCGGGTTCATCGGACGGCGATCGGTGTTGGTCCGCCGATGCCGGAAGAAGTCCGTGCCGCCTCGGCAGTCCTCCGGCCGGCTCAGGTACAGCACGCCGGACCAGTAGCCGGGGTCGACGTGGACCTTGCCGCGCCCCACGTCGGAGGCCAGCGTGATCCGGAACTTGGCGTGCGAGCCGGACGGCTCGATCGGCTTCAGGCGCTCGCCGACCAGCCGCGACACGTGCGGCAGCAGCCCGTCGAGCTCGATGCGCTCCTCGGAGTTGCGGCCGGGAAATGCACCCTGCTGCTCGGGGTACTCCAGCTGCAGCGCGGCTTCGCGCAGCACCTGCGGCTGGTCGAGGAAATCGTCTACCACCAGCAGTGACGTCGGCATCGGAACTCGTGTGGGTCGTGCGGTCTAAGGCAGCCGCCAGCGTACACGGGGACGCCGCGTCCCACGCCCGCGACCGCGCACGGCGGTCGCGGGAACCGATCAGTAGCCCCGCCCCGGATCGACGATGCCGCCGACCGCCTCGCCGGCTTCGAACCGGCGGATCTTGTCGGCGACCTGGGCACTGGCGATCGCCACGTCGGTCAGCGCCGCGACGTGCGGCGTGATGTGGACGCCGGGGTGGTGCCAGTAGCGGTGGTCGGCCGGCAACGGCTCCTGCGCGAACACGTCGAGGTAGGCGCGGGCCACGTGGCCGCGGTCGAGCGCCTCGAGCAGCGCGGCGTCGTCGATCAGCTCGCCGCGCGCGAGGTTGACGACGGCCGCACCGGCCGGCAGGCGCGCGAGGCGGGCGGCGTCGAGGATGCGCTCGGTGTGCGGGGTGCGCGGCAGGAAGCACAGCAGCACGCGGCTGCGGGCCAGCACGGCGTCGAGCCCGGCCTCGCCATGCTCGGTGTGGACGCCGTCGATAGTCTTCGGCGCGCGGCTCCACCCCGCGACATCGAAGCCGAACGCGGACAGCGCGCGCGCGACTTCGCCGCCGAGCACGCCGAGTCCGAGCACGCCGACGGTGAACCCGCCGCGCGTGCGCGCGTGGCGCGGCGCCCAGCGGCCGGCGGCCTGCGCCGCTTCGTACTCGGGCATGCGCCGGAACTCGCGCAGCGCGACGTACAGCGCGTACTCGACCATCTGGTCGGCCATGCCGGCGTCTTCCATCCGCACCAGCGGCACGTCGCGCGGCAAGGTGGGAATCGCGAGCAGGCTGTCGACGCCGGCCCCGAGCGAGAACAGCGCCTTCAGGCGCGGCTGGCGCGCGAAGAACTCCGCCGGCGGCTTCCACACGACGGCGTAATCGCTCGGCGGCGCGTCCGCGCCGATGTGGATGCGCGCCTCGGGCAGGTGCTCGGCCAGCGCCTCGCGCCAGGCGTCCTGGACCACGGCGGTGCAGATCACGACGTCCATGCGGCTCGCCCTACCCCGCGCGCGGACTCAGGACGCGGTGGCGCCGGCATGCGCCAGCGAGTGATCGAGCGCGGCGCACACGGCGGTCACCTGCGCGGCGTTGCACTGCGCTGGCGTCGCGCGCGGGCTGTCCGGATAGACCTCAGTCGTGGTCGTGTAGCGGGCGTCGGTGAGCCCGGCGCACAGGCCCAGTTCCTTCAGCGGGTACAGGATCACGCCGTGGGCGACCACCGGCGAGCCGATGATCTCGCCGCCGGCATCGGGCGGCGCGATGTGGGTCACCTGCTCGACCGCCGCGATCACGGCGCGCTGGAAATCGAGCTGCGGATTGCGGGTGTCGCCGACGGTGTAGAAGCCGTCGGGAATGGTGCCGGGCTCGAACGGCTTGCCGTCGCGCGCGGCCAGGGCCGGGCGGAACTCGGATTCGTCCGTGTCGGTGGTCTCGTGCAGGTCGATGTGCAGCAGCACGCGGTCGCGGATCGGCGCGACCAGCCGCATCAGCGCGGCCGATTCCTGCGCCGGGCTGCCGTCGCGGAACGAGCGGTTCGGATCGATCGCGTCGGCATTCCAGCGCTGGATGCGCTCGTACGCCCACGGGCTGACGCACGGGACGATCATCAGGTTGACGCGGCCGGCGTAGTCGGCCGCGCGCTGGTCAGCGAACTGCAGCGCGCCGTGCACGCCGCTGGTCTCGTAGCCGTGCACGCCGCCGGTGACCAGCGCCACCGGGAGGTCGTCGCGCCAGTCGCGGCTGCGGATCGCCAGCAGCGGGTAGCGGTCGGGCGGGTAGTCGAGCTCGCCGTACTGGACCACGTCGAAGCGCTCGCGCAGCCGATCGATCGCGGCCACCACGTCGTCGGCATGGCTGCGCTGGCGCGTGCGCTGCGAGCGCCACTGCGCGCGTTCCGCGTCGCCCCACGGCGTGCCGGGGACACCGATGGCAGGTAGGTAGTTGGCCGTGCTCACGTCGTTCGCCTCGGGCGGTGCGGTGGGGCGCCGACTCTAGCACCGGGCGGCGCCGGTGCCCGCTCCGATCAGTGCAGCGAATGGGCCGACGCGCGCGGGCGCCGTCCGATCCGCGCGCCGAGTACGCGCAGCGTCCACCGCGCGCAGTGGTGGATCACGAACGCGAGCAGCGCGACGACGCAGGCGAACGCCACCGGCAGGATCCCGCCGAAGGTGTACGCCATCGCCAGGACGAAGCCGAGCACGTACTCGGCGCGGTAGATCGGCAGCAGCAGCGCGATCACCGGCAGCGCCTGGGCGAGCACGCCGGGCGCCTCCGCCGGGCCGCGGGTGAAGGTGTACGCGATCGCCGCGCCGTAGGCCGCGGCGCCGATGAACGCCGCAAGCATCGCCCGGCCCGACCGGTGCCGCGCATCGCGGCCCGCGCCAAGGCGCCGCTGCATGCGGCCGAGCAGGAACCACGCCAGCGCCGGCAGCAGCACCCCGCCCCAGGCGTTCGACAGGCCCGGCAGGTCGTCCCGCGCCATGATCCGGTGCGTCACCACGCCGCCGTGGGTGTACTCCCATGCGAGCAGCGCCCAGACGAACGCAGCGACGGCCGCGGTTCCCATCCAGCGCAGGCGCATTCGGTGCGTCCCGTTCGACTTCGATCCGCGCACGCGCTTTCTCCCGTCCTGGCGGACCTGCCGCCTGCACGGCGACGACCGCCGTGGCTCACCCGACATGCTAGTCGGGCGGACGCGGGGCGAACCTGCCAAGCGGCACCCTGCCGATCGGCGCGGCGCGGCCGGGGACGTTGTGCAGACGGTCGATGCCGCGCCGGGGCCGTGGCCCCGGCGCGGCCGATCACGTCGGTCAGGGCTCGAGTGCGTCGCGCAGCTGACCGCGCACGACGCCCGACGGGTACTCGGCGTTGTGCACGTTGACGTAGTACTCGCCCGGCTCGGTGAGGATCTCGAGCGCGGTCGCGCGCAGCGCGCCGGTGGCCGGGTCGCGCGCGAAGGCCGGCGCGCCGTTCGGCAGGATCCGGCTCTCGTCGATGCAGTCGGCCGAGGCGCCGTCCTGCGGCCACGCCAGCGTGACGACCACCGGTCCGTTCTGGCCCGGCGCGCCGCGGTGGATGTGCGCCATGCGACCGTTGCCGGGGGCCTGGTCGAGCTCGCCGATGCCCTGGACCTGCAGCACGTAGCAGAACGTCGTCGCGCTGCCGTCGATCCCGAACACGTACGCCTCGCCGCGGCCGTTCGGATCGCCGGCGATCCGGCTGTCGGGGCCGGGCCCCACTTCCTGCCGCCCGCTGAGGTCGGCTTCGAGCACCACGTTGAGGTGACCGGCCATTGCGGCGGGAGACGCGAGCAGTGCGGCGAGGACGACGGGCAGACCTACCTTCTGGACAGGGGATGTCATCTCGGAACTCCATGTTGAAGAGTGGGCGAAGCCACGGCAGTCGGCCGGATGGGCGAGGGATGGCGGTCGGGGCAGGCTTCAGCAGTGGCTACGCCGGCGTCCATCGCGCGGATGCAGCCGCTGCCTGCTTGCGCGCGCCCGCCAGCCGGCGCATCGGCGCGCCGGTGACCGACAATGGCGGTCATTCGCGCCCTCCACCCGGCGCCCACCAGGAATCCTCCGTGTCGCACTACGCCGGCCCCCTGCTCACCCGCGATGCCGCCGAGGCGCTGCTGGCCGCGCGCTCGCGGGGCGATGCCGCGTGGACGGGGTCGCTCGACCTCGGCCGCAGTTCGGGCGCCGCGGAGCTCGGGCCGGAGGACTGGGGGTGGCGCGGAGTGCGGTACCCGTACCCCGGCAAGCTCAAGGACCGCACGATCTACCACTGGGACGGCGACGAATTCGCCGCGGTGTCGCGCTACAGCGGCGCGCTGATCAAGCTGATCCCGACCGCCTGGGGTGCGCCGACGTTCGAGATCGACGGCATCAAGATGCTGCCGACGTCGAAGGAGTCGCCGGTCGACGACGCGCGGCGCAAGGTTGCGCTGGTCGAGCCCCGCGGCAAGGCCGTGCTCGACACCTGCGGTGGGCTCGGCTACTTCGCCGCGTGCTGCCTCGACGCCGGCGTCGCGCACATCCAGTCGTTCGAGAAGAACGCCGACGTGCTGTGGCTGCGCACGCTGAATCCGTGGTCACCCGATCCCGACGCACCGGACTACGGCGGGCGCCTGCGGCTCGAGCACGCGGACGTGTCGCACGCCATCGTGGCGATTCCCGATGCCTCGTTCGATGCCGTGCTCCACGATCCGCCGCGCTTCGGCATCGCCGGCGAGCTGTATTCGCAGGCCTTCTACGAGCAGCTCGCCCGGGTGCTGCGGCGCGGCGGGCGGCTGTTCCACTACACCGGCAGCCCGAACAAGCTGACCAGCGGCCGCGATGTCCCGCGCGAAGTGCTCAAGCGCCTGGAGAAGGCCGGCTTCCGCGCGCACCTCGCGCTGGACGGGGTGCTCGCCACCCGGCGCTGACGGCCGGCGCGTGCCGCGCGCCATCGGGCGCATACTTGCCTGGCCCGACTGCAACCGCAGCGGCCCACACCACACGCAGCGAGGAGCGGCACATGAGCAAGGGCATGGACCAGAAGAAAGAGCAGAAGAAGAAACCGGCCAAGACGATGAAGGAAAAGAAGGCCGAGAAGAAAGAGAAGAAGTCGACCAAGGGCTTCGCCCCGGTCTGACGCGCGCCGCCCGGGATCACCGCCCGGGCTGCAGCCCCGTCCCGCGGGCACGCGACGCCGCCGGCGCACCGGCGTCACCAACGCGCAAGCACGATCACCACGTCACCCCGCCGCGACCAGCCGAAGCACCAGCCACGCCGGCACGCCGACGTAGTACGCCGCCCGGCCCAGCCATTCCAGTCCGTCTCGCAGCGCCAGCGCGCGCGAAGGGGACCGCCACGCGGCCAGTCCCGCGGCCGCTTCGATCCCGATGCGCAGCGCCGCGGCAAACAGCATCAGGCCGATCGACCACGACGCCCACCAGATCAGCAGGCCGGTCAGGTACGCGCCCAATCCGTAGCTGTAGTACTCGCCGAACGGCCCGCCGAACGCGATCACCTGGTGCAGGCGGAATGCGACCAGCGCCGGCAGCAGCGGGAAGGCGATGAACTTGACCAGCGGATGGTCGAGCCACGGTCGCCGGGTGGCGGCGCGCAGCTGCGCGACGCGGGCCAGGCCTGCGGCGAACGGTCCCTGCAGCTCGGCGCGCGCGCCGCCGGCGCGAAGCAGCCGCTGCAGCGCCAGCGGATCGTCGATGGCGACGCCGCGGCTCCACGGGCGTCCGGACGCCAGCTGCAGGTCGACGCCGCTGCCGGGCAGCGGCACGCGCCACGGTTGCAACGCGGCAATCGAGGCGAGCGGAACCTCGATGCGCTGCCGGCGCTGGTCGAGGACGAGCGCGCCTCCTTCCGCGCGGGCCTGACCCGCGAATGCGCGCCGGATCACCCACGCGAGCGCGAGCGGCGCCACGACGGCGAGGCCGAACCCCCTAAGCTGCGACAGCGACTGCACCTGCCAGCCGACGCGCAGCAGCATCTCCGCGGCAAGCCACGCCAGGCCGGCGCCGGCCACGACGCGCAGCGCGCCGGCCGCGGCGCGCCACGCGCGCGGCAGGACGGTAACCGGCAGCATCGCCTCGGTGCGTGCGTCGACCGTCACCGCGCGGCGACCGAGCGCGCGCCACCCGGCGACGATCGCCAGCGCGAGCAGGAACCCCGCGCCGGCCCGCCCGACCCAGTCGCCCCAGCGCACCATCAGCGTCGGCGCCGGATCGCGCGCGCTGACGAACGCGGTCAGCACCGCCTGGTCGCCCATCCCGGTGCTGGCCAGCACCTGGCCGGTGTCGTCGATGATCGCGCTCAGGCCGTTGGTGGTGACGCGCACCTGCGGCAGCCGCGTCTCGATGCTGCGGAACGCGGCCACTGACAGGTGCAGTCGCGCGCCGAGCGGATAGCCCGTGAACCACGAGTCGTTCGACATCCCGACGATCGCCTGCGCACCGAGGCGCGCGCCGTCGATGGCCAGGCCGGTGCGCACGTCGTCGAGGCAGATCAGCGGGACCACGTTGACCTCGCGCCCGTCGGCGCTGCGCAGCGGCAGCACGCGCGCGCCGTCGCCGGCGCGCCACGTGCCGGCCCACGGCAGCGCGCGGCGCAGCCACGGGCCGTCGAGCCACGCCGGCACGAACTCGGTCAGCGGAAACGGGTGGGTCTTGCGGTAGATGCCGAGCCGGCCGCGTCCGGGCTCGAGGAACGTGGCCGCGTTGTACTCGCCGTCGGCGTCGCGGTCGTACGTGCCGAACACCAGCGGCACGCCGGCCGCGTCGACGAAGCCCTGGATTTCGGCGTCGAGCGCGGCGCCGTCTTCGCTGCGCGGACTGCCGAACGTGGTCGGATAGACCGTCTCCGACCACAGCAGCACGTCGGCACCGTGGTCGCGGATGGCCGACCACGACAGCGCGTAGTGCGTGTCCAGCACGTGCCGCACGACGGCGTACGCGCCCTGCTCGCGCCGGCGCCGCTCGTAGTCGGTGATGCTCGCCTGCACCATCGCCACGCGCAGCGTCGCCGCATCGTCGGACGGCGGCGCCTGCAGCCCCGACAGCCGCATGAAGCCGTACGCCGCCGCGCCGGCAACCACCGCCACGGCCAGCGCCATCGGCTGCGCGGCCGCGCGCCAGCCGCGCTCGCGCCGGCCGAGCGCCGCGGCCACCGCCTCGTTGACCAGCAGCAGGAGAAAGGTCAGACCGGCCGCGCCGCCGAGATCGGCCGCCTGGCGCAGCACAGACGACGGGTACAGCCCGTGCCCGAGCGTGTCGCCGAGCAGCTTCGGCACCGCCCACTCGCACGCCACCCACGCCGAGGCCGCGGCCAGCGCGCGCAGCACCGGGCCGTGGCGAACACCGACCGCATGGCGCACCAGCGCGAACGCGACGAACGGCAGCTGCAGCAGCGGCGCCAGCACCAGAAGCGCGACGGTGGCCGGAATCACGCCCACGCCGGTGTACGCGCCGATCGCCGCGCCGAACCAGTGGAACACCGCCGCGGCGAACGCGACGCTCATCAGCACGCCGCTCCACAGCGCCGCGCGCCAGCTGACGCCGCGATCGAGCCCCAGCAGCCATGGCACCAGCGCGACGAAACCCAACGGCCACGCCATGCCACCGCGGGCGTACAGGCCGAACAGCAACGCACTGACGAGGATGCCGACGAGGCTCAGCCCGCGGCGGAGGGACAACCGCTCCGTGGTCAAATCGACACGCTCCGTGGCCGCGTCAGCGCGGGGGGATCTGGATACGCCGCAGCGGCAGTCCCGGCGGCGCGAGCGACGGCGGCACGACGCGGTCGGACGGCATCGCGACCGGTCGGCCGCGGTCGTCGTACAGGGTGAAGTCGGGCGAGAACATCAGGATCGGTTCGATCGGAACGCCCTCGTCGGTGACCTGGTGGTGGCGCACGTAGCCCTCGGGCAGATCGAAGTCGTCGGGCACGGCGAGGCCGACCAGCGGCGGACTCGTGCCCGGCGGATTGAACGCGCCGATGCCGGTGCGCACGCCGGCCTCGTGCAGCGCCTCGATCACTTCGGCGCCGGTCGGCTCCGGGTCGCCGGGGCCAATGTACGAGGCCAGGTCGTTCGGGTCGTCGCCGGGCATCGGCGCCTGCTTGTGGTGCGACACCGGCGGCCGCGACGGATCCGCCGATGCGGACGGGCCGATGGGGCCCGACACGTTCGCGCCGTCCCGGGGGGCCGCCGACGCGACGGCATCGCCGCCGCGCATCGCCGGCACGCGCAGCCACCACGCGACGACGCCGACGACCGCGATCGCCGCCAGCGCCCATGGCCACGCGCGGGCGCGCGCCCCTCCCGACTTGCGCACGACGCGCACGCCCTCGCCGTCCGGACCGGACGGCGGGGCATCGGATTCGCGCGGCGTGGCCACTGCTCAGTCCGCCCGTCCGGCGCTCACGGGCTCGCGGGGTTGTAGACCGACAGCGCCCAGCCCATGCGGTCGTGGCCGTAGCGATTCCAGACCGGGCTCTTGCCGTCGGTGAAGCTGGTGTAGCGCGGCGCGCCGGTGCCGCTGCTGCCGCCCCAGATCCCGGCCGTGACCGTGCCGCCGGTGTAGGTCGGGTGCACGTCGTCGGACTGGATGTAGTCGAACGTGCTCGACGAAGTCACGAACTTCGCGTTCGCATCCCGCAGCGTCGAGCGCAGCGTCACGGTGGTGCGGTTGAGGTAGCTGGCCTCGCTTTCGCCGGCGACGTAGCGCAGCGCGTCGGAGTCGACCAGTCCGTCGCCGTTGCTGTCGTAGTCCGCGCCCATGTACTGGGCGAAGCTGTCGGTGCACTGGAAGCCCTTCTGGCGCGCGTACTCGCACATCCAGTAGTTCATCTTCGCCAGCGCCGGCAGGAAGCGGTCGCGCAGGTTGACCGTCTGTCCGGTGGTCGCGTCGCGGCACGAGCTCTGCACGTTGTCGGCGTTGTAGCCCGGGTAGTACAGATTCGAGATCACCTTGAGCCGGGTGTTCGGATGCGCGTTGGCGTTGATGAAGTCCATCGCCGCGGCCACGTAGGTCTTGCACGAGTTAACCGCCGCGTCGAGCCCGCCGTAGCTGCAGGTGCCGGTCTGCGACTTGAAGCTCGAGCGCGCCTGCAGGCCGTCGTTGCCGCACATCTCGAACGTCACCACGCGCGTCGATGTCGCCTGCATGTACGAGCGCTCGGCGACGATCTTGTTCTCGTAGACGTCGCGCGCGACCGCGCCCGACTTGGCCCGGCGCACGCTCTCGATGTCGGCGTTCCAGCGCGCGGAGAGGTATTCGGCGTCGACCGTCGGCGCCGAGTAGCGCGCGGCGTTGCTGATCGAGCCGTTGTAGCCGGCATAGATCGAGTCGCCGTAGGCCACGACGCGGTACTTGGCGGTCGTGCCGGCGCGGTCGATCGTCCACGACACGTTCTGGTTGATGGTGCTGGCCACGGACGGTGCCGCGAGCGCCAGCATCGCCACTGCCGACAGCCACCGGCCGGCCATGCTTCGGAACAGAGTCTTCATCCTGATGCCCCTTCGAAATGGTGTGCGCCATGGGCACCGGCCGGTGCCCGACGGAAAGCGACGAAACCAATCTCGCGATGGGGACGCCCGTAACGCCCGGGGCGACCCTTCCCTGTCATCGCCCGCCGGACGCTAGCGTACGGTCCCGCACGGCGCAATCTGCGGTGCAGCAGCGGCGTGCGCGTGCGGATCACCCGATCGGGTCGGGCCGCGACGCCGCTAGCCCGATACTTCGCGCACGGCGCGCACGGCGCGTTCGACCTGCTCCGGCGTGTTGACCAGGCTTGGCGCCAAGCGCGCGTAGGTCACCGCGTACGGGCTGGTGCTGGCAATGATGTTGCGTGCCAGCAGCTGCTTGACGACCTGCGCCGGGCTCAGCCCTTCGACTTCGAACGCAACCAGGCCCGCGGACAGTTCGCCCGGCATCGGCGTGTGCAGCTTGACCTTGCGGTTCTCGGCCAGCCCGGCCTTGCACTGGTCGTTGAGGGCGCGGATGCGCGCGGCCACGCGCGCCCTGCCCATCTGCCGGTGCATGCGGAACGCGGCCGCGGTGGCCCACTGGTGGTCGTACGCGACGAAGCCGCCGGGGCTCACGCGGTTGGCGTTGGTCGGCGACGCCGGCGCAGTGCCCTTCTCCCAAGCGTCGTACTGGTCGAAGTCGCTGAAGCTCGGCACCGTCGGGCTCAGCCGTGCCCAGTTTTCGGCGTTCGCCCATACAAGCCCGGTGCCGCGCGGCGCGAACATCCACTTGTGAGTGCCGGCGCAGAAGTAGTCGCAGCCCAGCTCGGCCACCGTTTCGTCGGTGCTGCCCAGCCCATGCACGCCGTCGACGACCAGCAGCAGCGGCGGGCCGCGGCGCGCGCGCAGCGCGGCGGCCAGCTCGCGGATCGGCAGGCGGATGCCGCTGGCCGAGTGCACCCAGGTGAGGCCGACCACGCGCGTCTTCGGCCCGATGCCGGCTAGCAGCGCGTCGACGAGCGAATCGGTGCTGGCGGTCGCCGCGTCGGTGAACAGCGGGATCTTGCGCATGCTCGCGCCGGCGCGCTCGGTGGCCAGACGGATCGATTCGTGGTGCGAATAGTGGTCGTGCGTCGTGCACAGCACCTCGTCGCCCGGCGTCAGCGGCAGGCCGTGGTAGACCAGCGCCAGGCCGGTGGTGGTGTTCGGCGTCAGGCACACGTCCGCCGCGCGTCCACCCAGGTAGTCGGCGATTTCGGTCTGAACCTGCAGCGGGACGTTGTGGGCCTCGTCCTCGAACAGCCCGCGCTCGATCACCAGGAACGGATTGGCGTCGATCGCGCGCCGGTAGCCCTCGATCGCGTCGCGCACCGGCGCCGGATGGCTGGCGATGAAGAAGCTGGCGAAGTGCATGTAGGCCGGATCGAGCGTGAACTGGGCGCGGACCGCCTCCCAGTCGGACAGGTCCGGCAGCGCCGGCGTCTGCGCGGCGACGGCGGCCAGCAGCGGCGACGGCATCAGCGCCATCGCGGCCAGCGCGGGCGGTGCAGCGAGGAACCCGCGACGGGTCATGGCCATGGCGACGCTCCGGAGCTCGGGCCGGGGGCAGCCCGTCTGCAGGGCCAACGCGCCTGCGTCCCCCGGCCGGTCAACCTGTGCGCGCTACGTCGGGGCGCCGCCACCCGCCACCGGCAACCGCCAGCCGCGGCGGATTGCCAGCCAGCGCAGCGCGAAGCACAGCGCGGCGCCCGCGACCGCAACCGGCGCCGCCGGCAGCGCGAGGGCGTCGCCCACGACGACCACGACCGCGCCGGCCAAGGCCGCGATGGCGTACAGCTCGCGCCGCAGCACGCTCGGCACCTGCGCCACCAGCACGTCGCGCGCGATTCCGCCGCCGACGCCGGACAACACGCCAAGCATCACCGCCGCGACCGGGCCGAGGCCGGCGGCGAGCGCCTTGTCAGCGCCGAGCACCGCGAACAGGCCCAGGCCGACCGCGTCCGACAGCTGCACCGGGTTGCGCATGCGCTCGACCTGCGCGTGCCGGTAGAACGTCAGGAACCCTGCCATCACCGACACGCCGAAGTAGCGCCAGTCGACCAGCGCGACCGGCGGCGTCGCGCCGAGCAGCACGTCGCGCACGATGCCGCCGGCCGTGGCCGCCGCGAACGACAGCACCAGCACGCCGAACAGGTCGAGCCGGTGCCGCACCGCGACGAGCGCGCCGCTGATCGCGAACGCAAACGTGCCGATGAAGTCGAGCAGGATGACGAAGGCGGCGGTCATGGGGCGGCGTCGATGCGGGCTGCGATCGAGCCTATGCGACCGCGCCGCGCGTGGCCACGGGTGAGGACCGGGCACGCGCAAGCCGCGCATCGGGGCGGCGGGCAAGACGACGCCGCCGTCGCCGGGCGTCGCCTAGCGTGGACCCGCCCCGGCCATGTGGACCGCGGACCGAACGCCCACCCCGACAGGAGTCGCACGAATGTTCCGCACGACGACTGCACTTGCGATGGCCACCGCACTGCTGGCCGCCGCGTGCACCCCGGAGCCGTCGACGCGGGCGCCCGCGGCTTCGAGCCCGCCCGAAGCACGTGCCGCCGCGGCGGCGCCGGGGGCCTCCGCGCCCGCGCCGGCAACTGAACCGGTGGCCGCCACCGGGCCTTCGCAAGCCAGGCCCGGCCCCGCCGGCCCGCTGCCGCTGGCGCCCGGGGTGTACGTCCTCGCGGGAGCCGACTGCCGCGCGCCATCCAACGCCGGCCTGCGCTTCTACGACGGCCGTGGCATCAGCGGCACCGCGACACACGACTGCGTGGCAACGGTGCTTTCGACCGACGCCGACACCTTCCGCATCGAACAGTCGTGCATCGACGCGCCGCGCGGCGACGGCCCGCGCACGGTCGAGGCGCAGACGATCACCGTGCACGATGCCCATGCGTTCACGTTGGCCACCGACGGAGGCAGCGCGGGATTCCGGCGCTGCGCCGACGACGAGGTGCCGGGCTACCTGCGCGAGCGCGCCGGAATCGACTAGCGCCCTGGGCGCGCGCCCCGTCGGATCGACTCAGCGCGCGTCGATGAGCGCCTGCAGGCGCGCCGCGTCGGCCATCGCGTGGCCGTGGGCGGTGTTGTCGAAAATGCACCACGACGGCGCCCGCCCGATCGCGTGCACGCGCAGCGACCGGGCGAGGTCGCGCAGCACCTCGTCGTCATAGCGGCTGTAGTAGATCCGCGGCGAGCCGTGCCAGCGCCAGTAGCGCCAGCGTGCCGGCGCGCCGGCGCCGCCGGGCCGTGCAGCCTCCGGCAGCCGCGCGGGGTCGGCGGCCACGCGGGCGATGGCGTGCCGCGCCCACAGCGCATCGACGGCCGGTGCGAACCAGCTGGCATGGCGCGGCTCGCACGCCACCGGCGCCGCGCTGCGCCGGCGCAGCATCGCGAAGAACGTCTCGGCGACGCGCGCGTCGTACGCCAGGCTCGGCGGCAGCTGCACCAGAACGCCGCCGAGCTTGGCGCCGAGCCCGGCGACCTGGTCGAAGAACGCCGTCAGCGCGTCGCCGGTGCCGCGCAGTCGCGCGTCGTGGGTGATCGCGCGCTGCAGCTTCACCGAGAACCGGAACCGCGCCGGCACGATCGCCGCCCACCGCTCGAACGTCTCGCGGCGGTGCGGGCGGTGGAAGGTCGAGTTGATCTCAACGACGTCGAAGCGCGTCGCGTAGCGCGCCAGGTGGCTGTCGCCGTCGCCGAACAGGTGCGCGTGCGGCGACGGGATCGACCACCCCGCACAGCCGACGCGCACCGTGGGGCGACGCGTCGTCATCATTTCGCCGGCGCCTTGGCGCGCTCGTCGACGACGGCCGTCGCCATCGCGCCGACGAACACGATCAGCGCCGCGTAGTAGACCCACACCAGCGCCAGCACCAGGCTGCCCATTGAGCCGTACGCCGAGCCGGGATCGGCGCGCGCCAGGTACCAGCCGATCGCCGCACGGCCGAGCAGGAACAGCCCCGCCGTCGCCGCGCCGCCGGCCAGCGCGCGCCGCCAGCCGACCGAGCGGTCCGGCAGGTAGTGGTACATCAGCCCGAAGCCGAGCGCGTACACGAGCCCGGCCGCCAGCTGCGCCACCAGCGGCAGCATCCATTCGAAGCGCGCGAACGCGAGCTGCAGCACGGTGTTGATCGTCATCGACACCAGCAGCAGGAAGCCCAGCGCGAACACCAGCCCGAACGAAAACACCCGCTTGCGCAGCCACGCGACGATGCCGGGCAGCCGGGTCGCGTCGGTGCGGAAGATCTTGTTGAGCACGTCCTGCAGCTGCGCGAACACCGCGGTCGCGCCGACGAACAGCAGCGCCAGGCTCCACCAGCCGGCGATCGAGCCGGTGTCGGGCCGGTCGCGCGCGTTGTCGACGATCGCCCGCGCGAGCCGCTCGGCGTCGCCGCCGGCCAGCAGCGCGATCTGCTGCATCAGCGCGTCCTGGGTCACCGGCAGCACCTGCGAGGTCAGCCACAGCAGGATCAGCAGCAGCGGCGCCAGCGACAGCACCGCGTAGAACGCGAGCGCCGCGGCCTGCGCGAGCAGGTCGGCATCGACGAAGCGCCGGAACAGCGCCACCGGCAGGCTGCCCTGCGCGCGGCGGATGAACGCCTCGATCGCCGGCTTGCGCGCGGACCGGCCGCTGGCTGCACGCGACGCGCGCGGTTTGGTCGGGTCGAGCTTCGCCAGCGGCTTCTTCAGCGCGGTCGCTGGGGCCGCCGCGGGGGCCTTTGTGCGGGACGCGCCGGTGCCGGCTTTGCGTGACGGACGCTTGGGCATCACGGGCTCGCGTCGTTGCGGGGCGTCCACCGTGCCCGGTGCGGCGTCGCGGTGCCGTCGTCGGGCGCCGGCGCGGACGGACCGGCCCCGCTTGCGCGTGCCTCACGTAGGCCTGCCCCGCCCCACGCGCCCGCCCCGCGCCGCCCCCACCGCGCTGCGCCGCGCGCCGGCTGACTAGAATCGAGGCCCCGACGCCGAACGCGAGACGCCCGTGGCCCAGTCCGACCGCCCTGCCTCCCTGCCATCGCGGATCGCGCCGGCGATCCCCGCGGTGCTGCTGACCGCGCTGCTGGCCGCATGCGCCGGCACCGGGCCCACGGCCTCGACGCCGCCCTCCGAGCCGGCCGCGGCCACGCGCGAGGCCGCCACGGTCGCAGCCTTCTTCGACGAGTTCACCGACGAGTGGATGCGCCGCAACCCGTCTTCGGCCGGGGCGAGCCGGTACTTCAAGGGCGACGTGCAGGACGCGCTCGACCGCCAGATCACGCCCCGAACCGACGCCTACGAGCGCGAGACGGTCGCCCTCGCCCGCCGCGGACTGGCCCGGCTCGCCACGTTCGACCGCGCCGCGATGAGCGACACCGAGCGCGTGTCGGCCGAGCTGATGCAGTGGCAGCTGCAGATGCTGGTCGACGGCGAGCGCTACGACGACACCCAGTTCCCGCTGAACCAGTTCGGCGGGGCCAACGTGAACCTGCCGAACCTGATGACGGTGATCCACCCGGTCGGCAGCGCGCGCGACGCGGAAAACTACGTCGCCCGCCTCGCGCTGTTCGACGAGCGGATGGCCGAGGCCGTGTCCGAATCGCGCGCGCAGGCCGCCAAGGGCATCCTGCCGCCGCGCTTCATCCTGCAGGCCACGATCGCGCAGATGCGCCAGTTCATCGCGCCGGCGCCGGGCGCCAATCCGCTGGTGACCACGCTGGCCGAGAAGCTCGGCGCGGTGAAGGACGTCGACGCCGCGCGTCGGCAGGCGCTGGTCGCCGAGGCCACCGCCATCGTCGGCGACGGCGTGTACCCGGCGTGGCGCGAGGCGATCGCGGCGCTCGAGCAGCAGCTGCCCAAGTCGACCGACGACGCCGGCCTGTGGCGCCTGCCCAACGGCGCCGAGGTGTACGCGCATCGCCTGCGCCAGTTCACTTCGACCTCGCTCGACGCCGAACAGATCCACGCGCTGGGGCTGCGCGAGGTCGCGCGGATCGAGGCGGAGATGGACACGATCCTGCGTTCGATCGGCCGCACCGACGGCACCGTGCAGCAGCGGGTCGAAAAGCTCGAAGCCGACCTGGCGTACCCGGAAACCGACGCGGGCCGCGCGGCGATCATGGCCGACATCGACACGATGATCCGCGACGCCGAGAAGCGCGCCGACGCGCTGTTCGACATCCGCCCGAAAACCCCGGTCATCGCCCGGCCCTACCCCGAGTACCGCTGGGCCTCGGCCGCCGCCAGCTACACCGCGCCGCCGCTCGACGGGTCGCGTCCGGGCGTGTACCAGATGCCGCTGCGCAAGGACCGGCTGACCCGCTTCGGCCTGCGTACGCTGGTCTACCACGAGACGGTGCCCGGCCATCACTTCCAGGGCGCGCTTGCGGTGGAGAACAAGGCGCTGCCGGCGTTCCGCCAGATCCGCGCGTTCGGCGGCATCTCGGCCTTCAGCGAAGGCTGGGCGCTGTACGCCGAGCGCATCGCCAAGGAGAACGACTGGTACGCCGGCGATCCGGAAGGCTTGCTCGGGCAGCTCGACGCGGAGCTGTTCCGCGCCCGCCGGCTGGTCGTCGACACCGGCCTGCACGCCAAGCGCTGGACCCGCCAGCAGGCGATCGACTACGGCATCCCGCCGTCGGAGGTCGACCGCTACGTCGTCAACCCGGGCCAGGCCACGTCGTACAAGATCGGCCAGCTCGAGATCATCCGGCTGCGCGACAAGGCCCGCGCGGCGCTCGGCGACCGGTTCAACCCGCGCGAGTTCCACAACCTGCTGCTGCTCACCGGCACCGTGCCACTGACGCTGCTCGAGAAGGAAGTCGACGCGTGGATCGGGCGGCAGCCGCGCGCGACGGCGCGCCGCTGACGACGCGCGCGCCAACGCCGGGACCCCCATGACGTCGACGCTGCCGCCGCTGGCCGAGGTGCTGGACCTGCTGCCGGATGCCGTCTGCATCGTCGACGTGGACGGCCGACTGCTGTTCGCCAGCGCCAGCTTCGAACGGATCCTCGGCTACCCGCCCGCCGACGTGGTCGGCCGCCTGATCTTCGACCTGGTCCATGTCGAGGACCGCGACGAAACGCTGCGGCAGGCCCGCGCGGTAACCGATGGCGTCCCCCAGCGCCACTTCCGCAACCGCTACGTGCACCGCGACGGTCACGCCGTCGACATCCAGTGGTCGGCGCACTGGCTGCCCCAGTACGGCGTGCGGATCGGCGTGGCGCGCGAAGTGACCGAACTGCGCCGGGCGGAGCGCGAGCTCGAGTACCGCGCCAGCCACGACGCGCTGACCGGCCTCCCCAACCGCCACCGCCTCCAGCGCGAACTCGGACAGGCCATCGCCCACGCCGAACAGACCGGCGGCGGGCTGGCGGTCCTGTACCTGGACCTCGACGGCTTCAAGCAGGTCAACGACCGAGCCGGCCACGACGTCGGCGACCGGGTGCTGCGGGACGTGGCCCAGCGCCTGCAGCAATCGCTGCGGCAGGGCGACCTGGTGGCGCGCGTCGGAGGCGACGAGTTCGTCGTCCTGCTGCCGGGGTGCCGCGACGCCGCGGCCTCGCAACTGATCGCCGACGGGCTGCGCGCGGCGCTGCACCCGCCCGTCCTGCTGCCGGACGGAGCGATCCACCTCGACGTCAGCATCGGCGTCGCGTCCTACCCGGACGACGGCACCGACCCCGACGCGCTGCTCACGCATGCCGATCGCGCGATGTACGCCTCCAAGCGCCGCGGCCGCCAGCTCGACACGCGCTCGCAGGCCCGCTGACCCGCATCCGTCGGCGCGCCGGCGCACTCCCCGCGCGATCGACCGTCAGGGTGCTGTCGGCAACCACTGGCACAGGTGCAGCAGCACGCCCGACGGATCGTGCACGAAGGTGACCAGCGCGCCGTAGGACTGCGGCGTCGGCGGCTGCACGCGGGCGCCGGGGAACGCGTCGCCGGACAGCGCGGACGCGACGTGCCGGTGCCATGCGAGCGCGTCGTCCACGGTGACGTGCAGCATCGCGTTCTCGGCGACTTCCTTGAGGTAGTAGTCCTGGATGTAGAAGTGCTGCTGCGGCCCGAGCGTGACCAGCGCCATGCCGTCGGCGACGTCGCGCGTCTCCCACCCGAGCGCGGCGTAGAACCGCTTGCTCAGACCGTAGTCACGGGCGGGAATGAAGGGGCGCAGGTCGGTGGCGGCGAGGGGGGTCATCGGCTGGGCTCCGGCGCGCCTGCGGGGCGGCCACGGCGCCGACGTTAGCAAGCCGCGCGACGCCGCTGCCGGACAAAACCGCCGCGCCGTCCGCCGGGCGTCGGACCCACCCGCGGCGCGGCTAGAGGGTCGAGGTCACGACGCCGCCCTGCGCGCGCAGAAACGCGGCGGCCTGGTCGGCCTGCTCTGCCGAGAATGCGTGCACGACGACGGTCGTGTCGCCGGCGCCCATGGCGTCGCGCGTCGCCTCGACGTAGCGGTCGTGGTCCGGCCGCAGCGACACCAGTCCGCCGAGCATCAGCCCGGCGACCGCGCCGAAGAACAGCAGCACCAGCGCCGCGGCCAGCGGCGAGTTGACGATGAACAGGATGTCGCTGGCATACAGCGCCGCGAACGCGAGCAGACCGACGACGGCGCCCGCGATACCGAGGCGGACGTGCGCGACCACGATCGTGCGCCAGATGCCGTGCGACTCCGGCTCCAGCTTGCGCCCGGGATGCTTGTCGTCCGGGGTGATGACGTGCACCTGCGCGGCGCCGAGCGACAGCGTGGCCGCGACGGCCTGTGCGGCATCGCGCGCGGCGGCCTCGAACGGGAATACGGCGGCGACTTTGCTGTTGGACAACTCGCCGGTGATCGGGGAGGTTTCCGACATGGACCTTCTCCACGACTGCGATGACGGCAGGTTTGCAGAACGCCGGTCTCCGACGCGTGAGCGTGCCGGCTACGCGTCGCGCCTCGCGGCCGACTCGATCGCGGAGACGTCGAGCTTGTGCATGCCGAGCAAAGCCTGGGTGACCCGGTCGACGAGTGCCCGGTCGCCCGACGTCATCAACCGCTCCAGCGCAAGCGCGGTGACCTGCCACGACAGGCCGTAGCGGTCCTTGCACCAGCCGCACTGCTCGGCCTCCGGCACGCTCGACAGCCGTGCCCAGTGGCGGTCGATCTCCGCCTGGTCGCGGCAGGTCACGACGAACGAGACCGCCTCGTTGAAGCCGAACGGGTGCATCGCGCCGCTGTCCATCGCGGCGAACCAGGTCTGGTCGAGCCGGAAGTCCGAGTACATCACGCGGCCCGCCATCTCCGCCCCGGCCGCGTCCGGCGGCGTGCCGTCCGGATAGCGGACCAGCTGGCCCGCACGCGAGCCGTCGAACACCGATCGGTAGAACTCCCCGGCCTCCTCGGCCCGGCCGTGCACGTCGCCGGTGAACATCAGCGCCGGGAGGATCGCCGGCCGCGGCTCGCCGGCCGGATCGGCCAGCCGCAGCTGCCATGACAGGCCGTAGCGGTCCTGCACCCACCCGTACCGTGGGCTGAAGGGGTACGCGTCCAGCGGCATCAGCGCCTGCCCGCCGTCGGACAGCCGCGCCCACGCCGCATCCAGCTGCTCGCGCGCGAGCGGATCGCGCGACGGGTCGAACGTGACGATGAACGAGACCGACGGATTGAACGTGAACATCGGCCCGGCACTGATCGCCATGAACGGCTGGCCGTGCAGCACGAACGACACCACGTCGCACTCGCCCGACGGCGTGTCGTGCAGGCGCACGACCGACTCGATGCGCGAGCCGGGGAAGACCGTGCAGTAGAACTCGGCCGCTTCGCGTGCGTGCGTGTCGAACCACAGGTGCGGGGTGATCGGCTTGACGAGGGACATGACGACGCTCCTGGTGTGGGCCACGGGCCGTGGAAGGACGGTCGGTCCTTACCCGACGAAACCGACGTGGCGGAATCGACACGCGCGCCGCGCCGTGCAGCGTCGCGGCTGCGCTCCGCATGTACGTCGAGCGTAGTGCGCGTCGATCGTAGGGCGCGCATCGCCCGGCGGGCGCTCCGTGGCGGCGCCAGCCGGCGGATGCGCAACGCGGGCACATCGCGTTTGCCAAGCGTTCGACTTCCTGAACTGACGCGCGCGCCAGTCATGGATCGCTAACACGCGCTCGGCGAAGGTCGACCTACCGCCGGATGACGGCACTTCTCAGGAGTCACCGATGATGCATCGCACCGACGCCCGCCATGACGACGCCTACCCACGCAGCTCGCACGGCCCCGACCACGCCGCGGCCCCCACCACGCCCCGTTTCGAGCGCGCCGCGTCGCCATCGGCCAGCAAGGCCGAGGACATCATCGCCCTGCTCAACAGCCGCATCCGCACGGGCGACGCGCGCCGCTGACGGTCGACGCCGGGTTTTCCCCCGCGCAAGCCCACACGAAAAGGCCCCGCCATGCGGGGCCTTTTCACGTATCGGCGGCGCGCGCAGCACGCACAGCCGCGCTCAGCCGCGCCAGTTCGCGTGCGTGCGCCAGAACTCGACGCTTCGACGGTAGGCGTCGCGATCCAGCGACACGCCGGAACCACCTTCCGCAACGCCGAGCGCATTGCGCATCATCGTGACCGGCGCCATCGGGGTCTCGACCGGCTCCGCGGTGTACATGCAGCCGACCACGCCCCATTCGGCGGTGATGGCACTGCCCTCTTTCGCCAGCTGCTCGCGGCTGTAGAGGATGGCGATCAGGTAGTCGGCCACCGGCGGCTCGATCCCCTCGAACCAGCGCACGAGCACCGGCAGTTCGTCGCGCGTGCGGGCTTCGTAGTCGGAGCGCAGCAGGGCCCTGTTGGCGTCGGTGATCGGCAGCGCCAGGCACCGCGTGGAGGTCCAGTTGCGATGCACGTGCAGCTTGCAGAACGGCGCGTAGCCGTCGAGCACGTGCAGCGGCGCCACCTCGTTGAGGTGGCGCTCGAACTGCGCCGGCGTGCAGTCCTGGATCGTGTTGCGCCGCGGCTCACGCGGGAACAGGCGGGCGCGGGCGAATTCGGTGAGGACGATGGACATGCAGCGGGCCGGCGGTGGGTCGCCCATTATCGAGCCAAGCGCGTCGAGCACGCGGGGAAACCGCCGCGGGCACGTCCCCGCGGCGGCGCCGGCAGACCGCCGCGCGCGCCATCGCGCAGCGCCGGCACGGCGCTAGCGCAACAGCGCCGCATGGGCCGGATCGTCGAACCACGCGACGACGAAGTCGCGGAATGCGCGCGCGCGCAACGGGAGGTGCTCGCGACCGGGGTACACCAGCGCGACGGGCGCGGTGGGCAACTGCCAGTCCGGCAGCAGCGCCACCAGGCGGCCGCTGGCGAGCTCATCGATCACCAGGTAGCTCGGCAGCCGGGCGATGCCGACGCCGCGCAGCGCCGCGCGGCGCATGCCGATGAAGTGGTTGATCGCCAGCCCGCCGTGCACCGGCACGGTGACGCTGTCCTCGCCGCGCTGGAGCGTCCACTGGCCCTCGTCGCGGAACGCGCGGTTGCGCAGGGCCTCGAGCGATGAAAGCTGTACCGGATCGTCGAGGCCGCCGGGCGCGTGGCGGGCCAGGTAATCCGGGCTGGCGACGATGCGTTCGCGGACCACGCCGAGCGGGCGCGCAATCAACGACGGGTCGTGCGTGCGCGCCATCCGCAGGGCGAAATCGAAGCCTTCGCCGACCAGGTCGCGCTGTTCGATCGAGAGATCGATGTCGAACCGCACCTGCGGGTGGCGCGCGCGGAAGTCGGCCAGCAGGTCGACCAGGAAGGCGTCACCGAACGAGGTCGGCGCGGTCAGGCGCAGCAGCCCGTCGACTTCGGTGCGCACTGCCGACACCGCACGCTCGCCGTCGCCGAGCAGGTCCCGCGCCTGGCGCACGTGGTCGAGGTACAGCCGGCCGGCGTCGGTCAGCGCGATGCGGCGCGTGGTGCGGTGGAGCAGCCGCACGCCGAGCGCGGCCTCCAGCGCCTGCACCTGCTTGCTGACCAGCGCCTTGGACACGCCGAGCCGGCCGGCGGCGCGGGTGAAGCTGCCGCACTCGACCACCGTGAGCAGGGCGAGGGCCTGGTCGAATCGTCCGCTGTTTGTTTCCATGCGTGAACAGACTATCAACTCCGAGGCCGATGATTCCGACGAATCGGCCGGACTAGAGTCTCCGTCACGACCAATCCGGGCAAAACGGAGCTCCAACGATGAAGATCCTGCTGATCGGTGCGCGCGGCACCGTCGGACGCGGCGTGGCCGCCGAACTGGGCACGCGGCACGAGGTCATCGCCGCCGGCCGCACCGGCGGGGAGGTGACCCTGGACCTCGCCGACCCCGCGGGCCTGCGCCGTGCACTGGCCGCGCTCGGGCCGCTGGACGCGATCGTCAGCGCGGCCGGCCAGGTCGGCTGGGCGCCGCTGCTGGCACTCACGCCGGACCAGTGGGCGTTCAGCGTCGCCAACAAGCTGATGGGCCAGGTCAACCTGGCGCTGGTCGGCCAGGAGTTCCTCGTTGACGGCGGCTCGATCACGCTGACCTCGGGGGTGCTTCGCGACCAGCCCGTGCCCTATGGCGCCGCGGCGAGCCTCGCCAACGGCGGCATCGAGGCCTTCGTGCGCGCTGCCGCGATCGAACTGCCCCGCGGCATCCGGATCAACGCGGTCAGCCCCGGCGTGCTGCTCGAATCGATGGACGCGCTGGGTCCGTTCTTCCGGGGTTTCGAACCGGTGCCGTCGGCGCGGGTGGCGCTGGGCTACAGCCGCTCGGTCGAAGGTGCCGACACCGGACAGGTCTACGCGGTGCACTGATGGCGCGGCGCTCCGGGGCGCGCGCCAGGCCCGCGCGCGGCCCGTCGTCGATGCGGCCCGCCGGGGTGCCGCCGGCGCTCAGCGCGCCCGCTGCGTCAGCGGCCGCCACGCCGCGCCGAGCACCAGCAGCGCCAGCGGCATCGCGAGCAGATGCCCGGTTAGGGTCTGCGCCGGCGCGACCAGCGTGTTGAGCACCAGTGCGCCCTGCACGCTGATGTACGCCGCGCCGACCAGCGCCAGTTCGAACGGCCGCGCGTTGCGGAACAGCGCGCCGAGCGCCATGCCCCACAGCGCGACCGACACGCCGGCCACCGCCAGCGCCAGCGCCGCCGCGGGCTGCTGAACCGCCAGCCGCAGCAGCGCCGGCAGCACGACGAGCCACGCGAAGCCGACGCCGACCAGCACGCGCGCGGCCAGCAGCCGGTGGCGCATGCCCGACGCGGTGAACACCAGCCCGCCGGTGCGGGTGTCGTGCTCGCGCAGCACGGCGCGTGCGAACACGTCCATCGACAGCAGCCAGCCGGCGAGGATCGCCGCGACCAGGCCCTTGTCCGGCGCGACCGCCTGCGCCACCAACACCGCGGCCATCGCGACGAACCAGCGCCGCCGCCGCGGGCGCAGCGCCAGCCGCACCTCGGCGCTGGCCAGCGCGCCGAACGCCGTGCGCCGCAGCGGCGCCAGCAGCCCGTCGAGCCAGCGCAGGTCGCGGCCCTCGGTCGACGCCGCGCGCGCGCCGCCGCGGTGCGCGGCGAAGCGGTCCAGCAGCGGCGCGGCGGCCAGCAGCGCGACCAGCGCCAGCGCGAACCAGAAGCCGCGCGCGGCCAGCACGTCGATGGCCACGTTCCACTGCGTCCAATCGAACAGCACCGGTGCCGCGCCCTCCAGCGCCTGCGAGCCGACGCTCAGCCCGCCCTTGCCGAACTGCCTCGGCACGCCCGCGCCGTCGGCCAGCGCGCGCTCGACCGCGAGCATGCCCTGCGGGTCGCCCGGCCAGCCTTCGCCGCGGCCGATGCCGCCGGCCATCAGGAACACCCACGCGAAGAAGTACGCGACGTTGCCGACGCTGCGGCGCAGCCACGGCACCAGGTCGAACCACACCGCGAACGTCGCGCTCAGCGCCAGCGCCGGCATCGCCACCACCGCGATCGGCTTCAGCAGCTCGACCGGGTCGAACGCCTGCACCTCGCCGCGCACGAACTGCGCGACGACGCCGACGCCGACGCCCGCGGCCAGCACCAGCGCAAACACCGCCATGTGGCTGGCCCACTTCGCCAGCAGGTAGCCGGCCCGGTGCATCGGCGTGGCGACCAGCAGCTGCCACACGCCGGTCTCGAGGTCGCGCACCACCGTGCCGCGCACCACGTAGAAGCCGGCCAGCGACAGCAGCGCGCCGTAGATCGACGCGATCACCAGCCCGATCCACGCGCTCGAGTAGCGCGCCCGCGCGCCGTCGCCGAACGACACCGTCAGGTAGTCGGCGTCGACCGGCGGAAAGCTCCACCACGACGCGGCGGCGAGCACCGCCAGCAGCACCCACGTGCGCGGCGCGCGCAGGCGCTGGCGCAGGTCGGCCAGGCCGATCGCGGCGACGATGCGCAGCGCGCTCATGCGGCCAGCTCGGCGCGGTGCAGGCGCCACAGGTACGCGTCCTCGAGGTCGGGCGCGACCGCGCGCGCGTCGGCGGACGGGACGCACTCGCCGACCACGCGCACCTCGACGCCGTCCGCGCGGCGCTGCGCGCGGCTGATCCGGTGCGCCGCGCGCACCTCGGCGAGGCGCTCCGACGGCACCGTCCACGACCACACGTGGCCGTCGGCCTGGGCCATCAGCGCCTCCGGCGTGCCGTGGAAGCGCAGCCGGCCGCCGGCCAGCACCGCGAGCTCGCCGGCGCTGGCCTCGATGTCCGAGACGATGTGCGTCGACAGCATCACCAGCCGGTCGGCCGCCAGCTCGGCCAGCAGGTGGCGGAAGCGCACGCGCTCCTCGGGGTCGAGGCCGACCGTCGGCTCGTCGACGATCAGCAGCCGCGGGTCGTTGAGCAGCGCCTGGGCGATGCCGACGCGCTGGCGCATGCCGCCGGAGAAGCCGCCGAGGCGACGGTCGGCGACCTCGGCCAGCCCGACCTGCGCCAGGCACTCGGCCACGCGCTCGCCGACCCGGCGCGACGGCACGCCCTTGACCGCGGCCAGGAACGCCAGGAACTCGCGCGCCGACAGCGCGTCGTACACGCCGAAGTCCTGCGGCAGGTAGCCCAGCTCGGCGCGCAGTGCGTCCGGCCGGCGCGCGATGTCCTCGCCGCGCCACAAGACCTTGCCGCTGCTGGCGCGGGCCAGCGTCGCCAGCACCCGCATCAGGCTCGACTTGCCGGCGCCATTCGGGCCGAGCAGGCCGACCACGCCCGCCCCCAGCCGCATGCCGACGCCGTCCACCGCGCGGTGCCCGCCCGGGTAGGCGAATCCGACCGACTCCATCACCAGCTCGACGCTCATCCCGCACGCTCCGTCCGAATCGTGCTGGTAGTGTAGTGATGTAGCACACCTAAGGTCTCTAGGCCGGTCGTCAGGGGTAGGCCCCGGATCGCGGGCGCCCGGAGGTTCGCTTGTCCCGCAGTGGATCCCCTCAGAGGCGTGTCACGCGTCCGGGCGCAGCCTCTGTCCGCTCTGATCCGGGGCCGCGGGCCTCCGGCGACCGCCGCCCGACCCCATCGCGGTGCTGACACAAGGTGCGCGGCGCGGTGCGCCTCCCCGGCCGCGGTCGGCGCTGTGCGACCAAGGCGCGACGTGGCCCCGTCGCGTGTCAGCCCATGCGCCTCAGCAGCCCGTCGCGACGCACGAACTGGTGCCACAGCGCCGCCAGCGCGTGCAGCGCGATCACCGCGTAGAAGGCGTTGCCGACGGACTCGTGGATCTCCTCGAGCGACTCGCCCCACGCCTCGCCGAGCACCACCAGCGGCGGCAGCTGCCAGGCCGTGAACGGAATCGGCAGCGCGTCGCCCTCCGCCCATACCATCAGCACGCCGAGCAGGGGCTGCACGACGACGAACAGCAGCAGCGCGACGTGGACGAGGCGCCCCGACCACACCTCGAACACCGACGCGGGCGCCGGCGGGTGCGCGGAACCGAGCCGCACGATCAATCGCGGCACGAACACCAGCAGCAGCACCAGCCCGGCGAACACGTGCCACTGCCCTCCACCGCCGTCGCCTAGCTCCTCGGCGGACTCAGACGTCAGGTAGGCGACGGCGACGAGCAGCACGGTGAGCCAGTGGATCCAGCGCACCGGCGCGGAGTAGCGGAAGGGACTCGGCGTGGCCACGGTGCGTCTCCTTCAGGTGACGGTGCCAGTCTGGGCTGCGCTCGCCCCCACGCCTTGATCGCGGTCAAGCACGGCGTGATGCGACGGCCGCCGGTCGGCACGACGTGGGGCCCGCGGCGGTAACGCGGTCTGCGCGAACACCACCGTCGACGCCCGGACGCTTCCCGCGCGTGTGGCCGGTCACTCGCCTGCATCGCGCGCGTGATCCCTGGCCTCGGCGCCGTGTGTTTTCGCGGCTCGATCGGCGCGCGCGCCCGGCGCAATTCGCGTCCGGCCGCATCCCGACGGCCCGCGGCTGCGAACCTGACGGACCGTGCAAACCCCGCTAACAACCGCCGCGCTAACGTCGGCGGGTTCGCCTTCTGTCCCGACCGCCCAAGGAGTCGCCATGGTCCGCTTCACGCGTCTGTTCGTCACCGGCACCGCCGCCGGCCTGCTGTCCGCCTGCGCCGGCGCCGCCGCCGTGGGCGCGGCCGATGCCCCGCCGGCGAGCGCGCCGGCCGCCACGGCATCGGCAGGCACGTCCGGCAGCCCGTCGCTGGCGCCGGCCGGCGCGCCGTTCGACGCGACCGAGTTCGCGAAGTTCGACCTGCCATGGGCGATGACCTTCCTGCCCGACGGCCGCCTGCTCGTGACCGAAATGGCCGGCGCGCTGAAGGTGTTCGATCCGGCGAGCAAACGCACCGGCACCGTGACCGGCACGCCGGCCACGCAGAAGGTCTCGCAGGGCGGTCTCGGCGACGTGGTGCTGCACCCGCAGTTCACGCGCAACGGTCTGGTGTACCTGAGCTACGTCGAGCCCGGCGATGGCGAGCTGTTCGGCGGCGCGGTCGCGCGGGCGAAGCTGGTGCTCGACGGCGACGGCGGCCGGCTGGAGAACCTGCAGACGATCTGGCGCCAGGTGCCGAAGCAGACCGGCGGCGGGCACTTCGGCTACCGCATCGCGTTCGACCGCGACGGCAAGCTGTGGATCAGCTCGAGCGAGCGGCAGAAGTTCGACCCCGCGCAGGACATGGCGTCGAACCTCGGCAAGATGATCCGGCTCAACGACGACGGCAGCCTGCCGGCCGACAACCCGTTCGCCAGCCGCGGCGGCGTGGCCGCGCAGGTGTGGTCGCTCGGCCACCGCAACATCCTCGGCGTCGCATTCGATGCGCAGGGCCGGCTGTGGGCGCACGAGATGGGTCCGAAGGGCGGCGACGAGCTGAACCTTGTCACCAAGGGCGCCAACTACGGCTACCCGATCGTCTCCAACGGCGACCACTACGACGGGCGCGTGATCCCCGACCACCCGACCCGCCCGGAATTCCCGGCGCCGGTGATCACCTGGAACCCGGTGATCTCGCCGGCCGGCTTCGTGATCTACAGCGGCAGCCAGTTCCCGGCGTGGAACGGCAGCGGCTTCATCGGCGGCCTGTCGTCGAAGGCGCTGGTGCGCGTCGAGTTCAACGGCACCAGCGCGCGCGAGGCCGAGCGCTTCGACATGGGCACGCGCATCCGCGAGGTCGAACAGGGCCCCGACGGCGCGCTGTGGCTGCTCGAGGACGGCAACCGCGGCAGCAACGGCCGGCTGATGAAGCTGACGCCGAAGGCCTGACCGCGATCCCGGCGCGACGCTCGGGCCTCACCGGCGCAGCCTGGGGCGGCACTGGCGCGGGCCCGGCACGGTCACGGCATCGCTTCCATGCCGCGCATCGCGGCCTGGCCTTGGCGTCGAAACAGCCATCCCGTCGTCACGACGGTGAGGAGCGCCGCCAGCATGACCAGCGTCGGCGCCGGGCCCTGCGGCTGGTAAAGCAGCGTGGTGGCGTTGCCCAGCGCGTGCGCGCCGACGGCGACGAACAGGTTGCCGGTGGCCGCGTACACCAGCGCGAACACGATCCCGACGACGAACAGCATCGCCAGCGGTCCGCCGAGCGCGGCCGCGTCGGTGCCGGCGTACAGCAGCACCGGCACGTGGACCAGCGCGAACAAGGCCTGCGACAGCAGCAGCGCGACGACCGCCGCCGGCGTCGACGACAGCCGCGTCCGCAGCCATAGCGCCAACTGCGGCCACAGGTAGCCGCGGAACACGGTCTCCTCCATCAGCGCCGTGCCGAGCAGCTGGGCGAGCAGCGGCCCGAGCGCGATCCCCAGCCCGCGCGCCCACGCGGGCGCCGCGACGAGGGGCGTGCCCGACGCCGCGGCGGACAGTACCGTCGCGCCCTGCATCAGCGCCCACAGCAGCGCCGTCGCCAGCAGCGCGGGCAGCAAGGCGCGGGCGCGCCAGCCGACGTCGGAGAACGACTGCCGGCCCGGCCCGAACACGATCGCCAGCTGGACCAGCCCGATGCCGACCGACGCGACCAGCGTCACCGGCACCCAGCCGCCGCTGGCCTGCTGCCACTGCCGCAGCGTCTCCATCGGAAACATCGGCGAGACGAACCACGGGCCGGCGACGCCGATCCACGCGGCCAGCAGCAGCAGCGCCGGCCACGGGGAGCGCACCGATGGATGCGGGACGAACGACGCCGTCACGACGGCTCCCCTTCGAAGAACGTGGGTGCATTGTCGGGTCGAGCGCGCACGCGCGGAGCGCCCGGAAGTCAGCCAACGATCGGCAGGGTCGACGCGGCAGGCACATGCAGGGCGCGAGGCGTGCGCCTGTGCATTCCGCGGCGACTCCACCGCGATTCCCGCCCCGGCGCATGGCCGTCGACACACCGTGCGGCGCGCTCCTCCCCCGCTCGCCACGCGCGCAGGCGCGCCGGCACACTGACTTCCGGCGCATCCGGGCGGGCGCGCCGCGGGCTACAAGGGACCGTCCGCTGCCGAGGCCGCCATGCCGTCACCGTCCCCGACCCACGCCGTGCGCACGCACGCGCTCGCGAAATCGTTCGGCGCGGTCGCCGCCGTCGACGGGCTCCACCTCGCCGTGCCGGCCGGCTCGGTGTTCGGCTTCCTCGGCCCGAACGGCGCCGGCAAGACCACCACGATCCGCCTGCTGCTCGGGCTGGTGCGGCCCGACGACGGGCGCATCGAGCTGGCCGGGCACGACCTGCACCGCGAGCGCGCCCAGGCGCTGTCGGGCGTCGGCGCCATCGTCGAGGCGCCCGCGCTGTACCCCAACCTCACCGGCCGCGAGAACCTGCGGGTCGGCACGCACCTCCTGCAGCGTCCGGCGGCCGTCGTCGACGAGCTGCTCGCGCTGGTGGCGCTGCGCGATGCCGCCGACCGGCCGGTGCGCGGCTACTCGCTCGGCATGCGCCAGCGGCTCGCGCTGGCGCGCGCGCTGGTCGGGCAGCCGCGACTGCTGATCCTCGACGAGCCCACCAACGGTCTGGACCCGGCCGGCATCACCCAGATGCGCGCGCTGATCCGCGAGCTGCCGGCGCGCTTCGGCACCACGGTGCTGCTGTCGAGCCACCTGCTGTCGGAGATCGAACAGACTGCCGACCACTGCGCGCTGGTCGACGCCGGCCGGCTGGTCTACCAGGGCCCGCTCGACCGCCTGCTGCAGCGCGCGACGCCGCGGATCCGGGTCGAAACCGACGACCCCGGCACGACGCTCGCGTGGTTCCGCGAGCGCGGATTCGAAGCGGTGGCCGACGGCGACAGCGTGCACGCGCTGGCCGACCTCGACGCCGGCGAGCGCGCCGCGCTCACGGCCGCACTGGTGCACGCGCGCGTCGGCGTCAGCGGGCTCAGCGTCGACCGGCCCGGGCTCGAGGCGCTGTTCCTGCAGATGACCCGCGCATCGGAGGTCCCGGCATGAGCCTGTGGCGACTGGTGCAGGCCGACCTGATGAAGCTGCGCCGCTCGCTCAGCCTGGTGATCGTGCTCGCGATCCCGGCGATGGTGCTGGTGATGCAGTGCTTCATGCGGCTGTCGGGCCACGCCGCGCCCGACTGGGAGCGGCACGCGCTGAGCGGCGCGGCGATCTGGGCGTTCCTGTTGCTGCCGTTGACCGCGACCGCGCTCACCGCCCTGCTCGCGCAGATCGAGCATGGGCCGCGCGCGTGGTCGTCGCTGCTGTCGATGCCGATTCCGAAAGACCGCGTGTTCGCCGCCAAGGCGCTGCTCGCCGTCGCGCTGATGGCGGTGATCTCGGTGCTGCTGGGCGCCGCGATCCTCGCCAGCGGGCTGTTGTCCGGCGCGCTCGACGCCGACGCCGCGCCCACCGGCCCGATCCCGGCCGCGCTGCTCGCCAGCGTGCTCGGGCGCATGTGGCTGGCCGGCCTGCTGGTCGTGGCGATCCAGTTCGTCGTGGCGATGGCCACGCCCAACTTCGCCGCACCGGTGATCGTCGGCATCACCGGCACCTTCTTCGCGGTGGCCGCGACGTCGGCCAAGGCGGGGATCTACTTCCCGTGGCTGCTGCCGGTCAACATCCTCGCCGCGGAGGGCGACCGCGCGCTGCAGGCCACGCTGTCCGGCGCGGTCGGCGGTGTCGCGGTGCTCATCGCCGGCTGCTGGTGGCTGGCGCGGCGGGATTGGCACTAGCAGACGATGGTCCGCGGTCCCATTCGCGCCGCCGATCCTGCGCGCTAGCCGCGCTTGGGAGTTACGCGCCGGTGCCGGCCACCGCCCGCTCGAGCGCGGCGATGTCGATCTTCGTCATCTCCATCATCGCCTTGAACGCGCGCGCGGCGGTGTCGCCGCCGGCGGCCATCAACTCGGTCAGGCGGCGCGGGGTGATCTGCCACGACAGCCCAAAGCGGTCCTTGCACCAGCCGCACACGCTTGCCTGCCCGCCGTTGCCGACGATCGCGTCCCAGTAGCGGTCGGTCTCGGCCTGGTCGTCGGTCGCCACCTGGAAGCTGACCGCTTCGTTGAACGTGAACTCTGGCCCGCCGTTCAACAGCAGGAACGGCATGCCGAGCAGCGTCATCTCCACCGTCAGCACGTCGCCCTGCTGGCCGGCCGGGTAGTCGCCCGGCGCGCGCATGACCGCGCCGATGCGCGTGTCAGGAAAGGTGTCGGCGTAAAAGCGCGCGGCGTCTTCCGCGTTGCCGTCGAACCACAGGCACGGCTGGATCTTCGCGATCATCGGTCGTCCTCCCTCGGGGGTCGGGTGACCCTATGCCCGAGCGCGGAAGCAGCCGGTGAACACCGGCGGGCGGATCGTCCGGCGCCCTACTCCCCCAACAGCCGCGCCAGGTCCTCGTCCTTCTGCTGCCACAGCGCGTTCATCCACTGCTGGAAGCGCACGCGGAACGCGCGGTCGTTCTGGTAGTCGCCGCCAAGCAGTTCGACGGGGATCGGCCGCTCGCGCACCTGCACGCGGATCTGCGGCACGCGATTGGCAACCAGGTCGACCAGCGACGGCCGTCCGCCCGGGTACGCGATGGTCACGTCGACGATCGCGTGCAGGCCGTCGCCCATCGCGTCGAGCACGAACGCGACGCCACCGGACTTGGGCTTCAGCAGGTGGCGGTACGGCGCGCCCTGCTTGGCGTGCTTGGCCGGCGTGAAACGCGTGCCCTCGACGAAGTTCATGATCGACACCGGGATCGAACGGAACTTCTCGCATGCGCGCCGGGTGGCGACGATGTCGCGGCCGGCCAGCTCCGGTCGCCGCGCGATCTGCTTCTTCGTGTAGCGGCCCATGAACGGGAAATCCAGCGCCCACCACGCTAGCCCGAGCAGCGGCACCCAGATCAGCTGGCGCTTGAGGAAGAAGCGCATGAACGGGATGCGCCGGTTGAACACCTTCTGCAGCACGACGATGTCGACCCAGCTCTGGTGGTTGGCCAGCACCAGGTAGTGGCCGTCGCGGCGCAGCGACGCATCCATCTGCACGTGCACGCAGGTGCCGGTCAAGCGGTCCAGCATCGCGCTGTTGATGCCGATCCACCTCTCGGCGATCCCGGTCAGCAGCGGGTCGGCGGCGCGGCGCAGGCGATCGGACGGCAGCAGCGCCTTGACCAGTGCGACCAGCAGCAGCGGCACGACGTGCAGCACGGTATTGGCCGCGAGCAGCAGGAACATCAGGATCGCGCGCAGTGGGGGCATGGCGTGGCCGGCTCGAAGTGGAGGCCCATTGTCGCGGATTGGCGCCGGGCGCAGGACGCAGCGAGGCGTGCCCGCGCGACGGACGTCCCTGCGCCAACCCCGCTTCCGAGCCGCGGCCCCGGCAGACGGCGCCCCCGTGGCGGGACGCGCCGGGCCTTTACTGCAGAGCCGCGCGCTCCTCGCGGGTGATCACGTGCGGCGCGCGGAGCGGCCGGCCACTGGCATCGAAAAACGGCGACACCCGGTCGCGGCGCAGCCGCGCGCCCGCCACGCCGGCCACGATGCGCGCGACGGCGAGCGCGTACGCCAGCGGCGTCGGCTTGACCGGCGCGGTTGCCGACGGCGCCGCGATCGCCACGCGGCCGCGCGGCCCCAGCGCCGCGTCGAAGGCCGGCGCGGTGGCATCGAGGCACGCCGCCACCACGCCGACGTACGGCAGCTTCGATTCGCGCGGCGTATTGGCCAGCGGCGTCCGGCAGCACGACGCGTACCAGCGCAGCAGGCCCTTCGGGCTCAACGACATGCAGGCCACGTGCTCGACCCCGTCGGTGATGCGCACCGCGGACGGCGCCACCGGCACGATGTCGGTGCCGCCGGCGGCGTCGAGCACCTCGGCCGCGCCGAGGTACCGCGCGAACGCACGGCAGTCCTTGCAGTAGCACGTCGCCCGCGCGTACGCGCGGTCGAGGTCCAGCGTGCCTTGCACCGCGCCGCAGCGGCATTGCAGCGGGATCGTCATCGGTGCGACTCCTCATGATCGGCCAGCATCGGCTGGAGTTGCCGATGATAGGTCGGGCCGCGACCTATGCCGTCGCACGCAGTCACCGGTGCGCCTGCACGCCGAGGCTGCCCTCCCACCCCCGTCACGGCGCAACGTCGCCGACGGCGCCCGCCGCCCGCGTGCGACACTCGTCGCCGATCCACCGGGGAGTCGCCCATGCGCCGTCTTGCGCTGTGCCTGTCACTGCTGGTGCTCGTCACGGTTCCGCCCGTTCTGCGCGCCCAAGCGCCCGGGGCGAAGGCGGCCGGCGACGCCGTCGCCGCGCCGCGACGCGATGGAACCGTCGGGCTCGACGCCTACCTTGCCTCGCAGCTGCAGGCGCGTCGCCTGCCGGGGCTCGCCGTCGCGGTGCTGGTCGATGGCGAGGTCGTCCATGCGCGTGGATACGGCGTGGGCAATCTCGAACTGGGCACGCCGGTCACCACGCGCTCGAACTTCAACATCGCCTCGATCAGCAAGACGTTCACCGCGCTGCTGGTGATGCGGCTGGTGCAGGACGGCAAGCTGGCGCTGGACAATCCGATCGAGCGCCACCTCGCCTCGCTCCCGGCGGCGTGGCGCGGCATCACCGTCGCGCAGTTGCTGTCGCACACCAGCGGCATCCCCAGCTTCAGCGCGCACGCCGGGCGCCGCTGCAACCCGAACGAGGCCGTCGCCGACTACCGCCGCGGCGACGTGCTGCGCGAGGTGGCCTGCCACCCGCTCGAATTCGCGCCCGGCAGCGACTGGGCCTACGGCGACACCGGCTACTACCTGCTCGGGCTGCTAGTCGAACGCGCGTCGAACGGCCGCTACGAGGACGCGCTCGCGCGCTGGATCACCGGCCCGCTCGGCATGACCGCCACCGGCGTGCTCGACTACCGCGCCGTGCTGCCGCAGCGTGTCGACGGCTACGCACCGGTCGCGGACGGCTTCGCCAACGCGCCGCGCTTCGAGCTCGACGAATTCGCAAACGGCGGCCTCGTCTCGACGCTCGACGACATGACGCGGCTGCTGCGGGCGTTCACCACCGACGCGGTGCTGGACCGCGGCCACCGCGAGCGCATGTGGCAGCCGGCCGTGCTCACCGACGGCACGGCCACCACATACGGCTTCGGCCTCGGCGTGACTCCTTACGAGGGCCACGCGCGCTACGGACACATGGGCGGCGGCGGGCTCGGCTTCTCGACGGCGTTCACCCACTTCCCCGACCACGGGGTGACCGTGGTCGTGCTGGCCAACGCCGACCAGCCACCGGGCGCGATCGGCCGCTTCGCCAACGAGCTGGCCGCGCGCTTCTTCCGGGCGGGCGCCAGCGCGCGCTAGCGGCTGCACGGTTGCAAGCGACCCGCGCGTCCGGCAGCTGCACCGGTGGCCGGGGCCATGCGCAGCCGCCGCGCACGGCGACGGGCTAGCGCCCGCAGGTATTGATGCCGAGCAGCCGGTACAGCGGGCAGAAGTTGAACAGGCCCGTGGCCAGCGGCACGACGCCGATCCACGCCCACGCCGGCCCGCCGCTGACGGCCCAGGCGATCAGGCCCAGCCCGAGTGCAATGCGGAACCATTTGTCGATGCGACCTACGTTGGCGTTCATGGCGCTGCCTCCGGCGATGGGAGTCCAGCGTCGCGCGTTGGTGGCGCGCGAGCTTGATCGGGGTCAAACGGCCGGCGGTATCCGCACGGCGACCCGGCGCGCGTGGACGTGGCGGGGTGCACGGGTCGGGCAAGCCGCTCGGTGGTTAGAGCGGTGGGGGTGCGGACGTCACCCCGCCGGGGGCCGCGCGTCGACCGTCCACGGTCGAGGCGCCGAGCTCCCGAGTCGGCGCTCGAATCCCCGAGGCCCGGCGCCCCGAGCGTTGGGCCCCGCCTCCCGCGCCCCAAGGTCGGCGCGTCGACCCCCAAGGGTCGCGACTGGACCCGGGAGGGTCGAACCCTGGACCGTGAGGGCTCCGCGCCTCTGCCTCGAAGCGCGATTGGGCGAGCCGCCGCGCTCTACGTTCGAGCGCTGGCAGGTCGGTGCGCCGAAGCGCGACGTCCCGCAATCGCCCCGCTTCCACGTACCGGTCAATACCGGACGGAGCGCTCCACGATGATCCGTTCGGCCAGCCACTGGTTGCTGCCGATCTGGCGCGCCTGGATGCGCACGAGGTCGCCGCGTTCGAGGTCTTCCGGGCGGTAGCTGCGGCCCTGGTACTCGACCATGGTGCGCGCGTCATAGATCACCTGCGTGTTGCTGCCGTAGACGGCGCCGTCGAGGCGGATCGTGCGGTTGCGCGTGTCAACGTAGGCGACCGAGCCACGCAGGTCGTTGCCGTAGGCACCGCCGTAGCCCGACCCGCCCTGGCGCACGTCGCGCACGACTTCGATCTGGCGCACCCACCATTCGCGGCCCGACTGCACGGCGTCGAAGCGGATCACGTCGCCGCGCTCCAGGCCTTCGACTGCCAGCTCGCGGCCCTGGTAGAACAGCCGCGTGCGCTGGTCGTAGCGCACTTCCATCTGCTGCATGCGGCCGCTTCGCGGGTCGTACACGTCGACGAGGATGCGGCCGTAGCCGGGATCGACGCCGGCGACCGTGCCTTCCATCTGGCTGCCATAGGCCGGCGGGTAGCCGCCGGACGGGTAGCCGGGGGCCGGCTGCCCGACGCCACCGGGATAGCCGCCGTAGCCGCCGGGCGTGACGCAGCCGGCGAGCAGCAGGGCGGCACTGGTGGCGACCATCAGTGCGAATACGCGAGTAAACGGGTTCACGGCAGGCTCCCGGAGCTTGGGCTTCCCGTATGCGCCTCGGGGCGTGAGCGCACAGTGGCGGAGGGGAATCCAGCGCCGTGGCGGCGCAGGGCCGTGGGGCCCGCCCGCGGTGGTCCGCCGCCGCGACCGCGCGCTACAGTCCGCCGCAGCCGCCCTCGCCTACCCACGATCCGGGAGTCGCCGAACCATGCGCGCCATTGCCCACACCGCCGTGCTGTCGATCGCCGTCGCCGCGTCGCTTGCCGCGTGCCAGAAGCCAGCGGATCCCGCGCCGGCAACGGCCGCCCCAGCCGCAAGCGCCGCCGCCGCGGCATCGGCATGGCCGGCCAGCCTGGTCGTCGTCGGCGACGGCTTCCCGAACCCGGGCGATCCCTGCCGCCGCATCGGCGAAAGCGCGGCGACGGCGACCTTCCTCGACGACAGCGCCGCGCTCGCCGGCTGCCTGTCCGCCGACGACGCGGCCGCGCTCGGCGGCACCGTCGTCGCCACGGTCGATGGCGTGACCCTGGTATCCGTCCCGGGCCGCGCGGCCGTGCCGGGCGACGGAGACGGCCAGGGCGACGCCAAGGTCGCCGGCACCCCGTACCACGCGACCGCGCAGGTGCGCTGCTCCGGCTACCGCGGCGCGGCGGCGGGGATGTGCGAGGCCGGCGTCGTGCGCGGCACCGAGACCGGAACCTACGTCGAGGTCGCACTGCCCGACGGCCGCACCCGCACGATCTTCTTCAACGCCGACGGCAGCTTCCTGTCGTTCTCGACCGCCGAGGCCGACGGCACGGCCGCAATGCCGATCGCGTCCAGCCGCGAGGGCGACACCACCGTCGCCACGATCGGCAGCGAACGCTACGAGATTCCCGACGCCTTCGTGCGCGGCGACTGATCCGGCTCGAGCGCACCCCGGCGGCTTGGGGGGCGCGGGTGATGGGGGCCTGGGCTGCTGCGGCCTCGGACCCGTCGAGTCGTTCGCGCCGCTGCGCGCCGCCGGCGCGCGCCGGGCGTCGCAAACTCACGGCCGCGGCGGCACCCGGCCGACGGGCGACACGCCCTACCGGCCGAACAGCTTGCGCGCGTTGCCCGAGCGGATCTTCGCCTTCTCGTCGTCCGTGAGGTCCAGCCGCTCGAGCGCATCGGCGGCCTGGCCCAGGCCCATCTGCGGGTAGTCGGACCCGAGCATCACCTGGTCGATGCCGACGTTGCGCAGCGTCCAGACGAACTCGTCCTCGATCGGCGAGTCCGCCGCCAGCACCACGGCGCCCGACACCTCGAAGTGGATGTTGTTGGCGAACAGGCCGTCGGCGGTGCGCGCCAGCGCGAGGATGTTCCAGAAGCGGAAGTTCATGCCGCCGATGTGGGCGAAGATGAACTTCGTCTTCGGCGCCTGCAGCGCCAGGTTGAACAGTCGCTCGCTGTCGCCCGGCAGGATGTTGGCGTTGTCCATCAGCACGGCCATGCCGCTGGCCCCGGCGTGGCGCACCAGCGCGAGCACGCGTGGGTCGGCGGCGTCGAAGCGCTGCGTATGCGGGTGGATCTTCAGCACCCGGACGCCGCGCGCGGCGACGCGCGTGACCTCGTCCAGCGCGGCCTGCCCGTCATACGGATGCACCGTCGCCACCGGCACCACGTCGGCGTGCTTCGCGGCCAGCGCGATGATCGAATCGTTGCCGGCGCGCACCTTGTCGAGCTGCCCCTGCAACGCCTGGTGCGGGCCGCCGAACCACATCGCCGCGAGCCCCGACAGCGCGGCGCCCGACTTGGCGACGTCGGCACGGTACTCGCGCAACGACGCCTCGCCGTCGCGCAGGTGGACGTGGGTGTCGAAGACCGGCTGCTGCGCCGACGCGGCGGGCGCGGCGAAAGCCAGCAGGCTGCACATGATGAAAAGAATGCGCTGCATCGGTCGCGGCTCCGTGGCGGCAAACCCGAAGTCTACCGAGCCGGATGCGCAGTACGGTGTCCGGGAACCGGCAAACGCGCGGCCTTCGATTTGGTCGCGCCCAGGCGTGTGGTGCTCAGCACCGGCGTGTCGGCTCTCGCTGATTTTGCCGACCGAACCCATTGCATTGACCGCGCAGTGCGCGCCAGGAGCTTGCGACGCTCACCTGCATCGCCTGGAAGCGGCATCCTCTGCGCCCGTGCTCCGCCGCCCGCCATTGACGCGATCAATCGTCGCGTCGAAGTGCACGCGAATCCCGACCGCTGCGTTCCGGAATCGGTCGTCGACAGCGCGTTTTTCGCGCGTGCCGTTCTGCTACGTTCGCGGGCCGCGGCGCGTGGTGCGCCGTTCGACCCACCGTCCACAGGATCGTACCGATGACCCGTCTGCGCACGCCACGCCCCGCCTCGACCCCGGCCCGCGCGACGCGCATGCGCCCGACGCTGCTGCTCGCCGCGCTGCTGGCCGTGCCGATCGCGCCGGCCGCGGCACAGGTCAGCATCGTCAACCCGGGCGCGCCGGGCGCGGCCCCGCGCAGCCTGTCGCCCGACGAGGCGGTGAAGATCGCCGCGTCGCGCTACTCGGCCGCCGACGTGCGCTTCATGCGCGACATGATTCCGCACCACCAGCAGGCGCTGGAGATGGCGGCGCTGGTCGGCACGCGCACCAACTCGCCCGGCGTGGTCGAGGCCGCCGGTCGCATCGAGGCATCGCAGCGCGACGAGATCGCGTTCATGCGGCAGTGGCTGGCCGCACGCGGCGAAACCGCGCCGGACCCGCAGGCCCATGCCGGCATGCATGCCGCGCATGGCGACGCCGCGAACGCGCCGAGCGCATCGCACACGATGGCCGGCATGGCCACGCCCGCCGAAATGGCGGCGCTGGCCGCGGCCGAAGGCACGGACTTCGACCGGCGCTTCCTGCAGCTGATGATCAACCACCACGCCGGCGCGCTGACGATGGTCGAGAAGCTGCTCGAGCAGTCCGGCTCGGCGTACGACCCGACGCTGATGGAGTTCGTCGACGACGTCGGCAACGACCAGGCCGCCGAGATCGAGCGCATGACCGCGCTGCTGGCGACGGTCAGCGGCGATCCGCGCACCGGCCTGGCCGCCGGCTTCCGCGACGCCAAGGAAGCCATCGCCAACCTGCGCCGGGTGGCGTCGCTGCCGAAGCCGCCGGGCTTCTTCGACCCCGAGAACCCGGCCGGCCTCCCGCTGGAGCCGAGCGACGACGAGAAGAAGGACGAGGACAAGGACAAGAAGAAGGCCGCCGAGGCGCGCGCCAAGCAGCAGCGCGAGCAGGCGCTCAAGCGCTTCCGCGGCGAGTCCACCGGCAAGGGCCGCAGCGGGCTGCTGAGCTTCGCCAACACCGACATGGCGTTTTCCGGCGACGTGCTGGTGGTCGGCAACTATCACGGCTTCAACGCGTACCGGATGGACGACAACGGCGTGCCGACGCTGGTCAGCTCGGTGGTCTGCCCCGGCGGCCAGGGCGACGTGTCGATCGTCGGCAACCTGCTGCTGATGTCGGTCGAGGAAACCCGCGGCCGGCTCGACTGCGGCCTGCAGGGCGTGCTCGAGGACGTCTCGAAGGAGCGCTTCCGCGGCCTGCGCGTGTTCGACATCAGCGACCTGGCGCGGCCGAAGCAGGTCGCCGCGGTGCAGACCTGCCGCGGCTCGCACACGCATTCGGTGGTGTCCAGCGACGACCGCCGCATCGTCGTCTACAACTCGGGCACCAGCTCGATCCGCAAGCAGAAGGAGCTCGAGCGCTGCATCGACGACCTGCCCGGCGACGAGCGCACCGCGCTGTTCCGCATCGACGTCATCGAGATCCCGCTCGCCGACCCGTCGAAGGCGCGCATCGTCGACAGCCCGGCGGTGTTCGCCGACCCCGAGACCGGCACGCTGGCCGGCCTGTGGCGCGGCGGCGACCACGGCGAGCGCACGCAGAAGACCAACAAGACCGACCACTGCCACGACATCACCGTGTTCCCGGAGCGCCGGATCGCGGCCGGCGCGTGCTCGGGCAACGGCATCCTGTTCGACATCACCGACCCGATGAAACCGCGGCGCCTGGACGCGGTGATCGACCCGGGCTTCGCGTACTGGCACTCGGCGACCTTCAACAACGACGGCACCAAGGTGATCTTCACCGACGAATGGGGCGGCGGCACGCGCCCGCGCTGCCGCGCGTCGGACCCGCGCAACTACGGGGCCAACGCCATCTACGACATCGTCGACGGCAAGCTGGTGTTCCGCAGCTACTACAAGATCCCCGCACCGCAGGCGGTGACCGAGAACTGCGTCGCGCACAACGGCTCGGTCGTGCCGGTGCCGGGCCGCGACGTGTTCGTGCAGGCCTGGTACCAGGGCGGGCTGTCGCTGATCGACTTCACCGATTCGGCCAACCCGTTCGAGATCGCCTACTTCGACCGCGGGCCGATCAACGCCGAGAAGCTGGTCACCGGCGGCTTCTGGTCCGCGTACTACCACGGCGGCCGGATCTACGGCTCGGAGATCACGCGCGGGCTGGACGTGCTGGCGCTGCAGCCGAGTGAGTTCATCACCGCCAATGAAATCGCCGCCGCCGCGCTGGCCACCGGCGGCGCGGTGTTCAACCCGCAGCAGCAGTTCGCCGTGCGCTGGCCGGATGCGCCGGTCGTCGCCGCGGCCTACGTCGACCAGCTGGCGCGGGGCGGCGCGCTCGACGCCGGACTCGAGCGCGACCTGCGCGCGGCGCTCGATGCCGCCCGCAGCGCGCTCGCGCAGCCTGCCGCGTCGGGCGACAAGGCCGCGCTGGCCGGCCGCCTCGGCGCGCTGGCCACGTCGGTCAACACCGCCGCCGGCGCCAAGGGCCCGAACGCCCAGCGCCACGCGAAGCTGTCGGCGGCGCTCGACGGCCTGGCGGCGCAGCTGCGGTAGGTGCACGAGGCCTGGCGCCGGACGCGGATCCGCAGCGCGTCAGGATGGGATGAACCCTCGGCGATCCCATCCGCCCGATGCCGCGGCGGTGGGTCGCTTGCGCACAACGCTTCCTACGGCGCCGCTTGATTGGGCGAGTTGCCGTGGAGCCTGCGTAGGATGGGTCGAGCCGAAGGCGATACCCATCGCCCAGCGCGCGGTCGCGCCGCTAGGCCGCGCGAGCTTCCGTGGCGCCTGCGTAGGATGGGTCGAGCCGAAAGCGACACCCATCGCCGATGCGCATTCTCGCTGCGCCCTTAGGTGAACCGACCCACGACTGCGCGGCGCGGCCTCAGCCGTTGAACAGGACGAACGGCAGACCCACCAGGCCGAGCAGGAACAGGATCGCGAGCACCGTCAGCACCACGCGCACGGGCTCGGCGCGCAGCACGGTCCAGAACGTCTCCGCGGTGCCGTCGCGCACCGCGGCCTCGCGCTCGGCGCGCACGCGCGCGCCACGCTGCGCCTGGTAGTCGGCCATCAGTCGCTTGGCCTCGGGCACGTCGTCGTTCTCCCTGACGTAGATCCCCCCGGCCGAAATGCCGAACACGCTCGGCGGGGTTTCATAGAAGTCGATGCGCGCCGCCTCGAGCATGGCGCGCACGTCGTCGGCTTCGTCGTCGGGCACGTGCCGCAGGTTGAGCAGGAGTTTGGCCATGTCGGGATGATAGCGGCGGCCAGCCCGGGCGCCGCAGCGCCCGGCGCGGGTCGTGCCGCCCGGATCGGCCTGTCAACGCGGCGACATCGCCACCCGCTGCGCATCCGCAATTGCGAGCACGCGCAGGAAGTTTCCGCCGGCCAGTTTTGCGAGGTCGGTGTCGCTCCATCCGCGGCGGGCGAGTTCGACGAGCAGGCGCCGGTAGCTGGCCACGTCCTCCAGCCCCTCGACCTTGAACGCGACCCCGTCGAAATCGGCACCGAGGCCCACGTGGTCGACGCCGGCCACGTCGCGGATGTGCTCGATGTGGTCGGCGATGTCGGCAATTGCGACGCGCGGGGGTGGGTGATCGGCCTCCCATCGCGCCATCTCGGCGCCAGCCTTCGCCCGATCGCCGCCGTGGCGTGAGAGCAGTGTCTCCCACTGGTTATCACCGCGCGCCATCCACTCGGCGAAGGGCTTGCTGGCGAAATACGGCACGAAACCGACCATGACGACCCCACCGTTCGCGGGCAGGCGACGCAACACGTCGTCCGGAACATTGCGCGGGACGTCGGCCAAAGCGGCCGCATTGGAGTGACTGAAGATGACCGGCGCCCGCGCGACGTCCAGCACGTCGCGGGCCGTGTCGGCCGAGGCATGGGACAGGTCGACCAGCATGCCCGCGCGTTCCATCCATCCGACCATCGCCACGCCCTCCGCCGACAGCCCGCCATGGGTAGGCGGACCGGCGTGACCGTCCGCGAACTCGGTGGCTGCGGAATACGCGAGCAGGTTGGCGCGAACCCCCTCGCCCGCCAGGCGCTGCACGGTGCCCTCGTCACGGCCCAGACGCCCGGGATCCTCCAGCGCCAGCAGCACGGCGATCCTGCCCTCGGCATGACGCGCACGCACGTCGGCGGCGGTAACGGCCAATGCCAGATCGCCGGGGTGGCGGGCCACCAAGGCGCGCGCGAAAGCCAGTCCCTTCAAGGTGCCATCGAGGCCCGGCTCGTCGGCCCGCCATCCCGCGTTCAACAGTTGGCCGCCCACGCCACCGGCGCGCCAGCGCGCAATGTCGGTATCGCCCGCCGCATCCGCGCGGATGTCGTAGCCTTCCAGCCCGCGTGGACAGTCCCTTCCGCAGGCGTGGTACCTGCCCAGCAGGTCGTTGTGCCCATCGACCAGCGGATTGGCCCGCAGCAGGCGCGCGATGCGCTCCTCCGGCGCGGCGGCGGTGCGGATATCCCCTCCACGCTCCGTCAGAGAGGCACACGCGGCGAGAAGCAAGACCGAAGCGGCTGCAATGACGGGACGAGCCATGGCGAATTCCTCTGGACGGCGGAGCACCGCCGGTAAGGTTACGTTTCCCGATCCGGTGGGCGGCCAGTCGGAGGGTCGCTGCCCTTCGCCGCAACAGACCACGAGGAGGCGTCGGCGGAGGTCCGCCGCCGCCTCCCGTGCCCGTCGGCCACGGGCCCGCGCATTGACGCCTGCCTCATGCCCGGACCGCGATGGTGCGGCCATGCCCGAGGGTCCGTCGATCGTCATCCTGCGCGAGGCCGCGGCGAAGTTCGCCGGCCGCAAGGTGCTGCGCGTGTCCGGCAACACGAAGCAGGACATCGACCGGCTGCGAAACAGGACGCTGAAGGCGGTGCGCAGCTGGGGCAAGCACTTCCTGCTCGAGTTCAGCGGCTTCAGCGTGCGCATCCACTTCCTGCTGTTCGGCAGCTACCGCATCGACGAGGACAAGGGCACGCCGGCGCGGCTGTCGCTGGGGTTCAGCAAGGGCGAGGCGCTCAACTTCTACGCGTGCTCGGTGAAGTTCCTTGAGGGCGACCTCGACGAGCACTACGACTGGACCGCTGACGTGATGGCCGACGACTGGGACCCGGCCGCCGCGCGCCGCAAGCTGCGCGCGCGCCCCGAGACGCTGGTCGCCGACGCCCTGCTCGACCAGGACCTGTTCGCCGGGGTCGGCAACATCATCAAGAACGAGGTGCTGCACCGCATCCGCGTCCACCCCGAGAGCCGCGCCGGCGCCCTGCCGGCGCGCAAGCTCGCCGAGCTCGTCGCGCAGGCGCGCGAGTACAGTTTCGACTTCTACCGCTGGAAGAGGGCCTACGTGCTGCGCAAGCACTACCAGGTGCACACCAGGCAGCTGTGCCCGCGCGATGGCACGCGCCTGAGCTACCGCAAGCAGCTGGGCCAGGCGAAGCGGCGCGCGTTCTGGTGCGACACGTGCCAGCGGCGCTACGGGGCCGGCTGAGCGACATCGCGCGCTCCGGCGCGCAAGCGCGATCCGGGCGCCCCCCCCGGTCAATCGCGCCGGAGACGACGCGCCGACTCGGCCGCCGACCGGAGCACGCCCACGTACAGCTGGTGTGCCCTGGGAGCCCGTGCGGCCGCGTTCTCCAGCCCCTCCACATACGCCGCGACCAGCGCAGCAGCGTTGTACTGGTCGCCCATCTCGGCCATCGACTTGGCCACGGCGTCGCGCACGTGCCAGTCCACCGTCGCGCCCTTCTCAGCGTTGTTGGCAAGTTCGACGATCCGCAGCAGGTGCGGCGTCACGAGACCGACGACGGTGGCTTTGGGGGAGACGGTCATCCATTGAGTCCTGCTATCGAAAGCACCTAAGGCTACCTCGGCTGGCCAGGCTTGAGGTGGCCGCGAGGGGGGTTGGTGGCACTTCTGGCCGCTCCCTCGTGGCTCAGCCGGCGAGCGTCGCCGCCAGATACCCCGCCGTCGGGCTCCCGCGCACGTGGGCGACCTCGGCCGGCCTCCCCTCCGCCACGACCTTTCCGCCCCGCTCGCCCGCGCCCGGGCCCATGTCGATGACCCAGTCGGCCTGGGCGACGACGCGCATCTCGTGCTCGATCACCACGACGGTGTTGCCGGCATCGACGAGCCGATGCAGCTGCAGCATCAACCGGTCGACGTCGGCGGCGTGCAGGCCGGTGGTGGGTTCATCGAGCACGTACAGGCTGCGGCCGCGCTGGCTGCGCTGCAGTTCGGTCGCCAGCTTGATGCGCTGGGCCTCGCCGCCGGACAGCTCGGTGGCCGGCTGGCCGAGGCGCAGGTAGCCCAGGCCGATCTCGCGCAGCAGGTGCAGCGGGCGGGCGACGGCGTCCTCGCCGGCGAAGAACTCGCCGGCCTGCTCGACCGTCATCCGCAGCACCTCGGCGATGTTGCGGCGGTTCCACTGCACCTGCAGCGTCGCGTCGTTGTAGCGCGCGCCGTGGCAGGTCGGGCACGGGGCGTGGACGCTCGGCATGAACAGCAACTCGACGCTGACCACGCCCTCGCCTTCGCAGGTGGCGCAGCGGCCCTTGGCGACGTTGAACGAGAAGCGCCCGGCGTCGAAGCGGCGGCGGCGCGCGTCGGGGGTGGCGGCGAACAACTTGCGCACGTGGTCGAACAGGCCGGTGTAGGTGGCCAGGTTCGAGCGCGGGGTGCGGCCGATCGGCTTCTGGTCGACCTGCACGAGCCGCTGCACCGCGTCGACGTCGCCGGCCAGGTGGCCGCGCGTGCGCTCGATCGCGGTCGGCGCGTCGGGCGCGTCGTCGTCGCTGTCCTCCGGCTCGTGACCGAGGTGCAAGCGCACGAGTTCGGCCAGCGCCTGCGCGATCAGGCTGGACTTGCCCGAGCCGGAGATGCCGGTGACCGCGGTCAGCACGCCGAGCGGAACGCGCGCGTCGAGGCCGTGCAGGTTGTGCCGGTGCAGCCCGCGCAGCTCGAGCCAGCCCGACGGCGTGCGCTCGCGGCTGGCCGGCATCGGCGTGGTCCCGAACAGGTACTGCGCGGTGCGCGAGTCGGGCACGTCGGCGAGCCCGTCCGGCGGGCCGCTGTACAGCACCTGCCCGCCCCGTTCGCCAGCGTCGGGGCCGACGTCGACCAGCCACTGCGCACGGCGCATCAGCTCGAGGTCGTGCTCGACGACGAACACCGAGTTGCCGGCGTCGCGCAGCTGCTCCAGCGCGTCGTACAGCGCCTGGCTGTCGGCCGGGTGCAGGCCGGCGGATGGTTCGTCGAGCACGTAGACCACGCCGAACAGATGCGAGCGCAGCTGGGTGGCCAGGCGCAGGCGCTGAAGCTCGCCCGGCGACAGCGTCGGCGTGGTGCGGTCGAGCGACAGGTAGCCCAGCCCCAGCGCCTGCAGCGTGTGCAGGCGGGCGACGACTCCCTCGGCCAAACGCTGCGCGGCCAGCCGCTTCTCCTCCGACAGCGCCGGCGTGCGGCGCACGTCGGGCGCGGCGGCGTGGGTGGCCTGTTTGGCCGCGGCGCGTTTGGCGCGGTCGCGCCTGGTCGCTGCGGTGTCGACGGTTTCGCCGCCTGCGTGCGCATCGAATTCGCCGCGTGCGATCGGCTCCAGGAGTTCTGCGACGCGGTCGAGCGGCATCTGCGACAGAGCGCCGATGTCGACGCCGGCGAACGTCACCGAAAGCGCCTCACGCTTGAGCCGCTTGCCGTCGCACTGCGGGCACATGCGGCCTTCAAGGAAGCGAGACACGCGCTTCTTCATCAGCGCGCTCTGGGTGGTGGCGAAAGTGTGCAGCACGTAGCGGCGCGCGCCCGTATAGGTGCCCATGTAGCTGGGTTCGGTCTTGCGGCGCAGCGCGGCGCGGGTCTCGGCCGGAGTGAAGCCGGCGTAGACCGGCACGGTCGGGGTCTCCTCGGTGAACAGGATCCACTCCCGGTCTTTCTTCGGCAGATCCTTCCACGGCGTGTCGACGTCGTACCCGAGCGTCACCAGGATGTCGCGCAGGTTCTGCCCGTGCCACGCCGGCGGCCAGCTCGCGATCGCGCGCTCGCGGATGCTCAGCGAGCGGTCCGGCACCATCAGCGCCTCGGTCACCTCGTACACGTGGCCCAGCCCGTGGCAACGCGGGCACGCGCCCTGCGGCGTGTTCGGCGAGAAGTCCTCGGCGTACAGCATCGCCTGCTTCGGCGGGTAGGCGCCGGCGCGCGAGTACATCATCCGCACCAGGCTCGACAGCGTGGTCACGCTGCCGACGCTTGAGCGCGCGTTGCTGGCGGCGCGCTGCTGCTGCAGCGCGATCGCCGGCGGCAGGCCCTCGATCGAATCGACGTCCGGCACGCCGGCTTGGTCGATCAGCCGCCGCGCGTACGGCGCAACGGACTCGAAGTACCGCCGTTGCGCCTCGGCGTAGATCGTGCCGAACGCCAGCGACGACTTGCCCGAACCCGACACGCCAGAGAACACGACCAATCGGTCGCGCGGTACGTCGAGGTCGACGTCCTTCAGGTTGTGCTCGCGCGCCCCGCGCACGCGGACGAAGCCGGTGTCGGGCGCGATGGTGCGGGCGGGCGTGGCGGTGGGCGGCTTCGGCGGACGCCTGGCTTCGGACTTGCGCGGCATGCGAGGCGCCTTCGGGAAAGCTATACGCTAGTCCAGCGGTGTGAACGCGTGGTACGCGAAGGCGCCGGTGTTCGCGAGCTCAATCTACCGGAAGCGGAGGTAGCGGTGCCGACATCGACGGAGCGACGAACTGGCAGTTGCGCCCTTCGAGCAGCCACAACGCGCCGTACGTGAGCGCGATTGCGACATCGGGGCAGTGGTCGCCGGTGAAATCGTTCACGCCCTGCGCGGTCCGACCCACTCGAGCAGAGGGATGGTGGTTGATCCATATGTAGACCGGCGCGCGCAGCACGCCGCTCTCCTGCAGGTAATACTCCGTACGTTGCTGTCCGTCGTAACTCACGACCAGATCCTGTTTGCCGTTCCCATCCAGATCCGCGGCGTCGAGACTGGCAGGCGACGAGTAGGTAGGGTATCGAATCCCGCTGTCCTGCACCTTGCCGTCGCGTTGCAAGTACACGTTAATCGTGGAGTCGCCCGCGGATTCGTGCGCCGCGGCGAGATCGGTCGCGCCGTCGCCATTGAAGTCTCCCGCCACCAATCCATTCCGCGTGAAATCGATGGTCACGACGTACGGCTCGGCGAACTCGCCTGCCCCGCCATTGGTGAACACCTTGACCGGATAACGGCTGCCCGCCGCCGCGTTCGCGTAGTCGTACTCCTGCATGAGCACGGCGACGTCGCGCCTGCCGTCCCCGTTAAAGTCCCCGGCGGCGAGGGACTTCACTTTACGGATGTCGTAGTGGTGGGTCATACCGGTAAACAACCTCCGCTGCTCCCCCAGCCCCCCCGCCCCATCGCCGGAAACCACGAGAAAATGGCTGCGCGGATCCTGCGGCAAGGTGGAGGACGCCTTGCTGAGGTGAGTCACGAGATCCAACTTGCCGTCGCTGTTCAAGTCAAGCGCGACCGCCGGTGCGTCGGCGAGGTAGTCGTTGGACCAGGTGAGATTGGACCCCGTCCATCCGCCGCGCCCATCGGAGAGCATCACGTTAATCGAGTACGTTCGGGTCAGGACCAGATCCGCCACGCCGTCTCGATTGAGGTCGGCCACTTCAGTTCCGACGTGCGAGCCGTACGTTTGCCACCCATCCGGGAAAAGGAACTCCAGGCGCGTGCCCAGCGATTGCGCAGGCGTTTGCGGCAAGACGAAGGCACGTACGTTGCCCGGACTCGGCATCTCGTATGCGATGGTCAGGACATCGTTCCGTCCGTCACCGGTGAAATCCGCGACCTCGCTCGCGACATACGTGGGCTGGAGCTCGCTGCTGCCGTTCCCCAAGTAGTCCCAAGGAGGCGGAAGCCGGTAGATCGACGTCACAAGCAACTCGTAGGCGTCCGCCGACGCAGCGGGCTGCGGGATCGGGGCCAGACCCCTCAGGCTCTCGTGTGTATGAAGCACGGAGCGAGACGCCCTTTCGGACCCGGCACGGGTCCCGTCTGGAATGAATCGCCCCCACAGGAACACGCTGCCCGCTAGAGTCGCCAGCGCAAACAGCTTGAATGTCGATGACAGGCGCGTGCTTGCCCAACGTATGCCGACCCTTTGTCTCACTGCGCTCTCCCTGTGGCTTCGATCGTCCAGTCGCGTGCGGACGGTGCCCTTCGACTCGCTGCCAATCGTACAGGCGGTCACAGAGCTCCGTGCCGGGCGGATCGCCGGAAGGCGGATCGCGCAGCGCCGCTCAATCGATCATGTCGCCCAGGTCGCTGACGCCGAGGGTGAACCACACGACCGCGACGCCGAGCGCGATGCGCACGACGCGCGGAATCCGCAGCCGTAGCGTGCGCTCGAGCGCGCGCCGCACCGGCCGGACATAGACCAGCGACAGCACGAGGCCGATCGCGCCGGGCACGGGGTGGACGAGCCACAGGTTGGCTGCGCCGATCGCGAACACGACGGTGCCGAACACGGCGTCGACGAGGGTGTCGAGCGGGTCGCGCGCGAAGGGCGCGGATCCGGCCGCGGACGGCGCGCTCTTCGCGCGATTCGCGCGGCTCATGGCGCCGCGCCGTCGACGGCGCGCGACGCGGCGCGCTCGAACAGCCACGCCGACGCGAACCACGGCACGGCGAAGCACGCGGTCAGGAAGGCCTCGCGGTACAGGCTCGGGCCGGCGACCTCATCCGTGCCGACGTTCAATCCGACCGCCAGCCCCACGCCCGCCGCGACCAGCTGGGCGACGCCGGTCGCGGCCATCGCGCGCGCCATGCCGGCCGCGCGGAAGCGCGCCGCCAGCGCGCCGAGCGCGGCGACGAGCAGCACGCCGGCGAACATCAGGTTGAGGTCGTTGTGCTCGCTGCCGAACATGCCGACGGCGAGGTTCACCCACACCGTCAGGAAGCCCGCCAGCACCGCGATGGCGAAGCCCGCGCGGTAGGCGGGGTTGCCGCTGAGCCAGGCGCCGAGCTCGTAGAGGCTGCAGGCGATGGCGAGCAGCGCGCCCATCGCGATGAAGTCGCCGCCCGTCCAGTTGACCTCGGCGGTGAACTGCATCGCCACCAGCGGCAGCAGCAGCAGGCCGGCCGCGCCGCCCCAGATCAGCGGGCGCCAGCGGTTGGCGCCGCGGCGCAGTTCGGGGGTCGGGTGCGTGGCCATGGGTCTCTCCAGCGGATCGAGGAAGGGGGTCGTCGGCGCATGGCAGCCGACCGTGGCCACAGCGTGCCGCGCCGCCATGAAGCGCCGATGGCCCGACGGTGAAGTGGGTATGAAGTCTGCACCCCGCCGGTGCGGCGCGGGTTGCGGGCCGGTTCAGTGCGGCCGGCCGACGATGCCGTACCCCTCGATGGAGCCGCCTGATGCGAACCGTCCTGATGCTGTCGCTGGCCCTCGCCTTGGCCGCCCCCGCCGCGGCGCTGGCCGACGACCCCTACGAGCAGCAGAAGAAGTGGGCCGAGTGGGCGCGCGAGGACGCCAAGCGCCACGACGAGTGGCTGCGCGAGCAGCGCAAGCTCGAGGACGAGCGCTCACGCGAGTCGGCCAAGGCCGAGGCCGAGTACTGGCGCGAGCGCGACAAGTCCGAGCGCGAGGCCTATCACGAGTGGCTCAAGGTCCGCGCCGAGCGCGACCGCGAGGTCCGCAAGGCCCTGGACGAATACGAGCGCGAGTGGAACGACTGACTCCGCGCGGGGCCGCCACTTCGCGCGGGACGCGTCCGCCTAGAACGTGACCTTCACCGACGCGGCGCTGCGCTTGGCTTCGCCGTGGAACACCGCCTCGATGTTGTTGCCGTCCGGATCGAGCACGAACGCCGCGTAGTAGCCCGGGTGGTAGGGGCGCTCACCGGGCGCGCCGTTGTCGGTGCCGCCGTGGGCCAGCGCCGCGCGATGGAACGCGTCGACCATCGCCCGGTCCGCGGCCTGGAACGCCAGGTGGGTGCGGCCGGTCAGTTCGCCCTGCGCGGCCTCGCTGTCGGCGGTCGACACGAACAGTTCGTCGGCCCAGAAGTAGTCCGCCTCGTCGCCGCCCATCGGCACCTGCAGCGCGTCGAACACGGCGCGGTAGAACGCGCGGCTGGCGTCGAGGTCGCGCACGACCAGCTGGAGGTGGTCGATCAATCGGCCGCGGTGCAGTTCATTGGCTTCCATGGGGCGCCTCCGATGGGCGGTTTGCGATGGGCCGGTGATAGCACGGGCCCCGTTACGTCCGGCGTGGTGGCGCGGGCCAATCGCGCAGACCCGGGGCGTGCTCAAGCCCATCCGGCACTTCCGACCCGGCTCCGTCGCGATGGGCCATGCCCCACCCTACGACCCGCGCTTCCACCACGGCGTGATGCGGTCGGCGCGGCCGACGCGCTCGAGCGCGACGTGGCTTTCGAGCGCCAGCGCCATGACGTCGCTGCCGACCGCCTCGAGCACTTCCTCGCTGAGCGCGAGCACGCGACGCAGCCGGTCGCACTGCGCGTGCAGGCGATCGAGCAGCGCGGGCTCGGCGGTCAGCACCTCGTGCGCTTCGCCGCTGTCGATGCCGTTACCGTCGTCGTCGTCAACCTCGCTGCCGTACAGGTCGAGCGCGGCGGCGACCTGGCGGCAGTAGGCCGGCGACAGCGCCGGCGACCACGGGATGGCGCCGCGCGCGTCGCCGGGGGCGAAGCGCAGCAGCGTCAGGGTGACCTCCATCGAGGCCAGCTGCTGGTCCAGCGCGGCCAGCCGCTCGGGCGGCAGCAGCGCGGTGGCGTAAGTCGGTTCCCGGTCCATGGCACGTCCTTGTCGAATGCTGCAGTCAGTGCAGCGCCCCGAGTCTGCCAAGCCGACGGGTTGATTTCCAAACCCCGCCGCGCGCGGCGCGTCCGCCGTTGGCCACCGCCACGCCTTTGCGTTTGCCGCTGCCCGAACCCAGACTGCGGGGCCGGTCGGCGCGCCACGCGCCGCACTGGCGCCTTCGCCGCCCCACGCACCAGGAGTCATCGTGTCCGCACCCGCTCGCGCCGGCATCTTCCTCTACGCCAAGGACACGGGTCGGCTCGCCGGCTTCTATCAGTCGGTGCTTGGCCTGACCGCCGCGCATCGGACCGACCAGATGATCGTGGTGCGCTCACCGGACCTGCAGCTGATCGTCCATGCCATGCCGCCGCAGGCCGCGGCCCAGGTCGTCATCACCGACCCGCCGCAGCTTCGCGACCGCGCCGCCATCAAGTTCTTCTGCACCGTCCCCAGTCTCGCGGTCGCGCAGGCGTCCGCCCGAGCCATGGGCGGCGATGTCCTTGCAGAGCAGTGGCACGGCCCCGGGTTCGTGGTGCGTAATGCCTGGGACCCCGAAGGCAACCTCTTCCAGCTCCGCCAGAGTGCGGACTGATCGTCCATCCCAGCGAAGGCCGCGTTGCGGCCTGGTGTGACCCGAAGGAGCGACGTGGCCGACGATCGACCGGAACAGCTGCCGCGCAGCCTGGGTGCATGGGGGATCTGGCTGCTGGTCGTCAACGGCATGATCGGCGCGGGCATCTTCGGCCTGCCCAGCGGCGCGGTCGCCGCCGCCGGCGCCTTCAGCCCGCTGGTGTACGTGCTATGCGCGCTGCTGATCCTGCCGGTGCTGCTGTGCTTCGCCGAACTGGCCAGCTACTTCCGCGCCACCGGCGGGCCGATCCGCTACGCGACCGAGGCCTTCGGCCCGTTCCTGGGCTTCCAGGCCGGCTGGCTGTTCTACGTGGCGCGCGCGATCGCGTTCTCGGCCAACGCCGTGCTGCTGGTCAACAGCGTCGGCTACTTCTGGCCGGCGGCCAGCGAGGGCGCGACGCGGATCGCGATGCTCGCGCTGATCTGCGGCGGCATGACCCTGATCAACGTGATCGGCGCGACGCGCGCGATCGGTTCGCTCGCGGCGTTGACGGTGCTGAAGTTCGCGGTGCTGGTCGGCGTGGTGGTCGCCGGCGTGGCCGTGCTCGGCGGCGGCGCTGTCCCGATGGTGAGCATCGTGCCGCCGGCCGGGAGCGACCTCGGCGCCGCCGTGCTGCTGCTGGTCTACGCCTATGTCGGCTTCGAGTCGGCCGTGGTGCCGGCCGGCGAGGCCCGCAACCCGCGCCGCGACATGCCGCGCGGGCTGCTGCTCGGCCTGCTCGCCGTCGCGCTGCTGTACGTGGCGATCCAGCTGGTCAGCATGGCGGCGGTGCCGGGCATCGCCACCTCGACCACGCCGCTGCTCGACGTCGCCGCGGCGCTACTCGGCCCGGTCGGCGCGGCCGTGCTGATGTTCGGCGTGGTCGCGTCGGTTGGCGCCAACCTGGTCAGCACCAGCTTCTCGACGCCGCGCGTGTCGTACTCGCTCGCGCTCGACGACAGCCTGCCGGCGTGGTTCGGCCGCGTGCACCCGCGCCACCTGACGCCGGCCAATTCGATCGTGATGTACGGGGCGATCTCGTTCGCGATGGCCGTGTTCGGCTCGTTCGCGTGGCTGGCCGCGTCGAGCGTCGTCTCGCGCCTGCTTCTGTACGGCCTGACCTGCGCCGCCGTGCCGCTGCTGCGCCCGCGCCATCGCGGCGACGGCGGCTTCGTGCTGCCGATGGGCGCGGCGATCCCGCTTCTGGGCATCGCCGCCTGCGGCTGGCTGATGCTGCAGGTCAGCCTGAAATCCGCGCTGCTGACGATGGGGTTCCTGCTCGTCGGGTCGGGGCTGTACGCCGTCGCGCGCCGGCGGGGTCGCGCGACGGGCTCCGCAGGCGGATGACGCCGGGCGTGCCGCCCGGCGATCCGGCGAACAGCAGCGCGCCCATGCGGGGCCCCTCTCGCGGGCCCGCCGACGAATTCATCGAAGCGGACGGTGGCCGCTGGCCGTGGTTAACCCCACCCCCCCCGGGCGCGCGGACCTCAGGTGAAACCCGCTCCGGTCTTCTCGCGACCCCGTCTTCGGGTGTCCCCCATCTCTTTCCGTTCCGGCGTGACCGACACCGTGCACCGGGCGCGTTGGCTTGTGCGCGCACGATTGCGCACTTCCGTCCATGGAGCACGCCCGATGAATACTTTACGTCTTGCCCTGGGCCTTGCCGCTGCGTTGTCTGCGGCCTCGCTCGCGCCGGCGCAGGCCGCCGACCGTACCGCTACCGTCAGCTTCGGCGCCTGGATGAACGCCAGTTCGACCCCGTTGGATCGACTGACCACCGGCTTCGCGCCCAGCCAGATGATCCGCACCATGACGCCGAACGTGGTCAGGATCAAAGCCGGGGGCACGGTCAACTTCATCGTGTCCGGCGCACACAACATCGCGGTCTACGACGATGGCACCCTGCCGAGCGACATCAACGTCGCCAACACGATCATCGTCCCCGGGCTGCCCCCACTGATCAACGACGCCACCAACCGGACCTATCGCGGCGTCGCGCCGAATCCGCCGACGTTCGACCGCGTCGAAGTGGTCCACTTCCCGGAACCGGGCAGCTTCCTGGTTATCTGCACCCTCGTCCCGCACTTCGCCATGGGCATGTACGGGTACGTCGAAGTCGTGCCGTAACGGGCCGGCATCGCAACCCGGGGCAACGCGAAGGCCCGCGTGCGCGGGCCTTCGCGCGGGCCAATCGGCGATGCGCCGAAGCGTGAGGCCGCGGCTGGCCCCGTGCCGCTGCTTTGGGCCTGATTGCCGAGCGTCAAGTTCTCCGACCCCGGGCTGCCCGCCCCTAATCCGCCGCCTGCGCGCGGATGATCGGGCTGCGCAGCGCGGCCGACAGCAGCTGCAGGTTCATGCGCACGCTGCCGGCCTGGCGATCGGCGTGGTGGAGCAGCGCGTCGAGCGCGGGACGGTCGAGGTAGCGGCCGTTGAAGAGCAGCGCGGCGATGCGGCGGGTGTTGGCGATGTCGGCCAGCGGGTCGGCGTCGAGCAGGATCAGGTCGGCGGCCTTGCCGACGTCGACCGAACCGAAGTCGCGGTCCATGCCGCTGAACTGCGCGGGGCGGATCGTCGCGCTGCGCAGGGCGTCGGCCGGCGACAGGCCGGCGTGCACGAGTTCGCGCAGTTCGTCGTGCATGCCGAAGCCGGGGAACACGTAGGTGTCGCCCGCGTCGGTGCCGGCGAGGATGCCGACGCCGGCCGCGTGCGCGTCGCCGACGGTGCGCATTGCCAGCGCGTACAGCTCGCCGGCGACGTCGCGGCCGGGCACTTCGGCGGCCCGCTGCGCGGACGCGTCGGCGTCCGGCGCCCACAGCCCGGCGCGCAGCACGTACGGCACGTAGCGCAGGCGCGGGTCGTTGCGGAACGCCGCGTCGCCGGCGCGCGCCTCCATGCGCAGCACCTGCAGCGTCGGCGTCCACCACGTGCGCGACCGCGCCATCGCCGCCATCGCGCCGGCGCAGTGCGCGCGGTCGTGGCGGTCGACCAGCCGCGCGCGCATCGCGGTGTCGTACGCGCGCATCGGCTCGGGCAGCGCGCGGAACGCGGCCGCGTCGCGGTAGCACTCGAGCAGGAACACGCGCGGGTGCTCGATCGTGCCCTGCCCCGCGGCGAGCGCCTGCGACAGCGGCACGCGCACCGGCAGGTGCCCGGCGAAAACGACGCCGCGCGTGCGCGCTTCGGCAGCGAGCGCGGCATAGGCCGCCGGCGACAGCTCGGTGTAGGTCTTGATCAGGTCGACGCGGTCGGCGGCGTGGTGCGCCACCAGCGCGCGCGCCTCGCGGGCCGTCGACGCGCGGAAGTACGCCGGCGAGTCGGCCGGCACGCCGCGCGGGCCGTTGACCGCGTAGCTACTGCGCTGGATGTAGCGCGGCGCCAGCCGGCTGCCGTCGCGCAGGGCCGCGCGCCAGCGCGCGATGTCGTCGCCGCACGCGACCAGCGGGTCCGGCAGCCCGGCGCAGCCCCACATCTCGCGCACGCCGGTCACGCCGTTGGCGATCGACAGCGGGTGCGTGTACTGCGGCGAGACCTTCAGCGAGTGGACGTGCATGTCCCACAGGCCCGGCGCGAGGAACCGGCCGCGCCCGTCCACCGCGACCAGGCCCGCGTACGCGTTGCGCGCGTCGTAGGCGGCGATCGATGCGATGCGGCCGGCGCGGATCACCACGTCGCGGCCCGGCACGGTGCGCCCGCCGACCACGTCGACGACGGCGACGTTTCGCACGACAACGTCGCCGCCCGCGCCGACGCGCGGCATGTCCGGCATCGGCCACGCGAGCGCGGCGGCGACGAAGACGGCGAGCGTCGCCGAGAGGCCCAGGCTGAGCGTCAGCAGCCGCCGCGGCCACGCGGGCCGGCGGCGGGTCGAACGGCGCGGTCGTGGCGTCCTGTCATCCATCGGCGTGCTCCCTTTTGTCGCCGACCGTAGCCGCCGCCCCGCGCGCGAACACCTGCCGGGCGGCACGGCGACTTTCGGCCTGCCACCGGGATCGTGGCGTTCCCCGCACAAGGGCGCCACGCGCGTGCGCGGCTGCCATGCAGCCAATCGGCCTTGCATCACGCACGCGCCCCGGCAGCACCCGGCTGCACCGGCCGCGGATCGACGACGGCCGGCGCCCGCGTCCCCGGGTCGGCCATTTCCGCGTTCGCACGGGAAGCGCCCGCCCTTCCCGCAGGAGTCCGACATGCCCGTTGCCGCTGTCCTCTCGACCGTGCTGCTCGCGGTCGGCACCCCCGCCGCCGCCGGATCGCCCGCCGCGCGACTCGAGCCGTGCACCGTGCCCGGCAGCACCGAGCCGGTGCGCTGCGGCAGCGTCTCCGTCCCCGAGGACCGGTCCAGGCCGGACGGTCGACGCATCGACCTGCGGGTCGTCGTGATCCCGGCGGTCAAGCCCGATCCGGCGATGGCGCCGCTCTACGACCTGGCCGGCGGGCCGGGTCTGGCGGCGACCGGCGGTGCGGACTTCTACCTGACGGCCGGCCAGGCGTACCGGCAGGCGCGCGACATCGTGCTGGTCGACCAGCGCGGCACCGGGGCGTCGGCGCCGCTCGCCTGCCCGGAGCTCGCCGGCACCGGCACCACCTACCCGGACGCGGCCGTCCGCGCGTGCCGCGAACGGCTGGCCAAACAGGCCGACCTGTCGCGCTACACCACCGCCGACACGGTCGCCGACCTGCAGGCCGTGCGCGCCGCACTCGGGCACAAGCAGGTGGACCTGTTCGGCATCTCCTACGGCACCCGGCTCGCGCTGGCGTGGATCGCGGCCGAACCGGGCGCGATCCGCTCGGCCGTCCTGCTCGGCACCGTGCCGGAGGACGCTCGCGTGCCGCTGTGGCACGCCCGGCACGCGCAGGACACCCTCGACGCGGTCTTCGCCGACTGCCGCGCGGACGCCGCCTGCACCGCCGCCCACCCGACGCTGGCGCGCGACTGGGAGACGCTGCTGGCCCGCGCCGATTTCGACGGCGCGGCGCGCGAGCGCATGCGCTCCTCGATGGTCGCCACGCCGGGCCTGCGCTCGCTGCCGTTGCGCATCGCGCAGATGGCCGCCGCCGGGCCGCCCGCGGCCGCCGCACCGGCCGGGCCGCCCATCGCCGAGGGCCTGTACCTCTCGGTGACGTGCGCCGAGGACGTGCCGTGGATCGCGCCCGCCGACCGCGCCGCCGCCACCGCCGGCACCTTTCTCGGCAGCTACCGGATCGACCGCCAGGCGGCCGCGTGTGCGATCTGGGACGTGCCGCGGCGCAAGGTGCCCTACCCGCAGGGCGGGTCCGACGTCCCGGTGCTGTTCGTCGCCGGCGAGCGCGACTACGTGACGCCGGTGGCCTGGGCGAACGCCGTCGCGTCGCGGTTCCCGCGCAGCCGCGTCGTCCCGGTCCCGTTCCTCGGCCACTTCCCCGACGGCCTGTCGGGCATGGAGTGCATCGACACGATGGTGCTGGCGTTCGCCGCCAAGCCCGACCCCAGCGCGATCCAGACCGGATGCGTGGCGTCGATGCGGCCCGGGCCCTTCGACACCGCAGCGAAGTAGCCCCGCACCGGTGGGCATGGGGCGGGAATGAGCCCCGGGGATGGGGCCGCGGTCCCGTCGCGGCGATCGAGTTCTTCGCCGACGCCTACGGCCCGGCGCTGCACTGGGACGGGGTGCTCGACCGCAGCCATTGCCACTGCTGATGCCTGCTTGCGGTCGCGGGCCCACCGTGCCGGGCAGCGCGGGTGGGCCGTGCGGCCATGCGGCGCTCAAGGCGCTGCGATCGGGGTGGTGGCGCTGCCCTGGCGACCGAGTCGGCGGTCCAGCGGGTACGCGCCTGACGACCCGCGTCTTCCGCCGCGCTTTACTCGGCGGCGATCCAGTCCACGACCAGCGCGAACGGACCTTCGCGCCGGTCGGCGATCAGCAGGCCGATTTCGCGGACCCGGGCCGGGTCCAGCGGCGGGCCCGGCAGGGCATCGCCCCGCACCGTGGGCCTCAGCGCTGCCAGCGGCAGGCGCACCCGGGTCCACTCGCCCGCGGTGGTGTCGAACTCGACGCCGTATGAGATCGGCATGCCGCGGTAGCGCGCGTCGGTGGCCAGCCGCAGCTGGTAGCGACGGCCATCGCCGCGCACCCGCAGCACCACGTGCGATGCCTCGCTGAGATCGAAGTCGCGGCCGACGCTGCGCACCGAGGAAAAGCCGCCGTTGTTCGCCAGCGAGAGCGTGCCGCGGAACTCGAGCCGCCCGTCCACCACCGCCGGCCCGCCGCTCGAGCGCCCGCCCATCACGCCGTCGTTCACCGCCACCCAGCGCGGTTCCTGCGGGCTGCCGTCGAAGTTCATCAAGGGTCGCAAGTCGGGCTCCGGGGGCTTGGCCGCCGCCGCGGCGAGGCTGCACAGCAGCGCGATGGCGGCGAAGGGCGTCGGGCGCATGGGGTTCGCCGGTCGAAGGGGTCGGCGCAGTGTAGGAGCGTCGCGGCGCGAAGGCGCGGCATCCGCCGACGGCGGGACGGGGTCCGGTGCACGGCCTGCTCGGGCGTGCGGGCGAGCGTGCACCGGGGCGAGGCGCCGCCGCATCCGGCTACAACGGCTGCGCGCACCCGCGGCGCTGCTCGCCGCCCGTCGTCAGCGACACGGCGATCGGATAGCGCGTATCGGACATCCCGTCGGAGCATGGCTCAGCGCGCGTGCGCATCACGAACGGCTGTCCCCCCAGCGCGCCCGTCCAGGTGCCGTCCGACGCCGTGCCCGAGAAGGTCGTCCACACCCGCGTTCCGGTCGGGTCTTCGGGGTGCGTGTACGTCACGCAGCGGCCGTCCACGCGCGCGCCCCAGAACGGCTCGGTGCCCACGGCGCGCAGCGCGTTCGCGGGCAGCACGCGGCCGTCCTGCGTTCGGCATGCACCGGCCGACTCCGGCGTCGCAGGCTTCCCGCCGGACGCGGCTTCGCCGGGGACGGCGGCCGAAACGGAGGCCGAGCCAGCCGACGACGGCGCGCCGTCGCCGCACGCCTCGACGAAGGCGGCCACGAGCGCCGCCGGCGGCGCCGCATGCGGGCCGCTGGTCTGGGCGCCGTAGCTGGCCGACACCGGGCTCGACAGCAAGCCCCGCAGATCAACCGGGACCGGCCCCTGGCCCGTGACCCCGCCTCGTGCCGCGTCGCCGGCGGTGTCGGCCACCAGCGTCGCGAGATTGGCGGCGTGGCCGAACGAGAACCGCTCTTCGCTCCCGATCGGGTCGAACCCGGGCGCGTTGACCAGCCACGTTCCCGTGCCGGCCGGACAGAACAGCCGCAACGCCGTGCCGCCCGTGGCGCCGGCGACCACCAGCGCCACGCCCTCGCCGCTGGACTGCAGGTCCCAACCCGGCTGCGCGCCCGCCGGTCCGGTGGGCGCCGACTCGCGCGTTGCGTCGGTAATCGCGTCGCGCACGTCTGCGCGGGCCTGGTCGCGGGCGTCCGGTGCGGGCGGATCCGCGGTGCCGCCACATCCGGCGAGCAGGGCGACGATCAACAATGACTGGCGCATGGGGGCCTCCGGGGAATGGACGACGCTGTCCCTGTTGCTTCTTCTCTGGGCGCTTCGTGCCGACAGGCCGTGGCGTCGGCCCAGCCGGTCGCATTCGCCCTAGGATCGCACTGTCGCGACCGCGATCCGCCACCGACCGGGATCGGGGTCAGGTTCACTTCCTTATGTGATGTCCAGACTCCGCTGACGCGCCGATCCGGCGCAGCACGGATGGCCTGCCCGCAGCGGCGTCCCGGGCTGCACGCATGGCCCGCCTCCCCCCGCTTTGACCTGCGCGGCATCCCGCATCACGTCGTCCGATGATCCCCATGCGATCCGGCATACATTACGCGGGCGGTGCCCGTGAGGCTTTGACTGGTTGGGGAACCAGCGGGCCGCGACGCTTGCCTCCGATCGATTCCGTCACGCGAATTCGGTTCGGGAAGTGCGGGGCCGCGAACGGACAGATGCGAGAACGACAAATGCCCGCAGGTCGTGGACGGCTTCGCGGGCAGCCATGCGCAACCACAGGGGACAAAACATGAAAACAAGACTGATGGCGGCATTGCTGCTGGTGGCGGCCTGCCTGGAGCTGGCCGGCTGTGCCTCGGCGCCCAAGCTGGGCGGCGCCGACACCTCCGGTTTCGATGCACGCGGTGCGACCGTGCAGGTCGAATACACCCTTCCCGCCAATGAAAAATCCAAACCTGGCCAGATGGAGGCACTGCGCGCCAAGCGCGTGGACGAAATCCACCAGTTGCTGGTGGGCCATGGCTTCAAGCCGCAGACCGGCGGCGCAGCAGACTTCCGGATCCGGGTGATCGAAGGCGCCGACGAGGACATCACCGGGGAATGGACGGGGGCGGTAGGCGCCAGTGTCGCCCTCTTCAGCCTGGGGACCGTGCCCGCGGTGTTCGATTACCGCAACAACTTCCAGTACGAGCTCTGGTCAGGACAGGAGCGCATCCACGCCATCGAGACGCCGGCCGATTGGAAGAACCCGGTGTCACTGTTGTCGCTGGCCTCGTCCAAGCTCAGCGGCGCCGACATCGCCAAGCACAAGGCGCGGGTCGGTGCGCATGACAGCGTCATCCGCCTGTGGATCGACCAGGGCTCTTTCGAGTGAGCCGGCGCGCATGCATGTCCGCGCGCATCGCGACCTGCCTGGTCCTGCTCGCCGCGCCGCTGCTCGCCAGCGCCGGACGCTACCAGCCGGAAGAGACGTGGCTGGAAGCGGTCCGCGTGCCGGAGCCGTTCCTGCCGTACCGCCTCGGTGTCGTGGAATTCGAGGAGGGGACCAGCGGCGACTGGCTCGAGTATCTGGGCGACCTGCGCGCCACGCTGCGCGGGGCGAACTATTTCCAGCGCGCTGACGCGCCGCGGCTGCGGCTGCAGATCACGCGCGGTTACGAGGACGGCGGGGCCGACGAGAAAGGCTGCAAGAACACGCCCGGCACGCTGGCGCTGACCTATCGGCTCCTCGACGGCGAACGGGAAGTCAACCGGTTCAGCATCACCACGCAGGCGCCGCCGAGCGGCTCGGACAACGACCTGGATGGCGCGATGTCCGGCAACCTGAAGTTCCTGCTGCTCGAACTGCGCAAGGGCCAGGGTGACGGGGCGTTCGCTGCACAGGCCGCCGCGCTGGAAAACGGCGTCCGGAGCGAGCTGGGCACGGGTTCGAGTCTGGGATGCAAGGTCGGCGTCGTCATGAAACGCGGCCTCGTAGCCACCCTCGAAGGCACCGTCGCCGTGGCCAAGGGCGTGGGCCAGGTCGCCGGTGTCGCCCTTGAAGTCGCCGCCAGCCCGGAATTCCAGAGCGCCATGCACGAGGCCATGGCCGAGCAGCAGCGGCAGCAGGCGCAGCATCAGGCCTTCATGGACAACATCAACGCCCAGGTTGAGGCCGACCGCCAGCGGCGCGAGGCCCAGCAGCGCGCTGAAGCCGAACAGCTGGCCGCGCAGCAGCAACAACTGGCCGCGCAACAGGCCGCGCAGCAGCAACAGCTGGATGCGCAGCAGGCCGCGCAGCAGCAAGCGGGGCGCGAGGCCATGGCCGCCGAAAAGGCCAGGGCCGACGCCGAGCGCACACGCCAGGAAGCGCAGCGACGCATCGCGGAACAGCAGCGAAAGGCAGAAGAAGCCGAGGCGGAAAGAGCGCGGAGACGAGCGGAGGAACTTGCCGCGCGCGAGAAGGCGATCGCCGAGGAGAGACAACGCCGCGAGCAGCAGAAGCGCCAGGACGAGGCGGCGCTGCGAACCGCTTTCCAGGGCCGCGCGACGACCTGTGCCGGCGGCGGCAGCGGCATCCTGTACCTGCAGACCTCCAGGCCACCCAAGCTGGGCTGCAACGTCCAGTTCGAAGCGCGTTGCCCGGCCACCCAGCCGGGCAACGGCGTCAGCTTCGGACAGAACAACTATGTCGGCGGTAGCTGCATGGGCATCGGAGATGCGATCCAGATCGGACAAATGTCCTGTTCCGCCGATCAGGTCAGAATCGAGATGACTCGCGCGACCTGCGGTTAGCAGGCGCCACCGGAAAACCCGGGGGCAGAGTGGACAGCGCCCTGCCAAACCCAGCGATGGGGTCGCGGACCCCATCGAGGCAGTCGTCGACCCCATCCAATGGGGTCGCGAACCCCATCGAGGCAGTCGTCGACCCCATGCGACGGGGTCGCGCACCCCATCGAGGCAGTCGTCGACCCCATGCGATGGGGTCCCGCACCCCATCGAGGCAGTCGCCGACCCCATCCAATGGGGTCGCGGACCCCATCGAGGCAGTCGCCAACCCCATGCGATGGGGTCGCGGACCCCGTCGAGGCAGTCGCCGACCCCATGCAATGGGGTCGCGCACCCCATCGAGGCAGTCGTCGACCCCATGCGATGGGGTCGTGGACCCCGTCGAGGCAGTCGCCGACCCCATGCGATGGGGTCGTGCACCCCATCGATGCCCTCCCCGACCCAACAAAAAAAGCCGCCCGGAGGCGGCTTTGGTGGTGCGGCGCGGGGCCTCAGGCGGCCGGGGCCGGCGCCGGGGTTGCGGCCGGGCGGCGGCGGCTGCGGGTGAACTGCGCGCCGATGTCGCGGCGCATCGTGTCGAGCGCGTCGTCGGCGCTGCCGGCCAGCTTGAGCTGCTGGTAGCCGTCGTAGGCGAAGTCCATGACGTCGTGGCCGAGCAGCGCCACGGTGTCCTCCAGCTCCGCGTGCAGCAGGCGCACGGCCTCGAGCAGCGGGCGCAGGGCGTCGAGCGCGTCCAGGTCGGCCTGCGCGCCGGGCACGTCGAGCGTGGCCGGCACGATGTGCGGGTAGGCCTGCAGCGCGCGCAGGACGTTGCGGCTGAAGACCTCGTTCTTGGCGCCGAACCCGTGCAGCTCGCGCAGCTCGCCCGGCTGCAGCTTGGCCATCGGCGGCAGCGCCGCGCGGGCCTGGGCGAGTCCGGCCGTCGCCGCCTGGCGCTGTTCGGGGGTAATGACGTACGTGATGCGATTGACTGACACAGCAACCTCCGTTGTTTTTCCGTGTGTGCATGCACCGGCAGCGCCGGATGCGTCCTTGCTCCGCCATCGTCCGTGGGCGGTTGATCGCTGACGGGCGATCGGAGCGGGGGTGACTTTGGCAGAGATGGCATGCGGTCGCCAAGGGGGCCCAATCTGTGCTTCCCCAAGCGCCGACTCGTAGGCGCATTCGCCGAATCCAATTAGCGAATCTATCGGCTCAGACAAACGATGCCGCAATCTCAGTGTGCCCTACCAGTGCTGTTGCTGGGATCAGCGGTGAACCTGAACCCTGTTCTGTTACTTGGCTTATACTGCCAAGCTAAATCTTTCTGCGTCTTTAACGAACGCCTCAACCTCACCTTCGTTACGCTCGGCCCAGCCAAGAGCAAGCATCCGAATGAGATCCGAATAGGGAATGCCCAACGCTGCGGCCAGTGAATACGGCCAGTCGTGATGGTCACACCCATCCGCCTGCCCAAATGCCATTTGATAGCGACTGACCTCCACACGAAGACAAGCCGCAATATCCTTCGGATCTGAATTGTCGCAAAAATTTCTCAGAAAGCGCTCGGGAGGAACATCTCCTGGGAGATAGATTACTCGCTCGTCCTGTAGAGTTCGCGCCCTCTGATCTCCGTCAAGCACCCCAACATGCGCCACCGAGCGTAGGCTTTGCGGGAGCACTTCAAGCGCCCGCAGAACATTCGACTCACCCCTACTGATAACATATTCAACCAGGCCAGAAAGGCGATTAGAGTAGCGATCGACGAGAGTTCTAGAGATGATCTCTCCCGCCAAGTCCTCGACAAAGAAAACGAAAGATCTGTCGGAGATCAACCCGAGCCGTGAAATCAGATCGGACGTCCGGGGCGGACTTTGCATAACGACACTGCCTGCGGAGCGGGCAACATAGACAATCTCGCTACTTTCAAGTCGCGTGGCAATCGCTCCAGAATGAGAAGTCATAATGAGTGTGATCCCACGTTCAGCCACAAACCTCGCAAGCGTGTCCACCAAAGCCACCTGAGCCCGCGGAGACAAAAATGCTTCGGGCTCTTCCACCAGAGCAAGCGAGCCAATCTCCATACGGCCGAACAGCCAAATCAAGTACAGGACAGCGAGCTCCCCGTAGCCCATATCTGGAGAGTCGTACGTAACCCCATAAGCTTGCACCCGAAAGTACGGCACAGTGCAACCGAATGCCGTATCCTCCAACTCAAAAACAAGGATCTCCTGATAGGTTCGCCCAACTATATACGCGACGGCCTCTGAATCGGGTGCTGAGAACCGCGCAGGCTCAACTCCCTCCAGATAGTCGTTAAAGTTTGCGTCATTTTTTATGAACTCGAGCAATGCGGGAATATGCATACCGGCATCTACGAGCGACACCTTACGAACACCATCCGCTGGACAAAAATGACCAGCGATTTCTACTGAGCTAGTTAACTCGGTCGAAGGAGCTCCGGCCTCCTGCCCGGCAATCTCAACGCTTACGCGAACGACTTGACCACCGTGGGGCCGACTATAGTTACCACGTTGAGCAATAGAACCATCTGGGGAAAGGGCGTGGTAAATGAGATGTAGCAGGGAGGATTTCCCTGCACCGTTCTCGCCGCACAACAAGGTAAACGGCTTGAAGAACGCGAACTCACCATCTGAAAGCCTTGAAACGCCGCTCCACTCAACATTAATCCTTCGTATGGGACGCCGCAGAGTCTTTCGAGCTACCTTCCAGATGTCAGGGATGTGAGCTCGCTTCACAGCTCAACCCCCCAGTCGAGACCGAATGCAAGGTGATCTACGGAGAACACACCCTCGCAACCAGAATTAACCAGCTGATAGAGCTGCTGGCGCGAAGCGTTATCAGATGAGTAGCGAATGTAACGACTCTCGAGGAAGTCGAAGAAGAACAACCAGATCACCAAGTCCCTGAGTGTCACGGACATGACGTCTGCAACTCTTGATGTCGATCGATCGACATAGGTATACATCGCGTCGGCCGACAAGGACGGCGGAATTCGTATCACGCCCTCTGCGATAAATTCTAGACCTCCTTCTCCGGATAGACCACGCGCGACAAATTGTTCTCGCTTCTGCTCGAACTCTTCCATAAAGGAGGAGAGAGTATTGCTCGAGACGGATGCTTCGCGCATCGCGACCGAGAAGAAAACGAGCCATGACTGCGCCGTCGCCTTGTTCAGACGAAGAGGCATGTCAGCCCTTCGCTGCGACTCAGCCATTACTACAAGCGCCCGCGAAACGGCGGCAACCGAATTCTCTGAAAACTCCTCGCCTTTCCGGTATCGATCTGCGAGCGCACTCGATGTAGCTTTAACCCTTAAAGTGCGCGACTCCAAGACATAAAGGGCACGGGCCAGTACGTCGTCATAAGCCATCCGCGCATTTGAAAACCCGAAAACTCCACCCGCAAGGCCCAGCACTTCTAACTGATCTACCAGGCGCTTAACCTGTCGCCTTGTTTCGCCGAAGAACGCGTTCCGTTGCTCAGCGGCTGTCAATGATGACAAGTGATTGAGTCGATAGAAAAGCTCTCCAGGCTCGGCAGGCTCAAAGTCCACAAGGGTGAATATGCGGATAGAGAATCGAAGAAACCTTCGCTGCTGCTCATGACTAAGCTGAGAGAACCGCTGCCCATGCATGCCCCACGTAATGGGTGAGAACGGCTGAATTCGACCATCAATCGCGAACTCGTCATGAATAAATCCGCGGATCGCCGAAAGTCGCTGCTGCCCGTCCAAGACTGAGAGCTTCTGACTGTCCTCTTCGAGAATCAAATGGATCGGAGGCACATGCCAGTCGCGGAGCACGCTGTCTATCAAGCGCTGACGCTTTCCGACAGGCCAGATATCCCCCCGTTGGAACTCCGGCTGCAGATCAATCTCATCGCTATCGATCCGCCTAACCAGCGTTTCAATATCTGGATCGCTAGGAATCAAGCGCATCGGATGGATTCCTTCATTTTGGCGACCGGGACAATCACATGTTCCTCCTGCATTCCCCGCGCACATCGTACAACGCATGGCTGATCCGCTCGAACGAGTGCGTCTTCACCGCGTTCCTCGGACTGACGAATACATTGCGGCTTTTTTGCGGGCGGTCGCCTTGTTTGGCGGCGGGAGTCCATCGGCGAAGAACGCGTTGCGGTGGGCTTGGTGGCCTTGGACGCTCTCGATCTACTGGCTCTTCTCGCGTTCGGTCGACCGGATCGGCTCGACATCGACACCAGGTCGGGCTGTGAAGCCTGCCCCTTTACGCTTTGTTCTTTTCGCCGGACCAAGTGCTGCGGCGTCAGTTGTAGTGGATCACCAGGATCACCGCCAGCATGTTGTTGAGCACATGCAGCGCGATCGCCGAGCCCAGGGAGCCGCTGCGGCGCACCAGCCAACCGCCCAGCAGGCCCATCGCCAGATAGAACGGGAGCCGCGGCCAGTCGTTGTGGCTTACGGCGAATAGCGCCGACTGCAGGAGGTTGGCCCACGCGAAGCCGATGTGCCGGCTGAGCCCGCCCAGCAGCAGCCCACGGAACACGATCTCTTCCGCCACCGGGGCCACCACCGCCATCAGCAGCAGGGTGACCGCCAGGCCCGCCTCGCTCGCGCCGCCCTTGGCCAAGGCCTGGACCATCTGCGTCTGCTGCGTTTCGGCCCCACCCGCGCCGCTGTGGAACCAGCCGAGCAGGCTGCCGATGGCCAACAGGCCCATCCACGCCAGCAGCACCCGCCCCGTCGAGCCCCACGTGGGCGCGCCGCCGATGAGGTGCCGCAGGCCCATGCCGCGCGCGCCAAGGAGCAGGCAGGCCAACCCGGCCGTCGTGCCCCACAGCATCACGCGGAACATCGCCCCGGGGTCGCCGACATCGCCTTCGCCGAGCTGGCTCACGACGGCACCCGGTTCGACCATGGCGCCCACGGCCAACGGCACGACCAGGAACACCGCCATGCCGAACCACGCGTGGCGCAGGCCGACGCGCTCGAACAGCGGCACCGGCACGCGGCCCGCGAGGCGTCGGGTGAGGCCGCGGTAGTGCACCGGCACGAGGATGACGGCAGGCAGCAGCGCCAGCATGAGCAGCATCGCGCCGGCCATGATCACGCCCGCCAGCATCGACGGCTTGATGAGCAGCATGTGCGGGGCTGCCGTCAGCACCTGGGCGAACCGCTGCGCGTTCTCCGGCAGGTTGTCGCCGTCGGTGAGGTCGACCAGGTCCGCCGCGGCGGCGTAATTGCCCGTCGCCAGCGCCACGTCGAAGCGGGCCTGCTTGACCTCGGCCCCCTTGCCGGTGGACGCCTTCAGCAGGCGCGCGGCGCTGGCGAGGTCGCCGGCATGCAGGTGCACGCGGCCGGCCAGGTCGTCGTTGATCTCGAACTTCGCCGACGCGTACCGGCGCAGCTCGCCCAGCGCCACGCGCCCGTCCGGCAGTGCGAGGGCGGCCTTGATGCGCCCTTCGGCGATCCAGCGTTCATCGGCCGGCGGCGCCTGTGCCAGCAGCCGGGCACCCGCGGCGTACTCCTGCTGGCTGGCGTGGTATTCCACCGCAGTGGCCAGGCGCGTGCGATCGCCCAGGCCGACGGACTGCACCGCGAGCTCGCCCGCGCGCGCGTCGTTGTCCTCGTAGCCGTGCATTTCCGACAGGTGCGCCAGCAGCTTCGCGCGCAGCGCAGGCGCCCAGGCATCGGCCTGTTTCAAAAGGGCCTCGCCCGCCTCGACGGCCTCCTCGCCCCACAGCTGTTGCTGCAGGTAGAGGCGCGCCTCGGGCGACCTGGGATGCGCGGTGGTGAGGTGCTGCTGGCAGGCCTCGAGCTCCGCGGGCGCGCCTTCGACCCACTCGCCGTACTCCTCGTCGGTGAACGCGGCGATGTATTCGCACCGCTTCACCGCGAGCGCGGCGTCCTTCGGCGCGGCCTGCAGGGCGGCGTCGAAGCGCTGGAGGACCTCGCGGTAGGCATCGGCCTTCCGTGCCTTGACCAGCTCAACGGATTCCTGCGGATCCGGGGCGGCCTGCGCGAACGCGGCGCTGCTGACGGTGACGAAGGCGGCCGACGCGATCAGGCGCCAAAGCGCGGTGCGGATGGTCATGCGACTCCCTGTTGCGCATGGTGGATAACAAAAAAGGCGCGCCCGATGGGCACGCCTCTTCTCGCGACCCTTGCCAGTCGCGTTACATGTTGCGGCGGTACTCCCCGCCCACATCATAAAGGGCATGGCTGATCTGGCCCAAGCTGTGGGTCTTCACCGCGTCCATCAGGCTGGCGAACACGTTGCGGCGCTCGCGGGCGGTGGCCTGTAGCGGCTTGAGGCCGTCGGCGGCGAAGGCGTTGCGGTTGGCCTTGTAGCCGGCGACGTTCTCGATCTGCTGGCCCTTCTCGCCTTCGGTCGAGCGGATCAGTTCGATCTCGGTGACGATGTCGCCGCCGTGGTCCTTCGGCAGGAAGGTGTTGACGCCGATCAGCGGCAGGCTGCCGTCGTGCTTCTTGTGCTCGTAGTACAGCGACTCTTCCTGGATCTTCCCGCGCTGGTACATGGTGTCCATCGCGCCGAGCACGCCGCCGCGCTCGCTGATCGCCTCGAACTCCTTGTAGACGGCCTCCTCGACCAGGTCGGTGAGCTGGTCGACGACGAAGCTGCCCTGCCAGGGGTTCTCATTGAAGTTCAGCCCCAGCTCCTTGTTGATGATCATCTGGATGGCGACGGCGCGGCGCACGCTCTCTTCGGTCGGCGTGGTGATCGCCTCGTCGTAGGCGTTGGTGTGCAGCGAGTTGCAGTTGTCGAACAGCGCGTACAGGGCCTGCAGCGTGGTGCGGATGTCGTTGAACTGGATCTCCTGCGCGTGCAGGGACCGGCCGCTGGTCTGGATGTGGTACTTCATCATCTGGCTGCGCGCGGACGCGCCGTAGCGCTCGCGCATGGCGCGGGCCCAGATGCGGCGGGCGACGCGGCCGATGACGGTGTACTCCGGGTCCATGCCGTTGCTGAAGAAGAACGACAGGTTCGGCGCGAAGTCGTCGATCTTCATCCCGCGCGCGAGGTAGTACTCGACGATGGTGAAGCCGTTGCTCAGGGTGAAGGCGAGCTGGCTGATCGGGTTCGCCCCGGCCTCGGCGATGTGGTAGCCGGAGATGCTCACCGAGTAGAAGTTGCGCACCCCGTTGTCGACGAAGTATTGCTGGATATCGCCCATCATCCGCAGCGCGAACTCGGTGCTGAAGATGCAGGTGTTCTGGGCCTGGTCCTCTTTCAGGATGTCGGCCTGCACGGTGCCGCGCACGGTGCGCAGGGTCTCGGCCTTGATCTTCTCGTAGACGTCGCGCTCGACGACCTGGTCGCCGGTGACGCCGAGCAGCCCCAGCCCGAGGCCGTCGTTGGTCTCCGGCAGCATGCCGCTGTAGGTGGGGCGCACGCGCCCTTCGAACATCCTTTCGATCCTGTCGTGGGCGGCGTCCCAGCGGGCCTGGTCGGCGCGCAGGTACTTCTCGACCTGCTGGTCGATCGCGGTGTTCATGAACATCGCCAGGATCATCGGCGCCGGGCCGTTGATCGTCATCGACACCGACGTGCTGGGCGCGCACAGGTCGAAGCCGGAGTACAGCTTCTTCATGTCGTCGAGCGTGGCGATGTTGACGCCGGAGTTGCCGATCTTGCCGTAGATGTCCGGGCGCGGCGCCGGGTCTTCGCCGTACAGCGTGACGGAGTCGAACGCGGTCGACAGGCGCGCGGCCGGCTGGCCGACCGACAGGTAGTGGAAGCGGCGGTTGGTGCGTTCGGGCGTGCCCTCGCCGGCGAACATGCGGATCGGGTCCTCGCCGGTGCGGCGGTACGGGTACACGCCACCGGTGTACGGGTAGTAGCCGGGCAGGTTTTCCTTCTGCAGGAACGTCAGCAGCTCGCCCCAGCCCTTGAACTTCGGCGCGGCGATCTTCGGGATCTTCTGGTGGCTCAGCGACTCGCGGTAGTTCTCGACGCGGATGGTCTTGTCGCGGACCTGGTACTCGTTGACGTCGTCGGTGATCGACTTCAGCCGGGCCGGCCACTCGCGCAGCAGCTTGAGCGCTTCGGACGAGAGCGTCTGCACGGCGTCGTTGTAGCGCTGGCGCAGGGTCAGCAGGCTGCGGTCCGGCGCGGCGTCGGCCGGCACGGGGACTGCAGGCGACGGGCTGTCGGGGACGTTCGTGCCCGCAGGCGCGACCGGCGCGGCGGCGCCCGGGGTGACGTCGGCGCTGTCGTACAGGTCGAGCGCCTTCGGCAGCTTCGCGTCGCCGAGTTCGTGCAGCGCCTGCCACAGCGACTGCGCGCGGTCGGCGACCTCGGCCTGGGTCTCGATCTGGCGGTTGATGCCGCGGCCCTGCTCGGCGATCTCGGCCAGGTACCGCACGCGGCTGCCCGGGATCAGCACCGTGGCGCGCGGCTCGCGCAGACTGGTGTCGAGGTGCGGGGTCCACTTCTCGGCCGGCAGGCCGAGCTTCTCGCGCAGCAGCCGGCACAGGTTGGCGAACATCCAGCTGATGCCGGGGTCGTTGAACTGGCTGGCGATGGTCGGGTAGACCGGCACGTCCTCGTCGGGCGTCTGGAAGGCGACGCGGTTGCGCTTCCACTGCTTGCGCACGTCGCGCAGCGCGTCCTCGGCGCCGCGCTTGTCGAACTTGTTCAGCACGACGAGCTCGGCGAAATCGAGCATGTCGATCTTCTCGAGCTGGCTCGGCGCGCCGAAGTCGCTGGTCATCACGTACATCGGGAAGTCGACGAGGTCGACGATCTCCGAGTCGGACTGGCCGATGCCGGCGGTCTCGACGATGACCAGGTCGTAGCCCAGCCCCTTGAGAAAGCCGACGCAATCCTTCAGCACCGCGTTGGTGGCCACGTGCTGGCGGCGGGTCGCCATCGAGCGCATGTACACGCGCTTGGAGCGCAGGGTGTTCATGCGGATGCGGTCGCCGAGCAGCGCACCGCCGGTGCGGCGGCGGGTCGGGTCGACCGAGATCACCGCGATGCGCATGTCGGGGAACGAGGCGAGGAAGCGGTTCAGCAGCTCGTCGGTGACCGACGACTTGCCGGCGCCGCCGGTGCCGGTGATGCCGATGACCGGGGTCTTGCCGCCGGCCAGCTGCCACTGCTTGCGCAGGTGCGCGAGCTGGGCCTCGTCGAACACGCCCTCCTCGATCGCGCTGAGGGTGCGGCCGATGGTGATCTCGTCGTCGATGTCGGGCGTGGCCTTGGGGTCGGCCGCGTTGCGTCGGCCCTCGCCGGCGCGGCGGATGACGTCCTCGATCATCGCCACCAGCCCCATGTGCATGCCGTCGTTGGGGTGGTAGATGCGCTCGACGCCGTAGTCCTGCAGCTCGCGGATTTCCTCCGGAGTGATCGTGCCGCCGCCGCCGCCGAACACGCGGATGTGGCCGGCGCCGCGCTCGCGCAGCATGTCGACCATGTACTTGAAGTACTCGACGTGGCCGCCCTGGTAGCTCGACAGCGCGATGCCGTCGGCGTCTTCCTGCAGGGCGGCGCGGACGACGTCCTCGACCGAGCGGTTGTGGCCGAGGTGGATGACCTCGGCGCCCTGCCCCTGGATCAGCCGGCGCATGATGTTGATCGCCGCGTCGTGGCCGTCGAACAGGCTGGCGGCGGTGACGAAGCGCAGCGGGCTGGTCTCTGCCTGCACGTCGGGGAGGTTGCTCGCGGGGGTGCTCATGGCGCGGCCTTTCAATACGGTTTCAGCTGATACCGGATTGTAGCGCGGCGGGCGCGCCGCCCGGCCGGACGCGCCTGCGCCGCGCGCGTGAACCGGCCGCGCGCGGCGTGCATCCGAGCGTCTGCCGCGCGCGTAATCCACCACGCAACCGGCAAGGGTTGCGTGCTCTCTCTGCTGGCGATGTCCGCGACGGTCCCCCTCCCTCCCTCCTGTCCCGGGATGGCCGTCGACGTGACACGACCGGGCCGTCCCTGCCTTGTGGCGGCCCGGTTTTTCTTTTTTCCGCGCTGCGCGCCGCACCGGGGCATGCTGTGGGCCGATCCCGGTCCGCACCCACCCGCCTCCACCCCGCGATGCCCGACTCCCGCGCGATGCCCGACCGCCCCGCCCCGACCTCGCGACGCGCCGACCGGTACGCCGCGCTGCTGCACGGCGCGCTGATCGTCGCGCTCGTGCTGTTCAAGGTCGTGCTGCTGGGGGCGTTCGTGCTGATGGCGCGCTGACCGGCCGCGGGGTGCGGGGCCGCCGGCGGCTCGGTTACGCTGCGCCGCGATGACCGTCCACGACCCCGAACTGCACCAACTGCGCCTGGCCGCCGCGGCCAAGGTGCCGACGGCGTGGTTCACGCTCGGCTCGGCGCTGGTCGCGCGCCAGCAGATGGAAGAGGCCTACTCCTGGCACCTGCGCGCGGCGCAGGCCGGGCTGGCGAACGCGCAGATCGAAACGGCGCGGATGCTGATGTACGGGGTCGGCACCGACACCGACGTGGTGGGCGCGATCGGCTGGCTGCTGCGCGCCGAGCAGGCCGGCAGCCCGATCGCCGGGTACTTCCTGGCGCTGATCGCGCTCGGCGGCACCGCGATGCCGAACGACTCGCGGATCAACGAGCGGCTGTTCACCGCGATGCAGGCCGACTACCCGCCGGCGCTGCGCGCGGCGGCGATCCACTTCGGGCGCAAGCCGAACGAGGCCGACCAGGTCTCCAGCCTGCAGCTGTTCGAGCGCGCCGCCGAGCGCGGCGACGCGGTGTCGGCGCGGCTGCTGGCCGAGCGCCTCGACCGCGGCGAAGGCTGCGCGCCGCAGCCCAAGGCCGCCGCGCAGCTGCGCGTGCAGCTGGCGCAGCGCGGGATCGGCCCGCTGCCGCGCATCGCCGTGCCGCTGCCGCCGCCCGACCGTCGGCCGGCGCGCCGGCTGGCGCTGGAGGAGCACCTCGACCTGCCGCCGGTGCAGCTGCTGTCGGCGCGGCCGAAGGTGATGCAGGTCGACCGGCTGCTGTCGGCCGACGAGTGCCGGCTGCTGGCCGCGTGCGCCGAGCCGATGCTGCGGCCGTCGCGCACGGTCGACCCGGAGACCGGGCTGCCGCGCGCGATCGAGCTGCGCACCAGCCACGACGCCGCGTTCGACCCGGTCACTGAGGACCTGTCGCTGCGGCTGGTGCAGGTGCGCATGGCGCACGCCGCACGCCTGCCGCTGCCGAACGCCGAGCACCTCGTCGTGCTGCGCTACCAGCCCGGGCAGGAGTACCGCCCGCACCGCGACTACTGCCCGCCCGGCGCGATCGAGCGCGACCACCCCGAAGCCGGCAACCGCGCGCGGACGATCTGCGTGTACCTCAACGAGGTCGAGGCCGGCGGCGAGACGGAGTTCCCCGTCGCCGGCGTGCGCGTGCAGCCGCAGGCCGGGCGCGCGGTGATCTTCGACAACCTGCACGACGACGGCTCGCCCGATGTCGACTCGCTGCACGCCGGCGCGCCGGTGCAGCGCGGCGAGAAGTGGCTGGCGACGCTGTGGATCCGCCAGGGCCAGTACCGCGGGTTCTGACGTCGGCGCGGCAACGCGGTGACGTGGCGACGCGGCGGTCGATTCAACTTCCCGAAACGAACGCGGCGGCCCGGAGGCCGCCGCGTCGTGTGCAGCACTGGCGCATTCGCGTCAGCGGGTGATGACCTCGCGGTGCATCGGCGCCAGCACGGCCAGCAGCTTGTTCTGCGAGCGGAACGGGATGCCCTTGCGGTTCATCGCGACCTGCAGGGCCTCGACCAGCGCGTTGAAGTCGGCGCGGTCGATCGCGAACGCCGCGTGCGACGACTTCATGTCGCGGCCGCTGTAGGTGCAGCCGCCGCCGAGGATCGCGCAGAACTGCTCGGCGAGCTGGCGCTTGATCCGCACCTGGTCGGTGTTCTCGAAGAACGGCCGCAGGCGCGCATCCTCGAGCATGATGGCCATGAAGTCGTCCATCAGCGCGGTCATGCCCGGCATGCCGCCGAAGTCCTCGAACACGCCGACCAGCTCCGGGTGCACGGGCGCGGGATTCGGCGCGGTCGGGTCCATCGCGGCTTCGGCGGCGGGCGCCGGGGCGTCCATCGACTGGGCGTGGGCGGTGAGCGAGGCGGCGGTGAGGGCCACGGCGAGCGCAATCGTGTGCAGTTTCATCGTTGGGGTCTCCGTGGGGCTCAGAAGCCGACCTGCAGCGAGGCGTAGACGCCGCGCTGGTTGTCGGCGATGACGATGTTGCCGAGGTCGACGTACGCGACCGTCAGCGAGACGTTCTTGACCGGCGCCCAGGCGACGAACACGTCGTACGCGTCGTCCTCGACGGCGATGTTGAGGTTGTCCGGCTTGGTCCGGTACTCGGCGCCGATCGCGAGGTTGCGCGTCAGCAGGTACGCGGCCGAGGCTTCGAACTGCGCCTGGTAGCCATCGTCCTTGTCGCCGCCGAAGCCGAGGATGCCGAACTGGTTGGCCTCGGTGAAGCGCACGGTGCCGTTGAGCAGCAGGCTCTGGTTGAGGAACAGCTTGGTGGCGCTGATGTAGACGTCGGTGCCGCTGTCGTCCTGCGCGCCGATCGCGCGCACCAGCGCGCCCTGGTCGTTGCGCTTGTGCTGCACGCCGATCGCGATCTGCGGCAGCGCGGAGTCCTGCTCGAGCACGGCGTCGCCGGCGATGCGCACCTTCAGGCCGATCACGTCCTGCTTGATCGTGAAGCCCTGGCCGAGGCCGAGCGCGGCGCCGACGTTTTCGGTGTCGAACTCGTTGCGCGCGAAGCTGAGCTCGACGCGGTCGTAGAAGCCGACCAGCGCGCCGAAGCTGTCGAGCGTGTAGTCGTCGACGCCGACGCGGGTGTAGAACGCGTTGGCGCCGATCTGGTCGCGCGTGCCGTAGCCGCCGATCACGGCCCACGGCGTCAGCCCGCCACCGGCGGCGCCTTCGACCTGGGTCACGCCGCCGGTCAGCAGCAGCTTGCCGCTGCGGCCGGCGGCGGTGTCGGCTTCGACTTCTTCTTCGGCCGGATCCATCGCGTTGAGCGCGTCGGCGTCCTGCGCGTGGGCCGCCAGGCTTGCCGACGCGAGCGCGAGGCACAGCAGCAGTCGCCGGGCGGCGACCGTTGGATTGGATTGCATTGCAGACTCCCCTCTAGTGGTACGACTGTTGGAATCGCCGTTGATGGGGTCGGCGCGTTCGGGTTGCTTTACGCGCTCCATGCCGGCGCAGATGCAGGCGAACCGGAGCGGACGACGAACGTGGGTTCGATGGGGATCAGCGGACGAGGTGCCAGCCGGCAACCGCTTCGCCCGTCGGCGCGGCGGAAGGGCGGTCGCTGACCCAGTAGTACAGCGGCATGCCCTTGAATGCCCATTGGCGGCGGCCGTCCTTGCGCACGACCAGGGTGAAGTCGCCGGTCGGCGCGTCGGCGTCACCGGCCAGCAGGGGCGGCCACAGGACCGCGCACTGCGCGTAGCAGTTGCTCGTGCCGGCGGTGTCCTTGTCGTAGGTGTAGAGCGCCCGGCCGGCGGTGTCGGCCAGGAAGCCCGGCGCACGGTTGACCGGCGGCCCGCCTGCATGGGCGCAGACGCCGGCCATCCCCAGACTCAGGGCCAGCAGGGCGGTCGAGGCCCTGCGTTTCAATTTGGTTCTCATGCGCCCCGCTCCCGTCGGCCGAGGTGACCGACGCTGCAAGAGCTACGCCAGGGCTGCGTGCGCAGAGGCACGCGCGCGTTGCCTCTGCAGTGATCGATTCCGCTGCTCCGATTGCAGCCTTCAATTGGCGGGCGGGTCCCACGCGCGCCACGTCGGCGGTTGATTCGCGTTCTCCGCGCGCACCGCGTCGCCCGGCATCGGCCGGCGCAGCCCCTGCAACATCACGTTGAAGGCGGCGGCCAGCGTCGCCAGCGGCGCCGCGCCGTGCGGCACGGCGTGCAGGTGCATGTCGCCGCCGGACGCACGGTCGAACAGCGCCAGCAGCGCCTGCGCCGGTGCGACGACCTGCGAGCGCCAGCGCAGCGCGAGCACCACGCACAGCGCCCACAGCGCGAATGCGACCAGTACCGTCGGCAGCAGCTGCGGCAGGGCCGCGCGCCGCGCGGCGTCGACCGACGCGAGCATCAGCCAGCGCGCATCGGGCGCGCCGAGCAGCGGCGTCGCCGCCACTTCGAACGCAGTGCCGGAGACGTCGACGCGATCGGCCTCGACGCCGGCCGCGCGCAGCGCAATCGAAAGTTCGCGCTCCGGTGCCGCCGGCAGCGAGGAACCGAACACGCGCGCGCCGTCCGCCAGCAGGCCGACGGTGGCCACGCCGAGGCCGCTGACACCTGCGATCTCGCGCGCAAGGGCGCCGTCGACCGGCAGCGCCACGACGAGGTAGCCCTCACTGGAGCCGTCCTCAGACAGCGGCAGGATGCCGACGTGCAGCAGCCGGCTGTCGTCGCGCCAGAGGCCGGCGACGAAGGCCTGCTGCTCGATCGCGCGCAGCACCAGCGGATCGACCGACAGGTCGCGGCCGGCCGCGAACGCACGCGTGGACACGATGCCGACGCCCTGCCCGTCCAGCACCGCGGCGTCGCCGAGGCCGAGCTGGTCGCGCCGTTCCTCGAGCAGGTCGAGGATCGACGTGGTGTCGACCGGCACGCCCGGCAGCGCGCCGCCGAGCGCCTGCGCGACGTAGCCAACGAACGCCTGGCTGCCGGCGATGGTCTGCGCGCGCAGCTTCAGGGTGTCGCGGTGCTGCTGCTCGACCAGCCGCTGCGCGGCCAGGCCGGCCTCGCGCTGGCGGGCGACGCTAGCGTCGAACGTGAGCCGGTACTGCCAGCCGATGATTGCAGCGAGCGCGAGCGCCAGCAGCGCGATCGCCAGCCACAGCCGGCGCTGTCCCGCGGCGATCGCGATCACGGCCGCGCCCCCGCCGGCGCACCGGCACGCGGCCGCAGCGCGCGCAGCTGGATCGCGTAGTCGCCCGGGCGGGCGGTGACGGGCCGGGACTCGGCGCGCGCGCGCGGGTGCCAGAACACCAGCGTGCCTGGGCCATCGGGCACGCCGGCGAGGTCGAAGCGGCCGTCGGCCATCGGGCGGGTGTAGTACGGCGTGTCGAGCACCAGCACCGTCGCGCGCATGCCCTGGTGGACGTTGCAGTTGACCTGCACGAGGCCGGCGCGCGGCAGGCGCGCCTCGCGGACCTCGCCGGGGCCGTAGGTCCCCAGGTCGAAGGTGGCGCCGGGCGACTTCGAGTAGACGTTGTGCAGGATCTGGTCGCGGTTCGGGAATGCCACCGTGCTGTCGGCCGGCACCACCAGCGTCGACGGCGCGAAGCCTTTCGAGTGGGTGTCGATCGAGTAGCGACCGGGGCGCGCGCGGGCGCCGGCGGCGGCCTGAGGCAGGAAATAGACGACGCCCTCGCCGACCTCGCCGGGCACGACGGTCTGGCGGGGCCCGGCGACGAGGTCGACGCGGCCGCTGAGGCGCTGCGCGGCATGGGCCGGCGCGAGGCCGGCGAACACGGCGCAGGCGGCCAGCGCCAGGGCCACGCGCGGCGGCGCGGTGCGGTTCGAACGAGTCATCGGGTCCCCTGTCGGCGCGGATCGGCAGGCAGACGCGTCAGGCGTCCGGGTAAAACTGCGATCCAACGCCCACTTTTACGGGGCGCGTTCCGACGCGGATGCACGCGCAACTCCGGGGGAATGGGCCGGACTGCATACCGTGCCGTATCGGCCAGTTGCTTTAGACTACCGCCCCTGCGCCGGCCGCCCATCGCGCCCCGCAGACGCAAATCCGTTCGGATTCAATGACTTGTCAATCAAAGCCAGCGTAACGCGCAAAGCGCATTCCGTTACGCCGACGCGGAGCACCCGATGATTTTCGAAACCCTGGACACCTTCGGCCACGAGCAGGTCGTGTTTTGCCACAACAAGGACGCGGGCCTGAAGGCCATCATCGCGATCCACAACACGGTGCTCGGTCCGGCGCTCGGCGGTACGCGCATGTGGCCGTACAAGACCGAGGCCGACGCGCTGAACGACGTCCTCCGGCTGTCGCGCGGCATGACCTACAAGAACGCGGTGGCCGGCCTGAACATCGGCGGCGGCAAGGCCGTGATCATCGGCGACCCGGCGGTCGACAAGTCCGAGGCGCTGTTCCGCGCGTTCGGCCAGTTCGTCGAATCGCTCGGCGGGCGCTACATCACCGCCGAGGACGTCGGCATCGACGTCAACGACATGGAATACGTGTACCGCGAGACCGAGTACGTCACCGGCGTGCACCAGGTCCACGGCGGTTCGGGCGACCCGTCGCCGTTCACCGCCTACGGCACGCTGCAGGGCCTGATGGCGACGCTCAACAAGCGCTTCGGCGACGAGGAAGTCGGCAAGTACTCCTACGCCGTGCAGGGCCTCGGCCATGTCGGCATGGAGTTCGTGAAGCTGCTCAAGGAGCGCGGCGCGAAGATGTTCGTCACCGACATCAACAAGGGCCTGGTCGACCGGGCGGTCAACGAGTTCGGCGCCGAGGCCGTGGGCCTGGACGAGATCTACGACGTGCCGGCCGACGTCTACTCGCCGTGCGCGCTGGGCGGCACCGTCAACGAGCAGACCCTGCCCCGCCTGAAGGCCAAGGTCATCTGCGGCGCGGCCAACAACCAGCTGGCCAACAACGCCATCGGCGACGAGGTCACGCGTCGCGGCATCCTGTACGCACCCGATTACGCGGTGAACGCCGGCGGCGTCATGAACGTGGCGCTCGAGCTCGACGGCTACAACCGCGAGCGCGCGATGCGCATGATGCGGACGATCTACCACAACCTCGCGCGCATCTTCGAGATCGCCGAGCGCGACGCGATCCCGACCTACAAGGCCGCCGACCGCCTCGCCGAGGAGCGCATCAGCGCGATCGGCAAGCTGAAGCTGCCGCTGGGCCGTGCGCAGCCGCGCTTCCAGGGGCGGATTCGCGGCGGGCACTGATTCATCAGTCCTGCGACTGATGAATCCCCAAGGTTGTGCTCCGCAAAACCTTGGGCCCCGAGTCACGGCCTCCACATCCCCCGCCGCTGTCGCGGCGCCCCCCTTGACTCAAGGGGGGCTGGAGGCACGATCCGCGGCGCAGAGGTGTGCACGGCGCATCCTGGCTTGAAGAACGCCCGTATCAGCGGGCGTTTTTCGTGTCCGGCCCCGGGTGGGGCGACGCGCTAGAATTTTCGACTCACGACGGCGGCGTCGCCGCCCGTCCCTGCCACTACAGGAACCTGCATGCGCCCTTTTCCCCTCGGTGAAGAAATCGATGCGCTGCGCGAGGCCGTGCGCCGGTTCGCCGATGCCGAAATCGCCCCGCGCGCGGCGCAGATCGACCACGACAACGCGTTCCCGCAGGACCTGTGGCCGAAGCTCGGCGAGATGGGGCTGCTCGGCCTGACGGTGCCGGGAGAGTACGGCGGCAGCGACATGGGCTACCTCGCCCACCTCGTGGCGATGGAAGAGATCTCGCGCGCATCCGGCTCGGTCGGCCTGTCTTACGGCGCGCACTCGAACCTGTGCGTGTCCAACCTCTACGCCAATGGCAACGAGGCGCAGCGCGCGAAGTACCTCCCGAAGCTGTGCAGCGGCGAGTGGAAGGGCGCGCTGGCCATGAGCGAACCGGGTGCCGGCTCGGACGTGGTCGGCTCGATGTCGTGCCGCGCCGAACTGCGCGGCGACGTCTGGGTCGCCAACGGCAACAAGATGTGGATCACCAACGGCCCCGAGGCCGACGTGCTGGTCGTCTACATGCGCACCGCCGGCAAGGAGGCGGGCAGCAAGTGCATGACCGCCTTCATCGTCGAGAAGGGCATGAAGGGGTTCAGCACCGCGCAGAAGCTCGACAAGCTCGGCATGCGCGGCTCCAACACCTGCGAGCTCGTGTTCGCCGACTGCGAGATTCCGGCCGGGAACGTGCTCGGCGAAGTCCACCACGGCGTCAAGGTGCTGATGAGCGGCCTCAACACCGAGCGCCTGGTGCTCAGCGGCGGTCCGCTCGGCCTGATGCAGGCGGCGATGGACATCACCCTGCCGTACGTGCGCGAGCGCAAGCAGTTCGATGCCGCGATCGGCACGTTCGGGATCATGCAGGCCAAGGTCGCCGACATGTACACCGCGCTGCAGTCGGCGCGCGCGTTCGCCTACCAGGTCGGTCGCGACTACGACGCCGGCCACCGCAGCCGCATCGACGCCGCCGCGTGCCTGCTGCACGCCTCCGACGCGGCGGTCCAGGTCACGCTCGAAGCGATCCAGTCTCTCGGCGGCAACGGCTACATCAACGAGTACCCGACCGGGCGCCTGCTGCGCGACGCCAAGCTGTATGCCATCGGCGCGGGCACCAACGAGATCCGCCGCATGCTGATCGGCCGCGAGCTGTTCGACGGAAAGAGCTGAGGCCCGCACGAATTGTGTCCACCGAGCTGCCGGGCCGCCCGGCGGCTTTTTTACTCGTGGACCGAGCGTCGGTACCCAGCGGCGGCGGGACAGGCCGACACAGGCCCACGCAGCCCATGGGGACAGCCGCGGGCCGGTTTGCGGCGGCGCAGCATGCAGTCGCATAATCGGGAAATTCCGACCCCGCGGTCGGCCCGCCCCACGGAGCACCCCATGAGCGACGTCGTCATCGTCGGTGCCAAGCGCACCGCCATCGGTTCCTTCCTCGGCCAGTTCACCGGCGTGCCCACCCCGACGCTGGGCGCCGCCGCGATCACCGGCGCGCTCGAGCATGCCGGCGTGGCCGCCGATCAGGTCGACGAGGTGATCATGGGCTGCGTGCTGCCGGCCGGCCTCGGCCAGGCGCCGGCGCGCCAGGCGGCGCTGGCCGCCGGGCTGCCGACCTCGGCCGGCTGCACCACGATCAACAAGGTCTGCGGCTCGGGCATGAAGGCGATCATGTTCGGCCACGACCTGATCAAGTCCGGCTCGGCCGCCGTCGTCGTCGCCGGCGGCATGGAGTCGATGACCAACGCCCCGCACGTGCTCAACAATTCGCGCACGGGCATCCGCTATGGCAGCGCCGAGATGCTCGACCACATGGCGTGGGACGGCCTGACCAACCCGTACGACGGCAAGGCCATGGGCGTGTTCGGCGACGCCACCTGTGCCAGCTACGGCCTCGACCGCGAAGCGCTCGACGCGTTCTCGGCCGAGAGCGTGCGGCGCGCGCAGGCCGCGGTCACCGGCGGAGCGTTCAAGGACGAGATCGTCCCGGTGACCGTCAAGGGCCGCAGGGGCGACGTGGTCGTCGACACCGACGAGGAACCGGGCAAGATCGACGCCTCGAAGATTCCGACGCTGCGGCCGGCCTTCGGCAAGGACGGCGTGCTCACCGCGGCTTCGTCGTCGAAGATCTCCGACGGGGCCGCCGCGACCGTGCTGATGAGCGCCGACGAAGCGGCCCGACGCGGGCTCACGCCGCTGGCGCGCATCGTCGCGCACGCCGGGCACGCGCAGGCGCCGGAGTGGTTCACCACCGCGCCGGTCAAGGCGATCCAGAACGTGCTCGACAAGGCCGGGTGGTCGGTGGCCGACGTGGACCTGTTCGAGATCAACGAGGCGTTCGCGTGCGTCGCGATGGCGCCGATGAAGGACCTCGGCATTCCGCACGAGAAGATCAACGTCAACGGCGGCGCCTGCGCGCTGGGCCACCCGATCGGAACGAGCGGCGCCCGCCTCGTGGTGACGCTGCTGAACGCCCTGCGTTCACGTGGGAGCAAGCGCGGCGTGGCCTCGCTGTGCATCGGAGGCGGCGAGGCGACTGCGATTGCAGTCGAGATTGGCTGAAAGGTTAAAAACGTGTAGGGATAAAAATACCGGACAAGCCGCTTGACACGCGTCACCGGCTTGTCATCATGTTATTGGCGCGCACTAGCGCGTTGCCTAACTAAACGACGAGGAAACCGCATCATGACCATGAATAAGGCGCTGATCGCCCTGGCCCTGGGCTTCGCCCTGGCCGCCTGCTCGAACCAGCAGCAGGCCGAGGATTCGGCCGCTGAGGCCGCCACCGAGGCGACCGAGGCCCAGGCTGCTGCCGACGCCGCTGCTGCCGGCGGCGACGCCGCTTCGGCCGACGCTGCCCAGGCTGCTGCCGACACGGCTGCTGCCGCTGCCGACGCCGCCGCCACCTCGGCTGACGCCGCTGCCGCTTCGGGCACCGCGACCGCCGCTGACGACGCTGCTGACGCCGCCGAGAACGCTGCCGACGCCGCCGAGCAGGCCAAGGACTCGGCTGAAGAGGCCGCTGCTTCGACCGAGCAGAAGTAATTCCGCTCTAGCTGGTGCGTTACCTGGCGAAGCCGTCGGACCTCCGACGGCTTCGTCATATGTGTTGTCGGATAATCCGAGCCGTGTGGCCGGAGGGAATTTCACGCCGGCTTCGCTGCTCCCACAGTGTCATCCCCGCCACGCCCTTCGGAGATACCCCATGAACACCAAGCTCTATGTGCTCGCCGCCGCCGCTGCCTTCGCGCTGACCGCCTGCAACTCGCCGACTGCCGACCAGAAGGCTGCCGAGGCCGAGGCCAACGCCGAAGTCGCCGGTGCCGAAGCCGCCCAGGCCGCTGACGCCGCCGGCGAAGCCGCTGTCGCCGGTGCCGAAGCTGCTGGCGCCGCTGCTGCCGCCGCCGCTGGCGCTGCTGCCGCGACCGTCGACGCCGCCGCTGATCCGGTGCAGTCGGCGTACGAGGAAGGCAAGGCGAGCGCCGCCGAGTCCGTCGGCAACGCCGCCCAGGACGTGGCCGACTCGATGAAGCAGGAATCGGCCGAGGCCGAGGCCGAAGCCGACGCCGAGAAGAAGGACTGATCCTCCAGCGTCATATGGATCCGGAAGGCCCGCGCAAGCGGGCCTTTCTTTTTCTCGGCGCGCGCCTCCGCCATCCGGCAACGCGCGGTCGTCTGGCCTCGACCCAGCGCATGTGCTTTGATGCCGGGCCGTCCCCGCCGCCGATGACGCAATGCCCGCGATCCTGTCCAAGCTCGACCCGCGTTCGACCGAGTTCCAGGACAACGTCGCGTACCACCGCGCGCTGGTCGACGAACTCGACGCCCGGCTGACGCGCGCCGCCGGCGGCGGCGGCGAGAAGGCCCGCACGCGGCACACCGAGCGCGGCAAGCTGCTCGCCCGCGACCGCATCACCGCCCTGCTCGACCCGGGCTCGCCGTTCCTCGAGATCGCGCCGCTGGCGGCCGAGGGCATGTACGACGACGCGGCGCCCGCGGCCGGCATGGTCTGCGGAATCGGCCGCGTGATGGGGCAGGAAGTCGTCGTCGTGGCGAACGACGCCACCGTCAAGGGCGGCACGTACTTCCCCATGACGGTCAAGAAGCACCTGCGCGCGCAGGAGATCGCCCGCGAGAACTGCCTGCCGTGCGTGTACCTGGTCGACTCCGGCGGCGCGTTCCTGCCGCTGCAGGACGAGGTGTTTCCCGACAGGGAGCACTTCGGCCGGATCTTCTACAACCAGGCGCGCCTCAGCGCGGAGAACATCCCGCAGATCGCGGTCGTAATGGGCTCGTGCACCGCCGGCGGCGCGTATGTACCGGCGATGTGCGACGAGAGCGTCATAGTCAAGGAACAGGGCACGATCTTCCTCGGCGGCCCGCCGCTGGTGAAGGCGGCGACCGGCGAAGTGGTCGATGCCGAGACGCTCGGCGGCGCCGACGTGCACACCAGCATCTCCGGCGTGGCAGACCACTTCGCCGAGGACGATCGCCACGCGCTGCAGATCGCGCGCGACATCGTCGCCAGCCTCAACCGCACCAAGGTCCTGCCGGTGTCGGTGCGCCCCGCCCGCGAGCCGCTGTACGCCGCCGACGAGCTCTACGGCATCGTGCCGAAGGACACGCGCCGGCCGTTCGACATCCGCGAAGTGATCGCGCGGGTGGTCGACGCAAGCGAGTTCCAGGAGTTCAAGGCGCGCTACGGAAAGACGCTGGTGACCGGCTTCGCCCACGTGCACGGCTACCCGGTCGGCATCGTCGCCAACAACGGCATCCTCTTCGCCGAGAGCGCGCTCAAGGGCGCGCACTTCATCGAGCTGTGCAACCAGCGCGGCATTCCGCTGGTGTTCCTGCAGAACATCACCGGCTTCATGGTCGGCAAAAAGTACGAGCAGGCCGGCATCGCCAAGGACGGGGCGAAGATGGTCACCGCGGTGGCGTGCTCGCACGTGCCGAAGTTCACCGTCGTCATCGGCGGCAGTTTCGGCGCCGGCAACTACGCGATGTGCGGGCGCGCGTACGGCGCGCGGTTCCTGTGGATGTGGCCGAACGCGCGCATCAGCGTGATGGGCGGCGAGCAGGCCGCCAGCGTGCTGGCGACGGTCCGTCGCGACGGCATCGAGGCCGCGGGAAAGGTGTGGACGTCCGACGAGGAGGAAGCCTTCAAGGCGCCGATCCGCGACCAGTACGAGACGCAGGGCAATCCCTACTACGCCACCGCGCGCCTGTGGGACGACGGGATCATCGATCCGGCCGATACGCGTCGCGTGCTCGGGCTGGGTCTTTCGGCCAGCCTCAATGCGCCGATCGACGAGCGCACCCGGTTCGGCGTCTTCCGCATGTAAGCGTCCCGAGGCGCTTGCGCGCCGCGCAGACAGCTACGTGATCGCGGGATGAACGCCAGCCGGGTCACGGTCCGGATCAGTGGTCGAAGTCACAACGCCCGCTGACTGCGGTGCTAGCCTCGATGGACTCGCATCCCGTCCATCCCCCTACGAGGAAGCTTCGACCATGGCGATCTTCAACCAGCCTGCCACGCCCAAGAAAGACCCCGCGCCGATGCCGCCCAGCCCGGCGCAACCCGAGTCCGCGCTCAAGCGCGAACCCGACCCGGCCAACGAATTCTCGTTCGCGCAGAGCGCGGCCCCCGCTCCGGTGACCGCCGCCCGCACCGCCCCGTCGGCCGAGCCGATGGCGAAGGAGTCTCTGATCGCGTCCGACCTGACGATCGAGGGCAAGATCCAGGGCGCCGGGCACATCCGCATCGCCGGCAAGTTCAAGGGCGACGTGCACGTCGACGGCGACCTGACGGTGGAAGTGGGCGCCAAGGTCAACGGCGGCGTGCGCGCGCGCAAGGTCGTCGTCGCCGGTGAACTCGAGGGCAACGTCGAGAGCGCGCAGCGCGTCGAACTGCTCGAGAGCGGCGTGATCGTCGGCGACGTCAAGGCGGGGTCCGTCGTGGTCGCCTCCGGCGCGCGCATGCGAGGCCAGGTCGAGTTCGGCTGGGAAGACAAGGACGGCGGCAAGAAGCCAGGCGCCAAGACGGAGAACGGCGCCGGCGCATGAACGCCGTGCGCCAGGGCGCGCCCGGAGCCACCCGGACGTGCCCGCACTGCAAGGCCACCATTCTCGAAAGCGCCAGCGTCTGCCCGGCGTGCAAGCACCACCTGCGCTTCGATCCGGACACCGCGGCGGGCAAGGCCGAGAAGTTCTCGGCGCTCAACGTGGAAGGCACGATCCGTCGCCCGCCCGGCGACGGCGCGTGGGAATACACGATGGTGCTGGCGATCCGCAACGAACGCGGCGATGAGATCGCGCGCCACGTCGTCGGGGTCGGCGCGCTGACCGATACGCAGGAGCGCACGTTCACGCTGGCCGTTGAGGCGGTGGAAGTGCGCGGCTACCGCGCCGGCAAGGGGCGCGGCCGCTTCTAGCCGGGCCCGCCCGGGACTGGCGGAGTGCATGCGTCCAAGCGGCGGCGCGCGCACTGCGGCGCGCCGGCCACTTCGATCCCGAGACGCCTCGCGTCAGTGCGCGGGGCCGCAGCCGCCGCACGTGCCGCAGCCGTCCTGCGCCGCGCGCGGTGCGGGCGCAATCCGAACTCCGAGGCGGTGCAGCCACCCCGGCTGCTGCGCGCGCAGCAGCGGGACTGCCAACCTGACCCGGAGGCGGCGCACGGCGTCGGGGAACTGCCGGCGCGCCACGTAGCCGGCGCTGGCCGACACGGCCAGCGCAATCACCAGGTACTGGGCGAGCAGCGCGGCGTCCACGTCAGCCCGCCCCCAGCGCAACCGCGACCTGGTACGTCAGCAGCGATGCCAGGTAGGCCAGCCCGAACAGGTAGCCGGTGGCAATCGCGACCTGCTTCCACGAGTGGGTCTCGCGGCGGATCGTCGCCAGCGTCGAAATGCACTGCGGCGCGTAGATGAACCACACCAGCAGCGACAGGCCGGTCGCCAGCGACCAGTCCTGCGCGATCAGGCCGCGCAGCACGTCGCCGGCGACTTCGTCGTTCGCAGCCGCGACCGCATAGACCGTTGCCAGCGACGAGACCATCACCTCGCGCGCGGCCATGGTCGGGATCAGCGCGATGCTGATGCGCCAGTCGAACCCGAGCGGCTCGAACACCACCGCGAGTGCGCGGCCGATGCGGCCCGCGACGCTGTCCTCGATCCCCACGCCCGCCGGGATGTTCAGCATGAACCACAGCAGCACGGTCAGCGCGAGGATGATCCCGCCGACCCGGCGCAGGAAGATCCATGCGCGCTCCCACAGGCCCAGCAGAAGGTCGCGCGGGTGCGGAACGCGGTACGAAGGCAGCTCAAGCAACAGCGGGTGCTCGCCCTTGTCCCGGCGCCACTTCTTCATGACCCACGCCACCGCCAGCGCGCTGAGGATGCCGCCGGCATACAGCGCGAACAGCACCAGGCCCTGGAGGTTCAGCACGCCGGCCACCGAGCGCTGCGGGATGAAGGCGCCGATCAGCATCGCGTACACCGGCAATCGCGCCGAGCACGTCATCAGCGGCGCGACGAGGATCGTCGCCAGCCGGTCGCGCGGATCCTGGATCGAGCGTGTCGCCATGATCCCGGGGATCGCGCAGGCGAAGCTCGACAGCAGCGGGATGAACGAGCGGCCCGACAGCCCGGCCGAGGCCATCATGCGGTCGAGCAGGAACGCCGCGCGCGGCAGGTAGCCGGATTCCTCGAGCGCGAGGATGAAGGCGAACAGGATCAGGATCTGCGGCAGGAACACGATCACGCCGCCGAGCCCGGCGATGACGCCGTCGACGAGCAGGCTTGCCAGCGGACCTTCCGGCAGCGCGGCGGCGACGGCGCCGCCCACCGCGGCGGTGCCCGCCTCGATCAGGTCCATCAGCGGCGTGGCCCAGGCATAGACGGCCTGGAAGATCAGGAACATCACCACCCCCAGCGCGAGCAGGCCGAACACCGGGTGCAGGAGCCAGCGGTCGAGCGTGTCGTCGACGGCGGCGGTGCGGCGCGGCATCGATACGGCGACCAACAGCAGGCGTCGGGTCTCCGCGTGCAGGTCGGCGTCGGCAGCGAGCTGCACCTTCGGCGCGTGCGGCGCCGTCACCACGCCGTCGAGCAGCGCGACCAGCTCACGCGCGCCGTGGCGCTGCACGGCCACGGTCGGCACGACCGGCACGCCGAGCTCGCGCTCGAGCGCCGCCAGGTCGACGTCGATCCCCCGCCGGCGCGCGGCGTCCATCATGTTGACGGCCAGGACCACCGGCTTGCCGGTCTGCTGGCCGAGCTCGCGCACTTCCAGCGCGAAACGCAGGTGCAGGCGCAGGTTGGTCGCATCGACCACGCAGACGATGACGTCCGGGCCCGGTTCGCCCGGGTAGAAGCCGCGGCAGACGTCGCGCGTGACCGCCTCGTCGAGGCTGGCCGCATGCAGGCTGTACGCCCCCGGCAGGTCGAGCACCGCGTACTGGCGGCCGGACGGCGCGTGCAGGCGTCCTTCCTTGCGCTCGACGGTCACGCCGGCGTAGTTGGCGACCTTCTGCCGGCTGCCGGTCAACAGGTTGAACAGCGCGGTCTTGCCGCAGTTCGGGCTGCCGACCAAGGCGACGCGGGTCGCGGCGACCGCGCTCATGCCGGCTGCCCCTGCGCGGACTCTTCGCGCACGCGCACGCGCGCCGCTTCGACGCGGCGCAGGGCAAAGCGGGTAAAGCCGACCTGCACCAGCAGCGGCTCGGCCGACACCGGCCCCGCGGCCACGATCTCGACGCGCTCGCCGCCGACGAAGCCGAGCTCGCGCAGGCGCCGGGCGACGCCGTCGTTCGGATGCAGGTCCTCGACGGCGTCGACGATGGCGGCGACGCGTCGCGGCAGTTCGGAAAGCTTCAAGTCCGTACCGTGTCGCCAGGCGACAAATAGGAATCGTTCGCAATTGTAGCACCGGCCCCGACGCGTCCGGGGGCGTGGCGGCAGCGGCTAGAATGGCCCGCACGCCGCGATCGCGGCCCAGTCGAGCGCCCGATGACCCAAGCCCTGTTGAGCCTGCGCGACGGTGCCGTCGCGAGGCTGCGGATGAACCGTCCGGAACTGCACAACGCCTTCGATCCGTACCTGATCACGGCGCTGACCGGCGCGCTGCAGCAGCTGGGCGACGACCCATCGGTTCGCGCGGTCGTGCTCGAAGCAGACGGCGCATCGTTCTCGGCCGGCGCCGACCTGCACTGGATGCGCGGCATGGCCCGGGCCAGCCAGGACGCCAATCGCGACGACGCCCTCGCCCTCGCCCGCCTGATGCGCACGCTGGACGAACTGCCCAAGCCGACCGTCGCGCGCGTGCACGGCGCGGCGTTTGGCGGCGGCGTGGGCCTCGTCGCGTGCTGCGACATCGCCATCGGCACGCCGGCGGCGAAGTTCGGCCTCACCGAAAGCCGGCTCGGCCTGCTGCCGGCGGTGATATCGCCGTACGTGATCGCCGCGATCGGCACGCGCCAGGCGCGCCGCTGGTTCGCCACCGCCGAAACCTTCGACGCGGCCACCGCGCAGCGACTCGGCCTGCTGCACGAAGTCGTCGAGGCCGATGCGCTCGACGCCGCCGTACAGCGCCAGCTCGACCTGCTGCTGAAAGCCGGCCCGATCGCCGCCGCCTCGGCAAAAGCGCTGGTGCGCCGGGTCGGCGCGGCCGGAGATCGCGACGGCATCGACACTGCCAACGCCGAACTGATCGCCGCGCTGCGCGTTTCGCCGGAGGGCCAGGAAGGGCTCTCCGCCTTCCTCGACAAGCGCACGCCGCGCTGGGCCACCCGCTGATGTTCGACAAGATCCTGATCGCCAACCGCGGCGAGATTGCCTGCCGCGTGATCCGCACCGCGCGCCGGCTCGGCATCCGCACCGTCGCGGTGTACTCCGATGCGGACGCCGACGCCCAGCACGTGCGGCTGGCCGACGAGGCGTTCCCCATCGGCGGGGCCCGGCCGCAGGAGTCCTACCTGCGCGGCAACGCGATCATCGCGGTCGCGCGCGCGTGCGGCGCGCAGGCGATCCACCCGGGCTACGGCTTCCTCAGCGAGAACGCCGACTTCGCCGAGGCGGTCGAGGCCGCCGGGATCGTCTTCATCGGCCCGAAGGCCGCGTCGATGCGGCGGATGGGCAGCAAGGCCGGCGCCAAGGAGCTGATGCACGCCGCCGGCGTGCCGGTGGTGCCCGGCTACACCGGCGAGGACCAGTCGCCGGACGTGCTGCAGCGCGAGGCCGATGCGATCGGCTACCCGCTGATGATCAAGGCCGCGCACGGCGGCGGCGGCAAGGGCATGCGCATCGTCCGCGAGTCGGCCGAGTTCCTGCCGAACCTCGAGAGCTGCCAGCGCGAGGCCGCCGGCGCGTTCGGGCGCGACCGCGTGCTGCTGGAGCGCTACGTCGAGCGCCCCCGCCACATCGAGATCCAGGTGTTCGGCGACAGCCACGGCAACGCGATCCACCTCAACGAACGCGAGTGCTCGGCGCAGCGCCGCTACCAGAAGGTGCTGGAGGAGTCGCCGTCGCCGTTCCTGACGGCCGACCTGCGCGAGGCGATGGGCGCAGCCGCGGTGCTGGCCGCGCGCGCCATCGACTACGTCAATGCCGGCACGGTGGAGTTCATCGTCGGCCAGGACGGCGGCTTCTACTTCATGGAGATCAACACCCGGCTGCAGGTCGAGCATCCGGTGACCGAATGCGTGACCGGGCTGGACCTGGTCGAGTGGCAGCTGCGCGTCGCCGCTGGCGAACCGCTGCCGCTGGCGCAGGACGCGATCGCGCAGAACGGTCACGCCATCGAGGTGCGCCTCTACGCCGAGGATCCGGACGCCGGCTTCCTGCCCGGGTCCGGCCGGCTGGACCGCCTGCGCCTGCCGGCGCCGGACGCGCACGTGCGCATCGATGCAGGCGTGGTCGAGGGCGACACCGTCACGATCTTCTACGACCCGATGATCGCCAAGCTGATCGTCCACGACGCCGACCGGCCGCGAGCCCTCGCCCGCCTGCGCGATGCGCTGGCCCAGTGCGAGATCGTCGGGCCCAAGTCGAACATCGAATTCCTCGAGCGGCTGGTCCGCCACCGCGTCGTCGTCGACGCGACGATCGACACCGGCTACCTCGACCGCCACCTCGACGAGTTCATGCCCGCGGCGCAGACCGATCCGGACCTGCTGCTGGCCGCGACCGTCGCACGCCTGATCGCGCAGGAGCGCGAGGCGAACGCCCAGGCGGCCGGGTCGAACGACCCCCATTCCCCGTGGGCCATCGCCGATGGGTGGCGTCTCGGCCACGGCGGCCGCCGCAGCCTGGCGTTCGTGCACCGGGGCGAGCGGCTGGAGCTGCACGCGCACGGCAGCGGCGGCGACTACCGCATCGAGCACGCAGGCGCGACCCACGCGATCGACGGCGCCCGGCTGGCCGATCAGGCGCTGAGCCTGCGTATCGACGGCAGGGGACGTCGGTTCCGGATCGTGGACGAACGCGTGCGCGACGAGGGCGGGCAGCTGACCGCCCACGACGGCGAGCGTCGACTTCGGCTGGAACCCGTCGCGATGTATCGTCACGAGAGCGTCGCCGGAGCGGGCGGCGGGGACCGCGTGCAGGCACCGATGCCGGGCCGCGTGGTGGTGGTCAAGGCGGCCGCGGGAGATGCGGTGGCGATGGGCCAGGAGCTGCTGGTGATCGAGGCGATGAAGATGGAGCTCAGCCTGAAGGCGCCGCGCGCCGGAACGGTCGCGCAGGTGCGCGCGGTCGCGGGCGACTTCGTCGACGCCGACGCCGTGCTGGTGACCCTGGAGCCATGAAGCCAACCGTCCGCATCGTCGAGGTCGGCCCGCGCGACGGGCTGCAGAATGAGACGGCGACGATCGCGACCGCCGACAAGATCGCGCTGATCGACCGGCTGTCGGCCACCGGGCTGACCAGCATCGAGGCGACCAGCTTCGTCAGCCCCAAGTGGGTGCCGCAGCTCGCCGACGCGGCCGACGTGTACGCGGGCATCGCCCGCCGGCCCGGCGTGCATTACCCGGTGCTGGTGCCGAACGAACAGGGCTACGAGCGCGCGCGCGCGGTCGGCGTCGAGGAGATCGCGGTGTTCACCGCCGCGTCCGAAGCGTTCAACCGCCGGAACATCAACGCCTCGATCGACGAGTCGCTGGCGCGCTTCGCGCCGGTGATGGCGCGCGCCGCGGCCGACGGCGTGCGCGTGCGCGGCTACGTCTCGACCGTGCTCGGCTGCCCGTACCAGCGCGACGTGCCGCTGGCCGACGTCGTGCGCGTCGCGAGCGCGCTGCGCGAGATGGGCTGCTACGAGGTGTCGCTCGGCGACACGATCGGCGTCGGCACGCCGGGCAAGGCGCGCGCGATGCTGAAGGCAGTCGCGTCGGAGGTGCCGGTCGAGCACCTGGCCGTGCATTTCCACGACACCTACGGCCAAGCCCTGGCGAACGTGCTCGCCTGCCTCGAGGAAGGCGTCGCGGTGGTCGACGCGGCGGTGTCGGGCACCGGCGGCTGTCCGTACGCGAAGGGCGCCAGCGGCAACGTCGCGACCGAGGACGTCGTCTACATGCTGCACGGGCTCGGCCTGCACACCGGCGTCGACCTGCCGGCGCTAGCCGACACCGGGCGCTGGCTGGCGGCGCTGCTCGGCCGCGAGTCCGGCAGCAAGGTCGGCAGGGCGTTGGCCACCGCGTGAACGCTCCGGCGCCGTCGGAACGTCCCGCCACGCCGTCGACGGACGGCCCGGGCGACGTATCGATGGTGCTGGCCGATCTCGAGCGCGCGCTCGCCGATCCCGGCACGCCGGCGGCGCTGCGCGACGTGCTGCAGCAAGCGCGCGACGCGCTGCGCGACGCGGCCACCGCGGCCGACGTCGAACGCAACCGCTACCACGCATTGTTCGACGCGGTGCCCGACCCGGTCAGCATCATCGCGTGGGACGGCACCGTGCTCGACCTCAACCGCGCCGGCATCGCGGCCTACCAGCGGCCGCGCGAGGAGATCGTCGGCCAGCCGATCCACGTGCTCAATCCGGAGCTGCCCGACGAGCACATGGCGCCGGTGTGGGAGGCGCTCGAGCGCGACGAGACCTTTGTCGTGCACGTCACCAACATGCGCGCCGACGGCACCCGTTTTCCGGTTGAAGTGCACTCGGCTGGCTTCGTCGAGGACGGGGCCAAGCGCATCGTCGCGGTCGCGCGCGACCTCAGCGGCCGGCAGGACGCCGAGCTGCGCTACCGCGAGCTGATGGAGACGATCGACAAGGGCATCCTGGTCCGCGATGGCACCGGCCGCATCGTCCAGGCCAACGCCGCGGCGATGCGGCTGTTCGGCGTCGAGCCCGGCCAGCGGGTCGACCACATGCTGCACCCCGACCACTGGCTGATCGTCGACGAGGACGGCCACGAGCTGCCCGAGGACCAGCTGCCGGCCATGCGCGCGCTGCGCACCGGCAAGCTCGTCGCGAGCACGGTGCTCGGCTACTACCACCGCCAGCGACGGCAGCTGATGTGGGTGTCGGTGACCGCGGTGCCTCAGTTCCTCGCCGGCACCGACCGCGTGCACCAGGTGCTGTCGCTGTTCTCCGACGTGACCGCGCTCAAGCGCGACAGCGCGCTGTTCGACCGCGCGCAGGCGCTGGCGCACATCGGCGGCTGGGAGTGGGACATCGCGCGCAACGAGCTGTACCTGACCCGCGAGGCCCAGCGCATCCTCGGCCAGGCGACGGCGCCGACGACCATCGAAGGCCTGCTCGCCGCGCTGCGCGAGCCCGACCGCCGCAAGCTGCGCGACGCCATTGAACTGGCGACGACCGCCGGCCGCGGCATCGACCTCGAGCTGCAGGGCCAGCAGGCGCACGGCAAGTCGTTCTGGGTGCGCGTGATCGGCGAGCCCGAGGTCGGCGACGCGGTCGCCTCGCGGCTGACCGGCACCCTGCAGGACGTCACCACCCGCAAGCTGTCCGAGGACTACCTGCGCGTGCAGGCGCGCACGGACCCGCTGACCGGGCTGTTGAACCGCGACGCGGTGCTGCGCGAACTGGACAACCGGCTCGACGACCCGGTGCAGTTGTCGCTGGCCGTGCTGTACATCGACCTGGACCGCTTCAAGATCGTCAACGACGTGCTCGGCCACGCCGCTGGCGACCGGCTGCTGGCGGCCGCCGCGCGCCGCATCCAGCGCGCGATCGCCAGCGAAGGCCTGATCGCGCGGTTCGGCGGCGACGAGTTCCTGGTGATCTGCTCCACCCACGACGACCGCAACCGCCCGCAGCGGCTGGCGCAGGCGATCCTCGACATTTTCGGCGACAGCTTCCGCATGGACGGCGAGGAGTTCTCCATCACCGCCAGCATCGGCGTGGCCCAGGCACCGACCGATGGCCGCCGCTCGCAGCAGCTGATCCAGAGCGCCGACGTGGCGATGTACGACAGCAAGCGCCGCGGCCGCAACGGCTGGCAGCTGTTCACCTCCGAACTGGCCGAGCAGCAGCTGCAGCGCCTGCAGCTGGAGACCCACCTGCGCCGCGCGGTCAGCAACGACGAGTTCCACCTGGTCTACCAGCCGCAGGTCGACCTGGCATCGGGCAGCCTGATTGCCGCCGAGGCGCTGCTGCGCTGGCGCCACCACGCGCTCGGCGAGATGCGCCCGGACCGCTTCATCGACCACGCCGAAACCACTGGCGACATCGTCGGCATCGGCGGCTGGGTGCTGCGCGAGTCGTGCCGGCAGCTGCGCCGCTGGCGCGACGGCGGCCTGCCGATCGAGCGCGTCGCGGTCAACGTGTCGTACCGGCAGTTCATCGGCGAGGACCTCGCCACGTCGGTCCGCGCCGCGCTGGCCGAAGCCGGGCTGCCCGGCAGCGCGCTGGAGCTGGAGTTCACCGAGCGCGTGCTGATCGAGGACGCGCCGGAGACGCTGCGCACGTTCGAGGCGCTGCGCGACCTCGGCGTCACCCTGACCATCGACGATTTCGGCGAGGGCTACAGCGCCCTGAACTACCTGCGCCGGCTGCCGATCCACGGGCTCAAGCTCAGCCAGCTGTTCGTGCAGGGCGTGCCGTCTAACCAGTCCGACGTTGCGGTCTGCCAGGCGGTCACCGGCATCGCCAACAGCCTGGGCCTGTGCGTGGTCGCCGAAGGCGTCGAGTCCGAGGCCCAGCGCGCGTTCCTGCTGCGGCTCGGCGTGCCGATCGGCCAGGGCTTCCTGTTCGCGGCCGGGCAGTCGCCGCAGGAGCTGCGCGCGCAGTACGGCACGCCGATCCTGGTCGCGCCGCAGTAAGCTGGCGGCCCAGCCGGACGAGCCCGACGACCCGATGCACGCCAGCCTGTCCATCCGACCGATCGAAGCGCGCGACGATGCGCGCATGGCCGAGATCATCCGCACGGTGATGCCCGAGTTCGGCGCGGTCGGCTGCGGTTTCGCGATCGCCGACCCGGAGGTCGACTGGATGAGCCGCGCCTACGCGGAGCCGCGCAGCGCCTACTTCGTCGTCGAGCGCGACGGCGAGGTGATCGGCGGCGGCGGCGTCGCGCCGCTGGTCGGCGGCGACGAAGGCACGTGCGAGCTGCGCAAGATGTACTTCCTGCCGGCCGCGCGCGGACTCGGTGCCGGCGCGGCGATGATGGCGCGATGCCTCGACGCGGCGCGCGGCTTCGGCTTCGAGCGCTGCTACCTCGAGACGCTCACCGGCATGGACGGGGCGATGAAGCTGTACGAGCGCACCGGCTTCCAGCGCATCGATGCACCGCTGGGCGCCACCGGCCACGGCGGCTGCAACACCTTCTACGTGCTCACGCTGTAGAGCGGGCCCCGGCCCTCCCCGCCCGCCCTACGTTAAAATCGCGGCTTTCCGCACGCAGGCCGCCCCCCATGCAACTCGACACTGTCCGCGCCGTCGTCACCGGCGGCGTCTCCGGCCTCGGCCTGGCCGTGGCCCAGCACCTGGTCGCACACGGCGGCAAGGTCGCACTGTTCGACGTCAACGACGCCAAGGGCGCCGAGGCCGTGGCCGCGCTTGGCGAGGCCAACGCCCGCTACTTCAAGACCGACGTCACCAGCGAAGACGGCGTCGCCGCCAACGTCGCCGCCGCGCGCGAGTTCCTCGGCGGTCTCAACGCCGTCGTCAACTGCGCCGGCATCCTCGGCGCCGGCCGCATGCTCGGCAAGGACGCGCCGATGCCGCTGGCGCAGTTCCAGGGCACGGTGATGGTCAACCTGGTCGGCAGCTTCAACGTCGCCAAGGCCGCCGCGGCGCTGATGCAGCACAACGAACCCAACGCCGACGGCGAGCGCGGCGTGATCGTCAACACCGCCTCGGTGGCGGCCTACGAGGGCCAGATCGGCCAGGCGGCGTACTCCGCGTCGAAGGGCGGCGTGGTCGGCATGACCCTGCCGATGGCGCGCGAGCTCGCCCGCTTCGGCATCCGGGTGATGACCGTCGCTCCGGGCATCTTCTGGACGCCGATGGTCGACGGCATGCCCGAGTCCGTGCAGCAGTCGCTGGCCGCGTCGATCCCGTTCCCGTCGCGGCTCGGCCAGCCGCAGGAGTTCGCCGACCTGGTCGCCTACATCCTCGGCAACGCCTACCTCAACGGCGAGGTGATCCGCCTCGACGGCGCGACGCGCTTGGCGCCGAAATAACGCGTTGACCGGGGGGCGATTCGTCCGCGATCGGACGAACGCCTGCCGCACCCGATCCACGCCCGCTTCGCCGCTCCGATCACCTCCACCGAATCACGAACTCCGGCTGACCCATGAAGGCTTACGACATCAAGAAGGGCAACGTCGTCGAACACAACGGCGGCGTCTACCAGATCCGCGACATCGAGCGCAGCTCGCCGCAGGGCCGCGGCGGCAACGTGCGCTTCCGCTTCACGATGTACAGCGTGCCGGGCGGCAACAAGCTCGATGCCAGCTTCGACGGCGACGACGACCTGCGCGAGGTCGAGCTGAGCCGGCGCCAGGCCACGTACTCGTACAAGGACGGCGACGCCTTCGTGTTCCTCGACGACGAGGACTACACGCCGTACGCGCTCGACGCCGACGTGGTCGGCGACATGGCCGGCTACGTGGTGCCGGACCTCGCGGGCTGCTACGTGCAGATCATCGACGACGCCCCGGTCGGCCTGCAGCTGCCCCAGAGCGTGGCGATCGAGGTCGTCGAGACCCCGCCGGAACTCAAGGGCGGCACCGCCACCAAGCGACCGAAGCCGGCCAAGCTGTCGACCGGCATCGAGATCATGGTCCCGGAGTACATCGGCAACGGCGAGCGCGTGCTGGTCAACACGACCACCGGCGAGTTCGCCGGCCGCGCCGACTGACGCGGCGTCCGCCAGGCATCGCGACCGCAGCCGCCTCCGGGCGGCTGTGTCGTTTCCGACCCGGTCGCGCGCGTCAGGCGTCGAACACCTTGCCGGGGTTCATCAGCGCGTTCGGGTCGAGCGCGCGCTTGATGCCGCGCATCAACGCGACCTCCCCGGCGCTGCGGGTGCCGAGCAGGTACGACTTCTTGACCAGGCCGATCCCGTGCTCGGCCGAGATGCTGCCGCCGTGGCGCACCAGCGCGTCGGACAGCAGCCGGGTGACCTGCTCGCAGTCGGCGACGAACGCGGCGTTGGCCATGCCGTCGGGCTTGAGCACGTTGATGTGCAGGTTGCCGTCGCCGATGTGGCCGAACCACACGACCTCGAACTGCGGATAGGCCTCGCCGAGCAGCGCCTGGGTCTCGGCCAGGAACGCCGGCATCGCCGAGATCCGCACCGAGACGTCGTTCTTGTACGGCACATGCTTCGCCAGCGACTCGGTGATGCCCTCGCGCAGCCGCCACAGCTGCGCGGCCTGGGCGTCGCTCTGGCTGATCACGCCGTCGCTGACCAGTCCGTGCTCGACGCAGTGCTCGAACGCCGCCATCGCGGCGGCCATCGACGCCTCCTCGTCGACGGCGAACTCGGTGACCACGTAGAACGGGTGCGCATCGTCGAACGGCTTCTGCCCGCCGTGCGCCAGCACGTGTTCAATCGCGCGATCGGTGAAGAACTCGAACGCCTCCAGCGTCACCCGTTCGCGGAACGCGGCGAACACCTGCATCAGGTGCTCGAACGACGGGATCGCCAGCAGCATCACGCTAGTCGGCGGCGGCGGGTCGGCCAGCCGCAGCGTCGCCTCGACGATGATGCCGAGCGTGCCTTCGGACGCGACGAACAGGTGGCGGAGGTCGTAGCCCGAGGAGTTCTTGACCAGCGCGCGGTTGAGCTCGAGCACGTCGCCGGCGCCGGTGACGACCTTCAGCCCGGCGACCCACTCGCGCGTGTTGCCGTAGCGGATCACCCGGATGCCACCGGCGTTGGTGGCGATGTTGCCGCCGATCGAGCACGAGCCGCGCGCGGCGAAGTCGACCGGGTAGGCCAGCCCGCGCTCGCGGGCCGCGTTCTGCACCGCCTCCAGCGGCGCCCCGGCCTGCACCGTCAGCGTGCGGTCGATCGCGTCGAAGTCGAGCACGCGGTTCATCCGCTCCAGGCTCAGCACCAGCTCGCCGTTGGCCGCCACCGCGCCGCCAGACAGCCCGGTGCGGCCGCCGGACGGCACGACGGCGACACCCTCGTCGTTCGCCCAGCGCACGATCGCCTGCACCTCGTCGACCGACGCAGGCAGCGCCACCGCCAGCGGGGCCGGCGTCCAGCGCCGGGTCCAGTCGCGGCCGTAGTGCTCCAGGTCGCCCGGGTCGGTGCTCAGGCGCAGGCCGGGCAAGCGGTCGCGGAGTCGGATCAGGGCATCGGTCATGGGCGGGGCATCGTTGGGGGGACGAACGGGGAGCCTGCGGGACGCGGACGCCTCGCGGCGCGCGGGATTTTCGATATTGCGACATCGGCCGTGCAGGCATGGGACGCCGCGGCGCGCACGCCGTCCACGCACGCCCCGCGGCGCGTGCCGGACCGGGCACGGACAGCTATAGCACCGCCTGATGCAGTGCAGCAAACCGCGTGCGTTTCTGGCACAGTCGAACGCCCTCCCCCGCGTGCCCGCCACCGCCGTGAGCCAGCCGACCTCGTTCCCGAAGTCCGACATCCGCGTCCTGCTGCTGGAGGGCGTCAGCGCCACCGCGGTCGAGAGCTTCCGTGCGGCCGGCTACAGCCAGGTGCGCACATTCGAGAAGGCGCTGCCGGTCGAGCAGTTGCACCGCGAACTGGCCGACGCGCACCTGGTCGGCATCCGCTCGCGCACGCAGCTCGACGCCGAGGCGCTGTCGCACGCGCGCCGGGTCATCGCGATCGGCGCGTTCTGCATCGGCACCAACCAGATCGACCTCGAGGCCGCCGAAGTGGCCGGCATCCCGGTGTTCAACGCGCCGTACTCGAACACCCGCAGCGTCGCCGAGCTGGTGGTCGCCGAGGCGATCATGCTGATGCGCGGCATCCCGCAGAAGAACGCGCAGTGCCACCGCGGCGGCTGGTCCAAGTCGGCCGCCGGCAGCCACGAGGTGCGCGGCAAGACGATCGGCATCATCGGCTACGGCCACATCGGCACCCAGGTCGGCGTGATCGCCGAGGCGCTCGGAATGCAGGTGCTGTTCCACGACATCGAGGCGAAGCTGTCGCTCGGCAATGCGCGCGCGGCCGCCGGCCTCGACGACCTGCTCGCGCGCAGCGACGTCGTCACCCTGCACGTGCCGGAGACGCCGGCCACGCAGGGCATGTTCGGCCCCGGGCAGATCGCGCGGATGAAGCCGGGCGCTCACCTGATCAACGCGTCGCGCGGCACGGTGGTCGACATCGACGCGCTGGCCGCGGCGATGAAGTCCGGCCACGTCGGCGGGGCCGCGGTCGACGTGTTCCCGGTCGAGCCACAGGGCAACGCCGACGTATTCGAATCGCCGCTGGTCGGCCTCGACAACGCGCTGCTGACCCCGCACATCGGCGGCAGCACGCTCGAGGCGCAGGACAACATCGGGCTCGAAGTCGCCGCCAAGCTGATCCGCTACAGCGACAACGGCTCGACCCTGTCGGCGGTGAACTTTCCCGAGGTCACCCTGCCCGAGCACACCGGCTCGACCCGCCTGCTGCACATCCACCGCAACGTGCCGGGCGTGCTGTCGCAGGTCAACGAGGTGTTCTCGCGGCTGGGCGTCAACATCGACGGCCAGTTCCTGCGCACGCACGCGAAGGTCGGCTACGTGGTGATCGACATCACCGCGACGCAGGACCAGGCCGACGAGGTCCGCGAGCAGCTGGCGAAAATTCCCGGCACCCTGCGCACGCGCGTCCTGTACTGACCTTCGCGACTAGCGCCGGCGCTGCAGCCACTTGGCGGCCATGCGCCGCATCGATTCGTCGGCGTCGCGCGCGATCGGCGCGATCTCGCGCCACGCCAGCGCGTGCGACTCGTCGCTGACGACGAAGTTTTCATCGTCGCCGGCGTGCAGGACGTAGCGGGCGTCGTAATGCCAGTGTCCGGGCACGTCCGCGCGGGCGGGGATCCAGTGGCGGTCGAGGTCGAAGATCGCCGGCTCCACGCGCAGCCCGGTCAAGCCCGATTCTTCTTCGGCCTCCTTGAGCGCGACGCCCGCCAGGTCGCGGTCGCCGTCGGCGTGGCCGCCGAGCTGCAGCCAACGGTCGAGCTTGCGGTGGTGGGTCAGCAGCACGCGCTCGCCGCGGCGGTCGACCAGCCAGGCCGAGCCGGTGAAGTGACCGGCGTCGCGCTGGCGGACGAACGGGTCTTCGGGCCCGTCAAGCAGCTCGAGAAACGCCTCGACCAGCGCCGCCTCAGCGGGCAATCGGCCTGCGTACTCCCGGAGCGCCGTTCGCAGGGGTTCGTTCGCGAGCGGCTGAACACCCTGTACCGTCATGGCTCACCGAGGGCAAAAAGAAATCTGTACGGGGGCGCACGCCGCGCCGCGTCTTGTGTGCGCCCGCGTGCCCGGCTATGGTCACGCGATCTTAACGTAGCCGGCGACGGGTCCCGCCCCGCAGGCGTCCGGCCGCAAGGCCAAAGCGGCAAATACTGGAAGCGAGGTTTCATGGCAAGCATTCCCAATCGCGGTCTCTTGGCTCGCATGCTGGCGCGAAAGAGCGTCGCCCAAGTGCAACAGGAAACCGAAACCAGTCAGCTTAAGCGGACACTGGGGCCTTGGAACCTAGTATTTCTCGGCATCGGCTGCATCATTGGTGCGGGCATTTTCGTTCGCACCGGCAACGCAGCGGCACTTCACGCCGGACCGGCCGTCCTGTTCTCCTTTCTGATCGCCGGTGCGGTCTGTGCTCTGGCGGGTCTTTGCTACGCGGAGCTGTCCTCCACGCTCCCGGTCTCAGGCTCCGCCTACACGTACAGCTACACGACGATCGGCGAGTTTGCAGCGTGGATCATGGGCGCGCTGTTGTTGCTCGAGTATGGGCTGGCGGCATCGGTTGTTGCCGTGGGGTGGTCGGGCTATATGGTCAGCCTGCTTGGTGACTGGGGAATCCAGGTGCCCCTCGAGCTAACCGGCCCTGCTGGCCATGCCCTCGTGCGCGATGGCGCTGCAGTCTTGGATGCCGCGGGCAATCCTGTAACCACGCTGTTCAACCTGCCTGCCTTCCTCATCTGCCTCGCGTTGGCTGCCCTTTTGGTGATCGGGGTCTCCGAGAGTGCCAAGGTCAATAACGTCATCGTCGCGATCAAGATGACAGTGATCATCGCGTTCATCGTCATCGTTGGCTGGTACGTGATGCAGGACCTCGATACCTACCTCGCGAACTGGCAACCCTTCATTCCGGAGCCCACTGGCGAGAAGGGCGAGTTCGGCTGGAGCGGCATCCTGCGCGCTGCGTCGATTGTCTTCTTCGCGTATATCGGTTTCGAGGCGGTTTCGACCGCAGGACAAGAGGCCAAGAATCCCAAGCGCGACCTACCCTTCGGCATCATCGGCTCCTTGCTGGTTTGCACCGTTCTGTACATCCTCGTATCGATCGTGATGACGCTGATCGTCAACTACAAGTCGTTGAACGTTCCCGACCCGGTTGCCGTTGCCGTCGATGCATTGGGCCCGTCGTGGGCGTGGTTTGCGAAGACGATCAAGATCGGCGCGATCATCGGCCTGACGTCGGTCATCCTGGTGCTGATGTACGGCCAGACCCGCATCTTCTACACCATGGCCCGCGACGGCCTCCTTCCACGCGTCTTTGCGAACGTGCACGCAAAATTCAAGACGCCGTGGGTCAACACCATCCTGGTCGGACTGATCACTGCCACGGCCGCCGGATTCTTCGATATCAACACGCTGGGCGACATGACCTCGGTCGGGACGCTCGCGGCATTCGGCATCGTGTGCCTCGCAGTCATGTGGCTGCGCCGCACCCACCCGGAGCTGCCGCGTGGCTTCCGAGTTCCGCTGTACCCAGTTCTCCCGGCTCTGGGAATCGTGGCTTGCTTTGCTCTGATCTTTACGGTTGAGACGCGAGTGCTCGTCTTCTTTGGCTGGTACGCATTGGCGGCGATCATTCTGTATTTCGTCTACGGCATGCGTAATTCCCAACTCCACAAGGGAAATATGAGCGCCTCCCCGCATGACCTGCCGGTCTACAAGGAAGACGCACCCGGAAACTGAACACAGCTTCCGGCTGGATGACGACGGCGCGGGCAACCGCGCCGTTGTCGTTTCCGGCGCCGTGCCGCCCCGCCAGCGCGTCCGGCGCGTTCCACCGGCGAGGTTTTTCCATCACCGGGCTGCCGCTACACTTTGCCCATGAGCACCCCCCTGCCGTACGACCCGCAGCGCTTCGCGCAGTGCGCGGCCGAGATCATCGTCAACACCCGCGAGCTGGCCGCGCTGGGCTGGACCCCGGCCACCAGCAGCAACTTCTCGCGGCGGATCGACGACCACAACGTGGCGATCACGGTGTCCGGCCGCGACAAGGGCCGGCTGACAGAGGGCGACGTGATGGTCGTCGACCTCGACGGCAACCCGGTCGCGACGACTCAGAAGTCATCGGCCGAAACCCTGCTGCACACCCAGCTGTACAAGCGCTTCCCGGACATCGGCTGCGTGCTGCACACGCATTCGCGCACGCAGACGGTCGCGTCGCGCCTGTTCGCCGGCGCCGGGCACGTGCACCTGGAAGGCTACGAGCTGCTGAAAGCGTTCGCCGGCAACACCACCCACGACGTCGAGATCGACGTACCGGTGCTGCCCAACAGCCAGGACATGCACACGCTGGCCGCGCAGGTCGACGCGCTGCTCGACCGCCAGACGCTGTGGGGCTACCTGATCGACGGCCACGGCCTGTACGCGTGGGGCCGCGACATGCCCGAAGCGCGCCGCCACCTGGACGCGTTCGAATTCCTGCTCGGCTGCGAGCTCGACCTGAGGAGACTGCACCGATGAGCCGCCTGCGGATCTTCACCGAAGACAACCCGTCCCAGCCGCACGTCAACACCGGCGACCGCGACGCGATCGCGCGCGAGCTCGAGGCCATCGGCGTCGGCTTCGAGCAGTGGCAGGCCGCCCATCCTGTCCAGCCCGGCGACGCGCCCGAAGCGATCATGGCCGCATACCGCGCCGACATCGACCGGATCGTCGCCGCGCGCGGGTTCAAGACCGTCGACGTGGTCAGCATCGCGCCGGACAACCCGCAGCGCGAGGCGATGCGGACGAAGTTCCTCGACGAGCACTACCACAAGGAAGACGAAGTGCGATTCTTCGTCGCCGGCTCGGGGCTGTTCACGCTGCACGTGGGCGACAAGGTCTACGAGATCAAGTGCGAGCAGGGCGACCTGATCTCGGTGCCGGACAGCACGCTGCACTGGTTCGACATGGGGCCGGAGCCGAGCTTCGTCGCGATCCGCTTCTTCACCGAGCCGGACGGCTGGGTCGGCCACTTCACCGGCACCGAGATCGCCAAGCGCTTCCCGCGCTACGAACCGGGCCAGGCCGGCTGATGGGCGACTCCCGCATCCGGGCGATCCTCACCGACATCGAGGGGACCACGTCGAGCATCTCGTTCGTCAAGGACGTGCTGTTCCCGTACGCGCGACGCGCCCTGCCCGGCTTCGTCGCCGCGCGCGGCAAGGACCCGGCCGTGCGCAAGTGGCTCGACGCGGTCGCGACCGAGAACGGCGGCATGTGCGACGACCGCATGGTCGTCGAGGTGCTGCAGGGCTGGATCGACGAGGACCGCAAGCACACCGCACTGAAGGCGCTGCAGGGCATGGTCTGGGCCGACGGCTACCAGTCGGCGGACTTCACCGCGCACCTGTACCCCGACGCCGGCGACGCGCTGCGTGCGTGGCACGCCGTGGGCCTGCCGCTGCACGTGTACTCGTCCGGCAGCGTGCCCGCGCAGCGGCTGTTCTTCGGCCACAGCGATGCCGGCGACCTGACCGGGCTGTTCTCCGGCTGGTACGACACCGAGGTCGGCGGCAAGCGCGACGCCGACAGCTACCGGCGCATCGCGGCGCTGATGGATCGCGAGCCGTCGGAGGTGCTGTTCCTGTCGGACGTCGTCGAGGAGCTCGACGCCGCGCGCGACGCCGGCATGGCGACGGTGCTGGTCGACCGCCGCGACGACTACCCGGCGCCGCGCACCGGCGACGCCACGCACGGCCACGCGCGGGTCGAGTCGTTCGCCGACGTCGTCATCGACTAGCGCGCCACGGCGGCCGCGCTCAGGCATGGAGCTTCTCGCCGTTGGCGAGCATCGCGACGAACTTCTTCGCCCGCGCCAGCCGGGTCTCGGCCTTCTTCGCCGTGTGCACCTGCCAGCAGAACGCGTAGCGGTTGGTCCGGTCTAGCCCCTCGAAGAAGCGACGCGCCTTGGCGTTGCGAGCCAGTTCCGCGGCGAGCTCGGGCGGCACGTCCATTTCGCGCGAGCCGGCGTAGGCGGCGTCCCAGCGGCCGTCGGCCTTGGCCGCCTCGACCTCACGCAGGCCGCCCGGCCGCATGCGGCCCGCCGCGGTCAGCGCCTCGACCTTGCCGATGTTGATTTTCGACCACAGGCTGCGCGGCCGCCGCGGCGTGAACCGCTGCAGGTAGAAGGTGTCGTCGAGGCCGCGCAGCTGGCCGTCGATCCAGCCGTGGCACAGCGCGACGTCGAGCGCCTCGGCGTAGGTCACGGTGGTCACGCCGGTGCCCTTCTTGGCGATCTTCAGCCACGCGCCGCGCGTGCGGCCGTCGGCCGTCCGCGCCTCGATCCAGCGCTCGAACTCGGCCGGGCCGTCGAACTGCTCGACTGGCAGGTCGGTGGGCGGGGCCTTCGGCGCGGTCGTCATCGCGTTACTCCCCGATCTCGTCGAGGCGGTAGGTCGTCGTCGCGCGCTGCTCGCCGACCCAGGCGTCGAACGCGCGCACCTCGATGCGGTGCGTGCCGGCGGCCCGGTCGGTCGGCAGCGCGCCGCGCCACAGGTGCGCCGACGGCGTCGCCTCCGGTGACCGGTCGAAGCCGCGCAGTGCATCGGCCTGGTCGTCGCGTGCGTTCTCGATCTGCATGCGCGGATCCGGGCGGTCGACCCGGCGCATCGGCTGCCACGGGCCGTCGTCGATGCGGAACTCGACGCGCGTGTCGTCGCGGCCCATGAACACGTTCGCGTAGACGCCCCAGGCCGGGTACGCGCCCCGGCGCAGCACCTTCGGGGCGTGCAGCGCCATCGCGGTCCCCGGCTCGCCCGCCGGGTGCCACGACAGTCGGTAGTCGCCACCGCGCGCGACGCGCAGGCGCGCGTACCCGTTCGGCGTGCCGTCGGCCATCGTCGCGTCGGGAATGCCGACGGCGTCCTTGATCCCGGACCAGAACGCCCCGCAGGCCGCGCCGACGTTGTACTCGTGCAGCGGCGCGGCGCCGCGCCAACCCGACGCGGCATCGTGGAACACGTGCCGCTGGGTGTGCGAGTGGCCGCTGAGCAGCAGGACTTTCGGGAACCGCTGCAGCAGCGCGAACAGCCGCTCGCGGTCGGCGCGGCGGAACGTCTCGCGCCCCGGCGCCGCGTCGAAGAACGGGATGTGCACCGCGACGACCAGCAGCCGGTCGGTCGGCACGGTCGGCAGGTAGCTCTCCAGGAACGCGAACTGGTCGTCACGCAGACCGCCAACGTAGGCCGGCGATGCGCCCGGTCGGTAGACCACGTCGTCGAGGACGACGAAGGTCGCCTCCGGCTCCTCCCACGCGAACGTGTCGGGCCCGAAGTGGCGGCGGAACGTCAGCAGCGAGTCCTCGTCGCGCGCGGCGTCGAAATCGAGGTCGTGGTTGCCCGCCGCGTGCAGCCACGGCACGCCGAGGCTCGCCGTCGCCTCGATCAGCGCCGGGTACAGGGCGAGGTCGTCGTCGGTGATGTCGCCCAGGCTCAGGCCGAGGTCGGCCGCGCCAGCCGGAGGATGCCCGCGGTCCGGCGCGCCGGGTGTCGCGCGCTCGCGCCTGACCGTATCGATGATGTCGCGCCGGTAGTAGTCGACGTCGCGCATCGACTTCGTCTGCGGGTCGGCGAACAGGACCACCTCGAGCGGACGCGATCGGGCCGATGCCGAAGCGTCGCGGACCAGGCCGAAGTTGCGGCAGCCCGGGGATTCCGCCGGAATCCCGCCGAAACGCAGCGCGGGCCCCGCCGCGGTCCGGACGTTCCGCCACACGTCCGGCAGGCCGTCGGCACGGCGCGAGGCGCGGTAGCCGGCCGGCTTGATCACGAACGTGGTGCGGCCGTCGACGACCGGCAGGATGTACTGGCCGCGCGCATCGGTGCGGACGATGGCGACGCCGTCGGACACCTGCACGCCGGGCACCCCGCGCTCACCGCCGTCGAGCGCCCCGTTGCCGTTGCGGTCCTCGAACACAGTGCCCGCGTTGCACGGCGGCGGCACGGCGCGGGCGGAGCCGGCTGCGAGCGACAGCGCGATCGCCGCCGCGACGAGAACGGTCGTGAGTGCAGGGTGCATCGGGCCTCCCGGTACGAGGCCCGATTATGGCGCGGCGACGGCGCCGTCCGGCCGCCTGCGCGAGGTCCGCGGCTGCGCGGGCTCAGCCCGGACGATGGCGCTCGCGCAGCACCGCGACGGCGTCGGCCAGCGACAGGCCGCGCGCGCGCAGCAGCACCTGCAGGTGGTAGACCAGGTCAGCCGCCTCGCCGAGCAGCGCCGCGTCGTCCTGCGCGACCGCGGCCAGCGCCGTCTCGACGCCCTCCTCGCCGACCTTCTGGGCGATGCGCCGCACGCCGCCGTTGAACAGTGACGTCGTGTAGCTGCCGGCCGGGCGCTCGCGCTCGCGCCGCGCGACCAGCCCGTCGAGCTCGGCAAGGAAGTCGCCCGGCGCGTCGGGAAAGCAGCTCGCGCGGCCGAGGTGGCAGGTCGGGCCGTGCGGACGGGCGCGCACCAGCAGCGTGTCGGCGTCGCAGTCGGCCTCGATCGCGACCACCTCGAGCACGTGCCCGGACGACTCGCCCTTGGTCCACAGCCGCTGCCGGCTCCGGCTGTAGAACGTGACGTGGCCGCTCGCCAGCGTCGCCTGCAGCGCGGCGCGGTCCATGTAGCCGAGCATCAGTACGCGCAGCGTGGCGGCGTCCTGCACGACGGCGGGCAGCAGGCCGTCCTGCTTGTCCCAGGCCAGGGCGTCGGCATCGAAGGCGATTTGCGGGGAGGCTTCAGTCGACATCGCGCACCTGGATGGCGTCGGCGCGCAGGGCGCGCTTGAGTTCGGGGATGGCGATCGCGCCGGAGTGGAACACGCTCGCCGCCAGCGCGCCGTCGACGTCGGCCTCGCGGAACACCGCGCTGAAGTGCTCGATCGCGCCGGCGCCGCCGGAGGCGATCAGCGGCACGTCGCACAGCGCCCGCACCGCCCGCAGCTGCTCGAGGTCGTAGCCGGCACGCACGCCGTCGCTGCCCATGCAGTTCAGCACGATCTCCCCGGCGCCGAGGGACTGCGCCTCCACCACCCAGTCCAGCGTGCGGCGCGCGAGTGCGCGCGTGCGCGACGGGTCGCCGGTGTACTGGCGCACGCGCCACTGCCCGTCGTCGTCGCGCAGGCTGTCGATGCCGACGACGACGCACTGCACGCCGAACGCGTCCGCCAGTTCGGCGACCAGCGCCGGCCGGTCCAGCGCCGGCGTGTTGACCGACACCTTGTCCGCGCCGGCATGCAGCACGGCGCGCGCGTCGTCGACGCTGCGGATGCCGCCGGCGACGCAGAACGGGATGTCGATCGCGCGGGCGACGCGTTCGACCCACTCGCGGTCGACGCTGCGACCCTCGGGGCTCGCGGTGATGTCGTAGAACACCAGCTCGTCGGCGCCCTCGTCGCGGTAGCGCAGCGCCAGCGACACGATGTCGCCCATGTCGACGTGGTCGCGGAAGCGCACGCCCTTGACCACTCGTCCATGGCGCACGTCCAGGCACGGAATGATGCGGCGGCTCAGCATGCGACCTCCTCCGCCAGCGCATCGGCCAGGTCGAAGCGGCCGTCGAGCAGCGCCTTGCCCAGCACCGCACCGCGGCAGCCGGCCGCGCGCGCGCCAGTGATGTCGTCGAGCCCGCGGATGCCGCCCGACGCCTGCAGCTGCACGTCCGGGGCCAGCGCGACGATGCGGCGGTACAGGTCGAGGTTGGGGCCGGAGAGCATCCCGTCGCGCTCGATGTCGGTGCACAGCAGGTGGCGCAGCCCGGCGTCGGCGTAGCGGACCAGCAGCGGGTCGAGCTCGACGCCACTGTCTTCGGTCCAGCCGGCCGTCGGCAGTCGCCAGCGGCCGCCGTCGTCCTGCCGCGCATCGAGAGCGACGGTGATGCGCTCGGGGCCGAAGCGCTGCAGCCAGTCGATGACGCGATCGGGCTCGCGCACGGCGAGCGAGCCGACCACGACCCGGTCGGCGCCGGCCTCGAGGATCGCCGCGACGTCGGCGTCGCGCCGCACGCCGCCCCCGGTCTGCACCTGCAGCGCGGTCGTGGCCTTGATCGCGTCGAGCAGCGCGGCCAGCGTGTAGCCGCCGCCGCGCGCCGCGTCGAGGTCGACCAGGTGCAGCCAGCGTGCGCCTGCCATGGCGTGCTGCTGGGCAACCTGCAGCGGCGCCGCGTCGTACCGCGTCTCCTGCGCGTAGTCGCCCTGGCGCAGGCGCACCACGCGGCCGTCGCGCACGTCGATCGCCGGCAGCAGGGTGAAGGCGCGGGTCTCGTTCGCGCTCATGCCAGTCGCTCCGACAGGAAGTTGCCGAGCAGCCGCGCGCCGACCGCCGCCGAGCGCTCCGGATGGAACTGCGCACCCCAGCAGCGGCCGCGTCGGACGACCGCGGAAAACGGTTCGCCATGCGTGGCGCTGGCCAGCGTGTAGTCGCCCGGCGGCGCGGCGTAGCCGTGGACGAAGTACGCCTGCGCCCCGTCGGCGATCCCGGCCAGCAGCGGGTCGTCGCGCTCGACCTGCAGGCCGTTCCAGCCCATGTGCGGGATGCGCAGGCCCGGGGCCGACGGCATCCGCCGCACGCGCCCGGGGATCAGCCCAAGGCATTCGGTGTCGTTCTCGTCGGACGCGTCGAACAGCAGCTGCATGCCCAGGCAGATGCCCAGCAGCGGCTGCTTCAGCCCGCGCACCAGGTCGACGAGGTCCAATTCGCGCAGCCGCGCCATGCCGGCGCCGGCCGCGCCGACGCCGGGCAGGATCACCCGGTCGGCCGCGGCGATGCGCACCGGGTCCGCGCTCAGTTCGGCGCGCACGCCGAGGCGCTCGAGCGCGTAGCGGACCGAGCCGATGTTGGCCCCGCCCGCGTCGATCATCACCACGTCCATCACGCCGCCGCTCCCTGGTCGATTGCCTTCCACCGCAGCACCCGACACGCGGCGCGCTTGATCACGACAGGCGCGCTCACAGCACGCCCTTGGTGCTCGGCAGCTCGCTGCCCTCGCGGCGGAACGCCTGCCGCAGCGCCCGCGCGACGGCCTTGAAGCAGGCCTCGACCTGGTGGTGGTCGTTGTCGCCGCGCACGCTCAGGTTGAGGTTCAGCGCCAGCGTGTCGCACAGCGAGCGGAAGAAGTGCGGCACCAGCTCGGTCGGCAGGTCGCCGACGCGCTCGCGGCGGAACTGTCCGTCGAAGACGAAGTACGGGCGCCCGGACAGATCGACCGCCGCGCTCGCGAGCGTTTCGTCCATCGGCAGCGTGAACCCGTAGCGGCCGATGCCGCGCTTGTCGCCGAGCGCCTCGCGCAGCGCCTGGCCGAGCGCCAGCGCGCAGTCCTCGATCGTGTGGTGCTCGTCGATCTTCAGGTCGCCGTCGCAGTGCAGCTCCAGCGCGAAGCCGCCGTGCTTGCCGAGCTGCTCGAGCATGTGGTCGAAGAAGCCCAGCCCGGTTTGCACCGCCGGTTCGGCGGCGCGGTCGAGGTCGACGCTGACGCGGATCCGCGTCTCGCGCGTGTTGCGCTGGATCGACGCCGTGCGCGGCGCGTCGGCCAGCGCGTGGGCGATGCCGGCCCAGTCCCACTCGCCGCCGAACTGCTCGGTGCGCAGCTGGAAGGCGCGGATGCCGAGGTTGCGGGCGAAGCCGTTGTCGGTCTCGCGGTCGCCGACCATCGCCGAGCGCTTCCAGTCGATCGAGCGGTCCTGCAGCAGCGGCACCGCGAGCGCGATGCCGGGCTTGCGCGTCGGCGCGTTGTCGGCCGGGAAGCTGGTGTCGATCAGCACATCGCGGAACACGATGCCCTGGCTCTCGAACACCTGCATCATCAGCGCGTGCGGGCCGTCGAAGCTCGCCTGCGGGTACGACGCGGTACCCAGCCCGTCCTGGTTGGTCACCATGACGAACTCGTAGCCGGCGTCGCGCAGCTTCAGCATCGCCGGGATCACGCCGCGCACGAAGCGCAGCTTTTCGAAGGCATCGATCTGGAAGTCGGTCGGCTCCTCGATCAGGGTGCCGTCTCGGTCGACGAACAGGATCGGCCGCAGCGCGGTGGACGTCAGGGCATTCATGCGGCGGCCTCGCGCACGCCGCGCAGGGTCTCGAGCACGAGCGCGTTCTGCTCGGGCGTGCCAATGGTGATCCGCAACGCGTCGCCGAGACGCGGCGTCGCGCGGAAGTCGCGGATCACCACGCCGGACGCAAGCAGCGCGTCCCACGCCGCCTGCGCGTCGTCGAATCGGGCCAGGACGAAGTTGGCCTGCGACGGGTACGCGCGGCGCACGCCGGGCGTCGCCGACAGCGCGACGCGCAGCGCGTCGCGCTCCATGATCGTGGTGACGATGCGCTCGCGCGTGGTCGCCAGCGACGGCGGCGACAGCGCCTGCATGGCCAGCGCCACGCACGGCTGCGGCAGCGGGTACGGCGCCTGGCAGCGCTGCAGCACGGCGATCAGCTCGGCGTGCGCGATCACCGCGCCGACGCGCGCCGCGGCCAGCGCGTGCGCCTTCGACAGCGTGCGCAGGACGGCGATGTTGTCGTGCGCATCGAGCAGGGTGACCGCGGACGGTCCGCTCGCGTACTCGCCGTAGGCTTCGTCGACGACGACCACGGCCCGTCCGGCCAACCGCCGCGCCAGCGCGGCGATGCGCGGCAGCGGCAGCGCGGTCCCCGACGGATTGCCCGGCGAGCACAGGAACACCAGCCGCGCCTGGGCCCGTTCGGCCGCCTCGGCGACCGCATCGAAGTCGCAGGTGAATCCGTCGGCGCCGTCGTCGAGCGGCACGTCCACGACCCGCGCGGCCTGCACCCGCGCGACCACCGCGTACATGCCGAAGGTCGGCGTGGTGACGACGATGGCGCCCTGCCCCGGCGTGCACAGCGCGCGCACGAGCAGGTCGATGCCCTCGTCACTGCCGCGCCCGGCCAGCAGCTGCTCGGGCCGGCAGCCGTAAAGGGCGGCCAGCGCCGCGCGCAGGTCGGCCGGCTGCGGGTCCGGATAGCGCCGCGCCGTGGCGTCGGCGTCGGCTGGATTCGCCCACGGCGATTCGTTCGCGTTGAGCCACACCTGCCCGTCGACACGCTCGCTGCGTGCCGAACGGTACCCGCCGAACGCGCGGAGGTCCTCGCGAACGAGGTCGATCACCCCGGCCACCGGCGCGCTCATGCCGCCACCGCCTGCAGCCGCAGTGCGACCGCTTGGCGGTGCGCGTCGAGACCCTCGGCGTTGGCCAGCTCGACCGCGCACGGGCCGATCGCGGCGACGCCTTCGCGCGTCACCTCCTGCACCGTGATCGCGACCTGGAAGCTGGCGACGTTGACCCCGCCGGTGAAGCGCGCCGCCCCGCTGGTGGGCAGCACGTGGTTGGTTCCGCTGCAGTAGTCGCCGAGCGCCTCGGGCGCCCAGTCGCCGAGGAACACCGACCCGGCGCTGGCGACCTGCGGCAGCCACACGCGCGCGTCGCGCAGGGCAAGGATCAGGTGCTCGGGCGCGTAGCGGTTGCTGACCTCCAGCGCCTGCCCGATCGACGCCACGCGGATGCCTCGCGACGCGTCCAGCGCGCGGGTGGCGACGCCGGCGCGCGACAGCGTGTCGAGCTGCGTGCGCAGCTCCACGTCCACCGCATCGAGCAGCGCGTCGCTGTCGCTGAGCAGGATCACCTGCGAATCGGGACCGTGCTCGGCCTGCGACAGCAGGTCGGCGGCGACGAAGGCCGGGTTCGCGCCGGCATCGGCGATTACCAGCACCTCGGATGGGCCGGCCGGCATGTCGATCGCCGCGCCGCCGTCGAGCATCGACACCTGGCGCTTGGCTTCGGTGACGTAGCCGTTGCCGGGCCCGAACAGCTTGTCGCACTTGGGCACGCTGCGCGTGCCGAACGCCATCGCGGCGATCGCCTGCGCGCCGCCGAGCTTGAACACGGTGCCGATGCCGCAGCGCGCGGCCGCGTACAGCACCGCGGGGTCGGCGCTGCCGTCCGCGCGCGGCGGCGTGCACAGCACCACCTCCGGGCAGCCGGCCAGCCGGGCCGGCACGCCCAGCATCAGCGCGGTCGACGGCAGCGGCGCGGAACCGGCCGGCACGTACAGGCCTACGCGCGGGATCGGCCGCAGCATCCGCTCGCAGCGCACGCCCGGCGCGGTGTCGACCGCATACGCGCGGGTCATGCCGGCGGCGTGGAAGGTTTCGATGCGCGCGGCCGCGTCGTCGATCGCGATGCGCAGCGCCGGGCTCAACTGCGCCGGGGCGGCGGCGATCTCGTCGGCCGACGCCTGCAGGGCGGCGAGTTCAACCCCGTCAAAGCGCTGCGTCAGCGCGCGCAGTTCGTCGTCGCCGCGCGCGCGCACCGCCTCGATCAGGCGCGACACCGCCGCGCTGGTCTCGGCGGCGGTGACCTGGCTGGGGCGGCGCAGCGCGGCGGCCTGCGCGTCGGCGTCGAGGGCATTCCAGTCGAGGCGCTTCATGCCAGCATCCCCTCGACCGGCAGCACCATCAGCCCGCGCGCGCCGGCGCGCTTGAGGTCCTCGAGTCGCTGCCACGTCACCGCGCCGTGGCACAGCGCCTGCAGCGCCAGCCCGTCTTCGCCGTCGATGCGCATCACCGTCGGCGCCTCGGCGTCGGGCAGCAGCGGCAGCAGCGACGGCAGCAGCTCGCGCGAGGCCTGGAACATCAGCAGCTTGCTGTGCTTGATCCGCAGCGCGCCGTCGAGGCGGCGCAGCAGCAGGTCGGCCAGTTCGCCGCGCACGTCGTCGAACTCGCCGACCGGCCCGGCCAGCACCGCCTCGCTCTGCAGCAGCGTCTCGACCGGCTTGAGCTGGTTCGCCGCCAGCGTCGCGCCGCTGGAGACCAGGTCGCAGACGACGTCGGCCTGGCCGAGTTTCGGTGCGATTTCGACCGAGCCCGACAGCAGCACGACCTGGGCGTCGACGCCGTTGCGCGCCAGCCACTGCGCCGTGAGCGCCGGGTAGCTCGTCGCGATGCGCTTGCCGGCCAGCTGCGCCGGGCCGTCCCAGCTCCAGCCGTCCGGCACCGCGACCATCAGCCGGCAGCCGCCGAAGCCGAGCGCGCGCAGCTCGCGGAACGCGGCCGGCTTGCCCGCGCCGCGGCGGTCGCCGTCCTGCTCGAGCAGCACGTTGCGGCCGACCACGCCGAGGTCGCAGACGCCGTCGGCGATCAGGCCGGGGATGTCGTCGTCGCGCACCAGCAGCAGGTCGACCGGCAGCGTTTCGCCGTAGCAGAACAGCCGGTCGCGGCTTTCGCGCCAGCTCAGGCCGCACGAGGCCAGCAGCGCGCGCGCCGGTTCGGCCAGCCGGCCGGACTTTTGGATCGCGATGCGGAGGCGGTCGCGCGAGGCGACGGGGGGCGCAGGACTCATCGGGGGGGCTACTCGAAGGAAATCGGTGGGAATACGGTCGCCAGCGGCCGCGGGATCACCCGGCGCGCGCCGGGCGTTTGCGCAGGGCGGCCGCGTAGCCGCCGGCGCCGCGCTCGAGGGTCCGGGCGACGCGCCCGATCGTGGTCACGCTGACCAGCGTGCGGTCGTGGATTTCGCGGTACGGCACGCCCTCGGCCAGCAGCGGGACCACCCGCCAGCGGTCGGTCATGGCCTCTAGCTCGGCGGGCGTGCACAGGTCCTCGAGGAAGGCGCGCACCTGCTCGGCCGTGCGCAGCCCGGCGAATGCGGCCGCGAGCCGGTCGATGGCGTCGTCGTTCCCCTCGATGTCGGCGCTGCGTCGCTTCATGGCTGGATTCCGTGGCGAGGTCCGGGCGCCCTGGGGGCGTCGGAGTGCGAACCAATGTATTAATGCGCTAATACATTAACGATGCACCCGTCCGGCCGTCAAGCTGCACGCGGGGTCGACCCGCCGGGAGGCGCCTCGCGGCGGCCCGTAGCGGCCAGCCGCGGCGTCCACGCAGGTGGCATTGGACGCTGAACGGGTGCAGTACACTCGGTCCGCAGAGCCGCGAGGGAATGGCGGACGGGAGTCGCGGATGGGGGTCTGGCGGACGGTGTGGGCGACGGTGCTCGGCGGCGCGTTGGCGCTGGCCGGCCTGCCCGCGCACGCGCAGACGCCGGTCGAACTGACCCGCGCCGCCAGCCAGGTGCCGCTGTCGCCGCACGTGCGCTACCTGCACGACCCCGGCGGCCGGATGGACCTGGTCGACATCGACCAGCGCCTCGCGCAGGGCGGGTTCGCCCCGCTGCCGGGCGGCAGTTCGTCGTTCGGCTTCCAGGCCGGCGCGTTCTGGTTCCACGTCCCGCTGGTCAATCGCGCCTCGGACCAGCCGCGCTGGCTGCTGGTGCAGCAGTACGCGCTCAGCGACCAGATCGACACCTACGTGCGCTACGGCGACGGGCGCATCGCCCACCAGGCCGGCGGCGACACCCTGCCCTTCAGCGCGCGCAGCATCCGCTACCGCCATCCCAACTTCCAGCTCGACCTGCCGTACGACACGCCGGTCGACCTGTTCGTCCGGGTCGAGAGCCAGAGCTCGATGCAGGTGCCGCTGGTGCTGTACACGCCGAGCGCGTTCGCCGAGCTCGCGCGCGACGCGCAGTTCGGCATCGGCCTGTACTACGGGATCCTGATCGCGCTGTTCTTCTACAACCTGGTGCTGTGGCTGACCCTGCGCGACGCCAGCTACTTCTGGTACCTGCTGCACATCTCCGCGTTCGGGCTGGTGCTGTTTACGCTCAACGGGCTGGGCTTCGAATACCTGTGGCCCAACTCGGCCTGGCTGGCCGACAAGTCCGTGCCGCTGTCGATCTGCCTGGCGCAGGTCGGCATGCAGCAGTTCGCGCGGGTGTTCCTCGACCTGGGCACCCGCTGGACGCTGGGCGACCGCGTCGGCATGGGCTTCATCGTGTTCTTCGTGCTGCTCGGCGTCGCGTCGATCTGGCTGCCGTACGAGCTGTCGACCCCGATCGCGGCGGCGGCGGTGTTCATCAGCATCACCTGGATCGCCATAGCGGCGGTCGTGACGATGCGCCGCGGCTACAAGCCGGCCCGGCTGTTCCTGCTGGCGTGGGCGATGTTCCTGCTCGGTACCGGCATGTTCACCGCGGTCGCGTTCGGCGCGGTGCCGAAGAACTTCGTCACCGAGTACGGCGTGCAGATGGGCTCGGCGCTCGAGATGCTGCTGCTGTCGGTCGCGCTGAGCTACCGCTACGCCGCGCTGCGCACCGAGAACGAGCGGATCGTGCGCGAGGCCAAGCTGCAGCTCGAGCACAAGGTCGAGCAGCGCACCTCGGAGCTGCGCTCCGCTTTGGCCCAGCTCGGCGATGCGCACGCGCGGCTGCGCGAGACCAGCCAGCGCGACGGCCTGACCGGCCTGCACACGCGCAAGTACTTCCACGAGGCGTTCGAGCCGCTGCTCGAGCAGTCGCGCCACACCGGGCGGCCGCTGGCCGTGCTGATGATCGACCTGGACCACTTCAAGGCGATCAACGACCGCTACGGCCACCTCGCCGGCGACGAGTGCCTGCGCGCGGCCGCGCACGCCATCGGCCAGGCGCTGCGCCCGCACCAGGCGCTGCTCGCCCGCTTCGGCGGCGAGGAGTTCGTCGCCGCCCTGCCCGGCGCCGACCTGGCGCGTGCGGCGCAGATCGCCGAACAGGTGCGCGCCGCGGTGGCCGGTGCGCCGTGCGACTGCGGCGAACAGGTTGTCAGCATGTCGGTCAGCATCGGCGTGCACGCGCTCGGCGCGGGCAGCAAGGACGGCATCGACGTCGCGTTCAAGCAGGCCGACCAGGCGCTGTACCACGCCAAGGCCGACGGACGCGACCGCGTCCGCACGTCGGGCGCCGTGCCAGCCTGAGCCGCGTTTCTGCGCTGCGGTGCGATCGCGCCGACGGCGCGTCGCGCGCCGCCGGCGACCCTCAGCCCCGCTCGACCGTGCGCGCTGCCGCGAGCACCACGCCGTCGCGGACCAGCCGGACGGCGGTGGCGACTTCGCCGTCCATCGCGCGGTCCCGGTCCAGGAACGCGATCTCGGCGCGGATGGCGGCGTGCGCCGCGGCGATCGCGTGGCCGGGACGGAACGCGTCGGCGGCGGCGAGCTCGGCGCGCAGCGCTTCGACCTCGGCCAGGAACACCGGGTAGTCCGCCGCGTCGGGTGCCGGGCCGCCGGCCACCTTCGTCGCCAGCGCCGCCGCATCGGCACGCCCGGCCAGCGCGCGCGCGGCGTTGATCATGTCGCGGCGCAGGTCCAGCGCCTGTGCGGCGGTGTACAGCTCGAGCGCGAGCACCTTGCCGAGGTCGTCGACCATCGCCAGCACGTGGCGCGCCTCGTTGGCGCCCATCGACACGTGGTCCTCGGCGTTGGCGCTGGTCGGGATCGAGTACACCGAGGCCGGGTGCGCACGGCTGGCGAGGTCGTTGACGATCGCCGCGGCGGTGTACTGCACGATCATGTGACCCGATTCGGTCGCGTCCTCGTTGCCGATCAGGAAGCCCGGCAGGCCGTCGCTGGTGGCCGGGTCGACCAGCTTGTTGAGCCGGCGCTCGGAGATGCTCGCCAGCACCGGGATCGCCGCCTTGACGTAGCTCATCGCCAGCGCCAGCGGCATGCCGTGGAAGTGGCCGGCCGAGATCACCTGCTGCTCGACGTGCTCGGCCTGCGCGTCCGGGAACACGATCGGGTTGTCGGTCAGCGCGTTGAGCTCGACCTCGAGCACGCGCGCGGCCTGCGCCGCGGCATCGCGCACCGCACCGTGCACCTGCGGCGTGCAGCGCAGCGAGTAGCTGTCCTGCGGCTGGTGCTTCTTGCCGCCGCGGAACGGACGGAAGCGCTGGTAGAACTTCTCGCGGCCGTGGCGCTGGGTCAGCGGCACCCAGTCCCAGCCGATGTCGAAGCGCAGCGCCTGCGCCTCGTGGGTGTCCCAGCTGGTCGGCAGCCACGGGCGGAAGCGCGGCACCAGGTGGTACGGGATGTCGGCCAGCGTTGAGCCGGCCAGCAGCGTGCGGATGTGCTCGGCGGCGGCGACCTGGCCCGGGTGCGGGCGCAGCGCATGGACCTCGGGCGCGAACGCGCCGAGCCGGCCGGCAAACGCGTCGATCGTCATCGCCGCGGCCAGGTCGGCGGTGTCGAGCAGCTCCTCCAGGCGCGCGAGCGCCAGCACGCCGCAGGCCAGCATCTGCGCGGTGCCGTTGTTCAGGGCGAGCCCTTCCTTGTACGACAGCGTCACCGGCGCCAGGCCCGCACGCTCCAGCGCCACGGCGCCCGCCACGCGCTCGCCCTGGTAGAACGCTTCGCCACCGCCGAGCAGCACGATCGCCAGGTGCGACAGCGGCGCCAGGTCGCCCGACGCGCCGACCGAGCCCAGCTGCGGCACCAGCGGCACGATCCCGGCGTTGAGCATCGCCGCCATCGCCTGCAGCGTCTGCACGCGGATGCCGGAGTGGCCGCGCATCAGCGTGTTGATGCGGATGCACACCATCGCGCGGACCACCTCGGGCGCGAATGGCTCGCCGACGCAGACCGCGTGGGTCACGATCAGGTTGCGCTGCAGCTCCTCGTGCAGGCCCTCGGCCGAACGCGTCGCGCCGGGCAGCTCGTCGCGCAGGTGGTGGCCGCCGAGCAGGCGGTCGGCATTGCTGCCGAAGCCGGTCGACACGCCGTAGATGGGTTCCTCGCGGCGGACCTGCTCGGCGAGGAAATCGGCCGCGCGCGCGACCGCGGGCAGCTGGTCCTCGGCCAGCTCGACCTGCGCGCCGTGGGCGACGGCGACCAGCTGCGCGCGGGTCAGCGAGCGGCCGTCGAGGCGGACGCGCTTCATGCCGACACCAGCGCCGCGGCCTGTGCCAGCTCGACGCGCAGCGTGCGCGCCAGCTCGCTGCGGGCGACCTCGAACTGGTCTTCGCGGCGCAGGTCCTTGACCGTCACCGTGCCCTTGCCGATCTCGTCCTCGCCCAGCACGACGACGAAGCGGATGCCGGCGCGGTCTGCGTACTTGAACTGCTTGCCGAGCTTGGACGGCTCCATCACGACTTCGGTGTTGATGCCGCCGTGGCGCAGCTCGCTGGCCACCGCGAGGCAGTGCGGCAGGTGCGCCTCGTCCATCTGCGTGACCAGCACCTGCACGGTGCTGCTGGCGCGGTCGACGATGCCGGCCTCGCGCAGCTGCCAGAACAGCCGCGTCAGCCCGATCGAAATGCCGACGCCGGGCAGCTTCGACTTGGTGTAGTGACCGGCGAGGTCCTCGTAGCGGCCGCCCGAGCAGATCGAGCCGATCTGCGGGTAGTCGTTGAGCGTGGTCTCGTAGACGGTGCCGGTGTAGTAGTCGAGCCCGCGCGCGATCGAGAAGTTCAGCGCGTAGTGCGTTTCCGGCACGCCCATCGCGCGCACGAGCTCCAGCACCTCGCGCAGCTCGGCCACGCCTTGGCGCAGCGCTTCGTTGCCGTCGCCGAGCGCGGCCAGCCGCGCCAGCGCGTCGCCGTGCGAGGTCGAACGCACCTTGACGAAATCGAGGATGCGGCCGATGGCATCGGCGGGCAGGCCGAAACCTTGGCCCGCCAGCGTCTCGCGGACGTAGTCCTCGCCGCGCTTGTCGAGCTTGTCGACCTCGCGCAGCACCAGCGCCTGCAACTCGCCGTCGGCGACGCCCTGCGCTTCGAAGAACCCACGCATGAGCTTGCGGTTGTTGAGCTGGATGGTGAACGCGCCGATCGCCAGCTCGGAGAACACCGCGTAGATGACCGCCGGCAGTTCGGCATCGTGGCGGACGCTCAACGCATCCTTGCCGATCACGTCGATGTCGCACTGGTAGAACTCGCGGAAGCGCCCGCGCTGGGCGCGCTCGCCGCGGTAGACGCGCTGCATCTGGTAGCGGCGGAACGGGAACGCGAGCTCGTGCTCGTGCTCGGCCACGTAGCGGGCCAGCGGCACGGTCAGGTCGAAGCGCAGCGCCAGCTCCGGCACGCCCTCGCCCGCGCCGTCGGCAGTCTTGGCCAGCGCGCCGGTCGACTGCACGAAGTACACCTGCCGCTCGGTTTCTCCGCCCGACTTCGTCAGCAGCACCTCGGACAGCTCCATGACCGGGGTTTCCACCGGCAGGAAGCCGAACCGCTCGAAGTTGCGGCGGATCGTGTCCAGCATGCGCTGGAACGCGATCTGGTCAGGAGGCAGCAGCTCCATGACCCCGGGCGGGGTTCGCGGCTTGATCAAGGTGGGACTCCGGTGCGGTCGGCGCCGTGGCGCGATGCGCACAGTTTAACGGACCGCCACCGTCCGCCCGGGCCAGCGCTGCGGTCGGCGGGCCGAACCCCTTGCCTCGACCGGGGCCGGGCCGCTAGAATTCGCGGCTCGCAGTCGGGGTGTAGCTCAGCCTGGTAGAGCGCTACGTTCGGGACGTAGAAGTCGCAGGTTCAAATCCTGTCTCCCCGACCAACAGATCGACGAAGAAGCCGGCCTCGCGCCGGCTTTTTTCGTTTTCGGAGCGTGCCCGCGCCGGTGCCGCGCTCACGACGCGCCGTCGAGCAGGCCGGGGTGCCGCACCTGGCCGTCGCCGCGGACCACGTAGCGCTCAATGGTCAACGACTCCGCGCCCATCGGGCCGTAGGCGTGCAGGCGCGTGGTCGAGATGCCGATCTCCGCGCCCAGGCCGAGCTCGCCGCCGTCGTTGAAGCGCGACGACGCATTCACCATCGTCGCGGCGCTGCGCGTGCCGCGGACGAAGGCCTCGGCCGCGACGGGGTCCTGCGTGGCGATGACCTCGGTGTGGTCCGAGCCGTACCGGGCGATGTGCGCCAGCGCAGCCTCCAGGTCGTCGACGACGCGGACCGCGATCACCAGGTCGAGGAACTCGGCGGCGTAGTCGTCGTCGCCCGCGGGACGAACGCCCCTCGCCAGCGCCTGCGTGCGTGCGCAGCCGCGCACCTCGACCCCGCGCGCCGCCAGCGCCGCGACCGCGCCCGGCACGAGCGCCGGCGCGATGTCCGCGTGCACCAGCAGCGTTTCCAGCGCGTTGCACACCGCCGGCCGCGACGCCTTGCCGTCGAGCAGCAGGCGGGTCGCGAGGACCGCGTCGGCCGCGCAGTCGACGTACAGATGGCAGACGCCGCGGTAGTGCTTGATCACCGGTACGCGCGCGTGCTCGGCGACGAAGCGGATCAGGCCCTCGCCGCCGCGCGGGATGGCCAGATCGATGAGGTCGGCCTGCTGCAGCAGTTCGAGCATGCGCTCGCGCGCCGGGTCGGTGATGACGGCGACGGCCGCCTCCGGCAGCCCCTGCCCGCGCAGCGCGGCGTGCACGCAGGCGGCGATCGCGGCGTTGCTGTCGCGCGCTTCCGAACCACCGCGCAGGATCACCGCGTTGCCCGCTTTCAGGCACAGCGCTGCGGCGTCGGCGGTCACGTTCGGCCGCGCCTCGTAGATCATCGCGATCACGCCCAGCGGAACCCGCTGGCGCTCGATCGTCAGCCCATTGGGTCGTCGCTGCGGCGTGGCGGTGGCCGCGAGCGGATCCGGCTGCGCGGCGATGTCGCGCAGCGCGGCGACGATCGCATCGATGCGCGCGTCGTCCAGCCGCAGCCGGTCCAGCAGCGCCGGCGTGCTCCCGCCTTCGGCGGCGCGCTGGACATCCCGGCCGTTGGCGGCGAGCACGTCGGCGCGCGCGCGGTCGAGTTGCCCGGCGATGCTTTCGATCAGCCGGTCGCGGGTCGAGGCGTCGGTCGCCGCCATGCGACGCGACGCGTCCCGGGCGGCGACCGCCAGCGCCCGCACGCCGCCCGCCCCGTTCACGTCGCCGCTCATGGCGCCGCGCCCGCAGCGTGTGCGGACACCGCGTCGAGCAGCACCAGGTCGTCGCGGTGGACCACCGCTTCGCCATAGCGGAACCCGAGCAGCGACTCGATTTCGCGGCTGTGGCGGCCGGCGATGCGCCGGACCTCGTGCGCGCTGTACTGGACCAGGCCACGGCCGAGCAGCGCGTCGCCGGCCACCAGGTCGACGACGTCGCCGCGGAGGAAATCGCCGCGCACCGCGGAAATGCCGCCGGGCAGCAGCGACGCGCCGCGCGCGCCCAGCGCCGACGCCGCGCCGGCGTCCATCTCGAGCACGCCCGACGCCGGCGCATGCCGCAGCCACTGCTGCCGCGCCCGCAGCCGGCTGCCGAGCGGCGCGACCAGCGTGCCGACCAGCCGGCCCTCGCCCAGCGCCGCCACGACGTCGGCATCGCGTCCGCAGAAAAGCGCCGTGCCGATGCCGGCGGCGGCGGCCTTCGCGCCCGCCTCGAGCTTGGTGCGCATGCCGCCGGTGCCGAGCGAGCCGGCGGCGCCGCCGGCGGACTGCAGCAGTGCCGGGGTGACCTGCTCGACGCGCGTGATCGCGACGGCGGTCGGATCGCTGGCCGGATTCGCGCTGTACAGGCCGCCGATGTCGGTGGCGATCAGCAGCAGGTCGGCATCGACCAGCGACGCGACCGCGGCGGCGAGGTTGTCGTTGTCGCCGAGCTTGAGTTCGTCGACGGCGACCGTGTCGTTCTCGTTGACCACCGGCAACGCGCCGAGCCGCAGCAGCTCGCGCAGGCTGGCGCGCGCATTGAGGTAGCGGCGGCGGTTGCGCAGGTCGTCGTGCGACAGCAGCACCTGCGCGACCGGCGCGTCGGTGAGCCCCTGCCAGAAACCGATCAGCGCGGCCTGGCCGAGCGCCGCGAGCGCCTGCCGCAGGACCAGTCCCTCGCCGCCGTCGCCGACCCGCCCGCGCCCCGCGGCCACCGCGCCGGACGACACGAGTACGACCTCGCGCCCGCTCGCGCGCGCGGCTTGGATGAACGCCGCCAGCGCGCGCGCGTGGGCGTCGTCGAGGCCGCCGCCGGGCTGCGCCAGCAGGCTGCTGCCGACCTTCAGCACCGCGCGCCGCCACGGGGGCAGCGGCTGCGCCGCGAAGTCGGCAGGCGCGGCCATCAGCCCAGCGCCTGCAGCCGTCGCTGCAGCGCGTCGAGCCGCAGCTCGGCGGCTGCGCCGGGCGACACGCGCGCAGCGAGGCTGGCCTCGGGATCGACCTGCGCCCAGCGCGCCGGATCGGCGGCCTGGCGGTAGGCCTCGCGGAACGGCAGCCCCTCGCGCGCGAGGTCGATCGCCAGGTCCGTGGCGTACATCGACGGCTCGAGCGCCGCGCGCATCGCGTCGGGCCTCCACTCGAGGTTGCGCAGCAGGTCCGGCAGCAGCTCGAGCGCAGCCAGCCCGCGGCCGAATGCGTGGAAGATCGCGCCCTTGGAGAACTGCAGGTCCCGGTGATAGCCCGACGGCAGCGACAGCAGCTGCTCGACCTCGGTGCGCGCGGCCGCAGCGGCCGAGTAGCTGGCGCGCATCAGCTCGATTACGTCCGGGTTGCGCTTGTTCGGCATGATCGAGCTGCCGGTCGTGTACTCGGCCGGCAGCGCGACGAAGCCGAACTCCGCGCTGGTGAACAGGCTCAGGTCCCACGCCAGCCGGCGCAGATCGAGCAGCGCCGACGAAAGCGCCTCGATCGCCGCCATTTCGAACTTGCCGCGCGACAGTTGCGCGTACGCGGCGGACACCTGCAGCCGGCCGAAGCCCAGCGCCGCGGTGGTGTGGTCGCGGTCCAGCGGCAGGTTGACGCCGTAGCCGGCGGCGCTGCCGAGCGGGTTGGCGTCGACCCAGGCGAGCGTGTCGCCGGCGCGCACCGCGTCGTCGATGAAGCCTTCGGCCCACGCCGCCCACCACATGCCGGCCGACGACACGACCGCACGCTGCAGGTGGGTGTAGCCGGGCAGCGGCAGCGCCGCCTCGGCCCCGGCGCGGGCCAGCGCGACCTGCGCGCTCTCGCGGCACAGCGCGGCGACGCGCGCGAGCCGGTCCTTCAGCCACAGGCGCGTGGCGACGAGCACCTGGTCGTTGCGGCTGCGCCCGGTGTGGATCTTGCGGCCGGCGTCGCCGACCCGCTCGGTCAGCCGCGCCTCGATCGCCGAGTGCCCGTCCTCGAAGCGATCGTCGAGCACGAACGCCCCGCTGCGGAAGTCGTCCGCCAGCGCGGCGAGTTCGCGCTCCAGCGACGCCAGCTCGTCGGCCGACAGGATGCCGATCCGCTGCAGCCCCTGCGCATGCGCGCGGCTGGCGTCGATGTCGAACAGGAAGAACTCGCGGTCGAGCACCACATCCTCGCCGGCGAGGAACTGCTGGATGCGCGCGTCCACCTTGACGCCGGATTTTTGCCAGAGCAGATCGGACATCGTCTTCATCCTTCGTCGCGGGCCGATGCCCGCGGGTTCAATCCAAACCGTTGAAACCATGCGCGCTTCCGGGGCGACCCGTACGGCGGGTACTGCTCCGACGGCGCTTGCACCGGACAACTGCACCGCCGTCGCGTGCCCCGCCGTGGCGGTTCGCGGCCCGCCCTAGCGTGGAATACCCGTCATCTCGTCGAAGCCGAATGCGAGGTTGAGGTTCTGCAGCGCCTGGGTCGCCGCGCCCTTCAGCAGGTTGTCCTCGGTCGCGACGACCACCAGACGGCGCCCGTCGTCGGCCACGGCGAAGCCGCCGAGGTCAACGTGGTGCGCGCCGGCGATCGCGCTGACCCACGGCGCCTCGTCGCCGACCCGCACCAGCGGCTCGCCGGCATAGATGCTGCGGTAGCGCGCGACCGCCTCGGCGCGCTCGAACGCGCGCGTCAGGTGCAGGTTCGCGGTGATCGTCAGGCCGCGGAAGTGCGGCGCCACGTGCGGCATGAACTCGACCGGGTGGTCGAGCTGGCGGGTGACCTCGCGTTCGTGCACGTGGCCGGTCAGCGCGTACGGCATCAGGTTGTCGCGCAGCTTGGCGAGGTCGTTCTTGTCCGACGGCGTGGTGCCGGCGCCGGAATAGCCCGAGACGCCGAAGCACTGCACTGGACCGTCCAGGGCGTCGCACATCGGCGCGATCGCCAGCTGCATCGCGGTCGCATAGCAGCCGGGATTGCTGATCCGCCGCTGGCCGTCGTAGCGCGCGCGCGACAGTTCCGGCAGCCCGTAGTACCAGCCGTCGTCGAAGCGGTAATCGGCTGACAGGTCGAGCAGCAGGGTGCGGGGCGCGGCGGCGTCGATCGCCGCGACGAACGGGGCCGCCTTGCCGTTCGGCAGCGCCAGCACCAGCGCGTCGACGCCCTGCCCGGCCGCCTGCTCCGGCCCGTAGGCGACGTACGACAGATCGCCGCGGTAGGCCGGTTCGTGGTCGGCGACGCGCTGGCCCTCGCGCTCGCGCGACGACACGAACGCCAGTTCGAAACGCGGGTGCGCATCGAGCAGGCGGATCAGTTCGGTGCCCACGTAGCCGCGCGCGCCGACCAGGCCGATCGAGATGCTCATGCGTTTGCTCCGGTGCGGATGGGCATGACGGGTCAGCCTTCCAGCGTTGGCGGGCGGCGCCGCGCCAACTCGACGCAGTCGCGGATCTCGTCGAACGACGCCAGCCCGAACCAGAACACCTTCCAGTGCTCGAGCTTGAGGCAGCCGTCGGACTCGGCGTAGTAGAACGGGTTGACCGGGTTGCCGTGGCGCGAGCGCCAGAACAGCCGCGGGTTCTGCTCGCGCATCACCTGCCAGACCGCGCGCCCGAGGCCCTCGCCCTGCGCTTCGTCGAGCACGGCGAACTTGTCGAGGTAGGTGTAGCCCCCGCTTCCATCGGCCTGTTCGTCGGTCAGGATCACCGCGGCGCGGTAGTTCTCGCTCACGTACGCCCGCTTCAGCGCGGTGCGCTCGAAGTAGTCCGGCAGCAGCGTGCGCCCGAACGCGGACTCGATCAGCTCCTTCAGCCGCGGCAGGTCGAGCTCGGACCACGTCGCGGCCTGCAGCACGCGCTCGCCGCGGCGCACCAGCGTGCCCGAACCCTTGTGCGTGAACAGCTCCTTGGCCAGCTCCGCCGGGCGGGTGATCGACACCGACGACGTCAGCGGCAGGGTGTCGAGCAGGTCCTTGATCTGCTCGATCTTCACGCGCATGCCCCCGTTGATCCACGGCTGCGCGATCAGGTGCTCGTACTCGGTCGACAGGTTGATCGAGTCGATCAGCCGGCCCTCGGCATCGAGCAGGCCGCCGGTGCCGGTCAGGAACACGATCTTGTACGGCTGCAGCACCTGCACCAGCTCGTTCGCCGCAAAGTCGGCGTTGACGTTGAGGATCTGGCCGCCGGGGGTTTCGCCAAGGCTGGCGATCACCGGAATCGACCCGGCGTGCAGCGCGGCCTCGATCGGTGCCAGGTGCACGCCCTTGACCTCGCCGACCAGCCCGTAGGTGTCGCGGTCGAGGTACTCGGCCTCGAACACGCCCGAGACGATCGACGTCGCGCGCGCGTCGGCGGCCTGCAGCGCCTCGACCAGCTTGAGGTTCTGCGCCTGGAACACGCGGCGCACGATCGCCAGCGCCTCCGGCGAGGTCACGCGCAGGCCGTCGACGGTGTGCTTCTCGATGCCGGCGGCCGAGAGCGCCTCGTCCAGCTGCGGACCGGCGCCGTGGATGACGATCGGCGTCAGGCCGACGTCCTGCAGGAACGACAGCGACGAGGTCAGCGCGTCGAGGTCGTCGCGCAGCACCGCGCCGCCGACCTTGACCACGGCGAAGCGCGCGGCGTCGAGCTGCGAGAAGCGCTTGAGGTACTGGCTGATCTCCTTCGCGCTGGCCATGCTCGACAGCAGTCGGACGATGGTCTGGCGGGTCTGGATGTCGTGGACGTTGGTCATGGTGTTCATCGTTGGCCGAGGATCCGGGCAATGGATCCGGCGTAGCGGTCGAGCTGGTCGAGCGCGACCCACTCGTCGGCGGTGTGCGCTTGGGTGATGTCGCCCGGGCCGTAGACGATCGCCGTCATGCCCGCGGCCGAAAACAGCGAGGCCTCGGTCCAGAAGTCGACCGCGTTGCCGATCGGCAGCTCGAGCGCGTCGGCAAGGTCGCGCGCCTCGAGCCGGCGCTGTTCGGCCGCGGCGACGTCGCCGGCCGGCAGCGACGGCCCGCGGAAGGTCTCCTCGTAGCGTTCGACCGCGCCGGGCTCGACCAGCGTGCCGAAGCGTTCGTGCAGGCCGTCGATCGACATCGACGGCAGCGGGCGGAAGCCGAAGCGCACCTCCGCACTCGGCGCGATCATGTTCGCCTTGATCCCGCCCTCGACCCGGCCGATGTTGAAGCGCAGTCCGGTCAGGCCGCCGAAGCGCTGGTGCGCCTCGGATTCCACGAAGTCGAGCGCACGGTTGCCCCAGCGCATCGCCTGGTGCAGTGCGCTGGCGTGCATCGCGTTGGCGCCGGACGCATGCCCGGCGGCGCCGCGGAACTTCATCAGCACCGAGCTGATGCCGCGGTGCGCGAGCACCGCCTCGCACTGCGTCGGTTCGGCGACGACCGCCTCGGCAAAGCCGTGGTCGCTGCCGAGGAACGCCGCGATGCAGCGCGCGTCGTTGGCCTCCTCGTCGGTCGAGAACAGGAACGCGGCGTCGCCGTCGGTGACGGCCGCGGCGGCCAGCAGCCCGGCCGCGGCGCCCTTGATGTCGCAGGCGCCCAGCCCGATCGCGCGGCCGCCGGTGACGCGCAGCACGTGCGGGTCGGCGCTCCACGCCGGCGACGACGGCACCGTGTCCATGTGCACGTTGAACACGCGCGTCGGCCGGCCGCGCACGGCCAGCATCGACACCGCGCCCTCGCCGTGGTCGGTGACGGTGACGCGGAAGCCCGGGAGCTGCGCGCGCAGGTAGTCGAACATCCCTCCGGTGCCGATCAGGCGCGGCGGGTTGCGGGTGTCGAACGACACCAGCGCGTCGAGGTGCTGGAGGACGGTCGGCAGCACGTCAGGCCTTCCCGCCCTCGCCGCTGCGGTTCACTTCCGCCCACAGCGTGCTGCTCATGCCGAACAGCTTGATGAAGCCCTCGGCCTCGGCCACGCCCCAGTCCGCCGCCTGCGCGTACGTCGCGCCCTTGGCGTTGAGGATGTGCGGCGACTCGATCGCCACGGCGGTGACCGTGCCTCCGTGCGTCTCGAGCACGACGTCGCCGTTGACGGTCGCCTGGCTCGAAGCGAGGAAGGCCTCGAGGTCGGTCTTCAGCGGGTCGTGGAAGAAGCCCTCGTAGACCATCTCCACCCACTTGCGCGCGACCTCGGGCTTGAAGCGGTTCTGCTGCTTGCTCAGCACGGTCTCCTCGAGCGCGCGGTGCGCGGCGAGCAGCGCGGTCAGGCCCGGCGCCTCGAAGATGATGCGGCCCTTCAGCCCGATCGTCGTGTCGCCGGTGTACAGCCCGCGGCCGACGCCGTACTGCGCGAACAGGCCGTTGAGCCGGGCCAGCATCTCGTGCCCCGCCATCGGCTGGCCGTCGAGCGCGACCGCCTCGCCGTGCTTGAACGAAATGCGCACGCGCAGCGGCTGCGCCGGCCACTCGGCCCGCGGCTTGCACCAGCCCACCGCGCCTTCGCCCGGCGCCTGCCAGCGGTCGATCTCGCCGCCCGACATCGTCAGTCCGAGCAGGTTCTCGTTGATCGTGTACGCCTGCTGCTTGGCGCGCACGCCGAAGCCGCGGTCCTCGAGGTACTTCTGCTCGTAGGCGCGCACCGCGGTGTGCTCCTTCTGGATCTCGCGGATCGGCGCCACGATCTCGTAATCGCCCAGCGCCTTGACCGCGAGGTCGAAGCGCACCTGGTCGTTGCCCATGCCGGTGCAGCCGTGCGCGATCGCCTTGGTGCCGAGCGCGTTGCAGCGCTGCAGTGCCGCGTCGACGATCAGGTAGCGGTCCGACACCAGCAGCGGGTACTGGCCCTGGTAGCCCTCGCCGGCCCAGACGAACGGCTTGACGAAGCCGTCCCAGATCGCCGGGCCGCCATCGACGGTGACGTGCGAACTGACGCCGAGCTCGGCCGCTCGGCCCTCGATGAAGGCGCGCTCGTCGGCATCGACGCCACCGGTGTCGGCGAACACGGTGTGCACGTTCCAGCCGCGCTCCTGCAGGTACGGAACGCAGAAGCTGGTGTCGAGTCCGCCGGAGAAGGCGAGGACGATGTCTTTACTCATGGTGGGGGCAGTCCAGGATCGATTCGAAAGGGGGAGGTAACCGCGTGCGTCAGGCGCGCCCGACCAGCGTGGCCATGATCGCCTTCTGCACGTGCAGGCGGTTCTCGGCCTCGTCGATCGCGATGCACTGCGGCGAGTCCATCACCGCGTCGGTGGCCTTGACGTTGCGGCGCAGCGGCAGGCAGTGGCTGAACACGCCGTTGTTGGTCAGGGCCATCTTGGCCTCGTCGACGATGAAGTGCTGGTACTGGTCGCGGATGGGCTTTTCCGGGCCCCAGTTGCCGAAGTACGGCAGCGCGCCCCAGCTCTTGGCGTAGACCACGTCGGCGCCGGCGTAGGCGCTGGCGATGTCGTGGCTGACGCGCAGCGAGCCGCCGGCCTCGTCGACGTTCTGCGCGGCCCAGTCCATGTAGCGCTGGTCGAGCACGTATTCCGGCGTCGGGCACAGCAGGGTCACGTCCATGCCCAGCCGCGTGGCGATCGTCAGCGCCGAGTTGGCGACGGCGGTGTTCAACGGCTTCGGGTGGTAGGTCCAGGTCAGCACGTACTTCTTGCCGCGCAGGTCGGAGGTGCCGAAGTGCTCCTGCAGCGCGAGCGCATGCGCCAGCTCCTGGCACGGGTGGGTGATCGTCTCCATGTTGATCACCGGCACCGGCGAGTACTTGGCGAACGACTTCAGCACGATGTCCTCGCGGTCGGTCGCCCAGTCGACGAACTTCGGGAACGCGCGCACGCCGATCAGGTCGACGTAGCGGCCGAGCACGCGCGCGACCTCGGCGATGTGCTCCTCGGTGTCGCCGTCCATGACCGTGCCGAGGTTGAACTCGATCGGCCACGCGTCCTTGCCCGGCTGCAACACCACGGCGTGGCCGCCGAGCTGGAACGCGCCGAGCTCGAAGCTGGTGCGGGTGCGCATCGACGGGTTGAAGAACACCAGCGCAATCGACTTGCCCTTGAGCTGGTCGCCAAGCTTGCTGCGCTTGAACTCGGCCGCTTGGCTCAGCAGGGCGTCGAGGTCGGCGCGCGACCAGTCCTGGGTGTTGAGGAAGTGCCGGGGGGCGGAGGGCTGCATCGCGGTGTCCATGGCTCGGGGAGGGGAACTGCCGGGCCCGGAAACGCAAAAGCCCAGCGCGGAGGCTGGGCTTTTCGTGTGTCGTTACAGCGCACGAACGGCGGTGGTGCCGCCTACCCAGCCAGTTGTCGGGGGTACGGTCGGCGCGCGCGCGAGGTCATGCCCGCCGCCATGTAGGCGGAGGTCAGGATATCGGCGTCGGCGTGACGGGCGTTCATGGAGGCGCGCATGCTCGCACGCAGGGGGCGACGGTGCAAGGCCGGCGGGCTCAGCGCGAGCGCGGATCGGCCACGACCGGCGACACCGCGATGCGGATGCGCAGGCGGTTGCCGGGGTCGTCCGGCAGGCGCGAACGGAACTTGGCGCCGCGGTACACGTAGTCGACGTCGTAGGCGATCGGGCGGCGGAACTCCCGCTCGACCTGCACCGGCCGGCAATCCACCGTGGCGGCAGGCGGCGCCTCGTCGTCACGCCCCAGCGCCCCCTTCACCGCCCCGACCACGCGCGACAGGCGCGAGTCCTTCGCCGGCGCAGTCGTCGTCGTGCTTTCGCACTGCTGCTCGAGCCGCGTCGCCCGCAGGGTCTGGTAGACCGGGGTCACCCGCAGCACCTGCGCGTAGTCGTAGCGGACGTTCTCCTGCTGGATGACCGTGTTCTGCGCCCACGCGGCGGGGGCCGACAGCGCCAGCACGGCGATCAGGGCGGGCACACGCCGGGTCGGGAGGGCGCGGGCAGCCGCGCGCAGGAAGGAACGCATGGCGTAAGTGTAAGTGGCGGGCGGCGCCGAGGCCTGAACCCCTGTTATAGCCGGCGCGCGACCCGCGCCGCGTCGGCCCCGACCGCTAGAATGACCGGACTCCACGCGACCTCCCCCATGGCCCTGCACCTCTACAACAGCCTGACGCGACGGGCCGAGCCGTTCGCGCCGCAAGACCCCGGCCGCACCACGATGTACGTGTGCGGGCCGACCGTCTACAACTACGCCCACATCGGCAACGCCCGGGGCCCGGTCGTGTTCGGCGTGCTCGCCGACCTGCTGCGGCGCCGCTTCGGCCGGCTCGACTACGCGCGCAACATCACCGACGTCGACGACAAGATCAATGCGGCCGCGCGCGAACAGGGCGTGCCGATCTCCACGATCACCGACCGCTTCGCCGCGATCTACCGCGAGGACATGGGCGCGCTCGGGGTCAAGCCGCCGGACATCGAGCCGGAAGCGACCGGCCACATTCCGCACATCGTCGCGATGATCGAACGGCTGATCGCGTCGGGCCACGCCTACGCCGCCGACGGCCACGTGCTGTTCTCGGTCGCCAGCTTCGGCGGTTACGGCAAGCTCTCGCGCCGCGACGCCGACGAGATGCTCGCCGGAGCCCGGGTCGAAGTCGCACCGTACAAGCGCGACCCCGGCGACTTCGTGCTGTGGAAGCCGTCGACCGACGACCTGCCCGGCTGGGACTCGCCGTGGGGCCGCGGCCGGCCGGGCTGGCACATCGAGTGCTCGGCGATGGCCGCCGCGCACCTGGGCGAGACCATCGACATCCATGCCGGCGGCGTCGACCTGCAGTTCCCGCACCACGAGAACGAGATCGCACAGAGCGAGTGCGCGCACGGCGGCGCGCCGTTTGCGCGGTTCTGGCTGCACAACGGCATGCTGACCTTCTCCGGCGCGAAGATGTCCAAGTCGCTGGGCAACATCGAGAAGGTCCACGACCTGCTGCAGGTCCACCCGGCCGAAGCGCTGCGCTACGCGCTGCTGTCGGCCCACTACCGCCAGCCGCTGGACTGGTCCGACGCGCTGATCGAGCAGAGCGTGCGCACGCTCGACCGGCTGTACGGCACGCTGCGCGACCTTGGCGCCGTCGACGGCGACGGCGACGGCGAGCCGACGATCCCGGCCAGCATCGAAGCCGCGCTCGACGACGACCTCAACACCCCGCAGGCGCTGGCCGAGCTGTCGCGCATCGCCGGGGAGGCGCGCAAGGCCGGAACCGCCGAAGAGCGCACCCGGCTGCGCGGCGAGCTGCTCGGCGCCGGCTTCGCGCTCGGGCTGCTGCAGCAGGACCCGGCGGCGTGGTTCGCCCGCGGCAGTGGCGACGGCGACGACGCGCGCATCCAGGCGCTGGTCGACGAGCGCAATGCGGCGAAGCAGTCGCGCGACTTCGCCCGCGCCGACGCGATCCGCGACGAGCTGGCCGGCGAAGGCGTGCTGCTCGAGGACACCGCGCAGGGCGTGCGCTGGCGCCGTGCCTGACCCCATCGACGAATCGAACGACGTGACCGCCCCCCTCTTCCCGCTCGAACCGACCATCGCCGACGCACAGTCCGCGATCCGCGAGGAATTCGCGTTCTTCAGCGACTGGGCCGAGCGCTACCAGTACCTGATCGACCTCGGCCGCAAGCTGCCCGCCTTCCCCGAGGAGTGGAAGACCGAGGCCAACCGCCTGCACGGCTGCCAGTCGATGGTGTGGATCGTCGCCGACGGCGATGCCGATCGCCTCGACTTCCATGCCATCAGCGACTCGGCGATCGTCTCGGGCCTGATCTACCTCGCGCTGCGCGTCTATTCCGGCCGCAGCGCCGCCGAAATCGCCAGCACCGAGGCCGACTACATCGCCGACATCGGCCTGGCCAAGCACCTGTCCCCGACCCGCTCCAACGGCCTGACCGCGCTGCTGGGCTTCATCCGCGACCGGGCGCGCGCGCTCGCGCCGTGAGCATCCCGGCGCCCGCCGCCCCCGGCGTCGCGGCGCTGCTGCGGAACCGCGGCTTCACCGGCCTGCTCGGCTACCGGCTGCTGGCGATGCTGTCGTACCAGATCGTCGCGGTGACGGTCGGCTGGCACGTCTACGAGCTGACCCGCGACGCGCTGGCGCTGGGCCTGATCGGCCTGGCCGAGGTCATCCCGTACTTCTGCTTCGCGCTGTTCGCCGGGTACGCCGTCGACCACCTGCGGCGACGCAAGCTCGGCATGTTCGCGTGCCTCGGGCTGCTGCTGTCGACGCTGCTGCTGGCCGGCATCGCCGCCGGGGTGGTGCCCGCGGCGATCGGCGGCTGGAAGACCGGGATGCTGTACGTCGCGATCGCCCTCAACGGCGTCGTGCGCGCGTTCCTCGGCCCGGTCTACAACGCGCTGTTCGCGCGCGTGCTGCAGCGCGAGCAGTTCGCCCGCGGCGCTGGCGTGGGCAGCGTCGTCATGCAGGCCGGCCTCGTCATCGGCCCGGCGATGGGCGGCCTGCTGATCGCGTTCGGCGGCAAGACCATGGCCTACCTGGTGGCTGCCGGTTTCGCGCTGGCGGCCGCGATCGCCGTGGTGAGCCTTCGCGTCACCGAGCCGCCTCCGCCGCCCGAACGCGCACCGGTGTTCAAGAGCATCGGTGAGGGGCTGCGCTTCGTGTTCAACCACCAGATCGTGCTCGGCGCGCAGGCGCTGGACATGTTCTCGGTGCTGTTTGGCGGCGCGGTCGCCCTGCTGCCGGCCTTCATCGCCGAGGTCCTGCACTACGGCCCGGAGGCGCTCGGCGTGCTGCGCGCGGCGCCGGCGGCCGGCGCGGTCCTCGTGGGCCTGTGGCTGGCGCGACGGCCGCTGCAGAAGCACGCCGGGCGGATCCTGCTGCTGGCCGTGGCCGGGTTCGGGCTGTGCATCATCGGCTTCGCGCTGTCGCGCTCGTTCTGGCTGTCGGCGGCGATGCTGATGCTGTCGGGCATGTGCGACGGCGTGTCGGTGGTGCTGCGCTCGACGATCCTGCAGCTGGCCACGCCCGACCACCTGCGCGGCCGCGTGTCGTCGATCAATGGGATCTTCATCGGCTCGTCGAACGAACTCGGCGCGTTCGAGTCCGGCGTCGCGGCGCGGCTGATGGGGCTGGTGCCGTCGGTGGTGTTCGGCGGCTGCATGACCCTTGGCGTGGTCGCTGCGACGGCCAAGCTTGCTCCGAAGCTCAGACGGCTCGATCTCGCCGACCTGCACTGACCCGAGGCATCGCACGAACGCGCTCGCGCTTGGCCGCATGGCAGACTGCGGGGGTGGCACGCCGGCGCAACCGCCCAGCGCCCCCACACCGCCTTCCAGGCCGATGGCGCCCGACGACGATCCGTCGGCTGCACTGGCACCGCGCCGCCGACGGTCGGCCTGAAAGCGAAAAGCCCCGCGCATGCGGGGCTTTTCGTTGGCTCTGCTTCGGCGGCGGGCTAGTCGCCCATCTGCTTCTGCAGGTGCTCCCAGCGCTCCTGCGCATCGATCGTGCGCTCGGCGGTCAGGCGCGCCTCCAGGCGTTCCAGCCCGATCTCCTCGCCGGTATCGACGCAGTACCCGTAATCGCCCGAGTCCACGCGCTTCAGCGTGCTGTCGATCTTGCTGATCAGCTTGCGGTAGCGGTCGCGGGTGCGCAGCTCGAGCGAGTTCTCGGTCTCGCGGGTCGCGCGCTCGGCCTCGTCGCCGACGTCGCGCACTTCGTCCTTGAGGTTCTCGATGGTCTGCTTCGACTCTTCGACCAGGTCGGCGCGCCAGCTCAGCAGGCGCTGCCGGAAGTACTCGAGCTGCAGCGGGCTCATGTACTCCTCTTCCGGCGACGGACGGTAACCCTGGGGCACGATCGGGCGGCCGGAGCCCGCTTCGGTCTTGTACGGCACGACTTTCACCTTGCCTTTCGGCGCGGGGGCCTGCGGCTTGGCTGCGACGGCCACCGCGACCTTGCCGGTCGGGCGAGGTGCGGTCGGCGTCGCCGGCTTGGCGGCAGGGGGTGCGGCGCCGGGGCGCGCAGCGGATGGGGGAGTCTGCGGTGCGACCGGTGCGGTCTTGGTCGCCGGGCGCGGAGCGGGCTTCTTGGCGATGCTCGGCTTGGCCGGCGCCGGGGCGGGCGCGGGCTTGGCCGCCGGAGCCGCCGCAGGCTTCTTCGCCGGCACGGCCGGCGCCTTGGCGACGACGGGCTTCTTCGCCGGCGCCGGCTTCGGCGCAGGCTTCTTGGCGACGACCTTCTTGGCGACGACCTTCTTGGCGGCGGCCTTGGTCGGGGCCGGCTTCTTTGCAACGGGCTTCTTCGCGACGGCGGCCTTCTTTGCCGGGGCCTTCTTCGCAGGTGTCGGCTTCGCCGTCGACTTCTTCGGCGCCGGCTTGGCCGCCGGCTTCTTCACCGCAGCCTTCTTGGCCACGGGCTTCTTCGCGACAGCCTTCTTTGCAGCAGGCTTGGCGGCTTTCTTGGCCGCCTTGGCGACCTTCTTCGCGGGTTTCTTCACTGCCACGAGCGGCTTGTCCTTTTTCATTCCCTTGTGACGGGAAAGCGCGCTGTTATACCCTGCGCCGACACCTGCGGCAACCGCACCACGACGAAGCCCCGCAAGGCCTTCGCAGCAGCCACATCGCGTCCCGGAATCAAGCACTTGCGAGTCCGAACGGCGTGTCGCGGCCACCTTGGAGCGACGCCCCGGCGTCCGAATCACGGCACCGGTCGGCATCCACAACGCGTCCCGGTGCACAGGGTGCTGCGCGCACATGAAGGTACCGTGATCGACCGACTGCTCATCGCCGCGCTCCGCCTCTACAAGCGCTGGATCAGCCCCCTGCTCGGCCCGCGCTGCCGGTTCCACCCGACCTGTTCCGAATACGCGATGCAGGCGATCGCCCGCTTCGGCGCGCTGCGCGGCGGCTGGCTCGCACTGCGCCGCATCGCCCGCTGCCATCCTCTCCACCCCGGCGGGCACGATCCCGTGCCCGATCCCCCGAACGGAACCGCCCGATGACCACGACCCCGCCTCCGACGCTGATCGTCAACGCCCGCCTCGTCAACGAGGGGCGCGAATTCGACGGCGACCTGCGCATCGCCGACGGCCTGATCGTCGAGATCGGCAGCGGCCTGTCGGCGCGCGCCGGCGAGACCGTCGTCGACGCGGCGGGCCGGCGCCTGCTGCCCGGCATGATCGACGACCAGGTGCACTTCCGCGAGCCGGGCATGGAGTACAAGGCCGACATCGCGACCGAGTCGGCCGCGGCCGTCGCCGGCGGGCTGACCAGCTTCATGGACATGCCCAACACCAACCCGCCGACCCTCGACGCCGCCGCGCTGGAGGACAAGTACCGCCGCGCGGCCGGCCGCGCGTGGGGCAACTACGGCTTCTACATGGGCGCCAGCAACGACAACCTCGAGGCGATCCGCGCGATCGACCCGCGGGCGACGCCGGGCCTGAAGGTCTTCATGGGCGCGTCGACCGGCAACATGCTGGTCGACAACCCGGACACGCTCGACGCGATCTTCCGCGACGCGCCGACGCCGATCATCACCCACTGCGAGGACACGCCGACGATCGACGCGCTGCTGGCCGACTACAAGGCCCGCTACGGCGACGACATCCCGGCCGAGTGCCACCCGGACATCCGCTCGCGCGAGGCCTGCATCAAGTCGACCCGGCTGGCGATCGGGCTGGCGCGCCAGCACGGCACCCGCCTGCACGTGCTGCACATCAGCACCGCAGACGAGCTCGCGCTGTTCGAGCCCGGCCCGCTGGTGCGCGCCGACGGCTCGCGCAAGCGCATCACCGCCGAGACCTGCGTGCACTTCCTGCGCTTCGACCGGGCCGACTACGCGCGCCTGGGCCACCTGATCAAGTGCAACCCGGCGATCAAGGACGCGGGCGACCGCGAAGCGCTGGTCGCCGCCCTGGCCGACGACGTGATCGATGTGCTTGCCACCGACCACGCGCCGCACACGCTCGAGGAAAAGGGTCGGCCGTACACCGGCGCGCCGAGCGGACTGCCGCTGGTGCAATACGCGCTGCTGGCGTCGCTGGAGCTGGTCCACGAGGGCAAGCTCACCACCGCGCAGGTGGTGCAGAAGTTCGCGCATGCGCCGGCGCAGCTGTTCGACGTCGCCGGCCGCGGGTTCCTGCGCGAAGGCCATGCCGCCGACCTGGTGCTGGTCGACGACACGCCGACCACCGTGCGGCGCGAGGACGTGCTGTCGAAGTGCGGCTGGTCGCCCTTCGAGGGCATGACGTTCCACGCGCGCATCGGCGCGGTGTGGGTCAATGGCGCGCTGGCCTGGGACGGGAGCCAGCTGGTCGGCACGCCGAACGGGCAGCGGCTGGCCTTCGATCGATGAGGCCGCTGGCGGCACTGGGCGCGGCGCTGCTGCTGGCGGCGTGCGCGGGCCAGGCGGTGCGGCCGCTCGGTGCGACGCCGGCCGCGCCCGACGCCGCGGCAGCCGGCGCGCCGGCCGCCGTCGACAGCCGCGTTGTCTTTCCAACGTCTGTGCCGCAGGGCGCGCTGGTGGTCGGCAAGGTGCCGCCGGGCAGCACGGTGAGCGTCGGACAACGGGCGCTGCGCGTCACCGGCTATGGGACGGCGGTATTCGGTGTCGGTCGCGACGAGCGCGGGCCGCTCCAGGTCGATGTGCGGCTGCCCGACGGCGCGACCCAGCGGCACGGCATCGCCGTAACGCCGCGCGACTGGCCGGTCGAACAGGTGCGCGGCGTGCCGCCGGCGACGGTCAAGCCACCGCCGGCGATCGCCGAGCGCATCCGCCGCGAGCAGGCGCTGGTGACGGCGGCGCGCGAGCGCGACGACGCCCGCACCGATTTCGCCCAGCCGTTCGCGTGGCCCGTGGAGGGCCGCGTCAGCGGACGCTTCGGCAACCAGCGCGTCTACAACGGCGAGCCCGGGGCGGCCCACTCGGGCATGGACATCGCCGCGCCCGGCGGCACGCCGGTGCGCGCGCCCGCCGCGGGCGCGGTCACGTTCGCTGCGCCCGACCTGTACCTGACCGGCGGCACCGTGCTGCTCGACCACGGCCACGGCGTCAGCTCGAACTTCCTGCACCTGTCGCGGCTAGACGTCGCGGTCGGCGATCGCGTCGAGCAGGGCCAGGTGATCGGCGCGGTCGGCGCCACCGGGCGGGCGACCGGGCCGCACCTGCATTGGGGGATGAACTGGTTCGACGTCCGCATCGACCCGCTGCTGGTCCTCGAGCGGACGCCGTAGTTCCGTCGCTTTCGAGGCGTAGCGCTCTTTCCCGCACCGCCGTTGCACCCCAGCGTCGCGCGCGGCGGCGCGTTGGACCCGGCCGCGCGTCTGGTGGCACCTTGCGCGGTTCGACGTCCGCATCGACCCGCTGCTGGTGCTCGAGCGGAAACCATAGCCGTCTCTTTCGAGGCGCCGCTGCACCCCGGCGTCGCGCGCGGCGGCGCGTTGGAACCCGCCGCGCGTCTGGAGGCACCTGGCGCGGTTCGACGTCCGCATCGACCAGCTGCTGGTGCTCGAACGGAAACCTTAGCGGTCGCTTCGAGGCGCCGTTGCACCCTAGCGTCGCGCGCGGCGGCGCGTTGGAACCGGCCGCGCGTCTGGTGGCACCTGGCGCGGTTCGACGTCCGCATCGATCCGCTGCTGGTGCTCGAGCGGAAACCATAGCCCTCTCTTCCAAGGCGCCGTTGCACCCCAGCGTCGCGCGCGGCGGCGCGTTGGCATCCACCGCGCGTCTGGAGGCCCCCGCTCGCGCGCCTGCTACGTCCGGCCCGCGCGCTCGCCGACCGATCAGGCCACTTCGGCGCTGGCCGCGGGCTCGGGCGCGACGGTGGCGTCCGCGCTGACCCGGTCGCGCCCCTGCGCCTTGCTTGCATACAGCGCGGCGTCGGCGCGTTGAAGCAGGTCGTGGGCGGATTCGCCGGCGGCCAACTCGGCCACGCCGAGGCTGAGGCTGGCGTGGATGCGGGCGCCGTTGATCGACAGCGGACGGCAGTTGACCGCCGCGCGAAGGTTTTCGGCCACGCCGAAGGCCTCGCCCAGCCGCGTGTCCGGCAGGATCACCAGCATCTCGTCGCCACCGTAGCGGCCGAGCCGGTCGTAGGTGCGCAGCCGGTTGCGCGTGCGCAGGGCGATCACTCGCAGGCAGTGGTCGCCGACGAGGTGGCCGTGCTCGTCGTTGATACGCTTGAAGTGGTCGATGTCGAAGAACACCACCGACAGCGGCTGGCCCTGGCGGTGGGCCGCGGCCACGGCGGCAAGCAGCTGCTCCTCTATCATCTGGCGCGAGGCAGCGCCGGTAAGCCCGTCGAACGACGCCAGCTGGCTGGCGCGGTCGCGGTCGCGGCGCAGCTGCTGCATCTTGTCGGCGAAGCCGATCGTCAGCACCAGCCCGGCCAGCGCGAAGCTGGCGGGGAAGGCGTAGGCCATCCACGCCGGCACCGGCCAGGCGCCGAGCAGGCCGCCGATGCGCACGGCGAGCACCGCCAGCAGCGGCGTCCACGACACGGCCAGGAACAGCGCGGCGCGCTCGCGCCGGCGTGCGGCGGTGATCGTGGCCCACAGCATGGCGGCGGCGACGACGAGCACCACCACGTTGGCACCGACCGCAACCGCCGGCGCCATCGTGAAGAAGGTCGCGACGAGCACCAGCCCCATCGTCACGCTGCAGGCCTTGAGGATCCGCATGACCCGCGGCTGGCGCGCCGACAGATCGAGGTAGAAGTTGAGGAAGCCGATCCCGGCGATCGCCCCGATCGCGCCGAACAGGCGTCCGGCGCGCAGGTCCTGGCCGAGCAGGTTGGCCAGCCACGGCAGCAGCCGGATCTCGCCGCCGTCGGCGACGAGGAATCCCACGTGCGCGAGCAGCGACACCATCAGGTACGCGAACCCGCGCTCGCCGCCGCCGAGCCAGAAGCCCAGCGCGAGCACGGCCAGCACCAGCATCGTCACGAGCACAGCCGTGCGCCACGCGACGTGGACCAGGTCGCTGCGGTGGACCTGCGCCAGCGGCTCGACGGTGACCGGCATCGCCGCCGGCGTGCGCACCTGCATCCTCAGGTAGACGTGCTGCCCGGCCCACAACCCGTCGGGCAGCGCGACCACCAGCGCACGCGCGGAGAAGCTGGGATCCGCGTGCCGGCCGACCGTGGCGCGCTGGTCCGGCGTGCCCTGGCCTGGCCGCCACACCTCGAGGCGATTCAGATGCGGATTGGCGATCACCAGCTGCGGCGCGCCGTTCGGCGCCACGTCGCGGGTCGCGGTGAGGCGCCACCAGTGCGGCCCGGGCTCGGCCGGTTCCAGCACCGCTGGGCCTTCGACGCGTTCGAACTGCTCATCGAGGGCTCCGCTGACCACCTGCCCCGGCGGCGGGTCGCCGGACAGGCGGGCGAGGGCCAACGGCGACTGCGCCGCAGCCACGCCCGTCAGTGCCAGCCATGCGGCCAGCACGAGCCATCCTCGACGCAGGGGCTTCCCCATTCCGCCCGTTCCGACACCGTGTCCGGGCGAGCATAGCCGAATGTGACGGCCGTCAAGACCGCGGGGGGCCGACCGTCGCCGCAGGCCGATGGGCCAGCTAGACCGGAGCGCCCTCGCCCCGCACCGTCGCGACGGCGTCATGCGCGTGCAGGCTTTCGAAGTGGGCAACCGTCGCCTCGAAGCGCGCCACGCGGGCGTCGCGGGACAGCGCCGCGGCGACGCGGCGCGCGGCGTCCTCGCAGAACATCAGGTTCGCCGCATTGAGCTGGGCGAAGGCCTGCTCGTCCTCGCGCTTGACCGCGGTCTGGACCGGCGTCGCCAGCGCGTCTTCCAGCGCGTCGATGAGCGCGACCAGCGGCAGTTCGTCGAACGCCGGCCTCAATTCCACGCGCACGTCGGCGCGGCTGCGCTGCGCATGCGGGGTCGCCGCCAGTCCACGCTCGGACGACAGCCAGTCGTGCACCGCCGCGGCGAGCGGGCGGGCGTCGGCGAAGTCCTGGGCGAAACGGTCGGCGTTGAGCTGGCGCGACAGCGCGGCCGAGGCCGGGCACGTGCTGGAGTACTCGACGCTGAAGCGCAGTGCGAGATGCAGGTGGCCGTCGACGAGGCTCGCGTCGATCTCGACCGGGTAGCGTTTCCAGCCGGCGTTGTCGCTGGCCAGCGCGTTGCGCAGCAGAAGCTGCTCGTAGCGCAGCACCAGCCGCGCGCTCGACGACAGCCCGGCCTGCGTGTCGACCAGGTTCTGCAGCACGCGGCGCAGCCCGGCGGGCGTCACCGCCTCGCTGGCGAACGCGTGCTGCAGCTGCAGGTACAGGCGCGACATGTGAATGCCGCGCGCGGCCGCGTCGCGCAGGTCGACCGCGACGTCGACCGACGCAGCCACCTGGATGGGGTCGCCGCCGGCCGTGGCCACCCGGACCGGCAGCGCGATGTTGGACATGCCGACCCAGTCGAGCGGACGCGCGGCCGCCGGCGCGTCATGGGCGACGTCGGGAAGGCGGCGCGGAACGGGAGAGATCGGGGTCACGTCGGCCTGGATGGGGGCAGCGGGGGATTTCGCAACGCCGCCATTCTAGCGGCCGGGCCCGCGCCGGCCGGCCCGGGCCCTGCAACGGTCAGTTGCGGGCCACGCGCCACGCGGACCACAGCGCCGCCCAGGCCGGCAGCGGCCGAGCGGCCGCGCCGCGCTGCAGCCGGGCGCGCACGATCGCCGCGTGCACCCGCCGCGGCACGGCCGCCGCCGGCGCGACCGGCCAATCGGCCAGCAGTCGCGCCGACCACTCGGCCGCCCCGCCCGCTTCACCCACGGCGGCGAGCACCGACAGCGGGACCGCGGTGGGCGCGTCGACGAGCACCCGGTGGTGCTGCAGCTGCCGAAGCGCCAGATCGATCGCCGACGGATCGACGGCGGTGCCGGCGAACAGCGCCGCGTCGATCCGAACCATCGCGAGCGCCACCGGCCGCAGCGAGCCCGCGGCCTCGTCGGCATCGACCGGACGCTCGCGTGCGGCGCGCAACGACGGCAGCGCCGCCGAGAGGTCGCGCCACGGCGCCGCCGATCGCTGCAGCACCGCGCCGAGCGGGTGGCGACGCGCGCCGCCGGCCCAGCCGTTCAACTCTTCCTGCCACCACGCGAGCTTGGCGTCGCCGGGGCGCGGGTCGCTGCCGCCCCAGGCGGCGTCGAGCAGCTCCTGCTGCAGGCTGCCCCACGCCAGCGCCGGCAGTCGCTGCCCGGCCGGCACGAACACCTCGGCGATCTGCCACTCCGGCCAGCGCGCGCGCCACTTGTCGATGAACGCATCGACCGGGTCGTCGGACCGCGGCGGGGCGTCGGTCACGGGCGCGACGGCCACGCGTCGGCGGCGTGCAGGTGGTCCGGGTGCTCGACGAGGACGTCGCCACCCCAGGCCTCCGGCGCGTCGTCGGGCAGCCGGTAGCCCCACAGCGCGACGATCGACGCCATGCCGGCGGCGCGCGCCGCCTCGATGTCGCGTTCGTCGTCGCCGACGTAAACGCAGTCGGCGGCCGCGACGCCGAGGCGCTCGGCCGCGACCGTCAGCGGCAGCGGGTGGGGCTTGCGCACCGGCAGCGTGTCGCCGCCGATCAGCACCGCGCAGCGCTGCTCCCACCCCAGCAGCGGCATCAGCGCCGCGGCTAGCCCCTCGGGCTTGTTGGTGACGATGCCCCACGGCGTGCCGGCGGCCTCCAGCCGCTCGAGCATCGTCGCGACTCCGTCGAACAGCCCGCCGTGGCGACCGAGTTCGCGGCGATACACCTCGAGGAACTCCGGGATCCAGCCGTCGCGCTCGGCCGGATCGACATCGGCGAACGCGGCCGCGGTCATCGCGCGCGCGCCCTTCGACACGTGCGGTCGCAGCGCGTCCAGCGCGATCGGCCCGCGACCCCGGTCGGCGCGCATCACGTTGACGGTGGCGACGAAGTCCGGCGCGCTGTCGAGCAGCGTGCCGTCGAGGTCGAACAGCACGCCCTTCGGGAACGACGACGCGATCCCGCTCATTCGCCCGACGCCTCCGGCTTGCGCGCGCAGGCCAGGTAGTTGACGTCGGTGCGCGCGATCACGCGCGCGGCGTTGCGCCACGGCTCGTACATCAGCCCGCTCACGTCCTCGAGCTGGAGACCGGCGGCGCGCAGCCACGCGGCGAGCTCCGACGGCTTGATGAAGTCCCGGTACTGGTGGGTGCCCTTCGGCAGCAGGCGCGCGACGTACTCCGCGCCGACCACGGCCAGCGCGAACGCCGCCGGGGTGCGGTTGAGCGTGGACAGGAACAGCCGCCCACCGGGCTTCAGCAGCGTGGCGCACGCGCGGATGATCGAGCCCGGGTCCGGCACGTGCTCGAGCATTTCCATGCAGGTGATCGCGTCGAAGCTCGCCGGCGCCTGCTCGGCCAGCGACTCGACCGACTGCTCGCGGTACTCGACCTGCACGCCGGTTTCGAGCCGATGCAGCTTGGCCACCTTGATCAGCTCCGGCGCCAGGTCGAGCGCGGTCACGTCCGCACCGGCGCTGGCCAGCGCCTCGCTGAGCAGGCCGGCACCGCAGCCGACGTCGAGCACGCGCGCGCCGCGCAGCGCCACGCGCTCGGCGACATAGCCCAGCCGCGCCGGGTTCAGCGCGTGCAGCGGCTTCTGCGGGCCTTCCGGGTCCCACCAGCGGTTGGCGAGCGCACCGAACTTGTCGAGTTCGGCCTGGCTGAAATTCTGGTCGTTCGGTCCGGTCATCGGGGGGCCTGTCGGGTTCGCTTACGAGACGCGGATCGCGGCGATGCGGCGGCGCCACTGTTCGGCGTTGGCGACCAGCGCCGCCGTGTCGATGTCGACCAGCGCGCGCTCGCGCAGCTTGGGCTGGCCGGCGATCCACACGTCGCTGACCTGGTGCCGGCCGGCCGCGTAGACCAGCTGCGACAGCACGTGGTGCAGCGGCTGGGTCTCGAGCGCCGTGAGGTCGATGCACGCCAGGTCGGCCTGCTTGCCGGCCTCGATCGAGCCGGCCTGCGCCTCGAATCCCAGCGCCTTGGCCCCGCCGAGCGTCGCCGCGCGCAGCGCGGTGGCCGCGTCGAGCGCCGACGCGTCCTCGGCGACGGCCTTGGCCAGCAGCGCGGCCGTACGCATCTCGCCGACCATGTCGAGGTCGTTGTTGCTGGCGCAGCCGTCGGTGCCGATCGCCAGGTTCACGCCGGCCTTCACCAGCTTGCCGACCGGGCAGAAGCCTGAGGCGAGCTTGAGGTTGGATTCGGCGCAGTGGGCCACGCTGACCCCGCGCTGGGCGCACAGCTCGATCTCGGCGTCGGTCAGCTGGGTCATGTGCACGGCGATCAGGCGGTCGTTGACGAGGCCGAGTCGGTCGAGCCGGGCCAGCGGCCGCTGGCCGTGCAGCTGCTGCGACTCGGCCACTTCGTGCGCGGTCTCGTGGATGTGGCAGTGCACCGGCACGTCGAGCTGGTCGGCGAGCATGCGGATGCGCTCGAAGTTCGCGTCGGACACGGTGTACGGGGCGTGCGGGGCGAAGGCCATCGCCACCAGCGGGTCGCCGCGCCACTGGTCGTGGACCTCGCCGGCCCGGTCGAAGTACTCGTCCGACGACTTCGCCCACGCCGTCGGGAAGTCGATCACCGGCAGGCCGACCCGCGCGCGGAAGCCGTGGCGCTTGTAGACCGCGGCCTGCACGTCGGGGAAGAAGTAGTTCTCGTTGCAGCAGGTGGTGCCGCCGCGCAGCATCTCGGCAATGGCCAGGGCGATGCCGTCGGCGACGAACTCCGGCCCGATCACCTCGGCCTCGATCGGCCAGATGTGGCCCTGCAGCCACTGCATCAGCGGCAGGTCGTCGGCGACCCCGCGCAGCAGGGTCATCGGGTTGTGCACGTGCGCGTTGACCAGGCCGGGGATCAGCGCGTGGCCCGGGCGGGCGACGGTCTCGGTCGGCGCGTAGCGGAGCCGGGCCTCGTCGGTCGGCAGCACCGCGACGATCGCTCCGCCGGTGACCACGACCGCATGGTCCTCGAGGACCACTGCATGCGGCTCCACCGGCACCACCCAGCCGGCCTCGATCAGCAGGTCGCAGGGCTGGCGCGCGGTGTCGTGGGTCATGCGGTGTCCTTCGTTCTGGCCTGTCGGCGCGCGCCCCATGCGCGGCGCCGGGTGTGCGGGCGGGCGCATGCCGCGTGCCCGGCCGCCGTTCGGCAACCGGCGAGCGCCGCCACCGCCGGCGGGTGCGGCGGGCGCGGGCCCGCCTCGCCGCGCTTACTTGACGCGGCTGACGTACTCGCCCGAGCGGGTGTCGACCTTGATCATCTCGTCCTGCGCCACGAACAGCGGCACGCGCACGACCGCGCCGGTCTCCAGCGTGGCCGGCTTGCCGCCGCCGCCCGAGGTGTCGCCGCGGACGCCCGGATCGGTCTCGACGATCTTCAGCTCGACGAAGTTCGGCGGCGTCACCGCGATCGGGGTGCCATTCCACAGCGTGACCACGCAGGCCTCCTCGCCCTTGAGCCACTTCTCGGCGCCGGCCATGCCGGCCTTGTCGGCCTGGACCTGCTCGAACGTCTCCTGCTGCATGAAGTGCCAGTACTCGCCATCGGAGTAGAGATACTGCATGTCGGTGTCGACCACGTCGGCCTGTTCGACGCTGTCGGTGGCCTTCATAGTCATTTCGACCACGCGGCCGGACTTGATGCTGCGGTACTTGATGCGGGTGAAGGCCTGGCCCTTGCCCGGCTTGACGTACTCGGTCTCGGTGATGATGCACGGGTCGTTGTTGACCAGGATCTTCTGTCCGGTCTTGACGTCGTTCATGCCCAGGCTGGCCATGGGTGGAGCTCCTGCGGAAAGTGTTGGGTGTGGCGCCGGGCCGCCGCGAGGGCGGCGAAGGCTAGAATGTCGGGCTGTTGCGACGGGCCGCGGGCCCGCACGCAAGGAAAACCGGTCCGCCATGATACCCGCTGCCCCCCTGCCCCTGCAGCCCGCCCCCGCCCCGCCTCGCTGGCAGGCGCTGTGGCGCGACGCCGTCCGCGACCCGCGCGAGCTGCTGTCGCTGCTCGGCCTCGACGGCCGCGTGCCGGCGCTCTCCGCCGCCGCCGCCGCGCAGTTCCCGCTGCGCGTGCCGCGCGGCTTCGTCGCGCGCATGCGCCATGGCGACGCGGCCGACCCGCTGCTGCGCCAGGTGCTGCCGCTCGACGACGAGATGCGCCCCGTGCCGGGCTTCAGCCTCGACGCGGTCGGCGACGCGGCGGCCAAGGCCGGCCACGGCGTGATCCGCAAGTACCGCGGCCGCGCGCTGCTGGTCACCACCGGCAGCTGCGCGATCCACTGCCGCTACTGCTTCCGCCGGCACTTTCCGTATGCCGAGGAGACGGCCGCGGCCGCGGGCTGGCGCGAGGCGATCGAGGCGATCCGCGGGGACGCGTCGATCGACGAGGTGATCCTGTCCGGAGGCGACCCGTGGTCGCTGTCGACGCCGAAGCTCGCCGAACTGACCGACGCGCTGGCGGACGTCGCGCACCTCAGGCGCGTGCGCATCCATACCCGCCTGCCCGTGGTGCTGCCCGAGCGGGTCGACGACGAGTTGCTGTCGTGGCTGGGCCGGCTGCCGTGGCCGGTGACGGTGGTGCTGCACGCCAACCACGCGCGCGAGTTCGACGCGAACGTCGACGCCGCGCTGCGCCGGCTGCGCGACGCCGGCGCGATGCTGCTCAACCAGGCCGTGCTGCTGCGCGGCGTGAACGATTCAGTGGACGCGCTGGCCGAGCTGTCCGAGCGCGGCCACCGCGCCGGCGTGCTGCCCTACTACCTGCACCAGCTGGACCGCGTCCACGGCGCGGCGCACTTCGAGGTGCCCGACGACCGGGCACGCGCGCTTCACGCCGCGCTGGCGGCGCGGCTGTCGGGATACCTCGTGCCGAGGCTGGTGCGCGAAGTCGCCGGCGACAGCGGCAAGCGTCCGTTGTGAGCGGCGCGGCGTGGACGGCCGCGCGCCGTTCATGTCATAAACGACGCCCACGGGAGGTGGCTTGATGCAATTCGGCAAAGACATGGTGCTGCGCCTGCTGGTCGTCGACGACAGTGTCGAGGCGGCGGAAGCCATCGTCAGCGGCCTGCGCAACAGCGGCATCGCGGTGCGCCCCTCGCGTCCGGAAAAGGAAGACGAGCTGGCCGAACTCGTCCAGCAGCAGACCTTCGAACTCGTCCTGGCCGCCCACGGCGCCCGCTCGGTGCCGCTCGACCGCGTGATGGCCGTGGTCGACGCCAGCGGCAAGGACCTGCCGGTGCTGGTGGTCCACGAGACGATCGACGCGGCCAAGCTGCTCGAGGTCGCGCAGGTCGGCGCCCGGGCCGTGGTGCTGCGCGACCGCGTCGAGCACGTGCAGGCGGTGGTCCGGGCGGAGTGGTCGGACCTCGAATCGCGGCGCGCGCTGCGCCGCCTCAAGGGCCAGGTGCGCGAGACCGAGCGCCGCTGCGACGCCCTGATTGACTCCTCGCGCGACCCGATCGCGTACATCCACGAGGGCATGCACATCCGCGCCAACGCGGCGTACCTGGAGATGTTCGGGTTCGACTCGTTCGAGGACATCGAGGGCATGTCGCTGCTGGACCTGGTCGCGCCGGCCCAGGTGGCCGCGTTCAAGACCCTGCTCAAGCAGCTGTCGAAGGGCGAAACCGCCCCGCCGCGCTACGAGACCCAGGCGCGCGCGCTCGACGGCAGCCAGTTCCCCGCGGTGATGGAGTTCACCCCGGCGTCGTACGAGGGCGAGACCTGCCTGCAGCTGATCCTGCGCAAGCAGGACGCCGACCCGGCGCTGGCGCGGGAGGTCGAAGAGCTGCGCCAGCGCGACCAGGTCACCGGCCTGCTGAATCGCGCGACCTTCCTGCGCGCGCTCGAGGCGGCGGTCGCCGACACGGCGCAGAACGCCACGCCGCACGCGCTGCTGTTGATCGAGCCCGACCACTACGCGCAGCTGATGCAGGACATCGGCCTGGACGCCGCCGACGAGCTGATCGCGGCGGTGGCCAAGCGCCTGCAGTCGTCGGTCGGCAGCGACGACGTCCTCGCCCGCTTCGGCGAGCACCAGTTCGCGGTGCTCAGCCGCAACAGCGACCACGCGCACAGCATCGCGCTGGCCGAGCAGATCCGCGCGGCGTTCGCCGGCGACGTGCTCGAGCTGGGCGAACGCTCGCTCAACGCCACCGTCAGCGTTGGCGGCGTGCAAGTCGGCGAGAAGATCGCCAGCATTTCCGCGATCCTCGGCCGCGCGAACCAGTGCGTGCTGTCGACGATCGGCGTCGGCGGCAACCGGATCGAGCTGTTCGACCCCGGCGCGGTCGACCGCGTCGAGCAGGAGCGCATCGCGGCCTGGGTGGCGCGCATCCGCGAGGCGCTCGACACCGACCGCTTCCTGATGCACTTCCAGCCGCTGGTCAACCTGCACGGCGAACCGGGCGAGATGTACGAGGCGTTCCTGCGCATGCAGGGCGACCCGGGCGAGCTGGTGCAGCCGCTGACGTTCCTGCAGATCGCCGAGGAACACGGCCTGATGTGGGAAATCGACCGCTGGGTCGTCGGTCGGGCGCTGCAGGTCATCGCGGACCGCCAGCGCGCCGGCACACGCACGACGCTGCTGGTCAAGATCACCCAGATGTCGCTGCAGGACGACACCCTCGCCCAGCACATCCAGGAGCAGGTCGCGCGCACCGGCGCCGACGGCAGCCTGCTGGTGCTGGAGCTGCCCGAATCCAAGGTGTTCACCCACCTGCGCGCGGCGCAGGCGTTCCAGGCGGCGGTGGCGAAGTCGGGCGTGCGGATCGGGCTGGAGCAGTTCGGCGCCGGCCTGAACTCGTTCCAGCTGCTGACCCACTTCGACGCCCAGTACCTGAAGATCGACCGCGGCTACATGCAGGACCTGCCGACCAGCGCCGAGCACCAGGCGCGGGTTCGCGAAATCGCCGCCAAGGCGCGGGAGCTCGGCAAGCAGACGATCGCCGAGTTCGTCCAGGACGCCGCCAGCATGACGATCCTGTTCAGCGCCGGCATCGACTACGCGCAAGGTCACTTCCTGGCGCCGGCCAGCGCGGACATGGACTACGAGTTCTAGGCGCGCGGCCTCGGCGCCGGCACGGCGGCGCGACCGGCGGGAAACCGCTCCGACGTCCTGCCCACCGACACGGCCCCACCGCACGCCGCAAAAAGAAAGGCCCGCCTTCCGGCGGGCCTTTCGCTGTGGAACAGCGCCGACGCGATCAGGTGACCACGCGACCGCGGACGGCCTCCACCGGCGCGTTGCGCAGCGCCTGGATGCGCTCGGCGAGCGGCGGGTGGCTCATCAGCAGCTTCTTCAGGCCGTGCCCGACGCCACCGCTGATGCCGAACGCGGCGACCTGCTTCGGCAGCGTGCTCTCGCCGTACGTCTGGGACAGCCGCTCGAGCGCAGCGACCATCTTGTCGCGACCGGCCAGGCGGGCGCCGCCGGCGTCGGCTCGGAACTCGCGGTACCGCGAGAACCACATCGCGATCATGCTCGCGAACAGACCGAACACCATGTCCAGCACGAACACGATCACGTAGTAGCCGAAGCCCGGCGCGCCGTCGCGGTTGCCGTTGAGGTAGCCGTCGACGACCCGGCCGACGACGCGGGCGAGCACGATCACGAACGTGTTCAGCACGCCCTGGATCAGCGCCATCGTGACCATGTCGCCGTTGGCGACGTGGCTGACCTCGTGGGCCAGAACGGCCTCGGCCTCGTCGCGGTTCATCGCCCGCAGCAGGCCGGTCGACACCGCGACCAGCGAGTTGTTGCGGCTCGGACCGGTCGCGAAGGCGTTGATCTCCGGCGCGTCGTAGATGGCCACCTCCGGCATCTTGATGCCGGCGGCTTCGGCCTGGCGGCGCACCGTGGCGACCAGCCACTGCTCCGACTCGTTGCGCGGCTGGTCGATGACGTGCGCACCGGTCGTGCGCTTGGCCATCCACTTGGAGATCAGCAGCGAGATCAGCGAGCCGCCGAAACCGAACACCGTGGCGAACACCAGCAGCTGGCCGTTGTTGCCCAGCGTGATGCCGAAGACGTTCTGCAGCACCGCCATGACGATGCTCAACAGGGCCAGCACCGCGAGGTTGGTGGCCAGGAAAAGTGCGATGCGTTTGAACATGTGGATTTCCTGCCCGCGCACCGTGCGCGGATGACACGAAAGTGTGGCAGCCTCGCGCGGAATTCAAGTGAACCTCTCCCCACCCGTGCGCCTTTCCGCATGACGCCCGCCGCCGCGCCGTACCGGGGCCGCTTCGCCCCGTCGCCGACCGGCGACCTGCATGCCGGATCGCTGCTCGCCGCCTTGGGCAGCTGGCTGATGGCCCGACACGCCGGCGGGGAGTGGTGGGTCCGGATCGAAGACCTCGACCGGCCGCGCGAAGTTCCCGGGGCGGCCGGGCGCCAGCTGGCCGCACTGGCCGCGTTCGGCCTGGTGCCGGACGGCCCGGTCGTGCGGCAGAGCGACCGCGACGCCCTGTACCGCGCCGCGCTCGACCGGCTGCTGCTGAGCGGCGCCGCGTTCGCGTGCCACTGCAGCCGCAGCGACCTGGCCGCGAGCGGCGGCGTCCACCGCCGCTGCGTGGCGCGCGCGCGCCGCGCCGACCCCTCCGTGCGCCTGCGCGTGCCCGACGGCAGCGTCGTCGCGTTCGACGACCTCGTGTGCGGCCCGCAGCGGCAGGACGTCGCGCGAGACGCCGGCGACTTCGTGCTGCGGCGCGCGGACGGCTACTGGGCCTACCAGCTGGCGGTCGTGGTCGACGACGCCGAACAGGGCGTGACGGACGTCGTGCGGGGGGCCGACCTGCTCGACTCGACACCGCGGCAGATCCTGCTGCAGCGCGCGCTCGGGGTGCCGACGCCGCGGCACGCGCACCTGCCGCTGCTGCTCGACGCCGGCGGCCGCAAGCTGTCGAAGTCCGACGCGTCGCACCCGCTCGATCCGGCACGCCCGCTGCCGGCGCTGCGGGCCGCGTGGCGCGCGCTGGGCCAGCGCGACGGCGCACTCGACGACGCGACCGATGCCGCCGGCGCCCTCGCTGCGGCGCGGCGCGCGTTCGAGGCCGAACGCATCCCCGCGTCGCGTTTCCCTTCCATCGCGGCAGCGCACAACGGTGGCGACGCCAATCGTCCCTAGAATCAACGGCCGCACCCCGCGGCAAGGAGAATCCTGCATGCAAGCTCGCGTCGCACTCGTCACCGGAGGAACCGGCGGCATCGGCAGCTCGATCCTGCTCAAGCTGGCCAGCATGGGCCACAAGGTCGCGACCAACTACCGCGACGAGGGCAAGGCGCGCGCGTGGCAGACGGCGATGAAGGCGGCGGGGGTCGACGTCGCCCTGGCGCACGGCGACGTGTCTTCGGCCGAGAGTGCCGAGTCGATGGTGCGCGACCTCGAGCGCCAGCTCGGGCCGATCGATATCCTGGTCAACAACGCCGGCATCACCCGCGACACCACTTTCCACAAGATGACGCCGACCCAGTGGAACGACGTCATCGCGACCAATCTGGGCTCCTGCTACAACGTCACGCGCCCGGTGATCGAGGGCATGCGCGAGCGCAAGTGGGGGCGGATCATCCAGATCAGCTCGATCAACGGGCAGAAGGGCCAGTACGGCCAGGCGAACTACGCCGCGGCCAAGGCCGGCATGCACGGCTTCACGATTTCGCTGGCGCAGGAGAACGCGCGCTTCGGGATCACGGTGAACACCGTCTCGCCCGGGTACATCGGCACCGACATGGTCATGGCCGTGCCCGAGGAGGTGCGCAACAAGATCGTCGCGCAGATCCCGACCGGCCGGCTCGGCACGCCCGAGGAAATCGCCTACGCGGTGTCGTTCTTCATCCCCGACGAGGCCGCGTGGATCACCGGCGCCAACCTGTCGGCCAACGGCGGCCAGTACATGGGTTGGTGAATGCGGGCGACCCCGGGGCCGGCCCCTCGGTCGGGTCCCGGCGGCCCGCCGTGGCGTGCGGTGGCGCCTTTAGACGCAAGTTGCATGCCTTCCCGGCCTGCGCCATGCTGCGGGGCACCACGATTTAGAGCGCCAGCTCGATGCCCTCGATGCGCGTCATCAAGAAGTACCCGAACCGCCGTCTGTACGACACCGAGATCTCGAGCTACATCACGATCGAGGACGTGCGCCAGCTGATCGTCGACGGCGAGGAGTTCGAAGTGCGCGACGCGCGCTCGGGCGACGACCTGACCCGTCAGGTGCTGCTGCAGATCATCGCCGAGCACGAACAGGACGGCGAGCCGGTGCTGTCGACGCAGCTGCTGAGCCAGATCATCCGGTTCTACGGCGACTCGCTGCAGGGCTTCATGGGCAACTACCTCGAGCGCTCGATGCAGATCTTCCTCGAGCAGCAGGCGCAGTTCCGCAACCAGATGGGCGGACTGATCGGCCAGACGCCCTGGACGATGATGAACCAGCTCACCGAGCGCAACCTGGCGATGTGGAAGGACTTCCAGAACAACCTCGCCGGCAGCGTCGGCCAGACGCCGACGACGGCGCGTCCCAAGCCGGACAGCAAGCCCGACACCAAGCGCGGGCGCTGACCTCCGCCGCTCCCGCCCTCTTCCGCACCCCGCGCGGCGCACGGCCGCGGGTCGGCGTGCGCGGACCCTCCGCAGGACCTTCGACCATGACCCAGCGCATCGCCCTCGTCAGCGGCGGCATCGGCGGGCTCGGCACGGCGATCTGCCGCGCCCTCGCCCATGCCGGCCATCGCGTCATCGCCGTCGACCTCGGCGGACGCGACGAGCGCGTCGCCGGGTTCCACGCCGCGCTCGACGGGCTGGACGTGTCGTTTGCGCCGCTCGACGTCACCGATTTCGACGCCTGCGGCGCGCTGGTTGCCCGGCTGGAGGCGGAGCACGGCGGCATCGACATCCTCGTCAACGCCGCGGGCATCACGCGCGACGCGCGGCTGGTCAAGATGGACAAGCGCGCCTGGGACGACGTGCTCAGCGTCAACCTCGACGGCGTGTTCAACCTGTGCCGGCACGTGGTCGACGGCATGGCCGCGCGCGGCCACGGGCGTATCGTCAACATCAGCTCGATCAACGGCCAGACCGGCCAGTTCGGGCAGACCAACTACGCCGCCGCGAAGGCCGGAATGCACGGCTTCACGATGTCGCTGGCGCGCGAGGTCGCGCGCAAGGGCGTGACCGTCAACAGCATCTCGCCGGGCTACATCGACACCGAGATGACGCGTGCGATCCGCGAGGACGTGCGCGAGCAGATCGTCGCCGGCATCCCGACCGGGCGCATGGGCCAGCCGGACGACATCGCGCGCGCGGTCGCGTTCCTCACGGCCGATGCGTCGGACTACCTGACCGGCGTCAACCTGCCGGTCAACGGCGGTCTGTTCATGAGCTTCTGAGCGGCGCGACGCCGCCGCGCATCAGCGCAGCGGCGGCTGGCCCGCGCAGTACTTGGCGTAGAACGCCTCGGCCTGCGGCATCAGCGACTGCAGCGTCTGGATGCGGTTGGCAGGGTCCGGGTGGGTGGACGCGAACTCCGGCGGGCGCGCGCCGCCGCCGAGTTCGGACATGCGCTCCCACAGCGGGATCGCCTCGCGCGGATTGAAGCACGCCGCGGCGGCCAGCATCAGCCCCACTTCGTCGGCTTGGGTTTCGTGGCTGCGGCCGTACGGCAGGATGAACCCGTACTGCGCGCCGGCGCCGAGCGCGGCCATCATCGCCTGCTGCTGCTGCGGGTCCATGCCGCCGAGCGCGACGCCGGCCGCCATCTGGCCGACCTGCACCAGCTTCTGCTGGGCGATGCGCTGCGAACCGTGGCGCAGCAGCGCGTGGGCAATCTCGTGGCCCATCACCACCGCCATCGCGTCGGAGTTCTGCGCGACCGGGAACAGGCCGGTGTAGACCGCCATCTTTCCGCCCGGCAGGCAGAACGCGTTGGCCTCCTGCGAATCGATGACGCTGACGTCCCAGTTGAAGTGCTGGAAGTCGACCGGTGCCTGCTGCTGGTTCGCCGCGGCCAGGTCGGCGGCGACCGGCTGAACCTTCTGCACCAGGCGCGAAGCGATCTCGCGGATCTGCTTGCTCTCCGGCGCGTCCGGGGACAGCAGCGCGCCCTGCGCGGCGGCGTCGCCCTGCACCTGCTGGTAGGCCTGCGCGCCGAGCTGCGCCTCCTCCTCCGGCGTTGCGCCGTAGCGCGCCTTCTCGCCGGTGTAGGGGTCGACCTTGGCGCTGCCGAACCAGGTAATCGCGGCGTAGATCGCGAAGCCCACCAGCACGAGCAGCCGCAGCCCGCCGAATCCCATTCGCCGGCGCGGTGCGCCCTGGCCCTGTGCCGACATCGGATCGATCCTCATGACGGTGCGTCTCCCCTCGGGCGCATCGCGCCGTTCGTCAGAGCTCGCGCACGACCCGGAAGCCGACGCGAGCGTTGGTGGTGTCCGCGTCGCTGGCGATCCGCCAGGCCGAACGCGTCTGCGCCGGCGAACTGGCCCAGGAGCCCCCGCGCACGACGCGCGAACGGCAGCCCGGATTGACCCACGCCTCGCCGTCGCGCGGCGCGCGGCGGTAGGTGTCGTGCCAGCAGTCCGCGACCCATTCGCTGACATTGCCGGCGAGGTCGTGAAGGCCGAATGCATTCGGCGCGTAGCGGCCCACGGGGACGGGGCCCCACGCGCCGTCGGCGTAACCGGCGAACGCGTTGGTCCAGCGGCGCCCGCTCGGCGACGCGTCGGCACCGCCGGTGACGTTGCCGGCCCGCGCCGGCGGCGCGCCGTCGCCCCACGGGTAGCGGCCGGCCTTGCCGGCGCGCAGGGCGTACTCGAACTCGGCCTCGCTCGGCAGTCGGTAGGTCTGGCGCGAGCGTTCGGACAGCCAGTCCGCGTAGGCGAACGCGTCCTTGGCGCTGACGTGGATCACCGGCTGGTCGTCGGCCGCGCGGTTGCCGGCGTAGTCGCTGCGCCAGTCGACGCCGCTGCGGCGGGTCAGGTTGCCGCTGCGCTCGTCGTACGCGATCGAATACCCGCGCCGCTCGGCGCGCGTGCGGTAGCCGGTCGCGGCGACGAAGCGCGCGAACTCGGCGACGGTGACTTCGGTGCGCGACATCGCCAGGCCGCGGTCGAAGCGGATGTTGCGCGCCGGCCGCTCGGCGTCGGTTGCGTCGGCCTCGCCGTCGGCCGCGCCCATCCGGAACGCGCCATGCGGAATCACCACGAGCACCGGCCCGCGCGCGCCGGCGCCGAGGCCGTCGGTGAACACCTGGCCCGGCCGGAACAGCCCGTAATGGGTCGCCAGTTCGATGCGCTCGCGCAGGTCCACCGCCGCGGGATCGCCGGCCTTCGCGATGCGCAGCATGGCCGCCAGCTGGGCACGGGCCCGATCGATGCCGTCGTCGGGGTCGGCCAGCGCAGCCAGGCCGGCATCGCGCAGCGCGTTGATCCGCAGCGCGCGCTGCAGCGCGATCCGCCCGCGCGCATCCTCGACCGCGGTCGTGCCGGGTCGCACGGTCGCCGCCTGCGCAAGCCGCCGCTCGGCCTGCGCGTAGTCGCCCTGCTCGGCGGCCAGCTCGGCGCGGCGGATCAGCGCGCTTTCGACCGCCGCCAGGCCCTGCAGCGCCCGGGCGTCGTCCGGACGCAGCGCCAGCGCCTTGCCGAACCACGCGATCGCACCGTTTGCCGAACCCGGATCGATGCGGCCCGCATTGAGTTCGCGCTCGCCCATCCGGTTGGCGGCCTGCGCCTCGTCGGCCCGGTCGACGCGGTCGAGGTACGCCTGCACGTCGCGATCGGACGGCGCGAGCACGCGCGCGACGGCGGCCGCCTCATGGGCGCGGCGCAGCTGCAGCGGATCGTCGTCGATGCCGGCGATCGCCGCGTCGCCCTGCTCGATCAGCGCCGCGCGCGCGCGGGCCAGCGCGGCCTGGAGCGAGGGGTCGTCGGGCGACTGCCGCGCCAGCGCCAGGTACAGCGGGATCGCGTCGGCGTCGCTGCCGAACAGCCGCCCTTCCTGCAGCGCCTCGTCGGCCTGGCGGCGCAGGGCCGCGGCCGATTCGGGCGTCACCTCGATCGCCGGCGCACGCCATGGCGCCACCGGCGAGACGGCCTGGTCGGCCGACACGGTCACGACGGGCGCGCGGGCGCGCGCCTCGCCGGGCGAGGCAGGGTCGTGCGGGGGTTGGCGGGCGCAGGCCGCGGCGAGGGCCAGCAGCGCTATCGCCGAACACAGCTTCGCGCGCAATCGTCCTCCAAGGGGGCCGGCGCCGGGCGCCGGGCCCGCCGAAAGTAGGCTATTGTCGCCCGCCGCGGCAACCGTGCCCGCCCGCCCCGCCTTCGCTCCCATGCCCATCTGGATCGCCGACCCCGCCGCGCTGCAGGCGCATTTCGCCACCGCGCCGGCCCGCATCGGCCTGGACACCGAGTTCATCCGCGAGCGCACGTACTGGCCGCAGCTGGCGCTGGTGCAGATCGCGGTCGGCGACGCGATCCTGCTCGTCGACCCGCTCGTGCCGGGCATGTGCGAGGCGCTCGCGCCGATCCTGGCCGACGAACGCATCCTCAAGGTGATGCACAGCCCCAGCGAGGACCTGGTCACGTTCAAGCGCGCCTGCGGCGTGCTGCCGGCGCCGCTGTTCGACACCCAGCTGGCGGCGGCGATGGCAGGCATCGGCGGAGGGCTCGGCTACCAGAAGCTGGTCGAACAGCTCACCGGCGTGCAGCTGGCCAAGGGCGAGACCCGTTCGGACTGGATGCGACGCCCGCTGTCGCCGGCGCAGCTGGAGTACGCCGCCGACGACGTGCGCCACCTGTTCGCGATGCACGACGCGCTCGACGCGCGGCTGGGCGAACTCGAACGCCGCGCGTGGCTGGCCGAGGACGCCGCGCGCACCCTCGCCAACGCCGCCGACGAGGCGCCCGAGCGCTGGCCGCACCTGTCGCTGCGCACGGCGCAATTCCTCGACCACGACTCGCAGGTCCGCCTCGTGCGCCTGCTGCGCTGGCGCGACGCCTACGCGCGCGACAGCGACCGCCCGCGCACGTGGATCCTCGACAACGAACTGGCCGTCGCGCTGGCACGCACGCCGCCGACCGACCGCGACGCCCTGCAGCGCAAGGTCGACGCGCACCCGAAGGGCCCGCGCAAGCTGGTCGACACGATCTGGCGGGCGCTGACCACACCGCTTCCCGACGAGGCCGAACTGCCCGATGCCGGCGTGGCCGAGACCCGCGACAAGCAGCGCCTGCGCGCCCTGCAGGACGCCGTCGCGCAGCGCAGCGGCGAGCTCGGCCTGCCCGACGGCGTGCTGGCGTCGCGGCGCTGGCTGGAAGCGATGCTCGACCGCGAGGGCTGGCCGGACGCGCTCGAAGGGTGGCGCCGGCGGGTGCTCGAGCCCGTGCTCGGCCCGCTGCTGAAGCCGGCGGGCTGACCCGATCGGGCACGGCAGGCTTTCCACGACGCTGCGGCAAAGCGGACCGCCGAAGCGGTCGCAATGCCCGCGCCCCGAGCGCTGACGCGCCGATGCGCACTATCTGGACGGGTGAGAGCCGCGTGCCCCCCGTGCCCGCGACCCAGAAGACGCGACGGCGCCCACCGGCTCCACCGATCCAAAAAAAGAACGGCGCCCGAGGGCGCCAGCGATCCCAAAAGACAACGGCGCCCGAGGGCGCCAGCGCTCCAAAAGAGAACGGCGCCCGAGGGCGCCGTTCTGGTGTTCGTGGTGGAGCGGAGGAGGATCGAACTCCCGACCTTCGCATTGCGAACGCGACGCTCTCCCAGCTGAGCTACCGCCCCACGAAACGCGGGTGAGTTTATCGGGGCCCGCCGCCGCGCGCCAGCCCTGCCGAGGCGTGCGGTCGCGACCGCCGTCGCCGCTGCGCGCGCGTGCCCGTTCTCGGCGCCCGCAGACGCGCGCCGCGTTGGCCTCGCCCGAGGGTTCCCTGCGATAATTCCGCATTCAGGCCCCGTAGCTCAGCTGGATAGAGCGGTCCCCTCCTAAGGGACAGGTCGCACGTTCGAATCGTGTCGGGGCCGCCATCCACCGCGCGTGGGCATGACGCCCGCCGCAGCCACCCCAGCGAAGGCCCGCCTGCCCCGGCGCGCCGTCCCCGTCCTGCAGGAGCTCCACCCCATGACCCATCCCGTCCTGACCGCGCTCGGCCTCGGCGCCAGCGAATCCGGCACCTACCTCGGCGGCGGCCAGTGGTCGACGACCCGCGATGCCGGCGTCATCGAACCGGTCAACCCGACCACCGGCGAGGTGCTCGGTCGCGTGCAGGCGTCGTCGCAGGCGGACTACGACACGATCGTCGAGCGCGCGCAGGCCGCCTTCAAGGTCTGGCGCACGACCCCGGCGCCGCGCCGCGGCGAGGCGATCCGCCTGTGCGCCGACGCGCTGCGCACCCACAAGGATGCGCTGGGGTCGCTGGTCGCGCTGGAGATGGGCAAGTCCAAGCCGGAAGGCGACGGCGAAGTGCAGGAGATGATCGACATCGGCGAGTTCGCCGTCGGCCTGTCGCGCCAGCTGTACGGCCTGACGATGCACTCCGAGCGTCCCGGCCACCGCATGTACGAGCAGTGGCACCCGATCGGCCTGGTCGGCGTGATCTCGGCGTTCAACTTCCCGGTCGCGGTGTGGGCGTGGAACTCGTTCATCGCGGCGATCTGCGGCGACATCACCATCTGGAAGCCGTCGCCGAAGACCCCGCTGTCGGCGATCGCGTCGATGAAGATCTGCAACGAGGCGCTGGCCAAGGCCGGCTTCCCGGACATCTTCTTCCTGTTCAACGATGCCGGCACCGAGCTGGCTTCGGCCTTCGTCGACGACAAGCGCATCGGCCTGGTCAGCTTCACCGGTTCGACCAAGGTCGGCCGCATCGTCGGCGAGCGCGTCGCGCGCCGCATGGGCCGCTCGCTGCTCGAACTCGGCGGCAACAACGCGATCATCGTCGACCCGTCGGCGGACCTGAAGCTGGCGATCCCGGCGATCGTGTTCGGCGCGGTCGGCACCGCCGGCCAGCGCTGCACGACCACGCGCCGGCTGTTCGTGCACGAGTCGATCTACGACGACGTGCTGGCCAAGCTCGTCACCGCGTACAAGCAGGTCGAGAAGAAGATCGGCGACCCGACCGACCCGACCATGCTGATGGGCCCGCTCAACAGCCGCGACGGCGTCGACGCGTACCTCGACGCGGTCGAAAAGGCCAAGGCCGCCGGTGGCACCGTCGAAACCGGCGGCGCGGCGATCGAGGGCAAGGGCAATTTCGTGCTGCCGACCATCGTCACCGGCCTGACCAACGATGCCGAGATCGTCCAGCACGAGACCTTCGCGCCGATCCTGTACGTGATGAAGTACCAGACCCTCGACGAGGCCATCGAGCTGCAGAACGCCGTGCCGCAGGGTCTGTCGTCGTCGATCTTCACCACCAACCTGAAGGCCGCCGAGCAGTTCCTGTCGGCCTGGGGCTCGGACTGCGGCATCGCCAACGTCAACATCGGCACCTCGGGTGCGGAGATCGGCGGCGCGTTCGGCGGCGAGAAGGAAACCGGTGGCGGCCGCGAGTCGGGCTCCGACGCGTGGCGGGCGTACATGCGCCGCCAGACCAACACGATCAACTACTCCGACGCGCTGCCGCTGGCGCAGGGCATCAAGTTCGACCTGTAACGTAGCGCCATCGCCGCCCCGCTCCCCGGGGCGGCGATCCTGCCGCACCCGCCCGTTCCGAACGCGAGCACTTGCCCCGACATGTATGGCCTGGCCCGACCGTTCCTGTTCCACCTCGACGCCGAGCAGGCGCACGACGTCGGACTGCGCGCGCTCGAGGCCGCGTACCGCACCGGGCTGAACCCGCTGCTCGCGCGCCGCCCGGCGCCGCTGCCGACCCGGGCGTTCGGCCTGACCTTTCCGAACCCGGTCGGCCTGGCGGCCGGTCTCGACAAGAACGGCGCGCACATCGACGCGCTGTTCTCGTTCGGCTTCGGCTTCGTCGAGGTCGGCACGGTCACCCCGCGCGCGCAGGAGGGCAACCCGAAGCCGCGGATGTTCCGGCTGCCCGAGCACCGCGCGGTGATCAACCGGCTCGGTTTCAACAACGCCGGCGTCGACGCGCTGGTGCGCAACGTCGAGAAGGCACAGCGCAAGGGCGGCCTGCTCGGCATCAACATCGGCAAGAACAAGGACACGCCGAACGACGCCGCCGAGGGCGACTACATGTACTGCCTGTCGCGGGTCTATCCGCTGGCGGACTACGTGACGATCAACATCTCCTCGCCGAACACCGCCGGCCTGCGCGAACTGCAGGAGGAGCAGCAGCTGCGCCGGCTGATCGGCACGCTGCGCGAGGAGCAGGAGCGCCTGGGCGCCAAGCACGGCAGGCGCGTGCCGATGCTGGTCAAGATCGCCCCGGACCTCAGCGAGGACGACATCGAGGCCGCCGGCCGCGTGCTGGCCGACCTCGAGGTCGACGGCGTGATCGCGACCAACACCACGGTCGGCCGTCCCGACGTCGAAGGCGCGCCGCACGCGAACGAGACCGGCGGGCTGTCCGGCGCGCCGCTGATGGCGCCGTCGACCGCGGTGCTGCGGCGCATGCGCACGCGGCTGCCCGAGGCGATTCCGCTGGTCGGCGTCGGCGGCATCCTGTCCGGCGCCGACGCGGTGGCGAAGATGGCCGCCGGCGCGACGCTGGTGCAGTGCTACACCGGCCTGATCTACCGCGGCCCCGGCCTCGTGCACGAGTGCGTCGAGGCGATCCGCCGGCGGCGCGAGTCGTCCGCCAGCCTGCGCCGCGCGACGCCGGCATGAGCGAGGCCGTCCGCGTCACCCGCGACGCGCCGCTGCGCACCCGCAACACCTTCGGCGTCGACGCCCGCGCGCCGTGGCTGGTCGAGGTCGCCGACGCCGCCCGGCTGCCGGAGGCGCTGTCCGCGCCGCCGCTGCGCCTGGGCATCGCGCTGGTGCTCGGCGGCGGCAGCAACCTGCTGTTCGCCGGCGATCCCGACGGCCCGGTGCTGGCGCTGACCGGCGACCGCATCGCGGTCATCGACGACGACGGCGACCGCGCGATCGTCCGCGCCGACGCGGGCGTCGAGTGGCACCGGCTGGTGCTGTGGACGCTCGACCGCGGCCTGTGCGGGCTCGAGAACCTCGCGCTGATCCCCGGCACCACCGGCGCCGCGCCGATCCAGAACATCGGCGCGTACGGCGTCGAGGTCGGCGAGACGATCCACGCGGTCGAGGTGTTCGAACCGTCTACCGGCCAGGTGCACCGGCTCGGTCGCGACGCCTGCCGCTTCGGGTACCGGGACAGCGTGTTCAAGCACGACGCCGACCGCTACCTGGTCACCGCGGTCGAGTTCGCGCTGTCGCGCACGCCGGCGCTGCGGCTCGACTACGCCGGGCTCGGCGACGAGCTCGCCGCGCGCGGCGTTGCGACGCCCGATGCGCGCGACGTCGCCGACGCGGTGATCGCGATCCGCCGCCGCAAGCTGCCCGACCCGGCGGTGCTCGGCAACGCCGGCAGCTTCTTCAAGAACCCGATCGTGCCGGCCGCGCAGGCCGATGCGTTGCTCGCCGCGCACCCGGCGCTGCCGGTGTTCCGCGCGGGCGCGGCCGGCCGGCGCAAGCTGTCGGCGGCGTGGATGATCGACGCCTGCGGCTGGAAGGGCCATCGCGACGGCGACGTCGGCGTGGCTGCGTCGCACGCGCTGGTGCTGGTCAACCACGGCCGCGCCACCGGCGCGCAGCTGCTCGACCTCGCCCGCCGCATCGCCGACTCGGTGCACGCCCGCTTCGGCGTGGCGATCGAACCGGAACCGCGCGTGATCGGCGCGCAGTGGTGACGGCCGCGCCGGGGCACCCGCTGCGCGCGGCGGGCTTCATGTTCGCCAGCACGCTGTCGTTCGGCGTCATGGCGATCGCGATCCGGCTGGCGTCGGCGTCGCTGCACACGTTCGAGATCGCGTTCTTCCGCAACTTCTTCGGGCTGCTCGCGGTGCTGCCGCTGCTGATCGGCACCGGGCGCGCCGCGCTGCGCACCACGCAGCTGCCGAAGTACTTCGTCCGCTGCGCGATCGGGATCGGCTCGATGCTCGCCGGGTTCTGGGCGATCGGCCACCTTCCGCTGGCGCAGGCGATCTCGCTGTCGTACTCGACGCCGGTGTTCGTGACGATCGCCGCGGCGGTGTTCCTGCACGAGCATGTGCGCGCGCGGCGCTGGGCGGCGGTCGCGCTCGGCTTCCTCGGCGTGCTGGTGATCGTGCGGCCGGGCTCGGCCGACTTCTCGACCGGCACCCTGATCGCGCTGCTGGCCGCGGTGCTCAGCGGCATCGTCGCGATCCAGATCAAGCAGCTGTCGCGCGTCGACGCGGCCAACACGATCGTCCTCTACACGTACCTGTTCTGGGTGCCGATGTCGCTGCTGCCGGCGCTGTTCGTGTGGGAGTGGCCGGTCGGGATCGCGTGGCTGTGGGTGATCGCCGCCGGCCTGTTCGGCACCGGCGGCCAGGTGCTGTGGACGCACGCGCTGAAGCTCGGCGAGGTCTCGGCGCTGACGCCGATCAGCTTCATGCAGCTGCCGTTGGTCGCCGCCGCCGGCTGGCTGCTGTTCGACGAGGCCGTCGACGCGTGGACCTGGGTCGGCGCCGCGATCATCCTCGCCTCGAACGCCTACATCGCGCACCGCGAGGCGGTGCTGTCGCGCCGGGCAGGCACCGCCGCGCCGAGCGCGGGTGCCAAGCCCGGCGAGTGAGGCCGCGCGGTGGCGCTGCGACCGGCATCGCCGCCGGCGTGCGATGACGGAGCCGGGCGGATCGCAGGGGCCGCCTTTGTGCCGCGGTTGCGTTGACTTGGACGAGCCCGCCGTCCGAGGTCGACATGAACATGCCGCTGCCCTGCCTCGCCGTCGCCGGCGCCCTGCTCGCCTGGGTCCACGCCGCATCGGCCGAGCCCCCGGTCCCGCCGCCGTCGACGCCGACGGCCGCCGAGGCCGCGCGGGCCGCCCCCGCGCTGGCCATCCGCGCCGATGCCGCCGGGTTGCAGTGGGGGCCGTGCCCGGCCTTCCTGCCCGCGGGCTGCCGCATCGCGGTGCTGCACGGCGACCCCGCCCAGCCGAACGCCGACGTGTTCTTCCAGGTGCCCGGCGGCGCGGTCATCCCGTCGCACCGGCACACCTCGGCCGAGCGGATGGTGCTGGTGGAGGGCCGGCTGCGCGTCCAGTACCGGGGGCAACCCGCGGCGACGCTGGAGCCCGGCGGCTACGCCTACGGCCCGGCCGGCCGCAGCCACGAGGCCACGTGCGAGTCGACCGGCCCGTGCACGCTGTTCATCGCGTTCGAGGGGCCGGTCGACGCGATCGCCGACTGACGCTCAGCGCTGGCGCGGGTGCCACGGCCGCAGTTCGCCGCGGAAGGCCAGCAGGTAGACCGCCATCACCCACGCGCTGGCCGCGGCCCAGCCGGCGAGGATGTCCGACGGGTAGTGCACGCCGAGGTAGATGCGCGACAGGCCCACGCCGACGACGAACAGCCCCGACAGCACCGCGACCGGCCAGCGCCAGCGCGTCTGCCACGTCAGCGCGATGACGACGCAGGCCAGCGTCATCGACCCCATCGCGTGGCCGCTGGGAAAGCTGTACGTCGCTTCGGGCGCGATCGACTCCCACAGCGTCGGCCGCGCGCGGGCGAACGACTGCTTGGCGCCGAGGTTCAACAGCGCCGAGCCGGCCAGCGCGATGCCGGCGAACGCCGACTCGCGGTGGCGTCGCACCAGGGCGAGCACCACGACCAGGACCACGTCGAACGGGACGACGAAATACAGGTAGCCCAGCTTCGACAGCCACAGGAAGGCATGGTCGAAGCCGTCGCGCGCCATGGCCTGCGCCAGCCGCAGCAGCGGCTGGTCGAACGGGATCATGTCCTGGTCGCGGACCTCGTCGGCCAGTTCGCCAAACATCCACAGCGGCGCGACGATGCACGCGAACACCAGCGCCAGCCGCCACGCGCGACGGCGCAGCACGTCGACGACGTCGCGGGCCACGTCGGCCAGCGCGGCGCCGGGATCAGCCGGCGGATGCATGCCCGCCGTAGCGACGCGCCACGTACGCGTCGATCAGCCCGATGAAGTCGCCTGCGATGTTGTCGCCGCGCAGGGTGACCGTCTTCTCGCCATCCTCGAACACCGGGGCGGACGGCGCTTCGCCGGTGCCGGGCAGCGAGATGCCGATGTTGGCGTGGCGCGATTCGCCCGGGCCGTTGACCACGCAGCCCATCACCGCGAGGGTCAGGTTCTCCGCGCCCGGATGGGTCACCTTCCACTCCGGCATCTTCGCGCGCACGTGCTCCTGCACGCGCTGCGCGAGCTCCTGGAAGAACGTGCTGGTGGTGCGGCCGCAGCCCGGGCACGCGGTCACCATCGGGGTGAACGCCCGCAGCCCCATCGTCTGCAGCAGCTCCTGCGCGACCACGACCTCGTTGCTGCGCGCCTGGCCGGGCTCGGGCGTCAGCGAGATGCGGATCGTGTCGCCGATGCCTTCCTGCAGCAGCACCGCCAGCGCCGCGCTCGAGGCGACGATGCCCTTGCTGCCGATGCCGGCTTCGGTCAGGCCCAGGTGCAGCGCGTAGTCGCCGCGGCGGGCCAGTTCGCGGTAGACGGCGATCAGCTCCTGCACGCCACTGACCTTGGCGCTGAGCACGATGCGATCTGCCGGCAGGCCCAGCTCCACGGCGCGTTCGGCCGAATCGAGCGCCGAGCGGATCAGCGCCTCGCGCAGCACCTCGGCCGCTTCCTTCGGCTGCGGCAGCAGGTGGTTCTCGTCCATCAGGCGGGTCGCGAGCGCCTGGTCGAGCGAGCCCCAGTTCGCGCCGATGCGCACCGGCTTGCCGTAGCGGATCGCGAACTCGATCAGCGTGGCGAACTGGGTGTCCTTCTTCTTGCCGAAGCCGACGTTGCCGGGGTTGATCCGGTATTTGGCCAGCGCCTCGGCGCAGGCCGGCTCGGCAGCCAGCAGCTGGTGCCCGTTGTAGTGGAAGTCGCCGATGATCGGCACCTCGACGCCCATCATCGCCAGCTTGTCGACGATGCGCGGCACCGCGGCGGCCGCCTCGACGGTGTTGACGGTGACCCGCACCATCTCCGAGCCGGCGCGCCACAGCTCGGCGACCTGCTTCGTCGTGGAGTTGACGTCGGCGGTGTCGGTGTTGGTCATCGACTGCACGACCACCGGCGCGCCGCCACCGACCTGCACGCCGCCGATCGCGACGGAGCGGGTCAGGCGGCGCGGCAGCGGGCCGAATGCAGGGTGTGCGCAGGGCTTGAGGGCGGCGGAATCCATGCGCGCATTGTAGCGTCGGCGTGACCGCCGGCCGGCCCTGCGGTACCGTGGCCGGCCGTCCCGCCTGCCCTGCGATGACCCGCGACGACGCCCGCGACGTGCTCACCCCCAGCCAGCTGAACGCGCTGGCGCGCGACCTGCTGGAGGGCAGCTTTCCGCTGATCTGGGTCGAGGGCGAGCTGGGCAACGTGTCGCGCCCGTCGTCGGGCCACCTGTACTTCACCCTGAAGGACGCGCGCGCGCAGGTGCGCTGCGCGATGTTCAAGCCCAAGAGCGGCTGGCTGAAGTTCCAGCCGCGCGAGGGCGTGCGCGTGCTCGCGCGCGGCCGGCTGACGCTGTACGAGGCGCGCGGCGACTACCAGCTGGTGCTGGATCACATGGAGGAGGCCGGCGAAGGCGCGCTGCGGCGCGCGTACGACGAGCTGCGCGCGCGGCTCGAGGCCGAGGGCCTGTTCGATCCGTCGCGCAAGCGTCCCCTGCCCGCGTTCCCGGCCCGTATCGGCGTGATCACCTCGCCCAGCGGCGCGGCGGTGCGCGACGTCCTGAGCGTGCTTGCGCGGCGCTTCCCGCTGGTCGAGGTCGAGGTGCTGCCGGTGCCGGTGCAGGGCGAGGCCGCGCCGGCGCAGATCCTCGCGATGCTGCAGCGCGCGGCCGCGTCCGGTCGATTTGATGTGCTGCTGCTGACCCGCGGCGGCGGCTCGCTCGAGGACCTGTGGGCGTTCAACGACGAGCGCCTGACCCGCGCGGTGGCCGAGTGCGCGGTGCCAGTGGTCGCGGCGATCGGCCACGAGACCGACTTCAGCCTGGTCGAGTTCGCCGCCGACCTGCGCGCGCCGACGCCGTCGGTCGCCGCCGAGTTGCTCGTGCCGAACGCCGACGACCTCGCCCGGCGGCTGCGCGCACTCGACGCGCGGCTTGCGTCGCTGCAGCAGCACCAGCTTCGCGCGGCGATGCAGCGCGCCGACCGCGCCGCGCTGCGCCTGAACGCGCTGCGCCCGGCGGCGCGGCTCGAACTGCTGCGCCGGCGCCAGACCGAGGCGCTGCGACGGCTCGCCGCAGCGTGGCAGCGCCGCCTCGACCGCGAACGCGCGCGCCTGCGCCACAGCGACGCGGTGCTGCGCGCCGCGCACCCGCAGCGCCGGCTGCAGCGGCTGCGCGAGCGGCTAGCCGCGCTCGCGTCGCGGCCGCAGTCGGCGATGGCGCGGCGGCTGTCGCGCGACGCGATGCACCTGCGCGGACTGGCGCGCTCGCTGGAGGCGGTGAGTCCGCTGGCCACGGTCGCGCGCGGCTACGCGATCGTGCTGCGGGACGACGGACGCGTCGTGCGAAGCGTGCTCGACGCCGCGCCGGGCGACCGCCTCGATGCGCGGCTGGCCGACGGCACGCTCGCGGTGCAGGTGCTGGCGCGCGGCGAACGTTCCGCCGACTGAGCGCAAGCCCGCGTTCATTGCCCCACCGCGCGGCGACGCGTCACAGCGCACCCGCTCGAGCCGCACCGCATGTTTACGCGCCAGTCGCTACGCTGGCGCCGCGTCCCCGCCCGGAGCGACCCATGCTCGCCAAGCGCTACCCGTACTACCTCGCGAACCAGCCGGTGGCGGCCAACGCCGACCTCGACGTGCTCGACAAGTACAGCGGCAAGCGCGCGACGCGCGTCGCGATGGCCGACGCGGCGACGGTGCGCAAGGCGATCGTCGCCGCGCACAAGGCGCGCGGGCCGATGGCGGCGTTTCCACCGGACGCGCGCCGCGACGTGCTCGAGCACTGCGTGCGCCGGTTCTCCGAGCGCTTCGAGGAGCTCGCGCTGGCCCTGTGCATCGAGGCCGGAAAGCCGATCAAGGACGCGCGCGGCGAAGTCACCCGCCTGATCGACACGTTCCGCATCGCGGCCGGCGAGGCCACCCGCATCGACGGCGAGCTGATTGAACTGCAGGTGTCCGAGCGCACCCGCGGCTACCGCGGCATGGTCAAGCGCGTGCCGATCGGCGCGTGCGCCTTCATCACCCCGTTCAACTTCCCGCTGAACCTCGTCGCGCACAAGGTCGCGCCGGCGATCGCGGCCGGCTGCCCGTTCGTGCTGAAGCCCGCGGCCAAGACGCCGGTCGGCGCGCTGATCATCGCCGAGGTGCTGGCCGAGACCGACCTGCCGAAGGGCGCGTTCTCGGTGTTCCCGTGCAGCAACGAGGACGCCAATGCGCTGGTCGAGGACGAGCGCATCGCGCTGCTGAGCTTCACCGGCGGGCTGGTCGGCTGGGACCTCAAGGCGCGGGCCGGACGCAAGAAGGTCACGCTGGAACTCGGCGGCAACGCGGCGTGCATCGTCGACGCCGATCCGGGCGCCTCGCTCGACCACGTGGTCGAGCGGCTGGTGTTCGGCGCGTACTACCAGAGCGGGCAGAGCTGCATCAGCGTGCAGCGGATCGTCGCGCACGAGGCCGTGTACGAGAAGCTGCGGCGCAAGCTCAAGGCCGCGGTCGGCCGGCTGCGGATGGGCGACCCGCGCGACGAGCGGACCTTCATCGGCCCGATGATCGACGAGGACGCCGCCAAGCGCGTCGAACGCTGGATCGACGACGCACGCAAGGCCGGCGCCAAGCGGCTGGCCGGCGGCGCGCGCGACGGCAACCGGCTGCCGGCGGCGCTGCTCGAGAACGTGCCGCGCGACGCCGACCTGTACCGCAAGGAGGCCTTCGGCCCCGTGGCCCTCCTTGAGCCGGTGGCGGACTTCGACGCGGCGATCGCGCGCGTCAACGACAGCGACTTCGGCCTGCAGGCCGGCGTGTTCACCGCGCGCCTCGACCACGCGATGCGCGCCTGGGACCGGCTCGAGGTCGGCGGCGTCGTGGTCGGCGACGTGCCGAGCTTCCGCGTCGACAACATGCCGTACGGCGGCATCAAGCAGTCCGGGCTCGGACGCGAGGGCGTGCGCAGCGCGATCGAGGACATGACCGAGCCGCGCCTGCTCGTGGTGCGCGCCGGCTGATCGCGCGTCCGGCGGCATCGGCTTAACCCCGCCCGCGGGGGTCGTGCGTTCGAACGCCACGACCACCCCGGGAGGAACCCGATGAACCGTCCGACGCCCACCCGCTCCGCGCTGTCTCTCGCCCTGCTCTCGGCCGTCGCCCTGTCGGCAGGCGTGCTCAGTTCGTGCTCCACCGTCTCGCCGGAACAGAAGGCGTCGGCCGCCGCCGCGGACGCCAACGCCCGGCGCGCCCATGACGCGACCGCGCAGCACGCGGCCGCCGCCGTGGTCGCCGCCGAGGCGAGCGCCACGCTCGACCGCGTCGAAGTGATCGGCTCGCGAGTCAACGACGCGCACGTCCAGGTGATGGCGCCGCCGTCCCCGCCCCCGCCGCCGCAGATGCGGATGGCCGCGCCGGTCGCCGGATTTGCAGGCCCGCCGCCCGTGGCCAACACCGAGCGCTACGCCGAGCGCGCCGACAACCCGGTACAGCGCACGACCGAACAGCCGGTGTCGACGTTCTCGGTCGACGTCGACACCGGCAGCTACAGCAACGTGCGCCGCCTGCTCGCCGACGGCCAGCGGCCCCCGGCCGACGCGGTGCGCGCGGAGGAATTCATCAACTACTTCGACTACGGCCACCCCGCGCCGACGTCGCGCGAGGTGCCGTTCCGGGTGACCACGGAACTGGCCGCCGCCCCGTGGAACGCCAAGCGCCAGCTGCTGATGGTCGGCATCAAGGGCTACGACGTGCCGAAGGCGACCCTGCCGCCCGCCAATCTGGTGTTCCTGATCGACACGTCCGGCTCGATGGAGTCGCCGGACAAGCTGCCGCTGCTGGTCCGCGCGTTCGGCCTGCTGGCGCGCCAGCTGCGGCCGCAGGACCGCGTGTCGATCGTCGTCTACGCCGGCAGCGCCGGGCTGGTGCTGCCGCCGACGCCGGGCGACCGCCAGGGCGAGATCCTCGCCGCGCTCGAGCGCCTGCAGGCCGGCGGCAGCACCAACGGCGGCGACGGCATCCGGCTGGCCTACGCGATGGCGCAGCAGGCCTACGTGCCCGGCGGCGTCAACCGGGTGATCCTGGCCACCGACGGCGACTTCAACGTCGGCACGGTCGACGACGGCGCGCTGGAGACCCTGGTTGCCGACCAGCGAAAGTCCGGCATCGCGCTGACCACGCTCGGCTTCGGGCGCGGCAACTACAACGACGCGCTTGCCGAGAAGCTGGCCGACGTCGGCGACGGCAACCACGCCTACATCGACACGCTGCAGGAGGCGCGCAAGGTGCTCGTCGAGGAGATGGGCTCGACCTTGCTGACGATCGCGCAGGACGTGAAGGTGCAGGTCGAGTTCAACCCCGCCGTCGTCGCCGAGTACCGCCTGATCGGCTACGAGAACCGCCTGCTGCAGCGCGAGGACTTCGCCAACGACCGCGTCGATGCCGGCGACATCGGCGCCGGCCACGAAGTGACCGCGCTGTACGAGATCACGCCGGTCGGCTCGGGGACGGAGCGCCTGCCGGCGCTGCGCTATGCCGCAACGACGAAGCCGAGCGCATCGGCGGGTGAACTCGCCCACCTGCGCCTGCGCTACAAGCGCCCCGGCGAGACGCGCAGCCGCCTGATCGAAGCGCCGATCGCGGCCGGTGCGCTGGGGGCCCGCCCGAGCGAGGCGCTGCGCTTCGCTGCCGCCGTCGCCGGCTACGCCGATGCGCTGCGCGGCGGCACGCGTCTGGATGGCTGGAGCTGGACGCAGATCGCCGCGTCGGCGCGCGGCGCCCGCGGCGACGACCGCTGGGGCCAGCGGGCGGAGTTCCTGCAGCTGGTCGAACAGGCGCGGGCGCTGGTCGATGCCGACCGCGCACGCACCGCGACTGTCAGCGAATGAGCGCCGCCTGCCGCGCGAGCGCGAACGGATCCTCGACCGGGCGGCCGAACAGATAGCCCTGGCCGTGTTCGCAGCCCAGCTCGCGCAGGACCGCGCGCTGGGCTTCGTTCTCGACGCCCTCGCCGATCGTGTAGATGCCCAGCGTGCCGGCGAGCGCCTGGATCGCGCGCACCACCGCGACGCTCTCCGGGCGCGTGTCGCCGACCAGGCCGGCGACGAAGCTCTGGTCGATCTTCAGGCACTCGATCGGGAAGCGGTGCAGGTACGACAGCGCCGAGAACCCGGTGCCGAAATCGTCCAGCTGCGCCAGCACGCCGTGGCTGCGCAGCGTGCGCAGGATGCGCAGCGCGCGCGGCGCGTCGTCGAGCAGCGCCACCTCGGTGATCTCGATCCGCAGCCGGTGCGGGTCGGCGCCGGCGGCGTCGAGCAGGTTCAGCAGCCGCTCGGCGAAATCGGCCATCAGGAAGTGCCGTGGCGACACGTTGATCGAGATGTAGCCGTCGTCGACCGTGGCCAGCCGCTGCGCGACCTGCGCGTACAGCAGCCAGTCGACCTCCTCGATCAGTCCGGTGTCCTCGCCCAGGCCGATGAACTCGCCCGGCAACAGCAGCCCGCGGCGCTCGTGGCGCCAGCGCAGCAGCGCCTCGTGGCCGATCGGCATGCCGTCGGCCAGCCGCACGATCGGCTGGTAGTGCGCGACGAAGCTGTCGCTGTTGATCGCGCGGCGCAGGTCAGCCTCGAGGTCGAGGATGCGCACGGCTTCCTCGCGCATCGCCTCGTCGAACACCGCGCAGCGGTCGCGGCCGCCGGCCTTGGCCCGGTACATCGCCGCGTCGGCGTCGCGCAGCAGGTCGGCGCCCTTGCGGTAGCGCGGGTGCCACAGCGCGATGCCGATGCTGGCCGACGGGAACACTTCGCGGCCCGCCACCCAGCACGGCTGGCCGAGCACCTCGATGATCCGCTGCGCCGCCTCTTCGGCCACGTTCTGGCCATCGATCGCGTCGATCAGGATCGCGAACTCGTCGCCGCCGAGCCGCGCGACCACGTCGTGGCTGCGCACGGCCGACACGATGCGCCGGCCGGCCTCGACCAGCAGCTCGTCGCCGGCCGAGTGCCCGGCGCTGTCGTTGACCAGCTTGAAGCGGTCCAGGTCGAGGAACAGCACCGCGAACTGGCGGTCCGGGTCGGCCTGCGCGGCGAGGATCGCCGCGGCCAGGCTCTCGAGCAGCTGCTCGCGGTTGGGCAGCCCGGTCAGCGCGTCGTGGCGCGCCTGGTGGGTCAGCTTCTGCTCGGCGCGCAGGCGCTCGTTGATCTGGGCGCGCAGCTGCGCGTTGGCCTCGGCCAGCTCCTGGGTGCGCGCGTCGACCCGCTGTTCGAGCTCGGCGTGGGCGGCGACCAGGCTCTCCTGCGCCTGCTTGCGCGCCAGGCCGATGCCGATGTGGTGGGCAACGAAGGTCAGCAGCTCCTGGTCGCGCGCGTTAAAGGCGATGGCGGGCGAGTAGCTCTGCACCGCGATGACGCCGACCGGCACGTCGCCGCGCAGCAGCGGCACGCCGAGCCAGCAGTGGGCGAGCGAACCGCGGCTGCGCGCCACGCCTTGCTCGGCCAGCGCGTCGATCGTGGGGCGGTCGGCGAGCAGCGGCCGGCCGCTGCCGATCACGTATTCGGTCAGGCCCTTGGACAGCTTGCGCGTGGCGCGCACGGCGTCGCGCTCGTCGATCGAGTACGGGAACTCCAGGTGCGCCGCGTCGGCCGACAGCAGCGCGATGTAGAAGTTGCGCGCGTACAGCAGTTCGGCGACGACGTCGTGCACCTGCTGGTAGAAGCGCTCCAGCGACTCGGCGCTGATCGACAGCTCGGCGATCCGGAACAGCGCGCGCTGCAGGCGCTCGCCGCGCTGGCGCTCGACGATCTCGGCCTGCAGCTCGCGGTTGGTCTGCTGCAGCTCGCGGGTGCGCTCTTCGACGCGCCGCTCGAGCTCCTCGCGCGCCTGGTGGCGGTCGAGCGCGGTCAGGATGTGCTGGGCAACGAACGCCAGCAGCGCGCGCTCCTCGTCGCGGTAGACCCCCGGCAGCACGTAGCTCTGCACCACGATCGCGCCGCACACGCGGTCCTCGCGCCGCATCGGCACGCCGAGCCAGTCGGCGCTGTCGGGGCCGTGCGCATCGTCGCGGCGGATGCCCAGCTGCATGCGCAGCGACCGCGACGGGCCGCGCATCGGGTCGCCGTGGCGCAACAGGCCGACCGTGAGGCTGTTGGGCATGTCGGCGATCGCGATGTGCGCGTCCGGGTCGGCGACGTAGCTGTCCTGGCTGTCGGCGAAGTACAGGAACCGCAGCGAATCGCGCACGTCGTCGTACAGCACGATGTAGAAGTTCTCGGCGAACATCAGCCGGCCGACCACCTCGTGGATGCGGCGCAGCATCTCGGCCATCTCGAGGTCCGAGCCGGCCAGGTCGGCGATCTCGTACAGCGCCTGCTGCAGGCGCTGCGAACGTTCGAGCAGCTCGGCGCGGGCCTGCGCGCGGAGCGCGACCAGGTGCGCGGACACCAGCCGCCGCGCCATCGCCTTCCACGCGGTGCGCGACGCCGGCGACAGCGCCTCGGGCAGGTCGGCAACCACTGCCACCGCGGAGCCGTCGTCGTCGTCGCTCCAGCACAGCTGAAGGCGCCGGGGCGCGCCGGTCGGCGCCGGCTCGTTCCGCTCCATCAGGCGATGGGCATGCTCGGACAGGGCCGGCGGCGCGTGTTCGGACCGGGACTCGCCCAGCTCGCCGGACGGCCACTGCCAGTGGACGGCGACCTGCGAACCGCTGGGCAGCGCCTCCTGCAGCGCCGCGGCCAACGAACCGCGTCCGGCCGGGGCATCGCCCGCGCCGCTGGTGGCCATCGCTTGCTCCATTGGGTGTGCGGCCCCCGTTCGCCGCCATTCCTGACTCACGAGGATAACGCGCGCACCGCCGGCGACGCGGCCAACCCCGTCTGCCCGCCATGCCCGTTGATCCGAACATGGACGTTTCGACCGCCGTGCCGCTGCCGGCCTTGCCGCGGCGGCCCGGCCCCGCGCCGGGCCGCTTCCCGGGCGAGGCCCCAGCCCGTACCCTGCCCGCGATGAATGCGGCCAGCGACCCCGGCGACGACGTGCTGATGCTGGCCTGGGCCGGCGGCGACGTCGCGGCGTTCGAGGTCCTCTATGCCCGCCACCGCGGTCCGTTGTATCGCTTCCTGCTGCGACAGCTGCGCGATCCCGCGCTGGCCGACGAGTTCTTCCAGGACGTCTGGCAGCGGGTGATCGCCGCGCGCGCCGGCTGGACCCCGGACGCCGCGTTCAGGACCTGGCTGTTCCGGATCGCCCACAATCGGCTCAACGACCACTGGCGCGGCCTCAAACACCGCCCACCGGCGCCGGACGACGGCGACGAGCGCGCCGCCCGGGTCCCCGACCCGACCACGCCCGAGCGCGAGCTGTCCGACTTCGAGCAGCGCCGCCGCCTGCAGCTGGCGATGGAATCGCTGCCCGACGAGCAGCGCGAGGTGCTGCAGCTGCGGCTCGAGCACGAGCTGAGCCTGGAAGAGATCGGCGACATCACCGGCGCCGGCCGGGAAACCGTCAAGTCGCGGCTGCGGTACGCGATGGACAAGCTGCGCGCGAGATTGAACGAATGACCACGCCCCGCCACGACCCGCTGACGCCCGACGAGCGCGCGCTGGCCGACCGCCTCGCGCGGCTCGGCCCGCACGACGGCCCGTCGCCGGCACTCGACGCGCGCATCCTCGCCGCCGCGCACCGCGCGGTGGCCGGCCCCGCGCCGGCGCGGCGCGGGTGGCGGGGCTGGCTCGGCACTCCGGCCAGCCTGGTCACCGCGGTGGGCACCGCGGCCACGCTCGCGCTGGCAATCGGCGTCGTCTGGCAGCTGCGGCCGCCGGTCGACGGCGCCGCCGGCAGCGCGGCACGCGAGGCGGCCGCCGCGGCGGACGGCCCGGCCGTCGTCTTCGACACGGTGCCCAGCGCGCCGCGCCCGATGGTGATGCCGCCGCCGCCCGCCGCCGAAACGCAGCTGGCCGAAGGGCAGGACGCCACGACCCCCCGCGACGCCGCGGCACGGCAGGCGGCGGACGCCGCGTCGCAGCGCGCCGGTGCACGGGCGGCCGAGCAGCGCGCCGCGGCCGAACGGGCCGAGTCGCAGGCACGCGAGCGCACGCCGGCCGCGCCCGCGCCCGCGCCCGCCGCCGCCAGCGTCGATCAACCCGAAGCCTTCGCCGGCACGGCGGCCGACGCGGTCGCCGCGCCGGCCGCGGCGCGGCGGCCGAGCTACACGAACTCCGCGCGCGCCGTGCCGGATGCGCCGGTGCGCGCATCGGCCAAGGCGGCCGCGCCGGAGTTCACCGGCGAGGCGGCCGCAGCGTCCTCTCTGGACCGCATCGAGGTCACCGGCACGCGCATCCGCGCGGCGGGCGAACCGCTGCCGCCGCTGCACGAGGACAGCGGCCTGGACGCCGCCGACTGGCTCGAGCGCGTGCGCGCGCGCCGCGACGCCGGTGAGCTCGACGACGCGCGCGAGAGCCTGGTGCAGTTCCGCAAGGCCCATCCGCGCGTGCGCATTCCCGACGACCTCGCCGCGCTGCTGCAATGAGCCTCGACACGCTCGCCGCGCGCTGCGCGCACGCGGTCGAGATCAAGCACAGCCGGTTCATCGCACACGCCGCGCCGGTCGCGTCACCGCAGGCCGCGCTCGACTTCGTCGCCGCGGTGTCCGACCCGGCGGCGACGCACAACTGCTGGGCGTACCGCATCGGCGCGCAGTACCGCTTCAGCGACGACGGCGAACCGGCCGGCACCGCGGGGCGCCCGATCCTCGCCGCGATCGACGGCCAGGGCTACGACCGCGTCGCCGTCGTCGTCACGCGATGGTACGGCGGCGTCAAGCTCGGCGCCGGCGGCCTGGTTCGCGCTTACGGCGGGTGCGCGGCCGAGTGCCTGCGCGTGGCGGTGCGCGAGCCGCTGGTCGCGCTGGTCGACGCCACCATCGACTACGGCTTCGAGGACACCGGCGCGGTGCACGCCGCGCTCGCGCACTTCGCCGGCGAGAAGCTCGACGAACGCTTCGAGGAAGCCGGCGCCTCGCTGCGGCTGCGGCTGCCCGCGAGCGCATTGGACGCCTTGAAAGCGCAGCTTCGCGACGCCACCCGTGACCGGGTGCGGGTGCAAGCCGGCTGACGTGCCCGCGTCGCGGCTCGCCCGCGACGCCCCGACCGGTCATCCTGTGCCCATGAATTCACCCGCTCCGCCGCCCCCCAACCCGAACCCGCTGTCCAAGGCACCGCTCGGCACCCTGCGCGCGCTGTGGCCGTTCGTGCGGCGCCACCGCGGGCTGTTCGTCGCGTGGCTGGTCGCGCTGGCCGCGTCGAGCACCGCGACGCTGAGCCTGCCGCTGGCGTTCCGCACGATGATCGACCAGGGCTTCGCCGCCGGCGCCGACGGCATGGGCGGCGCAGCGATCGACCGCGCGTTCGTGCTGCTGTTCCTGGTCGCCGTGGCGCTGGCGCTGGCGACCGCCGCGCGGTTCTTCTTCGTCTCGCTGCTCGGCGAACGCGTCGTCGCCGACCTGCGCGAGCGCCTGTACGCGCACCTGATGGCGCTCGACGCCGGCTTCCACGACCGCACCCGCAGCGGCGAGCTGGTGTCACGGCTGACCGCCGACGCCGAGCTGCTGCGCAGCGTCGTCGGGTCGAGCATGTCGGTCGCGCTGCGCAGCTCGGTCACCGTGGTCGGCAGCCTGGCGATGCTGTTCGTGACCAGTCCGCGGCTGGCGGCGTACGCACTGGTCGGCATTCCGCTGGCGGTGCTGCCGATCGTGTTCGGCGGCCGCCGGCTGCAGAAGATCTCGCGATCGGCGCAGGACCGCGTGGCCGACGCCAACGCGCTGGCGTCGGAAACCCTCGGCGCGGTGCGCACGGTGCAGGCGCACGCGCGCGAGCCGTACGAGCGCGGCCGGTTCGCCCAAGCGCTGGCGACGGCGGTCGACACCGCTCGCCGGCGCATCCAGGCGCAGGCGTGGGTCACCGCGGTGGCGATTACGCTGGTGTTCGGCGCGATCACGCTGGTGCTGTGGTCGGGCGCGCACGACGTCGTCGCCGGCCGCATGACCGCCGGTACGCTCGGCCAGTTCGTGCTGTACGCGCTGATCGGCGGCGGCTCAGTCGGCGCGCTGGCCGAAGTGTTCAACGAATTGCAGCGCGCCGCGGGCGGCATGGGCCGCATCACCGAACTGCTGCAGGCCACGCCCGAGGTGCGCGCGCCAGCGGCGCCGCGCGCGCTGCCGTCGCCGCCGCGCGGCGAGATCGAGCTGGATGCGGTGACGTTCCACTACCCGATGCGCCCCGACGCGCCGGCGCTGGAGCAGTTCAGCCTGCGCGTGCGGCCGGGCGAGACCGTGGCCCTGGTCGGTCCGTCCGGCGCCGGCAAGAGCACGGTCTTCTCGCTGCTGCTGCGCTTCCACGACCCCGAGTCCGGCGCGCTGCGCGTCGACGGCATCGACCTGCGCGAGCTCGACCCGGCCGCGCTGCGCGAGGCGATCGCGCTGGTGCCGCAGCAGCCGACGATCTTCGCGACGACCGCGCGCGACAACATCCGCTACGGCCGGCTGGACGCCAGCGACGCCGAGGTCGATGCCGCCGTGCGCGCCGCACACGCCTCCGACTTCATCGCCGCGCTGCCCGACGGCCTCGGCACCGAACTGGGCGAGCGCGGCGCGCGGCTGTCGGGCGGCCAGCAGCAGCGCATCGCCATCGCCCGCGCACTGCTCAAGGACGCGCCGATCCTGCTGCTCGACGAAGCCACCAGCGCGCTCGACGCACAGAGCGAACGCGCCGTGCAGCAGGCGCTGGAGACGCTGATGGAGGGCCGCACGACGCTGGTGATCGCCCATCGCCTCGCCACCGTGCTGAAGGCCGACCGCATCGTCGTGATGGACCACGGCCGCATCGTCGCCGAGGGCACGCACGACGCGCTGCTGGCCGAGGGCGGCCTGTACGCCGAGCTCGCCAGGCTGCAGTTCCTCGACTAGCGGCGGTCGGCGGTCAACGCGCGATCTGGTCGCGCGTTGGCGGGTGGGTTGCCGCCCCGGAGTCCGCCATGGCCCTGCCCCGTTCCTTGCCGACTGCCGCGCTGCCGCTCGTGGCCGCGGCGATCGCGATGCTGCTCGCCGCGCACGCGGTCGCCGCCGATCGCGTGCGCGACGCCCTCGCCGAGCGCGGTCGCGCATCCGCGCCGACCCACGGGCTGCCGGCCGGCACCCGCGTCATCCGCGATGTCGGCTACGGCGCCGACCCGCGCCAGCGATTCGACGTGTACCGGCCGGCCGGCGCGCGCGGCGCGCCGATCGTCGTGATGGCGCACGGCGGCGGCTGGGCGTTCGGCGACAAGGCCTCGCCGGGTGTCGTCGGCGACAAGGCCGCGCACTGGCTGGCGCGCGGCGCGGTGTTCGTGTCGGTCAACTACCGGCTGCTGCCCGAGGCGCCGCCGCGCACGCAAGCCGCCGACCTCGCGCTCGCGCTCGCCGCGGTGCAGCGGCGCGCCGCCGAGTTCGGTGGCGACCCGGCGCGCGTCGTGCTGATGGGGCACTCGGCCGGCGCCCACCTGGCCGCGCTGGTCCACGCCGACCGCGCGCTGTCCGCAGCGGCCGGGGCGCGGCCGTGGCTCGGCACCGTGCTGCTCGACGGCGCCGCGCTCGACGTGCCGGCGCTGATGGCGGGCCGCCCGATGCGGCTGCACACCGACGCGTTCGGCAGCGACCCGCGCGAATGGAATGCGGCGTCGCCGCTGCACGCGCTGTCCGGGCCGACGGCGCCGCTGCTGGCGGTGTGCGCGTCGGGCCGGCGCGAGGCCTGCCCGCAGGCGAAGGCGTTCGCCCGCCGCGCGAACGCGCTGGGCGGCCGCGCCGAGGTGCTCGCCGTGCCCCTCTCGCACATGCAGATCAACCGGGATTTGGGCGCGCCAAGCCCCTACACACGCAGCGTCGATCGATTCCTGCAGGCGCTCGATCCGGGGTTCGGTCAGCCCGCGGCGCCGTCGAACACGCGCTCGACCAGCAGCCCCTCTTCGGCCAGCGCGGGCCCGGCGCCGTAGGCCAGCGCGCGCGACGGCGCGAGGCGCACCCGGCCGAACGCGTCCGCCGCCGCGTGCCCGGCGCGCTGCAGCGCCGCCGCCTGCAGCGCCAACGCGAGCGACTGCACCAGTTCGCGCGCATTGGCCTCGTCGACGTCGGCCGCGATCCGCGGCCGCAGCGCCGCGGCCTCGGCGTCGAGCCACGCGCAGCGCCCCGCGACGGCGTCGAACTCGGCGACCAGCGCCTCGGCGCAGCCGGGCTCGCGCCGCAGCGCGCGCAGCACGTCCAGGCACTGGATGTTGCCGCTGCCTTCCCAGATGGAGTTCAGCGGCGCCTGCCGATACAGCCGCGGCAGCAGCGACTCCTCGACGTAGCCTGCGCCGCCGAGGCACTCTTGCGCTTCGTTGACGAAACCCGGCGCGCGCTTGCACACCCAGAACTTGCCGATCGCGGTGGCGATGCGCGCGAACGCGGCCTCGCCCGGGTCGCGCCCGGCGCGGTCGATCGCGCCGGCGACCCGGAACGCCAGCGCGGTCGCGGCCTCCGACTCCAGCGCCAAGTCGGCGAGCACGCGGCGCATCAGCGGCTGGTCGACCAGGGCGCGCCCGAACGCGCGCCGGTGGCGCACGTGGTGCACCGCCTGCGCCAGCGCCATGCGCATCAGGCCCGCCGAGCCGAGCAGGCAGTCGAGCCGGGTCAGCATGACCATCTCGAGGATCGTCGCGATGCCGCGGCCCTCGTCGCCGACGCGGTGCGCCCAGGCGCCGGCGAACTCGACCTCGCTCGAGGCGTTCGACCAGTCGCCGAGCTTGTCCTTCAGGCGCATCAGCCGAAGCGCGTTGCGCGAGCCGTCGGGCCGCCAGCGCGGCAGCAGGAAGCACGTCAGCCCGCCCGCGGCCTGCGCGAGCACGAGGAACCCGTCCGACATCGGCGCCGAGAAAAACCACTTGTGGCCGACCAGCTCGTATTCGCCGTCGGCCGCGAGCGCCGTGGCGACCGTGGCGTTGGCGCGAACGTCGCTGCCGCCCTGCTTCTCGGTCATGCCCATGCCGAGCATGACGCCGCGCTTTGCGCCGATTGGCACGTCGCGGCCGTCGTAATGTGCCGCGATGACCTTGTCGTGCCACTCGGCCAGCGCCGGCACGGCGCGCAGCACCGGCGCGGCGGCGTGGGTCATCGTCAGCGGGCAGCTGCTGCCGGGTTCGACCTGGTAGTGCAGGAAGCTCAGCGCGGCGCGCGCGACGTGCGCGCCCGGGCCCGGCTCGGCCCACGACAGCCCGGCGACGCCGTGCTCGATCGCCGCCCCCATCACCTGGTGGTAGGCAGGGTGGAATTCGACCCGGTCGACGCGCGCGCCGCGGGCGTCGTGGGTGTGCAGACGCGGCCGGTCGCGGTGCGCGTCGATGCTTGCCGCGTACATCGTGTCGCCGGCGAGCGCGCCGTAGCGCGCCAGCCGCTCGACGAAGGCGCCGCCACCTTCGCGCAGCACCGCCTCGCGCAATGCGACGTCGTCGCGCCACAGGTCGCGCGGGGGGAACGGCGGCGGCTGGTTGTCGACGACGTGCGTGGCGAACGGCGGCAGGCTCATCGCGGCGCGACTCCGGTCGGGTGTGGCCGGACTCTAGCGCAGCGCCGCGCGCGGCGACGGCCGGCGCGCGCATGAAAAAAGCCCCGCCTGGGCGGGGCTTTCAAGAGGCTGCGTGTGCGTCGCCGCGCGGCCTCAGGCCACCGGCACCACGCCCGACGCCTGGGCACCCTTCGGCCCCTGGGTCAGTTCGAAGCTGACGCGCTGGCCTTCCTGCAGACTGCGGAAGCCCTTGGAGTTGATCGCGGAGAAGTGCACGAATACATCCGCGCCGCCGTCTTCCGGCGAGATGAAGCCGAAGCCCTTGGCGTCGTTGAACCATTTCACGGTGCCGTACTGCATATCCTGGATGACCTCATGCTGGGTGCGATGATGCGCGCCCTCGCCGGCATGGGTCGGGCGCGAGGCGAGTATGCCTGCACCTGAACGGAGCGCAACACTCCGCGTCGTGCGAAAACGGTTACGGCTGCAACGGTCCGCGCGCGAGCATCGACCGCAGCACGGCGGGCACGCCGGACGACGCAGCCGCGACGTTGTCGAGCACGTCCTGCAGCGTGATCACTTCGTCGGGATCGGGCCCGGCGCCCGCCGCCCAGTTCGCAACAATCGCAAGGCACGCGTAGTGCAGGCCCAACTCGCGCGCGAGCCCGGCCTCGGGCATCCCGGTCATGCCGACCAGGTCGCAGCCATCGCGCCGCATGCGCGCGATCTCGGCGCGCGTCTCCAGACGCGGGCCCTGCGTGGCGCCATAGCAGCCGCCGTCGACCAGCGCGACGCCGGCGTCCGCGGCGGCCTCGAGCACGCGCGCGCGCAGCGACGGCGTGTACGGGTCGCCGAAGTCGACGTGCAGCACCTCGCCACCGAGTCGACCGTCGGCCTCGACTTCGCAGATCGTCGAGACGCGGCCCCAGGTGTAGTCGATCAGCTGGTCGGGGCAGCCGAGCACGCGCGGGCCGAAGCGCTCGGTGATGCCGCCGACGGTGTTCAGCGCGAGCACGTGCGACGCGCCGAGCGCCTGCAGCGCGGCGAGGTTGGCGCGGTAGTTGATCTGGTGCGGCGGGACCGAATGGCCTTCGCCATGGCGCGCGAGGAAGGCGACGCGGTGGCCGTCGAGCGTGCCGATCCGGATCGGCCCGGACGGCGCGCCGTAGCGCGTGACCGGCTGGTGGGATTCGACGTCCTGCAGCTCGGCCAGCCGGTACAGGCCGGTGCCGCCGATCACGGCCAGCGCCAGCGGCGGATGGGTCGGGGTGCTCATGCTCAGTCCTTCAGCGCGTAGATCGCCGGCAGGTTGCGGCCCTGCTCGTGGAAATCCATGCCGTAGCCGAACACGTAGCGGTCCGGCACCTCGACGCCCACGTAGTCGGCGCAGATGCCCGCGACGCAGCGGTCGTGCTGCTTGACCGCGAGCGCGGCGATGCGGACCTCGCTCGCGCCTTCGGCCAGGCACCAGTCGCGCACCGCCAGCAGGGTGTGGCCCTCGTCGAGGATGTCGTCGGCCAGCAGCACGCGCCGGCCGCGCAGCGGCGTCGCCGGCCGGTGCTTCCACACCAGCTCTCCGCCCGACGTGGCGCCGCGGTAGCGGGTCGCATGCAGGTAGTCGAACTCGAGGTCGACGCCGTGCGCGCCGACCGCCATCGCCAGCTGCGCAGCGAACGGCAGGCCGCCGTGCATGACGGTCAGGTACACCGGCACGCTGCCGGCGAAATCGCGGGCGACGTCGGCGGCCATCCGCGTGATCGCCTGCTCGAGCGCCGCGCGGTCGAACACGACCTCGGCATTGGCCAGCGCATCGGCCAGCCGCGGCGCGGTCATGCCAGCCCCTCGAGGCGGCCGCGCGCGGCGCTGTAGCGTGCGTCGGCGAGCAGGCCGTCCCAGGTCATCGGCCCGCGCGCGAGCAGGTTGGCGACCGCCATCGTGTCGAGCGTGCGGCCTTCGACCGCCTTCAGCGATTCCTCCGCCAGCTCCGGGTGGCAGACCAGCACCACGTCGCAGCCGGCGTCCAGGTGCGCGTCGACGCGCGCCTTGATGCCGCCGACCGAGAACGCCGCGGCCATGCCGATGTCGTCGCTGAACACCACGCCGCGGAAGCCCATGTCCTCGCGCAGGATCTCCTTGATCCAGCGCGGCGAGTAGCCGGCCGGCTCCGGCGCGACGGCCGGGTACGCGACGTGCGCCATCATCACCGCGTCGGCCTTGGCCTCGATGCCGGCGACGAACGGGACCAGGTCGTGCGCGCGCAGTTCGTCGAGCGAACGCGGGTCGGACGCGTGGTCGAAGTGCGTGTCCTCGCGCACCGAGCCGTGGCCGGGAAAGTGCTTCAGCGTCGCGGCCATGCCGGCGGCGTGCATGCCGCGCACGTAGGCACGGGTGAACTCGGCGACGACCTGCGGCGACTCGGAGAACGAGCGGTCGCCGATCGCCAAGTTGCCGTGGCCGACGTCGACGACCGGCGCGAAGCTCAGGTCGACGCCGCTGGCGCGCACCTCGCTGGCCATCAGCCACGCGTGCTCCTCGGCCAGCGCCAAGGCGGCCTGCGGATCGCGGGCATACCGCCGTCCGAAGCCGTCCAGCGGCGGCAGCGCGCTGTAGCCGTCGTCGCGGAAGCGCTGCACCCGGCCGCCTTCCTGGTCGACGCAGACCAGCTGCGGGCGCGGTGCGGCCTCGCGGATCGCCTGCGACAGCTCGGCCACCTGGGCGCGCGATGCGTAATTGCGCTTGAACAGGATCACGCCGGCGCACGCGTCGTGCTGCAGCCAGTCGCGCTCCTGCGCGGTCAGTTCGGTGCCGGCGACGCCGATTACGAGCATTGCGGATTCTCCATCACGGTGCGGCGCCCGACTGCTCCGCCCCGCTCCACTGCGAGTACGGCCGCGAGGCCAGGGCCAGATTGTAGTAGCGGGGGCTGTCGGTCACTTCACGACCGGCCCAGTCGGGCATCGCGAACACCGCGTCGGCGGACTCGAGTTCGATCTCGGCCACGACCAGCCCGGCGTTGTCGCCGAGGAACTCATCGACCTCCCACAGCCGCCCTTCGAACTCGACGTAGTGCCGACGCTTGTCGACCAGCCCACCGATGCACAGCGCCAGCAGCCCGCGCGCGTCATCGACGGGGATCGGGTAGTCGAACTCCTGCCGGGTGTGGCCCAGCTCGCGCGACTTGAGGTTGAGGTAGGCTTGGTCGTCCTGGATGCGCACGCGCACCGACGCCTTCATCGCGGGGCGGCCGTCGGCCGCCGCGTCCATCGCCGCGAGGTCGTTGAGGTAGCCCTGCGCCATCGGCACGACCTTGTGCGCGGCCGCGCGCCAGCCGTCGCCGTTGACCAGGAACTTGCGTTCGATCTCGATGCCCATCGCGTGTCCTCAGGCCGGCTCGAACACGGCGATCGACTCGACGTGCGCGGTGTGCGGGAACATGTCCATGACGCCGGCGGCCGCCAGCCTCCAGCCCTTCTCGTTGACGAGGTAGCCGGCATCGCGCGCCAGCGACGCGGGGTGGCAGCTGACGTAGACGATGCGCTTGAACTGCTTCAGCGGCAGCTGGGTCAGCACGAAATCGGCGCCCGAGCGCGGCGGATCGAGCAGCAGCCGGTCGAATCCCTCGCGCATCCACGGCTGGTCGCTGAGGTCCTTGCCGAGGTCGGCCGCGTGGAACTGCGCGTTGGCGATGCCGTTGCGCTCGGCGTTCTCGCGTGCGCGACGGACGAGGCCGGCCTCGCCCTCGACACCGACGACCTCGCGCACTTCACGCGCCAGCGGCAGGGTGAAGTTGCCGAGGCCGCAGAACAGGTCGAGCACGCGGTCGCCCGGCTGCGCGTCGAGCAGGTCGAGCGCCGAGCGGATCATCTTGCCGTTGAGGCCGGCGTTGACCTGGATGAAGTCGAGCGGCCGGAACGCGAACGACAGGTTCCACTGCGGCAGCGAAAACGCCAGCTGCGGATCGGCCGGCCACAGCGGGTGGACGCTGTCGACGCCACCGGGCTGCAGGAAGATCGCCATCCGGTGGTGCTGGCCGAACGCGACCAGCGCGGCGAGGTCGCGCTCGGACAGCGGCATCAGGTGGCGGAACGTCAGCGCGACCCCATCGAACTCCGGCGTGGCGTCGCCGGCGATGAACTCGATCTGCGGAATGTCGCGGCGGCCGTCCATCGCGTCGACCAGCGCCGACAGCGCGGCGATGCGCGAACCGATCTCCGGGATGACGGTGTGGCACTCGCCGATGTCGGCGACGAAGCGCGGGTCGACCTCGCGGAAGCCGACCAGGGTCTTGTCCTTCTTCTCCACGCGCCGCACCGAGAACCGGCCCTTGCGGCGGTAGCCCCAGGCGGCGTCGGTAAGCGGCGGCAACACCCGGCCAGGCGTCACGTGGCCGATGCGCTCGAGGTTCTCCATCAGCACGCGCTGCTTGGCGTTGATCTGCTTCGACTCGTCGTAGTGCTGCAGCGCGCAGCCGCTGCACGTGCCGAAGTGCGGGCAGCGCGGCGCGACGCGCTCGGGCGCGGCACGCAGCACGTCGACGGTGCGCGCCTCGTCGAAGCTGCGGTGGCGCCCGGTCTGCACCGCGACCACCCGTTCGCCGGGCAGCGCGCCGGCGACGAACACCGCCTTGCCGGCCTCGCCCGGGGACTTCGGATCCGGCCGGCGGGCGACGCCGCGGCCGTCGTGGGTCAGGTCGGTGATGTCTACTTCGAACGGGGTCTGGTCGATGCGGGCCACGGAGCTCGGCGGGGGACAGCGAATGGCCGCGTATTGTCGCAGATGCCGCCGGCGCGACCGGCGCGACGCGATCCGGCGCGCCTGCACCCTGCCAAACGCAGACGGCCCGCCGAAGCGGGCCGTCCGGGATCGACTGCAGCGCGCCTTATTTCTGCTTCCAGGCGCCGCCGCTCTGGTACCACCAGCCGTCGCGGGCGCTGGCGATCCACTGCTTGGCAAAGACGTCGCGGATCTGCGCCTCCCACTCCGGGTGTCCGTTGGCGACCGCGACCTCGCGGTACACCGCCTTGCGGTCGCGGTTGTCGTCGGCCACGGCCTGGTTCACCGCGACCCGGTCCTTGAGCTCGAGCTTGCCGGCGTCGCGAACCACGATCGTGCCGTCGCTGGCGAAGCCGAGCGCGCCGGCATCGAAGCCCGTCCGCAGCTGGGCGTCGAAGCGCGCGGCCATGCGGGCCTGGATCGCCTGGATCGCCGGGGTCTTGATCGTGATGTCGGGCTGGCCCTGCGCGTGGGCGGCGCCGATGCCGACCAGCGACAGGAAGTCGATGCGCGCGAGCGCGTCGACCGGCGACGGCAGCGACGCACTCCCGCCCGGCGTCGGCGGCGCGGGTGCCGGCGGGGACACTTCGTCACCGATGACCTTCTCGACGAATTCCTTCGCCGCTTCCTTGGCCTCCGCGGCCGGGAAGTACACGTTGATCGTGACGCACGCCGTCAGCAGCACGGCGGTTGCGGGAATCCCCATCCAACGACGCATGACCTTCTCCTGTGAATGACGGCCGGCGGTCACTCGACCACCGGCTTGACGTCGCCGCTGCCGACCGCGGCGAGGCGCTCGAGCAGCGTCGGCCAGTCGACGCGGCGGTTGAAGCCGACCACGGTCAGGCGTGGCAGGCCCGACCCCTCGACGATAATAAAGCCCTCGCCCGCTGAACCCAGTCCATCCATCGTGCAGACCTCGTCGGCCAGCGCGCAGGAAATGCCGATGCGGCGGTAGCCGAAGTCGTCGAACAGCCCGATCAGCTGGCCCTGCAGGCTGGTCACGAACGAGGCGTCACCGACGCTGGAGATGTTCTGCACGGCGCGCTGGCTGATGCGCTGGCGCACGCGCGCGCGGCGCGCGGCGTCGCGGTCGGAATGGAGTTCCGCGTTGAAGGCGACCGGCGTCCAGTCGACCAGACGGACGCCGGCGAGCGTACCGTCGAGGCGCCCGGTGATGGCGCCGAAGCCGAACACGCCGGTCAGCGCCTCGAGGTCCAGGTCGTTGAACGCGACGTCCGCCGACAGCGTCGGCGCGACCCCGAACGGCCGCTCCATCGCCAGCGCCGACACCTGCACCTGCCCGCCGAACACCCCCATCGACAGGCCGCCGTCGAACTGCAACTGGTCGTTGGCGTAGCGCGCGCTCGGGATCACCCCGGTCAGCTCGCCGGTGAACGCAGGCCAGTCGAGCGTCTTCGCCAGCTGGCCGACGTCGAGTTCGTCGAGGCTGAGGCCGAACTCGAGCTCCATCCCGCGCTCGCCCGCGCGCGGACGCAGGCTCAGGTGATCGAACGTCGCGGTGCCGCCGAGGATCGGCACGCGGGCCGGCTCGCGCAGCCGCAGCAGTCCATCGGCACTGCTGAACGCGAGCCGCGAACCCTCGAACGCCAGTCCGTACAGCGCGCCGCTGCGCCAGCGCAGCGCGCTGTCGACCGGCGCGCCGCCCGAGAAGCGAACCTCGCCGTCGAGACCGTCGAACACGAAGCGCCCGTCCGGGTCGTCGACGTCGGCGTCGTGCAGCGCCAGCTCCGCCGTCTGCAGTGCGCTGCCGGCCACGGTCAGGTTCGCGTCGGCGGACCCGCGCAGCTGCAGCGCGGACAGCCCGGCGCTGCCGAGCCAGCCGCTCAGGTAGCCGTCGCGCAGCGTCGACAGGTCGTCGCTGCGCGCCTGCATCGTGAGCGCGTCGAGCCCGCCGCCATCGCCGATGCGCGCACTGCCGGTCGCGCGCAGCAGCCCGCCGTCGCTCCACGCGAAGCGCGGGATCGCCCAGCCGCCGCCGGCGAGCGCCTCGGCGCGCAGCGACACGTCGACCGGCCGCTGCTCCAGCGCGAGGTACGTCGTGCCGAACAGCGCCTCGCCGCCGATCAGCTGGCCCTGCAGGTCGACGACTGTCCGCGGCCCAAACGTGACGTCGACCTTGAGCCGCGCGCCGAGCCCCTGCGCGGCGATCGTGCCGTCGGGCGTGTCCAGCGACAGCCCGCGCAGCCGCAGCGGACCGCTCAGGCGCACCGGTCCGCCGGACGGGGTGGCCAGGCGGAACTCGGCATCGCCGTCGCCGCCGGTCAGCCGCGCGTCGGGCCACGCCGGCGCGAGCAGCGCCTGGGTCCACGCCAGCGGCACGCGGGCGAGGTCGATGCGGGTGACGTCCGGGGTGCGCGCGTCGCGGCGGACCGCGATCGATGAGTCGCCGCGCACCAGTCGCGCGTCGGTGCCCGCATCGTCGATGTCGATCGCCAGCCGGAACGGCGCGCCGCGGCCGCTGCGCACGGTGCCGTCGCAGCGCCAGCCGCCGCGCCCGTCGCGCTGCAGTGGGCAGCGCCAGTCGACGTCGCGGAAGCGGTAGCCCAGATCCGGCGCATCCAGGCGCGCGGCCTGCAGGCGGAGCTCGCCAGACGCCGCGCTCGCCGGCCAATCGAGGCGCACCCGCACGCCCTCGAGCGTCGCCGCCGGCGTGACCACGCGCGCGATGCGCGCCGTCGCCGAGCGCGCCTGCGCCTCGCCGCCGGCGATCGACATGCCCAGCAGCACGAGCCCCAGCGCACACGCGCGCAGGCTCGGCAGCGGGATTACCATCGGGCGCGACATGGACATCAGCATAGCGACGGAGCGCGAGCACGCCATGAACCTTCCGACGGGCGATCTGCCGCGCATCCTGCTGGTCGAGGACGACGCCGTGAGCCGCGCCTTCCTCGCCGCGGCGGCGGAGGCGACGCCGGCACGCGTCGACAGCGCCGACAGCATTCACGCCGCGGTGACGCTGGGCGCGCGGCACCGCTACGCACTGTGGCTGGTCGACGCGAACCTGCCGGACGGCCGCGGCGTCGAGCTGCTCGCGCGCCTGCGTGCGGACGATGCGCACGCCGCCGCCGTCGCGCACACCGCCGACACGACCCGCGCCGCCGCCGACGGGCTGATCGGTGGGGGCTTCAGCGAAGTGCTGGTCAAACCGCTGCCCGCCGCCGCGGTGCAGGCGGCGATCCGGCGGGCACTGGGGCGGCCCCCAGGCAGCCCGGTATCGACCGACCTGGCGGCGCTCGGGCCCAAGCTACCGGTCTGGGACGACGCCGCGGCCGCACGCGCGCTGGCCGGCAACGCCGCGCATGTGGCGACGCTGCGCGGGCTGTTCCTAGGTGAACTGCCGGGCGTCGTCGACCGCATCGAGCGCGCCGCAGCGACCGGCGATGCCGAGTCGATCAGCGCCGAGCTGCATAAACTGCGCGCCAGCTGCGGCTTCGTTGGCGCGGCGCGTCTGGCCGCGGCCGCGCAGGCGCTGGGCACCGGACCGCGCTCGGACGCGCTGCTCGCCCGCTTCCGCGAGGCAGCACGCGACACCGTCGATCAGGCGCCTTCGCCGTCGGGGTGAGCGCCGCCTTCCGCGGCACCGTTAGCCGGGTCGTCCGTGGGCCCGACTGCGGCGACGGCGGGCGCACCGCCGGGTGCTTCGCGACGCGACACCCGCGCCAGGTCGCCGATCAGCTCCCACGACTTGAGCCCGCGTGGCCCGAGGTGATGGGCCAGCACGCCGCGCATCGCGCGGCGCAGGCTGGCGAGGTCGTCGATCGACGGCATGCGGTCCGCGGCAACCGCGAGCAGCGCGCGTCCGGTCGCCGCCTCGCTGCGGTCGGCGCGGCCGCGATCGCTCAGCAACCGGCGCGGCCCGTGCTCGGGGTCGAGCCGGTAGCGCGCCGCCGGGTCGATGTCGGCGCCGTCGCCGTCGCTGGCCCAGTCGAAGCCGACGCCGAGCGCGTCGAGCAGGTCGCGTTCGAAGCGCCGCAGCGTCCACGCCAGCGGCTCCTGCGCGCGCAGGCGCTCTCGCGTGATCGCGTACGCGTGGTACAGCTCGGGCGACGGATCGTGGCGCGGCGCCAGGCGCAGGGTCAGCTCGCTGACGTAGAAGCCGGCCAGCATCGCCTCGCCGAGCAGGCGCGGCGCGGCGTCGATGGCTTCGGCGGCGGTCAGCCGTGCGAGTTCGCCGTGCTGCACGGCATCGAAGCGGATCGCCTGCAGCGGCTGCAGCGCGGCGCGCAGCAAGTGGCGCTTGGGCGTCTGCACGCCGCGCGCGACCAGCCCGATGCGGCCGTGCTGCTCGCTCAGCACTTCGACCAGCAGGCTGGTCTCGCGCCACGGCCGCGCGTGCAGGACGAAGGCGGGTTCGGCCTGGTAGCGCATCGGTCAGCGCGCGCGGGTAATCGCGGCGATCAGTCGTGGTAGCCGAACGCGCGCAGCGCGGCTTCGTCGTCCGACCAGCCCTCGCGCACGCGCACCCACGTCTCGAGGAACACCTTGGCGCCGAACAGTTTTTCCATCTGCTGGCGCGAGCGCGAGCCGATCTCGCGCAGCCGCTCGCCGCCCTTGCCGATCACGATCGCCTTCTGGCCGTCGCGTTCGACCCACACCACCGCGCCGATGCGCAGCATTGTGCCGTCGACCTCGAACTTCTCGATCTCGACCGTGGTCGCGTACGGCAGCTCTTCGCCGAGCTGGCGCATCAGCTGCTCGCGCACCATCTCGCCGGCGAGGAAGCGCTGGCTCTTGTCGGTGATCTCGTCCTCGCCGTAAAGGGCGTCCTGCTCGGGCACTAGGGCCAGCAGCGTCTTGACCAGCGGGTCGAGGCCGCTGCGCTTGAGCGCCGAGACCGGGTGCACGCCGGCGAAGTCGCGGCCCTCGCTGACCTTGGCCAGGTACGGCAGCAGCGCGGCCTTGTCCTTGATCTTGTCGACCTGGTTGACCACCAGCACGACCGGCAGGCCGGCCTTCTTCAACGCGTCGAACGCGAGCGCGTCCTCGTCGTCCCACCGCCCGGCGCGGACCACCAGCAGCGCGGCGTCGACGCCCTCCAGCGCGCCGCGGGCCGCACGATTCATCCAGCGGTTCATCGCGCGCTTCTGTTCGCGGTGGATGCCGGGCGTGTCGACCAGCAGCAGCTGGCCCTCGGGGAACGTGGCGATGCCGAGCAGCTGGTGGCGCGTGGTCTGCGGGCGGCTCGAGGTGATGCTGACCTTGGCGCCGACCAGCGCGTTGACCAGCGTCGACTTGCCGACGTTCGGGCGCCCGATCACGGCCACGTGGCCGGCGCGGTGGGGGGAGGTAGTCATGCGGGGATTGTACCGGCTGGGCCGCGAAGGCCGGCCCGATCAGGCGCTGCCGAAGCGCGGCTCAGCGTGCGCCGCGCGGCGGGTCGACGAGGGCCAAGGCCGCGTCGGCGGCGATCTGCTCGGCCGCCCGGCGCGAACCGCCCTCGCCCTCGGTGGCCAGCGGCGGCTGCAGCAGCTCGCAGCGCACGCGGAACTGCTTGGCGTGCTCCTCGCCCGACTCGGACAGCAGGGTGTACACCGGCAGCGGCTTCTGCCGGCCCTGCAGCCATTCCTGCAGCCGGGTCTTGGCGTCCTTGCCGACCTTGTGCGGCGGCGGCAGCGCGGCCATCGCCGGCTCGAACCACGGCAGCACGGCGGCGCGGCAGGCCTCGAAGCCGGCATCGAGGTAGATCGCCGCGACCAGCGCCTCAACCGCATCGGCGAGGATCGAATCGCGGCGGTGACCGCCGGATTTCATCTCGCCCGGGCCCATCGTCAGCCGCGGGCCGAGGTCGAGTTCACGTGCGATGGACGCCAGCGCCGATTCGCGCACCAGCTCGGCGCGGGCGCGGGTCAGCGCGCCTTCGTCGACCTGCGGCCAGCGCGCGTACAGCGCCTCGGCGATGAACAGGTTGACGAGCGCGTCGCCGAGGAATTCGAGGCGCTCGTTGTGCGGGCTGCCGGCGCTGCGGTGGGTCAGCGCCTGCGCCAGCAGCTCGGGCCGGCCGAACGCCGGCGCCGTCAGGGAGTGGCGACTGGGGTCACTCGATCCCACTGCGACGGCTCAGTTCCTTTTCGGCGTGGAACACGCCGACCACGTCGAGGTTGGCGATCAGCGGCTTACGCACTTCGTAGTCGACCGTCATCATCCAGCCGGCTTCCTTGCGCGTGACCTTGACGTTCTCGGTCTTGATGTTGTCGGCGTAGCTGATGTACAGGCGGCGGAAGAACAGGTCCTTGAGCTTCGCCGGGTCCTTCTCGGCGACGCCCGGCTCGCTGGCCAGCCCGTTCAGCGCCTGCTTGACCGCGTAGTACTCGGAGTACATCGGGATCAGCTTCATGCCCATGTACACGAACACGCCGACCACGCCCAGGACCAGGATGAACCCGATCAGGGTCATGCCGCTCTGCTTACCTTTCATCCCCTTGCTCTCCCCAGTTGTGTGGCGTGTCGCCAGTCGACGCGTCGCGCGCCTGATCTTACGGAATGCGGCTGCCGATGCGACCGAAGTCGACACCGCCGGCGCGCCGGTCGAAGTTCATCCAGATCAGGAACGCCTTGCCGCGCAGGTTACGCTCCGGCAGGAAGCCCCAGTATCGGCTGTCCTCGCTGTTGTCGCGATTGTCGCCCATCACGAAATAATGGCCCGGCGGGACCACCCACTCGCCCTCGCCCTGGTCGAGGAACGGCAGGTCCTCGCGCTCGAGGACGTCGTGGGTGCGGCCGGGCAGCTGTTCGGCCAGCAGCGAGGCGCCGGTCATCTCGGTGCCGTTGCCGGTGCCCTCGAACGGCCCCTTCAGTTCGTATGGCAGCACCGTCCCGTTCACCGACACCTGGTTGTCGCGGTAGGCGATCCGGTCCCCGGGCAGCCCGATCACGCGCTTGATCCAGTCCTGGTCGGGGTGGTGCGGCGGGCGGAACACCACCACGTCGCCGCGCTCCGGCTCGCCCAGCGGCACGACCTTGTGGTTGTTGATCGGCAGGCGCAGGCCGTAGGTGAACTTGTTGACCAGGATGAAGTCGCCGGTCAGCAGGGTCGGCATCATCGAGTTCGACGGGATCCGGAACGGCTCGGCGATGAAGCTGCGCAGCACCAGCACGATCACCAGCACCGGGAAGAACGCCTTGGAGTAGTCGACGACCACTGGCTCGCCGCCTTCGTCGAGCAGGCCGGCGCCGGCCGCGCGGCGCTTGGCCAGGAACAGCGCATCGATCAGCCAGACCAGGCCGGTGAACGCGGTCAGGACGACCAGGGCGATTTCAAACCAACGCATGCGCGCTCCTTTGGAGCAGAAATCCAGATTGGAAAATGCCGGGAGCATCGAGCGGGCCCGCGCCTCGGCGGAGCGCGGCCGGGCCCGGCCTGGCGAGCATAGCGGCGGACCCGCGGCCGGTCACAGTCGCGGACCGCTCCGCTCCGGTCGAGCCGGCGGAACCGCGCGCGCGACCCATGCGCCTACTTGTTGTCAACCTGCAGCACCGCGAGGAAGGCTTCCTGCGGGATCTCGACGCGGCCGACCTGCTTCATCCGCTTCTTGCCCTCTTTCTGCTTCTCGAGGAGCTTCTTCTTGCGGCTGATGTCGCCGCCGTAGCACTTGGCCAGCACGTTCTTGCGCATCGCCTTGACCGTCGAACGGGCGATCACCTGCGAACCGATCGCGGCCTGGATCGCCACGTCGAACATCTGCCGCGGGATCAGCTCCTTCATGCGCTCGCACAAGTCGCGGCCGCGGCGGTCGGCGTGGCTGCGGTGGGTGATGATGCTCAGCGCGTCGACCTTGTCGCCGTTGATCAGCGTGTCGACGCGCACGAACGGGCCGGCGTCGAAGCGCAGGAAGTGGTAGTCCAGCGACGCGTAGCCGCGGCTGACCGACTTGAGCTTGTCGAAGAAGTCCAGCACGACCTCGGCCATCGGCAGCTCGTAGCTGATCTGCACCTGGCCGCCCATGTACTGGATGCCGATCTGGCTGCCGCGCTTCTCCTCGCACAGCGTGATCACGTTGCCGACGTAGTCCGGCGGCGTGAGGATGTTGGCGCGGATGATCGGCTCGCGGATCTCCTCGACCTGGTTCACCGGCGGCAGCTTGGCCGGGTTGTCCATCGGCACGATCGTGCCGTCGGTCTTGAGCACCTCGTAGATCACCGTGGGCGCGGTGCTGATCAGGTTGAGGTCGTACTCGCGCTCCAAGCGCTCCTGCACGATTTCCATGTGCAGCATGCCGAGGAAGCCGCAGCGGAAGCCGAAGCCCATCGCCTCCGAGCTCTCCGGCTCGAAGCGCAGCGCGGCGTCGTTGAGCCGCAGCTTCTCGAGCGCCTCGCGCAGGTCCGGGTAGTCCTCCGCGTCGACCGGGAACAGGCCCGCGAACACGCGCGGCTGCATCTCCTGGAAGCCCGGCAGCGGCTTCGGCGCCGGATCGCCGGCCAGCGTCAGCGTGTCGCCGACCGGCGCGCCGTGGACGTCCTTGATCGAAGCGTGCACCCAGCCGACCTCGCCCGCGCCGAGCTTGGTCAGCTCCTTGCGCTTGGGCGTGAACACGCCGACCTTGTCGACCTGGTGGGTGCGGCCGGTCGACATCACCAGCAGCTTGTCGCCGGGCTTGATCTCGCCCTGCATTACGCGCACGAGGCTGACCACGCCGAGGTAGTTGTCGAACCACGAGTCGATGATCAGCGCCTGCAGCTTGTCGGTGTCGCGCGGCTTCGGCGGCGGGATGCGCTGCACGATCGCCTCGAGCACGTCGACGATGTTGAGACCGGTCTTGGCGCTGATCGCGACCGCGTCCTCGGCGTCGATGCCGATCACCGCTTCGATCTCGGCCTTGACCTTGGGGATGTCGGCCGTCGGCAGGTCGATCTTGTTGATCACCGGCACGACTTCCAGCCCCTGCTCGACCGCGGTGTAGCAGTTGGCGACCGACTGCGCCTCGACGCCCTGCGCGGCATCGACGACGAGCAGCGCGCCTTCGCACGCGGCCAGCGAACGGCTGACCTCGTAGCTGAAGTCGACGTGGCCGGGCGTGTCGATGAAGTTCAGGAAATAGGTCAGCCCGTCCTTGGCCTTGTACGGCAGCGACACGGACTGCGCCTTGATGGTGATGCCGCGCTCGCGTTCGATCGGATTGGAGTCGAGCACCTGCGCTTCCATCTCGCGGGCCTCGAGGCCGCCGCAGAGCTGGATGATGCGGTCGGCCAGGGTCGACTTGCCGTGGTCGACGTGGGCGATGATGGAAAAATTACGGATCTGCTGCATGCGTGGGCGACAACGCGCCGGGGGACCTGGGAGGTAACGGGCAATTATCGCACACGCATTCAGTGGCCCTGCCGCCGCGGGTTGGCGGCAGGGCCTCACGGGCCGGGGATCAACCGGCGCCGCGCGCGCCGTCGGCCGTCACGGCCACGAACTGGGTCGCGCCACCGCGCCGGACCAGAAGCATCACCGTCTGGCCGGCGCGGACCGGCGCCAGCTCGCGATTGAGGTCGGCCACGCTGCCGACGCTGTTGCGCCCGACCGCCAGCACCACGTCGCCGGACTGCAGGCCGGCCTCGATCGCCGCCTCGCCGGTGACGCGCGCCAGGCGGACGCCCTCGCCCGCCTGCAGGCCGAGGCGCTGGCGCTCGGCCGTGGCCAGGTCCTGCGCGACCAGGCCGAGTGCATTGGTGGCCGGTGAGGGCGCGGCCGGCGCGTTCGGCGCCGGGGTGTCGACCGCGCCGCCGGCGAGGCCTTCGTCGAGCTCGTCGAGCACCACCGTGATGTCGCGCGGCTTGCCGTCGCGCAGCACGCCCAGCCGCACCTTCGAGCCAGGCGACATGCCGCCGATCAGCGGCGGCAGGTCGCTGGAGACATTCACCGGGCTGCCGTTGACCGAGCGGATCACGTCGCCGCGCTGCAAGCCGGCCTTCGCCGCGGCGCCGCCGGCGACCAGGTCCGCGACGAGGGCGCCGCTGGTGTCGGGCAGCCCCAGCCCACGCGCGGACTCGCTGGTGATCTGCTGCACCTGCACGCCGAGCTGGCCGCGGCTGACCCGGCCGGTGCGCTTGAGCTGGTCGACCGCGCTCATCGCCACGTCGATCGGGATCGCGAAGCTCACGCCCATGTAGCCGCCGGAGTTGCTGAAGATCTGCGAATTGATGCCGACTACTTCGCCGCTGGTGTTCAGCAGCGGGCCGCCCGAGTTGCCGCGGTTGATCGCGACGTCGGTCTGGATGAAGGGCACGTAGCGCTGGTCCGCGTACGGATTGCTGCGACCGACCGCGCTGACGATGCCGGCGGTGACCGACTGGTCGAGGCCGAACGGCGAGCCGATCGCGACGACCCACTGGCCGGGCTTCAGGCGGTCGGAATCGCCGGTGCGCAGCATCGGCAGGCCCTTGGCATCCACCTTGAGCAGCGCCACGTCGGACTGCGCATCGCTGCCGACGACCTTCGCCGCCAGCTCGCGCCGGTCATTGAGCCGGACCGTCACCGTGTCGGCGCCTGCGACCACGTGGTGGTTGGTCAGGATGTAGCCGTCGGCCGAAATCAGGAACCCGGTGCCCAGCGAGGTGCCCCCGCCGCGCGGCATGCGCGGGCCGCCCTGGCCCGGGCCGCCCGGACCACCCGGGATCGGCAGATCGTCGCCGAAGAAGCGGCGGAAGAACTCGGGGATCTCCGCTTCGTCCGGCATCTGCCCGCGCACGGCGCGGCGCGGCGCGGACTCGGCGCTGACGCTGACGACGGCCGGGCCGACCTGGTCGACCAGCCTGGTGAAGTCCGGCAGGCCGGTGACGATCGGCGCGGCGGGCACGGCGGTCGGCGCCGGCGCGCGCGCCTCGGCGGGCGGCTGCTGCGCGGTGCACGCGATGGGGAGCGTGGCGGCCAGCAGGCCGAGCACGGCGATGGTGCGGAGCGGGCGGTTCATGCGATCGGCCTCGAAAGGAGCGATGGACAGGGGAATGGCATTGGGCAGCGCGCGGCGCGGGCGCCACGCGCGACGCCGGCCGCGTCACGGGGCCAGCAGCGGTGCGTCAGGGCTGGGGGCCGGCGTCGGAGGACGGGGCGGCGCTGGGATCCAGCCGAGGTTCGAACGGATAGAACGACGGCGCCGACGCCAGGCTCGCGCCGCTGCTGGCGGTCAGCGCGCCGGTGGCCGGGTAGTTCGGCAGGGCCGCGCGCGGCCACGGACGGGCGGTGATCGTGTCGGCCGGCAGCGGACGGAACGGGTCGGCCGAAGCCGGCGCGGCGCTGGTGGCAACCACGACCGGCGGCGCCGCGCTGGACGCGGCCGCGGCGACGACCTGCGTCGTCCGCTGCTGGGCGCGCAGCGCCGCGCGCTGCGATTGGCCGCGCGAACGGCGCTCGGCGGCACGCCGCGGGGCCTCGGCGACGGCCACCGCGACGGCGCTGGCCGCCAGCACCGGCGCGGCGGCGGCAGGCTCGGCCGCCGCGGGCGCCGCAGCGACGGGCGTCGTCGCGGGAGCGTCGGCGACGATCGGAGTCGACGCCGGGGCCACATCGCCGCCGGAGAACGGGCGGCCGACGAACAGCGCCGCCATCGCGACCGACGCCGCCAGCGCGGCGCCGCCCAGCCAGCGCCGCCGCGACAAGGCGCCCGCGCTGGAACCCGACGCCACCACCGTCGCGTGCTCGCCTGCGGCGACGCGCTCGCCCATGGCGATTGGCACCACCGTGGCCGCCGACTCGCGCGCGAGGCGTGCCGCGACCCCGTCGGCGAAATCGAGCGGGGCAGCCGCGGTCGCGCGGCCGCGCATCGCGTCGCCGGCCAGCTGCCAACGGCTGAAGCTCTCCCGCCACTGCGGGTCGTGGGCCAACCGCTTCAGCGCGAAGCGCGCGGCATCGCCCTGCAGCTCGCCGTCGAACAGCGCGCTGAGGGCATCACGGTCATCGTGCGGATTGAGGGTCGACATCATCGGTGGGCACGTTCGCGTTGGTCGTTATCGAGCAGGGGGCGCAGCTGCGCATCGATCGCCTCGCGGGCGCGGAAGATCCGCGAACGCACGGTGCCGATCGGGCAGTCCATCTTCTGCGCGATCTCGTCGTAGCTCAGGCCGTCCACCTCGCGCAGGGTGATGGCGACCTTCAGGTCCTCCGGCAGGCCGTCGACCGCCCGCATCACGGTGCGCTCGATCTCCTGACGCAGCAGCTCGCGCTCGGGCGTATCGGTGTCGCGCAGGCGCGCGCCGCCATCGAACTGCTCGGCGTCGGCGGCGTCGATGTCCTCGTTGGGAGGACGGCGGTTCTGCGAGACCAAATGGTTCTTGGCGGTGTTCACGGCGATCCGGTGCAGCCACGTATAGAACTGGGCATCGCCCCGGAAGTTCGGCAGCGCCCGGTAGGCACGGATGAACGTTTCCTGGGCGACGTCCTGGCACTCGCTCCAGTCGGCGATGTAGCGCCCGATCAGTCCGACGATCCGGTGCTGGTACTTGCGCACCAGGGCATCGAAGGCCGCACTGTCGCCTCGCTGTACACGCCTGACCAGCTCCTGGTCGAGTTCCAGCTGTCTGTCCAACTCTTGTTCGGCCATACGGCGCGCCGGCACTCCTGTCAGCTCGGCCATGGCCGGGCACTGTGACCACCCATCCGGGGGAAAGTTCCGCGGCGCCCGGGCATCCGCCCGCCGCGCGCCGCGCATTCATTGACACCGACCAACATCGGGCCGCGGCGTGCCATCCGCAAGCGCCAAGCGTCACGCACCGGACGCGGGCCGCGGGACGCCGCGATTTGACGGCGTCGAAACATCCTCGGGATGATAGCGGCCTATTCCATACGTGAACGGATGGTGCAGCATGACCGCAGGCCTGCACGGGCTGTCGCGCTTCGACGGCCTCCGCGCCCAGCACTGGACGACCGAACTGCGCGGCGACGGCGTCGTCGTTCTGTCGTTCGACCGTGCCGGCGCATCGGTCAACACGTTCGGCCAGGACGTGCTGGTCGAACTCGACGGCCTGCTCGAGCGCCTCGCGCTGGATCCGCCCAAGGCGCTCGTGGTGCGCTCGGCCAAGGCCAGCGGCTTCATCGCCGGCGCCGACATCAAGGAGTTCCAGGTCTTCGACCAGCAGGGCACGGTCGACGGCGCGATCCGCCGCGGCCAGCAGGTGTTCCAGCGACTGGCCGAGCTGCCGTGCCCGACGGTGGCGGCGATCCACGGCTTCTGCATGGGCGGCGGCACCGAGCTCGCGCTCGCGTGCCGGTACCGCGTCGCCAGTCGCGATCCGTCCACGCGCATCGGCCTGCCCGAGGTCAAGCTCGGCATCTTCCCCGGCTGGGGCGGCAGCGCGCGGCTGCCGCGCCTGGTCGGCGCGCCGGCCGCGTTCGACCTGATGCTCACGGGCCGCACGCTGTCGGCCTCGGCCGCGCGCGCGATGGGGCTGGTCGACAAGCTCGCCGAGCCGGCCGACCTCGTGCAGGAGGCGGCGATGCTCGGCCTGCGCGGCACCCAGCGCCCGTTCAAGCAGCGCCTGCTCGGCTGGGCGACGAACACCCTGCCCGCCCGCAAGCTGCTGGCGCCGATGCTGGCCAAGCAGGTCGCCCGCAAGGCGCGCAAGGAGCACTATCCCGCGCCGTACGCGCTGATCGGCGCGTGGGAGCGCAGCGGCGGCGCCGGCATCCAGGGGCGCCTCGCCGCCGAGCGCAAGGCCGTGGTCAAGCTCGCCTCAACGCCGACCGCGCGCAACCTGATCCGGGTGTTCTTCCTGCAGGAGCGGCTGAAAGGGCTCGGCGGGAAGGATCACGGCATCAGGCACGTGCACGTCGTCGGCGCCGGCGTGATGGGCGGCGACATCGCGGCGTGGTCGGCCTACAAGGGCTTCGAGGTCACGCTGCAGGACCGCGAGCAGCGCTTCGTCGACGCCGCGCTGCAGCGGTCGACCGCACTGTTCGACAAGAAGGTCAAGGACGAGTCCAAGCGCGCGGCCGTCGCGGGCCGGTTGAAGGGCGACCTCGCCGGCGACGGCGTGCCCCACGCCGACCTCGTCATCGAGGCGATCATCGAGAAGGCCGAGGCCAAGCGCGAGCTCTACGCGGCCGTCGAGCGGCGGATGAAGGCCGACGCGCTGCTGACCACCAACACCTCGTCGATTCCGCTGACCGAACTGCGCGGGCACATCGCGCGCCCGGCGCAGTTCGCCGGCCTGCACTACTTCAACCCGGTCGCGCTGATGCCGCTGGTGGAGATCATCCGCCACGACGCGCTGACGCCGGACGTGGAGCAGCGCCTCGCAGCGTTCTGCAAGGCGATCGACAAGCTGCCGGTGCCGGTCGCCGGCACGCCGGGATTCCTCGTCAACCGCGTGCTGTTTCCGTACCTGCTCGAAGCCGCGACGGCGTACGCCGAGGGCATTCCCGGCGCGGCGATCGACAAGGCCGCGGTCAAGTTCGGCATGCCGATGGGGCCGATCGAGCTGATCGACACGGTCGGGCTCGACGTCGCTGCCGGCGTCGGTGCCGAGCTCGCCCCGTTCCTCGGCCTGCCGATCCCGGCGTCGCTGTCGACGCCGCCGGAGGCCGGCAAGCGCGGCAAGAAGGACGGACAGGGCCTGTACAAGTGGGAGAACGGGCGCGCGGTGAAGCCGGCGCTGGCTAAGGAATACCAGGCGCCGTCCGACCTCGAGGACAGGCTGGTCCTGCCGCTGCTCAACGAGGCGGTCGCGTGCCTGCACGACGGCGTGGTCGCCGATGCCGACCTGCTCGACGCCGGCGTGATCTTCGGCACCGGATTCGCGCCGTTCCGCGGCGGGCCGATCCAGTACATCCGCGAGGCCGGTGCCGACGCGTTGCTGGCTCGCCTGCAGCAGCTGCACGCGCGCTACGGCGACCGCTTCGCGCCGCGACCGGGCTGGGACGCGCCGGCGCTGCGGCCCTAGCGCGACGCGGCACCCGGACCAAACGAAAGAGGCCGCGCAAGCGGCCTCTTTCCATTGCACGACGCTGGCGCGACCGTTACATCGTGTGCGTGGCGCGCTCGGCGTTCAGCGTGCCGGCCAGCATCGCTTCGATCTTGCCCTTCAGGGCCTCGCCTTCGGCGCTGTCGACGAATTGCACGCCGATGCCCGCGGGGCGATTGCCCTGCGCGCCCGGCGGCGTCACCCAGACGACCTTGCCGGCGATCGGCAGGCGCTCGGTCGAATCGGGCAGCGTCAGCAGCAGGAAGACCTCGTCGCCGAGGAAATAGCGCTTCGGCGTCGGCACGAAGATGCCGCCCGCCTTCAGGAACGGCATGTACGCGCTGTACAGCGCCGCCTTGTCCTTGAATGCGTGGTTGACGATGCCCTGGCGTGCCCCGCCACCGGCTGCGCCCGCGTTGCCTCCACTCATCCGTGCTGTCCTCGCGCCACGCTTGCCCCGTCCCCGGCCTGCCAGGCCATCAACAATTCGACGATCGCCAGATCGGTCCGGACCGTCGTGCGCAACAGATCGCGGACGCGGTTGGCACGATCGAACCACGCCGCCAGACTGCGCGCTCGGGTCGGGTCGGTCAAGCGGGCCGCCTCGGCCAGCGCGACGTCCGCGGCGTGCTGCAGCCGCAGCGCGGCGTGCTCGTCGCTGGCCCATCGCTGCGCCGTCTCGATCGCCGATGCATCGCCGCGCGACAGCCGCGCGAGGTCGCCGGCGACTTCGCGGCGCAGCGCCATGCCGTCGCCCTCGAGCCACTGGTGCGCAAGCCCCGGATGCCCGCGCGTCGCGTCGAGCGCCTCGGCCGCTTCGGCGTCGCGGTGGCCCTGTGCGCGCAGCCAGGCGACGGACTCCTCCCGCGACGGCAGGCGGAACTCGAGGCGCTGGCAGCGGCTGCGGATCGTCGCCGACAGCCGGTGGGGATTCGCGCTGACCAGCCACAGGTAGCGGCCGTCGACCGGCTCCTCGAGCGTCTTCAGCAACGCGTTGCTCGCGGCGTGGTTGATCGCGTCGGCGGGATCGAGGATCGCGACCTGCGCGGCGCCGTACTGCGTCGTCAGCGTGAGCTTCTCGGACAGCGCGCGGATCTGGTCGATGATGATCTCGGTGCGCAGCCGCGTGCCTTCCTTGTTGGGGATGAACGACACGACGTGGAAATCCGGGTGGGTGCCCGCGTCGAGCAGCTGGCAGCTGCGGCAGCGCCCGCACGGCTCGCCGTCTATGCGCTGCTGGCACAGCACGCGGCGCGCCAGCCGCTCGGCGACTGCCCGCTTGCCGAGCATCGCCGGGCCACAGAACAGCTGCGCGTGGCCGAGACGGCCGGCGTCCAGCGCCGCCGTCGCCTGCTCGTACGCGCGCTGCTGCCACGGTGCGAACGCGCTCATGCGAGCCCGGCCATGTAGTCGCGCAGGTGCGCACGCGCCGCGGCGGCCACGGCTTCGATCGGCCGGGTCGCGTCGATGACGCGGAAGCGGTGCGGTTCGGCGGCGGCGCGGGCCAGGTAGCCCTCGCGCACGCGCTCGAAGAAGTCCTCGCGCTCGCCCTCGATCCGGTCGGCGGCGCCGCGCCCGCGGGCGCGCTGCAGCCCCACGTCGACCGGCACGTCGAGCAGCAGCGTCAGGCCCGGCACGATGCCGACCACACGCCGCTCCAGATCGGCGATGAAACCGACGTCGCCGCCGCGCGCTGCGCCCTGGTACGCATAGCTGGCATCGGTGAACCGGTCGCTCAGCACCCACGCGCCGCGCGCGAGCGCCGGGGCGATGGTCTCGGCCACGTGCTGGGCGCGCGCGGCGAACATCAGCAGCAGCTCGGTGTCGGCGGTCGGCGGTTCGTGGTGCGTGTCCAGCAGCAGGCCGCGGATCTGCTCGGCCAGCGGGGTCCCGCCGGGCTCGCGCGTGCAGACGAGCCCGTCGCCGCGCGCGGCGATCTCCTCGCGCAGCGCGGCCAGTACGGTCGATTTGCCCGCGCCCTCGCCGCCCTCCAGCGTGACCAGGCGCGGCTGCGTCGCCAGCGTCATTGCGATTCGGCCTGCCGCGCCTTGCGGTAGTTCTGCAGGTAGGCGCGGACGTTGGCCTCATGCTCGGCGAGCGTGCGCGCGAACAGGTGGCGGCCGCTGCCGTCGCCCACCGCGACGAAGTAGAGGTGGTCGCCCGGCGCCGGGTTCGCCACCGCGTTGAGCGCGTCGACGCCCGGCATCGCGATCGGCGTCGGCGGCAGCCCGGGGCGCGTGTACGTGTTGTACGGCGTGTCGGTGGTCAGGTCGCGCTTGCGGATGTTGCCGTCGTATGCGGCGCCGAGCCCGTAGATCACGGTCGGATCCGTCTGCAGGCGCATGCCGATGCGCAGGCGCCGCTCGAACAGGCCGGCGATCTGCGGGCGCTCGGCGGAGACGCCGGTCTCCTTCTCGACGATCGACGCCAGCACCAGCATCTCGTCCGGCGTCTTGAGGACCGAATCCTTGCTGCGGCGCGCCCACGCGGCGTCGAGCGCCTTGGCCATCGCCTCGTGCGCGCGGCGCAGCACGTCGAGATCGCTGTCGCCGCGCGTGTAGGCGTAGGTCTCGGGCAGGAACCGCCCCTCCGGGTGCTGGCCGGCATGGCCGATCGCCTTCATCAGCGCGGCGTCGTCGAGGCCCGCGGACTCCTGCTCCAGTTCGGCAACCCGCTTCAGCGCCGCGCGCAGTTCGCGGATGTTCCAGCCTTCGACGATGGTGAAGCGGCGCTGCACGATGCGGCCGTCGCGGACCATCTCCAGCAGCTCGCGCGGGGTCATGCCCGGCTTCAGCTCGTACTCGCCGACCTGGAGCCGCCCGGCCGCGCCGAGCTGCCGCGCGAGCGCGCGCCACTCGAGCGAATCGCCCTCCACCACGCCGGCCTCGCGCAGCTTGCGCACGACCGCCGGAACGGTGTCGCCGGATGCCACCACGAGCGCTTCGCCGTTCTCGATGCCGGACATCGGCGCGTCGGCGAACCCGTCGTAACGCTGCCACAGCCAGAACGCGGCCGCCGCGGCGACCAGCACCAGCAGCACGAACAGCTTGAACACGACCCCGAGGCAACCACCCTTGCGCTTGCGACTCACGATTCCTCCACGACGAACGCCGGATGCAGCCCGGCCAGCTGCCGCTGCAGCGCGCGCACGGCGGGGTGCGGCGCCCAGGTGCGCAGGCCGAGCCGCGCGACCGGCAGGATACCGCGCACCGCATTGCACAGGACCACCGCGTCCGCGGACTCGACCTCGTCGACCGTCACAACGCCGACGTGAGCCGGCACCAGCCGCAGCACGTGTTCCCGGCAGACGCCGGCCACGCCGCAGCGGTCCAGCGCCGGCGTGCGCCACACGTCGCCGCTCAGCACGAACACGTTCGCGGCGGTGGCGCAGACCACGTCGCCGTCGATGCTGCGCATCAGCCCCTCATGCGCCTCCGCGTCGGTCGCTGTGGCCCATTCGGCGCGGGCCAGCACCTGCTCGAGGCGGTTGCAGTGCTTGAACCCGGCGAGTGCGGGCTGCGTCGCGAGCCGGGTGCCGCACCAGCGCACGGCGATGCCCTCGACCGGCAGCGACGCGGGCAGCGGGTGGACGCCGAGCGTCCACGTGGGCGTCGGCGCCGCCTCCGGCGCGTACCCGCGCCCGCCCGCGCCGCGCGACACCACGAGCTTGAGCACGCCGGTACCGGCGCCGCGGCTCGCGGCTTCGACCTCCTCGCGCACCCGCTGCGCCGGCGGCAGCGCGATCGCCAGATGCCGCGCGCCGCGCGACAGCCGTGCCCAGTGCGCGTCCCACCACGGCACGCGGCCGCCGTGGATGCGCATGGTCTCGAACAGCCCGTCGCCGTAGGCGAAGCCGCGGTCGTCCGGCGGGATGGCCGCGACCTCGTCGGCCCCGACGAACACGCGCGTCGTCATCCCGCGACTCCGAGCGCGCGCAGCATGCCGCGGGCCTTGGCGCGCGTTTCGTCGAGCTCGCGCTCGGGCACCGAGTCGAACACGATGCCCGCGCCGGTGCGGAAGCGCAGTTCGGTGCCGCCGGAAACCGGTTCGAGTTCGGCGCTCCGGATCAGGATGTTGAGGTCGAGGTCCCCGTCGCGGTTCAGCCAGCCCATCGCACCGGTGTACGCGCCGCGTCCCACGCCCTCGAGTTCGGCGACGATCTGCATGCACCGCACCTTCGGGCAGCCGGTGATCGTGCCGCCCGGGAAGACTGCGCGGATCACCTCGCCGGGCGTCGCGTCGGGCCGCAGGCGCCCGCGCACGTTGCTGACGATGTGGTGCACGTGCGCATAGCTCTCGACCGTCATCAGCTCATCGACCTCGACGCTGCCGGGCGTGCAGACGCGACCCAGGTCGTTGCGCTCCAGGTCGATCAGCATCACGTGTTCGGCGCGCTCCTTCGGGTGGCCGACCAGCTCCTGGATGCGCGCGCGGTCGTCGTCGCCGGCGAACCGCGGCCGCGTGCCTGCGATCGGCCGGGTCTCCACCACGTCGCCGCGCACCGACACGAGCCGCTCGGGCGACGCGCTGACCACCGCCCAGCCATCGCCGGCGAACACGCCCGCGAACGGGGCCGGGTTGTGCGCGCGCAACCGCTGGAACAGGGCCGCCGGCTCAAGCGGGCGATCGAACTGCGCGCGCCAGCCGCGCGACAGGTTGACCTGGAACACGTCGCCGGCGGCGAGGTAGTCGATCACGCGCGCGACGCCGTCGGTGTAGCGCGCGGCCTCGTCCTCGTCGATTCGCGCCGGAGCCTGCCAGTCCGGCAGCGTGGGGGCGCGCAGCGCCGCCGCGGCGTCGCGCTCGATCGCATTCAGCAGGTGGCCAAACCCCGACTCGGCAACGGCCACGCATTCGCCCGTGGCGTGGTCACGCAGCACCGCGGCCGGGCAGCGGACCGCGAGCGCTACCGGGACGGCGCCCGGGGCCGGCGGCAGCGACAGCACCGGCTCCACCTGCGCGGCCAGCTCGTACGACAGCAGCAGCGCCCAGCCGCCGCGGAACGGCCAGCGCGGCTCGTCGCGCGCCGTCTGCTGCGCGCGCCATGCCGCATCGAGCGCGTCGAGGAACGTGCCGGGCTTCGCCTGCCCGCTGGGGTCGCGGGTGACGCCGTCGGGGCCGAGCCGCAGCGCCTCGTCGCCGGCCACCAGCAGCAGGTCCCAGCGTCCCTGCGCGGTGCCGTGCGCGCTCGATTCGAGCAGCAGCGGGAAGCGCAGCGGTGCCGACCGGTGCAGGTCGAGCAGGTCGATCGATGTCGGCAGCGCGCGGCTCAGCAGCATCGGGGGTCCGGGACGGCCCGACCGCGCGTGGGTGCGGGCCGCGGCGTGCGATGCGGTGCGCGCAGGGCCGCGCGCGCCGCTGGGGCCCCGCCGTGCGGGGCGCGGAATCACATCTTGCGGAACACCAGCGTGCCGTTGGTGCCGCCGAAGCCGAAGCCGTTCGACACGGCCACGTCGACCGCGTGCTGGCGCGCCACGTTCGGCACGTAGTCGAGATCGCAGCCCTCGCCTGGTTCGTCGAGGTTGATCGTCGGCGGGATGATGCCGGTGTGCAGCGCCATCACCGAGAAGATCGCCTCGGCACCACCGGCGGCGCCGAGAAGGTGGCCGGTCATCGACTTGGTCGAACTGACCATCGTCCTGTACGCGTGGTCGCCGAGCGCGCGCTTGACCGCGAGCGTCTCGGCCAGGTCGCCCAGCGGCGTCGACGTGCCGTGCGCGTTGAGGTAGCCGACCTGGTCGGCGTTGATCTTCGCGTCCTTGAACGCCGCGACCATGCAGCGCGCCGGGCCCTCGCCGTTCTCGCTGGGCGCGGTCATGTGGAACGCATCGGAGCTGGCGCCGAAGCCGGCGAGCTCGCAATAGATCCGCGCGCCGCGCGCCTTGGCGTACTCGTACTCCTCGAGCACGAGGATGCCGGCGCCGTCGCCCATGACGAAGCCGTCGCGGTCCTTGTCCCACGGCCGCGACGCGCGCGTCGGCTCGTCGTTGCGGGTCGACATCGCCTTCATCGAGCAGAACCCGGCCATCGAACTCGGCGTCGAACCGCGCTCGGCGCCGCCGGCGATCATCACGTCGGCGTCGCCGTGCTGGATCATGCGCATCGCCATGCCGATCGAATGGTTCGACGTCGCGCAGGCCGACACCGCGGAAAAATTCGGGCCCTTCATGCCGGTCAGCAGGCTGATCTGGCCGGGCAGCATGTTGATGATGGTGCTCGGCACGTAGAACGGGCTGACCTTGCGCGGACCGCCCTCGTGCAGCTTCACCGCGGTTTCCTCGATGCCGAGGATGCCGCCGATGCCCGAGCCAATCAGCGCGCCCACGCGCTCGGCGTTGGCCTCGGTCACTTCGAGCCCGGCGTCGCGCATCGCCATCATCGACGCGGCGACGCCGTAGTGGATGAACGGGTCCATCTTCTTTGCGTCCTTCGGGTTCACCCACTGGGTGACGTCGAAGCCGCGCACTTCACCGGAGATCTTGGTGACGTAGCCCTCGGTGTCAAAATGGGTGATCGGACCGATGCCCGAACGGCCGTTGACGATGCCGTCCCAGGTGGTGGCCAGGTCGTTGCCCAGCGGGGAGACGATGCCGAGGCCGGTGATGACGACGCGACGTGGGGACATGAAGGGCTCCGCTTGGATTCAGTGCCGTCGGCGGGGCCGGCCGGGCGGCCCGCACCGCAGGTTGCATCGCGACGGCAGCGTGCCGCGGCGATGGATGGTTCCGTAAAGACGCGGGGCCGCAGTGCGGCCCCGGTCGGTGGTGCTGGCGGCGACGGCGCAACGCCGCCGGCCGCTCCGCGAGGCGCGCTTACGACTTGACGTGCGCCTTGACGTAGTCGATGGCCTGCTGCACCGAAGTGATCTTCTCGGCTTCCTCGTCCGGGATCTCGCACTCAAACTCTTCCTCGAGCGCCATCACCAGCTCGACGGTGTCCAGCGAATCCGCGCCGAGGTCGTCGACGAACGACGCGTTGTTCGTGACCTCGTCTTCCTTGACGCCAAGCTGTTCGACCACGATCTTCTTGACGCGCTCTTCGATGCTGCTCATTGGTGCTCTCTCCTCCCGGACGGGATGTTCGATTTACTAGTCTAATGGAAACCCCGGCGTTCGCGAGAGCGCCGGTGCGGATGGGCCAAAGCCCTTTTTCTTCAAACGCTTACCGGATGCGACGGGCGCATCACGGCATGTACATGCCGCCGTTGACGTGCAGGGTTTCGCCGGTGATGTACGCCGCCGACGGACCGGCCAGGAACGCCACCGCGCGGGCGATGTCGGCCGGCTCGCCGAATCGGCCCAGCGCGATCTGCCCGAGCATCGCGTTCTTGGCGTCCTCCGGCAGCGACCGGGTCATGTCGGTGTCGATGAAGCCCGGCGCGACGACATTCACCGTCACGCCGCGCGAGCCGATTTCCTTCGCCAGCGACTTGCTGAAGGCGATGATGCCGGCCTTGGCGGCCGCGTAGTTCGCCTGCCCCGCGTTGCCGGTCACGCCGATCACCGATGCGATGTTGATGATGCGCCCCTTGCGGGCCTTCATCATCGCGCGCATGACCGACTTGGACGTGCGGAACACGCTGGTCAGGTTGGTGTCGAGGATGGCCTGCCAGTCCTCGTCCTTCATCCGCATCAGCAGGTTGTCGCGGGTGATGCCGGCGTTGTTGACCAGGATCGAGATCGCGCCGATGTCCTTGGCGATGCCGTCGAGCACCGATTCGATCGAGCTCGCATCGCTGACGTCGAGCATGCGGCCGTGGCCGCCGTGCGCGGCCAGGCGCTCGCCGATCGCGGCGGCGCCGGACTCGGAGGTCGCGGTGCCGATCACGGTCGCGCCCTGCACGGCGAGTTCGTCGGCGATGGCGGCGCCGATGCCGCGGCTTGCGCCGGTGACCAGGGCGATCTCGCCGGAGAGGGGAAGCTGGCTCATGCGGGGTTCCATTCGTTCAGGGCGGCATCGAAGTCGGCCGGAGTGCCCAGTGCGCGCGCGTGGAGCGACTTGTCGATGCGCTTCACAAGGCCGCTGAGCACCTTGCCCGGGCCGCACTCGGCCACGCGGGTGGCACCGCGCGCGGCGAGCGCCTGCACACAGCCGGTCCACTGCACCGGCAAATAGAGCTGGCGGACCAGCGCGTCGCGGATCGATTCCACGCCGTCGTGCACTTCGGCGTCGACGTTCTGCACGATCGGCAGGCTGGGGGCGTGCCAGGTCAGGTCGCCCATTGCTTCGGCGAGCCGGTTGGCGGCCTCGCGCATCAGCGGCGTGTGCGACGGCACGCTGACGGCGAGCTTGACCGCCTTTCGCACGCCGCGCTCGGCCAGTTGGACCAGCGCCGCGTCGACGGCAGCGGCGTGGCCACCGATGACGATCTGGCCGGGCGAATTGAAGTTGGCAGGGACAACGACGGCGTTGCCGGAAACGGCGGAGCAGACCTCCGCGACGAGGGCGTCCTCGGCGCCGAGCACGGCGGCCATCGCGCCGGTGCCCGCCGGCGCCGCGTCCTGCATCAGCTGCCCGCGCAGGCGGACCAGGCGCGCGGCGTCGTGCAGCGACAGCGCGCCGGCGGCGACCAGCGCCGCGTACTCGCCGAGGCTGTGGCCGGCGAGCATCGCCGGTTCTGGTCCGCCCGCCGCCTGCCAGGCGCGCCACACGGCGACGCTGGCCGCGAGCAGCGCGGGCTGGGTGAACTCGGTCTGGTTCAGTTGCGCCTCGGGACCCTGCTGGCTCAGCGCCCACAGGTCGACGCCGGCGCCCTCGCTGGCCTCGGCAAACGTGCCGGCAACGCCGGCATCGCGCGCGGCAAGCTCGGCGAGCATGCCCAGCGACTGCGAGCCCTGCCCCGGGAACACGAATGCCAATGAAGTGTCTTGCCTTGCGCCCACGCGACCGCCCACCAAAAAACGAACGCGCAATGATACGAGCGATTGCTCTAACGCGTCTGTACCCGCGCGTACAGTCACGCCGCCGATCGACGCGGACGTCGGCCGTGGCAGGCGTGCCCAACGCAAAACGCCCCGGCGGGCCGGGGCGTTTCATCTGCAACCATCGGGCGCGCGGTCAGTAGCGGACCAGCGCCGATCCCCACGTGAAGCCGCCGCCGAACGCCTCGAGCAGCAGCAGCTGGCCGCGCTGCACCTTGCCCGAGCGCACCGCGTGGTCCAGCGCCAGCGGCACCGAGCCCGACGAGGTGTTGCCGTGCTTGTCGACGGTGACGACGACGCGGTCCATCGGCATGTCCAGACGCTTCGCGGTCGCCTCGATGATGCGCAGGTTGGCCTGGTGCGGGATCAGCCAATCGATGTCGTGGCGGTCGAGGCCGTTGGCCTCGAGCGTCTCCTCGACGACGGAGTCAAGTGCCTTCACCGCGTGCTTGAACACCTCGTTGCCGGTCATCAGGACACGCACGCCGGCGTTGGGCTCGTCGAGCTTGAAGCCCGCCGACACGCCGACCGGGTTGTACAGCAGCTCCTTCTTGCCGCCGTCGGCATGCAGGTGGGTGCTGAGGATGCCGGTCTCGGCGTCGGCCTTGAGCACGACCGCGCCGGCGCCGTCGCCGAACAGCACGCAGGTGCCGCGGTCGCTCCAGTCGAGCATGCGGGTCAAGGTCTCGGCGCCGACCACCAGCACGGTCTTCGCCGCGCCCGAGCGGATGAACTTGTCGGCAACGGTCAGCGCGTACACGAAGCCGGTGCAGGCCGCGTTGACGTCGAAGGCCGGGCAGCCGTTGGCGCCGAGCCGATGCTGGAGCAGGCACGCGGTCGACGGAAAGATGATGTCCGGCGTGGTCGTGCCGACGACGATCAGGTCGAGCTCGCTCGCTAATACGCCGGCCGACTCGAGCGCACGGACCGATGCGTGGTATGCCAGGTCACAGGTGGTCTCGCCCTCGGCGGCCACGTGGCGCTGCCGGATGCCGGTGCGCGCCGCGATCCATTCGTCGCTGGTGTCGACAAACTTGGCCAGGTCGTCGTTGGTCAGGCACTTTTCCGGCAGGTAGCTGCCGGTGCCTGCGATACGCGCGTAGATGTGCTCTGCCATTACCGCCTGTTACCCCGTCCGGCACGTCGGATGCGACGTGCGACTAAGCCGCAGAAGCACGGGCACGTCAAGGACGGCGCCGGCCCCGGAGCACGAAACGGGCCATGCGGCCCGTTTCGGTTCGCTGGCCGGATCGATCGATTCGAATCGAACGACGCGGCCGGTCGTGGCTGCCGGCGGCGGTGCCGCGCGACAGCCGGTGCCGGTCCCGGTGGCGGTCACCCGCCCGGGACCGCGAGGATCACTCCTCGTCGACGACCTTGGTCTGGGTGTCGATGACCTTCTTGCCGCGGTAGTAGCCGTCGGCGGTCACGTGGTGGCGCAGGTGGGTCTCGCCCGTGGTCGGGTCGGTGGCCAGCTGCTTGGCGGACAGCGCGTCGTGCGCACGACGCATGCCACGCTTGGACGGGGTGACGCGGGACTTCTGGACAGCCATGGTCTTACTCCAGGGAAACTCAGTTCGATTTGTTCTTAATCGCCGACAGCGCGGCGAAGGGGTTGGCCCGCTCCTGCTCGGCCTCGCTGGCCGGCCACTCGCGTTCCACTTCTTCCGTCCCCGGCGCCACCGGCACGACCGGCACCGCCAGGATCAACTCGTCCTCGACCAGCTCGGCCGTCCGCAGCATGCCGTCGTCCGGCACCAGCAGAGGCTCGTAGCCCGGCGGCAGCGCGGCCTCGTCCGCCTCGTCGCGGATCAGGCCGAGCCGCTGCACGATGTGCACCGGCAGCAGGAATCGATTCATGCTGCGCTGGCATTCCAGCGGCAGCTCGGCATCGATGCGCAGCTCGACGTACGGGACCTGCAGCGAATCGCGATCGAACTCGAGCGCGAACCGCACGTCACCTTCGGTATCGAGCAGGCTGCCCTGCAGTCGCGTCAGCGATGACAGCGGCAGGCGCCCTTCGACGCCGCGCCGGGCCGTGACCATGCGCCATGCATCAAGAATCCCGGGCAGGTCGGCTGACATAAGCCGCGGAATGGTAAGGATCGGGGCCCCGCGTGTCAAACCGCGGGACCGCCGGCGGCGCAGGTTTGCGGGCTTGCGCCCGGGCACGGCAGACTGGCTTTCCAACGCAGAACGACCGGCCCCGACTTTTGTGAACACCGTTCCGTGAAGACCGCCCTGTTCATCCTGATCGGCGTCGCCTGCGTGGCCGCGCTCGCGCTGATGTTGCGCCGGCCCAGTCGCCACCAGCGGGCGGTCCGCGACGTGCTCGACGCCGCCGACGCGCTCGAGGACCGGCTGCGCACGGCGCGCGACGAAATCCAGGCGGTCGCCGGCGAGCGCGACCAGGACCCGGTCCGCGACGCGATGCGGGAGATGCTGCGCCAGCGCCTGTGGCTGCGTGATCACGGCCGCAACGCCACGGTCGCCGAACTGGCCGAGGTCCGCGCGTCGATCGACGCCGCACGCGACCGCATCGACGACCAGCTGGTGCGGATCGCGCAGGCCCGGGCGCCGGCGGTCTGAGCCGATGCCGCGACTCGTCCTGGCCTCCACCTCCCGCTACCGGCGGGAGCTCCTGTCGCGGCTGGGCCTGCCGTTCGATGTCGAACGCCCGGACGTCGACGAAACCGCGGCCGACGACGAGTCGCCGACGTCGCTGGCGCTGCGCCTGGCCGCGGCCAAGGCAGCGGAGGTGTCCGCGCGACATCCCGGGGCCTGGGTCATCGGCTCCGACCAGGTCGCCGACCTGGCCGGTCGTCCGCTCGGCAAGCCCGGTACGCGCGACGCGGCGATCGCCCAGCTGACGGCGATGTCGCCGCACGCGATCCGGTTCCGCACGGCGGTCTGCGTGATGCGCGACGGCGCGCCGGTCGGCCACGCGCTCGACACCACCACCGTGCGCTTCCGCCGGCTCAGCGCCGACGAGATCGCCCGCTACGTCGACGCGGAGCAGCCGCTGGACTGCGCCGGCAGCTTCAAGTCCGAAGGGCTCGGCGTGACCCTGTTCGACGCGATCGAGACCAGCGACCCGACCGCGCTGGTCGGCCTGCCGTTGATCGCCACCGCCAGGCTGCTGCGCGACGCCGGCTACGCCCTGCCGTAGCCCTCGGGCCCGCCGACGTCAGTCGCCGACGACGATCGGCTGCTCCGCCCAGTCCTCGACGCTGCCGTCGCGCCCGCGCAGGCGCAGGCCCAGCCAGTACCTGCCCGCCGGCATCGCGGCGAGGTCGACGTCGGCGCTGAAGCCGACATCGGGGTGCTGCGGATCGGTCGTTCCCGGCCACGACTGCTGCAGGCCCGGGTACGCACTGCCGTAGCGGGCGGCGGCGACCTGGCGACCGTTGATCGTCACGTCGACGCCGGACAGCCCGACCCCGTCCTTGAACGCCCAGCCGCTCACGGTGAAGCGGCGCGGCACGGGCGCGCCGGCGACGGGCGCATCGACCCACGCCATCGCCGGCGTGGTGCAGGCGCCGTCGCGACGGCCGGCGATCTCGAATGTCAGGAATCGTTGGCGACCGTGGTCGACATTCAGCACCTTCGGAGCGGGCAGCGGCCCCACCGTCCGGCACAGCGCGTGATACCGGGCGAGCAGGTGCTTGTACTCCACCTCGCTGGCGCCGACCACCAGCAGCACCGGCGCGTCGCCCCATGCGTCGCGTCCGCCCGAGCGCAGCCCCCACAGCGCGAGCTGCGGCGCGCGCCCGTGCTTGTGGTTGACGGGATGGTCGAGCACCTCGATGTCGGGCCGGCCCAATGCGAAGCCGAGCTCGGCGCCCAGCTTGAAATTGTCCGCGACCAGGCGCGTGCCGGGCGGCATCGAGGCCAGCTGGCTGCGCACGCGCTCGGCGACCTCGTCCCAGCCGGCGAAGTTCGACGGGTACCACTTCGACGCAGCGGCCTGCGCGCGCACCGAGGGCATCGACACCGCGACGTAGTACCCAAGCACCGCCGCCAGCCCGAGGCCGGCCAGGCTCCACGTCGCCATGCGCAGCGGCCGCGACCAGCGCGCCAGCACCGCCGGCAGCAGCGGCAGCAGCGCCAGGTAGCCCGGCAGCGGCCAGTGGAAGCTGACCCGCTCGTTGTCGGCGACGAAGCCGAGCGCGAAGAATCCGAGCACCACCACGGCGCCGAGCAGCGCGAAATAGCGCACCGATGCGCGCGCGTCGGCCCGCCCGCGCCACGCGGCGCTGCCGAGCGCGGCCAGCAGCAGCGGCGTCACCAGCAGCGCCTGCACCGCGATGAACCACGCGCCGTCGGGGTGGAACGCCCACGGATGGCGGTCGACCAGCTGGAAGCGCAGCCCGGCCTCGGCGTTGTCGAGGTTCCACGCCAGCAGCGGCGTCCACGCGGCCGCGCCGATGCAGATGGCCATGATCATGCGGACGTCGCGCAGCACACGCCGGCCCTCCGGCAGCCACAGCAGCACCAGGAAGCCCACGCCGATCACCGCGATGAAGCGGTAGTGGCTCAGCGCGCCGATCGACAGGCCCAGCGCCAGTTCCAGCGCCGTCGCCGGTGTGACCGCACGCAGCAGCCGGGCGCCGGCGTCGACGCACAGCAGCGTGGCCAGCGCCATCGCCGCGTCCGGCAGCGCGAGCAGGCCGAGCGAGCCGGCGAGCGGCAGCAGCAGCGCGAAGCAGCCGGCGACCCAGCCGTCGCGCTCGGAAAACTCGCGCGCGGCGATGCGCACGACCAGCAGCGGCACGAGCGCTGCGACCAACAGGAACGGCGCGCGCAGCGCCAGCAGCGTGTGGCCGCCGAGCTCGACGCCCAGGCGCGCCATCCACGCGGTCAGGCCCGGCAGGTCCGAATACGCCAGCGCCAGGTGCTGTCCTTCCTGCCAGTAGAACGCCTCGTCGACGAACAGCGGCAGCCGCGTGGCGACCAGCACCTTGACCAGCAGCACGGCGCTCCACAGCGCCCAGAACGCACGCCGCATCGTCGCGGCCTCGGAATGCTCCCGCATCGGGCTGGTGACCTCGCTACACTCTGGTGAACGGCGTGCCGCGCAGTTCGCGCAGCGTCCGGCGATTCGAATCGGATCGGCGAAACCGCCGCCCGGCGGTGGCCGTACAGCCAGTCATTCGACGACCGACCGCGTCGTCGACGGATCCATCCCCGGGAGAACTCGCACGATGTCGGCATCCCCCACGGCGGCGCCCATGCTAACCGATGGCCTGCGCGCGTCCCTTGACCGCGCGCAGACACAGGTCAACGGGCTGGTGCTCGGCAAGGCGCACGAGGTGCGGCTGGCGTTCGTCGCGCTGCTGTCCGGCGGCCACCTGCTGATCGAAGACCTGCCCGGGCTCGGCAAGACCACGCTGGCGCACGCGCTGGCGGCGACCCTCGGCCTCGATTTCCAGCGCGTGCAGTTCACCTCGGACCTGCTGCCGGCCGACGTCGTCGGCGTGTCGGTGTTCGACCCGCAGGCGCGGCGCTTCGAGTTCCACCCCGGCCCGATCTTCACCCACGTGCTGCTGGCCGACGAGATCAACCGCGCGCCGCCGCGCACGCAGAGCGCGCTGCTCGAAGCAATGGCCGAGCATCAGGTCACCGTCGACGGCACCACCCACCTGCTGCCCGATCCGTTCTTCGTGATCGCCACGCAGAACCCGGTCGACCTCTCCGGCACCTACCCCCTGCCCGATTCGCAGCTCGACCGCTTCCTGCTGCGGCTGGCGCTGGGCTACCCGAGCGAGGCGGCCGAGCGCGACCTGCTGGCCGGCGCCGACCGGCGCGACCTGATCGCGCAGACGCTGCCGATCCTCGGCGCCGACGACGTCATCGCTGCGCGCCGGGCGGTCAATGCGGTCCACGCCAGCGACGCATTGATCGCGTACGTCCAGGCGCTGCTCGCGCGCAGCCGCCGCCACGCCGGCGTCCGCGTTGGCCTGTCGCCGCGCGCGGGCCTGGCGCTGCTTCGCGCCGCCCGCGCCTACGCGCTGCTGCTCGGCCGCAGCCACGTGGTGCCGGAGGACGTGCAGGCGCTGTTCGTGCCGGTTGCCTCGCATCGCCTGACCGCCGACGCCCAGGGCGAGAGCGACGCGGCGCTGGCCAAGGCGATCCTGCACGCGGTGCCGGTCGACTGAGCGTGCACGCGGCCCGCCGTCGCTGGCAGCAGTGGTTGCTCCTGCTGGCGCGCCCGCGCGCGCCGGAGTCGCTGCCGGTCGAACTGCATCGGCGCCGCGTCTACGTGCTGCCGACGGGCTTCGGCCTGTTCTTCGCGGGGCTGCTGCTGGCGATGGTGGTCGGCGCGCTGAACTACAACAACAACCCGGCGCTGCTGCTCGCGCTGCTGCTCGCCGGTGCGGGGCTCGCGAGCCTTGTCGCCGCGCAGCTGCAGCTGACGGGTCTTGCGATCACCGCGATCGAGGCCGAGCCGGTCGCGGCCGGCCAGCCGCTGACCGTCCGTGTCCATGCGCGCGCCGAGCCGGGGCGCCTCCGCCGCGGGCTGCGTGTCGACGTCGAGCCCGCTTCGTGGGCGGTGGGCGACGACGCGCAGGCGCCGATCCCCTCCGCGCGGCTCGACCTCGACCAGGGCCACGGCGAGGCCGAACTGGCGTGGCCGACGCGGCGCCGCGGCTGGCTCGACCTGCCGCGCCTGCGCCTTTCGACGACGCGCCCGCTCGGGCTGGCGCGCGCGTGGTCGTACGTGTGGACCGACCAGCCGCTGCTGGTCTACCCGGCGCCGGAGGCGCACGGCCCGCCGCTGCCGCCGGGCGTCGGCGAACAGGCGCAGACGCGGCTGCACGCCACCGGCGACGACGTCCACCACCTGCGCGCCTACCGCGCCGGCGACTCGCGCCGCGCGATCGCGTGGAAGCCGTCGGCCCGCCGCGACAGCCTCGTCGTGCGCGAATACGAGCAGCCGCTCGGTGCCGACGTCGAACTGGCGTGGCGCGAACTCACCGGGCTGGACACCGAGTCGCGCATTGCGCGCCTGGCGCGCTGGGTCGACGAGGCCGAACGCGACGGCCGCCGCTATCGACTCGTCCTGCCGCTGCAGCCCGTGATCGGTCCGGCGCGCGGCGCGCAGCACCGCCACGCGTGCCTGCGCGCGCTCGCGCTGCTGCCGGCGTCCGCGTGACCTCGATGTTCAAGCGCGCGCCGACGCTGCCGCTGGATGCCGACACCCGGCGCTGGGTCCTGCTGGCGACGGGCGCCTGCCTGCTGCCGCTGCTGCTGCAGCTGCCCTCCCCGCTCGGCTGGCTGATCGGCGTCGCCGCGGCGGCCATGGCGGGCCTGGCGTGGAGGCGCCCCGCGCCGGCCGCGCTGCGGCTGCTGCTGGCGGTCGGCGTGGTCGGCGCGGTGCTGGCGCTGACCTCGTTCCGACTCGGCCGCGACACCGGCTGCGCGCTGCTGGCGGCGATGCTGGCGATCAAGCCGGCAGAGACGGTCGGCCTGCGCGACGCCCGCAGCCTGGTCGGCTTCGCGCTGTTCGCCCCGTTCGCAACGTTCCTGCTGGACCAAGGGCCGCTCACGCTGGGGCTCGGCCTCGTCGGTGCGATCCTCGGGCTCGTCGCGCTGCAGCGCTGCGCGGAGGCCGAGTCCGGCGATCGCGCCGGCGCGATCGGGTGGCGGCAGCGCGTGGCCGGAATCGGGCGGCTGCTGGCGATCGGGTTGCCGCTGGCGCTCGCGGCGTTCTGGCTGTTCCCGCGGCTGGGCTCGCCGTTCTGGGGGGTGCCGGAGCGCGCCCTCGCCCGCCCCGGCCTGTCGGACTCGATGGCGCCAGGCCAGTGGCTGGACTTCATGACCGACGATTCGCCGGCCCTGCGCGTGCGCTTCTTCGGCCCGGCGCCGCCGACGTCGCAGATGTACTGGCGCGGCCCGGTGATGTGGAACTTCGACGGGCGCGAATGGACCCAGCCGCGCTGGCTCGGCGGGGTCGAGCCGGCCGCCGTGCGCCCGTCGAACGTGCGCTACGACTACGAGCTGGAGATCGAGCCGACTGACCGCCGCCAGCTGGTCGCGCTCGACCTGCCGCTCGCCGCGCCGGAGCGCGCGCGCCTGTCGCTGGACCACCGGCTGATCGCGGACCGCCCGCTCAGCGCGCTGACCCGCTGGCGGATGCAGTCGTCGCCGCCGGCGGCCTACGAACCGCAGCTCAAGCAGACCTTGCGACGGTTCGCGCTGGGCCTGCCCGAGGGCTACAACCCGCGCACGCTGACGCTGGCGCGGCAGTGGCGCGCCGAGGCGGGCGCGGACGACCGCGCGATCGTCGACCGCGCGCTGGCGTGGATCCGCCGCGACTTCGCCTACACCCTCGACACCCCGCTGCTCGGCCGCAACTCGGTCGACGAGTTCCTGTTCGACACCCAGCGCGGCTTCTGCGAGCACTACAGCTCGGCGTTCGTGGTGCTGATGCGCGCCGCCGGGATTCCCGCCCGTGTCGTCACCGGCTACACCGGCGGCTACCGCAACCCGATCGGCGACTACTGGATCGTCCGTCGCTCCGATGCGCACGCTTGGGCCGAGGTCTGGCTGGACGGCCGCGGCTGGGTGCGAGTGGACCCGACGGCCGCGGTCGCGCCGGAGAACATCTACGACACGCTGGCCGACCGCGCGTCCGCCGGCGGCGGGCTGCTCGGTGGACTCGAGGGGTTCGGCACCGTGCTCAACCTCAGCGACTGGCTGCGGCGCGGCTGGAACGACTTCGTGCTCGGCTTCGACGCGAGCCGCCAGCAGCGGCTGCTGGCGCCGCTGGGGATCGAACGGCTCGACGGCCAGCGCCTCGGCCTGCTGTTCGGCGTGGCGGCCGGTCTGGCGCTGCTGTGGATGGCGTGGCTCAGCACCCGCGGCGTGCGCGAGCGCGACCCGGTGCTGCGCGCCTGGCACCGGCTCGCGGCGCGCTACGACCGCATCGGGCTGGCGCGCGCGCCCGACGAGCCGGCGCTGGCGTGGGCTGAACGCGTCAGCCAGGCGCGTCCCGACCTCGGCGCGGCCTTGGGTCCGCTCAGCCAACGTTTCTCGGATTGGCGCTACGCTGCCGGCGGCGATGCGGGGGGCGATGCCCGGTCGCTGGCCCACGCGCTGCGCGCCCACCGACCCACGCCGACGCCCTCCGGAGACCGACCATGACCATCCGCGTTGCCGTCCTCGCCGTCGCCACCGCGCTGCTCGCGGCGTGCGCCAACGAACCACAGCCGCTGCAGGGCCAGTTCGCGCAGATCACCCCGCGCCAGGCCGCCGAGGGCGACAGCACCGGCGCCGTCGTGCGCTGGGGCGGCCGCATCGTCGACGTCGAGCCGCAGACCAACCGCACCTGCTTCGAGATAATCTCGACCCGGCTGGGCACGTTCGCTCGACCGTACTGGGCCAGCGACGACACCGGCGGCCGCTTCATCGCGTGCCGCACCGGCTTCTACGACCCGGCGGTGTTCGAGAAGAACCGCGAGGTCACGTTCACCGGCCGCGTCAGCGGCTACCAGAGCCGCAAGATCGGCGGGTACGACTACCGCTTCCCGGTGGTCGAGGCCGACATCGTCTACCTGTGGCCGGTGCGCGAGACCGTCGATGTGGTCACCCGCCCGGCCCCGTGGCCGTGGTGGGGGTACTGGTAAGTCATCCGCGGTCACGCGCCGCGAGAACGACAAAGCCCGCCGCGAGGCGGGCTTTGTATTTGGGAGTCGCCGACCTACGCGACGCAGGCGCGGCACGCCGTCATCGACATGCGGGTCGGCCGTCGGGATCAGGAATCCCGGGCCGTGCCGAACCGCCCCAGCGGCGCGCCCGCCAGCAGGTGCAGGTGCACCTGGAACACCGTTTGCCCGCCGTGCCCGTTGCAGTTGATGACGACGCGGTAGCCGTCGTCGGCGAAGCCCTCGCGCTTCGCATACGCCGCCGCGGCGATCGCCAGGCGCCCGACCACCTCCGGCTGTGACGCGGGCAGGTCGTTGAGCGTCGCCACGTCGACCTTCGGCACGAACAGCACGTGCACCGGCGCCTGCGGCGCGATGTCGCGGAACGCGATCACGTGCTCGTCCTCGAACACGATGTCGGCCGGGATCTCGCGGCGGATGATCTTGTGGAAGATGGTATCGGTCATCGGGCTGTTCCCTGCGTGCCTTGCGTGCCTTGCGTGCCTTGCGTGCCTTGCGTGTCTTGCGTGTCTTGCGTGTCTTGCGTGTCTTGCGTGTCTTGCGTGTGTTGCTTGTCTTGCGTGTGTTGCTTGTGTTGCGTCTGTTGCTTGTGGAACGTGCGGCCGTGCGGCTGCCGGCTCAGTCGGCCATCTCGCTGCGGCCGCCGAACGCATGCGACAGCGTGCCGCGGTCGACGTATTCGAGCTCGCCGCCGAGCGGGACGCCGTGCGCGAGCCGGGTCGGCCGCACCGCATGCTGGCGCGCCAGCTGGGCCAGGTAGTGCGCGGTTGCCTCGCCCTCGACGGTCGGGTTGGTCGCGATGATCAGCTCCTGCACCTCGCCTTCGGCCAGCCGCGCGGCGAGCGTGTCCAGGCCCAGTTCGCGCGGCCCGATCCCGTCCAGCGGGCTGAGCCGGCCCTGCAGGATGAAGTACAGGCCGCGGAAGCCGGTCGCCTGCTCGATCGCCAGCCGGTCGGCCGGCGACTCGACCGCGCACAGCAGGTGCGCGTCGCGCGATGCGCTCGCGCAGGTGCCGCAGACCTCCGTTTCGCTAAAGTCGCGGCAGCGCACGCAGTGGCCGACCTTTTCGATCGCCGCGCCGAGCGCGTCGGCGAGGCGCTGGCCGCCAGCGCGCTCGCGTTCGAGCACGTGGTAGGCCATGCGCTGCGCCGACTTGGGCCCGACGCCGGGCAGCACGCGGAACGCGTCGATCAGCTGTTCGAGCAGCGGCGAGGTCATGCAGTCGGCGCGGCGAGGTCGATCAGAAGCCCAGGCCCGGCAGCTTCATGCCCGGCGGGATCGGCATGCCGGCCGTGGCGGCGCCCATCTTCGACTGCGACTCGGCGTTGGCCTTGTTGACGGCATCGTTGAACGCGGCCGCGACGAGGTCTTCGGCCATTTCCGGATCGGCAAGCACGCTCGGGTCGATGCGCACCTTGCGGCACTCCATCCGGCCGGTCAGCGTCACGCTGACCATGCCGCCGCCGGCGCTGCCGGTGACCTCGAGCTTGGCCAGCTCTTCCTGGGCGCGCTGCAGGTTTTCCTGCATCTTCTGCGCCTGCTGCATCAGTTGGGCGATGTTTCCACGCATGTCTGTTCTCGCTTGCGTCGTGTGTGGGGTGGTCAGTCGTCGAAGGGCCGGATCGAATCCGGCACCAGCTTCGCGCCGTGCTGCGACATCAGCCGCTGCACGTCGGGGGAACTCATGAACGCCTGCTCGGCCGCGCCCTGGCGTTCGTCGCGGGCTCGGTCGCTGCGCTGGCGCAGCGATTCGACCGGCTGCTCGGCGGTCTCGAAGCGGATCTGCGGCGGCGCGCCGAGCGTCGGTGCGAGCGCGTCGGCGACCAGCTTGACCATCGCCGCGCCGCGCAGGTGTTCGTCGGTCGGGCCCAGCGTCAGGCGCAGCACGCCGTCGGCATAGCCGACGAAGCCGGCGTGCTCGGCCAGCAGACGCGCCGGGCCGCGCAGGTTGCTCGCGGCGACCAGGGCGGCCCACGCGTCGGCGTCGGCGATGTCGCCGGTGTAGACGGCGCGATTCGGAGCGGCCGCTGCGTCGGCCGCCGGCAGCGAGATTGCCGGCGCGGTTGGAGCGGGCGCCGTTTGAGCCGGTTGACGTGCCGCGGGCGCGACCGGCGTGCTGGCCGACGCGACCGTGCGCTGCGTATCGCGCGGGGGCGTGGCCGGTTCAGCGGCGCGCGGGGCCGGCGTGGCGAGCTCGCGTGCGGCCGCCGCGGCAGCCCCCGTCGGCGCGACGCGCGGCGCCGCGGCGGAAACGTTGGCGTCGGATGCCGCCGCCGTGGGCGCGCGGGCCGGCGCGGCCGAACGGCCCGGCGCGCCGCTGCCGGCGGTCGCCGCGTCGCTGCCGGCCGGGCGGAACGCCAGCATCCGCAGCACGGTCATCTCGAAGCCGGCGCGCGGGCTCGGCGCAAGCGGCAGGTCGCGGCGTCCGTGCAGCGCCATCTGGTACCACAGCTGCACCAGCTCGGGCCGCAGCGCCGAGGCGAGCGCATCGATGTCGACGCCATCGGCCTCGACCGCCGCGTCCGGCACCAGCTGGCGCACCTGCACGCGGTGCAGCGCATCGGCCAGCGCGTCGAGCACGCCGGACCAGTCCGGCGAGAACTCGCCGAGCGCGGCGACTTCGTCCATCACCGCGCTGCCCGCGCCGCCGGCCAGCGCGGCGAGCAGCGCGCCCACGCGGGTGCGGTCGACGGTGCCGAGCATCGCCGCCACCGCGGCGTCCTCGAGCCGCGAGCCCGATGTGTTCGCGCCGGAGTACGCGATCGCCTGGTCGAGCAGCGACAGCCCGTCGCGCAGGCTGCCGTCGGCGGCCTTGCTGAGCTGGCGGATCGCGCCGGCGTCGACATCGATGCCCTCGGCGGCGAGGATCCGGGTCATCTGCCCGCTGATCTGCGCCTCGTCCAGCCGCTTCAGATTGAACTGCAGGCAGCGCGACAGCACGGTCACCGGCAGCTTCTGCGGGTCGGTCGTCGCCAGCAGGAACTTCACGTGCCCCGGCGGCTCTTCCAGCGTCTTCAGCAGCGCGTTGAACGCCGCCTTCGACAGCATGTGCACTTCGTCGATCAGGTAGACCTTCACCCGGCCGCGGCTGGGCATGTACTGCGCGTTCTCGATCACCTCGCGCACGTCGTCGACGCCGGTGTTCGACGCGGCGTCGATCTCGAGCAGGTCGATGAAGCGGCCGGCGTCGATGTCGCGGCAGCTGTTGCACTCGCCGCACGGATCGGCCGACGTGCCCTGCTCGCAGTTCAGCGACTTCGCAAAGATCCGGGCGATGGTGGTCTTGCCGACGCCGCGCGTGCCGGTGAACAGGAACGCGTGGTGGACGCGACCGGTGCCGAGCGCGTTGGTCAGCGCGCGCACGACGTGTTCCTGCCCGACCAGTTCGGCGAAGCGCTTCGGGCGCCATTTGCGGGCGAGGACGAGGTAGGACATCGGATCCTTATCGCGGTCGGGCGGCGTGGAGCGGGCGGGAATTCGGCGTTGCCGGGCAGGCCGGCGCGCGTTTGCGGCGAAGCGCACGGACCGCCTGGCGAGGCATGCGGCATTGTGCCACGGCGCATCGGATCGCCCCGGCGGCGCACCGTCGCCGGCGCGCCCGGCGAGCGCCGCGCTTGTTCCAAACCCCCGCCGGGGCTAGACTTTGCGACCCTGAAAACGGCCGGATGCCGCGTTCAGGGCAGTGGTCCCAGGTGCGGAGAGGTGTCCGAGTGGTTGAAGGAGCACGCCTGGAAAGTGTGTAAGCGTCTAAACCGCGCTTCGGGGGTTCGAATCCCCCTCTCTCCGCCAGACCGCAGCACCACGCCCCACGCAGAACGTCCCACGCGAACCTGCTTCGCGACGCTTTACAGCAAGTCTCCACGCAACTGTCCATGGTGGCCCCGTTGGCGCCTCCGCGACGATAGGTCGAAAACCCCGCCAGGGCCGGAAGGCAGCAACGGTATCGACTGATTCGGGCGCCGGAGTCACGCTGGCGGGGCCATCGCCTTTGCGGGGCGGCGCGAATCGCGCATCGCAGACCCATGCCGCCCGCGCTCGCCGTCGCCCCAGCACACCGCGCCGGCGGTTCAGTCCCGACCGGGAGCGATCGCGAGCGCGTCGGGCTCGCGTCCGGTCGGCCATCGCGCCGTCACCGTGCCCGCATCGAGGTCGACGACGGCGATCTCATCGCCGCCGCTGATCGCCACGTAGGCGCGGCGGCCGTCGGGATCGGCGACCACACCAATCGGCAGCGCCGCGCGACCCAGCAGCGTGTCGCGGTACTCGGCGCCATCGCGGGCCAGCGCGACGCTGCGCTCGACGCGACGGGTCTTCGCATCGACCACCGACAGCGTGGCCGCGCGGGCGTTGGTCACGAGCGCGCGGCGCCCGTCGTCCGTGAACACCACGCGGATTGGGAAGCCCGGACTCGGCACGGTCGCCCGGATGGCCAGCGTGTCGGGGTCGTGCACGGTGACGGTGCCGGCCTCGCGGTTGCTGACCCACACTTCGCCGGTGCGCGGATGGACCGCCACGCCCTCGGCGCCAGCGCCTGCGGCGGCCTCGAGCGTCTTTCGGCCGCGTTCGAGGTCGACGCGGCTCAGCGTGCCGCTGTCGATCTTGGTCACGAAGGCCGCACGGCCATCGGCCGACAGCGCGACCATGTGGCCGCGGCCGTCGCCCATCGGGACCGCGCGCTCCACGCGGCCGGCGGCGAGGTCGACGAGCACCAGCGTGCGCGCCGCCTCGGTCGTGACGACGACGCGCTGACCGCCGGGCAGGAAGCGCACGCCGTGCGGGCGCCCTTGCTCGCCGAGCGCCACGGTCCGCACGGTGGCTGTCGCCATGTCGACGACGGTCAGGCTGTTGCCCGCGGTCGCCGCGCCGTAATTCGTCACCACCGCACGTCGCCCGTCGCCGTTGACGACGACCTCGTGCGGGCCGTCGCCGGTGGCGATCTCGCCGAGCCGGCGGCCGTCCTCCAGCGACAGGCGCCACAGCGTGTCGGCGGACTTGTTGCCGACCAGCAGTTCGGCCGCCGCAAGCGGAGCGGCAGCCGCCAGCAAAGCGGCCAGCGATGCCACGGCGGCGCAGCGGGCACTCACGGACATGCGTGAACCTCCTCGTGGATGAATGGTCGCGCGGGCCGACTCAGCGTGGACCGTCGGGGTGAAGCCACTGCGCATCGCCGTCGGCGTAGCGCTCGTGCTTCCAGATCGGCACGTGCGCCTTGACCTCGTCGATGATCCAGCGGCACGCGCCGAACGCGGCGTCGCGATGGGCCGCACCGACGCCGACCCACACCGCCAGCTCGCCGAGCGCGAGGTCGCCCACGCGGTGCACGCAGCGCGCATCGGTGATCGCGAAGCGGGACCGCGCTTCGTCGAGGATCCGTCCGCCCTCGCGCTCGGCCAGTTCGAGATAGGCCTCGTAGCGCAGTCCGCCGACCGCGCGGCCCGCATGGTGGTTGCGCACCCAGCCTTCGAAGCTGGCGTAGGCGCCGGCGCGCTCGTCCAGCAGCTGCGCGCGCAGCGGCGCGACGTCGAACGGCGCGTCGGCGATGCGGAAGCGCCTCACGATCAGCCTCCCGACACCGGCGGAATGAAGGCGACCTCGCTGCCGTCGCGCACCGGCGCGTCCCAGCGCACGAATGCGCCGTCCACCGCCACGCGCAGCCGCTCGCGCGGCAGGGCGAACCCGTGCCGGGCCCGCAGCGCGTCGTACAGCGAGCCGAGGTCGCCGTCGCTGGCGACCTCTTCGCGATCGCGTCCGGCCGCGTCGCGGAGGCTGGCGAAATACAGCACCGTCACCGTCGCGCTCATCCCAGCGAACCGACGTCGCGCTTGCCGCCTCGTTTGGCGACCAGCTTCGCCGGGCCAATCACGATGCGATGGCTCAGCGCCTTGCACATGTCGTAGACGGTCAGCGCGGCGATCGTTGCGCCGGTCAGTGCTTCCATCTCGACGCCGGTGCGATGTGTGGTCCGCACCGTGCATTCGATCCGCAGCGCGGTGTCGCCGTCCCAGTCGATCGCGAAGCGGACGCCGTCGATCGGCAGCGGATGGCAGAACGGGATCAACTCGTGCGTGCGCTTGACCGCCATCGTGCCGGCGATGATCGCGGTGTCGACCACGCCGCCCTTGGCGCTCTTCAGGCCGCTGCGGCGGAGCATGGCGGCCACCGCGGCCGGAAAGCGCACCCGGCACTCGGCCCGGGCCTCGCGCGGCGTGGCGGCCTTGGCCGACACGTCGACCATGGCCGGGCGCCCGTCGGGGTCGAGATGGGTGAGGCGCGGCGTCTTGTTCACGGCTCGATTGTACGAGGCCGCGGCCCCGGGTGATGCAGGCCGCCGTGCCGTCACCCGCCGACGAGGAACATCTCCACCTTGCGGCGCTCCGGCGTGGTGGCGCGCAGCTCGCTGTAGCGGTCGGCGCGCATCGCCCACAGCGCGTGCACGTGCGCGGCCAACGCCGCCTCGCCCCGGCCGATGACGGCCCGCAACGGCTGGCCGCCGGACGCGAACAAGCAGGTGTACAGCGTGCCGTCCGCCGCGATGCGGGCGCGGTGGCAATCGCCGCAGAACGGGGCATTGACCGAGCTGACGAACCCCACTTCCCCGCTGCCATCGGCGAACGCGTAGCGCGAGGCGACTTCGCCGCGGTAATTGGCGTCGAGCGGCCGCAGCGGCCAGCGCGCGTCGATCCGGTCGCGAAGCTCGCTCGAAGGCACGACGCCCTCGCGCCGCCAGCCGTTGCAGTTGCCGACGTCCATGTACTCGATGAAGCGCATGACGTGGCCGTGCTCGCGCGCGAACGCGACCAGCGGTTCGACCTCGCCGTCGTTGACGCCGCGCTGGACCACGCAGTTCAGCTTGACCGGCGCGAACCCGGCTGCGCGCGCCGCGCCGATACCGGCGAGCACCGTCGCCACGTCGCCGCGATCGCCCGACATCGCGCGGAACAGCGCCGGATCGAGCGCATCGAGACTGAGGGTGATCCGCCGCAGCCCGGCCTCGTGTAGCGGCCGCGCCAGCGGCGCCAGCAAGGTGCCGTTGGTGGTCAACGCGAGGTCGTCGAGTCCGTCGATCCGCGCCAGGCGCGCGACCAGCTCCGGCAGGCGCTTGCGCAGCAGCGGTTCGCCACCGGTCAGGCGCAGCTTGCGCACCCCGAGGCGCACGAATGCGCGCACCAGCGTCTCGATTTCGTTGAACGACAGCCGCGACGCGGCGTCGAGCCCGTAGTCGTCCGGCACCTGATCGGCGGGCATGCAGTACGGGCAGCGGAAATTGCACGCCTCGATCACCGACAGCCGCAGGTCGTGCAGCGGCCGGCCGAGCGCATCGACGGCGTCCCCGTGCATGGGGACGCTCACGCCGCTCCGGCGCGCGGGGCGGTGGTATCGGCCAGCGCGATGACCTCGCCCGGCCGCCCGATGCGGTAGCCGCGCGCCGCCAGCGCGTCGCCGTCCCCGCGGCTGGCGTAGTGGTACAGCACGCAGCGCTGCAGCAGCGCCGGCGGGTACTCGCGCTCGAGGTCGTCGATGCCGCTGTGCGACGGGTTGCCGTGCAGCGCGCAGTCGTGCGCGATCACCTCGCCGGCGTCGGCGAACTTCGCCAGCGTCTCCGGAATCGGCCGGGTGTCCCCGGTCCACACCACGCTGCCGTGCAGGCGCAGGCCGAACGACGTGTCCGGCCAGTGGTGGCGGGTGGCGAAAACCTCCAGCCGCACGCCGTCGTGCCAGAACGCATCGCCGACCGGCACCAGCTGGAACGCATCCCAGAAGTTCGCGCCGCCTTCGGCCAGCGGGTTCGGGTAGTCGGCCACGCGCCGGTGCAGCAGCGGCACCAGCGGCGCCGGTACGTACACACGCACGCGGCCGCGGCGCGACGGGGCGAAGTAGCTGTCGACGAACAGTCGCTCGAAGCCGGCGACGTGGTCCAGGTGAGCGTGGGTGACGAACAGCGCTTCGGGTGCGTGGCCGTAGTGCGCCAGGTACGCGGTCAGGCCTTCGCCCCCGCAGTCGATCGTCAGCCACGGCCGGCCGTCGCGCTCGATCGTCGCCATCGCCGAGCCCAGCTCCACGGCCGAGGCGTTGCCGACGCCCTGCAGTCGCAGCTGCCAGCCCATCAGGTGCCCCGCTCCCAGACCCGTTCGTAGGCCGAGCGCAGGCGCTCGAAGTCGCGTTCGATCTCCGCCACCGGCCGTTCGCCGCGCAGCTTCAGCAGCGAGCGCTTCAGCCGCGCCAGGTTGCCCTTGCGCCACGCGGTCGCGGGGATGCGCTGCTGGCCGCGGTCGAGGTCGATGACCCAACCGCGCGCGGTCGGATCGAACAGCAGGTTGTGCGCATTCAAGTCGGCATGGTCCAGCCCGGCGCGATGGAAGCGCGCGATCAGCCGGCCGGCCTCCTCCCACGGCGCGCCGTCGCCGGCGACGGCGGCGCGGTCGGCGAGCGAACGCACGTCGGGCAGACGCTCGAGCAGGATCGCGGCGGTGTAGCGCATGCCGTCGCGGCGGTACATCGCGGCGATCGGCCGGGGCACAGGCACGCCCTTCTCGGCCATTGCGCGGGTCAGCCGGAACTCGGCGAAGCTGCGGGTCTTGGACGCGCCGTGCCACCAGTAGCGGTCGCGGTTGAATTGAGCGACCAGCCCGCCGCGCAGGTAGCGGCGCAGCAGTGCGGGGCCGAACGGCGCGTCGACGAACCACGCCCCGCCGCGCCCACCGCTTTCGACCGGACGCGCGGCCGTTCCCCAGTACGATGGCGAGAACCACTCGGGGTTGGCTTGCCGCACGCGGGTGGCGTCGAACAGAATCGCGCCGTACCCGCTCTCGTCGCGGAACGGCGTCAGTCCCTCGGTTGCGTCATACCCCGTCATTCCCGCGAGTCTAGCAATTCACGTGCCCACATCACCCCGCTCGCTGTGCCTGCTGCGGCTGTCCGCGCTGGGCGATGTCACCCACGTCGTGCCGCTGGTGCGCACGCTGCAGGCCGCATGGCCCGACGCGGACCTGACCTGGGTGATCGGCAAGGGCGAACACCGGCTGCTGGCCGGCCTTCCGGGCGTGACGTTCGTCGAGTACGACAAGCGCTCCGGCCTCGCCGGCATGCGCGCGCTGCGCCGCGAGCTGAAGGCGCAACCGGGTGCGGCGCGGGGCTTCGACGCGCTGCTGCAGATGCAGGTGGCGGCGCGCGCCAACCTTCTGTCCGCGTTCATCCCGGCCGCGCGGCGCATCGGCTACGACCGCGCGCGATCCAAGGACGGCCACGGGCTGTTCGTCAACGAGCGCATCCCCGCGCGGCCGGGCATCCACGTGCTCGACACGATCGGCAGCTTCTGCGAGCCGCTGGGGCTGCGGCAGGCGCAGGTGCGCTGGGACCTGCCGGTGCCCGATGAGGCCCGCGACTGGGCGCGCGCGCAGTGGCCCGACGACGGCGTGCCGACGATGCTCGTCTCGCCGTGCTCGAGCCACGTCCGGCGCAACTGGCGTGCGGACCGCCACGCCGCACTGGCCGACCATGCGATCGACCGCGGCTGGCGGGTGGTGCTGTGCGGTGGGCGCAGCGACCTCGAGCGCGCCACCGGCGACGCGATCCTCGCGTCGATGCGCCGAGCCGGCGCGCTGGACCTGATCGGCAAGGACAGCCTCAAGCAGCTGCCGGCGCTGCTCGAGCGCGGCCGGCTGCTGGTGACGCCGGACTCCGGCCCGATGCACATCGCCAATGCGATGGGCACCAAGGTGCTGGGGCTTCACGCCGCCAGCAACCCGGCGCGAAGCGGCCCGTATTCGGACCGCCGCTACTGTGTCGACCGCTACGACGACGCGGCGCGCAGGTTCCTCGGCAAGCCCGCCGCCGACCTCGGCTGGGGCACCAAGATCGAGCACGACGGCGTCATGGACCTGGTCACGGTCGACGACGCGGTGGCCGCGTTCGAGCGCTACGTCGCCGACCACGCCTGAATCGCCACCGCGCGGAGCGGCGGGCGGAACGGCCCCGTCAGGGCGCGTCGCCGCTGCGGTAGTCCTGGTACGACTTCTCCTCGACGTAGCTGGAGCCCAGCGCGAGGTTGATGTCCTTCTTGATCCGCGCGCGCTCGTCATTCTCGAAGTAGACGGCGCGGGCCAGGCGGATGAACTCCTCGTCGAAGGCGCGGGCCTTCTCCTTCAGCCGGATGTCGTCCTCGATCACCCACAGACGCTCGTTCACGGCCTTGAGGTCGGCGCGCAGCTTGGCGATGTCGCCGCCGGCCGCGGGGTGGGCCATCCAGGTCTGTTCCAGGGCCGACAGCTCGTGGCGGACGTTGGCCAGCTTGGCTTCGTCGGTCATGCGCTCGGACTTGATCTGCAGGATGGCGATCTTGTCCAGCAGTTCGCCGAAGGACACCGGGACGAGGATTTCGGACATGGGCCGGCCGTGGGTGTGGGAGGCCGGACAGTGTAGCCGGGCCCTCGGACGCCTTGTCTGCCAACGCCCGGCCCCGTATCATTCGCGGCTCGCGACGCACCGGAGAGGTGGCAGAGCGGTTGAATGTACCTGACTCGAAATCAGGCAGGCGTTTATAGCGCCTCGGGGGTTCGAATCCCCCCCTCTCCGCCAGATTCGCACAGCGCCCCCTCGCGGGGCGTTTTGCGTTTCTGGGCCACTGGGCGACGCGATGCGGCGATCCGCCACGGTATGGAATCGATCGGCGGTACTGAATGGTGAGGGTTATCCCGGGTTACGCACGCGGCCGGGCCGCGGGCACGATTGCGTTAACCGTTTTCAAGCAACCGGCGACGCGAACCGGCATCATCGACCCATGATCGAATTCGGCCATCTCACGCACGTCGGCCTGCGCCGCGACCTGAACGAAGATACGTACTACGGCGACAGCGACCTGGGCCTGTGGCTGGTGGCCGACGGCATGGGCGGCCACGAGTACGGCGAGGTGGCGAGCGCTCTGGCGCGCGAGACGATCGTGCGCGAGATCCGCGACGGCACGCCGCTCGCGCAGGCGATCCGGATCGCCGACGAAGAGATCATCCGCACGTCCCGCCGTCGCAACGACGCCCTGCCGATGGGCACCACCGTGGTGGCCGCGCGCGTGGCGGGCAACCGCTTCGAGGTGGCCTGGGTCGGCGACAGCCGCGTGTACCTGTGGCGGGACGGCCACCTCGCCCAGCTGTCGCAGGACCACAGCTACGTGCAGGAGCTGATCGCCAACGGCGCGATCACCCACGAGCAGGCCCGCAGCCACCCGCACCGCAACGTGGTGACGCAGGCGCTGGGGGTCACCGACCCGCGCAACCTCAACGTCGAGACGATGACCGGCGAACTGCGCCCGGGCATGCAGCTGCTGCTGTGCAGCGACGGGCTCACCGAGGAGGTCGACGACCGCAACATCGCGCGGGTGCTCGCCGGGCTCGACTGCAGCGCGCAGGAGTGCGTCGACACGCTGGTGGCCGCCGCGCTCGACGGCGGCGGGTCGGACAACATCACCGTGGTGCTGGTGCGCAGCCAGTAGCGCGAGGTCCCGCGGTCCGCGCGGTCCGCCGGCTCACGCCAGCGCGGGCACGTCCGCGTCGACCGCCACGGCAGGCGCCTGCCACTGGTCCCACATGGCCTTCCCGGCCTTCTTCCGCAGCCGTTCTAGGCGGGCCTCGTGCGCGGCGAGCTCGTCGTCGGCCACCACCACGCGCGGGCGCGGCGCGTCGGCTCGCAACTGCAGTCCGGGCATCGGACCCGCCGCGGCGGCCGCGTTCGGCTCGGCGAAGCCGATCTCCTCCTGGCCGGACGTCAGCGCGATGTAGACGTCCGCGAGGATCTGCGCGTCGAGCAGCGCGCCGTGCAGCTGGCGATGCGAGTTGTCGACGCCCAGCCGCTTGCACAGCGCGTCGAGCGAGTTGCGCTGCCCCGGGAAGCGCTGGCGCGCCATCAGCAGCGAATCCTCGATCGAGCAGCGATCGGCCAGCCGGCCGTACTGCGCGCCGGCCAGCCGCAGCTCGTTGTCGAGGAAGCCGACGTCGAACGCGGCGTTGTGGATCACCAGCTCGGCCCCGTCGATGAAGGCGAGGAACTCGTCGACCACCTGGGCGAACTTCGGCTTGTCGGCCAGGAACTCCACGGTCAGGCCGGTGACCTCCTGCGCGCCCTGCTCGAACTGGCACTCGGGGTTGAGGTAGGTGTGGAACGTGCGGCCGGTCGGTCGGCGCTCGACGAACTCGACGCAGCCGATTTCGACCACGCGGTTGCCGCGTTCCCAGCTCAGGCCGGTGGTTTCGGTGTCGAGGATGATCTGGCGCATCGGTCGATTATGCCGTGGCGGGGCCGGTCACTCAGCGCGCGGTCGCGGCGCGCCCGCGCAGCTTTTCCGCGGCGGTGCGCGCGAGGACGTCGACGCGCTCGTTGTCCGGGTCGCCGGAGTGGCCCTTGACCCACCGCCAGTCGATGCGATGGCGGCCCGTCGCGGCGTGCAGCCGCTCCCACAGGTCGCGGTTCTTGACCGGGTCGCCGGCGGCGGTCTTCCAGCCGCGGCGGACCCAGTTCGCCATCCACTCGGTGATGCCCTGCCGCACGTACTGCGAATCGGTGATCAGCACCACGTCGCAGGCCTCGGTCAGTGTCTCGAGCGCCATGATCGCGGCCATCAGCTCCATGCGGTTGTTGGTGGTGTCGGGCTCGCCGCCGGCCAGTTCGCGCTCTCGGCCCTTGTAGCGTAGCAGGGCGCCCCAGCCGCCTGGTCCCGGATTGCCGAGGCAGGCGCCATCGGTGTGGATCTGCACGGACTTGCGTTCGATCGATGCGGTCATCGCGCCATTATCGCCTAGCCGCGCAGCTGGCCGGCGCGGACCGAGCCGGCGCCTTGCCAGCGCAGGCTGCGCAGCGGACGCGGCGGCACGATCGCGTACGTGCGCTTGGTGACGCTGAGCGCCAGCCCCGCGCGGGGCCAGTCGAGCGGCCCGACGCCGGCATCGCCGTGCGCGCTTCGCCAGTACGGCCCGATCCACTGCACGTTGACCGAATCGAGCGCGAAGCCGGCCCGGCGCAGCAGCGCCTGCCAGCGGCCTGGCCCGCGCACGCGCAGGCCCAGTCGCGCCCAGCGCAGCCGGTACGGACTCCACGGGTTCAGCGTCGCCAGCCACAGGGTGCCGCCGGGCGCGAGCACCCGTTCGCACTCGCCGAGCAGCGTGTCGAGCTCGAAACCGTCGTCCAGCGCATGCTGCAGCAGGACCGCGCCCAAAGACTCGCTCGCCAGCGGCAGCGGCAGCGCGCAGCGCACGGCGCCTTCGAAGCCGCCGTCGTGACGTCGCAGCAGCAGCCCGCGACCGCCGGGCACGTCCGGCGGCGTGGCGCCGGGGACCCCGAGCCACGCCCACGGCAGGGCCGGGCAGCCGGCGAGGACGCGCGCGACGGCTAGCGCCTCGACCTCCAGCACGCCCTGCCCGGCCTCGGTGGCGAACCAGTCCAGCGGCGTCGCGGGTTGACGGTCGGGCGACAGGGCGGGCATGGTCGGGCCGGCGGCGGACCCGGAGCGGCCCGTGCCCGATTCTGCGGCAATTCGCACGGCCCCGGCCCGGCCGGTCGTGCCACCCTCCGGACACCACGAACGAGAACCCCCTGCCGATGCGCTTGCAGGCCCTGCCCGCCCTCCGCGACAACTACATCTGGACGCTGTCGCGCGACGGGGCCGACGCCATCGTCGTCGACCCGGGAGACGCCGCGCCGGTGCTTGCGGCCGCCGAGGCCGGCCTGCAGCCGGCGGCGATCCTGCTGACCCACCACCACCCCGACCACGTCGGCGGCACGGCGGCGCTGCTGGCACGCTGGCCGGCGCTGCCGGTGTTCGCACCGGAGGACGAACGCATCACCGTAGCGGCCGCCCGCGTCGGCCAAGGCGATGCAGTGGAGGTCGCCGGCTGGCGATTCACCGTGCTGTCCGTCCCCGGCCACACCACGAGCCACGTCGCCTACGTCGGGCATGGCGTCGTGTTCAGCGGCGACACGCTGTTCAGCCTGGGCTGCGGTCGGCTGTTCGAAGGCACGCCCGCGCAGATGGCCGACTCGCTGGCGCGGCTGGCCGCGCTGCCGGACGACACGCTGGTCTGCTGCGGCCACGAATACACCCTGTCGAACGCGGCCTTCGCGCACGCGGTCGACCCCGACAACGCCGCGCTGCGGCAGCGCACCGAGGAGGCCCGCGCGATGCGCGACGAGGGACAGCCGAGCGTTCCAAGCACGATGGCGAGCGAACGCGCCGCCAACCCGTTCCTGCGCGCCGGCGCGCCGGCGGTCCGGGCCGCCGTGGCCACGCGCCTCGGGCGCGCGCCGACGGACGACGTCGAGGTATTCGCCGAACTGCGGCGCTGGAAGGACGGATTCGCCGCATGAGCACGCTGCGGATCGCAGCGCTCGCCGCGTGCCTGTCGCTGGCCTCGGTGCACGCGTCTGCGCTCGCACAGAGCGACGGGCCGGATCCGGCGACGCCACAGGCGGCCGCGCCCGCCGCCGCGCTCGCGCCAACGGCCACGCCGACCACGGGGCTGGCGATCTACCAGCGCTTCCGCGAGGGCCTGGCGGACCCCGACTGCACGTCAGCGCCGAGCACGCGCTGGCGGCAGCACTTCGTCAGCGCCCCGCAGAAGCTCGCATCGGGCCGCGACGACCTGCTGCCGCTGTTCGGATACGTCGTCGATGCGCTGCGCGAGGCCGGGCTGCCGACCGAATACGCGCTGATCCCGTTCGTCGAAAGCGGCTACAACCCCGCGGCCCGCAGCCCGTCCGGCCCGGCGGGCCTGTGGCAGATGATCACGATCACCGCGCGCAACCATAAGGTGCCGATCCGCCCCGGTTACGACGGCCGCTACTCGCCGATCGACTCCACTCGGGCCGCGGTGCGCTACCTCAAGACCCTGCACGGCATGTTCGCCGGCGACTGGCGACTGGCGGTCATGGCGTACAACGCGGGTGAATACCGCGTGCTCGGCGCCCTCAAGCGCAGCGGCCAGGCCGCGCGCAACGCCCGGCCGGAGCAGCTGGCGCTGCCGGACATCACCCAGTCGTACGTGCGCAAGCTGCACGCGCTGTCGTGCCTGATGGAGCAGGCCGACGATCGCGAAGAGTGGCTGCGCTCGCTCGACCGCCCGGTGGCCCGGCTCGAGGTGGTCGACGTTGCCGAAGGTGCCACCGACCTGGGCGCGTGGGCCCGGCGAAACGGCCACGACCCGGCGCGACTCGCCCGCCTGAACCCCGTATTCGCCGGCGGCCGCATCACGCGCGCCGGGGGGCAGCCGGCACAGCTGCTGGTCGCGGCGACCTCGACCCCGCCGCCAGTGCCCGCCGCGGCGTCCACATCCGCAGCGGCCACGATCACGCTTGGCGAGGCCGTGCGCGAACGCGCACCCGCAGCGCCCGACGTCGATCCGCCGCTGGCCAAGGCCGCCGGCGACGGAACGCCCGCCGGCGGGCCGCTGGCCGCCGGCGAACGTCGCCACGTGGTGGCGCGCGGCGACAACGCATGGACGATTGCGCGCCGCTACGGCATCGGCGTTGCCGACCTGCTCGAACGCAACGGGCTGACGCCCCGCAGCGTGCTGCGTCCGGGCACCGAGTTGCGCATCGACGCTGCCGCCGGCGCACCGTGACGGCGCTGCGCCGGTAGCCCGCCCGCCCGGCGCAGGGCAAACTAGAGTCTTTGCTCGGGCACGATCGCCGCCCGGGCCTCCAGAGAGGACGAGCCACATGGGTTTCCTGCAAGGCAAGCGTGCACTGATCACCGGCATCGCCAGCCAGCGTTCGATCGCCACCGGCATCGCCGAAGCCATGCACCGCCAGGGCGCGGAACTGGCGCTGACCTACCAGACCGACAAGCTGCGCTCGCGCGTCGAGGACGCGGCCGCCGAGTACGGCTCGAAGATCGTGCTGCCGCTCGATGTCGCGTCCGACGAGCAGATCGACGCCTGCTTCAGTGAACTCGGCAAGCACTGGCCGGAAGGCTTCGACATCCTCGTGCACTGCATGGCGTTCGCCCCGCGCGAAGCGATCGGCGGCGACTTCCTCGAGGGGCTGACCCGCGAGAACTTCGCCATCGCGCACGACATCTCCGCCTACTCCCTCGCCGCCCTGGCCAAGGCCGCGCGGCCGCAGATGAAGGGCCGCAACGGCGCCATCCTGACGCTGAGCTACCTCGGCGCGGTGCGCGCGCTGCAGAACTACAACGTGATGGGCGTCGCCAAGGCGAGCCTCGAGTCGACCGTGCGCTACCTGGCGCTGAACCTCGGCCCGGAGGGCACGCGCGTCAACGCGATTTCGGCCGGCCCGATCAAGACACTCGCCGCCTCGGGCGTCGGCAACTTCCGCAAGATGCTGACGCAGTTCGAGGCGGCGGCGCCGCTGCGCCGCAACGTCACGATCGAGGACGTCGGCAACGCCGCGGCGTTCCTGTGCTCCGACCTGGCCGCCGGCATCACCGGCGAGGTCACCTACGTCGACGCCGGCTACAGCATCGTCGGCATGACGGGGATCGGCGAGGAGTAATCGTCGGCCGACCCGAACGTCAAACAAAAGGCCCGGCGATTGCCGGGCCTTTTTCATGGGTTCGGAGTGCCACGCGCGAGGTCGGTCAGAGATTCGCCTCGATCACCGACACCTTCATGCCGCGGCGCAGCGCCTTGACCAGCGCCTCGACGTCGTCGTTGCCGCCCAGCGTCGAAAGCTGCTGCTGCAGGCCGAGGCGCCGGTCGAGCGGCGCGGACGCCACGTCGCCCGGCGTGACCTTGTTGAGCACGAACAGCGCAACGCGGCCGTCTTCGAGCACGACGCGACCGGCCGAGGGCTTGCCCGGCGCCGGCGGCGTCGCGGCGAACATCGCCTCGGACACTTCCGGCGTCGGGATCGGCGCGCCGCGCGGCACCGACGGGATGTTGTCCGGAGGGGGCAGCTGCTCGGCCGCGGCGATTGCCTCGAGCGTCTCGCCGGCGCGCACGCGGGCCAGCAGCGCATCGCCGCGCTGCTCCGACGCCTTGCGGGTCCGGTCGGCGCGCACGGCGGCGATCACCGCGTCGCGCACCTGGGCCAGCGGCCGTGCAGCCTCGGGCGAGTGGCGGGTGACGCGGATCAGCACCACGTGGCCCGGCGCGATCTCGATCGGATCGCTGACGGCGCCGTCCTGGATCAGCGCGTCGGAGAACGCCGCTCGCTTGACGGCGGGGTTCGCTGCCAGGCCTTCGCCTCCGGTGCGCGTGATCGGGCCCAGCTTCTGCACCGGCAGGTTGACCTGGCGCGCCGCCGGCGCCAGCGAGGTCGGATTCTTGTAGACGAGGTCGACCAGCTTCGTGCTGAGCTCGTTGAACGCGCGGTCGCGGTCGGCATCGAGCTGCTCGCGGGCAAGCGACTCGCGCGCCTCTTCGAACGAACCCTGCTGGCCGGCCTTGATCTCGCGCAGCTGGATGACGTGCCAGCCCGCCTCGGTCTTGACCGGGCCGCGGATCTCGCCGGCCTGCATTGCGAACAGCGCGTCCTCGAACGGCTTGGGCATCATGTCCTTCTGGATCCAGCCCAGATCGCCGCCGCTCGCCTTGGAGCCGGCGTCGTCGGAGCTCGCGCCCGCCAGCACCGCGAAGTCGGCCCCCGGCGCGCGCGCCTGCGTGGCCAGCTGCTGCGCCTTCTGTTCGGCCGCCTTCGTGGCCGCGGCGTCGGCGCCCGCGGGCACGGAGACGAGGATGTGCGACGCCAGACGCTGCTCCGCGGCGGCGAACTTCGCCTGCTCCTGGGCGAAGCGCTGGCGCAGCGTGGCCTCGTCGGCCGGCGCCGGGGCCGGCATGGCCGAGGCCATCAGTTCGACGTACTCGATGTCGACCGACTCGGGCGCGCGGTAGTCGGCCGGGTGGGCCTTGTACCAGGACTCGATCTCCGCGGCGCTCACCGCTGCGGTATCGACCGGCGGGGCCGGCGCGATCAGCAGCGACACGTCGCGCTGCTCGCCGAGCAGGCGCAGCACGCGGTCGACTTCGGACGCGGTGGCGAACTGGCTGCCGCCGATGCCGGCGGCGATCAGCGACGACTGCAGGCCGTCGCGGACCAGCTGTTCGAACTGCGCCGTCGACTGGTTCTGGCTCGCAAGGGCGAGGCGATAGCGCTCCGGATCAAACCGTCCGTCCACCTGGAACGCGGGGATCTCCTGGATCGTCTGCACGACCATCTGGTCGCTGACGATCATGCCGTCGCGCTTGGCCGCCAGCCGCTGCACGCGCTGGTCGATCAGGCGCTCGAGCACGGCGCGCTTGCTGTCGACCGATTCGAACTGCCGTGGGTCGAACGCATCGCCCTGCTCCGCGCGCAGGCGCTGCCGTTCCTGCTCGAAGGCGGTCCGGAACTCGTCGAGCGTGACGTCCTCGTGCTCCCACAGCACCGAGACCGGCCACCACGACGGGGCCGACCGCCACCACGCGGGCGGCGCTTCCACGCGCGCGACGTGCATGTCGGACCGCTGGACGAGGTAGTCCTGCAGGCCGAAGAACGCGAAGGGGATGATCAGCAGCCCGAGGATCACCGTGGCGATCCAGCCGGAGGTCTTGTCGCGGAGTTTCTGCAGCATGTGCGGGTCGCGTCGGTACCAAAGCGCGACAGTGTAGCCGCTCGCGCCAGAGGCCGGGGACCGCGGCCGCGCGCCCGGACGGGACGCCGGGCGGCCAACGCGTGCGCGGACCCCGAGTCGCGGGCAAAAAAAAGGACGCCGTTTCCGGCGTCCTTCGCAAAACTGGCGGAGTGGACGGGACTCGAACCCGCGACCTCCGGCGTGACAGGCCAGCATTCTAACCGACTGAACTACCACTCCGCGTTTTGAAACCTGCTGCGGGAACGAGGCGAAAATCGCGCACCGCCTCACTCCCCTCTGGAAAGCAAAGGCGCCGTTTCCGGCGCCTTTGGCGAAACTGGCGGAGTGGACGGGACTCGAACCCGCGACCTCCGGCGTGACAGGCCAGCATTCTAACCGACTGAACTACCACTCCGCGCTTCGAACTCTTCGATCCAACGGTGCTTGTTGGTGGGTGCTGAGGGTTTCGAACCCCCGACCCTCTCCTTGTAAGGGAGACGCTCTACCGCTGAGCTAAGCACCCCCGGATCGATTGCCCGGGCCAATGGCCCTGGCGGGGAGCTGCTTAGTTTACAGCGTCCTTCAGCGCCTTGCCAGCCTTGAACGCCGGATTCTTCGAGGCCTTGATCTTGATCGTTGCGCCGGTCTTCGGGTTGCGGCCCTGGCGGGCAGCGCGCTTGCGGACCTGGAACGTACCGAAGCCGACGAGCGTGACGGTGTCACCCTTCTTCAGCGCCTTGGTCACGACGCTGATGACGGCGTCGACGGCGTTGGCGGCGTCGGTCTTCGACAGCTCGGCAGCGTCAGCGACGGCAGCAACAAACTCAGCCTTGTTCATTCGTATGGACTCCCTCTGCGGATTGGTACCGCGTGTTCTGAGAATCGGGCCAGCCCCTCGCCCGGCAGACTCCCCGATCGACTGTGCCGCGCTGATTACGCTGAAACGTAGCTGCAGCGCGGTTGTCGTCGTTATACCAGTGGCATTTTGGGGGCGCAAGCGCGAAAGCCAGTGTTGACGCGGCTTCCAGCGCTTTGCGCATGTATTCGCCCGCAATGTCCAATCAGTGCTTGACACCCAGTTCGGAAGCACCGCGCGATTCGCCATCCCGCACCGGCAACTCGCCCTGCCCCGACGCCGGCGCAGGGGACAGCGGCCGCTCCAGCGCGATGTCCAGCACCTCGTCGATCCAGCGCGCGGGAATGATCTTCAGGCCCTGCGTCACGGCCTTGGGCAGGTCGACGAGGTCCTTGCGGTTCTCCTCGGGGATGATCACCGTGCGGATGCCGCCGCGCAGCGCAGCGAGCAGCTTTTCCTTGAGCCCGCCGATCGGCAGCACGCGGCCGCGCAGGGTGATTTCCCCCGTCATCGCGACGTCGGCCTTCACCGGGTTCTTGGTCAGCATCGAGACGAGCGCCGTCGCCATCGCGATGCCCGCACTCGGCCCGTCCTTCGGCGTCGCGCCTTCCGGCACGTGCACGTGCACGTCGTGCTTCTGCAGGAATTCGATGTCGATGCCCAACCGCTCCGCGCGCGCGCGCACGACCGACAGCGCAGCCGAGGCCGACTCCTTCATCACGTCGCCGAGCTGCCCTGTCAGCAGCAGCTGGCCCTTGCCGGGCACGAGCGTCGATTCGATCTGCAGCAGGTCGCCACCGACCTCGGTCCAGGCCAGGCCCGTGACCAGGCCGATCTCGTTGGCCTCCTCGGCGCGGCCGAAGTCGTATCGGCGCACGCCGAGGTACTTCTCGAGGTTCTTCGACGTCACGTTGACCGTCGTCGACTTGCCCTTCTTCTTCGATACCGGCCCGGCCAGCGCGATTTCCTTCACCACCTTGCGGCAGATCTTGGACACCTCTCGCTCGAGATTGCGCACGCCTGATTCGCGCGTGTAGTAGCGCACGATGTCGCGCACCGCGCCTTCTGCGATCTTGACCTCGTCCAGCTTGAGCCCGTTGGCCTTGATCTGCTTGGGGAGCAGGTAGCGCATCGCGATGTTGAGCTTCTCCTCCTCCGTGTAGCCCGGAATGCGGATCACCTCCATGCGGTCCAGCAGCGGGCCCGGGATGTTCAGCGAGTTCGACGTCGCGACGAACATCACCTCGCTCAGGTCGAGATCGACCTCGAGGTAGTGGTCGTTGAACGTGTGGTTCTGCTCCGGATCGAGCACCTCAAGCAGCGCCGACGACGGGTCGCCGCGGAAGTCCATCGACATCTTGTCGATCTCGTCGAGCACGAACAGCGGGTTCTTGGTGCCGACCTTGTTGAGGTTCTGCACGATGCGGCCGGGCATCGAACCGACGTAGGTGCGACGGTGGCCGCGGATCTCGGCTTCGTCGCGCACGCCGCCGAGCGACATCCGCACGAACTTGCGGTTGGTGGCCTTCGCGATGGACTGCCCAAGCGAGGTCTTGCCGACGCCGGGCGGGCCGACCAGGCAAAGGATCGGGGCCTTCATCTTGTTCACGCGGGTCTGCACCGCGAGGTACTCGAGAATGCGCTCCTTGACCTTCTCGAGGCCGAAGTGGTCGGCATCGAGCACCTCCTGCGCCGCCTTCAGATCCTTGCGCACCTTGCTGCGCTTCTTCCACGGCACTCCCAGCAGCCACTCCAGGTAATTGCGCACGACAGCCGACTCGGCCGACATCGGCGACATCTGCTTGAGCTTGTTGAGCTCGTTGCGCGCCTTCGCCTCGACCGCCTTCGGCATGCCTGCCTCGGCGATCTTGCGCGTGAGTTCGTCGATGTCGTTCGGCGCCTCGTCGATCTCGCCCAGCTCCTTCTGGATCGCCTTCATCTGCTCGTTGAGGTAGTACTCGCGCTGGCTCTTCTCCATCTGCGACTTGACCCGGCCGCGGATGCGCTTCTCCAGCTGCTGCACGTCGATCTCGCCGTCGACGAGGCCGACGAGTTGCTCCAGGCGTGCGCCGATCGCGTGCGTCTCGAGCAGCTTCTGCTTGTCGCTGATGCGCACGCCCAGGTGCGCGGCGATCGTGTCGGCCAAGCGCCCCGGCTCATCGATGCCGGAAAGGGTCTGCATCAATTCGGGCGGCAGCTTGCGGTTGGTCTTGACGTACTGCTCGAACAGGCCCATCAGCGACCGCATGACGGCTTCGACTTCGCGCTCGTCGCGGTCGCTGACCGGCTCGACCACCACGGCGCGGCCCGCGAGCGCGCCATCGCGTTCGGCGACCTGGTCGACCTGCACGCGCGACAGGCCTTCGACCAGCACCTTGATCGTCCCATCGGGGAGCTTCAGCAGCTGCAGCACCTGGGCGAGCGTGCCGATCTCGAACAGATCGGCCGCACCCGGGTCGTCCGTCTCCGCCGACTTCTGCGCGACCAGCAGGATGCGCTTGTCCGCTTCCATCGCCAGGTCGAGCGCGCGGATCGACTTGTCGCGGCCCACGAACAGCGGGATCACCATGTGCGGGAACACGACCACGTCGCGCAGCGGCAGGACGGGGAGGTCGAAGGATTCGCTGGGGCTGGAGGAGGACATCGGCGGCTCCGGAATCGTGGGGTGGCGGCAACGCGCCGGCGAGGGGCCGGGGCGACACCAAGGGGGATTTCGTGGGGCGCGCGGCCCGTTGGCACGGTTATGGGGGCCTGCGCGAAAGGATGCAAGCCGCCCACGACGCCGGCGCCGTTCACGTACTGGAAAGCCGTGTCGAATCAGCCAATTGCCGCGGCGTGCGCAGCGCAAATCGAGGTCCGCGGAACCTGCGCGAAGCGTGACCGCCACGTGATCGTGCGCGGCAGAAACGAGCGAGCCGCCCGGAGGCGGCTCGCGACGTTCAGTTCCGAATGAACGGCTATTCGGCCGCCGCTACCTTGGGCGCCGGCGGCGGCGTCTGGTAGATCAGGTACGGGTCGGTCTTGTGGTCGATCACCGACTCGTCGACGACCACCTTGCTGACGTTCTCCAGCGACGGCAGGTCGTACATCGTGTCGAGCAGGACGGCCTCGACGATCGTCCGCAGGCCGCGCGCGCCGGTCTTGCGCTTGAGCGCCTTGCGCGCGATCGCCGCCAGCGCATCGGCGCGGAACTCGAGGTCGACGCCCTCCATCTCGAACAGCTTCTTGAACTGCTTGGTGATGGCGTTCTTGGGCTCGGTGAGGATCTTCACCAGCGCCGTCTCGTCGAGCTCCTCGAGCGTGGCGACCACCGGGAGGCGGCCGACGAACTCGGGAATCAGGCCGAACTTGATCAGGTCCTCGGGCTCGACTTCGGCCAGGATCTTTCCGGTCTCGACCTTACGCTCGCTGCTCTTGACCTTGGCGCCGAAGCCGATGCCGCCGGCCTCGGTGCTGCGCTGCTGGATGATCTTCTCGAGCCCGGCGAACGCGCCGCCAACGATGAACAGGATGTTGCGCGTGTCGACCTGCAGGAACTCCTGCTGCGGGTGCTTGCGGCCGCCCTGCGGCGGAACGCTCGCGACGGTGCCTTCGATCAGCTTCAGCAGCGCCTGCTGCACGCCCTCGCCCGACACGTCGCGGGTGATCGACGGGTTGTCGCTCTTGCGCGAGATCTTGTCGATCTCGTCGATGTAGACGATGCCCTGCTGCGCCTTGTCGACGTCGTAGTCGCACTTCTGCAACAGCTTCTGGATGATGTTCTCGACGTCTTCGCCGACATAGCCGGCCTCGGTAAGCGTCGTCGCGTCGGCCATCGTGAACGGCACGTTGAGCAGGCGCGCCAGCGTCTCGGCCAGCAGCGTCTTGCCCGAACCGGTCGGGCCGACCAGCAGGATGTTCGACTTGGCCAGCTCGACCTCGTCGTTCTTCTGCCGGCTCTCGATCCGCTTGTAGTGGTTGTACACGGCCACGGCGAGCGTGCGCTTGGCGCGCTGCTGGCCGATGACGTACTGGTCGAGGACTTCGAGGATCTCGCGCGGCTTCGGCAGATGGCTGCGGGAGGCCTGCGCCTTCTCCTCCAGCTCCTCGCGGATGATGTCGTTGCACAGCTCGACGCATTCGTCGCAGATGAAGACGCTGGGGCCCGCGATCAGCTTGCGGACCTCATGCTGGCTCTTACCGCAGAACGAGCAGTAGAGGATCTTGTTGCTGTCGCCGGTGCTGCTGCGGCCCTGACGGTCGTCGCTCATGCTTGTGCCCAACTGGTGCTCTGGTCATGGACCTGCCCGTCAAGCAGGTCCGGGGTGCCGCGCGGTGTCGATTTCGGCCCGAGGATAGCACAGCGTCCCCGGCCCGCCGGGGCCCGGGATCGGTGCTCTGGGAGTGCTTCCGACGGGCCGTCGCGGCCCGCGCAGATGGTGTCGGCGGCGCTCAGCCCGGCTGCACCGACTCGTCGGGGCGGCGCTCGAGGACTTGGTCGACCAGGCCGTACTCGCGCGCGGCCTCGGCGCTCTTGAAGTTGTCCCGCTCGGTATCGCGGGCGATCGTTTCGAGCGACTGGCCGGTGTGCTTGGCCAGCACCTCGTTGAGGCGCTGGCGCAGGGTCAGGATCTCGCGCGCCTGGATCTCGATGTCGGTGGCCTGCCCCTGCGAGCCGCCCGACGGCTGGTGGATCATCACGCGGGAGTTCGGGAGCGCATAGCGCTTGCCCTTGGCGCCGGCAGCCAGCAGCAGCGCGCCCATGCTCGCGGCCTGACCGATGCAGATCGTGCTGACGTCCGGCTTGATGTACTGCATGGTGTCGTAGATCGCCATGCCGGCGGTGACCACGCCGCCCGGGGAGTTGATGTAGAAGCTGATGTCCTTCTCGGGATTCTCGGCCTCGAGGAACAGCATCTGCGCGACGATCACGTTCGCCACGTGGTCGTCCACGCCGCCCACCAGGAAGATCACCCGCTCCTTCAGCAGCCGCGAATAGATGTCGTAGGCGCGCTCGCCCCGGCTGGTCTGTTCGACCACCATCGGCACGAGATTCAGGGCTTGGGTTCGGAGATCCATCGAGTCGGCACCTGCGGGCTGTGTATTCGGAATGCCCCCAAATTGGGGGCGGGCGCACGTTTGCGCAAGTGGTGGCCGTCGGCGCGCGAGCGTCCCGGCGACCGCCGAACCGGCGCGCAGCCCCGCCAGACCGCGCGCAGAAGACTTACTGGCGGATGGCCTCGCTGAACGACAGCGACTGCTCGGTGTGCTGAGCCCGTTCGGCGATCCAGTCGATGACCTGCTCTTCCATGACGCGTGCCTGCAGGCCGGCCATCAGCTGCTGGTCGTTCCGGTACAGGTCGATCACCTGCTGGGGCTCCTCGTAGGTCGAGGCGATCAGTCGCAGGGTTTCGTTGAGACGCTTCGGGTCGAGCTGCAGCTGGTGGCGGCGCGCGATCTCGCCGACCAGCAGCCCCACGAGGACGCGCTTGCGCGCCGCGTCGAGGAACGGAACGTGGCCATCGGCCGGCACTTCGACGTTGCGCCCCTGGCGACGCGCCTGCTCGGCGGTCTGGCGGGCCATGTCGCGCGCCTCGTTCTCGACCAGCTTCGGCGGCATTTCGACGGCCGAATAGGCCGCGATCAATTGCTCGCCGACCTCACGGCGCAGGCGCGTCATCAGCGCACCCTTGAGCTCGCGCTCAAGGTTCGTGCGGATGTCCGCCCGGAACTGGTCGAGGTCGCCGCTCTTGATGCCGAAGCTCTTGATGAACTCGGCGTCCACCTCGGGCATCGACGACTCGGAGACCTTCGTCGCCTTCAGATGCACCTGCACGGTGCGGCCGGCGAACTGCGGCACGCGCCAGTCGGCCGGGAACTCGATGTCGGCGGTCTTCTCGTCGCCGGCCTTCATGCCGACCAGCGCGGACTCGATGGCCGGGAACATCGCGCCCGAACCGATCATAGTGACGCCGCGCTCGACGCCTTCCGCCGGCAGGCGCTCGTCGCCGACCTGCGACCAGGTTTCCAGTTCGACGGCGTCGCCCTCCTGCGCAGCGCGATCGACCGGAATCCAGGTGCGTCGCTGCAGCTGCAGGTTGCCGATCATCGTGTCGATGTCGGCGTCGGTAACCTCGGCGGTGTGGCGCACGACCTGCAGCTTGGCGACATCGATCTCGCCGAAGTCCGGCACGATCTCGAACGTCGCCACGTACGACAGCGCATCGTCCTCGGCGGCCACGATCTGCGGGCTTCCCGCGATCTGCAGTGCGCTCTCACGAACCGCGCTGGTAAAGCCCTCACGCAGCATCCCGTCGAGCACCTCGGCGCGGACCTGCTCGCCGAAGCGCTGCTCGATCACCTTCGCCGGCACCTTGCCGGGGCGGAAGCCCTTGATCTTGGCGCCGCGCGCGATCTCGCGCAGGCGACCGCTGACCACGTCGTCGAGACGTTCGGCCGGGAGGCTGAAGGTCATGCGGCGCTCGAGGCTACCGACCGATTCGACCGAAACACGATTATCTGCAGCCGGCATATCCACTCCTGCGTCCGCGGCGCCCCGCCGCGGCACGATGTTGAAGACCTGATGCCACCGGCTGCCAGGTCGGGCGACCGGTCCGGTGGAACGCGCTAGTGTGGACGAAGACGGCCCCGGCTTCCAGCGCCCGGAACGGGCGCAAGGCGGGGCAAGGAAGGCGGGCTGGTGCGAAAGGGGGGAATCGAACCCCCACGCCTTGCGGCGACAGAACCTAAATCTGTTGCGTCTACCAATTTCGCCACTTTCGCGCGGCCGCCCGGCGTCCGCATTCTAGGTTGCCGGCGCGGCGTCGGGCAAAGAATGCCGGCGCGAACTGACTGCGCGGGGCCCGGTGCAGGGCATCGACGCCTGCGGGCCAACACGCCCCGCGCGCCCTCGAGTCACCGACGAAAACGCAAAGAAAAAGGCACCGGGCTTTCGCCAGGTGCCTTCCGGATTGGTGGGCCGTCAAGGATTCGAACCTTGGACCTATTGATTAAGAGTCAACTGCTCTACCAACTGAGCTAACGGCCCGGAATACCTAGGCGCGAAAGTTTAGCAAACAATCGCGCAATCGCAAGAGGTGGGGTGGCTGAGGGGACTCGAACCCCCGACATCTGGAATCACAATCCAGTACTCTAACCAGCTGAGCTACAGCCACCGTAGAACTGTGTGGAGGACCGTCGGATCGACGGTCAACCGGTGTCTCGGCACCACAGCGCGCGAAGGCCAATCTCCTTCCGTCGACGCTCCGATGCAACCGCGTGTGGCGCGCCCGGCGGGACTCGAACCCACAACCACCGGCTTAGAAGGCCGGTGCTCTATCCGGTTGAGCTACGGGCGCGAAGGCCAGCATCTTAACCGCGGATCGAGCAGGTGGTCGGGGCAGAGGGATTCGAACCCCCGACCCTCTGGTCCCAAACCAGATGCGCTACCAGACTGCGCTATGCCCCGGGCCAGACCTTCCGTTGCGCGCCAACGCCGCGAAAGGCCGATCATTTTGGGTGCCGCCTCCCCCACTGTCAATGTCGGCGGAACGCTGGCGTGGCTGTGTATGCTCGCCGCAGACGCGGACCGATCAGGGAAAAACACATGCGCACCGGCAATCCCGCTCTGAAGGAATCGACGTTCCTGGACCTCGGCACCGGCGCGGTCGTCCGGCGCGACGGCGATGCCATGACGCTGAACGGGACCGTCCACAAGACCGCCGTCCTGCTGTTGCTGAGCGTGCTGACAGCGGCGTTCGCGTGGAGCCAGGTCCAGTTCACGGCCGACGGCCCGGTCGGAGCCGGCCCCTACCTGTGGGGCGGCGCGATCGGCGGGCTGGTGCTGGCGCTCGTGACGGCCTTCAAGAAGGAGTGGTCGCCGGTGACGGCGCCGCTGTACGCGATCGTCGAGGGCTTCTTCCTCGGCGCGATTTCGGCGATGTACAACCATCTGTACGACGGAATCGTCATGCAGGCGGTGCTGCTGACGTTCGGCACGATGTTCGCGCTGCTGTTCGCCTACCGCTCCGGGCTTGTCCGGGCGACCGAAAACTTCAAGCTGGGCGTGGTCGCCGCGACCGGCGGCATCCTGCTGGTGTACCTGGCGACGATCGTGCTCGGGCTATTCGACATCCGCATCCCGATGATCCACGAGTCGGGCCTCGTCGGAATCGGCTTCAGCCTGTTCGTGGTGGTCATCGCGGCGCTGAACCTGGTGCTGGATTTCGACTTCATCGAGACGGGCGTCGACGCGGGCGCGCCGAAGTACATGGAGTGGTACGGGGCGTTCGGCTTGATGGTCACGCTGGTGTGGCTCTACGTCGAGTTCCTCCGCCTGCTGGCCAAGCTGCGCGACTGAGCGGTCGCTGACGCCTCGGCGACGGGACGCCCCGGCGTCCCGCTCGCGTACCCGCTTCCGCGCTCAGGCGTCGGCGGCAGCGGATAACGGCGACGCGCCGGCTTCGGCGCGACGCGGCCACACCATGAAGGCCACGGCGACGATGGCCAGCAGCCAGCAGTAGTGCACCTGGCCGGCGATCGACAGCGACGAAACGCCGCCCAATGATGCGGCCAGCAGGATCTGCGCGCCGTACGGCAGCACGCCCTGGACCGCGCACGCGAAGATGTCGAGCAGGCTGGCCGCGCGGCGCGGCGTCACGCCATGTCGCCCGGCGATGTCACGCGCCACGTCGCCGGCGACCAGGATCGCCACCGTGTTGTTCGCCGTCAGCGCGTCACCGCCGGCTGCCAGCGCGGCGATGCTGAACTCGCCGACGCGGCGGCCGCTGCTGCCGCGCGCGAGCCGCGCGATCGACGACGCCAGCCAGTCCAGCCCGCCGCTGGCCTTCATCAGCGCCGCCAGGCCGCCGATCAGGATCGAAAGCAGCGTGATCTCGACCATGCCCTCGAACCCGGCGTAGACGTCGCCAGCGACCTCGGCCACTCCATAGCCTTCGCCCAGGGAGATGCCGAAGCCAGCGGCGAGCACCAGCCCGAGCGCCAGCACCACGACGACGTCCACGCCGGCGACCGCCAGCACCAGCACCGCCACGTAGGGGAGGACCAGCCACGGCGATGCGTCCGAGCGCACCGATTCGACGGGGGCGGCGTTGCCGAGCACGGCCAGCGTCAGCAGCGTCGCGATCGCCGCCGGCAGTGCGATCCAGAAGTTCTCGCGGAACTTGTCGCGCATCTGCGCGCCCTGGCTGCGGGTGGCCGCGATCGTGGTGTCGGAAATGACCGATAGGTTGTCGCCGAACATCGCACCGCCGACCACCGCGCCCAGCACAAGCCCGCGGTCCAGCCCCGCCGCGTCGGCGACGCCGAGCGCGATCGGCACCACCGCGGCGATCGTGCCCATCGATGTACCGATGGCGAGCGCGACGAACCCGGCCAGCGCGAACAATCCGGGGAGAATCAGCGCCGGCGGGAGATGGCCGAGGCCGAGCGCAACCACTGCGTCGACCGCACCGACCGACTTCGAGACGGTCGCGAACGCCCCGGCAAGCAGGAAGATCAGCGCCATCAGCATGACGTTCGGGTGGCCCATGCCGGCGAACAGCGTCTCCTGCACCGGCACGCGCCGGCGCCATGCCAGCCACGCGGCCAGCGCGAGCGCCGGGAGTATCGCGACGGGAGCGCGCACCTGGTAGAACCCCATCGCCTCGCCCTGCGCGGTGAAGTACAGGCCCGCGCCGAGGAACAGCGCGAGGAAGAGCAGCAGCGGCGTCAGCGCAAGCGCACTGGGGCGGGTATCCACGGCGGGGCGGTCAGTAGGGGCGGCCGGCCATTCTGGGCACCTCGAGGCACGCGGCAAAGGCTGCCAGCGGGACGATGGGATCGCCCCGGCAGGACGGTTGCGCCTGCCGCGGTCAGCGGCGCCAGCCGATCAAGCGCAGGAACGAGTTCCAGCGCGTCGACAGCCAGCGCTGCAGGCGGGCGCCGGCGCGTTCGTTCCTGGGCTCGGTGACCACGACCGGGGCGACGTCGCGCGCCGGCTCCACCGCGGCGCTGGCCACCGGCGCGGTCGCCGTCGCCGACGACGGAGGCAGGAGCGGAGACGAGCCGTTGAGGATGAACGGCCCGACCAGGTCGTCGATGTCGGTCTCCTCGAGGGCGCCGATGTCGACCGTGTGCGACTGCGGCAGGCGCGCATGCTCGTCGCCGATCGCCATCTTCGCCCTCAGCGGCGGGTCGAACGCGGCAACGCGCTGCGGCGAGGTGAACGGGAACGCGACCGGCGTCGCCGGCGAATTGGTGCCGGCGTTGACGAGCGGGCTACCCGCCACCGGACGCAGCAGACGCTGGGCGATGCTGGCCAGCTGCGGGTCGGCGCCCTGGCGGGTGTTGACCCACTCCGGCGGGACCGCGTTGGCGCCCGACTCGATCCAGTTGTGGCTGCCAGCCACCTTGCGACCGCTGACCCACGGCTCGCGCGACTGCGGCGAGCACGCATACGGCTGCGCGGTTTCGCTGGCAGGCAGCTCGTACAGCGCGGCCAGCGGCGACGGACCGACGCGATGGATGACGTTGTTGTGCATCTCCAGGCTCTCGAGCCCGAGGCGCACGTCGACGGCGTTCGCCACGCTGGTGCCCGGGCTGTCGAAGATGATCGTGTTGTTGGCGATGCGCAGCCGGCCCTGGCTGCGGCCGACGAGATCGCCGCCGGCACGGATCGCGTTGCGCCAGTTCGACGTGTGCACGATGACGTTGCCGACGAAGTCGGCGTCCTCGCGGCGCAGGTCCGCAGTCCAGCCGGCCTTCTGGGATTCGCAGTCGGGGCCGATGAACTCGACCTCCTCGTTGGTCGAGCCTTCGAACCAGTTGTAGTAGACCTCGCTGCGCGTGTACCGCGAGCGCATCAGGATGCCGCCGTTGCCGCTGTGCACGTAGTTGAAGCGCATGCGGAACACCGCGTCCGGGTACACCATCTGGTCGTTCTGCATGTACATCGAATGCCGCGTCGTGCCGGAGCCGGAGCGACGCACCTCGCTGTATTCGAGCGTGAACGAGCCGGAGTTCTGGTCCGCGCCGAGGATGCCGTGCGACGGGCAGTCGCGCACCAGCACGTCGCGCACCAGCACCTCGTGCGCTTCGTTGAACACGCACGAACTGGTGCCACCGGTGACGTCGAACCCCTCGAACACGACGTGGTTGGACTGCTCGAACTTGATGGTGTGCTGGCCGCCGCTCAGCAGCGGCCGTGTCGCGCCGGCGGCGCGGTTCCAGCGGATCGTGACCGGGTTCCCCGCGGCGCCGTCGTCCTCGCTGCCGACGACGATGCCACCGGTGTAAGTGGCGTTGCCGTCGACCAGGACGATGTCGCCCGGTTCGAGGTTGAGGCTGGCGAGCGCGATCGAGAGCTGGGTGTACTGGCGGCCGGTGGGGCCGACCGTATAGGTGGCGGCGAAGGCGCTGCTGGGAACCAGCGCAAAGGCGGCCAGGACCGCGATCGAAATCCGCATGGGGCACTTCCGGAGGCAAGGACGGAGCGTCGGCCCCCCAACCGAACGCCGAGAGCCTACCACCGGACCTTCACGCGCGCCGCCGCGGCCACAGGCCAGCGGCGAGGCGCCCCCGTTCAGTTCGCGTCCGGTTCAGCCCCGGGCGCGCCGGCCTCAGATCCGCGAGGCGATCGCCTTGGCGAACGCCATCGTATTGCCGGTCCCACCGAGGTCCGGGGTCAGCGAATCCTTCGCCTCGAGCGTGGCGACGATGGCGTCGCGCAGTCGGGTCGCCTTGTCGGGCATGCCCAGGTGGTCGAGCATCTGCGCGGCGCCGAGCAGCAGCGCGCACGGATTGGCCTTGCCCTGCCCGGCGATGTCCGGCGCGGTGCCGTGCACGGCCTCGAAGATCGCCGCGTCGGTGCCGATGTTGGCGCCCGGTGCCAGGCCCAGCCCGCCGACCAGGCCGGCGCACAGGTCGGAGATGATGTCGCCGAACAGGTTGGTGGTGACGATGATGTCGAACTGCTCCGGCCGCATCACCAGCTGCATGCAGGTGTTGTCGACGATCATCTCGTTGCACTCGATGTCCGGGTAGTCCGTCGCCACCGCGCGCGCGGTCTTCAGGAACAGGCCCGACGTCGACTTCAGGATGTTCGCCTTGTGCACGACCGTGACCTTCTTGCGCCCGGTCTTGCGCGCCAGTTCGAACGCGTAGCGCACGATGCGCTCGGAGCCGCGGCGGGTCACGCGCTGGGTCAGCAGCGCGGTCTCGCCGTCCTCGGACAGCGACTGGCCCTCGCCGATATAGGCGCCCTCGGTGTTCTCCCGCACGGTGATCAGGTCAACGCCGGTCGGGAAGCGCGACTTGGTGTTCGGAAAGCTCTTGGCCGGGCGCACGTTGGCGTACAGGTCGAAGCGCTTGCGCAGCTCGACGTTGATCGAGCTGAAGCCCTCGCCGACCGGCGTGGTCAGCGGCGACTTCAGCGCCACGCGGGTCTTGCGGATCGAGTCCATCGTCGACTGCGGCAGCAGCTCGCCCTGCTTCTCCAGTGCGACCAGCCCGGCGTCGGCAAACTCGTACTGGAGCCCGAGCTGCATCGTGTCGAGCACGTACAGGGCGGCGTCCATGATTTCCGGACCGATGCCATCGCCACGGATGACGGTAATCGTCTGCGTCATTGAAGGGGTTTCCAGCTGGTGGCGTGCGGGCGGGGGCCCGGAGCCGGGTGGTGAGCCCCGTAATTATGCCGGATCGACGGCCTGCCCGCCCTTGCAACGTTGGTCCAATGCGGGCGTGCGCCCCGCCGCGCCGCCCGGCTAGCGTCCGCGGCGCGGCGGCGGAGGCCTCAGCCGTGGTCGTGCGCGGCAGGCGCGCCGGCGTCGCCCTGCTCGAGGCGGTCGAGGAAGTCGACCGCGCGGCGCAGGTGCGGGATCACGATGGAGCCGCCGACGACCAGGCCCACCGAGAAGGTCTCGAACATCTCCTCGCGCGTCACGCCCGCCTCCTTGCACTGGGCGACGTGGTAGCTGATGCAGTCGTCGCAGCGCAGCACCATCGACGCCACCAGGCCCAGCAGCTCCTTGGTCTTCACGTCGAGCGCGCCGGACTGGTAGGTCTGCGTATCGAGTGCGAAGAAGCGGCGGACCACCTGGTTCGGCTCGGCCAGGATCCGTTCGTTCATGCGCTTGCGGAACGCGGTGAACTCCGCGACGCGATCGGCCTGGCTGCCGGCGCCCCCGCCCTGCCCCTCGTCGTGGCCGCTCATGCCGACAGCTCCGCCAGCAGCGGCTCGAGCCCACCGGCGCGATGCAGCGCGATCATGTCGTCGTAGCCACCGACGTGGGTTTCGCCGATGAAGATCTGCGGCACGCTGGTGCGACGCGTGCGCGCGACCATGCGCTCGCGCTCGGCCGGATCCAGGTCGATGCGCACTTCGGTCCACGACTGGTTCTTGCTCTTGAGGAAGTTCTTGGCGGCGACGCAGTACGGGCAGATGGCGGTGGTGTAGATGGTGATGCCCGACGGGGGCATGGCGGTCTCGCTCAAAACGGCTCTCCTGGATGAAACTCGGCACTCGGTTCGCGGTCCAATATGGGTTCGTGGGCACCGGTTTTCCACCCGCCGGGCAGAACGCTGCCGCCCACGGGGCGACCCGCGCGGCTGGCGCGAGCCGCCAACGGCGTCCTATCCATCTGTTTCACCGCCTATTCACCCCGCCGACCCGGCGCGGGCCCATGCTGCCGGTCGGTCATGGGGCCCTGCCACCAGACCGCGCCGTCGACGCGTCCGCCGCACCGCTGCATCGAGGAGTTCCGCTTGCGCCGCATCGCCCTGCTCACCGCCGCCATCACGCTCGCCGTTGCCGCGGTCTGCGCGCCCGCGCAGGAATCGAGCCTGCCCGACATCGGCTCCTCCGCGGGCGAGCTGCTCAATCCGGCCCAGCAGGAGGAATACGGCGGGATGATGCTCGCGCAGCTGCGCCACTACGAGTACATCCTCGAGGACCCGCTGGTCGACGGCTGGCTCGACACGCTGGGCACGCGCCTGGCCGCCAGCAGCGACCGGCCGCGCCAGCCGTTCACCTTCTTCATGCTGCGTCAGCGCCAGATCAACGCGTTCGCGACGCTCGGCGGCTACATCGGCGTCAATGCCGGGCTGGTGCTGGCGGCCGAGCGCGAGGACGAGGTCGCCGCGGTCATGGCGCACGAGATCGCCCACGTGACGCAGCAGCACGTGCTGCGCGGCGTCGAACGCGCCCAGCGCGACCAGCTGCCGATCCTGCTGGCGATGCTCGGCGCGATCGTCGCGGCCCAGGCGGCCGGCGGGAATTCGAGCGACGACGCCTCGCAGGCCGCGCTGATCGGCGCGATGGGGATCATGCAGCAGCGCCAGATCGACTACACCCGCGCCAACGAATCCGAAGCCGACCGGGTCGGCATCCAGACCCTGTCGCGCAGCCAGTTCGACCCGATGGCGATGGCCGACTTCTTCAGCACCATGCAGGCCCGCTCGCGCAGCAATGCGGCCAACTGGTACGGCGAGACGCCGGACTACCTGCGCACCCACCCGGTCACCACCACCCGCATCACCGAGGCCAAGGAGCGCTCGGCCCAGATCCGCCGGGCGAACGGAACGGCCGAGGTGTGCGTGCGCGACCCCGACGGCGTGGCCCTGTGCCGGACCGAGGGCACGCCAGGCCCGACGTTCGCCGGCGATTCCGGCGCGGTGAACCCACTGCTGCCCGGCGGCCTCCAGGTGACCGGCGCGGCGCTGGCGCGCGGCGGCACCGGCGAGTTCGATTACGCCCGCGAGCGCATCCGCGTACTCAGCGCGAACACGCCCGCGATGGCCGTGCAGGAGTACGAGCGGCTGCAGAAGGCCAAGCCGCTCAAGCCGGCAGAGCAGTACGGTTTCGCCGTGGCCCGGCTGCTGGCCAACCAGCCGGCCGCCGCGGCGAAGTCGCTGGCCTCGCTGCTGGCCGAGCGGCCCGGCGACCGCTGGATCGGTCTGGCGCTGGCCGAGGCGGAGTCGCAGAGCGGCCGCATCGACGCCGCCGATGCGCGGTTCGAGGCGATGCTTCGCGAGACGCCGGACAACCGCGCCGTCGCGCTGACGTATGCGCGGGCGCTGACCCAGCGCAGCAGCCCGGCCGCGGGCCGGCGCGCGCAGGCCGTGCTGCGGCCGCTGCTCGGTCGCTCCGGCGACGACCCGGTGTTCCAGCGGCTGTTCGCCCGCGCGTGCGAGGTGGCCGGAGACCCGGTCCGGGCCGGCGAGGCCTATGCCGAAGCGGCCTACCTGAGCGGGCGCGCCGAACAGGCGCTGGTGCAGCTCAACACGCTGAGGAAGCGGCCCGAGGTCGACTACTACGCCCGGCAGCGGATCGAAGCGCGGATCGCGGCGATCACGCCGACGGTGCTGGAGCTCAAGCGCCAGGGCATCCGCGACGAGGACCTGCGCCGCCGCTGATCGCCGCCGCCACGCGGCGCCGGCGCGGCGGGCGGGCGCGCCATGTCATGGCGATGTCACAAAACGGTAGTGTACTGGCGCCGCTTCCCCGGCCTCCCCTGCCAGCGGTGACATGTGCAAAAGCGCATCCTGATCGTCGAAGACGAACCCGCCATCCGCGAGATGGTCTCGTTCGCCCTGCGCAAGGGCGAGTACGAGCCGATCCACGCCGGTGACGCCCGCGAGGCGCAGTCGGCAATCGCCGACCGGGTGCCGGACCTGATCCTGCTCGACTGGATGCTGCCCGGCACGAGCGGACTCGACCTGGCGCGACGCTGGCGCAAGGACGCGCTGACCCGCGAGGTGCCGATCATCATGCTGACCGCGCGCGGCGAGGAGAACGACCGCGTCGGCGGGCTCGAGGCCGGCGTCGACGACTACGTGGTCAAGCCCTTCTCCGCGCGCGAGCTGCTCGCGCGCATCCGCGCGGTGCTGCGCCGCTCGCGCGAGGACGACGAGGACGGCAGCGTCGGCATCGGCCCGCTGCGGATCGACGGCGCCGCGCACCGGGTGTTCGCGCGCGCCAGCGACGGCGAGCAGCCGGTGCAGATCGGCCCGACCGAATACCGCCTGCTGCACTTCTTCATGACCCACGCCGAGCGCGTGTACTCGCGCACCCAGCTGCTCGACCACGTATGGGGCGGCAGCGTGTACGTCGAAGAGCGCACGGTCGACGTGCACATCCGCCGCCTGCGCAAGACCCTCGAACCGCACGCGCTCGACGGCATGGTCCAGACCGTGCGCGGCGCCGGCTACCGCTTCTCCGCATCGCCGGAAGCCTGACCCGTGGCGTGGCCGCGCAGCCCCGGCCGGCGCCGGATGCCTCGCGCCGTCGCCACTGGGCGCGCGGCACCGCGGCGGCGGCCCGGCGCCGGCTTAGACTGAGCGCATGCCGCCCCGCGCCCGATCCGCCTGGTTCCGCACGCTCGGCCAGCTCGCGCTGGTGCTGGCCGTGGCCACCGTGGCCGGGCTGGCGATCGGACGCCCGTGGCCGGTGGTCACCGTCGCCGCACTCGGGGTCGTCGCATGGCACTACTGGCGGCTGCGACGGGTATTGCTGCGCCTGACCGCGCGCCAGCGGCTCGCCCCGCCCGTCGGCGAGGGCGTCTGGAACGAGCTCGACCGCCTGCTGTACCGCGGCCAGGACGAGATGCGCGCGCGCAAGCGCCGGCTGATCGGGATGCTGCGCGCGTACCGCGCCGTGGCCGCGGCGCTGCCGGACGCGGTCGTGGTCGTCGAGCGCAACAGCCAGCGCATCCTGTGGTTCAACGAGGCCGGCCTGGCGCTGCTCGGACTCGACCCGAAGCACGACGTCGGCGCGCCGCTGGTGGCCCGCCTCCAGCCGCTGCCGCTGTCGCACTGGCTCGCCGGGGGTCGCAACGCGGAGCCGCTGGAAACCGTGTCCCCGCTCAACCCGGCGGTGACCCTCAGCCTGCGCCTGATCCCGTATTCGGACGACCTGTGGCTGCTGGTCGCGCGCGATGTCAGCCGCCTGCTGCACCTGGAGCAGATGCGCCGCGACTTCGTCGCCAACGTCTCGCACGAACTGCGCACGCCGCTGACGGTGGTGCACGGCTACCTCGACATGCTCGACCCGGCCGAGCACCCCGAGTGGGCGCCGATGCTGGCGGAGATGCAGCGCCAGTCCCAGCGCATGACCCAGCTGGTCGAGGACCTGCTGACCCTGTCGCGCCTGGAGTCGCAGGACAACCTCCCGGCCGAAGAGACGATCGCGATGGGCGCGATGCTCAACACGCTCAAGCGCGAAGCGCTCGCGCTGAGCCAGCACCGCCACGAGATCAGCGTCGAGGATTCGGCCGGCGTCGACCTGTGGGGCTCGAACAAGGAGCTGCACAGCGCGTTCTCGAACCTGGTCAGCAACGCGGTGCGCTACACACCGGCCGGCGGCACGATCCGCATCCGCTTGCGCAACGAGTCCCCCGGTTCCGCGCGCGGCGTGGTGCTGGAGGTCGTCGACAGCGGCTACGGCATCCCCGCTGCTCACCTGCCCCGCATCACCGAACGCTTCTACCGCGTGTCCAACAGCCGCTCGCGCGAGAGCGGCGGCACGGGCCTGGGACTGGCGATCGTCAAGCACGTGCTGAACCTGCACCAGGCCCGGTTGGAGATTTCCAGCGAGGTCGGGCGCGGCAGCACCTTCTCCTGCCACTTCGGCGCCGAGCGCACGCGTGCGCGCGACGCCCTCGGCCTGGCCCTGCCATGACCGCCATCGAACCGATCCACGACGCCGACCCGCTGCGCGACACCTCGCTGTACTTCAACCGCGAGCTGTCGCAGCTGGACTTCAACTTCCGCGTGCTCGCCCAGGCGCAGGACCCGCAGGTGCCGCTGCTCGAGCGCCTGCGCTACCTGTGCATCAGCTGCACCAACCTCGACGAGTTCTTCGAGATCCGCGCCGGCACGCTGCGCCACGCGCAGGACCTCGGGCTCGGGCCGGGCAGCGACGGCCTGGCGCCGGCGGCCGTGCTGGCGCGCATCCACGACCGCGCCGCCGAGCTGGTGGCCGCCCAGTACGAATGCTGGAACCAGGTGCTGCGCCCGCAGCTGGGCGACGCCGGCGTGCGCGTGCAGCACCGCGACGCGTGGAGCGAGGCGCAGGCCGACTGGCTGCGCGCGTACTTCCGCGACGAGATCATGCCGGTGCTGTCGCCGCTCGGCCTCGATCCGGCGCACCCGTTCCCGAAGATCCTCAACAAGTCGCTGAACATCGTGGTCGTGCTCAAGGGCCGCGACGCGTTCGGCCGCGACGGCCACCTGGCGATCGTGCGCGCGCCGCGCTCGCTGCCGCGGATCATCCAGATCCCGCCGGAGGTGTCGGGCGGGCCGAACGACTTCGTGTTCCTGTCGGCGGTGCTGTCGGCATTCGTCAGCGAGCTATTCCCGGGCATGGAAGTCCAGGGCGCGTACCAGTTCCGCGTGACCCGCAACTCGGAGCTGCTGGTCGACGAGGAGGAGGTCGACAACATTGCCCTGGCGCTGCGCGACGAACTGGTCGGGCGCGGCTACCTGCGCGCGGTGCGGCTGGAGATCGCCGAGCAGTGCCCCGACGACATCGTGCGCACGCTGCTGGAGAACTTCGACCTGACCGAGAACGCGGTCTACCGCATCAACGGCCCGGTCAACCTCAACCGTGTGATCCAGGTCTACGACCTCGTGCAGCGCGCGGACCTGAAGTTCCCGCCGTTCCAGCAGCGCGTGCTGCCGGGGATCGAGGCGATGTTCGACCGCGTGTCGGCCGGCGACGTGCTGCTGCACCACCCGTTCGACTCGTTCGCACCGGTGCTCGAGCTGATCAAGCAGGCGGCCGAAGACCCGAACGTGCTGGCGATCAAGCAGACGCTGTACCGCGCCGGCAAGGACTCGCCGATCGTCGAGCAGCTGGTGCAGGCCGCGCGCAACGGCAAGGACGTCACGGTCGTGGTCGAGCTGCGCGCGCGCTTCGACGAGGAGGCCAACCTCGGCCTGGCCGACCGCCTGCAGGAAGCCGGCGTGCAGGTCGTGTACGGCGTGGTCGGCTACAAGACCCACGCCAAGATGCTGCTGATCGTCCGCCGCGAGGGCAAGAAGCTGCGCCGCTACGTGCACCTGGGCACCGGCAACTACCACTCCGGCACGGCGCGCGTGTACACCGACTTCGGCCTGATCACCGCCGACCCCGACATCGGCAGCGACGTGCACCAGATCTTCCAGCAGATCTCCGGGCTCGCTCCGGCGATCAAGCTCAAGCGTCTGCTGCAGTCGCCTTTCACGCTGCACGCCGGCGTGCTCAAGCGCATCGACCGCGAGACCCGTCACGCCAAGGCCGGTCGGCCGGCGCGGATCGTCGCCAAGATGAACGCCCTCAACGAGCCGCAGGTGATCCGCGCGCTGTACCAGGCGTCGCAGGCCGGCGTGCAGATCGACCTGATCGTGCGCGGCGCGTGCACGCTGCGGCCCGGGCTGCCGGGCATCTCCGAGCACATCCGGGTGCGCTCGATCGTCGGGCGCTTCCTCGAGCACCACCGCATCTACTGGTTCGCCAACGACGGCGAGCCCGACCTGTTCTGCTCCAGCGCCGACTGGCTCGAGCGCAACCTGCTGCGGCGCGTGGAAACCGGCTTCCCGATCCTCGACCCCGAGCTCGCGGCGCGCGTGCACGCCGAGGCGATCGCGAACTACCTCGCCGACAACGTCAGCGCGTGGGCGCTCGACAGCGACGGCGCGTACCACCGCGTCACGCCGGCGGCCGGCGAGCCGCCGCACTCGGCGCAGGGCACGCTGTTGGCCCAGATCTGTGGATAGCCGAGAATCGCCGCGATGAACGGACTCCTCCACACGGCCCGCCTGCCGCTGCAGGACGGCGACCTGCTCGCCGCGGTCGACCTGGGGTCCAACAGCTTCCACATGGTCGTCGCACGCTACGTGCTCGGACAGCTGCGCGTGATCGACCGGCTGCGCGAGCAGGTGCGGCTGGCCGAGGGCCTGGACGCGCGCGGCGGGCTCGACCCGGCGGTGCGCGAGCGCGCGCTCGACTGCCTGGCGCGGTTCGGCCAGCGCCTGCGCGAGATCCCGCCGCAGCGCGTGCGCGCGATCGCGACCAACACCGTGCGCCGGCTGGCGTCGCCGCAAGCGTTCCTGATCGACGCCGAGGACGAACTCGGCCATGCGATCGAAGTGGTCGCCGGCCGCGAGGAAGCGCGCCTGATCTACCTCGGCGTCGCCCACGCGCAGCCGCCGAAGCCCGGCGACCTGCGGCTGGTGATCGACATCGGCGGCGGCTCGACCGAATGCATCATCGGCGCCGGCTTCGACGCGATCGAGCGCGAAAGCCTGCAGCTGGGCTGCATCGCGACCACGCGCCGGTTCTTCGACAACGGCAAGCTGTCGAAGAAGCGCTGGCGCGAGGCCCTGGCCGAGGTCACCGCCGAGTTCCAGCAGTTTGCCGGTACCTACCGCGCGCTCGGCTGGCAGGAGGCGCTCGGCGCGTCGGGCACCAACAAGGCGATCGGCGAGATCTGCGCGGCGATGAAGCTGACCAAGGGCGCGGTCACCGCCGAAGCGCTGCCGGTGGTGCGCGACCGCCTGCTCGAGGCCGACCGGATCGAGGCGATCGAGCTGCCCGGGCTGTCGTCCGACCGCCGTCCGATCATCGCCGGCGGCGTGCTGATCCTGGAGGCTGCCTTCGACGCGCTCGGGTTGACGCGCATGGCCGTCAGCAAGGCGGCGATGCGCGAGGGCATCCTGTACGACATGGTCGGCCGCGGCGGCGCCAACGACCCGCGCGACGCGTCGGTCGCGGCGCTGATGGAGCGCTACGGCATCGACCGGGCGCAGGCGGCGCGGGTCGAATCGACCGCGATGCGGCTGTTCGAGCAGCTGGCGCGCGCGTGGTCGCTGGACGACGACGACCGCCTGATGCTGGTGCGCGCCGCGCGCCTGCACGAGCTCGGTCTGGCGATCGCGCACAGCGCATACCACGTGCACGGCTCGTACGTGGTCGAGAACTCCGACATCGCGGGCTTCTCGCGGCAGCAGCAGCAGTTCCTCGCCGCGCTGATCCGCACCCACCGCCGCAACATCCCCAAGTCCGCCTTCGACGCCCTGCCCGACCGCCTGCTGCCGTCGGCGCGACGTCTGGCGGCGCTGCTGCGGCTGGCGGTGCTGCTGCACCGCGCGCACGATGCCGAACCGATCCCGCGGCTCGACGCCACCGCCAGTGGCAACGACCTGCAGCTGGTGGTCGCGCGGCGCTGGTTCGAGGACCGGCCGCTGCTGAAGGCCGACCTCGAGGGCGAACCGGACGGCCTGGCCGCGCTCGGCGTCAAGCTGACCATCGCGTCCGACTGACGGCCGGTCGCCCGCCGGTGCTGTCGCGCCGGCGTCACGCGGCTGACACCGCCACTACATCGCGCACGCCGATCCTCCCCGAAACGGGAGGAAGCGCATGCGCTACGCGATCGTCACCGAGACCTACCCCCCGGACGTCAACGGCGTCGCGCTGACCGTGCAGGGGCTGGAACTGGGGCTGCGCGCGCGCGGCCACGCGGTGCAGGTGGTGCGGCCCCGCCACGCCGACGACGGCGACGGGAGCGGGGCGCCCGACGAACTGCTCGTCCGCGGCGCACCGCTGCCGCGCTATCCGGGGCTGCGCTTCGGCCTGCCGGCCACGCGGACGCTGCGCGCGACGTGGCAGGCGACGCGTCCGGACGCGGTGTACGTCGCCACCGAGGGCCCGCTGGGCTGGTCGGCCGTGGGCGCTGCGCGGCGTCTCGGCATTCCCGTGGCCACCGGCTTCCACACCCGCTTCGACGCGTACATGCGCGACTACGGGGCGCCGTTCCTGCGCCAGACCGCGCTGCGCTGGATGCGCCGCTTCCACAACGGCGCCAGCGCGACGCTGGTGCCGACCCGCGAGCTGCAGGCGTTCCTCGTCGAGCACGGCTTCCAGCGCGTCGTGCGGCTGCCGCGCGCGGTCGACACGCAGCTGTTCGACCCCGCGCGCCGCGACGCGGCGCTGCGCGCGCAATGGGGCGCCGACGACGGCGTGCCGGTGGCCCTCTACGTGGGCCGCATCGCCCCGGAGAAGAACCTCGACCTGGCGGTGCGCGCGTTCCGCGCCCTGCAACGTCAGCGACCGGACGCGCGCTTCGTCTGGGTCGGCGACGGTCCGTCGCGCGAGGGCCTCCAGCGCGCCAACCCCGACTTCGTGTTCTGCGGCGTGCAGCGCGGCCCGGAGCTCGCCCGCCACTTCGCCAGCGGCGACGTGTTCGTGTTCCCGAGCCACAGCGAGACCTTCGGCAACGTCACGCTCGAAGCGATGGCCAGCGGCGTGCCGACCGTCGCGTTCGACTACGGCGCCGCGCGCGAGCACCTGCGCGACGGCGAGCACGGGTCGGCCATCGCCGACGGCGACGACGACGGCTTCATCGCCGCGACCGTGCGGCTGGGCACGGACGCGCGCCGGCGCCAAGCGATGGCCGCCGCGGCGCGCACGGCGATGCTCGGCCTGCACCCGGAACAGGTCGCGGCCGATTTCGACGCCCTGCTTGCCGGCCTGCACGCGGCGGCGCATCGCCGGCCGCCGGCCGCGCCCGACGGCGCCCCCCGGGAGGTCGCGTGAACCGCCTGCCGTGGCGCCAGCGCTTCGCCGCCGGCGAATCCGGCTGGTGCCTGCGCGCCAATCGCCTCGGCGAACGCAGCCGATCGCGCGCCTACTTCGCGGCGGTCAGCCGGCTCGGCGACGGCGCGTTCTGGTACGCGCTGATGGCGCTGCTGGTGGTGTTCGACGGGCAGGCCGGCCTCGCCGCGTCGGCGCACCTCGCCGGCACGGGCGTGGTCGCGCTGACGCTGTACAAGGCGCTGAAGCGCTGGACCCGGCGGCCGCGGCCGTTCGCGTCGGACGCGCGCATCCACGCGTGGGTCGCGCCGCTGGACGAGTTCAGCTTCCCGTCGGGGCACACGCTGCACGCGGTCGCGTTCTCGCTGGTCGCGCTGGCCCACTATCCGGCGCTGGCGTGGCTGCTGATCCCGTTCACCGCGAGCGTCGCGGTGTCGCGCGTGGTGCTCGGCCTGCACTACCCGAGCGACGTGCTGGCCGCGACCGGGATCGGCTCGGCGCTGGCGACGCTGTCGCTGTGGGCCGTGCCGGGCGTGTCGCTTTTCGGCTGAGCGCGGCAGGTCACGCCGCGAACGGCGTCAGCCGCGCGCGCGCGACGCTGGGGAAGTACTGGCTCGACCAGTCGCGGTCGTTGGCGACCTGGGCCTGGGCGCGGCTGGCCTCGAGCGCGCCGAAGTCCAGGGTCGCGACCGCCCAGCGCTCGTGCCCGCGGGTCTGCACCAGCATGCCGTCCGACGGCAGGCCGACGTCCATCGGCGCGATGAGCGCCGCCTCGCCGGTGTTGACGTCGAGCGCCGGGCTCCACGGCGCCTCGCCGGCGGTGACGGCCTGGGCGACGAAGCAGCGGTTCTCCAGCGCGCGCGCGAGGCAGCCGACGCGCACGCGCGTCGCGCCCGCGTCGGTGTCGGTGCAGCTGGGCACGACCAGCAGCCGCGCGCCGGCCTCGCACTGCGCGCGCACCGGCAGCGGGAACTCGCTGTCGTAGCAGACCGCAATCGCACTGCGCACGCCGCCGGCCTCGAACACCTTGAGCTCGTCGCCCGACTCGATCACACCGCTGCGCTTCTCGAACCCGGTCAGCCGCAGCTTGTCCTGCCACACGTGACTGCCGTCCGGCGCGAACGCGTAACTGCGGTTGCGGTAGCGCCCGCGCCCGGTGTCGAGCAGGAATGTGCCGGCGACCACTGTCATCTGCAGCTCGCGCGCCAGCAGCGCGAACAGTTCGAGCCAGGCGCCGTGGTAGCGCTGGATGCCGGCCAGCGACGCGTGCAGGTCGGCGCGCGCCGGCTCCCCGAGCGTCGCGCCGAGTTCGAGCGACAGGTACTCGGGCAGCACCGCCAGCTGCGCGCCGCGCGCGCGCGCCTCGCCGAGCCACTGCGCCTGCTTGTCGGCGAACGCGGCGAAATCGGCCGGCGCGTCGATCCGGTACTTCGCCACGGCGACCTTGAGGGTGTCAGGAATCATCGAGCGGCCTCCAGCGGTCGCAGCCAGAACGTGAGGGTGTGCAGGACGTCGCCGCGGCCGATCTCGCGCCACGGCAGCGCGGCGCGCAGGTCGTCGCGACGACGGTAGCCACGCCCGGCCCAGAACGCGTCGTTGTCGCGGTGCCCGGCCGGGCGGCGCGGATCCTCCGGCATGCGGTCGACCGCGCAGAACGCGGTCCAGTCGAACCCGCCAAGCGCGCGCGCGTGGGCCTCGCGGGCATCGAAGAAACGGTGTCCGAGCCCGCGGCCGCGGTACGCCGGCAGCAGCACCGACTCGCCGCAGTAGAAGACCCGCGCCGGGTCGATGCCGGCAGCCACGAACGGCGCGCGGAACGCGTTGTCCTCGTCGGCCAGCGGCAGGCCGGTCGAGGCGCCGACCACGCGCCCGGCGTCGACCGCGAGCACGGCCACGCTGCGCGGCGAGTCGACGTACGTGCGCAGGTACTGCGCTTCGTACGCCGCGTCGCCGTCATACAGGTACGGCCACGCGCGGAACACGGCAATGCGCAGGCCGGCGAGATCGTCGACGTGCGCCGCGATGGCGCCGCCGTGGACGGTTCGAACGGACAGGGATGCGGGCGTCATCGGTGCGTCCATCAGCGCATTCTAGGTCTCGGACCGGGTGACCACCCGCCGGCCGCGCGGCGCGCGTCGGCCGGCGGATGAGGCTCAGGCCGGGTCGAGACCGTCGCGCAGCCCGTCGACGCGCGGTGCGCGCGACAGCTGGTACCAGTCGACCTTGCGGGTGGCGACCATCAGCGCCGACAGGATCACGAACAGCAGCCCCGAGCCGAGCACCAGCGCGTTGTCCTCCGACACCAGCAACCCGTACAGCGCGCCGTACAGCAGCGCCAGCATCGCCGCGAAGCCGATCCCGCGCGCCAAGCTGCGCAGCACCGCGCTCAGGTAGAAGCCGAGCAGCCCGAGGCACGCGACGCTGGCGATCAGGTAGGCCTGGCCGAACGCGATGTGCTCGCTGAGACCAACCAGCAGCAGGAAGAAGATCGCCAGCGCGAGGCCGACCAGGGCGTACTGGATCGGGTGGATCGGCAGCGACCTGATCAGCTCGAACATGAAGAAGCCGACGAAGGTCAGCAGCACGAACAGCAGCCCGTACTTGGTCGCGCGGTCGGCCTGGGTGTAGACGTCGACCGGGTCGATCAACGACACGCCCACGGTGTCGAGCGCGATGGCACGCGACTGCGCCGGCTCGCCCATCGCGGCGGCGACCGCGTCGACCGGCGACGCCTCAGCCGTCGTTGTGCTCGCGCCCTCGAAGTACTGCCGCTGCGCGTTGGTCGCCACCGAGGCCAGCTGCCACTCGGCCGTGAAGCCGGTCGCGTCGATGCGCTGGCGCGGCGAGGTGCCGGCGAAGCTCGGATGGCGCCACGTCGACGTCAGCGCGATGCGGTTGTCCTTGCCCAGCGGCACGATCGCCAGCGACTCGGTGCCGCCGAGCTGGAACCGCAGGTCAGTGTCGAGGACGAGCGTCTGGCCGGCCGCCGGCGGCGCCAGCCGCACGTGCAGGCCGGGCGCGTCGCGACTGCCCATGCCCTGCTCCATCGCCATGGCCCGCCCGTTGACGCGCAGCTGCGGGATCGAGCGCAGCCCGCGCACGTCGGCGATGCCGACGGCGAGCCACGGCTGGCCGATGCGCCGGCTGCGCGCCGGGTCGTCGGCGGGCGGGATCTTCGCGTCGAACCGGGCACCGACGACCGCCTGCCAGTCGTACACGCGGACCTCGTGCAGGCCGCGCTTGCGGGTGGCCGGCAGCAGCGGGCCGTCGATGTCGAGCCGGGTCGGGAAGAACGTCCACTGGCCGCTGCGCTCGCGCATCACCTTGCGCGGGACGTTGGCCTTGTCGAGCTCCTCGACCTCGACCGCCTCGGTGAACGGCACCACCAGCACCGGCCCGGCAAACGACTGCGCGCCGCCGTAGCTGCGCGCGACGTCGGCCACCGCCTCGGCACGGTAGGCCTGCCGGTCGTGGATCACACCGCGGATCATCGACAGCGGGACCAGGATCGCCAGGGTCATGCCCAGCACCAGCAACACCTTGAACATCAGACGCATGACCGCACTCCGTCGGGGAATGACGACAGGGTCCGGCGATCCGGTGCGCGCACGATGGCGGAACGGTGAAGTGGCGGTGAAGTGGCGCTCAGTCCGCTGGCAGAAGCAGCGTGGCGACCGCGCCGCCGCCGTCGCGGTTGGCCAGCGAGGCCTCGCCGCCGTGCAGCTGCGCCACCTCGGCGACGAAGCACAGGCCCAGCCCGCTGCTGCGCGATCCGCCGTCGGGCCGCGGCAGCGAGTAGAAGCGCTCGAACACGCGGCCGACCGCGTAGTCCGGCACGCCCGGACCGCGGTCGGCGACGGTGACCGCGACGCCGCCGTCGGTTGCGGCTGCGGCCAGCTCGATCGCGCTGCCGGCCGGGGCGAAATCGGCGGCGTTGTCGACCAGGTTCGCCAGCGCCTGGCGCAGCAACACGGGGTCGCCGGACAGCGACGGCAGCGGACCGTCGCCCCACCGCTGCAGGGTCAGCCCGCGCGCTACCAAATGGGAGGCGCACTGCTCGGCGACGTCGTCGAACACCGCGCCCAGGTCGATTGGCTCGACCGCGTCGAGCCGCTGGCGGTGCTCGACCGCGGCCAGCGCGAGCAGCTTGTCGATCGTCTGCGCCATGCGCTCGCTCTGCGCGCGGATGGTGGCGGCAAAGCGCGCGCGGTCGGCGTCCGGAAGCGGGCCCTCCAGCAGTTCCGCGCTGCCGCGGATCGCCGCGATCGGGCTCTTCATTTCGTGCGCGAGCGTGTGCACGTAGGCCTCGACGTATTGCTTGCCCTCGAGCCGCTGGCGCATCGTCTCCAGCGCGCGGCCGAGGTCGCCGAACTCTCCGGCCGACGCCGGCGGCGCGACGCGTTCACCCGCCGTCACCGCGTGCGCGTAGCGCCGCAGCGCGCCGAGCTGGCGCGACAGCCACCACGCGGCGAGCACGCCGACCAGCAGCGCCGTGCCCATCAGCACCCAGCCCCAGCGCATCACCACCGACTGGCTACGCTCGATGAACGGCGCGATCGCGCTGTTCGGCTTGGCCACCGTCAGCACGCCGACGATGCGCCCGGCCGGATCGCGGATCGGCGCGGCGACGTGCATCACGGTGGAGTCCGGGTCGTCCGGGTCGGAGCGCGAGGAGCGCGCGCCATAGCGGCCGCGCAGGGTCAGGTACACGTCGTTCCAGCGCGCGTAGCTGCGGCCGACGTCGCGCCCGCTGCTGTCGAACACCACCGTGCCGGCCGCGTCGGTGACGTAGATGCGGTACTGGGCGCTGCGCTTGCGGAAGCCCCAGATCGCCGCGCCGACGTCGCGCTCGGCCATCGCCCGCACCCGCGTGGCGAACGCGCCATCGGCAATGCGGCCGGCGAGGAAGTCGTCGGTCGCCAGCTCGGCCAGCACGTTGGCGGTGTCGACCAGCGTGTCCTCCATCGCCTGGCGCACGCCCGGCTTGACCTCGGCGACGAACACCTGCGCCAGCAGCAGCGCCGCAAGCGCGACGATCACGAAGTAGCCCAGCAGGATGCGCAGGCCGATGTTCATCGGGTCGACGCCCAGCGGTTCGCCGTTCGCGGCATCACCCGCTCGGGCCCTCGTCCAGCGAGTAGCCGAGCCCGCGGTGCGTGCGGATCGGATCGGCGTCGGGCGCGACGTCGCGCAGCTTCGCGCGCAGGGTCTTCACGTGCGTGTCGACGGTGCGGTCGCCGCTGTCGAGCGCTTCGCCCCAGACCCGGTCCATCAGCTGCGCGCGCGTCAGCACCGCGCCGGGTCGCTGCAGCAGCGCGGCGAGCAGGCCGTACTCGTAGCGGGTCAGGTCGAGCACGCGACCGCGGTAGCGCACGCGGTGCCCGTCGGCGTCGTGCTCGAACGCGCCCGGGGCGTCGCTGCGCGCCGGCGCGCCGACGCGCCGCAGCACCACCCGCACACGCGCCACCAGCTCGCGCGGCGAAAAGGGCTTGCCGACGTAGTCGTCCGCGCCGATCTCCAGCCCGAGCAGGCGGTCGGCCTCGGCGTTCTGCGCGGTCAGGAAGATCACCGGCAGGTCGCGCGTCCGGCGCAGCTCGCGGCACAGCGCGAAGCCGCCGATGTCGGGCAGGCCGACGTCGAGGATCGCCAGGTCGAAGCGCTGCTGCCCGGCCGCGGCCAGTGCGTCGCGGCCGGTCAGGCAGTGCGAGGCGTCGTAGCCCTCGGCGCGCAGCGCGTAGACCACCGTGTCGGCGATCGCGGCTTCGTCTTCGACCAGCAGGATGCGCGGCATGCGGTGGGCCGGGGCGCGTGGCGGCGGGCGTCCAGCATACCGGCGGGCGCGACCGGCTACCCTAGCGCGATGAATTACCGCCACGCCTTCCACGCCGGCAACCACGCCGACGTCCTCAAGCACGTCGCCCTGCTGGCGATCTGCGACGCCCTGACCGCCAAGCCGACGCCGCTGTTCGCGCTCGACACCCACGCCGGCCGCGGTCTCTACGCGCTCGACAGCAACTCCGCCCAGCGCACCGGCGAGGCCGAGGGCGGCATCGGCCGGCTGCTCGCCGAGGCGCCGAAGCACCCGGCCATCACCCGCTATCTGTCGGCGGTGCGCGCCTGCCGCGCCGAGCACGGCAGCCACACCTACCCCGGTTCGCCGTGGCTGCTGGCGCACGCGCTTCGCGCCGAGGACCGGATCGCGCTGTGCGAGCTGCACCCGGAAGAAGCCGCGGTGCTGGCCGGCAACTTCGCCCGCGACCCGCGCGTGGTCGCCGAGGCGCGCGACGGCTACGCGGCGATCAAGGCGCTGCTGCCGCCGAAGGTCGGCGCCACCCGCCTCAACCGGGGGCTGGTGCTGATCGACCCGCCGTACGAGGCGCAGCTCGACGAGTTCGACCACGCGATCCACGCGCTGCGCGAGGGCATCGCCCGCTGGCCGCAGGGCACGTTCGCGCTGTGGTACCCGATCAAGCTGCGGCGCGCGCTGCAGCCGTTCTACCGGCGCGCGGCAACGATCCCGGCCAGGTCGGTGATGCTGGTCGAAGTTCTGGTGCGCCGCGACGACTCGCCGCTGCGCATGAACGGCAGCGGCCTGCTGCTGCTCAACGCGCCGTGGCAGATCGAGCAGACCCTGCAGCCGGTTGCCAAGCTGCTCGCCGACACGCTCGGCGAGGCCGGCGCCACGTCGCGGGTCGAGTTCCTGCGCCGGCCGGACTGACCGCGCGGCTGCGACGGCCGCTTCATCGCCGCGTGGCACAATCCGCGCCTCCCCGCCCTCCCCCGACGACCCTGCTATGGCCGGATCCAGCCTGTTTGCCCTGATCGACGACATCGCCACGCTGCTGGACGACGTCTCGGTGATGACCAAGGTCGCGACGAAGAAAACCGCCGGCGTTCTCGGCGACGACCTCGCGCTCAACGCGCAGCAGGTCTCGGGCATCGACCCGGACCGCGAGCTGCCGGTGGTGTGGGCGGTCGCGAAGGGCTCGATGGTCAACAAGGCGATCCTGGTACCGGCCGCGCTCGGCATCAGCCTGCTGGAGTCGTGGCTGCACGGCCGCGGCATCAACATCCCGCTGATCACGCCGCTGCTGATGATCGGCGGCGCGTTCCTGTGCTACGAGGGCGTCGAGAAGCTCGCGCACAAGTTCCTGCACTCCAAGCAGGAGGAAGACTCGCACCACGCCGAGCTGCTGCGCGCGGTGCAGGACGAGAACGTCGACATGGTCGCGTTCGAGAAGGACAAGATCAAAGGCGCGATCCGCACCGACTTCATCCTGTCGGCCGAGATCATCGTGATCTCGCTCGGCACCGTCGCGCAGGAGGCGTTCTCGCGCCAGATCGCGGTGCTGGTCGCCATCTCGGCGATCATGACGGTCGGCGTGTACGGCCTGGTCGCCGGCATCGTCAAGCTCGACGACCTCGGCCTGGCGCTGAGCCGCGCCGGCACCGGCATCAAGGCGGCGATCGGCCGCGGCCTGCTGGTCGGCGCGCCGTACCTGATGAAGTTCCTGTCGATCGCCGGCACCGCGGCGATGTTCCTGGTCGGCGGCGGCATCCTCGTGCACGGCATCCCCGCCCTGCACCATCTGATCGAGCCGCTGCTCGGCGGCTCGCTGGGCTGGCTGGTGTCGCTGCTGTACGACGCGGTCGTCGGCATCGCCGCCGGCGCGATCGTGCTGGCGGTGGTGTCGCTGTTCTCGCGCCTGCGCAGGTCGACGCCGGCCAAGGCCGCCTAACGCGCCCCGCTCAGCCGGACGAAAACCCGGCGAGCGCGGCGGCCGTGCCGAGCGCGGCCGCCGCGAGCACGACCCAGCCGGTGCCGACGTCGCGCCGGTCGAGCGCCCACCACGCGGCCAGGGCCACCGCCGCGGCGAACGCGATCTGCGCCACCGGCAGCGGCGCGAGCAGGTGCCAGCCGAACCACAGCGCCAGGCTGGCCATCGCGCCGACGACGGCTGCGGTGACGGCCACCAGGGCCGCCGCGAGCCAGCGCACCGAGCGCAGCCGCTCGATCCACGGCGCCGCCGGCAGCACGAACAGGAAGCTCGGCAGGAACGTCGCCCACACCGTCACCGCGGCCCCCAGCAGCGCCGATGCCAGCGGCGAGCCCAGGTCCGGGCGCTGCCAGCCGCCGACGAAGCCGACGAACTCCAGCACCATGATCAGCGGCCCGGGCGTCGATTCGGCCAGGCCGAGCCCCACCAGCATCTGCGGCGCGGTCAGCCAGCCGTGCACCTCGACGGCCTGTTGGGCGACATACGGCAGCACCGCATACGCGCCGCCGAGCGTCACCAGCGCCGCCTTGCTGAAGAACACGCCCATCGTCCACGCCGTGCTGTCCGCTCCGAGCCATGCACGCACGCCGAGCAGCGGCAGCCACCACGCGGCGAGCAGCAGCATCGCCACGCCGGCCGCGCGCGCGAGGCCGGCCTGCGCGCCCGCGCGCACCGGCATGGCCTCGCCCGCGTGCGCAGGCGCCGGCAGCCAACCGGGCCGCCAGCGTCCCTGGGCGATGCCGACCAGGGCGGCCGCCAGCACGATCGCCACGAACGACCACTGCAGTGCGAACAGCGCAAGAAACGCAGCGGCGGCCAGCGCCAGCGCCATGGGGGTGCGCAGCACGCGCCGGCCGATGCGCGCGATCGCCTGCACCACCAGCGCGAGCGTCGCGGCCTGGATGCCGAACAGCGCCCCGGCGACCGCGGGCAGCTCGCCGAATCGAAGGTAGGCCCAGCTCAGCAGCGCGAGGATGGCGACCGCCGGCAGCACGAACAGCGCGCCTGCGGCGAGCCCGCCGCGCAGGCCGTGCAGGCGCCAGCCCAGCCACGTCGCCAGCTGCATCGCCTCCGGCCCGGGGAGCACCATGCAGTAGTTCAAGCCGTGCAGGAAGGCGGACTCGTCGACCCAGCGGCGGCGCTCGACGAGCTCGCGATGCATCACCGCGATCTGGCCCGCCGGGCCGCCGAACGAGATCCAGCCGAGCTTGGCCCAGAACCGCAGCGCCTCGCCGAACCCCGGCGCCGCCGGCGCGGCCGGTTCAGTCGGCAAGCTCACGCTGCGCCTTCTTCGTCAGCTTCGCGCGCACCAGCTCGTAGCTGCGGCTCAGCAGCGCATCGAGCTCGCCCTCGGGCAGGCGCTCCGGCGCCTCGACCAGCACCCAGTGCGCGCGCGCCAGGTACGGCGCCGGCACGAAGCCGGGCCGGTCGGTCAGTTCGAGGAAGCGCGCGTCGTCGACCTTGAAGCTCAGCCGGCCGGCCTGCGGACCCTGCACGCACAGCACGCAGAACATCTTGCCGGCGACGGTGAACACGAGGTCGTCGTCCCACTTCATGCCTGACTCCACGCCCGGCCAGCGGTCGACGATCCGGTGCAGTGCGGGTGCTTGCATGTGAGCGCCAAATGAAGAAGTCGGGCGGGTTCAGTGTGCCAATATCCGGCCATGGCTGCGCGCGAACGACTCCCCCCCTGGCACGAACGCCAGCGTTTGCCCAACGGGCGAGAGCTGCTGATCCGACCGATCCGGCCGGAAGACGCCGAACCCCTGCGGGCTGGCTTCAACCTACTGCAGCCCGACGAGGTGCGGCAGCGATTCCTGTACTCGGTCAAGGAGCTCACGCCGGAGATGGCGGAACGCTTCACGCGGGTCAATCCGAAATCCGAATTCGCGCTGGTGGCGGCCGAACCGCTGCCGCCCGGCGAAGCGCTGGTCGGCGCCGTCGCGCGCATCGCGGTCGACGACAACGGCCGCGACGCGGAATTCGCGATCCTGGTCAGCCACTACATCTCGGGCATGGGGCTGGGCCGCTACCTGATGACGCGGCTGGTCAAATGGGCCCGCGGCAAGAAGATCGAGCGGATCTACGGCGACGTGTTCGAGCACAACCAGCCGATGCTGCAGCTGGCGGAGTCGCTCGGGTTCGAGCGCGAGTTCCAGCACGACGCGCCCGGACTGATCCGGGTCACCCTCGACCTGAAGAAGCGCGAGGCCGCCTGAGGCGCAGCGGCCTCGCGATTGCGCATGAACTGAACGGCCCCGACGCTCGCGCGCCGGGGCCGTTCGCATGTGCGGGCGCTGACGGGATCAGGCGACCGTCAGGGTGACGTCGATGTTGCCGCGGGTGGCGTTCGAGTACGGGCACACGACGTGCGCCTTCTGCACCAGCGCCTCGGCCTGGGCGCGGTCCATCCCGGGGATGGTGACGGTCAGCGCCGCCTGGATGCCGAACCCCGTCGCGATCGGCCCGATGCCGACTTCGCCGTCGATCCGCGTGTCCGCCGGCAGCGCGATCTTCTCCTGCGCGGCCACGTACTTGAGCGCGCCGATGAAGCACGCGGAATAGCCGGCCGCGAACAGCTGCTCCGGATTGCTGCCGTCGCCGCCGGCGCCGCCGAGCTCGCGCGGGGTGGTCAGCTTCACGTCGAGCGCGCCGTCGGACGAACGGGCGCGCCCGTCGCGGCCGCCGTTGGCGGTGGCGTGGGCGGTGTAGAGGACGTTGTCGAGTGACATCGGTGGTTCCTTGTCGGTTGGGGGAGCATCGGGGTTTGGGAGGGGCAACACGCCAGCGCGCTACTCGGCGGCAAGCAGCGATTCGCGCAGTGACTCGAGCCGGGACTTGATCGCGGCCAGCTCCGGCTGCGTGCAGCCGGTCGCACCGGCCACGGCGCGCGGCACGGCGCGCGCCCGGGCCTTAAGCGCGCGGCCCGGCTCGGTCAGGTCAATCAGGACCTGGCGTTCGTCGTGCGCGGCACGGGTGCGCGTGACCAGCCCGGCGCCCTGCAGGCGCTTCAGCAGCGGCGTCAGGGTGGCCGAGTCGAGGTGCAGCCGTTCGCCGATCTCGGACACGGCCACGCCGTCGCGCTCCCACAGCACCAGCATCACCAGGTACTGCGGGTAGGTCAGACCGAGCGCGGCCAGGTGCCGGCGATAGACCTTGTTGAGCGCCAGCGCCGCGGAATACAGGGCGAAGCACAGCTGGCTGTCGAGCCGCAGCGCCGCGTCACTGCGCGACATGTCGCCCGCCGGGGGAGCCGATACGGCCGCGGTGCCCCGTCGGGGCGCCGAAGCGGTGCGTGCGGGCGGGCGCTGGCTGTCCATGGCGCTGATATTACATAGCGCGCGATTCAATCGCGGGCACGCGAATGGGCTGCACTGTTGCGCGGCTCGCACCGATCCAGGGGTGTGGGAAGGCCCGCCGATGCCCGTCGCGTAAACTGCGCGGCCCCGTGCGCTGGCCGCGAATGCTGCCGGCGCTGCACCTGTTTTGCCGCGAGCGAAATCCCCGATGTCGAGCCCCGCCTACCCCGTCCCGCCCCTGCCGAAGGCCGGCCAGCTGCGCGCCTGGTGGCGCGCGCCCGCTTCGCCGTCGGCGCTGGCGTTCCACCTGGCCGCCGCTGCGCAGGCGCACGACGGGCCGATGCTCGTGGTCGCGCGCGACAACCACGGCGCGCACCAGGTCGAGTCCGACCTGCGCACGCTGCTCGGCGGCGACGCGCGCGAGGGCGGCGCGCTGCCGGTGCTGCCGTTCCCGGACTGGGAAACGCTGCCGTACGACCAGTTCAGTCCGCACCCGGACATCGTCAGCCAGCGCCTGGCGGCCCTGCACCGCCTGCCGACGCTGAAGCGCGGCGTCGTCGTGGTGCCGGTGCAGACGCTGCTGCAGCGCCTCGCGCCGCTGCGCCACATCGTCGGCGGCAGCTTCGACGTGCGCGTCGGCCAGCGGCTCGACCTCGACGCCGAAAAGCGGCGGCTCGAATCGGCCGGCTACCGGCACGTGCCGCAGGTGCTCGACCCGGGCGACTTCGCGGTGCGCGGCGGCCTGCTCGATGTGTATCCGATGGGCGCCGACGCGCCGTTCCGCGTGGAGCTGCTCGACGACGAGATCGACACGATCCGCGCGTTCGATCCGGAGACCCAGCGCTCGCTCGACAAGATCGACGCGGTGCACCTGCTGCCGGGCCGCGAGGTGCCGCTCGACGAGGCCTCGCTGAAGCGCGCGCTCGACGCGCTGCGCGATCGGTTCGACCTCGACACGCGGCGCAGCGCGCTGTACCAGGACCTCAAGTCCGGGCTGGCGCCGTCGGGCATCGAGTACTACCTGCCGCTGTTCTTCGACCAGACGGCCACGCTGTTCGACTACCTCGCCGGCAACGTGCTGCCGGTCGTGCTCGACGGCGCGTTCGAGGCCGCCGAGCAGTTCTGGACCAACACCGGCGAGCGCTACGAGCAGCGCCGCCACGACATCGAGCGCCCGCTGCTGCCGCCCGATGCGCTGTACCTGTCGGCCGACAGGCTGCGCGAGCACCTCAACCAGGGCTGGCGGATCGAGGTCTGCGGCCCGACCCATGCCCAGCGCGCGCGCGCGCAGGCGCTCGGCGAGCAGCCGGCGCCCGCGCTGCCGCTGGCCGCAAAGGACCACGCGCCGGCCGAAGCCCTGAAATCGTTCCTGCGCAGCTACCCGGGCCGAACGCTGGTCGCCGCCGACTCGCCGGGCCGGCGCGAGGCGCTGCTCGAGCTGCTGCATGCCGCGGAGCTCAAGCCGGACGTGCTCGCCGACTGGACGGCGTTCGCGCCGCCGCGCGGCACGACCGCGCCGCTGCCGTCGTTCGCGATCGCGGTGGCGCCGTTCGACGACGGCTTCGCGATCACCGAGCCGGCGCTGACGGTCCTGACCGAGCGCCAGCTGTTCCCGGAGCGCGCCTCGCAGCCGCGCCGGCGCCGGCGCGCGGTGCGCGAGCCGGAAGCGATCATCCGCGACCTCAGCGAGCTGTCGCTCGGCGCCCCGATCGTGCACGAGGACCACGGCGTTGGCCGCTACCGCGGGCTGATGGTGCTCGAGGCCGGCGGCGAGAAAGGCGAATACCTCGAGATCGAGTACGCCAAGGGCGACCGCCTGTACGTGCCGGTCGCGCAGCTGCACCTGATCAACCGCTACTCCGGCGCGTCCGACGAGACCGCGCCGCTGCACTCGCTCGGCGGCGAGCAGTGGACCAAGGCCAAGCGCAAGGCGGCCGAGAAGGTCCGCGACGTCGCCGCGGAGCTGCTGGAGATCCAGGCCAAGCGCAAGGCGCGCGCCGGCATGGCGATCGACCTCGATCGGGTCATGTACGAGCCGTTCGCGGCGGCGTTCCCGTTCGAGGAAACGCCCGACCAGCACAGCGCGATCGAGGCGGTGATCCGCGATCTCGCCAGCAGCCAGCCGATGGATCGCGTGGTCTGCGGCGACGTCGGCTTCGGCAAGACCGAGGTCGCCGTGCGCGCGGCGTTCGTCGCCGCCGCGGCCGGCAAGCAGGTCGCGGTGCTGGTGCCGACGACGCTGCTGGCCGAGCAGCACTACCGCAACTTCCGCGACCGCTTCGCCGACTGGCCGCTACGCGTGGAGGTGCTGTCGCGCTTCAAGTCGAAGAAGGAGATCGAGGCCGAGCTGCAGAAGCTGGCGGAGGGCAAGATCGACGTGATCGTCGGCACCCACCGCCTGCTGCAGCCGGACGTGAAGTTCACCGACCTGGGCCTGGTCATCGTCGACGAGGAGCAGCGCTTCGGCGTGCGCCAGAAGGAAGCGCTGAAGGCGCTGCGCGCGAACGTGCACCTGCTGACGCTGACCGCGACGCCGATCCCGCGCACGCTGAACATGGCGATGGCGGGCTTGCGCGACCTGTCGATCATCGCCACTCCGCCGGCGCACCGACTGGCGGTGCAGACCTTCGTGGTGCCGTGGGACGACGCGCAGCTGCGCGAGGCGTTCCAGCGCGAGCTGTCGCGCGGCGGCCAGCTGTACTTCCTGCACAACGACGTCGAGAGCATCGGCCGCATGCAGCGCGAGCTGCAGGAGCTGGTGCCGGAGGCGCGCATCGGCGTGGCGCACGGCCAGATGCCGGAGCGCGAGCTCGAGCGGGTCATGCTCGACTTCCACAAGCAGCGCTTCAACGTGCTGCTGTCGACGACGATCATCGAATCGGGCATCGACATCCCCAACGCGAACACGATCATCATCAACCGCGCCGACCGCTTCGGCCTGGCCCAGCTGCACCAGCTGCGCGGCCGCGTCGGCCGGTCGCACCACCGCGCGTACGCGTACCTGGTCGTGCCCGACCGCAAGGCGATCACCGAGGACGCACGCAAGCGGCTCGACGCGATCTCGGCGATGGACGAGCTCGGCGCCGGCTTCACCCTCGCCACGCACGACCTGGAGATCCGCGGCGCCGGCGAGCTGCTCGGCGAGGACCAGAGCGGGCAGATGGCCGAGGTCGGCTTCAGCCTGTACACCGAGTTGCTCGAGCGCGCTGTCAAGTCGATCCGCCAGGGCAAGCTGCCCGACGTCGACGGCACCCAGGCGCGCGGCGCCGAGGTCGACCTGCACATCCCGTCGCTGATCCCCGACGACTACCTGCCCGACGTCCACACCCGGCTGACGCTGTACAAGCGAATCAGCAGCGCGAAGGACAGCGAGGCGCTGCGCGAGCTGCAGGTCGAGATGATCGACCGCTTCGGCCTGCTGCCCGACCCGGCCAAGCACCTGTTCGCGATCGCCGAGCTGAAGCTGCAGGCGACCGCGCTGGGCATCCGCAAGCTCGACCTCGGCGAGGCCGGCGGTCGCGTGCAGTTCGTCGAGAAGCCCGACGTCGATCCGATGGCGATCATCCGCCTGATCCAGGGGCAGCCGAAGTCGTACCAGATGGACGGGCCGGACAAGCTGCGGGTCAAGCTCGAGCTGCCCGACGCCGCGACCCGCCTGAACGCCGCGCGCGGGCTGCTCGCGCTGCTGCAGAATCCGCGCTGACCCGCCCGCACGCACAGGACCCTCGACCGATGGGATGCGATCCGAACACCTGCGATTCGCCGCGCGACGGCTCGACGCGCCATGCGGCGCGTCGGCGCACCACCGGTCTCGCCTCACTTTTCGCCGCCGCGCTGGTCGCGACGGCATCTGCGTGCAGCCACGCGCCTCGCTCCCCGCCGGAGCCCGGCGTGACCTTCGTCGTCGTGCGCCACGCCGAGAAGGCCAGCGACGACCCGAAGGATCCCGCGCTTACCGCGGCCGGCGAAGCGCGCGCGCAGCGGCTGGCGCGTTCGCTGGCGTCGGACGACGTGACCGCGGTCTACGCGACCGGCTACCGCCGCACCCGGCTCACTGCCGCGCCGACCGCGCGTGCGCACGGGCTGGACGTCACCGCGTACGACGCGCGCGGCGCGGCCGGCGACTTCGCCGCGGCGCTGCGCCGCGATCACGCGCGCGGCATCGTGCTGGTCGTCGGCCACAGCAACACCGCCCCCGACGTCGCCGCGGCGCTGTGCGGCTGCGTGGTGCCGCCGATGGACGAGACCGAGTACGACCGGCGCATGACCGTGCGCGTTGACGCGCGCGGGACGGCGACGCTGGTGCAATCGCGCGATCCCTGACGACCGGATCGCCGATGGACATTCGCCGCCCTGCCCCGACCGTCTCGGGCCTGGCCTTCGTGGCCCCGGCACTGCTGCTGCTCGCCGCCTGCGCGACGCCGGGCGCCGGGCGCGCGGTGGCCGCCGACCGGCCGTTCACCATGGTGCCCGGCGAAACCGTCGCGCTGCCGGACGCCTCACGATTGCGCTACGTCGAAGTGGCCGCCGACTCTCGCTGCCCGGTCGACGTCGTCTGCATCCGCGCCGGCGATGCCGATGTGGTGTTCGGCTTCACCGCCGCCGGCAACGGCGAACAGCGAGTGACCGTCAACACCGACGCGAAGGCACCGACGCCGATCGGGGCGTGGCAGCTGCGGCTGCTGGCGCTGGCGCGCGGCGACGCACCGACCGCGACGCTGCAGGTGTCGGCGCGCTGACGGCGCGGGTCGGGACGGGCTGTTCCGTTCGGCGGGCTGCGTCGCCCGCGGCGGCGCGGCATGCTGCAGAGCCTCGGCAAACCCCCGGAGCCGCCCCCATGACCACGATCATCGCCCCCCGCGTCCACGACCTCGGCGGCTTCCAGGTGCGCCGTGCGGTGCCGTCGATCCAGGCGCGCTCGGTCGGCCCGTTCGTGTTCGTCGACCACATGGGGCCGGCCGTGTTCGAGCCCGGCCGCGGCATCGACGTGCGCCCGCACCCGCACATCGGGTTGGCCACCGTGACGTTCCTGTGGTCGGGAACCATCCACCACCGCGACACGCTCGGCAGCGCGCAGGACATCAACCCCGGCGACGTCAACTGGATGACGGCCGGCCGCGGCATCGCGCACTCCGAGCGCACGCCGGCTGCGCTGCGCGAAGGCGGCCAGTCGCTGCACGGCATGCAGACCTGGGTCGCGCTGCCGAAGCCGGACGAAGAGGCGATGCCGGCCTTCCACCACCACCCGGCCGCAACCTTGCCGCAGCAGCGCCGCGACGGCGCGTGGCTGCGCGTGGTGGCCGGGCGCGGCTACGGCGAGGAGTCGCCGGTGCGCGTGTTCGCCGACACGCTGTACGTGGCGATCGACCTCGACCCGGCCGCGGAACTCGCGCTCGACGACAGCCACCCGGAGCGGGCGCTGTACGTGCTCGACGGCGAAGCGCAGCTCGACGGCGCCGACATCCCGGCGATGCACCTGGTGGTGCTCGACCCCGGCACCCGGCCGAGGCTGCGGGCGCGCACCCCGGTCAAGGCGATGCTGCTGGGCGGCGAGCCGCTCGACGGCCCGCGCCACCTGTGGTGGAACTTCGTGTCCAGTTCGAAGGAGCGCATCGAGCAGGCCAAGGCCGACTGGCAGGCCGGCCGGTTCGGCAGCGTCCCCGGCGAGCTCGAGTCGATCCCCCTGCCGACGCGCTGACCGCACGCTGGCCGGCGCCGCGACACGGCAGCGTATGGTTTCGCGAGAAACCAAGCCCCCATTCACTCTCGTCATTTGTCAAGCCCCGGGAAGTGGACTATGTTCGGGCCGTGGAACCGTTCTCGGTCCACCCGCGGACTTCAGGGGGAGTTGCGATGAAAGTTTCTGCATGGCTGTTGCTGGCGCTGCCGTTGGCATGCGCCGTCTCCGGGGTTGCACACGCTCAGGCGGCCGGCGGCTGCCCGCGGCTGCCGGCCGACACCGGCCTGACCTGGGAACACCGCGCCGCCGGCAAGGCGGATTTCTGCCGCGCGCTGCGCGCCGACGGTTCCGAGGCCTTCGGGCTGTACATCGCCGACAAGGTCCCGTTCAAGCCCAAGGGCGGAAACCGGGCCGAACTCGGCCGGATCGACGGCCGCGAGATCGCCTGGTACCGCAGCGAGGTCGCGGGCCAGCCGAACGTCGAGACGCGCGAGACGCTGGTCGAGCTGCCCGACGGGCGGATCGCCCACGTGTGGCTGCAGGCGCGTTCGGCCGACGGACTGCGCGCGTCGCTCGACCAGGCGCAGTCAATGCAGTTCGGCGCCACCCGGCTCAGCAGCAACTGATCGGGCGCCTCAACCGCCGCCGGTCGGCATCGGCGGCGGTTTAACCGATCTGCAACAAATCCGAAGCTGAACTGGCCTAGCGTCAGGCGGCCGCGGCGACTGCGCCCGGCGCCATCCCTGGGGGAAAGACGCATGTTCAAGCGACTCGGAGCCGAGTTCCTCGGCACGTTCTGGCTGGTACTGGGTGGATGCGGCAGCGCGGTGCTGGCGGCCAACTTCGGCGGCGACGGCAATCCGCTGGGCATCGGACTCGTCGGCGTATCGCTGGCCTTCGGCCTGACCGTGCTGACCGGCGCCTACGCGTTCGGCCACATGTCCGGCGCGCACTTCAATCCGGCCGTCAGCATCGGCCTGTGGGCCGGCGGGCGCTTCGGCGTGCGCGACCTGGTGCCGTACATCGTGGCGCAGGTGCTTGGCGGCATCGTGGCCGGCTTCGTCCTGCTGCAGATCGCCAGCGGCACCGCGACCTTCGCGATCGATCCAGCCGCCGCGGGCGCATTCGCCAGCAACGGCTTCGATGCCCTGTCGCCCGGCGGCTACAGCCTGGCGGCGGCATTCCTGTGCGAAGTGGTGCTGACCGCGTTCTTCCTCGTGGTCATCCTCGGCGCCACCAGCGCACGCGCGCCTGGCGGGTTCGCGCCGATCGCGATCGGGCTGGCGCTGACGCTGATCCACCTGATCAGCATTCCGGTCACCAACACCTCGGTGAACCCGGCGCGCTCGACCGGCGTCGCGCTGTTCGCCGGCAGCGGGGCGATGTCACAGCTGTGGCTGTTCTGGCTGGCGCCGATCCTCGGCGGCCTGCTCGGCGGCGTGACCCACAAGCTGCTGCAGAAGGACTGATCGCCTCCTTCCAACGAGACAACGCCGCGCTCGTCGCGCGGCGTTGCCGTCGTGCTTCAGTGCCGACTCGTCAGAAGCGTCCCTGCTGGTAGTCGACGAACGCCTGCATCAGTTCCTCGCGGGTGTTCATCACGAACGGCCCGTGCTTGGCGACCGGCTCGCGGATCGGACGGCCCGCGACCAGGATCAGCCGCGCACCGTCGGCGCCGGCACGCAGCGCGACCTCGGCGCCACCGCCGAGCACGGCCAGCTCCTGCGCCAGCACCTCGCGCGCCGCGTCGTCGCGGCCGAGCGTGACGCTGCCCTCGTACGGATACGCGAACGCGCTGTGCCCGTCGGGCAATTCATGCGTCCAGGCCGCGCCGGGGGCGAGGATCACGTCGAGGTACACCGGCGCCGTCGCGGGCTGGTCGATCGGCCCGACCGTGTCGCCGACGCGGCCGGCAATCACTTTGACCGTCACGCCGTCGGCCGGCCGCACCTGCGGGATCCGGTCGGGAGCGAACTCCTGGTAGCGCGGCGCGGTCATCTTGTCGCGCGCCGGCAGGTTCACCCACAGCTGGAAGCCGCGCATCCGACCCTGCTCCTGCTCGGGCATCTCCGAATGGATCAGCCCGCGCCCGGCGGTCATCCACTGCACGCTGCCGGGCACGAGCACGCCCTCGTTGCCGTGGTTGTCCTTGTGCCGCATGCGCCCGTCGAGCATGTAGGTGACGGTCTCGAAGCCGCGGTGCGGGTGGCTCGGGAAGCCGGCCAGGTAGTCCTCGGGCTTGTCGGTGCCGAACTCGTCGAGCATCAGGAACGGGTCGAGCATGTCGAGCTGCGGGCTGCCGATCACGCGGACGAGCTTCACGCCGGCGCCGTCGGACGCCGGCATGCCGCGCAGCTTGCGGGCGACGTGGGCGGGGTGGACGGTGGCGGTGGTCATGGCGGTTCCTGCGGGGCGCGTCGAATCGACGCGGGGCACAGGATGGCACCGCCGCGCGCGCCCGCCAGCCGGGTGCGCCGCGACCGTCCGTTCCACCTCCGCAACGACGGATGGATTTTTCGACCTATTGTCCCGGAGCGCCTGCGTGCCGGTACACGTAGACCGTCGCGGGCGGCACGTTGCGCAGCACGAAGTCCCCGCGCTCGACCGTGAGGCCCAGCGCCTCGGCGACGGCGTCGGCCACCGGCGCAATGGGCCCGTAGGTGAACTGCACCAGCACGCCGTCGTCGCGCAGGCAGGCAAGCGCGGCCTCGAGGATCTCCTGCTGCAGCGGCGGCGGCATGCTCAGCAGACCCAGTCCGGACACGATCGCGTCGGCGCGGCCGCCGGCCAGGTAGCCGGCCTCGTCGGCGAGCCGCTCGAGCGATCGCGCATCGCCGAGCACCGCGCGAACCCGCGGAAAGCGCGCGCGCAGGTGCGCGTGCAGCTCTTCGTTGAGCTCCAGCACCAGCAGGTCGTCCGCGTCGATGCCGGCGTCGAGCAGCGCCGCGGTGATCGCGCCCGTGCCGCCGCCCAGTTCGATCACCCGGCGGACGCCGTCGGGCATCGCGGCGATCATCGCCGCCGCAAGCTCCGCGCTGGACGGCAGCAGCGCCGCGGTGCGCAGCGGATTCTTCAGCCACTGGCGGAAGAACGTCATCGCACCGGGGCGCTTCGTGCCCTTCACGCGCGCGCCATCATCAGCCGCTGCGCACCGCGTCGAGCCGCTGCAGGCGCCAGCACCGGTGGATGCGCGGGTCGCGTTCGAAGTCGGGCGGGATGGTCTGCGGCGAGATGTCCTCGCAGCGCGCGAACGCGGCGATCGCCGCTTCGTCGAGGCGGAAGCGCCGGTAGTTGTTGGAGAAGTACAGCACGCCATCGCGCGAGAGCCGGGCCACCGCGGCGCGCAGCAGGCGCACGTGCGCGGCCTGCACGTCGAAATCGCTGGCGCGCTTGGAGTTCGAGAACGTCGGCGGGTCGCAGAACACCAGGTCGTACTCGTGCGTGTCGGCCTCCAGCCACGCGAGCGCGTCGGCCTGCACCAGCCGGTGCTTGGTGCCGCCGACGTTGTTCTCGCGCAGGTTGTCGGCCAGCCATTCCAGGTACGTGCCGGACAGGTCGACCGACGTGGTCAGCCGCGCGCCGCCGACGGCCGCGTGCACGGTCGCCGCGCCGGTGTAGCAGAACAGGTTGAGGAAGCGCGCGTCGCCGGCCTCCTCGGCCAGCCGCAGGCGCATCGGCCGGTGGTCGAGGAACAGGCCGGTGTCGAGGTAGTCGAACAGATTCACGCGGAGCCGCGCGTCGCCCTCGCGCACGGTCAGCAGCTCGCCGCGCGCGTCCATTTGCCCGTACTTGCTGCCGCCCTTGCCCTTGGCGCGGGTCTTCAGCGCGACGCGTTCGCGCGGGACGTCGAACACGTCCCGCGCGGCCGCCAGCAGCTCGTTGAGGCGACGCCGCTGCACGGCCTCGGGAATGTCGGCCGGCGCGGCGTACTCCTGCACGTGCAGCCAGGTCACCGGCGCGGCGGCGTCGGTCGTGTAGACGTCGATCGCCGCGGCGTACTCGGGCAGGTCGGCGTCGTACGCGCGATAGCAGGTGACGCCTTCGCGCTCGCGCCAGGCCTTCAGCTTGCGCAGGTTCCGACGCAGCCGGTTGGCGACCATCTGAGCGCCGTCCGACAGCGCCGGCGTCGCCTCGGAGACGGCGCGCTGCGGCGGCGCGATCGGATCGACCGCGATCAGCGTGCACTCGATCGCGCCGTTGAACAGCTGGTACTTCTTCGCCGCGCGCAGGCCGGTGGCGAACGCCAGCTCGGCGTCGCCGCACAGCAGGCTCGCGCGCCACTGCGGCACGGCGCGCTTGAGGCCGTCGCCGAGCGCGCGGTATAGGGCCGGATCGGCCGCCAGGCGCGCATCGTACGGCGGGTTGCACACCGCCAGCCCGCGCGCGATCGTCGCGCCGTCGTGCTGCACGGTGCCGGCATCGAGCGCGCGGATGTCGGCCACGCCGAAGTCGATGACGCCGGCCAGCCCGGCGAGGTCGGCGTTGTCGCGCGCCGCACGGATCGCGTGCGGGTCCAGATCGCGGCCGAAGAACACCGGCCGCAGTGCCGCCATGCCGGCGGCCTCGCGGCGGCGCGCGTCGTCGACGAGCGCGTCCCAGCCGGCGACGTCGAAGCCGCGCCAGCGCGTCGGCGTCGCGTTGCCGTGGCGCAGCAGGCCGGGCGCGACGTCGGCCGCCATCAGCGCGCCCTCGATCAGCAGCGTGCCGCTGCCGCACATCGGGTCGAGCAGCGCGCCGCCGTCGGCGTACACCGCCGGCCACTGGCCGCGCAGCAGCACGGCCGCGGCCAGGTTCTCCTTCAGCGGCGCCTCGCCCTGCTTCTGCCGCCAGCCGCGCCGGTGCAGCGGACCGCCGCCCAGGTCGATCGACAGGATCGCGCGGCCCTTGCGCACGACCAGGTTCAGGCGCAGGTCCGGGGCCTCGACGTCGACGTCCGGCCGCGCGCCGGTGCGCGCGCGCATCACGTCGACGACCGCGTCCTTGACCCGCTGCGCCGCGTAGCGCGCGTGCGTCAGCGCATCGCCGGACACGTGCGCGTCGACGGCCACCGTGTGCCCGCCGGCCAGGTGCGCCGGCCAGTCGACCGCGGCGGCGCCGGCGTACAGCGCGTGCTCGTCGGCGCAGTCGAACTCGGCGATCGGCCACAGCACGCGGCTGGCCAGCCGCGACCACAGCACCGCGCGCTGCGCGTCGAGCAGTGTGCCTTCGACGTTGGCGCCGGCCATCGCCGCCGTCGCGCGCGCGCAGCCCAGCGCGACGAGCTCGTCGGCGAGCAGGTATTCGAGACCCTTGCCGCAGCTGGCGAAGAACTTCATGTCACAGCCCCGCCAGCAGGTCGGCGAACAGCGTGGCGCTGGTGTCGACGTGAGACGACAGCCGGTGCCCGTCGTCGACCAGCAGCAGGCGCGCACGGCGCGGCTGCGCCCACGCGACGACGTCGGCGGCCGGGATCAGCTCGTCGCCCCAGCCGTGCAGGACCGAAATCGGCACCGGCGCGGCGTCGAGCGGATGGGCCTGGCCCATCCGCACCGGCGGCGCCATCAGGAACAGGCCGGCGACCGGCACCTGCAGCGACACCAGTCCCGACACGTACGCGCCGAGGCTGGAGCCGGCCAGCACCAGCGGGCCGCGCGCCGCGGCAGCGCGCGCGCGCTCGAGCAGGCGCTGGACCCGCGCCGGCACGTCGCCGACCTCGCTGACCGAACGCATCGCATCGAGGTCGGTGTAGTCGGGGCGTTCGTGGGTCCAGCCAGCGCGCTCGGCGGCGGCAGCGAGCGCGGTCACCTTGGTGGCGTCGGGACCGCTCTCGAAACCGTGGGACAGGATGCAGTGACCGCGAAGTGGCATGGGAATCCGGGTGATCGATCGGAGGGTCAGTCGGCGACGGCGACGACCGGGTCGCCGACGCGCAACGCGCCGCCCTCGAGGATGCGCGCGCACAGGCCGCCGTGGCCGCGCATGGCGTTGTAGCCGCCGGGTCCGAGCGCGGCTTCCATGCGCGAGCACGGATCGCAGTCGCCGGTGCCTTCGAGCAGCACCTCGCCGATGCGGAAGCGGCGACCCTTGAGCGCCACCAGCGGAATGCCCGCAACCAGGACGTTGCGGCGCAGCGTCGCCGGCGCGATGCCGTCGATGCCCGCAAGCGCCGCGATCGCGGGCAGGTGCTCGGCCTGGATCAGGGTGACGCCGCGCTTGCCGCTGCCGCTGCCGTAGCGGTCGCCGACCAGGCCGCGACCGGCTTCGGCGACGGCCGAGTCGACCACCTGCATCGCCACGTCGCGCTGGGGGCGCAGGCCGATCCACTCGACCCGGCCGGCGCGCGGCAGCGTCGCCATCAGCTTGCCGAGTTCGGAATCGGCGGGGGGCAGGCGCATGGCGATCTCCGTGGCGGAGGCGAATGCTAGCATCCGGGCCATGTCGCCCCCGCCGTCGATGCCACCCGTGCAGGTGGAGCCACTGCCGTACGAAGCCCGCCTGGACCCGCGCGAGCGCGACGCGATCGACCTGGTCGTCATCCACTGCACCGAACTCCCCGACCTGGCCATGGCCCGGCGCTTCGGCGAGGAAATCCTCTACACCGGCTCGCAGACCGGCAACAGCGGCCACTTCTACATCGACCGCGACGGCAGCGTGCACCAGTACGTGGCGCTCGAGCGCGTCGCCAACCACACGCGCGGCTACAACGCGCGCGCGGTCGGCATCGAACTGGTCAACCGCGGCCGCTATCCCGACTGGCTCGCCGCGGGACACCAGGCGATGGACGAGCCGTACACCGACGCGCAGATCGACGCGCTCGTGGCGCTGCTGAACCGGCTGCACGCCGACCTGCCGGCGCTGCGCTACATCGCCGGGCACGAGGACCTCGACACCACCGAAGTGGTGGCCACCGACGACGCCAACCGCCGCGTGCGGCGCAAGCGCGACCCCGGCCCTCTTTTCCCGTGGGTGCGCGTGCTCGGCGCGATCGAGCTGCTGCGGATCGAGGCCGACGCGGCCGCCTGACATCGTCCGTCAGAGCCGCACGCCCTGTTCGCGGCCGTGCTTCGTGCGGCGGTCGAGCAGGCGGTTGTCCACCCCCAGCCGCTGCTGGATCCGGTTCACGACCTTCTCGACCTGCCACTGCAGGTCGCGGCAGCGCTCGCCCGGGGCGGTCGCCGCCAGCGCGGCCTCGATTCGCCGGGCCCCGTCGACGGCCAGCGCGCGGTGCTGCGCCTCGTGCGCGACCAGCGCGGCCAGGTAGGCGTCCCAGCGCTCGCGGGCCTCGCGCCCGGCGCGGTCGCGGTGGGCCCAGCGCGGCACGGTGACGGTGAGATCCAGGGTGACGGCGTGCCCGTCCGGCCGGCAGCGCCGCGGACCGGCGCGCGGGCGGCCCGGCAGCTCATCGTCGCGGAACTCCGCTGCCCATTCGATCGTCCACGCGGTCAGGCCGTCGTAGCGACGACCCGATTCGTCCTGCGGCCCGTTGCGGCGGATCTCGTCGCGCAGTGCGTCGAGCGACCGCGCCGCGAGGTCGTAATGAACGGTGCGCTCGCTGACCCGCAGCTCGGCGTGGCTGGCACCGGCGGCCAGCAGCAGGGCGAACGCCTGCCATCCCCGCCACCGCCCGCGTCCCGGAGGGCGACCGCATCGCCCGTGCGCTTCCTGCATCGACTGCTCCGCTTGCATGACGCGCCTGTGCCGCGCGGCAGCGCGTCAACCCCGGCCGATATACTGGCCACCGCCCCCGACCCCGCGCAACCATGACTTCTCCCGTTTCCGAGCTGATCGAACTGCTGTCGCTCGAGCGACTCGAAGACAACCTGTTCCGCGGCCAGAGCCGCGACATCGGCACCAAGTACGTGTTCGGCGGGCAGGTGCTCGGCCAGGCGCTGTCGGCGACGCAGGCGACGATGGAAACGCCGCGCTCGGCGCATTCGCTGCACGCCTACTTCCTCAAGGCCGGCGACATCGAGGCCCCGATCGTCTACCAGGTCGACCGCACCCGCGACGGCGGCAGCTTCTCGGTGCGCCGCGTCACCGCGATCCAGCACGGCCAGCCGATCTTCTTCCTCGCCGCGTCGTTCCAGAAGGAGGAACACGGCGGCGAGCACCAGCTGTCGATGCCCGAGGTCCCCAAGCCCGAGGACATCGACCCGGCGCCGGCGGTGCCGCCCGAGGTGATGGCCACGCTGCCGACCAAGGTGCAGCGCTGGCTGACCCGCGCCGGTCCGTTCGAGTTCCGCCACGTCTACCCGCGCGACGAGCTCAACCCGCCCAAGCGCCCGCCGTACCAGCAGGTCTGGTTCCGGCTCAGCGAGCGCGTCGGCGACGCGCCGGAGCTGCACCGCGCGCTGCTGGCCTACGCGTCGGACTTCCACCTGCTCGGCACAGCCACGTTCCCGCACGGCATCAGCTACTACCAGCCGAACGTGCTGATGGCTTCGCTCGACCACGCGCTGTGGTTCCACCGCCCGTTCCGCGCCGACGACTGGCTGCTGTATTCGATCGACAGCCCCAGCGCGCAGGACAGCCGCGGGCTGGCGCGCGGACAGATCTACGACCGCGACGGCCGGCTCGTGGCCAGCACCGCACAGGAAGGCCTGATCCGCGTCGTCGCCGAGCCGAAGGACGACGAACGCGCGACCGACGGCACCAAGGCGAAGGGCTGAGCCATGCGCCAGGTCTTCAGCAGCCAGCGGATCGAGAACGTCGAAGGCGTCGCCAAGCTGCTCAGCGATGCCGGCATCGAGGTGCGCATCACCCAGCCTCGCTCGTACAAGGGCAACGTGCGCGGCACCTTCCGCTACACCCAGCCCTCAAAGCAGCAGCCGGCAGTCTGGGTGGTCAAGGCCGACGAGCAGGTGCGCGCGCGCGAGATCCTGCGCGACAACGGCCTGATCGATTCGACCCGCCCCGGGGAGAGCTTCCTGCTGCCGAGCGTGCACGACGACCGCGGCCAGGCCGGCAAGACCCCGGCGCAGCAGCGGCTGTTCCGGATCAAGATGGCGCTGATCGGCGGCATCGTCGTCGTCCTGGGCCTGGCGATGCTGCGCGGCCTGCAGACGGGAACGCCCGATGGCGAGGCCGGCACGCCGGCGGCGGCGGCGACGTACGACGGCGCGCCATCGGCCACGCCGGCCGACGCGGCGGTCGCGGTCTTCGCCAGCGAACTCGACGCGGACCGCGCGCTCGTCCAGTGCGTGGCGATCGACGGTCGCGACCCGCTGCCGGCCGTGTTCGACCGCCTGGTGCAGCCGGGGCTGGCGCTCGTGCCGGCGTCGCAGTGCCTGCGCAGCGCCGACGAGGACAACGCCAGTTCGCACCCGGCGTCCGGTCGCGAGGCCTCGATCATCGAGGTCAACTGGTTCCGCCAGACCGGCGCCGACACGGCGACGATCGAATTCAGCGCGTACCACCACCGCATGTCCGCGCGCTACAAGACGCTGGAGCTCAAGCGCGTCGACGGCCGCTGGCAGGTGGGGCGAGTGCTGAAGCACGTCGCCACCTGAGCCGGCGCGCCCGGTCACATCGGCGGCCCCGCCTCGTCTGTGTTGGCAAGACCCGCGAAATGGACGCCCGCCATGCCCACCGACCTGTCCGCCCTCCTGCTGTGCCTACCGCCGGGCCTTGGCGACGCCGTCGCGCCGTGGCTCGCCGCCTTGCCGCCGGTCCCGGCCATGGCGCTGGCCGCAGTGGCGACCTGGGCCGTCGCCGTGTCCGCACTGCTGACCCGTCGCGGGGGCTGAACGCATGAACGCCCACGTGCTCGACTCGCTGATCCACGCCCACCTGCCGGCCGCCGCGCGCGGCGACCAGGCGGCGTACGGCCGCATCGTCTCGGCCTGCCAGAACTCGGTGACCGCGATCGCGCTGGCGATCGTGCGCGACGTCCACGCCAGCGAGGACATCGCGCAGGAGGCTTTCCTCAACGCGTGGCAGAACCTGCGCAAGCTCAAGAACACCTCGAGCTTCCTGCCGTGGCTGCGGCAGATCACCCGCAACCTCGCCCGCGACCACCTGCGCACGCGGCATCGCCTGGCGACGGCGAGCGAGGAGGCCGACGCGGCGATCGAAGCGGCGGCCGACCCGCTGCCGCCGCCGTGCGAGCAGCTGATCGACGCCGAGCGCCAAGCCGCGGCGGCCGAGCTGATCGCCGCCCTGCCCGACGAGAGCCGCGAGGTGCTGCTGCTGTACTACCGCGAAGGCCAGAGTTCGCAGCAGGTGGCCCTGCTGCTGGGCCTCAGCGACGCGGCGGTGCGCAAGCGGCTGTCGCGCGCCCGCGCCAGCGTCCGCGGCGACCTGCTCGCCCGCTTCGGCGCCTTCGCGCGCGACAGCGCGCCGTCGGTGGCGTTCACGACGCTGGTGGTCGGCACCCTGGGCACGGTCAGCCCGCCCGCCGCCGCGGCCGCGGTGATCGCGGCCGGCTCGGCCGGCGCGGGGCTCGGCAAGCTCGGCAGCGGCATGGGCGCATCCGCGCTGTCCGGCGGCGTCGCCGGCGGCTCGCTCGGCGTGCTGGCCGAGTTCGAGGCGCACGCTGGCGGTCTGCTCGGCGGTCTGGTCGGCGGCACGCTGGGCGCGCTGCTCGGCGGCTACTTCCTGATGCGGCTGGCCGGCAACGAGGCCGAGCGGCAGGCGCTCGGGCGCTTCGTTCGCATGAACACGGCCTCCGCGGCCGTGTTCTGCCTGACCCTGGTGTCGGTGGCGCTGACCACCAGCGGCTGGACCTGGGTACTGCTGACCACGCTCGCGGGGCTGGCGGTGCTGAACTACCAGTACCTGGTGCCGCTGCAGCGCGTGCTGCTGCCCTACCGTGAACGCCAGCGCGCGCGCCGCGGCCGGGTGCCGTGGACGTTCGAACTCACGTACGGGCGCACCGGCGTGGTCATCAGCAACGCGATGGCGCTGGGCGCGATCGTCTACGCGATGGTCGATTCGGGGCGATTCTGACCCGCGACGGTCCGGCGCGCGCCTCTCCATCCGGCGGACAAAAAAGAACCCGTGCCGCGGAGACGCCGGCACGGGCCAGGGGATGACCTCACTGCTGACAACGGCCGCGCGCGAGGCGAACGGCCATCGGCGCGGTCAGCGACGCGGCGGCGCCAGGTCGGCGCGGCTCAGGTAGCCGTCGCGGTCCTCGTCCAGGAACGCGAACTGCTGCGCCAGGCGCGGCATCTTCGACTCGACCTCGGCGCGGCTCAGCCGCCCGTCGCGGTTGGCGTCGGCCTCGGTGAACGCCTGGTCCGTGCGCTGCTGGCGCTGCGCCGAGAACTCGGCCCGCCGCTGGGCATGCATCGCCTGCAGCTCGCTGCGCACCAGGTAGCCGTCCCGGTTGCGATCGGCGGCGTCGAAGCGCTCGGCCAGCCGCGGCTGCGCGGCCGCCTCGACCTTGCTGATGCGACCGTCGGCATTGCCGTCGAGCTTGGCGATGCCGCCCATGCCGTCGTGACCGCCCCGGCCGTGGCGCTTGCCGTGGCGCTGCGGGCGCTCGGACGCGTCGATGCGTCCATCGCGGTTGCGGTCGAGCTGGTCGAACTTCTCCGCCATCCGCGGGTGCGCGGCCGCTTCGGCCCGGTCGATGGCGCCGTCGCCGTTGGCGTCGATCTTCGAGCGGCTGGGCGCCGCGCCCTGGGCCACGGCAACGGTCGTGCCGGCGACGAGGCCGGCGATCGCCAGCGCGAGCGCACCGGCAGCGAGGTGGGAACGGTTCATGCGTTGACTCCGATTCGGGACGCGCGGTTGCGCCGTCGCAGCAGTCAACGCGCGCAACGCCGCCGGGTTGACGCCGCGCCTTTACCGTTCATCCCGGCGACAGCGCGGCGCGCCCGCGGCGCTATGCTGGCCGCATGGGCACCGACCCCGGCCAGGACACCGACGACCTCCGCCTGTTCCACACCGGCGAGCATCCGTGCGGCTACTGGCCCAACCGCATCGCGCGTGACCTCGTCCTCGACCCGCGCGACCCGAAACTCGCCGCGCGCTACCCGATGGCGCTCGCGTGGGGGTTCCGCCGGTCCGGCGACATCGTCTACCGCCCGCACTGCGGCTACTGCCGCGCGTGCGTTCCGGTGCGCATTCCGGTCGCATCGTTCCGTCCCGACCGCAGCCAGCGTCGCTGCCGCGCGCGCAACGCGGCGGTCGAGATGCGCGTGTGCCCGGCCGATCGCACCGAGGAGCAGCTGGCGCTGTACCGCCGCTACCTCACCGCACGGCACGCCGGCGGCGGCATGGACGAGCACGGCGCGCTCGAGTTCGAGCAGTTCCTGATCGGCACGTGGAGCCACGCGCGCTTCCTCGAGTTCCGCGAGGGCGGTCGCCTGCTCGCGGTGGCCGTCACCGACGTGGTCGAGGACGCCCTGTCGGCGGTGTACACGTTCTACGAGCCGGAGCTGCGCGCGCGCGGCCTGGGCACGCTGGCGATCCTGCATCAGCTGGAGTGGGCCGCCGCGACGGGCCGCGAGCACGTCTACCTGGGCTACTGGATCCCGACGCATCCGAAGATGGACTACAAGCGCCGGTTCCGCCCGCTCGAGGCCTTCGACGGCCGGCGCTGGCGCACGCTGCCGGACGGCTGAAACGTCTGGCACTCAGGTCGTCGGCGGCTCGGACCGGGTGAGCTCTTCGGACGGTGCGTCGGCGGGCGCCGGCGCGACCGGCGCCGCGCCGGGAATCGCCGTACTCGGCGCACGCACCGGCATGCCGTGCGGGCCCACCGGCGGCAGGTCGGTCGTCGGCCCGGCGCTCGCCAGCCGCGGCCCGAACCCGAACGCACCGTCGCTGCGCGCCGAGACGATCATCCGCACCATGCTCGTTGGGACCATCAACTCCAGCGCCACGTCGCGCCCTTCCACCGAGGCGGCGTCGAGGCTCATCTCGATCAGCGCACCGCCGGTGTCGATCTCGCGGCACAGCACGTGCGGGCCGCCCGGGCCGTCGGTCAGGTACGGCGCGATCGCCTCGCCCAGCGCCTCCAGGGCCTGGGGAAAGAAGAACACCGCGTAGCCGCCGCTGGTATCAAGCGAGATGTCGCTCATTGCCGCCTTCCGTCGTCGTCGGCGCCGATCATGGCAGGCCGCAACGCAGTGCGGTGTCTACGCCGGCGCGGGGCCGGGCGCCAGCGCATGCGGCACCGGCCCCGCTAGCGCAGCTCGATCGCCAGCGCCGCGGCAGCATCGCGCGCGGCCGCGCGCGCGGCGTCGATCGACTCGCCGCGGGCGAGCGTCACCGCGACCCGGCGCTGGCCCTCGACGCGCGGCTTGCCGAACAGGCGCAGCTGCGTGTCGGGCTCGGCGAGTGCCGCCTCGACGTTGGAGAACACCGGCACGCCGTGGCCCTGCGCGAGCACCGCGCACGACGCGGTGGCCGGATGCGTGCGCAGGCCGCCGCGGGCATCGGTCGGGATCGGCAGGCCGAGGATCGCGCGCGCGTGCAGGGCGAACTGGCTGAGGTCCTGCGATGCCAGCGTGACCAGGCCGGTGTCGTGCGGGCGCGGCGACACCTCGCTGAACCACACCTCGTCGCCCTTGACGAACAGCTCGACGCCGAACACCCCCCAGCCGCCGAGGTCGTCGGTGATCCGCCGCGCGACGTGCTGCGCGCGCTCCAGCGCCAGCGCGCTCATCGGCTGCGGCTGCCAGCTCTCGCGGTAGTCGCCGTCGCGCTGCAGGTGGCCGATCGGTGCGCAGAACGTGGTGCCGCCGGCGTGGCGAACGGTCAGCAGGGTGATCTCGTAGTCGAAGTCGACGAAGCCCTCGACGATGACCCGGCCGGCGCCGGCGCGCCCGCCGGTCTGCGCGTACGTCCAGGCACGCTCGACGTCGTCGGCGCCGCGCACCAGGCTCTGGCCCTTGCCCGACGACGACATCACCGGCTTGACCACGCACGGCAGGCCGATCGCCTCGACCGCGATGCGGTATTCGTCCAGCGTGTCGACGAACCGGTAGCTCGACGTCGGCAGCCCGAGCGCTTCGGCGGCGAGGCGGCGGATGCCCTCGCGGTCCATCGTCAGCCGCGCGGCGCGTGCGGTCGGGATCACGCGGGTGTCGCTGCCGCGCGCGGCGAACTCGTCCTCCAGCGCCACCAGCGTCTCGGTGTGGATCGCCTCGATCTCCGGCACGATCAGGTGCGGGCGTTCGAGCGCGACCAGCGCGCGCACCGCGGCGCCGTCCAGCATGTCGAGCACGTGGCTGCGGTGCGCGACCTGCATCGCCGGCGCGTCGGCGTAGCGGTCGGCGGCGATCACCTCGACGCCGAAGCGCTGCAGTTCGATCGCCACTTCCTTGCCCAGTTCGCCCGAGCCCAGCAGCAGCACGCGGCAGGCGTGCGGGGACAGCGGGGTGCCGATCGTGACCATCGCGGGATTTCCGGGCGCTCGTGGGGCCGTCAGTGTAGCGACGGCCCGGCGGGGTCGCGACGCGGCGCGCGAAGGCCTATGGCGATGCGTCGGGCGCGTGCCATCCTTCGTGCATGCGCGTACGCGACCGCCGCCTCTTACTGCCTTGGGCCTGCACGATGCTGGCGTGCGCGCTCGCCGCGTGCCGGCCGCAGGAAGAGCCCGGATCGCAGCTGGCCGGCATGATGATCGACCCGCAGCTGGGCGAGATCAGCGGGCTGGCCGCGTCGCGTCGCCACCCGGGCACGCTGTGGATGCTCGACGACGGCGGCAACCCGGCGCGCGTGTTCGCGGTCGGCCCGACCGGAGACCGCATCGCGACGCTGCGGATCGAAGGCGTCACGAAGACCGACTGGGAAGACATCGCGGCGTTCGAGCTCGACGGCCGCCGCTACCTGCTGCTTGCCGACACCGGCGACAACGGCGGCCTGCGGCGCACGCTGCAGCTGCACGTGGTCGAAGAGCCGGCGCGGCTAGAGAACGCGCGCCTGCGCCCGGCGTGGTCGATCGCGTTCCGCTGGCCGGACGGCGCGCGCGACTGCGAAGCGGTCGCCGTCGACGCGGCCCGCGGCCGCGTGCTGCTGATCTCGAAGAAGCGCGAGCCGCCCGAACTGTTCACCCTGCCGCTGCGCGCCGGCACGCGCGAGGTGCAGGTCGCGCGCCGCGTCGGCGCGCTCGCCGGCGTGCCGCAGCCCAGCGCCGAAGCGATCGAGCGCTCACCGCGGCGGGCGGCGCTCGAGGGTCAGCCGACCGCGGCCGACGTGTCGCCCGACGGCCGCACGCTCGCGGTGATGACCTACCGCTACCTGCTGCTGTACCCGCGCCAGCGCGGCGACGGCTGGTCGCAGGCCGTCGGCCGCCCGCCGCGCGTGGTCGAATTGCCGTGGCTGCCGCAGGCCGAGGCGATGGGCTGGGCCGACGACGGACGCGCCCTGTACGCCACCGGCGAGTTCGTGCCGGCGCCGCTGTACCGCGTCGTCCCCTGACGCGACGCGCCCGGTTCAACACCTCCCAACACCCGGTGTGCCCGCCGACCGCCCGTCGGCCGATGCGCAAACCGCTTGCTTGTTAGATATCATTTTGATATCACTTAGCGAACCAAACGGAGACCCGCCATGAAAGAGAACACCGTCCGCTCCCTGCCCGGCATCCCGACCCTGCTGGCGCTGCTGGTCGTGTGCGCGGTCGCCGCATGGCTGTTCGTGCTGGGCATCCGCACGCAGGCCCCGCTGACGGCCGCCGTCGCCGTGGTCGTCGGCGGAGTCGCGCTGTTCTGCCTCGCCGGGCTGTACATGGTCGAGCCGAACCAGTCGGCCGTGCTGAGCCTGTTCGGCAAGTACGTCGGCACCGTCAAGGAGAACGGCCTGCGCTGGAACAACCCGTTCTTCTCGAAGAAGAAGATCAGCCAGCGCGTGCGCAACTTCGAGAGCGGCAAGCTGAAGGTCAACGAGCTCGACGGCAGCCCGATCGAGATCGCCGCGGTCATCGTCTGGCAGGTCGTCGATTCGGCCGAGGCGGTCTACAACGTCGACGACTACGAGAGCTTCGTGCACATCCAGTCCGAGTCGGCGCTGCGCACGATGGCCACCAGCTACCCGTACGACCAGCACGAGGAAGGCCAGGTCGCGCTGCGCAGCCACGCCAGCGAGATCTCCGAGCACCTGGAGAAGGAACTGTCCGAGCGCCTCGCCGACGCCGGCGTGCAGGTGCTCAACGCGCGCATCAGCCACCTCGCTTACGCGCCGGAGATCGCCCAGGCGATGCTGCAGCGCCAGCAGGCCAACGCGATCATCGCCGCGCGCACGCGCATCGTCGCCGGCGCGGTCGGGATGGTCGAGATGGCGCTGGCCGAGCTGCAGAAGAACGGCGTCGTCCAGCTGGACGAGGAGCGCAAGGCGCAGATGGTCAGCAACCTGCTGGTGGTGCTGTGCGGCGAGCGCGCGACCCAGCCGATCGTCAACGCCGGCACGCTGTACTGAGGCGGGCGCCATGGACTTCGAGCGCCTGTGGCTGCCGATCGTCGTCGCCGTGAGCGCCGCGCCGGCTTTCGTGGTCGCCGGAATGGTCGGTCGGGGCGCGCTGCACCTGGTCAACGGACTCGACCCGCGCAGCGTGCGCGACCCCGACGCGCTGCAGCGGCGCCTGTCGCGGCTGCTGGCCGCGATCGGGTTCGCGATCGTCGCCGGCGCCGCCGGGCTGGTCTGGGCCGACGGTGAGCGCGACCGGGTGCTGGCGGTGGTGGTGGCGATGGTCGTCGCGGTCAACGGGTTGGGCGTCGCACTGATCGTCGCGGTCGCGCGGGCCAAGGGCGACGGACGGCCGCGTCGATGAGCGAGAAGAAGGCCTACCCGCTGCGCATCAACGCCGACGTGCTCGCCGCAGCGCAGAGGTGGGCCGACGACGAGTTGCGCAGCCTCAACGCCCAGATCGAATACGTGCTGCGCGACGCCTTGCGCAAGGCCGGCCGGCTGCCGGCGAACCGGACCCAGGACCCCAAGGACCCCAAATGAGCAAGCGCTGGAGCTACAAGGTCGTGCAGGTGAAGCAGAAGTGGTCCGGCATCAAGCCGGCCGACATCGAGGCGACGCTCGCCCCGCTCGGCCAACTGGGCTGGGAGCTGGTGTCGTCCGTGCACACCGGCCTCGTGGTGCTGCTGTACCTCAAGAAGGAGCAGTGACGTGCGCCGCCCGATGCCGCTGACGGGCGCTCGCGTGTGCCCCGAGCGCTGCGCGCTGCGCCCCAGCTGCGCGCGCCCTGCCGTGTCGCCTCGCCGATGAACGCCCGCCGCGCTGGGCCGCCCTCCGAGCATCCGGTGACCCCGCCCACCCCCGCCGCGGCGTGGACGCTGGCCGCGGCGGCGCTCGTGCCGGCGCTGGTGCTCGGCTACGTCCTGCTGCAGGCCCCCGGCGCCACATCCCCCGGGGCTGGGTTTGCCGCCTGCGTCCTGGTGGGCACGACGGCGCTGCTGGCGTGGGCGTTCCGGCGTCGGCGGGTGGTGTTCGACGGCGAGGTGCTGGCGGTGACGGCGGCGCTGTTCCGCCGGCGAGTCGCGCGCGACGCGATCGACCTGCCCCGCGCGCGCGTCGTCGACCTCGCCGAGCACACCGAACTGCGCCCGCGCTGGAAGGCGTTCGGCATGGGCCTGCCCGGGTATCGCGCCGGCTGGTACTTCCTCGCCGGTCGAGCCCGCGGCTTCTGCCTGGTGACCGACACCCGCGGCGTGCTGTGGCTGCCGCTGCGCGACGGCGGCGCGCTGCTGCTGTCGCTCGAGCGCCCGCAGGCGCTGCTGGATGCGCTGCGCGGCCCCGCCGGCTAACCTGCCCCCATGCGCGGCGAACCCCGGATCCTCGTCAACACCCCGGACATCGAAGTGTGGCCGGGCGGCCTGCTGCGCGCGCGCAGCAACCACGATGCGCGGGTGCTGGCCCGCGCGCGGCGCGTGCTGCGGCGCAAGCGGGACGGCCGCTTCCTCGCCGCCGAGCTGCCCGAGGGGCTGATGCCGCTGGTGCCGCACCTGCAACGCGAGCGCGGGCTCGACGACGCGCTCGATGCTCTGGACGCGACCCCGGCGCACCTGCGCCCGGGCATCGAACACGTGCGCGAGCTGCCGCTCGACCGGCTCGAGGAGCGGCTCGACGCGCTGGGCCTCGACCATGCGTACGGCGACCGCGTGGGCCTGCCGCTGGTCGCCGAGCCCGACTGGCTCGCGTTCGCCGGGGTCGACCGCTACCGGCGCCCCCTGTGGCTCCACGTCGACGCCGCGCGCGCGTGGTCCCACCTGCGCGACGCGGCGCTGCGCGACGGCGTGGTGCTCGAGGCGATCTCGGGCTACCGCAGCCACGACTACCAGCTGGGCATCTTCGAACGGAAGCTGGCGCGCGGGCAGACCGTCGAGCAGATCCTCTCCGTCAACGCCGCACCGGGCTACAGCGAGCACCACGCCGGCCTGGCCCTCGACATCGGCGCACCGGGGGAGCCGCCGGCGGAGGAGTCGTTCGAGGCCACCGATGCGTTCGCGTGGCTGCAGGCGAACGCCACCGGGTTCGGCTTCGTCATGAGCTACCCGCGGAACAACCCGCACGGCATCGTGTACGAGCCGTGGCACTGGGCCTATCGCGGACACCCGCGCTGACAGCTTGCGCACGCGGAGCGCGCTCCGCGCGCCTTCCCAAGCGGGTGCGCGGGGACCATCGCCGGCCGTTCGCTGCACGACGGCACCGCGTCAACAGCTGCACGCCGTGACGTCGCGACCCGTCGCCCACCCCAAGCCGCCCGCGCAGAGACAGGGGCGGCGCCCGTGGCAGCGCCGCGGGTCCACGCGCCACCCGCGAACGGGCCGGCGATGCGCCGTGTGCTTCGTCAGTCCTGCGAGCGCTTGGTCGGTGCGGCCGTGGCGGACGCCGCGTCGGCAATGCGCCACAGGTACATCGCCGCGTAGGTGCGGTACGGGCCCCAGCGCTCGCCGCGCTCGGCCAGTTCGCGCGGGGTCGGCATCGCATCGAGGCGGTCGACCCGCTGCGCGCCCTTGCGCACGCCGAGGTCGTCGACCGGCAGCACGTCCGGCCGCCCGAGCCGGAACATCAGCATCATCTCCACGGTCCAGCGCCCGATTCCGCGCACCGGCACCAGCGCGTCGACGATGGCCGCCTCGTCCATCCGCGCCATCTCGGCCAGAGTCGGGATCTCGCCGCGGCTCTCGCGCAGCGACAGGTCGCGCAGCGCCAGCAGCTTGTTGCCCGACACGCCGGACGCGCGCAGCCGCGCGTCGTCGCAGCGCGACAGCGTGTCGGCGTGCAGCCGGGCGCTGCCGATCGCCGCCTCGACGCGGCCGACGATCGTGGCCGCCGCCTTGCCGCTGAGCTGCTGGTAGAGGATTGCGCGCGCCAGCGCATCGACGGGATCGAAGCGCTGGCGCCAGCGCGGCTCCGGCGCGATCGGCCCCAGCCGCTCCATCCAGCGGCCGAGCTTCCGGTCGCGACGCGCGAGGTGCGCGTGCGCCGCGTCGGTGTCGAACCCTCGCGCATGACGGGCCATCGCTCAGTCCGCCAGGGCGCCCAGCGCCAGTGCCAGCCACGCGACGATCAGCACCGCGCCGCCGACGGGCGCCAACCGGGTCGGGGTGCCGAGGGCATGCGCAGCGAGGAGGCTGCCTGAGAACAGCACCACGCCCAGCAGCATGGCCGCCAATGCGATGCGGTCGCGCCGGCCCGGGCGCTGACGGGCGAGCGCCGCCGCGGAGGCCCCGTGCACGAGCGCCATCAGCGCGGCCGCCTGGAGGGACGCGCGCGCCCCGTCGCCGACGGCATGCGCCGCGTACGCCGACAGCGCGACGCCGGCCGCGGCGAACGTGGCACCGGACGCGAACAGCGCGCGTCCGGCCGCCGTCAGCTGCCCTGCCGCTGCGTTACCGATCGCCATGCACGCTCCTGGCCGTTCGAATCCCGGGTCCGCCGCAGGGTAGCAGCGCCCCAAAAAAAACGCGCCGCGGAGTGCGCGGCGCGTTCTATATCGCGATGCTGCGGTGGGCGCGTTACTTGATGGCCCACACCACGTCGTACTCGCCGTTCTCGGTGAAGCCGGCCGGGATGCCGGCCTTCCACAGCTCGTACGGGCGGTCGACGGTCTCGTAGCCGCGGGTCAGGACCCAGGCGCGCAGCGAGTCGCGCGCGACGGGCAGGCCGGCCATGTGGCCCTTCGCCGGCACGACGGCGATCTTCGAGGCCTCGACGTACTTCGCCTCGACCGGGCCCTCGACGTCGACGTCGATCGCGCCGGTGACGCCTTCCTTGGTGACGGCCTGGGCCACGTCGAACGAGTAGCTCTCCGCGCCGAACTCGTTGGTCACGATGCGGATCGGACCGACCGCCTGCAGACCGTTGGCCTTGATGACCTTCTCGATCCACTCGACGTTGCCCTGCATCTGCGCCTGCACCTTGGCGTTGTCGCGCGGCACGACCGCGGTGACGACGAGCAGGTTCTCGGCCGGGCGATCGCTGACCTTCGGCGTCATCGACGGGTCGTTGCGGCTGAAGTCGGCGTAGTCGTAGTTCGGCACCGACGCGAGCATGTTCGACATGCGCGCCAGGCCCAGCTTCAGGTCGTCGCCGATGCTGCTGCCGACGTACAGGCCGTTGTAGCGGCCGAGCAGGTTGAAACCGTAGTCGACGGCGTAGGTCTGGGTGATCTTGACGTTGCGGTTGTTGCGACCGGTCGGCTCGAGGATGAACGCCGTGCGCTTGTTGGTGCCGCGCTCGTTGTTGACCAGCGCGTACTCCACTTTCTTGTTCGGCTCGCTGGCGATGATCTCCCAGCTGCCCTCGCCCAGGCTCGGCTCTTCCGACACGTAGTCGAGGCGCGCACCGACGCCGGACTCGGGGCCCGACAGCTTCAACTGCACCTTCGGGTCGCGCAGCACCAGCGGGTTCCAGTCCTTGAACCGGCGCAGGCTGTTCACCGTGTCATACACAATCGTCATCTTGCGATTGGTCTCGACGCTTTCGGACAGGCTGCGGCTGGACGGCAACACCAGGGCGACGGCGACGAACAGTACGGCGACGATCGCCAGGGAAATCAGGATCTCGATCAGACGGGTCATTCAGGGTTCTCCAGGGCCGGCCCGGGCCCCGGTCGTTCAGGAATCGGGGCGCAGACCCATCATGCTAGCAAGGAAGCGCGGTGCAGCGCAGCCTCCGCGACGGGGAAGCGCCACTTTGTGCACGTTCGCGCGAGGGAGACGTGCAGGACCCGCACCCGGCCCGACGCGCGCGCAGCGGGGGGCGCTGCCCGGTCGAACCGAGTGCGGCTCGAATCCCCAGAGCACCGCGCGACTGGGTTGCGCACACCGAGCTTGGTCAGGGTGAGCGGTCACCGAAGGTGCGGAACGGCCGCGTGCGGTCGCGAGTGGCCCGCCGCGAACGGCGGGCCGGGCCGGGCCCTGCCGGATCAGACCAGCTGCAGCTCGAACGCCTTGAGCACCGCGCGGGTGCGGTCGCGCACGCCGAGCTTGGACAGGATGTTCGACACGTGGTTCTTGATCGTGCCCTCCGCCACGCCGAGCGAGTTGGCGATCTCCTTGTTGGAGAACCCGCCCGCCATCAGCCGCAGGATCTCGGTCTCGCGCTCGGTCAGCGGGTCGGGCCGGTCGAGGCTGACGAAATCGTTGCGCATGTGCTCCAGCCCCGACAGCAGGCGCTGGGTCACGGCCGGCTGCACCAGCGAACCGCCGCCCGAGACGGTCTGGATCGCGCCGACCAGTTGCTCCAGCGACACGTCCTTCAGCAGGTAGCCCTTGGCGCCGGCCTTGATCCCGGCCAGCACCAGCTGGTCGTCGTCGAACGTGGTCAGGATGATCGTCGGCGGCAGCTGGCCGGTGCGCGCCAGCGCCTGCAGCGCCTCGAGGCCGGACATCACCGGCATCCGCATGTCCATAAGGACGACGTCGGGCTTGATCTGCGGAATGATCTCGATCGCCTGCTTGCCGTCGCCGGCCTCGGCGACGACTTCGATGCCGTCGGCCAGCGCCAGCAGCGACCGCACCCCCTGGCGGACGAGGGTCTGGTCGTCGACGAGCAGCACGCGGATCGGTTTGGACGTCATGGGGTGGCTCCTTCACAGGTAACGACCGCCGCGGAGGCGGGCAGGACCAGGTGCAGGCAGAAGCCCGCGTCCGGACGGGTATCGATGGTCAGCTCGCCGCCCTGCTGCAGCAGGCGCTCGCGCATGCCGCGCAGGCCGTTGCCGGCGGTCAGCTGGTCGGCGCCGCGGCCGTCGTCGCGCGCGGACATGGCGATGCAGCCGTCGCGGCGCTGGGCGCTGATCCACAGGTTGCGGGCGCCGGAGTGGCGCACGGCGTTGGTGATGATTTCCTGCGTGCAGCGCAGCAGCACGTGCGCGCGCTCGGGATCGTCCATCGTCAGCGGCGACTCGATGTCCATGTGGATGTCGAGCGCGGGGACGTTTTCGGCGAGCGGCTTGAGCGCCGCGGAGAGGTCGATCGCCCCGCCCTCGCGCAGCTGGCTGACCGCCTCGCGCACGTCGGTCAGCAGCAGCCGGGCCAGCGTGTGGGCCTGCTGCACGTGTTCCTTGACCCGTCCCTCGGACAGGTGGCCGGCCACCTCGAGGTTCAGGCTCAACGCGGTCAGGTGGTGGCCGAGCAGGTCGTGCAGCTCGCGCGAGATGCGCGTGCGCTCGTTCACCCGCACGCTCTCGCCCAGCAGCGCCCGCGTGGCGCGCAGCTCGGCATTGAGCCGGCGCTGCTCCTCGCGCGCCTGCGCCTGCTGCATCGCGACCAGCGCGGTGACGAACACGAGGCTGGAGAACCCGACGTAGACCAGCGACTGGATCAGCGCCAGCACCAGCGGGTACTCGAGCACGCCGCTGTAGACCGGCACGATCGCGATGTTGCCGGCGATCATCCACGCCACGCCGACCCGCACCGGCAGCAGCCACGGCAGCAGGCCGGCCAGCACCATCAGCAGGATGCTGCCCAGCCCGGTGTCGGAGTAGTAGCTGACGCCGATCGCGCAGCCGGTCAGTACCAGCAGCAGCGCGTGGTCGACCACCCCGGGCCGGCGCTGGCCGAGCGACCGCGTGATCCACCAGTACACCGCGCCGAACACGAGGTATACCGCGAGCCAGCGGACGATCCGCAGCGCCGCGCCGTCGCCCGGGACGATCTGCAGGTAGTTCGGATCGAGCCAGACGTTGAGCAGCCAGCAGCCCACCATCGCCCACGTGAACAGGCCGGCGTAGCGGAGCATTCGGGAGTGGTTCAGGCGTCCCAGCATTGCCGCATGCTAGCCGCATCAGGCAGGGGCCGTGCGGTCCATAAGTCATGCGTGCGCGTTCGCCCTCGCTGCGCCCCGCCCCGCGGCGGCCGTGCGATAATCGCGCCCGCCGGCCGCCCCGTGGCCGCTGGCATCGAACCCTGGAGTGTGGAATGTCGATCGTCGTCCGCGACGTGCGCGAGCACGAGCTGGATTCCGTCCTTGCCCTCAACAATGCCGCAGGCCCCGCGATCCTGCCGCTGGACGCCACCCGACTGCGTTATTTCTTCGAGCGGGCCGAGTACTTCCGCGTCGCCGAGCGCGACGGCTCGATGGCCGGATTCCTGATCGGCATGGGCAGCGACTCCGACCACGACAGCAGCAACTTCCGCTGGTTCCGCGAGCGCTACCCGAGCTTCTTCTACATCGACCGCATCGTCGTTGCCAGCCGTCGCCGCGGCGGCGGCGTCGGCCGCGCGTTCTATGCCGACATCCAGAGCTACGCCGAGCTGCGCTACCCGCAGATCGCCTGCGAGGTCTTCATCGAAGGCAGCAACGACCCCGTGCTGCTGTTCCACGGCAGCTTCGGCTTCCGCGAGGTCGGCCAGCACGTGATGACCGAGACCGGCGTGCGCGCGGCGATGCTGATGAAGCCGCTGTGCAGCTACGCGTGGGTCCACGAAACCTACGGCGACGCGCTGCCGGCCGCGCCGTGGATCGCCCAGCCCCGCGTGCACCTGCATGCCGCCCCGACCGCGCCGCGCGCGACCGGGACCCATCCGTGAGCGTGGCGGTCGACTACGAACAGGCCGGCGAACTGAAGATCGGCCAGGTCGGCATCGCCAACCTGCGCGTGCGCACGCTCGACGTGGCCAAGCTCGTCGACGAGATGCGCGACCGGGTCCAACGCGCGCCGAAGCTGTTCGCCCGCGCCGCCGTCGTGATCGACTTCGGTGGCCTGAGCCGGACGCCCGACGTCGCCACCGCCCGCGCGCTGCTCGACGGGCTGCGCCAGGCCGGCGTGCTGCCGGTCGCGCTGGCCTACGGGACGACCGAGACCGAGCGGCTGTCGGAGGCGCTCGGCCTGCCGCTGCTGGCGAAATTCCGCGCCCAGTACGAGCGCGACGACGGCGCGGCCGTCGCGGCACCGGCTCCCGCGCCGGCCCCCGCCGCGCGCCGCGAGGCCACGCCCCCGCGCCGCGACGAACCGGCTGCCAAGCCGGCGGCGGCGGCCCCGTCGGCCAACGCCGCGCCGCCGAGTCCGGGCGTGATCCAGTCCGCGCCGGTGCGCTCGGGCCAGCAGGTCTACGCCGATAACCGCGACCTGACCGTGCTGTCATCGGTCGGTGCCGGTGCGGAAGTCATCGCCGACGGCTCGGTGCACATCTACGGCCCGCTGCGCGGCCGCGCCCTCGCCGGCGCGCAGGGCAACGCGAAGGCCCGTATCTTCTGCCGCGAGTTCGACGCCGAGCTCGTCGCGATCGCCGGGCACTACAAGGTGCTCGAGGACATTCCCCAGGAGCTGCGCGGCAAGGCCGTGCAGATCTGGCTCGAAGACGAACAACTAAAAATAGCGGCCCTTGATTGAGGTCGCCCCAACGGAGGAAAGAGCTTTGGCCGAGATCATCGTAGTTACATCAGGCAAGGGCGGCGTCGGCAAGACCACGACCAGCGCCAGCCTCGCCTGCGGCCTGGCACGACGCGGCCACAAGGTCGCGGTGATCGACTTCGACGTCGGCCTGCGCAATCTCGACCTGATCATGGGCTGCGAGCGCCGCGTGGTGTACGACTTCGTCAACGTCGTCAACGGCGAGGCGACGCTCAAACAGTCGCTGATCAAGGACAAGCGCTTCGACAACCTGCACGTGCTCGCCGCGTCGCAGACGCGCGACAAGGACGCCCTGACCAAGGAAGGCGTGCAGAAGGTGCTCGACGACCTCGCCGCCGACGGCTTCGACTACATCGTGTGCGACTCACCGGCCGGCATCGAGAAGGGCGCGTTTCTGGCCATGTACTTCGCCGACCAGGCGGTCGTCGTGGTCAATCCGGAAGTCTCGTCGGTGCGCGACTCCGACCGCATCCTCGGCCTGCTCGCCAGCAAGACCCGCCGCGCCGAGAACGGCGAGCGCGTCAAGGAGCACCTGCTGCTGACCCGCTACAGCCCCAAGCGCGTGGAGACCGGCGAGATGCTGAGCCTCGGCGACGTCGAGGAGATCCTCGGGCTGAAGACTATCGGCGTGATCCCCGAGTCCGGCGACGTGCTCAACGCGTCGAACAAGGGCGAGCCGGTGATCCTGGAGACCGAGTCCGACGCGGCCCAGGCCTATGACGACGCGGTCGCGCGGCTGCTCGGCGACACCCGGCCGATGCGCTTCACGACGGTCGAGAAGAAGGGCTTCTTCAGCAAGATGTTCGGAGGCTGACGGCATGGGCATGTTCGACTTCCTGCTGGCCAAGAAGCAGACCGCCTCGGTCGCCAAGGACCGCCTGCGCATCATCGTCGCGCACGAGCGCGCCGGCCGCGGCGGCCCGGACTACCTGCCGATGCTGCAGCGCGAGCTGCTCGAGGTGATCCGCAAGTACGTCAACGTCGACGCCGAAGCCGTCAAGGTCGACCTGATCGGCGACGGCGACAACAAGGTGCTCGACATCTCCGTCGCGCTGCCGGAAAGCAACGCGGCCGCCTGAGCCGCTCGCGCGTCCCGGCGACACCGGGGCGCGCCGTTTCGATTCCTCCGATGCTGACCCTCGACGACATCGCCTTCGACGACGTCGCGTCGCTGCTCGGCCGCTACGGGCTGCAGCTGCAGCGCGTGGCGCCGGGCGCGCCGATTCCCGGCAGCTACTGGGGCGAGTGCGAGGCCGGCCTGATCGGCAGCTGCGTGCACGCGCGCGGCGACACGCCGGTGCACTCGCTGCTGCACGAGGCCGCGCACCTGATCGTCCTGCCGCCCGAGCGCCGCGCCGCGGTGCACACCGACGCCACCGATTCGGTCGAGGAGGAGGACGCCGTGTGCGTGCTGCAGGCGCTGCTTGGCGACGCGCTGCCCGGCGTCGGCCGCGACCGGGTGCTGGCCGACATGGACGCGTGGGGCTACACCTTCCGCCTCGGCTCGGCGCGGGCGTACGTGGAGCACGACGCCGACGCCGCGTGGCAGTGGCTGCATGCGCGAGGGCTGGTCGACGCCGGCACGCGCGCGCTGCGCGTGCCCGGGTAGCCGCCGGCCTCGTTCACGTTCCGGAACCGCCGCGGTTGCGCGGCCCTGCCCTGCCCTCTAGCCTTCGGGACTCCGCGTGCAACCGTGCGCGCGGCCCGCATTCCGGAGAGCCCACCATGACCCCAGTCCGCGCGTTGCTCGCGCTCAGCATCGCCGCCGCCGTCCTCGGCCTGGCAGCTTGCAAGAAGGAACAGACCGCGACCGACGCCGCCGCACCGGCCGTTGCGACCACCGCCCCGGAAGGCGAAACCGCCGACGAGTTCGTCGCGCGCGTCAACGCCGAGTACAAGGCGATGTACCCGGAGCTGACCGCCGCGCAGTGGCTTTCGTCGACCTACATCAGCGACGACAGCCAGCTTCTGTCGGCCAAGGCCAACGAGCGCTACCTGACCCAGCTCAACGCGTGGATCGAGCAGGCCAAGCGCTTCGAGGGCCAGCAGATGTCGCCGCAGACCGAACGCACGATCAAGCTGCTCAAGCTCGCCACCGCGATGCCGGCGCCGCGCGACCCGGCCAAGCTGGCCGAGCTGACCAAGATCGCGACCAAGATGGAAGGCACGTACGGCGCGGGCACCTACTGCACCGGCGAAGGCGAGGCCAAGAGCTGCCGCCAGCTCGGCGACCTCGAGGACGTGCTGCGCAGCAGCCGCGACTACGACGCGCAGCTCGACGCGTGGCAGGGCTGGCACACGATCGCCCAGCCGATGCGCGCCGACTACACGCGCTTCGTCGCGCTGGTCAACGAAGGCGCCAAGGACATGGGCTTCGCCGACGCCGGCGAGATGTGGCGCTCCGGCTATGACATGACGCCGGCCGAGATCGCCGCCGAGACCGACCGCCTGTGGGGCCAGGTCAAGCCGCTGTACGAGCAGCTGCACTGCTACGCCGGCACGCGGCTGGAGGCGAAGTACGGCGCCGGCAAGGGCCGGCTCGCCGGCAACCTGCTGCCCGCGCACCTGATGGGCAACATGTGGCAGCAGGACTGGGGCAACCTCTGGGACATCCTCGCCCCGTACCAGAACGCCGGCAGCCTCGACGTCAGCGGCGCGCTGGAAACGATGAAGGCCGCCGACTACACCGCGCAGCTGGCCAAGTACACCGGCGAGCGCACGCCGACCCAGGAGGTCGAGCTCGAGCAGGCTGCGTCGCTGGCGATCGCCAAGCAGATGACCGAGCGCGCGCAGGACTACTACGTCTCGCTGGGCATGCCGAAGCTGCCGGAGAGCTACTGGACCAAGACCCAGTTCATCAAGCCGCGCGACCGCGACGTTGTCTGCCACGCCAGCGCGTGGGACATGAACATGGCCGGCGACGTGCGCACCAAGATGTGCATCAAGCCGAACGAGGAAGACTTCACGACGATCTACCACGAGCTCGGCCACGTCTATTACTACCTCGCCTACAACGGCCAGCCGCCGCTGTTCCAGCAGGGCGCGCACGACGGCTTCCACGAGGCGATCGGCGACACCATCGTGCTGGCGATGACGCCGCAGTACCTGCAGTCGATCGGCCTGGTCGGCGAGCAGCAGGTCAGCAACGAGGCGCTGATCAACGCGCAGATGCGCATGGCGCTGGCCAAGGTGTCGTTCATGCCGTTCGGCCTGATGATCGACCGCTGGCGCTGGGGCGTGTTCGACGGCTCGATCAAGCCGGGCGACTACAACAAGGCGTGGTGGGAGCTGAAGGCGCGCTACCAGGGCGTCGCGCCGGCGACCGCGCGAGGCGAGGACTTCTTCGACCCGGGCGCGAAGTACCACGTGCCGGGCAACACGCCGTACACGCGCTACTTCCTGTCGCACGTGCTGCAGTTCCAGTTCTACAAGGCGCTGTGCGACGCGTCGGGCTACAAGGGCCCGCTGCACGAGTGCAGTTTCTACGGCAACAAGGCCGCCGGCGCGAAGTTCCAGGCGATGCTCAGCAAGGGCGCCAGCCAGCCGTGGCAGGCCACGATGAAGGAGCTCACCGGCACCGAGAAGATGGACGCCTCGGCGATCCTGGAGTACTTCGCGCCGCTGCAGACCTGGCTGAAGGAGCAGAACGAGGGCAAGACCTGCGGCTGGCAGTCGACGACCGCCGCCGCGCCGGCTCCCGCTGCCAAGCCCGCCGACCCGGCCGCCAAGTCGGCGGCGCCGGCCAAGAGCTGACCGGGCACGTTCGTTCCGACGCGCACCACGAACAAGGCCGGCGAAAGCCGGCCTTGTTCGTTTCCGCTGCGGCGCTGACCGCGTGTCAGTCGGACCGTTTCGCCTTCGCGAACGCGGCCGCCAGCGCATTGTTCGCCGGCGGCGGCGCCTGCGTCGGACGCGGTGCGGGCCGTGGGGATCCGCGACCGCGATCGCCCCCGCGCGGCGCGGCATCGCGTCCGGCCGCGCGTTCGTCGCGCGGCGCGCGCGGCGGCGGCACGCTGTCGTCGAGCCGGCGGGTCAGCGCGATGCGCTTGCGCGCGACGTCGACCTCGAGCACCCGCACCTTGACAACGTCGCCAGCCTTGACCACGTCGCGCGGGTCCTTGACGTAGGTGTCCGACAGCGCCGAGATGTGGACCAGCCCGTCCTGGTGCACGCCGATGTCGACGAACGCGCCGAACGCGGCGACGTTGCTGACGACGCCCTCGAGGACCATGCCGACCTTGAGATCCTTGATGTCCTCGACCCCGTCGGCGAAGCGCGCGGCGGCGAACGCCGGGCGCGGGTCGCGGCCGGGCTTCTCGAGCTCCTTGAGGATGTCGCGCACGGTCGGCACGCCGAAGCGCTCGTCGACGAACTGCTCGGGCTTGAGCCCGCGCAGGAACGCGGCGTCGGCCATCAGCGATTTCACCTCGCGGCCGCACTGCTTCACGATCCGCTCGACCACCGGGTAGGCCTCCGGGTGCACCGACGACGCGTCCAGCGGCTGGTCCCCGTCGGCGATGCGCAGGAAGCCGGCGCACTGCTCGAAGGTCTTGTCGCCGAGCCGGGGCACCTTCAGCAGCTCGCGGCGGTTGCGGAATGCACCGTTGGCGTCGCGATAGGACACGACGTTCTCGGCCACCGTCGGCGACAGGCCCGACACGCGCGACAGCAGCGCCGCCGACGCGGTGTTGACGTGCACGCCGACCGCGTTGACGCAGTCCTCGACCCGCGCATCCAGCGCACGGGCAAGACGGTACTGGTCGACGTCGTGCTGGTACTGGCCGACGCCGATCGCCTTGGGCTCGATCTTGACCAGCTCGGCGAGCGGGTCCTGCAGGCGCCGCGCGATCGACACCGCGCCGCGGATCGACACGTCCAGGTCGGGGAACTCCTTGGCCGCGAACTCCGACGCCGAGTACACCGACGCGCCGGCCTCGCTGACGACGACCTTCTGCATCGGCTGCGACGGCAGCGCCTTGAGCAGCTCGCCGGCGAGCTTGTCGGTCTCGCGGCTGGCGGTGCCGTTGCCGATCGCGACCAATTCCACCGCGTGCTTCACGCACAGCGAGCGCAGCACGTGCAGCGACTGGTCCCACTGGCGCTTGGGCTCGTGCGGGTAGATCGTCGCCGTGTCGACCAGCTTGCCGGTGCGGTCGACGACCGCGACCTTGACCCCGGTGCGCAGGCCGGGATCGAGCCCGAGCACCGCCTTCGGCCCGGCCGGCGCGGCCAGCAGCAGGTCCTTGAGGTTGGCGCCGAACACGTCGATCGCCTCGGCCTCGGCTTTCTCGCGCGCCTGGCCGAACAGGTCGAGCATCAGGTGCAGGTGCAGCTTGGCCTTCCACGTCAGCCGGCAGGTGTCGAGCAGCCACTTGTCGGCGGCGCGGCCGGCCGGCTGCAGGCCGACGTGCGCGGCGACGCGGCCCTCGCCCTGCGCGTGGCCGGCGTCGGCGTCCATGCCCGGGTCGAGGTCGAGGTAGACGATCTCCTCGCGGCGCGCGCGGAACAGCGCCAGCAGGCGGTGCGAGGGAATGCGCGCCAGCGGCTCGGCGTGGTCGAAGTAGTCGCGGTACTTGGCGCCCTCGGCCTCCTTGCCGTCGGCCACGCGCGCGCGGATCACGCCGACGTTCGACAGCCACGTGCGCAGGCTGCCGACCAGCGCGGCGTCCTCGCCCCAGCGCTCCATCAGGATCGCGCGCGCGCCATCGAGCGCGGCCTTGGCGTCGGCCACGCCGCGCCCAGCGTCGACGAAGCCCTCGGCGTGGGTGGCCGGGTCCAGCGTCGGATCGGCCAGCAGCGCGTCGGCCAGCGGTCCCAGCCCCGCCTCGCGCGCGATCTGCGCCTTGGTGCGGCGCTTGGGCTTGTACGGCAGGTACAGGTCTTCGAGCCGCGACTTACTGTCGGCAGCGAGGATGTCGCCGCGCAGCTCGTCGGTCAGCTTGCCCTGCTCGTCGATGCTGGCCAGCACCGCGAGCCGGCGCTCCTCGAGCTCGCGCAGGTAGGTCAGGCGCGTTTCGAGGTTGCGCAGCTGGGTGTCGTCGAGCCCGCCGGTGACCTCCTTGCGGTAGCGCGCGATGAACGGCACCGTCGCGCCCTCGTCGAGCAGTCCGACGGCGGCCGTGACCTGCTCGGGCTGGGCGGCGATCTCGTCTGCAATGGTGCGGGCGATGCGCGCGACGGTGGCGCGGTCGAGGGTGGTGGCGAAGAGCTTGCTGACGGACATGGGTACCTGGCGTGCTGCGGGCGGCGGACCGCCGTGAAAAAAATGCGCCCGCACGAAGCGGGCCGACCGATTGTGGCAACCGCGGGGCCCCGGCGGTACCCGTTGACAGACGCGCGGCGACGGGGGCCGGCGCCCGCCGCGGAGCGCGGCGATAATGCGGCGATGACCCACGCCGCCCCGCTCGACCCCCTCGCCCCTCAGCCGCTGTCGCACGCGACCGCGCTGGCCGCGCACTTCTACACCGACGCGTCGATGCCGGCGCTCGACCGCCGCGCGATCTTCGACCGCGGCTGGCAGCTGATCGCGCACGTGTGCCAGCTGCAGGGCGCCGGCGACCACGTCGTCGCCGACTTCGGCGGGCTGCCGGTGATCGCGGTGCGCGGCGCCGACGGCGTCATCCGCGTGATGCACAACGTCTGCCGCCACCGCGCCGGCCCGATCGCCAGCTGCGACGGCCTGGCCGCGAAGTCGCTGCGCTGCCGCTACCACGGCTGGACCTACACCCTCGACGGCACGCTGCGGTCGGCGCCGGAGATGGGCGACGCGCCGGACTTCGAGCCGTCGGCGATTGCGTTGCCGCAGCTGGCGGTGCGCACCTGGCAGGGGCTGGTGTTCGCCGCCGTCGACGAGGCGGGCGCGCCGCCGTTCGAGGACTTCGTCGCCGGCATCGACGCGCGGCTCGGCCCCACCCGCGGGCTCGAGCGCTACGGCCACCACCGGCGCGTCGGCTACGACGTGGCGTGCAACTGGAAGGTCTACGTCGACAACTACCTCGAGGGCTATCACGTCCCGCACATCCACCCGGGGCTCAACAAGCTGCTCGACTACCGCAGCTACGTGACCGAGACGGCGCGCTGGTACTCGTTCCAGTGGAGCCCGCTGGAGAGCGGCGACGGCCTCTACGGCGACGGCGACGCGCTGTACTACTGGCTGTGGCCGAACACGATGCTCAACATCCTGCCCGGCCGGCTGCAGACCAACCGCGTGGTGCCCAAGGGCGTGGACCGCTGCCGGGTCGAGTTCGACTTCTACTACGCACCCGACGACAGCGCCGAGGGCCAGGCCCGGCGCGAGGCCGACCTGGGCTTCAGCGACGAGGTGCAGCTGGAGGACCTGACCATCTGCGAGGACGTGCAGCGCGGGCTGGCGTCGGGCTCGTACCAGGCGGGCCGGCTCAATCCGCTGCGCGAGAACGCCGTGCACCACTTCCACGAACTGCTGCGCGCGGTGTACCGCGACGCGGCGCAGGCGCAGTGACCTCGCCACGAGGGACCGATCGATGAAGACCGCGCTGCTCGCACTGTGCCTGCTGCTCGCCGCCGCCCCCGGCACCTGCACGGCCGGCGCCTCGGCGACCGGGCCGTCCGCTGCACAGCCGAAGCATCCGGCCCTGCCGGATTCCGCAGCGGGCCGCGTGCTGGCCGATTGGCTCGACGCCTTCAACAGCGGCGAGCTGGCGCCGCTGCAGCGGTTCCACGCCGCCCATCCGCGCGCGGACGCGTCGGCGCAGGACGAGCTGGACTGGCGGCTGCAGACCGGCGGTTTCGAGCCGGTCGCGATCGAGGTCGATCTGCCGCATCGCGCCGTGGTGCTGGTGCGCGACCGCGACAGCACCGACGAGCGGGTGCGCGTCGGGGCCACCGTCGACGCCGTTGGACGCGCGACGGTCGAAACCCAGGCGCTGGACGTGCCGCGCCGCACGCTGCCCGGAGCGCTGTCGGGACTGGCCGCCGAGCTCGATCGCCTCGCCGCCGAGCGCCTGTTCTCGGGCGCGGTGCTGGTCGCGCGCGACGGCGACGTGCTGCTGCGCACGGCGCACGCAGTCGCCGACCGCGGCGCGGGCGCGCCGGTCACGCCCGACACCCGTTTCCGCGTCGCGTCGGTCAACAAGATGTTCACCGCGGTCGCGGCGCTGCAGCTGGTCGACGCCGGCAAGCTGGCGCTCGACGCGCCGATCGGCCGCGTGCTGCCCGACTACCCCGACCGCGATGTCGCGGCCACCGTCACCCTGCGGCAGCTGCTCAGCCACCGCAGCGGCCTGGCGGACATGGCGTTCGGCACCGACGAGGGCATGACGCCTGCCGCGTGGATCCCGCTGCGCGACCAGCTGCGCACGCACACCGACTACCTGGCGCGCTATGGCCCGCAGGCACCGGTCGCACGGCCCGGCGAGAAGACCGCGTACAACAACTTCGGCTTCATGGTCGTTGGCGCGATGATCGAGCGTGCGAGCGGCATGGACTATTACGAGTACGTCGACGCGCATGTGCTGCGCCCGGCCGGCATGGCCTCGACCGGCTTCGCGCCCGAAGCCGAGATCGCACCGCGGCTGGCCAGCGGGTACACCCTGCGCGACGGTGCATGGGTGTCCATCGCCGACACGCTCTTCCACCGCGGCTTTGCCGCCGGCGGCGGCTACTCGACCGTGGACGACCTGCACCGCTTCGCCCTCGCCCTGCAGGACGGCACGCTGCTGTCGCCGGCGATGCTGGCCGAAGCCACTCGCCCGCAGATCCCGGAGGGCTGGTACGGACTCGGGTTCATAGTGGTGGGCGATGGCCCGCTTCGCCGCTTCGGCCACGGCGGCGACGCGCCGGGCATGGGCGCCGACGTGCGCATTTTCCCGGAGTCCGGCTACGTGCTGGTGGCCCTGTCCAACATCGATCCGCCGGCCAACTACCGCCCGTTCCGCTGGTTCGAACCGCGGATGCCGCTCGAGCGCGCCGCGGCTCGCACCGCGACGGCGCGCTGATCCCGGGTCCACCCGCGGGCGCCGCACGCGCCGCATCGATGCACCCACCGGAGCCCTGACATGAACGACACCCACGCGCGCCCGCTGGGCTTCTGGTCGGCCACCGCGCTCGTGGTTGGCAGCATGATCGGCTCGGGCGTGTTCCTGCTGCCGGCGTCGCTGGCGCCGTACGGCGCGGCGACGCTGCTCGGCTGGGGCATCACCCTGGGTGGCGCGCTGCTGCTTGCCTTCACCTTCGCCAAGCTGGCGATGCGCTGGGCGCAGACCGGCGGACCGTACGTCTACGCGCGCAACGCGTTCGGCGACCTACCGGGGTTCGTGATCGCGTGGAGCTACTGGATCTCGATCTGGTGCGCGAACGCGGCGATCGCGGTGGCGTTCGCCGGCAGCGTCGGCGCGCTGTTCCCGGCCGCGACCGCGACGCCGGTGCGCGCCGCGCTGGTGGCACTGGCGGCGCTGTGGGCCTGCAGCGCGATCAACCTGCTCGGCGTCCGCGAGGCCGGCCGGGTGCAGTTGGTCGCCACCGCGCTGAAGACCCTGCCGCTGGTGCTGTTCGGCGGCATCGCGCTGTGGTTCGTCGAGGCGCAGCAGTTCCACCCGTTCAACCCGACCGCGCAGTCGCTGCCCGGCGTCGCACAGGCAACCGTCGCGCTGACGCTGTGGGCGTTCCTCGGGCTCGAGGCGGCCACCGTGCCGGCCGGTTCGATCCGCGACGCCGAACGCACGGTGCCGCGCGCGACCGTCGCCGGCACGCTGATCGCCGGCATCGCGACGATCCTCGCCTGCACCGCGGTGCTCGGCATCCTGCCGTCGGACGTGCTGAAGGACTCGCAGGCGCCGATGGCCGCGGCCGCGGCGGCGCTGTGGGGCCCCGCGGCCGGCATTGCGCTGGCGGTGCTGATGGCGGTGTCGTGCTTCGGCGCGCTCAACGGCTGGGTGCTGCTGTCCGCGCAGCTGCCGATGGCCGCGGCGCGCGACGGCGTGTTCCCGGCGCTGTTCGCCCGCGTCGACGCGCGCGGCACGCCGGCCACGGGCGTGCTGGTCAGCAGCGCGCTCGCGACCTTGCTGGTGGTGTCGAACTACAGCGGCTCGCTGGTCCAGGTGTTCACGTTCGCGATCCTGCTGTCGACCGCCGCGACGCTGCTGCCGTACCTGGCCGGCAGCGCCGCCTGGCTGCTGCGCGGTCGCGGCGTGTTCAGCCGGACCGTCGCCGCCGCCGCCCTGGCGTACAGCGCCTACGCGCTGGTCGGCACCGGCGCCGAGGCGCTGCTGTGGGGCGCGGCCCTGGTCGCGGCCGGGCTGCCGGTGTACCTCGCGCTCAAAGTCGCCCGGGGCAGGCGCGGTTAGAGCGACTCTTCCGGCACTGCCGGCGAGGCGCCGAGCGTGGTGCGCTGCATGCGCCGGCAGGCGTGCAGCTCCCAGCGCCAAAACGCGAAGCCCAGCATCAGGAACACCATCGCGCTGGCCACCAGCCACAGGGCGTGGGTGCTCAGCCACGGCGACAGCACGCCGGCGATCAGCGCATTCAGCACCAGGCTCGTGAACGCCTGCAGCGACGACGCCGCACCGCGCTGGTGGGGATACATGTCCAGGATCGCCAGCGTGATGATCGGGAATACCAGGCCGATGCCGAACGCGTTCAGCAGCATCGGCAGCACCGCCCACGGCACCGTCGGCACCGGCACCAGCAGCGTGTAGGCGAGGTTCGCGGCAATCGCGACGGCCGAACACGCGAAGCCGATGCCGACCTGCCGCTGCGCATCGAACCGCCCCGCCATGCGCCCGGACGCGAACGCGCCGAGCACCATGCCGCTGATCATTGGCACGAAGAACCAGCCGAACTGGCGCTCGTTGAGCCGCAGGATGTCCATCACGAACGCCGGCGCCGACGCGATGTAGACCCACAGCGCGGCGAAGTTGAACGCGCTGGCCGCCGCCAGGCGCTGGAAGCGCGGGTTGATCGCGATCGCCGCGTAGTCGCGCAGCAGCCGCCTGGCCTTCAGCGGCGAACGCGCGGACGGCGGGTGGGTCTCCGGCAGCGTGCGCCACGCCACGGCCAGCAGCGCCGCGCCGAACGCCACCAGGAACCAGAAGATCGCCGGCCAGCGGCTGACCCCGAGGATCCAGCCGCCGATGATCGGCGCGATCGCCGGGGCGATGCCGAAGATCATCGACACCTGGCTCATCAGCCGCTGTGCGTCGTCGCCGTGCAGCACGTCGCGGATCAGCGCGCGCCCGACGATGAGGCCGACGCCCGAGCTCAGCCCTTGGATCGCGCGGAAGAACAGCAGCGTCGGCAGGTCGGTTGCCAGCGCGCAGCCGACCGACGCCGCAGTGAACACCGCCAGCCCGGCGAGGATCACCCTCCGCCGGCCGATCGCGTCCGACAGCGGCCCGTGCACCAGGCTCATCACCGCATAGGCGACCAGGTACACGCTGATCGTCTGCTGCATCGCCAGCTTGTCGGCGCCGAACTGCGCGCCGATCGCCGGGAACGCCGGGAAGATCGTGTCGATCGAGAACGGCCCGAACATCGCCAGCCCGCCCAGCAGCAGCGCCAGCCGCCGCGTCGACAGGGCCGGCGGCGTGGCGGGGGCTCGGGCGGAGGCGTCGGGCATGGGCGTCCTTCGAAAGACAGGCCGGGCGATGCGCGGCGCGGTGGCCATGGTACGCCCCGCCCCGCGCAGGTCCGTGCGCGCCGTCGCCGACCGCCTGAACGGGTAAACGCCGGGTCCGTCAGCGCGGGCCGGAGGCTATAATCGACGCGCTTCATCCGGTGGGAGAAGCAGTCCGGTCCCGGACCAATGGGCCGACCTGCTGCCGAAGGCGCAAACGCCCGTAATCGCTCAGGCCCGATACCACCACGAGCACCAAACACTCTGGAGAGACCGGCCGCCCGCCTGGGTGGAGCCGGCGCCGAAGGGGCACGAAGCGCGCTGGTCGGCGCTTCCAAACTCTCAGGCAGAAGGACAGAGGGGCAAGCTGGGCTTTCGAGCGGCGCCAGCCGCGAGCCAGCGAGCGCCTGCGCGCATGCAGGCGCGCAGGCCGGGTCGAGTCGCGCTTCGCGGTACGAAGCACGCCCGTCCAAGCCAGCGCGCATGCGGAGACGCAGGCCGGAACGAGCTGGGCTCCGCGTCGTCGCGCGGTGCCCGGCAAACGGCCCCGCGCGAGCGCCGGCCGAACCGCCCCTCCACCTGCCGGACACCCCGCCATGACCCAGCCCACCCTGCGCGACCTCGAGCACCACGACGGTTTCCTCGAGCGCCACATCGGACCGAACGACGCCGAGATCGCGCACATGCTGCGCGTGGTCGGGCACGACACGCTCGACGGCCTGACCGACGCCATCGTCCCGGCGTCGATCAAGTCGCCCGCCCCGCTGGCCCTGCCGGAGCCGATCAGCGAGGTCGAGGCGATCGCCAAGATCCGCGCGATCGCCGGCAAGAACCAGGTGTTCCGCAGCTTCATCGGCCAGGGCTACTACGGCACGCACACGCCGAACGTCATCCTGCGCAACATCCTCGAGAACCCGGCGTGGTACACGGCCTACACGCCGTACCAGGCCGAGATCTCGCAGGGCCGCATGGAAGCGCTGATCAACTTCCAGACCATGTGCGCCGACCTGACCGGCATGGAGATCGCCAACGCGTCGCTGCTCGACGAGGCGACCGCCGCGGCCGAGGCGATGACGCTGGCCAAGCGCTCGTGCAAGTCGAAGTCGAGCGTGTTCTTCGTCTCCAGCGGCGTGCACCCGCAGACGCTCGAAGTCCTGCGCACCCGCGCCGAGCCGCTCGACATCGAGCTGGTGGTCGGCGACGACGCCGACGCGATCAACACCGACGCGTTCGGCGTGCTGCTGCAGTACCCGAACACCTTCGGCCAGATCAACGACTACCAGGCCCTCGCCGATGCGGTGCACGCGCGCGGCGGCTTGGTCGCGGTGGCGACCGACCTGCTCGCGCTGACCCTGATCCGCGCCCCGGGCGAATGGGGCGCCGACATCGTCGTCGGCAACACCCAGCGCTTCGGCGTGCCGTTCGGCTTCGGCGGCCCGCACGCGGCGTTCATGGCGTGCCGCGACGCCTACAAGCGCTCGATGCCGGGCCGCCTGATCGGCGTGTCGATCGACGCCGAGGGCAAGCCGGCCTACCGCCTGACCCTGCAGACCCGTGAGCAGCACATCCGCCGCGAGAAGGCGACGTCGAACATCTGCACCGCGCAGGTGCTGCTGGCGGTGATGGCGTCGATGTACGCCGTCTACCACGGACCGGACGGCCTCAAGCGCATCGCCAGGCGCACGCACCGCCTCGCGACGATCCTCGCCACCGCGCTGCGCGGGGCAGGCGTGACCGTGGGCACCGACTTCTTCGACACGTTGCACGTAGTCGGCCTCGACGCCGCCGCGGTCCACGCCAAGGCCCGCGAAGCGCGCATCAACCTGCGCGCGATCGACGCGTCCAGCCTGGCGATCAGCCTCGACGAGACCACCACGCGCGCCGACGTCGTCACCATCGCCGGCCTGTTCGGCGCGGCGGCCGACATCGACGCGCTCGACGCGGCGTCCGCCGAGGCGCTGCCGGCCGGGCTGAAGCGCAGCAGCGACTTCATGACCCACCCGGTGTTCAACACCCACCACAGCGAGCACGAGCTGCTGCGCTACATGCGCCAGCTGGCCGACAAGGACCTGGCGATGGATCGCACGATGATTCCGCTGGGCAGCTGCACGATGAAGCTCAACGCCACCGCCGAGATGATCCCGGTGACGTGGCCGGAGTTCGCCAACATCCACCCGCTGGCGCCGGCCGAGCAGGCAACGGGTTACAAGCAGCTGATCGAAGAGCTCGAGGCGATGCTGGTCGAGTGCACCGGCTACGACGCCGTCAGCCTGCAGCCGAACTCCGGCGCGCAGGGCGAGTACGCCGGCCTGCTGGCGATCCGCGCCTACCACCGCAGCCGCGGCGACGACCACCGCGACATCTGCCTGATCCCCGACTCCGCGCACGGCACCAACCCGGCGTCGGCGCAGATGTGCGGCATGACCGTCGTCGTCACCAAGACCGACGCCAACGGCAACGTCGACGTCGAGGACATCCGCCGCAACGCCGAGAAGTACTCCGACCGCCTCGCCGCGCTGATGGTCACCTACCCGTCCACGCACGGCGTGTTCGAGGAGGACATCGTCGAGATCTGCGAGATCGTGCACAAGCACGGCGGCCAGGTGTACACCGACGGCGCCAACATGAATGCCCTCGTCGGCGTCGCCAAGCCCGGCAAGTGGGGCTCGGACGTGTCGCACCTGAACCTGCACAAGACCTTCTGCATCCCGCACGGCGGCGGCGGCCCGGGCGTCGGCCCGTGCGCGGTCAAGTCGCACCTGGCGCCGTTCCTGCCGCGCGCGCTCGGCGGCGACGGCGACGTCGGCATGGTCTCGGCGGCGACGTTCGGCTCGGCCAGCATCCTGCCGATCAGCTGGATGTACATCACGATGATGGGCGCCGAAGGGCTGCGCCGCGCGACCCAGGTCGCGCTGCTCAACGCCAACTACGTCGCGACCCGCCTGGCGCCGCACTACGAGACGCTCTACACCGGCCGCAACGGGCTGGTCGCGCACGAGTGCATCCTCGACCTGCGCCCGCTGAAGGACGCCACCGGCATCGGCGCCGAGGACGTGGCCAAGCGCCTGATCGACTTCGGCTTCCACGCGCCGACGCTGAGCTTCCCGGTGTCGGGCACGCTGATGGTCGAGCCGACCGAGAGCGAATCGCAGCACGAGCTCGACCGCTTCATCGACGCGATGATCCAGATCCGCGACGAGATCCGCGCCGTCGAGGAAGGCAAACTCGACCGCGAGGACAACCCGCTCAAGAACGCCCCGCACACCGCCACGTCGGTGTCGGCCAGCGAGTGGACCCACGCCTACCCGCGCGAGCTGGCAGCGTTCCCGCTGCCGAGCCTGAAGCTGACCAAGTACTGGCCGCCGGTCGCCCGCGTCGACAACGTCTACGGGGACAAGAACGTCATGTGCGCGTGCATCCCGGTCGATGCGTACAAGGACGCGGTCGAGGAGGCCTGAGCCGCGGCGGGCGACGACGCTCCGAGGTCACGAGGAAGCCCCGCCCGCGCGGGGCTTCTCTCTTTGCGCGATGTGTCCTCACGCGTCGATCCGCGTCGGCGCCGCCGGCGTGAAGGCCCGTTCGCGTTCGTGAACCCCTTCAGCGAAGTGCACGGAGTGTTTACGCTACCGCTGCTTATATCGGACACGTTCGACCTGGCGTCCCGCCAGCCGTGAGCCGAAGGGTCACCATGCCAGCAGAAGCCAACGCTCCCCTCAGCACCGGCGTGCCCGGTCTCGACGCCATCCTCGACGGCGGCCTCACGCCCGAGCGCCTGTACCTCCTGGAGGGCGTGCCCGGATCGGGCAAGACCACGATGGCCATGCAGTTCCTGCTCGCCGGCGTGGAACGCGGCGAGACCGTCCTGTACGTGACGTTGTCGGAAACCGAGGAGGAGCTGCGCGAGGTCGCCGCCTCGCACGGCTGGTCGCTGGACGGCATCCACATCCACGAACTGTTCCCGCTCGGCGACCAGCTCGACCCCGACGATCAGTACACGATGTTCCACCCGTCCGAGGTGGAACTGACCGACACGACCCGCCGCATCCTCGAGGAGGTCGAACGGCTCAAGCCGTCGCGCGTCGTGTTCGATTCATTGGCCGAGGTGCGGCTGCTGTCGGGCACGATCCTGCGCCTGCGCCGGCAGGTGCTCGCGCTGAAGCAGTACTTCGCCGGGCGCGGCAGCACCGTGCTGCTGCTCGACGAAAGCCAGCACGCCGAGCACGGCACCCACGTGCACACGGTCGTGCACGGCGTCATCGCCCTGCACCAGCTGCGGCCGGAATTTGGCGGCGACCGGCGCCGGCTGCGCATCAACAAGATGCGCGGCCGCCCGTTCCGCGGCGGCAACCACGACTACGAGATCGAGACCGGCGGCGTGCGTGTGTTCCCGCGGCTGGTCGCGGCGCGCCACCGGCGCGCCGGCACCAACACCCCGGTCGGCAGCGGCATCGCCGCGCTCGATCAGCTGCTCGGCGGCGGCCTGGAGCGCGGCACCAGCACGCTGCTGATCGGCGCGGCCGGCACCGGCAAGTCGTCGCTGGCGACGCATTTCGTGATGGAGGCGGCCAAGCGCGGCGAGCACGCGGCGATGTTCCTGTTCGACGAGAACGAGCGCACCCTCGCCACCCGCTCGCGCGGCATCGGCTTCGACCTCGAGGGCCACATCGCCTCCGGCCGGGTCGCGGTGCAGGCCATCGATCCCGGCGAGCTGTCGCCGGGCGAGTTCATCCAGGGCATCCGCGAGGCGGTGGAGCTGCGCGGCGCGCGCCTGGTCGTGATCGACAGTCTCAACGGCTACCTCAACTCGATGCCCGAGGAGCAGCACGTCCTCGTGCAGCTGCACGAGCTGCTCGCCTACCTCGCCCAGCTCGACGTGGTAACGCTGCTGATCAACGCGCAGCAGGGCCTGATCGGGCAGATGACCAATACGCTCGACGTGAGCTACCTGGCCGACACGGTCGTGCTGCTGCGCTACTTCGAGGCCCACGGCGAAGTGCGCCAGGCGATGTCGGTGCTGAAGAAGCGCACCGGTCCGCACGAGCGCACGATCCGCGAGATGCGCCTGACATCGGAGGGCCTGCAGATCGGCGAGCCGCTGCGCAACTTCCGCGGCGTGCTGACCGGCGTGCCGCATGAGGTCGGCTCGCCTGGCGATGGCGGCGGCACGGACGCCACGCCGCGGGCACGCACGACGTCGTGACCGCCGCACCGGCCACCGACGCGACGCGGGAGCGCGTGCTGCTCCTGCTGCCGACCGCCCGCGACGCGTCGATGACCGCGGGCATCCTGCAGCGCAACGGCATCGCGTCGCAGACCTGCGCGAACGCCAGCGAGTTCGCGCAGGAACTCGCGCGCGGCGCCGGCGCGGTCCTCGTGGCCGAGGAGGCGCTCGGCGCCGGCGCGACCGGCGGCGTGCTGGCGCAGGCCATGGACGCCCAGCCGCCGTGGTCCGACCTGCCGGTGCTGGTGCTGGCCCGCCAGGGCGCCGACTCGCACGAGGTGCGCGACGCGCTGCAGGTGCTCGGCAACGTCACCCTGCTCGAGCGCCCGCTGCGCGTCTCGGCGCTGCTGAGCCTGGTGCGCACTGCGCTGCGCGCCCGCGCCCGCCAGTACCAGCTGGAGCGCTACCTGCGCGACCTCGAACAGGCGCGGTCCGCGCAGGCGACGGCCGCGCGGCGCAAGGACGAGTTCCTGGCGATGCTGGCGCACGAGCTGCGCAACCCGCTGGCGCCGATCCGCAATGCGCTCAGCGTGCTCGAACTCGACGACGGCGACGCGGAGCGGCGGCGGATGCTGTACGCGATGATGACCCGACAGGCCGACCACATGGTGCGGCTGGTCGACGACCTCATGGATGCCTCGCGCATGTCGCGCGGCCGGGTCGACCTGCGCCGCGAGCCGATCGACCTGCAGGACGCCCTGCGCAGCGCGATCGACGTCGGCGAGCCGCTGATCCGCGCCACGCAGGGTGCGTTCGATGTCACGCTGCCGCCCGATCCGCTGCCGGTGCACGGCGACACCGACCGCCTGATCCAGGTGTTCGGCAACCTGCTGCACAACGCGGCCAAGTACGGCCGTCCCGGTGGACGGGTGGCGCTCGATGCGCGGGTCGAGGGCGACCAGGTCGTCGTCACCGTCAGCGACGACGGCATCGGCATCGAGCCGGACCTGCTGCCGCACGTCTTCGACCTGTTCACCCAGGGCCAGGGCGATGCGGACCGGATGAAGGAAGGCCTCGGCATCGGACTGTCGCTGGTGCGCGACCTCGTGCAGATGCACGACGGCACCGTGGTGGCGCGCAGCGACGGCCGCGGGCGCGGTGCGCGTTTCGAAGTGCGGCTGCCGCTGACGCCCGCCGCCGCCGCGTCACCGACCGCGGGCAACGGACAGTCCCGCCCGGCCGGCAACGCGTCGGCGCCGCAGCCGCTGCGCGTGCTGGTGGTCGACGACAACGTCGACTCCGCCCGCTCGCTGGCGATGGTCATGGACGGGCTGCGGTTCCAGCACCGCGAAGCAAACAGCGGCGCGGCGGCGCTGGAGATCGCCGAGACGTTCGTGCCCGACGTCGCGCTGCTCGACATCGGCATGCCCGGCATGGACGGCTACGAACTCGCGCGGCGCATGCGCCGCGACCCGCGCCTGTCAGGCGCGCTGCTGGTCGCCGTCAGCGGCTGGAGCCAGGAGCAGGACCGCCGCCACGGCCGCGCCGCCGGCTTCGACCACCACTTCGCCAAGCCGGTCGACATCCAGGCGCTGGTGGCGCTGCTGGACGGCGTCGCGCGCGGGCAGTCGGCGGTCGGAGCACGCTGACAGCTCACTCAGACGGGCCGCGGCACGCCCGTCGCCATCGCCGACGCCATCAAGCACGAAGCCCCGCGGGTGCGGGGCTCCGTGTTTCGCAGGGGGTTGGCCGCCTCGCGCGGGGGCGCGTCCGGCAGCACGACCGTCAGTGCGCCGAGGTGCCGCTTCCTGAACCGGGCTGACCGGACTGCGTCGTCTTCGCGGCTGGCGTCCTGGCGGACTCGTCGCGGCCGGACGCCGCCCCGCCGAGCGTGCTTGCGGATGCAGCCGCTTGCCCGCCGCCGGCCGCGTCGTTGATCGACGACGCGCTGCGCGCACCTGACACCTCGCGGTGCTCGCCGCGACGCACGCGCAGGCGGTTGTCGATCTCCAGCGAGCCCGCGCACGCTTCGGCGATGTCCTCGGCGCGGTGCTTCATCCAGCGGCCGTCGACCTCGCCCTCGAGCACCACCTTGCCGTCGGCGCAACGGACCTCGATGCCGCTGGCGTCGATCTGCGAGTCGTAGGTCAGTCGCTCGTTGATGTCCTCGAGGATGCGCTCCTGCGAACGGCGGTAGTTGCGCGGGCCGCGGCCGCGATACGGCCCCTCGGTCCCGGGCGAAGCGCCGGCGCCCAACCCGGCATGCTGGGTGTTGCGGTCCCACTCGGTGCCGTAGCTCGCACCGGCGCCGCCGCTGAAGTCGACGCGCTGGCCGTACGTGCGGTCAGCTCGATCGAATTCCGGGCCGGCCGTGCCGCGCGCGTGGCCGTAACGCGGCTCGTCGCCGTAGCCCGACGAACGGCCGTAGCCTTCGCCGAAGTCACGCGGTTGCGCCTGGAACTGGCTGCTGCCGCGACTGCCCTGGCGCCCGTAGTCGCCGGCGGGCTGGCGGGCGTAGTTGCCGCCGTGCGACGCACCGCCACGCTGCGACTCGCCGGCCCACGGGTCATGGTCCGACTGCCAGCCGCTCGCGCTGCGGCCCTGCCCGTATTCCATGCCGCCGCCCTGCCCGTACTGGCGGGTTTCTTCCCAGTCGTCACGCTGCGTGCGCCGCGCGCTGCCGTACTCCGAGCCGCCGCCGTAGCCCTGTGAGCCCGGGTAGCGGCCGGTCTCGTAGCGCGACTCGCCGCCGTACGGGTCCCGGCCCTGCGTCGACGGGCCGTATCCCGCGGCCGTGCCACCCTGCGATTCCGAATAGCCCTGCGGGTACGTCACGCGTTGTCCGCTTCCGCCTTCGCGCATCGCTTCGTACTCGCTGCGCGCGCCGTGCTCGTTGTCGCGCCATCCTCGCTCGCGCGAGGCACCTTCTCGAAGATCACGATCCCTCAAGTCACGCTCTCTCATCTCGCCACTCCTCTTTTCATTCAGCCATGCGCGACCGGCATTCACGTATCGCGCGCCCAGACGGAACACCTCACCGGCCACGGCCTTGAGCTCGCCTGTCCCAGGCACCTCGGCCGCACTGCGGGTTCTCTCTTGCACTGCTGCGTCCTCCTACTTGCTTGCTCTGCTCGTCGTCGGAGCTCGTGCGGGAATGTGCCGACACGTGGTCGACCCGAACGAAACTGCATGCGCGCGCGATAGCGGTGCGTGATGTTTCCGCTGAACTTTCGATACGCCGTGTCGAGGACCCGACGCAGGATTCCTCGCGTTGCGATGCGTGCACGCGCGGCGCGCGGCCGTGCGCGTCGCATCGACGATCGTGAATCGTTCACGACGCTGCACGCTGACATCGCTGATTTGCGCGAGCGCGATTGGGCACGCGCGATGAAGGCCGTCGCGGCGCCCGCATTCATCCCGACATGGAGCGCGACGAGCGCTTACGACGCTCCGATCGTTCGTGAACGGGCGCGGTCACACGACGCGCGTCGCGTGCAGTCCATCGCTACGTCTTTCTCGCGGCGCCGCCGACGTCGCACGTCGGTCGCGCGCGGTCAGGCGTCCGTGCCCGCCTCGCTTTCCGCTGCTCCGCTCCGCCGCCGCACTCCATCAAGGTGGGTGAGGTACAGCCGCAGGTCGAACTCCAGCTGGTGGTAGTCCGGCTCCATGTGCGTGCACAGCTGGTAGAACGCCTTGCTGTGGTCGGGCTCCTTCAGGTGCGCCAGCTCGTGCACGACGATCATGCGCAGGAATCCGGCCGGCGCGTCGCGGAACACGCTGGCGATGCGGATCTCGCGGCTGGCCTTGAGCCTGCCTCCATGTACGCGCGAGATCGCCGTGTGGGTGCCCAGCGCGTGCTTCATCACCTGCAGCTTGCCGTCGTAGACCACCTTGCCCAGCGGCACGGCCTTGCGAAGGTGGCGCTCCTTCAGCGTTTGCACGTATTCGTACAACTGCCCGTCGCTGCGGACCGCGTGCGCCTGCGGGTACTTGGCCGCCAGCACGGCGCCGAGCCGGTCCTGCTCGATCAACGCCTGCACCTGCGCGAGCAGCTGTGGCGGGTAGCCGGCGAGGTATTTCAGGGTCGTCATCGACGGGCGTCGGCGTGGGCGAAGGGCGGCTCGGCGGGTGCCCAGTATGATGGCCACCCGCTAAGCCTTTCCGCGAACCCGAGCCATGGCCAAGCCCACTCCACTCCAGGCGCAGCTGCTGAAGGCCGGACTGGTCAAGAAGTCCCAGGTCGCCGACGCGGCGCGCGAACAGAACAAGGCCCTGCACGCGAAGGGGCCGTCCAAGCCGGACGAGTTGGCCCGCGACGTCGAGCGTGCCCGCGCCGAGAAGGCCGAGCGCGACCGTGCGCTGGCCGCCGAGCGCAAGGCCCAGGCCCGCACCGCCGAACTGCGCGCGCAGGCGCGCCAGATCATCGACGACAAGAAGGTGCCGCGCACCGGCGCGAGCGAGTACCGCTTCACCGCCGACGGCGCGATCCGAACGCTGCTGGTCGACGACGCCCAGCGCAAGCTGCTGGCCGGCGGCGCGCTCGTGATCGCGCGGCATGGCGACCGCTACGAGCTGCTGCCACGCGCCGCCGGCGACAAGGTGCGCGAGCGCGACGCGACGATGATCGTGCTCGACCACGGCCAGGCGGCCGGCACGGAGCCGGCCGCGCCGACGTCGGACGACGATGCGTACTACGCGCAGTTCCAGGTGCCCGACGACCTGGTCTGGTGACCCACCGGCGTCGGCCGGCGGCGCGGCACCCGCTGCGCGCGCCGCACGTTCGCCAGCCAAGGTCGGATCACGACGACGAAAGGCCCTGGCGCCGCCGGCGAATCGCTTCGCAGCGCCTCAACTCTTCGATCGTGTCGAACGCACCGGACGCGCCGGCGCCGCCGGCACGCGAACCGTGGCCCACGTCGGCGCGTGGTCGCTGGCCTTGTCCTGCAGTCGCACCCAGCGATCGACGCCGGCGTCCTTGAGGCCCGTCGCCAGCACCGGGTTCAGCAGCAGGTGGTCGATGCGCAGCCCGCGGTCGCGCTCCGCGTGCTGGCGGAAGTAGTCCCAGAACGTGTAGACCACCGCGTCCCCGGCAACGTGCCGCAGCGCGTCGGTCCAGCCCTGCGCCAGCAACCGCTCGAACGCCGCGCGCACTTCCGGCTGGATCAGCGCGTCCTTGCGCCACGCCTTCGGGTCGTAGACGTCCAGGTCGGTCGGAATCACGTTGAAGTCGCCCAGCAGCACCGCCGGGTGCGGCAGGTCGACCAGCGTGCGCGCATGCCGGATCAGGCGCTCCATCCACGCGAGCTTGTAGTCGAACTTGGGACCCGGCTGCGGGTTGCCGTTGGGCAGGTACAGGCAGCCGACGACGAGATTGTGGACGACCGCCTCGAGGTAGCGGCTCTGGTCGTCCTTCGCGTCGCCGGGCAGCCCGCGCCGGCTTTCGACCGGCATCGCGTCGCGCGCCAGGAGCGCCACGCCGTTCCACGACCGCTGTCCGTGCCAGATCGCGCCGTAGCCGGCCGCCTCGAGTTCCGCGACCGGAAACGCCGCGTCCACGGCCTTGAGCTCCTGCAGCGCGACGACGTCCGGCTGCTCCTTCTCGAGCCAGGCCAGCAGGTGCGCCAGCCGCGTGCCGATGCCGTTGACGTTGAACGTCGCCAGCTTGAGTGTCTTCGCACGCGCCACGCCGCCTCCGCGTCTGGATCGAGCGGACGACCGCCGGGGCCGTCGGTGTGCAGACCGTAGCCGCGCCCGGATATGCGTCGGGTGAATCCGTATCGGTTCCCGCGCTGGACGACGCAGGCCGGGTCGCGAGCACGCCCTCGCAGCGAGGGATGCATGCATGCGTCGAGGGACACCACCGGCGTCCCCGTACGCGCGAGGTCCACGGACGTCATGGCGCGGCAGGCGCGAATGTCCGCCCCTCGGCGCTCCGCGCTGAGACCCACCGCTGGCCTGGCGCACCACGCCGTGAAGCGTAGAGGGCCCCGGCGGGCGGGGCCCTCTTTGCGCGTACGGCGGGGCGCCGCTTCCGTCAGAGCCGCATGCCGCTCGGGGCGCCACTGGGGTCGACGGTGGGCGCGCGCGTCACGACCGGGCCGGGGTCGATGCCGGCCCGCCCGATCTGCGATTCGTCGCGCAGCAGTGCAGTGCTGCGTTCGATCGGCTGGCCCGCGGCCTGGATGCGGTCGGCATATACGCGCAGGTGCGCCGGATCCCCGAGCGCGCCCTGCACCGCGAACAAGCCGTCGCCGCGCTGGCCCAGCACCACGTGGTCGATGCGCGACGCGCCGCTGATGCGCGCTTCGAACGCCAGCGTCGCCGCGGCGTTGCTGCGCTCGACGTCGCTGCGGAACGTGCCCGCCGGCAGCTGCTCGATTCCCCGCAGCGCCTGCCGGTACAGGCCGTGGTCCGGGTGCGCGGGGTTCGACAGCAGCGGCTGCTGTTCGCCGCGCTCCAGCGCAGCCAGAGTGCGCGGGCCGACGATGCCGTCGACATCGCGCCCGCTGTCGCGCTGGAAGCGCTCGACCGCCTGCTGCGTGCGTCGACCGAAGTCCCCGTCGACCACCACCTCGCGGCCGTCGGCGTCGCCGTAGCCGAGCCGCACCAGGTACTCCTGCACTGTGCGAACCCGCGCCCCGTGATCACCCATTTCCAACGTCCTGCCCGCCGGTCCGCGCGCCTCGGCTTCCGGCGTCGCGCCGACCTCGCGAGCACGATCCGGCGATGCAAGCTCGATCAGGGCCTCCCGCTCGCTGCGGGCGCGGTCCAACAGTCCGGGCCACAGCGTCGGGGACCGGCTGAACAACTGCTGGTTGTGCGCGATCTTGTAGTCCTGGATTGCTTCGACGATCTGCCGGTCGGACAGGTCGTCGAGGCGGTAGCCGGCGCCGAAGCGCTCTTCTAGGCCTCTGGACACGATCCGCGGCGTCAAGTTGCGGAACTGCACTGAGGTGCTCCACACGGCGTCCTGCACGGCGGGCCCACGTTCGCTCAGATCGAGGCCCGCTGCGCGCAATCGCTCGTGCTGCACGTCGTAGTGGGATCGCTTGATGAACTCGTGCTGGTCGCGGGCAAAACCCGGATCGGCTGCGGCGAGTTCACGCCACCGTCGATCGAACGCCGGTGTCACCGGTGTCAGTCCGCGGAATTGATCGCCGTATGACGATTCCGCCAGGTACTCGGCAAGCGTCCCCATGCGCGACGACAGCTGGTACGTGCCGTACGACGCACCGCCGTTGTCGCCCCGACCGGTCGAGATCGTACCGGCGCCGCGGCCGCCCGTTTCGTAGCGCTCCGAGGTCTGACCAAGGCGCCATTCCGTGCTCTGCATATCCCTATGCTCCCTTCTGCGTTGGAGGTCTTGTTACGGAGACTGCAATCGCTTCTCCAGCGTGTCGGCGCGCGAGGCAGTCATCTGCAATGCGCACTCATTTCCTTCAAGTCGCTGACCCTGGCCCTCTTCGTCCGCATTCCACGCACAGGCCGCGTCCTTCTCACGCATCCACGCAGACTGCTCGCTTTCCAGGGCCGCCCGATTGCCGGCCGACAGCAAGGCCAGCAGCTTGGCGTACACCGACGCAAGCCGGCCTGCCTGAAATTCGGCTTCGGCCTCAATACAGTCCTGCATGACCGGCGTCACCCCGCCCGACGCGGCGATGCACGCTTGGTAGTCGGGCCGCAGTACCGCCGCATCACGATTATTCGCTTCCATCGAGGTTTCTCCATCTTGGTTGGCCGGACTCTCAGGCGATGGGACGGGCGCACTCGCCGACGCCACGGCCGATTCGTGACCCGACGCTACTGCAGGGGGCTGTGAGGTTGGCGGCTGGACTGCGGCATCGCCGTTGGACGCGGAGCAGGCACAGAGCAGTAACAAGAGCGAGCTGCAGAGGGCGGATGTACGGATCATCTTCTGGAATCCTTGGTCGGAAATCGTGTGGATCAAAAAATGGCCAAGTCACCGCGTCGAACAGTGGCTGACCGAAGGTTGGGTCGTTGCTCACCACGGCGCCTGAGGCGTTCGACTTGGATCGCCCACCGGTTGACGCGCACCCATCTCCGCGGCGTCGACGGCGGCCAGGCGACGCTGCGATTCGTCGCGCAGCAGCGCGGTGCTGCGTTCGATGGGCTGGGCCGCGGCCTGCGCGCGATCGGCGTAGACGCGCAGGTGCGCGGGGTCGCCGAGCGCGCCCTGCACCGCGAACAAGCCGTCTGCGCGCGGGCTGAGCACCACGTGGTCGATGCGCGTTGCGCCGCTGACCCGCGCTTCGAACACCAGCGTCGCCGCGGCGTTGCGGCGCTCGACGTCGCTGCGGAACGTGTCCGCGGGCAACTGCTCGATGCCTCGCAGCGCCTGCCGGTACAGCGCGTGGTCGGGATGCGTCGGGTTCGACAGCAGCGGCGCCTGTTGGGCGCGCTGCAGGGCAGCGAGCGTTTCCGCGCCGATGCGTCCATCCGCGCCAGTGCCGGTGTCCCGCTGGAACGCCTCGAGCGCGTGGCGGGTGCGCGCACCGAGGTCGCCGTCGACGACCAGCGCACGCCCACCGGCGTCGCGGTAGCCGAGTGCATTGAGGGCGGCCTGTGCGGTGCGGACCTGCGCCGCAGTCGCGTCAGGTGCCCTCGGCGCGGTCCGGGATGCAAGCTCATCCCGTGATGCCGCGCCGATTCCGACGAGCTCCTCGACGCCCAGCCGTCCGTCACGCACGCGCGCGACCAGGTCGCCGGTGATCACCTGAGACCAACGGGCCGACGCGGCGACGCGCTGCGCCATGCCGTTCTCGCCTCCGTTGATCCGACGGGCGGCGGTACGCACGTCCTCGCGCTGCGACTCGGGGATCTTGTCCTGCCAGTAGGCGACGGCGAGGTGGGCCGCCATGCGCGGCTCGGCCGCGAGCTCGGGTTGCCCTTCGAGGTCGACCCCGAACCTGCGGCCGTACTCCGCGTAGTTGTGGCGGCCGGTGTACTGCAGGTAGCCGCGACCGTGGAAGCGCCATCCGTCCCCTGGCTCGGTATTGCCGAGGTCGCGGCGGTTTTCGTACATGATCGTCGCGATGCGCCGGGGTTCGCCGCTTGCGACGGCCGCTTCGATCTGCGCGCGGGTGAATCGCTCGTCGGCTGAGCTGACGGCACTGATGAGCCGGTCGGCGGAGCGGTAGCGGAAGCTCTCGTGCATCGTCGAGAACCCGGCGGTTTCGACGTGCGCGTTGCCCATCAGGTTGGCCAGTTCGGCCGGCGAGGTGATCCCGGCCTCGATCGCGGTCTGAAGCAGCAGCGCCGACGAGCGGTTCAACGAGTAGTTCGATGCGGCCATGTCCAGTCCCTGGAATGATGGAGGGTGCTCGCGCTATTCGACTTCCTTCCGCTGGAGGTCGGGCTCGATCACGGCATAGCGGTAGTCGGACACGAGGAGCTGCCTGCCGTCGGCGGCATACGCGACCGAGTCGGTGAACACGCGCATCTCGTCGGCGTCGGCGTCGTACTCAGGCGACGTGAAGCGCGCCGCGGCGACCGCCCAGCGACCGTCTGCGCGCCGGACGAACTCGAAGCGCGCGTTGCGCTTGTCGCCCTGGTAGAACAGCGCGATGCGCTGGGCCTGCACGTCCAGCTCGATCGCCTCGGCCATGCCCTCGGCCGTCGGGTGCGCGCTGCAGTCGACCAGCTGTGCGCTGCTTTCGACCATGGCCAGCGTCCCGCCGTTGGCGGCGAACACCATCAGCGCGCATTCGGGGGGCGCGTCCGGCCCGCCCGGCCGGTAGCCGACCGCCGCCGCAACGGCGGGATCGTCCGCGGCCACCCGGACCACGACGGGCTCAAGACCGGTCGACGCCATGCGCCTGGATGCTGCGTCCACCATGTCGCTCATCGAAAACTCCGATCCGGGGGCCGCGGGGGCCGGGGCCGCCGCCGAGAGGGGTTGCACGGTCGCGGCCGATTGGCCGGCCGCTGCAGGCGCAGGCGCGGACTCGGCGCAACCGACCAGCAGCGCGGTCGCGACCAGGGCCGCCACGACCGATGCCCGCGCGCTGCGCGGGCCAGCCGACCGAAGACGCGCCGGCGCGGCGCGCACCGACGCGACCGCACCCGTGGCGCGGCGATTAGGGAAATTGCTGCGGACGACATCGCGCATGACCTGCTCCTTGTCCACGCCCGCGGCCTCCGTGGCCGCAGCGACAGCCTAGCCCCGGCGCGCGGGGGCATCAACCCGTCGCGGCCGTCGCCGTTGCGCGCCTAGCGCGGCCCGTGCGTCTCGACCGGCTGCGCGGTGCGGTCGCGACGCAGGGCGCTGACGACGATGGCCAGGCCAAGCATCACCGCGACCACCAACAGGCCGAACGCAAGCGCCGGGTAACCGAACACGCGCGGGCCGGCCTCGACGCGCATCAGCATCGCCGACGCGAGGATCAGCGCCGCGGTGATGACACCGGCGCTGATCCGGTTGGCGATCTTCTGCAGGTTCTCGAGCAGGCGCGATTCCTCCAGTCCGGTCAGGCGCACCTGCAGGCGGTTTTCCGACAGCAGCGCGAGGATGCTGGAGACGCGACCGGGCGCCTCGCGCAGCAGCGACTGCACTTCCATCGCTTCGCTGGCCAGATTCGCAGCGGAGAACGACTTCTTCAGCCGCGCGCGCATCACGCTCTCGAGGTGGTCCTCGACCACGTCCTTGACGTCGAGGTCCGGGTCGAGCGCGTGGCTGACGGCCTCGAGGTTCAGCAGGGTCTTGCCGAGCAGGCTCAGCTCCGGCGGCGTGCGCAGGCCGCAGGCGGTGCCCAGCCGGGTCAGGTCGAGCACGAGCCGGCCCTCGCCGGGCGACGTGGTGCCGCCCCCGCCGCCGTGCGCGGCGTAGCGTGCGACGCGCTGGCCGACTTCGCGGACGAAGCGCTCCTCGTCGAAGTCCTCCAGCCGCGTGCCGATGGCCATGCACTCCTGCGCGACCTCCTCGCCGCGGCCGTCGACCGCGGCGAACAGCAGCTTCAGCAGCCGTCCGCGCAGGCGCGGCGGCACGTGCGCGACCATGCCCAGGTCGAGCAGCGCAATGCGGCCGTCGTCGGTGACCAGCAGGTTCCCCGGGTGCGGGTCGGCGTGGATCTCGCCGTGCACGAACACCTGGTCCAGGTACGCGCGCATGACCGCGGTCGCCAGGTGCGACAGCGACTGTTCGGTGCGACGCAGGCCGCTGATGTCAGTGGCCTTGGTGCCGGCGACCAGCTCCATCACCAGCAGCTGCGGCCGGACGTAATCCCACACCGGCTGCGGCACGACGATCTCGGGGTACTCGGCGAAGTGGCGGGCGAAGCGCTCGAGGTTCTCCGCTTCGCCGCGGTAGTCGAGCTCGTCCATCAGCGTCTTGCGCAGCTCCTGCACCCAGTCGACGAAGTGCAGCCGTCGTCCTAGGTCGGTGAAGCGGTCGGCCTTCGCGGCCAGCGAATCGAGTGCGTCGAGGTCGGCCGTCACGACCTCCGTTACGCCGGGGCGCTGCACCTTCACCGCCACGGCGCGCCCATCGCGGAGGGTGGCGCGATGCACCTGCGCCAGCGACGCGGCAGCCAGCGGGGTTTCGTCGAAGGTGTCGAACACCTTGTTGAGCCGCACGCCGAGCTGCGCCTCGATCGAGTCGCGGATCACGTCGAAGGCAACCGGTTCGCAGTCGTCCTGCATGCGCTCGAGCGCGGCGAGATACGGCGGCGGCACCATGTCGGGGCGCGTCGAAAGCGCCTGCCCGATCTTGATGAAGGTCGGGCCCAGCGCTTCGAGTTCGTCGACGAAGACGTCCGGGCGGCCGTCCGGAGTGACCGGTGCCGCGCCCTGCACCTCGGCGGCGTTGGCGGCATCGACGGCCGACAGGTCCAGTCCGGTGAAGATGCCGGCGTCGCGATAGCGCAGCAGGAAGCCGAGGATCTGCGCGGTGCGCGCCAGTCCGGTGGGGGCAGTGTCCATGGTCAGCTCTGAGTTTTCGGGGTCGATCGCGCGCGGCGCGCGAAGTGGAATGGCGGATACAAGACGACTCTGGCCCCGAAGGGCCAGAGTCGTCGGGTGGATTCACGGGTGGACCGCACTCCTTCGCGGCCCCTCACGGTGACCCGTGCGCCGCGACTGCCCGGCGAACCGGGCAGCGCGGCGGCCGGCCGACGCGGCGAGTGGCGCAAGGAGACGCGCACCCGTCGCGTCAGGCGACATGTCGAGGAACGTGCCGCTCGGCTTAGCGACCGTCGCGGTCGGCGTCGCCCGGCATGGCGCGCTCGATGTAGTGCCAACCATCGCGCACGGCGCCCTTGGCCTCGCCCCAGGCCAGACGCGAGTCGGCCTTGGCTTCGTTCCACTCGCGCTCGAGCTTGTCTTCGACCTGCTCGAACTTCTGGCCCTGGTACTGGCCATAGGTCTTGTAGCCGTAGTCGTACGCCGGGGAGTAGTCGTCCCACGTGCGGTCACGGTTGTAGTACGAGGTGGTCTGGTAGTTGTTCTTGAAGTGGGTGGTGTACTCGGTGGGGTTGACGGCTTCGGCGATCGCGCCGCCCGCCTTCGCACCGGCCACGCCGCCGACGACGGCGCCGACGACGGTGCCGACCGGACCGGCCGCGGAGCCGATGGCCGCACCGCTCACTGCGCCTGCCACTGCGCCCGTGCCTTCACCGATGCTGTGATCCTTCTTGACCTCTTTCATTGCTCGTCTCCGCTGTGTGTTGTCGATGGGTGTTGCGTGGGGGTGTTGCCGTGTGTGGATCGCTCGTGCATCGATCCAACCGTGTCGGGCGCATCAATGCGTCCGGCAGTTCGAAACGTTGCTGCACTGCGACCGCCATCGCAGACTGCGCGCGCTTGAATCACGTGCCCGTGAATTGACGTGGATGAATGCGCAGTGGTGCTTGCCGATGTTGCACGCTGTTCACCGAGGTCATTTTTTCGTTCGCGGTGCGGGCGCGCAGCGGCGTCCCTGCGGCATCGCGAGGCGTCATCGACGCTCGCGCCGTGCAAATCCGAACAGCGTCTTCAGCGGGTGTGCGCGCCGCTCGATCGTCGCGCGCAGCAGCCCGGCGCCGAGCATCGAGTACGTGATGCCGTTGCCGCCGTACGCCATTGCGAACAGCACGCGCGGGCCGCGCTGTTCATGCGCGCCGAAGTACGGCAGCCCGTCTTCGGTTTCGGCGAACGTGCCCGCCCACGAGAACGCCGGTACCACCGGCAGCAGCGGCAGCGCACGGTGCATGTGCTTGACCAGCGTGCGCGCCTTGCCGTGCACGCGCTTGTCCCGGCGGGCCGGAATGTCGACGGCGTCGTCCTCGCCGCCGACCAGCAGCCGCCCGTCCCCGGTGGTGCGCAGGTAGAGGTACGGCCGCGCCGACTCCCACGCCATCGTGTCGGCCAGTCCGCCCGCCGCCCCGTCCGGCAGCGGGTCGGTGATGATTGCGTAGCTGCTGCGATTGCGCGCGACCGTTTCCTTCAGCCAGTGCTGGCTGGCGTAGCCCGCCGCGACGACCGCGTAGTCGGCCTCGATGCGGCAGCCGGACGCGGTGCGCATCCGCACGCGCCGGCTGGTCGCCTCGACCTCGTCGACGCGGGTGCGGTCGTGGATGGCCGTGCCGTTGCGCTGCAACCGCATGAACAGGCGATAGGCGAGGCGGTACGGGTCGACGCGCGCGGCCAGCGCGCTGAGGATCGCGCCGGGCGCGGCGAGTCCGAACTCCTCGCGCACGGCCCCGGCGTCCAGCCACGACACGTCGAAGCCGTGCCGGGCCCGGAGGGCGCATTCCGCCTGGAGGGGGTCGACGTCGCGACGCCGGCTGGCCCAGTACAGGCTGCGCATCGGGCCGAAGTCGACGTCGCGCACCGCGCGGGCGCGCTCGCCGACCAGGCCGATCGCCTCGGCGCAGGCGCGGTAGGCCAGGACCGCGTCGGCCTCGCCGTAGCGCTCGGCCAGCTCGACCAGATGCGTGTCGATCTCGTACTGCAGCAGTGCCGTGCTCGCCGACGTGCTGCCCCAGCCGATGTCGCGCTGTTCGACCACGACGACCTCATGGCCGTGCGCGGCCAGCTCGTCGGCGATCAGCGCGCCGGTGATGCCGCCGCCGATGACCGCGACTTCGCAGCGCACGTCGCGCTGCAGCGGCTCGAACGCATGCATCAACCCGTTCTTGATCGCCCAGAACGGGTAGCCGCTCTTGAGGTCCATTCGACCGTGCTCCGACGCGTGGGCCGCGATCGCGCGGCGACATAGGCGCCGGTTCAGGCCGGTGAAGCCCTCGCGCTTCACCGATCGACCACGACGACGCGCGGACAGTGAGGCCTCCCCCAGTGGAGACCACGTCAATGGCCCGTACCGCCTACGACGAGCACCAGCTCGACGAACTGCTGTACCAGATGCTCGAGACCGAACTCGGTGGCGAGCAGATCTACCTTGCCGCGATCAGCTGCGCCGTCAACGACGACCTGCGCAGCGAGTGGAAGGAGTACCTCGAGGAAACGCGCACGCACCAGCAGGTGCTGTTGGCGCTCTTCGAACAGGTCGGACTCGACCCCAACGTGCAGACGCCCGGCCGCAAGGTCGTGGCGCACATCGGGAACGCGCTGGTGAAGGCGATGCAGATGGCGAAGGCCGAGGGCGACGCGCACGCCGCCGAACTGGTCGCGTGCGAATGCGTCGTCCTGGCGGAAACCAAGGACCACATGAACTGGGAGCTGCTCGGCCACGTCGCCGAAAAGGGCAAGAGCGCCCACACCGCGGCGCTGAAGGCCGCGCACGAACAGGTCGAGGAAGACGAGGACCACCACCTCTACCACACGACCGGCTGGTGCCGGGAACTGTGGATCAGCGCGCTCGGCCTGCCGGCCGTGCTGCCGCCGCCGGAAGAGGTCAAGCAGGTCGAAACCGCCATCGGCGCGTCGCGCGCCGAACAGCAGCGCGACAAGATGCTGTAACCCACGCGGGCGCACTGCAAGGTGCGCCCGCTCTTTTTCCGGCAGGTGGCCGCCACGTCGACCTCGCCGCGCGCGCTCGTGACGCGCGCCGCCGCCCTTCCCTCCCCCTTTCAAGCCAGCTTCGCGGAGAACCCCGATGGCCACACGCAAGACCACTGCGCGCAAGACGCCCGCAGGCAGCAAGAGCAGCGCCGCCAAGGCGCCTGCAAGCGCGACCAAGGCCGGCAGCGCCGCTGGCGGCCGACCCGGCGCGTCCGCCGCCTCGAAGGCCTCCGCAGCGCGCAGCGGCCGCGACCAGCGCGGCAACGGCGACGAGCTGCACCAGTTCGCAGGCGGCAGCCACCCGGCGCTGACCACGAACCTGGGCACGCCGCTGTCGGACAACCAGAACTCGCTGCGCGCGACCTCGCGCGGCCCGACGCTGCTGGAGGACTTCATCCTCCGCGAGAAGATCACCCACTTCGACCACGAGCGCATTCCAGAGCGCATCGTCCACGCGCGCGGCAGCGCCGCGCACGGCTACTTCGAACTGACGAAGTCGCTCAAGAAATTCACCACGGCGCGCATCCTGACCGAGGTCGGCGAGCGCACGCCGGTGTTCTGCCGCTTCTCGACCGTGGCCGGCGGCGCCGGCTCGGTCGATACGCCGCGCGACGTGCGCGGCTTCGCGGTGAAGTTCTACACGCAGGAAGGCAACTGGGACCTGGTCGGCAACAACGTGCCGGTGTTCTTTATCCAGGACGCGATGAAGTTCCCGGACCTGGTGCACTCGGTGAAGATGGAGCCCGACCGCGGCTTCCCGCAGGCAGCATCGGCACACGACACCTTCTGGGACTTCATCTCGCTGACGCCGGAAGCGTTCCACATGATCATGTGGATCAAGAGCGACCGCACGATCCCGCGCTCGCTGCGGATGATCGAGGGCTTCGGCGTGCACACGTTCCGGCTGCTCGACGCCGACGGCAACAGCACCTTCGTCAAGTTCCACTGGCGACCGAAGCTCGGCCTGCAGTCCACGGTGTGGGACGAGGCGGTCAAGCTGCAGGCGGCGGACAACGACTTCCACCGCCGCGACCTGTTCGAGGCGATCCAGGCCGGCAACTTCCCGGAGTGGGAGCTGTCGGTGCAGCTGTTCACCCAGGAGCAGGCCGACGCGTTCCCGTTCGACCACCTCGACGCGACCAAGCTGATCCCCGAGGAGCTGGTGCCGCTGACGGTGATCGGGCGCATGGTCTTGGACCGCTGGCCGGACAACTTCTTCGCCGAGACCGAGCAGGTCGCGTTCTGTCCGTCGCACCTGGTGCCGGGCATCGATTTCAGCAACGATCCGCTGCTGCAGGGCCGGCTGTTCTCGTACTTGGACACCCAGCTGTCGCGGCTGGGCAGCCCGAACTTCCACCAGATCCCGATCAACGCGCCGAAGTGCCCGTTCGCAAACCTGCAGCGCGACGGCCACATGCAGATGGCCGTGCCCAAGGGCCGCGTCAACTACGAGCCCAGCTCGCTCGAGGACGGCACGCCGCGCCAGGTGGCGACCGGATTCCGCAGCTTCGCCCAGCCGAGCGAAGACGAGCCCAAAGCGCGCATCCGCGCCGAGAGCTTCGCCGACCACTACTCGCAGGCGCGGATGTTCTTCCGCAGCCAAACGCCGTACGAGCAGGCCCACATCGCGTCGGCGCTGGTGTTCGAACTGTCGAAGGTCGGCACCGTGCACGTGCGCGAGGCGATCGTCGGCCACCTGCGGCACATCGACGGCGACCTGGCGCGTCGCGTGGCCGACGGACTGGGCATGGATGCACTGCCGCCGGCCCCGCCGGCCGCGGTCGAGCCGGTCGACCTGCCGCCGTCGCCGGCGCTGCAGATCATCGGCAAGATGAAGGACACGCTCGAGGGCCGCTGCGTCGGCATCCTGATCCACGACGGCTCCGATGCCGCCACCGTGCGCGCGCTGCGCAGCGCGGCGGAGGCCGCCGGGGCGACGGTCAAGATCGTTGCCAAGAAGGTCGGCGGCGCCACGCTCAGTGACGGCCGCAAGCTGCCGGCCGACGGGCAGCTCGCCGGGACGCCGTCGACGATCTTCGACGCGGTCGCGCTGGTGCTGTCCGAAGAGGGCGGCGCCGACCTCGCCACCGAGGCGGCCGCCGTCGACTTCGTCCGCGACGCATTCGGCCACCTGAAGGCGATCGCCTACGACGCCGGCGCGACCGCGGTGCTGCAGGCCGGCGGCATCGAGCCGGACGCGGGCATCGTCGACGCCGGCAATGCGAAGGCCTTCATCAAGGCGGCCAAGCAGCGCTTCTGGGACCGTGAAGCGCAGGTGCGCACGCTCGCCTGAGTGCGCGAGCGCACCGCACGTGGCAAGGGGTTCGGGAAGGGAGGCGCCACGCGCCTCCCTTTTCGTTTCCGCCAGCCGGCGTGGCCGCTAGCGCGCGACGACGTGCAGGTGCGGGCCGACGCGTCCGTCGGCCAGGTAGGCCTCGACCTCGGGGAACAGCGACACCAGCTGCGACACCACCTCCGACGCGTCGTGGAATTTCTCGCGCGCCAGCAGGCGCTCGGGCAGCGGCTTGTCCTGCCGGAACCAGCTGGCGGTCGTCGCGCCCCGGCGCGGCTGCAGGCGAGCGGCGTTGGGGGTCCAACTGGCCACGACCCGCTCCGCCGGCAGCACGCGGTCGGACAGCGCCATCCCGGCGACCGGACAGCTGCCGACGTTGACGACGAAGCGCGTGTCGCCGTCCTCGTCCCATTGCAGGTCGAACAGCTGCACGGTGTCGCCGACCGTGCGGCGGAACCCGAGGAACGCCGGCGCCTCGCTCAGATCGACGCTGAACCCCCGCGCGCTCGCCAGCGGTACGAACACCCGCTTGATCTCGCGCCGCAGCGCGGTGGTGGTGCCCATGCGACGCGCGCCCTCGCGGCGCGAAGGGGGGCGCCGGCATCGAACCACTCTACGCCTGCGTGACGCGCACCGCGGCCTCGGCCGATACCGCTCGGCGGATCAACCCGCGTGCCGCTTGACCCACCCGACGTACGCGTCCATCCAGCCCTGCAGGAACTCGCGGCTCTGCGCCCCGATCGCCCCGTCGGCATCGACCAGGCCGTCCTTCTGCTGCACGAACGCCTCGGGCTGGCCAAGCGTCGGGCAGTCGAGGTAGGCCAGGATGTTGCGCAGATGCTGCTGCGCCAGCGCGGTGCCGATGGCGCCGACCGACACGCCGATCACGCCGGCCGGCTTGCCGGCCCAGGCGCTCTGGCCGTACGGGCGCGACGCATGGTCGATGGCGTTCTTCAGCACGCCGGGCACCGACCGGTTGTACTCGGGCGTCACGAACAGCACGCCGTCGGCCGCGGCGATCTCGCCCTTCAGGCGCTTCACCGGCGCGGCCGGGCTGGCGTCGTCGTCCTGGTTGTACAGCGGCAGGTCGCCGATGGCGCTGTCGCTGAAGCTGAACTCCTTGGGCCCGAGCTTCACCAGCGCGTCAGCGAAGCGCCGGTTGAACGATTCGCGGCGCAGGCTGCCGACGAAGACGGCGATCTTGTAGTGGCGCATGGGGGCATCTCCGACCGACGAGGGTGGCGTGCACCGTAGGCGCCGCCGCGTTACCGCACCGTCACCGGCTTCGCCCAGCGGCGCGCCGACCGCGCCCCACGGCGTGTGCGACAGCTGAACGCTGCCGGTGCGCATTCGCCACGCTTTCACCGCGGGGCCCCAATGCTGGCCGCCCCACCGGCTGGAGCCACCGACATGGCAAAGCGCGAGCTGATCGCTCCCAACGGCGACAAGCGACTGATCCGTCGCGACGAACAGGGCCGCATCCGCGAGTCCGACGACCTCGGCAAGTCGCTGGCGCAGGACGTGCGCCAGGCCGCCAAGCGCCCCGCCCCGTCCGGCCAGGGCGACCGCGGGGACCGCGGGGACCGCGGGGACCGCAAGAAGAAGCACTGAGCCCGTGCGCGCCGCCGAGGCCGCGTCCGGACACTCAGGCTGCCTGCCCGAGCCGGCCGGCGACGGCACGCACGCGGTGCTGTTCGACGCCGACGGCAACGACCGCGAGCAGCCGCTGGACGCGCTGCGGCTGGACGCCCTGTCCGAGCGCCAGCTGCTGTGGATCGATCACCAGGGCCACGGCGTGCGCGATCTGCTGCGCCGGCTCGGCCTCGGCGACGCGCTGCCGGCGCTCGACGACGACTGGGAGCGGCCGAGCCTGCGCAACTTCGGCGAGTGGTTCCTGGTCCACGTGGTCGCGATTGCGCCGGGCGAGCGGCTGGCGTGGCGGCCGCAGTCGCTGCTGGTCCTCAGCGGCGAGAACTTCGTCGTGACCCTGCACCGCGAGCCGCTGGACTACCTGGCGCAGCTGCGCGACCGCGAGCGCGCGGAAACCCGCATCGGCGTGCTCAGCGCCGAAAGCTTCACCGCGTCGCTGCTGGACTGGCAGATGTCGACCTACTTCGACGCGGTTGCCGAACTCGAGGCCGACGTCGACGAACTCGAAGTGCAGCTGCTGGCCGACCCGAAGCCGCGCGACTACGTCGCCGAGCTGGCGGTGCTGCGCCGCGCGGCATCGCGGCTGCGCCGGATGATCACGCCGCACCGCCAGGTCTACGGCGCGATGGCGCGCCCCGACTTCCGCCCGGAGGCCGGGCCCGACGTGCAGGCGCAGTTCCGCGCGCTCAACGAGCGCTTCGAACGCAGCCTGGACACGGTCGAGACCGCGCGCGAGCTGGTGATCGGCAGCTTCGAGCTGTTCGCCACGCACGCCGCGCAGCGCACCAACGACATCATGCGCGTGCTGACGTTCGTCACCGTGCTGCTGGGCACGCTGGCGGTGCTCGCCGGCGTGCTCGGCATGAACTTCGACACGCCGTTCTTCCGCACCGGCACGCGCGGCTTCGTGATCGCGATCGTGTCGATGCTCGGCCTCGTTGCCGGCGCCCTGGCGCTCGCGAGGTGGAGGCGCTGGTGGTGATCGCGTCGGCCGCTAGTCCGCGCCGAAGCGCCGCGAGACGTTCAGGAACACCGCACGCTGCACGTCGGCGTCGTCGTCGACCAGCGGGCTGTCGGTGATCGCGTCGTCGAGCGCGTCGACCTGCACCCCGGCGACCAGCACCCAGTGCCGCGCGAACGGCCGCAACCAGCGCACGCCCGCGCCCGGAATCACCGCGGCCCCGGGCCGGTAGCGCGGCACGCCGGCGGCCTCCTCCGCATCGAGCGTGCCGTAGTAGTAGTCCGCCAGCCGGGGCGACCAGCGCTGCACCTGCACGGTGGGCGTCAGCATGCCGCCGGCGAACGGGATCGGCAGGCCGTGCTCGACGCGCGCGGCGACGCCGTCGCTCGCCCCGCTGACGTCGGCCTTGAGGTCGGCACCGAACACGCCGGCGCCGGTCTGCCACACCAGCGCGAGCCCGGCGTCGACGCCCTGGTCGCGGTCCTGCAGGGAAGCACGGTCGATACCGCGCGCCGCCAGCGCCGCCGCGTCGAGGTCGTCGGCGTCCCAGCCGTCGAGCCGCGCCGACAGCGTGGCGTCGAGATGGACGCGGCCCCACGTCGCCAGGTGCGCGCCGCCGGCGATGCCGCGGAAGAAGAAGCGCTCGCCTTCGTAGCCGATCGTCGGCACGACGAACTGGCGCGCGTCCTCGCCGAGCATCACGCCGTCGCTTCTGATCGCGGCGACGCCGAGCGACAGTCCGTCGGGCGCAGGGCGCATCGCCGGCGGGGCCGGGTCGGCCGCCTGCTGGGCGAAGGCGGGCGACATCAGCCCAGAGAGCAGCATCGTCAGGCAGGACATCCGAGGCATGAGGTGTCTCTTGGCAGGTTGCGCCAACCAGATACGGACGAAGCGGGGTCGGGTATGCACGCCTCTCGCGATCGCGAGGGGCCACTGCGCGCCCCGGTGGACAAATGAGAACACGACGCGCGCCGACCCCTTTAGCGGGAGGCGGGCGCGGGGGGGCTAGGGCGATCCCGCCGCGGAGCGGGCTCCGTCGAAGCGCCCGTGACGCAGCAGTTCAGCCATCTGCGCTGCAGGGACCGGCTTGCTGAAGAGGAAGCCCTGCAGTTCGTCGCAGCCACGCCTCAGCAGAATGTCGACTTGTCCGGCCGTCTCCACGCCTTCAGCGACCACCTTGAAACGCAGCGCCTTGGCAATCCCGAGAATGGCGTCCACTACGAGCGCCTGGCGCGGGTCGGTCGGTAGCGCGGCGACGAAGCTTCGATCGATCTTGAGCACATCGAAGGGCAAGCCGCACAGATAGCTCAGGCTCGCGCGCCCATTGCCGAAATCGTCGATGGCGATCTGGATGCCGCGGGCACGCAGCCCGGTGAAGATGGCCCGGGTGCCCTCGTCGTTCGCCAGCACCTGCGACTCGGTCACCTCGACCTGCAGCATTGAACCCTCGACCCCGCTGGCTGCCAAAGCGCGGTCAACGGCGCCGAGGAAGTCCTCGCCGACGAGCCGCAGGACGGACACGTTCACCGCTACGGGCACCACCGGAATACCCGCAAGGCGCCACGCAGCGACTTGGCGAGTTGCCTCCTCCATCACCCATGCATCTATCTCGCCGATCAGCCCGGCTTCTTCCGCTACAGAAATAAACTCCTCCGGCGACACCAACGCACCGTCCGGCCTGTGCCAGCGCACGAGGGCCTCGAGGCCGCAAATCGTCGAAGCGTCGCGGGCCACCTTTGGCTGGTAGTAAAGCTGCAGCTCCCCTTCGACGACGGCTCTGCGCAGGGCAGTTTCCAGCATCAGCCGGCGCGTGACCTGCTCGTTCATTTCCGGTGCGAAGAACGCGAAGCGACGCCGACCTGACTTCTTCGCGTGGTACATGGCCGCGTCGGCGCTGCGCATCAGGCTCGGCGGGTCCATACCGTCGTGCGGATAGATTGCGATTCCAATGCTGCACGAGACGTACAAGTGGTGCTCCTCGACCTCAAACACCTGGTCGAGAGCGGCGATGACCTTCTCCGCGACCCGCGCCGCATCGCCTTGTTGCTTCAGGCGGTCCAGAAGAATTACAAACTCGTCGCCGCCTTGCCGGCTGACCGTGTCGTCGCCGCGCACAACCTGCCGAAGTCGTGCGGCGACCTGCTGAAGAAGTCGGTCACCAACGTGGTGACCGAGCGAATCGTTGATTCGCTTGAAATGGTCCAGGTCAATGAAGAGCGTGGCTAGCGCCGTGCCTGCGCGCTGAGAGTGCAGCATCGCCTGGGTCAGGCGGTCCTGCAGCAGGATGCGGTTGGGCAGGTCGGTGAGGTAGTCGTGCTGCGCCAGATGCGACATCTTCAGCGCCATCGCGCGCGACTCGCTCACGTCGTGGAACACCATCACCCCTCCAATGACACGACCGGCGCGGTCGTGAATCGGAGCGGCAGAGTCCTCGATCGCGGACGTATATCCATCGCGGCGCACGAGCAGACTATTCAGGGCAAGTCCAAGCACCTTGTCGTCGCGCATGGCTCGATCCAGTGGCGCAGGCGCCGGATCGCCCGTTTCGGCATCGTGGATGCAGACAACCTCGTGCATGTTGCGGCCGATTGCGTGCTCGAGCGGCCAGCCGGTCATGTCGCAGGCCACGCGGTTCATGTAAACGATCTTCTCTTCCGCATCGACGGCGACAACTGCATCGCCGATCGATTCGAGCGTGACCTGTGCGAGCTCCTTCTCCTGGAACAGCGCTTCGCGCGTGAGGTCGCGCTCGGCGAGCACGATGGAGACCACCACCGGTCCGAGGATGCTCAGCGCGCAGTAGAGCGCAAGTTCGCTCGATCCCAGCTGGCCGGGTTCCAAGCCGGGAACGTCTGCGTGCAGGCCGCCCAGCGCCAGGGCGATGACAAGCGCCATGTTTGCCGCGCACAGGAGCGCGGTACCGAAACGGCCGAACCGGAACGCAGCGAGCAATAGCGGCACGGCAAGTACGACGAACGGCCTGGCCAACATTAGCCACGCCAGCGCAGTCGTTGCCAGAGACAGCACCACGATTGCCGCATTCGCTGCGCCTTGGCCCGCCGCCCAGAGCTGCGTGAACCGCCCCGGCCGGTAAGCCAGGACGGCAGGCAGACCGACGACCATGCCGAACGCGTTCCCTACCAGCCAAGTGAAGACCGCGCTCCAGTACGGGCTACCGACTTGCTCTGCGGCCACCCATCCGGCAAACGCCGCCGAAGGCAGCGGGGCCACGACGGCGGCGATCATCAGCAGCTGTCCCAGATTCTTCGCCGTGCCCAGTCCAACCGGGTCGATGTCCCAGCGCCTCAGCAAGTAGTAGGCCAGCCCGATTTCAGCGACGCGCGCCGCCGACACGGGCCAGACGAGCCCATCGATGCGACCGCCGAGCACATTGGAGATCACCAGGGCGATGAGGCCCGCCACGAGGTAGGGCCAGACCTGCGTTGGACGCCACCGCAGCAGCAACCCCAGGGCGAGCGCCCCGCCGACCCGAATCGGCGCATAGTCTGCCGTTTCGGTGGGCAGCAGCAGGCTCAAGTAGCTCGCGACGAACCAGAGCGAAGCCAGTAGCAAGATCCGCGCTAGCTCGGCCGAAATAGGGACCACACGCTCCACCGCAGCTGCCATGTCGCGCCGCCCCCGACCGCTCTAGGCCGAGCATACGCCTTTTGCTGAACCGCACTCCGACCCAGAGACGCTCAGGCACACTGGCGGCCTGCCCTTCCCCGCGCCGCGCTGGCGCCCGCCTGGAGCCGACCATGCCCACCGCCCCCCGTTCGCCCCGCCTGCTGACCCCCGCCGCGCTCGGCGCGCTGTTCGTGCTGGCCGCGTGCCAGGGCGCCTCGACGCCGGCCAGCGCGCAGGGTGCGGCCGCATCGCAGGGCACGGCAGCGGCCGCGCCGGCTGCGTCGTCGCCAGCACCGGCGACCGCAACCGCGGCGACCGCCACCGCCAACCCCGCCGCGGCCTCGCCGGTTGCCGCGCTGCCGCTGGTGACCGTCCACAAGAGCCCGACCTGCGGCTGCTGCGGCCTGTGGGTCGAGCACATGCAGCAGGCCGGCTTCACCGTCGAAGTGATCGAGTCCGACGAGGTCGGCGCGGTCAAGGAGCGCGTCGGGGTGCCGTACGGCAAGGGCTCGTGCCACACGGCCGAGGTCGGCGGGTACTTCGTCGAGGGCCACGTGCCGGCCGAGGACATCAAGCGCCTGCTCGCCGAGAAGCCCGACGCCAAGGGCCTGACGGTGCCGGGCATGCCGCTCGGTTCGCCCGGCATGGAAGTGCCGGACGGCCGCGTGCAGCGCTACGAGACCGAGCTGGTCGGCCGTGACGGCGGTACGACGACGTTCGCGGTGCATGGCGAGGCCGCCGCCGAATAGCGGCCACGCGCCGCGCGACGACCGGCACGCCACCATGGAGCGCTCCGACCTCCGCCTGCTCGGGCCCGACGACGTCGACACGATGCGCGGCGTGCTCGCGATGTTCGGCGCGGCGTTCGACGATCTGCCCACGTACACCGACGCACAGCCGCGCGACGCCTACCTCGCGCGGCTGCTGGGCAGCCCCACCTTCATTGCCGTCGCTGCGCTCGACGGCGCCGCGGTGGTCGGCGGCCTCGCGGCCTACGTGCTGCCGAAGTTCGAACGCGAGCGCAGCGAGGTGTACCTCTACGACCTGGCAGTGGCCGAGACGCACCGTCGGCGCGGCATCGCCACCGCGCTGATCGAGGCGCTGCAGCGTGAAGCGCGCGCCCGCGGGGCGTACGTGGTGTTCGTCCAGGCCGACCACGGCGACGACCCGGCGATCGCGCTGTACACCAAGCTCGGCACGCGCGAGGACGTGCTGCACTTCGACCTCGATGCCGACGCCGACGCCACATCCGGCGGCGCGACGCCGGGCTAGCCGAACAGCCGCAGCTGCAGCACCCGGTCGACGCCGAGCAGCGCGCCGTAGGCGGCAAGCGTCGCCGCGATCCCGGCGCCCATCGCCGGCCAGAACGCCACGCCGGCCTTCACCGCGGCCGGGAACACCGCGAAGAACGCCAGCGACGGCAGCACCAGCCAGAAGATCCCGCGCGCCAGCTGCGCGGCCTGCTGCGCATCGCCGGTGTCGCGGTACAGCCACACCAGCGCCAGCAGCGACGTCAGCGGCAGCGACGCCAGCAGCGCGCCGGCCAGCGAGCTGCGCTTGCCGAGCTCGCTGATCGCCACGACGATCACCGCGGTCACCAGCACCTTGGTCAGCAGGACCAGCATGTAGGCCTCCAATGGCAGGCATGGGCGTCAGGACGTTGCCGCGGCGCGATCGCGCGGGCGCGGTGCTGACCGTAGCGCCGCCGCCACGGCGGGCGCGTGAGCGCGGCCCGCCGGCGCATTCGAAGCGTTGGGAATCCAGCCCCCACGCTGCGCCAGTCCGCCCGGTCACACCGGGCGGCCGCGGACGCGAACGACTGCGACCACGCGGCCGTTACGGTCGCCGCGGCATCGTGCCTGGATGGACTGGGAGCCCCAACTGCGCGTCGTGCTCGACGTGGCGTTCGCGATGCTGCTCGGCGGCTTCGTCGGTTTCGAGCGCGAGATGAAGGATCGGCCGGCCGGCTTCCGTACCCACATGCTGGTGGGCGGCGCAGCCGCGCTGCTGGTCGGCGTCGGTCGGCTGGCGATGCTGGAGAGCGACTTCCGCGACAACGCCACCCTCCAGATCGACGTGCTGCGCCTGGTCGAGGCGGTCGTGGCGGGCGTCGCGTTCATCGGCGCCGGCACGATCTTCGCCACCCGCGGTGGCCAGGCGGTTGCAGGCATCACCACGGCCGCATCGCTGCTGATGGTGGCGGTGGTCGGCGTTGCGGTCGGCTTCCAGTTCCACGTGCTGGCGACGTCGGTGACCGCCTTGACGCTGGTGGTGCTGACCCTGCTCGGCCTGCTCGACCGGCGGCGCCAGGCCGCCGGACGCGCAGGCGCGCGCTCCCGCGATTCCGATCAGTAGGCGAACGAGCGGTCGTCGCGCAGCCGCACGGCCGTGTCGGTGGCCCGCGCGTCGATGACCCGCGCGACGGCGAAGCCGCGCTGCTCGATCACGCGCCTCGCCTGCTCGACGCTGACGCGACCTTCGATCCGGACTCTTCGCCCGGCGGCGCAGACATTTATCCGGGCGCCCAGGTCCACGCGCAGCACCGCATCGGTGATGGCGCGGACGCAGTCGCCGCAGCGGATGTCGTTGACGTGCAGCATCATCGTCGCCGTTCCTCGTGCCGGGAAGAATCCGGCCGCGCCGGGCACCTCCCGGTTCGGCGGCCCGGAGGCGGCCTCCCGCCGGGTCGCGTGCACGTTCGACCTTCCCACCGGGGCAAGGTCAAGCCGGCGGACGCCGCGTTGACGGCCGGGCCGCTAGCCTGCCCGGCGTTGCCCTGAGGATCCCGCGATGCCCGACTCCATCTACGACGCCCTGCGCGAAAGCCACGAGCGCCAGCGCGCACTGCTGCGCCGCCTGCTGCGCAGCCGCGCCGGCACCCAGGCGCGCATCGCGCTGTTCACCGAGGTCCGCGTCGAGCTGGCCGCGCACGAGGCGGCCGAGGAGCGCTACCTCTACGCGCCGATGCTGATGGACGACGCCGGCCTGATGTCGACGCGTCACGCGCTGCACGAGCACCACGAAATCGACGAGCTGGTCGCGGAGCTGCAGGCGCTCGACCCGGCCGGCACCGCGTGGATCGAGAAGGCGCGCGAGCTGTCGCACGAGGTGCACCACCACCTGCGCGAGGAGGAGAAGAAGTTCTTCCAGGTGTCCGGCAAGGTGCTCAGCGCGGCGGAGAAGACGCGCCTGGCCGGCCAGTACCGGCGCGACTACCAGCGCATGCACAAGAAGCTGTCGGCGCAGTGACCCGAGCCCACGCGGTGGGCGCCGCATCGGCGGCCCGCTGCGTCCACGACCACGACGCGGAGACCCCATGTTCGGACTGAGTGTGTGGCAGCTGCTGGTGGTGTTCGTCGCGGTCGTGCTGCCGCTGCTGGGGCTGGTGCTGTTCGGGCTGCTGGTGGCGATCATGGCGCGGCGGCCGCTGCCCGGCCCTGAGTCACAGCGCGCCGACGACCGGTTCGAGGCCTGACCCAACCGGCCCTTCGGAACCCGCCCGCCTAGCGCCACCCCGCATCGGACGCGTCGTCGATGCGCGGCAGGCGGATCCGGAACTCCGCGCCGCGACCGGGCTCGCCGCGGCTGAAGACGCTGATCTCGCCGCCGTGCTGCGCGACCAGCTGATGGGCGAGGCTGAGACCGATCCCCAGGCCGTCGTGCTCCCGCAGCGATGCGTCGCGCTCGCCCTGCGCGAACAGCTTGAACACGTACGACAGGTCGCGCTCGGGGATGCCCGGCCCGTTGTCGCTGACCGCCAGCTCCGCGTGCGGCCCGTCCGCCCGCAGCGCCAGCCGGACCGAGCCGCCTTCGGGCGTGAACTTCGCGGCGTTGTGCAGCAGGTTGCCGAGCACCTGCACGAGGCGCATCGGGTCGCCGATCACCCACAGCGCCTCGGCGCAGGCATCGACCTCGAACGCGTGCCCGCGCGCCTGCATCAGCGGCGCGGCCGCCTCGACCGCGTCGTCGACGACGGACTGCAGCCGCACCACCTGGCGGTCGAGGTGGATCTTGCCGCTGACGATCCGGCCGACATCCAGCAGGTCTTCGACGAGACGGCGCAGGTGCGGCACCTGCCGCGCCAGCACGTCGGTGACGAAAGTCAGTCGCTCGGGCGTCGGCGCACCGTGCTGCAGCAGCGACACGGCATTGGAGATCGGCGCCAGCGGGTTGCGCAGCTCGTGGCCGAGGACGGCGAGGAACTGGGTCAGGTGGCGGCTTTCGTCCTCGAGCATCGACACGCGCTTGCGCTCGGTCAGGTCGCGGGTGACCTTCGCGTACCCGCGGTGGGCGCCGTGCTCGTCGAACAGCGCGGTGATCACCACGCTCGCCCAGAAGCGCGTGCCGTCCTTGCGCAGCCGCCACCCCTCGTCCTCGAAGCGGCCGTGGGCAAGCGCCATCTCGAGTTCGTGGCGCGGCCAGCCCTGCTCGATCAGCTCGGGCGGGTAGAACACCGAGAAGTGACGGCCGATGATCTCGTCGGCGGTGTAGCCCTTGGTCAGCTCCGCCCCGAGGTTCCAGCTGGCCACGCGGCCGTCCGACTCGAGCATGAAGATCGCGTAGTCGCGCACGCCCTCGACCAGCAGGCGGAAACGCTCGTCGCTCTGGCGCAGCAGCTCCTCCTGCAGGCGCCGCTCGGTGAGGTCGCGGGTGACCTTGGCGTAGCCGCGATGGGTCCCGTCGGCGTCGCGCAGCGCGGTAATTACAACGCTCGCCCAGAAGCGCGTGCCGTCCTTGCGCAAGCGCCAGCCCTCGTCCTCCATCCGTCCGTCGCGCAGGGCCAGCTCGAGTTCGCGGTCCGGCCACCCGCTTTCGCGCTGCTCCGGCGGGTAGAACAGGCTGAAGTGGCGACCGAGCACATCCTCCGCGGCGTAGCCTTTCAGCAGCTCGGCCCCGGGGTTCCACGAGCGGATGTAGCCGTCCGGGTCGAGCATGAAGATCGCGTAATCGCGCACGGCGTCGACCATCCGCCGGTAATCGGCGTCGACGAGCGGCGCGACGGGGCGGACGCCCCCGGCGCCTGCGGATTCCTGCGACGACATCTCCAACACTCGTGCCTGCTGCCTGATGGCGGCCCGACGGCCGCGGGGCGGCGCGGGCCCCGTGTGCAACCCCCGCGCTCGAGCGGGAGGGTGCGGCGGCTACCGGCAGCGCCGCGTGAACGCGAACGAGGCCCCCGTCGCGTCCCCGCGCGGCCGCGCCGGCGCCACGCGGCCGTGCGCACCAACGAAAAGCCCCGCACGCGGCGGGGCTTTCCGGGTCATGCCTGTGCGGCCGGACTCAGGCGAACGGATCGCGCAGCACGATGTTGGCGTCGCGGTCCGGGCCGGTGCTGACGATCGCCAGCGGGCAGCCGGCCAGCTCCTCGAGCGCGCGCAGGTAGGCGCGGGCCGCGGCGGGGAGCTTGTCCCACTCGGTGATGCCGTGGGTGTTCTCGTCCCAGCCCGGGAACTCCAGGTACACCGGCGTGCACTCGTCCCAGCCGTCGGCGTCGAGCGGCGCGTACTCGGTGCGCTTGCCGCGGTACTCGTAGGCGATGCAGATCTTCAGCTTCTCCATGCCGTCGAGCACGTCGAGCTTGGTGATGCACAGCCCGCTGATGCCGTTGATCGCCACCGCGCGCTTAAGCGCAACGATGTCCATCCAGCCGCAGCGGCGCGGGCGGCCGGTGGTGGCGCCGTATTCCTGGCCGCGATCGCGCAGGCCCTGGCCGACCTCGTCGTCGAGCTCGGTCGGGAACGGGCCGCCGCCGACGCGCGTGGCGTAGGCCTTGGCAATGCCGAGCACGTAATCGATCGCGTCGGCGCCGACGCCGGAGCCGGCATACGCGCCGCCGACCGTCGTGTTCGACGAGGTCACGTACGGGTACGTGCCGTGGTCGATGTCGAGCAGCGAGCCCTGCGCGCCCTCGAACAGCACCTTCTTGCCCTGCTTGCGCAGCTCGTGGAGGATCCCGGCGACGTCGGACTTCATCGGCTCGACGTACTCGCCGAACGCCAGCGCCTCGTCGAGCGTCTTCTGGAAGTCCACCGCCTCGACGCCGAGGTACTTCGTCAGCACGAAGTTGTGGTAGTCCATCGTCGAGCGCAGCTTCTCGGCCAGCTCCTTCGGGTAGCTCAGGTCGGACACGCGGATGCCGCGACGCGCGACCTTGTCCTCGTAGGCCGGGCCGATGCCGCGCCCGGTCGTGCCGATCGCGCTCTTGCCGGCGGCCTTCTCGCGGGCCTGATCCAGGGCGATGTGGTACGGCATGATCAGCGGCGTGGCCGGGCTGATCTTCAGGCGGCTGCGGACCTCGATGCCGGCGGCCTCGAGCTCGCCGATCTCCTTCATCAGCGCGGCCGGGCTCAGCACCACGCCGTTGCCGATCAGGCACAGCGCGTCGTCGCGCAGGATGCCGGACGGAATCAGGTGCAGCACCGTCTTCTTGCCGCCGATGACCAGCGTGTGGCCGGCGTTGTGGCCGCCCTGGAAGCGGACGACGCCGCCGATCTCCTTGGTCAGCAGGTCGACGATCTTGCCCTTGCCTTCGTCGCCCCACTGGGCGCCCAGGACTACAACTGACTGGCCCACGGCCTTGCTCCTCATGTACGGATGGGTTCGGCCCGCCTCGGGGCCGGCGCCGGGCGCGGACCGCCCAGACACGGAAAAAGCCGGGCGGGGCGTGCTGCTGCGAGCGGCCCCTTCCGGCTTTCGGGAATTATCCGGGTTTTGGGTGGGCGCGGCCACCCTTGCGCGACGCGATCGGACGGGGCGGGCCCGGCACGGTTCAGGACAGCGCGTGGCATGGAGCCGGCCATCACACCCGCGCTCCCGTTCGGATGAAGCCGACAGGCCGAAGCACGGCCTGCCGCAGGCGGGGCGTCAGCCGGCGCGCACCGCCCACAGCGACAGCAGGCCGGCGGCCACAATGACCGCGCCGGTGATGCGCATGTGCCGCTCCGGCAGGTGGTACAGCTGCTCGACCATGCGCTTCCAGGCCCGCGGGCTGACGAACAGGAACAGCCCCTCGATCACCGCGACCAGGCACAGCGCGGCCAACAGGTCCGTGCTCATCGATTACCGGTCGGAGCGCAGGTACTGCAGGAACGGGTCGTCGCGGTCGAGCACGATCACGCTGTCGCCGCTGGAGAACGACTTGCGGTAGGCCTCGAGGCTGCGCTGGAACGCGTAGAAGCCCGGGTCCTTGTTGGCCGCCTGCGCGTACAGGCGGGTGGCCTGGGCGTCGCCCTCGCCGCGCAGGGTCTGCGCGTCGCGCTCGGCCTCGGCCAGCGCCACCGAGCGCTCGCGGTCGGCCTCGGCGCGGATCTGGTTGGCCGCCTCCTCGCCCTCGGCGCGCAGCTTGCTCGCCACCTGCTGCCGCTGCGCACGCATGCGGTTGTAGACGTCCTCGATGACCTTGCTGTCGGTCGGCAGGTCGATCTGCTTCAGGCGCAGGTCGACGATCTGGATGCCCAGCGTCGACGCGCCCTTGTTGATCACGTCCAGCTGCGCGGCGACGATCCGGGTGCGGTCGCCGGATACCACCTGCTGCAGCGTGCGCGAGTTGATCTCGTTGCGCAGCGCGTCGCGGATGATCGGGGCCAGCCGCTCGACCGCGGTCTCCTCGTTGCCGCCGGTGGCGCGGTAGAACGCGCGCGTGTCCTCGATCTGGCCGATCGCGAAGAAGTCGACGCTGACGTCCTTGCGCTCCGAGGTCAGGTAGCGCTCCGGCTCGGCCGGCAGCACCTGCAGGCGGCGGTCGAAGACGCGCGCGGTTTCGACCAGCGGCCATTTGAAGTGCAGGCCCGGGCCGATTTCCGAGCGCGACACGCGGCCCAGGTTCAGCACGATGGCGGTGTGGCCCTCGGCCACGACGAACACCGAGCCCAGCAGCGCGAGCAGCGTGGCGACGATGCCGGCGACGACGATAGAAACTCTCATCGGGTGGACTCCTCGCGGCCGTTCGGGCGCGCGTCGCGCGCCGGACGGGTGTCCTGCGCCTGCGGGGTGGAGGTGACCGGGCCGAGCAGCTCCGGCGTCAGAGCCGGGGCCGGGCCGGCGGCGCGGTTGCCGCCCTGCCCGTCCATCGGCACGTAGATCAGCTGGCGCGAATCGCCGCCGACGATGGTGCGGTTGTCGGCGAGCACCTGCTGCACGGTGTCGAGCCACAGCCGCTTGCGGGTGACTTCCGGCGCGGCCTTGTACTCGTCGACCAGCAGCGAGAAGCGCTGCGCATCACCGGTGGCGCGCGCGATCGCCGACGCCTTGTAGCCCTCGGCGACGGTGCGGGTGCGCGCCGCCTCACCGCGGGCCTCGGGCACGATCTTGGCGGCGTACGCGCGCGATTCGCTGATCAGGCGCTCCTTGTCCTGCTGCGCGCTGTTGACGTCGTCGAACGCCGGCTTGACCTCCTGCGGCGGCCGCGCGTCGGGGAGGTTGAGTTCGGTGACCAGCAGCCCGGTGCGGTAGGTGTCGAGCGAGCGCTGCAGTTGCCGCTCGGAGGCCGCACCCAGCTGCGCGCGCGCGCCGAGCACGGTGTCGAGCGTGGCGCGGCCGACCTGCTCGCGCACGGTGCTCAGCGTGGCCTGCTTGAGGACCTCATCGCCGTTGCGGGTGCCGAACAGATACTGCTGCGGGTCGCCGATCTTGTACTGGACGTTGATCGCGACGTTGACGATGTTCTCGTCGCTGGTCAGCACCGGCACCGTCTCGCTGAACGTCTTGATCTCGGTCGCGTTGACCTTGGTGACCCGCTCGATCGGCCACGGCGCCTTCAGGTGCGGGCCCGGCTGCAGCACGCGGGCGAACTGGCCGAAGCGCAGCACCACGCCGCGCTGCTGTTCGGTGATCAGCACGAACGAGTTGAACAGCACCCACAGGCCGAGCACGATCGCGACCCAGCGCCAGATCCCGTCGCCGCCGCCGGCGCCGCCGAACAGGCCGCGCAGCGGGTCCAGCAGCTGGTCCAGCCCGCGGTTGCCCGGTCGTCGCGACCGCGGCGGGCGGTTGCTGCCGCCGGAATTGTCACTGCCAGGGGTGTTCCAGGCCATGCCTGCTCCTCAGAGGTGTCGCGCCCCGTCCGTGGGTGCCGCGCGCGCCGGTTGGCACGAAGGTTCGATTCTAGGTGGGGGCCCCTAGCGCCTCAAGCAAACGCCGGGAGTGCAGCAGGTACGTGCGAACCGGCGCGCCGGATCAGGCCGGCACCCGCCATGCGGCATCGGCGTCGTCGACCGGCAGGGTCTCCAGCAGCGGCCGCAGCCATTCGCCGTGCGGCTGCACGAACAGGCGCTGGGCATCGGCGACGGCCAGGTCGACCGTGACGTTCCAGCCCGCTTCGTCGCCGGTTTCCGACTCGACCGCGCCCAGCTCGTGCAGCCGCGCCCGCAGGCGCGCGGCCTCCGGCGGAATGCGCAGGTCGCCGCGCAGGTGGCGCAGCTCGAGCGCCTCGCCGAGCGCGGCGCGCAGCAGGTCAAGCCCGTCGCGCTCGCGCGCCGACAGCCACACGCGCTGGCGGCCATCGGCCGGGCGGTCGTGGCGCGGCGATACCGGCGGCAGGGACGGGTCGTCACCCGCCGCGACGGCTTCGTCCGCCGGCACCGCGCCATCGGTCGGCGACGCGTCCGGCATTCCGGCGCGCGCGAGCTTGTCGATCTTGTTGAACACCAGCAGCTGCGGCAGGTCGCCGGCGCCGACCTCGGCCAGCACCGCGTCGACTTGGGCGATGCGCTCGTCGCGCAGCGGGTCGGCGGCGTCGACGACGTGCAGCAGCAGGTCGGCCTCGCGCGCCTCCGACAGGGTCGAGCGGAACGCCGCAACCAGTTCGTGCGGCAGGTCGCGCACGAAGCCGACCGTGTCGGCCAGCACCGCGCTGCCGCCGGACAGCTCGATCCGGCGCACGGTCGGGTCGAGCGTGGCGAACAGGCGATCGTCGGCGTAGGCCTCGGCGCCGGTCAGCGCGTTGAACAGCGTGGACTTGCCGGCGTTCGTGTAGCCGACCAGCGCGACGCGCGGCAGCGCGCTGCGCACGCGCGCGCGGCGCATCTGCGTGCGCTGGACCTCGACCTTGTCGAGCCGCTTCTGCAGCTGCTCGACGCGCTTCTGCAGCAGCCGGCGGTCGGTCTCGAGCTGGGTCTCACCCGGGCCGCGCAGGCCGATCGAACCGCCGCGCTGGCGCTCCAGGTGGGTCCAGCCGCGCACCAGCCGCGTGGCCATGTGCTTGAGCTGGGCGAGTTCGACCTGCAGCTTGCCCTCGGCGCTGTGCGCGCGCTGGCTGAAGATGTCGAGGATCAGGCCGGTGCGGTCGACCACGCGGCGCTGCAGCGCCTTCTCGAGGTTGCGCTCCTGGCCGGGGCTGAGCGGATGGTTGACGAGCACCAGGTCGGCGCCGGTCGCGTCGGCCGCGGCCTTGACCTCCTCCAGCTTGCCGCTGCCGATCAGCATCGCGGCGTTGGGCTTGTCGATGCGCGCGGTCAGCACCGTCGCCACGGTGGCGCCGGCCGAGCGGGCCAGGTCGATGAATTCCTCCAGCACTCCGTCGTCCGGCGGGCCGCCGGCGTGGGTCTGGATCAACAGCGCGTTTTCACCCTTGCGGGAACGTTCGAACATTCGGGGGATTCTGCTCCGGTCCCCGCCACCGGGGTTCCGCAGCAATGGGGGCGCCGCCGCCCCGCTTCAAGACGGCCCGGACGAACGGTGGCGATGGACCGGGCCCGGCGGCGCGCGCCGGGCCCGCGTTGCACCGCGCCCGAGCGCAGGTCCGGTCGCCGTCGGCAAACGCCTACTCGGCGTCGTCGGCGTCCGGCTCGCTGCTGCCGTCGCCCGGCTGCACGTACCCGCCGCCGGGTCCGACGCGCACGTTGCGCGCCGGGACGACGGTGGATATCGCGTGCTTGTAGACCATCTGGCTGACGGTATTGCGCAGCAGCACGACGAACTGGTCGAACGACTCGATCGTGCCCTGCAGCTTGATGCCGTTGACGAGGTAGACCGACACCGGAACGCGTTCGCGACGCAGCGCGTTCAGGAACGGGTCCTGCAAAGATTGCCCCTTGGACATCGCAATATTCCCCAGCTGGTTCTAGTTATTAGGCCGGCCCGATGGCCGCGTCGCCGCGCTGTCCCCGCAGCGGCAACGGCCCGATGGTAGCGCAATCGGGCTTGGCGCGATCCGGCGCCAGCGCGGGACTGCGACGCCCGCCCGGGATTGCACGCGCGCCGCGTTTCAGCGCGCGCCGAGGAATAGCGCCAGCGCCTGCTCCAGGCGATCGCGCCCGGCCAGCGGATCGAACCAGCGCGCGTCGAGCTGCCCACGCAGCCACGTCAGCTGGCGCTTCGCCAGCTGGCGCGTGGCGTGGATGCCGCGCTCGCGCAGCGCATCGAGGCCGTACGCACCGTCGAGGTGCTCCCAGGCTTGGCGGTAGCCGACCGCCCGCAGCGCGGGCAGGTCGAGCGGCCGCGGGTGCGCCTGCAGTTCCGGCATCGCGCGCAGCGCGCGGACCTCGTCGAGGAAGCCGCCGGCGAGCATCTGGTCGAACCGGCGCGCGATGCGTTCGTGCAGTAGCGCGCGGTCGGCCGGCGCCAACACCAGCTTCAGCACGCGGAAACCCAGCGGCGGCGTCGACGATGGCGCGCGCCGCCAGTCGGTGATCGTTCGGCCCGACAGCCGGTACACCTCGAGCGCGCGCTGGATGCGCTGCGCGTCGGTGGCGTGGATGCGCGCGGCGGCGATCGGGTCGACGCCCGCCAACTCGGCATGCAGCGCCGCCCAGCCGCGCTCCGCTGCCTCCGCCTCCAGCCGCGCGCGCGTCGCCGCGTCGGCTTCGGGCATGTCCGACAGCCCGTGCAGCAGCGCGTGGAAGTACAGCCCGGTGCCGCCGGCGAGGATCGGGATGCGGCCGCGCGCGGAGATGGCGGCCATCGCCGCGCGCGCGTCGACGGCGAACTCCGCCGCCGAGTACGGCTGCCACGGCGCGCGCAGGTCCAGCAGGTGGTGCGGCACGCGCGCCTGTTCGTCGCGGGTCGGCTTGGCCGCGCCGATGTCGAGCCCGCGGTACACCAGCGCCGAGTCGACGCTGACGATCTCGCCGCCGAGCCGCTGCGCCCACTCCAGCGCAAGCGCCGTCTTGCCCGACGCGGTCGGGCCCATCAGCGCTATCGCGTCGGGGCGCAGGTCCAGGCCCATCGACCTCGGCTCCAGTCGCGTTCGCGCGGCTCGCGGCGCCGCGTCAGTAGCCCTGCTCGGCGAGGGTCTCGCGCACCTGCGCGTGGCGCGTCGCGATCGCGGCGCCCGGGGCGCGCCCGAGCAGGCTGACGACCACGATCGCGACCGTGGCGGCGATGAAGCCCGGCACGATCTCGTACAGCGCGCTGCCCATCTGCCCGACCGCCACCTGCTTCCACGCGATCACCGTGACCGCGCCGACGACCACGCCGGCCAGCGCGCCGTTGCGGGTCATGCGCCCCCAGAACAGCGACAGCAGCACGACCGGGCCGAACGCTGCGCCGAAGCCGGCCCACGCGTACGACACCAGTCCGAGCACGCGGCTGTCGGGGTCGCGCGCGATCCAGATCGCCACGAGCGCCACGAGCCCGACCATCGCCCGGCCGAACCACACCAGCTCGCGCTGGCTCGCCGCCGGCCGCAGGAAGCCCTTGTACAGGTCCTCGGTCAGCGCGCTCGAGCACACCAGCAGCTGGCACGACAGCGTGCTCATGATCGCTGCGAGGATCGCCGACAGCAGCACGCCGGCGATCCACGGATTGAACAGCACGCCGGCCAGCGCGATGAACACGCGCTCGTGGTTCTCGCGGACCATGCCGCCCTGCTCCGGATGCGCGGCGAAGTACGCGATGCCGAAGAATCCGACCGCCATCGCGCCGGCCAGGCACAGCACCATCCACGTCATGCCGATGCGGCGCGCGGCCGGGATCGTGCCGAGGCTGTCGGCGGCCATGAAGCGCGCCAGGATGTGCGGCTGGCCGAAGTAGCCCAGTCCCCACGCCAGCAGCGACACGATGCCGACCGCGCCGAGCGCGCCGCCCTTGAACCAGTCGAGCTTGGCCGGGTCGACCTGCTCGACCATCGCCAGGCTCGGCGCCACCCCGCCGAGGCTGATCAGCACCGCGACCGGCGTCAGGATCAGCGCGAAGATCATCAGCGTCGCCTGCATGGTGTCGGTCCAGCTGACCGCGAGGAAGCCGCCGACCAGCGTGTACAGGATCGTCGCGAACGCGCCCAGCCACAGCGCCTGTGCGTAGGGCACGTTGAACACGCTCTCGAACAGCCGCGCACCGGCGACGATGCCGGAGGCGCAGTACACCGCGAAGAACACCAGGATCACCACCGCCGACAGCACCCGCAGCACGCGCTGGCGGTCTTCGAAGCGGTGGGTGAAGTAGTCCGGCAGCGTCAGCGCGTTCTCGGTGCGCTCGGTGTACACGCGCAGCGGTCCGGCGACGTACTTCCAGTTCGCCCACGCGCCGATGACCAGCCCGATCGCGATCCACGCCTCCGACACGCCGCCCAGGTACAGCGCGCCGGGCAGGCCCATCAGCAGCCAGCCGCTCATGTCCGACGCGCCGGCCGACATCGCGGTCACGAAGCTGCCGAGCGAGCGGCCGCCGAGGATGTAGTCGTCGAAGCTGCGCGTCGCGCGCCACGCGATGAAGCCGATCGCGATGACCGCCAGGATGTAGACCGCGAAGGTGATGTGCAGCGGGGACCAGGTCATCGGCGGGGCTCGGCTCGGGCAGCGCGCAGCATAACCGGCGCCACTGCGCGCGCTCGACGCCGGCGTATGCTCGGCGCGTGCCCCGCCCCGGGGCGGACCGGAGGGAGCCATGCCGCGGACGAAAGCCCTCGCGTTCCTGCTGGTGTTCGTCGTGCCGGTCCTGATGCCGGCGGCCGCGTGGCTGGCGGCCACCGGCGTGCCGCGCGAGGTGGCGGCATGGTTCCCGCTGTTCTTCCTGTTCCTGCTGCTGCCGCTGGCCGACTACGCGCTCGGCCACGACCCGGCCAACGTGGCGGTCGAACGCGAGGCGCGGACCGCTCGGCACCCGTGGTTCGTCGGCCTGACGCTGGCGTGCGTGCCGGTGCAGCTGGCGCTGCTGGCCTGGTCCGGCCATTGGTTCGCGCACGCGACGCTGGGTCCGGCGGGCGCGGCGGGCTGGCTGCTGTCGCAGGGCGTCGTCAGCGGCGTGCTCGCGATCAACACCGCGCATGAGCTGATCCACAAGCCGGGTCGGATCGAACAGGCCGCCGGCGGCGTGCTGCTGGCCAGCGTCGGCTACCACGGTTTCAAGGTCGAGCACCTGCGCGGCCACCACGTCCACGTCGCCACGCCGGAGGACGCGTCGAGCGCGCGGCTCGGCCAGTCGGTGTGGTCATTCCTGCCGCGCGCGCTGCTGCGCAACACGTCGAGCGCGTGGCGACTGGAGGCCCAGCGGCTGCGCGAGCGCGGGCGGCCGTGGTGGCACTGGCGCAACGAACTGCTCGGCTGGTCGCTGCTGTGGGCCGGGTTCGCCGCGGCGATGGGACTGTGGCTGGGCGTCGCCGGCCTGGCGTTCTTCGTGCTGCAGGGCGTGGGCGCGGCCGCGTCGCTGGAGATCATCAACTACGTCGAGCACTACGGGCTGGAGCGCCGGCGCGAAGCCGACGGCCGCTACGAACGCACCACCCACCTGCACAGCTGGAACGCCGACTACGCGCTGAGCAACCTGCTGCTGTTCCAGCTGCAGCGCCACTCCGACCACCACGCGTTCCCGCGGCGGGGCTACGCGATCCTGCGCCACCATGCCGACGCGCCGCAGCTGCCCGGCGGCTACGCGGCGATGTTCGTGCTGGCGCTGGTTCCGCCGCTGTGGTTCCACTGGATCGACCCGCGCGCGCACGCGCTGCGGCGCCGTGCCGACGCCTGACCTGAGGTTGTCCCCAGCGTCTGTGGACAAGCCGTCTGACAAGTCCGGGACGAACGTGCCCGGCGCCTGACGGGGCGCGGCCCGCAGCAGCGGTGGCGAAATCTTCACCACGTCCGCCGGGCGCCCCGCCCGCGCCGTCAACGATGCGGCGTGGAGGTTTTCCCCAGCGCCTGTGGAGAACCCGCGGGACAAGTCATGGCGAAGCGCAGCCCAAGCAAGGCGGGACAAGGCGTGCGCGCGCGTGGCGGATTTTTCGCCAGCGCACGCAAGTGGTTGATTCCGGTCCCTCGCCGGCCGCATGCGCGCGGTTGTTCCCAGCGCCTGTGGACAAGCATTGGGACAAGCGCGTGGACACGCGGTTCCACGCCTGCAGTGGTGGGGCCTGCGCGACGACTGGCGAGGAATTGCCCAGCGACGGTGCCGACGCGGCTTCAGTCGTCGTCGGGCCAGCGAACGGACGGCGCAGCGGCGGCCTGCCGCGGCAGCGCGACGGCGTCGACCGCGGCCCAGACCTTGAGTGCGTCCACGGTCGCAGCGACGTCGTGCACGCGCACGATCGCCGCGCCGCGCTGCGCGGCGATCAGATGCGCCGCCACCGACCCGTGCACGCGATCACGCGCAGCCTCGCGCCCGGTCAGCTCGCCGATCGTGCGCTTGCGCGACAGGCCTGCGAGCAGCGGCACGCCGAGGCTGCCGAAGTGCTCGAGCTGCGCCAGCAGCGCCAGGTTGTGGTCGCGGGCCTTGCCGAAGCCGAATCCGGGATCGACGACGAGGTTGCGCTTGGCGATGCCGGCCATCTCCGCCGCGAACACCCGCTCGGCGAGGAACCGGTGCACCTCGGCCACCACGTCGTCGTACTGCGGCGCGGCCTGCATCGATCGCGGCTCGCCCTGCATGTGCATCAGCACCACCGATACGCCGAGCGCGGCGGCTGCTTCGAGCGCGCCATCGCGGCGCAGCGCGTAGACGTCGTTGATCATCCCCGCGCCGGCCGCGACCGCGGCGCGCATGACCTCGGGCTTGGAGGTGTCGACGCTGATCGGCACGGACGTTTCGCGCGCCAACCGCTCGATCACCGGCACGACGCGTCGCAGCTCCTCGTCCAGCGCGACGTCCCCGGCTCCGGGCCGCGTCGATTCGCCGCCGATGTCGAGCAGGTCCGCACCTTCGGCCACCAGCTGCAGGCCGTGGGCGACCGCGGCGTCGACGTCGGCGTGGTCCCCGCCGTCGGAGAACGAATCGGGCGTGACGTTGATGATGCCCATGACCCGCGTGCGATCGAGCACCAGCCGGCGGCCGTTGCAGTCGAGGGTCGGGCTGGTGTCGAACATGGCGGAACTCCGGGCGGATGCCGCTGCAGCGTAGCCGGAGCCGTTCGATGCGGCCAGCGATGGCGCCCGGCCTTATCGCGCGCCTGATGCGTGGCGAGATCGACCGCGCGGTGCAGCCGGCGGGCAAGAAAAAGGACGGCCGGAGCCGTCCTTCCCTCGTCGCATTGCGGTGGCGCTCAGACCTGCGTCGCAGCGCCGCCGATCGCGTCGGGCCGGTCCTTGTCGTCCGGACCCGGGCGCGTGGTCTTGCTCCAGTCCGCAGGCGGCCCCGGGGTGCGGCCATTCATGATGTCGTCGATCTGGCGCGCGTCGATCGTTTCGTACTGCAGCAGCGCGTCGGCCATGATGTGCAGCTTGTCGAGGTTGTCGTGCAGGATCTTCGTCGTGCGGCCGTAGGCCTTGTCGAGGATGCCGCGAACGACCTCGTCGATGCGACGCGCGGTCTCGTTCGACACGCTCTTGTGCTGCGTGACCGAGCGGCCGAGGAACACCTCGTCGTCCTCTTCGCCGTAGGCGATCGGCCCCATCTCGTCGGACAGGCCCCACTTGGTGACCATGTTGCGCGCCATCTTGGTCGCGCGCTCGATGTCGTTCGACGCGCCGGTGGTGACCTTGTCGGCGCCGAAGATCAGCTCCTCGGCGACGCGGCCGCCGTACAGCGAGCACAGCTGCGACTCGATCGCGACCTTGTTGTAGCTGTATTTGTCGCCCTCGGGCAGGTACATGGTCACGCCGAGCGCGCGGCCGCGCGGAATGATCGTGACCTTGTAGACCGGGTCGTGCTCCGGGACCATCCGGCCGACGATCGCGTGGCCGGCCTCATGGTAGGCGGTGAGCTTCTTCTCTTCCTCGCTCATCGCCATCGAACGGCGCTCGGCGCCCATCAGGATCTTGTCGCGCGCGCGGTCGAAGTGGTCCATGCGGACTTCCTTCGCGTTCTCGCGCGCGGCGAACAGCGCGGCCTCGTTGCACAGGTTGGCCAGGTCGGCACCGCTGAAGCCCGGCGTGCCGCGCGCGATCGTCATCGGCACCACGTCGTCGGCCAGCGGCAGCTTGCGCATGTGCACGCGCAGGATCTGCTCGCGGCCCTTGACGTCCGGCAGCCCGACGACGACCTGGCGGTCGAAGCGACCCGGGCGCAGCAGAGCCGGATCGAGCACGTCGGGACGGTTGGTCGCGGCGATCACGATCACGCCCTCGCCGCCCTCGAAGCCGTCCATCTCGACCAGCAGCTGGTTCAGGGTCTGCTCGCGCTCGTCGTGGCCGCCGCCGAGGCCGGCGCCGCGATGGCGGCCGACCGCATCGATCTCGTCGATGAAGATGATGCACGGCGCATGCTTCTTGGCCTGGTCGAACATGTCTCGCACGCGGCTGGCGCCGACGCCGACGAACATCTCGACGAAGTCCGAACCCGAGATCGAGAAGAACGGGACCTTCGCCTCGCCGGCGATCGCGCGCGCCAGCAGCGTCTTGCCGGTGCCCGGCGGGCCGACCATCAGCACGCCGCGCGGGATCTTGCCGCCGAGCTTCTGGAACTTGGACGGATCGCGCAGGAACTCGACGAGTTCGCCGACCTCTTCCTTGGCCTCGTCGCAGCCGGCGACGTCGGCGAAGGTGACCTTGACCTGGTCCTCGCCCTGCATCTTGGCGCGCGACTTGCCGAAGCTCATCGCGCCCTTGCCGCCGCCCTGCTGCATCTGCCGCATGACGAACAGCCAGAACGCGACGATCAGCACGATCGGCAGGAAGTTGATGACGATCGACCAGAACGAGGGGCCGCTCGGCGGCGGCGCCTGGTCGATCGCGACCTTGTGCCGGATCAGGTCGTTGACCAGGTCCTTGTCGCCCGGGTTGTAGGTGGTGAACTGGCCGCCGTCCTTGCGCTCGCCGGTGATCGTCGTGCGGTCCTCGGCGATGCGCACCGACTTGATCCGGTCCTGCTGCACCTGCTGCACGAACTGGTCGTACGCGAGCGCTTCGCTGCCCGGCGTGCGCGGGCCGAACGCCTGGAACACCACCATCAGCACGACGGCGACGATCACCCACAGCAGCAAGTTCTTGGCCAAGTCGTTCATCCGGCTCTCTGTATCCCGCAGTCGCCTGCATTTACGCGGCCCTGGGCCGCCCAGATGCGCCGCACGTGCGCCGCATCCCGTTCAGTGCGGCCCGCCGTTGGAACGGGCCGTTCGAATCCTGCGATCCGCCGCCAGAACGACGGCCGGACCACCCTACTTGATCTGCACCCGCTTGCCCTGTGCCAGCGCGTACACCTCCGGGGACCGCTTGCGCGAGGCCTCGGGCTTGCGGATCGCCACCTTGTCGTAACGGCGGCGCAGCTCCTTGACGTAGTCGTCGAACCCCACGCCCTGGAACAGCTTGATCAGGAACGTGCCGCCGGGCCGCAGGTGCTGGTCGGCGAAATCCATCGCCAGCTCCGACAGGTACATCGCGCGCGGCATGTCGACCGCGTCCACACCGCTCTTATTGGGGGCCATGTCCGAGAGCACAAGGTCCACCGGCTTGCCGCCCAGCGTGGCGACCAGCTGGGATAGGACCGCATCCTCCCTGAAATCGCCATGAAGGAACTCGACCCCGGCCAGCGACGGCATTTCGAGGATGTCCAGCGCGATCACCCGGCCCGGGTTCACCCGGTCGAGGGTGTCCAGCGCCTGCCGCACCCACTGCGACCAGCCGCCGGGCGCGGCGCCCAGGTCGACCACGACCATGCCCGGCTTCAGCAGCCGGTCGCGCTCGACCAGTTCCTCCAGCTTGTAGGCCGCGCGCGAGCGCAGGCCCTCGGCCTGGGCCTTCTTCACGAAGGGGTCGGAAAAGTGTTCCTTCAGCCAGCGCTGGCTGCTCTTGCTGCGGGTCGCCATCGGCTGCGGGGCCCGGCCCGCCGGGGGGAGAAAACGGGGGGCCATGATACCCTGCGCACCACCCCCAGCCCTTCGCGTGACCCGATGCCGACCGTCCTGACCGCCGCCCAGACCCGATTCCTGCGGGGCCAGGCGCACGACCTCAAGGCGATGCTGCAGGTGGGTGGCAAGGGCGTGACCGACGCGCTGGTCGGCGAAGTGGACCTTGCGCTCGAGCACCACGAGCTGATCAAGGTGAAGGTCGCCGCCGAGGACCGCGACGCCCGCGACGCGCTGATCGAGCAGATCGCCGGGCGGACCGACGCGGCGCTGGTGCAGCGGATCGGCCACACCGCCGTGCTGTACCGGCCGAGCAAGGACAAGCGGCACATCGTGCTGCCGCGCGGCTGACCCGGGCCCCGGCGAGCCGCCCCGCCATGCAGCTCAATCTCGAACGCCCCGACCACGCGTACTACCTGCGCGGCGCCGACGGCCACGCCGCCGTCGTCAACGACCGCGCGTTCGAATCCAGCTTCGCCGTCGCGCCGGACCGGATCGTCGAGGTTTGGCCGGTGGCCGACGTCGCCGCGATGACTCCGGACGACCTCGCGCCGCTGCTCGCGCTGGAGCCGGAAGTGATCGTGCTCGGCAGTGGCGCGCGGCAGGTGTTCCCTCCGGCGGTCGTCATGGCCGCCTGCCTCGGGCGCGGCATCGGGCTGGAGGTGATGACCAATGCCGCCGCAGCGCGCACGTTCAACGTGCTGGCCGGCGAGTCGCGCCGCGTGGTCGCCGCGTTCGTGCTGCAGCCGCCGACGGGCTGAGGGACGCGCTCAGCGCCCCTGGGCGGTCTCGACGAACCGCAGCCGCACCCACACCCCGAAATGATCCGACGGCCAGGTGCCGTCAGCGCCCGCGCGGTCGAGGATGCGATTGGCGCGTTCGGGCACCAGCGCGCCCGCCTGCGCGAACACGTGGTCGATCCGCTGCGGCCGGTCATGCAGGCCCGGCACCAGGGTGACGTGCGAGGCATCCGCGTCGTCGACGTGGCCGCGCACCGCGGCGTAGCTGTCGGTGTGGGTTTCGCGCAGCGCCGCCAGCTCCGCGCTGCCGGCGGTCGTGTTGAAGTCGCCGGCCACCACCGACGGGCCGGGGCCGGCGGTGCGCCGCATGAACCCGACCAGGTCGGCGACCTGCCGTGCGCGGGTTGCGCCGCTGGCGTCGGTGAAGTTGAGGTGCACCGCGTAGACGTCGAGCGGGCGGCCGTCGACCTCGATCCGCAGCCACGCCGCGATGCGGTAGTCCCCGCTCGGCTGCAGCGGGTGTTCACCGCGCGCCAGCACCGGCCGGCGGGTCAGGATCGCGTTGCCGTAGCGCCGCGCGCGCGAGGGCGGGTCGACCGAGGCGAAATGCGCCGTGTAGCCGAGCGCGTCGGCGAGCGACGCGGCCTGGTTCGGCAGCGCCGTGTCCTGCAGCACTTCCTGCAGCACGATCAAGTCGGGCCTCAGGCGTGCGAGCTCGGCCACGATCGTCGCGCGCCGTCGCGGCCAGTCGGCGCGGTCGTGCCACAGATTCAGCGTCACGACGTCGACCGACGGCGCGGGCGCCGGCCCGTTCGTCCACGCGGTCGCCGCGCATCCGGCCAGGAACAGCAAGGCCACCGCCAACACGCCACGCGCGACCATCACCAGCGAGCGCGCCCGGAAGCGACGGCGGCATCGCACGTCGCCAGCGTGCGGCGCGGTCATCGCGGCGGCAGGTACACCAGCGGATCGACCGGCTTGCCGTTGTAGCGGACTTCGAAGTGCAGCATGTCGCGCGCGGCCCCGCTGCGGCCCATCTCGGCGATCTGCTCGCCGGCCTTGACCAGCTGGCCTTCGTTGACCAGGCGCTTGCGGTTGTGGCCGTACGCCGACAGCCAGGCGTCGTCGTGCTTGATGATGATCAGCTCGCCGTAGCCGACCAGGCCCGCGCCCGAGTACACGACCACGCCGTCGGCGGCCGCGCGCACCGGGGCGCCGCCGGCGCCGGCGATGTCGATGCCCTGCCGGGTCGGCTCGCCCGCGACGAAGCCGCGCAGCAGTTCGCCATCGGCCGGCCAGCGCCAGCGCAGGCCGTTGTCGACCGGCGGGCGCGCTGCTACCGGCGCGGGCGGCGTCGCGCGCGAGGGCGGCGCGCTGGGGCTCGCGCCCGCACGCGGAGGCGCGACCTGACGCGTCGACGGCGCGCGCGCGACGGTTGCCGCGCCCGCAGACGGACGCGGGGGTGGGCGCGACGCGGCGGTGTAGCCGCCGCTGCGCGGGTACAGGCGCAGGCGCTGGCCCGGGTAGATCGTGTACGGCGCGCCGATGCCGTTCCACGAGGCCAGGTCGCGCACGTCGATGCCGTTGCGGAACGCAATGCCGTACAGCGTGTCGCCGCGCTGCACGACCGTCGTCGCACCGGGCTTGGGCACCGACGCGCGCGCCGCCGGACTGCCGGTCTCGCGCACCACCGTGCTCCGGCCGCAGGCGGCGAGCGCGCCGACTACGGCGATGCAGAGCAGCAGCGTGCGCACGGCGGTGGCAAGGGCGGCAGGGAAGCGGATCGTGTCGGTCATGCGGCTGGAAGTGTCGTCCGTGTCAGCGGTGGCGCGGCGGCGTGCGCAGCCGGTCGCCTTCAAGTGGAGATGCGCTGGATCAGCTCGCGAAGCGCGACGCCGCCCCCGCCGATCAGCACGCCGAAGTAGACGATGGTGCCGATGTTCGCCAGGTGACCGAGCAGGATCGCCCCGCCGTCGCGCTGCATCAGTCCGATCGCGTAGAACAGCAGCGCCAGCGCCGGCAGCGTGTTGCTGAACGGCACAAAGCCGAACGGCGCCATCAGCAACAGCGCGGCGAGGATGAACGCCAGGTTGTTGAACAGGTTCTGCGCGCGGCCGTCGACGACGCCGCGCAGCCGGTGCGGCCGGCTGATCCTTTCGAGCCTGCGCACCCAGACCAGACCGCCGGTCAGCCCGGGGCGCAGCTTGTCGGCCGGCAGCGCGCGATCGCGGATGCGCGCCGGCAGCCACAGCGGGCGGCCGCTGACGCGGCTGATGCCGACCAGCAGGATCGCCGCGCCGAACACCGTGCTGACGCCGGGAATCGACACCGGGATCAGGAACACCAGCGTCAGCAGGATCGTCAGCAGCAGCAGGCCCTCGTCGCCGAACACCGCCAGCAGCTCGCCGAGATTCAAGCGGTCCTCGGGCAAGTCGTCGATGATCTGCTGCAGCTGCTCGCCCAGAGAACCGGACCCGTGGGCCGCGGACGCGCCCGGTACCTGCGTGTTGCCCATGCTCAGTCGACCATTCCCGAAAGCAGCGGCACGAATACCACGGGGGCCAGGTCATGCTGGGTGACGACGCCGTCGGCGTCCTTGCGCAGGCGCATCAGCGACTGCCCGCCCGAGCCGCCGACCGGCGCGACCAGCGTGCCGCCCGGCGCGAGCTGCGCGGTGAGCGCATCGACCAGCGCCGGCGCCGCCGCGGTGACGATGATCGCGTCGAACGGGCCGTTCTCGGGCCAGCCGATGCGGCCGTCGTCGTGCTTGCTGCGCACGTTGAGGCCGAGCGTGCGGAAGCGCTTGCGCGCGGTGCGCAGCAGTTCGCCGATGCGTTCGACGGTGTGGACCTCCAGCCCCAGCGCCGCGAGCACCGCGGCCTGGTAGCCGGAGCCGGTGCCGATCTCCAGCACCTTCGACGGCGCGGTTTCGAGCAGCGTCTCGGTCATCTTGGCGACGACCCACGGCTGCGAGATGGTCTGCCCCTGCCCGATCGGCAGCGCCGTGTCCTCGTAGGCGCGCGTGGCCAGCGCCTCGTCGACGAACAGGTGGCGCGGCACGGTGCGGATCGCGTTGAGCACGCGCTCGTCGACGATGCCCTTCTCGCGCAGGCGCTCGACCAGCCGGTCGCGCACGCGCTGGCTGGTCATGCCCGACCCGATCGCCTCCGGCTGCAGCCGCATGCGCACCGTCATGCCTGCGCACCCGCGTCGCGGCGCATCGACTCGGCGAGGCCGCCGACCCAGCTGGCGACCTGCTCGAGCGCCTGGTAGCGCGTCAGGTCGACGTGGATCGGGGTGATCGAGATGAAGCCGCGGCGCACCGCGTTGAAGTCGGTGCCGGGGCCGGCGTCCTGCTCCGGACCGGCCGGCCCGATCCAGAACCACTGGCGCCCGCGCGGATCCTCCTGCGGGATGCACGGCTCGGCGCGGTGGCGGTTGCCCAGGCGCGTCACTTCGAAACCGCGCACCTCGTCCCACGGGAGGTCGGGGACGTTGACGTTGAGGATGGTGTCGGCCGGCAGCGGATCGGTCGCCAGCCGCGCGGTGATCTCGACCGCGGCGCGCGCGGCGGTCTCGTAATGCCGGCCGACGTGGTCGGCGGTGGCCAGCGACATCGCCAGCGCCGGCAGGCCGAGGAAGCGCCCCTCCATCGCGGCGGCGACGGTGCCGGAATAGATCACGTCGTCGCCGAGGTTGGCGGTGTTGTTGATGCCGGAAACGACGATGTCCGGCTCGTGCTCGAGCATGCCGGTCAGCGCGACGTGCACGCAGTCGGTCGGCGTGCCGAACACGCGCCACGTGGTGTCGTCCTGGCGGAGCACCCGCACCGGCATGTCGAGGGTCAGCGAGTTGCTCGCGCCGGAGCGGTCGCGGTCGGGGGCCACGGTGATCACCTCGTGGCCCGCGGCGCGCAGGCCGTCGGCGAGGACCCGGATGCCCGGCGCGTCGACGCCGTCGTCGTTGCTCACGAGAACTCGCATGGACTCCCTTGCTGCAGTCGTTCGGTGGGATCGGCGCGGAACGCGGCCGTTGGCGCCCGGTCAAACGCGCGCGGCACGAAGACGGCGGCGCGTGACCCCATGATAGCCGATGGGTGCGCGGCGACCGCTTCGCCGGGAGCGCGTCGTCGCCAGCGCAGCGCCGCCGCGCTACGCTGCGGGCATGGGCGCGCCCGACGACGAAGATGCCGATCTGTTCCGCAGCGCCGTCGGCCCGGTGCGCCCGGTGCGCGCCGTCGAAGCGCCGCCGCCCGCGCCGAAGCCACGACCGCGCGCGCGAATGGCCGAGCGCGACGAGGCGCTGGCACGCGACGAGTTCCGCGCCGGCCTCGATGCATCGCTGCTGGCGGCGGGCGATGCGCTGTCGTACCGGCGCGACAGCGTGCCGCCGAAGGTGCTGCAGCGGCTCAAGCGCGGCGAGATCGCGGTGCAGGAGGAACTCGACCTGCACGGCAGCGACGCGCGCACCGCCGAAGCGCTGCTCAGGGCGTTCCTGAACGACGCGCGCGACCACGGCGCCGGATGCGTGCGGGTCATCCACGGCAAGGGACGTCGTAGCCCGGAGATCGACAGCAGCGGGCTGCCGGTGCTGAAGAACCTGGTCGACCGGATGCTGCGCCAGCGCGCGGACGTGCTGGCCTACCACTCCGCGCCGGCCGCCCAAGGCGGCACCGGCGCGGTGCTGGTGCTGGTGTCGCCGCGCCGCCCGCGCTGAGCGACGGCGCTGCGCGCGCCGGTACGGACCGGCGCGAATCGACCCGTTGTCGTCCTGCTAGTTGTCGTCCTGCGGGTCGGTCTCGCTGCGCGGCAGGCGCGGCATGTTCACCCATTGGACCTGGATGCCGCGGATGCGTGCGATGCGCTCGACCGCGGCGATGTAGGCCTGGTCCTTGTCCATCACGGACGGGGCGCGCTCCGGCGGCGGTGGCGCGGAGGCCGTGCCGCCCGTGCTCGCGCAGGCAGCCAGGCCGAGGATCGACAGCGACAGAACGGCAACGCGAAGCGATGCACTCATGACGGCGTCTCCCGATGCAGCGTGTGGGGCGTGGGCCCCGCCCCGGCCACGTGCCGGGCGCACTTCCGGCTTATACGCCGGCGCTTCCGGCGGACCAGTGCACCCGGCGAGTTTCCGACGAGCGGTTGCGCGGGCTACGTGGCCGTCAGCGGCCGACCGGCTCGAACGTCGCCCAGTTCGGCCAGCACGGTGGTCGCATAGGTGCCCGGCGGCAGCTCGAACGACACCTCCAGCGCAGCGTCGTCGACCCATCGCCACGCCAGCTGTTCCGGACGCAGTCGCAGCGCGCGGCGCTCCTGCTCGAGGCCGGCCCGCTCCAGCCCGGCGCGAAGCGCCAGCGCCTCCGCGTCGCCCAGCACGTCGCACTCGAGCTGCGCGGCCGCGCCGGTCGTGCGCAGTTCGCCGCGGCCCCACAGCGGACCGCTGGGATGGATGTCGAACCCGGCCAGTCGCTGCGCGAGCGCGTCGTCGAACGGCTGCGGTCCGAACACGCTGCGGCTGCCGGCCAGCGCCCAGACCTCGCCGTCGAGCGGCGTGCTCCAGCAGCCGCGCCGCACGCGCTCGGCCAGCACCCGGTTGAACAGCGCCGAACGCGCGGCCGACAGCAGCGCGCTGCGCTCCTCGCGGCGGACGCGGCGTCCGGCGAACATCGCCAGCGCTTGGGCGACGTTGTCGCCGGCGCGACCGAAGCGCTGTTCGCCGAAGTAGTTCGGCACGCCTGCCGCGGCGATATCGCGCAGCCGCCGTTCGATCCCGTCGCGATCGCCGACGACGTCGCGCAGCACCAGCACGAAGCGGTTGCCCGCCAGCGCGCCGCGCGGCAGCTTGCGGCTGTGCCAGCTGTGCTCCAGCACGCGCAGCCGCTCGCCCTGCCCGCCGTCGTAGTCGATCGCGGCCAGCTCCGGTGCGACCTTCTTCGGCAGGTGCACGCTGAACCGCTGGCACGTCACGGCGTGCCTGTCCTTCAGGCCGGCGTAGCCGATGCCGAGCTCGGGAATGCCTGCCCACTGGGCCAGCCGCTTCGCCACGAACGCGGTGTTCATGCCGCGCTTCTCGATCGTCAGCAGCAGGTGCTCGCCGCTGCCGCTGGGCTCGAAACCGGGAAGCTCCTCGACGCGGAAGTCCTCCGCCGTCGCGCGGATCGTCGCCGCCAGCGCCGGCGCGCCATGGGCCGTCGGCAGCGCGTCTGGCGTCGCGTCGCTCACGCGTCGACCAGCAGGCACACGGCTATCGCGGCGATGCCCTCGCCGCGGCCGGTGAAACCGAGCCGCTCGGTCGTCGTCGCCTTGACGCTGACCGCGTCGAGTCCGACGCCGAGGTCCTCGGCCAGCACCGCGCGCATCGCCGCGGCGTGCGGCCCGACCTTGGGCCGCTCGCACACCACCGTGACGTCGGCGTTGCCGACGCGCCAGCCGCGCGCGCGCAGCAGACCATCGCAGTGGCGCAGGAACGCCCGGCTGTCGGCGTCCTTCCACTGCGGGTCGCTCGGCGGGAAGTGGGTGCCGATGTCGCCCAGCGCCAGCGCGCCGAGCATCGCGTCGCACAGCGCGTGGATGACCACGTCGCCGTCGGAATGCGCCAGCACGCCGCGGTCGTGCGGGACGCGCACGCCGCCGAGCACGACGTGGTCGCCGTCGCCGAACGCATGGACGTCGTAGCCCTGGCCGATGCGGATGTTCATGGGGTGATCCTGCGCGACGCGGGGCCGCGATTGTAGGGGCCGCGCGCCGCCCTAGCGACGCGCGAGCAGGTACTCGGCCAGCGCCAGGTCCGCCGGCGTGGTCACCTTCAGGTTGTCCTCGCGCCCCTCGACCAGCCGCGGGCGCGCGCCCGCGCGCTCCATCGCCATCGCCTCGTCGGTGACGACGGCGCCGGCGTCGCGCGCGGCCTGCAGCGCTCGGGTCAGCGGACCGCGGCGGAACGCCTGCGGGGTCAGCGCGCGCCACAGCGCCTCGCGCGGCTCGGTCGCGGCGATGGCGCCGTCGCGGCCGGCACGCTTGAGCGTGTCGCGCACCGGTGCAGCGAGGATCGCGCCGTCGGCATGGCCGAGCGCGGCGTCGATCAGGCGCGACACGTCGTCGACGCGCAGGTTCGGACGCGCCGCGTCGTGCACCAGCACCAGATCGTCGTCGCCGACGGCCGCGGGCAGCGCGTGCAGCGCCGCCAGCACCGAGTCCGCGCGTTCGCCGCCGCCGTCGCAGCGCCGCAGCGGCTTGCCGGCGCGCGACGTCCAGCCCGGCCAGCGCGCGTCGTCGGCGGCCAGCGCGACCACCGCGCCTTCGACCCGCGGCTCGGCCAGCAGCGCGTCGAGCGCGTGCGCGATGAGCGGCTCGCCGGCAATCTGCAGGTACTGCTTGGGCACGTCGCCACCGAAGCGCGCGCCGCGACCGGCGGCCGGGACGATCGCCCAGATCACCGCACGGACGTCCCGACGGCGATGCCACTCATTCGTTGCGTTCCTCGGCATCGGCCGGCGCAGGCGGCTGCGCACCGGCTGCGGGCGGCGACTCCGCGCCCGGCGCGCCCTGCGGCTCGACCACGCGGTAGAACGTCTCACCGGGCCGGATCATGCCGAGCTCGCTGCGCGCGCGCTCCTCGACCGCCGCCTCGCCGGATTTCAGGTCCTCGACCTCCGCGGCCAGCGCGTCGTTGCGCTGCTGCAGGCCGCCGTTCTCGCGTTCCTGCTGCTCGACCTGCTCGCGCAGCGCGGCCACCGAGCGGCGCCCGCCCTCGCCCAGCCACAGCCGGTACTGCAGGAACGCGAACAGCGCGACCAGCAGCACCAGCAGCACGCGGAGCCAGCGCGCGGGCATCGGGCGTCAGCGCTTCAGCGAGACGAACGCGTCGCGGCCGGCATAGCGGGCGGCGGCACCGAGCTGTTCCTCGATGCGCAGCAGCTGGTTGTACTTGGCGACGCGGTCGCTGCGGCACAGCGAGCCGGTCTTGATCTGGGTCGCGGTGGTGGCCACGGCGATGTCGGCGATCGTGGTGTCCTCGGTCTCGCCCGAACGGTGCGAGACGACCGCGGCGTAGCCGTGGGCGTCGGCCATCGCGATCGCCTCGAGGGTCTCGGTCAGCGTTCCGATCTGGTTGACCTTGATCAGGATCGCGTTGGCGACCTTCTGGTCGATGCCGTCGCGGAAGATCTTCGGATTGGTCACGAACAGGTCGTCGCCGACCAGCTGCACCTTGTGGCCGATCTTCTCCGTCAGCAGCTTCCAGCCGGCCCAGTCGCCCTCGTCCATGCCGTCCTCGATCGTCACGATCGGGTACTGCGCGGCCCAGTTGGCGAGGAAGTCGACGAACTGCTCGCTGGTCAGGCGCTTGCCTTCGCCGGTGAGGTTGTACTTGCCATTGTCGAAGAACTCGCTCGCGGCGCAGTCCAGGCCGAGCAGGATGTCCTCGCCGGCCTTGTAGCCGGCCTTGCCGATCGCCTCGAGGATGGTTTCCAGCGCTTCCTCGTTGCTGCGCAGGTCCGGCGCGAAGCCGCCCTCGTCGCCGACCGCCGTACTGAGCCCGCGGCCCTTCAGCACCGACTTCAGCGCATGGAACACCTCGGTGCCGGCGCGCAGGCTCTCGGCGAAGCTGTCGAAGCCGACCGGCAGCACCATGAACTCCTGCAGGTCGACGTTGTTGTCGGCATGCGCACCGCCGTTGATGATGTTCATCATCGGCACCGGCAGCGCCACGGCGCGGTCGCCGGCCAGGTGCTTCCACAGCGGCAGCTTCTTCGACGCAGCCACCGCGTGCGCGTTGGCCATCGACACGCCCAGCAGCGCATTCGCGCCCAGGCGGCCCTTGTTTTCGGTGCCGTCGAGGTCGATCAGGCGGCGGTCCAGCCCGGCCTGGTCGGACGCGTCGAACCCGCCGAGCGCCTGCGCGATCGCGCCGTTGACGTTCTCGACCGCGCGACGCACGCCCTTGCCGAGGTAGCGCGTCTTGTCGCCGTCGCGCAGCTCCACGGCCTCCTTGGTCCCGGTCGACGCGCCGGACGGCACCATCGCGCGGCCGAAGCTGCCGTCGGCGAGGGTGACCTCGGCTTCGAGCGTCGGGTTCCCGCGGCTGTCGAGGATTTCGCGGGCGTGGACTTTGGCGATCGTGGTCATCGGGTCGGTGGGGTCTGTGCAGTGTGGGAGTGGGTTCGGGCGGCGCTTACGCGTCGGCCTCGAGGAAACCGTTGCGCTTGGTGATCTCGTCGAGCTGCTTCAGCGTCTCCAGCAGCGCGCGCATCTTCGGCAGCGGCCACGCATTGGGGCCGTCGGACAGCGCCTTCTCGGGGTCCGGGTGGGTTTCCATGAAGATGCCGCTGATGCCGACGGCCATCGCCGCGCGCGACAGCACCGGCACGAACTCGCGCTGGCCGCCGCTCTTGCCGCCGGCGCCGCCCGGCAGCTGCACCGAATGGGTCGCGTCGAACACGACCGGGCACCCGGTATCGCGCATCACGCTCAGTGAGCGCATGTCGCTGACGAGGTTGTTGTAGCCGAAGCTGACGCCGCGCTCGCACGCCATGATCTGCTCGTTGCCGGTCGCGCGCGCCTTGTCGGTCACGTGCTTCATTTCCCACGGCGACAGGAACTGGCCCTTCTTGATGTTGACCGGCTTGCCGGCGCGGGCGACGTTCTGGATGAAGTCCGTCTGCCGGCACAGGAACGCCGGGGTCTGCAGCACGTCGACGACCGACGCGACCTCGTCCATCGGCGTGTACTCGTGCACGTCGGTCAGCACCGGCACGCCGAGCTGGCGCTTGACCTCGGCCAGCACCTTCAGCCCGCCCTCCAGGCCCGGCCCGCGGAAGCTGCTGCCCGACGTGCGGTTGGCCTTGTCGAAGCTCGACTTGAAGATGAAAGGGATGCCGAGCTCGGAGGTGATCTCCTTCAGCCGCCCGGCCGTCTCCATCTGCAGCTCCATCGACTCGATCACGCACGGACCGGCGATCAGGAAGAACGGCTGGTCGAGGCCAACCTCGAATCCACACAGCTTCATCGTGTTGCTCCCGGTGCCGCGGCGCGGGCCGCGGGGGTCGAGGGGGACGGGCGACGCGGTACCGCTGCCATCACGCGGTGGCTTCCTTCAGCAGCCGCCCACCGGCGGACTGGCCGGCATGCGCCTTGTGCTCGCGCGCGGCGCGGATGAAGCCGATGAACAGCGGGTGGCCGTCGCGCGGCGTCGACAGGAATTCCGGGTGCGCCTGGCAAGCCAGGAACCACGGGTGCTGCGACTTCGGCAGTTCGACCATCTCGACCAGCGTCTCGTCCATCGACTTGGCGCTGATGACCAGGCCGGCGTGCTCGAGCTGCGCCAGGTAGCGGTTGTTGAACTCGTAGCGATGGCGGTGGCGCTCGCCGACGACGTCCTTGCCGTACAGCTCGCGGGCGAGCGAACCGGGCTTGAGGCGCTGGTCCTGCAGGCCCAGGCGCATCGTGCCGCCGAGGTCGCTGTCTTCGCTGCGGCGTTCGACGTCGCCGCTGGCCGTGCGCCACTCGGTGATCAGGCCGATCACCGGGTACGGGCTGTTCTTGTCGTTCTCGGTGCTGTTGGCGCCTTCCAGGTGCGCGACGTGACGCGCGTAGTCCACGACGGCGGCCTGCATGCCGTAGCAGATGCCGAAATACGGCACGCCGTGCTCGCGGGCGTACTGCGCGGTGGCGACCTTGCCTTCGAAGCCGCGGTCGCCGAAGCCGCCGGGCACCAGGATGCCGTCGACGCCTTCGAGCGCCGCCGCGCCGTCGCGCTCGACGTCGGTCGATTCCAGCCACTTCAGCCGCACCCGGGTGCGCTGGCGCAGGCCGCCGTGCTTGAGCGCCTCGGCCAGCGACTTGTACGCATCCTGGTGGTCGATGTACTTGCCGACCACGGCGATCGTGACCTCGTCGACCGGATGCTCGGTCGCGTCGACGACGGCGTTCCACTCCGACAGGTCGGCGTCGCCGGCCTTCAGGTGCAGGCGGCTGATCACGATCGTGTCGAGCCCCTGGTCGTGCAGCCACTGCGGCAGCTTGTAGATGTTGTCCAGGTCGACGGCCGAGATCACCGCGCGCTCGGGCACGTTGGTGAACAGCGCGATCTTGCGGCGCTCGCTGTCCGGCAGCGGCTGCTCGGAGCGGCACAGCAGCACGTCGGGCTGGATGCCGATCGACCGCAGCTCCTTGACCGAATGCTGGGTCGGCTTCGTCTTCAGCTCGCCCGCGGCGGCGATGTACGGCACCAGCGTCAGGTGCATGAACAGCGCGCCCTCGGGGCCGCGCTCGCTGCGGATCTGGCGGATCGCCTCCAGGAACGGCAGCGACTCGATATCACCGACCGTGCCGCCGATCTCGACCAGGCCGACGTCGAAGCCTTCGGTGGCCTCGACGATGCAGCGCTTGATCTCGTCGGTGATGTGCGGGATCACCTGCACGGTGCCGCCGAGGTAGTCGCCGCGGCGCTCCTTGCGGATCACGTTCTCGTAGATCCGGCCGGTGGTGATCGAGTTCTTGCGGCTGAGCCGGGTGCGGACGTAGCGCTCGTAATGGCCCAGGTCCAGGTCGGTCTCGGCGCCGTCGTCGGTGACGTACACCTCGCCGTGCTGGAACGGGCTCATCGTGCCCGGGTCGACGTTGATGTACGGGTCCAGCTTCATCATCGTCACGCGCAGGCCGCGCGCTTCGAGGATGGCCGCCAGCGAGGCGGCCGCGATGCCCTTGCCAAGCGAGGACACCACGCCGCCGGTGACGAAAATCAGGGGGGTCATGGGATTGCTGCCGCTGGAAAGCCGTAGTTTACCGGCTGACTGCGCGGGCCGCGACCGCTTGACGCGCAACGGTCCATCCGCATGCCCCGCCGAGCGCGCGGGCCGGGGGCATGCAAGAGCCCCGGATGCACAGCGCCCCGGCGAACCGGGGCGCTGTGTGGAGCTTGCCGCGTGGCGACGCGCGCCCGTTACGGCGTCGGGCGCTTCCCGTCGGCACGACGGCCTTCGCGGCGGTCGGCCCGGTCGTCGGTCGGCTCGGCCGGGACCGCGTCGCCGTCGGCGGACGGCGCGGTCGGCTCGGCAGCACCCGCCTGGCCGGTCACCGCGCTGTTCGCCGCGGCTGTCGCGTTGCCGGACACGGCCGCCACGGCGCGGTCGCTCGCGTTCGCGGCGGCGTCAACGCCGAGCGTCGCGCTGCCCTGCGCGGCGACATCGGTGGCCAGCGTCGAGCCGACGGTCGAAGCGGCGCGCTCGCCGACCTGCGCGGCCGCCTGGCCGGCACCGGTGGCCGAGGCCTGGGCGCGGGCGGCGGCGTCGGCGGCGACCTGCTGGCCGGCGTTCACCGTCGCGTTGGCCGCGCCTTCGGCGGCGGCGCCGGTGCGGACCGCGGCATCGCGCACGCGGCGCGTGGTGTCGCGGACCGCGTCGGTGCGCAGCGCGGCATCGCCGCGCACCTGCGCGCCGCCGCCGATGCTGGCCGGGCCGGCCTGGATGCCGCCGCCGCCGCCAATGTTGACGCCGCCGCCGAGCAGCTGCGCGCTGGCCGACGGTGCGGCGATCACGGCGGCAATGGCGAGGGACAGAATGAGCGAGTTCCGGTTCATGACATTTCTCCTGAGGACAAGGGGTCGCCATCTGCGACGTGGCGACCCTAGGCAGCGCAGCGTGGCCGCCGACTGAACCCGAATCGCCGTGTGAAGGATTTCCCGGATTGCCGCCGCGCCCGGCCACGCGCGGGGTCGGCGCGACGGTGCACCGCGCGATGCCCCGCAAAGCCCCGCCTGGCCTGGGTTCGGGCCCGCCGCACGCGACCCGGCGGCGAGCCCTCGTTTCGATGAACGCGTGCAAAACAAGACGCCCCGGCGAACCGGGGCGTCGTGGTGCAACGTGGCGCTGATGCCAACCGGCTTACTCGTCGTCTTCCTCCGGCTCCGGCGTGTCGGTCGGCTCCTCGCCCGTGCCGAGCGTCGAATTCGCATTGGCGTTGGCGTTGGCCTGGACCTTGTCGACCGCGGTATCGCTGGCCTTTTCGGTCGCCTGCGCGCCGGTGCGGGCGGCGTCGCGGACGGCGGTGCCGACCTGGTCGCCGGCATCGCGCGCGGTCGTGGCCGCGTCGCGGATCACGTCGGTGCGCACCTGGGCGTCGACGCCGGCCTGGGCCTGGGCGCCGACCGGACCGGCCTGCGCGCCGATCGAAGCGCCGCCCTTTGCACCGGCGCCCTGCGCGAACGCGGCCGGGGCGGCGAGGACCATGGCGATGGCCGTGGCGATGGTGAGCTTGCGGAAATTCATGCGTGGTCTCCTGTGCTGCCAAGTGGAACAAGGGATACGGAACAAGGGCTTGCGTGAAGCCGCTCCCCTCAGCGACCACCGCACCGTAGCGATGCCACCCGTGCTCGCCACTGAACAACGAACCCTTCACCTTGCCGACTGCGTGACACAAGCGTCGCGCGCCTTGACCGGCTCCGGCGCCGTCGCCATTCTCGCCGCTCCGCTTTGTTAGCAGTCTGACTAATGAACAACCGCTACAACGCCGCGGACATCGAGGTCCTGTCGGGCCTCGACCCGGTCAAGCGCCGGCCCGGCATGTACACCGATACTTCGCGTCCGAACCACCTGGCGCAGGAGGTCATCGACAACGCCGTCGACGAGGCCCTGGCCGGCCACGCGCGCGCGATCGAAGTGACGCTCTACGCCGACGGCAGCTGCGAGGTCTCCGACGATGGCCGCGGCATGCCGGTGGACATCCACCCGGAGGAAAAGATTCCCGGCGTCGAGCTGATCCTGACCCGGCTGCACGCCGGCGGAAAGTTCAGCAACAAGAACTACACGTTCTCCGGCGGCCTGCACGGCGTCGGCGTCAGCGTGGTCAACGCGCTGTCGACCCTGGTCGACGTGCGGATCAAGCGCGACGGCAACGAGTACCGGATGACCTTCAGGCACGGCGACCGCGCCACGCCGCTGGAAGTCATCGGCACCGTCGGCAAGAAGAACACCGGCACCCGCGTGCGGTTCTGGCCGGACGGCAAGTACTTCGACACGCCCAAGTTCAACCTGCGCGCGCTCAAGCACGTGCTGCGCGCCAAGGCCGTGCTGTGCCCCGGCCTCACCGTGTCGCTGTTCGACGAAGCCAGCGGCGAGCGGCTGCAGTGGTTCTACGAGGACGGGCTGCGCGACTACCTGCGCGGCGAACTGTCCGACCGCGAGCTGCTGCCGCCGGAGCTGTTCGTCGGCAGCCTGAAGAAGGACACCGAGGTCGTCGACTGGGCCGTGGCGTGGGTGCCCGACGGCGAGCTGGTGCAGGAGAGCTACGTCAACCTGATCCCCACCGCGCAGCACGGCACGCACGTCAACGGCCTGCGCAGCGGCTTCACCGACGCGCTGCGCGAATTCTGCGACTTCCGCAACCTGCTGCCGCGCGGCGTGAAGCTCGCGCCGGAGGACGTGTGGGACCGCGTCGCCTTCGTCCTCAGCATCAAGATGACCGACCCGCAGTTCAGCGGCCAGACCAAGGAGCGGTTGAGCTCGCGCCAGGCGGCCGGGTTCGTCGAGGGCGCCGCGCACGACGCGTTCTCGCTGTGGCTCAACCAGCACACCGAGATGGGCGAGAAGATCGCGCAGCTGGCGATCGAGCGCGCCAGCGCGCGGCTGAAGACCGAGAAGCAGGTGACGCGCAAGAAGGTCACGCAGGGCCCCGCCCTGCCCGGCAAGCTCGCCGACTGCATCAGCCAGGACCTCTCGCGTACCGAGTTGTTCCTGGTCGAGGGCGACTCGGCCGGCGGCAGCGCGCGCCAGGCCCGCGACAAGGACTTCCAGGCGATCCTGCCGCTGCGCGGCAAGATCCTGAACACCTGGGAAGTCGCCTCCGGTAGCGTGCTGGCATCGCAGGAAGTGCACGACCTGGCCGTCGCGATCGGCTGCGACCCGGGCAAGGACGACCTCACCGGCCTGCGCTACGGCAAGGTCGTGATCCTCGCCGATGCCGACTCCGACGGCCTGCACATCGCCACGCTGCTGACCGCGCTGTTCCTCAGGCACTTCCCGTCGCTCGTCGCCGCGGGCCATGTGTTCGTCGCGATGCCGCCGCTGTTCCGCATCGACGTGGGCAAGCAGGTGATGTACGCGCTGGACGAAGAGGAAAAACGGATCGTGCTGGAGAAGATCGAGCGCGAGAAATCCGATCGCAAGAAGGGCTCCGGCGGCGCGGTCAACGTGACCCGCTTCAAGGGCCTGGGCGAGATGAATCCGGCGCAGCTGCGCGAGTCGACGATCCACCCGGACACGCGCCGGCTGGTGCAGCTGACCGTGGACGACAGTGCCGACACCCACTCGCTGATGGACATGCTGCTGGCGAAGAAGCGCGCCGGCGACCGCAAGTCGTGGCTCGAGGCCAAGGGCGACCTGGCCACGCTCGAGGTCTGATTCGACCGCCGCCGACGCATCGCGCCGGCGGCCGCGCTCAGAACAGGTTGCGGACGCCGTTGGCGACGTGCCCGGCCTGGCGCTGCAGCCACTCGGCAAAGCGGTTGATTTCCACGTCGTAGCGGCCGCTCCACGCCAGCCAGACCAGCAGAGCCATCGTGGCCAGCACCGTCATTGCGACGAGGCGCTGGCGCGTCTGCGCGAAGCGCAGGCCCTTTCCGGCCGGATTGTGGTTCTTCATGCCCTGTCCCCCCTGGTCGTACCGCTACCGCAAGGCCGCGAGCAGCAGGCTGCGCAGGACACCCTGCGTCTGGCCGGCGAGCGCGTCGTCGTAGGCGAACGTGGTTTCGTCCATGTAGATGCGCTGGCTGATCTCCAGCTGCACGGCATCGACGCCGTTCGCCGGGTCGCCGTACTGGCGGGTGATGTACCCGCCCTTGAAGCGTCCGTTCGCCACCCAGTCGTAACGCGATTGGCCGGCCAGGACGGCCTCGAGCCGCTGCTGCAGGGCCGGCGAGCAGCTCGCGCCGCCGGCGGTGCCGAGGTTGAGGTCCGGCAGCCGTCCCGGGAACAGGAACGGCAGGTCGCTGCCCCGGATCGAATGGCCCTCCCACAGCGTCGCCCGGCCGTGCGCGGCGCGCAGCCGCGCCAGTTCGCCCTGCAGGGCGTCGTGGTACGGGCGCCAGTAGCGGTCGACCCGCGCGGCCACCTCGTCGGGCGCAGGCGCCTGGCCATCGAGGTACACCGCCCCGCCGTCGAAGCGCACCGCCGGGCAGAGTCCTGTGGTGTTCTGGCCCGGGTACAGCGAGGTGTCGTCGGGCGGGCGGTTGAGGTCGACCACGTAGCGCGAGTACCGCGGCACCAGCACCGATGCGCCCAGCTCGCGGGCGAAGTCGTACAGCCGCGCGACGTGCCAGTCCGTGTCCGGGGCGCGGCGCGCCTCCGCCGTCATCCGTGTTGCAAGGTCATCCGGGATCGCGTTGCCGTCGTGCGGCAGGCTGACCAGCAGCGGCGCGGTGCCGCGGTGCAGGTTGACGGTGTCGAGCGTGTCCATCGGCCGATTGTAGGGCGGCCCCGGCCCGCCACCGGCTGCGCGCCCCCGTTTCGCGCCATCACGCACCCGCCAACTGCGATGCGGAGGCGAGCGCCGGGCGGCGCCCTACCGCATCAGCACCACTTCTTCCGCGCTGGTCGGGTGGATCGCGATGGTGTCGTGCAGGTCGTCGAGGGTGATGCCGCGCTTCAGCGCGACCGCGAAGCCCTGCAGGATCTCGTCGGCGCCTTCGCCGAGCAGGTGGATGCCGACCACGCGCCGCTCGGGGCCGACGCACACCAGTTTGAACAGGCTGCGCTGCGGCGAGTCGGCAAGCGCGTGCAGCATCGGCCGGAAGCCAGCGCGCAGCACCGTCACCGCCTCCTCCCCGTGCTCGGCGCGCGCCTCGTCCCCGGTCAGGCCGACCCGCGCGAGCGGCGGGTGCGAGAACACGACGGTCGGTACGTCGCGCAGGTCGACCCGCGCATCGACGATTCCGCCGTACAGCCGCGACATCAGCCGCCGCGCCGCGGCGATCGCCACCGGCGTCAGCGCCGGCTGCGCGGTGACGTCGCCGACCGCGTACACGCCCTCGACGCTGGTGGCCTGCCAGGCATCGACGACGATGCTGCCGCGCGCGTCGGTGACGACGCCGGCGACGTCGAGCGCAAGCGACGCGGTGCTGGCGCGGCGCCCGGTCGCGAACAGCACCTGGTCGAACGGCCCGTGCGCCCCGCCGGCGGCGTCGAGGACCATGCGCCGCCCGTCGGCGTCGCGCTCCACCGCGCCGCACGCAGCGCCCAGGTGCACGTGCACGCCGGCCTGACGGTAGTCCTCGGCCAGAAGTTCGGTGAGCTCGGGATCGAAACCGTCGAGCAGCCGGGGACCGCGCACGAACATCTCGACCCGGCTGCCGAGCGCCTGCAGCACGCCGGCCAGCTCGACCGCCACGTAGCCGCCGCCGACGATCGCGACCCGAGCCGGCGCCGCCGTCCACTGGAAGAAGTCGTCCGACACCGCGCCGAGGTCGGCGCCGGGGATCGCCGGACGGACCGGCTCGCCGCCCGTCGCGATCAGGATCCGGCGCGCGCCGAGGCGCACGCCGTCGTCGCACTGCACCGCGTGCGGTGCAATGAAGCGGGCCCGGGAGGCGATCGACACGATCCCGGCCGCGTCGAGGCGACGCCGGTAGCTGTCGTGGATCCCGGCGATGTAGCGCTGGCGGTGGACGATGAAGGTCGGCCAGTCCAGCTCGGCCGACCCCGGCGCGAAGCCGAGCGTCGGCGCGATGCGCAGCCGCGCGGCGATCTCGGCGGCCAGCCACATCGCCTTCTTCGGCACGCAGCCGACGTTGACGCACGTGCCGCCGAGCAGGTGCGGCTCCAGCAGCGCGACGCGCGCGCCGTGCTCGGCCGCGCGGAACGCGCCGGCCAGTCCGCCGGAGCCGCCGCCGATGACGATCAGGTCGAAGTCGCGGTCCATGCCGGTTCCCGTCGGTCGCGCCACACAGCGTGCGCCGGGTCGATCGTAGCGGGCGGGCGATGCGGACGGTGCCCGCGCACGCCCGTTATCCCGATCAGGCGAAACGCTCGGGCCGGAACGGCGCGGGGTCGATCGCCGGGGTGCGCCCGCACAGCAGGTCGGCGACCAGCTGACCGGTGGCCGCGCTCATGCTGACGCCGAGCATGCCGTGGCCGGTCGCCAGCCAGACGCCATCGCGCGCCGGCACGCGGCCGATGATCGGCACGTCGTCGCCGCTCATGGGCCGCCACCCGTACCAGCGTTCGCGCAGCTGCGGTCCGACCGGCTCGTGCAGGTACTCGGCCGCGCCGCGCTCGAGCGCGCCGAGGCGGCGCGCATTGAGGGTGTCGTCGTAGCCCGAGAATTCCATCGTGCTGCCGAGCCGGAAGCCGTCGGCCCACGCGCTGACGCAGACCTGCCGCTCCTTCAGCACCACCGGCCGCGACGGCACCCGTGCCGGTCGCGAGTAGGTGATCGAATAGCCCTTGCCCGGCTGCATCGCCAGCCGCAGCGACGGCGCGCCGATCGCCAGCGCCAGCCGCGGCGACCACGCACCGACGGCGACGACCACGTCGCGCGCGCGCATCGGGCCGAGCGCCGTTTCTACCGTGACTACCCCGTCGGTGCTGTCGAGCGCGCCGAACGCGCAGTCCTCGAGGATCTCGCCGCCGCGCTGGCGGACCGCGCGCGCCAGCTCGGCCACGTAGCGGTCCGGCCGCAGCGCCGCGTCGCCATCGAAGCGGACCACGCCGGCAAGGCCGGGCTTGAATGCGGGCTCGGCGGCCTCGTACGCCGCCGCGTCGACGATCGCTACCGGGATGCCGGCCTCGCGCAGCGCGCCGATGCCGGCCTGCGCATGGGCGAAGGCCTGCCGGTCGCGGTACACGTAGTCGACGCCGGACTCGGCGAATTCGCACTGCAGCCCGTAGTCGCGCACCCACTGCGCCAGCCGCGCGCGCGAATCGTTGAGGATCGCCGCCTTCGCCGCGGTGCTGGCCCGCCAGTCGCGCACGTTGCAGCGCGCGGCGAAGCGCAGCAGCCACTGCCACAGCAGCGGGTCGATCCGCGGCTTGACGTACAGCGGCGCGTCGGGCGTCAGCATCCAGCGCAGCGCGACCCCGACCATGCCCGGCGCGGCCAGCGGCGGCGCATGGCTCGGCGTGATCGTGCCGCAGTTGCCCTTCGAGGCGCCGCCGCCGATCGCGCCGGCGTCGATGACGCGCACGCTGCGGCCGGATTCCAGCAGGGCCAGCGCGGACGCCAGGCCGATGACGCCGGCGCCGATGATCAGGACATCGTGGTCGCGACTCGACATTGCCGGCCGGTGTGCGGAGGGACGCCAATTATGCCCGGCGCGTCCGCCCTGCCGCGCGGCGGACGCGCGCCGCGACTCACGCCGCGGCGGCGGCGTGGCGCAGCGGCGGCAGGCGCAGGTACGTGGCCGCGCGCCACAGCCACTCCATCGGCCCCATCCGGAACCGGCGCAGCCACCAGTGGCTGGCCGCGACCTGCAGCGCGAACAGCGCGAGCGCGAACGGCACCTGCCACGCGCGCGACAGCTGCTCGAAGTAGCCCAGCCCGTAGCCGTAGAACACGAAGGTGCAGACCACCGTCTGCATCAGGTAGTTGGTCAGCGCCATGCGCCCGGCCGGCGCCAGCAGCGCCAGACGCGGCGCCCACGCAGGGGACTGCAGCCCGCGCACGATCCACGCCACGTAGCCCAGGCACATCAGCAGGCTGCCGGCCAGCGCCAGCGCGGTGGCCGCGCTGCTGACCAGGTCCATCCGCGCGAAGTCGACCGTCGGCAGCAGGACGAACGACGCCAGCGTCAGCGCCAGCCCGATCGGGAAGCCGAGGGTGCGCAGCCGTGCGTACAGCCGCGCGTGCGATTCCGGGTTCGCGATCGCGCCGCTGCGGACGAACCATGCCCCGAGCAGGAACAGCCCGACGATCTGCCAGCCCATCACCGTGGCGACGTGGGTGAAGAACAGCTGCATGTCCGCCACCCGGCGCGCGACCGCCTCGGCGTAGGTGCCGTCGGCGTAGATGCGGCGCTGCGCGTCGAGCGCGTCCCCCATCACGCGCCCCTGCTCGGCCAGCGCGGCGTCCATTTCCTTGGCGGCGGCCGGCACCAGCTGCGCCAGCGAGCCGAGCGCGCCCAGCGCCAGCACCAGCGCGATCGGCAGCAGGTACAGCACTAGCGCCCAGACCGGCAGGCGCGAGGTGGGGGTGTTGCGGAACAGCAGCAGCGCCGGCGCCAGCACCGCGTAGGCGGTGAGGATGTCGCCGGACCACAGCAGCAGCGCGTGCACCAGGCCGATCGCCAGCAGCATCGCGGTGCGGCGCAGGTACACGCCGACGAAGCCGCGCCCGGCGGCCTGCGCGCGCGCAAGCATCACCGCGAAGCCCATGCCGAACAGCAGCGAGAACAGCGTGTAGAACTTGCCCTGCACCAGGATGTAGATCGCCGCATCGGCGAACCGGTCGGCGCCGCGCAGGGCCGGGTCCAGCCCGGTGATCGCGCCGAACAGCGGGCCGACGAAGGCCTCGATGTTCATCAGCAGGATGCCGAGCAGCGCGAAGCCGCGCAGCACGTCCATCGCGACGATGCGCTCGCGGGCGCCGATCGGGGACAGCGGTTCGGTCAGGGTCATGGCGCAGCTCGAGAAGGCGTCGGCGGCGATCATGACAGGGGGGCGGCGGCCGTGGCGCGCCGCGCTCGGCGCCCGCCGGTGGGCCGGCGGGAACTCCGGTTTCCGGTGGCCCGGAAACGGAACGGCCCGCTCGCGCGGGCCGTCCGGGTGTCGCGCTCGCAGCCAGGCGTCAGTGCTGGTGGCCGCCCTCGCCGTGCACGTGGCCGTGCTCGACTTCCTCGGGGCTGGCCTCGCGCACGTCGACGATCTCGATCGCGAAGTGCAGGTCCTTGCCGGCCATCGGGTGATTGAGGTCGACGTCGACGACGCTCATGCCGACCTTCTCGATGGTCACGGCGCGCGGGCCGAAGTTGGTGTTCAGCACGACCTGCATGCCCGGGGCGAGCTTCTGCGCGCCGAAGTGCTTCTTCGGCACGCGCTGGGTCAGGCCGTCGCGGCGCTCGCCGTAGGCGTCGGCGGCGGTGACGTCGACCTCGAACTTGTCGCCGGCCTCGCGGCCGTCCATCGCCTGCTCCAGGCCCGGGATGATGTTGCCGTGGCCGACCAGGATGGTCAGCGGGTCGCGGCCCTCGGAGCTCTCCAGCGCCTCCTGGCCGACTTCGGCAACGGAGTAGTGGAAGCGGACGACGCGGTCTTTCTCGATCTTCATTGCGGGACTCGAATGGGTGGCCAAGGCGGCCCGGGAGAGGCGGCCGCCGCGGTGGCGACCTCGGTGCAGCCGTCGACCGGCTGCGGTGGAAGGCTTGTCGTCGCGCGGCGCAGCGGGGATGCTGTGGCCCGATGACGAAGGCCGCGCATTATCCCGGCAAGCCTGCCCCCGCGCCAGCGCGGGGCCGCCGCGCCGTCCTCGTGGGGCTGATCGCCGCGGCGCTTGTCGCCGGCTGCGGGCGCCCGCCCGAAACCGTCCGCCGCGCGCCGCCGCCGCAGCGCGACTGGGCCGTCGTCGCCCCGGGCGATCCGGCCGCGGCCAATTCGGTGGTGATCCGCGCGATCAGCCTCGTCGGCACGCCCTACCGTTACGGCGGCAACTCGCCGGAGGGCGGTTTCGACTGCAGCGGGCTGGTCAACTACGTGTTCCGCGACATGCTCGACCTCGGCCTGCCGAGGACCTCCCGGGCGCTGGCCGAGTACCAGGGCGACCGGATCGACCCCGCACGCCTGGCGGCCGCCGACCTGGTGTTCTTCGGCAGCCGCGGCAGCGTCACCCACGTCGGCATCTATGTCGGCCAGGGGCGGTTCGTGCACGCCCCGAGCAGCGGCGGCACGGTGCGGCTGGACCACCTCGACGGCGCCTACTGGCGGGACAACTACTCCGGCGCCCGGCGGGTCCTGCGCTGACCCCCGCCCCGGAATCGGTTGCGGTTTCGGCCGGAACTGGAACTCCGCCCGCATTCATTAACTAATTTCTAACATTTTTTGAACCTATCACACCGCTTTCACCGGTAAGGTCGCTCGGTCTTCGATTTAGTGATGAGCGCGTGACGACCCATACGACCTGCCCAGGCCGCCAAGCCGCCACCCCCGTCCGCGTCCGCCGCGGCGTGTTCGCCTCCGTCCTTTCCTGCCTCCTGCTCGCCGCCGCCACCCCGGCGCTCGCCCAGCAGGCCCCCGGCGCCGATGCCGCGGCCGACAGCACTTCGCTGCGCGCCGACACCGCCGACGTCGCCCCGGCCACCCGCTCGGCCCTGTCCGACGCCCTCTCGGTGTCCGACCGCGCCCTGCTGCTGGCGACCGACCTCAACCGCTTGCTGATCCCGGGCGCCGCGCTGGCGACCCGCGAGCCGGCCTCGTCGGGCCAGGTCAAGACCGTCCTGCAGCGCGCGATGGCGCTGCTGGGCACCCCGTACCGCTGGGGCGGCACGTCCCCGGACAAGGGCTTCGACTGCAGCGGCCTGGTCGGGTACGTGTTCCGCAACGCGATCGGCATCGAGCTGCCGCGCGTGTCCCGCGACATGGCCAAGACCGGCCAGCTGATCGACGACCGCGCCAAGCTCACCGCTGGCGACCTGGTGTTCTTCGGCAAGCGCGGCACGGTCGACCACGTGGGCATCTACGTCGGTGAGGGCCGCTTCGTGCACGCGCCGAGCCGCGGCAAGGACGTCACCGTGTCGAGCCTCACCGAGGGCTACTGGAGCAACAAGTTCCTGCAGGCCCGCCGGGTCGAAGGCATCTGAGGCCCGCGCGCCCGGACGTGAAAAGGCCGCGCACTGCGCGGCCTTTTTCGTTGCGGGGCGCCCGCCACTAGCCGGCGGGCTGGCGGTAGCGCTCGATCGTCTGCTCGATCCCCTTGCTGAGCTCCATGACCCGGGTCGCGTACTCGGAGAGGCGGCGGTCCTCGTCGCTGGCCGGCACCCAGCTGGGCACGGCGGTGGGCTTGCCTTCGACCCCGTCGAGGGCGACGAACACGATCACGCAGTGGGTGCACAGCCGCGCCTCGCCGCCCATCGGGTCGCGCGCGCTGACGTCGACGGAGAAATGCATGCTGCTGGTGCCGGTGTAGACCAGCTTGGTGGTGACCGTGACCAGGTCGCTGATCCGCACCGGGGCGACGAAGCGGATGCCGCCGACCGCGACCGTCACGCTGTAGCGGCCGCTCCAGCCGACCGCAGCCGCGTAGCCGGCCTGGTCGATCCACTTCATCACCACGCCGCCGTGGACCTTGCCGCCGTAGTTGACGTCGGTCGGCTCGGCCAGGAAGCGCAGCGTCAGTTCGCGCTGCTGCCCGCTCATGCCGCCACCTCCGCGCTCGCCCGCAGCAGGGCCTGGGCCTGCGCCAGCCGGGCCGCGGCAGCGCCGACGCCGTGCACGCCGGCGCGCAGGGGCTCGTCGGTCAGCACGCCCGTCTCGGGGAGCCGCTCGGCGGCGAGGCCGACCGCGACCTGCTGCGGCACCACGACCAGGCCGAGCTTGGCCAGCGCGTCGCGCAGCACGATCAGCGAACGCAGGCCGCCCGCCGGCCCCGGCGACGCCGACACGATGCCGGCCACCTTGTCGGTGAACAGCGTCGTGCCGGAGCGCCCGTCGGCCATCGGCCGCGAAATCCAGTCGAGCGTGTTCTTGACCAGCGCCGGTATCGAGCCGTTGTACTCGGGCGTGCTGACCAGCAGCCCGTCGTGCTCGCGCACGAGCTGCTGCAGCACGCGCACGCCGTCGGGCATGCCGGCCGCCTCGATGTCGCCGTCGTACAGCGGCAGCGGGTGGTCGCGCAGTTCGATCAGGGTCACGTCGGCGCCGGACGCGCGCGCGCCGTCGGCGAGCACGTGCACCAGCCGGCGGTTGTAGGAGCCGCTGCGCAGGCTCCCGGCGAAGGCCAGCAGGCGCGGGGTCGGTGCGGGCATCGTCGGCTTCCGTCGTGGAGTCGCGCCGATTATGCGCGCCGCGCCCCTTGCGGCGCGGGCGTGGCGGCGCAAAGCTGGCGCCTCCAGACGGGGGGATTGCAGATGGGACGAACCGTGCTCGGCATCGTGGCCGGACTGGTCGCGATGTGGCTGGTGACGATGGGCGTCGAGATGGCTGGCCACGCGCTGTACCCGCCGCCGCCGGGCCTCGACCCGCGCGATCCGGCGCAGGTCGCGCAGGTGATGGCGGCAATGCCGACCGGCGCGTTCGCGCTGCTGGTGCTGGCGTGGACGCTGGGTGCATTCACCGGCGCCGCGGTGGCCGCGCGCATCGCGTTCCACGCCAATGCGGCGGCGATCGCGATCGGGCTGGTGGTGATGACCGGCGTGGTCGCGATGATCGTGATGGTGCCGGACCACCCGACCTGGGTCGCCGCGCTCGGCCTGCTGCTGCCGGTGCCGGCCGCGCTGCTGGCGGCGCGGCTGTTCGCGCGGCCGCGCAAGGGGCTGCCGAAGCTGTAGTCGTCGGCGCGAACGCGGAACGAAAAACGGCCGGCGTCTCGCGACGCCGGCCGTTACGTTGTTCGCCGACTGCGGTCGACTGGACCGCCCTACTTCGCCCGCACCTCGAACTCGCCGTACGCCTTGAGCTGCTCGGCAATGGCCTTGTCGTCGCCGACCACGACAATCGACTGGGCCTTCGGATCGAAGTACTTGCGGCCCATCGCCTGCACCTGCGCCGCGTCGACCGCGCGGATCTTCGGCACGTACTCGCCGAGGAACTCCGGCGGCAGGCCGACGAGCCAGTTCGACGCCAGCGTCGACGCGACCGCGGCCTGCTGCTGGTTGCTGATCAGGTAGCCGCCGGCGACGTAGCGCTTGGTGTCTTCCAGTTCCTGCGCCGGCACCGGCTCGCTGCCCATCCGCGCGTACTCGGCGAAGAATTCCTTCAGCGCCGCGCCGGTGACCTCGTTGCGCACGTCGGCACTGGCGCTGATCCGCCCGCCGTGGGCGAGCGCGCCGACGCCCGAGCGCGCCCCGTACGTGTAGCCCTTGTTCTCGCGCAGGTTCTGCATCAGCCGGCTGCTGAAGCCGCCGCCGAGCACGGTGTTGGCCAGCTGCAGCGGGATGTAGTCCTCGCCGGTGGCGGCAATCGCCGGCCGGCCGAGCCGCACCGCCGACTGCACGCTGCCCGGTCGCTGCACCAGCACCCGGCTGGTCGCGGCCGCGCCGGTGGCCTTCGGCGGCGCCGGCGGAGCGGCCCCGGTCGCACGCCAGTCGCCGAACGCCTGCTCGGCCAGCTTGAAGCCTTCGTCGGGCGACACGCGGCCGGTGATCACCAGCAGCGCGCGCTCCGGGCGGAAGCGGCGCGCGTGCGCGTCGCGCAGCTGTTGCGGGGTGACCGCGGTGATCGCGGCCTCGGTCGGCTGCGTCCGCGCGTAGGGGTGGTCGCCGTAGATCGCCTGCGCCAGCGCGCGCTCGGCCTTGAATGCCGGCTGCGCCTCGGAGGCCTTGAGCCCCTGCAGCGCGTTGGCCTGGGCCAGCTTCACTTCGCCCTCGGGGAACGCCGGCTGGCGCGCGATCTCGGCCAGCAGGCCGAGCATCCCGGCGGCATTCGACACCAGCGCGTTGCCGAACACGGTGATGCCGTCGTTGCCGGCACCGGCGCCAACGCTGCCGCCGAAGCCCTGCGCGGTTTCGGCGATGGTCTTCGAATCGCGCTGGGCGGTGCCTTCGCTGAGCAGGCCGGCGAGCATCGAGGCGAAGCCCGGCGCATCGGCGGCGTCGGCCGAATAGCCGGCATCGCGCACGGCGAGCACGTAGTCGACGCGCGGCAGGCCGTCGCGCGGCACCACCCACACGGTCATGCCGTTGGCGAGGGTCTTCTGGGCGATGTCGGCGACCGGCAGCGGCCGGTCCGGCGCGTACGCCGGCAGATCTTTCGGCAGCGGCGCGTTGGGGCCGGCCACCGCCGCGCCGGCGAACGCCAGCGACACCGCGACGGCGAGGAGAGTCTTGTGCAGGGTCATGGTCGTCTCCTTACTTCGACGTCGTCGCGGCCGCGGCGGGCGCGAGCATCGCGGCCGGCTTGCGGTCGATGACGGTGCGGTTGGCGGTGGTCAGGTAGGTGCGCGCGGCGCGCTGCACGTCGGCCGACGTCACCGCTTCGATCCAGCCCGGGACCTGGTTGACGACGTTGGCGTCGCCCCACAGCGTCTGCAGCTTGGCGAGCGTGTCGGCGCGGTTGATGAACGCCTCGTTCGAGTTGTACCAGTCGGCCAGCATGCGGGTCTTGACCCGCGCCAGCGTCGCGTCGTCGACGCCGTCCTTGACCACGCGCGCGACCTCCTCGTCGATCGCCTTCAGCATCGCGTCGGCGTTGGTGGTCGGCTTGTACAGCGCGAACACGGTGAACAGCGTCGGGCCGTCGTAGGTCCACGGGTCGGTCAGGCCGTACAGCGAGTCGACGTTGAGCGCGAGCTCGCGGCCCTTGACCAGACCCTGGTACAGGCGCGAGGCGTCGCCGCCGGCAAGCAGTTCGCCCAGCACCGCCATCGGCGCCTGGTCGCGGCTGCCGCGGTCGGGCATCTTCCACGCCGCCGCGATGGCCGGCACCTGCGCCAGCGCGTCGGACTGGGTGATGCGCTTTTCCTGGGTGTTGAGGCCTTCGCGGTAGTCCGGTGCCTTCGGCGTCGGCCGCGCGGGAATGCCGCCGAAGTACTTCTCGGCCAGCGCGAAGCCCTGCTCGGGAGTGACGTCGCCGGCGATGCCGAGCACCGCGTTGTTCGGGCCGTAGTAGTCGCGGTGGAACGCGGCGACGTCCTCCAGGCTGGCGTTCTCCAGGTCCTGGAAGCTGCCGTAGCCGTCGTGGTTGTTCTCCCACTTCTGGAACGCCTGCTGGCCGATGTCGATCCACATGAAGCCGCCGTAGGGCTGGTTCTTCACGTTCACGCGGATCTCCTCCTTCACCACGTCCTGCTGGTTCTTCAGCGTGGTCGGGTTGAAGTCGAGCGTCTTCATGCGGTCGGCCTCGAGCCACAGGATCGGCTCGAGCGCCGAGGCCGGCGCGACCTCGATGTAGTTGGTGAAGTCCGCGCGCGTGGAGCCGTTGTTGCGGCCGCCGCCGCCGGTGATCACGCGGTCGAACACGCCTTCGCCGGCGTTGGGCGTGCCCTCGAACATCAGGTGCTCGAACAGGTGCGCAAAGCCGGTGCGGTTCTTCGGTTCGAGCCGCATGCCGACGTGGTAGACCACGCTGATGCCGACGGTGGGCGAGCTGTGGTCCTCGGACACGACCACGGTCAGTCCGTTGTCGAGCTTCTTGACGGCCACCGGCACGGACCAGCGATCGCCCTGCCCGGCCGCCGCGTTCGCATCGAACGCAACGGTCGAACCGGCCAACGCGAATCCGCCCAGCAGCACCGCGATCTGGTGCATGCGCATGGAGCGCCCCTTCTTTCCCCGGAGTGGAACCGCACCCTACCCCGCGTCGCCGATGGCGATAACCCCCCGGAAGTCACGCGCCCGCTGACAGCGGCGGTGGCGATCGCGGACACTGTCGCGCCCCGCCGACGCCTACCGCCATGCCCAACCGTCCCGCCGTGCCCGCGCTCCTGCCTGCGGCGCTCGCGCTGCTCGCGCTGTCCGCCTCCGCCGCCGAGCCGGTGCTGCCGCCGTCGGGCCGGTACGAGACGCCGGACAGCTGGCGCCAGCCGGTGCCGTCGTTCGCGATCGGCGCGCGCACCCACTACATCGGCACCGCCGGCCTGAGCGCGCTGCTGGTCAAGACCGACGCCGGCGCGGTGCTGGTCGACGGCGGCCTGCCGCAGGCCGCGCCGATGCTGCTGCAGCGCATGGCCGCGCTCGGCGTCGCGCCCGGCGACCTCAAGCTGATCCTCGCCGGCCACGCGCACGCCGACCACGCCGGCCCGGTCGCCGCGCTGGCCCGCGCGACCGGCGCGCGCGTCGTCGCGAATGCCGAATCGGCGGTGCTGCTGGCGCGCGGCGGCACCGACGACATCCACAATGGCGACGGCATCCCGTTCCCGCCGGCGAAGGTCGACCGCCTGGTGATGGACGGCGAGGTGGTCGAGCTCGGCGGCGTGCGCTTCACCGCGCACTTCACCCCGGCGCACACGCCCGGCAGCACCAGCTGGACCTGGACCGACACCGCCATCGAAGGCCGCCGACCCGCCGGCACGCCGCTGCGCATCGCCTACGTCGACAGCCTCAGCGCGCCCGGCTACGACCTGGTCGACAACCCGCGCTACCCGAACATCGTCGCCGACTACCGCCGCGGCTTCGCCGCCGTGCGCGCGCTGCCGTGCGACCTGCTGATCACCCCGCACCCGGACGCGTCGGGCTGGACGCCGGCCAACACCGCCGCGCCGCACGCCGAGCCGATGACCTGCCGCGCGTACGCCGACCGCGCCGAACGCAACCTCGACAAGCTCGTCGACGAGCAGCGCGACGCGTCGAAGGGCGCGCGCTGATGCCGTACACCCCGATCGTCGCGACCCTCGGCTACGTGCTGTCGCCGGACGGCCGCGAGGTGCTGATGGTCCACCGCAACGCGCGTCCCGAGGACCACCAGCTCGGCAAGTACAACGGGTTGGGCGGCAAGCTCGAGCCGGACGAGGACGTCGTCGCCGGCATGCGCCGCGAGATCGTCGAGGAGGCCGGCATCGACTGCACCGCGCTGTCGCTGCGCGGCACGATCAGCTGGCCGGGCTTCGGCAAGCATGGGGAGGACTGGCTCGGCTTCGTGTTCGTCGTCACCGCGTTCGACGGCACGCCGCCGGCGCGCAACGCCGAGGGCACGCTGGAGTGGGTGCCGCTGGAGCGCCTGCACGAGCTGCCGATGTGGGAAGGTGACCGCGAGTTCCTGCCGCTGGTGTTCGACGACGACCCGCGCCCGTTCCACGGCGTGATGCCGTACCGCGACGGTCGCATGGTGTCGTGGCGCTACTCGCGGGTGTAAGGCGCGCCTGAGCCCGCCATCCCGCTGCGATCGCAGAGATCGCATCCATGGCGTCGGGCTGTCTGCGCATGCGCGTGCCGCGTATGCACGGCCAGGCGCCCGGCGGATTGCCGCGGGGCGAACCGGTGTGGCATTGGCGGGCTGGAGCCCGCCCTACGGGGTGCCGGGCTCTTCGCCCTCGGCGATGCCGACGTTGCTCGACGCGGCGTTGTAGACCTCGCGGTCGAGCAGGCCGGTTTCCTTCGCGACCAGCACCGGCACCAGCATCTGTCCGGTCACGTTGGTCATCGTGCGCATCATGTCGAGCACGCGGTCGATCGCGTACAGGTAGCCGATCGTTTCCAGCGGCAGCCCGGCCGCGCTGAGCACCACGGTGGCCATGATCACCGCGGTGCCGGGCACGCCGGCGGTGCCGAAGCTGCCGAGCACCGAGGCGATCATCACGATCAGGTACTGGTCGGCGGTCAGCGGCACGCCGGTGTACTGGGCGATGAACACCGCGCACAGCGCCGGGTAGATCGCCCCGCAGCCGTCCATCTTGATGCTCGCGCCCAGCGGCACCGCGAACGCCGCGTAGTCCTTGTCGACGCCGAGGTTGTGCGTCACCGAGCGGAGCGACACCGGCATCGCCGCGAAGCTCGACGAGGCGACGAAGCCGACCTGCATGCCCGGCGCCGCGCCGCGGAAGAACTTCAGCGGGTTGAGCCCGTGCGCGAGCAGCAGGCCGCCGTAGACGACCACGATCATCAGCGCGCACGCCAGGTACAGCGCGAACACGAACGAGCCCAGCGGCAGCAGCTTGCCGAAGCCGTAGGCGCCGACCAGCGAGGCGATCAGGCCGAACGTGCCGATCGGGGTGAGCTCGAGCACGAAGCGCGTCACCTGGATCATCACGTCGCTGGCCTCGCCGACCAGCTTGCGCATGCCGGCCACGCGCTCTCCGAGCTTGACGATCGCAAAGCCGAGCAGCGCGGCGAAGAAGATCACCGGCAGGATCGAGCCGCGGCCGGCCGCCAGCACGGTTTCGCCGGCGGCGTTGACCCGGGTGCCGATGCCGGCCAGTGCGTAGAACGGATTGGCCGGCACCACGTCGAGCAGCACCTGCACCGGGCTCGGCACGGTGCGAGGCACGAAATTCGGATCGACCGTCAGCGCGCCCACGCCGGCGCCGGGCTGGACCACGATGCCGACCGCCAGGCCGATGCCGACCGCGAGCACGGCGGTGATCGCAAACCACGCGAACGTGCGCCCGCCGAGGGCGGCCATCGACTTCTGGCCGTGCAGCGACGAGATCGCGTTGATCACCGCGAAGAACACCAGCGGCACCGCGATCATCTTGATCAGGGTGACGTACAGGTCGCCGAGCGGCTTGAACCAGGTGTCGGCGGCCGGGCCCATCAGCCAGCCCGCGAGCGCGCCGAGCACGAAGCCGGCCAGCACGCGCTGCCAGAACGGAATGCGGAACCAGGCTTTCAGCAGGGCCATGCGCGTCGCCTCGGTGCGGACCGGCCCGCGCCATCGTCCCGCACCTTAGCCGAGCGCCCCTGCCCGGCGCGAGGCCGCGGCCGCAACGCCGTCATCCCACGGCGGCAACGATCCGGCCCTGCGCGGTCGCGCGGTCAGAACGGCTTGCCGAGCACCAGGTAGACGATCGCGACCAGCACCAGCACCGGCAGCTCGTTGATCCAGCGCAGCGCCTTCGACGACGGCAGCGGCCTGCCGGCCTCGGCGCCCTTCAGCCAGCGCCCGCAGACGATGTAGTACGCGAACAGCAGCGCGACCAGCGCGAGCTTGGCGTGCATCCAGCCGCCGCCGATGCCGAAGTGCATCCACAGCGCCAAGCCGAGCAGCACCGCCAGCCCGAACATCAAATGGCCGAAGCGGTACAGGCGGCGGCCCATCAGCACCAGGCGCGCGCGCACCGCCGGTTCGTCGCCGGCCTCGGCGAGGTTGACGAGGATGCGCGGCAAATAGAACACGCCGCCCATCCACGCCATCACGAACACCAGGTGCGCGGTCTTGGTCCAAACGTAGGCCGTATCCATCGAAGCTCCGGTCGGGTGGCGGGGGCGCGCTAGGATGCCACGCCGCGCGCAGCCGCCCGCGACCGCACGCCGCCCCGACGCAGGACCGCCATGCCCCCGCCGACCTCCCGCCCCAAGGCCTACGACGCCGCGTACTTCCAGCGCTGGTACCGCGACCCCGCGCTGAAGGACGCCGCGATCGGCGGCCCGGCGCGGCTTGCGCGCAAGGTCGCGCTGGCCGTCGCGACCGCCGAGTACCACCTCGAGCGTCCGCTGCGCACGGTGCTGGACGTCGGCTGCGGCGAGGGCGCGTGGCGCGCGCCGCTGCTGAAACTGCGGCCGAAGCTGGCCTACCTCGGCTTCGACGCCAGCGAGTACGCGATCGGCCGCTACGGCGCGCGCCGCAACCTGCACCTGGCGCGCTTCGGCGACTTCGCGCTGCTGCGCCCGTGCCCGCCGGTCGACCTGCTGGTGTGCAGCGACGTGATGCACTACCTCGACGCGCGCGAGCTAGACCGCGGCCTGCCCGGGCTGGCCGAGCTGTGCGGCGGCGTGGCCTTCCTGGAGACGTTCACCCGCGAGGACGGCATCGAGGGCGACACCCACGGCTTCCAGCGCCGGCCGGCGCGCTTCTACCGCGAGCGGCTGGCCGCGCACGGCTTCACCGCGCTGGGCTCGCACCTGTGGCTGGGCCCGGCGCTGGCCGACGGCACGGCCGCGCTCGAAGTCCCGGCCTGACCCCGCCGCCCCCGCGCGGACCCCCGCGGGGCCCCTCCCCGCCGGTTCATCCGTCCCCCGCGGGGCCGGAGTATGCTGCAGCGCATCATCCCTCCCGGACGACGTCGCGATGCTGCTTTACCAGATGCACGAATTCGGCCGCGCCTGGATGGCGCCGATGACCTACTGGGCGGACGCCGGCGCCAAGATGTTCGGCGCGCCGGGCAGCTGGCTGTCGTCGGTGCCGGGCGCGTCGCGCATCGCCGCCGGCTACGAGCTGATGTACCGGATCGGCAAGGACTACGAGAAGCCCGAGTTCGGCATCCACCAGGTCGAGATCGACGGCACCGAGTACCCGGTGGTCGAGCGCGTCGTCGTCGACAAGCCGTTCTGCCGGCTGCTGCGCTTCAAGCGCTTCGCCGACGACGCCGCCGGCATCGCCGCGTTCAAGGACGACCCGCCGGTGCTGGTCGTCGCCCCGCTGTCGGGCCACCACAGCACCCTGCTGCGAGACACGGTCAAGACGCTGCTGCGCGACCACAAGGTCTACATCACCGACTGGGTCGACGCGCGCATGGTGCCGGCCGAGGCCGGCGGCTTCACCCTCGACGACTACATCGGCTACGTGCAGGAGTTCATCCGCACGATCGGCGCCGACACCCTGCACGTGATCAGCGTCTGCCAGCCGACCGTGCCGGTGCTGGCCGCGGTGTCGCTGATGGCCGGCCGCGGCGAGACCACCCCGCGCTCGCTGGTGATGATGGGCGGGCCGATCGACACCCGCGAGAACCCGACCCAGGTCAACAACCTCGCGGTCGAGAAGCCGCTGTGGTGGTTCGAGGCCAACCTGATCCACGCCGTGCCGGCCAACTACCCCGGCGGCGGCCGCCGCGTGTACCCGGGCTTCATGCAGCACGGCGGCTTCGTTGCGATGAACCCCGAGCGCCACTTCCAGTCGCACTGGGACTTCTACGAGCACCTGGTCAAGGGCGACCTCGAGGACGCCGAGTCGCACCGCCGCTTCTACGACGAGTACAACGCCGTGCTCGACATGCCGGCCGAGTACTACCTCGACACGGTGCGCATCGTGTTCCAGCAGCACCTGCTGCCGAAGGGCCTGTGGGACGTGCGCGGCGAGCGCGTCGACCCGTCGAAGATCCGCGGCACCGCGCTGATGACGATCGAGGGCGAGCTCGACGACATCTCCGGGCAGGGCCAGACCCGCGCCGCGCACAAGCTGTGCACCGGCATCCCCGAGGCCGACCAGCGCCACCTGACGGTCAGCGGCGCCGGCCACTACGGCATCTTCAGCGGCCGCCGCTGGCGCACCCAGGTCTACCCTCAGGTCCGGGAGTTCATCGCCGCGCACGCCGCCAAGGTGCCCGCGGCCAAGACCGGGGCGAAGCCGCCCGGCGAGCGCCGCCTGCGCGCGGTACCGCGCGGCCGCTGATCCCCGCCCGCCGCCGTGCGCAATGCGGCGGTTCGCCGCGGACCCGCCCGCGCCGCTTGAATCGGCGCCCCGGCAGCCTGACATCGGGAAGACCGCCCCGATGGAGCTGCCGATGAAGTGTCCCACCTGTGACGTCGCACTGGCCATGACCGACCGCCAGGGCATCGAGATCGACTACTGCCCGCAGTGCCGCGGGGTCTGGCTCGACCGCGGCGAGCTCGACAAGCTGATCGAGCGCGCGTCCGCCGAGGCCGCCCCGCCGCCGGTGCAGGCGCAGCCATCGCGCCAGGCACCGCCGCCGGCGTACGAGACGCCGCGCTACCCCGCGCACGGTTACGGCGGCGACCACTACAAGCACAAGCGCAAGAAGAACCTGCTCGGCGAGCTGTTCGACTTCTGATCGCCGGCCGCAGACACGCAGACGGCGCGGGGAGCGATCCCCGCGCCGTCCGCGTTTTCGCCGGTCACCGGGTCAGTACTGCGCCCACTTCACCAGCAGGTGCTTGGCCAGCTGCGCGTGCATCAGGCCGATGCCGCGCGCGACGTGCAGGGTCACGAACAGCAGCAGCACGCCACCGATCACGCAGGCCGGCACGGCCCACCACGGGTTGGCGTCGAGCACGCTGTAGCCGTCCACGAACAGGTGACCGCCGTAGCCCAGCAGCAGCGCGATCGGCAGGGCAATCAGCGACAGCGCAACCGACAGCCCGGTCGCCGCGATCGTGAAATAGACCACGCCCAGCGGCAGCATCAGCACGAAGTACAGCTGGCTGCCCCACACGCGCGGGTCGGTGAACAGCTCGGCGATCCGCTTGAGCAGGGGCAGCCCGCGCGTCGAGTACAGCGGGCGGCGCGGCATGCGCTCGCCGAGCATGACCTCGACCAGCCGGCCTTCGACCAGCGACAGCAGCCGCACCGAGCCGAAATACACGATCACGAACGGGATGCCGATGATCAGCGCCGCCAGGCCGACCGACAGCGACACGCCGGTGACCACCCAGGTGAAATAGAAGATGCCGGTCGCCAGCGACAGCAGCAGGTAGAACAGCGCGGCGTACGTGCGCGGCTCGGCCGCGACGCCGAAGAAGCGCCCGAGCAGCGAGCGACGCGGCGGCGGACGCGGCGTGCGCAGCGCGGTCTGCACCGTCACCTCCGTGTCGCGGTAGATGTCGGCGACCTCCTCCGGCGCGCCGTAGCTGCCGGCGACCGACGCGATCACCTCGGCCTCGGTGCGCCCGGGGTTCTCGGCCAGCTCCGAGCGCAGGTACTCCTCGGCGTCGTAGAGCGCGTCCTGGACCAGCGCCGGGTCGGCACCGGCCAGCGAGCGGCGTAGCTGCTCGAGGTAGGCCGGGATCGTGGTCGGAAGCGCCCCGGTGGCGGAACCGTTCATGGCGTTCATTGCGGCAGCCCCTCAAGGACGGAATCGACGGAATCACGGGTCGCGCGCCAGGCGGCGACCCACTGGCGCAGGACCTCGCGGCCGGCGTCGGTGATGCGGTAGTAGCGGCGCGGCGGTCCGGCGACGGACGGCTCGACGTGGCTGTCGAGCAGGCCGCCGGCACCGAGGTTGCGCAGCACCGGGTACAGCGCGCTCTGCTTGCCGCTGAGCACGCCGTCGCCGTACTGCTCCAGCCGCTTGGCGATCTGGTAGCCGTACATCGGCTCGCGCGCCGCGCCCAGCACCGCCAGCAGCGCCAGCGACACCGTGCCGGCGCTGAGCTCCTTCTGGAACTTGCGCAGCGCGCCGTCGACCAGCGCGCCGTCGACCTGCGCGCGGTCGAGCGCGGCGCGGTCGGGCATCGTCGGATCGGGGTCGGTCACGGGCGCCTCCACGGCGGGCCCGACGGGGGCCGCTACCTTGGACTCCACACTAGTGTTGAGTCGGCTATAGCGCCCCTGCCATTAGTCGTGGGGTGCCGTCGGTCATGCGCCACGGCGCTCGCGGGCGGTGGGGGCGACCCGGGCGCGGTCCTTGGCGCAGGCGCGACGCGCGCGCTGCTACACCGGCGTTGCGCCGCACCGGTCTGCGGCGCCCGGAGCGCCCCATGACCCGCGGCGACAAGTCGGCCTACACCGACAAGCAGAAGCGCCAGGCCCGCCACATCGAAGAAAGCGAGCGCGAGCAGGGCCGCTCGCAGGAGGACGCCGAGCGCATCGCCTGGGCGACCGTGAACAAACAGGACGGCGGCGGCAAGCAGTCCGGCTCCGGGCGCGCCAAGGCGGGCACCAAGCCCGCGACCCGGCACTGAGCGCGGACGCGGCGCGCCGAGCGCCGTCTACACTCGCCGTCCTGCCACCCGAGGACGACCGATGCGCCTGCCCACCGCCGTACTGCTGTCCAGCCTGGTCGCCGCCGCGCTCGCGCCGGTGCTCGCGCAAACCGCCGCGCCGGCCGAGCCGCGCACGATGCAGGCCCGCACGATGCAGGACGTCCTCGACGCGTCGCAGCCGTCCGACTGGCGGGAGTTGGACCCGGCGCGCACGCTGTACATGGAGCTGGACAGCGGCCGCGTGGTGATCGAGCTGGCCCCGCAGTTCGCCCCGGCGCACGTGGCGAACATCACGGCGATGGCGCGCGAGGGCTACTGGGACGGGCTGGCGATCGTGCGCTCGCAGGACAACTTCGTCGTGCAGTGGGGCGACCCCAACGCCGACGACGCGGCGAAGAAGAAGCCGCTCGGCAGCGCGAAGGCCAAGCTCCCCGCCGAGTTCGAGCGGCCAGCCAAGGGGCTGGCGTTCCACGCGCTGCCCGACCGCGACGGCTGGGCGCCTCAGGTCGGCTTCGTCGACGGCTTCCCGGCCGCGCGCGATGAGGCCGCCAACGTGGCGTGGATGGCGCACTGCTACGGCGCGGTCGGCGCCGGCCGCAACAACGACGCCGACTCGAGCACCGGCGCCGAGCTGTACGTGGTGACCGGCCAGTCGCCGCGCCAGCTCGACCGCAACATCACCGTCGTCGGCCGCGTCGTGCACGGGATCGAGCGGCTGTCGGTGGTGCCGCGCGGCACCGGGCCGCTGGGCTTCTACGAGCAGCCGGAGCAGCGCGTGGCGATCCGCTCGGTGCGGCTGGCCAGCCAGGTGCCGGCGGCCGAGCGCACCGCGCTGCAGCTGCTGCGCACCGACACGCCGACGTTCGACGCGCTGGTCGAGTCGCGCCGCAACCGCCGCGACGACTTCTACAAGCGCCCGGCCGGCCACATCGACCTGTGCAACGTGCCGCTGCCGACGCGCACGCCGCCGGCCGCAGCGAAGTAGCCGGCGCGACCAAAGCCGCATCGCGGCGCGGACGGGGCGTGCCTACCATCGGCGACATCCCTGCCCGCCGACCCACCCGATGCGCCTGGCCTTCTTCGCCGACCTGCACGCCAACCGCGAGGCCTTCGAGGCCTGCCTGCGGCGGCTGGGCAAGGTCGGCTACGACCGCGCGGTGATCCTCGGCGACATCGTCGGCTACGGCGCCGACGCGTCGTGGACCGTCGATACCGTGCAGCGGATGGTCGACGACGGCGCGGTTTGCGTGCTCGGCAACCACGACGAGGCCGCGGTGCGCGGCGCGACCGAGCACATGCACGCCCGGGCTCGCGAGGCGATCGAGTGGACCCACCGCCAGCTCGACCCCGCGCAGCTGGCGTTCCTGGACGCGCTCCCGCTGGCCGTGACCGACGAGGATCGCCTGTACGTTCACGCCAACGCGTGGAACCCCGGCAACTGGGGCTATGTCGACGACGCGCGCATGGCCGCGCGCAGCCTGGCGGCGACGCCGCAGCGCATCACCTTCTGCGGCCACGTGCACGAGCCGGCCGTCTACCACGCGCGGCCCGGCATGGACGCCGGCGCGTTCGTGCCGCGCAGCGACTTCCCGATCCCGCTCGCGGCGTCGCAGCGCTGGCTGGCGATCCCCGGCTCGGTCGGGCAGCCGCGCGACGGCAACCCGTCGGCGTGCTGCGCATGGCTCGACACCGACCGCGGCGCGTTGACCTGCCTGCGGGTGCCGTACGACCACCACGCCGCGGCCGAGCGCATTCTTGCCGCCGGCCTGCCCCCGTCGTTCGCCGCGCGGCTGGCCGAGGGCACCTGATCGTGCCGGCCAGACTCCGCGAAGGGTTGACGATCGGCGGCTTCGAGCTGGTCGGACGGCTGCACGACGGCGGCATGGCGACCCTGTGGCGGGTGCGCCACCCCGATCACCCCGGTCCGCTGCTGATGAAGCTGCCGCGCATCGGGCACGGCGAGGCGGCGACCCAGATCGTCGGCTTCGAGGTCGAACGGATGATCCTGCCGACGCTGACCGGCCCGCACGTGCCGCGCTTCGTCGCCAGCGGCGACTTCGACGACCAGCCGTGGCTGGTGATGGAGCACCTGGCCGGCGACACGCTGCGCCCGCTGCTCGACGAGGCCCCGCTCCCGCCCGAACGCGTCGCCGCGCTCGGCGCCGCCGCTGCGACCGCGATCCATGCGCTGCACCGGCAGCACGTCGTGCACCTGGACATCAAGCCGAGCAACCTGCTGCGGCGGCCCGACGGCACGATCGCGCTTATCGACTTCGGCCTGTCGCACCACGAGCTGCTGCCGGACCTGCTGGCCGAGCAGTTCCACGTGCCGATGGGCACCGCGCCGTACATCGCGCCCGAGCAGGTGCTCGGCGCGCGCAACGACCCGCGCAGCGACCTGTTCGCGCTCGGCGTGACCCTTTACCACCTCGCCACCGGCCATCGCCCGTTCGGCAATCCGACCAGCGCGGCCGGCCTGCGCCGCCGCCTGTACCGCGACCCGGTGCCGCCGCGCGCGTTCGTCCGCGACCTGCCGCGCTGGCTGCAGGAGGTGATCCTGCACTGCCTCGAGGCCGATCCCGACCGGCGTCCGGCCACCGCCGCGCAGGTCGCGCACGCGCTGGCGCATCCCGAGCAGGTCGCGCTGACCGCGCGCGCCGAGCGCGCGCACCGCGACGCGCGCTGGACCGTGCTGAAGCGCTGGTGGCGCAGCCACGGCCGCGAGCACGACCCGGCGCGGCGGCCGAGCCACCACCTCGGCGACGCGCCGCTGTTGATGGTCGCCGTCGACCTCAAGCAGCCCGACGCGCGCCTGACCGAGGCGCTGCGGCTGGCGGTGCAGCGGGTGCTGTCGGCGTTCCCGCAGTCGCGGCTGGCGTGCGTGACGGTGATGCGGACCCCGCGCATCGGGATGGAGCAGACGCTCGACGCCGACGGCCGCAACCGCCACGTCAAGCGGCTGCTCGGGCTGCGCGACTGGGCGCGCCCGCTGCAGCTCGGCGACAGCCGCCTGACCGTGCACGTGCTCGAACACGCCGACCCGGGGGTCGCGCTGCTCGAGTTCGCGCGCAGCAACCGCGTCGACCACCTGGTCATGGGCGCGCGCGGCATCACCGGCGTGCGGCGGATGCTCGGGAGCGTGTCGGGGCACGTCGTCGCCGAGGCCCCGTGCACGGTCACCGTGGTGCGCGTGCCGCAGGCCGGCGAGGCCGGCTGACGCCAGCGCCGGTCAGCCGGCGGGCAGGCTCGGGCGGCCCAGCGCCTCGTGCTGGAACAGGCACATCCGCACCACGCTGTGGTAGCGGCCGTCGCTGAAGAACTCGTCGACCAGCACCCCCTCGCGGCGGAAGCCGACGCCCTCGTAGATGCGGATCGCGCGCGCATTGTCGACGTCGACCAGCAGGTACAACTTGTAGAGGTTGAGCACGCGGAACGCGTAGTTGACCGCCAGCCGCGTCGCGGCGCGCGCCAGGCCGCGGCCCTGGAACTCCGGCGAGATCATGATCATGAACTCGGCGCGCCGGTGCAGGTGGTCGATCTCGACCAGCTCGACCAGCCCGACCCGCTCCTGCGCGCCGTCCTCGACGATGAAGCGGCGCTCGGTCTGGTCGTGGATGTGCTTGCGGAACAGCTCCTCCAGCTCGATGAACGACTCGTACGGCTCCTCGAACCAGTAGCTCATCACGCTGCGGTTGTTGTTGAGCGTGTGGACGAAGTGCAGGTCGCCGCGCTCAAGCGGGCGCAGCGACACGCGGGCCTCGCCGGGCGGGCGCTGCGGCGATTCCGGCGGCACGGGCGGGAGCGGCGTCGACATGCGGCAACGGTAGCGCAGCGGCACGTCAACGGCGCGACAGCGCCCCGGCCGGCGATCCCGGCGCTCGGCCGCGCGCTGCCGTCACGTCGCCTTAGCCGGCGCGTGCCTAGCCTCCCCGTCACTCCCCCGATCGAGCCCACCGCCATGTCCCTGTTGCGCATCCGTGTCACCGGCAGCGATGACGACGCCCGCGCCATCTCCAACCTGCTGCTGAGCCTGGAGGGCATCGAGCACGTCGAGGAAGTCGCCGACCTGATGCCGCGCATGGACGACTCCGACTCCAGCTCGGCCGGCCTGAGCGACCTCGGCGGCGCCGACGTCCACGAGATCGAGATCGAGGTCCCCAACGCGTCGACCGAGCGCAAGGTGCGCGAGACGGTCGAGGCGCTCGCCTTCGATCTCGACGCTCTGGTCGAATTCGACGACGGCGAAGAGGACGAGTGATTCCCATCGCGCGGCACGCGTGACCGCGCCGGATCGCAGGCCGTCGATGCGCACGTCGCGACGCGCCCCGGCACGTTGCACCGCGCGATCACGACGGCCGATTGGACGGCCCGCGGCGCCGGCGCGATCATCCGGGCCATGGCCGACGACCCGCCCGTAACCCCCTACGACAAGCCCGCCGGCGGCTGGGATGCACTGCGCAGCTCGCTGCACGCGCTGCGCGAGCAGGACGTCGTGCTCAAGGGCGCCGGCACCCTGCTGCGCACCAACCAGCCGACAGGCTTCGACTGCCCGGGCTGCGCGTGGCCGGACCGCAACGCGCACTCATCGTTCGAGTTCTGCGAGAACGGGGTCAAGGCGGTCGCCAACGAAGCGACCGCCCGGCGCGTCACCCGCGAGTTCTTCGCCGAGCATCCGGTGGCGTGGCTCGCGCAGCAGGACGACCATTTCCTCGAGGCGCAGGGCCGCCTGACCGAGCCGATGGCCTACGACGCGGCCAGCGACCGCTACGTGCCGATCGGCTGGAACGACGCGTTCGCGCGCATCGCCGCCGCGCTGCACGCGCTGCCGTCGCCTGACGCGGCGGTGTTCTACACGTCCGGGCGCACCTCGAACGAGGCTGCGTTCCTGTACCAGCTGTTCGTGCGCGAGTTCGGCACCAACAACCTGCCGGACTGCTCGAACATGTGCCACGAGCCGTCCGGCGTGGCGCTGACCGAACAGCTCGGCAGCGGCAAGGGCTCGGTCACGCTCGACGACTTCGAGCAGTGCGACGCGATCTTCATCTTCGGCCAGAACCCCGGCACCAACCACCCGCGCATGCTCGGCGAACTGCGCAGCGCGGCCAAGCGCGGCTGCCGGATCGTCGCGTTCAACCCGCTGCGCGAGCGCGGGCTGGAGCGGTTCACCAACCCGCAGTCGCCGGCCGAGATGTTCGGCGGCGGCAGCACGCGGATCGCGACGCACTACTACCAGCCGCGCATCGGCGGCGACCTCGCGGTGGCGACCGCGATCGCCAAGGTCGTGGTCGAACGCGACGCGGTCGACCACGCCTTCATCGCGGCGCATGTCGACGGTTTCGACGCGCTGGCCGCGTCGCTGCGCGCGACCGGATGGGACGCGCTCGAGCGCGAATCGGGGCTGACGCGCAAGCAGCTCGAGGAAGCCGCGCAGGTGTACGTCGACAGCCGCGCGACGATCCTGTGCTGGGGCATGGGCATCACCCAGCACCGCCGCAGCGTCGCGACGATCCAGATGCTCGCCAACGTGCTGCTGCTGCGCGGCAACATCGGCCGGCCGGGCGCCGGCCCGTGCCCGGTGCGCGGCCACAGCAACGTGCAGGGCGACCGCACGATGGGCATCTACGAGCAGCCCAGCGACGCCTTTCTTGATCACCTCGGCGCGGCGTTCGATTTCGCCCCGCCGCGCGCGCACGGCTTCGACACGGTCGCCGCGATCGAGGCGATGCACGACGGCCGCGCGGCGGTGTTCTTCGCGATGGGCGGCAACTTCGCCGCGGCGACGCCCGACAGCGCGCGCGTGCACGCGGCGCTGCAGCGCTGCGCGCTGACGGTGCAGGTCAGCACCAAGCTCAACCGCTCGCACGTGGTCCACGGCCGCGACGCGCTGATCCTGCCGTGCCTGGGCCGCACCGAGATCGACCTGCAGGCCGGCGGCCCGCAGGCGGTGACGGTCGAGGACTCGATGAGCATGGTGCACCTGTCGTCGGGCATGAACCCGCCGGCGTCGGAGCACCTGCTGTCGGAGCCGGCGATCGTCGCGCGGCTGGCCGCGGCCACGTTGCCGCGCAGCCGCACGCGCTGGGCGTGGCTGGTCGAGGACTACGACCGGATCCGCGATCGGATCGCGCAGGTCGTCGACGGCTTCGACGACTTCAACGCGCGCGTGCGACGGCCCGGGGGTTTCCACCTGCGCCACCCCGGCCGCGACCGCCGCTTCCCGACGCCGTCCGGCCGCGCGCAGCTGTTCGCGCATCCGCTCGACGAGGGCTCAATGGCAACGCCCGCCCCAGCGCCGTTCACGCTGATGACGGTCCGCGCGCACGACCAGTACAACACCACGATCTACGGCCTCGACGACCGCTACCGCGGCGTGCACGGGCTGCGGCGGGTGTGCTTCATCTCGCCGGCCGACCTGCAGCGGCACGGCCTGGCCGACGGCCAGCACGTCGACATCACCTCGGTGTGGCACGCCGCCGACGGCGCGCTCGAGGAGCGCACCGTGTCCGACTTCCGCCTCATCGCGTACGACATTCCTGACGGCTGCCTGGCGAGCTACTTCCCCGAGACGAACGCGCTGGTGCCGCTGGACCACCACGCCGAGCGCGCGCGCACGCCGGCGTCGAAGGCGATCCCCGTGCGGCTGTCGCCGCGGGCGCCCGCATGAACGACGCCGCACGCGAGCCCGACGCGCAGGCCGCCGCACTGCTCGCGATGCTGGCCCGCGACGACGGCCCGTCGCTGCCGCGCGCGGCCAAGGCGCTGGGCCTGCGCACCAGCGAACTGCAGCGGCTGCTGGTCGCGCTCGGCGACGACCCGCGCCTGCCGGGCCTGGCGCTGGTCGAGGCCCGCGTCGACGGCGAGCGCACCCGGCTGTGGCTGACCGCCAAGGGGCGCGCGCTGTGCGCGGGCGCGTGAGCGGGCCGCTGGCGCCGGTCGACGCGCTGCGGGTGCGCGCCGGCGCGCGCCACGCGGCCCACGACGAGGCCGTGGTCGAGTGCCCCGTGGCCCTGCTCTACAACGGCCAGTCGCACGCGGTGATGATGGCCACGCCGCACGACCTGGCCGACTACGCGCTCGGGTTCGCGCTCAGCGAAGGAATCGTGGCGACGCCGGCCGAGTTCGCGCTGGTCGACACGGTCGTGCACGACGGCGGCATCGCGCTGCACGCGGCGATTCCGCAGGCGCGCTTCGATGCGCTGCAGTCGCGGCGTCGGAGCGTGAACGGACCCAGCGGCTGCGGGCTGTGCGGCGTCGAGTCGCTCGACGCCGCGCTGCGGCCGGTCCCGGCCGTCGCGCCGGCGCGGCCCGTCGACGCGGCGTCCGTCCACGCCGCGGTGCGCGCGCTGGCCGGCCTGCAGCCGCTGAACGCACGCAGCGGCGGCGTCCACGCCGCGGCGTTCGTGCACGACCGCGGGCTGCTGGTGCGCGAGGACGTCGGCCGCCACAACGCGCTCGACAAGCTGATCGGCGCGATGGCCGCGCCGGGCTCCCCGCTCGACCCGCACGCCGGATTCGCGGTGATGACCTCGCGCGCGTCGTACGAGCTCGTGCACAAGGCGGCCACGGCCGGCATCGCGATGCTGGTGGCGATGTCGGCGCCGACCGACCTGGCCGTGCGCACCGCGCAGGCCGCGGGCCTGACCCTGGTTGGCTTCGCCCGCGACGACGGCTTCAACGTCTACACGCACCCCGGCGCGCTGCGCGGCTGAACCGCACGCCATCGGCGTCGCCGGGGATCGCGCGGCGGCGATATGCTCTGCCTATCGCCCCCCCCTCCGCGAGTCGCCGCATGTCCGCCCGCCGCCTGCCCGCCCTCCTGCTGCCCGCCTCGCTGGCGCTCGCCCTCGCCGCCTGCGGCCCGGACGCCCCGGCGCCCAAGGCCGCCGCGACCGCGCCGGCGCCCGCCACCACGGCCCAGGCCGACCAGCGCTTCGCCGACATCGCCGCGCGCTGGCTCGACGGCTGGCTGGCGCTGCAGCCGGTCGCGGCGACCCAGGTCGGCCGCCACGACTTCGACGACCGCATCGACGACCTCGGGCCCGCCGGCCGCCAGGCGGCCATCGACTTCAACCGCAAGACGCTGGCCGAACTCGACACGCTGCAGGTCGCCGACCTTTCGCGCGAGAACCAGATCGACGCGGCGATCCTGCGCAACCAGGTGCGCTACGACCTGTGGACCTTGGAGACGCTGCAGTCGTGGGCGTGGGACCCGCAGGTCTACAGCCAGCTTGCCGGCAGCGCGATCTACAACCTGATGGCGCGCGAGTTCGCGCCGATGCCGCAGCGCCTGCGCTCGGCGACCGCGCGCATGGAGAAGCTGCCGGCGCTGCTGGCGCAGATGCGCGAGAACCTCGACCCGGCGCGCGTGCCGAAGATCCACGCCGAGACCGTCGCCAAGCAGAACGCCGGCCTGCTGCAGCTGGTCGACGGGCTGGTCGTCCCCAACGCGAAGGCGCTGGGCGGCGCCGACCGGCAGCGGCTGGACCGCGCGATCGCCGGCCTGCGCACCGCGGTGGCCGAGCACCAGGCGTGGCTCGACGACACGCTGGTGCCGAACGCCCGCGGCAACTTCCGCATCGGCCAGCAGCTGTACGACGAGAAGCTCGCGTTCGCGCTGAACTCGCCGATGACCCGGGCCGAGATCCGCACGCGCGCCGAGGCGGCGATCAAGGCCACGCGCGCGGAGATGTACGAGATCGCGCGCAAGCTGCTGACCGAGCGCGCGCAGGCCGCCGGCGTCGCGCCGCCGAAGGACATGCCGCCGCAGCCCGGCGACGCGCAGCAGCAGAAGGCGATCGAGGCGGCGCTGGAGCTGGCCTACGCCGAGCGCCCCGCGCGCGACAAGGTGGTCGAGGTCGCCCGCGAGTCCACCGCGCAGGCAACCGCGTTCGTGCGCGAGAAGAACCTGGTCACCGTGCCGGACACGCCGGTGCAGATCATCCTGATGCCGGAGTTCCAGCGCGGCGTCGCCGTCGCGTACTGCGACTCCCCGGGCCCGCTCGACAAGGGGCTGGACACGTTCTACGCGGTCTCGCCGATCCCGGACGACTGGACCGACGAGCAGGTCGACTCGTTCCTGCGCGAATACAACACCCGCTCGATCCACGAGCTCAGCATCCACGAGGCGATGCCGGGCCACTACCTGCAGATCGCCCACTCGAACAAGCACCCGTCGACGCTGCGCGCGGTGCTCGGCTCCGGCCCCTTCATCGAGGGCTGGGCGATGTACGCCGAGAAGGTCATGGCCGACGCCGGCTACATGGACAACGACCCGCTGATGCAGCTGATCCAGCGCAAGTGGGCGCTGCGGGCGATGGCCAACGCGCTGCTCGACCAGGCCATCCACGTCGACGGCATGAGCCGCGAGGACGCGATGAAGCTGATGACGGTGACCACGTTCCAGCAGGAGCGCGAGGCGGCCGGCAAGTGGGTGCGCGCGCAGCTGACCTCGGCGCAGCTGCCGACCTACTTCGTCGGCTACAGCGAACACCTGGACCTGCGCCGCGAGATCGAGAAGCGCGACGGCGCGGCGTTCGACCTCAAGGCCTACCACGACAAGGTGCTGTCGTACGGGTCGCCGCCGGTCCGCTTCGTCCGCGAGCTGCTGCTCGACCAGCCGATCAAGTAGCGGCGCCATCGCGGCGATGGCGACGCGACGCAGCGGTGGCAAGCCCGAGACCGGCGCGATCCGCGTCGGCATCGGCGGCTGGGTGTACGCGCGGTGGCGCGACAATTTCTACCCGAAGGGCCTGGTGCAGCGGCGCGAGCTCGAGCACGCCAGCCGCCACGTCACCGCGATCGAGGTCAACAGCACCTATTACCGCGCGCAGACACCGGCGACCTACGCCAAGTGGGCCGCGGAGACGCCGGACGGCTTCGTGTTCTCGGCCAAGGCGCCGATGCGGATCACCCAGGCGAAGGTGCTGGCGAAGACCGGCCGCCAGGTCGAGGACTTCGTCGGCGGGCTGGCGTCGGCGATCGGCTCGGCCCGATCGTGTGGCAGATCGAGCCGTCGGCGCCGATCGACCGCGACGACCTCGCCGCGTTCCTGGCGCTGCTGCCGGCGACGGCCGACGGTCGGCCACTGCGCCACGTGCTCGACCTGCGCGACGCGGCGTCGGTCGACGCCGAGCACGTCGCGCTGCTGCGCCGGCATGGCATCGCCGCGGTATTCACCGATTCGGACGAGCACCCGTCGTTCGCCGACGTCACCGCGGACGTCGTCTACGCACGGCTGATGCGCAGCCGCGAAGACGTCGCGACCGGCTACCCGCCGCGCGAACTCGACCGCTGGGCCGAACGGGCCCGCACGTGGGCCGGGGGCGGCGAGCCGGACGACCTGCCGAAGCTCGACCCGTCGACGTCCGCGCCGCGCCAGCCGCGCGACGTGTTCGTGTTCTTCATCGCCGCCGCGAAGGCGCGCAACCCGGCCGCCGCGATGGCGCTGCTCGCGCGGCTGTGAGCACCGCGCCAGCGCGCTACGGCGAGCGCTGGCTCAGCGCGACGCTGCCGAGGATCAGCGCGCCGGCGATCGCCATCGTCAGCGTGAGCGGCTCGTCGAGCAGCGCCCACGCCCACGCCACGCCGAACACCGGGATCAGATAGGTGACGGTCGACGCCCGGCCGGCGCCGACGCGCGCGATCAGCCGGTAGTACAGGACGAACGCCGCGCCGGTGCAGACCACGCCGAGCATCACCGCCGACGCCCACGACGCGGCCGGGATGGGCTGCGTCGGCCAGGTCGCCACCGCGAACGGCAGGGTCAGGATCGCCGCGACGCCGAGCGTCGCCGACGCGACCGCCGCGGCCGGCAGCCCGCCGAGGTGGCGACGCACCAGGTTGATGCCGATGCCGTACAGGAACGACGCCGCGACGCCGGCCGCGACCGCCCAGCCGATGCTGGCGCCGGCGGTCTTGCCGCTGGCCAGCACCACGACGCCGCCGAAGCCGACCAGCAGCGCGACCGCGCGGCGCGCGCCGATCTTCTCGCCGAAGAACAGGAAGCCGACCAGCGCGGTGAACAGCACCGTCATCGCGTTGGCGATCGCGCCGACGCCGGCCGGCGCGCGCTGCGCCGCCCACGCGAACAGCAGGAACGGCGCAGCCGAGTTGATCGCGCCGATCAGCGCCAACTTCGGCCACAGCCGCGCCGGGAACTGCGCCCGCGCGCGCCACAGGAACGGCAGCAGCACCAGCGAGCCGAGCGCCAGCCGCACCTCGACCAGCGCCAGCGCGCCGAAGTCGCCGGCCGCGACCCGCATGAACAGGAACGAGGCGCCCCAGATCGCGCCGAGCACGCCCAGTTCGAGCGGCGTCAGCCAGGCCTGTGCGGTCGCGGGCAGCGCGGGGGACGGCGCGGCGGCGGTAGTGTTCATGGCGGCTCCGGAGCGGCAGGAAGCGTCGCGGGCTCAGCCCTGCGACGGGTGGAAGGCGTGGGCGATCGCGTCGACGCCACCGCCGGCGGCCAGGAACGCCGGCGTGCTGAGGTTGAAGCCGATCAGGCGCACGCCGGTTTCGGTTCGCGGGCGGTGCCGGCTGTCCGGTGCGAAGCTCACGTACGTGCCGGCGCCGAATCGCGCCTCGCCCTCGATCACTTCGCCGCTGATCACGTAGAAGGATTCGCCGGTGTCGTGGTGGTCGATCTTCGGCCACGACGCGCCGGGCGCCATGTCGACCACCCAGACCCGCACGCCGGGGACGCTCGGCAGCGCGCGGCGGGTGCAGCCGTCGCCAACCTCGACCGCCGGGGCCTCGTCGAGCGTGAGTGCCTGCAGGGCATCGGGATCGATGGCATAGCTGAGGTCGTTCATGGCGGGTCCCGGGTTCGACGGCGGCGGTGCACGGTCCAGCGCCGCGATTGGCGTCAATCTGGCTCGTGTCGTATGGCGATTGTCCGGTTGCCCGATGGGCAAGCAAGCGCGTACTTTCGGCGTCAGACGCAAACCAGGCTTGAGGCTCCATGGCACTCCGTCCCGACCTGCTGCCGGCGCTGGCGGCGTTCGAAGCCGCCGCCCGCCACCAGAACTTCGCCCACGCCGGCGAGGAACTGCACCTCACGGCCAGCGCCGTCAGCCACCACGTGCGCAAGCTCGAGGCGCGGCTCGGGGTGGTGCTGTTCCAGCGCCACGCGCGCGGGGTCACCCTGACCGCCGAGGGGCGCCGCCTGGCCGACGCGGCCGGCAGTGCGATGGCCGACGTCGACGATGCGCTGCGCGACCTGCGCGATGCCCGCGACGAGCAGGACCGGGTGCGGATCAGCACGCTGCACTCGTTCGCCTACACCTGGTTGATGCCGCGGCTCGGGCAGTTCACCGCGGCGCACCCAAACGTCCGCCTGGCGATCGACACCGAGGTCTCGCTGACCCGCTTCGAGGACGGCGGCCCGGACCTTGCGATTCGCCACGGGCCCGGCCACTGGCCGGGGCTGACCGCGCACTACCTGATGGACGAGGCGCTGTTCCCGGTGGCCGCGCCGGACTTCCCCGGGCTCGACCGCGTGCGCACGGCCGAGGACATCGCCGCGCTGCCGCTGATCGCCGACCTGTCGCGGCAGGGCTGGCACGACTGGTTCCGGCTGGCCGGCGTGCACGGGCGCATCGACGAGCGCCTGCACTTCAGCGATGCGACCGACGCGCTCAACGCCGCGGTGTTCGGGCTCGGCGTCGCGCTGGCGCGCGAACGCATCGTCGCGCCGTACCTGGAGGCCGGGCGGCTGGTGCGCCTGCCCGGGCCGTCGATGCCGGGCCGCTGGCGGTACGCCGTCGTGTACCCGTCGCACCGCCGGCTGCGGCCGGCGGCGCAGCGCTTCGTCGACTGGCTGCTCGGGTTCGCCGAGCCGCCGCGCTAGCGCCGCGGAGCGCGCGGCGGCGGCTTGCGCAGCGCGGCGGCGTGCGCGAGGCGCAGCCACGGGCGCAACAAATCGGCCGAATCGAGCGCGGCTTCGGGCAGGGACCAGTACGACATCTCGATCGGCCTGGCCTGGCCGCGATAGACGAACGGCGCGCCGCCGGCATCGGCGAACCGCGCGCGCGTGTCCGGATCCACCTTCAGGTACAGCGCCCCGTCGATGACCACGCCGACGATGCGACCGTCGAGGTACAGACCGTGGCCGCCGAACATCGCGCGCGTCGAGACTGGTCCGAGGTCGCCCACGGCCTGCGCGCAGAGGTCGCGCAGGTGCGCCAGCCAGTCCGCGCTCACGCCAGCGCGCGCGGCGCCAGCCGCGGCAGCAGCACGCGGTCGAGCCCCACCAGCAGCGCGCCGAACGCGACAAACAGCGCCATCACCCCGGCCGCGTTGCGCGCGACCGCCGCGGCGCCGAGTGCGGCGACGTCGATGAACGGGTACGGGTACTCGTGCGCCCACGTGCCGCGGAACAGCGCCCACGCCAGGTAGACGGCCGGGAACACCAGCCACGCCGGCACGTCGCGCCACGCCAGCCGCGCGTGCGGCACGCAGGCCAGCCACCAGCCCAGGTACAGCGCGGGGGTCGCGTAGTGCAGCCCGCTGTCGGCCCACCACTGCGCGCCGGTCGGCTGCCACAGGTGGCGCAGCACGGTCACGTACACGGTCCCGGTCACGCCGATGTACAGCGCGATCGCGCCGAGGGTGCGCGGCGTGAGCCAGTACGCCGCAAGCGGCCCGCGCGCGTCGAGCGCCGCGCTCGCGGTCGCGCAGATCACCGCCAGGTTGCTGAGGATCGTGAAGTAGCTGAGGAAGCGCACGGTCGCGAAGCCGGGCCCGACCGTGTCCAGCGTCAGCCGGATCAGCAGCACGTACTGCAGCACGAACGACGCCAGCGACACGGCGCACACCGCCAGCGCCACCAGCCGGCCCACCGGCGACAACGGCGCGAGCCGGCCCAGCGGCGCCAAGTTATCGATCCGACGCATGCCAGCCCCCTTGCCACGGCGGCGCGACGGCGCGCCCGACCGTCGCGATCATAGGCCGGCGACGGCGGCGCCGCGCGGGCGTGCAAAATGCACGCACCATGAGCCGACCCGCCCTCACCCCGACGACCAAGGCGCTGCTGCAGATCCACTTCTGCGTGGCGCTGTGGGGCTTCACCGCCATCCTCGGCAAGCTGATCTCGCTGCCGGCACTGCCGCTGGTGTGGTGGCGGATGCTGATCGTCGTCGCAGCGCTCGCGGTGCTGCCGCAGGTGTGGCGCGGGCTGCGCGCGATGCCGCCGCGGCTGGTGCTGGCCTACGCCGGCATCGGCGTGCTCGTGGCACTGCACTGGCTGACGTTCTACGGCTCGATCAAGCTCTCGAACGCCTCGGTCGGTGCGACCTGCATCGCGCTGGCGACGGTGTTCACCGCGCTGGTCGAGCCGTGGCTGACGCGCACGCGCCTGTCCAAGCGCGAGGTCGCGCTCGGCTTGGCGGTGCTGCCCGGCGTGGCGCTGGTGGTCGGCGGCGTGCCGGCCGGCATGCGGCTCGGGATCGCGGTCGGCGCGGTCTCGGCGCTGCTGTGCGCGATCTTCGGCTCGCTCAACAAGCGCCTGGTCGAGCACGGCGACCCGCTGACGGTCACCGGCATCGAGCTCGGCGCCGGCACGCTGGCGATGACCGCGCTGGCGCCGCTGATGCCGCTGCTGTTCCCGTCGTTCGCCGGCGACCTGCTGGTGCTGCCCGGCGCGCGCGACGCGTGGCTGCTGCTGGCGCTGGCGCTGGCGTGCACGCTGCTGCCCTTCGCGCTGTCGCTGGTCGCGCTGCGGCACATGAGCGCGTTCACCGCGCAGCTGGCGGTGAATCTCGAGCCGGTCTACGCCATCGTGCTGGCGATCGTGCTGCTCAACGAGCAGCGCGAGCTGACCCCGCAGTTCTACGCCGGCGTGGCGATCATCCTGGTCGCGGTGCTGGTGCACCCGCTGCTCGGCCAGCCGCGACGCGACCAGAGCGCCGGCCATGCCGAGCTGCTCGGCACCTCCGAGTCCAAGCAGATCGCCGACTGAACCCGCGCGCGCGCCGCGGGCCGCGGCCGCCTGGCGCCGTGCGTTTCGTGTCAGGCTAGTGACCTCGCCACCACCGGGACGCGCATGTACCTCGAGCACTTCGGCCTCAAGGAGCCGCCGTTCTCGATCACGCCCGACCCGCGCTTCGTGTTCCTCAGCGAGCGCCACCGGGACGCCCTCGCGCACCTGCTGTTCGGCATCGACAAGGGCGGCGGCGGCGGCTTCGTCCAGCTGACCGGCGAGGTCGGCACCGGCAAGACCACGCTGTGCCGGCTGCTGCTCGAACAGCTGTCCGACACCACCCGCGTCGCTCTGGTGCTGAACCCCAGGCTGTCGCCGGTCGAGCTGCTCGAGACGATCTGCGAGGAGCTGCACATTCCGCTCGACGGCACCGAGTCGGGCACGCGCCGCGGCAGCCTGAAGGCGCTGGTCGACGCGCTCAACGCGTACCTGCTCGACGCTTACGCGCGCGGCCTGCGCGTGGCGCTGATCATCGACGAGGCGCAGAACCTGTCGGTCGAGTCGCTCGAACAGGTGCGGCTGCTGACCAACCTGGAAACGGCGACGCAGAAGCTGCTGCAGATCCTGCTGATCGGCCAGCCGGAGCTGCGCACGATCCTCGCCCGCGACGACCTGCGCCAGCTGGCCCAGCGCATCACCGCGCGCTACCACCTGACCCCGCTGAACGCCGACGAGACCGCGGCGTACCTGCGCCACCGCTTCCGCGTCGCCGGCGGGCTGCACCTGCCGTTCACCGCGCGCGCGATCCAGCGCATCCACGCGCACTCCGGCGGCGTGCCGCGCCTGATCAACGTGATCGCCGAGCGCGCGCTGCTCGGCGCGTACGCGCAGGACCTGACCAGCATCGACCACCACTTCGTCGACCGCGCCGCGCGCGAGGCGCTGCCGGAAAGACGCCCGCGCCGGATCGGCCGGCGCGAGGGCGCGATCGCGGTCGCGCTCGGCGTCGCCCTGCTCGCAGCGGCCGGCGCGTGGGCCTTGCGTGCGCCCCCAACGACGGCGCCGACCACGGTGGCGCCGCGGGTCGCGCGCAGCGCATCGACGGCGCCTGCGGTGGCGCCGGTGCCCCGCCTCGACGCGGCGTCGCTGGCCGCGCGCATCGTGGCGCCGACGGCGCCGTGGGACGCGTGGCGGCACCTGCTCGGCCTGTGGAACCTGCCCGCATCCGCCGCCGACGCCGAGCGCGCGGCCGCGTGCCCGCCGGTGCTCGCGCCCGGCGTCTACTGCCTGCGCGGCCGCGGCAGCCTCGACAAGCTCACCGCGCAGGAGCGGCCGGCGATGCTGCTGCTGCGCGACGGCGACGCGCAGCGATGGGCGGCCCTGCTCGGCGCCGACGCGCGCCACGCGCGCCTGCGGCTCGACGACGCGACCGTCGACGTGCCGCGGATCGCGCTCGAGCGCGCCTGGGACGGCGGATACGCCGTCCTCTGGCGCGCGCCCGACGACGTGGTCGCGCCCATCACCGCCGCCAGCCCGCCGGCGGCGGTGGCGTGGGTGCGCGACGGGCTCGCGCCGCAGTACCTGGCCAACGACGCGCCGGCGACGCTCGACGCGGCGATGCGCGACGCGGTGCTGCGCTTCCAGCGCGACCGCGGTCTCGCCGCCGACGGCGTGGTCGGACCGGAAACCCTGATGGCGCTCGCGGCGCGCGACGCCGGGCCGCGCCTGCGCGCGTCACTGGAGTAAGCGATGTCGATGATCCTCGACGCCCTGCGCAAGTCCGAGGCCGAGCGGCGCCGCGCCGACGTGCCGGACCTGTTCGACGAGGCGCCCGTCGCCGCGCCCGTTGGCGCCGCCGGCCCGCCGCGCGCCTGGTTGTGGGCCGTCGCCGCGATCGCCGTGCTGCTGGCGGTCGCGTACGCGCTGCGTGCGGCGCGGGACACGGACGCCTCCGCCGGCAATCCGCCGGCCGTCGACGCGACGACTGGGGTGGCCGCGACCGGCACGGCCCGCGCGGGTGCCGCCACCGCGGCGGAGGCAACCGCATCGTCGACCGCTCCGCTGCCGGCGACACCCGTCGTCCCGGCGCCAATGCCGTCGATGCCCGCCGCCTCCGCACCGGCGCTCACCGGCGCGCCTGAGGCAGCCGCCGAGGTCCCCGCGCCCGCGTCGGCCAGCGGCCCGGTGCCGGCGCCCGTGCGTGGCGCGCAGGCACCGGCGGTGCTGCCGCCGGCTCCGACCGTCGCGACCGCTCCCCGACCCGAGCCCGCGCCGGTGCTGGTCGTGCCGTCCACCCGCGCCCCCGGCGGCGCGCTGACCCGCACGCCGGCAAGCACGCCCGACACGGCGCCGGCGGCCGCGACCTTCACCTCGCCGACGTCGCCGCTGCGGCTGTCCGACCTCTCGATCGAGGAGCGCCAGCAGCTGCCGGCGCTGAAGATCAGCATGCTGATGTGGAACCCGGCGCCCGACCGTCGGTTCGCGATCGTCGACGGCAACCGTGTCAGCGAGGGCGACCGCGTCGGCGATGCGGTGGTCGATTCGATCACCGAAGACGGCGTCGTGCTCGGCTGGCAGGGCCGCCGGCTGAAGGTGCCGATCCGCTAGCCCGTGACCGCGCGCACGCGCGCGCACTCGCCGCGCGCGTCGCCGGCCGTCTATGCTTCGCGCCGCGCTTTCGCTCGACAGGGGACTCCGATGAATCCGAACACCCAGGCCGATTTCGGCAAGCTGCTGCTGCGCCTCACCCTCGGCGTCGTGGTGCTGTTCCACGGCATCGCCAAGCTGCGCGGCGGCATCGGCGGCATCGAATCGATGGTCGTCGCCCACGGCCTGCCGTCGTGGCTGGCGTACGGCGTGTTCGCCGGCGAGGTGCTCGCGCCGATCCTGGTGCTGGTCGGGTTCTACGCGCGGCTCGGCGGCGCGCTGATCGCGGTCAACATGCTGTTCGCGATCTTCCTCGCGCACATGGGCGACCTGACCGACTTCAACGGCCAGGGCGGCTGGGCGATCGAACTGCAGGCGATGCTGCTGGCGTCCGGCGCGGCGCTGGCCCTGCTGGGGCCGGGCGGCTACAGCGCCAACGGGCGCTGATCGCCGCGCGCGGCAGGGCTAGTCGGCCACGACCACGCGGTCGCGGCCGCCGCGCTTGGCCGCATACAGCGCCTCGTCGGCGCGCTGCATCACCGCCGCGACGCTCTCGCCCGCGCGGCGCTCGGCGACGCCGACGCTGACCGTCACGGGCAGCGACTGCGACGCGTGGTGCACCGACTCGCGCAGGTACTCGCAGTTCAGGCGCGCACGGTCGGCGTCGACCTCCGGGATCAGCCACACGAACTCCTCGCCGCCGTGGCGCGCCACCAGCCCGTGCCCGCCGCTGGCCGAACGCAGCGACTCGGCGACCGCGACCAGCACCTCGTCGCCGATCGCGTGGCCGTGCACGTCGTTGACGGTCTTGAAGTGGTCGATGTCGACCAGCGCCACGGCGAAGCCGCGCTGCGCGGCGATCGCCAGTTCGAGCGCCGCGATGAACGCGCGCCGGTTGGCCAGCCCGGTCAGCGGGTCGGTGCGGGTCTGCTCGCTGAGCTCGGCGTTGTGCGCCTCGAGCTGGCGCTGGTAGTCGAGCAGGTGCTCCTCGTACCAGGCGCGGTCGAGCAACTGCAGGTTCAGCGCGTGGCTGACCCGGCGCAACTCCATCAGCCGCGACACCTGCCGCGACAGCGCCTGCAGCGCCTCGGCCTGGGCGTCGGACAGGTCGTGGGGCTTCGCATCGAGCACGCACAGGGAGCCGAACGCGTGGCCGCCCTCGCCGACCAGCGGCGCGCCGGCGTAGAAGCGGATGCCGCCTTCGGTCACGTGCGGGTTGTCGTGGAAGCGCGCGTCGAGCAATGCGTCCGGGACCACCATCACCCGGTCGGGCTGCAGGATCGCGTGCGCGCAGAACGACGCCTCGCGCGGGCTCGTCGGCGAGGCGTCGAAGCCGTGCATCGACTTCAGCCACTGGCGATCGGCGTCGACCAGGCTGACCGACCCCATCGGCGTGCCGCAGATGCCGGACGCGATCCGGACCAGATCGTCGTAGTCGGTCTCCGGCGCCGTGTCGAGGATGCGGTACGCGTGCAGTGCGGCCACGCGGGCCGCGTCGTTCTCGGGCCGTTCGGGTCTGATCATCGGGCGGGTCGGCGTCGTAGGTGCGCGATAGCTTGGCCGGTCGCGCGCGCGGCGTCACCCGGTTGCGGACGGGTTGCCTGAACAGGATCCCGGCCGCCTGCGGAACCCGCCATCGGGGAGTTCCCCCACGCTGGTCGCGCCGCGACGGCGTCGACTACGCTGGGCCGATGCGCGCCTGGTTCGTCTACCTGCTCGAGTGCCGCGACGGCAGCCTGTACACCGGCATCGCCGTCGATGTCGCGCGCCGCTACGCCCAGCACGCCGCCGGCAAGGGCGCGCGCTACACCCGATCGCACCCGCCGCTGCGGCTGCTGGCGCACTTCCCGTACGCCGACCGCGCCGCAGCCAGCCGCGCCGAGCACGCGATCAAGCGCCTCAGCCCGGAGCGCAAGCGCGCGCTGTGCCGCGGCGAGTGCGCGCCGCCGGCGTGAGGTCCGCGCCGACGGCGCATGCGATCCTGTGCACCCGCCGCGACGACCCGATGCCCGACGATGACCACGCTGACCTTCGACCTCGACGCCGGCCGCGAGCACATTGAGCTCAACCAGCTGCTGAAGCTGGCCGGCCTGTGCGGCAGCGGCGGGATGGGCAAGCAGCTGGTCGCCAGCGGCGCGGTCAGCGTCGATGGCGCGGTCGAACTGCGCAAGACCGCCAAGATCCGCGCCGGCCAGGTGGTGACGTTCGAGGGCGTCACCGTGCAGGTCCGCGCCGCGCCCTGACGCGGCGCGCGCTCAGCGCAGCAGCGGCGCCAGCGCCGGCCACACGTGGTCGCGCAGCTTCGGCTGCGCGGCCACGGTCGGGTGCAGGTTGTCGGCCTGGAATGCGTTGCGGTCGGTCGCGATCGGCTCGAGCAGGAACGGCAGCAGCGCCACGCCGTGCTGCTTGGCGACCGCGCGGAAGTTGGCCTCGAACCCGTCGGTGTAGGCCTTGCCGAGGTTCGGCGGCATGCGCATGCCGAGCAGCAGCACCTTGGCCCCGGATGCCTTCGACGCGCGCACCATCCGGTCGAGGTTGGCGCGCGTCTGCGCCAGCGGCAGGCCGCGCAGGCCGTCGTTGGCGCCGAGCCCGATGACCACGACCGCCGGCTTGACCCGCTTGAGTTCGCCGCCGATGCGCGACACGCCACCGGCCGTCGTCTCGCCGCTGATGCTGGCGTTGACCACGCGCCAGCCCGGGCGGGTCGCGGCCACGCGCTGCGCGGTCAGCGTCACCCAGCCCTGCGAGGCGGCCATGCCGTAGCCGGCCGACAGCGAGTCGCCCATCACCAGCACCGTGCGCGGCGCTGCGCTGCGCGGCGCCGTGGCCGAGGCGGCCTTGGCGACCGGCTGCGCGGCCGCGGCGCCGGCCAGCAGCGCGGCCGCCATGACCAGCGTTGCCCAACCGATGGCCCATTGAAGGCCCTGCCGCGCTGCCGCATATCTGCTTCGAAACATCCCGTATCTCCCTCGGGCGCCGCACGGCGCCCGTTGCACGACCGGGCCCCTTGGGTGCCCGGTGCCCACCACGCGGCGCTGGCGCCGCTCCCGACATCGAAACGCGGTCGACCGCACCGCACGAAGGACGATCATGGCCGACTCGAACCGACCCCACGCTGAAACCCCTGCCGCCACGCGCCCGCCGATGCTGCAGGTGGACGGCCTGGGCAAGCACGTGGCGCTGCCGGACGGCGACCTCACGATCCTCGATGGGGTCGGCTTCACGATCGCGCAAGGCGACACGGTCGCGATCGTCGGGGCCTCCGGTTCAGGCAAGAGCACGCTGCTGTCGCTGATGGCGGGCCTCGACACGCCGTCGAGCGGCGCGGTCACGCTGGCCGGCGAGCCGCTGTCGACGCTCGACGAGGACGGGCGCGCGCGGGTGCGCGGCGAGCGCGTCGGCTTCGTGTTCCAGAGCTTCCAGCTGCTGCCGTCGCTCACGGCGCTGGAAAACGTGATGCTGCCGCTGGAGCTGCGCGGCGACCGCGAGGTCGAGGGCCCGGCGCGGCAGATCCTGGCCAAGGTCGGCCTGTCCGAGCGGCTGGGCCACTACCCGCGCCAGCTGTCGGGCGGCGAGCAGCAGCGCGTCGCCCTCGCACGCGCCTTCGTCACCCGGCCGCAGCTGCTGTTCGCCGACGAGCCGACCGGCAACCTCGACACCCACACCGGCGAGGCCATCATCGAACTGCTGTTCGCACTGAACCACGACGCTGGCACGACGCTGGTGCTGGTCACCCACGACGAGCACCTCGCCGCGCGCTGCGGACGCCGCCTGCGGCTGGACAGCGGGCGCCTGCTCGGCGACGAGGCGCGCGCGCCCGTGACCGCAGCGGTGGCCGCGCCGTGACCGCGCTGACCCTCGCGTGGCGCCAGCTGCGCCGCGACCTCAAGGCGGGCGACGTGCGCATCCTGCTCGCCGCGCTGGTGCTGGCGGTGCTGGCGGTGACCGCGGTCGGCTTCGTCACCGACCGCGCCGAGCGCGCGCTCGCGATCGAGGCCAACCGCCTGCTCGGCGGCGACGCCGTCTTGCGCGCCGACGCCCCGATCGCCGGCGTCGTGCGCGACGCGGCGAACGCGCCGGGCCTGCGCCGCACCGAAACCCAGCAGCTGTCGACGATGATCCGGGTCGGCGACGGCGACGCCGCGCGGCTGCAGCTCGGCGAGCTGCGCGCCATCGGCGACGGCTTCCCGCTGCGCGGCACGTTCCGCGTGGTCGATGCCGACGGCGTCGAACGCGACGCCGGCGCGATCCCTGCGCCCGGCACGGTGTGGCTCAGCCGCGCCGGCGCCGACACGCTCGGCGCGTCGATCGGCGATTCGATCGGCATCGGCGAATCGCAGCTGCGGCTGGTCGCGCTGGTCGTGCAGGAGCCCGACGCGGCGCTCGACTACTTCAACGTCGCGCCGAAGGTGTTCGCCAACCTCGCCGACCTGCCCGCCACCGGGCTGGTGCAGGAAGGCAGCCGCATCGGCTACCGCCTGGTCGTGGCCGGCGACGCCAACGCGGTGGAACAGTTCGTCGCCACCGCCAAGCCCGCGCTGGGCCGCGGCCAGCGGCTCGAAACCGTCAGCGAGGCGCGCCCGGAGATCCGGTCGGCGCTCGACCGCGCCGGCCGCTTCCTCGGCCTGGCCGCGCTGGTCTCGGTGGTGCTGGCGGCGGTCGCCGTCGCGATGGCCGCGCGCCGCCACAGCGAGCGCCACCTGTCCGGCACCGCGGTGATGCGCTGCCTCGGCGCCAGCCAGCGCACGCTGGTGACCGTGCACATCGGCGAGCTGGTGCTGCTCGGGCTGTTCGCCGCGACGATCGGCGTCGCGCTCGCGTACGGGCTGCAGTGGGGCGTCGGCGCGTGGCTCGAGCGCGAGCTGGAACTGTCGATCCCCGCCGCCGGTTGGCTGCCGGCGCTGCAGGGCTACGGCGTCGGCCTGCTGGTGCTGCTCGCGTTCGGCGCGCCGCCGGTGCTGGCGCTGCGCCGCGTGCCCGCGCTGCGCGTGCTGCGCCGCGACCTCGACCCGACCGAGCCGAGCGCGTGGCTGGTGGCCGTGCTCGGCCTCGGCGGGCTGGCCGCGCTGCTGTGGTGGAAGGCCGGCTCGCCGACGTTGGCGCTGGCGATGCTGCTCGGCCTGGTCGGCACGTTCGCGGTGCTCGCGCTGCTGGCGTGGGCGCTGGTCGTGGTGGTCCGCAAGGTCCGCCCGCGCCTGCGCGGCAGCCTGCGCTACGGGCTGGCGAACGTGTCGCGCCGCGCCGGCACCAGCGTCGCCCAGATCGCCGGGCTCGGGCTCGGGCTGATGGCGCTGCTGCTGCTGACGTTCGTGCGTACCGACCTGCTCGACCGCTGGCAGATGGCGCTGTCGGCCGACGCGCCGAACCGCTTCATCATCAACGTGCAGGACGACCAGGTCCCCGACGTGCGCAAGTACATCGCGCAGCAGGGCATCGGCGAGCCGACCCTGTTCCCGATGATCCGCGGACGGCTGGTGTCGCTCAACGGCAAGCCCGTGACCGGCGACGACTTCGCCGAACAGGGCGAGCGCGCGCGGCGTCAGGCCGAGCGCGAATTCAACCTGTCGGTCGCCGCGACGCTGCGCGACGACAACCAGATCACCGCGGGCACGTTCTGGGACGCCGACGGGCCGGGCCGCCCGGAGGTATCGGTCGAGGAGGAGTTCGCGCAGCGGCTGGGCTGGAAGCTCGGCGACACGGTCGCGTTCGACATCGCCGGCCAGCCGTTCACCGCGACGGTCACCAGTTTCCGCAGCGTCGACTGGGAGAGCTTCCGCCCGAACTTCTTCGTGATCGCGTCGCCCGGCTCGATGGACGGCTTCCCGGCCAGCTGGATCACCGCGGTCAACGTGCCGCCGGACAAGACCCGCTTCACCGCCGGACTGGTGTCGACGTTCCCGAACCTGTCGGTGATCGACGTCGACGCGGTGCTGAAGCAGGTTCGCAGCACGGCCGACCAGGTGTCGACCGTGGTCGAGGTGGTCTTCTACTTCTCGCTCGCCGCCGGCCTGCTGGTGCTGATGGCGGCGGTCAGCGCGAGCCAGGACGAGCGCCTGCTCGAGGGCGGCGTGATGCGCGCGATCGGCGGCAGCCGTCGCCAGCTGCGGCTGGCGCAGGCGTCGGAGTTCGCGGCGATCGGCCTGCTCGCCGGCGCGACGGCGGCGATCGCGGCGTCGGTGCTGGCCGGTGTCGTCGCGACGCAGGTGTTCGACCTGCCGTGGACGGCCGACTGGCGGATGGCGTCGGCCGGCGCGGCGTTCGGCGTGGTCGCAGCTCTGCTGGCGGGGCTGTTCGCCACGCGCAAGGTGCTCGACGCGCCGCCGTCGGTGACGCTGCGCGAGCTCGACGCCTAGTCGACGGAGCTTCCGGCACCCGGGCGATCGCTGACCGATCGCCCGCGTTGCCCGGCCGGTGCAGCGGTCAGAACAGCAGCGGCTTCAGCACCGTCCACAGGCCCCACAGCGACACCGCCCACACCGCGGTGCGCAGGTACGGGATGCCGGCGGCGTAGATCGGCACGTAGGCCACCCGCGCCCACAGGTAGACCTGCGCGCCCAACGCCGTGTCGGCGCTGGCGCGGCCGGTCACGACCACCGCCAGCACCGCCGCGGCGAAGAACGGGAACGTCTCCCAGAAGTTGCGCTGCGCGCGGTCGAGGCGCGAGGCGACCGGGCCCAGCGGCGCGGGTTCGGCGTCGCGCGCGCTGGTGTTCCAGCGCAGGCCGCGCTCGCGCGTCATCAATGCCGCCGCGAGCAGCAGGTGCGCCAGGCCAAGCGCGATCGCCCAGGCCAGCATGCGGATCTCGATCGGCAGTGCGTCCAGTCCGTCCATCGTGCATTCCCCGGGAAGTGGTGCGGCGAGCCTAGCAGCCGCGCGCTTGCGCCGCCGGCGCGCGCCGTCGACCATCGCAGCGACCTCGCCCCCGCCCGGAGACCGCATGTCCGCACCGATCGAAGCCCCGTTGCCGCGCGGCCTGCGCCTGCTCGGCTGGAGCGGCCTGCTGCCGTTCGCCGCGCCGGTCGCCGCTGCCGCGGTGCTGCCGGAGTGGCGGCAGGGCGCGCTGTCGGTGTTCATCGCGTACGCCGCGGTGATCCTGAGCTTCCTCGGCGGCGCGCGCTGGGGCCGCGGGCTCGGCGCCGGCTTGCCGGCCTCGCGCTACGCCGAGGCGGTGCTGCCGAGCCTGCTCGGCTTCACTGCGCTGCTCCTCGTGCACCACCCGCACGCCGCGCTGGTGGTGCTGGCGGTCGGGTTCGCCGGCTGGCTGCTGCTCGACCTGCGCGACCCGCTGTGGAGCCGCGCGTACAAGCGCATGCGGCTGGGCATCAGCGCAGTCGTGCTGGCCCTGCACGCGGCGTGGTGGATGGTGTAGGCCCCGCGACGCTGCGCCGCAGCGCCGCGGGGGCCGCATGCACGACGCGGCCTGCGCTCAGCGCATGTCCTCGGGCAGCGGCCAGCCGTGCCCGTCGGGGGTGAGGTCCTGCACCCGCCCGATCGTCGATGCCGGCCAGTGCTGGGCGATCAGCGCCATCGCGGCCTTGCCAAGCGGCGTGGCGAAGTCGTCGGCCATCTCGGTGGCCACGTTGAGCCAGGTCACCGTGACCGCGCCGGCGTCGCGCAGCCGGTTGACCGCCATCGCCTCGGCCATGGGGCTGTTGCTGCCCGACACGTCGACGACCACGTACACGTTGTACCCGTCGCGAAGCAGGTCCAGCGACGTCTCCAGCGTGCAGTTGTCCAGTGAGATGCCGCCGATGATGACGTTGCGGCGCCCCTGCCCCTTCAGCCACGCGGCCATTTCCGGGGTGTAGCCCGACACGGACGTGCGCGGGAAACGCTGCGACTGGTAGGTGACGTTGCGGCTGATCTCCGGGAAGAACGTGCCGTAGTAGTCGTTCTCCTCGCCCAGCACCGCCGCCGGAAGCTTGAACAGCACGTTGAACTTCGAGAACGCCTCGACGTTGTTGCGGAACTGCCGCGGCGGGATCGTGTTGATCAGGTTGTCCAGTCCGGTCACGTAGTCGACGTACACCAGCACCGACTCTTCCGGCGCGATGCGCTGCAGCGCGGCGGGGCTCACGGCGGCCGGCGGGGCGGCCCGGACGGGCGCGGGGGCGGCGGCGAGTACGCCGGCGAGGGCGAGAGCAAGGGGCAACGCAGCTTTCATCGGGACGCTCCATTGGGGTCGGGCGGCGCCGGCGGCTCCGCACTCCCCGATGCTGTGGCAGCGCCGGCGGCGCGATTAGGGGTCCGATTCGGGAATAATCATGCCGACCGTGGTCCGGTCCTCCGAGCGGGTCGCCCGATGCCCCACAACGCGAACGACACCCTGGTCTTCCTCAAGGTCGCCGAGCTGGGCAGCTTCGCCGCGGCTGCTCGCGCGCTGCGGCTGCCGAAGACGACGGTCAGCCGCAAGGTGCGCGAGCTGGAACTGCACCTGGGCGCGCAGCTGCTTCACCGGACCACGCGACGCCTCGCGCTTACCGAAGCCGGCGCGCTCTACTACAGCCGAAGCGCGCGCATCGCTGGCGACCTGGCCGGCGCCGAGCAGGCGGTGATGGAACTCAGCGGCGCCGTGCGCGGCACGCTGCGGGTGACCGTGCCGTTCTCGCTGGCGACGGCGATGCTGGCGCCGCTGCTCGCCGAACTCGGCGTGCGCCATCCGGCGCTGCAGGTCGAGCTGATCCTGTCCAACGACCGGCTCGACCTCATCGAGCACGAGATCGACCTCGCGCTGCGGTTGAGTCCGGACCCCCTGCCCGACTCCGACCTGGCCGCGCGCCGCCTGTGCGGACTGTCGCTCGGGCTGTACGCCGCCCCGGGATACCTCGCGCTGCACGGCGCGCCGCGCGAGCCGGCGGACCTCGCCAAGCACCGCACGCTCGCGCTGCGCGCCCACCGACGCGGCGACGGCTACCGCTGGCGGCTGCACGCCGACGACGGCCGCACGGTCGACGCCGAGCTGCAGCCGGGCGTCATCGCCGGCGATCCCGATCCACTGGTGCAGACCGCGGTCGCCGGCGGCGGCATCCTGATGGCGGGCGCCGCGATGCTGGCCAACGAGCTGGCCGACGGCCGGCTGCAGCGCGTGCTGCCGGAGTGGTCCGGGCCGCGCCTCCTACTGCACGCGATGTACCCGCGCGAACGGCTGCCCGCCCCGAAACTGCGAGCGTTCATCGATTACCTGGTCGAGTGGCTCGACCGCCACGGCCACGACAGCGGACCGCACGCGGCCGAGGTGCACGTGGTGCCCCCGCGCCGGGGCACGGTGGCGCTCGACTGACAGGTGCCGGCCGTGCCCGCAATCGCCGGGGTGCGAAGCGGCGACACCGCCGCACTTCGTCCAGCCACGGCGCCGGCACGCGCCCGGCACGAGCCGCAGCGCCGCCGCCGACCGCCCGGCGATCAGCCGGTTGGCACGACGACGATCTTGCCGCTGCGCCCGCCTGCCGCGGCCGCGGCGACCGCCTCGCGGATCGCGTCGATGCCGTAGGTCGCGTGCACCGGCGCGTGCAGGCGGCCGGCGGCGATCATCGCGACCAGCTCGGCGAACAGCGCGTTGCGCGTGCCGGCGTCGACGGTCTTGAACCAGCGCGCCAGCCAGAATCCGCGCAGGGTGATGCCGCGGAAGATCAGCGACGCCGGCGACATCGCGCATGCCTCGCCGCCCATCGCGCCGTAGTTGATCACCGTGCCGCCGGGCGCGAGCGCCTGCGCCAGCCGCTCGGTGGCCATGCCGCCGACCGCGTCGATGCCAAGCGCGACCTTCGCCCCGCCGGTCGCGGCCTTGACGCGCTCGGCGAGGTCGTCGCCATCGACCAGCACCGCGTCGGCGCCGAGCGCGCGCACGCCGTCGACCGCCGAGTCGCGGCGCACCACGTTGACCGTGCGCAGCCCGCGCGCCTTCGCCAGCTGCACGAGGTAGCCACCGACTGCGGAATTGGCCGCGTTCTGGATCACCCAGTCGCCGGGCTGCAGCGGCACCGCGTCGAGCAGCAGCTTCGCCGTCGGCGGATTGATCGCGAGCATCGACAGCTGCACCGGGTCGGCGCCGTCGGGCAGCGGCACCAGCGTCGCCGCGTCGAGCACCAGGTGCGTGCTCCAAGTGCCGGAGCCGACCGGCAGCAGGACGGTCTGGCCGACGCGCGGCGCGGTCACGCCGTCGCCGGTCGCGATCACGCGGCCGACGCCCTCGTTGCCGCCGATCGCCGGCAGCGGCGGCAGCGAGCCGTAGTCGCCGGTCAGCGTCAGCACGTCGGACGGATTGATCGGCGCTGCCAGCACCTCGACCAGCACCTGGCCGGCGGCCGGCGCCGCCACGTCGAATGAATCGGCGGAGACCACGTCCTGCGGCACCGGGCCGCGGCGGGTGTAGCGCGCCTGCCTGCCGGCGGTGGGTCGGGGGATGTCCATGGTGCACCTCGTCGTGGCGGAGCGCAGAGCGTATGCCGATCGCGGCCGACGCGCTCGCCGGCGCCTCCCGTGTCCGCGTGCCCCGTCAGCCTCGCGCGTGCCCGATCCAACCAAGCAGCGATCGGCCGAACGCCAGCGACAGCAGCGACAGCAGCGCCACCGCGCCCACGTGCCAGGTCAGCACCATCAGCGCGCTCTCGCCGTGGTGGTACAGGCTCACGCCTGCGGCCGAAAGCGCAGTCGCGCTGAGGGTCGCCAGCATCGCGGTCGCGGCCGGCCGAACAACGCCGGCGTGGCGCACCAGCAGCAGCATCACCAGTCCGAGCGGCACGCCGGTCACGGTGATGGCCATCGCGCACTCCCACGAGCCGTACTGCATCGCGAACGCGTCGCGCCCCAGCCGGGCGAAGTCAGTCGCGCAGCCCCAGGCCACTGCGAACAGCCACGCCAACAGCGCGGGCAACGGCATCCAGGCCCACGACGGCGAACGCCCGGGCACGCTGATCTGGAACGTCGCGTACGCGGCAAGCAGCCCGGTGACAATGCTCGCCGTCCACTCCAGCAGCGCGGGTCCGTCGGCCAGCGTGTGGAGGAAGTCCGGGCGCGGGCCGTACGCCAGTGCGATCAGCGCGATGACGACCGATGCGGCAAGGGTCCACAGCGCGGTCCGGCGCATCGGCGATGCCAGGCGCTGGACCGGCCGCGCGCGCGCGGCCAGCTGGTCGATGAGGTGGTCGGTGTCAGTCATGGTGGTGCTCCCGGTCGCCCAGGACCTGCTTCAGTGATTTCAGCGCCCGATGGCACGCCACCTTGAGCGATCCGACGCTCTGCCGCGAGCGGCTCGCGGCCTCGGCGAGCGAGAGCCCGGACAGGTGCACCATCCGCACGGCTTCACGCTGTTTGGGCGAGAGGCGCTCGACCGCATCGCGCACCTCCCGTGACGCATCCTGCCGCGCGGTCGCCTCGTCGGGCCCGGCCGACGGCTCCGCGTGCAGCTCGAACCCGTCCTCGCTGGCCACCTCGTGCGACAGGCGGCGCGAGCGTCGACGCAACAGGTCGATGCAGCGACGCGACGCGATCGTCCCCAACCATGGCTTGAACGGTCGCCCGACCTCGTAGGTGTGGCGGATGTCGTGGATGACGATGAGGATCTCCTGCACGGCGTCCTCGGCGTCTTCGCCGCGGCCCAGATGACGGATCGCGATCGCCCGCAGGTACGGGACGATTGCGGCGAGCAACGCGTGGTACGCCTGCCGGTCGCCGTCCTGCGCGCGCACCATCAGCGCCGCCCACCGGTCGCCGCTGTCGGCGCGGGCGGCGTCGTGATGCGGCGATCCGGCGCCGTCGGGCATCGTCATGGACGCGTTCGACTCCGGTGCCGGAAACGGAAGGATGGTCGCCATCATGCGACGGCTCCGGGACGGCGGCCAGCCACGGCGCTCACCCCCCGCCGCGCCGCGCCAGCAGGTGGTCGAGCGACACCGCACCCGGACCGCGCGCCATCAGGTACAGCATCAGCGCGGCCCACAGCCCGTGCGTGGCGTAGGCATCGGGGTAGACGAACAGCTGGATGACCAGGGTCATCACCAGCAGCCCCAGCGCGGACAGGCGGGTGGCCAGCCCGACGAGGAGCAGCAGCGGCAGCACGTGCTCGGCGACCGCCGCCAGCTGCGTCGCCGGCTCGGGCGGCAGGAGGGGCAGCGCGTATTCGCTGCGGAACAGCTCGACCGCGCCGTCCGCCACGCGCGGCACGCCGAGCGCCACGGTGCCGCCGATCGGGTCGAGCACAAGCCCTTCGATCTTGGTCTGGCCGGACACCCAGAACGTGACCGCGAGCGAAAAGCGCGCGAGCAGCGCGATGGCGGCGTGCGGGATGCGCGCGAAAGCGGCATGCAGCCGCCGGATCGCCGCGCGTGCCGCGGCGATCGGAAGACCCAAGCGCGGCGTCGCGGTCGGAACGGTCGTACTCATGGCCTCACTCCACGGAAGTCAGGAAGCCGGCAATCACGCCGGGCCGGATCAGCACGCCGAACAGCGCGCCGTCGTCGATTGAGTCGCCGTCGGCGCGTGCAGCGGCGAATGCGTCACCGAGCTGCGCGCCGTCGCGCAGCGCGTCGAGCAGCGCGATCGCGCCGGCGGGCAGCGGGTCGACCGAGACGTCCCAGCGCGGCCGGGTCACCAGCGCGTCTTCCCTGGCGTCCACGTCGATCGCGGCGAGGGTGTCCAGGTCCGGCGCGCCGTTGGCCGGATGCGCGCGCCACAGCGACACGGCGGCGTGGTCGAAGCGACGGCACGACGCGGCCGGGTGCAGCGCGAGCCGCAGCGCCGCCAGCCGCGACGGGTCGGCAAGCCAAGGCGCGAACGCGGCCGGCGTCAGGGGCTCGGCATCCGCCGCGCTAAACGCGGCCACGCGCATTGCTTCCAGCCGCGCGACGGCGGCCACGTACGGCACGCCCGCAGCGGGGCCATATTCGGCGACGAAGGCCGGGAAGTGCTGGGCGTACTCGATCAGCACAGGCGAGCGCGGCGGCGCGGCGAGGACGCACTCCCGCGCCATCGCGCGGAAAAACGCGTCGCCCAGCAGCATTCGCGTGACCGGGAACGACGCCGTCAGGCCGTCGACGAGGCCGGCTACGAAGGTGTTGCGGTGCACGGCGAAGCGGCGTTCGCGCTGCGCCGGGGACGGCGCGCACAGCACCGCGGGAACGGCGCGCTCCGGCGCGCACAGCGCTGCCGCCACGTCGGCGAGGACGCGCGCGGCACTCATGCCGCCAACGTCCGGTCGGTGCTGCGCGAGGCGTCGAGCACTGCCTGCGCGCGCCGCGCCTGCGCGCGCAGCACGGCGTAATCGGGCACGTCGGTGTCCCACTCGATCAGCGTCGGCACCGGACCGATCGCCGCGATCACCTCCGCATACAGGGCCCACACCGCGTCGCGCACGGGTGAACCGTGGTCGTCGACCAGCAGCGTCGCGGCGCCGTCGAGCGCCTCGACGGCGTGCCCGGCCAAGTGGATCTCACCGACCTGGTGCAGCGGCAGCGCAGCTAGGTAGGCGCGCGCGTCGCGCCCAAGGTTGTGGCACGAGACGTGGACGTTGTTGAGATCGAGCAGCAGCCCGCAGCCGGTGCGGGCGACGACCTCGGCGAGGAACTGCGGCTCCTCGAGCGAGCTCGCGGCATACGCCAGGTAGGTGCTCGGGTTCTCCAGCAGCATGCGGTGACCGATTCGTTCCTGCACCCGCGTCACGTGACGGCAGACGCGGCTCAACGCCGCGTCGTCATATGGAAAGGGCAGCAGGTCGCCGAAGAACCGGCCGTCGTGCGTCGACCACGCCAGGTGCTCGGAGAACGACGCCGCCGGGTACCGCGACAGCAGCGCGGCGATGCGGTCGAGGTGCGACACATCCAGCTGTTCGCCGCCGATCGACAGGCCCACGCCGTGCACCGACAGCGGCACGCGCCCGGCCAGCGCGGCAAGCTGCGCATGCGGCAGGCCCCCGGCGCCCAGGTAGTTCTCGGCGTGGACCTCGATGAACCCGGGCGGTTGAGGGTCTTCGCTCAGCGCGCCGTAGTGCCGTGGCTTGAATCCGATGCCGGCCTGCGCGGGCAGGCCGGCATCGCGCAGGGACGACGCGACGCATGGGGAGGTCGATATGCGCACCGTGCCGTCTCCGCCGTCGCTCACATCGCCTTGCCGGACGCCGGCTTGCCCTTGAACGCCGCCAGCTGGCCGAAGCCGGTCGGCGAGGTCTGCGATGGGGTCTTCGTGCAGGTACCCGCCGGGACGTGCTTCCACGCGTTCGCCTGGTAGTCGGTCTTCGAGGTGCCGGCGCAGGTCGTGCCGGGGCCGGCGGCGCAGTCGTTCTTGCCGGCGAGCGACACGCCGTAGCACTTTTCCTGCTTGGCGCCGCCCGCGGCGTGGACGGGCACGGCGGCCACCGCCAGTGCGGAGCCGAGGGCAGCAGCGAGGGCAAGGGCAGGAACGGCGTTGATGCGGTGGGCCATGGCGGATCTCCTTCGTGTGGGTGGAGCGGCGTCGCCGGCGCGCCGATCGCGCATCCGCCTGCCTCTCACAGGGACACTTCGCCGCGAGGGGGCGGACGGTTACATCGGCACCGCGGCACCACCACGCGACGGCACCGGGAGCCACCCGCCAGGCGGTGCACTCACGCCGCCTTGGCCGTGCGGCCCCAACACTGCCCGCCCCGCTGCCGAACCGGAGGGCGCATGTCCGCGCCGAGCACGCCACCGCGCTGGCCCGACCACGTCGCGCGCTTCCTGCGCGAGCAGGTCATCGACGCCGACGACCACCTCGATGCCGCGCGCAGCCGACTGCGCGCGCGGCTGCGCTTCGATCGCCCGCGTCACATCGCCACGTACCGAAGCTTCGTCGACGACGACGGCGTCGAACTTACCGGCCGCGTGCTCGCCGAGCCGCCGCTGGGCGGCCCGACCGAACAGGACGGCTGGTGGGACAACCTGCTCAACACCTACCGCCGCTTCGAGAGCGACGAAGTGCCGGGCGTCGCGCTGCGGGTGCGCTTCCGCGACGCGGCCGCCGACACGGTGACCGACCACGAGGGCTACTACCGCGTCCACCTGCGCCCGACCGCGGGCGCGAGCGACGCGCCGTGGGACAACGCCAGCGTGTCGCTGGCCGACGGCACGCTGATGACCGAGCAGCCGGTGCTGCAGGTGTCGCCGTCGTCGCGCCTGGGGATCATCTCCGACATCGACGACACGGTGCTGCACAGCGGCGTGACCGACTGGAAGACCGCCGCGCAGCTGACGTTCCTGCACAACGCGCGCACGCGCAAGCCGCTGCAGGGCGTGGCGGCGCTGTACGCCGCGCTGCAGGGCGGGGCCGATCGCGCGGGGCGCAACCCGGTGTTCTACGTGTCGAGTTCGCCGTGGAACCTGTACGACCTGCTGGACGACTTCCTCGAGCTCAACGCGATCCCCGCCGGCCCGATCTTCCTGCGCGACCTGGGCACGGACGATGGCAAGTTCATCAAGACCACCGGCCACGGCCACAAGCTCGAGCGCGCGCGCGAGCTGATCCAGCGGATGCCGCAGCTGCGCTGGGTGCTGCTCGGCGACTCCGGCCAGGCCGACGCCGAGCTCTACGCCGAAGCGGCGCAGGAGTTCGGCGAGCGCATCGCGGCGATCTACATCCGCGACGTCGACCCGGACCGCGACAGCCCGTTCGATGCCGGCGTCGACGCGCACATCGAGCGCGTCGCCGGCACCCGCGTGCCGATGCTGCGCGTACGCGACAGCCTCGCGGCCGCGGAGCACGCCGCCTCGCTGGGCCTGATCGACCCGGCCACGCTGCCGGCGATCGCGAAGGAAGTGCAGCGCGACAAGGCGCGGCCGACGCTCGCGGAGGCCGCGGCGGACGGCGCGGCCGAGGGCGCGCCCGGGCCGTGAACGCGTCGCGGGCGATGGCGACGACGGCTGCCGAGCGGGGCCGTGCGCGCGTTCATGGTGCTGAGCGCGGCGGCACGGGTTGCAGCGTCTGCACGCAGATCGTTCACGTGCCTGCGCAGTAGGCTGCCGGACGCCGGGGCGGAATGATGCCCCGCGTGCACGAGCCCCGCTGAGGCGAACCGCCTCGATCGATCAAGGAGCGCTCCATGAACACCTCCCCTGCCCGTTCGCCCCGACTGCTGCTGCTCGCCTGCCTGGTCGCGCTGTCGACCGCGGCCTGCGACCGCCGCGACGCCCCGCCGCCGAACGCCGATACCGGCGCGTCGTCGTCATCGCCGGACACCGCGAGCACCGTGATTCCGGAAACGCCGCCGGCCACGGCGCCGCAGGCCACCCCGCCGGTCGACTGCACCGGCCTGACCGGCCAGGCGCTCGACGACTGCCGCATCCGCGCCGCGGTGTCGCCGCCGCCGGTGGCCGCGCCCGCGACGGTGCCGCGCGATGGCGTCGATCCCGAACAGAACGTCGACGCGCCTATGACGAACCCTCCGCCGAAGGAGCCGCCGGTCGACGAGACGACGCCGCCATGACCGAGGCCCGCGACGGGCGCGATGCCGCCGCCAGCGAACAGGCCGACGACGCGGTCGTGATCTACCGCGTCTCGACCGCGAAGGACGCCGAGGACGGCTTCACCCGCCCGCAGCGGCGCGACGGGCGCTGGAGCACGCGCGAGGCGAACGTCGGCTACGCGGCGACATCGGCCGCGGCGGCGATGCTGGAGTTCCTCGCCCACCTGGAAGGAGCGACCGAGCCGGACCTGCGGCTGCTCGTCGGCCGCATCCCCGGCGAACTGGTCGAGACGCTCGCGTCGCCGCCGGCGCGTTGGCGCGAGCGCCCGTACCGGGCGGAGGTGCAGCAGGTCGGCGACGAATGGGCGGCGTCGGGGCGCTCCGTTGCGCTGCGCGTGCCCAGTGCGCTGTGCCCGCGCGAATGGAACCTGCTGCTCAACACCTCGCACGCGATGCACGGACGGATCGAGGTCCTCGACTGCGAGGGGCTCGCGATCGACGCGCGGCTGCGAACGTGAACAGGCGCACTTCACGCGGTGGCAATCCCCGATGGCGTTAGCTGCACGTCGACGGTGCCGGCACGCACCCTGACCCCTCGAGGACAACGCCATGAGCCTGCTGCACTCGCCGCTGCGCGCGGACCGCGAACGCGACGTCGCGCCGCACACGCCGCACGCCGCCCTGCCCTCTGCGCAGAACGCCGGCAAGGGTCCGACCGCCTGCGAACACAGCCGCGATCGCGAGGTCGCGCCGTGGGCGATCGCCCGTGCGAACAGGCCCGAGCAGCCGAGCAGCGCCAAGCGCTGACGCGCCGCGTACGCGCACGGCGGCGCATGCCGCGCCCGCTCTGGCACACCTGTTCCCTCTGCCCGCGCGCCCAGCCGCAGCCCGGGCGTGCACGCTCAGATCGATGCGGTCGGCGGCACTGCGTCGTTGGCGCGATCGAGGCCGGCGATCAGGGCGTGCAGGCGTGCCGGGTCGATCGGCTTGATCCAGTGCGCATCGAAGCCTGCGTCGCGCGAGCGGTCGCGGTCGCTGGGCTGGCCCAGCCCGGTGATGGCGACGATCGGAACGCTGCGCGCCCACGGCGCCGTGCGCAGCCGCCGGCACACCTCGAACCCGTTGAGGCCGGGCATGCCGATGTCGAGCAGCAGCAGGTCGGGCCGCACCGACTCGGCCAGCGCCAGCGCCTCGATGCCGTCGTTGGCGACGTTGACGTGGTGCCCGGCCGCGCGCAGCACCTGCGCCATCGTGTCGGCCGCATCGCGGTTGTCGTCGGCCACGACGATCCGCAGCGGCCGAACCGCGGGCGTCGCGACCGGCTCGGCGGCCGTTGCCCCCTCGCCGCCGCGCGCACCGCGCAGCGCCGGCAGGCGCACCACCGCGCGCGTGCCCCGGCCCGGTCCGTCGCTGTCCAGCAGGATCGTGCCGCCGTGCAGTTCGACCAGCCGGCGCGCCAGGCCGAGCCCGATGCCCAGCCCGCCGCGGGTGCGCTCGAGCGACGCGTCGCCCTGCCGGAACATGTCGAACACGCGGTCGCGCAGGTCGTCCGGCAGGCCGATGCCGTCGTCGGCGATGACGATCTCGACGGTGTCGTCGTCGAGCGTCGCCTCGATCGACAGGTGCCCGCCGTGCGGCGTGTACTTGGCCGCGTTGTGCAGCAGGTTGCCGACCACCTGCGCCAACCGCACCGGGTCGGCTTCCAGTTCGATCGGCTCGTCCGGCATCGACACCGCGAGGGCGTGGCCCTGCGACGCGACGAACGGACCGGCCGACTCGACCACGTTGTCGACCACCGTCTGCAGCGCGACGATCTCGCGGCGCAGCTGCAATTTGTCGCGGCTGATGCGGCTGACGTCGAGCAGGTCGTCGACCAGCCGCACCAGGTGGGCGAGCTGGCGCGCCATCGTCGCGCGCGCGGCCTGCAGGGTGTCCGGGTCCGGCGCCAGCCGCAGGATCTCGAGGCTGTTGCTGATCGGCGCGAGCGGATTGCGCAGCTCGTGCGCGAGCGTGGCGAGGAATTCGTCCTTGCGGCGGTCGGCCTCGGACAGGTCGGCGGCCAGCGCATGCAGGCGCGCCTGCATCGCCTCGAGGTCGTCGATGTCGTGGCGCAGGCCCTCGGCCCGGCGCCGCTCGTCATGCAGCGACTCGCACGCCAGCGTGATCGCCAGCGCAAGCAACACGAACAGCGCCAGCTGCAGCTGCTGCTCGCCGCCGGCGATCGCGAACGAACCGGTCGGCGGCAGCAGCCACCACGCCGACGCGACCGCGCCCAGCACCGTGGCCACCAGCCCGGGCCCCAGCCCGCCGAGCCAGGCGCAGAACAGCACCGCCATGAACAGCGGCAGGAACGTCGCCACCTCGAACAGCTCGGGCCAGAACCGCACGCGGACGAACAGCGCCAAGGCGACCGCCGCGGGCGCGGCGAGGTAGTGCAGCCAGGCGATTCGGCGGTCAGGCATGCGCGCGATGGTAACCGCGACCCGTGATGGCCCCGCCGAGGCGTCGATAGCAGTTCCGATGGCGCGCACGCGGGCACGCGAAAGCGCCCTCGCGCCTTCGGCCAGCCCCGTTCAGCCGCGCGGCGCGGCGCGGGGCTTCGCCGTGACCGCCGGCTAACGCCGCCTGCCCGATCGTCTGCCGGCGCATGTCGAATGCGGGTGCGCCCGCTCGTCGACAGACCAGGCGGGCCATCGCGGCCCGGACAGAACAATCAGGAGGTCCGGATGCACCTGGTGGTGGGCAGTTTCGTGACGATCGACGGCGTCGTGCAGGCGCCCGGCGCGCCCGACGAGGATCGCAGCGGCGGGTTCGAGCACGGCGGCTGGATGGTGCCGTTCTTCGACGACGACCTCGGCCAGCGGATGGCCGACTGGTGCGCGCGCGCCGACGCGCTGCTGCTGGGTCGGCGCACGTACGAGATCTTCGCCGCGCACTGGCCGCACGCGGCCGACCCGTCCGACCCGATCGCCGACACGTTCAACCGCGTGCCCAAGCACGTCGCATCGCGCACGCTGCAGTCGACCGACTGGCACAACGCGCGACTGATCGACGGCGACGTCGCCGACGCGGTCCGCGAACTCAAGCGCCACGGCGGCGGCGAGCTGCAGGTGCACGGCAGCGCCGGGCTGGTGCAGACGCTGCTCGCCAACGACCTCGTCGACGAGTGGCGGCTGTGGATCGCGCCGGTCGTGCTCGGCCACGGCAAGCGGCTGTTCGGCACGTGGAGCGTGCCGGCGGCGCTGACCCTCACCGATTCGCACGTCACCTCCACAGGGGCGCAGCTGCTGGTGTATCGCCGCGCGGGCGCGGTCGCGCACGGCTCGTTCGCGCTCGACCCGCCGACGGCCGAGGAGGTCGCGCGGCGCGCGTCGATCGCCGTCGACCGCCCGGCGCCCCACCACGGGAAGGACGACGACGGGAAGGACGACGACGAAGCGCCCGAGCCGCCGCTGCCCGGGTTCGCCAATCCGCTGCCGGCCTGATTCCCACGGGAGGACACGCGATGAAGATTAACCCCTACCTCGTCTTCAACGGCCAGTGCGAGGACGCCTTCCGCCTGTACGAGCGGGTGCTCGGCGGCCGAATCGAAATGCTGTCGCGCTTCGGCGACACGCCCGGCGGCGAGGGCATGCCCGAGGCGATGAAGCAGCAGGTCATGCACGTGCACCTGGCGATCGGCGACTAAGCGATCATGGGCTCGGACAGCCCGCCGGAGCACTACCAGCCGCCCGGCGGCACCTCGGTGTCGATCGGCGTCGACGACCGCGCCGAGGGCGAGCGCATCTTCAACGCGCTGGCCGACGGCGGCACCGTGCGCATGCCGTTCGCCGAGACGTTCTGGGCGCAGGGCTTCGGCATGTGCGTCGACCGCTTCGGCACGCCGTGGATGGTCAACGCCGGGTCGAAGTAGCGCGCCGGGCCCGCGCATCCGCCCGGGCCCGGGCGACGTCTCTTCGGCACGGCGGCCGACGCGAGCGATCGCGCCGCGCTGTGCCGCTGACCACCCGAGGTGCCCCGTGCCCCGAGCAAGCTTCGCTGCCGTCCTCTCGGCCGCACTGTCGATGGGATCCGCCGCTGCCGCAGAGGCGACTGCGCGCGGCGAGGCCGCGACCGACGCCGTCGCGAGCGTTACGATCGGCGCCCAGGTGTGGATGGCGCGCAACCTCGAGGTGACGACGTTCCGTAACGGCGACCCGATCGCGGTCGCGGTCGGCAATGCCGCCTGGGCCGCCGCCGCGCGCGACCGGATGCCGGCGCTGACGAGCTACGGCGACGACCCGACGTACCGGGAGCGCTTCGGCCTGCTCTACAACCACCACGCGGTCGTCGACCCGCGCGGGCTGTGCCCGCCGGGGTGGCGGATTCCGGACAACCACGACTGGGACGCGCTCGAGGCCCACCTCGGCCGCAGCGGCGCGGCCACGGCGCTGAAGTCCGCAGTCGGCTGGCCCGGCAGCGGCAACGGCAGCAACGCGTCGGGTTTCGACGCCCGCCCGGGCGGGTTCCGCATCCAGGACGGCACGTCGCGACTGGGCGGGCGCGTCGGCTACTGGTGGTCGCTGTCGACCGACGCCACCGACCAGGTCACTTCGATCCTGCTCTTCGACTACGACGGCCGGATCTTCCGCATCCAGTACCCGCGCGGGCTGGGCCAATCGGTGCGCTGCCTGCGCTGACCGGTCCGGCTAGCGCGTCGGCGCGCGCAGCGACCAGAAGTCGATGTCGACGCGCGTGCGGTAGCCGTTGCGCGCGTACAGCGCCTTGGCGCGGACGTTCTCGTTGCTGACGTGCAGGAACGGCACGCGCCCCGACGCGAGGATGTCGTTGCCGAGCCACGCGAGCAGCCGGCGCGCCAGCCCGCGACCGTTGAAGTCCGGGTGCGTGCACACCGCGCTGATCTCCTGCCAGCCGTCGGTGGCCATGCGCTCGCCGATGATCGCCGCCAGCCGCCCGCCGTCGTAGATGCCGAAGTAGCGCCCGAGGTCCATCGTGCGCGGGCGGAAATAGTGTGGATAGACCAGCGCCGTCAGCGCCAGCACGTCGTCGCGGTGTGCGTCGGTGAGAGGCGTGATCGCCGGGCCGTCGACCTCGGGCACCGGCGCCTCGCAGACCATCTGCGCCAGCGAATGCGGACCGCTCGCCCGCCAGCCGGCGGGCCGCGGCGGGCGCGCGCCGAGCAGGTAGACCGTTTCGTCGGGCGAAACGAGCGCGGCGAGCCGCGCGTCGACGCCGTCCGCGCCGCGGGCGATGCCGAGGAACGGGGCGACGTCCGGCGGGTAGCGCACCACGCCGCCGTCGCCGTCGCCGCGGGCGAACGCGCGCTGGCGGCTGACCAGCGACGACCAGATCGGGTTGTCGAGCACGTGCACGGTGTCGCTACCGGTCGATCGCCCAGGAGGTGACCGCGAACGCGAGCGAGAACCCGGCCGCGCGGGACAGGAACGCCTGCGCCGTCGCCGCCCTCGGCGTGACCGGGGACCCGGCCTCGCGCCGGCGGCGGTTGGCGAATGCGACCAGCGCGGCGGCGACGCCGAACGCGACCGCGACGCACAGCGCCAGCGTCGACGCCTTCATCCGCGACGCTCAGGCGTCGCCGGCACGGCGGGACGCCAGCAGCCGGGCGGCCAGCGTGCCCAGGCCGAGCCCGACGATGCCGGACGGCATCGCCCCGCCGAACGCGACGCCGCCGACGACGCAGCCGGCGGCAAAGCCGAGCATCGCGCCGATGGCGAGGTTGCGGGTGCGGCGCGCGGCCTCCAGGCGCTGGCGCAGCGCCTCGGTCTGCGCGCGCATCGCGGCCGCTTCGGGGCCGGCCAGGATCGCGGCGGCGGCCGCTTCGGCCTGTTCGGGCGTCAGTCGGGTTTCGGAGGGCATGCGGGCGACCTGCAGCGGTGGAGCCGAGACTCTGCCTCAACCGCGCCGACGCGGCCACTGCCGGAGATCACGGCGGCGATCGATCCCGCGCGCCGGGCGGCACGCGCCCGTGCCGCGCCCTACTCGCTGCGCGTGACGATCCGGATCGTGCCGTGCAGGGTGCGGTGGACCGGGCAGCGGTCGGCGATCTCCATCAGGCGCTGGCGCGTCGCGTCCGGGACGTCGCCGTCGATCCAGATCTGCCGTTCGAGCCGGTCGATGCGCGCGCCCGGATCGGTGTCGGACGCCTCGCAGTCCAGTTCGTGCACCTTGGCGTGGCGCACGACGACGCGGATCGCGGTCACCGGCAGCTGCTTGAGCTTGGCGTACGAGTGCAGCGTCATCGCGGTGCACGACGCCAGCGCCGCGGAGATCAGGCCGTACGGCGACGGCCCCTGGTCGGTGCCGCCGACCGCCACCGGCTCGTCAGCGACGAGCCCGTGGCCGGCGACGTTCATCGCGGTGCGGAAGCCGCGGTTGTCCGAGGTGGCCAGCGCCTCGCCTTCGCCCAGCGGCGATTGCAGACCGGGAAACGCGGTGACGTCGGGCATCGGGGCACTCCAGCGGGGGACTGCCGTGATGCTACTGCGCGTGCGGGCGCATCGCGCATGCCGCGCCCCGCTCGCGCGCCGCGTGGCGTCGCGCTCAGCGCGCGTGGTCGGCGGCGATCTCCGCCTCGCTCAGCCGCAGGAAGCGCGCGGCGTTGTTGTAGAAGATGTCGCGCTTCTGCGCAGGAGTCAGGAACGGCGCGGTGTCGATCGCCTTGATCGCCTCGCCGATCGCGTCCGGCCAGTACATCTGGTCGGAGCCGAACAGGATGCGCTTGCCGAAGCCGGCATCGACCATGCGTTCGAGCGCGTCGTGGAACTGCGCGCGCGGGAAGCCCCAGTTGTTGCACGACACGTCCACGTACAGGTTCGGGTGGGTGAACATCATCGCGATCATCTCGTCGACCAGCGGCGAGGCGTAGTGCATCACCCAGATGCGCAGCTTCGGGTGGCGGCGCAGCACCTCCTCGAGCTGGAACGGCGTGGTCATGCTGGCGCGGTAGTCCTCGTAGCCGGGGAAGCGCGCGGCGCCCGGCGGGCCCTCGCCGAGGTGGATGCCGACCGGAATGTCGAGCTCTTCGGCCAGCGCGAAGTACGGGGCGAAGCGCGGGTCGTCGGCGCGCAGGCCGCGGTACTGGATCGACACCTCCGCGAACGCGGCCAGCTGGCCGGCGCGGTGCAGCGCGCGCAGCTCGTCGATCGACTTTTCCTCGCGCTTGCCGAACGCCACCGCCGGCACGATCACGCCCGGCGCCTGCGCGCGCCAGCGGGCGACGCGCTCGACGCTGCCGTCGGTGATCGCGCGGCGCACGTCGTGCTTGCGCAGCGCGGCCAGCGACTCGCGCATCAGCGCGTCCTCGGTCGCGGGCGCGCGCATCGGCTGCGGGCAGTTGCCGAGCAGCGAAGGGTCGAACTCGTCGCGCGGGTCCATCGTCGGCACAGCAATGGGCTGGTCGCCCGGGCACGCCGGCGAGCCCGGCGGCAGCTCCAGCGGATAGGCGTGCAGGTGCATGTCGATCACGGGGCCGCCGGCCGTACCGGCCGCGTGCGCGAAGCACGGAAACATCAGCAGGCTGGCCAGCGCGGCGTTGCGCAGGGTCATGGTCGGTCCTCGGCAGTCCCCGGGAGGTTACGCCGCGGCGCGGGAGCAGCGGCCATCGCCGTCGGCGGCCCGACCGCCGGGCGTGGGTATAGTCGGGGCCCGGACGCCGCGCCCTCGCGCGGCGCCCGTCCGGCCCAGGGGACCCCGACATGCAGCCAGCGACGGCAACGATCGACCCGCCTGCGCGCCCGCACTGGGCGTGGCTGCTGGCCACCGTGCTGGCGAGCGCGCTGCTGACGTGGTTCGCATCGCAGCCGCCGCCGGCGCTGCCGGCGGACGCACCGGCCGACGCATTCTCCGCAACGCGGGCGATGGCCGACGTGCGCGTCATCGCCGCGCGTCCGCACCCGACCGGCTCGGCCGAAAACGACGTCGTGCGCGCGTACCTCGCCGGGCGGCTGCAGTCGCTGGGCTTCAGCGTGCGCGAGCAGCCGTTCGCGCTCACCGCCAGGCAGACCGCTCGGCTCGCCAAGCGCGGCAGCGCGCCGGCGCGCACCGGCGTCAACCTGATCGCCGTGCGTGCCGGCCCGCCGGCCAGCGGCCCCGCGGTCGCGCTGATGGCGCACTACGACAGCGTGACCGGCTCGCCGGGCGCCGCCGACGACGCGTTCGGCGTCGCCGCGGCGCTGGAAATCGCGCGCGCCATTCCGCGCGACGCGCAGCGCCGCGACCTGGCGATCGTGCTGACCGACGCCGAGGAGATCGGCCTCGCCGGCGCGCGCGCGTTCTTCGCCGCGGCGCCGGCCGGCGACCCGCTGGCAGCGCGCATCGGCACCGTGGTCAACCTCGAAGCCCGCGGCGGTGGCGGCCGCGCGATCATGTTCCAGGCCAGCCCAGGCAACGGCGCGCTGGTCGATCTGTTCGCCCGCGTCGTGCGCCAGCCGGCCGCCAACAGCCTCGCGGTCAGCATCTACGAGCGCCTGCCGAATTCGACCGACTTCACCGAAGCGCTGCAACGCGGCGTGGCCGGCTTCAACTTCGCGCCGATCGGCGACGCGCGGCTGTACCACTCGCCGCTGGCGACGCCGGACAACGTCGATCCGCGCTCGCTGCAGCACCTGGGCTCGCAGGCGCTCGACCTGGCGCGCGCGCTGTCCGGCGAGGCGGCGCTGCCGACGGCGAGCGCCGACGTGGTGTTCAGCGACGTGCTCGGACTGGCGACGGTCGCGTATGCGCCGTGGGTCGGCTGGGTGCTGCTCGCGCTGGCCGCCGGCCTGGTCGTGGCGATCGCGCGCCGGCGCCGCGGCGAATGGACGGCGCGCGGCGTCGCGCTCGCCGCTGCGCACGGCCTCGCCGGCCTGGTCGCCGCCGCGCTGGCGCTGACCGGCGTCAACCTGCTGTCGCGCGGGCCCGGGGCGCCGGACTACTACGACCGGCTGGCGGCGCTGCCGCGGCTGGAGTGGCAGGCGCTGCTGGTGCTGCTCGCGGTGCTGGCGGCGATGGTCGCGGCCGCGCGCCGCGACGGGCTCGAGCGCTGGCTGGCGTTGGCCGGCGTGACCGCGCTGCTGGCGACGGCGGTGCAGGCCGCCCTGCCCGGCGGCTCGCCGTTCTTCACCTGGCCGCTGCTGCTGGCGAGTGCGGTGGTCGCGGCCGCGTCGTCTCGCCCGCGTCCGGACGGGCCCGCCTCGTGGGCCCTGTTCGCGGCCGCGGCGGTCGTGGGCATCGGATTCCTCGCCGCGCTCGGCCACTTCGCGATGCTGTCGATCGGCACCGGGCTGCCGGCAGTGCTCGTGGTGCTGCTGGCACCGGCGTGGCTGCTGCTCGCCCCGCTGCTGCCGCGCCCGCACCGCGGCTTCTGGTGGCTGGCGCTCGCGCTGCTGCTCGCGGCCGTGGCGGTGGCGCTGTGGGTGCGGCTGGACCCGCTGGCCGCGTCGGTGCCGGTCTACAGCGAGACGCGCTGACGGCGCACAGATCGCGCGCCGGCTGGCGAATGCCTAGGCGCCGCACTGCAGTCCGCGTCGATCCCGCTCGGCGTACGGCCCGTCGAACCGGCGCGTCGAAGCGGCGCGTCGAACCTGGGCGTCGAAAAAGGACCCCTTCGTCCGTCGCACTGGCAAGCGCGCGGTTCGCCTCGCGCTCATCGCGGCTGAACGCCTGCCCGAGCAGGCTCACGCCACCCGTGCCAGCGCAAGGAGACAGCCATGCCCTACATCGACGGTTTCGTGATTGCGGTTCCGACCGCGAACAAGCAGAAGTTCATCGATCATGCCCGCCAGTTCGACCCGGTGTTCCTCGAGTACGGCGCCACGCGCATCCTCGAGTGCTGGGGCGACGACGTGCCCGACGGCACCCAGACCGATTTCCGCCGGGCGGTGCAGGCCACCGCCGACGAGGCGGTGGTGTTCTCGTGGATCGAATGGCCGGACAAGGCCACGCGCGACGCCGGCATGGACAAGGTGATGAAGGACCCACGCATGGACCCGGGCAGCAACCCGATGCCGTTCGACGGCAAGCGGATGATCTACGGCGGCTTCGCTCCGGTGGTCGAGCTGTAGCGCGCCGCGCTACGCCCGGCACGCCCGCCACGTCGCGTGGCGGGCGCGTGCCGTCGGCGCAGCGGCTCAGACCGCGCGCGCGCGGACCGGCTCGTCCACCGTATTTACAACCGGCGCCTGCGCGATCGCCTGCTGGCCGAGCGCCTCGGACACGCGGGCGAACGCGCCCGACTGGATGTCGGCGTGCGCGACGGCGGCGCGCAGCCCCGCCGGCCCGTCGCCCTGCACCGCGAACACGTTGTCGCGCGTGCCGGCGACGACGGCCAGGTCGCCGTTGCGGTCGAAGCCCGCGTTCGCGCCGGCCTGGACCAGCAGGGCCGCGGCATCGCTGCGCTGCGCGACGCCGGTGCCCTCCAGCCCCCGCAGCGCCTGTTCGAACTGGCGGTGGAACGGGTGGCCGGGGTGACGCAGTCCGTCGTCGGTCCGGGGGGCGTACGCGCTGTCGATGCCGTCGCGCAGCTCGGCCCGCGGCTGCGCCGGCTGGATCTTTTCCCACGGGAACCAGCGCTGCGCGTTGTAGTAGTCGGCCGCGGCCTGCGGCGTCACCGTGTAGGTTTGCTCGCCGCTGCGGATGCGCGCGCCGCCGTCCTCGGCCCAATTGCGCGCGCGCTGCTCGTAAAGCGCCTGGCGCGAGCGGTCGAAGCCGCTTTCGGCCACGCGGATCGCGCCGGCCACGTCGGGGTTGTTGCGGATCGTCCCGCTGATCGACTGGTCGCCGGTGATCTCGAACTGAAGCCGGCCGACGCGCGGCACGGTCGCGCCGATCGCCGCGTTCTGGCCGCGATTGGCCTCGACGCTGACCTCGCCGACCTGGAAGCCGGACTGGCTCAGGCGTGCGATCACGGTCTGCTGCGCCTCGGCGAGGAGCGCGCGCGACTCGTTGCGGGTGACCTCGAGGAACGGGATCTGCCGCGCCGAACCGCTGGTGGCGGACAGGTCGAGTCCGACGACCAGGCGGCCGTCGCGCTCGGTGATGGACAGGTTGAGGCTGGGCGCCTGCAGGGCGTCTAGGGTCGGCATCGTCATCTTCCTTGTTGTGGGCGTGACACGGGATGCCGTCGTCGCCGCATCCTGTGGCGGGGTCCTTGCAGGGCGCAGTGGACGCGCCGCAGTCCGATCACACCACGGCCGGGTTTAAGGATTCGTTACACGGGCCCGATGCGCGCCAGATGACGCGGCGGCGCAGCGCGCCGCCGCGGTCCGGCGCTACTGCAGCGCCGCGAGCGTGCGCGTGACCACGCCGGCGAGGTCCGGCGTCCAGCGCAGCACGATGACCAGGTCGTGTTCGCGGTCGACGTAGACGTAGTTGCCGCCGAACCCCGCCGCCCAGAACGCCGATTCGGGCGCGGCCGGGATGGCGGTGCGACCGGTGTTGAGCCACCACAGGTAACCGTAGTCGGCTTTCACCGGCGACGGGCGCGTCGCCTGCGCAAGCCAGCCGTCGGGCAGCAGGCGCTGCATGCCCCACACGCCGTCGCGTTCGACCAGCAGGCCGAAGCGCGCGTGGTCGAGCGTCGAGATGACCAGGCCGCCGCCGAAATGGCCGCCGCCGGACACCGACTGCATGCGCAGCCCGTCGAGCTCGACCCACGAGTTGTCGTAGCCGTGCCAGCGCCACGTGGACGATGCGCCGATCGGGTCCATCACGCGGCGCTTCAGCAGCTGCGGCAGCGGCTCGCGCACGACCTGCAGCAGCGCGTACGCGAGCAGGTTGATGCGCACGTCGTTGTACTTGTAGTGCGTCCCCGGCGTGCGCAGCGGGCGCCTGGACGGATCGTCTCCCTCCGGGCGGTCGGCCCAGTCGGCGACGTCCCACAGCGTGCCGCTCCAGTCCGAGGTCTGCTGCAGCAGGTGCGTCCACGTGATCGCGCCGTTGTGCGCACCGTCGAACCACGTCCCGGGCACGCTGCGCGCGACCGGCGCGTCGAGCGAGGCGATGCGGCCGTCGGCCAGCGCCAGCCCGGCCACGGTCGACAGGTAGCTCTTCACGGTGCTGAAGGTCATGTCGGGGCGGTCGAGGTCGCCCCACTCGGCGACGATGTAGCCGCCGCGCACCACCACGCCGCTCGACTGCGCGCGCGGCGTCACCGGGCCGAGGATGCGGTAGTTCGGCTCGCGCTTGCCGTAGGTGTCGTTGAGCACCACGCGCAGGTCCGACGGCTCGACCTGCGCGCTGGCGCGCGCATAGGCGACCGCGTCGGCGAGGCGCCGCGCATCGAAGCCGGCCTCGGCCGGCGCGCGGCGCGCCCATTCGTGGCGCGGCGGGACGTAGTCGGCGGCAACCGCGGGCGCGAACAGCGCCAGCGCAAGCATCGCGACGGTGGCGCGGCGCGCGGCTGCGCTTGCGAAGTCGGACAGGTTCGGCACGGCGACGCCCCGGTGGATACTCGCCGCAGTGTAGCGACGCGTCGGCCGCATGCCGGGCGCCTCAGCCGCGCTTTTCGATCAGCAGCCGGCGGCCCGGGTAATCGATGACGAAGCGGCGGTCGCCGAGCAGGTCCATGCCGAGGATCATCGCCGGCGCGCCGTCCATGCCCAGCGGCGCGAACACCGGCAGGTCGGCGATCGCCAGCGACGGCGATCCGAACCGCGTGCGGCCGACGGCCAGCGCGTCGAAGCGGGCGACGTCGAACGCAAAGCGGTGCGCCGTGGCGCCGCCGCCCGACGCTTGGCGCACCAGGCCTTTCGCGCCAGGCGCGAGCCCGGTCCCGCGCGCGGCGCGCCAGTTGATGAAGCTCTTGCGCGCGCCGGTGTCGAGCACCGCGGTGACCGGAGCGCCGTCGAGCCGCACCTCGATCGTCACCAGGCCGGTGTGCGGCATCAGCCGGATCGGCACCGTGTCCCAGCCGCGCGCGCTGTGCGGCAGCTCGCCGGGCCGGTGCAGGCCGAGGACGCCGCCGTGCAGGTCGAACTCCACCGCGTGGCCGCCGAACACGTCGCGACCGACCACGCCCACGACGTCGTCGCCGTGCGCGACGCCATCGGGCAGACCGGTCGCGAGCAGCCGCCCGGTGCGCACGCCGGCCACCGTCAGCGGCGGCAGGCGGTAGCGGTCGATCCGCTGCGACCCGGCCGCGCCGTGCATCTCGATCTGACCGCCGGGCTCGGGCGCCAGCCGCAGGCGCGTGCGAGCGTGCTCGTACACGGCGCTGGCGCTCGCGCCGGTGTCGACGACGAACAGCAGGTCGCCGTGGCCGTCGACGCTGACGCGCGTGGCCGGGTGGCCGGCGCGGGACCGCTCCAGCGCCTGCACGCCGGCGTGCACGCGCGGGGTCGCCGCGACGACGACGGCAGCGGCAAGCGCGACGTACAGCAGCGGGACCAGGCGCATGGCGACTCACGAGGGGACGACAGCCGCATTGTGCCCGCACGCCCGGCGACGGGCGCGTGCGGCCCATCGCGGGAGCCGCAACTGCACGCCCTCGCGCGCGGCAATCCTGGGGAGCGCTACACCTTGGCGGCCTTCCACGACCCGCGCGAGAACAGCCACAGCGTGAACAGCCCGACCGAGGTCTCCGACACGAACACGCCCCAGAACACCCCGGTCTGCTGCCAGCCCAGCCGCAGCGCCAGCCAGTACGACAGCGGGATCTGGATCAGCCAGAAGAACACCAGGTTGATCTTGGTCGGCGTGATCGTGTCGCCGGCGCCGTTGAACGCCTGCACGGCGACCATCCACCAGCCGTAGACGAAGAACGAGAACGACAGGATCCGCAGCCACTCCGCGCCGACGGCGATGACGCCCGGGTCGGCGGTGAAGATCGCGATCAGCGTGTCGGGCTTCGCGAAGAACAGCCCCGACACCGCGACGGTGAAGGCCATGTTGTACCAGCCGATCCGCCACACGCTCGCCTCCGCGCGGCCGGGCTCGCCGGCGCCGAGGTTCTGCCCGACCAGCGTCGCGGCGGCGTTCGACATGCCCCACGCCGGCATCAGCGTGAACATCATGATCCGGATCGCGATCGTCGCGCCGGCGACCGCTTCGCTGCCGACGCTGGCGAGGATCCGCATCAGGAAGATCCACGACGTCATCGCGACGATCATCTGGCCGATGCCGCCGAACGAGGTGCGCAGGATGTTCCAGGCGATCGCGCCGTGCCACGCCAGCTGCGCGCGTGCCACGCGGATGTGCTGGCCGCCGCGCAGCAGGATCCACAGCTGCATCAGCACGCCGACGCCGCGGCCGATGTTGGTCGCGATCGCCGCGCCCTCGATGCCCATTGCCGGCACCGGGCCCCAGCCGAAGATCAGCAGCGGGTCGAGCACGATGTTGAGCCCGTTGGCGACCCACAGCACGCGCATCGCGCTGGCCGCGTCGCCGGCGCCGCGGAACACCGCGTTGATGACGAACAGCAGCAGGATCACCGCGTTGCCGCCGAGCATCCACTGCGTGTAGCGATAGCCGTGCTCGAGCGTCCACGCGTCGGCGCCCATCAGGCGCAGCAGGTCCTGCGCGTAGACGATTCCGGCGACGGTAAACGGCAGCGACGCCAGCACCGCGATGATCACCGCCTGCACGGCGGTCACCGCGGCCTCGTCGCGTCGGTGCTCGCCGATGCGGCGGGCGACGATGGCGGTCACCGCCATCGCCAGCCCCATTGCGATCGCATAGAGCAGGAACAGGTAGCTCTCGGTCAGCCCGACGGTGGCCACCGCCGACGCGCCGAGCTGGGCGACGAAGAAGATGTCGACGACGGCGAACGTCGACTCGAGCACCAGCTCCAGCACCATCGGCACCGCGAGCAGGAACACCGCGCGGCGCAGCGGGATGCGGGTGTAGTCGGCGTTGGTGCCGCGGATCGCGTCGCGCAGCTCGGCCCACAGCGGGCCCGACGGCGCGTGGGCGGCCGCCCCGGCGGAGGTGCCGACTTCGGCGGGCGTGGATTGGGGTTCGTGGCTCATCGTCGACGGGTCCGGGGGATCTGGAAACGGTAGCGCGGTCCCAGCGGGCGCGCTGTCCCGGAAGCGACGATTGGCGGCGGGCCGGATCGACAGCAAACCGAAGCGAGGGCGTCAGCGCAGCGGCGACGCGATCGCTCGATCGCGTGCCCGCACCGTGCCGCGACGGTGCCCATGCTCAGCGCCGCGGCGTCGCCAGTTCGGCGCGGTGCCTGGCCACCTGCGCGTAGAAGTTCGCGCGGTCCGGATGGCCCTGCTCGGCGGCCAGCGCCGCCGCGCGCGTGGCCGACGCGAGCGCCTCGCGCCAGCGTCGGGCCTCGGCGTAGCCGTCGGCCAGCGCGGCGTGCGCGCCGGCCGATCGCGGGTGGCGCTCGACATTGCGGGCGAACAGCGCGATCGCCTCGTCATGGCGCCCCGCGTTCATCGCCACGTACGCGAGGGACTGCACGACCGGCTCGGGCACCGCGGTCGGCCAGCCGAGCGACTCGGACACCTGCGCGTACTGGCGCTCGGCGTCGGCCAGCGAGGCGCCGGGCAGGTCGATGTCGAACCGGTAGCCGCGGTACAGCGTGCGCAGGCCATCGACCAGCGCCACCAGCGGAATACCGGCGTGGGTTTCGCCGGGAAAGTCGCGCCCGACCGCGCGCAGCCCGCGCGGCCCCTGCTCCAGCGTGGCGAACAGCGCGTGCGCGTCGGCCAGCGCCGGGCCGCGGTCGTCGGACCGGGCCACGTAGACGAAGGCCGGCAGCGACGCCGTGCGCGCGAACGCTTCAGCCAGCTCGCGGCGCGGCAGGCGGTCGTCCCAGTCGAGGCTCGGGCTGTTCACGAGGTAGGCGCGGAACGTGTCCGGCCGCGTCGCGAGCAGGTGCAGTGCGAACTGGCCGCTGGCGGAGTGGCCGACCACGGTGCGGAAATCGTCGGTGCGGTAGTCGCGCTCGATCGCCGGCAGCAGCTCGGTCGTCAGGAACCGCGCGAAGCGGTCGGCGCCGCCGCCGCCGACCCAGGCCTCGGCCCAGTCGGTCTGGGTGAAATCGCGCAGCCGGTTGGTGCTGTCGAGGCCCACCACGATCGTGTCGGGCATTTCGCCGTTGGCCGCGAGGAAGCGCGCGGTCGTCGTCGCGTGCGCGAAGTGCCGCTCGGCGTCGAGCACCAGCAGCACCGGGTAGCGGCGGCCCGGCGACCACGCGTAGCCCGGCGGCAAGGCCACCGAATAGCGGCGCTGCTCGTCGAGCACCGTCGAGTCGAGCTCGCGCGATTCGCCGATCACGACCGGCACGGATGCCGCGGATGTCACCGCTGGCGCGGGAAGCGCGGGGGACGCGGCGTGCACCGCCAGCATCGAACAGCACAGCAGCACGGTCAGCAGCGCGCGACGGATCATGGCTGGGGTTTCCACAGGGCAGTCGTGCCGACATGGGGACCGGCCGGGCAACGGCAAGCCCGCGCGGGTGCCGCACTGCAGTCGGGGCCACGGCCCGACCGGCGGCATCACCGCGCCGGGGGATCGGGCACGGCCGCGCCAGGGCGCACGATGAGGACTGGCGCCGCCGGGGCGCACTACCGGCCCGACGGCTCGCAGACACGGTGTGCGTCGCACGGCCGATGGCGGCTCCGGCGCCTGCTGCCGCCCCGCCGCGGGTAGAGCCGCCGTCGGCTGAGGGAATTCCCCACTGACGGCCGCCGCAACCGCCGTGTACAACCCAGAGTCCCCTCATCTTTCGCCGTTACGGAGGGTGTCATGCCGCTCGACCGCGCCGTGCTGGAAGCCGACCTCGCGCTGATCCGCGGCCTGCTGCGCCAGGTCATCACCCGCGAGTCGTCCGCGGGCATCGTCGAAGCGGTGTCGACGCTGTCGCGCCTGCTGGCCGACCGCGCCGGCGCGGACGTGCCCGAGGTGCAGGCGCGGCTGCTGGAGCTGCTCGCCGCCGAGGGCCTCCTGCCCGGGCGCGTCGCGGCCAGCACGCCGCCCTCACGCAGTGACCGGGACCCGCCGTTCAGCGCGCTGTCGATGCGCATGCCGATCGGCGACTGACGCCCGGCGCCCCGAAGCCGGCCCTCTGCACGACTCGACCCGCGACGCCCTGTAACGCGGGTTTACTCGCGTCATCCGCGGACGGTCCGGCGGGCAGCACTCGCGTGCCGCTCACGCCGCTGAACCCTTGCCCGATGGACGTACGGTGGGGTCATCGTGCCTACGCTTTTTTCGCGCGGCGCTTGCAGCGTGTCGCCTAGTGTCGAGCCGTCCCAGGAATGGGGTCGCCCCATGATCGAAGAACTCACCACCAAGGAACTCGAACACATCCGCCGCCTGTCGCACCGCGGCCCGGCTTCGCCGGCCAAGCTCGACGACGGCGTCTGCGAACGGCTGCGCGCCAAGCGGTTCACCGCGATCGGCCCCAGCGGCTGGCGACTGACCACGGGCGGCTGGCTGGCCTACCGCGCGGCCAGTGCGCGCGGACTGATCTGATGTGATCTGACGCCGCATCGCGCGGCGCCGCTGCCCGCGCCGATGGGGCGGCGCCGCTACGACACCATTACGACTACGACGCGTCGCGACGACGCGTGGTCGGACGCACTACAGACGCCTGCGCGTCGAACGGCGACAGAAAAGAAAAGGGCCGGCGCGCTACCGCATTCGCGGCAGCGCCCGGCCCTCGTTCGCGCGGCCCGATCAGGCCGTCGCGGCGTCCTTGAGCTTCTTCATCGGACGCACCTTGACCTTGACCGTGGCCGGCTTGGCGGCGAACACGGTTTCCTGGCCGGTGAACGGATTGATGCCCTTGCGCTTCGGCTTGGCCGGCACGCTCTGCACGGTGATCTTCAGCAGGCCCGGCAGCATGAACTGGCCCGCGCCCTTCTTGCCGATCGACGCGTGGATGGCGCTCTCGAGCGACGCGAGGACCGCGCGCACGTCCTTGGCGGTCACTTCGGTGGCGCCGGCGATGTGGGCAACCAGGGCGGACTTGCTCATCACGTCCTTGATCGGCTTCGGGGCAGCCGGCTTGGCGGCGGTTTTCTTCTTGGTAGCCATTTGGGTTCGTTCTGCTCGTCAGTTTGGTGGGCTTGTTGCCGGCGCAGGCCGACCCCCGCACTGTAGGCCATGCGCACGCCGCCGCAAGCACCCCGAGCCCTTTTTTCAGGGGTTTTTTTCGACTTCCCCGCGCTGCGGGCCGGAAACCCGGCCAGTCCGACGCCACGCGGGCGCCGCGCCCGCCATCCAAGCCCCCGGCGCCCCGCGCGCGGCTAGCGCGCCATGCAGCGCTTCCAGCGCGCGTTGACCCGGTCGGCGAACCACGCCGTCGTCAGCTGCCGGGTGATCTTCGGGCTGCGCAGCGCGATATCCGGGACCCGCGCGCGGGCGAGCGGACCGCCGGCCTGCCGCTCGGCCAGCACGAACACGTCGCGGTACAGCGCAGTGTCCTCGAACGCGTGCTGGTGCTGCTTGCCGAGCGCCGCACGGATCGTCGCGTCGTCGATGCCCAGCACCACACCCATCGAGCGCAGCGCGCGCTCGGTCGAACCCGGCGCGTCCATCGCCGCGCCCGGCGTCAGCAGGTCGCCGTCGAACTCGACCGGCCGCCCCGATGCCAGGTGCACGGCGCGCTGGAAGGCAGCGTTGCGGCTGGCGTACCAGCCGGCGTTGAAGTCGGCGAATCGGTACAGCGGCTGCCGGTAGCTGGCCGGGTAGTCGAGCAGGTGCTTGATGCCGAAGTACAGCCCGCCGCGGCGGCTGAACACCTCGTGGCGGATCGAGCCGTCGCGCGGGTACGGATAGCCGCGCGCGTGGCGCTCGGCGAACGCGATGCGCACCTGCATCGGCCCGCCGGTGCGGATCGGGTTGAAGCCGTCGAGCAGCCGCCGGCCCATCGGCACGCGATCGCTCATTTCCTCGAACAGCGCCGACAGCTCCTGCTCGGTGCGCAGCGCGTCGATGCGCTCGCCGTAGGTGCGGCCGTCGGTCGAACGCACGTCCAGCGCCGCGGCCACCACGAACGCCGGCAGCCGCAGGCGGTCGGCGCGGCGCTGGATCTCGGCACGCGCGATCTTCGACAGCCCGGCCACGGGCGGATCGGCCTTGTAGCCCGACTCCTGCTCGATCACCGCCATCACCGCGCACAGGTTCGAGCTCGACGGCTCGATCTCCATCGCCTGCAGCGCCGCCTGGATGTCGCGCGCCCAGCCGGCGCGGTCGTCCAGCGTCATCGGCAGCTTGCGCAGCAATTCGGCGCGGACGTCGTCGGGCGAGCGCGGCGCCGGGCCGCACGCGGCCAGCAGCAGCGCCAGCGCGGCGACCAGCCAGCGTCGGGTCGGACGACCCATGGCGTGGCGTACGCTCACGCCATCGGCAGCTTGAGGCCCTGCTCGCGCGCGCACTGCTTCGCGATCTCGTAGCCGGCGTCCGCGTGGCGCATCACCCCGGTGCCGGGGTCGTTCCACAGCACGCGGGCCAGCCGCCGGTCGGCGGCCTCGCTGCCGTCGCAGACGATCACCACGCCGGAGTGCTGCGAGTAGCCCATGCCGACGCCGCCGCCGTGGTGCAGCGACACCCACGTCGCGCCGCCGGCGACGTTGAGCATCGCGTTGAGCAGCGGCCAGTCGGACACCGCGTCGCTGCCGTCGAGCATCGCCTCGGTCTCGCGGTTGGGCGACGCGACCGAGCCGCTGTCGAGGTGGTCGCGCCCGATCACCACCGGCGCCTTCAGCTCGCCGTTGCGGACCATCTCGTTGAACGCCAGCGCGAGCTTGTGGCGCTGGCCGAGGCCGACCCAGCAGATCCGCGCCGGCAGGCCCTGGAAGCTGATCCGCTCGCGCGCCATGTCGAGCCAGCGGTGCAGGTGCGCGTCGTCGGGGATCAGCTCCTTGACCTTGGCGTCGGTCCGGTAGATGTCCTCGGGATCGCCGCTGAGCGCGACCCAGCGGAACGGGCCGACGCCGCGGCAGAACAGCGGCCGCACGTATGCCGGCACGAAGCCGGGGAAGTCGAACGCATCGGCGCAGCCGACGTCCTTGGCCATCTGCCGGATGTTGTTGCCGTAGTCGAACACCGGGATGCCCATGTCCTCGAAGTGCAGCATCGCCTCGACGTGGGTGCGCATCGAGTGCTTGGCCGCGTCGCGCACGCGCTCGGGGTCCTGCACCTGCATGCGCTGCCACTGCTCGACGGTCCAGCCGATCGGCAGGTAGCCGTGCACCGGGTCGTGCGCGCTGGTCTGGTCGGTCACCGCGTCCGGACGCACGCCGCGCTCGACCAGCTGCGGCAGTATCTCGGCCGCGTTGCCGAGCAGCGCGATCGACTTCGCCTGACCGGCTTCGCAGTACTTCTCGATGCGCGCGAGCGCGTCATCGAGGTCGCTCGCCTGCTCGTCGACGTAGCGCGTGCGCAGCCGCATGTCGATGCGCGACTGCTGGCATTCGATGTTGAGGCTGCACGCGCCGGCGAGCGACGCGGCCAGCGGCTGCGCGCCGCCCATGCCGCCGAGCCCGGCGGTGAGGATCCAGCGGCCGGTCAGGTCGCCGCCGTAGTGCTGGCGTCCCATCTCGACGAAGGTCTCGTACGTGCCCTGCACGATGCCCTGGCTGCCGATGTAGATCCACGAACCGGCCGTCATCTGGCCGTACATCATCAGGCCCTTCCTATCCAGCTCGTGGAAGTGCTCCCACGTCGCCCAGTGCGGCACCAGGTTCGAGTTGGCGATCAGCACGCGCGGCGCGTCGGCGTGGGTCGGGAAGATGCCGACCGGCTTGCCGGATTGCACCAGCAGCGTTTCGTCGTCCTCGAGGTTGCGCAGCGATTCGAGGATCGCGTCGTACGACGCCCAGTCGCGCGCGGCGCGGCCGATGCCGCCGTAGACCACCAGCTCGGTCGGGGATTCGGCGACCTCGGCGTCCAGGTTGTTCTGGATCATCCGGTACGCGGCTTCGGTCAGCCACGACTTGCAGGTGAGCGCGTTGCCGCGCGGCGCGCGGATCACGCGGCTCGGATCGATGCGGGGGGAAGCGGCCATGCCGGAGTCCTGCCGGGAAAGCGGGAATTATAGGCAGCGCCGATCGTCGGGCCGGCCCTCGGTCCGCGGGCGCGGATCACTTCGCCGGCGACGGCGTGCGCCACCGCCCGCGTTGCCGCGCGCCACAACGCAAACGCCCGGCACGGGGCCGGGCGTTAGGACGGACGGAAGGCGCGGGCTCAGCGGATCGAGGTGTCGAGCCGGCGCAGCGTCTCGGCCAGGTCGCCGCCCATGCCGGCGCGGTCGAGGTCATCGCGGCTGTACACGCGGCCGCTGGCGACGGTGCAGCGACGCTCGCCTCGGGCGTTGGCGCGCTCGACGATGCGCGACCCGGTCGCGCGCAGGCAGTGGCGGTCGTCGGTGCGCTCGTCGGCCGCCACAGCGGCGGCGTCAGCTGGCGCGGCGACCGGCGCGGGATCGGCGACGGGCGCGCCCTGGGCCATCGCCGCCGATGCGGCGAGCGACAGCAGCACGGCGGTGGTCAAACGGGTCTGGATGCGCTGCATGGGGCACCTCGCGAGGGGATTCGGGACGGGACGGATTGCCCGGCGGCACGCCGACGGCACGCCTCCTGTATACGCCTGCGGCAGCGCACGGGCATGTGCCCCGGGCGCCGGGCCGACGCCGCGTTCAGTGGCGTGTCAGGCCGGCGTGCAGGCCTCGCGCCGCCCGGCGAGGAACGCGTCGACCTGCGCCTGCGTCGCCGGCTTGCCCTCGACGCCATCGTCGAACAGGACCCGCCACGTGCCGTCGGCGTCCTTGTGCCACACCGAGTGGAACGCGCCGATCGAGTAGCGCGGGTTGGCGCCTGGCGCGAGGTCCTCGAACAGCGACGGCCCGCTGGACCACGCGACGTCGCCGACGCCGGGCGCCACGGTGACGCGCGTGGGGTACCAGCGCAGCCGGACCTTTTCGCCGGCGATGATCGTGGCCCAGCCGCGCGTGATCGCCTCGCGACCGCGCATCGGCACCGGCCGGCCGCTGCCGAACGCGGCGTCGGCATGCACGTGCGCGGCGAACGCGGCGGCATCGCGGTCGGCGACCGAGCGGGCGAAGCTCAGCTCGCGCGCCCACACCGCGCACTCGTCGGCGCTGAAGCGCGGGGTCGGCGGCGCGGCCGGGGCGTCGTGTGCCAACGCCGTGGGCACGACCAACGCGAGCAGGACGGCAGGCAGCAGGCGGATGGCGGACATCGGAGTTCCCGGCAGGCGGCCGCGGCCGCGGTCGGACCAGCATCGGCATGGCGCGCCCCCGCCACGAGCGTCGGAAGTCATGCCGTGCCATCGGTCATCGGCCGGTCGCAGCCGCTGGCTAGAATCGCGGCATGCGAATCCTGACCCGCGCGGCGACCGCCGCCCTGCTCGGCGGCCTGCTGGCCGCGTGCGCCACGCCCGCCCCGCCGCTGCGGACCGCCTCGACCGATCCGGTCGTGCTGGTCTCGCTCGACGGCTTCCACCCCGACTACCTCGACCCGTCCCGCACGCCGCACCTGAGCCGGCTGGCGCGCGACGGCGTACGCGCGGCGTGGATGAACCCGTCGTACCCGTCGCTGACGTTCCCGAACCACTACACCGTCGTCACCGGCCTGCGCCCGGACCGCCACGGCATCGTGCAGAACACGATGCGCGATCCGGCGCTCGGCGGCTTCTCGCTGCGCAACCGCGAGGCCGTGTCCGACGGACGCTGGTGGGGCGGCGAGCCGATCTGGGTCACGGCGAAGAAGGCCGGCCTGCCGAACGCGACGATGTTCTGGCCCGGTGCGGAGGCCGCGATCGGCGGCGTGCGGCCGGACCGCTGGCAGCCCTTCGACTACGAGGTGACGATCGAGCAGCGCGTCGACACGGTGGTCGGCTGGATGCGCGAGCCGGTCGCCACCCGCCCGCGCATCACCACGCTGTATTTCGAGCATGTCGACAAGGCCGCGCACGACGCCGGCCCGCAGTCGCCGGAGGCGCTGGCCGCGGTGCGCACGCTCGACGCGGCGATCGGGCGCCTCCTCGACGGCCTGCGCGCCGGCGGCGTCGACGACGAGGTCAACCTCGTGATCGTCTCCGACCACGGCATGGCGGCGGTGCCGCTGCGCAACGCGGTCGCGACCGAGGACATGGTCGACCCCGCGCTGGCCACCCCGGTGTCGTCCGGCCAGTCGCTCGGGTTCGCGCCGGTGGCGGGGCGCGAGCGCGAGGCGGAGGCGGCGCTGCTCGGCCGCCACGCGCGCTACGAGTGCTGGCGCAAGGGTGAACTGCCGGCGCGCTGGCACTACGGCCGCCACCCGCGCGTGCCGCCGATCGTGTGCCAGATGGACGAGGGCTGGGACGCCGGCTCGCGCGAGTGGCTGCAGCGACGCGACCGCGACGGCGTGCGCGGCTCGCACGGCTTCGATCCGGCGCTGCCGTCGATGCGCGCGGTGTTCATCGCGCACGGCCCGGCGTTCCGCCGCGGCGTGACGCTGCCGGCGTTCGACAACGTCGACGTGTACCCGCTGCTGGCGCGGCTGGTCGGCGTCGCGCCGGTGCCGAACGACGGCGATCCGCGCACGCTGGCGCCCGCGCTGAGCGACTGACCGCGCGCGCGATCCGCGTCGCAGTGCCGGCGCGATGTGCCGGAATTGCGCATCCACGTCGATGTCCGAATCCGGCCAGTCCGTGCATCGACCCGGTGCTAGCCTGCCGGCATGCCGTCGAATCCGATCGCCCCGCACGACCTGCCCGCGCCGGCGCCGCCCGACGCGCAGGTGTGCGAGCAGGCGCGCCGCAGCCGCGATGCGCGCTTCGATGGCCTGTTCTTCACCGCCGTGCCGAGCACGCGCATCTACTGCCGGCCGGTGTGCCCGGCGCCGTTCGCGCGCCGCGTCGAATACTTCCGCCACGCCGCGGCCGCCGAAGCCGCCGGCTACCGGCCTTGCCTGCGCTGCCGGCCGGAGCTGTCGCCTGACGATGGCAGCTGGCGGCGCGGCGACGCGGCGCTGGCGCGCGCGCTGAAGCTGATCGACGAAGGCGCCTTGGCCGAGCAGCCGCTCGCGGCGCTGGCCGCGCGCGTGCACCTGGGCGAGCGCCAGCTGCGGCGCCTGTTCGTCGAGCGCATCGGCGTCGCGCCCGGCGGCGTGCACGGCACGCGCCGGCTGCTGTTCGCCAAGCAGCTGCTGACCGAGACCGCGCTGCCGATCACCGAAATCGCGCTGGCGTCCGGCTTCACCAGCGTGCGCCGCTTCAACGCGGCGTTCCTCGACGCGTACCGCATGGCCCCGCGCGAGCTGCGCCGGCAGGTGCGCGACGACGTGCCCGCGGCCAGCGGTCGTCCGCTTACGCTGCGGCTGGGCTACCGGCCGCCGTACGACTTCACGTCGATGCTGGCGTTCCTGCGCGGCCGCGCGCTGCCGGGGGTCGAGGCGGTCGACGACGCCAGCTACGTGCGCGTCATCGGCACGCCGGACGCGCCGGGCTGGCTGCGCGTCGCCCACGCCGACCGCGACCACGCGCTGCTGCTGACCGTGCACGGTGCAGCGCCGGCGCAGCTGCTCGGCATCGTCGGGCGGCTGCGGCGGATGTTCGACCTCGACGCCGACCCGCAGGCGATCGGCGACGCGCTGCGCGCGAGCGCGCGGCTGCGGCCGCTGCTGGACGCACGCCCCGGACTGCGGCTGCCCAGCGGCTGGGACGGCTTCGAGATCGCGGTGCGCGCGGTGATCGGACAGCAGGTCAGCGTGGCCGCGGCGCGCACGCTGACCGCGCGGCTGGCGCGCCGCTACGGCCACGCGCTTCCGGCGGCGATCGCGCAGGAGGCGCCCGGCATCGAGCACCTGTTCCCGACGCCCGATGCCCTGGTCGACGCCGACCTCGCGTCGATCGGCCTGACCCGGGCGCGCGCCGACACCGTGCGCACGCTGTCGGCGGCGCTGCTCGACGGCCGCGTGGACTTCCGCCGCGAGCGCACGCTCGACGACTTCGTCGCGCACTGGGTCGCGCTGCCCGGCATCGGCACGTGGACCGCCAACTACATCGCTCTGCGCGCGCTCGGCCACCCCGACGCATTCCTGGCGGACGACCTGGTGCTGCAGCGCGCGACGCCGGGCGACGGCACGCGGCTGACCGCGCGCGCGCTCACCGCGCGGGCCGAGGCGTGGCGGCCGTGGCGCGGCTACGCGGTCATCCACCTGTGGCGCGATTCGATGGCGCCCGCCGGCGTGGGCGCCGCCGCATGACCGGCGTGCGCACCACGATCGGCAGCCCGGTCGGCCCGCTGCTTCTGGCCGCCGACGAGGGAGGCCTGCGGCTGATCGAGTTCGCGTCGCCGCGGCACCCGGTGGCGCTTGGCGACGGCTGGGTCGACGGCGACAGCGCCGTGCTCGACGCCGCGCGGGCGCAGCTCGGCGAGTACTTCGCCGGCACGCGGCGCACGTTCGACCTGCCGCTCGCGCCGCGCGGCACCGCGTTCCAGCGTTCGGTGTGGTCGGCGCTGGCCGGCATTCCGTACGGCGCGACCGTCAGCTACCAGGACCTCGCCACGCGGCTCGGCGCACCGACGGCGACGCGCGCGGTCGGCGCCGCCAACGGCCGCAACCCGCTGCCGATCGTGCTGCCGTGCCACCGCGTGATCGGCGCCAACGGCGCGCTGACCGGCTTCGGCGGCGGCCTGCCGACGAAGGCCTTCCTGCTGCGGCTGGAAGGCGCGCTGCCGGACGCGGCCGACCTGTTCGCGATGGGCTGAGCGTCGCGCCCTGCCCGTCTCCCTTCCCCCGACGGAGTGTCCCGATGAGCACTGACCTGCACGCCCGATTCGCCGCGCTCCACGATTCCGCCTCCCCGCTGCTGCTGCCGAACGCCTGGGACGCCGCGAGCGCGCGGCTGTGGGAATCGCTCGGGGCGCGCGCCGTCGCCACCAGCAGCGCCGCACTGGCGTGGGCCTGCGGCTATGCCGACGGCGGCAAGTTGCCGCGCGACGTGCTGCTGCACGCCACGCGCGCGATCCTCCGCGTGTGCTCGGTGCCGGTGACGGTCGACGTCGAGGACGGCTACGCCGCCGACCCGGCCGCCGTCGCGGCGCTGGTGCGCGACGTCGCCGCCGCCGGCGCGGTCGGCATCAACCTCGAGGACGGCGGCGGCGATCCCGCGGTGCTGGCGGCGAAAATCCGCGCGATCCGCGATGCGCTCGGCGCCACGCCGCTGTTCGTCAACGCCCGCACCGACGTCTACCTGCGCGGGCTGGCGAGCGGCGCGGACGCGGTCGCGATGACGACCGAGCGGCTGGCCCTCTACCGCGAGGCCGGTGCCGACGGCGGCTTCGTGCCGGGGCTGGTCGACGCCGACGCCGCCGCGCAGATCGCCCAAGCGGTGCCGCTGGCGATCAACGTGATGGCGCTGCCGTCGCTCGCCCCGGTCGACGCGCTGGCCCGCGCCGGCGTGCGCCGGATCAGCGCGGGGCCGGGGCTGTTCGATGCGGCCTACGGCGCCGGACGCGACGCGACCCGTGCGTTCCTCGCCGGCGAACTGCCGGCCGGCGGCGGCGGCAAGCTCGACTACGCGGCGATGAACGCGCTGTTCGCCGGCCTGCCGGCGTAGCCGCGGCGCGGCTCAGTCGCGCAGCAGCTCGCCCATCGTCGCGCCGAAGCGCGCGGCGATGGCGTCGCGGTCGCGGTGGCGGCCGCCCTCGACCACGCGCACGCCGCCGACGAGGACGTCGCGCACCAGGTTGCGGTTGCCGTTGAATACCCAGCGGTCGATCGCGTCGCGCTCGTGCAGGCCGGCGAATGCCGGCGCGCCAGTGTCGAGCACGACCGCGTCGGCGAACGCGCCGTCGACGAGCGCGCCAGTCGCGTGGCCGGTGGCGTGTTGCGCGCTGGCGATCACGCCGGCCAGCAGCGTGTCGCCGACGCTGGCCCCGTCGCCGCTGGCCGCGATGTTGCGCTGGCGCGCCTGCAGCCGCTGGCCGTACTCGAGCCAGCGCAGCTCCTCGACCGGCGACACCGACACGTGCGAGTCCGAGCCGATGCCCCACGCGCCGCCGGCGTCGAGGTAGGCGCGCAGCGGGAACAGGCCGTCGCCGAGGTTGGCCTCGGTGGTCGGGCAGATCGCCACGGTCGCCCCGCTGCCGGCGATGCCCTGCACTTCCGCGTCGTCGAGGTGGGTCGCGTGCACCAGCGTCCAGCGCCAGTCGACCGCCGCGTTGTCCAGCAGCCACTGCACCGGCCGTGCGCCGCGCACGGCGACGCATTCGTCGACCTCGGCCACCTGCTCGGCGATGTGCACGTGCACGGGCATCGCCGGCGGGATCGCCGCCAGCACCTCGGCCATCGCGCGCGGCGGCACCGCGCGCAGGCTGTGCAGCGCGACGCCGATGCGCACCGCGTCGCCGCTGTCTTCGGCCAGCGTGTCGAGCAGGTGCAGGTAGGCGTCGACGCGGTGGCCGAAGCGGCGCTGGCGCGGCGACAGCTCGCGCCCGTCGAATCCGCCGGTCATGTACAGCACCGGCAGCAGGGTCAGGCGGATGCCGGTGTCGCGCGCGGCGGCGATCAGCGCGTGCGACATCGTCGCCGCCTCGGCGTAGGTCTGCCCGTCCGGCGCGTGGTGCAGGTAGTGGAACTCGCACACGCTGGTGTAGCCGGCCTCGAGCATCTCGACGTAGAGCTGGCACGCGATCGCGTGCAGCGACTCCGGTCCGATCCGCGCGGCGAAGCGGTACATGGTCTCGCGCCAGGTCCAGAACGAGTCGTTCGCCGGGTCGCCATGCGTGGCGTCGCCGCGGCGTTCGGCCAGCCCGGCCATCGCGCGCTGGAACGCGTGCGAGTGCAGGTTGGCGATGCCGGGTACGACCCACGCCTCGCCGCCGCCGGCGTGCTCGGTCGAGCCGATCCGTCCGTCCGTCGCAACGTGCAGGCGCCGGTCGCGCTGCCAGCCGGCGGGGGTCCACAGTCGCGACGCATCGATCGGGTTCATGCGTCCGATTGTCGCGCGATGCGCGGGTCGCGGCGAGCTGCTCGTGGAGCGCGTCGGGCCGAGCCGCGGGCGGGGCCGCTAGACTGGCGCCATGACCGACACGATTCGACGCGACGACGGACAGGACGATGCCACCCCGTGGGACGGGCTGATTGTCGGCGCGTCGCTGGCGACGCTCGATGCCGTCGACGGCTACGGCGAGATCGCCGACGCGGCGCTGGGCTGGCGCGACGGCGTGCTGACGTACGTCGGCCGGCGCGCCGACCTGCCGGACGCGCCGCAGGCGCTGGCGCGCGAGGTCGTCCAGGCCACCGGCTGGATCACCCCGGGCCTGGTCGACTGCCACACCCACGTGGTATTCGCCGGCAACCGCGCGCGCGAGGCGGAGATGCGCCTGCAGGGCGCGAGCTACGAGGCGATCGCACGCGCCGGCGGCGGCATCGCGTCGACGGTGCGCGCGGTCCGCGAGGCCAGCGAGGGCGAGCTGCTCGCGCAGTCCCTGCCGCGCGCGCGCGCGCTGCGCGACGACGGCGTCACCACGCTCGAGATCAAGTCCGGCTACGGGCTCGACGAAGCCAACGAAGCCAAGATGCTGCGCGTCGCGCGCGACGTCGGCACGACGCTCGGCATCGACGTGCGCACCACCTACCTCGCCGCGCACGCGCTGCCGGCCGAATACGCCGGCCGCGCCGACGACTACATCGAGGCCGCATGCGCATGGCTGCCGCGGCTGCACGCCGACGGGCTGGTCGACGCGGTCGATGCGTTCTGCGAGGGCATCGGCTTCACGCCGGCGCAGACCGCGCGCATGTTCGACGCGGCGCGCGCGCTCGGCCTGCCGGTCAAGCTGCATGCCGACCAGCTCAGCGACCTCGGCGGCGCGGCGCTGGTGGCCGGGTTCGACGGGCTGTCGGCCGACCACGTCGAGTACACGTCGGAAGACGGCGTCGCCGAGATGGCCGCGCGCGGCAGCGTCGCGGTGCTGCTGCCGGGCGCGTTCCACGTGCTGCGCGAAACCCGGCTGCCGCCGCTCGACGCGTTCCGCGCGCACGGCGTGCCGATGGCGGTGGCCACCGACTGCAACCCCGGCACGTCGCCGCTGCTGTCGCTGCGCCAGGCGATGCAGCTGGCGTGCACGCACTTCCGCCTGACGCCGGAGGAAGCGCTGCGCGGCGCCACCACGCACGCTGCGCGCGCGCTCGGCCTGTCCGACCGCGGCGCGCTGCGGGCCGGGCTGCGCGCCGACTTCGTGCAGTGGGACGTCGGCCATCCGTCGGAGCTGTGCTACTGGCTGGGCGGCGTACTGGCGCGCGCGGTGTTCGCCGGCGGCCGCCGGGTCGCCGGCGCGCCCACGTGATCCGCAACGATTTCTCTCCTTTCCTCGTAGTCCGGAACTCCGCCATGACGATGCGTCGCACCGCCCTCCTCGCCTCCGTTGCCCTCGCCATTGCCGCGCTGGCACCGCCCACCGCCGCGCAGGCGCCGGCGCGCGCGGTGCAGCTGGCGCAGGACGCGCTGATCGTCGACACCCACATCGACGCGCCGTACGCGCTGCGCGAGCGCTGGGACGATCTCGGTGTCAGTTCCGACAAGGAGTTCGACTACCCGAAGGCGCGCGCCGGCGGCTTGGACGTCGCGTTCATGTCGATCTACACCTCGCCGCAGCAGGACGCCGACGGCAGCGCGCGCGCCGTTGCGCACGCGCAGATCGACGCGGTCGAAGCGCTGGCCGCGCGTCATCCCGACAAGTTCGCGCTGCTGCGCTCACCGCGGGACGTGGCGCGGCACCGCGGCGACGGCCGCGTGCTGCTGGCGCTCGGCATGGAGAACGGCGCGCCGCTTGGCGACGACCTCGCGCAGCTGGCGGTGTTCCACGCGCGCGGCGTCCGCTACGTGACGCTGGCGCACAGCAAGAACAACCGCCTGGCCGACTCGTCGTACGCGCTGGAGAAGCAGTGGGACGGCCTGAGCCCGCTCGGCGAGCGGGCCGTGCGCGAGATGAACCGCCTCGGGATGATGGTGGACGTGTCGCACCTGTCCGACGACGCGGTGCGTGACGTCCTCGCGCTCAGCAAGGCGCCGGTGATCGCCAGCCATTCCGGCCTGCGCCACTTCACGCCCGGCTTCGAGCGCAACCTCAGCGACGAGCTCGCCCGCGCCGTGGCGGCGAAGGGCGGCGTGCTACAGCTGGTCTTCGGCAGCGGCTTCGTCAACCCGCAGGCGGCGGCCGACACCCAGGCGTACTTCCGCGCCGCGGCCGAGTTCGAGCGCGAGAACGCCGCCGCGAAAGCGGCCGGGCGCCCGCTGCGCAGCGAGGCGGACTTCGATCAGGCCTGGGACGCGGCGCACCCGACGCCGGAGACGCGGATCGGCGCGGTGCTCGACCAGGTCGACCACGCCGTGAAGCTGATGGGCATCGACCACGTCGGGATCGGCTCGGACTTCGACGGGGTCGGCGGCAAGCTGCCGGTCGAACTGCGCACCGTCGCCGACTACCCGAACCTGGTCGCCGGCCTGCAGGCGCGCGGCTACGGCGACGCCGACATCGGCAAGATCCTCGGCGGCAACCTGATGCGCGTGTGGCGCGCGGTCGAGGCCGGCGCCGCGCGCTGACCGACAGGCATGCGCGAGGCCGCGGGCCCGGCACTCGGGCACCGGCAGGCACCCACAAAAAAGCCCCGCATCGCGGGGCTTTCCGGTCAGCGCCTTGGGGCGCTTACTCCTTCGACGCAGCCTTCTTCACCGCGACCTTCTTCGCCGGTGCCTTGGCGACGGTCTTGGTCGCGGCCTTCTTTGCGACCGGCGCGGCGGCGGTGCCGGCGGCCTTGGTCACGGCCTTCGAGGCGCGGGCGTTGCCGTAGCTGGAGTTGTAGCGCTTGCCCTTGGCGGTCTTGCGGTCGCCCTTACCCATGTTCGTGCTCCTGAAGCTGTCTGTGCCCGCAGCGGGTGCGGAAGGTGGTCGTTGAAACGCGGTCGCGGCTCGCGCGAGGCCGCGAAGTCTATCACGCGGGCCTTGCCGCCCGGCCCCTCAGGCATCGCCCCGCTTCCGTTCAGCCGCGCGGGGATCGCGTCGTCGTCGCGCTCCTCATCGGAGGAGAGCCCCCTTGCAAGGGGGCGCGCCGAAGGCGGGGGGATGAAGGAATCAGAGCCGGGGCCCAAGTTTTGCAAAGCCAAACTTGGGATTGATCCAATGCGCCGCATTGGATCAATGCACGCAGCTCGCGTCGTGAACGTGTCCGTGGTTGAGCCGCAGGTTGGCCAGGTGCGCCAGCGCAACCAGGGTGCCGCCGATCGTCATCGCGACCGCGTGCGGGATCACCGACTGGTGCAGTGGCGGGTACAGCACGCCGAACCACAGGATCGCCAGGCCCGGGACCAGCAGCGACAGCGCCTGCAGCGTCCGGTGGCGGCGGTAGCCCCAGGCCAGCGTGAACAGCCCCAGCAGGGTGGCGAAAACCACGAACCCCTGCTCGAACCCGTCCCCGCCGATCGCCGAAATCCCGAACGCGGGCAGCAGCGCCACCACCGCCGGCAGCAGCGCGCAGTGCGCGGCGCACAGCAGGGAGCCGGCGGCGCCGAGGCGATCAAGGAGCTGGCGGGTGCGGGACGGCGGCATGAACCATGACTTTCGGGAGGGGGGTGTCGCTCGACAGTTATACTATAACATTACGCATCCCCGGTCTCGACCTTTATACCCGATGCCCACGCCGAACCGCCCCCGCGCCCTGACCACCCGCCGCCTGCCGCTTGCGCTCGCCCTGGCCGCCGCCGTGTCGACGGCGTACGCCGCCCCTGCCCCGCAGCAGCACGACCACGACCCGGTCGAGCTCGATCGCGTCGAAGTGCGAGCCACCCCGCTGGCCGGCACCGCCGAGGACCTCGCGCGCCCGGTCGAGGTGCTGACCGGCGAACGACTCGACGAGGTCAAGGCCAACTCGATCGGCGAGACCGTGTCGAAGCTGCCCGGCGTGCAGTCGTCGTACTTCGGCCCCGGCGTCGGCCGTCCGATCGTGCGCGGCTTCGACGGCGCGCGCGTGCAGGTGCTCAGCGACGGGCTCAGCTCCGGCGACGTGTCGACGGTCAGCGTCGACCACGCGGTGTCGATCGAGCCGTTCCTGGCCGACCAGATCGAGGTGCTGAAGGGCCCGGCGACGCTGCTGTACGGCAGCGGCGCCATCGGCGGCGCTGTCAACGTCATCGACGGCCGCGTGCCCGAGCGCGTCACCGACGAGCCGCTGCAGGGCCGCGCCGAACTGCGCGCCGGCTCGGTCAACGATGAGCGCGCCGGCATGGTGCGTCTGGACGGCACGTCGGCCTCGGGCCGGTTCGTGTTCCACATCGACGGCCTGCACCGCGAGACCGGCGACTACGAGATCCCCGGCTACGCCGAAAGCGCCGCGCTGCTGGCCGAGGAAGGCGAGACGCCCGACCCGGCCGACCGCGGCGTGCTGGCGAACAGCGCGCTGCGCACCGACGCCGGCGCGCTCGGCGGGTCGTGGATCTTCGACCGCGGCTTCCTCGGCGCCAGCGTCAACCTGTTCAACACCCGCTACGGCGTGCCCGGCCATGCGCACGAAGAGCACGAAGAAGAGGCGCACGAGGGCGAGGCGCACGAAGGCGAGGAAGGCGAAGCGCCGGTGCGCATCGTGATGGACCAGCGCCGCACCGAGGTGCGCGGCGGGCTCGACGGGCTCGGCCCGTTCGAATCTCTGCGGATCAAGCTGGCCAACACCGACTACACCCACACCGAGTTCGAGGGCGAAGAGGTCGGCACTGTCTTCGACAACACCACCAACGAGGCGCGGCTGGAACTGGCGCACCGCCCGTGGGGCGGCGTCGACGGCGCGTTCGGCCTGCAGTGGTCGGATCGCGATTTCGTCGCGATCGGCGAGGAGGCGTTCGTGCCGGCGTCGCGCTCGCGCGACCTGGGCCTGTTCTGGATCGGCGAGCGCCGCTTCAGCGACGTCAAGCTCGAGGTCGGCGCCCGCCACGACCGCAACGAGGTCGCCGTCGACGCCAGCGAGGCGATCGGCCCGTCGCGCGATTTCGACACCACCAGCGCATCGGCCGCACTGAAATGGGACGCAACCGACGCGCTGCATTTCTCGTTCGGCCTCGACCGCGCGCAGCGGTCGCCGACCGCCGAGGAGCTCTACTCGGACGGCCTGCACGTGGCGACCGCGAGCGTCGAGCTCGGCGCGCCGGACCTCGACGTGGAAACCGCGAACCGGGCCGAACTCGGCCTGCACTGGCACGCCGGCCCGCTGAAGTTCAACGCCGCGCTGTACGAGGTCCGCTTCGACGACTTCATCTACCTGGCCGACACCGGCGTCGACACCGACGACGGCCCGGTGCGCGCGTGGACGCAGGGCGATGCCCGCTTCCGCGGCGCGGAGGCGTCGCTGGACTGGTCGATCGCCGACAACGCCAGCGGCGCGTGGAACCTGCGCGTATTCGGCGACGTCGTGCGCGGCGAGCTCGACGGCAGCGGATCGCGCGACGTGTCGCTGGCGCTCGAGGACGGCACGGTCGACGTGTCGCTGCCCAACAGCGGCAACCTGCCGCGGATCGCGCCGTCGCGCGTCGGCGGCGAACTGCGATGGGAGCGCGGCCCGCTGCACGCCTCGCTCGGCGCGGTGCGCTACGCGCGCCAGGACGACGTCGCCGCGTTCGAGACCGCGACGCCGGGCTACACGCTGGTCGACGCACACGTGTCGTGGCACGTCGACACCGAGTCGGGCAACGGCTGGGAACTGTTCCTCGACGGTCGAAACCTGCTGGACGAGGAGGCGCGCGTGCACACCTCGCCGCTGAAGGACCTCGCCCCGCTGCCGGGCCGCGGCGTCACCGTCGGCGTGCGCGCGTACTTCTGATCGACCGGGACCGTGCGCCGCGCCGGGAATCGGGCGCGGCGCATGCGCGCAGCGCGGCGTCAGGCCGCTTTGCGATGCGCGCGCGCGTGCGCGCTCAGCCGGTCGCCGGCCGCGCCGCGCACGCCGCGCAGACGCCGTGCACTTCCAGCGTCTGCGCGCGCGGCACGAAGCCGATCGCCCGCGCCTTTTCGTCGAGCAGCGCGACGATGCGTTCGTCTTCGAGCTCGGTCGCCGACTGGCAGCGGTCGCAGATCAGGAACGGCACTGCGTGCTGCTCGCCGCCCGGGTGGTGGCAGCCGACGAACGCGTTGATCGACGCGAGCCGGTGGATGAAACCGTGCTCGAGCAGGAAGTCGAGCGCGCGGTAGACGGTCGGCGGTGCCGCGCCGGCCTGCGTGGCCTTCATCTGGTCGAGCAGTTCGTAGGCCTTGACCGGCCGGCCGGCGTCGGCGATCAGCCGCAGCGCGTTCGCGCGGATCGGCGTGAGCCGCAACCCGCGCGCCTCGCACGCCCGCTCGACCTCGGCCACGAAGGCGTCGCCGTCGTGGACGTGGTGGCTCGGGTCGGTGCAGGCGTGGTCGTGGGCCATCGTGGGGTCTCCGCCGGTGCGCGGCGCGTACCGCTGATCTAGGCGCGCGCTGGCAGCATTGCAAGGGCCGCGTCGATCCGGCGCAGCGCCTCGTCGCGCCCGGCCAGGTACACCGTGTGCGAGATGTCGGGGCTGACCTGGGTGCCGGTGATCGCCACGCGCAGCGGCTGGGCGACCTTGCCCATGCCCAGTCCGAGCGATTCGGCCGCCGCGTGCAGCGCGGCGCCGACGGCGTCGGCCGACCACGTTGTCAGCGCGTCGAGCTGCGCCCGAGCGGCGGCCAGCGGCGCCTGCGCGGCGGCCGTCAGGTGCTTGGCCACGGCCGCGTCGTCGTACTGCGCCAGCGGCCCGAACCACACCGCCGAGCGCTCGGCCATGTCCTTCAGCGTCTGCACGCGATCGCGCAGCGCGACCACGAGGTCGGCCGCGGCGGGGCCGCACGCAAGGTCGTAGCCGGCCGCGCGCAGGTGCCATTCCAGGTGCGGCGCGACGGCCGCCGGATCGTCGCTCTTCAGGTACTGCTGGTTCAGCCAGCCGAGCTTGGCCGGGTCGAGGCGCGAGGCCTTGGCGTTGACGTCCTTCAAGTCGAACAGCGCCTTCATCTCGTCGATCGAGAAGATCTCCTGGTCGCCGTGCGACCAGCCCAGCCGCACCAGGTAGTTCAGCAGCGCGTGCGGCAGGTAGCCCATGTCGCGGTACTGCATGACGTCGGCCGCACCGGTGCGCTTGGACAGCTTGGCGCCGTCCGGGTCGAGGATCATCGGCAGGTGCGCGAAGTGCGGCACCTCGGCGCCGAGCGCGCGGTAGATGTTGATCTGCCGCGGGGTGTTGTTGACGTGGTCGTCGCCGCGCACCACGTCGGTGATGCGCATGTCGAGATCGTCGACGACGACCGCGAAGTTGTAGGTCGGGTAGCCGTCCGAGCGGACGATCACCAGGTCGTCGAGTTCGCTGTTGGCGATCTCGATGCGGCCCTTGACCTTGTCATCCCACGCGACGGTGCCGTCGAGCGGATTCTTGAAGCGGATCACCCGGTTCGGGTCGTCGCGGCGCGGTTCGTTGCGGTCGCGGTACGCGCCGTTGTAGCGCGGCTTCTCCTTCGCCGCCTCGGCCGCGGCGCGCATCGCCTCGAGCTCGTCCTTGGTCTCGTACGCGTAGTACGCGGTGCCGGCGGCGACCATCTGCTCGGCGACTTCGCGATACCGGTCCAGCCGCTGGGTCTGGTAGACGGGGCCCTCGTCGTAGTCGAGGCCGAGCCACTCCATCGCCTGCAGGATCGCGTCGATCGCCGCCTGCGTGCTGCGCTCCTGGTCGGTGTCCTCGATGCGCAGGATGAACTGCCCGCCGCGGCGGCGCGCCTCCAGCCAGCAGTACAGCGCGGTGCGCGCGCCGCCGATGTGCAGGTAGCCGGTGGGGCTGGGGGCGAAGCGGGTGCGGCAGCTCATGCGAGGCTCGATCGACGGCGGAATCGCGGGATTTTACCGGACCGGGGCGGACGGGGCCGGGCGCGGGCGCCGGCCTGCCCGCGTGCAGCCAGCCGCGCGCCGACGCACCGGCCGGCCACCCAGGCCCGTTAAGTGCGCTGAGGGCAGGACCGCGCGGGCGGCCGAGGGCGGTGAGCCGCATCGGGCAGCCGAGTCGGATGGTGAGCGACCCTACAATGGCCGCATGACCACGCTCTTTGTCTCCGATCTCCACCTCGACGCCGAACGTCCGCAGGTCACCGAGCTGTTCACCCGCTTCCTGCACGACGAGGGCCGCCGCGCCGACGCGCTGTACGTGCTCGGCGACCTGTTCGAGGCCTGGGTCGGCGACGACGACCCGTCCGAGGTCGGCGAGGTCACCGCGCGGGCGCTGCGCGCCGTGCACGACGCCGGGGTGCCGACGTACTTCATCCGCGGCAACCGCGACTTCCTGCTCGGCGAGGCGTTCGCCCAGCGCGCCGGCATGACGATCCTGCCCGACCCCGCGGTCGTGCTGCTGCACGGCCGCCCGACCCTGCTGATGCACGGCGACCTGCTGTGCACCGACGACGTCGCCTACCAGCAGTTCCGCGCGCAGACCCGCCACCCCGACTGGCAGCGGCAGTTCCTCGCCCAGCCGCTGCCCGCGCGGCTGGCGTTCGCGCAAGCCGCGCGCGCCGCGAGCCGCGCACACCAGGGCGGGCTGCAGGCGCAGGGGACGATGGAGTCGATTACCGACGTCGCGCCGGCGGCGGTCGCCGCGACGCTGTCGCAGTACGGCATCGACCGCGTCATCCACGGCCACACCCACCGCCCCGCGATCCACGACCTGCACGTCGACGGCCGCGACGCACAGCGGATCGTGCTCGGCGACTGGTACGAGCAGGGCTCGGTGCTGCGCGTCGACGACCGCGGCGTGTCGCTCGACGCCCTCGCCTGACGGGCGCCTGCGCGCAGCGCGTCAGCCGGTGCCGATCGCGACCGCGCGGTCGCCGTCGGCGAACTCCGACAGCAGACGCAGCTCCTCGGCATCGAAGCCGGCGGCGCTGCGCGCCTTGAGGTTGAACGGCCCGTAGAGCACCGCGCGCGCGTACTGCGACAGCAGCCGGCGGAACGTGGGCCCCGGCGCGACGCCGGCGCGCTCGCAGTACCAGCGGAACCAGCGCGAGCCGGCCGCAACGTGGCCGACCTCCTCGCGCAGGATCACCTCGAGGATGTCGGCGGTCGCGTCGTCGCCGAGCGCGCGGAGCTTGGCGATCATGCCGGGCGTGACGTCGAGCCCGCGCGCCTCGAGGACGCGCGGCACCAGCGCCATCCGCGACAGGCCGTCGTGCGCGGTCTTCTCGGCCATCTCCCACAGGCCGTTGTGCGCGTCGAAGTCGCCGTAGTCGTGGCCGAGTTCCTGCAGCCGCGCGCGCAGCAGCGCGAAGTGGCGCGCCTCGTCGGCGGCGATCGACACCCAGTCGGCGTAGAAGTCCGCGGGCAGGCCGCGAAAGCGGTATGCGGCGTCCCACGCGAGGTCGATCGCGTTGAACTCGATGTGCGCGACGGCGTGGATGAACGCCGCGCGGCCGGCGACGCTGCCGAAGCCGCGCCGCGGCAGCTCGCGCGGGTGCACCAGCTTCGGCGTCGGTGGACGGCCGGGCATGCGGATCGGCTCGGGCTCGACGGCGCTGTCGACCGACAGCTCGCCGCGCGCGAACGCTTGCGCGGCCGCGGCGGTCAGCGCGAGCTTCGCGTCGGGCGTGTCGGCATCGAGGCAGGCGCACGCGGCGGTGAACAGGCAGCCGCCGAACGCGGCGACGTCGCGCGCGCCGGCGTCCACGATGGTCAGTGCTCGGTGTCGGCCGCCGGCGGGCAGCCCCAGCCGTCGGCGAAGCCGCAGTGCGCCTCGGCCAGCTCGCCCAGCTGCAGTTCGAGCGCGGTGATCGCGGCGTGGTTCGGCGCCATCGTGCGGGTCACCGCGACCTGCCACACGCCTTCGTCGTCTTCCTCGGGCGCCTCGACGGTCACGTCCGCCAGCGCGGCCGCCGCAGTGGCGAACGCGGTCGCGTCGTCGCCGTCGGCGAACACGTGGAAGAAGTCGATCGCGCGCGCGCGGTCGAGGTCGTCGCCGTCCTCGAGCATCTGGCGCAGGACCTGGCCGTTGTCGTCGTCGGGGATCAGCAGGGATTTCAGTTCGCGCATGTCAGGCCCGCCGCGTCTTCTTGGCTTCGTCCGAGCGCAGCTGGCGGATGCGGTCGAAGTAGCCCGGTTCGATGCCGGTCACGTACTCGCCGTTGAAGCACGACGAATCGAAGTGGTCGATGCGGTGCTTCGGGCCGGACACGGCCTCCTGCAGGTCGGCGAGGTCCTGGTAGATCAGCCAGTCGCAGCCGAGCAGCGTCTGCACCTCGTCGTCGGTGCGGCCGTGGGCGACCAGCTCCTCGGCCGACGGCATGTCGATGCCGTAGACGTTCGGGAAGCGAACCGGCGGCGCGGCGGACGCCAGGTAGACCTTGCGCGCGCCGGCGTCGCGCGCCATCTGCACGATCTGCCGCGACGTGGTGCCGCGCACGATCGAGTCGTCGACCAGCAGCACGACGCGGTTCTTGAATTCCAGCGGGATCGGGTTGAGCTTGCGCCGCACCGACTTCGCCCGCTCGCCCTGCCCCGGCATGATGAACGTGCGGCCGACGTAGCGGTTCTTGATGAAGCCTTCGCGGTACTTCACGCCGAGCACGTTGGAGATCTCCAGCGCGGCATCGCGCGAGGTGTCGGGGATCGGGATCACCGTGTCGATGTCGTGGTCCGGGCGCAGCCGCAGGATCTTCTCGCCGAGCTTCTGCCCCATGCGCATGCGCGCCTTGTGCACCGAGACCTCGTCCATCATCGAGTCGGGCCGCGCGAAGTACACGTACTCGAAGATGCACGGCGTGTGCATGCGCTCGTCGGCGCACTGTTTCGTGAACAGCTCGCCGCGCGCGGTGACGACCACGCCCTCGCCCGGGCGCACGTCGCGCAGGCGCTCGAAGCCGAGCAGGTCGAGCGCGACCGACTCGGACGCGATCGCGTACTCGTCCTGGCCGTTGTGCGAACGCTTGCCGAGCACCAGCGGGCGGATGCCGTTGGGGTCTCGGAACGCGACCAGCCCAAGGCCCAGCACCGTCGCGACGACCGCGTAGCCGCCGACGCAGCGGCGCGCGACGCCCTCGATCGCCCTGAACGCACCGTCCGGGGTCAGCGCGCCCTGCATGTCGAGCTCGTGCGCGAACACGTTCAGCAGCACTTCCGAATCGGACTCGGTGTTGACATTGCGGCGGTCCTGCTCGAACACCTCGCGGCGCAGCGCGTCGGTGTTGATCAGGTTGCCGTTGTGCGCCAGCGCGATGCCAAACGGGGAGTTCACGTAGAACGGCTGGGCTTCGTCCGAACCCTCGCTGCCGGCCGTCGGGTAGCGACAGTGGCCGATCCCGACCCGCCCCTGCAGCAGCTGCATCGCGCGCTCGTGGAACACGTCGCTGACCAGGCCGTTGCCCTTGTGCACGCGCAGCTTGTTGCCGTCGGCGGTGGCGATGCCGGCCGCGTCCTGGCCGCGGTGCTGGAGCACCGTCAGGCCGTCGTAGAGCCGCGCCGCGACGTCGGTATGGCCGACGATTCCGATGATGCCGCACATGGTGGGAAGTCCTGCTGGAGAGCGTGAACGGGGAAAGAAGAGGCCGGTACCGTCGAGATGCGGGCGAATGCGTCCGGGTCAACCGGCCAGCGGCGCGGGCAGCGGCGCGTCGTCGGGTTCCGGCCGCGCGCCCGAACCGTCGAGGTCGACCTTCGCGGCGACCCAGTCCGGCAGCCAGCCGCGCAGCCAGTGCGCGCCCGGCACGAACACCGGCACGACCTTCGACGACTGCCACTCCGGTTCGCGCGGCAGCGAGGTCAGCCCGAGCAGCAGCACCAGCGCGCAGGCGACGAACGCGCCGCGCGCCACGCCGACGCCGAGCCCGAGCAGGCGGTCCATCCCGCCCAGGCCGGTCGACGCGACCAGCTTGCGGACCAGCCAGCCGACGGTGCCGACGACCACCATCACGACGACGAAGCTCAGCGCGTAGCCGGCGAACACCTGGCCCGCGCTCGGCTCGCCCGCGCCGGCGAGCATCAGCCCGACCTCACCGCCGAAGCGGAACGCGACCCAGCCCGACAGCAGCCAGGCCACCAGCGACACGAGCATGCCGACGAAGCCGCGCATCAGGCCGAACAGCGCCGACGCGGCGACGATCGCCAGCACCACCCAGTCGACGCCGCTCATGTGGGGACGCCCGGACGCCGGCTCAGGGGTGCGGGCGGACGATGCCGCTGACGCCGAGCTTCGACGACAGCTGCGCCTTCAGCGCATCGGCCTCGGCGCGGCTCGCGACCGGGCCGACGCGCACGCGGTTCAGCGTGCCCTTGTCGGTCGGCACCGCCTCGACGAATGCGCTGAAGCCGGCGGCGCGTGCGCGGTCGCGCAGCTTGGTCGCTTCGGCGGCGTTGCCGAACGCGCCCAGCTGCACCGCGAAGCCGAGCGCGGCGGCCGGCTTCGGCGCCTCGACCGGCTTGGCCGGCGCGGTCGCCACCGGCTTCGGCGCGGCGGGCTTCGGGGCGGGCGCGACGGGCTGCGTGGCGGCCGGCTTCGACTCGGGCAGCGGGACCGGCGCCGAGACGGACGCGGTCGGCGCCGGCGCCGGCTGCGAGGCCACCGGCGCCGCAGTCGCGGCTGCCGGGGTGGACGCGTCCGCGTCCAGCGCGACGACCCGCGCGGTGACGCGGTCGTTGACCTTCGCCGCGCGCAGTCGCGCGGCCTCGGCCTCGGCGCGCGTCGCGAACGGGCCGATCCGGACGCGGTGCAGCGTGCGGCCGGCGTCGGTGACCGGCTGCTGGAACGCGGCCAGCTGCGCGCCGGCCAGCGCCGCGATGACGCGGGCGGCGTCGGCGGTGCTGGCGTAGCTGCCGAAATTGACCGCGTAGTCGCCCGCGGCGGCGGTCGCCGGCTGCGCGCCGGCGGCAGCGGTGTCGACCATGGGGAGGGTGTCGGGGTCGGCGGCGGGCGCGCCCGGCATGCCGACGGCGCCGGCGGCGGGCGCCTCGCCGGGGCCGACCAGCGGCAGCTCGCGGGTTTCGAACTGGCCCTGCGGCGCGTCCGGCAGCTCCAGCGGGACATCCGAGGCGGAACTCTCGGGCGCGGGGCCCTTGATCAGCATCGGCAGGAAGACCACGGCAAGCGCGACCAGCACCGTGGCGCCGATCAGTCGCTGTTTCAGTGCAGGTTCCATCGGTTCTCGCGGGTCACGGCGAAAGGCCGCGCGAATTATACCCCCGCGATCACCGTGCCCCGGCGCGACGCGCGTGCCGGTTCAGGCCGCGGCGAGCCGTGCGCAGGCCTCGGCGGCGGTGTGGAACGAGCCGAACACGAGGATGCGGTCCCCCGGCGCGGCCTCGGCGACCGCCGCGTCGAGCGCGGCGCCGACGTCGTCATGGTGCGATGCATGGGCCGCCGGCGTGTCGGCCAGCCGCGCCGCGAGCGCCTCGACCGGCTGGCTGCGCGGGCCGACCCCGGCGAGCCCGGCCAGGTGCCAGCGCGCGACCCGCGTGCCGAGCGCGTCGACCACGCCGCGCGCGTCCTTGTCGGCAAGCGCGGCGTAGACCGCGAGCGTTCGGCCGTGCGATGGCGTGGCGTCGAGCCACGCCGCGAGACCGCGCGCGGCCTGCGGGTTGTGGCCGACGTCGACGAGCACCTCCACGCCGTCGCGTTCGAACCGCTGAAGCCGGCCCGGCACGTGGGCGGCGGCCACGCCTTCTGCGAACGCCGGCGCGGGCAGCTCATCCGGCAGCGCGCGCAGCGCCGCGATCGCCACGGCGGCGTTGCGCAGCTGCACCGGCGCGGCCAGCGACGGCCACGGCAGGTCCAGCTCGCTGCCGACCTCGCGCCAGCGCCAGCCCGGCGCGCCGTCGGGTCGGTCGATGAAGAAGTCGCAGCCGATCCGCACCGCCGAGGCGCCGATCGCGTACGCGTGGCCAAGCACGCTCGAAGGCGGGTCGTCGTCGCCGAGCACCAGCGGCGTCCACGCGCGGGCGATGCCGGCCTTCTCCGCGCCGATCGCCTCGCGGTCGCTGCCAAGCCAGTCCTGGTGGTCGAGGTCGACGGTGGTGATCACCGCCACGTCCGGGTCGACGATGTTGACCGCGTCCAGCCGCCCGCCGAGGCCGACCTCGAGCACCGCCAGGTCGAGCGGCGCGCGTGCGAACAGCCACAGCGCGCACAGCGTTCCGTACTCGAAATAGGTCAGCGCGACCGCCTCGCCGTGGGCGCCGGCAGACGCGGCCGCGGCGACGGCCTCGAAGCCGGTGACCAGCGACGCGTCGTCGGCGTCGACTCCGTCGATGCGCACGCGCTCGTTGTACGCGTGCAGGTGCGGCGACGTGTACGCGCCGACGCGCCAGCCGGCCGCGCGCGCGATCGCCTCGATGAACGCGACGGTCGAGCCCTTGCCGTTGGTGCCGCCGACGGTGATCACGCGGGTCGCGGGCTTGCCCAGGCCCATCCGTCGCGCGACCTCGCGCACGCGCTCCAGGCCCATCGCGATCGACTGGGGATGCTGCTGCTCGATGTGCTCGAGCCACTCGAGAAGGCTGCGGGGCATGGCGGCGGTCGAAGCGGGGACGATCATTATCCCGCGATCGCCGGGACAAGGCAGGTGGACCGGGGACGCAGGGCGGGCCCCGGCCCGCCATCGCGAGCCGCCAACGTGCCACGCAACCACGCGACGCCTCACCGATCGCCGGGACCGATGCACGGGGTTGCGGCGTCGCGGCCACGCTGGCCCGAAGGGAGACGCGATGCGGTGGCGCGGATGCGGTGGCGGGCTCGAGCCCGCCCTACGGCGCCCTACAGCGCGCGGTGCACGGCCTCGCCGAACAGCGCGGTGTGGTGGCTGCAGTCGTTCAGGCGGACCACGTCGAGGGTGTCGACGTCGGCGCCCTCGAGCAGGTTCAGCGTGGTCGGTGCCTGCCGGAACGTCCACAGCTTGCCGAACGGGATGCCGAGGATCCGGCACAGCAGCACGCGGTTGACCGCGTCATGTGCGACCACCAGCAGGGTGTCGTCGTCACCGAGCCCGTCGCAGGCCCGCGCCAGCGCCGGCCACGCGCGGTCGAACACGTGCTGCAGCGATTCGCCGCCGGGCATCAGCACCTCGTGCGGGCGCACGCGCCAGTCGAGCAGGCGCTGTGGGTCGCGCGCGCGGATCTCGCTGGCCAGCAGGCCTTCCCACGTGCCGTGGGCGATCTCCAGCAGGCCCGGGTCGAACGCGAGCATGCCCGCGCGCGCGCCGAGCGCAAGTTCGGCCGTGCGGCGCGCGCGCGACAGCGGCGACGCCACCGCGCGGGTGATCGGGACCTCGCGCAGGCGCTCGCCGAGCGCGCGCGCCTGGGCCTCGCCGACCGGCGAGAGTGCGATGTCTTCCTGGCCCTGGTAGCGGCCTTCGGCGTTCCACGGGGTTTCGCCGTGGCGGGCGAGCAGGATGCGCATTCGGTGGTCCGGAGTGGGGGGCGTGGCGTCGCGCGGCGTTCGCGCCGGCGCGGCGATGCTGTGGCGCCGCGGCAGCCTAGGCAATGGACCGGGCCGTCGCAACCGTTGCACTGGTAACGGCCGCGCGTGCACGCGAGCATGGCGGGCCTTGAACGAGGAGAGCGAGACGATGACGGTGACGGTCAGCGGCGTGTTCGACGTCCAGCGCAGCGTGCTGGACCCGTGCGATCTCGGCGATGGCGCGCAGGCGATGCACATGCGCTTCGACAAGCGCTTCCACGGGCCGCTCGACGCCACCGGCGTCGTGCACATGCTGGCCGTCGGCACGCCGGTCGAGGGCTCGGCCGCGTACGTCGCGGTCGAGCGCATCAGCGGCAGCCTCGACGGGCTCGACGGCAGCTTCCTGACCCAGCACAGCGGCACGATGGACCGCGGCGCGCCGACGCTGGCGCTGACGGTCGTGCCCGACTCGGGCACCGGCGCGCTGGCGGGGCTGACCGGCCGCATGGCGATCGAGATCGAGGCCGACGGCACCCACCGCTACAGCTTCGAGTACGCGATCCCGGCGGTCTGAACGACGCCCGGCGCGCCAAAAGAAAACGCCGGCCGCGCAAGGCGGCCGGCGTCGGTGTCGCACCAGGTGCGCTGAAGATCAGTCCTTCGCCGGCACGCCCAGCTCGGCCAGCACCTGCGGCGCCGGGTAGACCTCCTGCATGATCCAGCGCATGTAGCGCTGGTCGACCGAGATCATCCGGGTCATCGTCGGGTCGAACACCCAGTTGCTGCTGACCGACTCCCAGTTGCCGTCGAACGCCAGCCCGACCAGCTTGCCTTCGGCGTCGAGCACCGGCGAGCCCGAGTTGCCGCCGGTGATGTCCAGGTCCGACAGGAAGTTGACCGGTACGGTGCCGAGCTTGCGGTCGGCCAGCCCGCCGTAGCGCTTGGCCGCGATCGCCTCGAGCTGGGCCTTCGGCGCGTCGAACGGCGCGGTGCCGGTGGCCTTGGCGGCGACTTCCTCAAGCCGGGTGAACGAGGCCTGCTTGCTGCCGTCGGTCTTGGTGTAGCCGGTGACCTTGCCGAAGGTGATGCGCAGCGACGAGTTGGCGTCCGGGTAGACGAACTGGCCCTTGGACTTCTTGTAGTCCGAGATCGCCTGCAGGAACGCCGGGCGGGCCAGCAGCGCGTCGCCGGCGCGGGCCTTGCCCTCCTCCTCCAGCTTCAGCACGGTCGGCATGATCGCCACGGCGAACTGGATCGCCGGGTCCTTGCTCGACTCGAACGCGGCGCGGTCGGCCTTCATCAGGCCCAGCCGCATGTCGGTGTTGCCGAGCGCGGTCTTGGCGAGCTTGTCGAGCGCGCGCGTGATCGCCTTCTCGTCGTTGCCGCCCAGCCACTTGTCGACCGCCTCGACGCGCTGCGAGGCCGGCAGCTTGATGTACTCGCGCAGCCAGTAGGCCTGCAGCTCGCGGTCCATCGCCGGCACGTAGCGGCGCTCCATCTGGCGCATGCCGCCTTCGAACGTCGGCATGTCGCGCTGCTGGTAGCCCTGCTCTCGCTCGGCGTCCGGCTTGGCGCGCTCGATCGACAGGCGGTACAGCTGCGCCGCCGCGCCGATCGCGCCGGTGCTGCGCAGCTGGCCGAACACGAGGTCGCGGTCGCGCGTGGCGGTGGCCTGTGCGTCCAGCGCGAGGAGCCTGGCGTGCGCGTCGAGCGCGGCGCGGCCCTTGTCGCCCTGCTGCTGCAGCCACGCCAGCACCGCCTTCTCGTCGGCGTGCTTGCGCTCGGCCGCGCCGATGCGGGCGAAGCCCTCGAGCTGGCCGTCGTAGTTCTTCATCGTGTTCTGCCAGCCGCGCACGGTGTTGGCGTACTTGACCGCGATGTCGGGGTTCTTGGCGCCCTCGGCCTCGACCAGCGCGACCAGCTTCTTGTAGTGGCCGCCAATGGTGGGGTAGCTCCACGCCACGGTGTTGTCGAACTCCTGCGCGAGCGCGTAGCGCGAGGTGCGGCCCGGGTAGCCGGCGACCATGACGAAGTCGCCGTCGCGCAGCGCGTCGTCGGCGACCTTCAGCCACTGCTTGGGCTGGTAGGGCACGTTGTCGGTCGAGTACGCGGCCGGCTTGCCGTCCTTGCCGACGTAGGCGCGGTAGAACGAGAAGTCGCCGGTGTGGCGCGGCCACATCCAGTTGTCGACCTCGCCGCCGTAGTTGCCGACGCTGCCGGGCGGCGCGTACACCAGGCGCACGTCCTGGATCTCGAGGTTGCGGAACAGGCGGTAGGTGTTGCCACCGGCGAAGCTGTACAGGCGGCAGCGGAAGCCGGCCTCGGCTTCGCAGTCGGCGACGAGCTTCTTCTCGATCGTGTCCAGCGCCTTGGTGCGGCCGAGCGCGTCGGGCGCGGCGGCGATGGCCGCCTGGACGTCGGCGGTGACGTCGCGGATCGAATCGAGCGCGTAGATGCGCGCATTCGGTCCGGCGGACACCTCATCGCCCGGCTGCGCGGCGTTGAAGCCGTCCTTCATCAGGTTGCGTTCCGGCGTCGAGTTGAGCTGGATCGCGCCGTACGCGCAGTGGTGGTTGGTGACGACCAGTCCCTTGGGCGACACGAAGCTCGCGGTGCAGCCGCCGAGCGACACGACCGCGCCCATCGGGTCGCCAGTCAGGTTCGCCAGCTGCTTGGCGTCGAGCTTGAGCCCGGCCTTCTTCAGCGGCCCGGCGATCTCCGGCAGCTGCTGCGGCACCCACATGCCTTCGCCCGCGTGGGCCACCCCGAGGCTGGCGACTGCCAGTGCGACAGCCAGAACCGAATAGCGCATTGCTGAACTCCTGTGCATGCAACGAAAGGAAACCGCGAAAACTTTTCGAGTCTAGCCGGCGACCCGCAACCCGCCCCCATGACCAAAGTCACGGGGCGCCGCGCGGCGACGGCGTCCGATTCATCGATCCGATGGCCGAGGCGAGCCCGCATCGACCGCCTGAATGACGCGATGCGGGCGCGCGACCTTCACTCCGCCGGCAGGTTCATCTCGCGCAGCAGGTGCGGCGCCGGATAGACCTTGGCCATCAGCCAGCGCAGGTAGCGCGCGTCGACGTGGATCGCGCGCTTGTAGCGCGGGTCGAAGCTCCAGCTCGCGCTGACCGCCTCCCAGTTGCTGTCGAAGTTGATGCCGATCAGCCGGCCGCGCGCGTCGAGCACCGGCGAGCCCGAATTGCCGCCGGTCGTGTCGAGGTTGGTCAGCAGGTTGACGGTCTGCGCCTTCAGTGCCGGATCGCCGGTGCTGCCGAAATCGCCCTTCGCGATCGCCGCGCGCAGCGGCGCCGGCGCGTCGAACGGCGCGGTGCCGGTGTGCTTCTCGACGATGCCGTCCACGGTCGTCAGCGGCCGATAGTCGACGCCGTCGCGCGGCGACATCGGGCTGACCCGGCCGTAGCTGACGCGCAGCGTGGAATTGGCGTCCGGGTAGACCGCGCGCCCCTGCGACTGCCGGAAGGCGATCAGCGCGCGCATGTACGACGGCCGCAGGCGCAGCAGCTCGCCGTCGCGGGCCTTGTCGGCATCCTCCAGCCGCAGTGCGACCGGCAGCAGCGCGGCGGCGGCGCGCATCAGCGCATCGTCGGCAGCCGCCACCTGGTCGGACGGCGCGGCCAGCCAGCGCAGCCGCTCCGCCTCGTCGCCGAGCCGGGTGCCGGCGTACAGCGCTGCGAGCTTCTGTTCCGCCGCGGCGAGCGAGTTGCCGAACAGCGTCTCGACTTCGGCGATGCGCTGGTCCCCCGGCAGCGCGTAGTAGCGCTGCAGCAGGTAGCGCCAGTGCGCCTGTTCGACGTCGGGGTGGTAGCGCCGCTGCACCTGCTTCAGCGCGCCTTCGATCAGCTTCTCGTCGCGCTGCTGGAAGCCGGTCTGCCGCTGCGCGTCCGGCTTGCGCCGCTCGGCGGCGAGCCGCTGCAGCGTCAAGGCGGCGTTGAACAGCACCGGGCGCGCGCCGGCGAACCACTGGTCGCGCTCGCGCGTCTTCGCCGCGGTATCCAGCACTGCCTGCGCGGCGGCGATGTCGGCCAGCGTCGACGCCGCGTCCGGCTGCGTGCGCAGCCACGCGAGCATCGCGGCCTCGTCGGCGGCGCGCAGCGTCAGCGCATCGTTGCGGCGCAGGCCTTCGAGCTCGCCCTGTGCGCGCTTGAGGGTGTTCTTGAAGCTGTTCATCGCCGACGCGTACAGCACCCGCTTGGCCGGATCGTCCTTCACCGCCGCCTCGATGGCCTCGATCGCGCCGCCGACGAACGCCACCCGCCACGGCAGCTGCCACTCGATCTGCTGGCGGAACTCCGACGCCATCCGGTGGCGATAGGTGACGCCGGGGTAGCCGGCCAGCATCGCGAAGTCGCCGGCCTTGACGTGGTCGGTCGCCACCTGCAGGTGCGCCGGCGGCGCGTACGGCACGTTGTCGGGGCTGTAGTCGGCCGGCTTGCCGTCCCTGCCCACGTACGCGCGCAGCAGGGTGAAGTCGCCGCTGTGGCGCGGCCACATGAAGTTGTCGACCTCGTCGCCGTAGTTGCCGATCGCCTCCGGCGGCGCATACACCAGACGGATGTCGCGCAGCTCGAGCTGCTTGATCCGGTAGAAGTCGGTGCCGTAGTACATGTTCGCCACGCTGCAGCGGTGGCCGGCGTCGGCTTCGCACTCGGCGACGATCGCCTTGGTCGCGGCGTCGACCGCGTCGAAGTACGCGCGCCCGGTCTTGCCGCGCGCGTGGGCGAGCACGCGGTCGGTGACCTTGTCGAACGCGGTCGTGACCAGCACCCGGTAGTCGGGATTCGCCGCCAGCTCGGCCGCGCGGTCACCGGCGATGTAGCCGTTGCCGATCAGGTCGCGCACGCTGCCGTCGGGCTGCTTGCCCGAGTTGTACTGGATCACCCCGAACGCGACGTGGTGGTTGGTCAGCACCAGGCCGTCCTTCGACACGAACGCGCCGGTCGCGCCGCCGACCTTCACCACGGCGTTCATCGGCGGCGCGGCCAGTTCGGCCAGGGCCTTCGGGTCGCCCTTGAAGCCGGCGGCGCGCAGCGGCTTGGCGATGTCGGGCAGCTGCGACGGCATCCACATGCCCTCGTCGGCGTGGGCGACGGCGCAGGCGAGCAGCAGCGGTACGGCAAACAGACGGTGGCGCATGGACGTCCGGGGCAAGCGTAGGGAGTCGCGACCTTAGGCGAAGCCGCCCGGCCGCGGCAAACCGCGCGCGGGGCCGCCACCGGGCCGGGGCGTATAATTCCGCACCTCTTTCCCGGCCCGCGCGGCCTCGACGGCAACCATTCCCATGACCGAAACGTTGATGAAGGCGCTGGTCAAGCGCGAAGCCACCAAGGGCATCTGGATGGAACAGGTGCCGGTGCCGACGCCGGGGCCGAACGAGGTGCTGGTCAAGCTGGAGAAGACCGCGATCTGCGGCACCGACCTGCACATCTACCTGTGGGACGAGTGGAGCCAGCGCACGATCAAGCCGGGCCTGGTGATTGGCCACGAGTTCGTCGGCCGCGTGGTCGAGCTCGGCGCCGGCGTGACCGGCTACCGGCTCGGCCAGCGCGTGTCAGCCGAGGGCCACATCGTCTGCGGCCACTGCCGCAACTGCCGCGCCGGCCGCCAGCACCTGTGCCCGAACACGGTCGGCATCGGCGTCAACCGCGACGGCGCGTTCGCCGAATACATCGTGATGCCGGCCAGCAACCTGTGGCCGATCCCGGACCAGATCCCGAGCGAACTCGCCGCGTTCTTCGACCCCTACGGCAACGCCGCGCACTGCGCGCTGGAGTTCGACGTGGTCGGAGAGGACGTGCTGATCACCGGCGCCGGCCCGATCGGCATCATCGCCGCCGGCATCTGCAAGCACATCGGCGCGCGCAACGTCGTGGTCACCGACGTCAACGACTTCCGGCTCAAGCTCGCCGCCGACATGGGCGCCACACGCGTGGTCAACGTGTCCAACACGTCGCTGAAGGACGTGATGAAGGACCTGCACATGGAGGGCTTCGACGTCGGCCTGGAGATGTCCGGCAACCCGCGCGCGTTCAACGACATGCTCGACTGCATGTACCACGGCGGCAAGATCGCGATGCTCGGCATCATGCCCAAGGGCGCCGGCGCGGACTGGGACAAGATCATCTTCAAGGGCCTGACCCTGCACGGCATCTACGGCCGGAAGATGTACGAGACCTGGTACAAGATGACCCAGCTCGTCCTCAGCGGCTTCCCGCTGCAGAAGGTGCTGACCCACCAGATGCCGATCGACGAGTTCCAGACGGGCTTCGAGCTGATGGAATCGGGCAAGGCCGGCAAGGTCGTGCTGTCGTGGAATTGAACGCGATGAGCGACTCCAGCCTGACGGCGCGCTACCGCGACACGCTCGACGAAATCCGCGATGCCGGCCTGTTCAAGTCCGAGCGCATCATCACCAGCCCGCAGTCGGCGGAAATCACCCTCGCCGACGGCCGCACGGTGCTGAACTTCTGCGCCAACAATTACCTGGGCCTGGCCGACCATCCGGACATCATCGCCGCGGCCAAGGACGCGCTCGACACCCATGGCTTCGGCATGGCGTCGGTGCGTTTCATCTGCGGCACGCAGGACCTGCACAAGCAGCTCGAGCAGACGATCGCCGACTTCTTCGGCACCGAGGACACGATCCTCTACGCCGCATGCTTCGACGCCAACGGCGGCCTGTTCGAGCCGCTGCTCGACGAGCACGACGCGATCATCTCCGACGCGCTGAACCACGCCTCGATCATCGACGGCGTGCGCCTGTGCAAGGCCAAGCGCTACCGCTACGCCAACTGCGACATGGCCGACCTCGAGAGGCAGCTGCAGCAGGCCAAGGCCGACGGCGCGCGCACGATCATGATCACGTCCGACGGCGTGTTCTCGATGGACGGATTCATCGCCCCGCTCGACGAGATCACGGCGCTGGCGCGCAAGTACGGTGCGCTGGTGCACATCGACGAGTGCCACGCGACCGGATTCCTCGGCGCGACCGGCCGCGGCTCGGCCGAGGTCAAGGGCGTGATGGACCGGATCGACATCTTCACCGGCACGCTCGGCAAGGCGATGGGCGGCGCGCTCGGCGGCTTCACGACCGCGAAGAAGGAAGTCATCGAGCTGCTGCGCCAGCGCTCGCGTCCGTACCTGTTCTCGAACTCGCTGCCGCCGCACGTGGTCGCCGCCGGCATCAAGGCGTTCGAGATGCTGGCCGCGGCCGGCGACCTGCGCGCGCAGCTGGCCGACAACACCGCCTACTTCCGCGAGCGCATGACCGCGGCCGGCTTCGACGTGAAGCCGGGCGTGCACCCGATCAGCCCGGTGATGCTGTACGACGCGCCGCTGGCCCAGCGGTTCGCCCAGCGCCTGCTCGAAGAGGGCATCTATGCGATCGGGTTCTTCTTCCCGGTCGTGCCGAAGGGACAGGCGCGCATCCGCACGCAGATCTCCGCCGCGCACACGCGCGCGCACCTGGACCGCGCGATCGATGCGTTCGTGCGGATCGGCCGGGAGCTCGGCGTCATCCCGGGCTGAGCCCAGCCCGATGCGGCCGGCGCTGCGGCGGCTGTTCCTGCTCGCGCTCGCGCACGACGCCGAAGCGGCGCTGCGGGCCGACGGCCGCTGGCGGACGCGCTGCCTGCACTGCCGCTCGACGCTGGAGTTCGACGCCGACGGCACGCCGCTCGGCCACGGGACACTCGAACATGTCGTCCCGCAGGCGTGGTTCGGCAAGCGCGCCGCAGCCGCGCTGACGCGCGAAGTCGGCGACGCCGCGAACGACGCGCGCAACCTCGCGCTGGCCTGCGCCGGCTGCAACCACGACAAGGGCAAGGGGCCGGACGCGCGCGGCCCGAACGACGAGCGCGCCCGCGAGGTCGTGGCCGCCCTGCTGGCACGGCGGCTGGAACGCTGGGCCGTGCCGCGCGAACCGGGCGAGGTCCGCGACTAGCGCTTCGGCTTCGGCTTCGGCTTGGCCGGCTTCCCGGTGGCCACGCGGATGCCGCGGGCCTTCATCCACTTGTCGAAGTCGGCGGCGCTCATGCGCTTGCCGTTCTGGGTCATGTCGAAACGGTGCGACGGCGCGGCCGTGCGCGCACGCCGGGCCGTGCGGCGCGTGGCCCCATCGCCGCTGGCCGCGACGACCTCGCACGCACCGAACGGCGACGCCCGCACGTCGTCCTCAAGGACGGCCAGCGCGTGTGCCTGCGCGAGTACGCCGGCGCGCGGCGCGGTTTCGATCCCCGGCTCCTGCGCACACGAGGCCCCTTGCGCGCGCGCAGCATCGAACACGAGCAGCATCGCGGCTGCCAGCAGCAGTCTGGTCATGGTCCCCACCCTTCCCCTGTGTGGGCGGGAGTCTAGGAGGCCGACCGCGTCGCGGATCGCGGCAAAAAGTGCGCGGGGCCACAGTCCGCGCAGGCCGAACAGCGCGCGGAGCGCGGACTGTGATGCCCGCCATCAATCGCGCAGCGCGTCGACCTCTTCCGGCGTCAGCGCGCGCCACTCGCCCTTGGCGAGCGTGCCGAGCGCGAGGCGGCCGACGCCGACGCGAATCAGCCGCAGCACGCCGATGTCGAACGCGGCCAGCAGCCGGCGGATCTGCCGGTTGCGGCCCTCGTCGAGGGTGATCGCCAGCCAAGCGTTGCGCGTGCCCGTGCGCAGCAGCTCGACCCGCTTGGCCCGCAGCGGCTCGCCGTCGACCTCGCGCCCGGATTCGAGCGCCGCCAGCAACGGCGCGTCCGGGATCGTGTCGACCTGCACGTGGTAGGTCTTGTCCGGGCCGCTGGCCGGGTCCGTGATCCGCGCAGCCCACTCGGGGTCGTTGCAGAACAGCAGCAGCCCTTCGCTGGCCTTGTCGAGCCGACCGACCGGCGCGAGCCACGGCAGCCCGGCCCCGTCGAAGCAGCGGTATACCGTGTCGCGCCCGCGTTCGTCGCTGGCGGTCGTCACCAGCCCGCGCGGCTTGTTGAGCATCAGGTACAGCCGCGGCGCCGCATCGAGATCGCGGCCGTCGACGGCGACCCGCTGTCGCGCGCGGTCGACCGGGAACTCGGGGTCGCGGACGACCTGGCCGTCGACGCGCACCCGCCCGTCGACGATCCACTGCGCGGCCTGCGTGCGCGAGCAGATGCCGTGCTTGGACAGCACGCGGGCGAGGCCGTGGCGGGGCGCTGGGCTCATCGTAAGAAAACGGCCGCTTGCGCGGCCGTCAATGGAGAGGCTCTCGAAGACATGGCACCGCCGGCGACGCCGGCGGCATTGGCCGGGATCAGTTGCCCTTGGGCGCTTCGGCCGGCGCCGGCGTCGGCACCGGAGCGGCCGCAGGCTTCGGTGCGCCCTTGGCAACGCGCACGCCGCGCGCCTTCATCCAGGCGTCGAACTCCTCGGCCGTCATGCGCTTGCCGTTCTGGCTCATGTCGAAACGCCACGGCGTGTTGTCGTGCGCGGTCTTGGGCTTGTAGGCGGCCGGGTCGTTCGGGCTGACCGCCGCCGGCGCGGTTGCCGACGCGGTCGTGGCCGTCGCCGGCTTCGGGCCGGCGGCGACCGCCTGGCACTTCTCGAAGCGCATGCGCAGCAGCACGCTGTCGGCGGTCTGGGCCTCGTCGAGCGCTTGGGCGAGCACGCCGGTCGGGGCGCCGAGGTTGGCGCGCGGCGCGGTCAGTTCCGGTGCGACCGAAGCGCCGACGGCGGCCCGCTGCTGACCCTGCCGCGCGAGGTCGGCGCACGGGTCCTGGGCGGCGGCAAGGGCTGGCGCGAGCAGCAGCGCGGCGGTGATGGTGATGCGACGCATGGTGTGATCTCCCCCGTTTGGTAGCAGCGAGTGTAGGAAGCCGGCACGCGGTCGCCCAGCCGGGAAAAGGTGAAGCACTGCGCAATCCCTGACGAAACTTTTACGGCTTGCGCGAGATGCGGCGTGGATTGGCCAAGCAGTGTGCGTTGCAGCACGTTTACGCCGCGCATGCGCGCACCTTACCCGATTCACCGGCGCCCACAGGCAGACCCGAAAAAGACGAAGCCCGGCACGAGGCCGGGCTTCGGGTGTTGCCGGCGGACACGAACGTCCGCGCGTGTCGCTTAGTTCTGCACGTTCAGCTCGGTGCGGCGGTTACGCTCGCTCTTGCAGC